>NZ_JBLXBI010000008.1:0-70916 GCF_048265525.1 Idiomarina sp. | reverse complement strand
ATAGTCACTGGGATTCAGGCTCTGAGAATCACCGTCCTCGAAAGTGCCACTTAGATCATGGGGATAATGGATTGCAATCCGATTTTCGCTCCAAAGTGCTTCCAAAGTCTCTGTATCGGCATCCAGTGCAGAACTATGCCGTATGAAATAAGTATCAGTCAAAACTTCTCCTGGCTAACGCCCGCAGCACGCGCGGCTTTGTAGTGGAGGCGAAGCCGCAACGAAAAAGCCGTCGCTGTGCCTGCGATTGTTATGCATTTAGCAACTCGGCCTCATACCAGACATCTTCGTAGTTGTTTCCATCAATGAGAAAACGGTAACCAGGAGGCAAATCGAGATACTCCATTACCTCAGGCAAGTACGCTTGAATATGCTCGACGTGGAGTGGTGAAAAGAAGTCGTCATCTTGTGACATGACTTCACCGCACCAGATATACCAACCGTTCGTACCATTTTCCGGCTTATGCCGGAGTCCATTGATTAGCCCAGAGCCCAGCGTACCGAGCGCGACACCCAATTTTGTACCTGCTTCAGGCTTTTGCGGCTCAACACCTACCCATTCACAGATTGTTTGTTCACGCAGGATTCTCATGATGCTCCAGATGCATAACGCCTCATTAAGAGGCTAAAAATAGTTGGTTAAAATAAGCGAGGCACGAGCAAAAACCAACTGTTTTTTGTCCTGCTTTAATGACTTGTTAGCTTTCAATTACTTGTTCTTTGTAACGCCAGATAAAAGCTTCGTATAACTCTTCTTGCTCCCAATGATATTTAATAATGGAACCACTTATACTGAATTTCCCCCAACCCCAGCCTTCTTCTACAAAGTTAAAGTAAAGGCAACTGCCATTTAAAATAGCAACGACCCAAAACTCATGTTCAAAGTCGTATTGATTCTGCTTCCATTTCACAGGTTTGATTTTACATTTAACCCACGTTTTGAGAGTTTCAAATTCAGAGTCGCTAATTGCAACATCAGCTTCTGCTAATTCTTGATTTACTTCATCGAGAGTTAAATTTGACTGCATACGATCCTTGAAAGCTAACGCCTGGGCTCAACGGCCGATTTGGAGGCGCACCGCGCCGGAAAAGCGGTCCGCTGCAGCCCTTGGTTATGGGCTGATGGCCGCGGCCCCATAGGCATAGATCCCCTCTTCCTTACCTGACTTGAGCCGCTTCATAGCCCTTTGAATTGGCCACATTGCTTTACCATTTGGCAGCCTTAGCTCCACATTGATTTCAGCATTGGGATCTGAATCATTACCATGCCACTCCCCACCTTGGTTGCGCCGAATTACTTCACCTATATAGCCACCGATAGCAAACAAACGACTCCCTAGATCTTCGGATAAAAGACCGGTCGCTTTGGGTTCACCGTCGGGCGCATGCTCTTCAAAGAAACGATCTATTTCTTTAAGGCTTTCAAGCGAAAAATCCGCTTTGTAGCCAGAACTTGATAGCGCTTGAGATATCCACTCTGCCGACGCCTTAACATCCGCAACGATCTTAGAATCTTCCGCATGAGCTGAAATTGCACCGGCTAAGCCCAGTACAACGAGGAATTTCTTTAGTAATGACATAAGCTTACTCTTTTCCTGGGCACTGATGTCCTTGCCCCATAACGCTGAGCGCAGCGGTGGCCTTTACATAGCGAAGCGGCGTAAAGGCCATCCGACTGACGCGTCTGGTTATGTGTTTTTAAACTGCAAAGTCTGATGATCAATTTCTGGCGCCTTTGTTGGTCCAGCATTACGTATCTCTTCTGGGATATAGCTTTCAAGTTTTTCGCGATCAACTTGCGTGAACTTTTCCAAAAAATACGCCATTTGGCAAAGATAATCTTTAACAATCTTTCTATAGTTCTCCGTAACTGGTTGCCCTACGTTTCTATCAAGCTCAGTTATAGTAAGGTTAATAAATACGGGAATGACTTCGTAGTTATGACTGAAGAATAAGGCAGCTATTTGGCTAACATATGAAACCATGGGATAGTTCCTATGATTCCTCCGGTAGCACTGCTCAGGAACTAAATTTTCTTGGTTCAGCAAGACATGAAATTTCTTAAGTTCGTGCCGAGCTTCTTTTGCGCCTTCTAGTGGTAGTGGTGATGTCATTTCCTATCCCGACACATAACATTTGTATATTGTGCATGCGCACTTTGCCATTCATTAAATTGCAGCCTTTTCCTTCGCAAGCAATGAATAAATAAAGTATTTTCACCAAAAAATAGCAATAAAAACCCGAAAACAAAGCGAGCATGCTCATTTAGCCATTTTAAAGTGCACAATATCAGTCTTTACAATTTACTTATGTAATTGACACTAAACGGGTTAAAAATGAAAAGCAAGAAACAAAAAAGCCTGACAACTCAAAAAGAGTCATCAGGCTTTAATCAACAAACTAAATTTAATTCTATCGGGAAAGCAGGGAAACTAGCTTAATCAACCCACCAAATCATCCGGCATATCACCACGCAGGCTATGCCAAATTTCAGCGGACTCGTAACCGTAACGACGAACTAGGTTCACGGACTCGTTGTAGTCGCCTTCGCGGGTTACGGCTATTAGGTTTTCATAGTAGTCGCGGGCCAGCTGGCGGGCTTCGGACGACGAAAAGTAATATTGTCCAATACGCGAGTACAGGCCTTTAAAGCCGTTCAGCACCAGCACATAAATGGGGTTACCGGAGGCCATGGCTAAGTCGTGGTTTAACTGGTAGTCGAACTCAGCAAAGGTTTTTTTGTTGTCTTCCAGTTCGCTGGTAGGTTCCAGTAGCTCCAGAACTCGCTTAGGGTTATGACGAATGGCGGCGCGAATATAAATGGCGCTAATATTGGTGCGGGCAGACAACAACTGGTCGACTAGCTCAGGCATGCCGTCTTCGTCCAGGCGCGCCAGGGTTTCTAAAATATTAAGACCAGAGGTTTCCCAAAAGTTGTTCACTTTGGTGGGCTTGCCGTGCTGAATGGTCAGCCAGCCGTCGCGTGCCAGCCGCTGCAGCACTTCGCGCAAGGTGGTTCTCGTTACGCCTATTAATTCAGACAGCTCTCGTTCAGCGGGTAGAATAGTGCCGGGTGCAAAATGCCCGTTCCAGATAGATTTTACGATGTACTCCTCGGCAAAACCCGCCGGACTTTTAGCTTTTATTATCATATTCCCGCCTGTGAACTAACTAATAAAAGGATTCTAGCAGCCTTGTGTGAGGTCGGACAAGATAACTTCTGCCTTTATATCGACAACACCACGCTATTTGGGTATGGTTTCTACGTTTTTACAGTTTCTTAAGGAAAATCATCATGCTGTCTGTGGGTCAGTGGCCTAACAAACCTTTTGCCTGGTTACTGTTATTTTTAGGGTGTTCAGGCCTGTTGGGCGCCGCGCTTTACTTCCAGATGGTTCTTAACTTAGAGCCCTGCGTAAAGTGTGTTTATCAACGTATGGCGGTTGTCGGTATTGGCTTGTTTGCTATTGTCGGCCTGTTTGGTTCGGGGCTTTGGTTAACGCGCTGGGCGGCTTTAATTGGCTGGCTTTACAGCAGTTATCAGGGCTTATTAATTGCCTACGACCACTGGGATCTCCAAACCTCGAAAAACGCGTTCTTTGCGGTGTGTGAAAGTGCGCCTAATTTTCCTGACTGGGCTCCACTGCACGAATGGATGCCGGGGCTCTTTGCGGCACCGGGGTTATGCGGCGACATTGACTGGCAATGGCTGGGGTTAGGTATGCCCGGTTGGATGACGGTGATTTTTGCGGGCTTGTTACTCATCGGTATTATTGTGACTATTTGTCACATTATTTCGTCGTTCACGAAAAAAAACGGGTTGGTGCTTTACCACAAATAATCCGTTTTAATGCCAGGGCTAAGACAAGGGCCAGGTCACTATACGGTCTTCCAGGTCGCCCTTAAACTTCACCTCACTAACGCAATGGCCGGCTACATGATAGCCGGCTTTTTTCATTGGCTCTTTGCTGCCTTCGTGCCTTAACGGATGCCATTCAGGCAAAGGCTGCCCTTCTGCCCGCAACCGATACGCGCAACTGGCTGGCATAAAGTAAACCTCGTCGAGGTTGTCAGGGGTTAAGGTAACGCATTCGGGTACGCGCTGGCTTCGGTGAGCGTAGTCGGTGCAACATGCGGTGTCGGTGTCTAATAACCGACAGGCAACATTGGTGGAATAAAGATGGTCTTCTTCGTCCTGCAATTGGTTTAAGCAGCACTGCCCACAGCCGTCGCACAGGGCTTCCCACTGTGCATGGCTGAGTGTATGCAGCGGCTGCTCATACCATTTCATTAATACCGACAAGGCATTACCTTGGAAAACGAATGCGGTCGGACAAATAGCCCACGGCGGCCACAAAGTAATGTGAACGGTTCCAGCGCATTAAGGCGTCGTAGTTGGCATAAGCCAGGTAAACACGGCCTTCTTTGTCATCCGGAATCACTATTGAGGCGTCGATATCGGCGCGCGATGGCAACTCAGAGCCGTCAAATCGTGTAACACCTAAATCTGCCCACTCGGCTAATTTTTTCTTGGTGTCCAGCCCGGATAATGACTCATCAAAATCTTCAGGCAGCTGTACCTGACGTCCCCAGGTTACGTCGTCTTTCCAGCCAACAGAGCTTAGGTAGTTAGCGGCTGACGCAAATACGTCCGGGTAGCTGCCCCAAATGTCTTTTTTACCGTCGTTGTCGTAGTCTACGGCGTAACTCATGAAAGAGCTGGGCATAAACTGAGTCTGACCCATAGCGCCAGCCCATGATCCTTTCATTTGCTCGGGTTCAATGTGGCCGTCTTCAATAATGGTTAAGGCTTCCCACAGCTGCTTTTTAAAGAACTCTTCGCGACGTCCGTCAAAAGCCAGCGTAGTTAGTGCCGATACCACGTCAAAACCGCCCGTGAACGAACCAAAGTTGGTTTCAATGCCCCACAACGCCACAATAAAGCGCGGCTGTACGCCGTACTCTTTACCAATTTCTTCCAGCAGCTCTTTGTGCTCGTTGTATTTTTCCAGAGCTTTTTCCGCTTTCCATTCAGGCACAGCACGTGGCAGATAGGTATCCAGAGTTAGCTTAAATTCCGGCTGGTTTTTATCCAGCTCGACTGCCCGCTCGTAATACTTCACTTTGGCAAACGCTTTATCCAGAGTGTCCTGCTTATAGCCGCTTTCAATGGCTTCGGCTTTCAGAGCTTCAACGTAGGTGGCAAACTGTCGATTAACCTCTTCACTGGACTCTTTTTTCGCTTTATCCTCAGCTTCCTGATACGCAGAAGCCGGCGCGCTGAGCGCAAATGAAGAGGCCAGACAAAAGGCCAGCCCTGCCACTTTTATTTTATTTGTTAACATTGAATTGAAGTTCCTCTCGTTTCGGCGGCAACTGCAAGTAGTAGCCATCGTTATGCAAATGTTCCTGTAACTTTTCGACCGTTAAACGAGCCAACTGTTCACGACCCGCCAGGTTTAATGTCAGAACTTTTTCCGCGCGACCAAACTGCTCGCGCAAAACGTCAGGTACTTCGGTAAATTCGTCGCCGTGAGGCAGGTACAAATAGGTATCCGTTTTCTTCGAGCTGCGATAAACATCACACAGCATGGCTGTTCTCCTGAATATGGGCTTAGGCCTGACTAACAATAGCCTGTAATTCTGCCCCAATTGCCTGCTTGCGCCAACCCACCATTAAGTCAGGTTGCGGCAAACGTTGCTGTTGTTGCGTTGAATACTGCCAGTGAAAGTTAATAATGTCGTTAATTTGCTTACGCGAAGCCACTAACGACGCCGGAACCTGCAGGCTTTCGGCAAGTTCGGTAACCGCTTTTTTAATAGCCTTAAAGGTTGGTTTATAACCGTCCATATCGTCCAGGCGTTCAAGGGTTTTCGGTAATTCAGTTTCAGGCACTTGTTCAGCCTGCTGAATACAGCGAATAATGTCCCGACCTGAATACTTGCGTGACATAGGCGCTAAATCGGGAATTCGGCTTAGCTCGTCGTCATTTTTTGGCATTCTCCGGGCTAGCTCAAGCAAGACCCCGTCTTTGGCAATAAAGCCCAGCGGAATGTCGCGCTCACGCGCTTTGTGTAAACGCCAGGGTGTCAGAATTTTCAGCGCCGCCAGTTGCCGCTGGTTCAGCTGCCAGGCGTTGCCTACGCCCAAATAGAGCAGATCATCCGGCCAGCTTTGTGTGCGTTTACGAACCTGAATTTGCGACTCTTCGTACACAATATCCAGCACCCCTTTCTCTTCACACAGAGCTTTAAGGTACGGGTACATTATCGCCAGATAACTGGCATCGGCAGCGGCATAGTCCAATTGTTCGTCACTTAACGGGCGTTTCAGCCAGTTGGTGCGTGACAAGCTCTTGTCCAGCTCAACTCCGTCAAACAACGCGTCGACGAGGCGAGCGTAACCCATTGAGTCACCCAGACCACAAAAACCTGCGGCTATCTGGCTATCAAAAATTTGTTTGGGTTGGCGGCCATTGCTTTGCTGGAAAAACAGTTCTATATCTTCGCCACCGGCATGCAATACGGTTTCGACTTCATCGCCGGAAATCAGCTGCCATAAAGGCTCTAAATCAATATCCGCCAGCGGATCAATAACAGCCGTTGTACCGTTAGCGTGAATTTGTAATAAGCCTAGCTGAGCGTAGTAAGTGCGTTCGCGCACAAACTCGGAGTCGATAGCGAACCAGCCGCATTGTTTTGCTTGCTGGCAGAGGTCTTGTAAATCGTGAGTGGTGGTAACGAGCCGGTATTGTTGTACCGACTCGGGTAATTCTAACGGCAGAGTCAAGCGTCGTCCTCTTCATCGCGTAATTCACGGCGAATTATTTTGCCGACGTTGGATTTAGGCAATTCGTCACGAAACTCAACCAGTTTAGGTACTTTGTAACCGGTCAGGTTTTCACGCGCAAAGTCGATAACTTCACGTTCGGTCAATGACTTATCTTTTGCCACAATGAAGACTTTTACCGCTTCACCAGACGACTCGTGCGGCACGCCTATGGCTGCCGACTCAAGAATTTTAGGATGGTCAGCTAGCACGTCTTCAATTTCGTTCGGATAAACATTAAAGCCCGACACCAAAATCATGTCCTTTTTACGATCCACAATTTTGAAGTAACCACGCTCATCAACTGTCGCCATGTCACCCGTTGCAAACCAACCATCTTTAATAGATTCGGCTGTCGCATCAGGACGGTTAAGGTAACCCACCATAACTTGCGGACCTTTCACTTCCAGCTCGCCCGCTTCACCTAAAGCCACTTCTTCGCGCGTTTCAGGGTCAACAATACGCATGTCGGTACTTGGCACCGGCAAACCAATGCTGCCCGTATAGTGTTCAATATCGTAAGGGTTAACGGTAACCACCGGAGAGCACTCGGTTAAACCATAACCTTCCAGCAAACGAGACTTGGTTACCCGCTCCCACTCTTCGGCCACTGCACGCTGAACCGCCATACCGCCGCCCAGGGCAATTTTTAAATTAGAGAAGTTAACGTCTTTAAAGCCTTTGGTGTTCAACAAGCCATTAAACAGTGTGTTAACCCCTGAAATCATTGAGAAAGGATACTTGTTCAGCTCTTTCACAAAGTTCGGCATGTCGCGCGGGTTGGTAATTAATACGTTCTTGCCGCCATGCTTAATAAAGGTCAGGCAGTTCGCGGTTAACGCAAAGATATGATACAGCGGCAACGCAGTAATAATGGTTTCTTCGCCGTCGTTCATTATGGGGGTAATAACCGAGGAAACTTGTTCAAGGTTAGCAACCATATTACGGTGCGACAGCATAGCGCCTTTGGCCACACCCGTTGTTCCGCCGGTATACTGTAAAAAGGCAATATCATCGCCGGTCACTTCAGGGCGTTTATAGTCTGCCGTGGTTCCTTTGGCCAGCGCCTGATTGAAGCTAACCGTACCTTTTAAATTATGCGAAGGCACCATGCGTTTTATGTACTTAACCACAAAGTTAACCAAAGAGCGCTTAAGCACAGGCAGCTGGTCACCTATTTGCGTGGTAATGACTAAATCGAGCGGAGCTTCTGCTTTAATTTTTTCATAGGTTTGAGCAAAGTTTTCCAGAATAACCAGCGCTTTTGCCTGAGAATCTACCAGCTGATGTTTTAATTCGCGCGGAGTATAAAGTGGGTTGACGTTCACCACCGTCATGCCTGCTCGCAAAATACCGAATAACGCCACCGGATATTGCAGCAAGTTTGGCATCATAACCGCAACGGCATCGCCTTTTTTAAGGCCGGTACTGTGCAAGTAAGCGGCAAAGTCGCGAGTTTTCAGACCCAGTTCTTTGAAACTCATTTCTGAGTCCATATTTACGAAAGCCGTTTTCTCGCCGTACTTTTCAATGGACTGTTCAAGTATATCAACCAACGACGCAAAGTGATCCGGGTCAATTGTTTCCGGTACTCCCGCTGGATAGTTTTCCAACCAAATTTTATCCATAAAAGGCTCCGCCTCTCACTATTTATAGTTATTTTCAGTGGCGCAATCATCGCATATCCGACCAGTTAATCCTAGTCGTTACCAACCGCTAAACGTACGATTTAAGCAGTTCAGCTATTTTCTCAGGTTGTTCCATATGTACATGATGTCCACCTTCCAATGTCTTACAACTTAAGCCAGAAACTTTATCCTGCCATCGCTTAAACGCGCTATCTAACTGATCGTAACCGCGGCTTCCACGCACAACGGTCACCGGCATGGTCAACTTTTCAAACAAGTCATCCACTGCCGAGCTCGGTAACCTGTAGGCCGATGTGGTTTTTACCCTGGCATCGGCTCGCCAGTGCCAGCGGCCATCTTCTTCGCGATCGCAGCCACGCTCAACAATTAGCCGGACTAAATTGGCTGAAAAGTCAGCCTGAGCGGCTCTAGCCTCTACCGCCGAGTCGAAATCCGCGTAGCTTCGCCAGCGCGGTGTCTGCAGTTTTTTGCGACTTAAAAAGCCCTGCTTCAGCTGCTCCTGCGCATTTGTTCCGTCAGACACCAGCAACCCAAAGGCTTCAACTAATAGTAATTGCTGAATACGCTCCGGACATAATGCGGCAACCACATTGCTGACAAAACCGCCCATAGAATGACCCAGCAAGGTTAAATTCTGCCAGCCCTGCTGCTGAATCAGCTGCCATAAATCATAAGCATAGTCGATAAAATGATAATAGTTTCCCACCGGACGGTGATCACTGTGCCCGTGACCGGGCCAGTCAAGTGCTAAAAGGCCACCTTTGTCAGGTGACCAGTACCGGGCTATAGGTAAAAAGCTGTGGCTGTTGTCTAACCAACCATGAGTTGCAATAACTCTTATGTCGTTAGGATCGCCCCAGCACAGCCCGCGAACCGTACCCCAGTCCAGTTGATAACTGACCGGGGTAGCCTGCTCTAAAGCCTCTCGATAATCCATTAAAGAACGAATTAGTTGCGGTTTTTAGCCGGAGTACCCGAGTTGTCCTGCACACGAACACGTACCGGAACCGGATAACGGTAAGGATAGTAAGGTGAATAGAAGTTATGGCGGAACCACAGTGGTGAATAGTCAACTTCTACATGACTTTTCTGTTTCTCAACCTTCCACAAGTGATACCCCGTTGCTTCAATAACCGGGTAGGTATAAACGTATTCGTCAATTTTGCCCTGCTGGGTTTGACCAATAGTACCGACAAAACTAATTGCCCGGCCTTGCTGGTAGACATCGGGGTCAACAAAGTCATTAATTACAGCTAAGAAACGCCCGTCGCTGTTATCGCTAACCTCAGGACGCGCCCAACGTTTCAGTGGGAAACTGACAACTTCAAGTACGGTATGATCTTCGGCGTTGCGGACATCGGCTATAACACCACCCCAACGGGCTGGCTCACCTGCCACCTCATTACCCTGATGTTTGGCAACCTTATAACTCACCAACGCTTCTTCATTATCACTGGCAAGCTCATCAGGAACTGAAGAGCAACCAACCAGTACCAGTGTCGTTAACACTGCAAATATCGTTTTCATAACAGACCTCACTCAGGCGTAAACATCAACACCAAACATTGACGTGATTTGCTCTCTTTTTTCGCTTAACGCTATGTTTTGATAAGCATTAAGCGCTTTTTGAGAACGTTGTGGTGGCTCATCGTAAAACGTATTAAGTGATTCCCACCGTTCTGCGCGCCGCTGACTTTGCCGGACATCAGGCACTACCTGCCGGGTATCAGCAACTTTCGCCGGATTCTGCTCCTGACGTTGCTGATCATCCGGCGCAGGCCTTTGTGGCCCTTGTTGCTGGCTGTTTAGCGGCTGAACCGCTTGCGGATTTATTCGCACGTAAACGATGACTCATCTGTTAGTAAGACTGATTTTATTATGGCGAGTTCAGTGCCATTCTACAAGTTATCGACCCGGCAATTTTTTCCAGGTCACTTCATTACGAACATACAAAGGTTCTAAGTTCTCTGCATCGACCGCAGAAACACAACCTTTAGTTGCTATTGTCAGCATGTCTTCCGCCAGCGGTAACCGGCAATCCATGCTGTGCTTTAATTCCTGCTTAGGATCCAGAGTACCGGCGTAGTTGTCCCAGCCAGTTCCCGCAGTATGGAAGCCCTCAACATTATGTCCTGCAAATAAACTTGCAGAGGGTTCTGCAACGGCAGGCTCCGTTATTTGTTCGGCAAGACCATTATTATTACGGTACAAGGCGTAATAAATTTCACCCATGCGCGCATCTATGCAGGCAACAACCGCTTCTGCATTGTGTTTACGAATGGCTTGTTGCGCTAACGCGTGCAGGCTACTAACAGGATATACCGGTAACTCGGCGCTAAAAGCAAGACCCTGCGCCATAGATACACCAATGCGAACGCCGGTAAAACTGCCTGGCCCTACGCCAACGACCAGACCGTCCAGCTGATTTAATTCGGTCTTAGCCTGCTGCAGCATTTGCTCAACAAAAGGCAGTAAGCGCTGCGAATGTTCCCGCGGGCTTTCTATTGCTTCGCTAAAGAAATTATCCTGCCAGCGAATAGCCACTGAGCAATTTTCAGTCGACGTATCAACTGCTAATAAGTTCGTCATTATTGGTTTCATCTTTCTCTGCAACCTGCGCTAAAAAACTCAGCGCTTCATTTAAATCCCGGGTTCGTGACATAGCAGGCAAGCTGGATAGAAACTGCTTACCGTATTGGCGCGTTACTAAACGACTGTCGCAAACAATTAACACACCGGAGTCATCTTTATCGCGAATTAACCGTCCTGCGCCCTGTTTTAACGCAATTATTGCCTGCGGTAATTGTATCGTGCTGAAGGCATCGACACCACGCAAACGGGCATCTTCAACACGTGCATTCAGCAAAGGATCATCCGGCGAGGCAAATGGCAGTTTGTCGATAATAACGCAGCGTAAGGCTTCACCCCGCACATCTACCCCTTCCCAAAAGGACGAAGTACCCAACAGCACGGCATTACCCTTTTTGGTGAAGGTTTCCAGTAACTCTGTTTTGCCGGACTCGCCCTGCACCAGAATGTCGCGATCCAGTCGGTCGCGTAATATTGCCGCCATCTGCTGCAACATCCGGTGGCTGGTAAACAGCAGGAAAGTGCCGCCACGGTTGACCTTCACGCACTGCTCGGCAATTTCGGTCAGCATCTGGTGCCGGTTTGGATCGTTCGCTTCGGGCAAATACCGCGGTAAACACAGCTTGGCCTGCTTAGCAAAATCAAACGGGCTTTCCAGCAATAAGGTATCGGCGTCGTCTATGCCTAAGCGCTTGGTAAAATAGTCAAACTTACCGTTAACCGCCAAAGTAGCAGAGGTAAATACCCAGCTCATTTTATTACGCTTAATATAGCCACCGAAAGTCTTGGCAACGCTTAACGGCGTTTGATGCAAACTGACGTGTCGGGGCGTGGTTTCAAACCAAAAGCTGTAGCCGGTGCGGTCTACATCCATTAACTGACGCCAAATAGTAAGATGCTGTTCAGCCCGTTCATGTAAATTATCAAAATCTTTATTACGGCCGATAGCGGTTTTCATAACGTCGGTCAGCAGAGTTAACCGCTCCTGCACCCGTTCAGCCACCTCGGCAACATCGGGCTTTTTGCGCCAGTCTCTCCAGTTGCCGCGCATAGGGTCCCGCGGAAACAACAATCGCCAGTCTTTCAAAGTCTGTAATAACGTACGTGCCATTGCGCTGGCTTGTGACAGGTCTTTCAGCTCGGTCATACACAAACGTTGCAGTTCTTCGCACATTTCTGTCAGTTGCCGACTGGAAACCGTTTCGCCAAAGTACTGGCTGGCAATGTCCGGAATTTGATGAGCTTCGTCAAAAACCACGGTGTCGACACTCGGAATAAGCTCACCAAAACCGGTGTCTTTTAACGCCATATCGGCAAAGAAAAGATGATGATTCACCACCACAATGTCGGCTTCCATGGCTTCTTTGCGGGCTTTGACTAAGTGGCAGTCTTCGTACACCGGACAGTCCCGCCCCAGGCAGTTGTCCTGAGTGCTGGTTACCTGCGGTAATACCGAGGCGTCTTCCGCTAAGGCGTTCAACTCGCCCACATCACCACTGCGTGTGGATGTCGCCCAGCGCTTTACCGTAATAAGCTGATTTTGAATGTCTTTACTGAACTGTCCGGCCTGTTGGGTTGCTTGCTCCATGCGGTGCAGACACAAATAATTTGAACGGCCTTTTAATAAAGCGACAACTTTTTCCGGCGCCAGCACTTTTCTTAATGTGGGTAAGTCGCGGTGGAACAGCTGTTCCTGCAGGTTTTTGGTACCGGTAGAAACAATCGCTTTGCCTTTGCCCAGTAGTACAGGAGCCAAATACGCAAAAGTTTTGCCCGTGCCGGTCTCGGCTTCAACGACCAGCTCACCTTTTTTCTTAACGGTAGCGGCTATGGCTTCTGCCATTTGCTGCTGAGCGGCTCGTGGCTGAAAATTTGTAATTGCTTGTGCGAGCTCGCCTGTTGGCTTAAATACTGATAAAACCGTCGCCATAACCTTTACCGCCGAAGAAATAGGCACGTATTATGACATAGATGTTTGCTCAGGCGTAGGTGTCTATATGCCCTGAAGAAGGAGTTTCATCGTCGTCAGCAACCTCTTCAGGTTCGGTTTGTGGAGACGCTTGCTGTTGTGGTTGATGATGCTGATTGTCTTCGCGCTGTTTATCTTCATTGATGGTCGAGCTTTCTTCTTCACTGGTTGCACGAAGCTCGTGTATTTTTTCAACCTGGTTTATTTTCATCTGCTCACGGGCGAAGTCCAGAGGCACGCGAGTGTCTTTGGGGATCAACGGAACCATTGCATCAAAGTTAGCCATTGTTGTTGTCTTTCGCCTCGCAGAGAATGAATTCTGTTATTTGACTATACAACCACTGGTTAAATAATAAGCTTATATCGACTAAATAACCAATAAGTTTACTCTTGCATTACATTCCTCAACTGTTATAGTGCTATACAACTTTACGAAGTAAAACTATTTTTATTGGAGTGTTAATTATGCGTTTTGTTCACAGCCACCACCATCATCATTGGAACTGTATGGCCTAGCCGTGAACTTAATGTTTTGGCTAGCCGTATAAACGCTAGCCTTTCGATTGACTATACAACCCCCCGAAAGGCATATACCTTCGGGGGTTTTTCATTTTAGGAGCTGTTATGACTGACCGTTTAACCATTGCGATACAGAAATCAGGAAGACTGAGTAAGGAATCTATGGCATTGCTGAATGCCTGCGGTGTGAAATTTAGTGTTAACGAAGCACGCTTAATTGCGCACAGCACCAGTCACCCTATCGATTTACTGCGCGTACGTGATGACGACATTCCGGGTCTGGTTATGGACGGCGTGGTTGATTTAGGTCTGGTTGGCGAAAACGTGCTGGAAGAAGCCCGGTTAGAACGCATTGCAACCGATTCCGTCGCGGCCTATCAGCCATTACGTGGACTTGAGTTTGGTCAGTGCCGCTTGTCGCTGGCGGTGCCAAGAGAAAGCCAATACCAGTCGCTGCAAGACTTAGAGGGTTTAAGAGTCGCGACCACTTACCCGCAGTTGCTTAAGCGTTACCTGAAAGACAACGGCGTGAATGCGCGTACGGTTATGCTGACCGGTTCTGTGGAAGTTGCTCCCCGGGCGGGCCTTGCCGAAGCCATATGTGACTTAGTTTCCACCGGTGCTACGCTGGAAGCAAATGGGTTAGTCGAAAAGGACGTGATATTCCGTTCGCAGGCGCAGTTAATACAACGTGCTGACAGCCTTTCAGAAGAAAAACAGGCCATGATAGATCAGTTGCTGCCCCGTATAGACGGCGTGCAAATGGCGCGGGAAAGCAAATACATTATGCTGCACGCGCCAAAGAACAAATTAGAGCAAGTGGTTGAGCTATTACCCGGCGCGGAAACACCGACCATTCTGCCGCTAAGCCACACCGACGAGCAAGTTGCCGTGCACATGGTCAGCACCGAGAAGCTATTCTGGGAAACCATGGAAGATCTTAAATCTATGGGCTGCAGTTCGATACTTGTATTGCCTATTGAAAAAATGATGGGGTGATCATGAGTGAATTACGGATACCCATTGAACAATGGCAAAAACTGTCGGAAGCGGAGCAGGCTCAGCGCCTAGCACGCCCCGGACGGGCTCAGGCAGAGTCACTGCGAGAGAAGGTTGCAGTTATTCTGAGTGACGTTCGTGATAACGGTGAACGTGCGGTACTGAACTATACCCGCCAGTTCGATAACCCGGATGCGACCTCACTGCGAATGAGCGATGACCAGGTCGAAGCCGCCATTGCTAGTTTAGATGACAAAGTAAAACGCGCTATAGATACCGCGTATCAAACCATTTACCGCTTTCACGAAGCACAACGTCCGCAGAATTTAAGCATTGAAACCGCGCCGGGCGTACAATGTGAATTGCGTTATGCACCGTTAGACGCCGTCGGTTTATACATTCCGGGCGGCAGTGCTACTTTGCCCTCCACCGCATTAATGCTGGGAGTGCCCGCGCAAATTGCCGGATGTCAGCGTGTGGTTATGGTCAGCCCGCCTAATAAACAGGGCGAATTACCAGCCGCCCTGCTCTACGCTGCTAAGCGTTGCGGCGTGACCGACATTCTGCTGTGTGGCGGCGCTCAGGCTATTGGTGCGCTGGCGTACGGTATAGAGTCATCACCTGCTGTAGGTAAAGTGTTTGGCCCGGGTAACAGCTTTGTTACCGAAGCCAAGCAACAGGTTAGCCAGAATGACAGCGGTTGTGCCATGGATTTACCGGCAGGCCCCTCAGAGCTGTTGGTGATTGCTGATGACAGTGCAAACCCAGCCTATGTGGCGGCAGATTTACTCTCGCAGGCTGAGCACGGACATGATTCTCAGGTTATTTTGCTTACGCCGTCAATGACGGTCGCAGAGAACGTACGGCAGGAGCTGATTGCACAATGCGCTCAGCTAAGTCGCGCCGATATTGCGGAGCAGGCATTGCAGGCAAGTCGTCTGCTGGTGGTTTCAGATATGAATGAAGCCATAGCCATTAGCGAAACCTATGCGCCTGAGCACCTTTCTATTCAGACGGATAACGCGCGTGAGCTGCTGCCACAGTTAACCCGCGCAGGCTCTGTCTTTGTCGGGCACTACACACCGGAGTCCGGCGGTGATTATGCCACCGGCACCAACCACGTGCTGCCAACGTACGGCTATGCCCGTAATTACAGCAGCCTCGGGCTGGTCGACTTTTACCGTCGCTATACGGTACAGGAAGCCAGCCAGGACGGACTACGCCAGTTAGCAGAAGCTATTACTACTTTGGCTGACGTTGAAGGCTTAGATGCGCACAAACGTGCCGTTACTATTCGTACGGAAACTAAAAGTACGGAGAGCAAACTATGAGCATTGTTGAGCAGTTACAGCGCCAGCACCTGAAACAGCTAACACCCTATGCCTCTGCACGGCGTAGTATGAGCGGCGGCAATATCTGGCTGAACGCTAACGAGTCTCCGTACAGTAACTCGTACACCGTTGATGACAGCAAACTTAACCGTTACCCGGAGTTTCAGTCTAAGCCGCTGAATCAGGCATACGCTGAATACGCCGGAGTTGAAGCCTCACAGGTATTAAGCAGCCGCGGTTCAGACGAAGGTATCGAGTTACTGATACGAGCTTTTTGTGAACCCGGTCAGGACAAAGTACTGATTTGCCCACCGACTTACGGTATGTACGCTATTTCGGCTAAAACCTTTGCGGTTGGTGTTACTGAGGTTCCCTTACTAAATAGCGGAGAGGTGAACAACTGGCAGTTGGATACGGAGTCGATTATAGAAGCTGCTGCTGAGTGCAAAGTCATCTTTCTCTGCTCGCCTTCAAACCCGCTGGGCAATGCACTAAATACCGATGATATTGAACAAGTGCTGCAACACTCGCCACGTTCTATTGTGGTAGTTGATGAAGCCTATATTGAGTTCAGCTCTGGTGACAGCGTTGTCAGTTGGCTGGAACGTTATCCGAACTTGGTGGTGTTACGTACCTTATCGAAGGCCTTTGCTCTGGCCGGCATTCGCTGCGGCTTTTTGCTGGCGAATGACGACATCATTGAGTTACTGCAGAAAGTTCTGGCGCCGTACCCTTTGCCAGACCCGACAGTGCAAATTGCGGTTCAGGCTTTGCAGACAAGTCCGCTTGAACGACTTCAGCAACAGGTAGCGACCTTATTAGCCGAGCGCGACCGAGTGCAAACAGCCTTAAAGCAAACCCCACTGACCCAGGTATCAGAAAGTGACACGAACTTTTTACTGTATCAGTGTGAAGATGCCGCTGGTTTAGTGAAGACACTTGCCGATAACGGCCTATTAATACGTAATCAGTCGGCGCAGCGGGGACTGGAAAACGTTGTTCGCATAACTATTGGCAGCGCCGCCGAAAATGACGAACTGATTCAACAGTTAAAGGACTATTTTTCATGAGCCAGAAGCCTATTTTATTCATTGACCGTGACGGCACCCTGGTTGAAGAACCGGTTACGGACAAGCAGTTGGACAGCATTGAGAAGCTGGTGTTTGAACCGAACGTGGTACCGGCTTTGCTAAAACTGCAACAGGCGGGTTATCAACTGGTGATGGTGTCCAACCAGGACGGCCTGGGTACAGACAGCTTTCCACAAGCCGATTTTGACGCGCCACATAATTTGATGATGGCGGTGTTTGAGTCGCAAGGCATTCGGTTTAATGACGTTTTGATTTGCCCTCACTTTGACAGTGATAACTGCAGCTGCCGTAAGCCTGCGCTTGGGCTGGTAAAGTCGTATCTGAAAGAAGCCCGTGTGGACTTTACCAACTCCTACGTTATTGGCGACCGTGAAACTGACCTGCAACTGGCTGAAAATATGGGTATTGAAGGTCTGCGTTACAGTCGTAGCGAACTCAACTGGGATGCCATTGTTCACCAATTACTGGACAACCCGCGTACAGCGTCGGTTACCCGCACCACACGGGAAACGGACATCAATATTAAGGTGGATTTAG
Source organism: Idiomarina sp. (assembly GCF_048265525.1). Classification (GTDB taxonomy): domain Bacteria; phylum Pseudomonadota; class Gammaproteobacteria; order Enterobacterales; family Alteromonadaceae; genus Idiomarina. Next base: position 53,403 of record NZ_JBLXBI010000008.1, on the reverse strand, counting down.
ACAGTCAGGCTCCGCGCGAATTTGATACCGGCATTGGCTTCTTTGACCACATGCTTGAGCAGATAGCCACACACGCTGGTTTCTCGCTTTCGGTTAAGGTTAAGGGTGATTTGCACATTGACGATCACCACACCATTGAAGACACGGCTCTGGCGCTGGGTCAGGCATTACGCTCAGCACTGGGCGACAAGCGCGGCATTGGTCGCTTTGGTTTTGCTCTGCCTATGGATGAATGCCGGGCGGAATGTCTCATCGATTTATCCGGCCGCCCCTATTTGAAATGGGAAGCAGACTTCACCCGCGACAAAGTCGGCGAATTATCCACCGAAATGGTCGAGCACTTTTTCCGCTCGTTAACCGACGCCATGGCAATGAGCTTGCACTTATCGACCACCGAAGGTAATACCCACCACCAGGTCGAAAGCCTGTTTAAGGTATTTGGCCGGGCACTGCGTCAGGCCATTACCAAAACCGGAGACCAACAGTTGCCTTCAAGTAAGGGGATGCTGGCATGAATGTGGTGATTGTCGATACCGAGTGTGCCAATCTGACGTCGGTCCGCTTTGCGGTTGAACGTTTGGGCTACTCAGTGCTTATTACCGATAACGCAGAAAAAATAAGAGCCGCTGATCGTGTCATTTTACCCGGTGTAGGTACTGCTTCTGCTGCTATGCGTAACTTACAGCGCAAGCAACTCGTTGAACCGCTGCGGGAGTTAACCCAGCCAGTGCTGGGTATTTGCCTGGGCATGCAATTGCTGACCTCACACTCGGAAGAAGGTGACGTTGACTGCCTGAATCTGATTCCGGCAAAAACCAAACGCCTGCGCGATTCTGGTCTGCCTTTGCCGCATATGGGCTGGAATACTCTGCAGCCAACCGCAGACAACCCGTTAGTTCAGGGAAACGACAGTTATTGCTACTTCGTGCACAGTTTTGCCGTGGCAGTTGATGAATACACCATTGCCAGCAGCGAATACGGTGAGCGTTTTGCCTCAATGATACGCCACAACAACTATTTTGGTGCGCAGTTTCACCCTGAGCGTTCAGGTAAAACTGGCGAAGCTCTGCTGAAACGTTTTTTGGAGTTAACATTATGCTGATACCTGCCCTGGATTTAATTGACGGCAAAGTGGTACGCCTGTATCAGGGCGACTTCGCGCAAAAAACCGAGTTTGATTTAACCCCGCTGGGTCAGGCTCAGCTCTATGCAGAAGCTGGTGCCGAGTGGCTTCATCTGGTGGATTTAGACGGCGCTAAAGACCCGGACAAGCGCCAGCAACAACTGCTGGCTAAACTAGCCTCAGATTCCGGCATGAGGTGTCAGGCTGGCGGTGGAATTCGTACAACCGAGGATTTAGAAACCTTATTTGAAGCAGGTATTGAGCGCGCTGTGATTGGTTCCACCGCAGTTAATAACCCGGACAGAGTAAAACAATGGTTGCAGACCTACGGCGGCGAAAAAATTGTACTGGCGCTGGATGTGAATATTGATCAGAGTGGCAATGCCATGGTCGCTACCCACGGCTGGCAACAGGCCAGCACGCATACACTGGATGACATTCTCAACCGCTACCTGGATTTAGGCTGCCGTCATGTACTCTGCACCGATATCAGTAAAGACGGCACCATGACCGGCACCAATGTTGAGCTTTATAAGCGCTACAAACAACTTTATCCGCAGATAGTCTGGCAGGCGTCCGGAGGCGTCAGCTGCCTGGACGATCTTACAGATTTAAAAGCCGTAAACTGTGATTCAGTTATTTTAGGTAAGTCCTTACTTACCGGCGCTTTCACTATGCAGGAGGCATTAGCATGTTGGCAAAACGCGTAATCCCCTGTCTGGATGTTCGAGACGGACAAGTGGTTAAAGGGGTTAAATTCCGTAACCATGAAATTATTGGTGATATTCTGCCGCTGGCAAAACGCTACGCAGAAAGCGGTGCTGATGAGTTGGTGTTTTACGATATTACCGCATCGGCAGACGGCCGTACGGTGGATAAGTCCTGGGTCGAGCGGGTTGCCCGGGAAATCAACATTCCCTTCACCGTTGCCGGCGGTATTCGTTCGGTTGAGAACGCACAAACCATGCTGTCTATGGGCGCGGACAAAATTTCCATTAACTCGCCTGCCCTGCTTAACCCCAATTTAATTAACACGCTGGTTGAGGAGTTCGGCCAGCAGTGCATTGTTATTGGCATAGACAGCTTTTATAACGAGCAGTCCGGTGAATACGAAGTGCACCAGTTTACCGGTGACGAGAGCAAGTCGCACAAATCGGCATGGCAGACAAAAGACTGGTTACAGGAAGTCATTTCCCGCGGCGCCGGTGAAATTGTGTTGAACTGTATGAATCAGGACGGTGTGCGTCAAGGTTACGATATAGCACAGCTGTCGGCATTGCGCGAGCATTGCTCTGTGCCGTTAATCGCGTCAGGCGGTGCCGGTGAGATTCAGCATTTTGTTGATGCCTTTCAAAAAGCACAGGTCGATGGTGCTCTTGCGGCTTCGGTGTTTCACAAAAACCTATTCAGTATCAGCGATGTCAAAGCCGCAATGGCAGCCAATAATATTGCGGTTCGCCCCATTGAAGCGCTTCAGGAGACAACATGAAAATTGATTTGAATAACATAGACCAGTTGGCCTGGGGAAAAATGTCCGGTTTACTGCCCTGCACAGTGCAACATGCTTTAACAGGCGAAGTTCTGATGCAGGCTTATATGAATGCCGACGCCATTAAAGAGAGTTTATCGTCCGGTAAAACCACTTTTTATAGCCGTAGCAAAGAACGTTTATGGACTAAGGGTGAAAGCTCGGAGAACTACCTGCATCTTAAGGCTATGTATGCTGACTGCGATAACGACGCCTTGCTCATTCAGGCATTGCCCGATGGCCCAACTTGCCACTTAGGCAACCGCAGCTGTTTTGATGATGCTCCTAAGCCTTTATTACATGAACTGGACGCGTTAATTGCCAGCCGCAAGGGCGCGGATGCCAGTGAGAGTTATACTGCCAGTCTGTTTGCTGAAGGTATAAAGCGTGCCGCGCAAAAAGTCGGGGAAGAAGGCGTAGAAGTAGCGCTGGCTGCGGCAACCGAAGACAAAGAAGAATTGGTCAATGAAAGTGCCGACCTGCTCTACCATTTGCTGGTTGTGCTGCAGGCCAGCGATTTAAGTCTGGAAGATGTATTAGAGGTTCTGGCTAAACGCCGCGGTTAAGCGGCGCTGTTTAACTGCTCACGAAAATGCTTACGCTCGTATCGACGGGATACGCGGCGTAGGCGCAGTGACAAGAGTACTGCTGCGACGCTTAAGCCACTGATAAAGCCAACCCAGAACCCAGCCGCGCCCATGGCCGGCACGATCCAGTCGGTCAGCCCCAGAATATAACCAACGGTTAAACCAAATGGCCAGTACGAAATAAAGGCCAGTATCATTGGGTATTTGGTGTCTTTGTAGCCACGCAGAGTGCCAATGGAAATGGCCTGGAAGGTGTCCGACACAGTAAAAATAGCCGCCAGCCCCATCAGCGTCGCTGCCAGATTAATAATATCCTTATCAGGAGTGTAAAGGCTGGCTAACCAACCACCACCCAGATACATAATTAAACCATTAACGCCCGCAAATACACCACCAAACAGCATCGCAAGTTTAAAGCTCAACATGGCGTTTTTCGGATTACCCGCACCCAGCGCAAAGCCGACCCGTAAAGTCACCGCCATAGAGATACTCAGCGGCACCATATACACTAACGAACTTATGTTCAGTGCAATTTGGTGAGCAGAAACCACCGTCGGCCCCAGCGGCGCAATTAATAACGCGACTGCAGCAAACAGGCTGACCTCGAAAAAGAGTGACATCGAAATAGGAAAGCCAATACGAATAACGTAGGTAACGTCGTCCCAGTTAGGCCGGTACCAGCGACGGAGCAGGCGCAACCGCTTGTAACGTTTGGCGGTAAAGGTATAAACAACCATTGAAAGCGCCATACCCCACAAGACAATAGCCGTTGCCAGGCCGCAGCCAGCGCCCCCAAGCTCCGGCATACCAAACTCGCCGTAAACAAAAATGTAGTTTGCCGGAATATTTATCAGTAACCCGATAAAACCAATGATCAGCGACGGCATGGTGTTAGACAAGCCCTCACAGAAGTTTCTCAGTACCGCGTAAATAACAAAGCCCGGTATGCCCCAGGAGATGTAAAACAAATAGTCCAGAGTAATGGCGCGAAAGTCGTCTTCAACTTCCATGATGTCGAGCAACCAGGGCGCTGACGACATACCCAGTAGCGTGATAACACCAACAATGGCGCAAGCGTAGAACCCCTGCTGCAATATGTTAGCGACACGCCGGTGCGAATTTGACCCGTCCAGGTGAGAGATAATGGGCGCTAATGCCAGCGCCAGACCAAACACCAATAAAGTTGCCGGCACAAAAATACTGCCGCCGACAGACACAGCGGCCAAATCAACCGCGCCTTTACGCCCGGCCATGACCGTATCTACGACACTCATTAACATTTGAGTTAACTGAGCCACCAGAATAGGACCGGTCAGTTTAGCCAGCTTATTAAATTCGCCTTTATTATTCGTCCACCAGTTCACGCGCGTCTTCTCTGGGTTAGGATTGCTTACGCAAAAATTGCAGGATACGCTGATTCACATCAGCCGGATGAGTCAAAGGCCCCATATGACCTGCACCAACAGAGTCGCGTTGGACATCAGGAAGTATCGTCGATAAAGCCTCTGCGACAGCTTTTGCACTGCGACGAGTGTGTTCGCCCTGCAGTAGCAGAACGCTTTGCTCTACGCCGCGGTAATCTTCCAGGCGTCTGGGTTCGTTAAGCAAGGCGTCGAAGTCCAGAGCCACTTTGGCAGCCTGACTGATCATAATTTGCTGAATGCGTTCAGGTAAAGCATCAAAATAACCAGCGTCATTCCAGTAATCGACAAAGGTGCGAGTGCATTCGACTGCGTCTTTACCGTGCATAGCGTGACTGATTTCCTGTATTTCCAGCATGCCCGGAGAATCATCCGGTAATACGTGAAAGGCAACAGGTTCGTAGACAACCACATCGGCAATTTTAAATGGCTTTTCCAGCGCCAGCTTTAATGCAACAGCGCCGCCGTAGGAGTGACCAACCAATTGCACAGGCCTGGATAACGCAAGTTGCTCGATCGCGCTAATAATACGGGGCAGTTCCTGCTCTAGTCGAAAGTTTGCCGTAAACTCAACGTTAGGCGCCTGCCCATACCCCAGCAAATCAACCGCAATAACAAAGTGAGTGCTGGTTAATTCTTTTATTAACGCCCGCCATTGCGTACTGGCGCTCTGTGAGCTGTGCAACAAAACAACCGGAGGGTTTTGTTGTTCGCCATACAGATGGATACCTGATTCTAATTCAGACATAGCTTCACTTTATAATAAACTGACACCAATAAACTGACCGATACCAAAGCCAGCAGCTAACAATAAAACGGCAAAAGTCGTTAATACCCCGATGGTGCGGGGCAAACTCACGCCGACACTACGGGTTAATCCAATAGCGTGACATAAGCGAGCAACGACTAACGCAATACCCAGCCCATGGAGCAGAGCAAGCGGAGCGTATTGTACTTCCATCATAGCAAACAGAATAAGTGCCAGAGGCACATACTCAATAAAGTTACCATGGATGCGCACTGCAACGTTGAGCTCTTCGGCTTCGCCTGTGCCAATGCCGACCCGATGTTTCCAGCGCAAGCGGATAATATTCACAGCCAGAACAAGATAAATTAGCGTTAAAATGCCCGCATAAAAGCCGGTGATTGTTAGTTGAGATGTCATTGGAATGCCTCTTGTTATTCGTGGGGGCCTGGCTTCATTAAAAAAGGCTCACCATGTGAGCCTTTTAGTAAAAAATTACTTTCTGAGCAAATCGCCCAGTTGCTCACTGACTCTTTCAACGGGTTGCGTACCATCAATTTTGTGATACTCCGTCTTACCTTCTTCAGACAGCTTTTGATAATACTCTACCAAAGGTTCCGTCTGTTCGTGGTAAACCGAAAGGCGTTTACGAACCGTCTGTTCCTGATCATCCGGGCGAACAACCAGATCTTCACCCGTTTCGTCATCTTTGCCTTCCACTTTCGGTGGATTGTGCTCAACATGATAAACACGGCCGGAACCAGGATGGACACGGCGACCACTCATGCGATCAACAATAATTTCGTCCGGAACATCAAATTCCAGCACGTAATCAATTTCAATACCGTTATCGCGCATCGCGTCGGCTTGCGGAATGGTTCTTGGAAAACCGTCGAGTAAAAAACCATTCTGGCAGTCTGGCTCTGCAATTCGTTCTTTGACCAACTCGATAATGATGTCGTCCGACACTAACTGTCCGGCATCCATAACTTGTTTGGCCTTTTTACCCAATTCCGATCCGGATTTTATTGCTGAACGCAGCATATCACCGGTGGAAATTTGAGGGATCCCAAAAGTATTCATCAGGAATTGTGCCTGAGTTCCTTTTCCAGCTCCCGGGGCGCCTAGCAAAATAATGCGCATAGAAAACCTCTTTGCATGATTCAAAAGTCTGCCCCGAACTTTACCCTGACAGGCGGGCTATTACAAGCGCAGAAAGCCGCTGCAGGCAATGACTTTCCCACAGCGGTTAGTACAAAATTAAGCGTTAAGCATTAATTTGTTAAGGCGGGTAACGAAGGAGGCCGGATCTTTCAGGTTGCCCCGCTCCGCTAAAGTGGCCTGATCCAATAACACTTCAGCCCATTCTTTGAAGGTATCGTCCTCTTTGGTCAGCATGCGCTGAACTAAAGGGTGATCAGGGTTCACTTCAAAGATGTACTTAGTTTCGGGAACCGCCTGACCGGCGGCTTCCATCAGCTTAGCCATTTGCGTGCTCATATCATTGTCGTCGGTAATGATACAGGCCGGCGAGTTAGTTAAGCGATTGGTCACACGAACCTTCTTCACTTTGTCACCTAAAGCTTTTTCAAAGCGTTCCAGATTCTCTTTAAAGGCTTCTTCAGCTTTTTCCTGCTCAGCCTTGTCCTCTTCGTCGTCCAGTTCACCTAAGTCAAGGTCACCACGAGTCACTGACTGCAACTGTTTCTCTTTAAATTCAGTCAGGTGGCTCATCAGCCATTCATCAATGCGCTCTGAAAGCAGCAACACTTCAATGCCTTTCTTGTTGAAGATTTCCAGCGCAGGGTTGTTTCTGGCGGCTTCGTAGCTGTCGGCAACAATGTAGAAGATTTTATCCTGACCTTCTTTCATACGCTCAATGTAGTCGTCCAGGCTGACTGACTGCACTGCGCCGTCGTTATGTGTTGAAGCAAAACGCAGCAGCTCGGCAATACGCTCACGGTTAGTGTGATCTTCCGCCGGACCTTCTTTCAGCACGTTGCCAAAAGTATCCCAGAACTGTTGATACTGTTCTTTGTCGTCTTTTGCCAGCTTCTTCAGCATTTGCAGTACTTTTTTGGTACTGCCGTTACGCATAGCACGGGTAATTTTATTGTCCTGCAAAATTTCACGCGAAACGTTCAGCGGCAAGTCATTTGAGTCAACCAAACCACGTACAAAGCGCAGATAAGTTGGCATTAACTGCTCAGCGTCGTCCATAATGAAGACACGCTTCACATAAAGTTTAACGCCGTGCTGTTGTTCGCGGTTCCATAAGTCCCACGGAGCGCGTTTTGGAATGTACAGCAAGTTAGTGTATTCGGTTGTGCCTTCAACTTTGTTGTGGCTCCACAGCAGTGGTTCATCAAAGTCGTGCGCTACGGTCTTATAGAACTCTTTGTATTCTTCGTCAGTAATGTCTGACTTCTCACGAGTCCAGAGCGCCTGACCTGAGTTTACAGTTTCCCATTCGCCGGGCTGCCCTTCCACTTTGTTGCCTTCGTCATCTTCTGACTCAGGTACTGGTTCCTTCCACATTTGAACCGGGATACTCAGGTGCTCTGAATATTTGTTGATAATGCCACGCAGACGGTTTTCATCTAAGAATTCATCGGCATCGTCTTTCAGGTGCAAAATAATGTCAGTGCCGCGACGGGCTTTATCAATGTCAGCAATTTCGAAATCGCCTTCACCTTGCGAGCGCCATTCAACCCCGCGAGCGTCTGTATCTAATGCTGAACGGGTTCTTACGGTAACTTCATCGGCAACAATAAAGGCTGAATAGAAGCCAACACCAAACTGACCAATAAGCTTGCTGTCTTTTGCTTCGTCGCCGGAGAGCTGACCGAAGAACTCAGCCGTGCCTGACTTGGCAATGGTTCCCAGGTTATTCATCACGTCGTCGCGCGTCATACCAACGCCGTTGTCGCTGATGGTAATGGTGCGGCTGTCTTTATCAACAGAAACACGAACGTGCAGGTCACTGTCATCACCGTAAAGAGAGTTGTCACTTAAGGCTTTAAAACGCAGTTTGTCTGCTGCGTCGGACGCGTTAGAGACCAATTCGCGTAAGAAAATTTCTTTATTGGAATACAACGAATGAATCATCAGGTGAAGCAATTGTTTTACTTCTGTCTGAAATCCATGTTTTTCCATTTGACCGGCTTCCGCCATAGTATATTTCTCCTGCTGTTATTACCTATGGCAATAACAATGGGGGCGCAGGAGACATTTTCAAGTCATCGGGAAAATTGTTTTCGGCCACTGAAGGCGTGACCCAGTGTGGTTTGATCGACATAACCCAGTTCACCGCCTACTGGCACCCCGTGAGCAATTCGGGTGGTGTTGATATTCAATTGCGCGGCAATGTCGGCAATATAGTGCGCGGTAGCATCCCCTTCCACGGTCGGGTTAGTCGCCAGCACAATTTCTTCCACCGGCTCGCTCTGTAGTTGCCGCTCCAGCTCATCCAGACCAATGTCAGCCGGCCCAATGCCATCCAGCGGAGACAAATGCCCCATCAGCACAAAATACCGCCCCTGAAATTGAGAGGTCTGTTCAATGGCTAATACGTCGGCGGGTGTTTCAACAATGCAAAGCACACCGTTCTCGCGCCGCATGGGGTTGCTGCAAATGCGACACAGAGGTTCTTCGGTTAAGGTCCGGCAACACTCGCAGTGGCCTACTTTTTCCACCGCAGACTGCAAAGACTCGGCAAGCCTTGAGGCTCCACCGCGATCACGTTCAAGCAAATGAAACGCCATACGCTGTGCTGACTTTTGGCCAACACCCGGTAGGCGTTTTAAATTCTCGACCAGTTGATCGATTGCCGGACTTATACTCATTAACTTACCCTAGCTCTTAGAACGGCATTTTAAAGCCCGGGGGTAAACCCATACCGCCGGTTATTTCAGACATACGCTCTTTGCTGGTCTCTTCAACGCGGCGCACAGCATCGTTGGTAGCTGCAGCAATTAAGTCTTCCAGCATTTCCTGATCGTCTTCCATTAGGCTTGGGTCAATGCTTACGCGCTTTACGTTGTGGTTACCCAGCATGGTAATTTTAACCAGGCCTGCACCGGCTTCACCGGTAACTTCCATATTTGCGACTTCTTCCTGGGCTTTTTGCATGCGCTCCTGCATTTGTTGCGCCTGCTTCATCATGTTACCCATTCCACCTTTAAACATAATTTAATTCCTCGTTTAAGCTTTTAAAAAATTAACGCGCCTGAATTGATGACTCATCAATTTGCGCTTGAAACCTTTGCTGTAATTCCTGCACGCTGGCGTCCCCATGTAATATTTCACATGCGCGCTGGTGACGGTATTCATTGATATGTTGTTGCACCATTAAAGGGGTTGGCTGGCTCGGTACGCCAACTTTAAACTCTACCCTTGCGGTCGCCCCTAATAGCCCGGCCAAAGACTCTCTGACGGCCTGACTGGTTGATTCGTTCAATAAACTTTTTTGTTCTTCAGCCACCAGAATCAGCCAGTCGTCGTCGCCGAGCTTTTGCAGTTCTGAGTTTAACAACACCTGACGAGCCAACCCGGAAATGTCCATGCCCGCAATCATGGCACTCCATTTATCAACTTCGGCGGCTTCGCGGATATCGTCATTTAACTCAGGTAACTCGTAGTTACTAGTATCTTGATTCAATTCGGCTATTGGTAATGCCACCGAGTCAGTATTTGACTCTGTAGTTGGCTCTACACTTGGTTCTATACTGGTTTCGCTACCCAACTCTGCGTTTAATTCGTCTTTTGATTCCGGCTGATGCTCGGGTTGAGCTTCTGGTTCGGCTTTTGCCGGAACAGTTAATGGCATCGGCGAACTGTTTTCTGCCCGGCTGTTTAATGTTTTGTTGCTATTGTCTGGATTTTTTTTTTCAGCCAGTTGCTCTCGCACACGTAAAAGATCGGCTACGCCAGAACTGCTCTGCGCCGCTGGCTCAGGTACAGGCTCCGACTTAGCAGCCTCTTCCATATGATACGGAGGCGCATCATTATGATAAAAGCCTGCGTCATCATCCGGTTCAGGGTAATTAAATTCAGGAGGCTCTTCATGCTCACTATAAGACGGTTGCATAGGCTCTGAGAGCTCAGCTTCAGGCTGCGGCTCTGGTTCTGCCTGCGGTGTTACTTCTGCTTCAGGCTCAGGTTCAGTCACTTCTGGAGCAGTTAGCTTTGACTCCGGCATATCAACAGCAGACGAGTCCGGTTCTGAAATGTTGTAATCGCCCTTCTCTGCCGGACGGAAACACAGCAGACGCAATAAAGTCATTTCGAGTCCGCTACGCGCATCTATAGCGTAAGCCTGCTCGCGGCGACCTTCCAAAACCGAGCGATAGAAAACCTGAATAAGTTCAGCCGGCATGCGTCGCAATAATGGTTTCACAACATCGCTGTTTTCGAACACGTTAGCGGCACTGGGCACTTGCTGAACCAACGCCAGCTGATGCAACAAGCTCTGTAGCTCAACCAGAACTGAACTCAAGTCCGGTACCATGGATACCATGCTGTCCACACGCTGCATTACCGCTTCTGCATCCCCTTCCAGAACACATTCCAGTAATGCGGCAATATCTGCCACGGGTACGTTGCCAAGCATACGTCTGACACTGTCGATACTCACCGAGCCGCCACCTTGGGCAATAGCCTGATCGGTTAAGCTAAGCGCATCGCGCATACTGCCACGGGCAGAACGAGCCAAGAGAGGCAGCGCTTCGGAGTCAGCCTGAACCTGTTCCTGCGATAAAACATAGCTAAGCTGCTGCGTAATATCGTCGTTCGACAAGGCTTTTAAATTAAACTGCAGACAGCGCGATAAAATGGTGACCGGTAGCTTCTGCGGATCGGTTGTCGCCAGCAGAAACTTTACGTGCTCCGGTGGTTCTTCCAGTGTTTTCAGCAGCGCATTAAAACTGTGCCGTGACAGCATGTGCACTTCATCAATTAAATACACCTTATAACGACCACGGGTGGGGCGATATTGGACGTTATCAAGTAACTCGCGGGTGTCTTCAACTTTGGTTCTTGATGCTGCGTCAATTTCCAGTAAGTCAACAAACCGTCCCTGCTCTATTTCAAGACAGGCACTGCATTTGCCACATGGCGTTGCCGTAATACCTTCTTCGCAATTCAGTGCTTTAGCGAGGATTCGTGCAATGGTGGTTTTACCCACCCCGCGAGTACCGGTAAACAGATAAGCATGATGAAGCCGCTGCTTGTCTAATGCGTGTTCAAGCGGCTTCAAAACATGTTGTTGGCCGACAACTTCTGCAAATTGCGAAGGTCGCCATTTTCTCGCCAGTACCTGATAACTCATAGGATGGATTATTAACTCTGTTTCGTTAAAACTGACATAAGGTATAGCACGCAACGCCGGCCTGCTGCAATTTATCTTCGCCACCAAGCTCAGGTAAAGAGACCACAAAAGCCGCTTCTACAACGTCTGCGCCGGAGGACTTAATCAACTGACTTGCAGCAACCACGGTTCCGCCGGTAGCCAGTAAATCATCGACAATCAGCACCAGATCGCTTTCGGTCAAAGCGTTTTCATGCATTTGCAGTTCGTCTGAGCCGTACTCTAACTCGTAATTCTGGCGTGTCACTTTACCGGGTAACTTTCCCGGTTTTCTTAACAAAGTGACTCCACAACCCATGGCATAGGCTAATGCGGAACCAAAAATAAAGCCACGGGCTTCAACGGCAGCAATTTGTGTTATGCCCTGCTCAGCGTAGCGTTGCTTTAACGTATTAATGGTTAATCTGAACGCATCTGGGTTTTGCAGTAAAGGCGTTATATCCCGGAAAATAATACCTGGCTTAGGATAGTCCGGAATGGAACCGATAGAGTCTCTTATATCAGTCGTAGCTGATTCCATAATATTAGTCTCATCATTATGCGACAAAGCGCACCGCCCAGGATTTTAGCGTATCCAACAGAAAATCCTCGTTCAAAGGTTTAGCCAGACATTGAGTCGCACCAGCCTTTAATGCTTTTGGCTCTATCTCTACCAAATCCTGAGTTGACATAAACAACAACGGAGTGCGGTGATAGGCGTCTAAATCGCGCAGGTTTTTCAGTAAAGACAAACCGTCCATAACCGGCATTTTGTGGTCAAGCAAAACAATATCAAAATAGGTCTGTTTCGCTTTACTTAAGCCATCTAAACCATCCCGGGCTACAGTAACCTCGAAGCCCAGAGGCTTTATCGCGCTGCAAATAGACTCAAGCGTTTTGTCTTTATCCTCGACAACGAGCAAAGTGACTGACATAAATGTCGTTTACCTGATAGTTAATGAGGATGTATTTAAGAAGAAAGAATTTGTGTTAAACGCAGAACCAGCGGTAAACAGGCCCAGAATAAAAACAACACTGCCGTAATAAGCAAAAATCGTTTGCCTGCCGGTTCTTTAAAGGTTTCTGATGACATAACTTTTACCTCTTGATGAAATCGGGGCTGATCATACTCGATCCTCGACAACGATAAAAGTTGAATTCAATTCTTTACCTTCAATATCAATTGCTGCCCGGCCAGCCTGTTTAAAGTCTGTTCGGCCCCTTGCAGTAACTGTTCTCTAGGCCATTGAGGAAGTAACTCGGGCAAAAGCGCGAGTAAGCTATTCAGTTGAATACTATCTCTATCTTGTAACTCTGTTAACAGTAAAAAAGTCATCGCATTGATACGAATAAAGCGAACCTTATCACTGTTGTCGCGAAATACGATCAAAAAACGCGGTTCTGCCAAGGGTTCCTGAGGTTGAAACTCAGTACTTATTTCATCAACAGGGTATTGATATGACGAAACCATAGCCGTGGGGTTAAGTGCAATCAGAAAGTCCCTATGAAGCACCTTTTCCAAGCGAGTATAATTTTCCGGCCACGGCTTTTGCTCTACCGCCAGTTCTGCCCATTCATAATGAGCCAGTTCTGCCGCAAAAATAAACAACTCGTCGTGAGACTGCAGGTACTCAACAAAGCTTGCTGCAATACCAGTAAAATATGGTGACTGAGAAGAAAAGGTACGAAAAAACCGCTCTTTGGTTTCTGCCCATTGTTTTTCCGCTGTCAGCTTTTTAAGTATGGGGAATGCACTATCAATAAACCGAAAAATATTATTGCGCAACAATCGCTGATAAACAGCCAGCCGCCGCGCTTCTATCTCATTTAGCCAAGGCTCGTCTACGAACTTTTCCGGCGCTTTTAACTGTTCAACAAAGCGATTTTGAATTTCTTTAAAAGTCATTTTACTCATGGTGAGCCTGTATCGCCTTTATTCTATTCAACTCCTGATTTAACTCTTCCAGTGATGGGAAGTTAAAATCTCTTTCCAACAAAGTAGGGTAAACGCCGTGCCGCCTATAAGCATAATCCAGAAGCTGGAAAACTTCGTCTTTTACGCCGGCACCATGAGTATCAATATAAAGATCGTCGTATTCTTCGTGATGTCCCGCTATGTGTCCGTAGACAATTCGTTCAGAAGGCAGGCCATCGATGAACTCATAAGGGTCATAACTGTGGTTTACGCTGTTAACAAAAACATTGTTCACATCCAGCAAAAGCTTGCAGTCTCCGGCCTCAAGCACCTGATTAATAAACTCTAATTCAGTGAGCTGCGGCGAAGGGCTGGCGTAATAAGAGACGTTTTCCAGTATTAAAGCTTGCCCTAACCTATCCTGCACATCTTTAATTCGTTCGCCAACATAGGCAACGGCATCGGTTGTAAAAGGAATAGGCAGTAAATCGTATAACTGGCCGTTATGGGAGCAATAGCTTAAATGCTCACTGTAAATGTCAATATCAAAGTCATTCAAAAAGCGTTTCACATCTTTCAGAAAGCTTTGGTTCAACCAGTCCTGGCTACCAATAGATAGCGATAGCCCATGGCAGGTCAGTTGATATTTTCCGGCTATTTGGGCGAGTTTGTCCAAACGAGAACCTTTAAAAGGTATCCAGTTCTCCGGGGCTATCTCAAGAAAGTCAGCATCAATCTCTCCAGCTAAAGCTGCGTCGAGCAACTCGTTTCTTAAGCCAAGCCCAACCGAATGAGATTTCATGTTCCTCTCCCCAAAAAACAAAAACCCGACACTGTGGCCGGGTTTTACTATGCAGTTATAAAAACGAAAAGTGGTTAATCGAGATCGATACCTTTCCGTTCTGCCGTAGACTTGATGTAACCTCTCCAGCTACGAGCGCTGCGACGTTGACCATCGAAGGTTGCAGCTTCATCAACATAACGCATTGCCTGGCGATAGTCACCACCATAGAAATACGCTTCTGCTAAAGACATGTACACACGACCTTCGTCTTCACGCTCAAGATAGTCCAACGCTTTCTTCAAAGGCTCCGCTGCCGCAATATACTGTTCGTTCAACAGCATCAAGTTACCTTGCTTACGGTAGTATTCACCTTTGTCATCACTGTCATTGGTTGCTTCTGCTGCGCGTTCATACCAGGAAACGGCCTTATCAAGCTCTTTCGCGCGATGGTAACTATTAGCAATAGTTCCAAAGTTCTTCGCGTTCTTCTCGATATCACCCGCTTCTACATGTTTCTCCATAGTAGAAGCAGCTTTATATGGAATACCTTCGTTATCATACAGCTGAACCAGCATTTTGTACTGACTCTCTGTATCCAGGTACCCAGCCATATAAGCTATTTCCATGGTTTGAAGAGACTTAGCTAAGTCTTCTTCAAGCATGTAGAACTGCGCTAACTGAGGCCACCATTGGGTTACTTCGGGTAGCTTATCCAGACCTTCCTCAAGAACTTCTATGGCTTGAGGATACATCTTACGTTCATAGTAAGACGCCATCATCAACGTATAGACATTCTTTTCAGGCTTGTCTGCCGCTTTTAACGAAGCTTCCGCATAAGGAATGACTTCAGCGAAGCTCTTCATCTGGTAGTTCGCATTAGCCATGTACAAGAATACCTGAGATTCACGTTCACCTGTAAATTGAACCCATTTTTTCAGGTATTCAAGGCTCTGCTCATACTTCTCTTCTTGCAGACTAATTTGTCCTACCAACTTCATCGCTGCCGCTTGGTCACTCCAACCCAGCACATCCTGGTCGACTGCGCTTTTCAAAACTCGTAAAGCATCAGCCATGCGCTCATCTGCTGCATAAAGGTTACCAAGAAAGCGTCCCAAGTACGCTGAATCGTAGCCTGGATCAGGATCTTGATCTTCAAGAACCGCTATCGCTTCCTTGATTTTTTCTTCTTCATACAGCTCAAACGCGTCCATAATTGCCCGGCCAATGCTTTGCGAAGCAGCCTTATTGTCACGAGCTTTCTTCTGCGCCTCAACAGTCTCTTTATCCGGAATGTTGAAACCAAGATCCTGAGCCGAAGCCTGGACCGTTGTCATCGACATAACGGAAGCAAAAGCCAGGGCACTAACAAATGTTTTTACTGTATATTTCATTTCTTAGTTCCCATCCATTGTGAAGTCGAGCTGAACGGTCATGCCTTCTTGACGAATTGGCTTACCGTCAACAACCTTAGGCTTATATTTCCAACGCAACAGTGCGCGTCGTGCCTCACGGTCAAACACTCGACGAGGTTCAGAATCGATGACTTCAACGTCAGTTACACCACCTTGCTGGTCAATAGTGAATCGCAGTTGTACCCAACCTTCTGTGCCATTTCGCGCAGCTGTAGGCGGATAACGCGGTTCAATACGAACAATTGGTGTTGCGTCACCGTCAGAACTTAAACCTCCACCAGGACCTGAAAGTCCGGTATCAGCTCCACCCACATCAACATCGAACCCCATGTTCATGTTCATACTACTGTCTGATGTATCAGGCTCAGACTGTGGTGTTTCTGGTGGTTGCTCCGGTGGCGGCGGCGGCGGCGGCGGTGTACGCCGACGCTCCTGAACGTCAGACTCAGGTGGCGACGTTACGATGTCAATAACCGGCGATGGAGGCGGCGCTTCATTACGCTGCGCTCCCCCGCTGATTAAGTAAGCCATGAAAGCAAACAGAGCAAACGTAACGGCGGCACCTAGTAGTAAAGATACTAAAAAGCGCACCATATTAGTTATTCTCCGCAGCTATGGATATCTTATCGATACCCGCTTCCTTAACCTGATCCATGACTTCTACAACGACACCATGTTCAGCTTTTCTGTCGGCCTGGATAACAACAACATCAGTTGGCTGTTCGGCAAGCAGACGCTCTATGTTCGCGCCTACGCGTTCTACATCAACTTGACGTTTATCCATCCAAACTTCACCAGTATCACGAATTGCGATAAAGATGTTAGCTGAAGGCTCCTTGGTCGTATTATTGGCTTCAGGTTTATTAACCTGAATACCCGCTTCTTTGACGAATGAGGTCGTTACGATAAAGAAGATCAACATAATGAAGACGATGTCGAGCATCGGCGTCATGTCGATCGACGCATCTTCCTCTTCTCGATTACGATTACGTGCCATAGTTTTACTCTCTTAGTGATGTGGCAAACTGTCAACAAGGCGTTCTTTCGTTCTGCGTATTTTACTTTCAAGACGCGTCGCGAAAAACATGCCGGATAACGCTGCAACCATTCCCGCCATTGTCGGGATGGTAGCCATCGATATACCCGACGCCATTAGACGAGGGTTACCCGTCCCTTGTACTGCCATAACTTCAAACACCGTAATCATACCTGTCACGGTACCCAGCAGCCCGACTAGCGGACATAAGGCAACACAAGTTTTAATCAACAGAATACGTGCATTCAGTTTATCGTTCGCTTCGGAAATCCATGCTTCACGGATTCTATGGGCGTACCATGAGGTGGTGTCCTTACGGGCATCCCATTTCGCTATAATTTCATTGCGAAGTTTAGGGAAAGCACCTGTAAGGTACCAATAACGCTCTATCATCAGTACCCACATTAGAAAGAGCACCCCCATGACGATGTACAGGACATCGCCACCGGTAGCCAGAAAATCCCTGATAGATTCCCAAAGTTCCATCAGGTAAAGCATGGGTTACTCCTTCTCCGAATGCGCAGCTACGATACCCGCTGCTTGCTCGTCCAGAATATGAACAATAGACTTGCCGCGAGAAGCCACAATACTATGAACCAAAATCAATGGAATAGCTGCAATAAGACCCATAGCTGTTGTTACCAACGCCATAGAGATGTCGCCTGCCATGATCTTCGGATCACCGGTACCAAACAGTGTAATAGACTGGAACGTACCAATCATACCAACAACCGTACCCAACAGACCAAGCAATGGCGCGATAGCCGCAAGAATCTTGATGACGTTAATGCCACTTTCGACTCTAGGCGTCTCACGTAGAATTGCTTCGTCCAGTTTCAGTTCTAAGTTTTCAACATCTGCATTCTTATTCTCTTGATAAACCTTAAGAATACGACCTAATGCGTTGTTGTCTTTAGGTTGCTCTGGATTCTTCAACTGAGAGCGAATTTTTCCTGCCGCAGTTGTCAAAGTAACCAGTTTGAATACAGAGATTAGCAAACCCAGAATTAATACTGCTGTAATAACATAACCAACAGTGTCGCCCTGGTGATAAAACTCTTCCAGTGTCTTTTTGCCAGTTAACAAGCTAAGAATCTGCCCTTTTGAAGGGTCAAGGTATACGCCTTCATAACCTTCTTCAGTGTTAGCAAATTCTTCAGCTTGCGAAGTCGCACTACCCTGAGGCTGACGACCTAACGGCTGAACTTGCTCTGTAGTATCGTTGTATAATAGATATTGGTTACCAGAAATTAAGTTAAAGGTACCAACACGAACCACTTCACGAGTTTCACTACCACCGTCAAGTAAGGTAACTTCGGTATCAAACTTAACAACTTTTCCTGACTCTACCATTTCAGTCAGCAAGGCTTTCCAAAGCTCTTCAAGCTCTTCCAGAGTAGGAAGCTCTTTCGCTTCAGACAGACTTTCCAGAACGTCTTCACGACCTGGGTACTCCGCACTAATGATAGAAGTCGCAATACGACCGATAGTTTCTGTCGCTGCACCACGAACAACACCAAACATTTCACCTAAGGTGCCTTTGGCATTCTCAAGCTCTTGCTCTTTGTTGGCGAGGTCAACTTCGTTTTCAGAAAACTCTTCCTGCAAACGCTTGCCACGAGCTTTCTCTTCTTCTAACTGCTTCTCAGCACGATTCAGCAAAGCTTGCTTATCTGCACGAGCAGAAGTGAATTCACGCTCACGTTCGGCGTTCAGTTCACGTGAAGAAACGCGGTTTTTTTCAACAAGCTGAAGTAGCTCGTCTAAGTTTTTAGCTTCAGATTGATCCTGAGCTTGGGCAGCGAGAGTCGTACCTGCAGAAAGGGTGACTGCTGCTGCAATCATTAACGATTTTAATAATTTATTCATTCTGCACTCTCCGCTGCGAATA
The DNA here is from genome assembly GCF_048265525.1 of Idiomarina sp. Classification (GTDB taxonomy): domain Bacteria; phylum Pseudomonadota; class Gammaproteobacteria; order Enterobacterales; family Alteromonadaceae; genus Idiomarina. The sequence goes on along the minus strand of NZ_JBLXBI010000008.1, from coordinate 34,615 downwards.
CTGGAAGTTTCACCAGATCGTAAGCAAGTTGCTTACGTGACATACGAATCGCTTGGGTTAGAGGACGGATAAACTCGTCGTCCAAAGTAGTCCACTCATCAGTTTCGTTGTTGTAAATCCAGGCATTTTTCATGTCCAGAGACTGAGCTAAGAATGCAACACGACCCATGTGGAAATAATCAACAGCCACTTCCTTACCGTCAATTTCCAGGTTGCCCTGATAAGAAATCAAACCTGAACCGTAGTCCATTTCGGTTTGATAAGCTTCGATAATTTGACGGAATTGCTCTGATGTAGAAACACTTGAGCTATCCATGATATCGCGCAGACGCTCTACACGCTCCATACGCTTTTCACGGTGAATTGGAATGTCCAACTTCACAAACTGCTCAAGCGAGTCAATCATTTCATACATCAAAGGAACAACGCCTTGTTTCGTGCGTTCGATTCCGTTGATCTGCTTCTGGAGAGACTCAAGCGTAGCGTTCTGGTCATTGACCAAGCCTTGAACGTGATCGTTATAGACCTTCAAGTTCTCGTACTCAGAAACGACTGAACGATATTCGATAAGAAGATCCTGGCTTTGCTCGAACAAAGAGTCGATTTTCTTCTGTGACTGTTCGTCAGCGTTCAAAACCTTTTGCTCTTCGTTTTGTAGCTTAGCTACATCTACTTGCTGTGCAGCGGCAACGCCGGTGCCAGCAAACGCCATCACACCCATCAGGGTTGCAGCGAGTTTGGTTCTTTTGATTACTTTGGTCATAGTTCCCAACCAATTTGACTTAACTTCCGCTTCAACGCCTAAGGCGCGAAACACCAGTTGTTTGAATGACGAAAAGATCTAGTTCTACACTTTTTATTATTATTGCCAAAAAATACAGCAATACCAAAGAATACTCCCACGATGACTATACGCTGTCAACCAAGTAAACTGAGTCAACCGCGCTATAGCTGCCGCGCTATATCCAGTGCAGAACACGGATCTGGAGTCGCGTAATTTCCAGATATTTTCTCGGACAACATCCTGTCGTCAACTCTTTTCATACCCTCAGTATTAGCACTTATATACCTAACTTTGGATATTACTCCTACCTGAATAGTATCACTTTTTGATCAACGAACAACACTGACATTTCAATTTCAACGTTTTTTAAACAAATAATTTGCCAGCCTATATTTAATGGTAGATCCAATTCCGTGACCTAAGTTTTAAAATCCTTTAATATAGAGGGATGAGAGAGATATTAAATGTAACCTCAATACAACATATTGAACAGCTGCTCAACACTTTACAGGAGCGAGCTGAGCAAATTGATGGGGAAAACAGAAAGAAACATCGCCAGCTTAGCGAAAATTGGTTTAGTTCCTCCCTGTTCAGTCAGAGTTCTAACCTGGCTGTCGATTACGTTGCGGAGACCCGAAGCCTTTTCCGACAACTCCAGCAAAGCGACAACCAACAGGCTCAACGTTACCTCGCGGAAAAACTTAGCCTGCAGCTAGAAGCATTAAATACAGCTTTTCGGGCTAATAGACCACCAAAACAACAGCAAGATCATCGCATTACTGCGCAAAATCAACTGCAGCAAATGCATCAACAATTAGTGACTTATCGTGACTACGAAAGACGACTGACAGAAAACCTGGATACGGCAGCAGGGGGTAATAACCCAACTTTGATTCAAAGCGCGCAGCAACGCCTTAATCGCTGCCAAATGGCCATTGATACTCTGGAGAAAAAGATTAGCCGTTATGAAGAAGGTTGACGTTCCTTTTATCTACTCACCTTTATACAGTGAATTAGATTTACCTCCCAGACACCGTTACCCAATAGAGAAATACCGCCTACTAAAAGACTGGGCGGTTAAGCACGGAGCAACGAATAATCAATGGCACCTACCTGAGCCGCTTAGCTGGGAACAGGTAGCGCGAACGCACTGTCCGGGCTATTTGTCTCAGTTACGGCAGAACAGCATGGATAAAAACAGCTGGAGACGCATAGGCTTTCCCTGGTCAGAACAGCTATTGTACCGCACTCTCACCTCCGCTGGAGGCACACTGCTGACGACTGAGCTGGCACTAACGAAGGGAATTGCCATACACTTTTCCGGCGGCTACCACCATGCTCACAAAGACTGGGGCAGTGGCTTTTGCGTACTCAACGATTTAGCGATAGCCTGCAATGAAATACTGGTTCGCCACCCAGAGCTAAAAATAGTGGTACTGGATACTGATGTTCATCAAGGCGACGGAACCGCCACGCTCTTCGAAAATGATGATAGAGTTTTTACCTGCTCAATACACGGAGAGCGCAACTTTCCATTCTCCAAAGTGAGTTCTAATCTGGATATCCCTTTAGCTAAACACACCTCTGACAAAGAATACTTAGCTGCTCTTGAAAATACTCTAGAACGCATCAACCGCGAAATTAAACCTGATCTTATTCTTTACGATGCCGGTGTCGACATTTATCAGCGGGACGAGTTGGGTCATCTGAATATTAGTCTGGCAGGTATTTTTCAAAGAGACCTCACTGTACTACGCTTTGCTAAACGACATGAGACTCCTCTAGCTGCTGTAATCGGCGGTGGGTATCAACGTAATTTACCTCGTTTAGTCAGAGCCCATGCTCAACTACTAAGAGCCAGTTATTATGTCTATACTGAGAATGAGCTAACAGAAGGATAAAAGTATGAAGTTTGACGATGACATTCACAATTATTACGAGCGCTTAGTTGCAGACCGGATAGAAGAACTGGAACTGGAGAAGCAACACAGCCAGGAGTTTCTTGCTGATCTCAGTTGTCTGGTGCTCAATCAGTTGCCGCCTCGGTATATTCGTCACGAAGTTGATATGGCTTTCTTTTTACCACCGTCAAAGCGGCTGGATATGGAAATGCAGGTACACAAGGCAATAGCGGAAGCGCTGGAGTTCTTAAAAGGAAGAAAACGCCCTGACGGCGATTAATAAAGATTGGGTGGCGACTCTACCAGCCACACCTCGGCACACACATCCCTGACTACGGCTGCTCCCTTCCGGGCCTGACCGGGTTCACCAGTTAGCGTTGCGAGGGGACCCGCAGAGTCACCATAAACGCTTTGTTCAAAGCGGGCTGCATTATGAACCAGTTACCTGCCTGAAACAACCCACAGTTTATCTTTTGCTTACTTTTTCTGCAGCTTTGCAGCAATTGCCTGACGAGCTTCATCTGAGCTTAACGCTTTTGCAAAAAACGTCGCTTCACGACTGATGCGATCAGCTACTGACTCCGTTGGCTGCTTTAATAAATGCTTGGAAATTCGTAATGACTTGCTGGATTGCTTACGCAGTTTATCCAGAGTTTCGTCAACCACAACAGGCAAACGCTCAAGCGAAACCACATGGTTAACAAACCCGGCCTGCTGAGCCGACTGCGCGTCAAAACTTTCGCCAAGCAATAACAGTTCTGCCGCTTTTTGGTAACCACAAATTTGCGGCAACAACAAACTGGAAGCCGCTTCAGGCAACAACCCAAGCTGAACAAATGGCAATGCAAATACCGCGTCGTCACTACTGTAAACAATATCGCAATGCAGTAAGAGTGTCGTGCCTATACCTATTGCTAATCCATTTACTGCAGCAACTATAGGCACCTCAGCACGCGCCAACGTATGTAAAAACTGAAACGGGGGTGCCGATTCGTCTAAGTTTTCAATTGATAAGAAGTCATTTAAATCGTTACCGGCAGAAAAACTGTCGCCACTGGACTCAAAAAGCACAGCATGAATCGAGCTATCGTTGTCTGCCGCTTTCAACGCGTCATTACATGTTGTGTACATGTCCTGAGTGAAGGCATTCTTCTTTGCCGGTCGGTTCAGACGTATGCGAACAACACCGTTATCTTGCGAAACTTGTACGAGCTCTTCAGTATTCAAAATCTGTCTCCCGTCAATTATTACTGACCGCGATTTTTCCAGGCTTTTTTAGTCGCTTCATGCATTGGCACAATCAGTTCCAACGCGCTCTTATCACCGGCCGGTAGCTCCATTTGATTAGGACGTTTGGGCGTGACTCGCTGGCCCCATTTAATCAATCCGGCACCGCACGTGAGTCCACCGCCAAACACAGCTGACATAATGCTGTCGCCAGGCTTGATAATACCGTTGTCAGCTGCTTCAGCAAAGGCAATAGGCAATGTCGCTGAGGACGTATTCCCGTAATTCTGAATATTAATAACGGTTTTCTCGCTCGGGACTTTGCACATTTTACCTAAGAAATCGATTAACCGTTTATTCGCCTGATGCGGAATAAGGGCATCGATATCGTCGGTGGTCATGCCGGTTTCCTGAAAAACTTTTTCAACAGCAGCGCTCATTCCCTTCACTGCCCGTTTAAATATTTCCTGACCAACAAAATCAAATTGCATGATGCCGTCAAAATTAAAGCGATCAAAGCTTGAGCCAAAATTCAGACTCAACACGTCGCGGGCATCGGCATCACAACTAATATGGCTGGCTAGCAGACCAACCTCTTCATCTGAGGCTTCAAGTACCATAGCCCCCGCACCATCACCGAATAGCACCGCACTTTCGCGTTTAGTCCAATCCAGAATACGGGTTAAACGCTCAGCACCTATCAGCAAAACTTTTTTATGTGCGCCGGTTTTTATGCCTTGAGTTGCAACATGCATAGCGTATAAAAAGCTGCTGCAAGCTGCATTTAGGTCAAACGCTGCCGCATTTTTTGAGCCAATATTTTGCTGTACTTTAGAAGCGACATTAGGAATAAGTTCATCTGCAGTACAAGTACCGACAATGATGAGATCCAATTCGTTAGGATCTAAATCGGCAGCTGCCAAGGCATTGCGTGCAGCAACCGTCGCCAACTCGGATGTACCGACATGGCTTACTCGACGTTCGGAAATCCCCGTTCGCGAAACAATCCATTCGTCGGAAGTTTCCAGAAAAGTGGCAAGATCATCATTGGTCATTACAGCCGGTGGCAGACATTTTCCCCAACCGGTAATTTCAGCAAATTTAGTCACGGCAAAACCTTTTACTTCTGTCGGCTAGTATCGTCATAATGGTAAGGTATTTTATGACAATACGGTTTCACCGTATGATAGCACGAATCGACGTCAGGTGAATGACCGCCAGAAAAAAGGATAACTCCAATGTTCCGAACAATATTAGCAGCAGGTTTTTTACTTATTATCAGCGCCTGCCAGAGCCAGCCTGATCCATTAATTATCAGCTCTGACACTGTTACTGATAAACTTAGCGCCAAGGTTAATCAGCTAAAAGTCAAAGACCAGCGTTCATACTCTTATCTGTACCGTCATAAAAAAGATAAAGATAAGGCCCAGTTTGCCCCCGCTCAAAGGCCTTTAACAGACATTATCGAAGAGGCTTTACAGCCTGTTACAGGTGCTTCAGACAACAACGGGCTTACCTGGCATGTCACCATTGAAAAAGCATTGATTGATGCAACGCTTCATACAGTGAAATACGAACTGGAGCACAGTGTAACTATCCGTGTAGAGGCAACCCGGGGAAACCGCCGGTACAGTAACTTTTATTCGGGAACCTATAACTCGAGCGGCGGTCTTAAGCCTGCTCAGGCAACTATGGAACGTCAGTTTAATCAATTGTTGAACTCAGTACTCACAGAAATTGCCAATGACCCTAAGCTGCGCATACGTGAACAAGAGGATTTTTAGCAATGACATTCCTTAAATACTTTATTGGCATTACCGCAGCCTTTTTTATCAGCGTCGGGCACGCTGAGATTCAGCCGGACAACCCATTCCCCCGGGTTAAATTAGTCACCTCTATGGGTGACATTACAGTTGAACTTAACCGCGACGCCGCCCCGTTAACCGTTAAAAACTTTTTCCGCTACGTGAAAAAAGCACAATACAACGACACCATATTTCATCGCTTAGTGCCGGACTTTGTCATTCAGGGTGGAGGTTACGACGAAGACTTTCAGGACAAACCTTCTTACGAGAAAGTTGTAAATGAATCGGGTAACGGCTTAAAGAACGAATATGGCACCGTTGCCATGGCTCGTGAGCGCGGCCCACATTCTGCTACCCGCCAGTTTTTCTTTAATTTAAATGACAATAGCTCATTAGACCCCGACGATGGTGACTGGGGATATACTGTGTTCGGTCGCATTGTGGATGGCTTAGATGTGCTGGAGGCCATGGCGGAACTTGAATCTCAGGCTTACAGCGATGATATTGGCTGGGCCGATGTACCTGTCGACCCGCCTATTTTAAAACGCATAGAGGTTGTTCCTCAAAACTAATGGCTTTGACCAAACCGACTTTCTGGCAAGACCTTAAAGTCTATAAACAGCCACGTGTTTTAGTTATTTTTGTTCTGGGTCTTGCCAGTGGTTTTCCGTGGGTGATGATTGGCTCAGCGCTGTCTGCCTGGTTGCAGGAAGTAGGCCTTACCCGATCAACTATTGGTTATTTTGGTGCTGTTTCAGCGGCTTACTCAATAAACTTCTTATGGGCTCCTCTAATAGACAATTTCAAGCTTCCGCTGCTTACTCGCTGGCTGGGTCAACGAAGAAGCTGGATCTTTCTCTGCCAGATGCTCATTGCCGGTGGCTGTTTTGCATTGGCCAGTCTGGATATCACCAGCAACCTTCATCTGGCCGGGATAATCGCGCTGGGCATTGCAATAAGTTCTGCAACTCAGGATATTGCTATTGATGCCTACCGGATTGAGTCTTTTGCTGAAACCGAAGGCCGTCTGCAAAGCGCCGGCGCAGCAATGACAACTGCAGGATGGTGGACAGGTTACAGCGGTTTAGGCGCCCTGCCGTTCTTTTTTGTCGATGGTATAAACTGGCAATGGCAACACGCGTATTTCGGTTTGGGCTGCATCATGTTAGTACTTGCAGCCGTCGTACTCTTTGTACGCCGTACCACTTATCATCAGGATCCAACCATAAAGACAAAGCTGACCCACTTTTGGCCAGCAATGAAAGAAAGAGTCAATCTTGTTGTTATTCAGCCCATTGGGGAATTTTTTTCCCGCAACGGCGTTAAGCTGGCGTTTTCAATTCTGGCCTTTATCTTTTTGTTTAAAATTGGTGAAGCTTTTCTGGGCCGGATGTCCATTGTTTTCTATAAAGAAGTTGGTTTTACTAATGCCGAAATCGGCACCTATTCAAAATTAGTTACCTGGTGGGTAACGATTGTTTTTGCACTGCTAGGCAGTGCCGTCAATTTACGACTGGGCATAATTAAAGGCCTGCTCATAGGCGGCATAGCCATGGCTACCTCTAATCTGATGTTCTCGTGGATTGCTCTGGTAGGCCCGGATACAAACCTTTTTCTAAGCGCGGTTTTAATTGACGGCTTTACCAGTGCCTGGTCAACCGTCGCCTTCGTTGCCTTTATCAGTTTACTTTGTAACCGAACCTTTACCGCAACCCAGTATGCGCTAATGGCATCGTTGGGGTCTTTAGGGAAAACCTTATTGTCGTCCTCAAGCGGAACAATTGTCGATTATATGGATGGCAACTGGGCACTGTTCTTTGTGGTAACCGCTTTAATGGTTATTCCCAGTCTTATCTTCCTCTGGTTTATTCGTAAACCCATAGCCGAGCTGGAGCGAAAACGTGACGAAGGCTAACCTGAACTGGGTAGTACTTGGCCCCGGGGCAATCGGTGGACTTATTGCCAGCGCTCTGCTGGAACACGGCCAGTCTGTGTCAGTACTACCGCGTGAGAGCGGGCCGCGAGAAATAAACTGGCAAGTCACTCATAAGCAGTTTAAGGCTGACTACAGTGCTCAGGTTATTACGCAACCTCTGGCCGGAAATACTGTGTTCGTTATTGCGGTTAAGGCCTTTGACGTGATTCAAGCTCTGCTACGCATAACGACATTGCACGGATTTAATAAAACCATGCCCATAGTAATAAGCCACAACGGCATGGTTGAACTTCCGGAACTGTTAAAAGAACTTAATTTACACCCACTGGTGACAACCCACGGTGCAGTGAAAAGTCAGAGTGAAAATGGCAACTTTTGTATAGAGCACCGAGGTGCAGGTCGTAGCTGGCTTGAAGTCGGCCCTCAAGGCCGGAATCAGCCGACAGACTTTGCCCCTGGCTTGGTCCTGCAACAGGCATTCCCTCCACTTACTCTGGAACAAGATCTAAGTGAGAGGCGCTGGTTAAAGTTCGTTATTAATTGCATTATTAATCCGCTGACCGCAGTTCATGAGTGCGCAAATGGCGAATTACTGAAGGAAAACTGGCAGACACAAGTATACAGCCTTGTGGCAGAAGCCGTTGCTGTAGCAAAAAGTCACAACGTGTCGCTGACAACTGAGGAATGCTATAAGGAGGTGCTTTTAGTAGCAAAGGAAACAGCCTTAAACCACTCTTCAATGCTGCAGGATATTCAACAACAACGGCGTACCGAGATACAGCAGTTAACCGGTTATTTAATTAACGCTGGTAAGACGGCGGGTGTTGCCACGCCAACTCACCAGCAACTATTCAATGAATTCCAACAACGTTACAACGGTTAGTCTTGGTCTTCAATAAAGTCGACCACTTCCAGGCCAAAGCCCGACAGTGCAGAGTAACGTTTTGGCGAGCTCATTAAGTGCATTTTATGAATGTTCAAGTCTGCCAGAATCTGTGAGCCTAAACCGACATTCCGGGACGCATTTGACGCCGACGTTGTTGGCTTATGTTCACCTTTGTCCTGAGCTTCAAACTCACACACCTGAGCAATGATGCTTTCTGGCGTCTGCTGACGACCAATAATAACCAGCACACCATCGTGTTCAGCAATATAGGACATAGCTTTCTGAATTGGCCAGCTGCGTTTTGCTGCACGCTCGGTTAGAAAGGTATCGTGGAAAGTATCCTGCAAGTGAACTCGTACGTTAGTCACTTTATCTTGCGAGAGGTCACCATGAACAAGAGCATAATGTACCTGCTCATCAATAGTGTCCTGATAAGTGATTAACCGGAACTTGCCAAATGCCGTAGGCAAATTACATTCAGCTACCCGTTCTATGGTTTTTTCTTGTATCGAGCGATACTCAATTAAATCGGCAATGGTGCCGACTTTAATACCATGCTCTTCAGAAAAAGCTTCAAGATCGGCCCGGCGCGCCATGGTGCCATCTTCATTCAGCACTTCCACGATAACCGCCGCAGGTTCAAAACCAGCTAAACGCGCAAGGTCACAACCCGCTTCGGTGTGTCCCGCACGGTTCAACACCCCGCCCGACTTCGCTTTTAACGGGAAAATATGTCCAGGCATAACCAAATCTTCCGGCTTGGCGTCTTTTTTCACAGCATCCAACACCGTTTTCGCTCTGTCCGCCGCGGAAATACCTGTGGTTACACCCTCAGCAGCCTCAATCGAGACAGTAAAGCTTGTTGCGTATGGTGCGTTGTTCTTATCCACCATCAGCGGCAAATTAAGTTGCTCGCAGCGTTCTTCAGTCAGCGTTAAGCAAATTAGTCCACGACCGTAACGCGCCATAAAGTTGATGGTTTCCGGCGTCACGCACTCGGCTGCAATAATAATATCGCCTTCGTTTTCGCGGTCTTCGTCATCCATAAGGATAACCATTTTACCCTGACGAATGTCTTCGATAATTTCTTCTGTGCTATGCAGTGACATAACGCTTTACCCTTTAATCTTGTGTATGAGGTACTGCTACCAAGCGTTGATCAGGGCCTATCTGCCGACGATCAATAATTTTAAACCTTGGTGCTGAAGCTAAATTCAACGGCTCGTTCATGTCGATAACCGAACGTCCATGATGGCCCAATAACTGACCCGAACTGTAAATCATCAATCTGTCGCATAATCGCTGCTGAATAAGAGCGCCCGCCAAATTCGCCCCACACTCAGTCCATAGCTGGTTAATTTCGCGGTTAGCCAATTCAACCATAAGCGCCGGCAGACTCACTTTGCCGTTAGGGTCTGCGGCTATAATTAATTCATGACAATGTGGATGGCGACTAGGCTTACCGGGAGTTGTTCGCACTAACCAAACCGGCGCCGGAGAGTCAAAAACTCTGGCCTCATCATTCACCCGGTGCTGACTGTCAATAATAATACGTACCGGCTGTTTTAATGGCTCAGGCAACGGCCGTGATTTTGGCCACTGATCAACACGCACTGTCAATTTAGGGTTGTCAGCCAAAATCGTTGCGGCACCACTCAGTATGGCATCGGCCTGTGCCCGGAAAAACTGTACATCACTGCGAGCGTCAGGGGACGTTATCCATTGACTGCGGCCATCTGACAATGCTGTTTTTGCGTCCAGTGAGGTTGCCATTTTTAGGGTTACCCACGGGCGTTGTCGCGTCATGCGGGAAATAAACCCCGGATTCAGACTCTCGGCAGCCGATTGCAGTACACCTACGTCCACAGAAATACAGGCCTCTTGTAAACGCTGAATACCATTGCCACTAACCCGGGGGTTTGGATCCTGCATTGCAACCACAACACGTTTTATTCCGGCCTCAATTAACGCATCGCAACAAGGAGGTGTGCGGCCTATATGACTGCATGGCTCCAACGTGACGTAAGCCGTTGCGCCCCTGGCTTTTTGCCCGGCCGCGCGCAAAGCATGTACTTCAGCATGAGGTTCGCCAGCCTGATGATGCCAGCCTTCGCCCACAACCTTATTATCAAAAGTAATGACACAACCCACCGCAGGGTTTGGCCGGGTTGTCATCAGCCCGCGCCGCGCCAGCATTAACGCACGGTGCATCATTTGATGGTCAAAATACTGCGAGTTTAACTCAGTCATTAAGGCGCGCTATTTCTTCACCAAATTCGCGAATGTCCTCAAACGAGCGATAAACGGAAGCGAAACGCACATACGCCACTTTATCTATCTGCTTGAGGTTTTCCATGACCAGACTGCCGACGAAATTACTGCTTATTTCACGCTCACCGGTCGCCCGGATACTGGATTTTATTTTGTTAATGGCCTGCTCCATCAACTCGAGACTCACAGGCCGCTTTTCCAGCGCTCTCAGCAGTCCATTTCGGAGTTTATCTTCGTTAAATGGTTCGCGGGAACCATCGGTTTTGATAACCCGGGGCATGACCAGCTCAGCTGTCTCAAACGTTGTAAAGCGCTCCTTGCAATGATTACATTCACGTCGGCGACGAACTGAGGCTCCATCCGCAACCAGTCGCGAATCAATAACCTTAGTATCCTGTGTGCCGCAAAATGGACAATGCATTGCCTGACTCCTTTATGTGCGCTCTACAACTACTCGCAATTAACCGTAAACCGGAAACTTAGCGCATAACGCTTTTACTTGCTCGCGAACTTCATTAATTTTGCTTTCGTCAGCAATGTCATCCAGCACATCGCAAATCCAGTTGGCGACCTGCTCAGCTTCCGCTTCTTTAAAGCCGCGGCGAGTAATTGCCGGCGTGCCTAAACGCAAACCTGAAGTGACAAAAGGTGAACGCGGGTCATTAGGAACCGCATTTTTGTTAACAGTAATAAACGCGTTACCCAAAGCCGCATCAGCGTCTTTACCAGTAATATCTTTGTCGATAAGATCGACCAGGAACAAATGGTTCTGAGTGCCGTTCGACACAATTTTGTAACCCCGCGCCTGCATGGTTTTTACCATGGCATTGGCATTCACTAACACCTGTTTTTGGTAATCTTTAAATTCTGGCTGCAATGCCTCCTGAAAAGCCACCGCTTTACCAGCGATAACGTGACAAAGTGGCCCACCCTGGTTACCCGGGAATACCGCGCTGTTTAATTTCTTGTGTAACTTTTCGTCGTCACTGCCAGAAATAATCAAACCGCCGCGAGGACCCGCCAGAGTTTTGTGCGTAGTGGTAGTGACAACATGAGCATAAGGTACCGGGTTAGGATAGACGCCAGCTGCAACCAGACCCGCTACGTGCGCCATATCAACCATTAAATAAGCATCAACTTTATCGGCAATTTCGCGGAATTTAGCCCAGTCAACAATGCCTGAATAAGCAGAGAAGCCTGCGACGATAACTTTCGGTTTATGTTCCTGCGCCAACTTTTCAACTTCAGCGTAGTCAATTTCACCGGTGGATTCATCCAGACCGTATGAAACCGCATTGTATAGTTTGCCGGAAAAGTTCACACCAGAGCCGTGTGTTAAGTGACCGCCGTGAGCCAGGCTCATACCAAGGAAGGTATCGCCTGCTTCCATCATAGCCATAAAGGCAGCGGTATTAGCTTGAGAGCCGGAATGCGGTTGTACGTTTGCGTACTTGGCGCCGAACAATTCTTTTGCGCGCTCAATAGCTAAGTCCTCGACTTTATCGACAAACTCACAGCCGCCGTAGTAACGCTTGTGCGGATAGCCTTCTGCGTACTTGTTAGTCAGTTGTGACCCCTGAGCCTGCATTACCCGCGGACTGGTGTAGTTTTCCGATGCAATCAGCTCAATGTGTTGTTCCTGACGTTCAACTTCATCCTGCATCGCCTGCCATAAGTCCGCGTCAAAGTCGGCAATGTTCATCTCAGATTTCAGCATTACAGCTCTCCAAATCATTAAATGGTCTTAATTTGCCCGCTATTTTACCTTAAAACACAAATGAGTGCCTAGTTCAGCACAACAAAGTTTGGGGATGTCCGTAAATCACAGTAAACTATGCAGTAACTTTTTTGTTGATAAGAAGGATTTTACGTCGCTATGGCGCAATATATCTATTCAATGTCGCGGGTGAGCAAAGTTGTTCCACCCAAGAAAACTATCTTAAAAGACATTTCTCTGTCGTTTTATCCCGGCGCCAAAATTGGTGTTTTAGGCGTTAACGGTGCTGGTAAGTCAACCTTACTGCGAATTATGGCGGGTATTGATAATGAATACGAAGGCGAAGCTCGTCCTTTAGCAGGCATCCAAATTGGTTACCTGCCTCAGGAACCTCAGTTGGATGAAGATAAAACGGTGAAAGAAACCGTTGAAGAGGCTGTGGCCGATGTAAAAGAGGCCTTCGCTAAGCTTGACGAAATTTATGCCGCTTATGCCGACGAAAATGCAGACTTTGACGCCTTAGCAAAAGAGCAAGGTGAGCTTGAAGCTTTGTTGCAGGCAAAAGACGGGCACAATATCGACAACATTCTTGAGCGCGCTGCTGATGCACTTCGTTTGCCGGAGTGGGATGCAAAAATCGGTAACTTGTCAGGTGGAGAAAGACGCCGTGTGGCCATTTGCCGCCTGTTGCTATCGAAGCCCGACATGCTACTTCTTGATGAGCCCACCAACCACTTGGATGCGGAATCGGTGGCCTGGCTTGAACGCTTCCTGCATGACTACAATGGTACTGTGGTTGCTATTACCCACGACCGTTATTTCCTTGATAACGTTGCGGGCTGGATCCTTGAACTGGACCGTGGTTACGGCATTCCGTGGGAAGGCAACTACTCCTCCTGGCTGGAACAAAAAGAGAAACGTCTGGAGCAGGAAGAGCGCTCTGAAAAAGCACGCCAGCGCACCATTAAGCAAGAACTTGAGTGGGTACGTACTAACCCGAAAGGCCGTCAGGCGAAAAGCAAAGCACGTCTTAACCGCTTTGAAGAACTACAAAGTGGCGATTACCAAAAACGTAACGAAACCAACGAACTGTTTATTCCACCGGGCCCTCGCTTAGGCGATAAAGTTATTGAGGTTAACAGCATAAGCAAGGCTTACGGCAAGCGCCAGCTGATTGATAACTTAAGCTTTAGCGTTCCCAAAGGCGCTATCGTTGGTATTATCGGTCCAAACGGCGCGGGTAAATCCACTTTATTCCGCATGATTAGCGGACAAGAGCAACCTGACAGCGGTTCAGTTGAATTGGGCGAAACCGTGCAATTAGCCAGCGTTGATCAGTTCCGTGACAACATGGATGACAGCAAAACCGTCTTTGAAGAAATTACTGACGGCAACGACATTCTGAAAATTGGTAACTTTGAAGTTAACGGCCGGGCTTATGTTGGACGCTTTAACTTCCGTGGTACCGACCAGCAAAAACGCATTGGTGAACTATCAGGTGGCGAGCGTAACCGTGTGCATTTAGCCAAACTGCTAAAAGCCGGTGGCAACACCTTGTTACTCGATGAGCCGACCAACGACTTAGACGTGGAAACCCTGCGGGCACTGGAAGAAGCCATTCTGGAATTCCCGGGCTCAGTGATGGTTATTTCGCACGACCGTTGGTTCCTTGACCGTATTGCTACTCACATTCTGGACTACCGCGATGAAGGCGAAGTAGTATTCTACGAGGGTAACTACAGCGATTACGAAGCTTATATGAAAGAAAAATTCGGTGAACAGGCCATGGAGCCGCACCGCATTAAATACAAACCTATTGGTTAATAGGCTGAATAGCAAAGGGGAGCTTTATCGCTCCCCTTTTTTATTTCCGAATTACATGACATCCAGCGCTTGCTGAAGGTTTTTCACCCCAATAACTTCCATACCCTTGGGTGAGGTTTTGGGCGTATTACCAATAGGTACAATAGCTTTTTTGAAACCATGCTTAGCCGCTTCGTTTAAACGCTCCAGACCATTAGGTACCGGGCGTATTTCACCGGCCAACCCTACTTCTCCAAACACGATTAACTCACGTGCTAACGGTTCGCCTTTAAAGCTGGAGACAATAGCAAGCAACAACGCTAAATCTGCCGACGTTTCGGATACCTTAACCCCGCCAACAACGTTCACAAAAACGTCCTGATCCGACACTTGTAAACCGCCATGCCGATGCAGAACCGCCAACAACAGCGCAAGCCGTGTAGCTTCAAGCCCCACCGCAACGCGCCGAGGATTCGCAAGAGCCGAGTAATCGACCAAGGCCTGAATTTCAACCAGCAAGGGTCGGGTGCCTTCCCAAATCACCATCACCACAGAGCCATTGCCCTGATCTTCGGCGCGCTGCAGGAATATAGCCGATGGATTCGAGACCTCTTTCAGTCCGCCACCTGTCATCGCAAATACGCCGAGTTCATTTACCGCACCAAACCGGTTCTTGGTACCACGTAAGGTGCGATAACGGGAATCTGATGAGCCATCCAGAAGTACGGAGCAGTCAATGCAATGTTCCAGAACTTTCGGCCCCGCCAGATGCCCTTCTTTGGTCACGTGCCCGACCATAATAATCGCCACATTTTTTTGTTTGGCGTAACGCGTTAAAAACGCGGCTGATTCGCGCACCTGAGAGACGCTGCCCGGTGCCGATTGAATATCGGCCATATGCATCACCTGAATGGAATCAATGACCATAATGGCGGGTTTTTCTTTATCAGCCAGCTGGCAAATGCTTTCCACTGAGGTTTCAGACAGCATACGCAGTTTATTCGTCGGCAGGTTAAGCCGCTGAGCCCGCATTGCCACCTGCTGCAGAGATTCCTCACCAGTAACGTATAATGCCGACATGCGTTCTGCCAGTTTGCATAAGGCCTGAAGTAATAACGTACTTTTCCCCGCCCCCGGTGAACCGCCGATGAGTATGGCCGAACCGGGCACAACACCGCCGCCTAAAACGCGGTCAAACTCCTGAAAGCCCGAGCTAAAACGCGGCACCTCCTGTAAGTCCACTTCGTTCAGGGTCTGCACCCGGCCTTCGGTAATACCACTAAAGCCCCGCCGTTCCGATGAATTAGGGGTTGTTTTTGATGTTAAACGAATTTCAGTTAGCGTGTTCCAGGCCTTACATTCCGGACACTGCCCAAGCCAGCGCGGGAAGTCGGCGCCACAGTCATTACACACATACGCACTTTTTGCTTTTGCCATTCGTCTGCTTCTCGTTTTATGATGAGGTATTATTCAAGAATAACTATAAAAAATATTAGACTTCGATGCCGAACCATTATTTTGACCAACTTATCGATCAGTTAAAACCCGTCGTTTACGATACTGACTTTGACACCTTATTTCAGTCGTTAACTGAAAACGAAGATGGTCCCACAAAGTTCAAGCTTAAAATGGAGCTTAGACGTTTAGCTGCTCCCTGTCATCGCACTGTTGACTTGCGTAATCAGGTCGATGGCGAGTGCCGTCCTTACGAATACAATGGGCGCAGGCATCAGCTTGACGATGTTGCTATTGAAATTTTTGAGCAAGGTCTGGAAACCTATAAAGGCGTTTTCACCCAGGATACTTTTGAACAAATACTGGATGCAGACAACCATTTACGCCAGGCTCGCGAAGAAGAAAGAGCCTTCGCACAAAGTTTAGCGGACCACAATGCCGAGCCTTTAAGTGGTCAATCACCATTTTTGAACAGCGACAACGAGGCTGAATCTTACCTTCTGGAAACATTCCACTTTGGCCAGTACCCTTACCGCGCCGAAGAACGAATGAATTTTACCATCGAAGTCGGGCTTGAAGACAGTAAAGGAAAAAATTATCAGGCGATAACGGCTGATATTTCCATTACGGGGATGCGCGTGCGTGTCAACGATGAACATAATCTACAATATGGCGATTCCCTTTCGCTTTATTTTACCGGGTTGGCGAAAGAGTTCACGGTAAACCCCGAAACCCGAATTCCCTATCGCGTTGTCGGAGTTCAGGAGGTAGACGGTAAACACTACTTGAGTTTGAATCGAGACCCGGATTATCAGTCAGCCGAACTGGATAAGTTTTTTCATCGATTTATTAATGGTTATAAAAAACGCTACCGCGTTAATGTCGACAATACTTACAACACAATACTCAATAAAGGACACGAGCAATTCCTGTTACCCAGAATGCAGCAGTTACCGGTGTTCTTTTCTGAGTCAAACAAACAACTGGTAGCCGATTACGTATTAACCACCGACAACAACCGCTTTATTTTAAGTAACTGGATTAATGAACTGAATCAAATCAGTTTCGGTTCTATTTTTAATCTACGCCGCAGCCGCTGGTTACTTCAGGACTTAGCTCAAAAAGAGCATTCTCGTTTACTGGTAATGACCTTTTCCATTACCGCACGCGGAAAAATATACAACTACTCAGCCACCGCAGAAGAGCTTCAAAAAACTGGGTTATGGGACACTTATATTGCCTTTGGCAGTAAAAAAGCCTCCTGGCGAGTTTATCAAATCGATTTACGCCGGGTAGATTTGAATCAGGCATGGCAACCTCAGAGCGTACCGAAAAACATTAATGTTCCGTTTCGCATCAACCCACCTACAGCACAAGTTAAAAGAGCGATAGCACCCTTACGATATATGGGAGTGGTCAACGATATAACTGATAGTTTGCAGGGCTTTTTCGATACAGGTATCGAAAAAGAGCAGTTGGTATCATTAAAAGCTTTCGCGCATCCACCTTCCACACCTATTCGCACAAAAGAAGCACGCCTTGAGTTTATTAACTTACGCAGTGAGAAACGCTTCAGCTACCGCAGCCGCTGCCGCGTTAAAGTCGGTAAGCTGGTTCGTGACGGCATGATCATTGACCTTTCTGTCAGCGGTCTGCAAGTACAAATTGATACACCACTACCGGCAGAAAAAGGTGACAACGTCGACATTTCTCTGACCGGCTTTAAGAAACTGTATAAAAAAGCCAAGTTAGACCATTTAGCTTACACCATAGCTTCTATTGACGATGCCCGCACCACGTTACGTTTGAAAATTGAAGGTGACCACGAACAACACATGGGCTCGGAGTTCATACGCTTTTTAATTCGTGAACAGCGCGACCTGCTTAAGCTGCAAGTGGAAAACACCTCAATAAATGGGCTCGAACTTTGTCTGCGCAATTTGTACTGTGACGCTCCGGGCTCATTGCCGGTTTTCCTGTACAGAAACAAAAAACGTAAAACCTCTGTGCGCCGGGCCGGTCTCTCTAACTGGCCATCCGGATGGGCTAAGTTATTAGCTAAATTTCCCGGCAGTCAGCCAAGTGCAATTAATTTACAACCGCTGCTGCGAGGCTCTTCGTTAACAGAAGAACTTCTCCCCAGGTTAAATGAGATGGACCGTACGTCAGAACCTGTCACTTTATTGCTGTTACTACGGTTATATCGTCAAAATGGCGAGGACATTGTTCAGACCCAATGGCTGGAGGGTAATGACAACCAGGCCATTGAATCATTTATTGAGCAAAGTATACCCAATTCTATCTTTCGGGCTGTCACTGTGACTCTTTCCAGAACAGGACGCCCTGATACTCAGTTTATTCAGGCCGAACTGAATTACATTAGCCGCTATGCTGCTTACCGGGCACAGGAAATAGAAGAAGACTTATGGCAGGTATACGCCATTGCAGACACAGTTGATGTGACCGAAAGCTTACTGGAGTTTGCCTTATCGGGCTCCGATGCCATTAAGGAACAACAGGAGCGCTTAAATAACTGGCTCAATAAGTTCTGACTGTTTAAGGCAGCCTAGTATCTCGAGTAAGTTACTGGAATTGACAGAATAATCCGCAATAGCCTGTAATGCCGGTTTTGCATTAAAGGCTATACCAACAGCGGCGGCTTTAAGCATTAAGGCGTCGTTAGCGCCGTCTCCTACCGCTACAGTTCGGTCAGCCGGAATATTCCAATGCCCGGCCAGTTGCTGAAGTTGTGCAGCTTTAACTTGAGCGTCAACAATGTCACCTAATACCTTCCCGGTCAGACAGCCATCGGCTACTTCCAACTGGTTGGCGACAACCGCATCCAGATTCAGAGCCGCTTGAACCCTGTTTGCAAACCAGGTGAAACCACCGGAAACCAGTGCAGTTTTCCAGCCCGCGGCTTGCAGCGCCTGAATAAGTTCTTTAGCACCGGGGTTAAATGGAATAGGAGAAAATAAACTTTCCAAATCAGACTCTTTAATGCCTTCAAGGCAGGCCACACGCTGGGTTAAGCTCTCTGCGAAATCAATTTCACCCCTCATAGCGGCTTCCGTTATGGCCGAGACTTTAGTATAACGGTTGTTTAATCGTGCAATTTCGTCGATACACTCAATATGAATTAAGGTAGAATCCATGTCGAAAACAATTAAACCAGAACTGTGTTTCATTTAACGGGAAACTCCTGAGCTGAACTCATGCGACTAACAGAATCCAGGCAATGGCAAAGAGTAAAAAGTACTTTGCTTAACAACAAAACCAAAGCCATTATTCGTATTATGACGAAACGTGCTCTGCGCTTAGCCGCTGCCGGTGGATTACTGCTAATCATTATTAATGTCTGGAATATTGCCAGTGTCCAGTCGCAACAGCAACTTTTCTCGCAAACTCAGTCGGTAACTCAGCTTATGATGGATCAGGCCGAGCACGAAGCGCATTATTGGCTTGAACATCAAAATACCGAGCGCTTAACTGCTCTGACCGACAATATCGCCAGCCACCCCGAAGTTATGGCGGCAACCATTCGTAACCGTTTTGGTGAACTGCTCGTGCACAGTGGCGTTAATTCATCCATTATTGACTGGCCCACTAGCGAAGACACTTCTGAGCCATGGGTACTGGTTGAAGAAATTAACCTGGAAGACAATGTGAGTGGTTATTTACAGGTCATTTTCGATAAAAATTTATTATTGAAGCAAAGCCAGACCGCCCATAACGGCCTGATGCAACAAGGTAAACTGTTACTTCTTTTGGCGATGCTGGCCGGTGTATTTATTATGCTTGGCTTTAACCGGATACGTGATCGTTACTGGCAGGTTGAGCATCATTAAACAGCTCACAACTGTTCTTCCATAAAGCTTCGCTAAGCGAGTCTTTATCAACCTTTCTCAACTCGGCTAAAACGCTCAAAACCTTTGCAATCCTTGCCGGTTCATTACGTTCTCCCTGATGTCCGCAAATAGGCATATCCGGTGAGTCTGTCTCTAGCACCAAAGCCGATAGCGGTACTTTGGCTATTGCCTGTCGCGTTTTTTGTGCCCGGGTGTAAGTAATTACTCCGCCAACACCCAGCTTATAACCGCAATCAACAAACTTCATAGCCTGCTCATAGCTGCCGCTAAAAGCGTGTATAACGCCTTGCTCTGGGCCATATTGTTTGACTAACGGATGAGTTGTCTCCAGAGTTTTACGATGATGTATAATGACTGGCAGGCGATAGCTCTTCGCTAATTTCAGTTGTTCAATAAAGAGCTCGCGCTGCAGCTCCGAATTATCGTAGGTAGCATCCAACCCTACTTCGCCCACTGCCCGTAACCGCTCATGCGGAGTATCTAAGGCTTGTTCAAGCTCTTGCAGGTGGTTCAGATTATGTTGTTGAATAAACCAGGGATGCAAGCCTAAAGCAAAGCGCCAGCTTGAAAACTGATTAACTAACTGCTGCAGCCGGGGCCATTGCTCAGCACTAACACCCGGCACCATAAAACGTCCAACTCCGGCTTCGGCAGCCGCTTCTAAAACTTGCTCCCTGTCCTCATCAAATGCCTGAAAATCAATATGGCAATGAGTGTCGTAAAGCGTATTCATAAGCTTTAGTGTTCGCGTGTATGAGTAAACTCAATATCAGGGTAACGCTCTTCTGCCAGGCTTAAGTTCACCATAGTCGGGGCAATGTAGGTCAGGTTGTCACCGCCATCTAATGCCAGATTCGCTTCTGCTTTACGACGAAACTCATCCAGTTTCTTCTCGTCTTTACTACTCACCCAGCGCGCTGTCGCGACGTTAATATTTTCGTACATGGCATCCACTTTGTATTCTGTTCTCAGGCGATGAACAACCACATCAAACTGCAGTACACCAACAGCGCCAACAATCAGGTCGTTGCTGATAAGCGGACGGAACACCTGCACGGCGCCCTCTTCAGATAACTGCACTAAGCCTTTTAATAATTGCTTCTGCTTTAGTGGATCTTTCAGGCGGATACGACGGAAAAGTTCAGGCGCAAAGTTCGGAATACCACTAAACTTGAAGTCTTCGCCGGCGGTAAAGGTATCGCCGATTTGAATAGTTCCGTGGTTATGAAGACCAATGATATCGCCTGGGTAGGCTTCTTCCACGTGCGAACGGTCACCCGCTAAAAAGGTTAATGCATCACTGATACGCACGTCTTTACCTGTACGAACCTGACACATTTTCATACCTTTCTCATACTTACCGGACACAATACGCATGAAGGCAACCCGATCTCTGTGACGCGGGTCCATATTCGCCTGAATTTTAAAAATGAAACCGGAGAAGTCTTCGCTGGTGGCACTAACGCCTTCTTGTTGATCGGTTTCCCGCCCTTGAGGTTTCGGTGCCCAGTCGACCAGACCATCCAGCATATGATCCACACCGAAGTTACCTAATGCCGTTCCGAAAAACACCGGCGTCAACTCGCCGGCAAGAAACAGCTCTTTATCAAAGGGGTTTGATGCACCATTCACTAACTCGATTTGCTCACGTAGCTCATCTGCCCAGACACCTAGCTTCTCATCTAACTCAGGGTTATCAAGACCTTTTATAATGGTCTCTTCCTGAATTCGGTGCCCCTGCCCGGTTTTATATAAAATCGTTTCATCTTTAAGAAGGTGATAAACCCCTTTAAAGTTTTTGCCGGAACCAATCGGCCAGGTAATAGGTGCGCACATAATTTTCAGAACATCTTCCACTTCATCCAGCAACTCAAGCGGGTCGCGAATGTCACGGTCAAGTTTGTTCATAAAAGTGATAATAGGAGTGTCACGTAAACGTGTCACTTCCATCAATTTAATAGTTCGGTCCTCAACACCTTTAGCCCCGTCAATAACCATTAAACAGGAGTCGACGGCGGTCAGGGTGCGATAAGTATCTTCTGAGAAGTCTTCGTGTCCGGGAGTATCTAATAGATTCACCAGGGCATTATGATAAGGGAATTGCATGACCGAGGTGGTTACAGATATGCCCCGTTCTTGCTCCATTTGCATCCAGTCTGACTTTGCATGCTGACCAGACTTCTTGCCTTTTATCGTTCCCGCTTTTTGGATCTGCTGACCATGCAGCAAGACCTTTTCAGTAATCGTGGTTTTACCGGCATCCGGGTGAGAGATAATGGCAAAGGTACGACGTTTGGCGACTTCATTCTGCAAGCTGGATTCAGACATCAACAAGACTCTTATTGGTTAAATTTAACTATATTGCTTATTTTCGCTGATCTGCTGCCGATACACAAACCATGGATTGTTATAATCTGAGATAGATACAGTACTAACGTCTAAAAGATAGCATTCCGAGCCTGTACTAAACTGCAAACTGACATGAACAACCCGAGTAACCTACACATGCAACTGACGATAAAAGCGAAAGTATTTTCTCTGGCACTTATCCCCCCGGTACTTATTGCCGTGTTCTTAACCTGGTATAACTTGTCTCAGTCGACGACTGTTGGTCAAAACGCCGTTGAAGAATTCACAACGCAAATGGAAAAAGACAGTCGAGAGGAGCTTTCTAACTATTTGGAGTTAGCATTTACTTCTATCCAGCACCTTGTAAAAGACACTTCTCTGGGCTCGTTACAGGAAAGACAAGAACGCGCAAAACAAATACTACGGCAACTACGTTTTGATGATTCTGGCGATGTGGGTTACCTCTTTGTTTATGACCGTCAGGGGGTCAGTGTTGCTCATGGCGTTAATCAAAGCCTTGAAGGTAAAAACCTGTTCGACTTTCAGGACCCTAATGGGGTTTACCTTATAAGAAAGCTCATTGAAGAAGCAGAAGGCGGTGGCGGCTTCGTCAAATATGACTGGCAGAATACTCAGCAGCAAGTGAATCCTAAACTCGGTTACGCCAAGCTACTAAACGAGTGGAACTGGGTAATAGGTACTGGCTTTTGGACAGCAGGAATGGAGCAGGAAGCCGCCAGAATTGAAAATAATGTTGATGAAGCACTAGCCGACGCCGTTTTTGAAACCATCATTGCGTCAATTATTGCATTGCTGATTATCGCCGCGCTGGCGTTGTTTGTGGTCAAAGGAATTACTAAACCACTGCGTAACGCCCTTAACGCTATGGAAAGAATTGCAAAAGGCGATGGTGATCTTACCCAGCGTCTTGATACGACCAGCAACGATGAGATGGCCGATCTTGGGCAAGCCTTTAACGATTTTGCCGACCAGGTTTCCGATATGGTAACCAATATCCGTCATTCTGCGAGCTCCGTCAGCCGCTCCACTCAAAAACTGGACAAAGTTCTGATAGACGCTCGTGAGGGAGTAACCGAGCAGCAGGCAGAAAGTGAGCAGGTGGCAACCGCGATTAACGAAATGTCGACGGCTTCTCATGAAGTCGCCCGTAGCGCCAGCGAAGCGTCGTCAGCAGCTGAACAGGCGGAAGAATTGGTGCATTCCAGTAACCACCTGCTGACCAAAGCCGTTAATGTCATTCACGGCCTGGCAGAAAAAGTCGAAAATGGCGCATCAGAAGTTGAACAGCTAAACGCGCACTCAGCAAAAATTGGCTCTGTGCTTGATGTTATTCGCGGTATTGCCGAACAGACCAACTTACTGGCGCTTAACGCGGCAATAGAGTCGGCTCGGGCAGGTGAAGCTGGTAGAGGTTTTGCCGTTGTTGCCGACGAGGTTCGCACTCTGGCAAAACGAACTCAGGACAGCACCCACGAAATTGAATCGATGATAGAGCAACTGCAGCAAGGCAGTAAAAAAGTGTCCAGCGTCATGGCCTCAATAAAAGAAGGTAGTGAAACCAGTGTCGCTGAAGCGGCGGAAGTGGAAAATGCTTTGGCGAAAGTTCTGGAGGCGGTAAACACCATTAACACGCAGAACGCACAAATTGCGACTGCAGCGGAAGAACAAACATCGGTTTCGGAAACCATAAACCAAAATATGACCGCAATTGTCGATATTGCGAAGCAAACCGCAGATGGTACTCAACAGGCCGGAGAGCATATGAAAGAGCTTAGTGACACAGCAGCACAACTCGAGAATAACGTTAAGCGGTATCGTGTTAGCTAAGCTTAATCGCCTTGCCTTCTTCCATCGCGGGTAAGTCAAATAGATGACACAGTGTTTGCCCTAAATCGGCGAAACTGTGTCGTCTTCCCCGGTTACCGGCCTGCACGTTTTGACCCGACAGTAATAAAGGAATAAATTCACGGGTATGATCGGTTCCCTGCCAGGTGGGATCACAGCCATGATCAGCGGTTAATACCAAAACATCATCCGGTTTCATTGCCGATTCAATAACAGGCAACCATTGGTCGAACGCTTCCAGTTCCCGGGCATAACCATCAATATCGCGCCGGTGTCCATATAAGGTGTCAAAATCCACTAAATTAGTAAAAATTAATGTGCTCTCCGGAGCTTTCTCCATGGCGTTTAATGTCGCACTTAAAAGCCCGTTCAGCCCCGAGGCTTTGACTGACTCGGAAACTCCCTGTCCGGCAAAAATATCCGAAATTTTACCGATAGCAATAACCTTACCGCCTTTATTCTGAAGCTTATCCAACACCGTCGGCTTAGGTGGTGAAACAGAGTAGTCTTTGCGGTTGGCTGTGCGCTCAAAGTTGTCAGCGTTGTCACCAATAAAAGGACGCGCAATAACACGACCAATATTATATGGCTCTATAAGCGCCCTAACCTTCTCGCATACCTGATATAAACGCCCCAGACCAAAATGTTTTTCGTGCGCGGCAATTTGAAACACGGAATCGGCAGAGGTATAAAAAATAGGATAACCGCTACGAATGTGCTGCTCACCTAACTGCTTTAGGATTTCAGTGCCCGAAGCATGGCAATTACCAAGATAACCGTCGAGTTCGCAGGCCTTAAGAATTTGAGCTAATAATTCATTGGGAAAGCTGTTTTCTTTATCCTGGAAATAACCCCATTCGAAGTGTACAGGAACGCCCATTAGCTCCCAGTGACCAGAGGGTGTGTCTTTTCCGGACGAGAGTTCTGCAGCACAAGCATAGGCGCCATGAGTTTCCACTTCATGAAAACCTTTGGCATAGATGCCCGTCGCTTCTTTATGAGCTTCAGCTAAGCCCAGCCGGGTCAGATTAGGTAACTGTAGGGGTTGCCCCTGCTGATACCTGTATTCAGCAATATGGCCAAAAGTATCAGCGCCTTCGTCACCAAACTTCTCAGCGTCGGGGGCTGAACCAATACCAAACGAATCTAATACCAGAACAATGGCTCTGCTCATTCAGTCTCTCCGGCTATGCGCTCATAGATAACAGAGTCGGGCTCCGGCGGGTTAGAGGAAAAACTCAAAGCTTTCAGTATGCTATCGGCAGCCTCTTGCCAGTCCGACTCGTTACTGGCATGCACTGTTGCAATGACACTCTCTGAGTCCACTTTCGATCCAATGGTCAGGATATCGGTCATACCAACGCTTAAATCCAATTTATCATCAGCTTTGCGCCGACCTCCACCTAAACAGACAACCGCCATTCCCAGTTCTCTTGTATTCACTTCCGATAAATATAGCCCATGATACTCGGCGGGAAGCTTTAACGGCTTTATCAGGTTTGCCCGAGGCAGGTACTGGTCGCTTTTCTCCAGAAAGTCGTGAGGCCCGCCCAAAGAACTGACCATTTTTTCAAAACGTTCCGCCGCCAAACCGTTTTCCAGCACGTTTTCAACCATAACCTCAGCTTTGTCAGTATTTTTAGCCAAGTTTCCTGACACCAACAACTCAGCAGATAACGCTTTTGTTACCTGATGCAGACGTTTATCTCTGCGCTTTCCCGTTAAATAATCGACGGCTAACTGAACCTCAACCGCATTACCGGCAGCTGAACCTAATGCCTGGTTCATGTCAGTAATAAGCGCCGTGGTTTCCACTCCCAATTTACGGCCGACACTCACCAGACTCTGCGCAAGCTCTTTAGACTCTCTGTAACCTGGCATGAATGCACCATTGCCGGCTTTAACGTCCATAACCAAACCATCAAGGCCTTCCGCCAGCTTTTTTGCCAGAATAGAAGCTGTAATTAACGGAATCGACTCCACTGTCGCGGTCACATCGCGCGTTGCGTAAAAGCGGCTATCAGCTGGTGCCAGACGTCCTGTTTGCCCAATAATGGCAACACCAGCCTGCTTAACCGTGTCGCGAAAGCGTTGATTATCCGGCGCGGTCTGATAGCCGGGGATGGCGTCAAATTTATCCAGCGTACCGCCAGTATGTCCCAGACCACGCCCCGAAATCATCGGAACATAGCCACCACAGGCTGCGACAATAGGACCCAGCATTAAACTAACGACGTCACCGACACCGCCGGTTGAGTGCTTATCCAATACCGGACCATTTAAATTGTCCTGTCGCCAGTCAAGAACATCGCCGGAATCTCGCATAGCAACGGTTAAAGCTGTTTTTTCCTGCGCCGACATACCGCGAAAATAAATAGCCATAGCCAACGCGGCTATTTGCCCCTCACTGACGCTGTCATCGCAAATTCCGTTAACGAACTGCTGAATATCGGTGTCAGATAAATTCACAGCGTCACGCTTTTTGCGAATAGCTTCTTGCGCCAAAAACATAAGCTTAAACCTTAACCAAAAGGCTTTGGAGATCCTGCAACAGGCTACTGGCTCCGATGCGGAAGTTATCAGCCGTAACCCAGTCTTCGCCCATAATCCGCTCGGCTAACTCAATATACTGAACCGCATCATCCAGAGTCCGGATTCCACCTGCGGCTTTAAAACCACAATCTGTTTGACTGGACTTAATGACTCCCAGCATGGCTTCAGCCGCTTTCAAAGTAGCATTTACCGATACTTTACCGGTTGAGGTTTTAATAAAGTCAGCACCATTAGCAATAGCTAACTCACTGGCCAGAACGATTTTATCGTGTTGCTGAAGTTCGCCTGATTCAATAATGACTTTTAACTGAACGGAATCACCGCATATATCCTTGCACTCTCTTACCAATTCAGCCGGAGTGCTCTCATCACCCTGCAATAAAGCCAGATAAGGCAAAACCACGTCGACCTCATGTGCTCCAGCCGCTATAGCGCGCTCAGTTTCAGCTGCCGCGCGGGCCACATTAGTACTGCCATCAGGAAAGTTAGTGACCGTAGCGACTTTGGTATCCAGCCCCTGCTCGTTGAGAAACTGGCGAGCCAATGCCACCCATTCAGGAAACACACAAACCGCAGCGACACTTTTTTTATTTATCGAGGCATGTTGGCATAAGTCTTCAATAACCTCTCGGGTATCATCGTTATTCAACGTGGTTAAATCCATAAAGGACAAAGCCTGTAGTGCCCGTACCTGTTGTGTTGATGGCATAATTACTCCATTTGGTTATTAGCTTTCCCAACGCATAACTAAAGCGTCTTCACGCCCGTCAGCGGCTGAATAATAATTGACTCTGCGCCCTACCGTATCAAATCCATTGCCTTCATATAAACGGATAGCGGCAGCATTGGAGGCACGAACTTCCAGAAACACAACGCAGTGTTTCTTTTCAGCATAGTCTAATAAGTCCTGCATGAGTTTGTAACCAAAGCCCTGTCCCTGAAAGTCAGGATCCACAGCAATGTTGTGCAACGTCAATTCATCGGCAACTAACTGACTGATAGTAAAACCAATAACCTTTGAGTCGCGCAATAGCCGCCGACAACGATATTGTTCACCATAACTTTCGCTAAATACAGACCAGGACCAGGGAGTACTATGTGCTTTTTTTTCAACCGAAAATTCAAGCTCACTGGGTCGAAAATCCTCAATGTTAAAGCTTTGCATGTGCCAGTTGCTGCCAGAGGGACTTTTTTGTTTCAACCGGAACGGAACCGTTAAGACTCTCAGTGTAATCGAAACACAAGTCTGGAGTTTTAGAGGGAGCTTTTATAGCAACCGGGCGTTGTCCGAGATACAAGCAAAGGTCATCAAGCCAACAGGGCAGAGAAACAGGCAACTCATTCTGTCCACGTAAATAGAGTGACCCCAGACGATAATAAAATACCGGTGCCGGCGCACTTTTCTTTTCCCACACGGGAATACCCATAACTTGTAATGCGGCGCGTTGTTGACTGGTCCATTCTGGGAGCATGACGATTACCGTTGAAAACAGATAAATGCAGTTTACTCAAGCTTGGGAAGGATAGCCAGTTAGAAACTGGCAGGGGCGGAGGGATTCGAACCCCCAACCATCGGTTTTGGAGACCGCTGTTCTACCAATTGGAACTACGCCCCTAACGCTTGAGCGAAGAATTATACCGACACCCAGTATTCAGACAAGCGATATTTACAGCTTCACCTACCGTTTGCAGATAAATTAAACAATTATGGCTAAGCTTCTGCGTCAAAAAGCTCCTCATGAACAATCTGCAGCATCTCATCTACCTTAAACTCATCGATTTGAAAATGCTCAAGTACGCCATCCTGAACATACTGCCATTCTTCTTCCCCGGCCAAACTGCGGGTTCTCAAATCAATTGCGTACCGTGATATCTTTAGTATTCCCAATAAGTCGAGGGTTAAACTGTCGAGTTCGCTGGAGTGATTGAAAATTGAACTGTCTTCAAACAAATAATAAATGACTTCAACAACAATTTTCGGCAACTTCCATTGTTGTGCCAGTAGCGCACCGATAGTGGTATGTGTGGTCTGGAAGAGCTCCAGCTCTTTGGCCTGAACTTGCTGCCAAGGCGTGCTTTCTGCAGCATTGAGTAAGTCGGCATAATCATCGAACTCAGCCAACATCACCGGTATTCCCGAGCTTTGAAAAAGGCCCAGCATATAAGCATGATCTCTCAACTCGGGTCGCCCGATGGCTTCAGCTATCATCACACAGGCGCTCGCAACCCACTCGTTATAACGCCAAAACTCGCTGAGATCATAGTCCGACGTCAAAGCCGACTTAAGCGCAACTGCCCGAACAATCGGAAAAACCCGACGAAAGCCAAGAGTCATGACTGCCTGCTGAATTGAATCTACCTCTCTCGCTCTACGATAGGCGGCAGAATTAACAACCTGCAAAACAGCGGACGCTATACTCATATCAGCAGAAATAGATTCAGCGATAACGGTAACATCAGGTTCACTTTTTTTGGCTTCACGACTCACAGTTAGCAAAGTTTCGGGGCGTGGTGGAATACTCACTCTTTGTAACAATCGTTTTTCTGCTGTCGTAATTTCTATCGCCATAGAGTCTCCGGGTTGAACCAATGATTTACATGAAATCTTAAAGCATGCGATTATGTCGTAACTTTTTGTCTGGTATAACACTTCAATGCGTTACTTTCGATGTATTCTTTTTAGCTGTAGTTTACTTTTCAGCGGACTAGCTCTCGCTTCAGTTGAAGTTGAGGTCTCCGGTGTTGAAGGAGACGAGTACGCCAATATTATGGCGCTATTGCAAATAGCCCGTCTGGATAAAGACAAAAGTTACGCCGACTACAGAGTTCGATATCTGCATCGACAAGCCTCTGCCGATATTAGAAAAGCACTCCGCCCATATGGATATTATCAGGTTGAAGTGAATGCTCAACTAGAAACAGTTGACGGAGGTTGGTCAGCCGCCTATCAAATTGAGCTGAATGACCCGGTACAAATTGCTAAAAATATGTGGAAAATTCAGGGCGACGCGGCTGAAGACAAGGCGTTTGAAAAAATAGCAGAGAATAATAGCCTCAAAGAAAAACAACGTTTTATTCATAGCAATTACGAACAAGTTAAGTCCAGGTTACTGTCATTAGCCAGTCAGCGCGGCTATCACGATGCTCGCTTTCTAAAACACAATGTCGAAATTGATATCGCAGCAAACACCGCTGATATAGAGGTCGTTTTTGATTCCGGAAAACGCTACCAGTACGGTCAGGTCACTTTTGAACAAGATATACTTGACGATGAATTACTCCATCGCTTTGTTCC
Organism: Idiomarina sp.; assembly: GCF_048265525.1. Taxonomy (GTDB): domain Bacteria; phylum Pseudomonadota; class Gammaproteobacteria; order Enterobacterales; family Alteromonadaceae; genus Idiomarina. The sequence goes on along the minus strand of NZ_JBLXBI010000008.1, from coordinate 4,898 downwards.
TTTTGAGCGCGGCGAAGGCTACAGCACGCAGGAACTCAGTCAATTACAAGTGGCATTGGGAGACAGCGGATATTTCTCTCAAGTTCAGGTCAGTCCGGACTGGGGAAGCGCCGAAGAGCACACAGTACCTATCTCTGTCAGCTCCGAGCCTAACTTCAGAAACCAGTACCAATATGGTGTGGGTTACGGTACCGATACCGGGGCACGTATTAGTGCCAGTCTTAACCGCCGTTGGGTCAATACTCAGGGGCATCAACTTCGGGGAATGACGCAATTATCTGAAGTAGAGAGCCGTATTGGCGCGAATTACATTATTCCGGGCCAAAATCCGCAGTCAGATTACTACCAGATTCGGGCTGAAGCTTCCGATAAAGACAATGAAGGACAAACTAACCGACTGTACCGCTTTGGCGCATCCAGCGTTGTTGCAATGGATAAATGGCGACGCGAGTACGGGCTAAACTGGCAACGTGATGACTTCGAAATTGGTGAAAGTTCAGGAACCAGTCAGTTTTTAATTCCACAGGCTAGTTGGAACTATATGACAGCCGACGGAAGGTTGAATATCGACAAAGGCTTTCGTTTTGATGTGACTTTAAAAGCAGCAAATGAAGCATTGTTGTCCGATGCCGATATGGCCAGCGTGGAACTTGGCTTTAAAGCGGTTGTCCCTGTTACAGACAATATACGTTTTCTTGCCAGAGCCGAAGCCGGCGCTACCTATATAGATGATTTTAATCAGTTGCCTCCTTCGCTACGTTTCTTCGCTGGCGGGGACAACAGCGTGCGCGGCTACGCTTATGAACAATTAGGACCAGAAGACGATACAGGAACTATTCTAGGTGGCCGTTATTTGGCTGTTGCCAGCGCGGAAATTGATTATCGCTTTAAGGAAAATTGGCGTGTCGCTTTATTCACGGATATTGGTAATGCCATGATTGAACCTAATGAGAAACTTAAGCAAAGTGTCGGATTCGGAATACGCTGGATTTCCCCAATCGGCTCGGTTCGCCTGGATCTGGCTCAGGCAATAGATGAGCCAGATAAGCCCTGGCGCCTGCACTTTACTTTAGGCCCCGATTTATGAGCATTTATCGTTGGCTGGCCATTACAGTACTTGTTGTGGTTGTTTTAGTTCCACTACTGGCTATCAGCCTGATTGGCAGTGAAGCTGGCAGCCGCTGGATACTCACTCAAGGGCAAAAGTATTTACCGGTAGACATCCAGTACAAAGAATTTCATGGAACCCTGCTGAATGAGTTTGAGTTTGAAGATTTTCGTTTTGAGAGCGAAACTTTTTCCTATACACCGGACAAGTTAGTCATAAACTGGGCTCCTTTAGCTTTGTTCTCCGGTGTTATCCGAATAGATAATATCGAAAGCCTTGGTGGCGAAATCCGTCTTCGTGCAGCTCAGAATTCGAGTCAGGATGCTGATTCTGAATCCTCTATTGAAGACATTCAAATTGAGCTGCCTTTAGATGTCAACTTGCGGAACTTGCTGGTTGAGGAAAGCCGTTTTTTTATTTTAGAAAACCCTTCTCAGGAACTAACGATTGAAGCATCAGCCAGAATTAATGCTGATGGCCAGCTTAATATCAGACAGCTTCGTCTGGAGCACCAATACCTAACCACCGAGATTTCCGGAAAAACTAAGTTATCTTACCCTTTTAAAAGCGAGCTTGAGAATAACACCCATGTACACTCACCAGACATCCCTTCTCTTAAAGTAAAGACGGAGATAACTGGCGACATTCGGTCTCTGACAACAAATAGTGAGCTGTCCGAGGGACTTGTCGGTGCAATTACCACTAAAATCGATAACCCTTTGAACAAGCTTAGTTGGCAGTTTGACAGCAGTTGGCAAGAGAATAACCTGGCCCAGTGGCTGGCAAGTGCCGGAGCTAACCCGGTTGAATTGAGTTTAGGCGGAAATATACGCGGCGAAGGTGGACTAACACAAGCCAATATCGAGCCCGACATAACTGTCACAGTTAATCAACAGACAATGGATATTGAAGGAGCCGTTAGCTATCAAGACAACATAATAAATTTCGCACCACTCAATGTGCATTCTAAAGGCGATATCCAGGGACAGTTAACCTTGCAGGGAAACGTTTCTTCACTATCTACGACTCCGCTGATTGATGCTTCAGCAAGCTGGGAAGAAATAACCTACGAACCAAACGGTATCAGCAGCCGCGAAGGCCGTTTACAGGCCAAAGGCAAACTGGATGAACTTGCGATTAACTTAAGCAACGAACTGTCTGGCCTGCTAGAAGAAGACTTACAGCTTGTTACTCAAGCTAAACTTAAGCCTGACAGCCTAAGTATCTTAAGCCTGGAACTTACTCATAATGATGAAACTGTCAGTGGCAAAGCTGATATCAGTTGGAAAGACAATCTATCTTTAACTACGGATATTTCGGGTGAATATCAACAGCGGACGGTCAATGCAGAAGTGAAATTGCGTTTGTCAGAGCCCTACTTATTTGTTGATCAGTTCAATGCTAACTGGGGAGCGCAGTCGCTTATAGCTGAAGGGGCGCTTAGCCCTGGCAAGAAACTCGCCTGGCAAGTAACGTCTAAAGATTTAAGCGAGCTCTCTGATGTTAAAGGCGAGGTTGTAGCTACCGGTGATATTAGTGGGCAATTAAACCAACCAGAGTTTGAATTAGGCGTTAATAAATTTAACCTCAAGCACCCTGACTACAATACCGTTAGCTTAAACCAACCTATAACAGCGGGTTTTAACTATGAGGACGTCACGTTCAACACTACCCCTGTTTGTCTAAGTTACGAAGGGATAGATAACCCCTTCTGCCTTAAGTTAGAACAGCAGGACAAGGTAATAAATTTCGATGCCAATGCCAGAGAAGTTCCGCTGGACTTACTTCAGGCTCTTGTATTACCCGACGTAGCTTATAAGCTAACGGGGGCTATATCGGCAGAGGTTAGCGGTGCGTTCGATTCTGAGAATATGACGTTGCAGAAGCTTAACGGAGTTATTAACGCAGATAACAGCCAAGTGCTGGCCGGTGAAGAAAAAGTTACTTTAAATCAGCTTAACTTAACCACCAAAAACCGTGATAACGAAGGTATCGATATTGGAATGACGGTGGTAGCTGAGGAAATAGATTTTAACCTATCAGGGCAACTTACTATCGAAGAAGTAGCTCCTGACAGCCTTCTTTCCGGAAAGGTTTCATTAAATTCTAAAAGTTTAGAGTTACTGAATTTATTAGCGCCGCAAGTGGATATTGGCGATGGGAGTACACGCGCTGAACTCAATATTGCAGGCAATTTAAATGACCCAACAGCTTCGGGACAAGTTAACCTTAATGCCGACAGAATCATTGTGCTGGCCAGTGGCACATTAATTACCAAACTGAATGCGGAGCTCACCGCAGACGCAAATGTTGGCGAATTCACGGTTAACGCAAACGGAAAAGTAGGCGAAGGCGATGTCACTATTGAGGGTGAGCTCAATGCGTTTAAGCGAGCAGGCAACCTAACCATAAATGGTAAAGATCTATTAATTTTAGATACGCCAGATCTTCTCCTGGTTGCGTCACCGGATATCACTTTAGAGCTCGATAAAAATCTTGTGTTCGTCAGAGGTAATTTAGATTTACCAAAGGCTAGAATAACGCCTGTCAATTTAGACCAGTCAGTTACAGAATCCGCTGATGTTACCCTAAAAAATGAATCGAAAGACCCTCCTCTGTTTTCTATGAATACAGATATAACGGTAAGTTTAGGAGAGCAAGTTCGTGTCGAGGCTCTGGGTTTTGCCGGTAACTTAAAAGGCAAACTGCAGATTACACAACAACCCGATTCCGCTGCACGAGGTAACGGCAGTATTGGCGTCGTATCCGGTGATTACGAGATTTACGGACAAAAACTGGCTATTGAACGCGGTGATTTGCTCTTTAATGGAGGTCCTTTAGATACCCCTTCTCTGAACCTTAGAGTTACCCGAAATATCGAACAGACAGGCATAGATCAACGGCCGCCTGAGAAGATAGGAGCCCGCGTTACCGGTACAATAGACCGACCTGAATTAAGCCTTTTTTCCACTCCATCTCTTCCGGACAGTACTATCCTCTCGTATCTTTTGTTCGGGAAACCGCCGGGTAGCCAAGGAGATGCAAATAACCTTGAGCTGCAGGCCGCATTATTAGTTGGTGGTCGTAGCGCCAAATTTTTAACCGAAGGTATAAAAGACACTTTTGATTTAGATGAAGTGTCTCTGGATTCTGAAACCAGTGATGTTAATGATACCTCATTGTATATCGGTAAATACCTCTCCCCTCGTCTATATATTAAGTATGGAATAGGGTTACTCGAACCAACCTCTACTTTCATACTGCGCTACACGCTGTCTGAGAGATTGCTTTTTGAATCTACCTCCACTACTGAAGGTCAAGGTGGCGATTTAATATATACCATCGAAAACTAAACACACTTCCTCGCTTTATCACCAAATATTGTTGTGTCGTAGCCTGATGCTCCCGCATCATGAGGGGTAGTAGTTATACCCTGGATAGATTGAACAGGAGATCCACGTGGTCGGATCGGCAGGCTTTAGCCTGCCGCCTCTGCAGCTTCCCGTGGGTTAGGGAGCAAGGTCAAAATACGATGAAACGAAAGCTGAGGGCTTCTTAGAATGAAAGTCTGGACAAGGTTTCGCAGAGCTCAACCTGTTCAGCGGGGTAAAGCCAAATGGTTGGCTTTACCGGGGACCCGCTTCACCCTACTCTCAGTAGGTCACAACCAGAAATAAAAAACCCCAGCCGATTGGGCTGGGGTTATTTATTTGTAGTCTGGCGGTGACCTACTCTCGCATGGGGAGACCCCACACTACCATCGGCGCTGGTGTGTTTCACTTCTGAGTTC
>NZ_JBLXBI010000007.1:0-88349 GCF_048265525.1 Idiomarina sp. | reverse complement strand
TGGAGCGATCTGGTCAGGGCAGTGGGAAACTGGCGCGAAGAGACCATGACCTACTTCGAGACGGACATGCCCGTCACCAACGCTTACACGGAGTCCATCAACCGACTGGCCAAGGACAAGAACCGTGAAGGGCGCGGTTACTCCTTCGAGGTGATGCGGGCACGAATGCTCTACACCACGAAGCACAAGAAGAAGGCACCGACTGCGAAGGTCTCTCCTTTCTACAAGAAAACCATCGGTTACGGACTGCCGGACTTCGCAGAGGAACTCAACTACGGAGTCGATCTATCAACCATCTGAGGGTGGTATCAGATTGATGGGGTGAAGGTGCCCCATCAACCATTAAATCCGTATACCCATAAATTCGTGCTTCTGATCAGAGATGAAAAGCTATACTTGTTGCTTTGGTTAAAGTGAATTAGCTATTTATCAACATTTTTCCATGGGCCGAACGCTATAAAGTAAAGAAGAATGATATTTGCGATAGGGATAACAATCAGAAGACCCAATGGACCAGGGTAGCCAACTCGTTGGCAGATACGCCATGCGGGAACAATAAAAATAGCTCCCACAATCAGCATCCATAGAAAGCCCATACCTGCGAACATTTCGTGATTCATCATTATCTGCTCCTTATTTGACATGCGTTAAAATGACGTTAGACTGAAGTTTATTAAATTGCAAAAAGCAGGGTGCTCGTGCTAATTCGAATTCTGTTATTAATGACAGTGCTATTGGTGTCGATGTCGTTTTCGCAAACGGCAGAGGCTCACGCATGTCATGGTAAAGGACAAATGCAGCACAGCATGATGCAAAAAGCAGACGTAAGCGACTGCGAACATGAGAAGCAAAAGCACAACTCGTGCTGTGCTGACATGACAATTCGGCATTGCTCCGGCGGCTCGGTTTTATTTGTCGGACAGTCTTCTTCGGTTAATGCCGCTGCAGTTAACCTCTCTGCCAAAGTCGATGCGCCCATCGACACCTCAATTCGTGCTAAACACGCGTCTAATTTATTCCGTCCCCCAATAATTACCGCTTAATAAGTTACTAGAAATTTAACACACGCTCGGCGTGTTTCCTTAAAACTTATTAATCGGTGAATAATTATGTCTATCAAACGCAATATCGCTGTTTTGGCGATGCTGTTTTCCGTGTCTGTATCTGCAACCGATGTAGAAGAGCAGCAACTAACCGTTCTAAAAGATCCCAACTGCGGTTGCTGTGAAAAGTGGTTACAAGCTTTACCCGATAGCTTTAGTGTGTCCGTACAACATCCGAACAACCTGACCCAACGAAAACGTGACTCCGGTATTAGTGCCGAGGTCCAATCCTGTCATACCGCTATTTCTAGTAATGGCTATGTCTTTGAGGGGCACGTTCCTCCTACATTGGTTTCTCATTATTTAGCTGGGAAAAAGTCAGAAAATGGCATTGGATTAACTGTTCCTGGCATGCCGGTAGGGTCTGTTGGTATGGAAATGGGTACTCGGTTTCAACCGTATACGGTCTATGAAATCAAAAAGGACGGTTCAATTACACCTTATCAGCAGATAGCAAGTTTAGAGCAGCAGCAAGCACTCTCAAATGGAGGGCTTTAGCTATGGGATTTGGCGGCATGAGTATGGTTCAGTTAGGAGTTTTACTGGTTATTGTCATTCTTCTTTTTGGTAGTAAAAAGCTACGAACCCTGGGCTCCGATCTTGGTAGTGCGATTAAAGGGTTTAAATCATCGGTTTCTGATGATCCGTCTGATAAGGAACAGGACGTTCAACGTTATCAAAATTTAACCTCAAAAGAGGAGCGTCATAATGAGCAATGAGTTTAACAAAGGGCGTCGAAAGTTTATTAAATCTGCATTCACTGTGGCGTCTGCTTTAGCAATCGCCAAAGTAGCCCCAACTTGGGCTGCTCCTCAGGGACGCAGTTTTAAAGATCAGATCCTGACAAACGATGAGATTGATCTGACCATTGCAAAGTCCCCACTGCTCGTGGGAAATAAAGTAGGAGCACCAATAACCATCAATGGCCAAATGCCGGGCCCTTTGATTCGTTTAAAAGAAGGGCAGCGAGCAAAGCTAAATGTGACTAACCGGTTGTCGGAAGACACGTCAATTCACTGGCACGGAATTATATTGCCGGAGAATATGGATGGCGTGCCTGGCGTATCTTTCGAAGGGATAAAGCCAGGACGAACGTTCAAATACCGCTACGATGTCGAGCAAAACGGAACTTATTGGTATCACAGCCATTCCGGTTTGCAGGAGCAATTGGGACACCTGGGGCCGTTAGTGATTGAACCGAAAGACGGAGACATTGGTGCTGATCGAGAACATACCATTATTCTCAGCGACTGGACATTCGAAGATCCGGATACCGTGTTTCGTAACTTGAAAGTTGCGGAGGGGTACTATAACTATCAAAAACGTACGATATTTGAGACCTTCGAGGACGTGCGACAGCAAGGGTTAGAGAAAACCTGGAAGCAACGAGAAATGTGGGGGCAAATGCGAATGAGCCCCCGTGATATTGCGGATGTGACGGGCAGTACTTATACCTACCTGATGAATGGCCGCGATTCACAGATGAACTGGTCAGCATTGTTTAAGCCTGGTGAAAAAGTACGCCTTCGTATCATTAACGGTTCAGCAATGAGTTTTTTCGACGTAAGAATCCCTGGATTGGAGATGACGGTAGTGGCCGCTGACGGGCAGCCTGTGAAGCCAGTGCCAGTTGACGAGTTCCGCATTGGTGTGGCGGAAACCTACGATGTAATTGTCCAGCCTAAGCAAAACAAGCCTTACACTATTTATGCTGAGAGCTTTGATCGAAGTGGTTATGTCAGAGGTACATTAACGCCGGAACTTGGTCTTGAGGCTGAAGTGCCTGAACTACGGCAAGTTCCTGAGCGAGGCATGGCCGCTATGGGCATGGGAGCGATGGCGATGTCCGGTGATATGAAAGGCAATAGCATGAATATGAAGCATATGGGCGGCAATAACAGCCATATGACGCATAAAATGACACACAAAAAAGAGCTCCCGGTCGAAAACATTAAAATCAAACACCGTGAGTCCGGACATGGCGCCGGGGCGGCTATGATTGCTACAAACCCGGTAAGCCGTTTGCATGAACCCGGGATTGGATTGGAAGACGTTGATCATAAAGTCTTAGTGTATACCGACTTGGTCGGCGCGCATGAATGGCCGGATACGCGGGAGCCCGAACGACAGATAGAGCTGCACTTAACGGGTAATATGGAGCGTTACATGTGGTCTTTCGACGGGAAGAAGTTTACCGAAGTGGATGGCCCGGTTCAGTTTCATCATGGAGAACGACTGAGGTTGGTGATGGTAAACGATACGATGATGGACCACCCCATACACCTACACGGTATGTGGATGGAACTTGAAAACGGACAGTATCCACGCCCACGCAAACATACGATTAGCCTGAAGCCGAGCGAAAAAGTGTCGTTATTGATAACGGCAGACGCGCCGGGTAGTTGGGCGTTCCACTGTCACCTGTTGTATCACATGAAAGCGGGTATGTTCCGTGTGGTCAATGTCGCATAAGGAGGACAATTATGTACGGTAAATCATTATTAGTGGGTGCGGCGTTGTTGCCAGGTTTAGCAGTCGCCGGACATGCGAAAGAGGACTGGCCTGAACCCGTCAAAGAATATTACACCGGGCAAGTACTGTTCGATCGGTTGGAGTTAACGCGAACCAACGAGGAAGAGAACCTAGCCGTCTGGGACATGATGGCTTGGTATGGCGGTGACTATCACCGAGCTGTTTTCAAGAGTGAAGGGGAGAATGTTCAAGACGACGGTGAGCCCACTGACTTGGAAAGTGCCGAACTGCTGTATGGATACTTGGTGTCTCCGTTTTGGTCGTTTCAGGCCGGTATTGGTACGCGAGGTACCTTATCGTCGGACGCGTCTATGGAAAATTATGCTGTCGTGAGTTTTATGGGGTTGGCGCCCTATTGGTTCGAAATGGATAACTCGCTGATGGTGAATGAAGAAGGCGACGTCCAATTTGTTAGCGAAACTGAGTACGAGTGGCAGCTCACACAAACATCGTACTTACAGCCTCGCATTGAGTTTACAGCCAACCTGACAGATTCAGACAAATATGAACGGCAAAGTGGCTTGAGCAACTTGCGTGTGGGGTTGCGTTATCGTCACGAAATCAGTCGTGAGTTTGCACCCTACATTGGTGTTTATTGGAACGGCGCGTTAGGCAACACGGCAGATGAAATGAAACGAATGGGTGAGGACACCACAGAAACAGGCGTGGTCCTTGGGGCCAGAGTTTGGTTTTAATTGATAATAAACAAAGAGGAAACAACATGAAAAACATACTTAAGTTAGCCTTCGGTACCACGTTATTTTTTAGTGCATGGGCCAGCGCTCACGTCGGCCTAACATCCAGTAGCCCGGAGGACGGTGCGACTTTGTCCGAGTCACCAACGGAAATTACGATGAATTTTTCCGGTGATGTTCGTCTGGCTAAAATTATGCTGCACTCAGATGACGGTAAAATGCATCCGCTGGACTTTTCGATGAGCATGACTCCCAAAGCAGCGTACGAAATTGCTGTTAAAAACAATTTGGCGTCAGGTGGTTATACGGTTTATTGGACGGCAATGGGTGGGGACAGTCATAAAATATCGGGTGATTTTAGCTTTGAGGTGAAATGATGACCCTTTGGAGTGTGGCCAGCGTTTTAACGTTGGCCTTTATATTCTGGCTTAACGCGGTGATGACCGCCTCGCCTTATATCGTTTATTTGTCCGGTTTAAAAAAGCAGTCTGAACGAAAGAATAGCCTTGTTGCGTTGCTTCTATTACTGGCAAGCCTTCTGTATTTTTTTCTGAAAGTCGGTAGTTTTGCTGCTGAAGGCTTTGCCGGCATGATTGACACGACCTACATGCAGTTTATATGGACCGGCCCTGTTGGGTTGTTCATCCAACTTCAGATAGCGGTTGCTATTGCTTGGATTGTTTACTCCGTTGTTAAGCTAAAACGTATAAAGTGGGTGCTATATGTTGTCGCCATTGGACTCATGGGATGGAGCTTTTTAAGTATTGGTCACGGCAGTGACGCCGTCTGGTGGGGAAAGCTAGCGCTTTTAACACACTTGTTAGTCGCTTGGGTTTGGTTCGGCAGTCTTAACTCATTGCGAAAGCTGGCAACGTCGGTACCGCTTGCTAAAGCGAAAGCCATTATGGAGCGTTTTGGTGTGCATATGTCTGCAGCGGTTCCAATACTCCTTATTGCGGGCTTGGTTATGTATCGTAGTGCAACAGGGCGATGGATGCCAGAGCTGCCGCTTACGTCGTATGACACGGTACTACTAGCGAAACTTGTGTTTGTGGCGCTGATTCTCCTTGTTGCCGCATTGCATAAATTAAAGTTCGTACCGCAATTAAATGATAACGCGGCCGCCAAGCGACTCAAAAACTCCATAACGGCGGAAATGGTATTGGCTGTCACTATTTTTACCCTGGCCTCTGCGCTAAGCAGCGCGTTTTCCCCTAGTTAATGTAAGGAATAATAAGAATGAAATTATTCATGAGTGTTTTTATGGTTTCGGTGCTGTTTATTTCAGCGCCTAGTAGTGCCGAGGAAGTATCTGAACCGACAGTTGTGCTTGATAGGTTTCGAACGGCTTTGACTGAAGGTGACACGGAAGTCGTTAAAGATGTGCTTTCCAATGATGTGTTTATCTTTGAAGGTGGTGGTGTTGAACGATCCTTGGCCGAGTACAGTGCTCATCACCTTAAGTCAGATATTAAGTTTAGCCAGGCGGTTCCTTCACAGTTGCTTGAAAGGACAGTACAAGAAGCCGATGGCCTTGCTGTGATCACTTCTCGGTATAGCGTTTCCGGGGAGTATAACGGGCGTGAGGTTGATTTAACGATGAATGAAACCGTAACCGTATCAAATACGACTGAGTCTGGCTGGAAAATTATCCGGATCCATTGGTCCAACTGAGTTCAATCACAGGAGCTGATTATGGCAGAACACGATCATGAACACGGACATCAGGATTATCAGAAAAGCAGCCTGAGTCTTTGGGGGGCGGTGTCGCTGGGGACTGGTGTGATGATTGGCGCTGGTATTTTTGCACTGACCGGACAAGTTGCTCAGCTGGCAAGAGAATGGTTTGTCCTGGCGTTTGTGTGCGGCGGTATCATTGCCGGCTTTAGCGCTTACTCTTACGTTAAGTTGGCGAAAGCCTATCCGTCAGCGGGCGGTATTGCGATGTTCCTCAGTAAAGCTTATGGAAAAGGAAGTGTGACGGCGATATTCGCACTCTTGATGTACTTTTCTATGGTGATTAATGAAAGTTTAGTCGCTCGGACATTTGCGTCTTATACCAGCCAGTTAATTTCTTTTGAAGCGCAGTGGCTTATCCCTTTGTTGGCGGTGGGTTTGCTGGTCTTTGCGTTTTTTATCAATATTTTGAGTAATCAGTTTATTCAAACGTTCTCGTTTTTTATGGCCTTTGTTAAGACTTTAGGGTTGGTCATTTTAGCGGCTGGTGGTTTGTGGGCCTCAGGCATTCAGTTTGAATCGATATCTGCTATTCCAGAAGAAGCTTCGGGTGGCGGTATTTTAGCGGGTATTGCTTTAAGCATACTTGCATACAAAGGGTTTACAACAATAACGAATAGTGGCGGTGAAATTGTTGAGCCTAAGAAGAACGTCGGGCGTGCCATTATTATTTCGCTGGTTATCTGCGCGCTAATATATGTGCTAGTCACCCTGACCGTTGGTTCGAGCTTGTCGATTGATGAGATTGTGACAGCGAAAGACTATGCGCTTGCTGAAGCAGCCAGACCCGTCTACGGTGAAACTGGACTCTGGGTGACGGTTGCGTTTGCAATTGTAGCAACGGTATCAGGAGTGATTGCCAGCGCGTTTGCCGTTTCAAGAATGTTAGCCATGTTGACCAATATGAAGCTTGTTCCACACAGTCATTTTGGCATGCCAGGTTCCATTCAGAAGCATACGCTGGTTTACACCATTGTTATGGCTATGATCTTAGCGGCATTCTTCGATTTGAGTCGAATTGCGTCACTGGGCGCTATTTTTTATATCGTGATGGACATTGCGATCCACTGGGGCGTATTACGGCATCTAAGGCAAAAGGTGAATGCCAATATTTACATACTTGTCAGCGCAATCACGCTAGACGTCATCGTTTTAGTCGCTTTTATATGGGTGAAATGGACGAGCGATCCGCTGGTGATTTGGGCGTCTCTTATCGGTATGGCATTGATTGCCGCTGGTGAGATTTTGTTTTTACGTAAAAAGCGTTAAGAAAAAGAGCGCATAGCGCTCTTTTTCTAGTTCATTGTAAAAAACATCCAGACAGCCATAGCGACCATCATGAGGTTTTCAGTGAGCGAAATGAAGCCTAACGGCACATTACTGGAGCCACCGACACAGGCACATTTTAGCTCGCGTTTGTCGACATAAACGGCTTTAAACACCGATATAGAGCCTACGATGCCGATGAATAATGCGACGGGTATGGATATGACATGGGCGAATTCGGCTGCCATTAACAGACCCGCCAAGCCTTCGGCATAGGGATAAATACGGCCATAAGGCACCCATTTTTTGGCGAGAAGATCGTAATTGAGAAACATGGTAGAGAACTTCTCTACGTCCTGGAGTTTGAGCAAGGCCAGAACCACCATAGAGAAACTGATGAACCACTCGATGGTTTGTACGGTAAATACGCGACCAAAAGACAACCACGACGTGGCTACAGAGAGGAGTGCCGTCATAGTAAATAATGCAATAACGGGTCGGTAACTGGTTGCGTCAGGGTCAGGAAGAGGCTTTCCAAGAAAGGCTCGAACCTCCTCGTACCCACCGATACGTTTATCACCAATAAACACTTGTGGAGTGGTATCGACGTCGTGCTTTTCCTTGAATTTGTCGGTTTTTTGACGACTCTCTAACAGATTGTCGTCTACTTCGAAGCCATTGGCTTTAAGTAAGTGCCGGGTTTTTAGCCCAAAAGGGCACTGGTGATCAGGCGTTGACATTCTGTAAAGCGTAGCTTTTTGAGTTGACTGACTCATAGCCAAGTTCCTTACGTAAAAGTTATGTATTCATGTACGCATTATAGTCGGCAAAAGATTAAAAGCATCAATAATCAGAAGAGGGTAAAAATTCATTAAAAATGAAAAATTATTTTTATTTTGAAAAAAGTGGACAACTTTTTTTATTGCTTTTCTAGCTATCTTGAAGAGCTTATTTTAAAAGATTATTGATACATGAGGATAACTTAAAGTTGAATATACAACCTCTATAAGCTTTGCTATTAAAGGGTTTTTTATACAACTTTAATCGTTTTTAGCTTGACTAAAATCCTAAGGTTTCTATTCTGAAGGTTGTATAAACAACTTAGATGGCAGTACGAAGTCTAATCGGAAAGTAAAATAATTATAATTTAATCGAGGTGACAAAATGCAAAAGTTACTTAAGTCTGCTGTCGCTATAGGCGTATCTGCGGCACTCTTTAATACAACAACCGTTTGGGCTCAGTCAGGGCCTGGTGATACTGAAGCCGAAAACGTTGAGAAAATCACGGTGACCGGTTCGCGAATTCAGCGAATCGAAGCCGAAAGTGCTGCTCCTGTTCAGGTTTTTACGGCGCACGATATGAAAAAGAGCTCTGTTATAGGGATGAGTTCGAAAGAGATGAGCGGTTAAATTATATACCGGTACTTTCAGAGGTTGCTAAATCAGATGCGTGGGCCGGGCACACTGGCTTTGTGCACGAAACTGCAATGAAATGGTTGGCAGATGAAAACAAAGACACATTGGACGTTTACGTGTGTGGTCCTCCACCAATGCTGAAAGCGACGTTAGAGTCTCTTGCTGACTTTGGCGTTCCGCGAGAACAAGTAAGGTTCGATGACTTTGGTATTTAGAGCTTGAAAGCGCCTGAGTTAGCAATAAATCGGGGTGGTGATGTAGAAGTCGTATCACCACCTGGGTTGACTACCTCGTTATGGGTACTTCCTTTAATTGATTGATCTTTATCAGCCAAAAGAGATACACTTCAAGCATGTTTTTACAGCAGAACTTCGCATGTATCGTTTAATCATTGCTCTATTGCTATTGGCAGTAACAACAATGTCATTTTCACAAACTATCAGTACGGAAGAGGCATGTATGCACGATTCTACTGAGCAGGTTTGTGATCTTGCTGATTGCGAAGTGTCGCACTCTCTTACCGATAATTGTTGCTCTGATTCAATGATGCGTCATTGTTACAGCCCGTCAATTACTGTCGTTTATTCTGAGCAATCCACCGTTCCGCCTATTGAGAAGCTGGTTTTTAACGCTTCCTCATTCTTAGATACGAATATTAAAGAAAAGCACTCTCTCTCGCTATTTCGGCCCCCAATCTACTCTTAAAAAGTACTAAATTTCTCGCTCCTGGCGCGTTTATCGTCCAGGTAAAAGCACAGCTATAAGCTTTGGTTCGGTCATTGTCGTTACGACGTCGTTCGTCGTCCTCGTTACGGTCCGACTCATAACTTGGTCTGTGTTTAATTTAAAAATTCACAGTTTTTGAGAGTAACAATATGAAACTTTTAAGAAGAATGGCTTATTTAAGTGTTCTGACTGTAGTGGTGCCAAATTTTGCAAATGCGCAAGAGCCGCCTTTGAATTTGCAAGACGCAGTGAGTATCGCTGTACAAGAAGACCCTTGGCTAACGGCAAGTAAGCAAACCCAAGAGGCATTCGCGAGTGAAGCTATAGCCTCTTCCAGCTTACCTGACCCTAAAATATCGCTCACGGCAGCCAGTTTCCCTGTTGACAGTTTTAGTTCACGACAGGAAGGAATGACCCAATTGATCGTAGGTGTTTCACAAACTTTTCCTAGAGGAAACACGCTATCGTTGTCTCGTAAGCAAAAAAATCAATTGGCCCAAAAACAACCCCTTTTGAGGGCTGATCGTATTGCTAAGGTCAAAACAACGGTAACGAAGTTGTGGTTAGACGTTTTTTTCTCTCAGCAAAGTATCCGTTTGATTGAATCCGATAGAGCGCTTTTTGAACAGTTAGTGTCGACCGCCAAGGCAAGTTATACCAGTACCGAAGGAAAAGCACGGCAGCAGGATGTTATTAGGGCCCAGCTTGAGCTCACACGACTGGATGACAGATTGACTTCATTAAGACAGAAAGAAGAGCGATTTCAAAGCGAACTGTCGGAATGGATAGGTGTTATAGCGAAATCAAGGTTACCGGATGACCTTCCGAGTCTTACGCTGAAGAAGACATTGCTATCACCTTCGAGAATACCGAAACAAGCCTTGTACGAATTGATAAAAGAACACCCGGTTTTGCAAGCGACCGATCAAGACATTTTGGCGTCGAAGACGTCTGTCGAGCTCGCTCAGCAAGGTTATAAACCGCAATGGTCAGCCAATCTGAAATATGGCCATAGAAACGACGATCCAAGCGGCAATGACCGTGCCAACTTGCTGTCAGCCGGGGTTACGTTCGATGTCCCTTTATTTACTGATAACAAACAGGATAAGCAGGTACGCTCAGCAAAGTTTAAAACGGAAGCAAAAAAAACTGAGAAGTTATTGGTTGCCAGGCAGTTAATAGCCAATTTACGCAGTACGTTTTTACAACTGAACCGTTTGAATGAACGTGCTGCCCTATATCACGAAGAGCTACTTCCACAAATGTCCGCCCAGTCTGAAGCCGCATTGACTGCCTACAACAATGATGATGGCGACTTTGCCGAGGCGGTACGGTCACAGATTGCGGAAGTCAACGCAAAAATTGATGCATTAGCGATCGCCATCAACCGCCAAAAGCTGATTGCCGAAGCAAACTACTTATTATTCTCAGGAGTTTAAAATGAAAACAGTCACCAAATCTCTTATAAGTTTAGCTGTAGGCTTTGCAGTTGGCGCTGGCGCTATTGGCTATGTAATGCAATCGACTGAAGTGTCTGATCGTTCATCGGGCAATGCAGAAAAAGAGCCGTTATATTGGGTGGCTCCGATGGATCCCAATTATCGCCGAGACAAACCAGGAAAGTCTCCAATGGGGATGGACCTTATTCCTTACTATGGCGATGATGCAGAAGAGAGTTCACCTGGTACGGTGAGAATTGATCCCGACGTTATTAATAACCTTGGGGTTACAACTGCAACGGTCACCGTTTCGAGACTCAACCTAGATATCGAAACGGTCGGTTATGTTCAGTTTGATGAGAACCGAGTGCTGACAGTAAGTCCCCGTGTTGAAGGCTGGATTGAGAAGCTTTTCGTAAAAGCGGTTGGTAACTCGGTTAAAGCCGGCGAGCCTTTATACAGTATTTACTCACCGGAAATGGTTAATGCGCAAGAGGAGCTTGTATTGGCCTCGCAAAGAGGTAATCAGGTGCTAATTGATGCCGCTGAAGAACGCTTAAGAGCTCTGCAAGTCTCTGAATCTGAGATTAAGAAGTTAAAAGAAACTCGTAAAATTCAGAAAACAATCACGGTAAAAGCAAAGCAGTCCGGGGTATTGGATAGACTGACTGTGCGTGAAGGTGCGTTTGTAACGCCGAGTATGAATTTAATGACCATTGCTCAACTGGATAAAATTTGGGTTATTGCAGAAGTCTTTGAGCGGCAATTGAACCAGGTTGAGGTAGGCAATGACGTTCAAATGAACCTTGAGTATGCTCCAGGTAAAGAGTGGCAAGGAAAGGTTGATTATGTCTATCCGTCACTTAACCCTAAAACTCGGACGGGACAAGTTCGAATTCACTTCGACAACCCAGATGGTTTTTTAAAACCGGGCATGTTTGCGAATCTTAACATTAAGGCTGGTTTAGGCGACAAAAACTTAATCATCCCTAAAGAAGCGCTTATCCGAATGGGTGGTTCGAACCGAGTTGTACTGGCACTGGGTGATGGGAAATTTAAATCAGTTAATGTTGACGTTGGGCGGTTAGGGAGCTCGCGAGTTGAAATTTTATCGGGTCTTATGGCAGGTGATGACATCGTTACTTCAGCTCAGTTTTTGATTGATTCTGAGTCCAGTAAATCCTCTGACTTTAAGCGCATGCAACATGACACTGATGCTGATAACGAGAGCCATGGCAGTATGTCAAGTGACGCAGCAGCTCAAGCTGTCTGGGTTGAAGCAACCGTTAAAAATGTTATGCCTCAGCACTCGATGGTTACGCTGGAGCACGGTGAGATTTCTGAATGGGACTGGCCTGCAATGACGATGGACTTCGATGTTGCTTCGGATGTTGAACTTTCTCAGCTTAGCACGGGGTTATCCTTGCATGCGGAAATAACGCAAGTCGGGAAGCAACAGTACCAGCTCACATCGATTCATATTCCTGAGCAAAAACAAGTGACAGAGCAGGAGCATAACCATGATTAAGTCAGTCATTCGATGGTCAGTGAGTAACCGTTTTTTCGTTCTTCTGGCGACATTAATCCTCGTGGGTGTTGGTGCTTTTGCGGTCAAGAATACGCCCGTAGACGCACTGCCGGACTTGTCGGATGTCCAGGTGATCATTAAAACCAGCTATCCGGGTCAAGCGCCGCAGGTGGTAGAAGATCAAGTAACCTATCCATTAACAACCGCTATGCTGTCTGTCCCCGGCGCTAAAACCGTCCGTGGATATTCGTTTTTCGGCGACTCCTATGTGTATGTCATTTTTGACGAAGATACAGACGCTTACTGGGCGCGTTCGCGAGTACTGGAATATTTATCTCAGGTTGCTCCGACACTGCCTTCTAATGCAAGACCGCAATTAGGCCCTGATGCAACCGGGGTTGGTTGGGTGTATTTGTATGCCTTGGTTGATCGCACGGGTAACCACAATTTGAGTGAGTTACGCAGTATGCAGGATTGGTTTTTAAAGTATGAACTGCAAACGGTCGAGGGGGTTTCGGAAGTTGCCGCCCTGGGCGGGATGGTAAAGCAGTACCAGGTGAAAGTGGATCCGGAGAAGCTGCGCGCATTCGATATTCCTCTTGCTCATATACAAAATGCTATCCAGCGAGGCAATCAGGAAGTGGGGGCTTCGGTGGTTGAGATGGCTGAAGCTGAGTATATGGTCCGGGCCTCAGGTTATATTGACGGCGTGTCAGACTTAGAAAGTATTCCGCTTGGCGTTGATGAAAGTGGCACGCCCTTATTGCTTAAAGACGTTGCTGATGTGGGCGTAGGTCCACAAATGAGACGCGGAATAGCCGAGCTAGATGGTGAGGGAGAAGCGGTGGGCGGCATTGTTGTAATGCGCTTCGGAGAAAATGCACAAAAAACGATTGACGGCGTTAAACAAAAGCTGGATGAGTTAAAGTCGGGGCTACCAGAAGGTGTCGATATTGTCACTGTTTATGACCGTTCGGGGCTTATTTCGGATGCAGTGGAAAGTCTCTGGAAAAGCTTGGTAGAAGAACTGGCGATTGTTGCGTTTATCTGTGTCATATTTCTTTTTCATGTGCGCTCCTCGCTGGTTGCCGTTATTAGCTTACCCTTGGGTATTTTAACCGCGTTTATTGTTATGTATTGGCAGGGAATTAATGCGAATATTATGTCACTTGGGGGGATCGCAATCGCTATTGGCGCGATGCTCGATGGTGCCATAGTCATGATTGAAAATATGCATAAGCATATGGAAAAAACGCCACTGACACCGGAGAATAGGTGGCGGGTGGTTGCAGCTTCTGCTTCGGAGGTAGGCCCTGCTCTTTTCTTTAGTTTGCTCATTATTACCGTCAGTTTTGTGCCGGTATTTACCTTGGAAGCCCAAGAAGGACGAATGTTTTCTCCACTTGCCTTCACGAAAACTTACGCAATGGCAGCCAGTGCAGCCTTAGCGGTTACCGTTATCCCTGTGTTGATGGGCTATTTTATCAGAGGCAAGGTAACCCCTGAGGGGAAAAACCCGCTTAATCGGTTATTGATCGCCGGGTATAAACCGCTTTTAAAAGGCATTTTGAAATACCCAAAGACAGCGGTTGTGAGTGCGCTTGTTATCTTGGCCATCGGTATCTGGCCGGTTGACAAAATTGGTAGTGAATTCATTCCAGATTTGGATGAAGGCGATTTGATGTACATGCCGACTACTTACCCTGGGCTATCGATTGGTAAAGCAAGAGAGCTGTTACAACAAACCGACAAGCTCATAAAAACGGTACCGGAAGTGAAGACGGTTTTCGGAAAAATTGGCCGAGCGGATACTGCCACCGATCCGGCGCCCCTAACGATGATTGAAACTTTTATTCAACTGAAACCGAAAGATCAGTGGCGAGACGATATGACCACTGAGAAGTTGAAAAAAGAACTTGATGCGCTTGTAAAGTTTCCGGGGCTGACCAATGCGTGGGTATACCCCATTAAAACTCGCATTGATATGTTATCGACAGGTATAAAAACGCCGGTTGGTATAAAAGTTGCCGGAGCTGATCTTAATGAAATTCAGAAGATAGGCCAGCAGCTTGAAACGATACTTGATGATGTTGATGGTACGGCTTCTGTTTATTCAGAGCGAGTGGCTGGTGGACGCTATGTCAAAGTCGACATAAAAAGAGAGCAGGCTGCACGTTATGGCTTGAACATTGAGGATGTTCAGCAGGTCGTTGCCACGGCTATTGGCGGAATGAATGTTTCAGAGACCATTGAAGGACTCGAACGTTACCCGATAAACTTGCGCTACCCTCAAGATTATCGTGATTCACCGGAAGAGTTAAAGCAGTTACCTTTAGTTACGCCTAATGGGCAGCGTATTAGTTTGGCGGATGTAGCTGATGTTTACGTCGAACTCGGACCGCCAGCAATTAAAAGCGAGAACGCAAGACTCAACGGCTGGACTTTTGTTGACATTGAAGGTGTTGATGTCGGCACTTATGTTGAAAAAGCAATGACGGTTGTAGAACAAGAACTCGAGTTGTCTGCAGGATATTCAGTTACCTGGTCCGGGCAGTACGAATATATGGAAAGAGCTAAGGAAAAGCTAACTTACGTTATTCCGTTAACACTCGCGATTATTATCGTTCTTTTGTACATGAATTTTCGAAATGCTACGGAAATCGCCATCATACTGGGAACTTTACCTCTTGCGTTGGTCGGTTCAATTTGGCTGATGTATCTTTTAGATTATAACTTCTCAGTTGCTGTAGCGGTTGGCTTTATAGCACTAGCGGGGGTTACCGTAGAAATCGGGATATTAATGCTGACTTATCTTAATCAGTCCTATAACGAATACGAACAACGCCAGCTAGAGCAAGGCAAAGCTTTAACTAAAGACGGCGTTTCTCGTGCTGTAATGGAGGGAGCAGGGCTTCGTGTTCGTCCCGTGATGATGACGGCGGTTTCTACAATCGCTGGTCTATTGCCTATCATGTTCAGCACAGGGACTGGTGCTGAAGTCGTTAGCCGAATAGCCGCTCCGATGGTTGGAGGAATGATCAGCGCGGTTATTCTAACATTGCTCGTGTTACCCGCTGTTTACTACTTGTGGCGGGGGCAAAAGGTTAAGCGTGTATAAGACCAATTCGTTTAGTTGAGAGATGCACATCATTGATCAAGATCAATGATGTGCGCTAACAAGTATGCTAGCGTAAAATTCAGGACTGGGGACACACACATATGGCTCAAACAAAATTGTTAGTTGTGCTTATGCTAGGAATAGTGATTCAACTATCCTTCCCCGCTGCGCCTTTCCACAATACGGGCTCCAGCGCAGAGCGCGTAGTCAACGTTAATCAGACGGATGTTGCAAACGAGAGAAAAAGTAACATGCACTGTGATGGCGACGAACAATCTGCCAGTAAAACGTGCTGTTACTGTTTAACAGATTCTGCTGATACATGTTTAATGGATGCGGAGTGCAACTCTGCAAGCTCTCCTTTAGTCTTAATCCCATTCAATTTCCCAATAAAGTCAATTGGTTATTTGCAGTCCCCATTTTCATATGAGGGGAACGTCAAGCAAATGTCTTTTGATATTTTTTATCCTCCGAAATAGCGTCTGCTAAATTTCAAGTAAAACCTTTTTCGAAATTTAATCATGCCGTATGCGCCCCTGAGTTAAGGGACTTAAGGCGTGTAGGAGGATATATGAACCTATCTAAAATCACCGCTATTTTTGATCAACTTCGGCAAGGTGTAGTGGAGGAGACGTTGATTGGACGTGGCGTTAGCGGCTTCACATTGTTTCCTGTGCGAGGACGGGGTAATTACTTCGATAGTTATAACGATGATCATTTGGTTGATCATGTACAGCTTGAAGTTTATGTGAACAGTGATGACGCGCGTGACGTTGCGTTTTTAATTGTTGAAGCGGCCCATAGTGGGGTGCCTAACGAAGGATTAGTTTCCATCTCACCCGTTGATGAATTGCTCTGGATTCACGATAAGCGTACAGCGACTGATAAAGAGCTTTCGTTACAACGTTAATATCAGCCAATATCGACTGAAACGTATGGGTAGTTTCAATAAATAGGACAGTACTGATGTCAACTAACGATCATAGAGCCGGAGTGCGGGAAATTAACTTAGTCAATCGCACGTTAAAGCTAAACACTGAGAGGGTGAAAAAAGTTCGCGAAGCGATTAACGAAATCGATCGCTTGGTTGGTCTTGATAGCGTTGCCTTCGACTCTGACCAGAGTTTGTTATCGGTCGCTTATGATGCCTCTAAAGTCAACCTGACTATGATAGAGGAAAAGCTCGGAAAATTTGGTGTTGAAATTAATAGTGGCTGGTGGACGCATTTGAAAGAGGAATACTACAAATTTATTGATCAAAATATTAAAGATAATGCGGAGCACACGCCGTGGAGTTGCCACAGAAGCCCGCCACGTACCAAAATCAAGCGAAAGTAACCATTAATTATAGGTAAGGAGTCAAAAATGCAAATAGAAACAATTAAAGATGTACTGAGTTGGACCGTTGATTTCCACAAAAACCTGAAGGAGTGTGTGACTCACTGCTCTAAACATAACCAAGATGAACGAGCTCGGATGATCCTAAGTTACGTGTCGGGTCATGAGGCGAGCTTAGAGCGAATGGTCGACGGCTTCAAGAAAACAGCAAACCGGAATGCATTAGACACCTGGTGTTATGACTATATTGGGAAACATTCCATTATTGAGCATGGGCATTGTGGTTCGCCTTTTAAAGAATTAGATACCGATCACATTATAGAGAAAGTTGTAAATCATCATGCTCAGGTCATTGAGCTGTATGAACATCTGTACTCACGTGTCGACATAGACAGTGCAAAAGAGCTGTTAGAGACGGTAAAAAACGTTGAAAAAAATGAAATTAAACGAATGGTGCAAACTGCAAATCGATTTTCGGATATGTAGTGAGTGAGGGGTTTATCGTTGGTACTTTGCGGGAAATAGCCGTTGCTTGGCTGGTTTCCCGTCAATAAGGAGCACTGATATGGGTGTAAAAACTGAGGACGTTCGTAGTCGTTCCATTGAGGAACTCATGATCGAGGGAGCCGGTTGCGCGAGTTGTGTTGGCAAAATCGAGAATGCATTAAAGTCTGTATCCGGCGTGGAAAATGCAGAGATGAATTTTGCCCAGCGAACGGTCAGTGTGACGGGAGCAGCAAACCCGAACGCTTTAGTGAAAGCGGTAGAGAAGGCGGGTTATAGCGCTAAAGTAGCCACTTCCAAAAGTGACGATGATGCGTTGGCAGAAAAAGAGCAAGCCGACTGGGCTTATTATAAGCGGCTGATGCGTGAGATGACCGTTGCGCTGTCGTTAGGTGTACCCCTAATGATTTATAGCCTTTTTGTTGGTGAAATGACGGTGACCACTGCCACAGAGCGTGTGACATGGTTAGTCGTAGGCATTCTAACGTTAGGTGTACTTTACTTTTCGGGCAAACACTTCTTCGTCGGTGCCTGGCAATCTTTGAAAAATCATTCCGCGAATATGGATACGCTGATTGCGCTTGGTACTGGTACCGCCTGGTTGTATTCCATGGTGGTTGTACTGGTTCCGCACCTGGTTCCGGAAGTGGCGCGTCACGTTTACTTTGAAGCGACTGCGATGATTATCGGTTTGATCAATTTGGGGCTGGCACTTGAACTGAAAGCTCGTGGGCGAACGTCCGAAGCCATAAAACGTCTCATTGGTTTGCAGGCTAAAACAGCTAGGGTGGTTCGTGACGATAAACAATTGGATATCGCTATCGAAGACGTACTCGAAGAGGACGTAGTACGTGTTCGTCCTGGAGAGAAAATTCCTGTCGATGGAAAGGTTATAGAGGGAAATACTACCGTTGACGAATCTATGTTAACGGGTGAACCCATGCCAGTGGAAAAAACGGTTGGTGATGACATTGTGGCGGGCACGATAAATAAAAGTGGCTCCTTTTTGTTTCAAGCGACGAGAGTCGGTAAAGATACAGCACTTGCTCAAATTATTAACATGGTGAAACGGGCGCAAAACTCTAAGCCCCCAATAGGTCGTCTCGCCGATATTATTTCAGCTTACTTTGTGCCAGTCGTTATGATTATCGCTGTTATCAGTGCTCTAGCTTGGCTTAACTTTGGGCCTGAGCCGGCACTGGCCCTTGCAGTCGTATCAGCAACGACTGTCTTGATTATTGCATGCCCTTGCGCATTAGGCCTGGCTACGCCTATGTCGGTAATGGTGGGTGTTGGAAAAGCCGCCGAGGCAGGTGTGCTGATTCGCAATGGCGAAGCACTGCAAACAGCGTCGAAAGTATCGGCTATGATCCTTGATAAAACGGGCACTATCACACTTGGCTCTCCCAAAGTCACCGACGTATTAGTAGCGAGTGAGTACGATGATCAAACAGTACTGCAACTTGCAGCGACACTTGAGTCTGGCTCTGAACATCCGCTAGCACAGGCGATAGTTGAGTCAGCAAGGGAAAGAGGGATTAAGACAAGTAAGGTTTCGAACTTCAACGCCATTGCTGGTCATGGTGTGGAGGCGGAAGTTGATGGGAAGTCCCTCCTTTTTGGTAATGAAAAGCTGTTACGTGAACGTCAAGTTGAACTCGGGAACTTTGTTGAAAAAGCCCAGGGCTTTGCTGCTGAAGCTAAGACGCCCATGTACTTTGCCGTTGATAATGAGTTGGCTGCAATAATTGCAGTCGCTGACCCAATAAAAGACGACTCTGTCGCTGCCATTAAGCGTTTGCAGGATAACGGTGTGAGAGTAGTGATGCTTACTGGTGATAATCGCGCGACAGCAGAAGCGGTCGCTGGAAAAGTAGGAATTAAAGAATTTTTTGCTGAAGTTCTACCGGAAGAAAAATCAAAAAAGGTTCAGGAACTGCAGATGGAAGGCGAAATTGTTGGCATGACGGGAGACGGTATTAATGATGCGCCAGCGCTAGCTATTGCCAATGTAGGCTTCGCTATCGGCACTGGGACGGACGTCGCTATTGAAAGTGCCGATATTACATTGATGCGTGGGTCGTTGCATGGGCTTGCCGATGCGGTTGCGGTGAGTAAGGCGACACTGCGCAACATTAAGCAAAACTTATTTGGTGCTTTTATTTACAACGTAGCAGGTATTCCTTTTGCCGCAGGCGTTCTGTATCCGTTTTTTGGGATACTTTTGAGCCCGGTTATTGCGGGCGCCGCAATGGCTTTTTCTTCGCTTACGGTAGTGAGCAACGCAAATCGGTTGCGCTTTTTTAAAGCGAAAAAGCACTAATGTGTTTTCTAATTATAGCTCTTTCAGGAGAGTAAACATGCTATTTATTAATATCGCAGGCCTTGTATTAATTGCGCTGATTGTTTGGTGGTTTTGGTTTTATAAACCGGCGGAGAGACAGGTGGAAGAAGGGGAACTTGTCATTACAGTTGAAAACGGAATTTACTCACCATCACGAATAAAAATATCAAAAGGCAAGCCGACGGAGCTTAAGTTCCTTCGGAAAGATCAGTCCCCTTGCTCTGAAACCTTGCTCATTCCCGAACTGGAAATCAGTGAAACGCTGCCTTCTAACAAATTAAAGCTAATTCAAATACCAGCACTGGAACCCGGAGAGTACGACTTTCACTGCCAGATGCAAATGTATCGGGGAAAAATCGTTGCCGGTTAAATGGCTCAAAACGAGCAGGTGACAATATGAGTCATTAAATTTTTGTCAACTTTGATGACATTCAATTTCATCAACGACATTGAATAATTCGGCGATGAATATCGCCGCTATATGGAGTCTACGTCAGCGCGGGTTCAACGATTTAACTATAGTGAAATAACGTCAAATTAATGAAACCAATACAATATGGTCATAATCAAGAGGGGAATACAATGAAAAAAGTACTTTCAGCTTTAACGATCACAGCTTTAATGGCCTATCCTGTCTTTGCTGGTGCACAGCATAAACATGGTGATGATCAAAAAGGTTCAATGAGTGGAATGATGCACCATGAAAAAATGACATCAATGCATGAGCACATGCAGGAAATGCGCGACGCTATGAAAAAAATAAAAAGCGAATCTGACCCCAAGAAGCGTAAAGAACTCATGCAAAAACATATGGAGTCAATGCAGAAGGGAATGCAAATGATGAACCATGGGATGGATAAGGGCATGAATAAGGGAGAACATAAAAAGGGAGATCAAGCAGAGTCAACGGGCAAAGAGCATATGATGAAAAAAATGAAAATGATGGAGCATCGAATGGATATGATGCAAAAGATGATGGAGCAAATGATGGAACACCAAAGTGAGGAAAAGAAGCAGGGTAGTTAGGCGATATAAGGCATGTGCCTAAGCTTAAGTGCGGCTATTTATAGGAATAAATAGCCGCGTTTTTGATTTGCAATATTTTTAAGGAAAAAATGATGCAAATAAATTTGGCTCGGCCGCGGAGACTAGTTGGCTATTTAAGCGCTTTACGATTTCTTTTTAACGGTATTTTCAAGGCCTTCATTAAGGGAGGCCATTAAAGGACAATAAACAGCGCCCTGTTGGGCGCTGCATTGCTGAACCAGACCACTCAAAGCGCGTTCAATATGTTGTAAATGCGATAGTTTTTGCCTAACGCTAACGAGTTTTTGCTCTCCTAGCTCTCTAGCTTCATCACAATGAACGCCATCCTGCAGTTTTAATAGCTCTGCGATTTCATCCAGGCTAAAACCAAGCCATTGAGACGTGCGAATAAAGTGAAGTCGTTGTAACGCATGACTGTCGTAATGGCGAATCCCTCCGTACGGCTTCTCCGGCTCTGCCATTAACGCTCTTCGCTGATAATAACGAATTGTCTCGACATTTACGCCAGCGGCGGCGGCCAGCGTACCAATTGTCATCAGCTCTTGTTTTTCTGACATAACGGTTGACTCCGTACCTAGATACGGCTCTAAGGTTAGCATAAATCAATACACTTACGCAGGAGGTTATTGTTATGCCAAACTCTAAATCTGGACGAGGTTCTCTTATTGCGGGCGGCGTTGCAGCGTTATTGGCTTCAGCGTGTTGTTTGGGACCGCTGTTGTTACTCTCTCTCGGCGTGTCCGGTGCGTGGATTGGAACCCTGACAGCACTTGAGCCATATCGTCCGGCATTCATTGCCATTGCACTGATTGCTTTGTTCTTCGCCTGGCGCCGGATATACCGTCCTGTTGGTAATTGCGGGCCTGACGATATTTGCGCAAGGCCAAAAGTGCGTACGGGTTATAAAGTGGCATTCTGGCTGGTTGCAGTGCTTATATTGACCGCGTTGTTATACCCCTATGTTGTACCTTTCTTTTATTAAGAGGCAATACACGATGAAAAGATTAATGATCACAACCTTATTGTTCTCACTGTTTAGTTTACCCATTTTAGCAGCTAATCAAACTGTCACGTTATCGGTTCCCGGAATGACGTGTGTGACTTGTCCTATTACGGTGAAAGCGGCACTGAGACAGGTCGAAGGAGTTAACACCGTTGACGTTCGTTATGAAGAGCGGGACGCAACGGTGACGTTCGACGATGCGAAAACCTCCGTTGAGGCGTTGACTCAAGCAACCACTGATGCGGGTTATCCATCCACATTGAAAAAAGCCTCGGTGACACAGGAGTAAGGTTTATGCGTGATAACAATCTGCATATTGCAGTGATTGGTAGCGGTGGCGCAGCCATGGCTGCCGCCCTGAAAGCGACTGAACACGGTGCCCGGGTGACACTAATTGAGCGTGGTACTATCGGCGGAACCTGTGTCAACATTGGCTGTGTTCCTTCTAAAATCATGATCCGGTCGGCTCACATTGCACATCTTCGCCGGGAAAGTCCGTTTGATGACGGCCTAAGCGTCCATACACCTGAGGTGAACCGCTCGGCGCTATTGGCTCAGCAGCAAGCACGTGTGGAGGAGCTACGCGAATCCAAGTACCAGAGTATTCTCAGCGACAATGTCGCGATTACCGTCCTCAAAGGCGAGGCGCGGTTCGTGGGCGAGCGCACGCTGACGGTTGCGCTCAGCGACGGTAACGAGCAAACCGTGACATTTGACCGGGTTTTCATCGGTACCGGCGCCCGGCCGGCAATACCGGCTATTCCCGGTTTGTCCGATACGCCTTACTTAACTTCAACAAGCGCGCTAGAGTTAACACATATCCCGGAGCGACTTGCTGTTATCGGTGGTTCGGTGGTCGCACTCGAGCTTGCTCAGGCATTTAGTCGTCTTGGTAGTGAAGTAACGGTTTTAGCACGTAGTCGGCTGTTATCGCAAGGCGACGCGGATATCGGTGAAACCATCAATGCTGCTTTTCTCCGGGAAGGTATCAATGTGCTTGAAAATACTGAAGCGAGTGAGGTTGTGTATGATGGGCAAACATACACTATGCAAACCAATCAAGGCGTACTACACGCTGATCAGCTTCTGGTGGCTACGGGGCGTACTCCGAATACTGAAACGCTTAACCTAGCGGCGCTTGGCGTTGACACTGAGCGCGGTGCTATAACGGTTGATAGCGGTATGCAAACCACTTGCTCCGGTATCTATGCGGCAGGCGACTGTACCAATCAACCCCAGTTTGTATACGTGGCTGCCGCAGGGGGCAATCGAGCGGCTATTAATATGACGGGAGGCGATGCCAGGCTTGATCTTAGTACCATGCCCGAAGTTATTTTTACCGATCCCCAAATTGCGACTGTTGGTCTCTCTGAGGCAGAGGCTGAGGATCAGGGCTATGACACCGATAGCCGCACACTGAATCTGGATAACGTGCCGCGAGCACTGGTTAATTTCGATACCCTGGGGTTCATTAAAATCGTAGCCGAGCGCCGTAGCGGGCAACTTTTGGGCGTTCAGTGTGTGGCCGGAGAAGCGGGAGAGCTGATTCAAACCGCAGCGATGGCACTTAGAGCTAAAATGACCGTTGATGAAGTCGCTGATGGGCTGTTCCCATACCTGACAATGGTGGAGGGTTTGAAACTCTGTGCCCAAACGTTCAGCAAAGATGTGAAACAACTGTCTTGTTGCGCGGGTTAAGTGTCATGGTTACTGCCCTGCATCTTGACCGCCGAAAATGCCCATTAGTTCTATTTTGCTATCACTAACCCGAAGGTAAATACTATCAACACCAAAAACACACTTGCGGTAACCTCTACGAATATGATCGATGGTAGGATAGTTTGGTGGGTTGCTAGCTATTTTTTCGAATGGCTCAAATAAACGATAAAAATAGTTGCCGCCTGCCGTTAGCCAAACGTTAAGTAACCATAATTATAAATGCGGTTTGAATTCTTGCAGCATTTCTTCTGGAGATTGATCAGTAAATCCGTTTGCTTCCGCTGACTTGAGTTTTTCATTAATTGCTTTAGCACGGCGAATGAGATCGCTAACCAATTCGTTTTTGCTATTGTATTCACCGAACTTTTGCACGTGATGACAAAGCCAAAGACCACTTTGCTCGGTTAATGTAATACTTTGTCACGTGTTATATAGCGTGTTACTAAGGTTTTATCCGCAACAGCCGGATATATCGGTTTTCTCGCCAGCTTTTACGGCTATAGCGTCTTTAATTATGCAAATAGCGGATCGCAAGACAATAATCGCTATAACGGTTGCAATGACTAAGTCAGGCCAAGCCATATTGAGTTGTGCCACTAACAAGGCCGAGACAATAACGCCGACGTTCATGATCATGTCATTGCGTGAACAGATCCAGCTGGCGCGGATATTAATATCACCGTTTCGTGAGCTGTATAAAAGTGCAAAGCAAGCTACGTTTACAACGAGCGCCAGACCAGCAACCCATAACATCATATTGGCATTAGGTTCACTGCCAAATGCTAAGCGTTGAAACACATCGGCTAATACCAGTAACGCCAATAAGGTTTGCAGCGTGCCATTAAAAATGGCCGCATTGGCTTTATATTTAATGGCTTTGCCAACTGCATACAAACTGACGGCATAGACCAACGTATCGGCGAGCATATCTAGCGAATCGGCGATAAGCCCACTGGACTCGGCTAACCAACCGGCAATGAACTCGACGAAAAACATAACGCCATTAAGGACTAATACAGTCCACAACAACCGTCGCTGCGCTTTATCGATATGAGCTTGCACATTACTACCAGACGAACTGCCGCAGCAAGATGACATGTCACTTCCCTTAAGTTAACTAATCGTTACCGTATTTTATCAGACGTGGCGATGAGTTTCTTTACTGGTTTTCGCTGAAACATGCGTAACAACAGATAAAGAACGGGCAAATCAACGCAAAAATTTTAATTCGTAAATTCAGTGGGCTTATCACAGAATAATCCTATGTCGATTTTCGATGACCATATAATGCCGCTTCTTTATGCGCGAATTTGGGATGCTCAAACTCCAACGTCGAATGCGTAATATTGAATCGCTCGCTGAGTACTGTTTTTATTTCTGCCTTTATGGACTCAATGCGATCCCAGCCTTTTTCGGTGAGTACGACGTGGGTGTCCAATGCTGAAGTATCCTCTTGCATCTGCCAAAGGTGGATATGGTGCACATCGTCTATTCCGTTGATATCGCGCAAAGCTTCAATGACCAACTCTCCATCTAATTCTGGCGGGCAACCCAGCATTAGCGTCCGGATTGGTTTGCCAATTTCAGTAAAAGAAAGGTAGAGAATATACACTGCGATACCAATTGTGATTGCTGCATCTACCCAATGGATGTCGTAAAGAATGATAAGCGTACCGGAAATAACGACAGCTACTGAAGCCAACGCATCTGAGAGGTTGTGCAGGAATAAGGCTCGAATATTTACACTGCCTTTTTGTATCGAATAAGTGAGAAAGGCGGTTAAGGCATCTATTATCAGTGCTATACCGGCGATAATAACTACAGTCCATCCAGCTACATCTGGTGGATCGATGAGTCTCATCCCCCCTTCATAAATTAAGTAAAGTCCGATAACGATGAGCGTGGTGTAATTAATCAACGCAGCAACCACTTCTATTCTTTCATAGCCGAACGTCATGCGAGAGTCTGCGGGACGGCGTGCAATTTTACGCGCGGCGAATGCAATAATTAATGCCGCCATATCTGAGAAATTATGCAGTGCATCTGCAATGAGTGCTAAGCTGCCAGAAAGGATGCCACCGATAATTTGCGCTATGGTTAAAAGGCCGTTAGCCCATATAGCGATGCCGACACGGCGGTCACCATTTTTAAAGTCTAAATGAGCATGACCGTCATCTGATTTATGATTATGTGCCATGAAAAATCCTTATTTAAGTACGAGGGACAAACACAGTTGTCCCTCTTATTAATAGCCAGTTAACTAACGACTTGAATCCTTAATTTTTTGTTTTGAAAACCAAGGATAAAGTACCGGCAAAACAACCAACGTCAAAAAGGTTGCGGATACCAGACCACCCACAATGACGGTAGCCAATGGCCGTTGGATTTCAGCACCCGCACCGGTTGCGAATAACATGGGTATAAGACCCAGCGCTGAGGTAATAGCCGTCATTAATACCGGGCGCAGTCGCGACCACGCGCCATCAAACACGGCATCCTTAACCGCGTGCCCGTCGGTCAAGCGTTGGTTAATGCTTTCGACCAAGACCACACCATTAAGTACGGCGACACCAAATAAGGTGATAAAGCCAACCGCGCTGGGTACCGATAAATATTGTCCGGAAATAAATAAAGCGACAATACCTCCAATAATTGCTAACGGCACGTTGACTAAAATCAACATTGCCTGACCCAGGGTTCCGAACGCAAAGTAAAGGAGTAACGCGATTAACGCCAGCGATATAGGCACCACAATGGATAGACGCTGTTGAGCCCGTTGTTGGCTCTCAAACTGACCACCAATATCAACGGAATAGCCGGTGGGTAAATCGACATTGTCATCAATTGCTTGTCGAATATCGGCAACAACACTGCCCATGTCACGACCTTGAACGTTGGATTGAATAACTACCCGGCGCTGTACGTCATCACGACGAATTTGCGGAGGGCCGGATTCAATCGAAACGTTAGCCACTTCACCCATTGTTACCCACGCACCCGATGGAGCTTGTAACCTAAGTGAACGTATCGATTCGGGGGTATCACGAAACGATTCAGCTAAACGAACGTAGATGTCGTAACGCTCATTTCCCCGAATGATTTGCCCGGCACTGGCCCCGCCAAGGCCGTTATCTACTACGCTGAGCACATCCGATACATTCAGGCCATAGCGGGACAACTGACGTCGCTTAGGTGATACAACCAGCTGCGCTTCCCCTTTGATTTGCTCCATGGCAACAGCAACGGCACCATCCACTTGTTTAACTGCGCTCTCTATTTCCTGTCCTTTTGCGGCAAGCGTATCGAGTTCAGGGCCAAACAGCTTTATGGCAAGTTGCGATTTCACGCCGGACAAGAGTTCATCAACCCGTGTTGCGATAGGCTGCGAAAAGTTGAATAGCAAACCGGGATGTTCATCCAGTTTCGCTTCCATTTTTTCTTGCAACGCATAGCGATCAGATGCAGTTGTCCATTCAGACTGCGGCTTAAGTCCTACGTAGATTTCAATGTTACTAATAGGCTCAGGGTCACCGCCGACTTCGGCCCGGCCAATACGGCTTAGCGCATAGGTGGTTTCTGGAAAAGACATTAAGATTTTTTCCAGTTTCGGCGCTACTTCTAACGCTGTTTCCAGGTTCGATGACGGGGCTAGTGTTACACGAATATTAATCGTGCCTTCTTCAAGCTCAGGCGCAAACTCGGTACCGAGTCTTGGTACCAGAAGTAATGCTCCAACGAACAAAACTGCAGCGACACTGACGATCAGTTTTTTGCTTCGTAGTGCCCATGACAGCAGTCTTTTATAACCGGCATCCAGCGGTTTCAGTAGTTTATTCTCGCGGGGGCGAATCCCTTTACTGAAAAAGTAACTGGCAAGCGCTGGTACCACCATAATAGCGACGAATACGGCTGAAACGATGGCCAACATAATGCTTATCGCCATAGGCTCGAACAGCTTAGCCTCAACACCTTGAAAGCTAAATAGCGGCATAAATACAACTAAAATGATCATGGCAGCGAAAAAGACGGGGCGTGCGACCTCATTTGCGGCTTCTTTTATTCGCAGTTTTATGCCGTGACTGTCGAGTCTGGCCGCCTGTGGATCAGGATCTCGGTATTCCGTTCGTTGCTTGGCTTCTTCTCCGTGTTCGACATCCGGTCGGCTCAAGTGTTTAAAGATGTTTTCAACCATCACTACGGAGCCATCGACCAGCATACCGATAGCGACAGCGATACCTCCTAACGACATGAGGTTTGCTGACATACCCATTGCAGACATCACCATCAGTGCGATAGCAATGGAAACGGGAATGGATAATAGCACTAAGAAGGTGGCTCTCATATTGAGCAGAAACAGCGCTAATACCGCAATAATGAAGACAAAGGCAATCAGCAGCGAGTATGCGACAGTTGACACGGCCTTCTGAATTAAATCGGCTTGGTCGTAATAAGGCTCAAAAATCACCCCTTCAGGCAATGCCTGTTGAATAAGCGGGATGCGCTTTTTGACACCGTCTATAGTTGCTTTGGTATTCGAACCCATGCGTTTAAGTACAATGCCGGATACTACTTCGCCGAGCTGGTTGACTTCACCATCCACTTTTCGTGACATGGATACTGCACCCTGACGAATCTCGCTGCCAACTTCGACATCGGCTACCTGACCTAAAGTGACAGAGACGCCATCAACTGTTTTTAACGGAATCTGGCGCAGCTGTTGCAGCCCCTCCTTACCACTGCCAAGCCAGCCGGTGCCTCGAATCACTAACTGCTCCTGCCCGCGCGGCATATACCAGCCGCCGACATTACCATTATTTTTTTCTACGGCAGCCATCACGTTCTGCTGTGATAACCCATAAGACAAAAGTTTGGCCGGATTTAAGTTAACCTGATATTGCTTAACCTTACCGCCGAAAGAGAGTACCTCGGTAATACCCTCAACGGGCATAAGCAGCAATTTAACCACGTAATCGTTTAAGCTACGCAGTTCCATACTACTGACACCCGAGCCGGGCTCAGCCAGTAACAGATATTGATAAACCTGCCCCAATCCCGAAGAGTTAGGCCCCATTTCTGGGGTGCCGACACCGTCGGGTATCAGCTCTTTTGCGGCTTGTAATCGCTCAAAAACCAGTTGCCGGGCGAAGTAAATGTCGACACTTTCTTCGAATACGACGGTAATACCTGACAGACCGGTTTTTGATATCGACCGAACCTCTTTTACGTCGGGCAGTGCATACATGACCGACTCAATCGGATAGGTAATAAGCTGCTCGACTTCCGTTGCCGCCAACCCCGGTGCCTCGGTGTTAACGGTAACCTGCACGTTAGTGACATCCGGGAAGGCATCAAGATTGAGCTTCGGAATGACAAAAAACGACGCAATACTAATGCTGAATAATACCAATACCAATAACAGGCGATTGGCGACAGCAAACTGAATAATACGCTGAAACATACAACCTCCTGTTAATGGTTATGCGGGTCGAAACCGCCTTTGGCCAGCTGTGAACGAACGAAAAAAGCTCCACTTTCAACGTAGCGGGTACCTTCATCGATACCAGTAATAACTTTCCACGCTCCCTGTTCATCGACTAACTCAACTTCTTTGGGCTCGAACTTGCCGGGTTGGTGCTCAATAAAAATCTGCCAGTCTCCGTCGGGGGCTCGTAATAGTGCTGAATCTTTAACCGCAAGAACTGGCGTATCCGATGTCACTGAAAAATAGACGTCCGCAAATAAACCGGGATGCAGCTGGTCTTTTTCGTTGCTGACTGCAAGACGAACCGTGCGGGTACGGGTTTTATGGTCAATGGTATGCCCTTCTTGAATGACCTTTGCGCTAAAGCTCTTGCCATTAACACTCACCGTTACAGGGTCACCAAATTTAACATTGAGGTCAGCACTGCCGGGCAAGCGGGCATTGACCCACAGTGTTTCCTCTTGCAAAACTTCAACCAATTCATTACCGGCATTGACCTGTTGTCCTTGTTTAAAATCATCACTGACGACAATGCCGCTAATGTCGGCGGTTAGTTGATACTCGCCAATGGGGTAATCTGGCGCTTTTAATCGCTTGATATCATCATCGGACATACCAAAGGCTTGTAGTGTCGCTTTTGCTGATGAAAAATCGCTCCGCGCTTCGACATAACGTTTCTCGCCAACGGTTGTTTGCCCTAATGACTGAACTCGTTGCCATTCATTTAAGGCCACTAGATATTGGCTCTGTGCTTCGGCCATTCGGGCACTGAATAAGGTTGCCAGCGGCTGAGCTTTTTCAACGTGATCGCCAATGCTGACGAAGCGCTTTAATATCGTGGAATCGATGCGGGGGCTGACCACATAGCTATTAAAATCGTTGGCGACGACTTCTCCGGGGGCATAAACCGGGTAATCAACAATCTGCTTTTGCAGTGTTGCTGTCGTAATATTGGCCATCGCTTGTTGCTTCTGAGATAGCTCGATACCGGAACCTTTTTCGTGTCCTCCCTCTTGATGACCGTTTTCCTGCTGATGACTCGTTGACTCTTTGTCTTCTTCGTGGCCATGCTTATCCTGAGCTATTACAGGCAAGCTCAGTGCCAACACAATTGCCGCGTATAATGGTTTAAATGACATAATTTTCTCTCTAATCTGTTCGTGGTTTTATTGATTGCTCAACGGTTGTAACTCAATGGTTTCACTGAGTTTTCCGGAGCGATAAAGCCATTCAATGGCGGCAAGCCGGTATTGAGTTTGTAATCCAATACCCGCGAACTGGCTATCGAGCTGTTGTTGCATAGCCGTCAGATAGTCAGTGGTGGATAAATCACCGGCCAGCCAGGATTGCTCAATCAGCTGCATTGATTCGGCCTGCCGAGCCTGGAAATTCTGCTGCCAGCTTTGCCATTTTTTTTTCACAAACCGATAGTTATTTAGCGATGATTTAAGCGATGCCTCCCACTGCCGTTTTAACGCAATAACACGTTTTTCCTCGGCAAGCGCTTCACGACTGGCGGCCTGAACGGCATTGCTATAATTATTTCGCAGTTGCAGCGGAATACTGAATGTCAGGCCGATTACATTCTCGTTATCGCTTTCACCGGCTTCAACTCCCACTGTTGGATTAGCCGTGGTTAATGAGCGTTTCCAGTCGATATCCGCACGTTTTAACTGCCACTTCAGATAAGCCGCTTTAATGGCCGGATGTTGCTGCCATCGCGCGGTTAAGTCCGGGGTAAACTGGAACATACCCTCGCTAAGCGACAATTCGTTCGCCGCAGTACCGGGTAGTAGAGCATTGAGTTCAGCCTGACTAGACTGTAACTGCTGATAAGCCGAAGCGGTTTGTTGTAACTGACGGCTTAAGGCAAGTAAGGTCAATTGTTCATCAATGGCGCTTAAATCGCCGGCTTTACGCCTTTCACTGACGAGCTTTATGGCTTGTTGCACAAACTGTTCTTGCTGCTGTGCCAAGTCATAACGACGTTTCGCATCAAACCAATGGACATAGGCACTGAGCAACGTTTCCGCATGCTCACTCGCTGATTGGCGGTAAACACTCATTGCTAGTGCCGTCATTGCATCGCTCTGACTGGCACGAGCCTCATTGCCCGTGCTCCAGTCAATGGTCTGACTGAGGCCAACGGCGTAATTGTTGATATCGCCTTCGCGCTCTAGTCTTGAAGACAAGGTTGGGTTATACAAAGGCTGGTTTAACTGCTGCCCTTGCTGTATGAGTGCTTCAGCTTGCTCTTGAGCTGCCTGCACACTCGGGTGCTGTTGTACGGTTTGTTGCCAGCGCTCGGGTAACTGTTGAGCGTTAACATAATTCGTGCAGAGCACGAGACTGACAGCAACAAACACACGTTTGCCGCATATCGATAACGGACGCATAGAGAGACTCCTCGGTCATTTTACTGCGTTAATAATTCAAGTTGATCAGCTGCGTTGCAGCGTTTAAAGCAGTTATGAGGAGATTGGAGGCCGAAACAGCGGTAAAGATAGAGGGTTAGAATAAATTTCATTATAACCAGAGCGAGACGTTTTGAAACGCGGGAGCGCCATAGTTTTTTCTGATTTCATTGCATAAAGATGGAATGAACCGTGGCAGTGACAGCAATGATGACAATCAAAACTGATATCGCCATTAAGAGGAAGTTCTTGTTTATCAATGTGAGATTCGTCGTGCTCAAAGCTAATGTGCTGTTCGGAGGAAGACTGGTGAGACTGGTGCACGTCCGCTACTGCCTGACTGATTTGAGTCAGAACCGCAAACAAAATCACTATGATAAACCCCAGTCTGAACATTATAGCCCTTGGTTTGTAAAGCTATTAAACGATAACGTAATTAATATGGGTTTACAAGAATCTACTTGAGTTCCCAA
The DNA here is from genome assembly GCF_048265525.1 of Idiomarina sp. GTDB lineage: Bacteria > Pseudomonadota > Gammaproteobacteria > Enterobacterales > Alteromonadaceae > Idiomarina. Next base: position 56,465 of record NZ_JBLXBI010000007.1, on the reverse strand, counting down.
TGTTGGAGGCTTAGCAAAGTTTGTGAAATCTTAGGTTGATTGATAATATAGCGCCTCGTTGGGGAGTAGCCTGTTTCCAAAGTTGGAAGCGTTCGTGTCAACATAATTGGCCACATGCCATGGTGCGAACACCTCTCGGTTGGCGAGACCATCGATATATCCATGCTGAAGGTCGGGCGTGTGGGTATATCGTGGACTCAGAATGCCCGGCCGGAGATAACTCAATGAACCCCATCGCTCTCCTTTTACTTGCCTTTTCTATGTCAACGGATGCTTTTGCTGCGGCTGTCGGTAAAGGAGCAAGTCTTAACCGCCCTCGCTTTTTCGAAGCACTAAGAATGGGCGTGATTTTCGGGACGATTGAAGCAATAACCCCTGTTATTGGTTGGCTAATCGGTAAGTCAGCAGCCTCTTATGTTGAAGCCTGGGATCATTGGGTAGCCTTCTTTTTATTGCTGGCCCTTGGTTTGCATATGGTTTATGAAGGCTTTAGACCCCGCGGAGAAGAGGTAGACAAACCCTCCAGACAATCGTTTTTTAAAGTTTCTCTTACGGCGTTAGGCACCAGCATTGATGCCATGGCAGTTGGTGTAGGCCTGGCCTTTATTGATGTGAATATTTGGCTTGCCGCGGTGCTTATCGGTTTAGCTACAACCCTTATGGTTACTTTGGGAGTGATGTTAGGGCGCTTTGTTGGAGCGGTAATAGGTCATTGGGCAGAAATGTTCGGCGGGATTACTTTAATTGGAGTGGGTTTTTGGATCTTGTTAAGCCACATATAAGAAAAGAGTTTATTAGGATAACGCTATAATTTCACTGTCTAATCTGAATTTGGTAGCTCTATCTGCACTTCAAACCCAGATGGCTGGATATTGTTAAATGATATCTTGCCATGGTGCAATTGTATTATTTTCGAGGTGATGGACAGCCCCAGACCAGAGCCGGCGATATTAGTGTGTTCGCGGAATCGATAAAAACGCTCTCCCATTTGTTCAGTTATTTCGGCGGGCACACCGCTGCCTTGATCTCTTATCTTGATAATAATGCTTGCCGATGTATCAACCGCTTCTATTTGTATAGTGGAGTCTGCCGGTGAAAATTTCATTGCGTTGGATAAGAGGTTGGTCAATGCACTGACTATTAACGCGTTATTGCACGTTATTTTTATTGTGGGAACATCGATTTGCCATTGGTAGTCCTCGACTTGATTGATGGGTAGGCTATCAATCGCTAAGGAAACCAAGGTTTTAATTTCAATTTCATCAAAGTCGGCAGAATTATCCAAACTATCCAGTCGATTTAAACGCAAGAGTTGATTAACTAAATGCGACATCCGCTCTACGGCATGAAAAATAGCTTTACCGGACTGTTTAGAATCCTCCAGAGATTCAGCATAAATAATATTTTCCGCATGTACCTGAATGGCGCTTAACGGTGTGCGCAATTCATGTGACGCATCAGCAATAAAGCGCTTTTCCCGCTCTGAAAACATCTTAATTTGATGTAATAGTTTATTAATTGCCTGTTTTATCGGGATCAACTCTTTGGGCAGGTCGGACTCAATTGGAGACAGGTTATTTAACGCTCTGGCTCTTAAGTCTAAGGCAAATCTGTTAACGGGTTTCAGTACAAGATAAATAATGAAGAGTATAATTAGGCTGATAGGAACCCACATCAATAATAGCGGATATAGTTGTTCTGAAGCCAGGTAGCTACTGAGCTCACTGCGTACATCCTGTCGTTGAAAAGTGCGCACCCAGATGCCTTTAGATTCTGAGAAATAACTGTAAATAAACCATGTTTGCGCATCATTCGCTAACGTATGGTAGCCAGCATCTAAATTTTTAAGTGGGAGTATCTGGAGTTGATTGGTGAAAGCCAACAATTCACCATTGTTACTGTATATATGATAGCCGATTTTTGACTCGTACTTATGGCCGCTAGGGCCCCTCTCATTAGCGGGCTCGTCTTCACCGGTATCATCATAGTTTGATATCGGGATTCTTTTGGGTACTGAGTGAGTTTCCGGGGACGGTGTATAAAATGTTGCTAGCGACTTTGCGGTTTGTGCGAGTTGCGCATCAAAAACTTCATCCAATTCGTGCAGGATATCCCGATAACTGGTCCAGGCTGTAATCGCTAATACCGCAATTACAGCTAAGTTAATGCCAATAACCAATGAGCGGCGAAGCGACCAAAGTTTCATAATGATTCGTCTTTTAATCGATAGCCTAAACCCCGGATGGTGGTTATCAGGCTAGGATCCAGTTTCTTGCGCAAATGGTGAATGTGAACCTCTAACGAATTGCTTTCGTTATCACCATTCCAACCATAACATGCGCTCTCTAGTTGCTCTTTACTCACTATTCTGCCCATATGTAATGCTAATTGTTTAACTAACAACCATTCTAACCGGGTCAAATTGATGACTTTATTGCGGAAACGACATTGTTGTGATGCGATATCAACACTGAGCTCACCGCAGATTATAACATCGTTTAATTGCTGGTTTGCTTTTCGTACCTGAACCCGAATACGGGCTTCTAACTCACGCAGTTCAAATGGCTTTACAACGTAGTCATTGGCTCCCTCATTCAGTGCCAGCACCTTCGTATCAATGTCATCCCAAGCGGTGAGCACGACAATAGGAACTTGTTGGCCTGCCTTGCGGAGCTTTTTGATGAGGGATACCGCATTACCATCGGGTAGGCCGAGATCAAAGATTGCGAGTTCGAATTGGTCGGTTTTGAGAGCACTTTCCGCTTGTGACAGATTCATAGCTAGTTCGACAACATAACCCATACGGTTCAGGCCTTTAATGATACCTTCTGCCAAGGTTTTGTCATCTTCAAGGAGTAGTAGACGCATTCGCATATCTCTCGTTAATCTGCGTTAAATCAAGGTTTGCATTATAAAGTGACGTTTCTACATTAAAGTAACCCAATACAGTATGCGAGAAATTATCATGGCTAATATCGGCATCTGAATTATTTTTCGTCATTTCAAATGTCTTTGTAGGCCAGGTTATCCATGGAATATGACGCTGTTCTTTAGGGGCTAACCAGTTCGGTAAACCATGCAGGTAGATACCGTTATCACCTAGGGACTCACCGTGGTCGGATACATACATCATGCTGCTGTCCAGCTCGTTGTGGCTCCTCAACAACCTAATGACCTGACTGACGAGCCGGTCCGTTATCAATAAGCTGTTGTCGTAGGCATTTATAATTTCGTCTTTTGTGCAGTTCGTTAATTCCCGGCTTTTGCATTCCGGAAAAAATCGTTTGAGTTTTTCTGGTGAACGCTCGTAGTATGCTGGTCCGTGGCTGCCCATTTGGTGAAGTACAATGATTGAATCCTGAGTGATGTTTTGTAACCAGGATTTCAATTCATCAAGCATATCAAAGTCGTAGCAGCCCGTTTCTCCACACCTATTTTCATTCATTACAATGGTATTAATACGGTTACAGACGTCTTTGCACCCGGAGTTATTTTCAATCCAGGTCGCATTGATACCGGCGGTTTCTAAAACATCTAATACATTACTCGAACTTCTGGCGGCGTTGGAATAATTATCAGCCGTTAAAAAACTGAACATACAGGGAACAGAGACAGCCGTGGCTGTGCCGCATGACATAGCATCTTTGTAGCTCAAGAGTTGCTCTGATGTTGCCAGTTCCGAGAGCATGGGGGTTGTCGGCCGATCATAGCCATTGAGTGAGAAGTGATCGGCACGTGCCGTTTCGCCCAATACGACCACCATGATTCTTGGTTTTTCCGAGGCTTTAGTTTGCACTGCGTCCTGCCCCAAAGCGGTAAACTGAGCCGGCTTCTCGAGCTTTTGTCTTACAACTGAGACGCTCGCAGAGACGACATTGAAGGGTGCGATCCGATATTTTATATCCCGATGGTTACGAAATAAGGAGGCAAAGTCGTCATAACTTGTATAAGCAATACCAACCGCTAAAAAGCAGAAGCAGGCTGTTGCAACAAGACTCTGTTTAATCTGTGTTAGCGGTCTTGCTTTGGGGATTTTTATGTACACCAGCAATAAAGAAGGGACGATACCCAGTGCTATTAATGTGATAAAAAAACCGGTAGAAAGTTGGTCTCCTGCCTCTGCCGGATCGGTTTCTATGGTGTTGATAAGCATGTCGGGGTCAATAACAATGCCGTATTGCAACATATAAAATGAGGCTGGTGCAGCCACAATCATTAAAATAATCGCCAGTGGCTTGAACGCATTAACGAACCGGCTTAACGCTAGCACAAAGGCATAAAAACAGAGTGTGAATGCCATTAACTTAAACTGTGTGAATGGTTTTACACCGTAAGCCTCCAAAGCGCTTAACAATGGGCCGGAGTAGGCAAAGGTTAACCAGGTCGCAACGACCGTTAACAGTAGTGAAAAATTAAGGGTTAGTCGTTTCATGCTGTTCACCTATATGAAAAATGAATAACGCGATGCTCCAGCAAATAAAGGCTGTGGCGATATCGTCGACGAAGAAGTGGGCGCCACGCAGTTGTTGTGCAAAGCCGAGGATGAAGCCGACAAGAAGTGACAAAACGGCCGATGTCTTAGCAAGGTCGGGGCGGTTTTTACGCCAGAAAAAATAAAGTCCGATCCACGCAAAACCGATACTCGAATGCCCCGACGGAAAGCATCGTCCAGAGCTAAAGTGACTGTCACTTAACGACCACAAATTAACGTAGGGTTTAGTGCCGCCGTATAGACGCAGATCCCAGGGGCAGTCCATACCCAGAGTGGCCTTGAGGTAATTAACCAAGCCAAAAGACAGTAAAAGGGATAAGAGCAGCAGCACATAGCGACGCCGCTGAGAGTGATTTTTTCCCGGAAAAAACTGGACTAAGGTCAAGGCTAATAGCGAAATGACTGCGATTAGATTGAGGTTGCGCACACCTTCATGAAAAATAGTTTCAGTAACAAAGTGGTGTTTAAGTGACCACTGAAAACCCTCGAGTTGATAGAGTTTATTGGCAACTAAAAACTTGAGATCAAATAATTCTGCCGTTGTTAATACAGCAATAAAAATTAGTAGCGTAAACAGCCAACGTTGCCAGATCGTTGTCATTTTCAAAACGGCCATAATAGCGCTGCCCAAACGATGATGAACTGAAGGATGGCAAGGAATACGGCAGCCGACGCAATATCCTTCGCGCGCCCGCTAAGTTCGTGAAAGTCCTCACCGATGCGATCGACCACAGCTTCGACAGCGGAATTAAGCAATTCAGTAATGAGCAAGCCGGACAGAGACAAAAACATTATTAGTCGCTCTATTAGCGCCAGCGGTGCCAGAATTAAAATAGGCGCTAATAAAATGACCAGTACCACTTCTTGACGGAACGCCGCTTCAAAAAGCCATGCAGCCTTAAGCCCTTTTATGGAATACCGAGTTGCATGAAGTATTCGGATTATTCCGATTTTACCTGGTTTCATGATGATTCCTGTCACGATAAAAACTGCATCCTAAGCAACCAATATTAAGTTCAGCTTAAGGTTCCCCGTTTACTATCCAAACCATCATCAAAACTGGGTTGGATTGTTAATGCATAATGTTTATTTGCTAAAGAGAGGGGGAAGGTCGTTAGCGCACTATCGCACGCTGATTACCGGGTTTGGGCTTGGGTTAATTATTTTGAGTGTCAGCCGTCTACTGCTCTTTATCTGGCAGCATGAGCGCGTAACAGAGGCCGGAAATATTGGCTATCTGATGATGATGGGATTGAGGGCTGACGTTGTTCAGATGGGGTATCTGACACTGCCATTATTGTTATTGGCGCCGCTATTTCTAAACCGCTGGGGTGTCGGGCTTTGGCAGAAAATTCAGGGCATCTGGCTGATTGTTGCTATTACCTATATTGCGTTTATGGAGATATCAACGCCTGCCTTTATTATGCAGTACGATTTGCGGCCTAACCGTTTGTTTATTGAATATTTAGCATACCCCAAAGAAGTGTTTAGTACGCTCTGGGGCGGTTTTAAACCCTGGTTATTTTTAAGCGGTGTGGTTGTGATTGGCTTTTTATATGGGTTAACTAAATTAGCAAAGTGCTTGAATAGATCAACCGGCGTTGGGCACAAACACATTGTCAGTTCGCTGATTGTCTGGCCGGTATTGGTGATTCTTGTTTTTGCGGGGGTTCGTTCAACCCTGGCGCATCGGCCGGCTAACCCGGCCTTTTTCGCGGTGACCTCTGATGCATTGGTGAATAGTTTAATTATTAGTTCAGCTTATTCGGTGGAATACGCAATTTATAATATACGCCACGAGGGGAGTGCTGCCCGTGTTTATGGTAGTGCCTCAATCGAGCAAATACTCAATACCGCGAAAAAACAACCTCACTTAGTCGCGAAGACCTTTCCGTCAGAGCAATACCCAACGGTGCATTTTAATACCGCTTCCCGTAACTACGATAAACCGAAGAATATTGTTGTTATTCTGGAAGAAAGTCTGGGGGCTACTTTTGTTAAAGATTTAGGTGGCATTGGTGTGACGCCAAACCTTGAACAGTTGCGGCAGGAAGGTTGGTGGTTTAAGCAACTATACGCGACGGGAACGCGTTCGGTTCGTGGCATTGAAGCGGTCATTTCAAGCTTTTTACCGACACCTGCACGCAGCACGGTAAAACTCTCCTTGTCGCAGCAAAACTTTTACACAGCGGCTGATTTGCTGTCGCGTAAAGGCTATTTCACCGAGTTTATTTACGGTGGTGAAACACATTTTGACAATATGGGAACCTTTTTCATCGGCAACGGCTTTCAGTCAACACTGGGGCAAAGTGACATCACTAATCCACAATTTTTGGGTAGTTGGGGAGTAAGTGACGGCGATTTATTTAATACCGCGCATCAGCGCTTGGAAGAACTGGGAAAAGCCGGACAACCCTTCTTTAGTTTAGTTTTCACTTCTTCAAACCACGAGCCGTTTGAGTTTCCTGACAATGCAATTGAGCTTTATTCAAAGCCAAAAAATACGGTTGAGAATGCCGTGAAATACGCTGATTTTGCTTTGAGTCAGTTCATTGAAAAGGCTAAAAATAGTGACTATTGGGAGGATACAATTTTTCTGATTGTTGCTGACCATGATACGCGTGTCTACGGCAACGAATTAGTGCCCATTAATAAATTCCGTATACCCGGACTTATTTTGGGTGGGTCGATTCAACCCAGGGAAATCGACTCAATAGCCAGTCAAATTGATTTATTACCGACCGTTATATCGCTTGCGGGTATTTCTGCCTGGACCCCGGCAATAGGGCAGGATCTATCAGCAAAAGATGTACCACCCGCTAATCGTGCGATGATGCAGTTTGGTAGTAATTATGCGTGGATGACTAACGAGGGCGTGGCCATATTAACGCCGGGCGAGGATATGACGGGTCATTACGACGTTCAGAAAAACCGCTTTGTCGCAGATGATAAGACGAATAGCCAATTACACGAAGAGGCACTGGCACATGCGTTGTTGCCATCCTGGCTGTATCAAAATCGGGCTTACTTTGTGCCGGAAGGTCTCAACTAGAGTGCTTATTAGTCTGGTCGCTTAAGATTTTCTTAATAAAGGGTATTCATAATGATTCCTGACAATCAAAAGGGGGCTTTATGAATACCCACTACTCTGGCTTATCAAAGATTAATCACTGGTTCACGGTTATTCTTGTGACCGTTATGCTCACGCTCGGCTATATGATGCTTTTTGCTGCTGAAGAAAGTACCGAAGGTTTTTTAAAAGCAGTCCATATTAGCATCGGTTTTTTTGCGTTCTGGTTTTTGTTGTGGCGAACAACTTACCGCCTAAAACAGGGTTTTCCGAAAACACATTCGATGGATGTAAAAGGAATTATTGCGCGCGGTGTTCATTATCTTATTCTGTTGAGTTTGGTGGTATTAGTTATAACTGGTCCGCTTTATCTTTTTACTGAAAATGAAGCGGTAGTCGTGTTTAACTGGTTTAGCGTTCAGTTTGACTTAACGGCACTAAAAGTTATTCATGAACCTGCGGAAGAAGTACACAAACTGTTTGGCTTGTATCTACTGCCTGTTTTACTGGCGATACACATCTTGGCAGCTACTTTTGAATATCTGGTAAATTCTGAGCAATAATAATTTAAAAAAGGAGCATGTCGTTAGGCATGCCCACAGTCATCGAGTTTGACTGGTCAATCAATTGGCTAACACTTCCGTACCATTGATGCAGAAGTTTTTGAAATTAATTGGTTTGTAGTGGCATAGTTGATTTGGCTACCTAATTAATTAGGCCACTATAGCTTCATTTGAGTAAAGAGAAGTCGGTTCAACGTGAATGAATGCTTGGCTTAGAATATTTTTGTTTATGTAGTCAGCCAATTAAAGCTCCTTATTCGTTTAGCTAGAATTAGTAACGTTAGGAGTCCTTCTCGAATCAGCCTCTAAATATTTGAAACATACATCATCTCGTTGGGCGTAAAGCACAAGGAAAGACGATGTTCCCAAAATGCAATAATGGGAACAAGCAAACCCACTAAAGACGTGTTATTTCCCCCTTTATACCCTCTTAAGTACTCAAAATCACGTTTTAGAGCAAAAAAGGAACTCGATCATGGCCGAAGTGCAAGCGGTTAAAGATCTGGATACCGTAAAGCTGATTAGCTACCTTCTCAAACGAACTTATGGTCAGCAAATTGCTGACGTTTGGGATGTTGGCTTGAACCTGGCATTACGGATCTCGGATCTGCTATCCATCAAGTTTGAAAACATACACGACGAGCGTCTGACCCTGGTTGAGGGGAAGACGTCGAAACAAGCAACCATTAAATTGAACGACAAAGCTCGATCTATTATTGGTCGGATAAAGGAAGAGCACCCTGATCATATTTACCTGTTTCAGTCCTACCGAAATCAATGGTCCATAGGTTTGGACGAGGCCCCGATTAGCCGCCGTTACGTTTCGCGGGCGTTCGCGGCGATAGGGGAGGAAGTTGGTATTAAACTGGGTACTCACTCTATGCGGAAGACCCGCGGTTATCACCTTTATAAAAACACGAACGACATCGCCAGGGTAATGAAGATGCTTCGTCATAGTTCGGAGGCTGTGACGCTGCGTTATATTGGAATCACTCAGGAAGATGTTGACCGAGACTTTGCTGAGCTTGAACTATAGGGCCTAACGGCCCTTATTATTTTTGTGTGATCTAAAACTAACTGTACTGTAACCTCAACTAAAACGATAAGTACGCTTAAGTGTTTAGGTTGGTAACTACGACTAAGGAATTGAGAATGGCAATTTATAGGTGGGGAGGAGCATTTGATAATTTAACGCTCTCGCATTCAATGGTTGAAAATATGGCTAACCGCTTAGAGCAATCCTTTGTTGACCGAACCGCTTTAAATAGCTTAGCGCGAGTCGTCGAGGGTGATATTCAATCATTTGATGATTTGCTAGCAGCTGAGCGAGCAATCAGGGCTTTTTGTTTTCACCAAACGACTCATGAGATTGCTCCTTGCGCGTCTCTTAAAACTATTTTCGAAAATGGCAATTCATTTGAGCAAAGTATCTATCCCAGTACACTCAACCGTCATTGCCTTCAAAGCATTCTTGATGAATGCGGATTTCATGTGCATATAGCGCCAATTGATCAATTAATTGCTTTCGAAAACGAAAGCCTGGAGGAGCGCTTTGTACGACGACAGAATGAAAAAAGCCAAGAGGAAAGTGAGTTTGCCAGGAAATTGCGAGAGTTGGGGCATAATGAACCCGTTTTTGAACTCGATTTTCAAAGACTTCCTCTTATCAAGGTAGCCGAGCATTCGGACGAGTATTTCGAAGATGTTGCACTTACAACAGATAAACAAATAAATAGCTATTTAGTTCCTTTATCTGCAAGTGGGAGAACCGCTTACTTAGGGAATAGGGCTCTTGCTTCGTCATTTGATCGGCTGAAGAATTATAATGGTGATCAGTTTTTCAAAACCATAGACGATTCGTGGGTGGACTGGGCTACGAAAATGGAGCGAGTTATCGATATACCAGTTCCTCCCTTATTGGCGATTGTACTTGATAGAAGTGGCGCTAGAAGTGAAATTCCAGCCAAAATAAAAGAGTTAAGAGCAGAGTTAAGCTATTCCAGCAACCAACTGTGGGAGCTTTTTGATGATGCAGAGTTCCGTCTGGACAGTGAGGCTGTTAGCTATAGAGTTTTGGACGATATTCAATCAGAGGCAAGTAAGCTGTTTGACTCTTGGAAAAAAAGAGGCCGATTTGAGATGCCCTTCAGGTTTAATTTGCTTGGACGCATTTTTCAACAAGATGCCCTTGGGCTTTTAAAAGACGTGAGCTTCGATGCTTTTTCGAGTGACTTAGCCAAGAGTGCAATAAGTGTCGATGCAGCGCAGGTAACTCGACAAAACCTAGCCAGCGTAAACTTTTCGGCCTTAGCAAAAAAGCACTTTAACGATCGAGAACAGACGAAATTGAGTCAGGTTACATTGAGTTAGTACTTAAGATTTTTATGTCTATCTGGTTAATAAGTGAGAGCAAAATAAATCAAACCTATATCACCTAATGGCAGTTACGGCTGCAGTTAATTAACTGTCAATTAGGAGAACATGTATGTCGAACGTAACGGTCGTATACACCAAGTCAGAGCTAGAGCGTGCTATTGAAAGGCAAGACAAAACCATAGCTGTAAAAAGCGCGTCACTGGCTGATGACGTGAAAACATTGAAATCAGCATCGTCCGGTGCCTTTGCGTTGGCTGTTGGTTCAGCTGGGGTTTTTGCTACCAACTTCTGGAATCCGCTGGGGTGGGGCTCAGGTATTATCGGAACCTTATCTACTGGCTCACTGATCACGGCCATTGTGGCGATAGGGCTCAGCACAACGTTGCTGTTTGCTATTTACAACGACTACTCGATAAAGGGGCGAACGTCGATTCGACTGGCTGGTGGTAATAGCATCGATGCTGACCTGGTTATGGAAAGGGACTAGGTATGGGTAGCATGAAGCGAAACATTATCGCTGTTAAAACGCGTCCTGGTGAGGTTCGTTTTGTTGCTGTTGCATCAATAGAGCGTGTGGAGGCGTTTGGTAATTATGTGAAGATTTACTTTGGCAACGAGCGAGTTCTGCATCGAGCAACGCTATCGGATATGGAAGAAATACTGGATGATAGATTCATTCGCATCCACAGAAGCCATATTGTAAAACGTGATCATTTGCGAAAGCTGCTGTCAGAGCTGGGTCGGTACCAGGAAGTCGAACTGGCTGACGAAACAGTGCTTCCACTTGGCGGCAACTATAAGCGCCAGCTAATGCTTGAGCTTGGATTTTAAGGGATAGGCTCAGGGTAAAGTCACCCTGGGCTTATTTTTTCTCATGAAAATTTTTTCAAAGCTGGAGTAACTATTCACTATCTTTATCAGCTTGAGATTGATTATACATAGCTTGAAAATTCATTGTCGGCAATATGACATTGTCGTAACCAGACAAAGTAAGCAAGGCACTGACATAAGCCCGCAGGTATGGATACGCAATGGCAGGCGAATTAACTAAGATGAACTGAGAGTTCTTAAAATCATCATTTATTTCTTCGTCAGTTTCGAAGGTGGCTTCATATTCTAGGTCTACTAGTGCTCCACAAGGAGTTCTTAAAGATAGCTTGAAGAGTATTAAGTATACCTTCGGATATTCACTTGGAAAACCAGACTGTATTTCAAAGTTTTCGATATCACTTTCTGCTTTATCAGATGATCCTGTTCTTGATATATGCAGACTACTAACCTTTCCATCATTAAACTGAATTTTCATTAAGCAGCCTCAGGAAGGTTGGTTCCATCGTTGAGATCTACAGTAAACTGGCGGTGCTTACCTACAACACGAAAACTCTTCACTGTTTTGGGGTTAGAGTTTCCAGCAACTTTGAATTGCTCGCTAACGAATGCCAATGTAGATATATCGAAAGAGCTTGAAACGCTGTGCTCACAGTTTTCTACCAATAAACTAGACACTGTGGGACCTATCCCGCATTTCAAACTCAGATATTCTTGTTCAAATTCTTGTGCTGATTTTTCATTTAAAATTTCGTCGGCTAATGCCAGACTTCGCTGTAAAAAATCCATTGTTCTCTCCTTACGCACACCAGTCTTCTGGGTGTACTAGCTCCTTCTCGTGGATTGAATCTTCATTTCCTTTGAAAAGGCATAGTTGTTGTCTCTCGTTGAGAGCTAACCTCTCTCGACCACCAGGTTTAATAAACTTTCGCTTTAAGTTTTCAGAGTCGTCGCAGCAACTTATAGCTTTGAATGGAAACAAGCTAGGTTGCTTCTCAGCCCACTTTCTATAATGAGCTATAACTTCATGGACTGTAGGGTCATACCTACTATCGAGCTCTTTTCTAACTTTTTCTAAGTACTTACTAATTAAAGCCTTAAAGTAACTTATATGCAACGGGCTACCAATTAGATCTAAATACTCCCCGTCATCTAGCTTTACTTTTGAACGAATGATCGCGTAATCACCCTTTACTGAATTCTTCCCCCAAAAGTGGGCAAAGCGAATGTCTTCTATCCAAAAGTAGTACCCCTGTGTGAGCCATTGCCTCTCATTGTTTACACTAAGAAAAGGAGCTTGTTTTGCTACAATGTCAGGGCCTCCATTCGCTTCACATGTATGATACAAGTCCTTGTCCAAAGAATCCCCCACAGTTTCGATATCGCTGGTGCCTTGTCAAAATGGTAGCGAAGTTTACACCATTTGCTTTATTGTTGCCACTGAGCAGCCACCACTGGCTAGAACGATTGATGCCAAGTAATTTATGTTCTCATATTGGGATATATTTTTATCAATCACAATACCCAATCAAAAGCTTTCTGTAGCAAACTGTAAAATTGTTTACACAACCCTTGTAGCGTAACCTCGAAGGTTAACATTCGCGCCCCAAATTAGTTTACTTTGGTATTTGATGCTTTTAGAGCATACAGTTTTGTGCATATTATTTTCGAAGTTGCTCGTCGTTATAACCGCGAGACTTGAGAATTTGGCGTGCGATGGTTCTGTCTTTTGAGTAAACCGTCGATGACCAAGACTTGTCGGTTACCATACGAAGCAAGTCTTTGTCGCTTTTTCGCTTGAGCTTACTTAATCGGTTGCTCACATCCTTAATTTGCTTCGACCCTTCCGACAAAGACTTGCTTGCCAATATCAAATACCGAATCCTAAAACCCCATTGATAGGTCCTCATTAAAAACTTACGTTCTGTTCGTTACTATCTCCTCACTTGAAACTCTCAGCGAGCCGGGATGCAACATTCGCTAACTCATGACAGTGCATTGGCTCTCTAACCGAACTGTCGGCAACTTGAAAATTCAGGTTTGTACGGCAATGCTGATTGTACTTGGCAGCGATGCTGTTTAGGTATTTTTTGAGCATGTGAACCGCAAGTTTATTTGGTTGGGTCCAGCTGTCTCGAATCATAAGAAGTAAATCGCGGTGAGAGCAGTCCATATCGATGCCGTAGAGATTCAAATGCAGCACACAGGTTAAGTATGCTGTTTCGGCGGCTTTGTCTGGATTCGGGTGCCAGTTGTTATGCGCCAGCTGAATGCCGTATTCAGCTGCAATCTGAAAGATGGTTTCAAGACTGACGTCGAAACCATCGTACTTTCTGCCGATAACGATAGTAATTTTTATCAAGGCTGAAGTATTCACCGTAGGCTCTACCTTGCCGTGTAGCGCTAAGTGCGCTTTGACGATATCACTTGCGTTGAGGAACGAGAGCTCCATAGTGACTTCCTCGTTGTTAAGACGTTTAAATAGCCCTGGCAGACTCAATACTTAATTCTTGGGACTGACAAACCGCGCTTTTCGTCAATACGGTCCATCATCCACTCATCAATTTCTGAGTCTAACCAGGCGACATTTCTTCCCAGTGTGTTAACAGGTTTGGGGAAGTTGCCTTCCCCCATCATTTTATAAATTGAGGTGCGCCCCAGCCCGACGCGTTCTTGAACCTCGCTTAATCTTAGAAACCGCATGAGCTTCTCCTTTTTTGTGTCATAGGATTAGTAAGAATTGAGATGAATTAAGGCGAATAGAGAACCTACCGAATTTCAGGCCTATATCACGCACGTGCATTCAAGAATCGAAAAGATGGAGACACAAAATGCACGAGCAAAACGCTGAGTATGTAACGAATGGGCCGATGACTGAGGTTGATGTGCTGAATAAAGCGTCTGAAATCTTGGAGACGAAGTTTTTAAAGGGCGAGGGCTTCACCAGCCCATCTGCAGCAAAAGACTTCCTTAGGTACAAGCTGGCGCATCAAAAACGTGAAGTGTTCGCTGTAATGCTGATGGACTCACAGCATCGCCTGATTGAGTATAAAGAGCTGTTCTTCGGGACCATTAACGCTGCCCCGGTGTACCCCCGTGAAGTGATGAAGGAAGTGCTTCAGCAAAACGCCGCTGCCATCATCCTGGCGCACAACCATCCATCGGGTGTGACTGAGCCATCGGAAGCTGACAAGCGTGTGACCACGCGTATCAAGGACGCGCTCAACCACATAGACGTCCCCGTGCTTGACCACATCGTAGTAGGCCAAGATACGGTTTCGTTTGCTGAAAGGGGATTGTTGTAGTTGTACTGTCGCTAGGTACGTAGCAGAGGTTATCCCTGGGCCTCTGCTACGCTGCTTGGTGCTTTATGCTGGCGCTTTATTTTTTGTCCTATTTGCGGCTAGTGGTGAACGCAGGGCGTCCACGTTGATAAAGCGTTGTACTCTCCTTGCATAAGTAGCTGTAATGCCTAAAAGCCTCTCGAGTTTCCTGACTGAATGAATTAAACGGGCCTTTTAAGCGACGGTATGACGGCGTTGACCCATGAATTAAATACTCAGTAGGGCCAGCGTTAACGCCTCCCGTGCTATACCAGGCATCTCTAATGATTTTCCCCAGCTCTGAGTTATCACCAGGTCCCAAGTTGCCTACCTGCCTGAAGACATCGTTGTTGACGAAAAGAACAACATGGTAATGCTCGTATGGTGATTGTATGTTTTGCTCAGCTTTACGGGCATATCGGACAGTGCAATGATGCGCAGAGCCTTTAAGTAACCTTTCTCTGTCATATTTCGCCTTAACTTTCCGGTTCACAGCTCTGATGAAATGCTCCATTGGCGGTTCAAGGTGTAAAGGAATACCGGCTACAGGCACTTTCAAATCAAAGCGAACAGCTAGCGTACGTGGATGTTCATCAAGCGCTCTTGTCATTGTGTCATGCAGACCATCTAAGGGCTCCTGAATATAAGGCACATGCTGAGGCCAGAGAGGCAGGCCTCTGTACGAACTGTCGTAGTAGAGTGTTTGGTTGTGATTCATTGGATTACGTGTTGGCAAATTCATAATTAGCTCCATGATCATTGAATACTCATAACTGATCTGATCCTGTAATCTTTAACCATGAGTCAGACGGTAAGCTTGGGGCTTACCTATCACTGGCTAAGCATTGGTTACTAGACGTACCAATGAATGATGTAAACAGTGGTAGTTATAAGTATTACTATTACCGAGAAAACACCTGTCGGCATTCGCTGCACTTTTGGATCTTAAGTTACAGCCTTCTCGACGATTTTGACTAACTCTCGTTGTTCGGAAGTTAGCATTTGAATGGCAAAAAAATTGCCGGTTGGGCAATGCTACGAGGCTGATCAATTCCTCGCAGTGAGTGCCGTTATCGAGCCGATTTCAAATCGAAATGGTCGAAAATCCTGATACTTCTGATATCCGTATCAGAAATATCGGTTTTTTAAGAGTTTCAGCGCTGAAAAGTACTCAGTTTTATGATGTCGTTTATTTTTCCTCCATAGCTATTCAAGCTTTCGACGGTCAAAGACTGCCTTTATACTTGTTGTAGAATCGGTTCCACATATGCGGGTCGTGAGCAAAGGTAGGCTGTAAATCGAGATATACTAATCCAGTAGTTGGGTCATTACATACTCTCAGCTCTCCCCATACTTGTAGTAACTCCACAGCCTGCGTGAGCGCTCTTAGATTTCTGAGACGGCTTGGGCCACTGCGTCTAATTGCCGCTTTTGATATGTACCGTTCACCATTTTCTCGCTTGGTTTGGCAATATTCTTGAAGAGCAAATGCATCTTTCAAGTAATTAGGATAAGTCTGGAAACACCTCAGATAAGTGTCGGAAAAGTGAAACGCAATCCTTTCCGCATCTTGGAGAATCCCTAAGCTTATTTTTTCGTCTTTCCCATGCTCAAAATAGGATAGCAATGCGGCAATGCGGCTGATGTTTTCAAGCAGCTTATTACCGTGATCTTTTGCATATTGAAAACGTCCGTTGACTTGCAAGCCAAGCTCAATTTCGTTGTAAAGGTCTTGAGCATAGGCTTTTGCTTCGTCAGAAAACTCGATAACATGCCGAGTTTGGTTGGTCGTGAAATTCTCAGCCAGTATTTCTTCCATTCTCTCAACGTAACGTTCGTAACCCTCCTTAGATTCGACCCTAAATGGGTCTAAAAATCGCGTTCCTTGAGTCGTTAGTGGGTTGCAAAAAAGGAATCGCCCCAAGAAACCAATACCTATTGCTTCGACTCCCTTCTTGTGAAGAAACGTCTCAATCGCGCTTGGCTGAATTAAAATGGAGAGTGTCAGTCTCGTATTGTCGAGAATAAAGCTCTCCGATGTTTTACGGTTAACTGTAAACGACTCTCCTGACCATTGGCTGTTTAAAAAAGCGAGATCTCTGGCTATCGGGCCGCCAAAGACTGTACCTCCTTCGTTAGAGACCATCGCCGCGTTACCATTGCCTTTACTCATGTCAGACTGAACTGATTCTGGCGTACCGTCTTCGAAAATAAACTGTGATTTGATTGGTTCTTTAGGCTTTTTACGTTGTAAAGCCAAGAGTTCTGCTTCTGCGCTTTCTATTGCCTCCTTTTTGCCTGTCTTCATAGCCTGACTAAGTTTTTTCTTTATCAGCTTCTTTTTGTCATTAAAAATCTCTAGTTCAAGTTCATAAACTTCCTGCTTTTCTGCGTATTTCTTTGCCTCTTTTCTTTCAAAGTCAATAATGGGTTTGAACACTTTAGTCGCTACACCTGTTTTTCTCTCTCCAGATTCAGCGATGACGCATAAAAATAGCGACGTTGGTCCTGAGCCTCCATATATTCTCTCAACATCAACCTGCCCTTGTGCTGCTGTGGAAATAGCGCCTAATACCGCCTGTAAAATTAGCTCGCTTGGAGCTTGTACAGTAGAGGTCAGCGAGTTCACTACACCTTGTGTAATTGGACTATGGAATAACCCATTACTAAGATCTCTGTTTGGTTTTGATAAGTTTGGTACACCTTTAGTTAACATTTCTTTTCTCCTTACGTGCGTTGATCCAGTCAATGACTTCTTGCTCGATGTAACGAACCGACCGTTCACCAACATTAATTGGTTTTGGGTAGGTAGGGTCGTAGCTTTTTGAGTTTTTATCTAACTTCGCAAAGTGATACGATTTTGAAATCGACAATAAATCAAGGACCTCCTGTAGTCGTAAAATGCGACTTGGTAATTTAGTTTGTTGTTGCATACTGCCTCCCTTTTCAAAAAATGGCTCAATGCGTAAATGAGTAGAACGCAAGCTAAGAAAGAAAGAAAGCTGTTCAGTATGGGAGGGAAAATGTGAAAAAAAGTAAAAATAAAAACATTTAATAATCAAAGGTTTATGCTTTTAGGGGGTGTTTTGGATAATTCAAAGTCAGCGGTTGAGCAAGAAGAGTGGTGGAGGTTTCAGTATGCTCACCGACATTTCTACAGCCTACTTAAGTCAAACCAAGAAATAGCAAGCGAGTTTGAGCTGAATCTAACCCGGCTGATCGACCTTTTCAAAGATGTTCAGTTGAAACTGAAAGGCTCAGTGAGTAAAAACATTTTAGGCCAAAAATCGTTTCATCAATTTTGTAACTGCCTGGTATATCTTTATCGGAAGGCAAATCATCAAGATATTTTCTCGCACGATACGTATGACCTTTTGATAGGTAGGCATGGCTACTCGATAAGTGAGCTTGACGAGGATGAATTGTCGCTAATAGAAAGATTAAATGATTGGACTCACATACTCGGCTTCTTACCAACTCTATTCTATTCAGTGCCAGACTCATCCATCAGTTGGGACGTGTACGTCAACGATGGTAGCGAGGATGAAGTTGATATCGAGTTTTTAAGTTTCCTGGCACACCCGCGTATGGGGAAAGACGATTCGGGTATTAAGGTTTTGGCTTCTGATATTCCGGGCAGTGTTGATATTGAGTGGGACATGGTTATTAATTACAACGTCGGAGATTCTTTCTATCAGATTGAGAGAGAAGTTAAGGAGCTTTGGGATGAACCGGGTAAACAATACGTTGGTGAAAGGACTATTGATTCGGTCAGGGTCTATGTTGATAGAAGAATAAGCAAGAGAGCTTCGGTGGCTCTAAAAAAATTCAAGTCAATTTATGATGATAGTAATCATGGAGCCAAAGGCACTAAAGTTGATAACTTGGAATCACGCTCAACCAGAATGAGTAGGCAGGGTTGGACTGTAGAGAAGGATAATTGTAGAAGAGCTGTGGGCCTTAGGCTATGGGACAAGATGAATATTGCAGACCTAGAATGGGATTCTAGGCGGTCTTTAATTCGTTCGATAATCCAGGTCATGAGAAAAGAAGCGCCAAAGAAGTTGACACATTATTTCAGTAAGTTTGATGAGCTGGTAGTTGAAGATTTGAGCGCATTAGACGCGAATAGCTTGGAAAAACGGAAGCAAATTGAGGAGAACTCCCGTAACGTAGAATATAAAGCTCTCAAATATGGTGATACGCTTGAGGTTCAAGAAACGGTTATTAGAGAGATGGAGGCCGATTACGACCTAACAGAATACTGTATTCAAAAGGTAGACTACTACAGAGCTTATAACGCTAAACAAGCAGGAAAAACAAAACCGTAAAGGAAGTACACGAAAGTGCTTAACTGTTTGAGCTACAAAAAATAAGCTAGCGAGTTATTAACGTTGCCAGACTTAAAGAGCCCGTAGAAGCCTTCTCAATATGCCCAGACCACCATTCCATCATTTCCCGGCGCTGCTTCATGTAAGTGGCGCGGTTATATGCCGCTCGAATTTTGTCTTTGTCCTTATGCGCCAGCGCAACTTCAATCACGTCTCTGTCAAAGCCCTGCTCGTTAAGAGTTGTGCTGGCTAGTGCTCTTAGTCCGTGAGCAACCAGGCGTCCCTCGAAGCCCATGCGCTTGAGTGCCCTGTTAGCGGTTTCTTTATTAGCATGCCTTAGGGGAGCCCTATCGGAAGGGAATATGAACTCTCTATGGCCACTCAATGGCTGCATGAACTCCAGCAATGCTAGTGACTGCTTAGTTAATGGTACTTCGTGAGGGCGTGCCATTTTCATTCGTTCAGCGGGGATAGCCCATATGGCTTTATCGAAATCGATTTCTTCCCAGCGGGCTTGCACGGCCTCACCTGGACGGACCATGGTATGCAGTTGCCATTCAATCAAGCAACGTGTCACGTATTTAATATTGGCAAAGTTTAAAGCTCGCATGAGCTCCGGTAACTCATCAGGAGCCAGTGTTGGCATGTTCTTAACATCTGATGATGGGATCACCTTTTTAATCCCTGTAAGAGGGTTATGTTTGATGTAACCGACGTTACAGGCGAAAGACATTACGTTATTCATCCGGCGAGCGACCTTACGTGCCATTTCAAAGCTATTGCGTTTGGTAAGTGCCTCAATGGCTTCTATGGCTTTCGGTGCCGTTAACTGCTTAATGGGGATTGATCCGATTCGTGGGAACACGTCATTCTCTAGCGAGCGCCAGAGCTTTTGAGCTGTGCCAGGCTTTAAGTCCTTGCTGTGTATCTCGAACCAACGCTCAGCTACTGCTTTGAATGTATTGCCAGCGGCAGCCCGCTTTGCCTCGAATTGCTCGTCACGATGAGATATGGGATCGATATCCTGGGCGAGTAGCTCCCTATTTTGCTGGCGCTTTTCACGTGCTAGCGCTAGAGACAAATCAGGGAAAGTACCAAGCGTTAAATTTCTGCGGCGTTTAGTGAAAGGCTCAAAATAATTAAAGACCCAAACCTTCTTACCAGAAGGTTTAACTCTTAGTTGAAGTCCTTGCCCATCATAAAGATTGTATTCTTTGTCTTTAGGCTTAGCTTCACTGACTTCTCGAGCACTTAACGGTTTAGTTATACGAGCCATTTTAGTAACACGCCTTTAGTACATTTTGTTCTGTGTTACTAAACAGTGTACTAAAAAGTGTGGATGTTACTGAACCAGAAAGGACTAAAAAAGACTCCAACCCCGTCCAAGTACTTGATTAATAAAGGCTTAAAGTACAAGTATGGACGGCATTGGAAGGGATGGTGGTGCCCGGAGGCGGAATCGAACCACCGACACGAGGATTTTCAATCCTCTGCTCTACCGACTGAGCT
This sequence comes from Idiomarina sp., assembly GCF_048265525.1. Classification (GTDB taxonomy): domain Bacteria; phylum Pseudomonadota; class Gammaproteobacteria; order Enterobacterales; family Alteromonadaceae; genus Idiomarina. The sequence continues at coordinate 35,973 of NZ_JBLXBI010000007.1, read as the reverse complement.
ATCCGGGCAACGAGGCGTATTAAACGTTTTTTTCAGTTTCGAGTCAACCGCTTTTTGTACCTTTTCTACTGTTTGCTCAGTAATTGCACATTAAGCGGTTGTTTTGGTGGATTATTCGACACGCAGGTAGGTGCTGCCGGCTAAACAATGTTCGTAAAAGTTTGTCCAGCGGACACCTTCACGTGGCGCCAGTGAGCCTTTACGTACCTGACGGTCAATTTGTTTTTTCACCGTTTTGGCCATGTATTCGGTATTGTACTGCATGGTTTGTAGCACTTTTTCGGCCGATGTGCCCGGTACCACTTCTTCAATATAGAAGTCGCCGGGTTCGTCATCGTGGCAGTACACATGCACTTCGGTTAGGCGGCCAAACAGGTTGTGCATGTCGCCCATAACGTCCTGATATGCGCCGGTCAGGAATAAACCAACATGGTAGTCTTCGCCTTTGCGCAGGTTGTGCATGGGAATATGGTCGCTAATTTCGGTACCTTCAATGTACTTACTGAGTTTACCGTCACTATCGCAGGTAATATCGACAATTGAGCAGCGTACTTCCGGCTGTTCGTTCAGCCGCGAAATAGGCACGACTGGAAGCACTTGCCCAATGGCCCAGGTATCTGCCGCTGACTGGAACACCGAAAAGTTACATAGGTATTGGCTGGCGAGCATGTCTTCCAGCTCTTCCAGTTCCTGCATTACATAAGTGTCTTTATCCAGCGAATGGTGGATATCTGCCAGTATCTGCCAGTACATGGTATCCAGTTTGGCCATTTCATTCAGCGATAAAATACCCAGTTTAAAAGCTTCATAGGCATTTTGTTTGTAACCGGCGGCGTCGTTGTAACGCTCCTGCGGGTGGAACTGGTCACCCGAGCTGTGCAGTTCGCGCATATTTTTAACCAAAATGTGTTCGTCATCGCTGGCGGAAATATCGAACTGTGTGCCCGCAGGTTTCATTTCGCCGACAATGTTAGTGACCACACAGCTATGATGCGCGGTCATAGCGCGGCCACTTTCGCTAACTAAGTTAGGGTGGGGGACCTTTTCCAGGTCACAAATTTGCTTCACACCCCAGACGACGTCAGCAACGTACTCTTCAGTTGAATAGTTACGCGAAGAGTCGCTGGTGGTACTGGTGCCGTCGTAATCAATGCCTAAACCACCACCAATATCGAGGTACTCTAAAGGCACGCCCTCCAGTACTAACTTGGCATACAGCCGAGCGCCTTCGTTGACGGCTTCTTTAATTTTACGAATATCGGACAGTTGGCTGCCTATATGAAAATGTAGCAACTTGGCGCAATGCAGCATATCTTCTTCACGCAGGCGCTCAATCACGTTAAGAATTTCAGCAATGCTCAGGCCAAACTTAGCCCGGTCACCGCTGGAGCCAGCCCATTTTCCGGAACTTTTCACCATCATTTTTGAGCGCAGGCCTATCATGGGTTCAACACCCATTTGTTTGGCTAGCGGAATTAGCATTTCCAGTTCGCTGAACTTCTCAATAACAATGATCATCTTACGTTTAAGTTGACGGCCAAGTAGCGCCAGAGTCAGATAGTCTTTGTCTTTGTAGCCATTAAGAATGGTCAGAGCTTCGGGGTTGTCGTTGTACGCCATTACCGCCATTAATTCCGGTTTAGAACCAGCTTCCAGACCATAATTGTAGGGTTCGCCGGCGTCCATAATTTCTTCAACCACTTCCCTCATCTGGTTAACTTTTATCGGGAATACGCCGCAATACTGACCCTGGTAGTTGGCTTCATCTATCTGTTTACCAAAGGTCTCGTTTATAATCTCAACCTGTGAGCGCAGAATGTCGTGAAAACGAATAACGGCCGGGAATTGAATGCCTTCCGAAATAATCTCATCCACCACTTCTTTCATATCAATGGTCACGTCGGGTAAGCGGTGGTTCGGGCGAATTTGAATGTTGCCGTTTTCGCCAATAGAAAAGTATCCCGCGCCCCAGCGGTTAACGCCGTAGAGCTCTTCTGCTTGATCAATATTCCAGTCTGACATCTCAGGCTCCCGACTGTTGTAAAACGAGTAATAATTCGCGCACAATTTTAGCGGCGAATACGTCGGAATTGCCGGTTGGGTCTATTTGTGGAGACAACTCAACGACGTCGGCACCGACCAGGTTCTTTTGGCGCAATAGTTTCATCAAGCTGACAAAGGAATGGAAATCCTCGCCGCCCGGCTCAGGGGTTCCTGTGCCCGGTAAAAAAGAAGGATCAAAATAATCGAGATCCAGTGTCAGGTAAACTGGACGGTCTTTGGCAATGGCTTCTACACTGTCGAGAAAGTCTTTGCGTGAACTGCGAATGGTTTTGTGTTCTTTCATCCACTGATATTCATCGCGCGTGCCCGAGCGGATACCGTACTGTATCAACTCATGACCCGGACCAAAGTGATCAACTGAACGACGAATAATAGAAGCGTGCGAATAATGGTAGCCGAGGAAACCGTCACGTAAATCAGCGTGCGCATCCAGATGCAGCAAAACCATATCAGGATATTGTTTCAAGTACTTAACGATAGGCGCATAGGAAATAGAATGCTCGCCACCTAAGGTCAGCAGTTTGATTTTTTCCTGTGCTAAATCAAGCGAGTCAAAAATAGCATTAAAGTCGTGAACCGCATGGTGCCACTGCTTTTCTTCGTCGTCATCAAAACCCAGCCGCAGGTTGCCTAAGTCGTAGAAGGTTTGGTCTTCTAAGTCAGCATCAAGATACGGCGAGTATGACTCGATGTCCTCAGAAACGGCACGCAAACCGTCAGGTCCTTCGCGGGTGCCTTTACGAAAACAGGCGGTACCATCAAAACCAAACCCCAGAATATGGGTATGTCCCGGGTGTATATCGGTGCTGTGTTGCGAACCGAAAAAAGGGCGGCTCGGGTCGTTTAATGGTACGGGCAGTGGCACCGTCAGTGGCGTTAGGGGCATTATCGTTACAGACCTCTCTTACTGAGTCGATTTATTGCGATCTTTTTTGATCGGGTTAAACAGACTTTGTTGAATGTTGATGAGCTCTTCACTGAGCTTTTTACGTTTTGTCCAGGTGTCAGTTAATGGTGTTTCGCTTAGCTCATTCGCTGTAACACCGGCCATAACCGCTGTTTTCCCCTGGCGAACGAGTTCAACCGCATGCACACCCAGCCGCGTTCCTAAAATACGATCCATTGCAGTAGGCCGACCACCTCGCTGAACGTGCCCAAGTAAACAGGGACGGCAAGGTAAGTTAAGACGATCTTCTAACTGTTCCGCAAGTCGAACTGCACCACCGGGCCATTGGTTTTCACATAATACCATTACGTAGCTCGAGTCACCGCGAACACGCTGTACTGATTCAATGTGCTTAACCAGCGCATCAACCGTTAATGGTTTGTCCTTCTGCAGCTCGGGCAGAATCATTCGCTCCGCACCACAGGCCATAGCGCTGCTAATACCGATATAACCGGCGTTGCGCCCCATAACTTCGACAATAAAGACACGATCCATGGCTTCGGCGGTATCGCGGATTTTATCCAACGCGTCCATGGCGGTTTCTACTGCCGTGTCATAGCCAATAGTGTTATCCGTGCCAAAGAGATCATTATCTATGGTTCCCGGAATGCCGACAATGGGACCTTTCCAGAAGTCAGCCAGATGCTCAGCGCCACGGAATGAACCGTCGCCGCCAATAACGATAAAGGCGTCAATTTGGTGAGCGTCTAAATTTGTTGCGGCTTCCCGTCCGCCTTCTTCGCTTTTAAAGCGCTCGCTGCGGGCACTTTTAATAATAGTACCCGAATACTGCAATATGTGTTCAACGTCTTTGCGATCTAACTTTACAAAGTCGTTATTTAAGAGTCCTTCATAGCCATGACGAAAGCCCATGACCTCGATACCATAGTTCTCCGCGGCCAGAACAACGGCTCGGATAGCGGCATTCATGCCCGGGGCATCGCCACCACTGGTTATAACGGCAATGCGGTTTATTGTGTTAGCTGATGACACAATCTCTACTCCTTGATAATGTCGTATGCGTAGCTTAAACGACCTGCAGGCCGTGACCAAGAGGAAATTTCATGAGCACTGATGTTGTACGTTTTGATTATTCAGAATTATCGGACTGGGCGCGAACTTGTCTGACCGAGGCGGGGGCTTCGGGGGAGGTCGCGCGCAATGTAAGTTATTACCTGTTGGAAGGTGATTTACTGGGTTTTAGTACCCATGGTTTAATTCGCCTGTTGAACAATTGCCAATGGCTGCGTGACGGCAAGAGCCTGGCAAAAGGGCAGCCTGTGGTATTAAGTGAGCGTGCTGCGGTAGCTAACTGGGACGCGCAGTTTTTGCCCGGACCTTACGTGGTGCCGCAGGCTATTGATGCAGCCTGTAAGATGGCTGAGCAAGCTGGTACGGGTACCGTTGTTGTACGCCGGAGCCAACATGTTGCGGCGCTCGCGGCTTATTTAAGCATTGCTACAGACCAGGGGCTGGTGGTGAGCTTAATGTGCTCGACTCCCGGACAACGTGCGGTTGCGCCTTTTGGTGGTAAAGAAGCGGTATTTTCACCTAACCCCTTTGCGGTTGGGGTGCCAAGCTCGAAGGAACCTTTACTCTTTGATATCAGCTTCTCTATGACGGCGGCCGGCAAGGTGCGTCAGGCTAAAGCTAACGGTACCCGTTTGCCTTATAAAGCTTTAATAAAGCCCGACGGCGAGTGGACGGATGATCCATTAACCTTCTTTGAGTCACCGGGCAGTTCAATAGCTCCTCTGGGCGGCGAACAATTGGGTTATAAAGGCTACGGGCTGACGTTGTTCAGTGAAATTTGGTCCATGGCACTAAGTCAGTATGGTCGCAGACAGGGCAGTGACGATGGTGATGCTAACTCGATATGGGTACAAGTGATTGATCCCGAAGCCTTTGGTGAAAAGCAGAAATTTTTACAGCAGGTGGATGACTTATTAGCCGACAGCCGTAAAAGTGCCCCTGCGGTCCCTGAGCAACCGGTGCGTATTCCGGGAGAAGCGGCACAGCAGCGCAAACGCGAGCAGCTGCAACAGGGGGTTTCCTACAGCAGCGCTACTTTAAAAGTTTTGCAGCGCTGCGCCGAATTCTGTGGTGTCGATTTGCCTAAGGCTGTAAACGGGTAATACGCCAGTTTTCGCGGTCTTTGCTGTACTGGTAGCGGTCATGCAAACGGTGTTGACCGCCTTGCCAGAATTCAAATTGCTTAGGATGAACACAGTAGCCGCCCCAGCTTTGAGGACGCGGAACTTCGGTGTTCTCATAGTCTTTCAGTAGTGACTGATAGTGGCTTTCCAGCACGTCGCGGCTTTCTACCGGGCGGCTTTGTTGTGACGCGAGCGCCGCAACCTGACTCTCTTTCGGACGTGAGTGAAAGTATCGGTCGTTGTCTTCATCATCAAGTGGCACTGCGCTGCCAATAATACTAATTTGCCGCTCTAAGGGTAGCCAGGCAAAGTGCAGAGCAACTTGAGGGTTCTCGCTTATGTCCTGGCCTTTGTGGCTATTTTTGTTGGTATAGAACCGAAAGCCGGTATGGTCGTAACCTTTAAGCAGCACGATACGCTGGCTGGGCATGTGTTCAGCATCCACCGTTGCCAGTGTCATGGCGGTAGGGTCACTTAATAAGTTGCTGTCTATTGCCTGCTGCATCCACTTTTCAAATTGCTTTACCGGGTCGGCTTCCAGTTGCTCACGGTGCAGGCTACCTAAGCCATATTCCCGGCGCATTGCTTGTAAATCCATGACCTCTCCTTAATGGACTAAAGGTGCGTATCCTGTTTTTTGTCCAGGAAGCGCTGACGTATTTTTTCCATCGCATCCAGATTATCCAGCATAAGTCCCACCAGCTCTGGATCAAAGAACTTACCGCTGTGCTGTAATAGATAATCTGCGGCATCCTCAGATTCTTTTGCATCACGATAATTGCGCTGCGTTCGCAGTGCATCAAAGTGACTGGTAATACTCAGAATTCGGGCGTTAAGGTCAATTGCCTTTGCCGATTTCTGACTGGGAAAGCCGGAACCATTCCAACGTTCATGAATATCCTGCGCAATAAGAGCCGCGACTTTAGCTACTGCTGAGTCCGTTTGGCGTAAATAGTCGTGGCCCTGAATGACTTTCTGCATAATTTCTTCATATTCGTGGATACTCAATACGTCGGCACGTTGAGCTAACTCCATTTGCACCGAGACTTTACCGATATCATAAACGGATGCAGCTTGTTTTAACGCTTCGGCCTGTTCTTGCGTTGCGCCTGAGAATATCGCCAGCTGGCCAGCCATTTCGGCAGAACGTTTAACATGGTGGCTAATCTCATCAATAGAATGTTTCTCAATGGCTTCACCAACACTATAAAGCAGCTCCCGTTGTGCTTCCCGCTCGTTTTCTGTGGCTTGCAGGTTATCTATAGCAATGGAGCTATTATTCACAAAAAGCCCGAGCAGATTTTGATCCAGCTCAGATAAGTCCCTGACACCACGAATAAAAAGTAAGTACTGGCGCGAGCTGCTGGTTTTGTAAAGACCGTAGTAATTACCGTCAACAATACGAAAATCAACATTCTGCGGGCTTTGCTGCATGGGGCGGACAATATCCCAGTCAATTTCGCCATGTACGGGTTGGCCTACAGCCCCTTCATATTCGCCAGTGCCGCCAATAATTTCAAACGGGTCGTCAGTGTCCGAGCTGGCGGTCAGCGCGTCAATGCGGCAATACATGGCGTCGTCAGACAGAGTAATTAACGCGACGAGTTGCTCCAGTATGCCCTGACATAAGGCTTGCATTGAGCGGGCAGAAAACACTTCTGCCGACGCGTTAATGACTTTCTCCAGCCCACGCTTGTTGCGCTCAATAGCGTTTAAGTCACGATAAGCACGCAAGCAGGAATACATCAGAGTAACCAGCTTGCGGTACGTCAGTTCGGTTTTTTCTTTATAGTCATCAATATCATAACGGGCAATGACATCTTCTTCGGGAGCCTGGCCCGGCTGGCCTGTTCGCAGAACAATGCGTATCAACCTGTTTTTCCGGGTTTCGCGCACCCACTGGGCAACATCGAGTCCGGCGTGATCGGTTTCCATTACTACGTCCAGCAACATCATGGCGATATCGCTGTTGTCCTGTAAAAACGCAATAGCGTCTGCACCGGAATAAACCGAGTGAAACTTCAGCGGACGACCATCGAGTTTAAATTCACCTAACGCCATTTTGGTAATGGTGTGTATCTCTTCGTCGTCATCGACAATGAGAATATTATACGGTTCCGATACTTCTTCTTCCGCTATATCAGGCTCGTCATCAGAAAATAGAAAGTCATCGTTCATACTTATGCGTCCCTATTAATAAACTCGCTCGCCCGCAACGTAAGTTTGTTCAACCTGAGTTTGCCAGATATTACTTGAATCGACGGCAAATGGGTCTTGCTCTACGACAATAAAGTCGGCCCATTTACCGGGTTCCAGCGAGCCCAGAGATTTTTCCTGCCAGGCACTGTAAGCGGCATCTATGGTAAATGAGCGCAGCGCTTGCTGCAGACTCATTTTCTCTTCAGCATACCAACCTCCGGCTGGCATATCATCACGATCTTGTCGGGTTACCGCTGCGTGCAGTCCGTAAAACGGGTTAGCCAGTTCTACCGGGAAGTCCGAGCCGGCAGCAATGACCGTGCCCTGATCCAGCAGTGTTTGCCAGGCATAAGCTCCTTCCATACGCGCCGCGCCAAGACGGTCTTCTGCCATATTTTTGTCACTGGTGGCATGCGTAGGCTGCATGGAAGCAACTAAATTGAGTTTGTTAAAACGCTTTAGATCGTCCGGATGCACAATTTGCGCATGCTCTATGCGGTTACGTAAATTGCGACCACCAAGTTCATTATAAACTTCTGCCAGATTATCCAGTACAACACGATTTGCCCGGTCACCAATAGCGTGAGTGTTTATCTGGAAGCCATGAGGAATGATGAGTTCGTACAGGTCGCGAATTTTCTCTTCTGAAGTGACCATCAGGCCATGGTTCCCATGGTCGTCACTGTAGTCTTCCAGCAAAGCCGCTCCGCGACTGCCTAAAGCGCCGTCAGCGTATATTTTAACGCTACGAATTGTCAGTTTCTGGTCAGCACTTTCGTATGGGCCTTCTGCCAAAAGTTGCGCCAGTTTAGGTTCCGTAGCAGCTATCATGCCATAGACTCTGAGAGGCATACGGCCCTGATTGTGCAACCCTTTGTAAACGGAAATTTCGTCAGCATTAATACCGGCGTCATGGACACTGGTAATGCCCAATTTAATTAAATGCTCAAAAGCGAGCTCGTAAGCGGCACGTTGTTGCTGAAGCGATGGTTCGGGAATAATATCTTCAACCAATTGCATTGCATTGTCGACCAGTACCCCGGTCGGGTTGCCTTGCTCGTCACGAACAATTTCACCGCCTTCCGGTGCTACTGTGTCCTTATCTATTCCTGCACGGCGCAAAGCTTCGCTGTTGGCCCAGCCAGCGTGCGCATCGACGCGTATTAACCAAACCGGACGATCAGTGACCACTTCGTCAAGATGTGCCGCGCTGGGGAACGTTTTCTGTTGCCATTGCTCCTGATTCCAGCCACGGCCGGTTATCCATTCCATTTCTGGCTGCTCGCCAGCATAGGTATGAACTTTTTTAACTGCGGAGGCAACCGATTCGGTGTCGCGCAAGTCCACCTGTAATAAGCTGGTGCCCAGGCTCTGGATATGCCCGTGGGCATCAGTTAACCCCGGAAGAACGGTTTTTCCCTGCATATCAACGGTTTGTTCAGTTTCGGTGAATCGCTCAGCAAGTGCGTTACCACCAATGGCCTGAATCTTTCCATGTTCAACCAGCATGGTCGAAAACTGCTGCAACACCGCTTGTTCGCCGGCAGGGCTGGTAAGCGTGTAGCCTTTCATGTTGGTATACAAGGTGTCGGCAATGGCTGAAGCCGATAAGCTGAGGCCGATAAACAGGCAGGTAATACGTCGCATAACAATAAAACTCCGTAGAAAATAACTTAGGCAACACTATAGCGTTTTTACTGTACAAGCGACTAGGCGTTGGCTGAATTTTTTGTTAACTAAGTTAACATTAGCTTTTTCAAAATCGGTATTGTCCGTAAAAAACTTGCTGTCTGTTATATTTTCGGTATGCTAAAAGTTAATTGAATAAGCGTTATTTTGGATCTCAAGATGAAAGTTCTAATTATTGACCCGCAGTTTTTTATGCGCGCTGGTCTTATACAAATTCTCACAAACTACGCGAATCAGCCTTCGATATATGAAGCTGAGTCGTTTGAAGTTGCTGAGAGTTATTTATCGGCCGATGATTATGATTTGATTTTTTTGGAAATGGATTTACCAGACGCCGAAATTCGACCTGCGCTGCAACGCCTGAAAAAAGTGGCTCCACGTACGCATATTGTGTTGTTTACGCGCCCGCGCTCGATTTCGGAAGTTCGTCAGGTACTGGCTGCCGGAGTTCGCAGCTACTTGCCAAAAGACAGTTCAGCTGAGCAGGCTAAACTGGCTATTCGGGCTTTGCTGAATGGCGACCGTCACATTCCTGATGACCCTCATTTGAATGAACCAAGAGACAAGTCCAGTGGAGCAGAGAGCTTTTTATCACCACGTCAGCTGGAAATAATGCAGTTGCTGGCTCAGGGGCTTTCAAATAAAGAGATTGCAAACATTTTGGGTATTACCGAAGGCACTATTCGTGTGCATTTGTCGGCAATATTCAAAGCCATTAAAGTATCAAATCGTACTGAAGCAACGCTTTGGTATCTACTGAGACAGAAAAAGTTGGTCGACTAAGTTTCGATTTATGTCACTTAACCAATTAATTGCTGAACTAGAAAAACACCAACATGCGCCAACCGAGTTGTGGGATCCACCGTATTGTGGTGAGATCCCTATTCGAATTGCCTCTAATGGTGACTGGTTTTATCAGGGCAGCCAGATAAAACGCTCCGCATTGGTCAAACTCTTTGCGTCCGTTTTAGTGGTTGAAGACGGTGAGTATTTTTTAATAACACCTGCCGAAAAAGTTAAGATCACGGTTGAAGATACGCCCTTTGTTGTCGTTGACTGGCGTCAATTAGAAGAGAATGGTCAGCAATTATTACTGTTAACCACCAACATCGGTGATACTCTGGTATTGAGCTCTGAGCATTCTCTCACAATGAAAAACGGCGTGCCCTACATTGTGATGCAACGAGGATTAACAGCGAGAGTACATCGCAATGTATTCTATCAGTGGGTTTCACACGCAGAGTCAAGGACTGTCGATGGACAAGAACAGTGGTATTTGTCCAGTGCTGGTGAAACGTTTGTGTTAGGAAATGTGGAATAGGACGTTGCGGTAAACTCGTCTATGACAAAAACAAGAATAGTCTACCTGATTGAACAGCAACCAGAGCGTCGTCAGCATTTTGAAACGGTGTTGACCTTTATTGGTGAAACCGTTGAAGTCATATCTCCCTCAGACACTCTAAAGCTTTGCGCTGCAGAGGCACTCTGTGTGATCGCCGGTAATGGCATTGAAAACCTGCATAAATTAGCCGGCGATGCGCCGCACCTACCTTTTATCTGTGCCAGTGATGACCCGCATAACGCGTTACAGAAAGCGAATGTCATAGGCCCTCTGGAAAAATCTTTCGATTACTCCAGCTTGTCAAACATGCTGCATTACTGTCAGGCCTATCATCAGCAAATGCCGGTTAAAGCGGCAAGAAAGCGACATCCGGGCGGAGGTAAGCTGGAGCAAACCCTGGTTGGTAACGGGCGTACAATGAAGCATGTGCGTCAACTGATCGAGCAGGTAGCCGTGACTGATGCGAATGTCTTGATTCTGGGGGAATCTGGCACGGGTAAAGAAGTCGTGGCCCGCGGTATTCATGATTTGTCCGGACGTAGTAACGGGCCTTTCGTGCCGGTAAATTGCGGTGCAATTCCGGGCGACTTATTAGAAAGTGAATTATTCGGGCATGAAAAAGGAGCTTTTACCGGAGCTATAGGCGCGCGCAAAGGTCGCTTCGAATTGGCTCAGGGTGGCACTTTGTTTCTTGATGAAATTGGCGATATGCCGTTGCCCATGCAGGTAAAGCTGTTGCGAGTTTTGCAAGAGCGCACCTTCGAACGCGTGGGCGGCAGTAAAAGCATTATTGCCGATGTACGAGTGGTTGCGGCCACTCACCGCGAACTTGAACAGATGATTATTGACGGTAAATTTCGTGAAGACTTGTATTACCGCCTGAATGTTTTTCCTATTGAGGTTCCGGCTCTGCGCGAACGCCAGGAAGACGTGCCTTTACTGCTGCAGGAACTGACCCAGCGTTTTAAAAAGGAGCGGGGCGTCGGGGTACGTTTTACCGAACGAGCTTTGGAGTCGCTGTCCTATCATCGCTGGCCGGGCAACGTAAGGGAATTGACTAACCTGATAGAACGCTTGACCATAATGCACCCCGACAGCCTGGTTGATGTGCCCGATTTACCGCCTAAGTATCAGCATGTTGAACATGATGCTCCAACCCCGGATTATCCCGAAGAAATGCTTGAGCGCGAGGCGCTTAGTGCCATTTTCAGCGAGACAGACGAAGAACCTGATGACGAGACGCATAGTGCTATCGACTCTGAATTGCCCGATGACGGCGTTAATCTGAAAGATATGCTAACCGAAATAGAAACGGGGATGATAGCGCAGGCACTGGATAAATCTGACTGGGTAGTTGCTAAAGCGGCCGATTTACTCAGTATGCGCCGCACAACCTTAGTTGAGAAAATGAAAAAGTACGGTATCCAGAAAGATTAGACCTCCTTGTGTCAGTCTTTTGACAACCCTAAATCAACGTAATTCGTTGAATATAAAGAAAATTATACTGGCATCTATTTTGCATTAACTTCTCCATAGTTGTTAATTGGAGATGTCAGTATGGCCACCTACCATCAAATTATTGATGCCATGCCTAACGCTGTTATTTTACTGGACAGTCATGGAGTCGTGGATTATTGCAATGACAATGCCACGAGCCTTTTAGGACACCCTCTGAAAAAGTTTTTATGGCGTGAGCTGGTAAGTGAACTCTTTGCTCCTAAAGCGGATGACTGGCACGAAGTGTCTTTGCGTAACGGGCGCCGGGTTCGTTTAGACACCTCAGTTGTTAATGAAAAGCCAGGACAGCTTATTGTTTTGACTGACTTGACCGAGACGCGGCGTCTGCAAAACCGCATCAGTCATTTGCAGCGTTTGTCTTCGATGGGCAAAATGGTAGCTTCGCTGGCACATCAGATAAGAACACCACTGTCTGCAGCTATTCTTTATGCGCAAAACCTCAAGCAGGGGAGTATTTCTGCGGTCAAACAACAGCGTTTTTCCGATAAGTTATTGTCGCGTCTGCATTCGCTGGAACAACAGGTCAACGACATGTTGTTGTTTGCCAAAAGCGGTGAGCAACCCATGCTGGAAGAACTCAGTACTAATAGCCTTATCCAGCAAGTTCTGATGAACACAGAAAGTTACGCAGAGCAGCATCAGGTTAAAATTAATTGTATTGATCCTGACTTTGGTGTGGTGTTGCGAGCCAATCAGACCGCACTGGTCGGGGCAATACAGAATCTGGTTAACAACGCTGTTGATGCCAGCCCGCCCGGACAGGAAGTTCTACTAAAAACCGATGTGGAAGATGGCAACTGGAAAGTTTCTGTTATTGACTCTGGTTGCGGCATTCCGGCTGAAAAACAAGACAGTGTATTCACTCCGTTTTTTACTGAAAAATCGAACGGCACCGGTTTAGGTCTGGCGGTTGTCCAAACTGTGATAAAAGCACACAACGGTTTAATTGACTGGGAAAGCCAGCCAAATGAAGGCAGTCGTTTTACCTTAGTACTGCCGGTATATGAGTGGTCAGAGAATAGAATGAAAGAGGTAAGTTATGGCTGAGCGACAAGTATTGGTTGTTGAAGATGACGTATCGCTGCGTGAAGCAATTATCGATACGCTGGAACTGGCTGATTGTCAGTGCCTGGAAGCAGCTAATGGCGAAGAAGCCTTACTTATTCTGAAAAAAGAGTCAGTGGCGCTGGTTATCAGCGATGTGCAAATGCCGGGAATTGATGGTTTACAGTTATTGCGTAGCATGAATAATCAGCAATACGACATTCCGGTTATTATGATGACGGCCTTTGCAAAGGTGGATGACGCAGTCGTTGCTATGCGTGAAGGCGCTGTCGATTATTTGACTAAGCCGTTTTCAATTGAAAAGCTACAAACACTGGTGCAGCGTTATTTACCCGACGGTGCAATTAACGATATTGAGCCGGTCGCAGAAGAAGATTCCAGCCAGGCCGTGCTGGCTATGGCACGAAAAGTTGCGGGTAGTGAAGCGAGCGTTATGGTCACTGGGCCTAGTGGTACTGGTAAAGAAGTGCTGGCGCGTTACATTCACCAGCATTCTGACCGTTCAGACGGGCCTTTTATTGCAATTAACTGCGCAGCCATACCCGAAAACATGCTGGAATCGATGTTGTTTGGTTATGAGAAAGGCGCTTTTACCGGCGCGAATCAGTCATCGCCAGGGAAGTTTGAGCTGGCTCAGGGCGGTACTTTGCTGCTCGATGAAGTTACTGAAATGGCTATGCACTTGCAGGCTAAGTTATTACGGGTTATTCAGGAGCGGCAGGTGGAGCGTCTGGGCTCGCGTAAAACCATACAGTTGGATGTCCGATTAATAGCAACTTCTAACCGAGATTTACAACAGGCGGTGCGCGAAGGGCTATTACGGGAAGACTTAATGTATCGGCTAAACGTGTTTCCTCTGCATTGGAAGTCTCTACGTGAACGACCTGCGGATATCGTTCCTCTGGCAGAAAATTTATTGCAGCGACATAAACAACGTTCCGGTATTAAAACGCCGGTCAATTTCTCCGCCGCAGCAGTTCAACAGTTAATGCGCTATTCCTGGCCGGGCAACGTTCGGGAGCTGGAAAATGTAGTGCAAAGAGCTCTGGTGTTGCATCGCGATGGAGAAATTCAGCCACAGGATCTTATGCTGGAACTGAATGACGCGGTGGAAGCCGCTAGCGTGTTTCCGGAACAAGTGGAGACGCCTGAAGATAAGTCGGAAAACCTCGATGAGTCACTTTTCCATCAGGAATACCAAATTATCAAAGAGGCGTTGCAACGCCATCAGGGAAAACGTCAACCTGTCGCCGATGAGCTTGGTATTAGCCCACGTACTTTGCGTTACAAGCTGGCGAAAATACGCGAGCAGGGGTTGACTCTAACTGGCTCTTAACGCTGTACCTAAACACCTCCGTCATTACCATTAGCCCTGTTTCTCAGGGCTTTTCTTTGTATCTTACCGATGCGGTCAAAAGTTGGCATTCTGTTTGCATAACTAACCTTAAATAAAGTCAGTGATGAATTTTTGACGGGGTTAATTATGAAAGTGGAAGCAAACGCACTTTATCAACAGTTACAATCGATGGCCACGCAGGCTTCCCAGCGTGATCAGCCTACGAATGTGAACGCCCTGCAAGGCAATACCTCTCAGGCTGATTTTTCCAATATGCTGAAAAGCGCAATGGATAACGTCAACGAACTGCAGCAAACCTCAGGTGATTTAAAAACTCGCATGGAACTCGGTGACCCGAATGTCACCCTGGAGCAAACCATGATTGCCAGCCAGAAAGCGAGCATAGCGTTCGAGGCAACGGTTCAGGTGCGCAACAAAGTTGTTGATGCGTACAAAGAAATAATGTCAATGCCGGTATAACCGCTGCATCATTGGAGATATAAGTCGTGGCTGAATCAACAGATTTAATGGTACAAGATACTGACTTACCTGATAACAACAGTTCAGGTAACGATGACGGCGGTGAGAAAACCGGCATCATGACAATGCTAGGCAACTTTGACATGCTGCGTCAGGTCATTGTCGTGCTGGCGCTGGCTATCTGTGTTGCTATTGCTGTTTTTATTATGTTGTGGGCACAGGAATCAACTTATCGTCCATTGGGTCAGTTAGAAACTCAGGAGTTGATCAGTACCCTCGACTACATGGATGCAAACGGCATTGAATACCAGGTGGAAGGCAATACGGTTTCAGTACCGGAAGAAAACTACGATGCTATTAAGTTGCAGTTGACCCGTGCTGGTGTTGATTACGGTAATTCGACCAATAATGGCTCAGAAATACTAATGAGCGAACCCGGCTTTGGCGTTAGTCAGAGACTGGAACGTGAGCGTCTTATTCATTCCCGTGAAGTCCAGTTAGCGCGTGCTATTGAAGAAATCAAAAAGGTTTCTGCCGCCCGCGTTCTGCTTGCCGTGCCTAAAGAAAATGTCTTTGCCCGCCGGGAAAAACAACCCAAAGCATCGGTTATGCTGAATGTGCGCGGCGGAACCTCGCTGAGCGAAGAAGAAGTGGCCTCTATTGTTGACATGGTTGCCTCTTCGGTGACCGGACTCAATACTGCGCATGTAACGGTCACTGACCAGGCCGGACGTCTGCTTAACTCTGGTTCGCAAAGTGCACTGGCGGCTAAAAGTTCGCGTGAGTATCAAATTGAACAAAAACGTGAAGAGGCCTACTTAGAAAAAATAGACAGTATTTTGATTCCAGTGCTGGGCTACGACAACTATACCGCACAGGTTGACGTGACTATGGACTTTACTCAGCGTGAAGAAACCCAGCGTCAATTTAACCCTGATATGCCGGCTATTCGCAGTGAAATGACGGTTGAAAATCGCTCTGTTGGTAGCGCAATTGGTGGTATTCCCGGAGCACTCACAAATCAACCACCTTTAGAGTCTGACATTCCGGAAGAAGCCGGAGCGGGAACTGCAGGTGGTGGCTCTAATGGCAGCAGCCACCGTGAAGCAACCCGTAATTATGAGCTTGATAATTCAGTCACCTATACACGAAACCAAACCGGTACTATTAAGCGCTTGAGTGTTTCTGTAGCGGTGAACCATGAAGCAATAACCAATGAAGCGGGCGAAGGCGAAACGCAATCGCGTAGCGCTGAAGAAATCGCAAATATTCGCCGTTTGCTGCAAGGTGGTTTAGGCTTTGATATTAATCGTGGTGACAGCATCGAAGTCGTATCAGTACCGTTCGCGCAGTTGCCTGACTTAGGTGCCGGCGAGACGCCTGTGTGGGAAGAGCCATGGTTTTGGCGAGCTTTCCGTCTGGTGATGGGCGCACTGGTTATTATGGTATTGATTCTGGCGGTGGTTCGTCCAATGCTGAAGAAACTGATGAATCCGGAATCGGGTGTGGAAGATGATGCCGATGCGTTTTCCGATGAGGAATCGATGGGCGATGAAACCATTGATCTGTTATCCTCACAGTTTGATGAGAGTGCAGTTGGGTTTGGGGCTGATGGTAGCCTGCAATTACCGGATCTGCACAAAGATGAAGACTTGTTAAAAGCGGTTCGCGCGTTGGTTGCCAACGAGCCTGAGCTGTCCTCACAAGTGGTTAAAGCGTGGTTGAACGAAGATGCCTGATCAAGATACTAGAACCAAGCGCGGTAAGGTTGAGTTTGATGTCGACACTTTAGAAGGTGTTGAAAAAGCGGCTATTTTACTGCTTAGCTTATCGGAAGAAGATGCGGCTCAGATTCTGAAACACCTGGAACCTAAACAGGTGCAGAAAGTGGGTATGGCAATGGCGAGCCTGGAAGACTTTAACCAGGACAAAGTGAACGCTGTGCATCATTTGTTCCTGGAAGACATTCAGAAGTTCACCAATATTGGCTTCAAGAGTGAAGAGTTTGTGCGTAAGGCACTGACCTCTGCTCTGGGTGAAGACAAAGCTGGTAACCTGATTGAACAGATTGTTATGGGCGGCGGCTCTAAAGGTCTTGATTCACTGAAGTGGATGGACTCTAAACAGGTAGCCACTATTATTCGTAACGAACACCCGCAGATCCAGACCATTGTCCTGTCTTACCTTGATCCCGAGCAAAGTGCCGAAATTATGGCGCAGTTCCCGGACAAAGTGCGTCTGGACTTAATGATGCGAATAGCCAACTTAGAAGAAGTTCAGCCAGCAGCCTTGCAGGAACTGAACGAAATTATGGAAAAACAATTTGCCGGTCAGGCTGGTGCTCAGGCGGCGAAGATGGGCGGCCTGAAAGCGGCAGCCAATATTATGAACTACCTGGATACCAACATCGAAGGTCAGTTGATGGACTCTATTCGCGAGCAGGACGAAGAGATGAGCCAGAGTATTCAGGACTTGATGTTTGTGTTCGAAAACTTGGTGGAAGTCGACGACCGTGGTATTCAGGCCTTGCTGCGTGAAGTTGAAGGTGAAACTTTGCAAAAAGCGATGAAAGGTGCGGACGACGCGGTTCAGGAGAAAATATTCAAGAACATGTCGAAACGTGCCGGCGATATGCTGCGTGATGACCTTGAAGCTATGGGGCCGATTCGTATTAGTGATGTAGAGGCCGCGCAGAAAGATATTCTGGCAGCGGCGCGCCGTTTAGCTGACGCAGGTGAAATTATGCTTGGCGGCGGTGGCGGTGACGAATTCCTATAAGGGTTTAACGCATAATGACGGATGATAAAGACGCAACCCAGCTTTGGGATTTACCTGACATGACCTCGGAAGAGCTTAAACAGGGCTCTCAGGTAAACGCGTTAAACAAGCCCCGGCGCTGGCAATATGAACCGCCGGAAGCGGACAACGAGCAGGAAGAAGAGCTTAAGCCTCTTACCGCAGAACAATTGGAAGAAATTCGCCAGGCTGCACGAGAGGAAGGCCATAAAGAAGGTTTTGACGAAGGCCGTAATGAAGGCCTTAAAAAAGGCTATGACGAAGGCTACGAAGCTGGCAAAAAAGATGGTTTTGAAGCGGGTGAGCAACAGGGTGTTGAAGCTGGTAAAGAGGCCATGCAGGAGCAACAGCAGCAGTTAGACGTTTTGCTGCAGAGTTTGTCTCATCCGAATGAACGTATCACCGAAGCGGTGCAGGACGAGCTAATTGATATGGTCACTGAGCTGACGCGGGTCATCTGTCTGGATGTCGCTGCTAATTCAAAAGAACTCATCGTCAAAGCCGTGCGCGAAGCTATTGCGGTCTTACCGGTTACTGATCAGCGAGTCATTATTCATCTGAATGAAGAAGACTTAGCTATTTTGCAAAGCACATTCAGCGAAGATGAGCTGAAAGAAAAAGGCTGGCTGCTAAATAAAGACGATTTACTGGAACGCGGCGGTTGCCGGGTTACCACAGAAAGCTCCACCATAGATTACACCCTGACCAGCCGTATGGAAGATGTGTTCTCCAAATTAAAAGGTTAACCCATGAGCGCTTCTGAGCAGTTAGTGAAACAACTACGCAAAAAACGTGAGCGTATCCAAAAGCCATCAGTGGCTGTGTCGGGGTATCTCACCCGCGTCGTTGGTTTAATGTTTGAGGCTGTTGGTTGCCGTGCTCCGGTGGGTTCAAGTGTGGCGGTCGAGGCTGACAGTGGTGACATTGAAGCCGAAGTGGTGGGATTTGAAGGCAACATCAGTTATTTAATGCCCACCGAAGATGCTCATGGTGTTATTCCCGGAGCCAGAGTACGTCCACTAAACCGCAAGAACCAACTGCCATTGGGTATGGAGCTGCTGGGTCGTGTTATCGATGCCCGCGGTGAACCCCTTGATGATAAAGGCCCCATTTTTTCTGACGGTAAAACTTACCGTAGCAAGCCGATGAACCCACTGAACCGACGTCAGGTGAAACAGCCGCTGGATGTTGGCGTAACGGCTATTAATGCCTGTTTAACCGTGGGGCAGGGGCAGCGAATGGGGCTGTTTGCCGGTAGTGGGGTGGGTAAAAGTGTGCTTTTAGGCATGATGACTCGCGGTACCACGGCGGACGTAATTGTGGTTGGCCTGATAGGCGAACGTGGCCGCGAAGTAAAAGAATTTATAGAAGAAATTCTCGGTGAAGAAGGTCGTGAAAAAGCGGTTGTAATTGCGGCGCCTGCCGACCAGTCTCCACTTATTCGTTTACGCGGTTGTGAAACGGCCTCTCAGGTTGCTGAATACTTTCGTGACCAGGGGCTGAATGTGTTGCTGTTAATGGATTCATTGACTCGTTATGCCATGGCGCAACGGGAAATTGCCCTTGCTGTGGGTGAACCACCGGCAACCAAAGGTTATCCGCCTTCTGTTTTTGCAAAGTTGCCAGCATTGGTCGAAAGAGCCGGTAATGGCGGCGATGGACAAGGTTCTGTGACCGCGTTTTATACGGTTCTGACCGAAGGTGACGACTTGCAGGATCCTATTGCGGACTCAGCGAGGGCAATACTTGACGGACACATTGTACTGAACCGGGAACTGGCCGACAGCGGTCATTATCCGGCAATAGATATTGAAGCTTCTATCAGCCGGGTTATGCCACAGGTTGTTTCAGAAGAGCATATGCAACAGGCGATTAAAGTCAGACAGTGGTACTCGAGCTACCGTCGAAATCGCGATCTGATTTCCATTGGCGCATACACCCGTGGAAGTGATCCGGCAATTGATCAGGCTATTGCTATGCAGCCACGAGTGAGTCAGTTTTTGCAACAGAAAATGCGTGACGTAGTGAATTATGATGAAAGTTTGTTATTGCTTAATCAGTTAGTTAATCCGAAGCAAAAACAGTCAGCGAGCATGTAATTTATGGCTGAGTTGGCACAATTGGAAATGTTACTGGAGTTGGAACAGAGGCGCGAAGATAAAGCCGCACAGGATTTCTCTCAGGTACAGCAACAGGTTCAGGAACAGCAGATGCGTCTGGATGGCATGTCAAAATATCGACTCGACTATTTAAACCAGTTGCAGCATCGCGGGCAAAGCGGAATTGCCTCAATGCAGGTAGGGCAGTATCACGCCTTTGTTGGTAAGTTAGATGAAGGTGTTGAACAGTTGCATCACGATATTATTAAGTTGCAGCAAGTGTTACAACAGCGCAAAGATCGCTGGCTGGCGCAGCGCCGCAAACGCAAGTCGGTAGACTTTTTAATAAAAGAAAAGCGCAAGCGTGAGCAAGTGGCCGAGGCCAGAAAAGAACAAAATAATCTGGACGATTTTAGCAGTCAGCGTTTTATTCGCGCCAGAAAATAGTTGGAACGAAATTTGCTTAGATACTTACTAGATATTGTTTGCTCAGCTATTGAAAATAGCGCAAGCGCATTGCGGAATATTATTAAGCAAGGCGTCAATAAGCACTTAATTCAGGAATAAAACTATGCAACAGCTGCTTAATTTAACCGAATCTGCCGACAACTTTGCACGTGTTGGTAAAGGTAACGACCTATCATTGAAGAGCGCCGATGGCGATAGCGGTGAGTTCTCGCGGCTGATGCTGCAGCAAAATAGTGGTGATAAAGAGCTGCAACAACTGGCCGCTAAAATTGAAGCCTACCAGAAAGCCGATAATGACGGCGAAGGAGAGGTTGAAGGCAAAAATGTCGGTGAGCCGGTAACCCGAAATTTATGGGAACTGTTGCAGCAAATGAAGCAGGAAAGCGCTGAGGTTAGCTCTGAAGGCGAAACTGTGGTGAGTGACGAGATTGAACTTGCTACGGGCGATAGCGAACTAAAAATGACAGATGAGCAACTGGCTGAAATGCTGGAAGCTTTAATGGCTAAGCTGGATTCTGCCGGTGAAGGCGAGGGTGATGCCGTTATGACAGATGCCGAGCGGCAGAAGTTTGCCGATGAGCTTCTGGCCGGTATGACCGATAGCGATAAACAGGCTCTGCAGACAAAGCTTCAACAACTGATACAGGCCGCAGAACAGGGTGAAAGTGCTGTTGAGGATGCCGGTAAATTCATCGTTAATTTGCTTGACCCCCTTTTACCCAAAGCCGACGCTGATAAGTTGTTAGTGGGTAATGAAAAAGCGTTAACTCAGGCTTTGAATGAGGCCGCAGAGCGAGTAATGTCTCAATTGTCTGCATCTCCGGACAAAAATTCAGGCAAGTCGCAAAGTGCTGAAGAATTAACAAACTTGCTTAAGCAACTGGAGCAGCAAGTTTCTGCGCAACAAGCGAAAGGCGAAAGTAGTGAGTTGAGTTTAGCTGAGCAGAAGAAACTGCAGCAGTTCACCGCCGAATTGCGCAAGATTTTAGCCAGCCAGAATGGCGGCGCTGATAAGCCTCAGGCTTTGACTCAGGAGCAGTCGGCTAAAGCTGAGCAGTTATTGGCTGAAGTAAGACAATTATTAAAAGGTCGTACAGGGCTGAGTGAAAAGTCGGTAGAGGGTAAGGCGTCAGAGTCGGTTATTACCGCGACAGACGTTAAAGCCGGAAAAGAAAAAACCAGTTCTGGCGATATTGGTGTGAAAAGCAATGAGGGTAAGCAAGCGGCTAAAGGTTCTTCTGTGAATGCAGCTGTTGAAGCAGAAACCAAAGTAGCTGATGCGGTTCAGCAAGGACAAGTATTCCGGAACAACACCGATGCTTTGGCCGATGCCAGTGCGGCCCGGGCAATACAGGGACAAATGGTTTCAACCACGCAGGGAACCGTAGCTGCGAATGAATCCAGCCAGGCGAATACGTTGCAGGCACTGCAAAGACCATTAGATTTACAGCAAACTGAGGCGTCGCAGAAACTGCAGGAACGCATCAATATTATGATGAGCAGGAATATCCAGCGTGCGGATATTCGTCTGGATCCGCCGGAACTTGGTAGTGTCCACATTCGCGTTAACATGAGCGGTGAGCAGGCATCAGTGCAGTTTCAGGCTCAGACACAACAGGCTCGTGATGCATTAGAGACGACCATGCCACGATTACGTGAAATGCTGGAACAACAGGGTATCAATTTAGCTGATACCCAGGTCGGAGAGCAAAGTAAAGAAGGCGGGCGCACCGCTGGAGGGCAAGCCGGAGGAGCTAATGATGCGGAAGACTGGGCTGTTGAAGGCGAAATAGCTTTAGAAGAAGGCCGGGTGCTTGCTGACGGACAAGTCGATTTCTATGTCTGAAACGGTATATCTAAAGCGGCTATCAAGCTATAGTAACTGTCGATGGACGGTAATACAGGAAATTGAGCATGGCAGAAGATAAAGACGACAACGACGCGGAACAAACTGAAGAGCAGGCCGGTGGTAAGAAGAAAAAACTGATTCTCTTCGGTGGTATCGGTATTGTTTTAATCATTACCGTAGTCTTGGTGTTGTGGCTATTCGGTGGCTCGTCTGAGGGTGAATCAGCTGCTGTCTCAGATGGCGAAAGCAGCTCGGCCGCGCCGTCATCATCGCCACGCCCGGAAATTGGCAATGCACTTTATGTTGGTATGCCCCGGCCTTTTGTTTTCATTGTGCCTGGCGACTCACGTGAGCGAACAGTACAAATTAAAGCGCAGTTAATGGTGCGCGGCGAAGAAAGTGAAGAACTGGCGAAAAAGCACATTCCGTTAATTGAAGGCACGCTGCATGAAGTGTTTTCCTCAACCACGGCTGACAGGTTAAAAACAGCTGAAGGTAAAGGACAATTGCGTGAGCTGGCTTTGACTGAAGTTCGTTCTTCGCTCGAAGAAGTAACCGGGAAACCCATTGTTGAACAGGTTTTATTTACCAGCTTGGTAATGCAATAAGTGAGCTATTATGGCTGTGAGTGACTTACTATCTCAAGACGAAATTGACGCCCTTTTACATGGTGTTGATGACGTTGAAGAAGAGGACACAGAGAAAGAATCCGCCTCTGCGGATGCGCTCGACTATGACTTTTCGTCGCAAGATAGAATTGTTCGTGGGCGTATGCCAACGCTGGAAATTGTTAATGAGCGTTTTGCCCGCCATATGCGGGTCAGTTTATTTAACATGATGCGGCGCACTGCAGAAGTGTCAATTAACGGTGTCCAGATGATTAAATTTGGTGAGTACGTACATACCTTGTTCGTGCCAACCAGTTTAAATATGGTGCGTTTCCGCCCGCTTAAAGGAACGGCACTCATTACTATGGAGGCGCGTCTAGTCTTCATTCTGGTCGATAACTTTTTCGGTGGCGATGGTCGCTATCATGCAAAAATTGAAGGCCGTGAATTTACGCCGACCGAGCGCCGCATTATTCAAATGTTGCTGAAGCTGGTATTTGAAGATTACAAAGAAGCCTGGGCTCCGGTCATGGACGTGGGCTTTGAATATTTAGACTCGGAAGTTAACCCGGCCATGGCGAACATTGTTAGCCCAACTGAAGTTATCGTTATTAGTTCGTTTCATATTGAGTTAGACGGTGGTGGGGGGGACTTCCACATTGCTTTACCTTACTCCATGCTGGAACCTATTCGCGAGCTGTTGGATGCGGGTGTGCAATCGGACAAAGAAGACACCGACATGCGCTGGAGTAAGGCGTTGCGCGACGAAATTATGGACGTTCCGGTGGAAATGATTGCCAAACTGGCACAAACCGAAATGTCGTTACGCGAAGTGATGGATTTGCGTGAAGGCGATGTTATTCCGCTTGAGTTGCCAGACGATTTAACCGTACTAATTGAAGATTTACCGACTTTCCATGCGAAAATGGGGCGTTCAAGAGACAATGTTGCTCTGAAGATTTCAGAGAAAATTAAGCGTCCTGAAACCGTGAAGTCGGATATTCATATGTTGACTCGTGGTGGCCGCCGAATTGGTGGTGATGCCGAGTTACAACAGTTAGAAGAAGATATTGATTTATAATAATTGCTGCTTGAGAAAGTGAGGTTGCAACATGAGTAACGATGATAAAGATATGGATGACTGGGAAGCAGCAATGGCTGAACAGGAAGCTGCTGAAGATGAAGAAAGTGGCGAATCAGAAGCCGGCGAAGGCGCAGGGAAGTCGTCCAGCCATTCGGGTATGGATAACGTGCAGACCGCTGAGTTGGAAGAGCTGAGTGAAGATAAGCCGGTAACTGAGGAAGAAAAGCGCAAGCTGGACGCTATTCTTGATATTCCGGTGACCATTTCGATGGAAGTGGGTCGTAGCCAAATTAGCATTCGTAATTTGCTGCAATTGAACCAGGGTTCTGTGGTTGAACTGGAGCGCGTGGCCGGTGAACCATTAGATGTACTGGTTAACGGCACCTTGATAGCACATGGTGAGGTGGTTGTTGTTAATGATAAATTTGGGATACGCTTAACCGATGTTATTAGTCAGATTGAACGTATTCGTAAGCTTCGCTAGTTTGATGCTGTTGCCTTCTGCTGCCAAGGCGGAAGAGAAAGCCGGCATTATTTCAGGCAATGACATAGGCGCCATGGTTTTGGCGCTTTTTGCCGTTTTAGCGGTCATCGTGGTTTTGGCCTCGCTGTTAAAACGCTTTAACCTCAAGTTTCAGGGCGCATCTGGTCTGAAAGTGCTGAGTAGCGTGTCTTTAGGGCCCAAAGAGCGGCTGGTCATTGTTGATGTTGGGGGGCAGAAATTGTTACTTGGTGTCACTCAGCAACGCATAGAATGCCTGAAAGAGCTGCCAGGCGATATCAACCTGGAAGGAAAACAAGAACAATGAACCGCTGGTTGCTGCTTTGTATTTTAGCCGTGTTGTGTTTGCTGCCTGAGCAGGCTTTCGCCTGGCAGGATCTTACTGCGGTTACGGTAAAAACAAACCCCGATGGTAGTGAAGAGTACTCTGTAACGCTGCAAATTTTGGCGATAATGACGGCGCTGACCTTCATTCCCGCTATGGTCATTATGATGACCTCATTTACCCGAATTATTATCGTTTTAGCTATTCTGCGCCAGGCTATCGGTCTGCAACAGTCGCCTTCTAATCAGGTGCTACTGGGCATTGCGCTGTTTTTAAGCTTTTTCATCATGACGCCGGTTTTAAACGAAATAAATGACAAAGCGTTACAACCCTACTTAAATGAAGAGATACAGTCGATGGAGGCGGTCGACAGAGCAAAAGCGCCGATAAAAGCCTTTATGCTGGCGCAAACACGCTTAACCGATTTAGAAACCTTTGTCGAAATATCAGGAACCGAGGGCGTGCAAGAGCCGGAGGACGTGCCTATGTCGGTGCTTATTCCGTCCTTTATAACTTCCGAGCTAAAAACCGCCTTTCAAATAGGCTTCATGCTGTTTATTCCGTTTTTGATTATTGATTTGGTGGTCGCCAGCGTTCTCATGGCCATGGGTATGATGATGCTGTCTCCCATGATCGTATCGCTGCCGTTTAAACTCATGTTGTTCGTGCTGGTTGATGGCTGGAGTTTAACCATGAGTACTCTGGCCGGAAGTTTCGGGGTTTAGGAGGCAATATGTCACCGGAAATGTTTCTCGACATTTTTCAGGAAGCTTTGAAAACCATAGTGATTATGGTGGCTTTTATAATTATTCCAGGACTTTTAGTGGGTCTGGTCGTTGCGGTTTTCCAGGCAGCTACCTCTATCAACGAGCAAACCTTAAGCTTTCTGCCCCGCCTACTTGTCACTCTTGCCGTTATTGGTCTTGGTGGACACTTCCTGACTGAAACCGTAATGGACTTCACTATCGAGATGTTTAACCGGATACCTGAAGTGGTCGGCTAATGGATCTGGTGACTTCTGTTCTGCTCGAGTGGTTGGAACAACACCTGTGGCCGCTAACACGGGTGTCATCAATGATCATGAGTATGGCACTGTTTTCCGGCACCATAGTGAACTCCCGCGTCAAAATCTTTTTATCTCTTGCCATTATTATGGCCGTTTCACCTGCTTTGCCGGAAATTAATGCGGGCGTTGAAATGATGTCGGTAGGCGGTTTCTTAGTTACAGCACAGCAAGTCGTTATTGGGGTTGCCTTAGGGTTGCTTTCCATTTTGTTCCTGCAAACATTTGTTCTGGGTGGCCAAATTATTGCCATGCAAATTGGTTTGGGTTTTGCCTCCATGGTTGATCCCACCAACGGACAGCAAGTGCCGGTTATTGCGCAGTTCTTCCTAATGTTAGCCAGTCTGGTTTTTCTCGCGTTTGACGGTCATTTATTAATGATTCATATGGTTGTTGCCAGTTTTGACGCAATACCTGTGGGTATGACCGGGTTGGATGCCGACGCTTTATTTGCGGTTGCGGAGTGGGGCGTTTACATGTTCTCGGCGGCCTTAACCGCAATGCTTTCGGGTGTCATTGCGCTGCTGTTAATTAACTTAAGTTTTGGGGTTATGACCCGGGCGGCTCCACAGCTGAACATTTTTGCTATTGGTTTTCCGATTACCATGGTCAGTGGATTAGTGGTCGTGTGGCTGACCATGGGCGGCTTTATTTTTCACTTCGAAAACCAATGGGCGCGGGTTGTACAAACCATGTGCGAGATATTGGGTAGTCAATGTGCTTAAATCGACTTTCTCTGACAAAGGGCAGTAAGCATGGCCGAGACTGATCAGGAACGTACAGAAGACCCCACGGAGCGACGAAAACAGCAGGCCCGCGACAAAGGCCAAATTGCTCGCTCCAAGGAAATGGGAACCGCCTTTGTACTAGTGAGTGCGGCCGTTTCGTTTTTCTGGTTCGGTGGTGCGCTGTACCAGGGCGTGCGCAATGTTTTCGAAATCATGTTTACGCTCGACCGGCAGCACGCCTTTGACACCAGCAAAATGTATGAAGCCTTCGCCATTGCCTTTGGTGAAATTCTCTGGCCAATATTGACTATATTTGCCTTTATTGTTGTTTTTACCTTTTTGGGAAACAGTTGGCTGGGGGGAATTAATTTTTCCGCTCAGGCAATGGCACCTAAATTTAACCGGATGAATCCGCTTAATGGATTTAAACGGATGTTTGGTGTTCAGGCGTTGGTGGAGCTGATAAAAGCAATAGCTAAGTTTCTGGTGGTAGCTGTTTCTGCATATTTCCTGCTTAAGTGGAAATTTGTCGACATTCTGCAAATGTCCATGGGGCAAATGCCGACCATGATTGAAAACGCGCTGGACACCCTACTATGGATGTTCCTGTTGTTGTGTTTATCGATATTCCTTATTGTCGTTATTGATGCCCCCTTCCAGGTATGGAAACACAATAAAGACTTAAAAATGAGTAAGCAGGAAGTCAAGGACGAACATAAAGACACTGAAGGGAGCCCGGAAGTTAAAGGGCGTATTCGTCGCTTGCAAATGGAAATGGCAAACCGTCGAATGATGCAGGAAGTACCTAAGGCCGATGTTGTTGTCACGAACCCGACGCACTATGCTGTTGCGTTAAAATACGATGATGGTGGCGCACAGGCGCCGGTTCTGCTCGCTAAAGGAACCGATGAAACCGCTGCGAAAATTCGTGAAATTGCTCTGGAATATGGAATTCCGCTGGTTGCTTCGCCGGGGCTTGCCCGCTCAATTTACCATACTACCGAGTTGGAAAAAGAAATCCCGAAAGGCCTGTTCGTGGCCGTGGCACAGATTCTTGCATACGTATATCAATTACGAATGTTTAAGAAAGGACAGGCGAAACGTCCGAGAAAGCCTCCTATGGATAAAGATATTCCGGACGATTTGCGCTACTAACCAGCCTGATTACAACGACATTAGACTCGCATAATTTGCGCGTTAAGACGGGCTGCTATATCATTCGCCTCCATTCGTGCCGATATCGGCAGTGGTAAATTTGGACTAAGCAGTTATGGCTAAACTTTCTTTGTGCCTGGCACAGCTGGACTTTACAGTTGGTGCCATTCACAACAACACCGCCCTAATTTTGAAGACGCTGCGAGAGCAGGGTGAGCAACACGACATTATTGTGTTCCCTGAGCTGGCTATTACCGGTTATCCGCCGGAAGACTTATTATTCCGCGATGACTTACATCAGGCGGTGGATAATGCGGTAGAGCAAATCAGCGCAGCAGCTTCAGATTGTGTGGTTATTGTCGGCCATCCGCAGGCCGTTGGCGGAGAGCTTTTCAACGCAATGTCCGTCCTACACCGGGGAGAATGCCTGCATCGCTACTTTAAACAGCGTCTGCCCAATTACGGCGTTTTTGATGAGCAACGCTACTTTATTCCGGGCCATCAGAGTCAGGTGTTTGAATGGCAGGGTGTGCGCATTGGCTTACAAATTTGTGAAGACTTGTGGCATCCGCAACCATTACAACAATTACTGGACGACGACATTGATCTGGTGCTTTCAATTAATGCTTCTCCGTACGAGTTGAACAAACACGAACAACGTTTAGGTGTGTTGAAACAGCGTGTGGCAGAAGCCGGTAAACCCATTTTGTATTTGAATAATTGTGGTGCGCAGGATGAGCTGGTGTTTGATGGCCATTCACTGGTTTTAGATGCAGAAGGTGAGTTGGTTGCCGAGCTACCGCACTGTGAAATGACCACGGCAACCGTAACTTACGAAGACAAAGGTATCAGTTGTGTCGGTTTTGAGGCGGAAGCTGAACAGAATGATCTGGCTCATGTTTACGACGCTTTGGTACTGGCGGTGCGTGACTATGTGACTAAGAATGGTTTCTCTGGTGTAGCTTTAGGTTTGTCAGGTGGAATCGATTCAGCATTAACTTTGGCAATAGCAAGCGACGCTCTGGGAGCCGATAAGGTTCACGCGGTGATGATGCCGTTTCGTTATACTTCAGATATGAGTCTGGAAGACGCAGAGAAACAAGCTGATACCTTAGGTGTTCGCTACGACGTCGTGCCAATTGAGCCCATGTTTAATGAGTTTATGACTCAGTTGGGACCGTTATTCGGAGAGACTGAAACCGATACCACTGAAGAAAACCTGCAGTCCCGCTGCCGTGGTGTATTGCTTATGGCCTTATCGAATAAAACCGGTTCGCTGGTGCTGGCTACTGGTAATAAAAGCGAAATGGCTGTGGGTTATGCCACCTTATACGGTGATATGTGCGGTGGTTTTGCACCTATTAAAGACATTCCCAAATTGCTGGTTTATCAATTGGCAGACTTCCGCAATACGCGGGGCGCCTGCATACCTCAAAGGGTTATAGACAGACCGCCTTCTGCTGAACTAGCACCAGATCAAGTAGATTCTGATTCCCTGCCAGACTATAGCGATTTAGATCGCATTCTGGCATTGTATGTAGAGAGAGACTGGTCGGTAACCGATATTATCGCGGCCGGATTTGCAGAGGAAGATGTGCGCCGGGTTGTTCGCCTGGTTGATCTAAATGAATACAAGCGTCGTCAATCTGCGGTCGGGCCTAAAGTGACACCTCGTAACTTTGGTAAAGATCGTCGTTACCCTATTACCAGTCACTATCGCCATGAATTACAGCGACAAGGTCAATAGGACAAATACTGATGAAAAAAGTTGAAGCCATTATTAAGCCGTTTAAGTTAGATGACGTGCGCGAAGCGCTGTCTGAAGTCGGCATTGCCGGTATGACTGTGTCAGAGGTAAAAGGCTTTGGTCGTCAGAAAGGCCATACCGAACTTTATCGTGGCGCGGAGTACATGGTCGATTTTCTACCAAAGGTGAAACTGGAAGTTGTGGTTGCGGATAGCGAAGTTGAGCGTTGTATTGAAGCCATTATGGAAACAGCTCAAACCGGGAAAATTGGTGATGGGAAAATTTTTATTACCGAGATTGAACGTGTCATTCGTATTCGTACCGGAGAGGAAAACGAGGACGCGGTATAAGTTACCGCGCCATTCGTTGTAAGAAACTAGCGGGCTGAGACTAACTGATTCTCAGGAAAGTTTGCTCTCAGCACCTTCATTGCGTCTTCGCGCAGTTCAGGCAGTTCCAGTTGGTCATAACTTTCTACCATTATAGCTAAGGCATTCTCTACTTCAGGTGTATCTGAAAAGTGCTCTAATACATATCGGCCGCGGTTAGCTGCTGCTAAGTATGCCTGGCGCTCCATATAGTATTGGGCGATAGATAGTTCCTTCTTAGCCAAACGGCTTTTCAAGGCAATTAAACGTTTTTTTGCATCTGCTGCGTATTCGCTTTTCGGATACTTGCGAACTAACTCAGCGAAATCTTTAAACGCTTCTTCCGCCATAGACGAGTCACGGTCAGAGCGGTCAACACCAGCCAGATTATGTATGGCGTTGTGCTCAGCGCGTTGATTAACCAGCCCGCGCATATAGAGTGCATAATCGACATCTTTATGATTTGGGTTCAGGCTGATAAAGCGGTCAATTGCGGCTAAAGCTTCATCTGTATTATCGAGTTTATAATGCAGATAAATAAGGTCTAACTGAATTTGATGAGCATAAGGACCAAACGGATAGCGCTTGTTCAGGCTGGACAATTGCTCCTGTGCCAAATTCAAATTACCATTAGCCATACTCTCCTGAGCCTGGTCATACATGACTTCAATTTGGGTTTTCGCAACTTGCTCTTCTTCTGACTGGCTCGAACAACCCGCTAACATTAATCCCAGAACCGATGATAAAACGAGGCTTCGGCTTAACTTATTACTAAACATATTATGAAGGATTCCCTTTATTTTTTTGGCGCTGCACCGGCAAACCGTTACACTAGCATATTCTTGCATTCTAACGCAGCCGTAAAGGCTTTGACAGTCGAAACCCAATATATGAACAAAAGCATTGAATTAGAAGCCATTGTTACCGAGTCTCTGGCTGGAAAAAGATTAGACCAGGCACTTGCAGAGTTGTTCCCTGACTACTCAAGGTCACGTTTAAAAAGCTGGATAACTGATGGAAAAGTGACCATTGACACAAAAGTCATCGAAAAACCGCGAGAAAAAGTGGTCGCCGGTGCTTTAGTTGCTGTGGACGCAGAAATTGAAGGAGAGGAGCGGCACGAAGCACAGCCGGTGGAACTGGATATCGTTTATGAAGATGACGACATTCTGGTCATTAATAAGCCTGCGGGCTTAGTTGTCCACCCCGGTGCAGGGGCACCTGACAGAACCTTGCTGAATGGTTTGTTACATTACGATCCACAGCTCGATTTAGTGCCGCGGGCGGGCATTATTCACCGCTTAGATAAAGACACAACCGGGTTGATGGTTGTTGCGCGTAACGTGCCTGCACAGACGCAGTTAGTCTCAATGATGCAGGATCGTGATATTACCCGCGAATATGAAGCGGTCTGTAATGGCGTAATGACAGCCGGTGGCATGGTTGATCAACCTATCGGTCGGCATCCGACAAAACGCACGCATATGGCTGTAGTACAGTCGGGGAAAGCGGCAGTCACGCATTATCGTGTGCTGGATCGTTACAGAGCGCATACATTACTCCGTCTGCGTTTAGAGTCCGGCAGAACTCATCAGATTCGTGTGCATATGGCGCATATTCGCCACCCGTTGGTCGGTGATTTAACCTATGGTGGTCGTCCACGTCCGCCCAAACAGGCTGAAGATCGTCTATTGCAAACCTTGCGAGGGTTTAACCGTCAGGCGTTACATGCGGCATCGCTGGGTTTACATCATCCAAGTACCGGCGACTGGCTGGAGTTTAATGTTCCGCGCCCAACCGATTTTCAATATTTGATTGAAGAACTGCGCGTTGATCATGAACGTTTCAAGTCAGCCTGACGGCATTATAGTGCCTGACTGGGAGCTGCCGCCGAATGTTCATGCGGCAGTGACCACCAGAGCTTTTGGAAACCTGGCGGCGCATGTAGGAGACGATCCTGCTGCTGTTCTTCTGCGTCGCCGACAATTGCAGCGCTCACTCAAATTGCCAACTGCGGTTACCTGGTTGCAGCAGCAACATACCAATAGGGTTTTGCGCTGGCCTTTTAAGTCAGCGGTTGCTGATGCTGCCCACAGCGACCTACCTCAGAGTGTCTGTGCAGTTTTAACCGCAGACTGTCTGCCTATTCTTTGTTGTTCAGATGACGGAAAGGAAATTGCAGCAGTGCACGCAGGTTGGCGGGGTTTAGCCAGCGGGGTATTACAAAATGCTCTGGCAAGCTTTAAAACCCCTGCGGCTAACATTCGAATTTGGATAGGACCGTCTATCGGCGCTTCGGTTTTTGAAGTAGGTGATGACGTACGAGATACGTTCGTTGCACGTCATTCATCTAATGCAGAATATTTTCTTGCTCAACCTAGCAATAAATGGCTGGCTGATCTAGCCTCAATTGCAGCGGACGAATGTTTGCGTTCGGGAGTCAAGGGTATTACCAAAAGCGGCGAATGTACGGTCGGCAATAACACAAGCTGGTATTCGTGGCGTAAAGAAAAAGCTGTAGCAAGATTTGCGTCAATTATTTGGCGAAATTAATTTTAGTCACTTGAAAATGCGCAAAAAGTACCCACATCTAACTTAACGAAAGAATTAAGTGAGGAAGTACCGATGCGACACGATAAATTTACCAGTAAGTTTCAGATGGCAATTGCTGATGCTCAGTCAATTGCTCTGGGACGTGACCATCAATTCATAGAACCCGTCCATTTAATGCAGGCACTGTTGGATCAAAACGGTGGCTCAGTTCGCCCTTTATTTACTATGCTGGGGGTGGACATTCCCCAGTTCAGAGCAAACCTGTCGAAAGCCCTGGACGCTTTACCTCAGGTTGAGGGCACCGGAGGTGACGTCCAGTTATCGCAGAACACAGCTCAGTTGCTGAATTTATGCGATAAATACGCGCAGAAACGAAATGATTCGTACATTTCGTCTGAACTGTTTTTGCTGGCTGCAACTGAAGACAAAGGTAAGTTGGGCGATATTTTCCGTCAACAGGGAATAAAACGTGATGCGCTGGAAAAAGCCATTAACGACATTCGCGATGGCGAAAAAGTGGATGACCCTAATGCCGAAGATAAACGCCAGGCTTTGGACAAATACACCATTGATTTAACCGAACGTGCAGAGCAGGGCAAGCTTGACCCTGTTATTGGTCGTGATGAAGAAATTCGCCGGACTATTCAGGTATTGCAGCGCCGCACGAAAAATAATCCAGTTCTTATTGGTGAGCCGGGTGTTGGTAAAACCGCCATTGTTGAAGGCCTGGCACAACGCATTGTTAACGGTGAGGTGCCCGAGGGCTTAAAGCATAAACGGGTATTGTCTCTGGACTTGGGCGCGTTATTAGCGGGCGCAAAATTCCGTGGTGAGTTTGAAGAGCGACTCAAAGCCGTATTGACCGAGCTTTCTAAAGAGGAAGGGCGCATCATTTTGTTTATAGACGAGATGCACACCATGGTTGGTGCTGGTAAAGCGGACGGCGCAATGGATGCTGGTAATATGCTCAAGCCTGCTTTGGCTCGTGGCGAGCTGCACTGTGTCGGCGCTACTACATTGGATGAATATCGTCAGTATATTGAAAAAGATGCGGCGCTTGAACGACGTTTCCAGAAAGTTCTGGTGGAAGAGCCAAACGTGGAAGACACCATTGCTATTTTGCGTGGTTTGAAAGAGCGCTACGAACTGCACCACTCGGTCGAAATTACGGATCCGGCAATTGTTGCGGCGGCATCTTTATCGCACCGTTATATCAGTGATCGGAAACTGCCGGATAAAGCCATCGACTTAATTGACGAGGCGGCATCAAGTATTCGTATGCAAATTGACTCTAAGCCGGAGGATTTGGATCGTCTGGAGCGCCGCATTATTCAGTTGAAGCTTGAGCGTCAGGCGTTGCAGAAAGAAAAGGATGATGCCAGCAAAAAACGCTTGGAAATTCTGCACGACGAGCTTGATGAGCAAGAACGTAAATATGAAGAACTGGAAGAGGTCTGGAATACTGAAAAAGCCGCAGTACAAGGCACCCAGCATATTAAAGCGCAGTTAGAACAGGCTCGTACGGATATGGATATTGCCCGCCGCGCTGGCGACTTAAATCGTATGTCTGAACTTCAGTATGGCCGTATTCCTGAACTGGAGCGACAGCTGGACTTAGCTTTGCAAGCCGAGATGCAGGATATGAGCTTGCTGAAAAACCGTGTTACTGAAGAAGAAATTGCTGACGTATTGTCACGGTGGACGGGTATTCCGGTTAATAGAATGCTCGAGGGCGAGCGTGAAAAACTGTTACATATGGAAGAGCAAATCCACAGTCGGGTAGTCGGTCAAAATGAGGCCGTAGATGCGGTTTCCAATGCTATTCGTCGCTCACGGGCCGGACTTGGCGATCCGAATCGTCCTATTGGCTCATTCTTATTCCTTGGTCCAACCGGTGTAGGTAAAACTGAGCTCTCTAAAGCCTTGGCGAACTTCATGTTTGATACCGACCATGCAATGGTGCGTATTGATATGTCTGAGTTTATGGAGAAGCATTCGGTTGCCCGTCTGGTTGGTGCGCCTCCTGGCTATGTTGGTTACGAAGAAGGTGGCTACTTAACCGAGGCTGTGCGGCGTAAACCGTACTCAGTGATTTTGCTTGATGAAATTGAGAAGGCTCATCCGGATGTCTTTAATATCTTGTTGCAGGTATTAGACGATGGCCGTTTAACTGATGGTCAGGGACGTACGGTCGATTTCAAAAATACCGTTATTATTATGACCTCTAACCTGGGTTCTGATTTAATTCAGGAACATGCTAAAGAGCATACTTATGAGCAGATGAAGGCCGAAGTTATGGAAGTGCTGGCGCATCACTTCCGTCCTGAGTTCATTAACCGTGTGGACGAAACGGTTGTCTTTCATCCCCTTGGTGAGAGTGAAATACGGTCTATCGCTGAATTTCAGTTGCAGCTTCTTTATAAACGTCTGGAAGACAAAGAGTATCAATTGGAATTGGATGATGAGGCTTTATCTCATCTGGCAAGAACGGGATTCGATCCGGTATTTGGCGCGCGGCCTCTGAAACGTGCTATTCAGCACGAGCTGGAGAATCCTTTAGCGCAAAAAATCTTGTCAGGGGAACTTGAGCCTGCTAAACCGATCAAAGTAAGTGTTGAAAATGAGCGGTTAGTGATCACGCAATAACCACATAGGGCTTCGGGCATTTCCTGTTCGAAGTCCTAATGTGATAACCTGACTACTTTCTATTTAGTGACTAAAGAGTGTTTTATACATGAGTAATGACAGCTCAAATACCAATGGTAAGAGCCGCGGTATCTATTTACTGCCAAACTTGTTTACGACTGCAGGCTTGTTTTCAGGCTTTTATGCCATAGTCGCGTCAATGAACGATCGCTTTATTGAAGCGGCAGTCGCAATTTTTATTGCAATGGTTTTTGATGGGCTGGACGGCCGGGTTGCAAGAATGACCAATACGGAGAGCGACTTCGGTGCTGAGTTCGACAGTATGGCCGATATTGTATCCTTTGGTATGGCGCCTGCTTTGGTCATGTATAACTACGCCTTGGCTGATCTCGGAAAAATTGGTTGGTTAGCGGCCTTTATTTTTGTGGCTGGTGGCGCATTACGACTAGCGCGGTTTAATACTAACCTTGGCTCCTCCGATAAAAACTTCTTTCAGGGTCTGGCAATACCCAGTGCCGCAGCTATTGTTGCAGGCTTAGTTTGGGTGGGGGCTGAGTACGGTGTCGAAGGTAGTGA
The DNA here is from genome assembly GCF_048265525.1 of Idiomarina sp. GTDB lineage: Bacteria > Pseudomonadota > Gammaproteobacteria > Enterobacterales > Alteromonadaceae > Idiomarina. The sequence continues at coordinate 611 of NZ_JBLXBI010000007.1, read as the reverse complement.
CATGGGTGGCTTTGCTGCTGTTATTACTATTTGTGCCGGCCTGCTAATGGTTACGAATTTCCGTTACCACTCTTTTAAAGACGTAGACTGGAAAGGCAAAGTTTCATTCCTTGTTATTCTCGTTATTGTTTTGGTTTTCGTTATTGTTGCGACTCAACCATCTTTAGTTCTGTTTTCCATATTCTTTTTATATGCCTTATCGGGTCCGGTATTGACCATCAAGAATGTGAAGAAGTTGAAGTTGGGTCATGTTGTTGGTGACGATGACGAAGATGACGCAGACTTTAATGACAATAAAGAGACTAAAAAAGAAGCAGAAAAAGCGGAGAAAGAAGATTAAACTAGCAAATTGGTGAAGTTCTGAGCAAACGATCAAAAAGGTTCTAAAAAGATCTTGCAAGGCACTCAGAGATCACTATAATTCGCCGCCGTTGTCATGAGTTATCTGCAAAGCGTATTTGCAACAAATTCTGACAACGGCGTTTTGTTTCAACCGGGCTGAGAAAGCTAGAAAAAATGGGTTGACGAAACGAAAGGGACGTGTAGAATACGCCTCCCTGCTTCGAAAGAAGCAACGCTCTTTAACAATTATATCAAGCCAAGCAAACTGT
>NZ_JBLXBI010000006.1:0-202656 GCF_048265525.1 Idiomarina sp. | reverse complement strand
CCCATGCGAGAGTAGGTCACCGCCAGACTATTAATAAAACAGCCCTTCGCTTATGCGAGGGGCTTTTTTTATGTCTGTCCGACCACCACAGCCGATGCAAGGGCATCAGGCTACTATAACGTTTGCTTATACCTAATTGCTTTCCAGACTGAACCAAACTGTCAATTTACTGCTATATTCACTGTAATAATTATAAGGGAGAGCAGTATGAAACGTTTCAATGCTATTACGCTTGCTTTGGCGAGCTCATTTTTCATTACGCCAGTTGCGTCAGCGCAACAAGATTCTGCGCAAGACGTGGAAGAAGTGATTCAGGTTGTAGGTTCTCGATTATCGATGCGAACGGCAACAGACGGTGCTGCACCAGTGGACATCATTAGTGGCGCTGACTTAGCCGCTACAGGTATTACTGAAACGGCTAAAGCGCTTCAGTACGCTGTACCTAGCTTTAATTTTCCATCATCATCGGTTACAGACGGCACAGACGCAGTTCGTCCGGCTTCTTTAAGAGGTCTGTCTCCGGATCACACCTTAGTACTCATTAACGGTAAAAGACGTCACAAGTCAGCCTTAGTTCATTTAAGCGGAACAACAGGAAGAGGCAGCTCGAACGTTGATTTGAATGCTATTCCTATGGCGGCAATAAAACGTATTGAAGTCTTGCGGGACGGCGCTGCAGCTTTATACGGATCAGATGCTATCGCTGGTGTTATCAATATCGTTTTGAAAGATAACGAGAGCGGCGGTAACGCCAGTATTCAAGGTGGCCAAACCTATAAAGGTGATGGTGAGCAATGGAAACTGTCTGCGAGCTCCGGGTTTGCTATTGGAAACGACGGTGCTCTAACTCTGTCTGGCGAGTTGCATCATAAAAATAGAACCAATCGTGCCGGACTCGATCCGCGCCAACAGTATCCAGAGCTACCAAATGGCGATCCAGATCCAAGAGAAGAGACCTTCGACAGACAGAGTTTCCATGTCGGTGATGCGGAGTACGAAAATGCTTCGTTGTTTGCGAACATGGATATTGCTATAGGTGAAGGTAATTTCTACGCGTTTGGCGGTATCAGCGATCGCACTTCCGAGTCAGGTGCGTTTTATCGTCGGGCAATTCAAAGTAATACGCTAACTGAACTGTATCCGGATGGTTTTTTACCTATTTTAGCCCCTGACGTTAATGATCACTCAATTTATGCTGGCTATGAATGGCTAGTTGGCGAATGGACATTAGATTTTAGCGGTGGCTATGGCTTTAGTAAGTTTCAGTATAACGTTGAGAACTCATTAAATGCGTCTTTAGGTCCGGAGCTTACACCAACCTCATTTGATGCAGGTACGCTGGAAAACAGTGAATCCAATGTTACCTTAGACGCCCAACGTTTTATTCCATTCGCGAATAACTCGGAAATTTCTCTGGCTATGGGTATCAGCTACCGGGAAAATTCTTATGAAGTTATTGCCGGTGAAGAAGCATCCTACATTAACGGCGGCTATGAAGATCGCCCCAGTGGCAGTCAGGGCTTCACTGGATTTACTCCTGACTCAGAGGTAGATGAGTCGCGCGATAACGTAGGGGTTTATGTCGAAGCGGAAAACCAACTTACAACTGACTTTATGTGGGGCGCTGCGGTTCGATATGAAGATTACTCAGACTTCGGTAATAACACCAGTTGGAAACTTTCCGGTCGTTATGATTTAACCGACAGGGTTGCGATACGAGGTGCCATTAATACAGGCTTCAGAGCACCTAGCGTACAACAATTGTACTTTAGCAATGTTTCTACTTTGTTTGTTGATCGCGGCAACGGATTAGAGCCCGAACAATCAGGAACCTTTAATAATATTAGTCCGGTAACTCAGGCTCTGGGCATTGGTGCTCTGCAACCCGAAGAGTCTGAAAGCGTTAGCTTAGGTATGGTCTGGAACGGTTACGACGGTTTGGCAGTTACTATTGACGCGTTTCAAATCGAAATTGAGGATCGGGTAATTTTATCCGGCGATGTTGCCCCTGGTGACTCTCCGGCTGTTGAAGAAGCACTTGCCGGTACAGCAGCGGAAAACGCGCGGTTTTTCCTTAATGCTGTTGATACGACAACCAAAGGGCTAGATATTGTAGCCAGTAAAACCTTCGGTATCGGTGACTACGGCGACCTTAAAGCGCAGTTAGCTTATGGTTATAATACTACGGACATTGACTCTATTAACCTGCCGCAATTATTAGATGGGCTGGACGATGTTCTGTTTGATAGTGATGAGCAGATACGTATGACACGCTCCACTCCTGATCATTCAGGGTCAATTGGTTTAACCCATACTAAAGGTAAGTGGACCAGTAATGTCCAGTTCAGTTATTTTGGTAACTACGCCATTGGTTACAGCAGCGGAACCGAAACCTACGGTCCTAACTGGATAACAGACGTAACGGTTAATTATCAGTGGAACGATGCACTGGCTGTTAGAGTGGGGGCGCAGAACCTGTTCAACGAGTATCCTGATGAGCGCTCTGAAGGCAATCAGTTTAATGGTATCTTTAAGTACCCATTAACTAATTCGCCTATCGGGTTCAATGGTGGCTATTTCTACTCGGAAGTTGAATATAAATTCTAATTTCCTCCGAGAGCTAATATTAGTAAAAACCGCCAATAATTGGCGGTTTTTTTATTTCAGGTTAAGGTTTTAAATTTTAACTAGTTGAAAAATATAAGGTAAATAGTTGGCACGGTAGTTGTAACTAGAAAAGTAAGTATAGTTAAATTGCTCACTATTGGAGTTCTTGTCATGTCGAATCGTAGCTTTGGCTGGTTATTAGTTTTATCTGTTATTGGTTTATTCTTTTTCGCTGAAGAGATATTTTCAGTTTTCGGAATGGCTCTTGGCTCGGTGATTGAGTTGTCAGTTACTTTATTGATCAGCTTATTCTTTGTTGGCTTAGTATTTTTTGTGGTGGTCACGGTATTCGGTAGCGTGCTTTTAGGCGCTGGGGCCGCATTTATCGCCCTAATATTAAGTGGAATCGGCTTTTTCTGGCCGCTGATTCTCTGCGTCCTGGTTCTTTACTTTATATTTCGCAAACCAAAGGTTTCTAGAACGGGTTAATCACGTGTAATATAAAGCCTAAGTTAAATCCAATAAGGCTTAGGCTATGTTTAAAACAATAATTGCTGTATTGAGTTTGTTACCGGTTATAGTCGCCGCCGAGACATTAAAAATTGACGATGCCTGGGCTCGTGCGACTATCCCGGGAACCGAAAATGGCGCGGCTTATGCCACACTTGAAAACCTGAAAGAGACCCCTGTCGAAATTACCCGCATTAGCTCAGACGTTAGTAAAGTAGCCGAAGTACATCGACACACAATGTCTGGTGATGTAATGAAAATGGAAGAGGTTAAATCGCTGTCTATTGCTCCGGGTGAAACAATTAAGTTTCAACCAGGAGGGTATCACTTTATGTTGTTTGGCTTGAAATCTCCGCTTGAAGCCAAAGAAAGCTTTTCTCTGACCTTACATTTTCAGTCAGGCTCCAAACAAACCATTCAATTTCTAGTGAAGAAATAAAGAATCCGACATCTAATAGGAAGAGTTATGTATAAAAAAACATTAGTGTTAGCCGTTGCGTTAGCGGTTGCTCCTGCCAGCGCTTTAGCTGATACAGTTTTTGGTGTTTATGCCGGCGGACAATTTTGGGATGCCGATACTGAAGGCGAGTATGCTTTTGCTTCTAATTTAATAGAACCTAATTTCGAGAATGAAAACCAAAGCAGTTACTACATTGCATTGGAGCACCCGGTTCCATTCGTTCCAAATATTAAAGTACGGGAAAATAGTTTAGAAGTTACCAGCGACTACGGGAAAAATGACTTTAGCCATAGAGATTACATTTTTTACTACGAAATTTTCGATAATGATTTAGTCTCATTTGATATTGGCGTCAATGCTATGGATTTCGACGGCAGCTTGTGGGTACTTGGTAGCGATACTATTGGCCGCCAGGACTTTTCTGTTGTTGTGCCTACAGCTTATGTAGCAGCACGAGTGGGAATACCGGCTACCGACTGGACTTTCTTTGCTGATGCCAGTGCACTTAGCGCGAAAGACAGTAAAGTTCAGGATGCTCAAATTGGCGTCGAATATCGTTTAGTTGATAACTTAGCTGTCGATGTAAGCCTTAATGCAGGTTATCGCCATTCGGTAATAGAACTGGATGATGTCGATAATATTTACTCAGATGTGACCTTTAAAGGCCCATTTGTTGGAGTCGAAGTTCACTTCTAATCGATTAATTAGACCATTCAAAGCTTGCAGGTCGTTCAGCATATAAGCTAAATTGTTATATGTTTGTAACTTCTTATAAATGGATGGCCTCAACGCATGGTCAGTAGTCAAGATGAACCACTGTTTCTTCACGACGACGATGAAGTAACTCCGGCAGAGTACAGTAAAGGTTTCTGGAAAATTCTGATTGTCGACGATGATCAGGAAATTCATGCGGTTACTAAAATGGCACTTGCTGATGTTATTATTAGTGGTCGCCAGTTGGAGTTCTTCCATGCTTATAGCGGCAGTGAAGCGCTAGATCGTCTGACTGAACATGACGACATTGCTATGGTATTGCTTGATGTTGTGATGGAAACCGATGACGCTGGTTTAAAAGTGGCTCAGGCTATTAGAGAGCAGTTAGGTAATGACGAAATCCGGATTGTGCTGCGAACAGGGCAACCGGGTTATGCTCCCGAAGAGAGTGTTGTAAAAAATTATGATATTAACGACTACAAAACAAAAACAGAACTCACAAGAAGCCGCCTTTTAACCACTGTATTTTCTGCTGTTCGCTCGTATCAGCAACTTTGCACCATTAATGAAAATCGTCGTGGTTTGCGTAAAATCATTCACTCGGCTTCCAACTTAATGGAAAAACACTCCATTGTTAATTTTTCTGAAGGGGTGGTCACGCAAATTGCTTCCTTGCTTGGTTTGAGTGCTGAAGGGATTGTCGGTGCCAGAGCGCCTCATAAAGATAATGATATTCTGGTACTCGGAGCCGCCGGACACTTCGCGGAGAGTATTAATAAGAGTCTATCCACTCTTAATTCTGACGAAATAGAACAAAATGTCAGAAAATGCCTGAATGAACAGCGCCATATTCATACAGACACAGCTACGGTTTTTTTCATTGACGGGCAGGCACATCAGGCGGCGGCCTACATAGAGACAAAGAATGTTGTCGCTGAGTATGATCAGGAATTGCTGGAAGTCTTTTTAGCTAATATTGCGGTTGGTTTCGAGAATGCGAATTTATTCGAGGAATTGCAGACTGCTGCGTACCTTGACCCTTTAACCGGTATCCCGAATCGGGCTGAATTTACACGGTGTCTTCAAGAGCTGTCGGAGAAGCCCGATAAAGACAAAATGATCGCTGTCATCGACATTGACCACTTTTCGGATGTTAACGATGGATTAGGTCAGGATGTGGGAAATTTATTATTGCGTGCTGTGGCGCTTCGTTTGACAGACCAACTTGGCGATAAAGTCTTTGTTTCGCGTATTTCTGCCGACGTATTTGGCATTTATGGTCCCGCGAATATTGTTACTCCGAATGCCTTCAGTGAGCTTTTTGCCTTACCTTTTAGAGCCGGGGAGCATTACATACCACTGCGGGTAACTTGCGGCTTTGCCTCAGCCACAAACCCTGAGAGTGTCAATGGTAAAGGGTTGTTGAAGCAAGTTTATATCGCTTTAAAAAATGCGAAAAATAACTCTTTTGACCGTTATAACTATTATGAGCCGTCGATGGAACAAGACACCCAACGCCGGCTTCATCTGGTTCGTAGGCTGCGCGCCGATTTTGCCAATAGAAAGCTGCAGGTTTGGTATCAGCCGCAAGTTGAACTGAAAACAAAAAAAGTTGTAGGCGTAGAAGCACTTTTACGCTGGCCTCAAAGCGACGGTTCTTTTATTTCTCCTGCAGAATTCATTCCTTTAGCTGAATACTCCGGGCTGATTGTAGAAATAGGCTCCTGGGTTATTGAAGAAGCTTGTCGTCAAATTAATGCCTTTGATGAAATTGGTCTGCCCCAGCTTCGGGTCGCGGTAAATGTTTCAGTACCACAATTTCGAAAGCGCGACTTTCCTGAGCTGGTAGAAAAGCAAATAGAACAATGGGGAATTGATCCGAAGCGAATTGAGCTGGAAATTACAGAAAGTATTGTGATGGAAGACCCCGATTTAGTCGCCGATATTTTGAGGCGCTTAAAGCAGCAGGGAATTCAGGTGGCAATTGATGATTTCGGTGTCGGCTTTTCATCACTCAGTTACTTACAAAAATTGCCGTTAGATAGAATTAAAATAGACAAAACCTTCGTCAACAATTCAGACGAGAAAAGCGGTAAGATCATCATAGAAACTATTGTCGATATGGCTCGTCGTTTAGGTTTAAAAGTGCTGGCCGAAGGTATCGAAGAGCAGGCTCAACTGGATTACTTTTTAGGGCTGGAATGCACTGAGGGGCAAGGTTTTTTCTTTGCTAAACCAATGCCCGCTGACCAGTTAATCTGCTTGTTACAAAAGCAAATGAGTTACTCTTAGTTATAGACTTCTACGCTGTCGGCTTCCATCTGGTAGCCTACAACCGCAAGGTCACCTTCTTTGCGTTCTACCTTAATGGTGCCTTCTATCCAAACGGCATCATAAGTGTTTTCGTAGGGAACGCCCTCGGCGTATTCAACGTGAATAATTTGGTTTGGCGGTGGCGGCGGCACATGAATGCACGCGCCAAAATAAGGTACCAGTAAAAATTCAGTGACGTTATCGGCGTCCCCTTCCAGTTGCACAACATAGCCGGGAATACGTACTTTTTTGCCGTCCAGGGCTTCAACTACTGGTGCATCCAGATTGGTCTGCCGGTCTTCTTCGGGGTTCGCGTCATAGTATGACTGAGGCTTTACCGGAGGTGGAGTAAACCCTTCAGGGATGAGATCTTTCCAGCCAATTTTTTCAGCAGCCGCGAACGCGGGAAGGGCTAGCATTAAAAGTGCAACCACTAATAACTTCTTCATATTTTCACCGTAAGTCCATCTGCAAGAGATTGGCGATACGCACGCCATGCTGGTATTAAACTTAACATAAAGCCGACAGTAATCACGAGAGCCATGCGCCACCACTCACTAATGCTGGGCCATGAGCTAGTGAAGATTAACCCTGTCTGCGACTGGATAACACCGGCCAACGACCATTGCAGGCCATATAGCAAGAGTAAGCCAGAGAAAGCGCCGACCACGGTAAGTAGCAGGGCTTCACTGAGTAATAAGCCGAATATCGTTCCCGGACCTGCGCCCACGGCTCTTAAGACCGCCATTTCGCGACGGCGTTCCCTTAAGCTGGCAAGCATAATTGTCAGCATACCCAGTAGACCAATCAACACCACCATAGCTGAGATGGCCGTTAACGCCTGCTCGAACACTCTTAAGGTTTTCCATAGCTGCTGCAGCGTCATACCAGGCAGCAGGGCGGTTAAGGGCTCTTTGTCATAGGTGTTGATTTGACGTTGTAAGCGCAAAGCCAGAGGCTTGGCTTTTAAGCCGAGTAGTGCGGCACTGATACTTTCAGCCGGGGCTTCGCCATGATGCTCGTGCTCGCTGGCATGAGCATCGTCATGTTCGTGTTCATGGTTGTGGTCATGTTCTTCGTCGTGCCCGGCTCCACCGCTGTGAATCATCTCCAGACTGTGCAATGTCACCAGCACCGCTTGATCAACCGGGGTTCCTGTTCGTTGCAGGACACCAGTAACCGTCAAGGGGTGCTCATCGTGTTCGCTAAAGCTAATGCCGCCACTGCCGTGGGCAATAATGATATCGTCACCAATGGCTTTTGACAGCTTCTCTGCCGCATCAGCTCCTAATACAACGTCTTCATTTGAGGCAAAAGGCTGGCCTTGTGAAAACGCTAAAGGCTGCTTATCAGCATATTTAAAGTGCTCAAAATACGCATTGGTTGTCGCTACAACCGGTAACCCCTGAACGCTGTCACCCAGCGAAATTGGCACGGCCCAACTGACTTCAGGGCGGCTACTAATATCGGCAAAGCTTTCCCAGCTCATATTGTTGGTCATGCTGCCAATATGAAAGACAGAAGACAGCAACAACTGTGTCTGTCCGGTTCTGGCGCCAATAATTAAGTCTGTACCAGAAACCGTGTTAGCAAAATGACTTTGTACCTGGTCACGGACACGCTCCACTGCCAGTAATAGGGTGACACTGACAGCAATCGCTATAACAGTTAAAAGCACACTCGCGCGTCGGTTCAATAAGCTCTTCAAGGCTAGGCGGATCATGGTTTAGCCCCCCGCCTGATTAAGTTCGTTAAGCTCGACGTGTTTATCAAAATAAGAAGACAAAGCGGCGTCATGAGTCACAAAAATAACCGTGGTGTTATTTTGGCTACTCAACTCGAGTAATAATTGAATAAAGGTATCCCGGTGCTCAGCATCCAGCGCCGAGGTTGGTTCATCCGCTATCAGTAGTTTAGGTGCTCCCAGTAAGGCTCTGGCAGCTGCTACCCGTTGTTGCTGACCAACGCTGAGGGTATGAGCCTGTTGCTGAATTTGTTCTGAGGATAAACCTAAGCGTTTGAGCATTTCCAGCGCAGTCGCTTCTGCCGATGTTCCCTGCTCTGCCAAACGTTGTCGGCGTTTTTTCGAGAACTGACAGGCGAGTAAGGCGTTGTCTAAGGCGGATAAATAGGGCAGTAAATTAAATTGTTGAAATATATAGCCAATATTGTCGGCACGATAACGGTCTCGTTGTCTGCCGGACAGACTGGAGAATGCAGTATCAAACAGGTCTAACCGGCCCTGTTCCGGTGTATTAATGCCGGCCAACAGAGATAGTAATGTTGATTTACCACTACCGCTGGGGCCGCGCAGCAGCACCGTTTCCCCCTGTTTTACCTGCCAGGCAGGAATATCCAGGGTTGGTTTTTGTCCCGCCCAGGAAAAACTCAGTTTTTCTAGATTGACGGCATTCATTACGTCGGTGCTGCTTACCACTTTATATTAAGACTTTTTCGCACGTTCAAAAGAAGACACAATTTCTTCTTTTGCTGCAGCGGCATCACCCCAACCGTCAACTTTAACCCACTTACCTTTTTCCAGCTCTTTGTAACGCTCGAAGAAGTGAGTGATTTGTGCTTTTAACAACTCAGGCAGGTCATCAACGTCATTGATGTGATCGTACTCTTTAGTCAGCTTACTGACCGGAACCGCGATAACTTTCGCATCTTCACCTGACTCGTCAGTCATTTTTAACACGCCAACCGGGCGGCATTTAATAACAGAACCAGCTTGCAGCGGGTACGGAGTCGGGACGAGTACGTCTACCGGGTCACCATCCAGAGACAGCGTCTGGTTAACAAAACCGTAGTTGGCCGGATAAAACATAGCGGTTGCCATAAAACGGTCAACCCACAATGTACCGGTGTCTTTATCAACTTCGTATTTAATCGGATCGGCGTTTGCCGGAATCTCGATGATGACGTTAACTTCTTCTGGCATGTTTGAGCCAGCCGTTACGTTTCCTAAGCTCATAGTACTTCCTGCTGTAGTAATAAAATAATAAAAGATACTGCGCGATTATAGCGGCTCGGGCCACTCACGCAATAGTCGCGCAATATCGACATCAGTCTAATAAGGTTTTGGATGTTGCTTATGGTAATCCATGCACACATCTACCTCGTTGGCAGACCCCATAACCACCGAGACGCGTTGGTGAATATGCTCTGGTACAATTTCCATTAAACGGCCATAACCGTCGGTGGCTTTCCCGCCGGCTTTTTCCACCAGCATTGCCATAGGCGCAGCCTCGTATAAAAGGCGCAGCTTAAAAGGTTTTTCCGGCTTACGGGCATCCCAGGGGTAAGTGAATAAACCGCCCCGTGAGATAACCCGGTGTACATCAGAGACCATCGCTGCATTCCAGCGCATATTAAAGTTCTTACCGCGCGGGCCTTCTTCGCCTTCCAGCAAGTCGCTAATGTAAGCGCGAATAGGATCAGCCCAGTGACGACGGTTTGACATATTAATGGCAAACTCTTTGGTGTCTTTCGGGATTTCCGCTTTCTCGTGGGTCAACAAGAATTCACCAACGGTCTGATCCAGAGTGTAAATTCGCACCGCTTTACCGGTCGTCATAACCAGCATAGTTGCAGGGCCATACAAGACATAACCGGCAGCAACCTGAGCTTTACCTGGTTGCAGGAACATGTTCTCGCTGGTCTCTTCGCCTTCAGGCTTACGCAGAATAGAGAAAATAGTACCCACACCACCGTTTATGTCGATATTAGAGCTGCCGTCGAGTGGGTCAAATGCCACCAGGTAATGTCCTGAATTTGGGCTTTCGACAATGGAATCTTCTTCTTCAGAGGCAACAGCATGGACGTTAGGTGACTCAAGCAACAGAGTTTTTAACAGCTGATTGGCGACAACATCGAGCTTCTTTTGCGTTTCGCCCTGAATGTTTTCGTCCAGAGTTGAGCCTAATACACCGGCTAATGCGCCCTGGTGCAGACGGAAAGAAATTTCCTTGGCTGCAATTTGAATGGTGTTAATAACAGAGATAAGCGATTCGCTGGTTTGATCCGCTCTCAGTGTTGGTAATAAACGTTTCATGAAAGTTCCTGCAGCTCTGGTTATTGGGTGCTAACAAATGTTTGTTCAGAGAGCGCAAATGATACCTTATTTTTTGGTAAAAATCCTGCTTGTCAGTGAGTACGGTGGTACACTTTCGGTATTTTTAAAGCGAACGGATTTAGAGAACACATGCACATTCATATTGTTGGGATTTGCGGAACTTTTATGGGAGGCGTGGCCGCCATTGCACAGCAACTTGGCCATCGGGTAACCGGGTCTGATGCTAAGGTCTATCCGCCCATGAGCACGCAATTGGAAAATCTCGGTATTGAATTGATGCAGGGTTATTCGCATAACAATTTAAAACCACGCCCCGACATAGTGATTATCGGCAACGCTTTAAGCCGTGGTAACGACGAAGTTGAAGCTGTTTTACGGGAACGTATTCCCTATGTGTCCGGCGCGCAATGGCTGCACGACAACGTATTAACCCAGCGTTGGGTTCTGGCGGTTGCCGGAACTCACGGCAAAACCACAACCGCGAGTATGCTGGCCTGGATTTTACAAGATAACGGCTTTGATCCTGGTTTTATGATTGGCGGTGTACCGGGGAATTTTCCGGTCAGTGCCCGCCTAACCGATTCCAACTTCTTTGTGATTGAAGCCGATGAGTACGATACAGCGTTTTTTGATAAACGGTCCAAGTTTGTTCATTACGCACCGGATACGTTAATTCTGAATAACCTGGAATTTGATCATGCAGACATTTTCCCCGATTTAGCGGCTATTCAACGGCAGTTTGCGCATTTGCTGCGGGTTGTTCCCGACACCGGTCAGGTGATTCTACCCGCGGGCGATAAAGCACTGGATGAAGTTCTGGGGCAAGGCTGCTGGAGTCCGGTGGTACGTATGGGTGAGCAGGGTGACTGGCAGGCTAAATTGCTTAAAGCTGACGGTACGGAGTTCGAAGTGCAGTACCAAGGCAAATGCATTGCGCAGGTTAGCTGGAACGTATTGGGTACTCATAACGTTAATAATGCCATGATGGCCATTATCGCCGCCGCCCATGTTGGCATAAAAGCTGAACAGAGTGCGCAGGCGCTAATCCGCTTTAAAAGCCCCAAACGACGTATGGAGTTATTAGGTGAGCACCGCGGCGTAAAAGTCTTTGATGATTTTGCTCATCACCCCAGCGCGATTAAAACAACCGTATCCGGTTTACGCCAGCATCAGCCTGACAGTCGCATTATTGCGGTACTTGAACCGCGCTCAAATACCATGAAAATGGGCGTTCACAGCGATACTTTGGTTCAGTCATTAGAAGATGCAGACGATGTATTCGTGTTGCAGCCAGAAGGGCTACAATGGCAATTGACCGAAAAAATGCCCAAGGCGCATGTGTTTGAGTCGACCGATGACTTGCTGGCAGGGTTGCTAGCCGCAGTCAGAACCGGAGACGCCGTACTTATTATGAGTAATGGCAGCTTCGATGGTTTGCACCAGCGCTTTCTTAAAGCCTTGCAATAACTGGATGACACAGGAACCGTTCAATGAAAACCGACAATAGAATTACTGTTGCGATAACCGGTGCTTCGGGTGCCCCTTACGCGCTGCGTTTGTTACAATGTTTGCTTGATCAGGATCAACAGGTACTGTTGCTCATTTCCAGTGCTGCCCGGGTCGTAATGGCAACGGAGCAGGGTATGCAAATTCCGGCAGCTCCTGACAAGGCAGCGGCAATGCTGTGTGAACACTTTTCGGTTGGTGCTGAGCAACTCAAAGTTTACGGCAAAGAAGAATGGTTTTCGCCGGTGGCTTCGGGTTCAGCTGCGCCCGCAAAAATGGTGGTTTGCCCCTGTTCAACCAGTACCTTGTCGTCAATTGCGCATGGCAGTAGTAATACGTTGATCGAGCGCGCCGCCGATGTCGTACTGAAGGAGCGCGGACAATTGATATTGGTTCCGAGAGAGTCTCCGCTTTCGACAATCCACTTACAAAACATGCTGCAACTCAGTCAGCAGGGCGTAACGATAATGCCGGCAGCGCCGGGCTTCTATCATCAACCAGAAAGCATTGATGATTTAATCGATTTTATGGTGGCCAGAATCTTGGATCATCTTGGCCTTGAGCAGCGTTTAGTCAGCCGTTGGGGCTATGGAAAGGAGTCATAAAGAGGTCTATGAAAGCTTTAGAAATTACAGGCTTACGCAAAACATATCGTGGTGGTTTTGAAGCCTTAAAAGGTATTGATTTAGAGGTTGACGAAGGTGATTTCTATGCACTTCTTGGTCCTAATGGAGCCGGGAAGTCGACCACCATCGGAATTATTTCATCGCTGGTAAATAAAACCTCGGGTCAGGTGAAGGTTTTTGGTTACGACTTAGACACGCAGCTCACCGATTTAAAACGCCAGATTGGTTTAGTGCCGCAGGAATTTAACTTCAATCAGTTTGAAACAGTTCAGCAAATTGTAGTCAACCAGGCCGGATACTACGGTGTTCCTCGATCTCTGGCGAAAGAACGCTCTGAAAAGTATCTGCAGCAGTTGGGGTTATGGGATAAGCGCAATGAACCGGCACGCTCTTTGTCTGGAGGCATGAAACGCCGGTTGATGATAGCCCGCGCATTACTGCACGAACCTAAATTACTGATTCTGGATGAGCCAACGGCAGGCGTTGATATCGAACTGCGCCGCTCCATGTGGGACTACCTGACCAAAATTAACCAACAGGGTATTACTATTATTCTGACCACCCACTATCTGGAAGAGGCCGAAACGCTGTGCCGTAACATCGGTATTATTGATAGTGGTCGCATTATTGAAAACACGTCAATGAAGCGCTTGCTGGCGCAGTTAAGCCGGGAAACCTTTGTCTTAGATTTAGAGCCGGGCCATAACGGCGCAGACATAGAGAACTTTAATCACCGTTGGACAGATGAGCAGACACTGGAAGTGGAAGTTGATAAAAATGCCGGGCTGAACGCCGTGTTCGAGCAGCTTTCTGCCCAAAAAGTAAAAGTATTGTCAATGCGTAATAAAGCCAACCGTTTAGAGGAATTGTTTGTGTCTATGGTCGAGCAGGGGCGTCAGCAGGAGGAAGCCAAATGAGCCATTCCGCAGCTAATTTTATTGCGTTAAAAACCATCTGGATAAAAGAGTGCACCCGCTTTCTTCGTATTTGGATACAAACCCTGGTGCCGCCGGCAATTACCATGACCTTGTACTTCGTCATTTTCGGTAGCATTGTGGGCGAACGAATTGGTGAAATGAGTGGCGTCGGCTATATGGAGTTCATTGTTCCGGGCCTTATTATGATGTCCGTTATTACTAACTCCTATTCCAATGTCGCGTCGTCTTTCTTTAGTGCTAAGTTTCAGCGCAATATTGAAGAGATGCTGGTGTCGCCTGTTCCTACCGCGGTTATTATTGCCGGTTATGTCGGCGGCGGTATGGCAAGAGCCTTGATTGTCGCGGTTATTGTCACTTGCGTGTCATTCTTCTTTGTAGAAGACATCCAAATTGCTCATATTGGTTATGTCATATTAACCGTCATTTTAACCTCCACACTCTTCTGTCTGGGCGGGTTAATTAATGCCGTTTACGGCAAAACCTTTGACGATATTTCCATCGTACCGACATTCGTACTGACGCCGCTAACCTATTTAGGCGGTGTGTTTTACTCGGTTAGTCTGTTGCCGGAATTCTGGCAGAAAGTATCTATGGCAAACCCGGTGTTGTACATGGTTAATGGCTTCCGTTATGGTTTCTTAGGCCAGTCAGACGTGGGTATAGGTCTTGCCATAGCGGTTCTGGTGGGCTTCAATGTGCTGTTCTTTGCGGCGGCTTATTATATCCTCGATAAAGGCATAGGAATCCGTTCCTGATGCAGCAGGCAAGACCGGTTACGACTAACCAAAATGGACCGCATGAAGACACTGAAGCCGCGGTTCGTCGCCATTTAGAAAGTGAGTTTCTGAAACCTATTCAGGAGCACAACCAGCAGGCGTTTGACGAAATTCATGCGCAGGTAACGAGCTGGGGCGGACCTGTTATTCTGGATTCCTGCTGCGGCGTGGGTGAAAGTACTGCAAAACTGGCAGAAATTCATTCCGATGCTATGGTTATCGGCGTTGATAAGTCGGCGCATCGGGTCGACCGTCACAGCCATTATCAGACCAGCGAGAATGGTCAGCGGTACTGGGTGGTAAGAGCCGACCTGAATGATTTCTGGCGGTTGGCGAACAGAGCCGGATGGCAGCCCCGGCAGCATTGCATTTTTTACCCTAATCCCTGGCCTAAATCGGCTCATTTAGCACGCCGCTGGCATGGTAGTCCGGTATGGAAAGATGTGGTTGCGCTTGGCGGTGAATTGCATATGCGTTCTAATTGGAGCCTATACTTGTTAGAAGTGGCGCAGGCACTTAAGGTGAGCGGGCATTATGCCGATATCTCACTGTTGTCCGATGACGCTGAGCCAATAACGCCTTTTGAACGCAAATATAAGAACAGCAGTCAGGCGTTATGGCAACTGCACGCGAATTTATCTAAGGAGTCTTGATTGAGCCCTAAAACAGAAATAGCGGAAGTGAACCAGGAGTCGTTGTATCGCATTTTTACGATACCCGAGGCTCCCGACTCAACGCTGGGTAAAATCGAAAAGCATCTTTCAGAAAACCTGATGGGTTTTTTGGGTGAACATATTGTTGCCCGCGAAAAGCCGCTGCAGGAAATTGAGCGTGACTTTGATAAGTCACAGATACCGGAAGAACCCGCTTTTGTTTCCGACCATACCGAATTTCTGTTGGATAAGCTGGTCGCTCATTCGGTGCATACGGCGTCGCCGCGTTTTATAGGTCATATGACATCAGCCTTGCCGTATTTCCTGTTGCCTTTGGCTAAGCTTATGGTAGGGCTGAATCAGAATCTGGTTAAAATTGAGACTTCTAAAGCCTTTACGCCACTAGAGCGTAACGTTATTGGCATGATGCATCACTTAGTGTATCAACAGGACGCGCCGTTTTATAATCGCTGGATGCACAGCGCTCAGCACTCGCTGGGGGCTTTTTGCTCGGGCGGAACCATAGCCAACATGACGGCTCTATGGGTAGCGCGCAACCGCTTATTACAGGCAGATGGTGATTTCGCGGGCATTTCAGCCGATGGACTGGCTGCGGGTCTTCAGCATTATGGCTATTCGAAGCTAACCGTAGTGGTGTCTGAGCGTGGGCACTATTCATTAAGTAAAGCCGCAGATGTGCTTGGTATTGGTCGCCGAAATTTAGTGTCGGTGGCAACGGACAGTGATAACCGTATTCGTATCGATGAATTACGAAAAACCTGCGAAAAAATTGCAAAAGAAGGCGGGAAGGTGCTCGCGCTGGTTGGTGTCGCTGGTACAACAGAAACCGGGCACATTGATCCGCTTGACGAAATGGCCACTGTTGCCGAAGAAGTGGGTGCTCACTTTCACGTGGACGCAGCCTGGGGTGGTGCGACGTTATTGTCTGAACAGCATCGACCGTTACTGGCCGGTATTGAGCGGGCCGACAGTGTCACTATTGATGCGCATAAGCAAATGTACGTCCCTATGGGCGCAGGACTGGTGTTATTTAAGAACCCATCATTGGTTAAGTCCATAGAATACCATGCCGAGTATATTATTCGTCAGGGCTCAAAAGATTTAGGTTCGCATACCATGGAAGGTTCACGCGCGGGCATGGCTATGATGGTATTTTCGGCCATGCATGTTATCGGACGTCGTGGCTACGAGCTGCTGATTAATAACAGTATTGAAAAAGCGCGCTATTTCTCTAAATTGATTTCGGAGCAGGATGATTTTGAAGTCATTACTGAGCCTGAGCTTTGTATTCTGACCTATCGTTTTGTGCCAATCAAAGTAAAAACGGTGTTGGATAAAGCGACGCCAGAGCAGCTGGCGCGGCTAACTCCGCACTTAAACGCACTGACGCGATATATTCAGAAGCGTCAGCGGGAGACTGGACAGTCATTTGTATCCCGGACTAAGTTAACATCGGCCCAATATCATCATGAGCCAACGGTGGTTTTTCGTGTGGTTCTGGCAAACCCATTAACAACCGACGAGATGCTGCAGGAAGTTTTATGCGAACAGCGTAAAATTGCGGCAAAAGCAACCAGTTTGCGTGGCGCTCTGCATACTGAAATGCGCGAACTGGGTATGCTTATTTAGTTGCCGCGTTGGTAACCCGTAAGTTATCAATTAAGCGCGTTTTGCCCATAAAAGCGGCTGCCAGAATGACCCATTCGTGATCTTCAGGCGTCGCTTCCTGCAAATCTGCTGCGTTACGAATACTGAAATAATCCGGTACAAACCCTGCCTGAGTCAGCTCTTCTTTTGCTGCAGCTTCCAGCTCACCAAAGTTAGTATTTACACTCAGTTTCGCTTTGGTTTCTTCAAGGGTTCTATAAAGCGTAGCTGCTTTCTTCTTTTGTTCTGTGGATAAGTAACCGTTACGCGAGCTCATGGCCAGGCCACTGGTTTCGCGCTGTGTGGCTGTCCCCAGAATTTCTACAGGCAGGCTTAGGTCTTGTACCATTAAGCGAATAACCTGAAGCTGTTGATAATCTTTTTCGCCAAATACAGCTAGTTGTGGCTGCACCATATTAAATAGCTTACAAACAATAGTGGCGACTCCGGTGAAATGGCCCGGGCGACTGGCTCCGCAAAGGATATCACTGATGCCGGGTACTACAATACGAGTTTGTTTGTCGAGACCGCGGGGGTAAACATCACTTACCTGAGGGGTAAATACCGCAGAAACACCTAAAGCGTCCAGCGCCTGACAGTCGGCTTCCAGCGTGCGTGGGTAACTGTCGAGATCCTCGTTTGCACCGAACTGCATAGGGTTGACAAAAATACTGACAACCACGTTGTCGCATCGTTCTAACGCTGTTTTAACCAACTGCAGGTGACCATCGTGCAGGTTGCCCATAGTCGGTACTAAAGCTACTTCAGACTGCTGTTGACGCCATCTTCGAAGTTCAGCAAGTGATTTTAAAATTCTCATTTGTAGCTATGCTCTGCTGTCGGGAACTCGCCTGAGCGCACCTGTTCCGAATATAAACGGAATGCATCGGCAAGAGAGCCGCCCTGAGCCAAAAAGTCTTTGGCAAATTTAGGCAGATAGTCACTGTTCATGCCGAGCATATCGTGCATAACTAAAATTTGTCCGTCGGTGTCTGCGCCTGCGCCAATACCAATAGTAGGGATAGATACCTGCTCGGTAATACGTTTACCCAGAGAAGCGGGTACGCATTCCAGAACAAGCAATTGAGCGCCGGCCTCTTCGAGAGCCAAAGCCTGGTTCAGTGTGTCCTCGGCTTGTTGTTGCTCTTTGCCTTGTACTTTATAACCACCTAGGACATTAACCGATTGCGGCAGTAAACCAAGGTGAGCGCACACCGGAATGCCCCGGGTCTTTAAGCCTTCAATGGTTTCAACCAGCCAGTGACCACCTTCCAGTTTTACCATGTTGGCGCCGGCTTGCATTAAAGCTGCCGCCACATCATAGGCTTGCTCGGGCGTGCTGTAAGTCATAAATGGCATGTCTGCTATAACAAAGGCATTGCTCGCACCACGACGCACACACTGAGTGTGGTAAATCATATCATCGACGGTTACCGGCACAGTTGAGTCGCGACCCTGCACAACATTACCCAGTGAATCGCCCACCAAAATAAAGTCGACGCCTTGCTCGGTCATGAGTTTAGCAAAACTTGAATCATAGGCGGTGAGGGAGCTGATTTTGGTCCCTTCCCGTTTCATTTGTTGTAACGTTGCAATGCTGGTTTTGGTTGTTGCCATGACGCACCTTCAGCAGTTTTAGATGGTTATATCAGATCGACAGATTAGCACGTCCAGACCCTCTTCGGTAAGAGTCTCTGTTTGTTGTTTTGCGGTATTGCCATTAGGCAAAAGTTTGTCGGCGGCTATTTCGACCAGAGGATAAAGTACAAAGCTGCGTTCATATAAGCCCGGGTGAGGAACCCTGAGAGAGTCCGATTGATGTTGCTGCTCATCAAACAGCAGCAGGTCAAGGTCCAGCGTGCGCTCGCCCCAATGCCTGACTCGTTTACGACCAAAAGCATCTTCTATATCGTGTAAGGCTTGCAAAAGCTCGGCCGCCGGTAAGCTAGTGCTTACGGAACAAACTGCATTAACGTAATCGGGCTGGTCTTGCGGGCCCATAGGTTTGCTACCGTAAAGAGAGGAATAAGCTAATAATTGCCAGCGAGAATCATTATTCAGCGCCTTTAAAGCCGATAGAATATTGTCTATCGGCTTACCCAGGTTACTACCCAGCGCAATAAAGGCTTTATGTTGCGTCATTACCTTTATTTTCCTGAGGCTTACGGCGTGGACCACGACGACGGCGCGGTTTGCGTCGGCCTGATCCCGCTTCCGGCTTTGAGGACTTTAATTGCGCCGGGTTGTCCTGTGCTTTACTCCAGTGCTCTGCCAGCCCGGCTAATTTTTTATCGCTATTTTCCGCATAAGAGCGTAACAATAAAAAGTCGTAGGCCGCACGGAACCGTTTATGTTCAAGCACTTTCTGAGCGCGCACACCTTTAGTGATATTCAAGCGACGCTGTAACTGCCAGATATCTCTGGCTGGCAGACTGAATCGCTTGGGTAATGAAACGCGTTGCGACTGTCTGTGAATAACATCAGCGGCGGCAACGTTTAATGCGTCCATAGGTGGCAGGCCACCTTCGTTCTCAAGTTGTTCGCGCCGAGCCTGTAACGGCCACCACAACAACACAGCAATTAAATAGGCCGGAGTAACACGCTGTTCTTCTGCAATGCGTCTGTCGGTGTCTTTAAAAGCCTTCAGCATCATTTGATATGCCGGGCTTTGTTCGTCAGCGACGTAATCTTTCAGCATTGGGAATAACTGCTGAAACAGTCCGAAATCTTTCATCATCAGGAAGTTAGCTTCAGCTTTACCCGACATAAACATTTTCAGGAATTCGTCAAACAAACGTGCCGGTGGAATGTTTATCAGTAGTGGTGCAAGTTCTTTTAGCGGGCCGCTGACTGAATTATCCATCTGCATATTCAGTTTTGTGGCAAAGCGAACGGCGCGCAGCATGCGCACCGGATCTTCACGGTAGCGTACTTCCGGGTCACCAATCATCCGTAAAATACCGGCGTTAATATCATCAACGCCATTGGCAAAATCATAAATGGCGAAGTCGGCGATATTGTAATACAGCGCATTGGCGGTAAAGTCACGACGCTCGGCGTCTTCTTCTATGCTGCCGTAGACATTATCGCGAACCAGTTGACCGTGCTCGTCCTGATCTGCCGTGCGGTTTTTCTTGTTTTCTTCCTGCGGACTGTCGCCGTGGTGGCCGCGGAAAGTAGCAACTTCAATGACTTCTTTGCCAAATACCACATGCGCAAGGCGGAAGCGACGACCAATTAGCCGACAGTTGCGAAATAGGGATTTAATTTGCTCTGGTGTGGCATTGGTGGTGACATCAAAATCCTTTGGCTCAAGCCCCAGAAGAATATCGCGGATGCAGCCGCCAACCAGATAGGCTTCAAAACCACTGTTGTGCAGGCGGTAAAGAACCTTTATTGCGTTTTTACTGATATCGCTGCGGGATACTGGATGTTTGTCCCGTGAGATAACTTGTAATTTAGGTAACCGGCTGGATTCAGGCTTTGCCGTTTTACTGGAAAAGGCGCGCTTTGCCAGTGCTTTTATTCGCTTAATAATGGTGGTTCTCCCTTACCATTGTTTTTATTTAGAATCAGTTGTTGTCTGCATATTGTACCGTTAACGACCTGCTATATGCCACTTTTTGCACCAACTTTGCAACGCCTGTCGCAATATTTCCCTGACAGGGCTTTGTCGCAGCTCCGGTTCTGGCTTAATACCCAGATAATCCAGCGCCGAGAAAAGGTTATTACTTGCCTGGCTGGACTCAATTGACGGTGCATGGTTTTGCTTACTCAATTTGAGTCCATCGTCATTCATTATCAGAGGTAAGTGCATCATTCTCGGCTGCTTTCCGGTGAAATACTGCCATAAAGTGAGCTGCCAGAAACTTGGAGTTATCAAGTCGCTGCCACGTACAATATCGGTAACTCCCTGTTCAATATCATCAACGACCACAGCCAGCTGGTAAGCATACAATCCGTCGCGACGTTTAAGTACGAAGTCTTCAGTGACTGAGGCTGAGTGATCTTCTAATAAGCCGTGCGCGCGGTCATTAAATGTATCAACCGGGTTATTATTAATGAAGCGCAGGGCGTAAGGGGTTGAACGAGGCTGGCGGTTACGACAGTAGCCATCGTAGTGATCGCTGCGGGCACGAATAGCCCGGCGACTGCAGTCGCATTGATAAAGACGTTGAGCGTTTTCCAACTGGTTGAGCTGATGCTGGTAAACCGAATCACGCTGGCTTTGGTATAAAACGGGACCGTCCCATTCTAAACCATGGGCTTCCAACTGAGTTAAAATGGTATCGGCCGCTCCGGGCACAGCTCGCGGTTTATCGACATCTTCAATGCGAACCAGCCATTCACCTTTATGCGCTTTAGCATCTAAGTAGCTACCAACGGCAGCTACTAATGATCCCAGGTGTAAGGGCCCTGAAGGTGTTGGTGCAAAACGGCCACGATACATGAGCCTTTAGGCTCCGGTCATTTGCTTCTCTTTCATCTCGGCCAGCGTTTTACAGTCGACGCACTGGTCAGCTGTTGGGCGAGCTTCTAAGCGGCGGATACCAATTTCAATACCGCACGATTCGCAAAAGCCAAAATCATCTTCTTCTATCTTTTGTAAGGTTTTTTCAATCTTCTTAATCAACTTACGCTCACGGTCACGTGTACGCAGTTCGATACTGAACTCTTCTTCCTGCGCAGCGCGGTCTACCGGATCAGGAAAATTCGCTGCTTCGTCTTTCATGTGATGCACGGTGCGATCAACTTCCTGACGTAATTGACGACGCCATTCTTCCAGAATACGACGAAAATGCGAACGTTGCGCATCGTTCATGTACTCTTCGCCCTGTTTCTCCTGATACGGCTCCAGGCCGGCCATCGCCAGGATGCCATGGGTTTTCTTATCCTTGCCTTGAGGCATCATGGATCTCCTACATTCTCTATATAAAGAGTGCTTAAAAAGCAGTACATTAAAAAAAGGACGCTACGTATACCAGAAAGGTTTACGGTTGGCAATGTCATTCGGATTAAATTTCTGCGGTGAAATTGTGAATGCATTGAGTTTTAAAGGCTTACGGGAACTGGTCTCTCCAGTTTTATTTCTTTCGTCGACGCGCGGCACTTTACGGCATAAAACTCGACTCCGACTGACGCTGCTTTTTTACACAGCTCAGCATACTGGCTATCAATATGCGCGGCAGGAGAAACTTGTTCAATACCGTCGTGCATTACCATGTAAAGCTGCACTGCGCGATGACCATCGGCCACAACCTGCATCAGTTCATTAAGGTGTTTATGAGCGCGTTGGCTGACGGCGTCGGGAAAGTAACCCTGACTCGCATCCGCTAAAGTGACACTTTTCACTTCAATAAAGCATTCACAGTTATTCTGGTCTACGCCCCACCAGTCGATGCGGCTTTTTTCCTTACCGTAGCGCTGCTCTGGTTTCAGCTCTTGCCACTGGCTCAATTCAGGTACAAGGTTGGTTTGTAGTAATTCTCCGGCCATGCGGTTAGCGTGCTGTGTATTGACTACAATCATTTCACCGTTGTTATTCTGAGCGAGCTCCCAGGTCAGTGAGTATTTACGTTTGGGGTTATCGGAAACACTGCACCAGGCTGTAAAGCCGGGTTCTGCACACCCGGTCATGGCTCCGGTATTAGGGCAGTGGGTTGTCGTCGTTTCGTTGTCACCAAAATCAATGTCGGCGAGAAAACGTTTGTATCTTTTTTGCAAAACTCCCTGGCGCAGGGGCTTGTTAAATTGCATCAGAGACCTCATAACTCTAGTATAAACAGACAGCAAATTATCGGGAGAGGTACAGAATGTCCAGCGCACTCGCAATCTATTTAACTCAGGAAGCCCCCGCAAGTTATTGGAATCCAAAATCAAACTTAGTCTTTGGTGACAACAAAGCACAAATCATCTTAGTTGAAGATGAAGCTGAAAACTTGCGGCGTATCCAGAAAGCAGGCCGGACTCTGGACAACACCGGAGCAGTAACCGTTGAAGCTGCTGGTAGTGACTGGAACCTGGAGCGTCAGTGGGCGTTGTCACAAGGTTTTACTTCAACCTTGTCGACCAATCAGGTTATCTGGAATAAAACTGACGAGCCTGCAGTCAAAGAACTTGATGCCATGCGTGAAGCGACTCGTTTCAGCCGTGAACTGACCAATTTGTCAGCGGAAGAAATTTACCCTGAAAGTTTGGCGCAACGTGTAACCGAACACTTTAAGGCTTTGGCGCCAGACGCCATCAGTGCGGAATTTATAAAAGGCGAAGCGCTGAAAGATGCTGGCTGGATGGGAATTTACACCGTAGGTCGTGCCAGTCAGCACGCACCAGGCTTATTGGTATTAGATTACAACCCAACCGGCGATGAGAATGCGCCAGTAGAAACTGCGTTAATAGGTAAGGGTATTACCTACGACAGTGGTGGTTACAGTATTAAGCCGAGCGAAGGCATGCTCGCTATGAAGTGCGACATGGGTGGTGCAGCTACCGTATCCGGTGCATTGTCGCTGGCAATACGCCGGGGTCTGAACAAGCGCGTGAAGCTCATTCTTTGCTGTGCCGAAAACATGATTGATGGTCGCGCGTACAAATTAGGCGACATTATTCGCTATAAAAACGGCCTGACGGTTGAAGTTGTTAATACCGATGCCGAAGGTCGTCTGGTGCTGGCCGATGGCTTACAGGCAGCGGGTGAGTTTGGTGCGAAACAGATTATTGATGCGGCAACGCTGACCGGCGCCGCGCAAATGGCGGTTGGTAATGAATACAACGCGCTGTTTAGTGTGGATGAAGTGGCTGCCACTAAAGCATTGGCTAATGCGGATAAAGAAAATGAGCTATTGTGGCGCTTACCTTTAGCCCCATGGCATAGTGAAAACTGTCCGTCAGCTTTTGCTGATACGGCAAACAGCCGTCCGCAAAAAGGCGGTGGTGCCGGTGGTGCAAGCAACGCCGCAGGCTTTTTACTGCGCTTTGCGCCGAACAGCGGCAAAGGCTGGCTGCACTTCGATTTAGCTGGCGCTTACCAAAAATCGGCGACCTCTATGTGGGCGACAGGCGCTACCGCCGCCGGTGTGCGCACCATAGCCGCAACCGTACAAGGTGATTAATTTGGCATGACCTTGCCAATTGAGAGCGTGCTGCCAGAGCTGGCGAAAGCCTTTCCGGCAGCACGTGTCGTTATTGAGGCACCGCCCGGTGCCGGCAAATCAACACAACTTCCGTTATTTCTGTTGCAGCAGGGGACTGCCGATGACGGCCTTATTGTCATGCTGCAGCCTCGGCGTGTTGCTGCGCTGAATATTGCTCATTATTTGGCTAAGCAGTTGGGAGAACCGGTGGGTGAGCAGGTCGGCTACACGGTGCGCGGCGAAAGCAAGCGCAGTAAGGCAACTAAGTTACTTATCATTACGGAAGGTGTATTGGTTCGGTGGCTGCAGGACGATCCTGAACTTAGCGGCATTGGCACGCTGATCTTCGATGAATTCCACGAACGCAATTTGCACAGTGACTTAAGTCTGGCGCTGGTGATTGATGCCCTGCCATTGCGTCCGGATTTAAACCTGCTGATTATGTCGGCCACCTTGCCCGCAGAAAATCTGAAACTCTGGCTAGAGAATTACTGTGATCAGGTGCAGGTTTTGCGCAGCGAAGGCCGCAGTTATCCGGTTGAGTATCACTATCGCCCAGCATCTCATGTTACTCAATGGCTGGCTGAATTACCCAAAGTGGTTGTCGAAGCCTTTGCTGCTGCTGAAAAAGGTGTTCTGGTTTTCCTGCCGGGCGTTTATGAAATACAAAAGATTGCGACTGAACTGAGTCAGCGAATGCCGCCGGGCACACTCATCTTACCCCTGCATGGGCGTATCCCCTTGCAGCAACAGCGGCAAGTATTAAAAGCATCGGACGAAAAACGCATTATTCTGGCAACTAATATTGCCGAAACCAGCTTAACTCTGGACGGTATTGATGTGGTTGTCGACAGTGGTCGCGAGCGCCGGGCTCAGTACCTGCCTCAATACGGATTAAGCCAGTTAACGACGCAACGTATTGCTAAAGCTTCAGCAACACAGCGTGCCGGGCGTGCGGGTCGTCAGCAGGCGGGGCAATGTTTTCGTTTGTGGGCGCGCTCCGACGAGCATGGCTTTGCCGATTATGCGCCTCCGGACGTTGCCACTCAGGATTTATCAGCACTGGTACTGGATGTGTTGCGCTGGGGCAGTGAGGTGAGCCAACTGGCCTGGTTTTCTCAGCCTGACCCGGGGCATTGTGCCGCGGCGACCGATTTTTTAGCCAGTACCGGCTTAATAAGGCAGGGGCAGTTAACCGCAAAAGCCCGTCAGCTGGAGTCCGGCGGTTTTGATCCCAGAATTTTACTGGTGGCGGATGCAGCCAAAATGCTGAAGAACGAGCAGCAAGCCGCTATGGCTCGTGTTCTGGCGACACTGGAAGAGCCGCAAACTAGCATAAAATCAGTCGATCTGTCTGAACGTACCCAGCAGCATTATCAACAACGAAACCAGGCGCCTTTGTGGCAACAACGCTGGCGCTATTGGTTAAACCATTTTGGGCTGAAAGAAGCTGCAGAAACCGCAGAAGCCAGTGCAGAAGGACTTGCCGTCGCCTTACTGCAGGGTTACCCCGACCGAGTTGCAAAGTACGATGTCAGCCGAGGTGACTTTCAACTGGCTTGTGGTGGTCGGGTCAGTGGCGACAGCAGTCGCCTTAAGCAGCCAGCCTGGGCAATTATTTTTGATGTCACCTTTCATGAGCAAGACACGATAGGCCGCAGTCGCTGCCTGTTACCTGTGGACGGTGCCCAGGCGTTACTGAAAGAAGCAGGCATTCCTTTGCAGACCTTGCAAACAGCTGAATGGGTAGGTGAGCAGCAACAACTGCGACAAATAACTCGTACTCAACTGGGCTCCCTGGTACTCAGCCAGACTACTAATAGTGGACAGGTTTCCAATGAACAAAAAGCCGAAGCCTTCTGCCTGTGGTTGCGCGATAAAGGACTGGATAAACTCAACTGGAGTCAACGCGCGAAACAGCTGCAACGCAGGGTCTATTGGCTGCAACAAGCCGGAGAGCTGGGCGCTTACGACATGAGCGATGCAGGATTACTCAATGATCTGGAGCGCTGGGCTGCGCCATACTGGACGAATATTCGGTCGCTAAAGCAATTGCAGCAGTGGGATCCATACGAAGCTTTGTGTTATTTTCTCGACTACTCAGAACAGCAACGTCTTAATACGGCCTGTCCTGAATGGTGGCAAACTCCGACAGAACGTAAAGTGTTTATAAATTATCTGGACGACAACCCCCGGGTTGAGGTCAAATTACAGGAAATGTTTGGTGTCTCTGAGTCGCCTAAAATTATCGATAATCGACAAGTTGTGACCGTTGATCTTCTGTCGCCGGCCGGGCGTCTGTTGCAGCGAACCAATGATCTCGCGAGTTTCTGGCAAAATGCTTACGCCGACGTGCGCAAAGAAATGCGTGGTCGCTATCCTAAGCATCCGTGGCCCGAAGACCCTCTGAATGCAACCGCAACGTTTAAAACCAAAAGGCAGCAGTAGTGATAAAAAGTCGATGGTTTCAATACCTATTCTGGACAAGCTTTAAGATAGGGCTGGTACTTATCGCCGTCATTGGGCTTTATGCCATTTATCTGGATGCCAGTTTATCCCGCCATTTTAGCAACAAGCGTTATCAGGCACCGGCTTTAGTCTATGCGGGGGAAGTGACGCTGGTAAAGAATCACCCTATGCGTTTGCAGCGTTTAGTCGACGTTCTGGAGCGGGTGGGTTATCAGCGTAATAGTAATACCGAGCAGTCGGGTTACTATTCGGTGGGTAAAAACAATGTCATGGTGCACAGACGGCCTTTCGACTTTTCCGATGGGCCGCAGATGGCGCAAAGAGTGCAAATCAACTTTCACGGCGACCGTATTGAGTCTATAAAGAGCTGGCCCAGTGGCAGAGAGCTGGAAAGCTTTCGTCTGGAACCCGAACTGATAGGCCGCATTAGCACCTTAAGTAAAGAAGATCGTTTGTTAGTGGGGCTGGAAGTCGTGCCTAACTTACTCATTGAAACCTTATTAAAAGTTGAAGACAGAGAGTTCTATCATCATCAGGGGGTATCTCCATGGTCTATTCTGCGGGCTTTAGCTGCTAACTTAAAAGCGGGCAGGACGGTTCAGGGCGGCTCTACTCTTACTCAGCAGTTGGTTAAAAATATTTACCTGAGCAGAGACCAGACGTTGTGGCGCAAGTTTCACGAAGCCATGATGTCTTTGGTTATCGATTACCGGTTTGATAAAAACACCATATTAGAGACCTACCTGAACGAAGTGTATTTTGGGCAGGACGGAAGCAATGCCATTCACGGTATAGGACTTGCCAGTCAGTTTTATTTTGGTAAGCAGGTACAGGAACTGAACCCCAGCGAAATTGCTTTAATGGTGGGAATGATAAAAGGTCCTTCTTATTACGACCCAAGACGTTTCCCGGAGCGCGCCCGCAGCCGCAGGGACACCGTGCTTAAAGTCATGTTTGAGCAGGACCTGCTCGGTAAAGATAATTACGTTGCGGCGGTTGAGCAGGAGCTTGATGTTAAAGAAAGTCGTCGCCTGGTTGAGCACCCGTACCCCCATTATATGGACTTAGTGCGGCGTGAGATGAAGCGCATTATTCTGCCGGAAGACTGGCAGGAAACCGGACTGAAAATCTTCACGCATTTGCAGGTGGATGCACAAAATGCAGTGCAGCGCTCGTTAGCACAACAGCTTATGGCTGACGGCGAAGATGAAAAGTTAGAAGGCGCAATGGTAGTTGCTGATTACCGCAACGGCACGATTAGCGCTCTGGCTGGTGACCGCTTAAGTCAGGCTATAGGTTATAACCGAGCGTTGTTAGCACTGCGACCAATAGGCTCATTAATGAAGCCCATTATTTATGCCGCCGCGATGCAGGATTCAGACGTTGGTCTGCATACGCCGGTTGCAGATGAACCCATTACGTTATCTGACAAAAAGGGAAAAGAATGGAAGCCGCAAAACTACGATAAAGAGTTTGATGGTAGTTTGCTGTTGTACGATGCCTTGGTTCAGTCGCGCAACTTACCGGCCGTTCGGGTAGGCATGGAAGTGGGCATAGACCAATTAGTGAGTTACTTACGTGAGTTAGGAGTGACAACGCCACTACAAGCTTACCCGTCGCTGACTTTAGGCTCAGCATCGCTGTCGCCTGTGGCGGTGACACGAATGTACAGCGCGCTTATGAATGATGGTCGTTATCAGCCTTTGGCTGCGGTTTCGTCTATCACCACACATCAGGGTGAGGTGCTTTATAGGCGTGAAGCACCTGAAACCGAAGAAGTTTTCGATAAAAACGTGTCTTATCTGACTCGTTATGGTTTACGTGGAGTGGTCGCTGAGGGAACCGCAAGCCGGTTGCAGAGTGCTTTAGCCGGCCAGGTAGTCGGTGGCAAAACAGGTACAACGAATGATTATCGTGACAGCTGGTTTGTGGCAGTAGATGGTGAGCACGTGGTTACGGTCTGGTTAGGCCGTGACGATAATCAACCGGTTGGCTTAACCGGCAGTAGCGGGGCTCTCAAAGTTGTGGCGGACTTTTATGACTACTTACCGCCGCTGAGCATGGCTTTAGATGTGCCAGAACCTCTGCAAATGCAAAATTTTCACCCGACAACGGGACAGCGAATTCCTGAAGACTGTAACAATGGGCGGAAATTACCGGCTGAGGAAATCAGGCTTCCCGAGGATATTACCTGTGAAGGCAACATCCGCGAGAAAAGCTGGTGGGAACGTTTATTTGGTGGCTAAAGCGCCCAGACCGAGGCCAGGCGCTATAGCTGCAGAGCTAGACTAACTTAGCAAAGGCTTTTTCAGCGGCATCCAGAGTGTTTTGAATGTCTTCTTCACTGTGCGCTGCCGACATAAAGCCACCTTCAAAGGCCGATGGCGCAAGATACACGCCTTGCTCTAACATGGCGTGATAGAATGTCTTAAAGTGTTCCATATTACACTGTGTAGCCTGAGCGTAAGTGGTTACTTCGGGCTCTTCGGTAAAGAAGAAACCAAACATAGAACCGGCACGGTTCGTTGTCATTGGTACACCAGCCTTGTCAGCGCGTTCTTGCAAACCGTCCAGCAGCGTGTCAACGCGTTGGTAAAGCTGATCGTAAAGCCCAGGGGTAGATAATTGCTGTAACGCGGCTAAGCCGGCGGCCATGGCGACCGGATTACCCGATAAAGTTCCTGCTTGATACACAGGGCCAACCGGAGCAATGTAGTCCATGACTTCTTTTTTGCCGCCGAAAGCGCCAACCGGCATGCCACCGCCAATGACTTTACCCAAAGTAGTGAGGTCAGGTTTAATCTTGTAACGATCCTGAGCGCCGCCCGGAGCTACACGGAAGCCGGTCATAACTTCGTCAAAAATCAGAACTGAACCGTGGTCGTCACAAATGCTGCGTAAGCCTTCCAAAAAGCCTTCAACTGGTGGAATGCAGTTCATGTTACCGGCTACCGGCTCAACAATAATGCAGGCAATTTCATCGCCCATTTCAGCGAAAATTTGTTTCACTGATTCAATATCGTTGTAAGTTGCGGTTAAGGTATGTTTCGCAAAGTCTTCCGGAATGCCGGGGGAGTTAGGAACGCCCAGAGTCAAAGCGCCTGAACCAGCTTTAACCAGCAAGGAGTCGGCGTGGCCGTGGTAGTTACCTTCAAACTTCAGAATTTTATCCCGGCCGGTGTAGCCGCGTGCCAGACGAATGGCCGTCATAGTGGCTTCGGTGCCGGAGTTCACCATGCGTACTTTTTCAATAGAAGGGACTATTTTGCGAATAGTCTCCGCCATGGTGATTTCAACTTCCGTTGGTGTACCGAAGCTCAGGCCTCGCTTGGCTGCCTGCAAAGTGGCTTCTAACACTGCCGGGTGGTTATGTCCCAAAATCATGGGGCCCCATGAGCCGACGTAATCGATATAACGTTTGCCGTCGGCATCCACCATGTAAGCGCCTTCAGCACGCTCAAAGAAGATGGGACTACCACCAACGCCATTAAACGCCCGGACCGGCGAGTTAACGCCACCGGGAATACTGATTTGTGCCTGAGTATATAATTCTTCTGAGCGACTCATGTCGTAACTACCTCTTTACTGTTGGCTTTTTTCGCTGTACCAGATGACATCACATTGGTGTTTATCAACTTGGTCAACGACTCCAAGTGTTAATGCAAACAGAGCCATACGAATTAGCACTCCGTTGTCAGCCTGACGGAAAATAGCCAGGTTGGGGTTTTGGTTTAAGTCGTTATCCAGTTCATTCGCTTCGGCGCGCGAATCTCGCGGCAAAGGATGCATGATGACCGTGTTGGGTTTGTAGTGTTTTGTGTAAATAGCCTGGTTTAAACGAAACTTACCGCGATATTGATCAGCGTCTTCCGGACTTGCAAAGCGTTCTTGCTGTATGCGGGTTTGATAAACAATGTCAGCATCGACAATACCGTCGACTTTTTCTGTAACCGTTACACGATGGCCTGCATTTGCCAGCGTATCTAATACGGAATCTGGCATGGAAAGTTCACGTGGCGAAATTAAAGTGAATTTAATGTTTTTGTACATAGAGAGCAGAGTGGACAGCGAATGCACGGTACGCCCGTATTTCAAATCGCCAATCATGCAAATGTGCATGTTATCAATGCTCTGCTTATGGTACGCCAGTTCTTTCTGGATGGTGTAAAGGTCCAGCAATGCTTGAGTAGGGTGCTCGTTCGCTCCGTCACCGCCATTAATGACCGGTACCCGGCTGCCTTCAGAAAACTCTCTTACTGAGCCCGACTTGGGGTGGCGCATGGCAATAACGTCGCTGTAGCTGCTTAATACGCGGGCGGTATCGTAAAGCGATTCGCCCTTTGCAATGGCCGAACTTTCCATACCGGTAGTTTCGCGGACTTCGCCCCCTAACAGGTTGAACGCCGTGCCGAAGCTTACCCGGGTACGAGTTGAAGGTTCGAAGAAAAGATTACCAAGGATAGCGCCGTCAAGAACTCGAGTGCGTGTTTTACGCCGGGCGTAAGGTTGCATCTTGTCCGCAACGGAGAATATGTAGTCAATGCTGTCGCGATTGAACTGATTTACAGAAAGAATGTTGGAGCCGGTGAAATTCATCTTTGGGTGCGCCTCTGCCGCAGAATGTCACTGGGCGCACACTATAGCAAATCATGCGGCACAAGAGAATCTAATAAGGCTTAACTACCGCTAAAATGATAATAGCGAAAAGTGCCAGTACCGGGAGCTCATTAAACACTCGGTAAAACCGGTGGCTGCGGCGGTTGGAGCCGGTTTTAAAGTCCTTCAATAGTTTGAAACAGTAACCGTGATACGCAAAAAGTAGTAACACCAGTACCAGTTTAGTGTGCATCCAGCCACTGGCGGCAAACCAGGCTGAACCATAGGCAAAAATAAGTACGACACCGAAAATGAGCGTAAGGATGGCGAAGGGGGTGACGAAGTAGAGTAAGCGTCTTTCCATTATGCAAAGTTGCTCGTCTACGGCTGGCTTGGCGTTCATTGCGTGATAAACGAACAAACGTGGTAGGTAGAAAATGCCGGCAAACCAGGCAACCATAAAAGCAATGTGCAGGGCTTTAACCCATAGTATCCATGTCATGCGAGTTCTCTCTGTAAGGCTTTACGGACTATTTCCCAGGTCACAATGCCACAGGGCTGGCCGTCATCGGTTTCATAGACGTACACGGCACCGCGGCGTTGGGCACCAATTTCATCATACACTTCGGCCAGAGTCGATGTGACCCGAATTCCCTTAATAGGAGTGTAGCTCAGGCTGGGACTGTCACCGGCGTTGATATCATAAGTCACCAGACGATAAAGTGCCTGATTATCTTCATCGACTGACATGACAATAACGGTTTTTGCCTGCGCGGATTCAAGTGAATCAACCAGTTCGTTCTGAGTGGGCTCAAGCAGCAATTTGAAATCTGTTTCCATCACGTTTTCAACACCGGTTTTCTGCAATGCGACATGCACCGGAGCCAACTGGTAAGGCAAACCCTGCAGCTCTAGCTGGGAGATGAAAATGGACTTTGACTTCAGTAACTGACTTGATATCAAGTAAGCAGGAACAATCACTAACATAGCGGGAATAATAATTTCCACACTGCGTGACAACTCGACAATTGCGAGCAGGGCTGCCATTGGAGCGTGAATACAGGCCGCTAAAATACCAGCCATTCCCAATAGAATGAAACTGTCGAAAGACAATGGCTGTTGAATATCCAGCCCGTTAACTGCGCCGACAAATACCGCTGCAATAATAGCCCCGATACCAAATACGGCGCCAATTAAACCGCCGGGTATACCCATGCCCAAAGCAATAGCTGAGGCAAAAAGCTTCGCTATAAGTAGGGTGGTCAGCAGCGACATTTCACCCTGATGATTCATTACCTGCTCAATAGCTGTAAGCCCCGGACCTAAACTGCTGGGAATGATGACGGCCAGCATTGCCGTTATAAGCCCGGCAAAGAGCAAGCGAGTAAGCAATGACATGTCTTGTACGGTTTCCATGACATCCAGCATGAGCTTTTTGAATAATACTCCGACAAAGCCCAGTACAACGCCCAGCAGCATCACCCAGGGCAACTGTGTGGTCGGGATATCCTGGGCTGAGAGCACGGCCAGCTCAGAAGCGACACCAAAAATTTCTTCGGTAATTAGCGAACCAGCCACCGCCGACAGCATAACCGGTATAAAAACGTGAACCTTGTATTCCCGCAGTACTACTTCCATCACCAGAACCATAGCCGCCAACGGCGTGTTAAAAGAGGCAGCGATAGCTGCGGCGATACCACAGGCGGCAAGGGTTCGTATAGCGTTTTTGGGTGCGTCGAAATGGAAGCCAAGCCAGGTAGCTGCTGCAGCACCTAAATGAACGGCTGGCCCTTCGCGGCCAACACTGAAACCGGCAACCAGCGCAATTGTTCCACCAAAGAACTGGTTTATGGTACTGCGCCAGGGAAGCATGCCGTAGTGCTGCTTCATACGATGAATAACGTAGGGAATACCCATGCGTACGTGTTTAGAGCCCGACAGCCGAAACAAAACATAAACAATGGCGGCGGCAATAATAGGTAGTAAAAAGCGGTAAGTAGTTGGTAAAGGCTGTTGCCAGTAGCTGTTATTCCCGACAAGATAAGCGCCTTGCTCTATTGCAAAACGAAACCCGGCAATCATAAGAGCGGCGAGAATACCGCCGGCTAGTCCCATTAAACAAATGGCGATAGTGGTCGATGGCATCGCCAGCTGTTTGCGCAATTGTTGTCGGAGTACCGAGTTAGAGGCCATTTAAAATAAGATCCTTACCTTAAACCGTGGGATGGCGCTTGCATATTTATCAATAACATATCAGCATAAACGCTTGATGGAAATGAGCTGGAAGTTATGAAGCCCTATTTTAACCTGAAATACTGGCAACAACGCTGGGGATCCTTCCCGGTATTTGTGTTGTTGATCTGTGTTGCTGTTTTGGTTGTTTACCTGGCCTACTTAGCTGGAGTGTGGCACGCAAAGGCATTAAAAGAAGAAGTTTCGAAGCAGTCGCAGCAACTTGAAGAGCTTTATCAGCGACTTGAGCAGATGGAGTATCAACGCCATGTGCTGCAAGTTGAGTTAGATATTGAGCGTTCGGCTAACCAAAGTTTGCAGGACGAGTTGGGTGCGTTACAAAATGATAACTATGGTTTGCGTCGTGACTTAGCATTTTATCAGAAGATTATGGCGCCGGAGCTACAGGAAAGCGGCGTTACTATAGACTCCTTAACCGTTACTCAGAATCGTTCGGAAAACCATTTCCATTTCTCTCTGGCGGTTTTACAAATTGAGCAGCGTCGCAACTTTGTTCAGGGAAATGTTACTGTTGAGCTGGTTGGCCGTATCGATGGCAAGAAAAAGCGTTATGACTTACTGAAACTTGCTAATATAGCGCAAGACGATCGCAGTTTTTCTATGCGCTATTTTTCCTTGTACGAGGGCGACTTCTTTATGCCGGAAGGACTGGCTCCTGAGCGGGTAGAGGTGAAAGTCAGAATTACCAAAGGTGGTAACGGCACGCTGGATCGAACGTTTTTCTGGAAAGAAATTAGCCGGGGAGATGCTAACCCCGGTGTGCGTAGTGACGGCGATACTTGACCAAAATACTCAGGTAAGAGAAAATAGCAATAGAGTTCAACCAAGGTAGAGAAATCATGAGCAGTGCAGCAGAGCAGGCAATGCCGATTGAGTTCACTGAACAAGCGGCAAGCAAAGTGGGTAAGCTGATTGCTGAAGAAGAAAACCCAAATTTGAAGTTGCGTGTTTACGTAACCGGAGGCGGTTGTTCGGGCTTCCAATATGGCTTTACCTTTGATGAAAAGAAAAACCCGGGTGATATGGAAATAGAAAAAAACGGCGTCACCCTGCTGGTTGATCCAATGAGTTTACAGTATTTAATGGGTGGCGTGGTCAGCTACGAAGAAGGGCTGCAGGGCTCTCGCTTTTTTGTCGACAATCCTAATGCCACAACAACCTGTGGTTGTGGCTCCAGCTTTTCCGTTTAGGCTTTAGCTTCCCCCGGGAACAGCTGAAATTTTTCGACTTTTCCGCTAGAATAACCTCACAATTTTTTGTGAGGTTTTTTTATGAGCGCGTACGCAGAACACATCAAGACAGTTTGTAGCCGCTTTGATAAAGCGTTAGAGGACAACAATTTTGAATCGGTACTGGTTTACTCGGGCCAGCCACGAGTCGATTTTCTCGATGATAACGCGCCGCCGTACCGGGTTAATCCGCTATTTAAATATTGGGTTCCGGTCACAGAAAGCCCCAAAAGTGCTATTTTTTATCGCAAGGGTAGCCAACGTCCTACGGTTTATTTATTTCAGGCTAGGGACTTCTGGCATGCCCCAGTTAATGTGCCGGAGGAAGAATGGCAGCAGCACGTTGATTTAAAAATTATCGACGACTTAAGCATGCTGACTGAAGACTTAGGCAGCGACTTAGAGCAGTCCGTTTTTATTGGTGAAGACTTCGCTCAACCAGTCAGTGATTGGAAAGTGAAAGCTCGCAACCCACAGGCATTGATTGATCATCTGCATTTCCACCGCTCAATAAAAACGGAATGGGAAGTGGACAATTTGCGCGAAGCCAACCGCTTAGCGGCAAAAGCCCATGTTGCAGCAAAAGAAGCTTTTTTTGCCGGTAAAAGTGAGCTGGAAATACACCATGCTTACCTGAGTGCTATCGACTTTCGTGAGTCACAGGTGCCTTACAACAGCATTGTTGCATTGAACAGCCATTCGGCAATTTTGCATTACGACGTATACGACACTGTTCCGCCTAAGCAAATTCGTTCGTTCTTAATTGATGCTGGCGCACGTTACCGCGGTTATTGCTCTGATATAACCCGCTCATACGCTTATGAAGAGGGTTTCTATGCGGACTTGGTTGAAGCAATGGATAAAGCTCAGCAAGAGCTCTTGAGCGAGATTAAGCCCGGTGTGAGCTATTACGACCTGCATGTGTCGATGCATCTGAAAGTCGCGCAAATTTTAAGTGACTTTGAGTTTATTAAAGGTGATGCGCAAAGCATTTACGACAAAGGTTACACCAGTGCCTTTATGCCGCACGGGTTAGGTCACTTTATCGGTTTGCAGGTACATGATGTTGGCGGTTTCTTGAAAGATGACAAAGGCAACAGCTACGAGCGCAGTGAGCGTCATCCGTTCTTACGCTTACTACGAGACATTGAAGTTGGCCACGTCTTCACTATTGAGCCGGGCTTATATGTTGTAGATCAGCTACTGGAAGAGCACAAAGACAGTGCAGATATTAACTGGGAGAAAGTTGATGAGCTACGTCCATACGGCGGTGTGCGTATTGAAGACAGTATTGTCGTTGGAACTGATGGTAACGAAAACCTGACCCGGGACTCCTTTAAAGAGCTGGGTGCTGAATAACGCGGCTATTGATGTAGGACTTTAGCCCCTAAAACCACCGGGTGACTGGCTCCTGTAACTTCAGGCTGGTTACCCGGTTTTTTATGCTCGAAACACCAGCCTAACCAGGCAAAAGCGATTGCCTCAACCCATTGCGGGTCAACGCCTAAACTCGCTGTAGTATCGCATTGAATCGGCGCTAAGAGCTTAGTTAAGCGCTCCATCAATAATGGATTTCGGGTGCCTCCACCACAAAAATAAGCCGTATCGGGTTGTTGTGGCAGGGTTGTCAGTGCATCTTTGATGCTAATAGCGGTAAGTTCGGTCAAAGTGCGCTGTACATCAGCCGGGGATATATCCTGCCCGACCAATTGTTGTTGCAGCCATTTTAAGTTGAACTCCTCGCGACCTGTACTTTTGGGAGCTGGCTTAGCAAAAAACGGATGCTGCAATAAACGCTTTAGCAGGTCAGGCTGAAGTTTGCCTGCACTCGCAAACTGAGCGTTTTCATCGAAGCTTTTACTTGAGTCATTATGCTGAACCCATTGGTCGAGCAGAGTGTTGGCAGGCCCTGTATCAAAGCCCAGTATGTTGCCGTTATGACTAAGCCAGGTGACATTGGCAATACCACCTAAATTAATCACTGCAATGCTTTGATTCTCGCGAGCAAAAACTTGCTTATGAAAAGCCGGAACCAATGGCGCACCCTGGCCACCTGCGGCAATGTCTTTGCGACGGAAATCGTAAATAACATCAATGCCCGTACCCAAAGCCAACCGTGTAGGGTCGCCAATTTGACAGGTGTAGGCTGGTATTGAATTGGGTTTGTGTCGAACAGTTTGCCCGTGACTGGCAATGGCGATAACTTCTTTTGCTGTTATATCCGCTTGTTCAAGGAGTTGATGTACCACTTTGGCACAAAGCTCGGAAAAAGCGATATCTAAGCTGGCCAGCTCATCTGCCTGCCAGGTATCTGTATGACTTAAAGTCAGTAAGCCAGCGCGGAGTTCCGGGAGGAAAGACAAAGAGTGATGAGCTTCAAGTTTAAGTGTGCCTTGCGCGTCTATCTGGACCAATGCCGCGTCAACCGCATCCATACTGGTGCCCGACATCAGTCCAATATAACGCTGAAACATTACTGCATCGCCAGGTAAACGCGTCTGTTGTCGTTTAGTATGGCCATTACCTGATCCGCGTGTTGGCGGAACGAAGGCAATTCTGATTCGCCCAGCGACTTAGCTTCCGGCAATTCCACTGTACGAGGGTTACGATGTACACCGTCTACGAGGAATTCGTAGTGTAAGTGTGGACCCGTTACCCGACCTGTAGCACCGACACGGCCAATAACCTGACCCTGTTTAACACGGTCACCATTTTTTACGTGCTTACGGCTAAGGTGCAAATACTTAGTCACATAGCGTTCGCCGTGCTGAACAAAAATAAAGTTGCCGTTTAACGAGCTATAGCCCGCGGAAACAACTTTACCGTCGCCGGAAGACATCACTGGCGTACCGGTCGACGCT
Source organism: Idiomarina sp. (assembly GCF_048265525.1). Taxonomy (GTDB): domain Bacteria; phylum Pseudomonadota; class Gammaproteobacteria; order Enterobacterales; family Alteromonadaceae; genus Idiomarina. The sequence goes on along the minus strand of NZ_JBLXBI010000006.1, from coordinate 165,269 downwards.
GCGTAATCTATACCGTTGTGCGGGCGTACCCGGCCCGTAACAGGGTGCAGGCGACGAGGATTAAAGCTTGAACTTATGTAAGTAAAGTTAACCGGTGAACGCAGGAAGGTCTTGCGCATGGCGCGACCGTTCGGCGTGTAATATTGTCCATTGTCGTGAAGAATGGCCTGGAAGTTCTCATCCCGGTTTACAAACTCTGCCGCTAAAATTTTGCCATAGCCAACAAATTCACCGTCTACATAGTGCGTTTCATAAAGTACGCTAAACTCGTCGTTTTTACGCAGGTCTAAAGCAAAGTCGATATCCCAACCAAAAATATCGGCAATGCGCATAATTTGGTTGTCAGTCAGACCTGAGTCGATACCGGCATTCCAGAAGCTGGAGTCAATAACGGCATGAGTAAACTCTGTGCGAACTTCAACTTCTTTAGTTTCTATTTCAGCAACAAAGTTGTCGTTCTGGCGAGTAATAATAAGCGTCTCGGTATCGTTTATCTGGTGCGCTAGCTGCACTAGATTATCGTCACTGTCGGTCGCAAAGCGAAGCAAATCACCGGGGTGGACTTTACGCAGGTACTTCGCGTCATCACCGGATTCGGTTACACGATAAAGCTGCTGAGCACTAAAGCCTACTTTGCTGAATATTTTTGCTAAGCTGTCACCCGACTTAACCTGATAGGTCTGCCAGGTCAGTTCTGAGTTTTCGGAGTTTTCATCTGAACTGGATTGTTCAAAAGCTAAATCCAGCTGGTATCGTTTGCCCGGCATTAACTGCTCTGCTGAAGTACTGTTCTTAGATGCCGTAGCAGGTTCCGACGGAATGATTAGTAATAGCAATAGGGCAACGCTGATCGCACTGATCAGAATTTTATGAGAGTGCGGAAGTTGCAGGAACATCCGCTGAATTTTGGTGACAGATTTTAATGTCATATTTTAGCGCACTTCACTTTCTTTATTGTGATTATCCAGTAAACATTTGTCAGCAAACACTGGGATTACCGCACCTGTTTACGACCACGGAATAACCTTATGGTTTCGAGGATAATACGAAAAAATGAAGAATACCAGATTATTGAGCTTAAAACAGTGGTAATAATGGCGTAAAATGGCTGGTTTATGAGTTTTTACAGTTGGAGATGAGGATGAAAACCGAAGTAGCGGAAGCTATTGCCGAGATTACTCGCGGTGCCGAAGAAGTTTTGCTCGAGCAGGAACTGGCTGAGAAGTTAGCCAGTGGTAAGCCGCTGATAGTGAAAGCTGGCTTTGACCCAACTGCCCCCGATTTACACTTGGGCCATACTGTTTTAATTAACAAGCTGAGAGTATTTCAGGATTTTGGCCATAAAGTGGTTTTTCTGATAGGTGATTTCACCGGCATGATAGGTGATCCTACAGGCAAAAATGTCACCAGAAAGCCGCTGACCACAGAACAGGTTATTGCTAACGCTGAAACTTATAAAGAACAGGTTTTTAAAATTCTCGACCCGGCTAAAACCGAAATCCGTTTTAACTCCGAATGGATGTCGAAAATGGGGGCGGCCGACATGATTAAACTGGCTGCGCGCCAGACCGTAGCTCGTATGCTAGAACGTGATGACTTTAAAAAGCGCTATCAGAACAATCAATCCATAGCCATTCACGAGTTTTTATACCCATTAGTTCAGGGCTGGGACTCGGTTGAATTAAAAGCAGACGTTGAGCTTGGCGGAACCGACCAGCGTTTTAACCTGCTAATGGGTCGTGAACTGCAAAAAGAAGAAGGCCAGCGTCCACAAACTGTCATTATGACACCGTTGCTGGAAGGACTGGACGGTGTGCAGAAAATGTCGAAGTCATTAAACAACTACATTGGCATTACTGAACCGGCGAATGACATGTTTGGTAAAATCATGTCGGTGTCAGACGAGCTTATGTGGCGCTACTTCCAGTTGCTCAGCTTCCGTTCCATTACCGAAATTGACGAACTGAAAGCCGCTGTAGCTGACGGGAAAAACCCGCGTGATGTGAAAGTTTTGCTGGCAAAAGAGATTATTGCTCGTTTCCACTCGGAAGACGACGCAGAAAAAGCCGAGCAGGATTTTATTCAGCGTTTCCAGAAAAACGCCTTACCGGACGACATACCTGAAAAGACGGTGCAAGTTGGCACTGAGGGAATGGCAATAGGTAATGTGCTAAAAGAAGCCGGGCTGGTTGAGTCCACCTCTGAAGCGCTACGGATGATAAAACAAAATGCCGTTAAAGTGGACGGTGAGAAATTCAGCGACTCGCGTTACCTCTGCACAGAAAAGGACTCTGGAGTTTATCAGGTGGGTAAACGCCGCTTCGCTAAAATTAACTTAACCGCCTAAGAGCGTTAAATGTTGAGGCTATAAAGTCATTAAATAGTAAAAAGGCGCCTTCAAAGGGCGCCTTTTTTCGTTTCTGCAGTTCAGAGGTTTTGCTTTAGACTCTGAAACTCTTAATTGAGTCCTGGAGCTCATCGGCCAGTTTAGCGACTTCATTAGACGCCTGAGCTGTTTGTTTGGAACCAGAAGCCGTTTGTTCGGCAATGGAAACAATAGACTCAAGACGCTCGCTGATATCCTGCGCAGTACTACTTTGCTCTTTCGCCGCATTAGCAATATGGTTACTGCTGTCAGACGCCTGATGCACTGACTCAGTAATAGACTGAAGTGCCTGAGCTGCTTCATCGGACTGTTGAACACTGAGTTCAGCCTGCTCGCGGCCTTTATTCATTACGGTAACCGCTCGCTGAGAGTCATTCTGCAGATTCTCAATCATGTCCTGAATTTCTTCGGTGGACTCTTGAGTACGGCTGGCCAGAGTACGAACCTCATCAGCAACAACCGCAAACCCGCGGCCTTGCTCACCGGCTCGTGCCGCTTCAATGGCAGCATTCAGTGCCAGCAAATTAGTCTGGTCGGCAATACCGCGAATAACATCCAGAATGCCACCAATGTTTTTACTGTTTTCTGACAACTGATCGATAACTTCCGATGCGCCTTTAATTTCATTTGCCAGGCCTTCGATAGTTGCACGGTTCTTGTCTGAAATTTGACGAACGCGTTTTGCTTCATCATCAGAGTGTTGAATTTCGCGTAAGGCCTGTTCTGCACCGTCAGCCATTTCGCTGGCAGTACTATTCATTTCCTGAGTGGCCGTGGCTACTTGCTCAATTTGACGGCGCTGTTCGTCAATGGCGTTAGTTGTCTCGTCTGAAACATTGGAAGACTGCTCCGCGGCCGTAGCTAGCTGAGTGGCGCGGTTCGCAATACCTTCAATAAGTTTACGTAAATTACCGGTCAGTTTATTGGTATTTGAGGCTAGCTCTCCAAATTCGTCCTGCGAGCTATAGTCAACACGTTCGGTTAAGTTACCATCAGCCATAATGTTCAACATGTGGTTAACGCGTGACAATGGACGGCTGATACTACGTACGGTGTACCATGAAATAAACACGGCCAGAGCAATAGAAATAATGGTGATAATACTATTGAGCCAGCTACTGGTAGAGATAGAGTCTGTTACTGAAACCCGTGTACCGTCGGCTATTCCGCGAACCGCAGTTTGTAGACGGTCGGCTTCAGCCATTAATTTATTTAGCTGGACTTCTGATTTATTCAGAGAGTCTTCTGAGTCTACACGAAGCTGTTGGCGACGAATGACATTGTCCGGATACGAACCAGTGCCTTGAAGGCTGTCGAGCGCATCACGAACTGTCGCAATTGCATCATCTACCATTGAGGCTGTACCGCCTGTAGCCTCATTATCTAAAACTTCCAGGCGAGGACGAATACTGTCAATATTTATGTCAATTTCGCTGCGAATGATTTGAGCACTGTCTAATTTATTCGCTTTGTTCAGGTCATACATTAAAGTGATGAGACTGGACAGTGACGATTCGATGTTGCTGGCTTCACGGGAGATTACTTCGTTATTAGAGGCATCCATGGTGTCCAGCAGCATGATAGCGGCATCATCAATATTGAATGCAATTTCATCTAACTGCGAGGCAGTAACATTTTGCAGTTCGAGGTATTCACTGTGCTGACTAAACAGGCGGTCTATCAGACTAATGTACTGGCGTGAGTCTTTTTCCAGCTCGTTAATTTCGTCACTCTGACCATTCCCCTGAATAAGCTCTTTAAGCTTATCAAGAGAGGAGAAAAGCAACTTGTTAGATTCGTTAAACTCTTTTTTGTGAGCTGCTACCTGTTCTAAACTTTCATCATAAAAAGTTTCTAGCTGAACATTACCCAGCTCGAGAATATCGACTTTAATAGCCGAGACTTGATTCAGTGCCGGTACTGCCTCATCGTTGAGCTTATCAACCGACGAGCCTATGCTGTTGATATTAAACAACGAGCTTAAGCTAATGATGAGTAACAGCAAAGTAATGATGGCAAAACCACCGATAACTCGCATGGCAACAGTAATTTTCATGAAACTTTCCTCAGCACTGCATAATTATTATTATCACTTCCCGGTCAAAGCCGGTTCATGAAAGAAGGTTTTATTTTCAACGCTGTATAACGTCATGTACTGACCCCAAACACAGCCAGTATCCAGCGCTATCACATCCTGACGGCGGGTTTCGCCCATTAGCGCAGCCCAATGCCCGAATAATACTCGATTCTCAGATTTTGACCAAAAGTTAAACCATGGCTTATACGAATCCTGCGACGAACGCTCATATGGATTATCTTTTTGAGAAAAATCCAGTTCACCTTCCGGGTTACAGTAACGCATTCGGGTAAAGGCGTTCACTATAAAACGGTATCGGTCAAAACCTTGCAGACTTGAGTCCCATTTTCCCGGGGAGTTGCCAAATAATTGCTGCATAAAGTTTTCAAACTCATTGCCAGCAATAACTTTCGTGACTTCCTGCGCGTATTGACTGGCTTGTTCGAGTGTCCACCATGGGTAAATACCGGCGTGAGCTATTACCGTTTTGTGCTCTATCAGCTGGTGCAGCAAAGGCTGGTGGCGAAGCCACTCTAACCAGTCATAGCGGCTGCTGTCTTCTAGCAATGCGTTAAGTTTATCTTTCGGATTAGGTTGTCGGCAACCCAGCAACACTGCCATTAAGTTTAAATCGTGATTACCTAATACGGTGTGTACCGAGTTACTGTTTTCGTAGAAAAAACGCAACGCATCGCGCGAATCGGGGCCGCGCGCGACAATATCACCTACGCACCATAATGAGTCGTTTGCAGGGTTAAAGCTGACTTGAGTAAGCAGAGCTTCAAGTTCGCGGAAGCAGCCCTGAATATCACCAACAACGTAATTGCTCATAATTAATGAATAATATTAGGAATGGCCAGCCGGAAAGACGGAATCGGCGCTTTAAACTGCGAGCCATGTTCATCTATCATCAGGTAATGACCTTCCATAGTGCCAATAGGCGTAGCCAGAACGGTGCCGCTGGTATAACTGAACGATTCACCGGCAGCCAGTTTAGGCTGTTGTCCCACAACTCCATCACCGGCCACCCGGGTAATCTTATTGTCGGCATCGGTAATGCGCCATTCGCGGGCAAGTAGCTGTACTATCTGGCTGGACTCATTGGTTATGGTTATGGTGTAAGAAAACACATATTGTCCGGTATCAGGGTTTGACTGAGCCGCTAAATATTGTGTTTTAACCTCTACTGTAATGTTACTGACTGTCATTCTTTTTCGCTTGTTCGGTGAGCCAGTCGGATATCCTGCAGTAATCGTCTACAGAGAGTGTTTCCGGTCTTGCGCCCGGGTCAATGCCAAGGGCTTCCAACTGCTCTGCAGGAACCAACTGTTTAAGGTTGTTTCTTATTGTTTTACGGCGTTGATTAAAGGCTGTCAAACATAAGCTGTGCAGTTGCGCTTTATCTTTAACTGGATGAGGGCTTTCGGTGTAAGGTTCTAACCGAACCACCGACGATTCTACTTTCGGTGGCGGCGTAAACGCCGATGGAGGAACGGCAACCACCGGGGTGACTTTACAGGCTTGCTGCACGCCGACGCTGATTCGGCCGTAACTCTTTGAACCGGGCTCTGCCGCCAAGCGATCAACGACTTCTTTTTGCAGCATAAAGTGCATATCTTTTACGTCATCGGCAAACTTTAACAGATGAAAAATGAGTGGCGTGGAAATGTTATAGGGCAGGTTGCCGAACACTCGTGCCGGACTTTCTTCGGCAAACTGGCTAAAATCTATGCTTAATGCGTCAGCTTGAATCACTTCCAGTTTTGGGCTTAAAAAAGGGTGATGCTGCAGTCGTTCAACTAAGTCACGGTCAATTTCGATAACTTTTAAATGACCACTGCGATCTACTGTCGGTTCAGTTAATGCCGCTAAACCCGGGCCAATTTCAATCAGGTTTTCACCCGGTTGAGGGTTAATAGCATCAACAATCTGCTCAATAATGTATTCGTCATTCAGGAAGTTTTGGCCAAACCGTTTACGCGCCCGGTGACCCAAGTGGGTTTTACTTCCACCCTGGTGTTTACTCCCACTTTGGTTCTTATTCATAATACGCTGCTCTTGCCATATCTATAGCGGTTTGCATTGCCAGGCGGCAACTACCGTCGTTAATCTTGCCTGATCCGGCCAACTCAAGAGCTGTACCATGATCAACAGAAGTTCGGATATAAGGTAACCCGAGTGTAATGTTTACCGCCTGACCGAAACCTTTATATTTTAATACCGGAAGGCCCTGGTCGTGATACATCGCCACTACTGCACTGGCGTCTTCCAGATACTTAGGCTGGAAAATGGTATCTGCGGGGTAGGGACCGTGAAGGTTCATGCCCTGCTGCTTAAGTTGTTCCAGAACAGGAATAATAATCTCTATCTCTTCCCGGCCTAAATGTCCCGACTCTCCGGCATGAGGGTTTAACCCGCAAACTAATATTTTGGGCGATGACTCACCGAATTTCTTGGTCAGGTCGTTATGCAGTATGGTAATAATGTTGGTCAGACGCTCGGCGGTAACGGCTTTTGCCACGTAGGCCAGCGGAATGTGAGTCGTCACCAGTGCCACGCGCAGGCCTTCTGTGGCCAACATCATAACCACATCGTTGCAGTTTGCTTCATGGGCTAAAAATTCAGTGTGTCCTGAGAACGCCACACCGGCTTGATTTATCACACCTTTGTGTACCGGGCCTGTAACAATGGCATCAAACTCGCCTGAAAGGTTACCGTCAGAAGCCCTTTTTAAGCAATCAACAACATAATGGCCATTGGCTGTGCATAACTCGCCCGGAGTCACTTCGTCACACACCGGAATATGTTCTACCCAAAGGTGTCCGGGTTCATGTTGCGGTAGCTCTTCACCCTTTTTGTACTTGTGCAAAGTAATAGGAAGATCCAATTGCTCAGCACGTTGTTTCAATAAACTCTTATCTGCACAGACAACGACAGCAGCCGACCAGGGCTGCTGTGCTATTTTTATAATCAGATCCGGGCCTATACCTGCCGGCTCACCCGGTGTGAATACAAGGGTTGGTATACTCACTCAGCAACTCTTCTGATAAAGGCCTGATCGCGAATTTCCTGCTGCCAGTTATCGAGTTCTTCACGGAACTTACGGCTAAACAGCATTTGGTATGCGCGTTCTTGCTTATTTTCTTCAGTTGCATCCAGAGTTCTGCGATCGGTAACTTCAACAATGTGCCAGCCAAACTGCGTGCTGAACGGTTCACTTATTGTGCCTTGCTCAATGTTTTCTACTTTTTGCTTGAACTCCGGCGCGTATTTATCAGGACGAGCCCAGCCTAAATCGCCGCCGCGAGACGCTGAACCGGGGTCTGCTGAATGCTCACGTGCCAGTTCTTCAAAGGTTTTCTCACCACTTGCTATTTGCTCACGATACTGAGCCAGCATTTCTTTCGCTTTGTTGTCCGACAAAATAACGGAAGGCTTGATTAGGATGTGACGTGCTTTAACTTCCTGAACTTCGACTGTCTGCTCTCCGCGCTTGTCCTGTACCTTCAAAATATGAAAGCCGATACCGCTGCGGATTGGACCAACAACGTCACCCACAGATTTTCCGTCCACAGCTTCAGCAAATAAGGTCGGCATACTGTTAACTGTCATCCAGCCCATGTCACCACCGTCAAGCGCGGCAGAACCTGAGGATGAACGTACAGCCAGGTCAGCAAAGTCGTTGCCTTTGTCCAGTAAGCTCAGAACGGTATTGGCACGCTCTTTGGCTTTTTCTAGTTCGGCCTGAGACGAATTTGAGTCAGCAGAAATCAGAATTTGGGCCAAACGGTACTCGGTCTGAACTTCCTGGTTACTTTCTATTAGCTTTACCAGGTTATTGATTTCCTGTGGCGTGATAGAAACGCGTTGCTGTACAGCGGCGCGCTGAACTTGCTGGATAACCAGTTCGTTACGAATATTTTCGCGGTAGGTCGCCCAGCTCATACCGCTGCTGACCATGTTTTCACGAAGTTCAGCTGTTGTCAGGTCTTGATTATTCGCAATTTCGTTAATGGCTTGCTCTAACTGATTGTCGTCAATTTCGATACCCATGCGGTCAGCCATTTGCAGCTGAATTTCCTGCAGTACCAGGCGTTCTATAGCCTGAGTTTCTAAAACGTCGTCTGAAGGCGCGTTACTTGCGTTGAAGTTCTGACCGTTTTTAACTTGTTGGATAAGTTGGTCAATTTGGCTTTGCAGTACCACACCATCGTCCACTACGACGACAACGCGATCCAGTATTTGCTGAGCCTGAACGGTGTTATTCAGCAAAAAAGACGATGCAATCAGCACAGCTGCTGAACAAAACGATGCAATTTTTTTCATTATACCTACCACTAGTTACTGAGATAAAAAGGACGGCGGTAACCGTACGTACTTTTCTCAAGCATGTTAATTAGACCACTGCTATCAGAAGCTAAACCGCTGATAATAAATTGTATACTAATGCCATTGTCAAATTGAGTTTCGCCGTTTATCTGAGTCGCACTAAAAGCGGGCTCAAGATCACGGTTTATGCGTCTGTATGCGCTAACCCGTAAGGCCCAGCAACAACTGCTGTATTGAACGCCCACCATAGCATCATTTAAACGATCATGTGTGAGATCGTAAAAGACATTCGATGCGACTTGCCAGCGTGAACTTGCTGACCAAACTGCCTGCGTTCCAACTTGTTCAATATCGTTGTTCAGAATGTTGGTTGCCGTGCGGTGACTGACCTGTATCAGGTTTGATTCATCTTTACGGAACTCTACCGCGGTCTGACTCTTGCGGGTGGTGTTAAGTTCCGTATCGTACTGAATTGAGCTGCGTAGTGACCAGTTCTCATCAACGGCCCAGTTAATGTCGGCAACCCACTCACTGTTACTGGAGGTTGTGGTTTCTTCATCGCTGGCAAACAATTGCGTACGACTGTCATTAATATTGTAAATTTGCCCAATACTGGCTCGCAGCACTTCTCGTTCATTCTGAGTGAATAAGCTGCTGCTGACACCGTAAGTTATTTGATTAGCCTCGGCGATACGATCCAACCCCGAAAAGCGGCGGCTACGGAACAGTCCGTGATAATCGTCTTGCAATAACGACGTATCGTAAATGCCAATGTTCTGTTGGTTTTCATAGGGCACATACAAATACTGAATTTGCGGCGACAGGGTTTGACGGTATTGGCTGTCACCCAGTTCAATGGCTCGTTCCAGATGCAAACGGGCTCTGACCCGGGCGCGGGGCAGTGTCCGGGTAACTTCTTCGGTAATGTTAGCATCCGGGCTTTCCTGCCAGTAGCGCGTATAGAGATAAGACAGCTCGGCTTCTGTGTCAAAAGCCGGTTTTTCAAAACGGTACTGAATGCTCGGCTCTACGTGTGCCCGGGTCGCGTATTCGCGCGCCTGATCCTGATTCTGAAAGTAGGTTAGCTCGTTGTATAAGTTGGCGCTGAAGCCGGTGAAGTCGCCGGTATTATAGTCGATACTAAGCTGCGGTAATGTGCGATAAGGGCTGCGGTAGTCTCCAATAAGCTCGTAGTCTTCGGTGCGTAATTGTGCGGTCCAGTTTTCATTATCGTAGTCAAGCTGGGCTACGCGATACAAATGAGTGTCGGCGCGGCCGGCAAAGTCACTGCCAAAGTCATTCAGATAGTTGTCGTCACTAATTTCGGTCGCATCAAGGTAGAAACTCAAGTCCTGGTTTATTTGCGCCGAATGCTGAACGTGCCAAAGGTAGCGTTTTTTATTTGCAATGCGGGTGTCGTCATTGCCTAAATACTCTAAATTGAATTGCCCTGCATTTTGCTCAAATAAATATCGGTATTCGCCTTTCATCATGGTGCCGCGCTCAGACATATAAACCGGAGCTATTGTGGCATCCATATTGGGCGCAATATTAAAGTAGTAAGGTACTTCTACTTCAAAACCACTGTTTGATGATGAGTCAAACGTGGGGTAGAGCAAACCGGTTTTACGCGCGTCACTTAATGGAAAATTAAAATAGGGCAAGTAGAGTACCGGTACGTCAAATAACTCAAACCGGGCATGCCAGGCTTCACCGAAGTCGCTGGTTTCATTTATCTCAATGCGCTCTGCGCGTAATTGCCAGGCCGGGGTTTCGCCCGGGCAGGTGGTGAAGCTTGAGTCTTGCAATAAAACTTCCTGCCGGGACAACGAAAGTAATTCTGCATGGCCCCGCGCGTTATGATTTCGCAGGCGGTAATCACTGTTGTAGAGTTTGGCCTCGTCATCGTTTAAGTCCAGCGATAACGAATCACCGGTAACGCTTAAATAGCCGTCATTAAAAGTAATGCCGTCTGAGGCGAGAATTTCGCCCCTTTGCTGGTCTATAGTGGCCTTTGAAGTTGACAGCCACTGTCCGTTGCGCTGAATGATGACGTTACCAGTAAAATACGCTTTTTCATTGGCGAGAATTTCGGCACTACGCGACTCGACGCCAATAGTTCCGGCTTCGGTTTTCTGCAACTGGACGGCGCCAATCATACTTTCAGTGGACTGAGCCACCGTGCAAGTCATGTGTTGTGGTGCGTCTTGATTTTGTAAAGCCGCTAGCGCGCTGCCGGTAAAGGGCAGTAGCATTAGCGAAGTAATAAACCGTTGCAGCAATTTAATCTTCCGTCGTTGTTGTTAAATGCATTTATTCTGTTTTGCAGCGCGAGGGTATAATAAAGCAATTTTGTTTGTTTCGCTATTTGGTACACTGCTAGTTTTAAGGCTTTGCGACAAATTTGGTGGAGGATATTTTGGAAGACAAACGAGAAGTGGCTCTGCAGGCTTGGTGTGAAGCCCAGACAGGCGTTTCACAACCAACTTTAGAAGTTGTGTCTGGTGATGCCAGTTTCCGTCGTTATTTTCGGGCAACTAATGGTCAGGAAAGCCTGATAGCGGTTGATTGCCCTCCCGAAAAAGAACCAATGAAGCCTTTTTTGGCTGTTGCACAAGCCTATTCTGAAGCGGGTGTTACTGTGCCGGAGATTATTGCGGCAGATTTAGATCAGGGTTTTATGCTGCAATCCGATTTCGGTCAGATATTGTTGCTGAGCAAACTGCATCCGCGCAATGCCCGGCAATACTACCAGCAGGCACTTGCCGCGCTGCCTAATATTATGTCGGTACGCCGGACTGAGCAGGGCCAGTTGCCTGCTTTCGATACCGCTTTGCTGGAACGCGAGCTGTCGTTATTTAAAGACTGGTTATTGAAACAGCACCTGAATTTAGACTGGCATGCCGGGGACGATGAAATTTGGAACCAGTTTAGCCAGCAAATGATTGATAATGCATTGCAGCAACCGCAGGTGGGAGTTCATCGGGACTTTCATTCGCGCAACTTAATGCTGCTGGATGATGATCGTATCGGTATTATCGACTTTCAGGACGCGGTACTGGGACCAGTGACCTATGACGCGGTGTCGTTACTACGCGACTGCTATATTGAGTGGCCGCAAGAGTTGGTTAACGAATTGAGTGAAGGGTTAAGGCAACAACTGATTGAGTCTGATTGCTTAGCGGCGCAGGTTGAGCCGCAGCAGTGGCAACATTGGTTTGACTGGATGGGGTTACAGCGTCACACAAAAGCGGCTGGTATTTTCGCCCGCTTGGCGCACCGGGATCACAAGCCCGGTTATTTACAGGATGTACCAAGAACCCTGGACTATTTGCAGCGAGTAAGTGCTAACTATTCTCAGCTTTCAAATTACAACCGCTGGTTGCGTGAGCGCGTTATCCCAGCCTGGAAGGACAGCCTATGAGAGCGATGATTTTAGCTGCCGGACGGGGCAGTCGAATGCGCCCGTTAACGGATAATCAGCCAAAGCCTTTGTTACCAGTGGTAGGGAAACCATTGTTAGGTTACCACCTGGAAAAGCTGGCAAATGCAGGTGTTAATGAGGTGGTTATTAATCACGCCTGGCATGGTGAGCAAATTGAAGACTTTGTCGGTGATGGCAGTCAATGGGGGCTGCAGGTTTCTTTTTCGAAAGAACCTGAAGGTGGGCTTGAAACCGCAGGCGGTATTATTAAAGCTTTGCCTTTACTCGGAGATGACCCGTTTTGGGTTATTAATGGCGATATCTGGACAGATTGGAATTACCGGGATTTACCAACGCGCTTAGACGAAGAGCAACTGGGGCATTTAGTTATGGTGGATAACCCGGTTCATCATCAAGACGGTGATTTTGTCATTGAAAATGGAATGTTGGTTAATGAAGTTAAAGAAGGCCAACAAACTAAAACTTTTTCCGGTGTGGGTCTGTATCGTAAAGAACTGCTGGCGCCATACCCTGATGGGAAGCAACCATTAAAACCTTTTTTCGACCGGGCAATAGACAAGAAGCAACTGGCAGCAAGCCATCAGGATGGATTTTGGACAGACGTAGGTACACCGGAGCGCCTACATCAACTTAACCAGCGGTTGGAGAAATAACATGGTTTGGGGAAAAGTAGTTGGCGCATTGGCTGGCTTCGCGTTTATGAAATGGCCGGGGGCTATTCTGGGTGCGCTTATTGGTCACTGGTTTGATAGGGGAATGGCTCAGGACTTTTCTCAAAAAGGTGCCTGGGGCCGTTTTCTGTATGGAGCAGAGCAAGCCGCCGGAGATGCCAACTTTATTTACACGCTGTTTGCGGTAATGGGGCACGTTGCCAAGGCAAAAGGCAAAGTTACCACTAACGACATTTCTCAGGCGCAGGAGCTAATGCGCCGTTTGAATTTAAATACAGACGCTACCCGCGAAGCCCAGGAAGCGTTTCGCGAGGGTAAAGAGCCGACGTTTCCTTTGCAGCAAGTCATGAAGGATTTTAGCGCCTCCTTTTACGGTAACCGCGACGTTCTTCAGTTGTTTATGGAGCAGTTAATTGGCCTGGCGTTAAATGACGGCATTCTGGAAAAGTCAGAGCATGAAGTTTTGGTTAACGTGGCTAAGCACCTTGGCTTTACCCGTTTCCAGCTGGACCAATGGTTGATGATGGAAAAAGCGGCGTTTCGTTTTCACCAGCATCGTCGGCAACAGCATCAGCAACAGCGGAAAACCTCCAGCCAGGATGAAATTCAAAACGCGTATGAAGTACTTGGCGTAACGGCGCAAAACAGCAACGCTGAAATTAAGAAAGCGTACCGTAAGTTAATGGCCCGGCATCATCCGGATAAGCTGGCCTCTAAAGGCTTACCTGAAGAGGTAATGAAGCAGGCTCAGCAGCGTGCGCAGGACATTCAGGCAGCTTATGAGAAAATCAAAGAAAAGCGCGACATTCGTTAGAACAACTGGCGTTAAAAAGTCGCGATAAAATTGAATCGGTTAGAAGCCGTGGAATTCCAGCCAACCTTTTATGGTGGAGGTTAATTCACGTTGCCCGGCGTTACCTGAGTTGACCAGCTGTCGCTGGCGGTACGCCGGGTGCTGATATTTATTGGCCAGCTTTTTACGCAGAGACCAGTGCTCACTCACCCAACGATTACCTTCTGCACTGCGAATATCCAGAACCGGCAACTGCGACTGACTGATGCGGTCGGCAAGAGCGCGGTTGTACTGAAACTGTGGCACATAGGCATTAACCAGTACAATAGCGTCGGGCATTAACGAGGGTTCATTTTCCAGCAGGCGTAGGGCAATGTCTGCGGTAATCCCTTCTACTACCCATACAGAGAAGCCCGGGCGGTCCAGTGTTTCGTCCAGCAGCAGGTTTATGCGTTGTTGCAGCGCGCTAACCAGTGGAGTAAATACTTCTTCGTCTGCGGCATCAGGGAAGTGCGTTGTCGTGGCCGGTGTCTGCAAATTGTCTGTGCGTATGTCGTTGTCGGGTGGGGTTAAAGCCCAGGTTGTCCAGCCAAAATCTGGTGCGTTTTCATAAACCGGACGAATATAAAAAGACTGCAATGGATGGTAGTGCCAGTCGGGTAAAAGCACAATCTGGCCGCGTTCAAAGGCCTGTAAATATTCCTTTTTCAATGCCAAATAGCGCTCGTCGTCATCTCCGGTCAACCAATGTATCTGGTCTTGCGGCAAATAACGCTCTAGGTCGTCCTGGCTAACTGCGGGGCTGATAAGAACAACCGCAAGCAGCATTAATAGATAGCACTTCATGCAGCTATTATCGGCTGAAGCAGCGTTAGCTTGAGCGCAAATTGCTAAAACTGAACGGGGCTGTAGAACTCTATAGGTTGTTCGGTTTGTGGATGAGTTACGGCAAGGTATTCCGCATGCAGTAATAAACGCTCAGCAGCAGCGAAAGCATCGCTGTGCGCATAGAATTTATCTCCAAGTATAGGGCAGCCAATGGCTTGCATATGAACTCTTAGCTGATGTGAGCGGCCGGTATGAGGTGTCAGCTCAACGCGGCTGCAACGGTTGTCAAAATCCGTTACCCGATAAAAGGTTGTGCTGGGTTTACCGGTGAAAAAATCCATGTGCTGGCGTGGGCGGTTGGGCCAGTCGCAGGACAACGGCAACTCTATTTCTCCTTGCGGAGCGGGTGGTTTGCCCCAAACTTGTGCAATATACTTTTTACTGGTCGTGCGATTCTGAAATTGCCGGTTCAGGTGGCTTTGTGCGGCTTTGGTTTTTGCCAGTAAAAGAACTCCGGAAGTTGCCATATCCAGCCGGTGGACCACTCTTATTTCCGGGTGTACGCGCTGTACTCGGGTATAAACCGAGTCTTTATGCTCTGGTCGCTTACCAGGAACACTCAGTAGCCCGCTTTGTTTATCAACCACCAACAACTGTCTGTCCTCATAAATAACCTGAAGAAATGGCGTTGTCGGCGGCTGATAATGGAGCAGAGTCATTAATGGTTATTCACCAGAATACGCACTGCCTGAAGCGATAACTGCGGGCTTTCCAGCGCCGCCGTAATTTGCTCTTCGCGCCAATTTATAGCTTCTATTTCACTGCTGCGTACCGATGGGTTTTTCTTCCGTAACTCAAGCAGGCGTGTGCGCTCGTGTTGCAGTGCGGCCAGCGCATTTTGCTTTACCTCATCCAGCTGCTTTTGTTGCCACTCACGGGCCTGTTGCTGGCCGGACTGAATAATTTTTTGTGCGGGGTCACGTAACTGACGCAATATCTGCCGTGCGGTTTTCTTATCAATAAAGCTGGATTGTTGGTCCAGCAGTTCGCGTGACACTTTAGCGGACAGCTCCTGCCCCTGACCATTAAACAGCAGGCGTAAACTTTGTAATGGACAGAACTCCTGCAACGCTGCGGCTTTAGGTGCCGGTACTATGCTGGCAAAGTCCAGCTCCAGGAACCAACTGCCAGCCGGAATCGCCGGGTTTTTTAGCTCCGCAACGCAGGTGCTGCCAAAGTCATCCGCAGTCAGCAGTTCAAGTGCGGCCTGAACCATGGGGTGATCCCAGCTTAAAAAGTCAGTATCTTCAAAGTTCAGTGCGGTGACCCTGTCAAAGGTTATGGTGATGCCGTCATCCGGCAGTCCCGGCAGGCTGCCGACACGCATATGCTCGCCCGGACGAATAAACCAGCGCTCTTCATCCAGCACTTCGTTATTCACACCAAAACGGTCAAAGAAAGCAATCATAAAGTCGGCCAGGGTGTCGGTATCGCTGTCGCTATGAATTTGCTCTATGATTTTTTCAGCGGTTTCAGGACGACAAGCGTTTAGTGCCTGTAACTTGTCCTGCCCTTCACGGTTGCGCTCCAGCCAGATTTCGTGCAGTTCTTTGGTCTGCTCCAGCAACTCGTCACTGAGTGGCTTTTGCTCAGCAATAGCCTGCTCAATGTCCGTACCAAAAGCATCGTACAGTTTACGGCCTATCGCATTACACTGAGAGAAGGCGTTCATACCCTGCTCGTACCAAGGCAGCAATATGGCTTC
The DNA here is from genome assembly GCF_048265525.1 of Idiomarina sp. Classification (GTDB taxonomy): domain Bacteria; phylum Pseudomonadota; class Gammaproteobacteria; order Enterobacterales; family Alteromonadaceae; genus Idiomarina. The sequence continues at coordinate 148,975 of NZ_JBLXBI010000006.1, read as the reverse complement.
CGCCGAACCTTTGCAGTAAGGCAGATAAATATCAATATTTTGCAGCTGGCCAATGCGGTCTAAGCGGCCAATGCGTTGCTCCAGCAAGTCGGGGTTGCTCGGCAAGTCGAATAAAATAAGCTGGTGTACAAACTGGAAGTTGCGGCCTTCGCTGCCAATTTCTGAGCACAGCAGAATAGGGCTACCGTCTTCTTCGCTGGCAAAAAAGGCGGCAGAACGGTCTCGCTCGGTCAGCGTCATGCCTTCATGGAAGGTTGCCGCCTGCACACCCGCCAATACCCGCAGGGCTTCGGATAAATCCAGAACCTGCTCTGCCGTTTTGCATATCAGCAGTGCTTTTTCCGAGCGGTTCTGTTTAATGTGATTCAATAACCAGTCAATGCGCGGATCTTCCATCCACCAGGGCATATCTTCATCGGGTTCGCATTCATCCAGCTCTACCGGATGAAAATGGCGTTCAGGAAAACCGCCAATATCGGCCCGGCGGTTACGGAACATAACGCGGCCGGTACCATGTTTATCCAGCAGATCATCGAGTTCTGCCGGGTCAGTAACAGACTCGGCCTGTTCCGCTAATTCTTTATACTGTGTTTGCTCTTGCTGGAAACTGGCAAAGTCGGAGAACCGGTCCGGGTCCAGTAGCTGCAGTCGCTGGAAATGGCCTTCGGCACCTTCTTGCTCCGGAGTTGCCGTTAACAGCAACAAGCCGGGCACGGCCTCACAAAGTTTTTTAACTGCACTAAATTCCGGAGCCTCTGGCTGTAAATGGTGTGCTTCGTCAATAATCAGCAGATCGAATTCCGCTTCAAGCAACGCCTGACTCCAGCGCGACTCGTGCATAAAGCGGCTACTGATAATAATGTGCTGTTCAGTCAAAAACGGATTTTCACTGTCGGCTTCCGCTTGTTCGCAACGCTCATCATCAAACAGGGTAAAGTTCAGCGCAAAGCGGCGGCGTAACTCAACCAGCCACTGATGCATTAAAGATTCCGGTACCACAATTAAGACCCGCTGCGAGCGGCCGGTATTCAGGCGGCGCTTGATGATCATGCCGGCTTCAATGGTTTTTCCTAAGCCCACTTCATCGGCTAAAAGCACTCGCGGGTGGTAACGATCGGCAACGGTTTTGGCAATATACAACTGGTGCGGCAGCAAATGGGTACGAACACCTAATAAGCCGGCAACCTCGCTGGCCTGATGATGCGCCAGATGTTCACTGGCTTCGCAGCGCAACTGATACATATCCAGGCGGTCGGCCTGACCAGCCAGTAAGCGTGTTAACGCGGGGTTACTGTCCACCTGATGCGATAACTGGGTTTCCGGAACCACAACCGACTCCTGGTTGTCATCGCGTATACCATGGTAGGTCACAATACCCTGCGACTCTGTCAGCTCCTGAATTGTGAAGCTCCAGCCGTCGGCATGTTTGCCCTGTTGCTGCACTTGCAGTTGATAACGGGCCAGAGGGGCTTCCTGAGCTGAGTACAGTCGCACTTCACCGGTTGCTGGGAACATCACGGTTAAGTGACGACCTTCGGCCTGGGTGATCATACCTAGCCCTAATTCGGTTTCAGTTTCACTAAGGTAACGCTGTCCAACTCTAAACTCGCTCACTACACACTCCCGCGCGCCATTTTCCAAGGTCGCAATGGTACTTAATTCGCTCGCCAATTCCGAGGAAAAATTTATTTCTGTAACCGTTGTGTCATGAATTTTAGGCTAAGCTGTAAGAAAAGAATAATCACAAGCAAAGGTACGCGCTAATGACAACAAACGCTGGCAAGTTCTTTATCCTGGATACCAACATTCTGCTGCACGACCCTCTCGCTTTTCTCAACTTCGATGAACACAACGTGGTTATCCCCATGGTGGTTCTGGAAGAGCTCGACAATATAAAAGATCGCAATAGAGATGTGAGCCGCGAAGCACGGGTCGCCATTCGCTCACTGGAAGAGGTTTTAAAAGAGGCGACGCCGGAAGAAATTGTTGCTGGTGTTCCGTTAAACCGGGTGCACGGTGAGCATACCGCGAACGGAACTCTGGCCATATTCCCTGACTATCAGCTGGAGCAAACGGAGTCGATGCTGTCGCTGGCTGAAAACGACCACCGAATTATTCAGGCTGCACTGGAAATTCAGCGAGAGCGAGCCCCTGCTGGCGTGGTGTTGGTCACCAAAGACATCAATATGCGCCTGAAGGCCAAAGGCGCAGGTATGAAGTATGTTGAAGATTATCGTACCGACCAGCTTATTGATGACATTCGCTTGCTGACCAAAGGTTTTTACAAGTTTGAAGGCGACTTCTGGTCTCAGGTGGGAGAGGTCAAAACACAGCAGGAAGGTCGCGATGCGTACCACACGGTGAGTCGCGAATTACTGCCGCAGGTTTTTGCCAATGAATACATCATTGACTCAACCAATAACTTTGCGGCGCGGGTGGAAGAATACGACAGTGAAACTGTCACGCTAATGGATTTAAGCGTAGAGCGAATGATGTCGTACGGGGCCTGGGGTGTTCATCCTAAAAATATTTATCAGGCTATGGCATTGCACGCTTTACTGGATACCAGCATGGACATGGTGACTCTTACTGGACCTGCCGGTAGTGGTAAGACGTTTCTCGCCCTTTCAGCAGCACTGCAAATGGTTGTGGAGCAGGGTATTTATGAAAAAATTATCGTTACCCGCAATACACCTGAAATTGCCGAGTCTATTGGTTACTTGCCCGGCACCGAAGAAGAAAAAATGGCACCCTGGCTGTCGGCCATAACCGATTCGCTGGAAGCCCTGCATAAGCAGGATGAAAGTATGGAGTCTAGCCTCAATTACATTATGAAAAAGGCCAACATTCAGTTTAAGTCGCTGAACTTTATGCGCGGGCGCAGTATACAAAATGCCATTGTAATTCTGGATGAAGCCCAGAATTTAACCGCATCTCAGCTAAAAACGCTTATTACTCGTTGTGGTGAGAACACTAAATTAGTGGTGTCGGGTAACCTGGCACAAATTGATAGTTACTATTTAACAGCCGTAACCTCAGGACTGACTTACATCGTAGAGCGATTTAAAGACTACCCGGGCAGCGCTACCATCAACTTAAACGGTGTAGTGCGTAGTCCACTTGCTAAATTTGCGGAAGAGCATTTGTAATCAGTTTAGCGGCACCACGGTATACTGCTGAGTTTCTACCTGAAATTTAGTCTCTTCGCCAACCTGGCCCATCGGCATTGCCGCGGGGCCAGTCACATCGACCAGCACGTAGTTATTGCCTTTGTGTTTAACTGTGGTGTCTCCGGGCTGCCGACTAATGGCAATGCCAAAAACTGCGTGCTCAGGCAAATAAATAATGGCCATTTTGGGCGTTTCGATAATTTGCTTTATAACCGAAGTCATTAAGGTGACTTTACTGTCGCAGTCCCCCTGATTGTAATAAAGCAATTGGTTCGGAGGGACAAAGCCATCGCCCCGGCTATCCAGCTTGCTGTTTAAATCGTTGTACGGTATCTGCTGAATAAAGCTGGCGACATAGTTGATGTAATTACGTTGTGTATTCGTACCTAACTGCTCACCAATAGCTTGTATTAAGGGTTTCAGCGTTGGCGTAACTTCACTGGCTATAGCCGGGTGATCAGGGATAATACCCTGCTCGCCGGGAGGCAAACTCAATTGGCGGTAAAAGTTGGCATCAAGATAGTCGTCCCAGCGCTCATGGTAATAGTCACGTAAACGCTTTTTGTACTCGTTAAGCTGTTGCTTTTTTTGTGCTGTTCTGGCGTTAGCCGTAATCAATTCAACGGACTGCTGGCGCGGGGTTAAACGAGCTTGAATGCCTTGCCACTGCTGTTGCTTAATGTAACGGTTGAGTTGGTGTGCCAGTTCGCGCTGACTGCGTTCGCGATTAAACCCGCGATAACGTTTTAGCGGCTGTAGGAACTCCTTTTTATCGACCTGGAAACTGAATGACTGTTGGCGGTCATCGAAATCACGCCACTGGTAAGAAAAAGCGAGTTGATCGTTATCGGTTTCGTTAAGCTGGAAGAAATTTTGGCTGTACGCGGCAGAGGGGATTACAAAGAGTAACCAGACAACAGCACAAAGTTTATGTGTCATTCTGGCTACTCCCGTTAATTTCTAGAACTTCATTTCTGTAATAGGACTGTCTTCAAATTTAAGGTCAACTTGATACTCGACGCCACCGGCACGAATAAAAAAGTAGGTTTTATCTTTTTTAAAGATTTCCTGCAGAGTCACAATCCGGAAACCCGGGCGACGCTCAGCCGACATGTCCGTTAATTCTACAGAGCCGCGCGAAACCAATATGTTTTGGTAACGAGGACCTGTAATCAAAAGCAGTTTTTTATTTTCGTCTTTCAGTAAAATAGTGTTACCTGTTACTGAATAGGGTTCTTCATTACCAAACAAGGCCAGCTCCTATCGCTTTAACTTATTACTGACGACACTATAACGAATTATCGCTTTTTGGCAAATAACCGTTCATAAAATCTTCAACAATAATTAATGCAGCCTGACTATCAACTGCACCTTTTTTGAGTTTACGAAAACCACCTTCAGCAAACAGGCTTTCTCGTGCCGAGGTCGACGTCAGGCGTTCGTCCTGAAATGCTACGGGTAAACCGAAGCGCCCATGTAAACGGTTGCCAAACTTTTTGGCTCTTTGGGTTAGTGGCTGTTCGGTGCCATCCATATTTAAGGGCAGACCCACTACCAACTGTTCGGGCTGCCATTCGGCAAACAGCTTTTCAATTAGTTGCCAGTCGGGAATGCCTTCTTTGGCCGTAATAGCTGCTAAAGGCGATGCGGTTGCTGTTATGGTCTGGCCTACCGCAACGCCAATACTTTTGGTGCCAAAGTCAAAGCCTATTACTGTGCTCATGCGTGCCCTACATCCGGCCCCAGTTGCCACACGTCAAACCCCAGTTGTTCGGTAGCTTTTTGCCAACGCTCGGAGGGTGGTGTATTGAACAGCAGTTCCGGGTCTGCCGGAATAGCCAGCCAGGAATTTTCCCCTAGCTCCTCTTCCAGTTGTCCGGCTTCCCAACCTGCGTAGCCTAAAGTCAGAAGGAACTGTGGTGGCGCAGCAGATGATCCAAGAGCTTCCAGGATATCGCGCGAGGTGGTCACCATAATGTCGTCACTCATCTTCTGGCTGGCGCGCCAATTGTCCTGCGGAGGGTGGATCACAAAGCCACGCTCACGGCCTACAGGCCCGCCCTGATAAACGCTGCCCTGTAAGTGCTGGTTATTTTCCGGGTAAACAATTTCCAGTTTATCCAGCAGCGAGGTCACACTTAAATCGGCAGGCTGATTAATAACTAAGCCCATAGCGCCTTCTTCATTGTGCTCGCAGATATAGGTCACGGTCCGTTTAAACATTGGATCGTTCAGCATAGGTGTTGCTATCAATAAATGGTTCTGCAAACTGTTCATCGATTCACCGACTCCTTAACGATAATCTCTACTTACAACATGGGGGCGCATAGTTGAATTTCAATTCAGCTTTTCTTCTATTGCCTTAAAGACCAATTCAGCAATATTGATGTCGTAGGCGTTTTCAATTTCGCGCATACAGGTTGGGCTGGTCACATTAATTTCAGTAATGCGGTCACCAATAACGTCCAGTCCAACAATAATGAGCCCACGCTTTTTCAGTTCCGGTGCCACTTTACGAGCCAGAGCCCAGTCACTTTCCGATAAAGGCTGGGCGCGCCCGCTACCTCCAGCGGCAAGGTTTCCGCGGGTTTCTCCTGCGCTGGGAATACGCGCTAAAGAATAAGGCACAGGCTCACCGTCAATAATTAAAATGCGTTTATCGCCGTCTTTAATCTCCGGCAGATATTTTTGCACCATGGCGTAGCGCTGACCTTTCTCAGTCAGAGTTTCAATAATAACGCCTAAGTTACTGCCATCGGCACCAACTTTAAAAATTGAAGCTCCACCCATACCGTCCAGCGGTTTTAGAATCACCTCACCATGCTTTTTATGGAAAGCTTTAATGACATCTGCTCTGGAACTCACTAGCGTGTCGGCAATAGAGTCTGCGAACCACGAAGTAAAAAGCTTTTCGTTACAGTCGCGCAGGCTCTGCGGTTTATTCACCACCAGGCTACCGCGCTGTTCGGCCAGTTCCAGAATTTGCGTTGCGTATAGAAACTCACTGTCAAAAGGCGGATCTTTACGCATCATAATCACGTCAAAATCCTCCAGAGGACGGTATTCACTGTCGGCTAAGCTGTAAAAGTCCGTTTTCTGATCGCGAACGCTAACTTCCCGTGCAAAGGCCATTGGCTGACCGTTATCAATGACTAAGTCGCCCATTTCCAGATAAAAACACTGATAACCACGCGCCTGAGCTTCCAGCAATAAACGAAAACTGGTGTCTTTTTCGGTTTTAACGGTGGCGATAGGGTCCATCACCATAGCTAACTTCTTCATGTAAACTCCTTTAGCTTAAGTCGCCAAACTGATACTGCACGGCGGTTAGCGCTGAAAGCGCGGCGGTCTCTGTTCTTAGTATTCTTGGTCCTAAACGCATGGGTTTAAACCCCTGTTGCTCGGCGGCACTGACTTCAGTATCAGTGAACCCGCCCTCAGGACCAATCAATAATTGTATTCCCTTCTCGGCCTGTTGAAATGACGACAACGGCTGGGTGGCGGTTGGGTCTAACGTCAGGCGCAACCCTTCGAAGCTGCTTTCAATAAAGCCAGTGAGTTGCTGTGCTGGATTCACTTGTGGAACCACGCTACGGCCACATTGTTCACAGGCAGAATGGACAATTTTCTGCCATTGCAGCTGTTTCTTCTCAAGTCTGTCGCCACTTAATTTAACACCGCAGCGCTCACTAAACAGTGGGGTAATTTCTGTCACCCCCAGCTCGACTGACTTTTGCAGTACGAAATCCATGCGATCGCCACGTGAAACGACCTGCGCCAAATGAATATTGACCGATGACTCAGATGCGTTAGCCTGATTGTTGGTTGCAATAAACTGCGCGGACTTTTTTTGGACTGAGGTAATCTTTGCCTCGTAGTTCTGACCGTCACCGTTAAATAAAACAATGCTATCACCTACGTTCAAACGCAATACTTTGATCAGGTGCTGGAAAGCATCCGGACTCAATTCGGTTTCAGTTTGTAAGCTTATAGAGGCGGGGTGATAAATCCGCGGAACTCGCATGTCGTCAGCCTTATTCGGACTTTTAGACGTCCAGAAGTAGAAAAAAACAGAGTGATCGGTTACATTATGCAACCAGTATTAAACGATTTCATTAAAATTAAGGAATAGTGGGCATATGTCACGTCACCTGTTTACCTCAGAGTCAGTGTCCGAAGGGCATCCGGACAAAATTGCCGACCAGATATCCGATGCGGTTCTAGATGCTATTTTAGAGAAAGACCCTAAGGCTCGTGTTGCTTGTGAAACTTACGTTAAAACTGGCATGGTGCTGGTTGGCGGTGAAATCTCGACCCAAGCCTGGGTGGATATTGAAGATTTAGCCCGTCAAACGGTAAAAGACATTGGTTACCGACATTCTGACATGGGTTTTGATGGTGCTTCGTGTGCTGTCTTAAATGCCATTGGTAAGCAAAGTGGTGATATCAATCAGGGCGTTGACCGTGCTAACCCGGAAGAGCAGGGCGCAGGTGATCAGGGCTTAATGTTTGGTTATGCGTCAAACGAGACCTCAGTTTTAATGCCTGCTCCTATTACTTACGCGCACCGGGTTATGCAGCGTCAGTCGGAAGTCCGCAATAACGGTACACTGGACTGGTTGCGTCCGGACGCGAAAAGTCAGCTGACCTTCGTTTATGAAAACGGTAAGCCTGTTGCCATTGATACTGTCGTATTCTCCACTCAGCACAGAGAAGACATTACTCAGGAAACGCTGCGCGAAGCCGTGATGGAAGAAATTATCAAGCCTGTATTGCCGGAGCAGTGGGTTTCAAAAGACACGCAGTTTCACATTAACCCAACCGGTCGTTTCGTGGTCGGCGGGCCTATGGGTGACTGCGGGTTGACCGGGCGTAAGATTATTGTTGATACCTATGGCGGCATGGCTCGTCATGGCGGCGGCGCCTTCTCGGGTAAAGACCCGTCAAAAGTTGACCGCAGTGCGGCTTATGCAGCGCGTTATGTTGCTAAGAACCTGGTCGCTGCTGGTCTGGCTGAACGTTGTGAGCTGCAAATTTCTTACGCCATTGGAGTGGCGGAGCCAACCTCTATTAGCATCGATACCTTTGGTACGTCTACGCACTCAGAAGAGCAGTTAATTGCGCTGGTGCGTCGTCATTTTGACTTACGCCCATACGGATTAATCAAAATGCTTGACCTGGAACGCCCAATCTATAAACAGACAGCGGCATACGGGCATTTTGGCCGGGACAACCTGCCGTGGGAACAAACCGACAAGGCCGCCGATTTACAGGCTGATATTTAAACAAAATATTGCCTATAAATTTGCTTGTACCCCCTGAAATGTGGAGAATACGCGCATCGCAAGTTGCTCTTCATCTTCCAGGGGGTTTTTCATGTCAGAACGTCAATATCTCGCCAATGCCATCCGTGCGCTTAGTATGGATGCGGTTCAGAAGGCCAAGTCAGGCCACCCCGGAGCGCCCATGGGTATGGCGGATATCGCAGAAGTTCTCTGGCGTGATTATTTAAAACATAACCCTCATAACCCAGGCTGGGCCGATCGCGACCGTTTTGTGTTATCGAACGGACACGGGTCAATGCTAATTTATTCGCTATTGCATCTGTCCGGTTATGACCTGAGCATTGAAGACATTAAACAATTCCGTCAGTTAGACTCAAAAACCCCGGGCCACCCTGAATACGGCTACACTCCTGGTGTGGAAACCACTACCGGGCCGCTGGGACAAGGACTTGCAAATGCCGTAGGTATGGCGCTGGCTGAGAAAGTATTGGCTGCGCAATTTAACCGCGACAACCATGAAATTGTTGATCACCACACCTACACTTTCCTGGGCGACGGCTGTTTGATGGAAGGTATTTCGCACGAAGCATGCTCTCTGGCCGGCACTTTAGGCTTAGGTAAGCTCATTGCCTTTTACGATGACAACGGCATTTCCATTGATGGCGAAGTGGAAGGCTGGTTTACCGACGATACCGCAAAACGTTTTGAGTCTTATGGCTGGCACGTAATTAATAAAGTTGATGGACATGATTCAGCTGCCATAACCCGTGCGATTGATGAAGCCCGGGCGAATGAAGATAAACCGACTCTTATTATCTGCAAAACGGTAATTGGCTATGGCGCACCGAATAAACAAGGTTCTGAAAGCTGCCACGGGGCACCTTTGGGCGATGATGAAATTGTCGCTGCGCGTAAGCAACTGAATTGGCCACACCAAGCCTTTGAAGTACCGGCAGACGTATACCAAAAATGGTCTGCGGTGGATAAAGGCGCAGCAGTTGAGTCCTCCTGGAATAAGCGTTGGGTTGCGTATGAACAGGAATATCCGCAACTGGCACAAGAATTGAAGCGTCGCTTAAGTGGTGAGCTGCCGGAAGGGTTTGAGAACACTGTGCATAATTACGCGAAGCAGTTACAGAGCAACCCTGAAGCGATAGCAACTCGTAAAGCCTCATTGAATGTACTGAATGAGTTTGGTCCTAAACTACCAGAGCTGTTAGGTGGCTCGGCGGACCTGGCCGGTTCTAACTTAACCTTATGGAACGACGCAAAAGGCATTACGGCCAATGACGCGAGCGGTAACTACGTGTTCTACGGTGTTCGTGAGTTTGGCATGTCCGCCATTATGAACGGCGTCACTTTACACGGTGGCTTTAAAGCCTACGGTGCTACCTTCCTGATGTTTATGGAGTACGCGCGTAACGCAGTGCGTATGTCTGCGCTTATGAAGCAGCCCAGCATTTTTGTTTACACCCATGACTCTATAGGTTTGGGTGAAGATGGACCTACGCACCAACCGGTAGAGCAACTGGCTAACTTGCGTCAAACACCAAACCTGCAGTGCTGGCGTCCGTGCGACCAGGTTGAAACAGCCGTAGCCTGGGGAGCCGCAGTACAAAGCAGTAAAACCCCTTCGGCGTTAGTGTTCAGCCGTCAGGGCATGCAACAGCAAGGTCGCGACGACGAACAATTAACGAACATTGCCCGTGGTGGTTATGTGCTGAAAGATTGTGACGGCGAGCCGGAAGTTATTTTAATTGCGACAGGGTCTGAAGTTGATTTAGCCGTTAATGCCTTTGAACAACTGACTGATCAGGGGCACAAAGTACGCGTTGTTTCTATGCCGTCGACCAATGTGTTTGATATTCAGGATACTGAATACAAAGAGGCTGTGTTGCCATCCAGCGTTACGCGTCGAGTTGCAGTTGAGGCTGGTATTGCGGACTTCTGGTACAAATACGTTGGGCTTAACGGTGAAGTCGTTGGCATGACAACCTTTGGTGAATCTGCTCCGGCTGGCGACTTGTACAAACACTTTGGTATTACCACAGAAAACACCGTGGCTGCCGCTAAACGTTTGTTGGGAGCTTAAATGAACCAACCGGCCCGTATTGCGATTAATGGTTTCGGCCGTATTGGCCGGAGCTTTTTGCGTGCGCTATACGAAAACGGCTACCGCGACAGCGTGCAGGTAGTGCTTATTAACGAGCCTGCGGCGTCGGAAGCGATAGCGCATTTGCTCAAATATGACTCAAGCCACGGTCGTTTTGGAGAAAAAGTAACGCAGTCGGGTGATGCGCTGACAGTTGCCGGAGACAATATTGCTTTAACTCACCAGACCGAGATTGAAGCCATTGACTGGCGCGCCCATGAGGTTGATTTTGTTGTTGATTGTACCGGTGTATTCGGCAGTCAGGCTGACGGTCAGCTTTATCTGCAGCAAGGCGTAAAACGTGTGCTGTTTTCTCATCCTGGCAAGCCGGACGTCGATTTCACCGCAATTTATGGCGTGAATGAAGAAGAGCTCACCGTTGACCATAAAGTGGTATCGAACGGTTCCTGCACAACAAACTGCATTGTGCCGGTCATTAAAGTACTGGACGATGCTTTTGGGATAGACTCCGGTGCTATTACGACCATTCACTCGGCTATGCACGACCAGCAGGTTATTGATGCATATCATCCGGACTTAAGACGAACCCGCGCCGCCGGGCGCTCTATTATTCCGGTGGATACCCGTTTGGCGCGCGGTATTGAACGAATACTGCCGCACTTAGAAGGGCGGTTCGAGGCCATAGCCGTGCGCGTGCCCACGACCAATGTTACCGCTATGGATTTAAGTGTTACGCTGAACAGCGACGCCACTATTGAGCAAATTAATCAGGTTTTACGTGAGCAGAGCGAGCAGCAGCTGGCAGGTATACTGGATTACACCGAAGAACCTTTAGTCTCAATAGATTTTAACCATGATCCACATTCATCCATTGTCGATGGCACGCAAACCCGCGTTAGTCACAAGCGCCTGGTTAAGTTGCTGTGCTGGTGCGACAACGAATGGGGTTTTGCGAATCGGTTGCTGGACACAGCAAAAACGATGGCTGAACAAACAGAACATTAAGCTTAGAGAGGATATCGCATGTCTGTCATTGCTATGACTGATTTGGATTTAAGTAACAAGCGCGTACTTATTCGGGAAGATTTAAACGTTCCGGTTAAAAACGGAAAAGTCACTTCCGACGCGCGTTTAAAAGCCGCACTGCCAAGCATTCAGCAAGCGTTGAAAGCTGGCGCTAAAGTCATGGTAATGTCTCATTTGGGTCGCCCAACCGAAGGCGAGTACGATGAAGAGTTTTCGCTGCAACCTGTTGTTGATTACTTACAAGAGGTGCTGGATTGCCCGGTGCGCTTATGTAAAGACTACCTCGACGGTATTGAACTAAAGGCCGGAGAACTGGTAGTTTTTGAGAATGTCCGCTTTAATATTGGCGAAAAGAAGAATAATGATGAGCTTGCTAAAAAATTAGCCAGCTTATGCGATGTCTATGTGATGGATGCTTTTGGCACCGCGCATCGCGCTCAGGCATCTACTCATGGTGTTGCTAAATACGCTCCAGTTGCCTGCGCAGGGCCTTTGCTGGCCGGCGAGTTAGAAGCTTTAGGCAAGGCACTGGAAAATCCGAAGCGCCCGTTAGTGGCTATTGTCGGCGGTTCTAAAGTTTCAACGAAACTTACGGTGCTAGAGTCCTTGTCCGGTGTTGTTGACCAGTTAATTGTGGGCGGCGGTATTGCGAACACCTTTGTTGCGGCAGCAGGCCATAATGTCGGTAAGTCGCTTTACGAAGCGGACTTAACCGATGAAGCTAACCGTTTAATGGCGCAGGCAAAAGCCAAAGGCGGCGACATTCCATTACCTGTCGACGTGGTAACAGGTAAAGAATTCAGCGCAGAAGCCAAGGCAGAAACCAAAGCCGTTAATGCTGTTGCTGATGACGATATGATTTTTGATATTGGCCCTGAAACTGCAGAGCAATTAGCGTCTATGCTGAAAAACGCAGGAACCATTGTCTGGAACGGACCTGTAGGTGTTTTTGAATTTGAGCAATTTGGGCATGGAACACAAACCATAGCCAACGCAATTGCAGAAAGTGGTGCGTTTTCAATTGCCGGAGGTGGTGATACTTTAGCAGCAATTGATCAATATGCTATCGCTGATAAGATTAGTTATATCTCGACAGGTGGCGGGGCGTTCCTTGAATTCCTCGAAGGTAAAACATTACCAGCCGTTGCTATTTTACAAGAACGGGCTAAAGACGCCTGAACACAAGTTTTTTAATTAAGGAGTATTTTTTATGGCCCTGGTGTCATTACGACAGTTACTAGACCATGCCGCAGAACACGATTACGGCGTACCGGCGTTTAACGTCAACAACTTAGAGCAAATGCGCGCAATTATGCAAGCCGCCGATGCCACTGACAGCCCGGTTATCGTGCAGGCCTCAGCTGGTGCTCGTAAGTACGCCGGTGCACCTTTCCTGCGCCACTTAATTCAGGCAGCTGTTGAAGAATGGCCACATATTCCGGTGGTTGTTCACCAGGATCACGGTACTTCTCCGGCAGTATGCCAGCGTTCCATTCAACTGGGCTTTAGCTCGGTAATGATGGACGGTTCATTGCTGGACGATGGCAAAACGCCTGCAGAGTACGACTACAACGTAAAAGTAACCAGACAAACCGTAGAAATGGCACACGCTTGTGGTGTTTCTGTTGAAGGTGAGCTGGGTTGCCTGGGCTCACTGGAAACTGGTGAAGCTGGTGAAGAAGACGGTGTTGGTGCTGAAGGTAAGTTGTCGCACGAACAGCTGCTGACCGACCCTGAAGAAGCGGCTGAATTTGTTAAAGCCACCAACGTTGACGCGCTGGCTATTGCTTGTGGTACATCACACGGTGCTTACAAGTTTACTCGTCCGCCAACAGGCGATATTTTAGCCATTGACCGCATTAAAGAGATCCATCGTCGCATTCCGGGTACACACTTAGTTATGCATGGCTCATCATCTGTACCTCAAGAATGGCTGAAAATTATTAACGAATTTGGCGGCGAAATTCCGGAAACCTATGGTGTACCGGTTGAACAAATTCAGGAAGGTATTAAACACGGCGTGCGCAAAGTGAACATTGATACCGATTTACGCCTGGCTTCAACCGGTGCTATTCGCCGTCATTTGGCGGAGAATCCGTCAAACTTTGATCCGCGCAAATTCTTTACCGCGGCAACCAAAGCGATGGAAGATATTTGTCGCGCGCGCTACGAAGCCTTTGGCTGCGCGGGTATGGCGAGTAAAATAAAGCCAATTAATTTAGAAACAATGTTCCAGCGTTACGAAAATGGCGAATTAGACGCCATAGTTAAGTAATTAAGAACTTTATAAAAGATACAGATACGAGGTTAGTGTGCGACTTTCTTTATTATTCGCGAGTTTGTTTTTACCCGTTGTAGCAAGTGCTCAAACGTTTATGTTCGACGATGCTGACGACATTGATACTGAAACCGTAGAAGAGTGGGAAGCCAGTGCCGAATTCGGCCTGCTTTACACTTCAGGTAACACTGAAACAGAAAGCCTGAAAGGCAAGTTTACCGCATCGCGGGACGTGCAGAACTGGCGCCACAAAGGCGTATTCGATTATTACACCTCCGAGCAGGAAGATCAGAGCACGGGGGAAACGAACGAAACTGCAGACCGCATGTTCATTTCGGCGCAGAGTAACTATAAGTTTGATCCTGACAGTCGCGACTCATTGTTTGTCTTCGGTTCATACGAAGAAGATGAATTCAGTGGCTTTGATTATCAGGCTACTGTCGCAACGGGTTATGGTGCTCGTTATCGTTACGACGAAGACATTTACGCTGACTACGAAATTGGTCCGGGTTATTCACGTACAAAACCTGTACAGGCTGAAGGTGAACCTCCGGTTGAATCCGATGGCTCAATGATTCTGCGTGTAGCCGGTAGCTTAAACTGGAAAATCAGTGAAAACTCGCGTTTCAGTGCCTTACTGTCGTCTGAAGTTGGTGAAGACAACACGAAGAGCAAAGCTGAATTTTCAGTGTCAGCGAACATTAATAGCGCGTTGGCTATGAAAGTGTCACTGGGGGCTAACCACAACTCTCATGTTTCTGATGAAAGCATCGAAAAGTTGGATACAGAAACGGCTGTTACACTGGTTTATTCTTTCTAAGCACACTTAGCGATATACCTCAGAAAACCTCAAAGCCGTGGCAATTGCCGCGGCTTTTTTCATTAAGCTGTCATAAAACCTTCTTAAGCTGTCGCAGTGATATCAACTGGGCTTATTTATGCGCGTTTCAACCTTTAGTCGTGTTTCTTCCTTTTCTTTGCTGGGCTTGTCGTTGGTGTTTTTGTCAGTGCTAATTTGGGCTAATAGTCAATTACAGCACTTTGAACAACAGCAGAATATTTATTCATCGATAAAAGAGAAACTGATGGTTGAAGTGGTAACCGAGCTCAGTGGTTACCTGCAGTCAGGTAATGCGCTGCTATTGAACCAAGCCGAAGCCTCGGTCAATGAAGTGAACGCCCAGCTCGATAAGCTGAACTTAGCCTCCACTTCGGTTATGCAGGAACAGCTGGATATTATCCGCAGCCGAATTTCTGATGACTACCGTGCCATAGGTAAGCTCTCTGGTCAGGAGTCTGCTCTGCTAGTAAATGCCGAGCGGTCTTTATTTAACGAATTATCTCGTTTGTTTGACTACGTGCAAAAAGGCAGCAGCAATAACCCCGTGGCTGCCGAAAGTTATCAAAGTATCGGTAGCGACTTAGTGTTATTAATTGCTGACCTGGTGCATACGCGGGAACGTTTATCCAACGGTGAAGCCGAGGAGCAGTCACTGAACCAGGTGCTTAACGCCATGCAAAAAGAGATTGCCCGGCTGCAGCAGCTACCCGAGCTGGGTGTAAAGGAAGAACTGCCCGACCAGTCAATGATGTTGGTTGCCAGAGAGGCGAAAGAATTGGGGCCGAAAATCATTTCAGAAATGAACAGCTTAATTCAGCGTTACCCCAAAGAGTTGTCCTCAACGCTGCAACTTATAGAGTCGCGACGTGAAGCCTTTGCATCAATTTCCGATGACATTGCCAACATTCAGTCGCTGGCTGTAAAGGTAGAGCAGAGTCTCTTGAAAAACCAGCAAGCCAGCCTGATGCAGATAAAGCTGAGTCTTGTGGCCTTGGTGGCGGTACTCCTGGCGTTTGCAGTATTGAACTTTGTGTTACTCAAACGCATGGTTCTGACCCCTCTGCGAAGCTTACGCGACGCCATGGAAACTTTACTTGTTAAACAGGAACTCAATTATTTACCCAACGCCGATCGCGATACCGAGATGGCAGAGATTGCCCGATTCTTTAACGGCATACTCGAACAGACTCAGCGTAGCGACGAGGAAAAGTCTCAGCAAATGACGGTGGTCAATGAAGCGTTGAAGCGGGTAATACAAGAGTTACAGTATATTGTGCAATCCTCTGCTGATACGCAGTCATCCGCATCGGTCACTATTCACGGTATTACTGAACTGAGCGAGTTGACCGAAGAATTAAACCAGTGCACCAATACCCTGGAAAAGAATGCGCTCGATACCCAGGACTCTATGAAACAGAGCCGACAGCATATTCTTAAATTAAGAGACGCCTCAGAGCTGAATGAAACAGCAATAGAAACGGCCAAGCGCTCCGCAGAAGAGCTGGACCATTCGGTAAAAGAAGTAAAAGACGCGTTGTCCATTATTTCGGGTATTGCCGACCAGACCAATTTATTAGCACTGAATGCGGCCATTGAAGCTGCCAGAGCGGGCGAGCAGGGGCGCGGTTTTGCAGTGGTGGCTGACGAAGTCCGGCAGTTGGCGCAAAAAACACAGTCCTCTCTTGGTGGTATTAACGACTCTCTTAACCAGCTGACGGACGCATCGCTTTCCATTGAAAAAGGCTACCAGGACATTGCCGAGGCAAGTTACTCGCAGCAGCAATTTGTTGAACGCCTGGTGGAAACTGCAAATGAGGTTTCTGCTCAGGCGCAGGCTTCAACCGAAGAAGCTAAAACCTCATTCCGGTTGGCAGAACAGCAGACAGACAAAGTTAACGGATTCTCAGTACAGTTACAGCAATTAGTCAACGAAATGGACAACGCGCACCAGTTGTTAAGGCAAGTGGAGGCTGAAGTGGATACTCAAAGAACTGAAATAGAACGAGCGTTCAGCGCATGATGAATTAATCAAATCTTACGGTTCCCTTTACCTTTAGATTTCGCTAACATTCGCGGCAGCTAACATCGGCTGAAAAAAATCGGATAATGTTATGTCAGTGAACTCATTTCTTGGGGTATTTGCAAAGTCCCCTATCAAACCGATGATTGAGCACATGGACGAAGTGCACCGCTGCGCTTATGCGCTTAAAGATTTCTTTAAGGCGGTTTATTCGAAGGATTGGAAGAGCGCAGAAGTGGCTCGTGCAACCATCGTAAAACACGAATCAACCGCGGATGATATGAAACGTAAAATCCGTCTGAACCTCCCTAGTGGCTTGTTTATGCCTGTAGAGCGTGCCGACTTACTCGAGCTTGTTTCTCAACAGGACAAAATTGCCAATAAAGCCAAAGACATCTCCGGTCTGGTTACGGGTCGTGAATTGCTTATCCCGGAACCATTGGTTAAAGACTTTGATGCTTACCTAAGCCGCTGTCTGGACGCAACTGATAAAGCACGCGAAACCATCGGCGAATTTGACGACTTGCTGGAGACGGGCTTTAAAGGCCGTGAACGCGATCTCGTTGATAATTTCATTGTAGAACTTGATGCCATTGAAGCCGACACCGATCAACTTCAAATTAAACTGCGTCAGGATCTACGCAAGGTCGAACTTGATATGAACCCTGTGGATGCGATGTTCTTATACCGTATTCTCGACTGGGTTGGCGACTTAGCCGATCTGGCCGAGCGAGTCGGTGCACGTTTCGAACTAATGCTAGCGCGCGTCTAAGCGGAGTCTGATTTATGGATATTATTTCTAGCTATAGCCTCCTGCTTATCGGGATGGCCGCGGTTTTCGGTTTCTTTATGGCCTGGGGTATTGGTGCGAATGACGTTGCCAATGCTATGGGAACATCGGTTGGTTCTAAAGCTCTGACAATAAAACAGGCAATTCTTATTGCCATGATTTTTGAGTTTGCAGGCGCTTATCTGGCCGGTGGTGAAGTTACCTCAACCATTCGAAAAGGCATCATCGATTCCGGCTATTTCGTTAATCAACCAGAACTGCTTGTGTTCGGTATGATTTCGGCGTTATTAGCTGCAGGCTTCTGGCTTTTAATTGCCTCTTATCTTGGCTGGCCGGTATCAACCACCCACTCAATTATTGGTGCAATTGTTGGTTTCTCAGCCGTTGGCGTCAGTATGGAATCGGTACAGTGGGCAAAAGTCGGGGGGGTAGTTGGAAGCTGGGTTGTCACTCCGGCTATATCCGGGTTTATTGCTTACCTCATATTTATGAGTGCACAGAAGCTCATTTTTGACCGTTCTAACCCTTTAGCAATGGCTAAGCGCTATGTGCCTTATTATATGGGGTTAGCTGGCTTCGTGTTGTCGCTGGTCACCATTAAAAAAGGCCTTAAGCATGTAGGGTTGGACCTTGGCAGTATTGAAGGTTACCTGTGGGCTCTGGGTATTGCAGTACTGGTTTTTGCTATTGGTAAAATGGCAATTGGACGTCTTAAGTTTAACCCTTCAGACGACAAAGACATGCACTACACCAACGTAGAAAAAGTCTTTGCGGTATTAATGGTTGTAACCGCCTGTGCTATGGCTTTTGCTCACGGTTCAAACGACGTAGCTAACGCTATTGGCCCATTGGCTGCTGTTGTCAGTGTGGTTACCAGCGGCGGTGATATTGGCAGTGAGGCGCAGTTAGCCTGGTGGGTACTGCCTTTAGGTGCGGTTGGTATTGTTGCTGGTCTGGCTATGCTGGGTAAACGTGTTATTGCGACCATTGGTAACGGTATTACGCACTTAACTCCAAGCCGTGGTTTTGCGGCGGAACTTGCTGCTGCTTCAACCGTGGTTCTGGCGTCAGGTACGGGTCTACCCATATCAACCACACAAACGCTGGTCGGTGCGGTATTGGGTGTTGGCATGGCGCGCGGTATTGCGGCCCTGAATCTGGGTGTGGTTCGCAACATCGTTATTTCGTGGGTGGTCACACTGCCTGCAGGTGCCATTATGTCGATTGCTTTCTTCTACATTTTAAAAGCAATTTTCGGCGTAGCATAAACTTGCGATAAACAGGCAGCCTGCAACAGTGACAGGCTGCCTACTTTCCAGTAAAATCCGCGCTTCACTAGATCTCGCAATTGCAGCACGGATATGTCAGATACCAATCATTCTTCTTTAAAAGTCAGTGACTTTTCATTTGAGCTACCCGACGAGCTTATTGCCCGCTATCCGCAGGAGCAACGCAGTTCCAGTAGACTGCTCTCGGTAAAAGCCAGTGAAAACAGCATTGAGCATAAACACTTTAAAAATATTGTGGATGAGATAAACGCCGGTGACTTGTTGGTGTTTAATGACACCCGGGTTATTCCTGCGCGTTTGCTGGGCGAAAAAGTGTCCGGTGGTAAAGTCGAGGTTCTGGTTGAGCGACTACTGGATGATCATAGGGTGCTTGCGCATGTCCGTGCTAACCGTGCTCCCAAAGCTGGTGCGCAACTGCTGCTGGAAGGCCATGTAAAAATAACGATGCTGGCGCGTCACGATGCACTCTTTGAGCTGAAGTTTGAACACGACGAGACGGTTCTGGAGCTACTTGAGCAATACGGGCATATGCCATTGCCGCCTTACATCGACCGTCCGGATGAAAGCTCTGACAAAGAGCGTTACCAAACCGTTTATAACCGCGAGCCGGGTGCCGTTGCTGCCCCTACCGCTGGTCTGCATTTTGACGACGAAATACTGCAACAGCTGCGCGATAAAGGCGTGAACTTTGCCTATGTTACCCTGCACGTAGGCGCCGGAACCTTCCAGCCGGTGCGTGTGGAAGACATTAACGACCATGTTATGCACAGCGAATACGCGAAAGTTAGTGCTGAAACCTGCAATGCCATTAAGCAGACCAAAGCTTCGGGTGGCCGGGTTATTGCTGTAGGTACAACCTCGGTTCGTTCGCTGGAATCGGCCGCTCAGGCATCAACTAATGAAACCATAGAACCGTTTTTTGATGACACCGATATTTTTATTTATCCGGGTTATGAATTTAAAGTGGTCGATAGCATGATAACCAACTTTCACCTGCCCGAGTCTACGCTCATTATGCTGGTTTCGGCATTTGTTGGTCGTGATTTAATTATGAAGGCTTATAATGAAGCCATTAAAGAGCGCTATCGCTTTTTTAGCTACGGCGACGCCATGCTGTTACAGCGCTAAACTTAATACACTGAAGTGAATACTTATGACAATGAAATTTGAATTAGACAAAACCAGTGGTCGCGCACGTCGTGGGCGCATGGTGTTTGAACGTGGAACCGTAGAAACGCCAGCGTTTATGCCGGTAGGTACTCTGGGTACCGTAAAAGGTATGACGCCAGAAGAGGTAAAAGACACCGGCGCACAAATCTGCCTGGGTAATACCTTTCACCTAATGCTGCGTCCGGGCACGCAAATTATCCAGCAGCATGGCGACTTGCACGACTTTATGAACTGGGACAAGCCTATTCTGACCGACTCCGGCGGTTTTCAGGTGTTCAGTCTGGGTGAGCTGCGTAAAATTACCGAAGAGGGCGTGACTTTCCGTTCGCCCATTAACGGCGAGAAAATACTGCTGACCCCGGAAAAATCTATGCAGGTTCAACGCGAGCTGGGGTCAGACATTGTCATGATATTTGACGAATGCACGCCGTTCCCTGCGACGCAGGCAGAAGCACGCAGTTCAATGGAGCTTTCGCTGCGCTGGGCTGAACGCTCTAAACAAGAGCACGGTGAGAGCAAAGCCGCGTTGTTCGGTATTATTCAGGGCGGCATGTACGAAGAGCTGCGCGATATTTCTCTGAAAGGTCTGACCGATATCGGGTTCGACGGTTACGCTATTGGTGGTTTGTCGGTCGGCGAACCGAAAGAAGATATGATGCGGATTTTAGAGCACACCGCACCGCAAATGCCTGAGCAAAAACCTCGCTATTTAATGGGCGTGGGCAAGCCGGAAGACTTAGTTGAAGCCGTGCGCCGCGGTATTGATATGTTCGACTGCGTTATGCCAACTCGTAATGCGCGTAATGGTCACTTATTTATTAGCACCGGCGTAGTAAAAATCCGTAATGCAGTGCATCGTACAGACACTTCTCCGCTGGATGAAAACTGTGACTGCTACACCTGTAAAAACTATTCGCGGGCGTATTTGCATCATTTGGATCGCACTAACGAGATGCTGGGCTCACGCCTGAACACCATTCACAACCTGCGCTTTTATCAAAAAGTAATGAGTGACATGCGTGACGCACTGGATGCCGGTACGTTTGATGACTATGTAAAAGAGTTTTACCGCTTAAGAGATCAATCCGTCCCGGCACTGGACTGAGACTTATCGATTTCATCATGTAATTGCTGGTAGCGATCGACACCCGGTTGGTGCTTGATCGCTGCCTCCGCTGAACTCAGTGCAGAAGCTTTCCAACGTTCAACTAAATGTGGCTGTTCGCTATTAAGTTCAGCAAGACCTAAGTACATTTCTGCCCGCAAATAATGGGCTGCCGCTTTTTCTTCATACGTATCCGGATTACCCAGTTCATTAATTGCATTAAGCAGCATAGTGGTAAGCTGTGAGCGGGTAAAAATGTTGCCTGAGCTCAGCACAAAATGAGCGCGTTCGGAATGGTACTTCAATAGCCCCGGGCTACTTGCTACGGCGTCGTCAAAGTGGGTAAGTGCTAACTCGGCCTGCTCAGCCGCCTGTTGCAGCTGACCGCCGTTGGCAAGGTGTTGAGAATAATGAGCAAAGACAAGCGCATGTGCGTATTGGTTCTGTTCAATCGAGTAGCCGTCCAGCAAATGTCGGTTTGTCTGCTCCCGCAGAAAAATGAACAAGACAAAAATAATAACCAAAATGGCAGCACCACCAGCCCCCAGCCAGAAGAATCGTTTTCTTAACTGATAGTGGCGGAGCCAGCCATCCAACTCCTGTTGAAGCTCGCGACAGTGCTGAAAACCTTCGTTCGGCTCAGCCGAGAGCGCTTTCTTTACGATGCGACTGAGTTCGGCAGGAAGCCGGTTACGGTGCGTTATCGGGTGTTGAAAAAACTGCTCCGGTTTCATGTTGGTCAGTAACGACAAAAGCAACGTGCCCAGTTGGTATATGTCTCGCTTAATTGTTGTGGGCGAACTCGGCGCCGCAATACTCAAATCAACTAAAACTGCGGAATTATCAGACTCGTCTTCAGCATTGTCTGCTGAGCGGATCATAATGTTCTGCGCAGTAATATCGTTGTGTGCGTAACCGGCCTCGTGCATACGACATACCCCGTCAGTAAGAGACTTAACCACTTTGGCGGCGTCATAAACAGACAGGCAGCTGCGTTGCTTGCTTAAAGGTTTGCCTTCAATGTACTCAAGCACCATAAACAGTGAAGAGGAAGAAACTTCCGGTTCGCCAACGTCAAACACGCGGCAAAGAGCAGGGTGGTCAACGCTGGATAACAAACGGGCTTCATTTACCAGCCTGTGGCGGCTGACAATAGAGGGCGAGCGGGCAAACTTAATCGCAACCGTGCGTTTTAAACGCTGGTCGTAGGCTTTATAGACCAGGCCACTACCACCTTGTCCCAGTAACTTTATCGACTGGTAACGCGCTGGTATTGGATAGGGAAAATTGTTGTCCGGATGCACTTCAGCCAAACTCGTATCCTTACTACT
This sequence comes from Idiomarina sp., assembly GCF_048265525.1. Lineage (GTDB taxonomy): Bacteria > Pseudomonadota > Gammaproteobacteria > Enterobacterales > Alteromonadaceae > Idiomarina. Next base: position 126,557 of record NZ_JBLXBI010000006.1, on the reverse strand, counting down.
TAAGCTCAAATCCAGTCTAACGATGACAAACACCAAACAACAGGTTTTGAGGAAGAGCTTACAGTGTATGCATTAAATGACGTCAATTGACATCAAATAAAAATAATTAGTCTGTGGCTTAAAAAACGTTAGATATAAGCTATGATGAGTTTCATAAAAATAATAAAGCAGGGGTTAACACTGATGCGGGAGAACAGCGATGTTTTGGCAAACAGTGGATTCAGGCAGTCCGTCGAAGTCCAGATTAAAGATAAGCAGAGCTATAAACGCTTAAATATGACGCTGGTGGGTCAACAGCATCCCGATTATCTTATTCTGGAACTTTCCAGGCAGTATTGCTGGCAAGATATCTTGCCAATGCTGGCTACAGAAAAGAATGTTGCAATAAAAACGGTCTCTCCAAAAGGCGAGCAGGTAACCGGCGTGGTCGACATTCTCCACATTACTCAATACCCACAAAAACTTCTGTTTGTCAGTTACCCCAGAAATGCCAGCGTGGAAATTCTGCGGTCGTCACCAAGGGTTGGCGTAAATTGCGATGCCAGACTCCAGCTTCAGCTAAAAGATAAACTCGGTGAGCCTCTTACCGGAAAAATTGTGGATATTTCCAATAAAGGTATCGCATTTAATTACTTTGGCACCTCGCCGGTTAATATCGAGGACAGCAGAGGCTTAGAAGCTGAAGTGAGAGTTAAAACAGACGACGAAACCATTTTGCTTCAGCAACTGATAACCCGAAGTATTAGGTCGGTCGGCCCACAGTTATGGCAACTCGGTTTGTCGTACAAAGAAAAACCAAATAATTTACAGGATTTAGTCAGCAAGCTTTTCCTGCACTCTACGCCAGTCCGCGAACTGCTTAGCGATAATGACCCTGGATGGGATGCTTCGGATAACACTTTACAAGGCGAATCTGAGTCGGTACAATTCAGCACCAATTGAACCCGTAGTGGTTAATTTTTAACCGAAACAGATAATTTACCCGAGGTGATTTTTTAATGCCAGTCGTTAAAGTGAAAGAAAACGAGCCGTTTGACGTAGCTTTGCGTCGCTTTAAGCGCTCTTGTGAAAAAGCAGGTGTTCTCTCTGAAGTTCGTCGTCGCGAGCACTATGAAAAGCCGACTTCAGAGCGTAAGCGCAAGAAAGCTGCTGCGGTAAAGCGTCACGCGAAAAAACTGTCTCGTGATAACGCTCGTCGTACTCGTCTTTACTAAGACCATACCTACGACAATTTGAGTGTTCACTTTTCCGTAAAGTGCTGAAAGCCGTGACTATATCGTCGCGGCTTTCGTGTTTCTGCTACTTTTTGTTTTCGCAACTTTCTTGTTTTCGCAACTTCGGTATTGAAACAATATGGCAGGCCTGATCCCCAAAAGCTTTATCCATGACTTGCTCGAACGAGCAGACATTGTTGAAATAGTTGATAGCCGCGTACCGCTGAAAAAGGCCGGTAGAAACCATCAGGCCTGTTGCCCGTTCCATAATGAGAAAACGCCGTCGTTTACCGTTAGCCAGGACAAGCAGTTTTACCATTGCTTTGGCTGTGGGGTGCACGGTAACGCTATTGATTTTCTAATGGAATTTGACGGTTTAAACTTCCCCGATGCGGTGGAAGAACTGGCCGGCATTATGGGAGTTGAGGTTCCGCGGGAACAACCGGAGAACCCTCAGTTAGCACAAAAGAAACAGCAACAGATGCAGGACGACTCCGAGCTTATGAGTAAAACAGCTCGTTTTTTCCAGTATCAGTTAAAGCACCATGAAAACTCAAATCGGGTTATAGACTACTTAAAAGGTCGGGGTTTAAGCGGCGAAACGGTAAAACGTTTTCAAATTGGCTATGCACCCGACGCCTGGGACGGCCTGCTAACCACATTTGGCAGCTCGGCCCCGCAACGCCAGCAGTTACTGGAATTAAAACTTATTAACCGTAACGAGAAAGGCCGACATTACGACTTTTTTCGTGACCGGGTCATGTTTCCTATTCATGACCGGCGTGGCCGGGTGGTGGGCTTTGGTGGTCGTATTATTGATGGCGACGGACCCAAGTACTTAAACTCTCCGGAAACCCGTCTGTTTCACAAAGGCAGTGAGTTATACGGTTACTGGCATATGCAACAGGCCGTAAGGAAACCAGAACAGGTTTGTATTGTCGAAGGGTATATGGACGTGGTGGCTTTATCCGAAGCGGGCATTCACTACGCCGTTGCGTCGTTGGGTACGGCTACTACCAGTGAACAATTACAGCGTTTATTCCGTACTAGTGGCAGAATTGTTTGTTGTTACGACGGTGACCGCGCAGGCCGCGACGCCGCCTGGCGTGCATTAGAAAATGCGTTGCCACTGTTGCGCGACGGCCTGGATATGGCGTTTCTGTTCTTGCCGGAAGGCGAAGACCCAGATTCAGTTGTGCGCGAGCACGGTGCCGAAGCCTTTGAGCGTGAATTAAAAAAGGCGACACCATTCACTGAATATTTCTTCGAGCATTTACAGGCCGATATTGACGTTAGTAGCGACGCCGGACGCTCGCAATTACTGAATATTGCGAAACCCTTAATTGAGAAAGTGGCGAGTGAATATTATCGCGACACCTTAATGCAGCGTTTAGCAGAAAAGCTTCGCCGCGAAACGTCGCAACTGGAACGTCAGTTTGAAAAGCCGCAACGTCAGTCGAGACCAAAAGAAAGCGTAAAAATGACGCCGTTACGCAAAGCCATTGCTTTGTTACTGCAATACCCGCAACTGGCGCAATCGGTTCCGGTTCGTGAGGAACTACGAGAACTGCAGGTTAGCGGCATTGATTTACTAATAGCTTTGCACAAGCAGTGTGCAGAACGCCAAATGACCACGGCGCAGGTGTTAGAAGGCTGGCGCGATACCGAGTATTACCAGCCTTTGCAGAAACTCGCGTTATGGCAACATCAGCTTGACGAAGATAACGTTGAGCAAGAATTTAACGATATATTTATTTATCTAATTGACCAATATTTTGAGCAGCGCGCGAACGCACTTTTAAAGAAAGAGCAGGAAGGTGCATTAACACGAGTTGAGCGTCAGGAATATCAGACGCTGATTCAGTATTTAAGTAAGGCAAGATAGTACATCAGGGTACGCCTTACGCTAGCTTCAAAATCAGTATTCTGATATACTATTTGGTCATTTTGGATACTCTACATTCACAGTCACAGGTGGAACGTCTGTATGCAGCAGAATCGGCAATCGCAACTTAAGGTCCTTATTGCGAAAGGCAAAGAACAAGGGTTTTTGACATTTGCTGAGGTCAATGACCATTTACCGCAGGAAATTGTTGATTCCGATCAGGTTGAAGACATTATTCGCATGATCAACGACATGGGTATTCGCGTGTTTGAAAGCGCACCCGATGCCGATGATCTGATGATGGCAGAAAGTGCTGCAGATGAAGACGCTGCCGAAGAAGCTGCGCAAGCATTAGCCTCTGTCGATGGCGAAATTGGCCGCACAACTGACCCAGTGCGCATGTACATGCGTGAAATGGGGACCGTTGAGCTACTGACTCGTGAAGGCGAAATTGACATTGCCAAGCGTATTGAAGAAGGCATTAACCAGGTTCAGTGCTCTGTTGCAGAATACCCGGAAGCCATTAACTTCTTGCTTGAGCAGTGGGACTCTTACGAAGCCGAAGAGCTGCGCTTAACCGACATTATTTCCGGATTCATCGACCCAGACGAAGTAGACGAAGCGCCTGTAGCCGCTACTAACGTTGGTTCTGAACTTCCAACCGAAGAGCTGGAAAAATCAGACGACGATGATGACGAAGACGAGGAAGAAGCGGATACTGGTATTGATCCGGAATTTGCACGCAGCAAATTTAATGCACTGCGCGAACAATACGAAGCTACACGTCAGGCGATTGCTAAGCATGGCCGTGATGGTGCCGGTGCTCGTGTTGAAATCGATAAGTTAAGCGACTTATTCAAACAGTTCCGTTTGGTTCCTAAGCAATTTGACCGTTTGGTTAAAGACATGCGTGCCATGATGCAGCGTGTTCGTGTGCAGGAACGTATTATTATGAAGATAAGCGTTGAACAGGGCGAAATGCCTAAACGCAACTTCATGAAAGCTTTTGCTACCCATGAAAACAACATGGCCTGGGTTGATAAAGAAATTGACTCTGGTGCAAGCTACTCCGACACATTGAAAGAAGTGCGCGGCGAAATTGAACGCTGTGTAAACAAGCTGGTTGATGTTGAACGCGAAACTGGCTTAACCATTGGTAAAGTTAAAGAAATTAACCGTCGCATGTCCATTGGCGAAGCCAAAGCGCGCCGTGCGAAAAAAGAAATGGTTGAAGCTAACCTGCGTTTGGTTATCTCCATTGCGAAAAAATACACCAACCGCGGCTTACAGTTCCTGGACTTAATTCAGGAAGGTAACATTGGTTTGATGAAAGCCGTGGACAAATTCGAATACCGCCGTGGTTATAAGTTCTCAACTTATGCAACCTGGTGGATCCGTCAGGCAATTACCCGTTCAATTGCGGACCAGGCGCGTACGATTCGTATCCCGGTTCATATGATTGAAACCATCAATAAGCTGAACCGTATTTCTCGCCAAATGTTGCAGGAAATGGGTCGCGAGCCACTGCCGGAAGAACTGGCAGAGCGCATGATGATGCCGGAAGACAAAATTCGCAAAGTACTGAAGATAGCGAAAGAGCCTATTTCAATGGAAACCCCAATTGGCGACGATGAAGATTCGCATCTGGGTGACTTTATTGAAGACAATACGCTGGACTTGCCAATTGACTCGGCAACATCAGAAAGCCTGCGTAACTCGGTTCGCGATGTACTTGGTGGTTTAACAGCACGTGAAGCGAAAGTATTGCGTATGCGCTTTGGTATTGATATGAATACCGACCATACTTTAGAAGAAGTGGGCAAGCAGTTTGATGTGACGCGTGAACGAATTCGTCAAATTGAAGCCAAAGCATTAAGAAAGCTTCGCCATCCAAGCCGCTCAGAGCAGCTTAAATCGTTCTTGGATGAGTAAGATATTCTCTGACAAAGGAGGCAGCATGGGTAACAACCGTGACAATTGGCCGAAACGTATTATTGACTCGCATTTACACATTTATGATGACGAGTTTCCGCTAATTGAAAACCAAGGTCATATCCCTGAGCCTTTTTACATTGACGACTATCGTAACCTGGTACGTGGCATGCCTATTGAAGGTGGGGTCATTGTGTCAGGTTCGTTCCAGGGTTTTGAACAGCGCTACCTGAAAGCCGCGCTGGAAAACCTGGGCAACAACTTTGTGGGTGTTACCCAGTTGCCGGGAACCGTTAGCGATGAAAAAATTCAGCAGTTGAAAGAGCACGGCATTCGCGGTGTGCGCGTTAACTTAAAACGCGGTGTGCATCGTGATATTGAAGGTATTGTTGATTTTGGTAAGCGCATTTGGGACTTAGCCGGATGGCACCTGGAAATCTATGTTGACAGCCGCGAGCTGGATGACATGGTTCCTACTCTGCTTAAATTGCCGAAACTCAGTGTCGACCACTTAGGTATGGCGAAATCTGGCCTGTCTCAGGTTCGTCGTTTAGCCGAAGGTGGCGTAAAAATTAAAGCCAGTGGTTTTGGTCGTACTGAAGTGAATATTGAAGAGGCCATTAAAACTCTGAATGAAACGAACCCGGACGCGTTGATGTTTGGTACCGATTTACCGGGCACGCGCAGTAATCGTTCATTCGAGCCTTCAGATATCACCAATATTGTGAATGCTCTGGATAGCGAAGAGGCAGTTGATAAAGTCTTTTATCAAAATGCCCGCAGTTTTTACAATTTACCTTAAAAATAGAGAGTGAGGTAAGTGCAGTCTCTCTCATCTCACACTAAACATAACCGCCGTCTGGCTATTGCGTTAATTGCAGTGGCTGTCGGCGGTTTGTTAGTTGCGTTCTGGTTTTCTGCAGGCGAAACCCTGCAGCGCAATCAAAATGCCATGAGCCGCTCCTGCCAGAATGTGCAATTAGCGGTAAATAGCCTGTTCCCTGCTTCTGAATCACCGCAACAACAAGTAGCCAACCCCGACTTAATGCATCAGGCGCTCAGCGACGCTATAGCCGACACTAAGGGTGTTAAAGGTGGTTTCTGGCATACAGCCCAAGGCTTTATGGGCTTTGCATTCCCAACCAGCGGCAGTAGCGCCACGGAAATTGGCATTAGTAATGACGATGTTCCTATTGTTCGTTCCGCAGTACAGCGCTCTTTAGAGCAGCAACGCGAGGTAGTTTCGGTACAGTCGAATGACCGCGTGGCAACCGTGGTCGCCGCTTGTCCTGAGACCAACCATTACAACCTGGGCATTTGGCTGAAAAAAGAAGTGCAGCTGGTACCGGCAGACTTCTCTATTATTGTCAGCGTACTCTTTGTTTTGCTGGCCATTATTGGCGGCATACTGGTGGTGTGCGAGTCGGTATTTAACCGCAATTGGCACTCTGAACGTGACCGCATTGTAACGCAGGCCGAAGACAGCTCTCAGGCCGTTACCGTTACCACCGAAATACCAGAAATACAGCCGCTGTTGTTGCTGTTGTATCAGGCGCGTCAGAAAATTCAGGCCAAAGAGCGTGAGCTTAGCCAGCAGATGAACAAAGTTATTATGGCTAACCAGAAAACGCTGGTAGGGCGCATTGCGCGCTCAATGACAGCGTTGGCATTAGCTGATCTGGAAGACATGCAGCGCAAGCTCTCAAAAATGAGTGAAGACGACATTAAGCGCAAGGTTTCGCAGCTAACCGAACTGTTTAATTCGTTTGAGAAAGTCACCTCAGAAATGGGCAATGGCAAAGCCGTGTCACTGGACGTAGAAGATTTTCTGCAGAACCTGGCTGACTACCACGAAGGCCATGGTAACGAAAAAGATATTACGATAACCGCAATAGCAGAAAAAGGGCTGAAGCTAGAGGCTGACCCCTTACTTGTGCGCTTTGCAATGGACTACTTAATACGCCATATAATGAGCTTTGTGCCGGTAAACTCCGAAATTATGCTGCAGGCAACCGCCGAAGAAAACTTTATAAAAATTGCCGTTAGTGACGAAAGCTCGGGTATAGAAGAGAAAAACAAGCATTTACTCTTCCACGCCGACGAGCTGGCACCAACCCAGTATGGCATAGGGCTTAAGGTAGTGCGGGACACACTGCACAGCCAGGGTGGCGACATCAGTTATGAAAAAGTTGATAAAACTTCACGATTTAACGTGCTGATACCCATGACAAAAGCCTAAAAAGTTCGTATAATTTGCGCCGCTTCACAGCTTCCAATCAAAAATGGCCCCTTAGCTCAGTGGTTAGAGCACCCGACTCATAATCGGTTGGTCCCCAGTTCAAATCTGGGAGGGGCCACCACTTTTAAAGGCTTTCAGCCGAAGTTTTTACTAACTTAAATGCTTCATCATGTAGCATGTCGCTTATGTGTCGCTAATGATGTGAGTTTGGAGCTTCAAGAAGTGTTTTTTCGATTTCTGGCGTGTTAAACCAGTTAGTAGAAATAAACCCCATCAATTCCTTTAATTGTTTCTCAAGAGCAATAGCGGAGGTTAAATCCTCTACCTGAGATACTATGCCTAGCTCTCTAGAAGATTTTTCAATAAAGTTTTGATATGCTTCTTTGTCCAGCTCTTCTTTGTCTGCGCTGGAAGAGAACTTTTCTAGCTCTTTTCTGAACTCTGCAACAAGCTTTTTTAAAGTAGTAGGGCTATTATAATCTGTATTACCTTTTGGTGAGCCTATTAGCTTTTTAAGAAGTTGGCGATGGTTAACTTTTGATAAAGAGGGCTCCAGATTTTGAAGTTCTCCGTTTTTTAAACAAGAATCCAGGTAGTTTTTTAGGGCGTCCGATTCTTGTTGAAACACGCTATAGATGAAAGATTGCCGCTGAAGATTTGCTTGATGAACTGTTCCCCAGATCGTGAGTATACCGAGTGTGGAAAATGCAAACTTTATGGGAAGCTCGAATATTGAATAGAAGACCCTAAGCCCTCCGTTTCCAAAGTTCCAACATAGCCCACTATCAGGGTATTCTATATAGAAAAGAAACGAGCTCGCTATTATTATCGTAAGAAATAGTGACTTAAACATAAGGGGTTATAAGGTTTAACCTATTCCTTGCGTTAGTAGCATCTTCGGGATAACTCCTTCTGAGAATACCAAGCTCGTGGCTTATACGGTTCCAGTCCTTCGCAAACCATTTTCTTTGCTGATGTATTTGGTGTTTACTTTCTAGCTTACTTAATCGCCTAAAAATTGAGTTTCTAAAACGATTTGATGGTAAAGGAGGGGCAGAAGTAAGCTTTGATTTTAACTTCTTATGAGCAGGGTGATTAACTCTTTTTAAAATACTTAAAAGGCCATACGCTCGGTGGTATTTTTTATAATAACGATGCGTAGTTCTTCTATTGTCAGTTTTTGATAAGTCACTCACTTGATGAACTAAACGCCTTATCTCTTGATATTTCAGTTTTGATACTTTTGGGGAGTTTCCAGTTACAACTATCCCATGAACCTCTAGGGGCTTAGGCCCCAAAATATCAACTTTACTCTTTGTTTCATTTATCTGGAAACCAGAGTTAACTATCATTTGCTCAACTCTCTGGTAAAGAGTGTCAATTGAAAAGTTTTTTTGAGGACTTGAGATAATTATATCGTCTAAAAGGCGAGAGTATCTAGCACCGCACTCATTAGCTGCTTTAGCTATTCTTTTTTCTTGGGTGCCAAACATCAAGTTTGCTAAGTAACTGCTAGTAGGTGCTCCCTGCGGTACACGGCCTTGGAATGTGCATAGTTCCGTTAATAGTTCTGCAACATCATCCGGAAAGTTAAAGAATCCTGAAAAAATTTTTTCAACTTTTTCATCTGTGATGTGGTCAAAGAAATCTTTGATATCAATAGTTGCTATTATTGCTGAGGGGCAATGGGATTCTGCACATAAAAGGTAGTCTCTGGGGAGGTCGGGATCAGAAATTGATCCAAACAAGTAAGAAGCAAACTCAACTTCTGAGAATATTCGGTTATTAATCTTGTTTTGAATTTTTTTTAATTCTCGATCTACTGAGTAAACGGTGCGCGATTTACCATTTTTTTTAGGGATTATCCTTTTTTGATAAAGCTTAGCTTTATTCTCAATTAGGGAACCGAGTTCTTCGAGGGAACTGTCGAGCGCCGCTGCTAAATTAGCGGGGTTACCTATGACATTTATTGGTTTGTAGGTTGAGATTTTCATTATTATAAAACTACGCCCATCACCTCTCTAGAGGGAAGTTTAGCCTTTTATCTCTGCCTTAGGTATTTAAGTTCAAGTAAAATTTTTCGGCAAACATGATGGGCGTAATTATTGGAGCAACTGAAGCCAGATCTTACATTTCGGCAGCTAGCCCCCTAAAAGGTCTCTTCAGACCGACGTTTAAAACACAAGCGCCAACCTTGAACCGTTTAATACCTAATTCTGAGAACAGAGCGATACGCCCTTAAATTCAACATTAACATTTTTTTACAATAATTCAACTTTTTAGTACAGTTATTCCCAGTACTCCAAGTGGAGCGGGCTAACCCGCTCCTTTAGGTAAAGGCCGCCAAACATGATGACGGGTTTTTAGCCGTTGATCGCCAGCTTTCACACCAATTAGTTTTTTCCGAATGTCTCCATCATAGCGAGTGGTTGATATTTCCCCCGTGTCGGTATCAAACTTCACTTCGTAGTCCAGTTTTAGCTTATGCTCTTTACGTGGCGTGCCGATATTGCCCATGGCTCTGTTGTATTCCGCCCAATTTCCGGTATCGGCTGCGGCTCTTGCAGCTTCAAAAGGTGAATCAGGGGCTTGCTCATGCCTTGCACGTCTTAACTCCCTGTAAACGGACGCAGAAGCTCCGCCTTGCTGTTGAAACTGTCGAATAGACCAACATGAAGCCCATGCTTCAACATGCCTTACAGTCGTTTTAATGGGCTCGTCATAGCTGCCTGTCTCTAGCTCCACTCCATCTATATTTTTTGAGACATACTTTGCAAGGTATCCCGTAGCACGACCTTTTGTCTTATCGATGATTTTAATATCGTAACGGTTTTCAGCCGCGCCTTTTTCGTTACCATCTTCCATTAGAGCATAGTGCGCAATTATCTCTGAAAAACGCTTAATATCTGTTGGACGGATAAAAACAAGGATGTGCCAATGCGGAGTCCCGTCATGTTGAGGCTCAGTAACCCGAATACCAAACATAGTAATTTTGTCCCGTTTCAATTGAGCTCTTATTTTGCGCCAAATAGAATTCAGATATTCCTGAGACTCTCGTGGCGTATAGCCGCCCCAGTTAGGGTTTGGTTTACCTGATTTTGAATAGTTATTGTGATACTTAGAAGGGCAGGTGATAGTAACGAAAACACCTTGATATCCTTCTTCGTCTGCCATTTTTTCAAAACCACTGGCTCGGGTCATTAAGTCGGCGCGTCTGTTTACGGGGTTAGCGATTGTTGACTGGCTAATCTCGAATAAGCTCAGTACTTCTCCTTCCTCGTTTACGACATATTTGTCCTTAAGAAACTTTTCATTTCTCAATTTATCGAGCTCGCGGTCTTTTACGGTCGGAGTACTGCAATAAATGTCCTTGCCTTTCGACACTCTGCTTAGGGTTATTGCCGTATACTCTTTTGCCTGTTTAAGGCTTTTTCTTATACGGCGAGCCCACCACTCAGGGCACTGTAATCTCTGTATACAGCCTTCTAATGTTTTCTGACCGTTAGGCTGAGGCGGTTCAACATTCAATTCTTTTGTATACGAAGACATAATCTTATACAGGGATTTGCGTTCCTGCACTTTGTCTATATACGGGGATTTCGTTCTCGATTTTCCCGTATAGGTATAAGGGTACTCATTAGCGAGCTTAGAAAACTTCCTTGATTGGTAAGCTGCCCATTTCCGTATATCGGTAGAATAGAAATTGATGTTATCAACGAATGTCGGAACCTTTGAGAAAATCGACTTTTTCAGTTTACGTATAAACAGGTTTCTTTCCTTTATAGTAGGTTTATCAAAATAGGCTTTCAGAATGTGAAAACTGTGCTCCAAAGGAAGCACAACAACATGATCCATCAGGAACTTAACGCTACCCGAGTCAACTTGATCAATAAAGGGTTTTAGCTCGGGGTAACTCTCTTGGTAATATTGCTTTTCGGCTTCATTCAACATGAGACACCTCCGAAAGCTCAAGAACCAAATACCAGACACCGCAGATATGGCGATAAGTAGGAGTAACAACCCCTAATTGCCGTAAATGGAAAAGGTCATCAGAGGTAACTTGTAGCTCGTCATCATCGGTTATCATCCGCCCCATCGCTGGGAAAAGATCGACGATTATGTGAATTGGTTTACCTGAAGACAGGTGTTCAACGATTTGCTTTTGGTTTGCACTTAACTCAGCCATGGTTCACCTCATGGTCAGTTAAGTTTGAAGCCTTATAGAAGCTTTCTAGCCAAGCGTCTAAGTCTTCTTTCAGGTAACGGATTGTGCGACCAATTTTTATAAATGGCGGAGCAGGCTTACGTTTGCCCAGTTGACCATCCATACGCGATTGGCGCAGGTAAGAGCGGCTCATCCCGATATACTCGGATGCCTCGATTTCAGAAAATGCACGTTTCGCAACGTTCATAATATTTACCTTACTGTTTATGAATGTACAGTTAGGTTATGAAACTGATTTAACCGGATGAGGCTAGGAGTGAGAAAATGGGTTTGTGAATGAGGTTATTATTTAGTTTTGAATAGAACAGCTGCTTTTTTAACCTTGGTTAGCCGATTAGCTAAGCTGTCTCTCTGAACATAATTGTGCTCTAGGCTAGCTGATCGCCAGCAAAGTTCACTAGCAGAGATATCAATGATTATATCTTCTGTATCAAAAATGCTTTCAGATTTTTTATAATCTGAGCGTATAGCGTTCCAAACTTCAGGTAGTGTTATTCTTGGTAGTGATAATGCCACGCGGAGAAGTAATTCATTAAGAAGATCGACAGTTGCTCCGCTAGCTCGTAACGCATCAATTTCGCTTAGGTTTGAAACTGTAGAAGGTATTTCAGATTTATCTCCTCCAGGCTCTAGATTTTCTATAACACTTCCCGTTACGCAGCATTCGTTGAGTGATAGCATTTTGCCGTTAAATTCTACTTTCTTATTGGCCGCTCCAAGGTGCCCTAACAGTGCCTCAAAGCCATTTAGAGCCGTTATTTTTTCATTCTTATACTCATCATTCTTTTGAATAGAACTTCGAGCTTTATCAAATCTACCTCCTTGATGACTTTTACCAAGTCTAGGCTCTAAGAAAGCGAAAGTAGGCATTTTTAATGGGGTCGTTATTTTTCGAGGCTTCCAATCGGTAATGCCGTGAAAAGGTGGTTTGTTTCCATTAGGTAAGTCAAAATCCCAGTTTCTGAAAAGCCCATCTACGATTTCAGCGTGAACTATATTTGAGCGGCCTTTGGTTAAAATATGTTTGGCGTCTTCGAGATCAAGTTTTATTTGTGCCTGTCCTTTTGCAATACCTGAACCTATCTTGGTGTTTGCCATTTGTTGATAAACTAAAAAATTTGCCTGTTCCACAGAAGCTAGAAATTCAAGTTGCCCGAGTTCAACTAAATGCATAATTCGCTCCGCGGAGTATCCGTGGACGCCGATAAGTTCGTTTACTTTCATGAATAAGGACATAATTCGAATAAAACTGGTACATTAGGGTTAATTGAAGATAACAGAATTAGTATTCCGAAAGCGAGGAAAACTGAGAATGTGGGAACGCCTTACAGCCCCTGATAAAACCGTTTTTAAAACCCCTTTATTCCTGATTAGCTTTTGGCTTCCAGTTGTTATCAGCATGATACTTTTCGGGCTAATAGCATTTTCCGATGGTTTAACACTCTCAATAATGGGAGGCAGCGATGCATACTCGCTGATGGTCGAACGGATGAAAGTACCACTTATCGTCCTATCTCTATCGATCCCCTTATCTGGCCTAGTCGCGTCAAATCACAGGTCAATGCAGCTAGTGAAAACTATACGAGGCCAAGAACGAAAACGTATGTATGATCTTTACTATGACCACCAAAAAGAGTTTTGTACTACCACTGGAAGGATTATAGAAACTGATGAGTGGAGCTACATTGAGAATGCCGATTTACCGCTAATTCACCGATCTGTTTATCGGCACAATATTGATGAGCTAAATGACGAGTTTTCCCCAAACACAACTGTTATTAATGCATTACTCTCTTTTGTCGAAGAAGGGAATAATTTTATAGAGTCTCAAAAGGTCGAGATATTCGAGGCTATTAAGAATGATCATTTTAAAGAGGCTTCAGATAAAACTTTGATTACTTTTGAGAATTTGATTATGAACCTCAACCGGTTCAGGGAATTTTTGATGGTTCGTCCTTTGAAAAGCGAAGAAAAGTACTTAACTGTTTTGAAAGCAGTTTGCGAAATAGACCTATTAAGGGGTTGGTTTAGAGAAAAATATAGTGATAAATTTGATAAGGTGTTTAATGAACACTCGTTGAATGAGTTGCTTGTAGAAATTTCGAATTACTTCGGGTTCTCCCCTTATGACTTAGACAAGGGGCGCTTAATAGCAGTATTACAGCTGTCTGAAATTAAGAAAAAGGATTCATCGTAGGCTTACCGTCCGAGCTTTATCTTCCGGAGTCAAATGAGCTTACCGAAGAATTGTCTTCATATGGGCTTAAGTCGGTATCAGACAACGCTCATAATGAATGAAAAGTAGATGCAGATAATCCCCCCAATTGATAGTAAAATACTATTTTGTGACAGCTTATCCGCTAAGCTAATTTTGATTAAATACTAGGAAATTTAGATGGAACAAACTGAAAAGGTAAGGAAATCCAATTTTGTCGTTCGGTTATTTAAAGGGGATGTATCATTACCTATCACCTACTGGATCTTTGGTGTCTTAATTGGGGGGATAGGCTCTCGCCTAGCTTTATCAGAAATTGAATCCAATTTCTCTCAATTATCAATTAGCGACAATGGAATGCTTTTAATTTACACAATTATTGGGAGCTTTGGGGCGTATTCCTTGTTTATGCTAGTTGCGATTTGGCGTAGTGCAAACAAGTATGACGGAAGTGCAATATGGTCGTATTTGGCAAAATTCGCAGTCATTCTTAACTTGGTATTATTTGGTGTAAATCTTTGGAAGGCTAACGATACTGAATATACCTTGAAGGAAGGGTTGAGGATGGTGAATGCAAGCCTCCCTGCAATGATAGATAAAGAGACCCGTCTAAATTCTATGTCCATAGAGGGGAAAAGCATTATTTCCAGATACACTATGGTTAATTGGTCAGTAGAAAAAGTGAAGGTGGAAGAATTCAAATCGTTTATGCGAGAAAAGCTTACAACGAAAGTTTGTGAAAGAGACGACACTCGATCGTTACTAGAAGAAGGCTATAGAACAATTCATGCATTTTTCGACAAAAATTCGAATGACATCACAAAAATCACCCTAAATATTGATGATTGTTCTGAAGAATAGCGATGCGTGCGAATTTTATATTGACTACGATATTCATACAGTCAGAAAATTCTTGCCGCTCAATAGGTTAAATTAGATTTACTGCTCTAGCTTTATGCTCCGGCGCTAAATGAGCATACCGAAGAGTCATCTTGATATCAGCGTGGCCTAGTAGCTCCCGAAGAGTATTCAGATCGACTCCGCGCATGACTAGTTTACTGGCAAAATGGTGTCTTAAATCGTGAAAGCGGAACTCTTCAATTTCGGCTTCTTCCAGTACCTTGAGGAAGCCTTTTTTAATATCAGTTAAAGGCTCCTTGTCTTTACCATGAAATACGTACTGGCTTTGGCTAATTGGCTTCCAGTTTTCTAGTACGTGAAAGGCGGTATCGTTAAGGGGAATAATGCGACTTTTACCCGACTTGGCGTTACCCGCCTCAACTGTCAGCGTTTTGCTGTAGAAGTCTATGTTTGACCATTTAAGTTGAAAAATTTCGCCTCTACGCATTCCGGTGTTCATGGCTAGCAAGACAATAGGCTCTAAATGATCGGAATACTCCTGTTCTCTCAAATCTGGCTGGGTAGGGTAGTTTCTGACACGTCTAAACTCATTGGCTTGATCTCGGGCTGTTTTAAGTCGCTCGTCACGCTCTCTTAGGGTTGATAGCAGAGATTCCTCTTCGTCTGGCGAGAGGTAGCGTAAACGGGTGCTTTCAACTTTTAGCGTTTTAACTTTTTTTAAATCGTGATTCGGTAATAAATCCCATTCTACGGCTCGGCTCATAGCCCCCTTAAGAGAGTTTACGTAGTGATTGACGGTAGCCTTACCCATTTGGGCTTTCACTTTTTGGTTTCGCCACTGTTCAACTTTACGGGCTGTTATCTCAGAAAGTGGGGTTTTAAGGAAATCGGCAAAGCCTGACTGAATGGTTTGAATAATTCGATCAGCCGTTTTTGCATTTCTAGCTTCTAACCAAGGCTTATAGTGCTCTACTAAGTATTTACCTAATTGATTAGCTCGTTGGCGTTCGGTTTCCTGCCTTTCGTCTAAGCGACTCTTTTGAATGTCTATGCCTCGGGCTAGTTCTCCTGATTTCACTTTGGCTATTTCGCGAGCTTCGCTAGGCGTGAGTTGACCGTGACTACCTATTTTAAAGTTGCCTTCTCGACCGTGGGTTTTGTAGTACAGGTAATAATGGATGTTACCAGAGGCATGAATTCGAGCATGAAAGCCGCGAATTTCTGTATCGGTAAGTCGTTTGTCAGACGGTTTGAGCTTCTTGATAGAAGACGTGGTTATCTTCGCCTTAATTGCCATTGCAAATACCTGTGTCGATAGCATGTCGCTTATGTGTCGCTTTTTGATTATGCTTCAACGAACGGGAATGAACAATGGTGATTAACCTTTGTTTTCACAAGCTATTGTATTTAAAGGTTATAATATGTTTTCTTCGTTCTTTTTGGTTCATGCTTGTTCATGGTTAAATACCTTTAAATAGCCGCTCATAATCGGTTGGTCCCCAGTTCAAATCTGGGAGGGGCCACCATTTTTAAAGGCTTTCAGTATTAGTTATTACTAATGAAAATTAGTTGGTGAGTCGATGGTTTAACTACAAGATTAATGTCGATTTAACTAACACTGTCAATTAGAGTCGTGAGCGTTTATAGGCCGCATAGGCTTGAACGTGCTGTAGAATGATTTTTAGCGAATCTTTATTGTCTAGCTGGTCGCAGGGTAAGCCGTTAATATTCTCAAGATCTTCCGATGGATAAAGTGGTTTTTCAAGCCACTTCCAAGCTTTAGCAGGACTTGCTTCTAGGGTTTTATCACTTAAAATTGATATAATTTTTTCAATTTCTTCGGGGTGCTTGAACCAGCTAAAAGGCCTTATTGCCGATTTTCTTGCGCCTCGAACGCGGCAAGGCATCTGAGACTGAGCAAGCTCACATTCATCTATAAAATGAATAGTCCAATCGGATAGGGTGCTTAAGCTATTATTGGGTTTACGGTAGTCTTCGTACCGTTTTATAGGAATAACAACACCTATTTGTATTTGACGATGACGGTTTAGTTTGTTGTATTCTCGAATTTTCTTTAGAGCAGGTACAAAGTCTGTGTCGTTCGTTACAAAAACGACTTGTTCTAGCTCTGGTTCCATCATCGCGTCGTAAACAGCTTCAAGCGCAAGGTGAACATCACTTTGTTTTTCTTCCATTTTCCAGATTTTAATGCGTTCAGAAGCGCGTGGCTCTAACTCCCTACCGTCGTTACCGTACTCTACTTTAGGGAATTTTGTTTTATCAATTGAGTAGCTACCTTTGAAGGTTTCCAGACGGTCACCCAAGTGGAGCTTGAGAGCTAAGTGATAAGCACGTTGATCATTAAGAGAATTGGAGTCAGCAGCTGCTCGTTGACTAATTTCAGCTGTGAAAAATTTAACTGCAAGCGGGTCTAACTTCGAATTCGGAGCGCCTGAGCGAGTGAGAAGTTTTTCAGATAACGAGACTGGGTTAAGCCATTTATAGGGAGTCCCCTTTAAACAGCCAAAATACAAATTGTAGCCATCGATATAAATTCTTGTTCTCAAACTTTCCATCCCTGAAATGAAAAAACCGACGCAAGGTCGGTTCTTTCGCCCAACTCCAGGGGTCTGTATGTCGCCACGCGTGGAAGATGGGTAAGTTGTTGTATAAAGTTATACTATTAGTTGACAATCTGCAAGGTGTTTTACGTAAAATCTTTCTAGCGATCTTCGAATTTAAAAAAATCTGTGAATTGTAGTGGTCAACTAAATGTGGTCACTTAATTAGAAGCACTACTGTCACGCTAAAACACATCTCACCCCATCCTTGCAAAACGCTGCTGTCGCCAATGAGTCAGCCGGGGCAGCAGCAGCCCTGAAATGACAACCGCCATACCAAGCAGCTGCAAACCGGTAACGTTCTGGCCAAAAGTTACGGCGGTAAGTGCGGCGAAAATGGGCACGAAGTTGAAAAACAAAGAGGCGTTTGCGGCACCAAGCTGTTTAACGCCGGAAATCCACAAAAGGTAGCCACCCACGGTGCCAAAAACCCCAATGAAGAGTAAGTCGGCTAAGACAATTTGGCTTATTGCCAGGCTTTCCTGAACAGGGTGGGCTTCCGCGCTAAACGCCGCTACTACAGAAATAACGCCAAGGCCGGCTAACATGCCAATAAAGGTATAGGGGATCATAGGCATCCAGCGGCTAATACCTTGCGTTAAGTAGGTGTAGAGGCTCCAGCACAACATACCTAAAAAGATGATCTGGTCGCCGTGGTTGAATTCAAAACTGAGTAAGCGTTTCAGTTCGCCGTTGGTCAGCACAAGCAACGCGCCCGACAAGCAAACCACCAGGCTGAATACGGCACCGCGGGTCAGCAGCTTACGCTGTAATAAAGAGCCAATTAGCGATGTGGTTAACGGGCTTAGTGCCATAATCAAAGCGCCATTGCTGGCGTTGGTTTGAGCCAGGCCGGTGAATAGCCCTAGGTTGAGTCCGCCTACGCCAACAATGGAGACACCAACGACCCACAGCCATTGTTTAGCTCTTAACTCGGGTATGGGTATGCGTTTCCACTTTATAAAGGCAAACAGACAAGCGGCGGCTATAGCAAAACGCCAAATAACTAACGTCAGGGCGTGAACTTCTCCCAGAGCGTGTTTGCCTACGGGAAAGGAAGCTCCCCAGAAGAAAGCGCATAATAGTAATAGCAAAACAGCGTTTGTATTGGCTGAGCGGTTCATACGTATCTCCGCAGGAAGAAACTTGAGAAAACATGGCTGACAGTGTATAGATTCTATTTACGGTATAAATAAGAGAAAATGGGAATTAAAATTCCAAATATGAAACCTAATTACTCACTGGATGACATGCGCTGCTTCTGTATGGTGGCGCAGTATGGCAGTTTTAAACAAGCGGCGGTTGCCTTACAAATGCCGCTTTCCACGCTCAGCCGCAGAATTGCCAAGCTGGAACAAGACTTAGCGTTGCGGCTTTTTAATAGGGACGCTCACCGTGTGCAACTAACCTTTGCGGGGCAACGGTATTACCGCAGAAGTGCGCCTATTTTCGACGAGCTGGACAATGTGGCTGCGTGCCTGCAGCAAGACAGAAACGAGGCCAAGGGTACGATAAGAATTTCTGCCCCAATTAATTTCAGCGTTCAGGTACTGGTTCATCATTTTAATGCGTTTATGAAGCAGTATCCGGACATTGAGCTCGACTTAAAGCTATCAAACCAAACTATCGACATTGATGAAGAAGCCATGGACTTGGCTTTTCGCATTGGTCATCACAGCGCAACTCACTGGATTGGCCGACAGTTAACCAATATTCGTTTTGCTATTTGCGGTCCGGCAAATTTGGACGTATCCCACATAAAGGCTCCCGCCGACTTAGCCGGGTTACCCACTGTGCTGTGTTCGCCTATGCTGACCTGGAGTCTGCAGCATATTCACTCGGGTGAAAAGCAGGCTTATACGGCTACCGACAACATACGCTTAAAAGTGGATGACATGAGTTTACTGACTGAAGTGATAAGCGGTGGCATAGGTGTTGGTTTTATTCCCGACTACCACGCGCAACCTCTGCTCGAGTCGGGTAAAATTCAACACATTTTACCGGACTGGAGCAACCAGGCCCGCGGGTGTGAAATGCTCTACCGGGACAGAGACAATATTCCATATAGGGTAAGGCTGTTGATTGACTTCATGCTACAGCGTTTCCAGGGTAATGATGGAGTGATGTAAATAGCAGCAATCAGCCAGCTTCCCCGCAGAAATTTCACATTTACAGTTTATTTACATTAAGGAATATAATAACCTTAACTTGTTAAAGATAAGTAATACCCCTCAAGTCATTTTATAGGTTCCTGCCGTGGATAAAATCAGTTCATCACTCATTAACTTCTTTGCATACGCGCCCGTGTGTTTTCTGGCGGCGTTGTGCTTGGGCAGTGGTGTGGCTGAAGCACAGGAAAAAAGCTATTCCGATTGCGCCTACATAGAGTTTGACGACGTAGACCCAAGCACTCTTACTCTGCAAGAACGCATTGCGCTTGAAGAGGCGGCGCTGTTTGCCTCTTTAGATGACTCGGCAGAGTGTATGGAAGAGGCCACTGCGTCGGCTTCCGGCAGCCTTGCTGATGCTGCCAGTGGTAGCGGTTCTGGTGCTGCAGGTGGTGCTTCGGGCTCTGCCGGCAGCTCGGGTAATAGCGGCGCAAACTCGAGTGAGCAGCAACAGCAATCTGCATCAACGGCATCGGAAACTTCGGTGGATACAAAAGATCATAAGCGTGGCAACAGCGGTGGCGGCAGTTCTGCCGTATGCGACGCAGTGAAAGAAGGCATGGCTTCTGCAACAACAGAAGCTGAGAAAGAGCATTTTAAAGGCTTAATGGCTGAGTACGGATGTTAATAATTAACGGAAGAAGAACATGAATACACTAGCTCAACTAAAAAAACTAAAACGATTTTCAGTCGTTATGACGCTTTCAGCAATGTTTACATTAGCAGGCTGCCAGTCAACCCAAACGAATGTTACCAGCGTTGGCCCAAGCATGAATGGTCCGTCAGACTCTAAAGCCTTGGGCAAAGAAGAGCGTAGCTACAGTTACAACTCTAATGTTTACCTTAATGTGGCTATTCCGGTGTTTGACCCGGGTTTGCCGAAAGACAGTTCCGGCAATATTGATGATGAAGCCATAGTTGAAGAAGACATTTGGCCACAGGTACGCCGTTTAGAAGCGAACCGTTTTGCGGTAAATACCCGCGAAGCGCTTTCTGACACGGAAGCCTTTGGTGCTGTGAATGTTACTCCTGACGCTAATGTCAGTGCCGATGTTTACGTCCTGGGCAAAATTAATTACTCAGACACCGAAACCGTTGAGATTGGTGTTCGTGTTATGGACGCCAGTAACCAAATTTGGGGCGAGGAAGAGTTTGAGTATCAGGTAGGCGCAGGCTTTTACCGTGACGCGTTAAGAAAAGGCGAGAACCCTTACGGGCCAATTTTTAAAAGCATTGCGGGTTATGTTTATGACTTGCTAATTCAAAAGTCTGAAGAAGAGAAGAAAACCATTCAGACGGTTTCTGATATGCGTTACGCCTCTATGTACAGCCCTGAAGCCTTTGGTGGCTACCTGGGTGAGTCCAGCAGCTTCTTCTCGAACCGCTCAACGATTACGTTGAATGGAGCTCCGGCTGAATCAGACCCAATGTATCAGCGGGTTAATGTGATTAAAGCGAAAGACCAGCAGTTTGTTGACTCATTGCAGGACAGCTACGACACGTTTTATGCAACCACTCATGACGCGTACCGTGCTTATCAGGAAGAGACCTTACCGGTTGCTATTGATATTCGCCGCAAAAAAGCAGAAAGAACCCGTGCGCAGGTTGGTGCTGGTATTTTAGCTACGGCTGCTATTTTGCTGGGTAAAAACTCAGGCTCTAGCGCGGGTCAGGTGGCCAGTGCTGCGGCAGGTTTAGGTGCGGTTTACAGCTTAAGCGAAGCAATAAAAACCAACCGTGAATTAGGCACTCAACGCGCATTGCTTGATGAAATGGGACAAAACCTGGATATAAAAGTAACACCGCAGGTAGTTGAGCTTAATGACCAGAATATTGAATTAACCGGTACTGCGGGTGAGCAATACGCGCAATTACGCGAAAAGCTGAAAGAGATTTATGATCTCGAATCAACGCCGTTAACTCAGCTTTAATTCACCTAAGGAAAGGTAACGATGTCGTCTGTTGATCAGCAAATAGCAGAAAACCGTGCTAAAAAGAAAAAAGTCATAGTAACAGGCGTAATTGCTTCTGTTTTTGCCTGTTTGCTGATTGGCGTTGTCGTTACTTTGCTCGCTTATTTTCCGGTTTCGGGTAACACACCGGTAGCCGCGGAAAAGCAAGAAAAAAGCGAGCCGCAAACAAGCTCCGTTAACCAGGCAATAGACAGAAAGGCGCTGCAAACGGCCTTAAATGAGACCAATCAGCGCGTTTCTGAGCTTGTTGCTACCTCGTATTTATCAAAGTGGCAGCCCGCCGAAGTTAAAGGCTTTCAGGCCGACATAGATCAGGCTTTTAGCGACTATGGCGCCAGTAATTACAGCCAGGCGCAAACCACTGTCGAGCAACTCAACACAGATATTACAGAGTACCAAAGCGCGTTTGACCAGGCTTATAAGCAGGCTTATGAAAACGCAGCAAAAGCCTTTGCTGCCGACGATATTGATGACGCTGCTCAGCTGAATGCTCAGGCTTTAAAGGTAAAAGGCGACTATAGCGACGCGCTGGCGTTGCAGAAACGCATAGACACCTACCATGAAGTAGCCGACCTGTATGAACAGGCAAGAGTGGGCGGTGTAGAAGGCAACATAGAGAAGCAGCGTGCTGCTTATCAACAAATTCTTAAGCTTGATCCGCAACAGCAGGATGCAAAGGCAGCCTTGGCGAAAGTGGAACAGCAAATTAAACAACAACGTTTTGCCCGTGCCTTGGCAACGGCGGTCAATGCCATTGATAACAAGGACTTTGATCGCGCCCAGGAGGCATTAGCCAAAGCTTCGGCTATAGACAACAACCGGCCGGAACTGGCAACCCTGCAGGCGCAAATTGACGCTGAGTTAAAAAGTCAGGGTGTGAAGTCGTTAGAAAAGCGCATTCAGGTATTTGCCGGTGCCGACGAATGGCAGACCGTACAAATGCTTGCAGAAAAGGGTCTGGCCGATTATCCGGACAGCCAGGTTGTGCAGCAGGCGAAACAAAGCGCGAGCGAAATATTAGCCGCCAGCAGCGCGCTGGATGTGTATATTGACAGACCGGGCCGTCTTGCTGACAACAACATTCGCCAAAATGCCGTGAATGCGGTGTCCAAATACAGTGGGCTCACGCAACTTAGTGCAAAGCTGGGCGAAAAAATAAACCAGGTTGAGCAGCTCATTGAAAAGGAAAATCAGCCCATAGATGTGACGATTCGCTCCGACAACCGCACTTATATAAAAGTATTGGGCGTTGGTGTTGTGGGTGAGGTAAGAGAGAAAACCATCCAGTTAAAACCGGGTAAATACCAATTAGAAGGCCGCCGCGAAGGCTACCGCTCAACCATTGTTGGTGTTGTGGTGGAGAAGTCGGGCACGCCAATTGTTATTAACGTTCAGTGTAACGAACGCGTTTAGCATAATTTAGCGTAGAATAATTAAAAAAACAGGAGAGACTTCGTGGCCACACTTGACGAAGCCATTGAGAAAGGACGACGTAAACGACGGCTAATGGCTATTGGCTTCTCGGTCAGTATTCTTGCACTGCTGATTATTTACTTTGGCTGGTTGTTTTTAACAAAAGGCTACAGTTTTACCGTAAAACCAGCAGAAGCTGCGCAAACTCAGCGCTTTGCGGTTAATTCCGGTATTGGTTTTTTCATCGACAATAAATATTACGCGGTAGGCTCTGGTGGCCTTGTGGCGGTGTCTGCCGACAAGTACCAAACCAAAGAAGTGCAGGTAAACGACAACAGCCCTTCTACCATTGAAGTTGAGCTGGAGCCTAAACCGGCAAAAGTGACAATAACAACAGAGCCGGGCGCAAATGATATTGTCTGGTCAGTTAACGGTGAGCAGCGAGAAACAGCTTCTACCTTTGAGGGGGAATTTGCTCCCGGAACTTATACGGTGTCGGCCTCGCATCCGGCTTACGAGCCTGCTTCAGTGGCAATTGAGGCGTTAATAGACGGTAAGGTTGAAGAGCAAATTCGGCTAACCCCTATTAGTGGCACTATCTCTATTAATTCCAGCCCGGCTGGCGCGTCGGTTACCCTTGACGGCAAAGAGGTTGGTTCAACACCGGTAACCGTTGCTAAAGTGGGTGGCGACTACCCTGTGGTGGTGAATTATCCGGGGTATGAACCGGTAACGGACACCGTGTCTTTAACCGTGCGCAATAAAGAACCTAAGCGTAATTACCGTCTTCAGCCAGTTCAGGCAACGGTTAATGTTTCGGTGAGTCCGAAGGGCGGAGCGTTGCTGGTTAACGGCGCGCCGGCAAAAAATCCAATTAGCGTTGATGCCAATAAAGAACACGTTATTCGTTACGAAAAGGCTGGCTACATTAAGCAAAGCCGGACCATTAAGCTGGGTCCAGCCGAAAACCAGCAGCTGACCTTTAACTTAGACCCGGAAATGGGTGACGTAGCTTTTACCGCCAACGAACCCAGCGACCTGTACATTAACGGACAAAAGCAGGGCGTTACGCCGCTTCGCACCAAGCTACAGGCTTTACCGTCAGAAGTTGAGTTTCGTAAAACCGGTTACCGTACGGTCAAGCAAGAGTTTCAGCCAAGCAGCGAGCGGCTGGTGAACGTAAAAGCCGAGATGCTGCGCGAGTTTGATGCCAGAAGAAAAGAAGGCAAGCCGTTGTTTGTCAGTACTTTGGGCATTGAAATGAACCGTCTGTCGCCGAAAAAATTTACTATGGGCTCGCCGGTTAATGAACCTAGTCGCGGGCGCAATGAGCACCAGGTGAAAGTGGATTTCTCGCGTGATGTATGGATATCGCGCCATGAAATTACCGAAGCGCAGTTCGCCGCGTTTAAAGGCTCGGGCAGCAAAACTAAAATGCCGGTCACGAATGTGTCCTGGGACGAAGCTGCTTTATTTACTAACTGGCTGAGTGAACAGGAAGGCTTGCAGCCTTTTTATAAAATCAGTAATGGTAAAGTGGTAGGAACCGATGCGGGCTCGCGTGGTTACCGCTTGCCGACCGAAGCCGAATGGGAATACATAGCCAAAATTAATCGCAGGGCCGACTCCACTATTTATGTATGGGGCAGTCAGGATCACCTGCGTGACAAGCAGGGCAACTTTGCCGATGAGTCTGCAAAAGGTCAGCAAACTTTCATTTTACGTGGCTACAATGACGGTTTTGCCGGTAAAGCACCGGTAGGCAGTTTTAAAGCAGAGCGCGGCGGTTTTTTTGACTTAGACGGTAACGTCAAAGAATGGGTGCACGACAGCTACACTTTAAACCCTCCCGACCTTGACCGGGTTTACACCGATTACCTTGGTGCGGCTCGCGGCAATGGAAATGTGGTAAAAGGTGCGTCTTATAAAACTGGACGGTTGAAAAATATTCGTGCCAGCGTTCGCGACGGCGAAAGCGCTTCGGCAGAGGATATCGGCTTTAGAATAGCCCGGTATCATGAGTGATGAGGAGAAACATCATGAAGAAACGCGTGATTTTGGGCGTCATACTGCTGGCTTTGGCCGGCAGCGCGACGGCTTACTTTGTGTCTTTGGATGCACCACAAGATTTCCCCACCAACATTTAACGCCCGGAATGCATAATGTCTAAAAATAATACGCTTTCAATGAGCCCTAACTTTTTTGTCAGTGGTGGTGTGCTACTGGCTATTTTTACCCTGATACATTTGCTGTATGCAGGACTTATTCGCCCGGCGGCCGAAGTGGCAATGGCAGAGCAAGGGACAGAAGCTTTAACTGCATTTTCGGTCATCTTCAAAGATGTTGAACAGCAGGTGTGCATTTCGCTTATGTTGTTCTGTCTGTTTCTTATGCTGTACAAGCTGTGGCGGCTAATTGATGAAGAAGAAATTTATTCGCGCGACTTACTGGAAAGCTACGACAAGTCCGAAGCGCTGGACGTTGATGCGGCATTAAATGATTTAGAAAGCTCGGCTTATAAAGAAACCCCCGCATACAGCACCTGGATTAACTGTATTCGTCGTTTTAAGAACACCAAAAACGTTCAGCATGCGGCTGACACCATCGAGTCATCGGTAGACAATATTGCCATTCAGTTAGAAAGCGGTAACAACATGATCCGCTACATTATCTGGGCTATTCCGTCTATTGGCTTCGTGGGCACGGTTCGCGGTATTGGTTCGGCGCTGGCGCAGGCTGACAAAGCACTGGATGGTGACATTGCTGGTATGACTGCGTCGCTGGGTGTGGCTTTTAACTCAACTCTGGTGGCACTGTTTATTTCTTTGATTCTGATGTTGTTTATGCACTTGCTGAACAGTCGTCAGGACAAGATGGTGATCCGCACGCAAGAGTCCTGTGAGAAACACTTGCTGTCTCATTTACACAGTTAATTGAGCGACTCAGATGCGACGAACACGCCAGGCTGGCGACGGCTTTAACTTATCTTTTCTGGATGTCATGGCATGCGGACTGGGCGCCGTTATTCTTATTTTTATCCTGATAGATTTTAAAGCTTTTACGCCCGACCCTTCAGAAGAAAAAGAAAAGCTTGAGCAGGAGCTGGCGGCGTCAATGGACGAGCAGCAGCGTCTGAAAAAATCCATCGACGAAATTAATGACAAAATTGCGCTGGAGTCAGCTAAGCAGGAAGACTCCGAAGAAGCAAAAAACGACACCACCCAGGATCAAACCAAAGCGTTGCAGGACTTGTCGACTCAGTTGGCTGTTGTCGCCGACCTGGAAAATCAGTTAGCGGCGCTATCCAAAGAAGTTGAGAAGTCAGCCAACGTTGAAGTGTCCGGCACTGGTGAGCAGAACTTTATTACCGGCATGAAAGTGGAAGGCGAGCAAATAGGCATTCTGGTGGACAAGAGCGCCTCCATGATGGGCGACAACTTAATTGACGTGTTGAGCAAACTGGCTTTGAGCGACGGCAAAAAAGTGTCTACTGCTAAATGGATAAGAACGCGCCGGGTTGCTCAGTGGTTACTGGCAAGGCTTCCGCAAACCTCAAAAGTGAGTGTGGTGACCTTTTCCGATACGGCAAAACGTTTAGGGCAACGGAACGTCAGCACTGCCTCTGTCAGCGGGTCGATGAATTCTATTGTGAAGGACTTAGGCGCGGTTGTGCCAGAGGGCGGCACCAACCTTCAGCTGGGTATTAGTACGTTATTTGAGACGAACCCGGATATTACCGACGTGTATATTGTAACGGACGGCCTGCCAACATTGGGTGACGGCCTGCCGATTTCCTGTCGTAACTTTATTTCGACGAAAAAGTCCATTTCTTCAGACTGCCGTCAGGCATTGATGGTTGAGACCATCAAGCGCGCGCCTAAAGGTGTCCGCTACAATATTATTCTTCTGCCGATAGAAGGTGACCCCTACGCTTCACCGCTTTACTGGAACTGGTCGCGGGTCAGCGGCGGCACATTCTTATCACCTGCTCCGGAGTGGCCATAATGAGAAAAATTCAGCGTGCGCCAATAGAGGTTTTTAACCTTTCGTTTCTGGATATTATTTCCTGTGCTTTTGGTGCGGTAATTATGCTGGTGTTGTTAGCGAAAAATGGTACCGAGGACACCGAGCGCGGGCCAGCTAACCTCAGTACCTTAGTTGCAGAAGTATTGCAGGCGCAGCAGTCGGTGGAGGAGCTTCAGGGAGCTTTATCAGACAAACAGGATGAACTGTCCGCTGCCGAGCAGAAAACGGCGTCAGTCACCGAACAGGAAAAGAATTTAGAAAGCTCTATTCCGCGGGCACAGAAAACCCTGCAACAGTTGCAGGATAAAGCCTCGTCGTTAAGGGCTGAAATACGGCAAGCCACCGCAATGCTAAACACGCCGAACAGCACTGACACACCGGATGATGACGTAGGTGGTATTCCAACCGACGCTGAATACGTAGTTTTTGTTATTGATAATTCCGGGTCTATGTCGGGGGGCCGGGGCTGGAACCGGGTCATTAGCGTAGTTAACGACATTATAGAAAGTCACCCGAAAATGAAGGGCTTTCAAATTATGGCCGCCGACGGTGATTTTATGTTCAGCAGTAAAGCGGGTGACTGGTTACCTGACAGCAAACGGTTCAGACAAATGGCCATGCAACAAATGCCAAACTTTACCGGCGGTAAAAGTGCGCCTGAGCTGGGTATTCTGAAAGCCATTAACCTTTATAAAAAAACCAAGGGCACAACCAGCTTGTACGTTTTTGGTGATGACTACCGCGCCAGTGACTTAGACGCCATAGTTCGGCAAATAACCAGCCAGAATCAGGGAGCCGATGGCAATCCGGTAATGCGTATTCATGGAATAGGCTTTAGCCGTGCACAAGGCAACGCGGAAACCTTCGCTGCCTTTATGCAGGCTGTTGCTAAGCGTAACCGCGGCGCCTTTGTCGGGCTGAACTTTTAGTTTTGAACTTGCCGTTCAGCACGTGCCGCATGCAGCTTTTTGTAGCTTTCTATTAAGCGTAAGTGTCTATCCAGACCTTCAAGCTGCATATTGGTTGGTGTCAGGCCGTAAAAACGTGTGGTGCCTTTAACAGAGCCTATAACGGCCTCAATGGTCTCTTCACCGTACATGCGGCCTAAGTTGTAGCGGTAGTCTTCTAATTCCAGTTCTTCGTCCAGAGTAATTTCCAGCACGGCCTCAACAGCACGATAAAACAGCGTGCGCTCAACGGTGTTGTCGTTGAATTGCAGGAACATTTCTACATATTCGAAGGCGTCGTCATGGCGTTGCAGTGCAAGGTAAATTAGCAGCTTCAACTCGAGAATAGTGAGCTGGCCCCAGACGGTGTTTTCATCAAACTCAATGCCAATCAGGGTGATAATATCCATGTAGTTATCAAGCTGACTGTCTTCCAGGCGTTCGACCAAGTCTTCTAACTGATCATCGGTTAAGCGGTGCAGGTTGAGAATGTCTTCACGGTATTGCAGAGCAATATTGGTGTTGTCCCAAATAAGGTCTTCCACAGGGTAAACTTCAGAATAGCCCGGTACCAGAATACGGCATACCGGCGCGCCTAAATCTTCATGCACGGCTATGTAAGCTTCTTTGCCCATGTCCTGCAAAATACCAAACAGCGTATCGGCTTCTTCCTGGTTAGAACCGCTGAAGTCCCATTCAACAAACTCAATATCAGACTTAGCACTAAAGAAACGCCAGGACACAACGCCCGATGAATCAATAAAGTGCTCAACAAAGTTATTCGGTTCGGTTACGGCCATGGAGTTGAAAGTTGGGGCTGGCAGGTCGTTCAAACCTTCAAAGCTGCGGCCTTGTAATAACTCGGTCAGGCTGCGCTCCAGCGCTACTTCAAAGCTTGGGTGCGCACCAAAAGAAGCAAAGACACCGCCGGTTCTCGGGTTCATTAAGGTAACGCAGGCCACCGGGAACTGACCGCCAAGCGAGGCGTCCTTAACTAACACTGGGTAGCCTTGTTCTTCTAATGCTTTTATTCCTTCAAGAATATTCGGGTAATTGTTAAGCACCTCTTGCGGTACATCCGGCAGGGCAATTTCTTCTTCAATAATTTGCTTTTTAACGGCGCGCTCAAAAATTTCTGATAAGCACTGAACCTGCGCTTCGGGCAAAGTATTACCAGCGCTCATGCCGTTACTTAAATACAGGTTTTCAATTAAGTTCGACGGAAAATAGACCGTCTCGCCGTCGGAATGACGTGTGAACGGCAAGGACACAATACCGCGGTCAGCACGGCCTGAGTTAGTATCAATTAAGTGTGAACCACGCAGTTCACCTTCCGGGTCATAAAGCTCACGACAGTATTCGTCCAGAATTTCAGTGGGCAGCTCGTCGTTTGCGCCGGGTTTAAACCATTTTTCGTTGGGGTAGTGCACAAACTCGGCGTTTGCTATTTCTTCGCCAAAGTATTGGTCGTTATAAAAGAAGTTACAGCTTAAACGCTCAATAAACTCGCCCAGTGCGGAGCATAAAGCGCTTTCCTTGGTGGCGCCTTTGCCATTGGTAAAGCACATAGGGGAGGCGGCATCGCGAATATGCAGCGACCAGACATGCGGGACAATATTACGCCATGAGGATATTTCTATCTTCATGCCCAAATTGGCCAGTATCGCCGTCATGTTAGCTATGGTTTGTTCCAGCGGTAAGTCTTTGCCTTCAATAAAGGTTCTGCTGTCGCTGTCCGGGCGTATGGTCAGTAATGCCTGAGCGTCTTGAGTAATACTTTCAACGGCTTCAACGTCAAACTCCAGATCATTTTCTATAACGCGCTTCACGGCGCAACGCTCAGCTGCCCGAATAATGGCCTTGCGATCTTTCTCGGAAATATCGGCCGGTAACTCAACCTGAATTTTAAACAGCTGCTTGTAACGGTCTTCCGGATCAACAACGTTGTTTTGTGAAATGCGGATATTCTCGGTTGGAATGTCGCGAGTGTCGCAATACAGGCGAATGAAATGTGCCGCGCACATAACGGAAGATGCCAGAAAGTAGTCAAAAGGACCGGGAGCAGAGCCATCGCCTTTGTATCGAATGGGCTGATCCGAAATAACTGTGAAGTCATCGAATTTCGCCTCAAGGCGCATATTGTCGAGAAAGTTTACATTGATTTCCATTTAGGGAGCACCGCGGTTGATAAGTTGACTGCTGTCAGCGAGCAATAGGTACCATTATCCCATTTTTTTACTTATTGATCATTATCCGCGTAACCGCTACCAATGGCACTGAAAGGTAGTTTCAGGCCAAGTTCCGGAACTTGTATGGCTATCCAGGCCGGAAAGGTATTGCTGTTGGGGCCGGGGAGCACTTCGTATTCATTTGCCCAGGGGTAGCGCGACGCCGCTTCTTCAATTCGTGTGATCATAGCAGCGGCCTGAGCTCCCGATACGGAGAGTATTTTTTCGGGTTCGGCACCATACCAATAGCGGTCAGGTGTTGCTGTTTCATAAATGCGCAGTGCCGGGCGCCCGTGCTCCACACCCCAGCCCACAACTTCGTATACGGTATACTCACTGGCATTCTCAGGTTTTACCGCCAACCAGGTATGAACCGCAAACCAGCCACGCCAGCCAAAGGCATCGGCTGCATAGGCTTCTATTATGGCTTGCTTTTCAATTTCAGGATCAGGCGCGATACCAGCGGGGTCTCTGGACGCATCGCGCCAGTCTCCTGACGAACACCCAAGCAAAAGCAACGCCATAGCTGTAGAAATTAATACTCTGGTCATATTGGCTACACCTGTTTTAAACAAAAGCTTGTTACTTACTACTCTATAGCTTACATAAAAGCTCACATCATAACTCGTGTTTGATTTACGAGGGTTTTACACTCAAAAATTTTGCCGTTGATAAAAAATTTCTGTATGATTTACAACATTATAATTACAATCCAGCCCTATAAATGAAAGGTATAATATGAATAAGAAAGGACTCCTTGGCGGCGTCGGTATCGTCGTAGTTGCAGGCGCTCTCATAGGCCCTAAATTCGTTGGCCCTCAAGTTGAGGGTGCGTTAAAGCAACATGTTGAAGTGATAAATCAATTACCCGCTTATAACGCTCGTATGGTCTCATTTGATAGTGGCTGGTTCGGTTCAACTGCAACAATATCGCTGGGCGTAGATTTCGGTTCTATTTACCCGGAAGGGTCAGCACCTGATGACTTGTCTTTTGAAGTGGTTATTGATGTTCAGCACGGTCCGGTTCTGACTCAATTTTCTCCTGGTCTGGGTATGGCTTCGTTTGAAGCTCATGCAAAGGACGATGGGTTACGTGAGTATATTGAATGGGAAGAGAACACGCCTTTTTATCACCTGACGGGTTCAGCAGGTTTTTTTGGTGGTGTTAGTTATGACGATGAAATTGTCGCGTTCAGTTCTAAACCGAATGATGAGCAAACGTCACTGACCTTTACTGGCTATGAAGGTGAAGGTTCCATTTCTTCGGATGAGTTCAGTTACGAAGGAAAACTGGAAGGCGCAGAAGGTCTTATTGAGGGCCAGGCTATCAGCATTGGTGAGTTTGAAATAAGCACTGAAGCTAAAGGCAACATGCTGGAAATTGTGAAGGGCGAGCTTTATGAAGGCGAAATGTCTATGAAGCTTGATAAAATCATTGTAGGCCAGCCGGATGATGTCGACCTGTTTGAATTGAAAGATCTTGGAATTGAATTCGTTAGTTATTTCAGCGACGACAAAGAAAGCATGAATATTGATATGAACTATTCTGTAGAGTCGCTGAAAGCCGAAGACTTTGACCTTGACGATCTGAAGTTAAAGATGGCTTTTAATAACATCGATTCTGAGTTCTTGCTTGCTTATAACCAAATGATGCAAAAGATTTATGACCAGAACCCCGACGAAATAGAAGTTGCGACGCAAAAGCTGGTAAAGGAAAACCTACCTAAGTTACTGCAGGCAGAGCCTGAGTTCGTTATTAGTGAATTTAGCGGGAAAATGGAGCCGGGCGAATTTAAAGGTGACCTAAGCGCTAAATTGGCGGGTGTAAACCAAATGCCGGACAATATGGAAGACACGCAATTCTGGCTTTCTAGCCTGATTGTTGACTCATCCATTGCTATTGATAAGCCGTTGTTGAAATGGGTCGCAGAACAGCAGATGTTGTCAACAATGCGTATGCAAATGCCTGGTGCCGATGAAGCTGAACTGCAGAAAATGGCTGAACAACAAGCACCAATGATGATTGATATGTACATACAACAAGGTTTGCTGAAGGAAGAAGACGACGAGTACCGCAGCGAATTCCAGATGGAAAACGGTGAAGGTGTACTGAACGGTCAGAAAATTCCAATCGCGAAAATGATGTAATTATTGTTTGGTGATAAAAAGATGGTAATGAAAAGCCTCAACCGAATACATCGGCTGAGGCTTTTTTGTTTCAGGTTACGATATTACGACTTTGCCAACGAGAATCGAGATGTTCTTTGGCTTCAATAACTTGCCGCAACTGCTCAATGGCCTTCCAGATATCTTCAAAGCTGTTATAAAGAGGGGTAAACCCAAAGCGGATATAATTTGGGGCACGAAAGTCGGCTATTATACCTCTTTGAATAAGCGCCTGACATAAGCCATAGGCGTGCTCATAACGATACGACAACTGACTGCCTCGCTGTTCACGTTGCTGTGGAGAAATAAGCTGTAGGCTG
Source organism: Idiomarina sp. (assembly GCF_048265525.1). Lineage (GTDB taxonomy): Bacteria > Pseudomonadota > Gammaproteobacteria > Enterobacterales > Alteromonadaceae > Idiomarina. The sequence goes on along the minus strand of NZ_JBLXBI010000006.1, from coordinate 94,124 downwards.
CTACCCAGTGCAGCGTCTTCTAATAATTGATGAAACACCTCGGCCAGCTGTAAGGACTTTTCCCTTAACCTTTCCATGTCCACATTCTCAAAAGCTTCGAGCGCCGAATCTACGGCTGCCATGGCAATAATCGAAGGGGTGCCGGTCAGCATTTGTTGAATACCGGCAGCGGGCTCGTAGTCTGGTGTGAAATCAAAAGGACGTGCATGTCCGAACCAGCCACTTAAAGGCTGACTCATATTCTGATGATGGCGTTTTGCGGCATAAATAAAGGCTGGCGCGCCGGGGCCGCCGTTTAGATATTTGTAAGTACAGCCAACCGCAAAGTCAGCTTTCCAGTCGTCCAGGTGCACGGGCATTGCCCCTGCGCTGTGGGCTAAATCCAGAATAACCAGTGCCCCCTGGCTGTGTGCGCTGGTAATAAGTTGTTTAGCGTCAAGCCGTCTTCCGGTTCTGAAGTTAACTTCGGTTGCCAGAACTACTGCGGTTTTATCGTCAATCTGTTGTTCCAGCTCGCTCTCCTCAACTAGCTTTAGCTGACAACGATGTTCACCAACAAACTGCGAAATTCCCTGCACCATGTATAAGTCAGTCGGGAAGTTGTCTTTTGTTGATAACACGATATTACGCCGGGAATCCTGACGTTGCGCAATGGCCAGTGCGGACGCCAGCGCCTTAAACAAATTCACCGATATTGAATCACAGCAAATGGTCTGCTCCGGCTGTGCGCCAATAAGGCTGGCAATTTTTTCACCGACGCTTTGCGGTAGGTTAATCCAGTTATGTTCGTTCCAGCTACTGATAAGATCTTGCGACCACTGCTGCTGGATAACCTGCTGTAAGCGGGTTGCCGTTGCTTTGGTCATGGCACCCAACGAGTTACCATCCAGATAAACCTTATTAACCGGCAACTGAAATTGTTCACGGTGCCGGGCAAAGGGGTCAATGTTGTCGAGTTCTCTTATGTCAGTGAGGTTCATGGTTTTAGCTCTTTGTTCAGTCGCTGAATAATGGCTTCCCACGCAGTTGAGTTCGGGTGTATCAAGTCAAAATGGCCTGCGCCTTCAAGTTTTTCTGTTTTTACGTCGAGATCCGCGGTTTGGCTCATAGGTACAATTTGGTCGTCGGTACCCTGCATAAGCCAGGTATTAGAGTGTAGCCTCTGTGCTTTGGGGCTCGCAGCACGGTAGTCGTCTTCGCTGGTGTAAGCTGTTTTCATTAAGTTGCTGGCGGCACGGTTACAACTGCCTTGCGCCTTAGTGTAGCTGACCATATCAGTAATTGCGGCCAGACCAATAACCACGTTTATATTTTCAGCCGAGGGCGTTTCCCGGGTGGTAGCCAGAAGTGCGAGGTGCCCTCCGGCAGAATGTCCCATAACCGCCACTGACTGACCATTGAGCTTTTGCTGGATAAAGTGAATTGCGGTTTTCACGTCATTGAGACTCGCCGGCCATTCTCCGCCTTGCTCTCCCAAACGCCGATATTCAACAGACCAGACATTAAAGCCCGCTTTCCTTAATGCGCTGCTTGCCGGGTTAGTGTGAGTAATATCGTATTCTTTTAGCCAGCAACCACCGTGAATAAAAATCACATTAGCGGCCGTGTCGGACTGCGTTGGCGCGTTCCAGTATTGAATAAACTGAGAGGAGTGAGGCCCGTAGTTGTAGCTGTTATCGGGGCTATCTGAAGACAGCTCGAGCACTGACTGGAAAGGCACTTGCTGCAAAGAATTGTCACCGGCAAAGGCATTAGAGACAGCCAGACTGAAAATAACAAGCCCGCAGACTGCCAGTTTTGAAGGAAGCTTTATCAAGTAATACCACTCGCTTTAATGTTTTAAAATATAAAGGATTGGAGACCATACAAGCATTTAAAGGACGGCTCAACAAAATTGACAGATCAGCAACAAATACGTCATTTATTCGTCATCGTATCGTCAACTGACCTCAGTACATTAGCCCGGCGTTAACGCGTTAATCACTCACATTAAGGTTTTAAGGGTTATGATTACTCATAAGAAAACATCGGCATTACCGTTCCCGACAAATAAAGTATTAAACTCTGTTGTTGCTGCGCTTTGTGCGTTAAGTGCGCCTGTTGCTTTTGCGCAACAGGGCACATCAGATGAACTTGAGCGAATTGAAGTGACTGCGCAAAAACGTGTGCAGTCTATTAACGACGTGCCTGCCAGTATCAGTGCGTTTGAAGGAAGCCGCCTGGACGAACTGGGCTTAAACGAACTGGATATGATTTCAGACCTGACGCCCGGTTTGGTTATTCAGGAACAAAGCCCGAACAACCCTGGTTTTGTTATTCGCGGTATTACCTCAGACAGCGGCTCAGCTCAGGCATCTCCACGAGTGTCGGTTTATTACAACGGAGTGGATGTCTCACGCTCACGTGGTTCCTACTTTGAGTTGTTTGATATAGAACGTGTCGAGGTGGTTAAAGGCCCGCAGGCAACGTTATTTGGTACAGCTGCATCGGTTGGCGCTATTAGTGTTATAACCCGTAAGCCAGAAGCGGATTTCTCTGCCGAAATTAGTGCTGGCGCGGGTAATGAATCTCAGAAGCGACTGGGTGGTTTCATTAACGGTGGTAATGAGTTAGTCAGTGGACGGCTGGCGTTCAGTTACCGCGAACGCGACGGGTTTATTGAGAACATAGCGCCGGGTCAGGACGACATGAACGGCGTTGACAGGCAAGCCTTACGTGGTTCTCTTCGTTTTCAGCCTAGCGATGCGGTGACCGCTGACCTAATTTATAGCTATGAGAAAAACGAAGATACCGGAACCTCATTTAAGAACGGTATTTTCGCACCAACCGGCGGTGACACCAGCCCTTACAGTTTTGTTGAAATGACCGGCAGCCCTTATTCGGCCTCGGTATTAGGCCGTGAAAAGCTGGGGCTGGACAGAACCGTCGATGACATTAATTTAACCGTAGACTGGACCATTAGTCCGCGCCTGAGCTTTACCTCGGTGAGTGGATACCGCAGCTTCGACTCATTGGAAGTGTTTGACGCAGACGGCACCCAGGCCTGGTTCCTGGAGTTCGGTGAAGACGCCGAAGGTGACCAGTTCAGTCAGGAGTTTCGCTTTAACTACGCCGGCGATAATCTCTTAATGCTGTGGGGCATTAATTACTTCACGGAAGACGGCAGCCAGCGTGTACCATTTAGCACAGAAGAATCTATCTTCCTGAACTGCGCCGGTGCTTTGCCAAGTGGCTTACCTTGTATTAATGCTGATGGTTCGGTTAATCAGTTAACGCCGGTATTAACAGGTGGCGCTTTGCAGGAAATTCCATACGCAGGCGAGTTTACAAACTTTGGCGACAATGAATCCTGGTCTGCATTTGTCGATTTAACTTACCAGTTAAACGATAAAACCGAAGTTGCTGCGGGTATCCGTTATGTTTCAGAAGATCGCGAAAGTGGTTTTGCTGCAACCATGCCAAACAGCCAGTTGTTACCTTTGTTGGGTCTGCCAACACAAACGTTGTTGCCGACTGTATCAACCGACGGAGAAGTATTTTCCGCTAGCAACAGTTCAGACGCCTGGTTGCCTCGCTTTAATATTATTTACAAGCTGAACGACGACAATAACTGGTTTGCTACGGTTTCAAAAGGTCGCCGCTCTGAAGTTGTGGATGTGAGCTCGACTCTTGATGCAGACGGTGAAGCCGCGGGTGATTTTGGTTTAATTCCGGCGGAAGTTATCTGGAACTACGAAACCGGCCTTAAAGGCAACCTAACGGAAAACCGTGTGCGTTATTCTGCGTCGGTGTTTTATCAGGACTATTCAGACTTTCAGGTGACTTTACAGGATGATTCGGGCAACTTTTACACCGCGAACGCAGGCTCTGCGACTAACTTTGGTGTCGAAACTGAAATTAATGCGAATTTAGGCGCAGGTATTGAGGTGTTCGGCCACTTGGCGTATCTGGATGCGAAAATTGATGACGACAGCACCAACGGCAGTTTAGCCGGGAATCGCTTCCGCCTTCAGCCAGAATGGACTTCAAGCCTTGGGGTGATATACGAAGCAGCGCTTTCCAGCCAATACGCATTGCGTGGCTCTGTAGTCGGGACTTACCGGTCTGAAGTGTTCTTTGAACCAGAAAATGCGCCGGTAGCTGGCCTGGATATCAGTCAGGATTCAGTCACTTTAGTGAATGCGTCGCTGGGTCTTTATAATGACTCTGCTGACTGGAGTCTGGCGTTGAAAGCAACTAACTTATTCGACAAAGAATACCTGGTTGATGCCGGGAATACGGGCGGAAGCTTTGGTAACCCAACCTTTATTTCTGGTCCACCGCGTTTGTTTTATTTAGAGTTTACCAAGAAGTTTGGTATGTAAAACTGTGCTAAAACGAGAAAAGGGAACCTGTGTCATGGTTCCCTTTTTTATTTTACGAGCTAGAAACTAACTTCCCGTGTAGCGCGCTTTGTGCTTATTCACTACCCGATAGTCTTTGCTGCGAATCGTGTCCACGAATACCCATTCTGCTTCTACCGCGTCCTCGGACGCAAACAGGTTCATATAACCGCGCTGATGCAGGTTCGTATATTTTAAGTCTTCGATAAGGGTAGGCAGTGCTTTGGCTAGCTGGTCTGCGGTTTTTGTGTCCAGGCTTAAATAAGCTTCCATTCCCGGAGATGATACCGAAGACGTGGCAAACTCCACCCCAATGTGAGCTCCATCTGAACTGCGCAGCTCGCTGTGCCAGGCGTTGTGAGTGTCTCCGGCAATAACCACCAGCTGTTTATTGGCTTTTTGCGCCGCCCGGTAGAGCATTTCTCGTTCAATGGGGTAACCGTCCCATGCATCAAGGTTATAGGGAGTAACCTGAGTGACCATTGCCTTTTGCTGGGCTGTTAACTCTTCGCCGTTCTGCAGGCGCTTTTTAAGCTCTGCTATTTGTAACAGCAGTGGTGTGACTTTACTGCGGTCATCTGCCGCGAATGCGGCCGCAGGAAAGTTCATTTTCCCCATAAGCAATTGTTGACCTAAAACTTGCCAGCGCGCTGAGCTGTTATTCAGTTTATTAACCAGCCACTGTAACTGCTTTTTGCCCATGATGCTGCGGTCAGAAGACATGTCCTGCTGGAATTTTTGGGTATTGAACTGACCGCTTTCTGCATCGCGGTAGTCGTCATAATTCAGCTGTTTATCACGTCCGATAACGCGGGTATCCAGCATGATCAAATCAACTAAGTCACCGAATTTGAAATCACGATAAATAGTGAGGTTGGCTTCGCCCTGTGGCGGACGAATAGGCAGCCACTCATAATACGCCTGAACTGCGGCTGCGCGCCTTTCAATAAAGCTGCCTTCATCTTCCTGGTGGTTTTCTGCACCGTTTTTCCAGGTGTCATTGCTAATTTCATGGTCATCCCACACGGCAATAAAAGGGGCATGTGCGTGCAGTGCCTGTAACCCTTCGTCGGTGCGGTAAAGCGCGTAGCGGCGACGATAATCAGTCAGGGTAAAAAGTTCTGTATTATTGTTGTCGGGTAAGCCGCGGCCAATTTCTTGCGAACCTTGGGTGGCGTAACCGCCTGCGCCATACTCGTAAATGTAGTCACCTAAATGAATGACCGCATCAATAGAATCGTCCTTTGCTGCTTCGGAGTATGGGTTAAAGTAACCGGCGGGGTAGTTAGAGCAGGAGAAAACCGCAAACTTCAGCGGTTTTAAGCCAGATTCAGGAAGCGTTTGCGTTTTGCCAGAGGGGCTTTTGCTGTTCTTACCTAAAAAACGATAGTAGTAACGCTGGTTTGGCGATAATTGAGTAACGTCGACTTTAACTGTGTAATCTCTGCTGGCGCTTGTTGTGGCCGTTCCGGAGCGAATGATACTTGAAAAGCTCTCATCGGCGGCCAGCTCCCAGCCCAGCGTTACTTGTTTTTCTGCGCTATTTTCCGGCACGGCGCGCGTCCACAACAAAATGGCGTTTGAAGTTGGATCGCCACTGGCTACGCCGTGGTCAAACTTGACGGAGCTGCGCTCACTGGTTTTGCCAATACTTGCACAGCCCTGTAATGCTGTTGATACGGTGACTGCTGCGCCAGTTGCTGCAAATAGCTTTAAAAAGTCACGTCGGTTAAATTGCTTCACTGTTTTACTCCATGCATTTTTCCCAGAGTAAAAGAAATTACTCCGTAAACATGAAGACTTAATGACAGTAAAGTGTTAGTTCAGCCTTAACTTATTCATCATCACTTTTGGGTTTAAGCTCAAGCGCTTGTACCGCTGAACGAACGTCCTGCCCTGAGGTTTCCTGAAAAACCTGTAAGTCAAATTGTGGCAGTATGGCAAACAAGTGATCAAAAATGTCGGACTGAATACCTTCGTAGATTTCCCACGCGGTATCGTTACTAAAGCAGTACACTTCAATGGGTAAACCCTGAGCTCCCGGATTTAACTGACGAACCATCAGTGTCATTCCTTCGTGTATGTCGGGTCGCTGCTTAAGGTATTGTTTTACATAAGCGCGGAAGGTGCCAATATTGGTTACCTGACGTCCGTTTATAGGGTCGAAACCCTTTTTCTCCAACCCGGCGTTCCACTCCGTTATGTCTTTTTCTTTTTGTTCCAGATAATCGCTAAGTAACGAAAACCGTTTTAGTTTTTTCTTTTGCTCGGCGGACAAAAAGTGAATACTGTTCTGGTCAATATATAACGCTCGTTTTATACGGCGTCCACCGCTTTCCTGCATGCCCCGCCAGTTTTTAAACGACTCGGAAATAAGGCGCTTGGTGGGAATGTTCGTAATGGTTTTATCCCAGTTTTGTACCCGAACTGTATGCAGTGCCACATCAATGACATCGCCGTCAGCGTTTAACTGGGGCATTTCAATCCAGTCGCCTACACGAAGCATGTCATTAGATGAGAGCTGAATACTGGCGACCAGTGACAGAATGGTGTCCTGAAATACCAGCATGGCAACCGCACCCATGGCACCAATTCCCGATAGCAGAATAACCGGAGAGCGGTCCAGCAATGAGGCAATAATGAGAATAGTCGCCACCACATAGACTACTATTTTCGCTATTTGCAGATAGCCCTTTATTGGCTTTGTATGCGCGTCAGGCTGGCGACTGTATATTTCGTTAACGCTGGTCATGGCCGCGCTAAACGAACGCGCCAGAGTCAGTATAAGGTAAGCAATACTGATGTTACGTATGATGGTGGTGGCGGTTTCCGGCAAGTCCGGTACCAGATAAATACCACCGGACAGCACTAACGCAGGAACAACCTGAGCCAGGCGGCTGACGATAACGCGAATGCCGATGCCCGGATCACTGCCTAACTGGGTTTGAGACAGCAGACGGGAAATACCGCGCAGTAAAACGTGTTTGGTCACAAGCTGAGACAACCAAACCGCTATAACAAGGAAAAAACAGGCCCCAATTGTGTAGGCCCAGGGTTGGGTTGCTGCCCAATCATGAAACCACTGCGGGTAATCCAGTTCCATCATAATTTTTGTTCCACCGCTGCTTTTAAGTCCTTTCTAAAGCCCAACATAAATACGACCTCTGCTACGACGAATAAGGGACCAATGGCTAACCCCATAATATCATCTACAAAAGCCGGTTTACGCCCTTCAAAATAATGGCCGACAAACTGAAACACCCAGCCGACAACAAACAGGCCGATGCTCCAGCTCAGCCATAAGCTGGTTGGTAATGCGGCTATGTCGCGCCCAACTGACAGCGACAGCCATAGCAAAATGGTCATGAGCAAACCTAATTTGATATCCAGACGGATATAAAAAATAACCGCCGCCAGAACAACTAAGTTGGCGGGGGTAATCAAAAAGTAGTCCAAGGGTAGCGCAGGCCGTGATAATAAACTAATGATGCCGACAACAATCAGTGGAATACCGACAAGATGAGTCATGACATTCTTACGATTCCGATGATAAGCCGCATACTGTGCCAGGTGATCAACGATGGTTTTCATAGTCTGTGCCGCTTGGTAGTAAAATAGAGGCTTAGATTGCTACGCACATGGCTTGATGTCAATGGAGCTCAATGCTTTCAGGCTTTTATTTTTCTATTGCTCAGTGGTTAACTTACCGCTAACCTAAAGCCTTTATTTTAAGCAGGCATTGAGTAGGGGAAATCCGGTGGCGTTTGATTACGGTTCGATTGATCTTGGGTTAAAAAATCCGTTTAAAACCGAAGGCTTGGTAACGAGTATTCGTGGAGTTGTGCAATCGCTGTTTGGCGTTTATTTGCTGGTGGCCGGAGCAGGCTCTGTAAAGCAAGACCCGATTATGGGTTGGGTACTGGCTATTTTCGGTATTTCACTTCTGGCCGTAGGCATTAAAGTACTGAGCGGCGGCATTATGGCTATGCTGCGCTACTTTGTTGGTCGTAATCATCCTACGTCACTGGCTCCTAACTTTAGTAAGTCTGAGCGCAGTACCGCGCAGGAAGAGGCGCGTTACGTTGCTTATAACGATCAGGCTCTGGAAGAAATGCTCATGGGCCGTAAAAACAGCACCTTTATAGAGCCCAAAGGCTTACTGGCGCGAATAGCTCACACGGTATTTCCCAAATTACTGTTTATGCCTTACCCCGTTCGTAATATGGCGCAACGCCTGTTAGGGGCCTGGGTGCGTACTCTTACGGCAATGGTTGCGTTTGGCTTTGCTGCTTTTGTGTCCCTGGCTGGCTTTGCCGGAGACGCAGGCGTACTGGCTTTCCCTGTCTACACTGTTTTATTGACGCTTTACATCATGCACGTATGGAAGGCTGCCGGTAAGGCTATATCCCGTGGTGCGGAGCAGACTATTGACTCTATGGGCAGCGGCGACCTGGTCAAAATTATTGCCTTCGCCTTGTTGTTGCCTGTTGTGGTAGGGCTAGTGGTGAGCTGGTGGATGGCTGCAACAGACGTAACGGCGGCAACGGTTGAGCAGTATTATGCCGCTTTGCCGGACTTTCATGCCGGCTGGTACTTATTTGGTATTTTTGTTGGTGCTTTAATTTGCACGGCTGTCACTGTGGTGTTGCTGAAAAGACGTTTAGCCCATGCGAATCCGGTTTCTGAAGTATCTGAATTACGGGAAAACTGGCAGGAGTCGGTACACCCTAAAGAGATTTTTATTAACCTCGACAACCTGGTCATGGCAAACCGCCGTTACCGCGAAGTGCCAAACCGGGTTTATCGTGAACTGGATCCTAACTTACAGGAACACGTTGACGGCAAAGGTGCCTTTAGTGGCGAGATGATTCAGGAAATTCAGCCTCAGGTAAAACCTATGGGACTGGGCGGGTTATTTGATAAGTCGCGTTTGGTCAGTTTGCTTTTGGGTAATAGTCTGTTCATTATCGGCGTGCTGTTCACCTTCTTCTTAGCTTATGCTGCGGTCGATTTTGTGAGGGTTCTTGACAGCATGAACTATAGGTTGACTGAAGAGACTCCCTATAGCGACTTAATGACCTTAGCAGGCGTATTCATGACTGCCGTTCATTTTTATCTTATTGGCTATGTCCTGCGGGCATTTGCGGGTTTAGCCGCTAATATCGCGCATCTGTTTTATGCGGAAATTCAGTTTGAATCCATGCTTATTTACTTTAAGTGCGAAGGAACCTTTACTGAGTCTAAAATTTCAACCGGTACCGGTATTCACGACAGTACCCGTTCAGAGAACACGTTGGTGCGCAGTAGTATTACTCCCTGGGTTATCGTGTCACGTATCGTGTCGACAACTTTTGCTGCAACCGGAATGAAAAATCTGGAGCATCCGCGACATATTCTGGAAATGCACAAATCGGATGACGAAATGGCGTCTATTCGCAAGGATGTTATCGACTTTCTGAAAGACCGTGAGTCTATTGCTTCCATTACCAGTAATCGCGATTTGGGCAATGCTTCTCAAATACATCAGTTAAATGAACAGACCCGCGCCATTCCGACAGATCAGGACAGACTGCAGCAATCAAAGTCGAAGACTTCTGATGAAGAAGCCGCTGGTTACCTTCGCCAACAGGAAGAGCTGGGCTCAGATAACGACACTGAGACCGACAAAGATCGTTAATTTCCCTCGTTAAAGCCGCAGGCGGGCGCTTTGCCCGTCTGCACCTGCTACCAAGGTCGTAGTGCAGCACCATAAAGTTTCATAGAAACTGTTCGATAATTATACATGGTACGTTGCGTTTTTTACGCCTTATGGAAGCAGATAAATGTCCACAGTTGATGTGAAACCTCCTTTATTGATAACGGCTTTGGCAATAGCCGCCGGTGTCCTTGTCCTTTCTTTTGTGCCCTGGTTGTGGCTGCAGTTATGTCTGCAAAGCTTATTATTCATTGCCTTGAGCTGGTTTTATGCCCGTTATTTTAGTGCCGCCAGAATAGCGGATGATGAAGAGCCCTCTGAGGGGGACGGCACGGATCAGTTGGCCGAAAACTCCGGTAAAAATGCAATAGCAACGGCAGAGCTTAGTTTTGCGATAAACCGTTTTAAAACCGTTTTGGCAGATATTGTCGAGCGTTTGAAAGAAAGTGTGGATAACTCGTCACGGGTTAGCGAACGGGCGAAGGGAATAGAAAGCTTTTCATCGGAAGTGGCTGTTGCGGCAGAGCAAACCAAGCAGATAAGCCACGAAGGCCGCGAAAGAATAAAGCAACTCACTCAGAAGATAGCTCTGGTAGTAGCGGACAGCCGAGAAAGTGCTGAAGCGGTCAGAGGTCTGCAGGCTAAAGCCGATGATATTCGTAAAGTGACCCAGGTTATTGACAGTATTGCGGAGCAAACCAACTTGCTGGCGCTGAATGCATCGATAGAGTCGGCGCGCGCAGGTGAACATGGTCGCGGCTTTGCGGTTGTGGCCGACGAAGTAAGAACGCTGGCCGGGCGAACTTCGGATGCAACCGTGGAAGTGAGTAATTTAGTGGAAGCGATTCATAATGAAACCACGGTCGCGGTCAATAATATTGAGCAACTGTCAAAGCACATTGAGCAGCAGTCGGAGACAACCGTGGGCATTGTTGAACAACTGGCCAGTATTGTGGAACAAGCTGAAACGGTGGAACAGCAATTACAAAAAATTACGGGGTTAATGGGTGAGAACGCAGAGGATCTTTCCCGTAATGGTGAGCTTCTGCATTCTGTAAACTCAGACTTATCTGAACAGTACCAACAACTGGATGACGTAAGCGGGCAGGCCGAGCAACTGGAGCTGCAGTCGGAGCAATTATTCGCGCACTTGGTTGAAAATGATGCGGACGCTGAACATAGAGTGATTTACCAGGCCGCAACCGACGCTGCTAAACAAATTGGGCAGCGTTTAGAACAGACTATTGAGCAAGGTGAGCTGACGTCAACTCAACTGTTTTCCCGAGACTACCAGGCGGTTCCCGGAACCGAGCCGGTAAAATACAAGACACCTTACACGGAGTTTTTCGAGAGTATATTACCCGCTATTCAGGAACCTATTCTGAAGCGGCATGAACACATTATTTACGCTATTGCCACTGACCCGAAAGGCTATGTCGCGCGGCACAACGATGCGTTTAATAAGCCGTTAACGGGTGACCCGAAAAAAGATTTGGTCGGCAACCGCTCGCGTCGGCTATTTAATGATAAAACCGGGGCACGTTGCGGAGCTCACACGCAAACGTTATTGTTACAGACCTACAAACGCGATACTGGCGAGGTTATGCACGACTTATCGGTACCCGTTTACGTAAATGGAAAACATTGGGGCGGCTTCCGTATCGGCTACAAGCCGCTGTAGATATTCAGGCGACATTGAGGCTGAGCAGTATGTCACACGATACCATTGCAATGAATAAAGAGCGGCAGGATTTAAGTGGCCTGGAGGCTGTCTGGTTATTTGGTTATGGCTCACTGATTTATAAAGTCGACTTTCCATATCTGGAACGGGCGGCTGCCTCAATACAAGGATGGTCACGACGTTTCTGGCAAGGGTCGCACGACCATCGGGGTACACCCGAAGCTCCGGGCAGGGTACTGACTTTAACAGAAACGCCGGGTGAAGAGTGCACCGGAATGGCCTACAAAGTCTCACCCGATGTGTTTGAGCATTTAGACCATCGTGAGAAAAACGGTTACTTAAGGTTCACGACGCCTATGAGTTTTCGTGACGGCAGCCAACAAGAAGGCCTTGTTTATATTGCAACAGAAGACAACGAAGCGTTTCTTGGCGAGGCTCCGGCTTCGGAAATTGCCAGCCATATAGCCCGTTCGTCCGGCCCCAGCGGACCCAATGCCGAATACCTGGTCAAGTTACAGCTGGCGCTACAACAGCTGGATGTCAATGACCCGCATATTACGCAGGTTTATGAGGCTTTAATGGCAGACCAGGCTAATCTCTGTCCTGAATAAATACCGTGTCGGCGGTTTGCGGTAACTTATAGAGCTCGCCCTGCCAGTAATGGCAGCCAAATTCGGCCAGTGTATCTAACTGAGTTTGCTTTTCTACGCCTACCGCCTGTACTTCCAGTCCCAATTCAGAGGTCATGCGAATAACTGCTCGCACTAAACTGCGCGAGCGCGCGTTAGTATCAAGGTCGCGAATAAACTCTCTCTCTATTTTAATTTTACTGACCGGCATATTTTTCAAATGCAGCATACTGGCAATACCTTTGCCGAACCGGTCAATCACCAGAGTTATACCTAGCTGATGTAACTTCTCAATAATTTCCAGAGTGTCCGGCAGCGGTTCTTGTAAGCTGCTCTCACTTAAATCAAATTCAAGCTTTTCCGCTAGTTCCGGGTTGTGTTTAACAAACTGGCTGACTGTCTGATAAAGTTGCTGAGAAATTTGCTCGGTTGCCAAATTAATACCGACTTTTCCCGGAACGGTGTTTTGCTCCTGCCAGAGATCAATTTGCTCGATAACCTGTTCAACCACCCATACTCCCAGGGTGTCCAACATGCCATTGGCATCAAACTGTGGCAGGAACTGGTCGGGTTTTAATGTGCCAAGGTCGGGGTGTTCCCAACGTAGTAATGCCTCAACGCCTACTACCTGCTTTTGCATGTTGAGTACGGGTTGATAAACCAATTGCATTTGCTCGGTCTGCAACACGCTGCGGACATCTTCTTCTAATTGGATTTCATCGTAAGAGCGGGTTTCCAGTTCTTGTTTAAAGTAGGTGTTGCTTTCATTGTGCTCGTCCTTAGCTGAGTTCATTGCCAAATTGGCCTGAGCGAGGAGCTTTTCGGCATCGTAGCCGTCGAGTGGATAAACGCTGGCACCAATACTGGCAGCCAGTTGCACTTGCCGCTGGTTGTCCGACAATATGAATGGCGGTTCGTACGCGGCCTGAATTTGCAAGATGATGTTCTGAATATCGATGTATTCAACAATATGATTCAAAACGACGGCAAATTCATCACCACCAAGGTTATAAAGTTTGGTACCGAAGGGAACGGCTTTTTTTAGTCTAAGCGCCAGGCGTTGTAAAATTTTATCGCCAATATGATGGCCATACTGGTCATTCACCTGATGGAAATGATTAACGTTCATTACAATGACGGCAGCCAACCTGTCGCTGGGCAATTCATCTAATAACCGGGTTAAATCCAGTGCCAGCGAGTTGCTGTTAGGTAAGCCGGTTAAGTCGTTAAAAAAGGCCAGCTTTTGTAACTGCCGCTGTTGCAATTTCATCCGCGTGACATCGTTTAGGGTTGCAATGTAGGCAGCTTCCCCGGGGAAACTAGCCGGGGCTTCACGAACGGTTAAAATGGCAGAGTAACGTTGTTTATCCGTATTACGACCGACAATCAGAATACTCTGGTTACAGGGGAAGTTTTCGTTAGTTTCATCAATTTCCGTTGCTGCCAGCAATTCCTCAAGTTTTGAATTCAGACACCCCGATTCTTTTAAGCCGGAAATGTCGGTAAATGGCGTATCAATAGCTATTATTCGGCGGTGCTCATCCAGTAGTGCGATGCCTGATAATACCTCGAGCTCCGAGTTCTTCCCGGAATTAATGCTGGGGGTATCGTAGTAGTCGGTAGAAATATTTGTCCATGAGCCCTGAAAACGTAGAGGCTTCTGACTGCTACGACGTACCTCGTCTCTCACCCAAACGTAATGTCCCTGCTGGTGACGAAAACGATATTCACAAACAAACTGCTCTTCTTCAAAGCCTCGTAAAGCCGTTTTCTTCACGGTTTTTACGTCGTTAGGGTGAATGTTGTTGAGCCACCAGCCCGGCGCCATTACCTCTTCTGTTGAGTACCCAAGAATACGTTCGCAGTTTGTGCTTACCCAGTCGACGCAGAAGCCTGAATCGAGAGCCCTAAGCTCGTAGTGCACGGTTGGGCTGTTGCCCAGATAGCTATGCAGTAACTCACGAGACTTTTTAAACCTTAAGAACCAAATGCGGCGAATAAAGAAAAACAGAAACACCACGGATAGTGCGACAAACGCCCAGGGCTCCCATTGAATTAAGGTGCTTTTTGTGCCGGCTTCCAACGGTAGCTTAGGGATTAAGGTTTTAGCACCTATTTCCCAGATGATAGCGGCTATAATATAGCAGAGCGCCAGAATAACTTCCGGCCGTTTGAAAAAGCGTTTACGCGACGCCCGATGCAGTGTTAACTCTCTTTCATCTCTCATTATCGTATCCGTGCCCAGGGTATTTCTGACTTTTTCAATGACTTACTGAGAATGGAACCTTGTAATTCTTCACATCCTATTTGCTTTAACAGTAGCAGCTTAGCGCGATCATTGATGCCCGTAGCTATGGTTGTTAAGCCTCGCGCTCTGGCCATTTTGACCATAGAGGCTAATTCTCTTTTTTGATCGCTATGGGAAGTGGCTTTTTGCACTAATTCCTCAGAAAGTTTTACTGCATCTACAGGTAACACAAAAAGTGACTGTATAGTGGAGCGGCCTTCCCCAAAATGCGAGGCAATAACATTACAGCCAATGCTGCGTAGACGTTCCAGATAGCGTTTCGATTTGTCGGAAAGTGACATTAAGGCTCGCTCACTGACCTCTATATTAATATTCTGTGCCGGAAATTTGGTTTCCTGCAGTTCGTGCGCTAAAACATTGAGTACAAGCGGGTCAACAATGTCATTAATGGTCACGTTAATAGCGACGCGGACAGTCACTTTTTGTTTTTGCCATACCCGCAGGTCTTTAAAGGTGCGTTGAATAATCCATGACGTAAATTGCTGAGTTAAAGAAGCCTCTTCTATCATTGGTTTAAACTCTTCTAAACTCATACTGCCGCGCTTGGGGTGCACCCATTTGGCTGAAACTTCCAGCACGGAAAAGTAGCCAGAGTTGGTATTCAGGCGAGGCTGATAGTAAAGCTGAATATCGTTATTTTTCATTGCCTCGCTAAACTGGCGCGAAAAAGTGACCTCTTCAATTTGGTCAATAGCTTCATTTTGCTCCAGAAACGAAAACTGTTGTTTCTTTTGAAAAGCGTTGAAGGCATGTGACTGAGCTTCGTCGAAAACTTTCTGGTGGTCTTCTTTAAGTTGTTCGTTTTTCACCCTGAGCACACCGGCGGTGCTGTCCATCTGATAAGAAACACCATCAATGACTATGGGCTTCTCCAAAAAGCTTTCTATTTTTTGTTGCAGTTCTTTTGAGTTTTCTTCAGCCTCAGAGCGAACCCCAACCAGCTCATTTCTTGATGTCTGACCAACCTGAACCTGGTCTCCAAGGAGTTTTTTCAGTTGAACAGCCATTTGCTTAACCAGTTCGTTGGCTTTTTCGCTTCCGACTTGCTGTTGAATTTTATCCATATTCTGCAAGCGGAAGTTGAAAATATCGACCAGGTCATCGGGAGAACTGCCCTTTCTATGACCAATGCTTTCTAGTTGCTTTAACAGAGCGTTGATGTTGGGAAGGTTGGTTCCCTGATATTTGAATTTGGCCGTTTGCTCGGCGCCGCTTAATTCTTTTATGACTTTGGCAACCATCCCCGCCATAGTGGCTACAAGAGTATAAGCAACCATACGGAGCATCCAGCCGCCGACAATTTCGTTGCCGCTTATCAGCGACTCGGAAAAAGAAAAGGGGCTGAGTAATAAGCCACACATGAAACCAGCTAAAGCACCAATGCGTGACCCCAGCAATAAACCGGCAAAAATTAAGGGAAAGTAAAGTAGGTGTTCGTAAAGACTCGGAAGCCCGCCTGTTATCTCAATGACTTTGATAATTGCCGCAATAAGTATCGCCAACACGAAGCCCATGAACACCTGCTTTTCGGCGTTCATCTCCGTGAAGTTGACGACACTTTCTTTGAGCCAGCTGGTAAAGCTGTTTGGGTCTTCTGATTTAGGCATTTATTCTTATCAGTTGTGATAAATTAGGCAGTTAGCTATCTTGAGGTTGTTATCAATCTTAACTTCTGTCAAGTATTTGAGCCGAGAATCATTAACATCAAGGAACGAGCTATGCGGGAATCTTTAGAACGGCGGGCATTTTTACTGACAATGGTTTTAGTCAGTATCGCCTTTGCCTGGGTACTTATACCGTTTTGGGGCGCCATTTTTTGGGCTTGTGTGGTGGCTGTTATTTTTTATCCGCTACAGCAAAAACTGAAAAATAAATTTGGAAACAAACCCAATAGGGCAGCTCTTGTAACCTTGCTAATTGCATTGGTTATAGTGGTGATCCCAGGGCTGGGTATTTCATACTCCTTTGTGCAGGAAGGTGTCAGCTTTTATCAGCGGCTGGACGAAGGCAAGATTAACCCGGGTAAGCTCTTTGATGACGTTCAAAAAGCGTTTCCGGTTATTAGTGACTTGCTTGCTCAGTTTGATATTAAAGCCAGCGACGTGCGGGAAAAAATATCTTCGGGCGCAGCCAGCGGCAGTAAATTCTTAGCCGAAGAGGCGTTAGCCTTTGGCCAAAATACTTTTTCTTTTCTTATCAGTCTGGGGTTGATGATTTATCTAACCTTTTTTCTGCTAAGAGACGGGCAGTCTTTAATTAACCTGATGGTGAAAGCATTACCTCTGGGTGATGAGCGCGAGCGCATGCTTTTTAGTAAGTTTGCTGGTGTGACCCGGGCGACAGTGAAAGGAAACATTGTTGTTGCCATAGTTCAGGGGGCATTAGGTGGCATAATTTTCGCCTTGCTGGGTATTCCAGGAGCCCTGCTATGGGGTGTCGTCATGGCTTTCTTGTCGTTAATTCCGGCGGTTGGTGCCAGTTTGGTATGGTTACCGGTATCTATTTATTTGTACGCGACAGGCAGCTGGATAGCCGCCACCATACTCGTCGGCTACGGCGCAATAGTGATTGGTCTGGCCGACAACGTACTGCGCCCAATTCTGGTGGGGCGTGATACTAAGTTACCGGATTATTTGGTGCTGTTTTCTACTTTAGGTGGTATGTCGTTGTTTGGTATTACCGGGTTTGTTTTAGGGCCGCTGATTGCAGCCCTGTTTTTGGTCTTCTGGAATATCTTTATGACAGAATTTTAGCGGCCGGGTTAATACGGCCTCTTAAAGTTGAGGCCGTAAATATCCTCCAACCCTGCCCTTAGGAGATAACACCCATTGCCACAACTGAATGTCGCGTGCACGGAACGCACCTGCGCAGGACAGCAAATAATATTTCCACATACGGTAAAATTCGTCATCAAACTGTGACTTAATAGACGGCCAGGCCTTATCGAAATTCTCAAACCAGGCCACTAAGGTTTTATCGTAATCGGCACCGAAGTTGTGCAGGTCTTCGCAGACAAACTTTTCTTCCAGTGCCGTTCCTATTTGTGAAATAGACGGAATTTCGCCATTCGGGAAAATGTACTTGCTGATCCACGGGTCGGCTGCGGTGTCACTGACATTTTTACCTATAGTGTGCAGCAGGAACAGGCCGTCCTCTTTGGTGCAGCGCAGAGCGACATCCATATAGTCGTCGTAGTTTTTCTGACCGACATGCTCGAACATGCCTAAGCTGATAACGCGGTCAAACTGCTCGTCCAGCTCGCGATAGTCCTGTAACCGGAACTCTACCGGAAGGCCTTTACAGCGCTCCTTGCCAAGGGCTACCTGCTCTTTGGATATAGTGACACCAACACATTCGACACCGTAGTTTTCAGCGGCATACTGCATGAAGCTGCCCCAGCCACAGCCAATATCAAGAACGCGCATGCCAGGCTTCAGTCCCAGCTTTTTACAGCACAGTTCAAGTTTATGTCGTTGTGCTTCGTCAACGTCTTTGGCTTTTTCCCAGTAACCACAGGTGTAAACCATACGCTCATCAAGCATAGACTGATAAAGGTCATTGCCCATGTCGTAATGATGCTGACCAACTTCCCAGGCTTTGGATTTACTTTGTAAGTTGAAGACTCGGCTTTTTAAGGAATGAAAAATAAGGCGGGCGGGGTTAACTTCATCCTGAATGCCGGAGCGCAGTAGCTGGAAGAAAAACTGGTCAAGTGATTCGGCATCCCACAAACGAGCCATATAGGATTCACCCAAGCCAAGATTACCGCGCGAAAGTGCCTGATCAAATACGGTTTCATCGTGAACCTGCATATCCCAGGCTCTGTCACCGTTAATGCGGATATCTGCTTTCGCTAAAAGCTCTTCAACATACTCTCGTGATGTCGACATATTTGTTCGCCCATTCCGGAAAATGATGGTTAAAAACGTTATCAAGAATGGGCGAAACTGGCAATAAAGAGCCTTTTACCCGTCTTTTTTCGACGTAAACTCAGGGTAGGCTTCAACGCCGCAATCGACTTGATCTAAGCCGATATATTCCTGCTCTTTAGTTACACGAATGCCCAGTATTAGCTTCAGTATAGCCCAGACAATAAGACTACTGAAAAACACCCAGCAGAAAATGGTACCGACACCGGCTAACTGAATAAGAAAGCTGGCACCGTCATCGCTGAGCGGAACCACAAGAGTGCCGAAAATACCGACTACACCGTGCACTGAAATAGCACCGACCGGATCGTCAATGTGGAGTTTATCCAGCCCAATAATGGACAACACGACAATAAGCCCCGCAATAAACCCAATAACGCCGGCAAGCCAGGGCTCCGGAGTGACCGGTTGCGCAGTAATGGCTACCAGTCCGGCTAAGGCACCGTTCAAAATCATGGTTAAATCGGCTTTTTTCCACAGCAACTTAGTAAACAGCAGAGTGGCGATAGTACCAGCTGCGGCCGAGGTGTTCGTGTTTACCATGGCGCGGGCTATGGCATTGGCGTCGTCAACGGTGCTTAGCGCTAACTGCGAACCGCCGTTAAAACCAAACCAGCCAAACCAGAGAATAAAGGTACCCAGTGCTGCCAGTGGCATATTAGAGCCGGGTAACGCATTGATACTGCCGTCACTCAGGTATTTACCGGAGCGCGGGCCCAGTAAAAGAACCGCGGCAAGCGCCGCTGATGCACCGGTTAAATGCACAATGCTGGAGCCGGCAAAGTCGACAAAGCCCCATTCAGTCAGCATTCCACCACCCCAGGTCCATAAGCCCTGCACTGGATATATGACCGCACTAAGCACGACGCAAAATACGAGAAAGCTCATGAGTTTCATACGTTCGGCAACGGCACCAGAGACTATCGACATAGCAGTGGCAACGAACACCATCTGGAAGAAAAAGTTGGCGTCGGCAGCGTAAGCCGAAGTCGATGGGTCTGGGTACATCACCGAGTAACCGATAACCAGATAGGTAATACAGGCAATAGCGTAGAGCGCGATGTTTTTGGTCAGAATTTCCGTGGTATTTTTGCTTCTGACCAGACCCGCTTCCAGCATGGAAAATCCGGCTGCCATCCACATAACCAGCGCCCCGGATATGAGTAAGTAAAAGGTGTCTACCGCGAAAGTGAGTTGTTGTAAGTTTTGTGCTTCCATGATGGGCTCCTTAAAGGGCGTCTTGGTCGGTTTCGCCGGTGCGTATGCGAACGCATTGCTCCAGCGGCATAACGAATATTTTTCCGTCGCCGATATTGCCGGTATGAGCAGCGGCAATGACCACTTCCAGAGCACGTTCGACGGTTTCGTCGGGAACAGCCAGTTCAATTTTCATTTTGGGAAGGAAGTCGACTTGATATTCGGCGCCCCGGTACAGTTCGGTATGCCCCTTTTGACGTCCTACTCCCCGGACTTCAGTCACTGTCAGGCCTTTGCAGCCAATTTCAAACAGCGCTTGCTTCACATCCTCCAGTTTGAAGGGTTTGATTAACGCAACGAGCATTTTCATGGTGCTTTCCTTATTAAAATATTGTTAAGCAACCCTTTTACTTCATGAAGCGTGCCAGAATTTAACCAACTGATATTTATGGATAAATAATATTTTCGTGATTTTTTTGCACAAAAAACGTGCTCTCCTTCTGTGCATTGCACCAAAAGTGCTATTGAACCAAAAGGGTACAGGGGAGATACTATTTACCTACAGTAGCGAATGATTAAAGGTGCAGTGGCATGAGAGTTGGCGCGCGGCAGAGCGATCTTATCGGGCAGACGGATTTACTTCGTATACCGTCGCTGTCTGATTTAACCGGATGCGATATTTTTATTAAATGTGAGTTCCAGAACCCGGGCGGCTCCATTAAAGATCGCGCGGCTAAGCAACTGATTGATGATGCTATGGAACGCGGCGAATTAAAGCCGGGTATGACGGTGGTTGAAGGCACTGCCGGGAATACCGGTATCGGTCTTGCCGTTGTGGCAAAGTCTTACGGCTTGCGTATGTTAGCGGTCATGCCCAATGACCAGACACCGGAAAAAGAGCGAATGATCCGCTTGCATGGCGGTGAACTGATGGCGGTTGACCCGGTCCCCTTTAAAAATGAAAACCACTTTTACCATACAGCCCGCCGTGTAGCGGAAGAACGCGATGACTGCTGGTGGGCTAACCAGTTTGAAAACACCAGTAACGCCCGGGCGCACTACCTTCACACCGGACCCGAAATATGGGAACAAACCGGAGGCAAAATAGACGTTTTAGTGTCTGTGGCTGGAACGGGCGGCACCATTGGCGGTAACTCACGTTTCTTAAAAGAGCAGAATCCGGAGCTGGATGTTTGGGTGGTTGACCCGGATGGTTCCGGTATCTACGAGTTTTTACGCAGTGGCGAATATGTGTCTAGTGGCGGCTCAATGACTGAGGGCATCGGCATTATGCGGCTAGTCGATAATTTCCGCCAGGCACGTATTGATCACGCGGTTAATTTGCCCGATCAAGATTTAGTGACTTTGTCACGTTATATCAGAGACGAAGATGGTATTGTTCTTGGGAGTAGCTCGGCGCTGAACGTTGCTGGCGCATTGGCTGCGGCTTTACGAAAAGGTCCGGGACATCGTATTGTGACCTTCTCCTGTGACTTGGGTGAACGTTCGGTGAGTAAGCTGTACAACCCGGAATATTTGCGCGGACGCGGGTTAAACCCTGACCCGGAACCTATTGACGTATTAATGAAGCGTTATCGCGAGCTTGGCGATAAGGTATTAGAGGTTAACTGGAACAATGACTAAACGTATTTTTGGGTGTTTGTTTTTATTGGTGTCAGCAACCGCAGTTCAGGCGCAGGACGAGACGCCGGATGCACCGTTCCATGACCTTAAAGTTCCGCAGTTTCTGGATATTGCGCATCGTGGGGCATCCGGTTATTTACCCGAGCACACTCAGGCCAGCACCGTTATGGCTCATGGTCTGGGAGCGGATTATATAGAGCAGGACGTGCAACTGAGCCGCGATGGTGTTCCGGTGGTTCTGCATGATGAAATTCTGGATCATGTGACCAATGTGTCGGAAGTGTTCCCGGAAAAACATCGTCCTGATGGCAAATACTATGTGGTGGATTTTTCGCTCGAAGAGCTTAAGCAATTAACCATTGTTGCCCGGCATAGAGATTATGAACTGGTTTATCCTAAGCGATTTTCTCACCCTGACGTTCACTTTCCGATACAAACGCTGGATGAGGAAATCAAACTGATTCAGGAACTGAACCGCGTTCGGGATATGTCGACGGGTATTTATGTTGAGCTGAAGTCGCCGCGCTGGTACCGGCAGCAGGGATACGATATTACTTCTGCGGTGATGTCTGTTCTGGCTCACAACGGCTACCACGACAAACGCCCAACACCGATTTATCTGCAGTCTTTTGACCCGGAAGTGTTACGTCGCTTAAAGCGTGAATTTAACTGGGACTTTCCGTTAATTCAACTGGTGGGTGACAATGAGTGGGGAGAGACTGATATTGATTACAGTGCGATGCGCACCGGCGCCGGGCTGGAGTCAGTAAAAAGCTACGCTGAAGGTGTCGGCTTGTGGGTAAACCACGTATTAACCGGAGTGTCGGAGAGCGGTGAGCCTGAATGGGACAGTGTTTTAAAGTCAGCGGAAG
Source organism: Idiomarina sp. (assembly GCF_048265525.1). Taxonomy (GTDB): domain Bacteria; phylum Pseudomonadota; class Gammaproteobacteria; order Enterobacterales; family Alteromonadaceae; genus Idiomarina. Next base: position 71,787 of record NZ_JBLXBI010000006.1, on the reverse strand, counting down.
AGAAAGGTCTGGATGTTCATGTTTATACCTTGCGGGCTGACGACTTACCCAAAGGCGTGGAGTCTCATGGGCAATTACGACAGTGGTTAAAACAAGCTGGCGTAGAAGGCGTATTTACTGACTTTCCGGATAAAAAGTAAAGCGCATTTTGAAACCGTCGCTGCCGTCATCGTAGTATTCCGGCAGAATATCGATGGTTTCGAAACCACAGCTTTGATACCAGTGAATAGCGGCCTTGTTGTCGCTTTTCACTTCCAGCGACATGGCATTAGCGCCGCCGGTTTTCGCCTCGCTCAGTATCTTGTTCATTAGCAAATTACCAACTCCTAAGCCGCGAAAGCTCTGAGCTACGGCTATGGAGTATAAGCGCCATACTTTGCTGTTACGCCGGGTAAAGGCAATAGCGTACCCGGCTAAATCATTACCTGAACGTGCTACCCAGCAGTAATTGTGGCTGGACTCAATTACCCGCTTAAAACTGCGACGGCTAATACAGCTGTAATTAAAAGTCGCACGTTCTAAAGAGACTAATTGTTCAAGGTCATTCTTGTTTGCCCGCTCAATGCAAAACTCAGTACTCATCCAGGCGTCGTCCAAAATCAGCCATAATCAGCCGGTAAAGTTCATAACCTAAGTGTTTGTCTTCCACACCAGACTCAATTGACGGGTTGTCATTAATTTCAATAACCACCGGGCCTTGTGATGTTTGTTTAATATCCACACCGTACAGGCCGTCTCCAATTAAGCGAGTTGCCTGTAATGCTAGCCGTACCACATCTTTAGGAGCCTGATGCACGCCCAACGTGGCGAAAGAACCACTTTTACCCCGCGAAGAGGACTCGCTGTGGTTATAAATTTGCCAATGGTTGCGTGCCATAAAGTACTGACAAGCATAAATGGGTCGGTTATTCAGCACGCCAATACGCCAGTCGTAGTCGGTTCTCATATACTCTTGTGCCAGCAGTATAGTGGATTGATTAAAAAGCTCCGTTGCCACTTTTTTAAACTGGGCTAAGTCTTCTGCTTTTTCCACGCCAATAGAAAATGAACCGTCAGGAATTTTCAGTACAACAGGGTAACCTAAGCGCTCGCCTATGGCCTGGTAGTCAATTTCTGACTGGCTTAACAAGAGTTCTGTTTTCGGCGTTGCCACCTTATGTTTATCCAGTAACTCTTTTAAGAACACCTTATTGGCACATTTAACAATGGAGTCAGGGTGGTCAATGACGACCATGCCATTGGCTTCGGCTTTCTTGGCAAAGTGATAGGTGTAATGATTAATGCGGGTGGTTTCCCGGATGAAAAGCGCATCAAACTCCAGCAGACGGTTGAAGTCGTTTGCCGTAATCAACTCAGCTTCAATATCGGCCTCTTTTGCGGCCTTAATAAATTGTGTCAGCGCTTTTTTGTCGCTGGTTGGAATGGCCTCGTCTGGGTTATAGAGAATGGCTAAATCAAAACGGTACTCTTTGCGGGTGCGCGCTTTGCGCCACACACGTTTACTGAAATGATCCAGTGAGTTACCAAAAAAGCTTTGCTGCTCATCAGTCAACTGATTCAGTGCACCGGATGTCAGCTTGTTAATATGCCAGCGGCCGTTAAATTCCAGCTCAACTTTTAAAATAGGGCAGGGGTAGCGCTCAAATATTTGGCGCGCAAAAGAAGCGAGCTCAGGCTGTTCGCATAAGCCAAAACAAATCAGTAATGACAGTGATTTTTCGTCACGGCTCTGCAAATATTTAGTGAGTGATCGGTCGGCAGTATTAATCAGTAACTGATAGTGAGAGAAGTTAGTCAGATCATTAATGGTCGCAACCGACGGCATAACTCTTTGTCCGCGAGCCTCTGCCAGCAGACTAACATAATAGCCGGTTGACAGGTAAGATAGGTCGTTACACAAATTTAAGACATGATAACGACTCTGCAAGTGTGCTGATTGTAAGTATTCACTTGCGGTGAGTAGGCTTTGACTTGGGTAATAAGGCTGCCAGTCGGCGGCGTTATCTATGATAAGGTGAACGTGTTGCTGCATGTCGTAAAGTACTCAGAAGTCGTTAAAAATTATGTAAGTTATTTGCTTATTATTTGCGTAATAAAAGCAACTCACACTATATTAGAAAGACGACGGATAACAAGCAGATTTGCTGTTTTATCTTTTTCAAAGGAGTCAGGTGAATGCTGACAATTCTGGCAAAGCTGTTAAAAGCTTTGAATTCTGAAACCAGTGCCTGGGCACTGGCGTTAGCTGTAGTATTAGGAATGTTCATGGGGATAACCCCGCTATGGCGAATTCATAACTTAGTAATTTTATTGGCGGCGTTAATATTCCGCGTAAACCTCAGTCTATTCATTGTGTCTTTTGGTATTTTCTCGGGTATTGCTTACCTGCTGGACCCCTGGTTCCACAGTGTCGGTTTGAGTTTATTAGAAGCGTCAGGCTGGCAAGGGATTTATGAAGCTCTGTATGCTACTGCATTAGGACGCTTGTCCATGTTTAATCACACCATAACTATGGGTAGCTTTGTTATAGCGTTGATTGCAGCGCCAATCGTAGCTGCGTTGAGTTACTGGATTATTGCCAATTATCGTAAAAGAATTCAGGCTCAAATAATGAAAATGCGCGTGGTGCAGGTTATTCGAGGTAGCCGTTTCTGGCAAATCTATACGGACTTGAGGGGGTGAGTATGAAGCGCAGTATCATTCGCTGGCCGGGACTGGCCGTTTTCGCCGGGTTCGTATTGCTGTTGGTCGCTATTTCCTGGTTGTTTCTGGACGCTATTATAAAAGTCACACTAGAACACACGCTGGGAAGACTGAACGGCGCTGAAGTTAATATTGAACGAGTTGAGCATAGCTGGGTACCTTTATCTCTGACTTTGGCCGGTATTCAGGTGACTGACCCTAACGAGCCGAAAAATAACAGGGTACAGGTTGGTGAAGCTTCGGCGGACATCAGCCCCACAGAAATAGTGCTTGGCCGAACTTTAATTGAACAGCTTACTATGACCGGAGTTCGTGTTAATCAGCCACGGGAAAGCGAAGGTGATGTTTATGTCATGCCGGATCAGGAAGACGTGCAGAATTGGGCCGGTCAGTCCTGGGATAAACTGACCACGTCTTTGCCTTCTGTGGACGATATTGTCAGCCAGGTTGATTTGCGTACAGAAACGGTGATTGACGAAGCCAAAGCAGCTTATGAAAAGCAAGAACAACAGGTTAAAGCGGCTAGAGAAGCTTTGCCCAGTAAGGACAAGGTAAAAGAATACGAAGAGAAAATTAAGCAGATAACCGAAGGCAAAGTGGAAGGCCTGGGTGATATTGCGGCAAGAAAAGAGGCTTTAGATGAGTTAAAAGACTCGATTCGCACAGACAAAGAAGCTGTCAGCAACTTTCGTGATGAAGTGAAGCAAGCGAAAGAAGTGGTGCAACAGCAAATAGCCGAACTTAAGAATGCGCCGGGTAACGATATTGACCGAATTAAGTCGTTTTTCAGTATGGACGGAAGTGGTCTAGAGAACGTGACTGGCTTGTTATTAGGCGAAAAAGCCAGGGAGTGGAGTAAGTACGTACTTCTGGCCTATGAACAACTGGGCCCTATGCTGGCGCGTTCGGATAACTCTGCAACCGTAGAGCCTGTTCGCGGCGAGGGACAGAGAATTTCCTTTGCCGATGACAACGCACCTCCGGAGTTTTTAATTAAGAAGGCGCGTACTGAATTTATGGTTGGCGGTACGGTTATTGATGTCGACTGGCAAAATATTACCCACCAACATAATTTACTGGGTCAGCCGACGACGTATCAGGCTCGTGCCGATAACAGTGACTTGTGGAATGCATTTAACCTAAATGGTGAATTGTCGCTGACTGACCTGGGCATTGATGCGAAACAGCAATGGCAGTTGAAAGGCGCAAAACTGAATAACCTGGGGCTTAGCAACAGCAGCGAACTCAGTGCCAATATTATATCGTCGATGATGGATAGTGATGGAACCGTGTTAGTTCGTGAGAACAAACTGGACGGCAAAGCTATGGTACGTATGCTGAACCTTGACTTAGAAGCCGAGGGCAGCAGCAAGTTGACCTCTGCGGTTGCCGGTGCGTTAAAGCAACTACAGCGGTTAGATATTACCACCAACATTGGTGGTGATATTCAACGGCCATCGCTGAGTTTTGAATCCGATTTAGATGACCAGCTAGGTGATGCGTTGGCTCAATCCGCGATGGGTGAAGCCGACGAAAAACTGGCTGAAATAAAAGCTGATCTTACTGCCAAAGTGTCTGAGCAATTAGGTGGTCAGCAAGGCCTGCTGGAAAACTTCACTCAATGGGACAATGAGTCTGGTGAACAGAGCAAACAACTGGAAGAGTTGTTAAAAGCTAAAGTTGGAGACAGTCTTAAAGATAAACTCAAGAGCCGCCTGGGCGGCTCTTGAGTCTCATTTTTATATCATGAACAGTCCAATGGCCACGGCCAGCCCCAATAATGGCACCACAACAGTCACTGCGGCAACCGCCCAATAAGCGGCGCTGTGTTTCTCGTTGCAAATAGCGCGAATAGTCGTGACCACGTAACCGTTGTGGGGCAGCGAGTCGAGCGCACCTGAAGATATCGAAACAATACGGTGTAATTGCTCGGGGTTAACGCCCGCATTCATGTAGTGCGGGCCTACTTCAGGTAATGCGATAGCCTGGCCACCGGATGCCGAGCCGGTTAACCCGGCAATAACGCTGACAGCAACTGCGGCGCCGACTAATTCATTGCCAGGCAAACTGGTCATGGCGGTAACGGCAGCATCAAAGGCTGGTGTAATTTTGGCGATACTGCCAAAGCCGACTACCGCTGCAGTATTACCGATAGCCACTAAAGCCCCTGTCGTGGCCTCATGAATGGCGGTTTGTGGTTTATGAAAGTGCTTAAAGTTTATGACCGCAATAGCAATTACACCACCTAGCAAAGCAACAATTAACGCGTTTTGTTGCAGGGTGTCGTGAAAGGTAAAAGAGAGTCCCAGAACCACTAACAATGGAATTAAGCCGCTAATAGGTGAGGGCAGCTTGCGCTCAAGCAATATCGGGTCGCCTTCACGTGCTTCGAACTTCTCACCATTGGCTATAGCGCGGTTAATAATCTTTTTTAACCACCAGTAACCGAAGGTCGCCATTAATACAGCGACCACCAGACTGACCTCCCAGGCCGCATAAGGTGACGTGCCAAGGTATTTAACTGGTATCCAGTTCTGGATTTCCGGTGAGCCCGCGGAGGTCATGGTGAAAGTGACGGAGCCAAAGGCCAGCGCCGCCGGAATAAAACGACGAGGTAAGTTGGCATCTTTAAATAAACTGAGCGCCATCGGGTAAACCGAAAAAGCGACAACGAAAACGCTGACACCGCCATAGGTTAAAATAGCGCAGGCCAGCACTACCGCCAGAACCGCCTGCTTACGGCCTAGCTTATCGATGATCCAACGCGCAACACTGTCCGCGGCTCCGGTATCCTCCATGAACTTACCAAATAGAGAGCCGAGTAAGAACATAAAGAACCAGGCTGCAACAAAGCTGGCAAAACCATCCATATAGGCGCTGACGAAGTTGACCTCGCCGGTCAGTAGCGGCACTCCGCTACACAATGCAACTATAACAGCGCACAGAGGGGCGCTGATAAACAGATTCACCCCTTTTAAAGTGAGTACGATAAGCAATACCAGGCCGCCAACCAGACCAATCATACTTAACATGAGTTACCCCGCGAATTGAAGAAATAAAACATGCTCAACATAACTAATGGTCCTGATGATCCCGGAACACCGGCAGTGACCAGTTAAATTTTATTGCCCCAAGTCGAATGAGCAAAGTTGAGGTCATGCCCGCAGCTAATGCGACTAAAGGTTGATAGGGTACAAGCACGACATAAACGGTAGCGCCGATAATACAGGTGGTAGCGTACAGTTCACTTTTTAAGACCATTGGAATATCGCGCGCCAGAACATCGCGCAACATACCGCCAAAACAGGCCGATATGGTGCCCATGATGATAGCGATAAAGGGTGGGAAACCGGCTGATAGTGTTTTTTCCGCGCCCATAGTGGCGAAAAAGGCCAGACCAATAGCATCTGCAACCATTAGTGTGTTCATGGGAATATAGGCTTTAAATCGCAGCCATATAATGGTGAGCAGAGCGGCGATAATTATGGTGTATAGATAAACTGGGTCGTGTGTCCAGAATACCGATAATCCAAGAATAAGATCGCGCGTTGTACCGCCGCCAATCGCTGTCGCTGAGGCTAAAACGAGTACGCCAAAACCATCCATCTTTTTGCGAAACGCTAATAACGTACCGGCTACCGCAAAAACCGCGACACCGGCGTGATCTGTCCAGTAAAATATTAATTCCATGAGTCATCAAAAAGTAGCAATGGTATAACTTAGTTTGTCATTAACCTTTATTGATTCCCAGCACAAATTGATTGGCTATTTAGACTTCATAATTTTATGATGGCATCAATTTAAAAGCTGCTGTTGGGCTAAGGATCAGCGAGAATGAGTGCAACCGAGTACACGACAAAACATGTAGTTGATGATCTCGTTAGTAGCTACCAACGAGTTCCAATGTTAGTGATCGCAGTGCATCCTGATCGATCCCGGATTGGTGAGCGCGCAGCGTTAATGGATTTGTACAGTCAGGGAAGTGACTATCTAAGCAGGGTCAAGCCTGAATTCGCTAAAAATGGTAATGCTGGCAGAGCGTTGCTTGATGAGTTTATCAGCCGCTCGCCAATCATTTTTCAGCGCGAGTCAGGTGGTCGTATTAAGCTAAAGGCGCATAGCACAAAAACAACGGTCACCATTGCCGGGCGCGGTGTTCAGGACGAATATATTCTGAAAGAGAGCGACCTTGATAACGGTGTCGTTATTGGTTTAAACCACCGCATCGTTTTACTTTTAAAGTTATTACCACTGCAAGATTCCTCGGTAGATGATAACGATGTGTTATTTGGTATTAGCTCTGATATTCGAGCTATTCGTGATCGTGTTTCCCAACTGGCCGGGATGGACTTGCCGGTTATGATTAGAGGTGCCGCCGGAGTGGGGAAGCAACAGGCCGCCTTTGCAATTCATCAGGCCAGCGAACGTCGGGAGCAGCCTTTTATTAGTGTAAACCTGGCTGCAATACACGATGCAGTTGCAGAAGCTGAATTGTTTGGTAGCTATCGTGGTGGTAGCCGCCAACCCGGCTATTTTGAACAAGCTGGTGGCGGTACTATTGTGCTGGAAGATATCGAGGATGCCTCGCCGGGCCTACACCGTTTGCTTTATACTGTGCTGCAAAGCAAGTCTGTTGTACCTGTTGGTGCAGAAGAAACACTGCCAATTAATTGCCGTATTATGCTGACCAGCCATCAGGAATCCAGTAGCGTCGAAGAAAATTCAATGCTGTCCATGCTGATTGAAAAGCTTTCAGCTTATCAGTTGTTCATTCCGCCATTAACCGAGCGTCGTGAAGATATCGGTTTATTATTCGACTACTTTGTACGTGAGCAGTGGAGCAAGCTTTACGCTGACCGCTCTCATGACGTCAAAATTCCTGGGGAATTGATGAGTCAGCTGCTGACCTTTCATTGGCCTGGGAATGTACGACAATTGCGAAATGTAGCGCGTCAGGTCGTTATTGATAGCCGTGAGCAAGAGCAACTGCACCTCGATCCGCAACTTTTATCTATGCTAAAGCCGAGTAACGCCGGTCACTGGGAAGATGAAACCAGTGTTCATCGCAAACCCAACAGTATTAGTCGAGATGAGCTACTGGAAACACTGCGCAGCTGTCGGTTTGAGCTGCAGGCAACAGCAAAAACTTTGGGTATCTCCCGGGCATCGGTATATCAGCTTATTCAGCGCTTTGAAGGGGTTCGCACAGCGCAGGATTTGTCGGAAGAAGAGATTAAAAAAAGTTATGAGCAGAACCGCTCTGACACCGAAAAAATGATGTGGGATTTGCAAGTGTCTCAAATAGGTTTACGGCGCAGGCTTAAAAGTTTGGGATATGATATTTGATAATACTGAGCGCCGTTAAACTTTCTGATAGTATAGCGACCTTAGAAAAACTGAATTGCATTCTGGAGTAACTGTCCCCATATCGTGAGATGGTTATCCGAAATTTAATAATAAATTTAAATTAACTGAGGGAATTTTATGGACTTTTTTATTAGCTCAGCATACGCGCAAGACGCAGGCGGACAAAGCAGTGGCGGTATGGAATTGATTTTCATGCTGGTCATGTTTGCGTTAATTTTTTACTTCATGATTTATCGTCCACAGGCGAAGCGTGTCAAGCAGCATAAAGAGCTGATGGGTGCTTTGAGCAAAGGCGACGAAGTGCTGACTCAAGGTGGTTTGGTCGGTAAAATCACTAAAGTAAGCGAAGACAAAGACTTTCTTGTTATTGCTTTGACTGACGAGCTTGAAGTAACCATTCAGAAAGGTTCTGTGACTTCCGTTCTTCCGAAAGGAACAATGAAGTCTCTCTAATCTCTGACATTAGAAACAGGGGCACGACGTGTTAAATAAATACCCGTTGTGGAAAAACCTGCTGGTTATTTTTGTCGTATTGATGGCAGCGCTTTATGCGCTGCCAAACATTTACGGCGAAGATCCAGCAGTTCAAATTTCCGCAAACCGAAATGCGACCATCGATACCAGCACCATGGATCGCGTGAAGAGCAGTCTGGAAAACGTTGGCATACAAGCTAAAAGCATTGCTTTAGAAGAAGAGCAACTCTTAGTTCGACTGAACTCCGATGATGAGCAGTTAAAAGCCCGGGAGAGCATCCTGGAGAGTTTAGGTGATAATTACATTGTCGCTTTGAACCTTGCTCCTGCAACTCCTGAGTGGTTGAAAAGTGTTGGTGCTCAGCCAATGAAGTTGGGGCTGGATTTACGTGGCGGTGTACACTTCTTAATGGAAATCGACATGGACGAAGCCGTCCGTAAAATAGTCGATGGTATGAAGGACACGATTCGTGCCGAACTGCGTGAAGAGCGCATTCGTTACAGTGCTGTTCGCGTTAATGACACCACGGTTGAAATTGAACTTCGTAATGAAGAAGCTTACGCGGAAGCTGCCGAGTATCTGGATGGCCGTTATCAGGGCTATACACTTCTGGAAGACGATGAAAACCAACTGCTGCAACTGCAGATGAGCGATCAGAAGCTTGCTGAAACACGCGATTACGCGGTATCTCAGAATATTACCATTATGCGTAACCGGGTTAACGAGCTGGGTGTTGCCGAGCCGCTTATTCAGCGTCAGGGTTCAAACCGCATTGTGGTAGAACTGCCGGGCGTACAGGATACAGCACGGGCGAAAGAGATTTTAGGGGCTACAGCAACGCTGGAGTTCCGTATGGTTGATTCCGAGAACGATGTGCGTGACGCACAGAACGGTCGTGTTCCTTTTGGCAGCGAACTCATGCCAATGCGTGACGGTCCGGATCAATTGTTGAAAGAAGACGTTATTCTGACAGGTGACCATATCGTTAACGCGGGAGTCGGTTATGACGAATATAACCGCCCGCAGGTTAACATCACCCTGGATGGCGCTGGCGGTAACAAGATGTCTTTATCGACTAAAGACAATGTTGGTCAGCCTATGGCTACCGTCTTTATTGAATATAAAGCCACAGACGAGCGCGATGAAGAAGGTAACTTACAGTTCACTAAGAACGCGGAAGTTATTAACGTAGCAACAATTCAGTCTCGTTTGGGCAGCAACTTCCGTATTACCGGAGTAGGCGCAAACGAAGCTCAGAACTTGGCGTTGTTATTACGCGCCGGTGCACTTATCGCGCCGATTCAAATTGTCGAAGAGCGCACTGTAGGTCCAAGCTTAGGTCAGCAGAACATTGATTCTGGTACTCAGGCAATTTTCTGGGGCTTTGTGTTAGTTCTGGCCTTTATGTTGTTGTACTACAAGAAGTTTGGTCTGGTTGCGAACTGTGCTCTGGCAGCAAACCTGGTTCTTATTATTGGTGTTATGTCGATGATTCCGGGAGCCACACTGACCTTACCGGGTATGGCAGGTATTGTACTGACGGTTGGCATGGCAGTAGATGCTAACGTACTTATTTTTGAGCGTATACGCGAAGAAATAAAAGCAAAACGAAGCCCTCAACAGGCAATTCATCACGGTTACGACAGCGCCTTGTCGACCATTGCCGACGCGAACGTAACAACGCTGATTGCAGCGCTTATCTTGTTCGCTATTGGTAACGGCCCTATTAAAGGCTTTGCTATCACTCTTGCTATCGGAATTATAACGTCCATGTTTACCGCGATAGTTGGAACCCGTGCCATTGTTAACTCAGTTTGGGGCGGCAAAAAGCTGTCTAAACTGTCTATTTAGGGGGAGCCATGCAAGAGATTATAAAAACTGATGAACGACTTCCCTTCATGCGCTTCCGCGGAATTATGGGCCTTATCAGTGCATTACTGGTGGTGGCGTCCATAGTTTCGTTGTCAGTCAACAAGCTCAATTTTGGGTTGGATTTTACTGGCGGAACCTTGCTTGAGGTTGGTTTTGAAAGCGCGGCCGATTTAAGTCGTGTTCGTGGTGCATTGGATGAAAGTGATTTCGGCGACGCTGTAGTACAGAACTACGGCTCGCAGGAAGATATACTGATTCGCCTTGAGCCTCGTGAAGGGGTTAAAGCTGAACAACTGGGTACTACAATACTCGAGTCGTTGCGTACCGAGTTTGATCAGACCGTTGAAATGCGCCGCATTGAGTTTGTTGGCCCGAATGTTGGCGACGAATTTATCGAGCAAGGCGGGCTGGCTATGCTAACCGCTCTTATTTGTATTTTGCTCTACATTGCAATGCGTTTTGAGTGGCGTTTAGCCGTGGGTGCTGTAGCAGCACTAGCGCACGATGTCATTTTAACGTTGGGACTATTCTCTATATTGCAGTTAGAGTTTGATTTAACGGTTCTGGCAGCTTTACTGGCGGTTATTGGTTATTCAATTAACGATACGGTGGTGGTTTGTGACCGTATTCGGGAAACCTTCCGTAAGTTTGCTAAGTTAACGCCAATTCAAACCGTTAACCGGGCACTAACCGATACCTTAAGCCGTACAATAGTGACCTCGTTGACAACGATACTGGTGTTATTGACCTTATTCTTCCTTGGTGGACCATTAATTCATGGTTTTGCTACGGCGTTATTATTTGGTGTGGTTATTGGTACCTATTCATCCATTTATATTGCCAGTACAGTCGCACTGAAGTTTGGTGTGAGCCGTGAAGACTTGATGCCACCAGAAGTGGAAAAAGAAGGCGCGGATCAAGATCCGCTGAACTAGTCTTACGGTATAATTTGAATGGAGTGCATAGACATGTTGGCCGTTGTTTCACCTGCTAAAAACCTGGATTACGAAAGTGACTTGCCGGAACTGAATGTGACGCAGCCACGGTTGCTGGATAACGCCGAAGAACTGGTTGAGGTTTGTCGGCAATTAAGCCCGCAACAACTGGGGTCGCTAATGAAAATCAGCGATAAACTGGCAGGTTTGAATGCTGCTCGATTTGAGCAGTGGCAACGGCCTTTTAATGAAGACAATGCACGTCCGGCTATGTATGCATTTAACGGTGATGTCTATACCGGCTTAGAGGCTGCCAGCCTGAATTCAGAGGCTATTGATACGGCACAAAAGCAGTTGCGGATTTTGTCTGGTCTTTATGGTGTTTTACGTCCCCTGGATTTGATGCAGCCGTACCGACTGGAAATGGGTAGCAAGCTGGATAACCCTAAAGGCAAAAACCTGTATGAATACTGGGGCGATACTATTACGCAGATGCTAAATGACGACCTGGCTGAGCTGGGTAGTTCAACTTTAGTGAATTTAGCTTCTAATGAGTATTTCTCGGCGGTTAAGCCAAAAGCATTAAATGCGGATATTATTACACCCGTGTTTAAAGATGAAAAAAATGGTCAATATAAAGTCATCAGCTTTTATGCCAAGAAGGCGCGGGGATTAATGGCACGATTTATCCTGAACCAAAAGCCAAAATCCGTGTCTGATCTAAAAGAATTTGATGCAAATGGCTATAGTTTCAATGAGGCTATGTCCAGCGATAAACAATTGGTTTTTTGTCGTGCTGAGCAAAAATAAAGGAGCGCACAATGAGTGACGACCAGGTTGAAACATCAACGGCAACAGAAGAAGCAAGTCGCAAAACGACTTGGATTGTTGTTACGCTTATTGTGCTGGCGGTTATCGCTGCCATAATATGGTGGTGGCTGCCGGCTTCTGACGACAAGAAGCAACAAACCGAAACAGTAGAGGTTGATCAGCAGCAATCAACCGAAGTTCAGGTTGAGGGGTATGAAGAAGAGTCTGAAGAACCTGAGCCTGAAATTGAGCCAGAACCGGTTCCAACCGAACCTGAATCTGAACCGGAACAAGAGGAGGCTGAACCTGAGCCAGAACCTATTGCTTTACCGGAACTGGATAACAGCACACCAACGGTGCTTCAGAATCTTGATTCAACCGACGTTAACATTCGTCCATTAAAAAGCTCTCAAATTATTCGTGACGCAGTTGTACTAATGGACAATATCAGCAACGGCAGCATTGTTCGTGAACGCACTATTGTGCAGCGTCCCGATGGCCGTTTTAGTGTGTTGGAGGTTGATGGTGAACTCTATATTGACGAAAGCAGCTACCGCCGATACGACGCTTTAGTCGACTGGTTTGTGAGCCTGGAGCCTGATGCACTGGCTGAAAACTATGAATTATTTAAGCCATTAGTGCAGGAAGCTTACGCAGAAATTGGCTATCCAGAGTCAGATTTTGATGACACCTTGCTGGAAGCCATTAATGTCATACTTGAAACGCCGGTGCCAGAAGGGCTGGTTCAGGTAGAAGATGACAGCGTTATGTATACTTTCGCTAACGACTCTTATGAATCATTACCGGCAGCGCAAAAGCAATTACTGCGCATGGGCCCTGAAAATATTCAGCGAGTGAAAGAAAAGTTACGCGAAATAAGACAGGTACTACAGTAATTTTATGACCGATAAACAAGTAATACCGGAATTTGTTAAAGGCGAATTTCCTGTTACCCAGAACCGCTTTTTACGTTGGGTAGGCCGTTTTGGCTTACGTGTATTGGGCGGCTGGAAAATTAATGGTGAAATGCCTCACGTAAGAAAAGCGATTCTTCCGGTTGCGCCGCACACATCTAACTGGGATTTCCCGGTTGGAGCCTGCGTCATGTTAGCTATGGGTTTAAAGCTTAATTATTTAGCTAAGAGCAGTCTGTTCCGTTTTCCGCTGAAAGGTTTGTTAACCAAGCTGGGCGGACTTCCTATAGACAGAAGTAGCGCGAATGGCGTTGTTGGCAACATGGTGAAAGAGTTTCGGGAAAAGAACGAACTGATTTTAGTGATAACTCCCGAAGGCACAAGAAAGCGGGTTAAAGAGTGGAAGAAAGGCTTTTTACACATGGCACAGCAAGCTCGTGTACCTGTTGTTCCTATTGCTTTTGATTATGCGCGTAAAGCTATCGATATAGGCCCGGCGTTAATGATTGGCGATGAACTGGAAAAAGAGCTTGCGCGGGTTAAATCTTATTTCGAGCACGCGCAGGGTAAGCATGGAGAAGCGTGTTGAGAATGCTTCTTCGGAGTTTTCTTCTCCTGTCAGTACTGTCGTTATTTAATGCGGCAGTAGCGGCAGACTTCTGGCAAAAAGAATGGGCTGTTCCTGAATATGCCGAGGGTAACAGCTTAATTATTCGCCCCATTGAACGTTCCGATGCCGACCGCTTTTTTCACAGCTATATGACCTCGCAGAGGTGGCTTTATGAACGCCTGGGTTGGTCCTGGCCGTCAGAAAAAAGCACCCCTCAGCAAAACGAAACCATGGTGAATTACCATCTTGAGCAGGCAAAAGCGCAAACAGCTTTTACTTATTTGGTGATTGATAAGGAAGATAAGTCCATTATTGGTGCCGTTTATATGGTACCGGTGGCTGCCAGTAGACAAGAAAAGAATGGCATTTCACGTAATTCCTATAATGCGGAGGTCAGTTGGTGGCTTTTAGAGTCGGCCATTGGCGATAACTTGCACAATGATTTTTTTGTGCTTTTAAAAGACTGGCTGGAAGCAAGTTGGCCCTGGCGCCAAGTGTTGTTTCCGGTATCAGAAAATAACGAAACAGCTTTGCAACTACTGGAAAGTAGCAGTGCCCGCTCGCTGGGTCGTGATTTAGATGCTGAAGAAAGGTATTTCTCCTACTCAATTTCACGCAAATAGCCCCACATTGTGCTATGATCGCGCGCAATTAACGAACGGTTAATAAGGAAAACTCATGCAGGTAATTGAAGGTGGAATAAACGCGGCTGGTAAAAAGTTTGCCATTATCGTTTCTCGCTTTAACCATTTTATGGTTGAAAGCTTATTAGACGGTGCTGTGCAGACATTAAAGCATTATGGTGAAGTCGCGGACGACGATATAACTGTTGTGCGTGTTCCCGGCGCTTATGAAATGCCGGTAACAGCGAAACGTCTGGCCAGCTCTGGTAAATACGACGCAATTATTGCGGTCGGTGCGGTTATTCGCGGTGGCACACCACACTTCGAGTTTGTTGCCGGTGAATGTAATAGCGGTTTAGGCCGGGTTGCGACCGAGTTTGATTTACCTGTCGCATTTGGTGTTATTACCACAGATACGCTGGAACAAGCCATTGAGCGCAGTGGTTCTAAAGCCGGAAATAAAGGCTCGGAAGCCGCATTAAGCGCGCTTGAAATGGTCAATGTACTGAAACAACTCTGAGATACTTCAAATGAAACCCGCAGCAAGAAGAAAGGCCCGCAAGTTGGCCGTGCAAGCAATTTACTCATGGCAGCTATCGCAGAACAGCTTTAGCGATATTGAGGCTCAATTTTTAACGGAAAATGACACCAGCAAAGTGGACGTTGACTACTTTTTAGAGTTAGTGCGTGGTGTTGGCGGGCATTACCGGACACTGGACGAAGCGCTGGCACCGTTTTTAGACAGGCCGATTAAAGAGCTCGACCCCATTGAACTGGCCGTTTTAAGGCTGGCAGCTTACGAGTTGCGTGAGCGCGTTGATGTGCCATACAAAGTCGCTATTAACGAAGCGATAGAGCTGGCTAAATCTTTCGGTGCCGATGAAAGCCATCGTTTTGTCAACGGCGTACTCGATAAAGCAGTAGACACATTCCGCCCAACCAGGCAGTAACTTATGCCCCGCGATGAATTTTCGCTTATTAATGAATACTTCACTCATCGCTCCGCAAAACGGGGCGATGTTGCTATGGGCATTGGAGACGACGGTGCCGTTGTCCGACCAATGCCTGAGCATGACCTGGTCATTGTTACCGATACACTGGTAGAAGGTGTGCATTTTGATATGACCACGCCACCCCGTGCTATTGGTCATAAAAGTGTTGCTGTGAATTTAAGCGACTTAGCCGCCATGGGCGCCCAGCCATGCTGGATTAATCTGGCTTTGACGCTTCCGCGTATGGATGAAGACTGGCTACAGGAATTTAGTGGTGGCTTGGATGAAATTTGCAGTTATTACGATTGTCAGTTAATTGGTGGTGACACAACCAAAGGCCCGCTGACAATAACCATTACGGCTCACGGACAACTGCCTTCGGGTAGCGCGATACCGCGTTCCGGCGCAAAAGCGGGCGACTGGATTTATGTCAGTGGCTCTTTAGGTGATGCGGGTTTAGGCTTGCAGGTTACACAAAATAAAGTCAGCACAACCGGTCGGCATTTGCAGCAGGTAATAGAACGCTTGCATTATCCCACCCCCAGAGTTGCTTTAGGCCAAAGTCTGCGGGGCGTCGCAAGTTCCTGCATTGATGTTTCTGACGGTCTGCTGGCCGATTTAAGACACTTAATGACAGAAGCTGGCACTCAGGCGCAACTGGAACTGGAAAAGCTGCCACTGTCACTGGCGTTAACCGAAACACTTAAGGTGGATGACGCACTGGCTTTGGCTTTGACTGCCGGAGATGACTACGAGCTTTGCTTTACCTTGCCCGAGGAACATCGGGGGCGTATGGAAACCTTAACCACGCATCTTAAGACCCGGCCTGTGTGTATTGGTCGTGTAGCGAACGGTGAGTCCGGTGACATTCAGCTGCGCTATAATGGTGAAGACTGGTTGCTGGCTGAAGGTTATAGCAGCTTTAATCATTTTCCACAGAACGAAGCTACTAAATAAGACGCTTAAGGAGCCGCAAGCCCATGTCTCATGCGAAACTTTCATGGTTTAACCCCATACACTGGCTTGCGTTAGGCTTTGGCTCAGGTCTGGCTCCTAAAGCTCCCGGTACCTTTGGAACCCTTATTGGTATTCCGGTTGTCTTTCTGTTAGCTCAACTTAACTGGTGGGAATATCTGCTGGCACTGGTGGTAATGACGCTGGCCGGTATTTGGATATGTCAGTATACCGCTAAGGCCATGGGAGCCCATGATCATCCATCAATTGTCTGGGATGAGATAGTTGGCTATGCCGTTGCCATGTTCGCACTGCCTGTAGAGCCTTTTTGGTTGCTGGCGGCCTTTGTGTTGTTCCGCATTTTTGATATCTGGAAACCCGGGCCAATTGGCTGGGCAGATAAAAAGCTAAGCGGCGGCAACGGTATTATGATGGATGACGTGCTGGCGGGTATTTTCTCGGCAGTATTACTGCATTTAGGTTGGTGGTTGTCAGGTCTGCTGGGCTAAAGCAAACCTGACCTTGTCATACTTCAGCTTTTCTTAATAAAGTCATTCACCTGCCGCTCAATACCTGCGGCATCCAGACCCAGTTCGGCACGAACTTCACCTTGCGAACCATGTTTAATAAACTCGTCCGGTAAGCCTATTGTTAACACTTGCGGGCTTGCTTTGTGTTGGGCTATGTATTCGCTCACTGCACTGCCTGCGCCGCCTGCTATGACGTTTTCTTCTACGGTTACCAGTACCGAATGGGTTGTCATTAACTGGTCCAGACAAGCGGTGTCCAGAGGTTTTACGAAACGCATATCGACAACGCTGGCATTAAATTTGGCTGCCGCTGCTTCCACTTCCGGCAGCAGGGTACCAAAATTAAGGAAAGCAATATTCTGCCCCTGAGTAAGGGTTTGAGCTTTTCCTATATCAATAACTTTACCCTGACGAAGCTCCAGACCAACACCCGCTCCACGGGGGTAACGAACCGCTGCCGGACCTTTGTACTGATATCCTGTGGTTAGCATGTCCAGACACTCTTGTTCATTACTGGGAGCCATTACCACCATATTAGGTATGCAACGAAGGTAACTTAAGTCAAAAGCGCCCTGATGAGTGGGGCCGTCAGCACCGACAATGCCGGCACGGTCAATGGCAAAAAGCACATCAAGGTTTTGCAGGGCGACATCGTGAATGAGTTGATCATAACCACGCTGTAAAAAGGTGGAGTATATGGCGACAACCGGCTTCAGTCCTGAAATAGCCAGACCCGCTGCGTAAGTCACACTGTGCTGCTCAGCTATAGCCACGTCAAAGTACTGTTGTGGATATTGCTGTGAGAAGGTCACCATACCAGAGCCTTCACGCATAGCCGGTGTTATGGCCATAAGTGACTTGTCATTACTTGCGGTATCGCACAGCCATTGGCCAAAAATTTCAGAATAGCTGGGAATACCCGGTGCTTTCTCAGGCAGGCTGGACTCTTTGGGATCAAACTTTGGCACGCCATGGTAACCAATAGGATCTTTCTCTGCAGGTCGGTAACCTTTGCCTTTTTGCGTCACAATGTGCAGCAATTGCGGGCCGCCTAAACTACGCATGTTCGATAACGTGTCGACCAGAGTATCGACATCATGGCCGTCTATAGGACCTATGTAATTGAACCCCAGCTCTTCGAAAATAGTTCCCGGCGCCATCATGCCCTTCATGTGCTCTTCGGCACGGCTGGCAAAATGGCGAATATGAGGGAGCGGGCTGAGTAATTTTTTGCTGCCTTCCCGTAAAGAGGTATAAAAACGACCTGACAATAAGCGGGCAAAATGATGGTTCAGAGCGCCAACGTTTTCTGAAATAGACATGTCATTGTCGTTCAGCACGACCAGCATATCCGGTTTTATATCACCCGCATGATTCATGGCTTCAAATGCCATACCTGCGGTCATTGCACCGTCACCGATAATAGAGACGACTTTCTGTCGCAGGCTTTGTCTTTGTGCTGCGACCGCCATTCCTAAAGCTGCTGATATAGACGTACTTGAATGCCCAACTGAGAGCACATCGTATTCACTTTCTTCGCGCCAGGGGAACGGGTGAAGCCCGTCTTTTTGACGAATAGAGTGCAACCGTTGTTTACGCCCGGTCAGAATTTTATGTGGGTAAGCCTGATGGCCAACGTCCCAAACCAGCTTATCCTCTGGTGTGTGATACACATAATGCAGGGCAACCGTCAGCTCTACGGTGCCTAAACCTGACGCGAGGTGGCCGCTGCTTTGGCTCACTGAGGTCAATAAAAACTGTCTAATTTCTGCGCACAGTTCCGGCAATTGCGTCCGTGGTAAACGGCGCAGGTCAGCGGGGGAGTTAATTTTATCAAGTAACGGATATTGTTGAGTCATTCAGTTAGTGGTCCCGCTTTAACAGCAAGTCGGAAAATTGTTCAAGTCTGTCTGTATTGTAAGGGATATCGCTTAACGACTGTAGTGCTTTATGGTGTAAGTTTTGCAGGCGTTGCTGAGCACCTTCTATCCCAAGCAAACGCACGTAAGTTGACTTCTCAGACGCGGTATCTGACCCCTGAGGTTTGCCCAGAGCTTCAGTGTTACCTGTTACGTCGAGGATATCATCCTGTACTTGAAATGCCAGCCCCAGGTAATGAGCGAACTGCTCAAACTTTTTCCGCCATTGTTGTGAATTGTCATTACCGCACAACACACCCATAGTGGCGGCGGCTGTTATCAACGCGCCGGTTTTACTTAAATGCATTTGCTCCAGAGCGTCTTCAGTGAGGATTTTAGCTGTCGCCTGTAAATCTATTGCCTGACCTGCACACATTCCGCGGGCACCGCTGGCTTTAGCCAGTACCTGAACCAATTGCAGCTGTCGTTCACTGGGCAATTGTTCCATACGGTTTTCGGTTAAGACTTCAAAAGCCAGTGTCTGTAGCGCATCTCCGGCTAAAATGGCTGTCGCTTCGTCGTAAGCAATGTGGCAAGTCGGCTGACCACGGCGCAAGTCGTCGTCATCCATTGCTGGCAAGTCGTCGTGAATTAAAGAATAAGCATGTATCAACTCAACAGCGGCAGCGGCTTGCAGAGCGTCATTCTTATTGGCGCCACAAATATCGGCAACAGTCATCAGCAGGTAAGGGCGAATACGTTTTCCGCCCATTAACACACCGTGCTGCATGGCCTGATTCAGACGCGAATTCAGGGTTAACTGCGCAAGCGTTTGCTTTAAGAAGGTATCGACTTGTTCTCGTGTTGCTGCTGTTAACGAGTTAATCGTCACATCAGTTCTCCATTGCTTTCATCAGTTTCAGATTGCTGCTCGGCCAGCAAGGTTGTCACTTTTTGCTCGGCTTGCTGCAACTGCTGCTGGCTGGAACGTGACAAGGCAATGGCTTGTTCGAATTTCTTCAGCGATTGCTCAAGCGGTAAGTCGCCTTGTTCCAGTTCATTAACCAGCTGTTCTAACTGCTCCAGAGCCTGTTCAAAGGATTGCTGTTTCTGTTCGTCTGCCATAGCTGAGTCTGCCTTAATATCTGTGATGAGCCGCATTGCTAATAGAATGAAAGTTAATTATCCGATAAAGAATCCGGAATGTCAGCCGATGATCTCATTATTCCTGTGTAAGATGAACAGATGTCGCTTGTAAGCGCGACGCGATTGTTTAAGAATGAGCACAGCAGCATAAATGAAAACTCAAATCGGGGAGGAAGGCTGAGTGGATATAGCAACGCTCGTAGGAATTATCGGTGCCGTTGGCTTTGTCATTGTTGCTATGGTTCTGGGTGGGGATATTGGTCTGTTTTTAGATACTCGCTCATTCTTTATCGTATTCGGCGGTTCATTATTTATAACCTTAGCGAACTTTTCTCTAAGCCAGTTTCTGGGTACGGGGAAGGTGGTTGTTAAGGCGTTTTTCTTTAAAATTGAACACCCGCAAGAGCTTATCGACACTGCTGTTGAAATGGCAGACTCTGCGCGTAAAGGTGGTTTCCTGGCACTTGAAGAAGCGGAAATTCCGAACAAATTTTTTCGCAAAGGCGTAGACATGCTGGTTGACGGTCACGATGCCGAAGTTGTCCGCCAAACTTTGTCTAAAGACATAAAAATGAGCTTTGCCCGCCATGAAGAGGGCGCCCGGGTATTCAAAATACTGAGCGATGTAGCACCGGCTATGGGTATGATTGGTACCCTGATTGGCCTGGTTGCTATGCTGTCTAATATGGATGACCCGAAGGCGATAGGACCAGCTATGGCCGTTGCTTTGTTAACAACGCTTTATGGTGCCTTTTTAGCCAACGTTATTGCCATTCCTATTGCTAATAAATTATTGCTACGGGCCGAACAGGAAAAGCTGAACCGGCAACTGATACTGGATGCCATTTTAGGTATTCAGGATGGTCAGAACCCTCGTGTCATTGAAGGTATTTTACGTAATTACTTAGCTGAATCTAAGCGTATTGGTAACGAGGATGAGGACGAGTAGTTATGGCCTCAGAGAAAGTCAGAGACGAAGAAGAAGAGGACTGCAACTGTCCGCCCCCTGGATTGCCCATGTGGATGGCAACCTTTGCCGATCTCATGACTTTGCTCATGTGCTTCTTCGTGCTCTTGTTGGCTTTCTCGGAAATGGACGTGCTGAAGTTTAAGCAAATAGCCGGTTCAATGAAGTACGCTTTAGGCGTGCAGAATAAAATTGAAGTGAAAGACATTCCTAAGGGTACCAGTGTTATCGCTCAGGAGTTCCGTCCCGGGCGGCCAGAGCCAACGCCCATTGAAACTATCCAGCAGCAGACCGTGGAAATGACGCAGCAGATGCTCGAGTTCCAGGAAGGTGAATCCGACTTTGCCGGTGGTCAGCAAACTGAGCGGGGCGGTCAGGAGTCCGACAGCGCGGATGACGAAAAAGAGGCAGAAGCGGAAAACACTGAGGCTATGACGCAGGTATCTAAGGAGCTTATGCGTCGTATCGAGCAGCAGCTTGAGAATGAGATTAAAGCCGGTACTATTGAGCTTGAGCAGCACGGTCAACAAATTATCATTCGCATACGTGAACAAGGCTCATTTCCTGAAGGCTCGGCATTTTTACAGCCGCAGTTCCGGCCTATTATTCAGCAGGTCGCCGGGGCACTGAAAGATATTCCGGGTGAGGTCACTATTTCTGGCCATAGTGATAATGAAAAGCTGGTATCGGAAATCTACTCATCAGACTGGGATCTCTCCAGTAAGCGGGCGGTTGCGGTTGCGGAAGAAATGCTGAAAGTAGACGACTTTAGCGAAGACCGTCTGGTGGTTATGGGCTATTCCGATACTAAGCCATTGGTGCCGAATAACTCGGAAGAAAACCGCAAGCGAAACCGTCGTGTTGAAATATCCGTCATGCAAGGTAAAGCGGCAGAATCTGACCCGGTTGATGTTATCGACTGAGCGCTGGTTTCTGCCGGGCATGACACGTATAATTGCCCACTTCCCTAAAGACTTGACGATTTTGCTATGAAGTTTGTTGTTCGCCTGCACGCTGAAATTACCATTAAAAGCCGTTCTGTTCGTAAGCGTTACGGTAAAGTACTGACTAATAACCTGCGTAAAATACTGGCTCCGGTTGACGACTCGGTATACGTCAAGTGGCTATGGGATCGTATCGAAGTTTCTGCTGATGGCGACGACTCTCAGGTACGTAGTGAAATCAAAGAGATTCTGCAAAACACCCCCGGTATTTCCTGGTTTGCCGAAGTTATAGAACAGCCATTAACCGATTTTGATGCGGTTGCCGAACTGGTTGGTGAGCACTGGTTAAAGCGTTTGCCGGGTAAAAGCTTTGCTATGCGGGTTAAGCGCAAAGGTAATCACGAATTCAGCTCACAACAGCTAGAACGTTACGTCGGCGGTTATTTGCTGGAACGTGTTCCGGATACTTCTGTAAACCTATCTAATCCGGACCTGGACATTGCGCTGCAAATTACTAATCAGATTGTTCATTTGGTTGGAGAACGAGTGAATGGCTTAGGTGGTTTTCCTATTCCGACTCAGGAAACCGTACTGTCATTGTTAAGTGGTGGCTTTGATTCCGGCGTTGCAACCTATGATTTTATCCGACGCGGTGCGCGAACTCATTTTTGCTTTTTTAATTTAGGCGGTGACGCCCATGAAGTGGCGGTGCGTCAAATAGCCTATTATTTGTGGAAGCGTTACAGCTCCTCGCACCCCATTAAGTTTATTAGTGTTGATTTTGCCCCTATTGTTGACGACATTCTGACAAACGTGGATAACGGTCAGATGGGCGTGGTGTTAAAACGGCAAATGCTGCGGGCTGCGGATAAAGTCGCTCGTTATGTAAAAGCGCAGGCGTTGGTCACCGGTGAAGCTATGGGGCAGGTATCCAGTCAGACTCTGTCTAACCTGAGGGTAATTGATCAGGCTACATCGGCGTTGGTTTTACGTCCGCTAATAACCAAAGACAAACAGGAAATTGTGGATGAAGCAAAGCGCATTGGTACCGAACCATTGGCTAAATCCATTCCTGAATATTGTGGTGTCATTTCTAATAAGCCCACAGTTAAAGCCATTCCGGCGGTTATCGAAGCCGAAGAAGCGAAGCTTAACAAAGATTTACTGGATCAGGTGGTACGGGCGTCAAACGTACTGAGCATGCAGGATATAGCGACGCAAACAGACGCAGAACTGGCACTGCCGGATACCACAACGGAACTCAGTAGCGACACAACCATCATAGATATTCGAAACGATGAAGAAATTGAAGCAGCACCCTTGTCAGTAGAAGTTGAGGTTATTGAAATTCCATTTTTCAAATTAGCCTCACAGTTTGCTGAACTGGATCAAAGCCGGGAATACTTGCTGTACTGTGATCAAGGCATTATGAGCCGGATGCAGGCTTTGTTATTGCACGAAAATGGCTATAACAACGTATCGGTTTATAAGCCCTAATTTAGAGAGAAGTAGACTATGCTGGCAAGAGCCCTATTTTTTGTTGTGTTATCGACAGCCACCTTTCTCTTTTTGTGGCAGTTTCCAAGTACCGGAGCTCAGAGCATTCCGCATCTGGATAAGCTGGTTCACTTTGGAATTTTCTTTGTTCTGGCACTGACCTTTCACAGAGCGTTTGCATTGTCAGCTAAGCTGTCGCTACTGATTCTGGTTTGTTATGGCTTATTAATAGAAATAGCCCAGTCTTATGCGCCCGGGCGTAGTGCCGACGTTTATGATTGGTTGGCAGATGCCAGTGGGGTTGTTGCTTACTTTATTTTGCACCATTTACTAAGCAAGAAGTCGCGTTAACGCGACTTCTTCTTTTTATCCGTTTTCTTTTTCACTTTTTTCTTCGACCGGGACTTTTCTGTCGACGGAAACTTATATTGAGGTTTTAACCCTTCAATTGTTCGTCTGTCGAGTTTGGCATCCAGGTAACGCTCGACACGTCCCAGTAATAAAGCATCATGTGCTTCTACCAGTGATATAGCCGTTCCTTTTTGTCCGCCGCGGGCTGTGCGCCCAATACGGTGCAGATAAACATCGGCCTGTTTAGGTAAGTCGTAGTTAACAACCACGGTAATGTCGTCTACATCCAGCCCTCGAGCAGCTATATCAGTAGCTACTAAGGTAATGTCCGTAGTTTGTTTAAGCTCGTTCATGATGCGCTGACGATCGCTTTGTGGCATATCGCCCCGTAGCGTGACAATTTTACGGCCGGTACCAAACTGGCTGCGCAGGAAGTTTGCAATAAGTTCCACGCGTTCACGTGTTCTGACAAAGACAAACTGCCGGCCAGGATGAGTCTGAAGCACATTCATTAGCAGTTTGCGTTTATGTTCATCGGTATCCGCTAAATAAACCCATTGAAGAATTTTACCACGCTCACGCTTTGGTGGTTGCACATCAATGTATTCAGGTTCTGTTAATAACTCGCGGGAAAACTTAATAACGCCAGAGCTGTTTAATGTTGCCGAAAGTAACAACGACTGCTGGCGATGACGTGCCTGCAATGCCATTTCTTTTACTGTTGCTGCAAACCCCATATCCAGCATGCGGTCGGCTTCATCAATAATAAGCCACTCAATGCCTTCCAGGTTGTATTGCTCGGCTTCGAGCAAATCCATGAGTCGGCCAGGTGTTGCAACCAATATGTCGTGTGTCTTTTCTAATAACGACAGCTGCGAACCATAATTGATGCCCCCGGTGACAACCACAGAGGTTAATCCGGTTTTGCCCTCAAACTGTTTAGCCTGTTCATGAATTTGTTCAGCCAGTTCGCGCGTTGGAGCCAACACCAGGATACGAGCTGGTCCCGGTTGCTGACGCGGGAAATCCAGCAAATGCTGCAGTGCCGGCAGCAGGAAAGCCAAAGTTTTACCTGTTCCTGTTGGTGCGCTAATGAGTAGGTCGCGACCATCCAGGGCGGCAGGAATACTTTGCTGTTGTACTTTTGCTGGTTTGTTCAGTTCGGCATCGCGAAGAACCGCTATTAAGCGGTCATCGAGGTCAAACTCTTCCCAGTCTGGCGTCATGTTATTTTCCTTGAAATCGTCTTGTCTGCTGCAATTAACGTAGCAGCAATAAAGCGGAGTTAGTTGTCTGTAGCAGGCTGGTTGTGGTGCTGCCTACTAAAAACTGACGAATACGCGAGTGACCATAAGCCCCCATGACCAGAAGATCAATATTGTGCTCTTCCTGGTACGCATGAAGTGCAGACTCAACTTCGCCAGAGCGTATTTCAAACCGCGAATCATGTCCCAGCTCTCGCAAGTGGTTAGATGCCGCTTCTATGGATGCGCGGCTGTCGTTTGTATCAGCGCCAACCATAACCAAATGTAACGGAAGGCCTTTGAAAATTGGGCTTTCCGCAAGCATGCGAATACCTTTACGGGAGGAATCACTGCCGTCGAATGCTAACATCACATTTTTAGGTTTAGTAAATTCCTCAGGTGCGACCAGAATGGGTCTGTGCATGGTTCTTACAACGGTCTCAAGTTGGCTTCCGACACGATTGGTACGGGTAGTTTCTTCGCCATGAAGACCCATAACAAGCAGTCTCATGGAATCTTCTATTTCTAACAAGGATTCCGCCAGGTCGCCGTGTCGCTGGCGTAAGTTAACTTGTTCAACACCACTTTGGGCTGCGCGCAATTTTGCACTTTCCAACATGTGATGGCCTTGTTCTAAGGCCAACTTGCTGCGTTGCTGGTCAAGTTCTGCTAGTTGTTCAAGCAAAGCTTCCCGGCTGCCTAAGCCGATGTTACCTGTCATATTAGTCTCGGTGGGGTAACGCGCTTCGTCCAGAACATGAAAAAGCGTCAATGGCGTTTGTAAGCGTAACGCCGCCCAACTGGCGTAATCACATACAGATTGAGTTGACGCAGAACCATCAATACAAGCAACAACATGTTTCATTATTAAATCCTTTTCCATTAGTGCCCGCCCATCAGCTTATCGACAGCCTCGGGTTTGTCATGTACGCCAAAGCGGTCAACGATAGTCGTGCTGGCTTCGTTAAGCCCTATGACGTCTACTTCCGCACCTTCACGGCGGAACTTCACCACAGCACGGTCAAGTGCATCAACGGCGGTGATATCCCAGAAATGGGCCTGACTGAGGTCGATTACAACCTGCTCAACCCCTTCTTTGAAATCAAATGCGTCAAGAAACTTTTCAGATGAGCTGAAAAATACCTGACCAATGACCCGATAAGTACGTTTTATGCCGTCAGAGTCAATCTCTGACTTAATGTACAGGTAATGCCCAATTTTGTTAGCAAAGAACATGGCAGCCAGCAGCACACCAACCAATACACCATAAGCCAGGTTATGCGTTGCAACAACGACTGCAACTGTCGTAACCATGACAATATTGGTGGACAGCGGATGTTTCTTTAAGTTCTTAATGGAACTCCAGCTGAAGGTACCAATAGAGACCATGATCATTACGGCAACCAGCGCCGCCATAGGAATTTGTACCAGCAGGTTGTCCAGAACCAAAACCATAATCAGCAGGAAGATACCGGCCGCGAATGTAGACAGACGTGTACGACCACCTGATTTTACATTGATAATAGACTGACCAATCATGGCGCAACCGGCCATACCGCCGAGTAAACCTGAACCTATATTCGCGATACCCTGACCTTTACATTCGCGGTTTTTATCGCTGGGGGTATCGGTTAAGTCGTCAACGATAGTCGCCGTCATCATGGACTCAAGTAAACCCACTACGGCAAGCGCCGCCGAGTAAGGGAAGATAATGGCTAAGGTTTCGAAGTTTAACGGAACGTCAGGCCACAGGAAAATAGGGAAGGTGTCCGGCAATTTACCCATATCACCGACGGTACGAATATCTAGTCCTAAAAGAACCGAGGTAATAGTCAGCGCAACAATACAAATAAGCGGCGACGGCAGGAATTTGCCAATCACCGGAATGTACGGGAAGCCGTAAATAATGGCGAGGCCAGCTACGGTCATGGCATACACATGCCAGGTGACGTTTGTCAGTTCAGGCAACTGCGCCATAAAAATAAGAATGGCCAGAGCATTTACGAAACCGGTGACCACCGAGCGCGAGACAAAGCGCATCAGCTCGTCCAGTTTAAGGTAGCCGGCAGCAATTTGCAGCAACCCGGTCAGTAAGGTGGCCGCTAACAAGTACTCAAGTCCATGCTCTTTGACCAGCGACGCCATAAGCAACGCCATGGCGGCGGTTGCGGCAGATATCATCCCCGGACGACCGCCGGTAAAGGCAATAACAACGGCAATACAGAAAGAGGCATACAGGCCCACTTTCGGGTCAACGCCAGCGATTATTGAGAATGCGATGGCTTCAGGAATAAGCGCTAATGCGACCACAATACCTGACAACAAATCACCACGTATATTAGAAAACCAGTTCTGCTGGATAGACTTCAACATAGATAGATAACACCAAATTTTAATAGTAAATATAAAGCGGCCGGAATGGCCAGAAAAGCAGTGAACAGCCTACTGCGCACCTGTGACAGGAAAGTGACGGCTAGGGTGGCGTAATACGCGTCAGCACGTAGGTGGCTCCTTATGGTTTGAGGCTGGTCAAAAAAAGAGCGCGAATTTTAGCATAAAATGTGCCAACTACAACCGAAAAAAATTATTTTCGGTCGCTGTCTGGGGCATTGCGTTGTGACGGGTCACTTTTAAAGTCGCTGACCAGCTTGCGCGGGTTCAGCGCTTCGCGTTGCTTTTGTGCCGCCTCGGCCCACCAGAATAACTGATTCAGAGTGCGGCCGAAATATTGGATCCAGCGCTCAGTGTCTTCAACCTCTTGAGTGAATTTGCCGTTTTCCTCAAATACTGTTTGCGCTTTAGGCACGTGGATCATAGCGGATACCGGCAGGCAGCCTAATTCAGACAGGAAGGTGCGCATATTAACCGCCGCGCGAACGCCACCCCACTGACCAGCCGAGTAAGTCGCAATGGCACTGGGTTTATAAGAGTACAAAGACGCACCGAAGTGGTTCAGTAAGTTTGCTAAAGCAGGACTCATGGAGTGGTTGTACTCAGGGCTGACCATAACGTAAGCATCGGCAGCTTCAATCTTTTTAGCCAGAGCGTCTAACTGTTTGGGAACGTCTTTTTCATGGTATGAAAAATGTGGCTTAAAAACATCGCCAAATGAGTAATCTAAAGGGTCAATAAGTTCGACTTCTGCGTTATCGAAGCTTTGTTCCAGGTAATTAACGCAGGCCTTTGCTACACGTTCGCCCAACCTGGCTGGCTTGGGTGGTGTGCTGTCGCGTACCGTACCTAAAAACACTAAATATTTCATTGTGGTTCCTTAACTGAATTTCTCGCTGGCAAAAAGCTAATAGCGGCGGTGGATAATAGCAATAGCAGCGTTGATATCATTAGGCAAGCAACCAGCCCCCATTGCTGATACACCCAACCGGATAAAATGGTGCCCAGCAGACGCCCAGCAGCATTAGCCATGTAGTAAAAGCCAACGTCCAGGGAGACACCGTCGGCACGTGAGTAAGAGACAATAAGGTAACTGTGCAGCGACGAGTTAATGGCAAACAGAATGCCGAACAACCCTAAACCAATAATAATGCTCTGGGTAACAGGTAAGTCCTGCCAAAGTGCCAGGGCAAGGGCTAGGGGGCTAATAGTCAGTAGCGCATTCCATACAACCGTCTGAGTTTTAGGTACATCATTGCCTGTTTTTGTGAATTTAGGGGCAATGCTTTGTACAAAGCCGTAACCAATAACCCACAAGGCTAAAAAGCTGCCGACTTGCCAGTGGTTCCAGTCCAGCTGGCTGGCTAAGAACACAGGTAAGGCCACCACAAACCAGACGTCGCGTGCGCCAAAGAGTAAGAAACGAGCCCCCGATAAAATATTGATAGGCCGGCTTTTGGATAAAATGTCCTTAAACTTAGGCTTGAACTTTGCCTTGCCCGACTCTTTTTTCAGGAAAATTAAACTGGCTACCCAGACCAGGCTGAGCATAACCGTCATGGACAGCACTGCACCCTGAAAGCCAATTAACGTAAGCAACAAGCCACCGAGGAAAAAGCCAACGCCTTTTAAGGTGTTTTTTGAGCCAGTGAGTATGGCGACCCACTTATATAGCTGGCCTTGTTTGTCGTCCGGCACCAGCAGTTTAATGGTGCTTTTAGCGCTCATTTTATTGAGATCTTTGGCAATGCCAGACAACGCCTGTGCGGCCATCACCCAAATGACGGTGAGCATAGAACCCGGTACCAGCAGCATGGCAAGCGCCACAATCTGTATACCGAGCCCAATGTTCATGGTGCGATTGAGCCCCCAACGAGCCCCCAGCCAGCCACCAAATAAGTTAGTGACTATGCCGAAAAACTCGTAGAACAGGAACAACATAGCCACTTCCAGCGCACTGTAACCCAACTGATGGAAGTGCAGCACCACCAGCATGCGCAGCGCGCCGTCAGTCAGCGTAAAAGCCCAGTAGTTACCTGTAACAATCAGGTATTGGCGTATCGCTGGCGACAGCTGACTGAGCATTAGCCGACCTTTTCGACCAGTTCAACCGCGCGGTTTGCATAACCCCACTCGTTATCGTACCAGGCATAAATTTTCACGTGAGTGCCATTAATAACCTTGGTGGACAGGGCATCCACAATGCTTGAGCGGGGGTCTGTTTTGTAATCTATTGACACTAGCGGGCGCTCTTCGTAACCCAGAATGCCTTTGAGTTCGCCTTCAGAAGCTTCTTTCATCCAGCCGTTGATTTCTTCCACGCTGGTGGCTTTCTTCACCTCGAACACGCAATCGGTTAGTGACGCGTTGGCTAAAGGTACACGTACTGCGTGGCCGTCAATTTTGTCCTTCAGCTCCGGGAAAATCTCCACAATGGCCGTTGCTGAACCGGTGGATGTAGGAATTAAGCTCATGCCGCAGGCACGGGCACGACGTAAGTCTTTGTGCGGCGCGTCCAGAATGGTCTGGGTGTTGGTTAAATCGTGAATGGTGGTAATTGACGCGTGCTTAATACCAATTTTGTCCTGCAGTACTTTGACAACAGGTGCCAGACAGTTGGTTGTGCAGGACGCGGCGGTGAGTATTTGATGTTTTTCCGGATCGTAAAGGTGGTCGTTAACGCCCAAAACAATGTTCAGAGCACCGGACTCTTTGACCGGAGCTGATACCACCACACGCTTAACGCCCTGTTCCAGGTAGTCGTTGAGCACTTTCACTGTTTTCATCTTGCCGGAGGCTTCCAGAACCACATCACAACTACTCCAGTCGTTGTCAGCAATGGTTTTGTGTTGAGTGAAAGCTATGCGTTCATCACCAATTTGAATGGTATTGTCCTGACCTTCGGCTTCATAACCCCAACGACCATGCACCGAGTCAAAGTTCAGCAAGTGTGCAAAAGTAGCCGCATCAGCGCCGGGGTCATTCACCTGAACAATCTCCAGGTCAGGGTTTTCCCATGCCACGCGAAGCGCCAAACGGCCAATACGACCCAAACCGTTAATTCCAACCTTAATCGTCATAAAAGACTCCTTTTGTGTATCTCTTACCTGCCTGCTTTTGGGCTCGGGGGGAGTTTGCTGTCGTGTTTCGCTTGAGCATTGCGCCCCCTATGGCGGAGACGCTACAAGCTCATCCATGAGGGCTTGACGAAGGCCATCCTTGGCCTTCGACACTCCACCATAGGGGGCGCAACACTCATAACGCTTACAAGACAACAAACTCCCCCTCCCATATCTAAAGGGTTTTTGCGCTTATCACTCCACGCCTTAACTTGATGCAAACCAGTGTTTGGTTTTATTCGCGAACCAGACTAATGAGAGCATCACCGGTACTTCTACCAGCACGCCAACAACCGTGGCTAGCGCTGCGCCGGACTGCAAACCAAATAGTGAAATAGCTACGGCTACTGCTAACTCGAAAAAGTTTGAGGTACCAATTAAGCAGGCCGGAGCCGCTATGCGGTAAGGCAGCTTAATGAGTAACGCAATAATAAAGGTAATAGCAAAAATGCCGTACGTCTGTACCAATAATGGCGTAGCAATCATGGCGATATCCAGCGGACGGCTCAGTAGAACTTCGGCCTGAAACCCAAACAGCAGTACCACAGTCAGAAGCAGGCCCACAATTGACCAGGGCTTCATGTTCTGATCAAAGTTCGCGAGTGCTCTATTACTGTCTGAATTTGAGCGGGTGATGTACTGACGCGTTATAAATCCGGCAATAAGCGGGGCAATAACGTAAAGGCCAACGCTTAATAGCAGGGTTTGCCAGGGCACAATGATATCGGTAACACCGAGTAACAAGGCCGCAATGGGCGCAAACGCGAAAATCATAATAATATCGTTAACCGACACCTGTACCAGCGTGTAGTTGGCATCGCCTTTGGTCAGCTGGCTCCAGATAAAAACCATGGCAGTACAGGGCGCAACGCCTAATAAAATGACTCCGGCCAGGTATTCATTTGCGGTTTCGGGTTCAATAAAGTCGGCAAATATACCTTTGAAGAATAGCCAACCCACCAACGCCATGGTAAAAGGTTTCACCAGCCAGTTAATGACAACGGTCAGAATTAAACCCTTGGGCTCTTTCGCTATTTGCGTGATAGCGCCGAAATTCACCTGCACCATGACGGGGTAAATCATCAGCCAGATAAGTACTGCAATAATTAAATTAACCTGAGCAAACTCAAAAGCTGAAAGCCATTCGAAAGCGCTTGGAAAGAAGCTCCCCAGGGCGGTTCCGGCAATAATAGCTAAGGCTACCCAGGCAGAGAGAAAACGTTCAAACACACCCATTATCGATGTCCTTTATCAGTTGGGGGTTATAGTCGGCGGTGGTGATAATGATTTTACGCATCCAGTCAGGTAGTGCCGGATTCAGCTGGTAGTAAACCCAGCGCTGGTCTTTGCGGTCAATCAGCAGCCCATATTCGCGCAGCTGTGCCAGGTGACGCGACACTTTAGGCTGAGACATGGCAGTAGCATCAACAAACTCACACACGCAAAGTTCTTTGTGTTTTGCTAACAGGCTTATCATGGTTAAGCGTAGCGGGTCTGCCATAATTTTGAAGAAATCTTCCGGTGCATTAAATAAATGCGGCTTGCCCTTATCTTTGCGCAAAATGAGCAAAAACATCTTAATGCGTTTGCTCAGTTCCTGAGCGGTTTTCGTAAAGGCGTTGGAGTTTTTGC
The DNA here is from genome assembly GCF_048265525.1 of Idiomarina sp. Lineage (GTDB taxonomy): Bacteria > Pseudomonadota > Gammaproteobacteria > Enterobacterales > Alteromonadaceae > Idiomarina. Next base: position 39,852 of record NZ_JBLXBI010000006.1, on the reverse strand, counting down.
TGCTAACCGGATCGGGAAAGTCCCAGGCGATAAAATGATTATGTTTATACTGCAACTGACATTCAGAGCGGGCGCGGTCACATAAGCTGATTACGTAATCAAATTCATCAATGCTTAAATCTGAGATGGTCTTTGAACTTAATCCTTCGGTACTAACCCCAAGGGCTTGCAGCGCTTCAATAGCTTTAGGTTCAGGCTGGGTTGGTTCAGTGCCGGCACTGTAAACTTCCAGTTCATCATTACCAAACTGTCGCAAAATGGCTTCGGCCATTAACGAGCGAGCCGAATTGGCGGTACAGAGAAACAGAACCTTCGTGGTCATGGGTATCATCACATATTCGATAATTCATATATATATGGTAGTTCGAATATGTAGAAGGTGCAACAGTGAGAAGGGGCCGGTTGTCACTTGTTTCGCTTGAGCATTGAACCTCCTGTGGCGGAGACGCTACGAGTTCATCCATGAACGCTTGACGAAGGCCATCCTTGGCCTTCGACACTCCGCCACAGTAGCTCCTGTAGCCTCAGCGCTCTTGGTTCAACATCCCACCTGACATAAATGTCAGGCTACGTATCGGGGTGCCAGTTAAAGGCCTAGTACCTCTTTGCCTTGGTCAAAGGTAACGTCAACCGGTATGCCGGCGTCGGTTAGTTTGTCCAAATCGGCTTTTAACTGTGGGCTGACAACGCCTAGCGTTGCAACTAATTCAGCTACGCCGTTGTAGTCGCCGTCGCCTTGTAGTGTCAGAATTTTTTCTGACAGGCTGTTCATGGCGTTACGCATTTTTTCCATATTAATGGCGTATTGGCCGCTGGCGTTACGTTCAAAAGCACCTGCGTCGGCAAAGTAGTTAAAGCGAATCATGTTGGCTTTGCCGTGTGCACTTGAGGCACCAAAACGAACGGAGCGGAAAATACTGGCCATAAAGGTGGTGTAGTAATCTTTCAGTTCGCCTTCGGCTAAAACGCCTTGCTCAAATAACTGAGTCACCATGTACAGACCCAGAATATCCGCTTTTCCTTCTTCTAAAGCAGAAGCGTGCTCTTTTAATGCTGAACGTACGGTGCCTTTGTCATTCAGGGTATTTTTAATGCCTAAGCCGTGAGCCACTTCGTGGAACATGGTGTTAGCGAAAAAGGCGTTAAAGGTAATGTCTTCACGTTGCTCTGGCACAATGAGTTGCGCGGCAATTGGTACTAGTATTTTATCGAACTTAGCTTGCATGGCATTTTTAAGCTGCAAACGACGTGTGCCTTTTTCTAACTGAACTTCTTCGTCATTAGGCAGGTTAATGGCAATGGTTTTGCTGCCAGCATTTGAATGGCCTGCGTAGTACACAACATCGTATGCGTTTAGCTGAGCGTTAGCGCCGGGTTTTTCTGCTTTGTAAGCGGGCTCAACCGGTAAACCTTCCTGTAACTGCGGCAGATACTCAGCATACTTTTCCAGACGCTGGCTCCAGGCCTTATCTTTTATTAACACGTAAGACTCAAAAGCGGTTTTGTAACCAAATAAATGGTCCTCATAATTTTCAATAGGACCGATAACCACATCAATATCGTTACCTGTCATGTCCATCCAGGCCATATCGGAAGGTTGGTATTCATTGCTTAAAAAAGCATCGGCGCGCAAACGCAGGTACTCTGAAAAATCTTTGTTTTCTGCTAAATCGGCAGCCTGGCGGAGTAAATCAGCGGCTTTAGTTAAAGACTCTTTATAAGCCTCTGAGTAGGCTACTGTTTTCAATTCGCCTTCATCGTTGCGACGCAACAACGTATATAAACTGTCTTTGTTCGCAAGCTCGGCGTTTTCAAATTCCGTTTTGGTCATGTCGGCAGGGTAAAAGTTAGCGCCTGCAGGTTTGTCTTCAAAACCGGTTAAGAAGGGCTGGTTATTGTTTAGCCTATCCCATGGTCCGTAGTTAATAACAGTAAACTCCCGGGCTTTTTCTTCAACCTGGTTTAAAAGTTTTTGTTTATCACCCGGAAACGCTTGCTGCCAAAATAGGTTGTCCATAATTTTTGACGCGTCTATGAGTAAACCGACCATTTTTTTCTGCTCGTTTGATAAATGCGACAGGTCCGTTTTTAGTTGGTAGGGTGTGTAGATATCAAGTCTTTGTTCTGCCCCCTCAACTAATTCGTAGTTATTTTGTTGTCCGCTATCAGGGTTTTGTGTGGTGGTTTGTGGCTCGCTGCAACCCATTAAAACCAGTGCTAGTGGTGCTAAGCTAAAAAGTGTTTTTTTCATAATATGACGTTTCTAGAAATTGAGTTGTTGTAAAGTTCTGTTAATCTACTTCCAAGCTTTTTCAGAAGCAAGAAAACCATAATAATAAGGAAATAAAATGTCATCGCAAAATGCACTATACATGCTAATTGACGAGCGACTCAGACGTGATGAATTAAAACTTCCCGGCTTACCTGAAACGGCAGAGCAAGTGCGCAACGCAGCCATGGATCCGGACTGCAACCTGCACGATCTCTGTCATATTATTCAGCAAGATACCGCGTTGACAGCACGGCTTATTCGCCTGGCGAATAGTGCGTACCTTGGCGGCAGAAACAAAGCCGAGAGCTTAATGCAGGCGTTAACTCGTATTGGTATGCGGCGCATTCGGACACTGGCATTGGCAATGGCAATGGAGCAGGTGTTTAAGCCGGACAATGACATAGTACAGATGTTTTCTCAGCAGTTTATTGTTGAAAGCAGAGAAATTGCGGCGGCAGCCGTTGTTATAACCGAAGACTTACAACACAGAGGAATTGGGCACCGGCTGCATCAGGACGTTGCATTGTTAGCTGGTATGGTGTCGCGCATTGGCGTTGCCCCAATTTTGCATATGGCGAATGAATTTGAAGACAGTTTCGCCAACCCTTCTTTTATTAAAGAGTGTATTACCCAGTTTAGCTCGACTTTAGGCAGTAATATTCTCAGCTACTGGCAATTTACGCCAAATCTGGTGCAGGTACCGCTGTGCTATTACAACGGCAGAATGACCTTAAACGATGCGATAACCGTGAACTATTGTGACATTGTGCATTTGGCTGGCTTGTTAACCGGAAACGTGAAACCTAATAAGGACAGTGTGACTTTGGTTGAGTATCAAATGCTGGGGGTAATTAAGACCGACGATTTTTGGCAGCAGGAGTCTGTGCAGAAATCCTACCGCCAAATGCTGGACTTGCTCTCTTAGCCAAAAGCTCTCTTTAAATCGTCAAATAGAAGCCCGACTTCGGCACTAACCAGTGCAAAGTCGGCGTCGATTTTTTCTTCCGGACTAGGGTCAACCAAATCATCTTTGGCGTCGAGCAGGCGGTCCGTTGGTTTGACTCGTTTTAATGCCATATCCGACTCAATAATAAATTCTAAATTTTCCTGCCATACCAGACCTAAACGAGTAACTTGCTTGCCACCGGCCAGGTGCGCCTGAATGTCTTCACGGGTTAAGTCTTCCTGCTTGCAGCGAATAATGCCGCCGTCCGCTTGTGGTGAACGCAGTTCTGCTTCATCACCAAACTCGAATGGATTCGGTAATTCAGCACTTTGTAACCAGGCCGTCAGGTAAGTTTCAACTGCGTCGCTTGGGCTCACCGGGCGCACAGGTAACGAGCCGACAGAACCACGCAACAAACCTAAAAAGTCTTCGGCTTTATTGGCTGCTGACTCATCAATAGCGATAATTTGGCGGTCAAGATCGATGTAACCCCAGCTTTGGCGAAAACGGCTGAACGCCTGTGGCAGAAGCTGGTGAATTAAGTCTTCTTTTAAGTTTTGTTTTTCTTTGCGCGGCACCGAGCGGCCTTCGGCTTCACTAATTTGGCGTACTTTTTCGTCCAGCTGGGCGTTAACAACCGTGCTGGGAAGTACTTTTTCTTCTCGTTTGGCACACAGCAACCAGCAATTACCCAAGCTGTGAGTCAGTACTTCATTGTCTGCACCAAAAGGCGAAGACCAGCCAAATGAGCTTTGGTCCGAACGCGAACAGGGGTGAAAGCTGTGCTCAGCTAATTGTTCAGAGAAATCATCAGGCAGGGAAAAGGTTTCGCTGAATTGATAAAAACGAAGATTTTTAAACCACATAGGTAAGCTGTTCCTGTCGCAACAAATAAAACAAAAATAAGGGCAGGGATTGTAGCCCGTTAGGGCAGAGCTGTCAGTTTAAAACCTGTACAGAAAATGAAAAGAAATAGTTTAAACCTTTACCGGGTTCACTTTCAGCGCTGATTTCACCAGACAGAGTCTGAGTGACCAGGTTCCTGACAATATGCGTACCCAGGCCGCTGCCGCCCTGGTCTCTTTTCGTGGTAAAGAAGGGGTCAAATAAGCGTTTAAGCTGAGCTTCGGATAAACCATTACCATTGTCAGAATAGTGAACCTGAAGGGTTTCACCATCGAGCCGGATGGAAATGGTCATAAGGCCTTCATCAATGCCGTCAAAGGCATGACGTAGCGAGTTAAGAATCAGGTTGGTAAAAATTTGCGATAACGCGCCCGCCGGGCAACGTATGAAAATGTCATCGGCACATTCAAGACGCACCTGGTGGTTGGTCTTTTTAAGGTGAGGCTGCAAGGACTGAACTAAGTCTTCGATATAGCTTTTCAGGTTAATGTCGCGGATAGCGTCCGACGCCTGGTCGACAGCCACTTGTTTAAAGCTGCTAATAAGATCAGACGCGCGGTGCAAGTTGCTGTCCAGTAAGTTCAGGCTTTCGCGACCTTCCTCTATAAACTTCTTCAGCTGCGTTTGCGTCAGTTCTTTATTAAGCAGCGATTGATCAAGCGTGTCGAGCTTTTCGCGTAAATAAGAAGACGCCGTAACGCTAATGCCTATGGGCGTATTCACGTCGTGCGTAATACCGGCAACCAGCCCGCCCAGCGACGCCATTTTTTCCGATTCAATAAGTTGCTGCTGAGTTTCACGTAAGTTATTCAGTGAAGACTCCAGCCGCTGGTTAGACTGACGCAATGTATTTTCAATTGCGCGGCGCTGGCCAACTTCGCGCTCCAGTTTTTCCTGACGCATTTCCAGCTCGTTCTTACGTTGTTCAAGGTCAAGCATAACCTGACTTAAGCTGGAGGTTTTGCGCGCCACTTCCTGCTCAAGTATGGCATTTTGCTCGTCCAGCTGACGGTTAGCCGCTTTGAGCTTCTTCTGGGTGCGATCCAGGTCCGACTGATATTCCTCAATATTATCCAGCAGCTGGTTATATGCCTGCTCTACCAGCACCAGTTCATTGTTGTGCTGGTCAGCTAAGCGAATTCTGGAGCGTTCTAGGTTATCCAGCCGGAAACCTTTAATTTGCTGAGTTAAGTCGCTGAGTGGCCGGTTCAGCATGCGGTTAAAGGCAATAGTGAAAAGCACAATAAGGAAGATACTTTTAATAATGGCGTTACCGATAATAAAGCCAAGGCTCACTTTAATACGGTCAATGGCAATGTCGCGGGTCGAAAACAGGCTGACATCACCAACTTTGGTGGAGTGACCAGAAAATTCAAATATGAGTGAATCGTAGTAGCCGAAAATGCCGTTACGTTCGGGTAGTAACGCACCTTCGCTATTGTCGTCGGGCAAGTCACTCATTTCTGTGGTTTCGCCCAGTTGCACCAAAATATTACCAGCATCGTCGCGGATAAGAACACCGGCAATAGCGGGAATGCTAATAAGGCCGTCGGCAATGGTATCAATCTGGTTGCTGTTGAACTCCCAAAGCGAACGCGTCAGAGAGCCATTAAATGTGCTTTGCTGGTTCTGCAGTTCGGCAATCAATACTCGTTTGGTATCAAAATATTCAGCCCCAATTTGTATCGCGGTCACAATTAACGTCAACAAAAAGTAGACGGAAAGCACGCGAGTTAATAAGGAGGATGAAATACTTTTGATTGCCATAGACTGAGGTCAACGAGTTGTACAGATAGGGATAAACTAATTCATTGACTGAAATAACGCAATAAAGCAATCCAGCCCAATAAAAAGCACTGACACAAAAATGACATATTACAGTCATTAAGCTGTCACGAAAAGTGACTAAAGTCGCCACAAATTAATTCACAAAGGTCATAATTTATGAAGTTAATTACTTCTGCTGGCGCTTTAGCTGTTGCAGCCTTAGTTGCGGCTCCGGCTTATTCGCAACAGGATACACTGGAACCTGTGGTCGAGCAGGCATCCTCTATTAATGAATCTGCCCGTCAGTCGCAGCTGACTATAGACCAGATTTCCGATGATATGCAGGAACGACTGCAACAGTATAAACGCATCATGAAAGAAATTGATGGATTAAAGGTTTATACCGCGCAAGTCGAGCAGCAAATCGATAGCCAGGAAAGCGAAAAAAGCGACATCAATAACTCTATTGATCAGGTCAGTTATGTCGAGCGCCAAATTACCCCATTAATGTTGCGGATGATTGACTCGCTTGAGTCTTTTGTTGAATTAGACGCCCCGTTTCTGCAGACCGAGCGAAGTGAACGCTTACAGCAGCTGAATGACTTGATGGAAAGAGCCAACGTCGATGTCTCTGAGAAATTCCGTCGGGTTATGGAAGCTTACCAGATAGAAGCTGACTACGGCCGCAACATTGAAGCTTATACCGCCGAACACGAAATTGATGGTCAGCAACAAGACGTCACCTTTTTGCGTGTTGGCCGTGTCGCTTTGATTTACAAAACCCGCGACGGTCAGCATTTGGGATTATGGAATCAGCAAACGCGCAGCTGGGAAGAGCTTGATAGTAAGCACTTACCTGAAATTGACGAAGCCATTCGTATTGCCAGAAAACAACTGGCGCCAGATTTACTGATGATGCCGCTGTTCGCGAATAAATCGACCGGTTCTACTAACAACGGCAGCGGCCAATAAGGAGTGATAGCCATGAGATTAAGTAAGCAGATTGCAAAATGGTTCTCAGTAACGCTACTGGCCATCACTTCTACCGCGGCTTTGGCGGCACCGGTTCCGCAGGAACCCATTAATTTAGATGAGCTTCTGCAGCAGTTGCAGCAGGGCAAGTTCTCACAGTCAGAGAACAACAAAGAACGTGAACAGCGCTTTCGTGAAAGAGAGCAAGAACAAAAAGCCATGCTGGAAGACGCGATTGCCGAGCGCAATCGTCTGGAGCAGCGCGCAGAGCAACTGGAAACTCAGTTCGAGCAGAACGAAGTTGATTTGGGCAACCTGAGCGATACTTTAACGCAACGTATGGGCTCACTAAAAGAGCTGTTCGGTGTGTTGCAGCAGGTTGCTAATGATGCCTCCAGTAACTTCGATAACTCGGTTATTTCTGCTCAGTATCCCGGGCGTGCCGAGAATTTATCGGAACTTGCTGAACGCATGGGCTCCTCATCTAAATTGGCCTCTATTGAAGATATTGAAAGCGTCTGGTTTGCGTTACAACAGGAAATGACGGAATCCGGAAAAGTTGCTGAATTTACTACTCAGGTTACCGCGGCAAACGGCGACAAGTCAGAAAAAGAAGTGGTTCGTGTCGGTGCATTCAACCTGGTTGCAGACGGTAAATATCTGGAACGCGTTGGTGAAACCGGTTCGGTTGCCGAACTGGTGCGTCAGCCGGCGGGTCGTTATCTGGGGACTGCAGAAGATATTCAGCAAACCGACAGCGGCGTTGTGACTTTTGGTCTTGACCCCACTGGTGGTTCAATTCTGAGTTTGTTAGTTCAGGCACCAAGCCTGGGTGAGCGTATTGATCAGGGCGGAACTGTTGGTTACATCATTTTAGCACTGGGTGCTATCGGCCTGCTGTTTGCACTGGAACGCTTTGTTTCGCTGATGCTACTGGGTAATAAAGTGAAACGTCAGCTGAAAAAAGATAAACCAAGTGACGATAACCCGCTGGGCCGCGTCATGCTCATTAAGGAAAAATACCCACAGGCTGATACCGAAACTCTCGAGCTGAAATTGAGTGAGGGCATTTTGCGGGAAGTACCTAAGATTACCCGTAACCTGACGTTCATTAAGATTATTTCAGTCGTCGCACCGCTAATGGGTCTGCTGGGAACGGTCACCGGTATGATCAAAACCTTCCAGGCAATTACCTTGTTTGGTACGGGTGACCCGAAACTGATGGCGGGTGGTATTTCACAAGCCCTGGTAACAACGGTACTGGGTCTGGTGGTTGCTATTCCAATGACGTTACTGTTCGCGACTTTACATACGCGTAGCAAAAACCTGATTCATATACTGCAGGAACAAGCATCCGGCATTATCGCGGAGCGGTCTGAGCGAGGAGAGTAACCGTGTTATTCCTCATTGAATTCAGTAATGCGATTAGAGATTTCATCGAGGCTGGCGGACAAGTTCTGCTGGTCATCGGAATCCTCATTTTTACCATGTGGTTGATGATTCTTGAACGCATTTTTTATTACCTCAATGGCCACCGCGCTTGTGTGAAGGACGTACGTAAACGCTGGCAGGAACGGGAAGATAAGTCGTCCTGGAATGCTGAGCAAATTCGCGAGGCAATGATTTCACGGGTCAGTCTGGCGTTAGGCGGTAACTTACCAATTATTAAGGCGCTGGTGGCCTTGTGTCCGCTGCTGGGGCTGATGGGCACCGTAACCGGCATGATTGAAGTGTTTGATGTGATGGCTGTGACCGGAACCGGCAGTGCCCGCTCCATGGCGTCGGGTGTTTCTAAAGCCACCATTCCGACCATGGCGGGTATGGTTGGCGCTTTGTCGGGTGTGTTTGCCGCGACCTGGCTGCAACGTACCACACGTCGTGAGCGCATGAAGCTGGAAGACAAAATTTTATTGGAACGTCACTAAGGTGATGTCGAGGACAGGATTATGAAGCAGCATTTTGCCAATTTAATTGAAGAAGAAGAAAGTGCTATCGATATGACCCCCATGCTGGACGTGGTGTTCATTATGTTGATTTTCTTCATTGTCACGGCTTCTTTCGTGAAGGAAGCTGGTATTGATGTGAACCGCCCTGATGCGGCCACCGCAGTGCAGAAAGACCGCGCCAATATCTTAATCGCGATAAGTGAAAACAACGAAATTTGGATTGATAAGCGCCAGGTGGATGTACGGGCAGTGCAGGCTAATATCGAACGTCTGTACGCGGAAAACCCGCAGGGGTCGGTGGTGATTCAGGCGGATCAGGAGTCAAACACCCGGGTGTTAATTAAGGTAATGGATGCAGCCCGCTCGGCGGGGGTTTACGACGTTTCTGTAGCAACGGATGAAGAGTAAATGATGAGATTCCTGGCAGCATTACTGGTTGCAGCTTTTGTCACCATTGGTTTGTTTTACCTGATGCAGTCTTTGATCAGTGGTGGCGAAGGGGCAATGAGCGAACCGCCGCGAGGCAGCGTGCTGGACTTTGTGCGCACACCTGAGCCTGAAGAGGTGCAGGAAAAGGAGCGCAAGCCTGAACGCCCTCCGGAACCCGAGCAGCCACCAGAGGATATGCCTCAGCCGCAAATGAACAATGATATTGCAGATAATGATGGCGGCTCAGGTTATGACTTTTCCGCCAATATGGACAGTGGTGCCGACATTGGCAATGGCATGTCGCTGCAAGCAAGCGACGGTGAGTATCTGCCTATTGTGAAGGTTCAGGCTGCGTACCCTCGCCGGGCTTTGCAGCGTGGTATTGAAGGCTATGTGGTGGTGGAGTTTACCGTAACAAAACAGGGTTCGGTACGTGACCCGGTTGTGGTGGAAGCCGATCCCGAAGGTATTTTCGATCAGGCCGCAATGGATGCCGTTCTGAAGTTTAAATACAAACCTCGGGTTATTGATGGTGAAGCGGTGGAAGTGGATGGTGTCCGCAACCGCATGACCTTTGAAATGAACTGATTGGGTGACTTATGAAATTTAAATTCATTGCTTTTGCGGCTTGCGGTTGTTGGCTGGCCTTTGCCCATCCGGTGCTGGCACAACAGACTGAACGGGTTCCGGCGTTACGGGAAAAGGTGTACGGACAACTAGCCCGGGCGCAGGAGCAGGCCGATAACGGTAACCTTGCCGAAGGCATTTCGATACTGGGTGAAGTGGCAGAAAAAGCGGATAGCATGAACAGCTACGAGCGCGCCATGATGTGGAACTTCTACGGTTTCATGTATTACGAGCAGGGCAATACCAAGGAAGCGATTAACTACTTTGAGAAGGTGGTGAAAGAGTCTCCTATTCCTGAGTCGCTGGAAAAAAGCACCTTGTTCAGTTTGGCTCAGCTGGCTTTAAGCGATGGCCAGTTCCAACGTGCAATTGGCTTTTTAGACCAATGGGAAGGCCTTGCCGAAGAAGATGAAATGGGTAAAGCCTGGGTGTTAAAGGCACAGGCTTATTATCAGGCCGATAAACACCGCGAAGCTCTGCCTCTTATTGATAAAGCCATTGCCGCGGTTGATGCGAAAAATAAAATACCTGATGAAAACTGGCTGATTTTAAAACGTGCATTGCACTACGAGCTGGAGCAGCCAGAGCAGGTTGCCAAAGTCATGGAACGTTTAGTGACCAGTTACAGCAAGCCCGAGTACTGGGTGCAACTGGCCGGTGTTTACGCGCAGCTGGAACAGGACGCAAAACAGCTGGCGGTGCTGGAAGCGGCACATCAGCAAGGTTTTATTGAAACGGGTAGTGAATGGCGTCAGTTAGCGCAGGCATATTACTTCAATGAATTGCCGTACAAAGCGGCAGAAACCATGCAGGAAGCCATGTCTAAAGGCAAAGTTGATGCCTCTGTCGATAACCTGAAATTTGTGGCTCAGGCCTATACGCAGGCAAAAGAAAACGAGAAAGCCATTAGTGCCTATAAAAAAGCGTCAGAAAAAGTTGAACACGGAAACTTTGCAGCACAAATAGCTCAGTTGTATTTGGCTCTGGATAACAATGAAAAAGCTGTGGAATACGCCAAACAGGCCTTTACTAAAGGTGAGCTGGACAACGAAGGTAATCTGTATCTGGCTGAAGGCATGGCACAACTGAACTTAAAACATTATGAGCAGGCCATTGAATCCTTTGAGCAGGCCGCAGAAATTGAAGGGGCCGAACGCTCAGCTAAACAATGGCTTAAATACGCGAAAAGTCAGCATAAGCAGCAACAGCAAATGGCGAACTTACAATAAGCGAGTATTTATAACTTTATCCCAACAATAATGTCATGTGATTGACTAAAAAACGAAAAAAAACTGTAATAATTTTTTCATTCATTATAATGTGCGCGAAATTTATACAGTTTTAATGTTTTTTGGGTGAGGATAATGATGAATAAATACTCGGTTCCGTTACTGATTGCTGCCGCCGCAGCCAGCTTTTCGGCTTTCGCTAATAATGATGACAGTTTAACGGTTTACGGCCGGGCAAATGTTTCGTTTCAAAGTAATGACTACGGTTTTGGTTCTGAAACCGAGGTGGTGAGTAATTCATCGCGCTTTGGTTTTAAAGGTGCCAGCGAGCTGGAGTCTGATTTAGAAGTCTTTTATCAAATTGAGTTTGGCGTCGACTTAGCCGATTCTGATGATGAAAAAGACGCGGTAACTAACCGGAACCAGGTTGTCGGATTGCGCGGCAATTTTGGTAAAGTGATGATTGGCCGTTACGATACTTTTTTAAAAGACTCTCAGGGCTCAGTCGATGAATTTAAAGATTTTGAAGCTGACTTAAAAAGTTTATTCAAGGGTGAAAACCGTCCGGACAACACCTTGACGTATTACTCGCCGTCATACAAAGGCTTTAGCTTTGGTGTTACTTACGTAGCGTCAGAAAATGACAATGTCGACGACGGCCTATCTTTTGGTCTGCTATATGGTGACAGCAAGCTGAAGAAAACCAAGTATTACGCTGCGTTAGCTTTTGATCGTGACGTGAATGGTTATGATATTACCCAATTAACGGGCGCGACTAAGTTTGGAAAAACCCGTGTTGGCGTTGTTTTGCAGCAGTTTGAAACCATTAATGGCTCAAATGATTCTGACGGCTACTTAATCAGCGCGGCTCATCCTTATGAAAACTGGGTTTTTAAAGCACAGTATCAGGCTATAGATGATGACAACGATAACGACGCTTCATTATCTGTGGGTGCCGATTACTTCTTCAGTGGCGACACTCGTGTTTATGCCTGGTACACAGGCCGTGACTGCGATATCAGCCGTTATTCGACACGTGGCTGCGGTGCAACACCAGGTATTGAACAAGACTTTGTTGCAGTCGGTATTCGCCACGACTTTTCCTGGTAATCGCTTTCTCCTAAAGAAAAACACAAAAGTAGCCTGACACTCTTTGTCAGGCTACACTATAGCGGTCACTCTCAACCTATCTGTACGCTATGATCAACCTCGCTGTATTGGGGCTCTACTTACTCATTGGTTTTATCCTGAAGCGTACCGGCAAATGCCCGGACAACACAGCGCAAGTTCTCAATCTCTACGTTATTTACGCTGCCTTACCCGGCGTTATATTCAGTAAAGTTCCGGCTCTGGAGTTTTCTACTGATCTGCTGATTCCGGTTGTTATTCCCTGGATTCTTTTAGCCTTTAGTGCTGTTTTTATATGGTTGTTAGGGCGAGCCTTTAAATGGCCCCGGGAAGTGGTCGGCGCGTTACTTATTTGTGTGCCACTGGGCAATACCTCGTTCTTTGGTTTTCCGATGATAGAAGCCTTTTATGGCAGTGACGCTATTGTCTACGGCTTACTATACGACCAGTTTGGTTCTTTCTTTGGTCTGGCAATTTATTCGACCATAGTTATCGCTCTGTATCGTGAGCAGGACAATAAACCCACAGTGGCCAGTGTTACCCGTCAAATTGTGACGTTTCCGCCTTTTATCGCGCTAATTATTGCGTTGTTAACAAAATCTTTGGTTTATCCGGAAGTTTTTCAGCGGCTCATTGACTCGTTGGCGGTGACTTTAGTGCCCGTTATTATGATAGCGGTGGGTTTTCAGTTGAAATTCCGCCTGCCTAAGGGTAGTAAAACACCATTAACGGTGGGTTTATTGACGAAGCTAGTGCTAATGCCTCTGATTACCGTTGGTTTATTGTATGGCTTCGGTTTTGACAGTACTCTGGTTCAGGTCACTATTTTTGAAAGTGCCATGCCGCCTATGATAACAGCAGGCGCAGTGGCTATTATGGCTGGGCTGGCGCCGCGTTTGTCGGCGGCTATGGTCGGTTACGGCATCTTATTTGCTTTTGTTTCCTTACCCATTGTTTACCAATTATTACAGTTACTCTCTGCGCATTGATATAAGAAATTTTACAGAGATGTGTCTAGATTCATAAAAGTGTCATATTCTTTGGTAATAATTGAACCATCAGTTCATATTAGGGAAACAATGCATGTCACGTAGAATTCTAATTGTTGAAGATGAAGCGCCTATTCGTGAGATGTTGAGCTTTGTTATGGAACAACACGGTTATCAAGCTGTGGAAGCCAACGACTTTGACGCCGCTGTTGATAAAATTGCCGAACCATATCCGGACATGGTGTTACTGGACTGGATGCTTCCGGGCGGCTCAGGTCTGCAGCTGGCTAAAAAAATTAAAGGCGATGATTTTACCCGTAATATTCCTATCATAATGCTCACCGCAAGAGGCGAAGAAGAAGATAAAGTTAAAGGCCTGGAAGTCGGCGCTGATGACTATATTACCAAACCTTTTTCTCCGAAAGAGCTTATGGCCCGCATGCGCGCCGTTTTTCGCCGCGTTGCGCCAACCGTGCTCGATGAACCGCTGGAAGTTGAAGGCTTAAAACTTGATCCGGTATCGCACCGTATTTCGGTCGATGACAAAGGCATCGATATGGGTCCGACAGAGTTCAAACTACTGCACTTTTTTATGACACACCCAGAGCGGGTATACAGCCGTGAACAGCTGCTGGACCACGTTTGGGGCACCAACGTGTATGTTGAAGACCGGACGGTCGATGTTCATATCCGTCGTCTGCGTAAAGCCCTGACCGAACATGGTTACGACCGTTTGATTCAAACGGTTCGGGGAGTTGGCTATCGTTTTTCAAGTCGCTAAGCTCAGGCTGATTTAGTATGGACAGGAACTACTCTAACTGGCAGTCACTGACCAGCCTTGCCCTATTTCTGCTGCCCTTCTTATTCGTTGGTTGGCTGTTTGACTTGTTCTGGCCGGTAACCGCTCTGGCGTTATTAGGGCTGGTTTGCTGGCACTATTACTACCAGCAAAGGCTCATTAAGTGGTTATGGCAAAGCCGTACCTTAATGCCGCCTTCTGCTCCTGGCAGTTGGTCGTATATTTACGATGGTATTTATCGTTCGCAGCGCCGCAGCCAAAAAAGGCGTAAAGCTCTAGCGCGCTTATTACGACGTTTTCGTGAAGCTGCTGAAGCTTTGCCTGACGCTGCTATTGTGTTCCGTGCCGACGGAGCATTGCTGTGGAGTAACAAGCTGGCGCAGTTTTATTTTGGTTTGCGTTGGCCGGATGACGCCGGACAGCGGTTATCAAACCTGATTCGGCATCCTGAATTCTATGCCTACCTGAACGCCGGTAATTTTGACGAAGAACTGACTATTCCGTCGCCCATTCGTGACAGCCTGGATATTGAAATTCGCATTATGCCGTACAGTGAAGACCAGTTTCTTCTGGTTGCCCGTGACGTAACTCAGGTAAAACGTCTGGAGAACTTACGTCGTGAGTTTGTGGCAAACGTTTCTCACGAACTGAAAACGCCGCTGACAGTATTGCAGGGTTATCTGGAAATGATGGATGAGCCGCAACAGACGCCGCCAGCCATGCTGAAAAAAGCCGTCGAGAACATGAATGCGCAAAGCACCCGCATGGCAAACCTGGTGGACCAACTGCTTACGCTGTCGCGCATGGAAACGCCAAGTAACGATGTCTTTGATCACGAAGTGGATATGCCGGGTTTGCTGGAACAGTTAGAGTCTGAAGCGAAGCGTTTAAATGAAGCGAAACAACATAAAATTGAGTTTGACGTTGCACCCGTGCGGATTTACGGCAAAGAAAACTTGCTGCGCAGTGCGATGCAGAACTTAATAACCAATGCCATTAATTACACACCCAACGGCGGTGAAATAAAAGTCACCTGGAAAACCGTAGCCGGTGGTGTTGAGTTTAGCGTGAAAGATAACGGTAAAGGCATTGCTGCAGAACACTTGCCGCGCCTTACCGAACGTTTCTACCGGGTTGAGGATGATCGCAACAGTGCCAGTGGTGGTACCGGCTTAGGGTTGTCGATAGTTAAGCACGCAATAGAACACCACAACTCGCAATTAGATATTAATAGCTCGCTGGAAAAGGGCAGCCGCTTTTCATTTCGAATACCAAGTGGACTATTAGTCAGTTAGTCATAAAATTTTCATATTGTCATAAAGCTGTCACATAACCGTCTTAAACTGACCATAATTCGAAAACAGTTCAATAACCCTTAGAGGTGAATACACTATGTTTCAATCAACTTTGAACAAGACATTAACCGGTTTAGTGGTTGCAGGTTCACTGGCGTTCAGCTCGTTAGCTGCGGCAACTGACGATTTACCAGAATACGAAAAAGTCAGCGGTTTATCAGGCAACTTGTCGTCAGTGGGTTCTGATACCCTGGCTAATATGGTGACCTTCTGGAGTGAAGAGTTTAAGCGCAACTACCCAAGCGTAAACATTCAGGTTCAGGCGGCAGGTTCTTCAACAGCGCCTCCGGCCTTAACTGAAGGCACATCAAACTTCGGTCCTATGAGCCGTGCAATGAAGTCAAAAGAAATCGAATCTTTTGAAAAACGCCACGGTTACAAACCAACTCCGGTTCGCGTTGCAATTGATGCGCTGGCGGTATTCGTACACAAAGATAACCCAATTGAAGGTCTTACAATTCCTGAAGTTGATGCAATATTTTCATCAACTCGTAAGTGCGGCCTGAACCAACAAGTGAACCGCTGGGGCGACCTTGATATGGACGGTGAATGGAGCAACCGCGACTTACAGCTCTATGGCCGTAACTCGGTATCCGGCACCTATGGTTATTTTAAAGAAATAGCGTTATGTGACGGCGACTTCCGTTCGAACGTGAACGAGCAGCCGGGTTCAGCGTCTGTGGTGCAGTCAGTTTCTACCTCAATTAATGCGATTGGTTATTCCGGTATTGGTTATGTAACGTCAGGCGTTAAAGCGGTACCTATCGCTAAAGCCGAAGGTCAGGAGTTTATTGGTGCAACCGCTGAAAATGCGTTGGCAGGTCAGTATCCATTAGCTCGCTTCCTGTACATTTATGTGAATAAGCATCCGACGAAACCTTTGGGTAAAGCGGAAGGCGAGTTCCTGCGCATGATTTTGTCAAAAACAGGTCAGGATATTGTCAATAAAGACGGTTACATCGGGTTACCAAATGCGGTAGTTAAAGCCGAACTGAAGAAGCTTGGCTTAGAATAATTTTTCCCTGAAAACGAATAGCCGGTAGCTTGCTGCCGGCTTTTTTTATAACTATTGCTGCATTATTAAGAAAATATGACAGTGGTGTAACAATACTGTCACATTATTCAACTAAACTGTCTGCAGACTTTTAGTAACGCGTATTCAAACTTGAGGTTTCTGATGGCATCACTGTCAGCTCAACAACTAGCCGCTAATCGGGGCCGATTATTTAAAGATCGTGCCGCACGCTATGGTGTCACCTTAGGTGGTATTATGGTGTTGGTAGCGCTGTTGCTTATCTTTTTCTATCTACTTTATGTTGTCCAGCCTATATTCCGCTCAGTTGATTTAACTGAACAACAAAGCTTTTCTTTGCCAAACAGCGAAGGAGTCAGTGCTGTTGGTATGGAAGAGCAAGCCGAAATAGGATACCGCCTGATGCGTTCAGGGGAGTTCCAGTTTTTCGCTTTAAGTGATAAGCGAGCAGCAAACCGTGAAGCGGGCGATATAATCAGCTCTAAAGCAATTGTAGAAGCTGATAAAGTGACCAGTTTCGCAAGTAGCTTGCCGGTTAATAAACAGTATGCGTATGGACTGGATGATGGGTCCGCGGTAGTCGTCGAGCCTAAGTTCAGGGTGACTTTTGCTGAAGACCCGAAAACTGGTATAGCCGAGCGTACCATTACCCCAAGAGTTGAAGTGCTTAATAATGGTGACCCTCTTACCGTAGCTGAAAATGGCCAGCCTTTAGAAAAGCTCGCTTACGATACCGATGGCGAAGCGATGTTGTTTGCTGCGGTGCAGAATGGCAACAATCTATTAATTACCAAGTACGCTGCTGAAGAAAACTTTATGACCGGTGAGGTCAGCTTAAAGCCAACTTTTAGCCAGGTCAGCCTTAACGGTAGTATCGATGACCTGGTGGTTACTCCTGATTTGCGTCAGGTGATGGCGCGTCGGGGCAACCGAATTCACGTGTTTGACGTCGGGTTAACCGGCAACGTCACCGAACGGGAATTGATGATAATTGATGCGCGCGAGCAAGGAGACGCCACCGGTATGTACCTGCTTGCGGGTGCCAGCTCTATTTTAGTTACCCACGACTCCGGGCTCATTACTCAGTGGTTCCAGGTATCAACTGATCAGGGGCGCGAGTATCAGTACATTCGTTCTTTTGATGTCGGCTCTCCGGTTGAAAACATTGAAGTAGAATATTATCGCCGGACCTTCTACACGGTTTCTGAAAATGGCGACCTCGGCATTTTTCATACGACCTCAGAAGCCGATCTCTATCGCGGTAACCCATTAGAGTCCAAGCTGCAAAACGTTATGGTCGATCCGCGAGCTAATTATCTTATTATGCAAAGTGGCGACCGCTTCAGTGTTTTCGATGTTGATAATGAACACCCTGAGGTAACCTGGAGCGCTATGTGGCAGGAAGTCTGGTACGAAGGTTACCCAGAGCCTGACTACACGTGGCAGTCAACCTCCGGCTCCGATGACTTTGAATCTAAATTCAGTTTGGTGCCTATTTCTTTCGGTACTATTAAAGCTGCCGCCTACGCAATGTTGTTCGCAGTGCCTATTGGCTTAGCTGCAGCGGTTTACACAGCCTATTTCATGTCGCCTTCGGTACGTAAATACGTAAAGCCGACGGTAGAAATTATGGAAGCTTTGCCTACCGTTATCCTTGGTTTCCTGGCTGGTCTTTGGCTGGCACCGATTATAGAAATGTACTTGCCCGGGCTAATAGCCGTTCTGCTGCTGGTACCCGCGACAATAATATTGACCGCATTTTTATGGTCAAAGCTACCGCCTAATATTCGTAACACCGTAACCGACGGGCGCGCTGCATTGCTGCTTATACCCATTATTTTGCTGGTTGGCTGGTTCTCCTTTGGCCTGAGTCCCTGGGTTGAGGAAGTTCTGTTTGACGGTAATGTGCGTGGCTATTTAACCAATGAACTAGGCATAACCTTTGACCAACGTAACTCGCTGGTTGTGGGTATCGCCATGGGCTTTGCGGTTATTCCAACCATCTTCTCTATTGCCGAAGATGCGGTATTCAGTGTGCCTAAGCATTTATCTAATGGCTCTCTGGCATTGGGTGCTACCCCATGGCAGACACTGACTAAAGTCATTTTGTTAACTGCAAGTCCGGGAATTTTCTCGGCGGTTATGATGGGTCTGGGGCGCGCTGTGGGCGAAACCATGATTGTTCTGATGGCTACCGGTAATACGCCAATTATGGACTGGAACATCTTCGAAGGTATGCGCACCTTATCTGCCAATATTGCGGTCGAGATGCCGGAATCTGAGGTTGGTAGCTCGCACTACCGAATCTTGTTCCTGGCAGCTTTTGTGCTGTTCATATTTACCTTCTTCTTTAACACCATTGCTGAATTTGTCCGTCAACGCTTGCGTGACAAATACAGCTCGATGTAATTCCGGAACAGAGGTTTATAGCAATGAATACATGGTTTAAATCCGGAAAGCCCTGGATCTGGTTAACCGCCGGTTCAGTTAGTATCAGTCTGATAGCCGTTATCGGGCTGGTGCTTATGATTGGCTGGCGCGGGCTGTCTTTTTTCTGGCCTTCAGCTATTCACGAAATGTCTATTGAACAGGCTGACGGTTCAACGCGCACGTTAATTGGCGAAATTTATGAAAGCGAGTCGGTACCAACGTCACGAGTGAGTGACGCAGGCACTATCATGGACGGCTATGAAGAAGAGGAAGTGACTCGTTACCTAATGAAAATTGGTAACCGTGAGTATGTGCCTCTCGATTTTGCCTGGGTGTTAGGGCCTGCGATTCGTGCGGACGAAACGCCAGCTGATCTGGCCGTTATTGAACGAACCAAAGATGGTAACTTTTATGGTTATCCAGTTGCGATTGAACAGCAGGGGGAGCGAGTTGCGACACAAGGCAACTTGCGTGAAGAGCTGTTTCAACGCATGGAACGAGCGGTAGAGCTTAATGAAGAAGCCATGGCGCTGCAGGAAGGCGAAATAGGTGCGGTTAATTACAAACTAAACCAGCTCAATCTTGAGAGCCGCAGTCTTGAGCTTGAGGGGAACTTAACTCAGGAAGCCATGGACGACATTGAACGTCGTCGCGAAGAGCTGCATAACGAGTATCTTGAGTATGAAAAAGAGCTGTTTG
Organism: Idiomarina sp.; assembly: GCF_048265525.1. Classification (GTDB taxonomy): domain Bacteria; phylum Pseudomonadota; class Gammaproteobacteria; order Enterobacterales; family Alteromonadaceae; genus Idiomarina. The sequence continues at coordinate 20,325 of NZ_JBLXBI010000006.1, read as the reverse complement.
CACTGCGCGATAAAGCGGGTCGTGATTCATTAATTATGCGCGACATGCGCGGTGAGGAAATTAAAGTACCGATGTATCAGGTGCTGGATGTGAACTTTCCTAACGACATGGGCTTTTTCTCAAAAGTAGGGCACTTTTTCCAGCAAATTGGTAAGTTTGTGTCAGAGCCACCTCGCGAAGCCAATACCGAAGGTGGGGTGTTCCCGGCAATTTTCGGTACCGTTTTCATGGTGCTGTTAATGTCGATTATTGTGACGCCCTTTGGTGTTATTGCGGCCGTCTACTTGCACGAATACGCGGGTAAAAACGCCGTCACTAAACTGATTCGTATAGCGGTTATCAACCTCGCGGGTGTTCCATCTATTGTTTATGGTGTGTTTGGTTTAGGTTTCTTTGTCTACATGGTGGGCGGTAGTCTTGACCAGGTATTCTATCCGGAAGCCTTGCCCAGCCCGACCTTTGGTACGCCAGGCGTTCTTTGGTCTGCGGTAACTCTGGCTATTCTGACGCTGCCGGTGGTGATTGTATCGACCGAAGAAGGTTTGTCTCGTATTCCACCCTCGTTGCGCGAAGGCAGTTTGTCTTTAGGTGCCACTAAGTGGGAAACCATTTGGCGCATTGTTCTGCCTATGGCGTCACCGGCTATTATGACCGGTTTGATCCTGGCCGTTGCCCGTGCTGCAGGTGAAGTTGCGCCATTGATGCTGGTGGGTGTGGTTAAGTCGGCGCCTATGTTGCCGCTGGACGGAAACTTCCCTTACTTCCATCTGGACAGAAAATTTATGCATCTGGGCTTTCATATCTACGACGTAGGCTTTCAGAGCCCGAACGTCGAGGCTGCCCGGCCGCTGGTTTACGCTACGTCTTTCTTGTTGATAACCGTTATTGTCGGTTTGAACTTAACAGCCATTGGCGTACGTAACCACTTACGTGAAAAATACCGCTCACTTGAGCATTAAAGTTGAGCACGAAAGTTTTGATGAATTAGCGAAAAGGTCTGAACTTATGATTTCGGTAAATCCGAGTACAAGCAACTTAGAAAAGCTGGACTTACACAACTTGCCAGCAGAACAGACTGCTTTAGATATTAAAAACCTGGATCTTTACTACGGTGAAGATCAGGCGTTGTATGATATTTCTATGCGCATTCCGAACAACCGCGTAACGGCGTTTATCGGACCATCGGGCTGTGGTAAGTCAACGCTTCTGCGCTGCATTAACCGCATGAACGACTTGGTTGAAATTTGTCGTATTGAAGGCCAGATTGATATGCACGGCCACAATATTTACGACAAGAACGTTGATGTAGCGGCGCTGCGTCGTCGTGTCGGTATGGTGTTTCAGCGCCCGAACCCCTTCCCTAAGTCTATTTATGAGAACGTGGTTTATGGTCTACGCTTACAGGGTGTAAAAGACAAACGTGTGCTGGACGAAGCGGTAGAAACTTCACTGCGAGGTGCGGCCTTATGGGATGAAGTAAAAGACCGCCTAAACGCCAGTGCGTTCAGTTTGTCGGGTGGTCAGCAGCAACGTCTGGTTATTGCGCGTTCTATTGCCATTGAGCCGGAAATTCTGTTGCTGGACGAACCAACGTCTGCTTTGGATCCTATTTCGACTTTGACCATTGAAGAACTGATCACCGATTTGAAAGACAAATATACCGTGGTTATTGTCACGCATAACATGCAGCAGGCCGCGCGCGTTTCAGACCAGACAGCATTTTTGTATATGGGTAAACTGATTGAGTACGCCGATACTGATACTCTGTTTACGACCCCGTCTGAGAAGCAAACAGAAGATTATATTACCGGTCGTTACGGTTAAGGAGAGTGTCATGGATAAGATGAATATGAACAAGCACATTTCCGGCAAGTTCAACGAGGAACTTGAGGCTGTGCGTAACCGTGTATTGAGTATGGGCGGTTTGGTTGAAAAGCAATTGCAGGATGCGTTGCTGGCAATTCAGAAAGGCGACGCCGATCTGGCCGAAAAAGTGCTGAGCAGTGACCACAAAGTCAATAAGCTGGAAGTGCAAATTGACGAAGAGTGCGTACATATTATTGCTAAACGTCAGCCCGCTGCTAGTGACTTGCGTCTGGTTATCGCTATTATCAAAACCATTGCTGATTTAGAGCGTATTGGCGACGAAGCCGAGCGCATTGCTAAGGTTGCGAAAGAAAGCTTCAATAACGACCAACAGCAGCTGTTGGTGAGTCTCGAAAACCTTGGTCAGCAAGTATTAAGCATGTTGCATAAAGTTCTGGATGCTTTCGCGCGCATGGATCTTGAATCGGCTTACGACGTGCATCAGCAGGACGAACAGGCTGACCGTCAATATGAAGCGCTGACACGCCAGCTTATGACTTACATGATGGAAGACTCTCGTTCTATTCCAAAAATCATGAATGTTCTTTGGTCTGCACGTTCTTTAGAGCGTATTGGTGACCGTTGTCAGAACATTGCCGAGTACATTATCTTCTTTGTGAAAGGCAAAGACGTGCGCCATGTCTCACCAGAGAGCATGGAACGCACGGTTATGGGTAAAAAAGACTAGAATAAGCGCCGGGCGCGAATCGTGCCCGGAATGTCTTTCAGTTGCTGCAATACATCGGCACCGTTATCGCTGTCGATGTCCATCACTACATAGCCAACGTTCTCATCCGTTTGTAAGTACTGACCTACCACGTTAATTTCGTTGTCACTAATAATGCGGTTAATAGCGTTTAGCATACCCGGCTGGTTTTTATGAATATGCAGCAGGCGTTGCGCTGTTGCGTGTGTCGGCAGGCTAACTTCAGGGAAGTTCACCGCAGACAGGGTTGAGCCGTTATCGGAATAGCGCACCAGTTTTCCGGCCACTTCAACGCCAATATTTTCCTGAGCTTCTAAGGTTGAGCCACCAATGTGGGGGGTTAACAGGCAGTTTTTTAGGCCGCGCAAAGGCGACAGAAATTCATCGCTGTTGCCTTTGGGTTCAACCGGAAACACATCAATAGCAGCGCCGGCCAGGTGTCGTGACGACAAGGCTTCTGCAAGAGCGTCGATATCCACAACCGTTCCGCGAGAAGCGTTAATCAGCAGGCTGCCGGGCTTCATGCGCTCAATTTGGCGGCGGCCTATCATCCACTGAGTTTGCTCATTTTCCGGCACGTGCAAAGTGATGATATCGGATTGTGCCAGTAAGTCATCCAGCGTGGCTACCGACTGAGCATTGCCCATAGGCAGTTTGTCTTCAATATCAAAGTAACGAATGTGCATGCCCAGCTGCTCGGCCAGAACACTAAGCTGACTGCCTATGTGGCCATAGCCGACTATGCCGAGTATCTTTCCGCGTGCCTCATAAGATTGCTTGGCAGATTTTAACCAACCGCCTTCGTGGGCTACGGCATTTTTTTCCGGAATGCCACGCAACAACATAATTATTTCGGCTAAAACCAGCTCAGCAACGCTGCGGGTATTTGAAAATGGCGCATTAAAAACAATGACACCGTGCTTCTTCGCTGCATCTAAATCAACCTGATTGGTACCAATGCAGAAGCAACCTACGGCAATGAGCTTTTCGGCAGCGGCAAACACACGGTCGTTCAGCTGGCTGCGCGAGCGTATACCCAGAATATGGGCGTCTTTAATTTTTTCGCACAGCTCGTCTTCGCTTAGCGAAGTCTGCAGTATTTCCAGATTATGATAGCCATGATGCCGAAACAGCTGAATGGCGCTTTCATGAATGCCTTCCAGCAGCAAAACTTTGATTTTGTCCTTTGCCAGTGATATCTGCATTAGCCACTTACCTTCAGGGTTTGTACTCCGTCTTCACGAGCAATTAAAGCGATATCAGCGCCGCGTTGGGCAAACAGTCCGTTAGTGACCACGCCGACAATATTATTCAGCTCAGCTTCAAGCTTCATTGGCTCCATAATATCGAAGTTATGCACATCGAGGATCCAGTTGCCGTTGTCGGTAGTAAAACCCTGACGCCACACCGGGTCGCCGCCCAGCTTCACAATTTCACGGGCCACGTACGAACGCGCCATAGGAATAACTTCAACCGGCACCGGGAATTGACCCAGGCGGCCAACCATTTTGCTTTCATCTGCAACGCAAACAAACTTCCTGGCTACTGCGGCAATAATTTTCTCGCGGGTTAATGCGCCACCGCCGCCTTTAATCATTTGACCGTGCTCAGTAATTTCGTCAGCACCGTCTACGTAAATGGGTACCTCCACAACCGAGTTAAGCTCAAACACTTCAATGCCGTGCGATTTCAGGCGCTCGGTTGAGGCTTCAGAGCTGGATACCGCACCCTCTATGTCATGCTTTCGTTCGGCCAGGGCATCGATAAAAAAGTTTACCGTTGAGCCGGTGCCGACTCCGACCACAGTGCCGTCTTCAATGTATTGCATAGCAGTTTCTGCTGCCGCTTTTTTGAGTGCATCAGCGTTGCCTGACATGAGCGTTTTTCTCCGTTTGTTTTTTATACGCCAGTATAAGGAATTTGTTGGTTTTTATCGACGTTTCTTTGCTTCAGAAACGCCAGTGTTTTGCCGGTGTTATCACTTCCGGCAATGGAATGTCCCAGCTCTCGACAGGAATGCTTTGAACCAGTTGTTCGTTATAGCTTAACCCTACGGGTGATAAGTTGGGTTGATAACCGTTATGCCATTGAGCCAGAGTGCGATCATAATAGCCGCCGCCCATACCCAGCCGGTTACCGTTTTGATCGAATCCGACAAGAGGCATCAGCAGTATCTGAATGTTCGATAGCGGCACCACATTCTGTACGTTTAATTCAGGTTCCTGAATACCGTACTTGTTGAGCGTCATTGGGGTATCAGGAGTATAGCGTAAAAACAGCAAATGACCTTTAGCAAAAGGGTGAAGCACCGGCAAAACGGTGTTAAATCCTAGTTGCCACAGTGTTTCAATAACGGGAAAGGTCGGCAGTTCACCGTCAAAACTTTTATATACGGCTACTGTGGTTTGTTCTGGTTGCAGATGACTTAAACGCTGTTGCAGTCTGTTGGCAACCTCGCGCGCGGCCGTCTGTTGCTGTTCGGCGGGTAAATTGCGGCGAATCTGCTGTAACTTGCGTCGGAGATTGTGTCGGGTCATGCTAGAGTCTGCTTTTAGAAAAACGCTGAAGAATGGTCTGAGGATAACCGATGAAAACAATAAAAACGATAGCTTTAGCCATGGTTGCCATGGCTTTTACGGTTGCAGCCTATGCTGTGCAAGCGCCACCTAAAGCCCCGGAACGTGACCGTGGCGAAGGTCCATACGAACGCCTTATTTTACGTGGCGGCACATTAATTAACGGTGAAGGTGCGCCGCCATTTGGCCCGGTGGATATTGTCATTGAGAACGACCGTATCGTGAATATTATCAGCGTGGGTAACCCAGGCGTGCCAATTAAGCCGGAAGGGCGGCCCGAAGCGGGCGCTAACGACAAAGAACTGGATGTCAGCGGCAAATACATTCTGCCCGGCTTTGTCGATATGCACGGGCACATTGGCGGCTCGGCAAAAGGCATTCCGGCGGAATACGTGCTGAAGCTATGGTTAGGACATGGTATTACCACCATTCGAGAGCCGGGCAGTTTTAATGGCCTGGACTGGGTTCAGTGGCATGAGAAACGCGCTGCGGACAACCGCATTACGTCGCCGCGAATTATTCCCTACGTTGGTTTTGGACAAGGCTGGGATAAGCCCATTTATAATGGCGAACAGGCACGCGAGTGGGTTCGTTATATAAAAGACCAGGGCGCAAAAGGCATTAAGTTTTTCGGTGCTTCGCGTAAGGTTATGGAAGCGGCGCTGGACGAAGCCAACAAGCAGGGCTTAGGCACTATGATGCACCACGCTCAACTGAATGTGATGTCAATGAATGCACTGGACTCAGCACGCTCAGGCTTAACCTCAATGGAGCATTGGTATGGCTTGCCGGAAGCTTTGTTTGAAGAGCAGCGCGTGCAGGACTACCCGGCAGATTATAACTACAACAACGAGCAAAACCGTTTTGAAGAAGCCGGGCGTTTATGGAAGCAGGCGGCAGAGCCGGGCTCCGAAAAATGGAACTCGGTACGTGACGAGTTGATTGAGCTGGACTTTACCATTAACCCCACCTTAACCATTTACGAAGCCTCGCGTGACTTAATGCGCGAGCGTCAGGCTATTTGGCATGACGAATATACTCTGCCACGGTTGTGGGGCTTTTTTGAACCCAGCCGCTATGCACATGGTTCGTATTGGTTTGACTGGACCACGGACAACGAAATTGCCTGGAAAAAGAACTACCAGAAATGGATGACGTTTTTGAAGGACTTCCATGAAAACGGTGGCCGTATTACCACTGGCTCGGATTCAGGCTACATCTACAAAATTTACGGCTTTGGCTACATTCGCGAGCTGGAATTACTGCGCGAAGCGGGTCTAAACGCGTTGGAGGTTATTCATGCTGCCAGCCTGGCAGGTGCCGAAGCACTGAATATGGAAGACGACATTGGTTCAGTGGCCATTGGTAAAAAAGCCGATATGGTCATTGTGAACGAAAACCCGATGGACAACTTTAAAGTGCTGTATGGCACCGGGCATTTTAAACTGGATGATAATAATCAGCCAATGCGTACCGAAGGCATTCAGTACACCATTAAAGACGGTATTATTTTCGATGCTCAGCAACTGTTGCAGGACGTTAAAGCCATTGTTGCTGAAGAAAAGGCGGATCGCCAAAAATGAGGGTGGCTTCCCAAGGTGCCGCTGCTGGCTGTAGCCCTTGAACCCATTGGTTCAAGGCGGGGAGCAAATGGTATCTGCCGTAGGCTTCCCGGTTCAAGCCGGGCTTGCACATGGCAGGCCAGTGATCCCCTTTTAATACAAGCATCGGCTCAGGGACATAAGCCTGCTGGCAAACACCCCAGGAAACCGCAAAAGGGTTTACATTGTTGCTTTAGCTTAACCGTTAACGATTACGTTGTGAGCGTTGCTCACTCATAGCCTGTTCAATGGTTGCCTGAAGCAACTGAATTTTCTCTTCCAGTTTAGCAGTTTTTGCAGACTGTTCATTTTGATCCTGAATCCATTCATGACACAAATTCAGGGCTGTCATTACTGCTATCTGTTCCACATTGGTCAGTTGGGTCCGTTCTTTGGTTTCTTCAAGCCTTTCATTAAGCGCATCCGCCGCTTGCTGTAACGCACTCTCCTGCCCAATGGGGCAAGCGACCTTGTAATTACGTTCCAGCAATTTTATATCCATGGTTTTTGCGGTCATTCAAAGACTCCTTGCAACTGACTCAACAGCGTTGATAACGGCATTATGGCATGAGCTACCGGTGTTTGTCAGCTAGCGATTACGTAAAGCCAGTGTTAGGATTAGGGCAAGATTAACCAAAGGCAGAATGTGAATGTCGACACGTTTTAATTATGACCGTTTAGTTGAGCTTTATGCACAATACGATATGACGCCAAGTGCATCGGAAGTGCAGGGCATGTTAACCGGGCTAATAGCCACCGGTAGCGACGCCAAAAGCAATGAATTAATGATATTAATGTCAGACCTGGCATACGACGGCCAGGGCTTGCCCGTCGAGCTGGAGAACTTGCTGCAACAGCAGGCTGAAGAAATTGAGCACTCGCTGGGCGACGAAGATTTAGGCTACCGCTTATTGTTACCTGAAGACACCACTCCGTTGTCTGACCGCTTAAGCGCACTGGCTGGCTGGGTTAACGCCTTTTTAGTGGGCTATGGTGTTAATCAGGAAAATATGACCAACTTAAGTGGTGACTTAAAAGAAGCCATTGAAGACATGGTCGAGCTGGCAAAAATAGAATTTACCGATGACGGTGATGAGGAAGAAGAACGAGCCTACACCGAAATTGTCGAGTATCTGCGTATTTCAGCCATGATGTGTTACACCGAGTTAGGCCGAAAAGAACAGCCCGCGAACCAGCCGCCTAAAACTTTACATTAATTACTGACGGAGTTGAGGTCGTTGATGAAAGACGTTATTCCGCAGGACGAATTTAACCAGCGCCGGCAGCAGTTATTGGAATTGTTGCCGACTAATTCACTGGCACTGGTTGCCGCCAGCAGTGAAGTGACCCGTAGCAACGATACCGAGTTTCCGTTCCGGCAAAACAGCGACTTTTTCTACTTAACCGGTTTTAATGAACCGGACGCTGTATTGCTGCTGATCAACGACAGCAACCCGCGCAGTGTTTTATTCTGTCAGGACAAAGATCCAAAGCACGAAGTTTGGCACGGGTTGCGTCTGGGTTATGAAAATGCCGTTGAAGCCTTAGCTGTCGATAGCGCAGAAGACCTCGATACCTTGCCCGAACGCTTACCCGAATTGTTGCAGGGCATTGAATCGGTTTTTTACCCCATGGGTGAAGATTCAATACTGGCCGAGTTAGTCAGCGAGGCTCGTGACGAAGTGAGTGTTAAAGCCAGACGAAGCGGTAAGCTGGCGCCTCAAAGCTTATCTGATTTACGGCCTGACCTGGACGCCATGCGTTTAATTAAGTCAGCCGCAGAAATAACGGTAATGAAAGAAGCGGCACGTATTAGCACGCAGGCATTTCGTCGTATTATGCGTTTTGTCGAAGACGGAAAGCATGAGTATCAGGTCGCAGCGGAGCTGCATCACGAGTTTGCTATGAACGGCGCTTTGCATCCGGCTTACGGTATTATTAGCGGCGGTGGGGCAAACGCCTGTATTTTGCATTACACCGACAACCGGGACGTGCTGCGCGATGGTGATTTACTGCTGGTGGATGCCGGTGCCGAATACCAGGGTTACGCCGCCGATATTACCCGCACCTTCCCGGTGAATGGAAAGTTCAGTGAGCCACAGAGCATACTCTATAATTTAGTGCTGGAAGCTCAGCAGGCAGCCTTTGCTGAAATAAAACCCGGCAGCAATCTGGTTAATGCGAGCGAAGCCGCAGCGCGGGTCATTAGCGACGGTCTGACGGAGCTTGGTATTTTAACCGGTGACGCAGAAGAGAATTTCAAAGAGCAGCGCTGGAAAACCTATTTTATTCACGGATTAGGCCACTGGCTGGGTCTGGACGTTCACGATGTGGGTCGTTATCGCAGCAGTGAAGGTGAACCGGTTTCTTTTAAACCGGGCATGGTGCTGACGGTAGAACCGGGCATTTATATTCCGGAAGACGCCGGGGTTGATGAAAAGTGGCGCGGCATTGGCATTCGCATTGAAGATGACCTGGTAGTAACAGCTGATGGCTTTGACAACATGACCGCGGGCGTACCGAAAACCATTGAAGAGATTGAAGAATGGATGAAAAGCCAGTAACTCAGGCTGATGTGGTTATAGCCGGAGGCAGCTTAGTGGGTGCCTTAACCGGCTTAATGCTGGCGCAGCAGCGGCCGGACTGGCGTATTGTGGTGTGTGAACCACGCGCCGAAGGCCCGCCCGCCGACAAGCGCATTATTGCGCTGGCAGCTGCCTCAGCAAAGCGGTTACAAAGCTTGGGCGCGCTCAATGGCATTGACAGCACGCCAATAAAACACATTCATATTTCTGATCGTGGCTTTGCCGGCGCAGCCGAATTACACGCTGAAAACGAAAAAGTTGAGGCGCTGGGGCGCGTGGTTTCGGCCTCAGAGCTGGTCAATAACCTATACCTGAGTTGCCAGAAACAGCCTAATTTAAACTGGTTGTCCGGTGTGCGACTGGAGTCACTGCAACAGCAGCAGGATTACGTGGAACTCACTCTGGATAACGCACAGAAATTGCAGGCCAAATTGCTGATTGGCGCCGACGGCCAGAACTCGTTAGTGCGCGAACAGCTTGAATTAAAATCCGATACCTACGACTACGGTCAGTTTGGCTGTATTGCCACCTTAGACATGAAACAGCCCTTAGATGGCTGGGCTTTTGAGCGTTTTACCGAAGCCGGACCCATTGCTTTGTTGCCCATGCAGAATTCGCAGGCCTCATTGGTGTGGAGCTTTACTGAAAAACAACGTGAAGCCGCCGAACAATGGTCAGATACTGAATTTTTACACCGTTGTCAGCAGGCCTTTGGCTACCGTGCAGGCTTATTTACCGGGGTATCGAAGCGGGTTTTTTATCCGCTCATTTTACGCCGGGCTAAACGCTCAACCCATCACCGCAGTGTCATTATTGGTAACGCCTCGCATGCGTTACACCCCATAGCCGGGCAGGGGTTTAATCTGGGCTTGCGGGATACCGAAGTTTTATGTGAAGTACTGGCAACAACCGATGACCCCGGTAATTTCCGCGTTTTACAAGGCTACGAGCAGAACCGCGAACGCGACTATCAGGCCATTATTAAGCTGACCGACGGCCTTGTGCGTGGTTTCTCCAACCATTATTTACCCACCGTTGTGGGCCGCAACAGTGCGCTGATGTTACTGCAGCATTGTTCGCCGCTGAAATCCGCCTTTGCACGCTTAACCATGGGGATGAAACCATGACCATGAAACGCAAAAAGTTAGATGTTGTGATTGTTGGTGGCGGTATGATTGGTCTGAGCCTGGCGATACGCCTGGCTCAGCAGAACCGACGAGTAATGGTGCTGGAAAGACATTCGCAGCCTGAGCTTTCTGAAGAGCTGGCTTTACGGGTGAGCGCGTTGAATGATCGCAGTCGCAGCGTATTAAAAGACTGCGGAGCCTGGCCTTTAGTGCAGGAACACCGAAGCGGCCCCTACCAGAGCATGCAAGTGTGGGACAAAGACAGCCCGGCGCACATTGAGTTTTCTGCAAAGGAAATTAACGCCGAAGATTTAGGCGCGATTGTTGAAAACAACGTGGTGGAGCACTTTTTATGGCAATGCGCTGAGCAGTTAGGTGTTGAGATATTGCAGACGCAGCAGTGGACAATGGTTCACGCCGGCGATGAGTCTCACCCCGCGGAAATAGAGGTTGGTGAGTGGTTACTGTCAGCTGATCTTATAATTGGAGCCGACGGTGGTCGTTCGAAAGTGCGTCAGTATGCTGAATTACCAATTTCTTTCTGGGACTACGGACAGCAAGGCATTGTGGCGAACATTCGCACGGAACAACCGCATAATGGCGTGGCTCGTCAGGTGTTTTTGCCCACAGGGCCGCTGGCGCTTCTGCCAACGCCTGACTCTCATACGGTTTCTATTGTCTGGTCTGCCGATGAAGATCTCGCCAGAAATTTGCTTAATGAGACACCGGAGCGCTTTGCAAAACAGGTGGAAACAGAGTCAGGGCGGGTATTAGGTGGTTGCGAGTGTGTTTCTGATATAAAAGCCTTCCCGCTTAGAATGCAGTATGCCCGCCAATGGTATCAGCATCGTATTGTTTTGGCAGGTGACGCGGCTCACACCATTCATCCGCTGGCCGGGCAGGGTGCAAACTTAGGTTTTGGTGACGTGAAAGCTTTAACCGAGAAAATAGAGGGTGTGGATTTATCTTCGCTGGCGCAATTGCACCGCTCGCTGAGTGCGTATCAGCGCGAGCGCAAAGCCGACGCTCAGCTCATGATAGCCGCAATGGAAACGTTCAAACGCGGTTTCGGCACAGCAAACCCAGTAGTGAAAGGCCTACGAGCCCTGGCCTTCGCACTGCCAAACAAACTCACCTTTTTGAAACGCAAGCTAGCCGAAGTGGCTCTGGGGAGCTAGGTGGCGGTGGTTGCTACGTACTGGTCTGGGAGCCGCCCGTAAATACGTCCCTGTAGGGCTTGGGCAGCGCCATCCATGGCGCTGCACACTCCCTGACCAGTACGTACCAACCATAGGCGCCACCTATTCCGTAGCTCAGCTCTCGTAGCCTGACGTTCACGTCAGGTGAGATGTTCAAATCCTCGCTTTCAGGTAATCGGCTAATTGTGAGGCAGCGCTTGAGGCGCCGCCGGCCAGGCGCATAATGACGTTTACAGAGCCGGGGGCTGGTAATTTTTTCCCATTAGCAAGCGCATCTATTACCGAAACACTGTCCGGTACTGTGCTACGGGCCAGTACGGTTATTCCCAAACTGCTGTGTAGTGCGGCGGTAAGCCCTGAGAAGTCGGTGTTGGTGTAAGTAATTCTGTAGGGCTGGTGTATCCGTTGCAGACTCTGTTCGGCACGGCGGCGGTAAATACACCCTTCCGGAGCTACAACCAAAGGCAAACTGGGTTGCTCGACCAATGCGGGGGAGCCCACCCAAACCAGCTCTTCGCGCTGAATCAAAACATCGCTTTTATTGGTCTGTTCGCGCAGCGCCAGAATAATATCGAACTGCTGTCCTAGTCCGGACAGTAAGTCTTTACTCAACGCGGAAGTCACCTGCAGCGTAACCTGCGGGTAAACCTGAGCAAATTGACCAAGCACTTTAGGTAGCAAACTGGACGCGAATTCGCTGGTAATACCCAGCCGCACTTTACCACTGACTTGTTGCGGCTCGAACTGAGCCCAGGCCTGGTCATTCAACGCCAACATTCGCTGTGCGTAGTCAAACAGCACGTCACCGTCGGCGGTAAGGGCAAAGCCGCTGCCCTGGCGCGTTAGTAGCTCAACGCCCAGTTGCTGCTCCAGCTTTTTAAGCTGCAAACTAATAGCTGGTTGAGAGCGCCCCATGCGTTCGCCGGCGAGTGTCATACTGCCCAGCTCAATCACCGCACTAAAACTGCGTAAGGCCTCTAAGGATAAATGTTTCATTGGTTCGCTTTATAAAGTCATTACTGGGTATTTGAAAAATTAATACCATTATAAGCATTATTGATTTTAAGTTTAAACGAATCACGCCTATAATTTGCGCCCATACACACGCACATAAAGTGAACAGAAAAGGAACACGGTATGGGTAGCAGAACGCCACTGTACGAAGCACACGTAAAAGCGGGTGCAAAGATGGTTGATTTTCACGGCTGGGACATGCCGCTGAACTACGGTTCACAAATTGAAGAGCACCATGCTGTACGCCGTGACTGCGGTGTTTTCGATGTGTCGCACATGACCATTGTTGACGTAGAAGGTCCACAGGCTCAGGCGTTTTTGCGTTACCTGCTGGCTAACGACGTTGCCAAGCTAAAAACCGAAGGCAAAGCACAATACACCAGCATGTTGAATGAAAACGGCGGTGTTATTGATGACCTTATTGTGTATTTCTTCTCAGAAACCGCTTACCGCATGGTGGTTAACTCAGCCACCCGTGACCGCGATCTGGCATGGATTGAAAAAGTTGCTGCCGATTTTGATGTCACCACCAAAGAGCGTGACGACATGGGTATGCTGGCGTTGCAGGGCCCTAAGGCCGCTGACAAAATTCAAAACGTATTAACTGCAGAGCAGTACGCAGAAATTGACGGCATGAAGCCTTTTGTGGGTAGAGACGTTGGCGATTACTTTATTGCGACCACAGGTTATACCGGCGAAAAAGGCTACGAAATTGTGGTTCCGGCTGAGCAGCTTGAAGCCCTGTGGAATGACTTGCTAAAAGCCGATGTGGCTCCATGTGGCTTAGGTGCTCGTGATACACTGCGTTTAGAAGCTGGCATGAACCTGTATGGTCAGGACATGGATGAGAACATCACGCCGCTGGAAGCCAATATGGGCTGGAGCGTAGCGTTTGAACCGGCTGACCGCGACTTCATTGGTCGTAAAGCATTAGAGCAGAAAAAAGCTGAAGGTCACGACAAGTTAGTCGGCCTTGTGATGGAAGAGAAAGGTGTACTGCGTCACGGTCAAAAAGTAACCGTTGAGGGTGGCGAAGGTATCATCACTTCTGGTACATTCTCGCCTACACTTGGTTTCTCAGTTGCAATGGCTCGCGTTCCATCAAGTGTTGGTGATACAGCGGAAGTGGAAATGCGTAAAAAACAAATGCCGGTGAAGGTAGTTAAGCCAGGTTTCGTCAGAAACGGTCAATCTGTTTTATAATCGAACAAGATTCAATACATTCCGGGTAACCCGGGTAGAAGGAAAGCAATATGAGCAATATTCCAGCAGATCTGAAATACGCATCAACTCACGAGTGGGTTCGTGACGAGGGCGACGGTACCTTTACAGTAGGTATCTCTGAGCATGCGCAGGAGCTTCTTGGCGATATGGTGTTTGTTGAGTTACCTGACGTGGGTGACAAAGTGGCCACAGGCGACGACATTGCCGTAGCTGAATCTGTAAAAGCAGCATCAGACATCTACGCACCAATGACAGGTGAAGTTGTTGCGGTTAACGAAGACCTGGAAGATGCCCCTGAAACCGTTAATAACGACCCTTACGGTGACGGCTGGTTATTCCGTATAAAAGCAGATGACAGCAGCGAGCTGGACAACTTGCTGGACGCAAATACTTACGAGGCTTCAATCGACGAAGACTGAGGCCATTGGCGCATAGCACCAATGACACAGAGCGTCCTGAGCCCCGGAAATTAGCCGGGGTTCATTGTTTTTTGTATCCGATAAGTTTTCGATAAATTTCCGATAAATGTACGAGGCTGAGTTAAATGAGCAGTACTACCCTGACGCAATTAGAGCACCACGATGAATTCATTAGCCGCCATATTGGCCCAAGCGCTGATGAGCAAAAAGCCATGCTGGCTGAGCTGGGTGTAGATTCTTTAGAAGCATTAACCAAAGACACTGTGCCTGGTGCGATTCTGCGTGAACCGTTCCTGCAGACAGGGGAGCCGCAAACTGAACGCGAAGCTCTGGCTCGTCTTAAAGACATCGCGAAAAAGAACCAAATTTGTACCTCGTACATTGGTATGGGTTACTACGACACCGTAGTGCCTAACGTTATTTTGCGTAACGTGCTGGAAAACCCGGGTTGGTACACAGCGTACACGCCGTATCAGCCGGAAATTGCGCAGGGCCGCTTAGAAGCACTGCTTAACTTCCAGCAAATGACCATGGACTTAACTGGTTTAGATTTAGCCAGCGCCTCATTGCTGGACGAAGCCACTGCCGCCGCCGAAGCAATGGCTATGGCGAAGCGGGTTTCTAAAAACAAAAAGTCCAATGCGTTTTTCATTGCCGACAACGTTTACACACAAACCATTGACGTGGTTAAAACCCGTGCCGAATACTTTGGTTTTGACATTATTGTCGGACCGGCGCGTGAAGCTTCTGATCACGATGTATTTGGTGCGTTATTGCAGTACCCGGACAAACAAGGCCAGTTGCACAACATTGAACAGTTAATTGGCGAATTGCAGGAGAAGAAGGCCATTGTCGCCGTTGCTTCTGACTTAATGAGCCTGTTAATGGTGAAGTCACCGGGCGAAATGGGCGCCGACATGGTGTTCGGTAACGCTCAGCGCTTTGGTGTTCCAATGGGCTATGGTGGTCCTCACGCCGCGTTCTTTGCTACCCGTGACAAGTTTAAGCGTTCATTGCCAGGCCGTATTATTGGGGTTTCTAAAGACTCGCGCGGACGCCCTGCACTGCGTATGGCTATGCAGACCCGTGAGCAGCACATACGCCGCGAAAAAGCGAACTCAAATATTTGTACCGCGCAGGTTCTGCTGGCCAACATGGCGTCGTTTTATGCTGTGTATCATGGCCCGGACGGCTTGCGTCGTATTGCCAACCGCATTCACCGTTTAACCGACATTGTCGCGTTAGGCATGCAGGACAAAGGCGTGAAGCTGGTGAACAGTCACTGGTTTGACACTCTAACCTTTGAAATGAAAGAAAACGCCGCTGACGTATTAGCGCGCAGCAAAGCCCTGGGTCTTAACCTACGCGTTGACGGCGAAGGCGTGTTCGGTATCAGCCTGGACGAAGCCAAAACGCGTGATGACGTTGAAACCTTATTTGCCGCGCTGTTTGGCGACAACCACGGTTTAGATATCGACGTACTGGACAGCCGTGTTGCTGGCGGTGACGTGGAATCTATTCCTGCTGATTTAGTGCGTACTTCTCAGTACTTGCAGCACCCGGTATTTAACGAGTATCACTCAGAAACCGAAATGCTGCGTTACATTAAAAAGCTGGAAAATAAAGATTTAGCCCTGAACCACTCAATGATTTCTCTGGGCTCGTGCACCATGAAACTGAACGCTACCGCCGAGATGATTCCGGTGACCTGGCCTGAGTTTGGTCAGTTGCATCCGTTCTGCCCGGCAGAGCAGGCACAGGGTTATTACGAGCTGGTTGAAACCTTGTCTGAATGGTTAATTGACGTAACCGGTTACGACGCTATGTCTATGCAGCCGAACTCCGGTGCGCAGGGCGAGTATGCAGGCCTGCTGGCTATTCAGAAGTACCATGAAAGCCGTGGTGACGGACACCGCGACATTTGCCTTATTCCAAGCTCTGCCCACGGCACTAACCCGGCATCCGCTCAGATGATGAACATGAAAGTGGTGGTGGTTGACTGTGACAAACACGGCAACGTGGATATGGACGACTTAAAAGCCAAAGCAGAAGAAGCGGGCGAGAACCTGTCGTGCATTATGGTGACTTACCCGTCCACACACGGTGTTTACGAAGAAGGCATTAAAGACATTTGTGACCTGGTTCACAACTACGGCGGTCAGGTTTACATGGACGGCGCCAACATGAACGCACAGGTGGGTGTAACCTCACCGGGTTACATTGGCTCTGACGTATCGCACCTGAACCTGCACAAAACCTTCTGTATTCCGCACGGTGGCGGTGGCCCTGGCATGGGTCCTATTGGCGTGAAGCAGCACTTGGCTGAATTTCTGCCAAACCACTCCATTGTAAACATTGACGGCCCTAAAGCAGGCAACGGCGCGGTATCTGCTGCTCAGTTCGGTAGTGCCAGCATTCTGACCATTTCATGGATGTACATTGCCATGATGGGCGGACGCGGCCTACGTGAAGCGTCAGAAACCGCTATTTTGAACGCCAACTACCTGGCTGAGAAGCTCAGTAAGCACTTCAAAATTCTGTATCGTGGCCGCAACAACCGTGTCGCGCACGAGTGCATTATCGACTTGCGCCCAATGAAAGACGCTGCCGGCATTGCCGAAATTGATGTGGCTAAGCGCCTGCAGGACTACGGCTTCCACTCACCGACCATGAGCTTCCCGGTTGCGGGTACCATTATGGTTGAGCCGACCGAGTCCGAGTCTAAAGCCGAGCTGGACCGCTTTATTGAAGCCCTGGTTAGCATTAAAGCCGAAGCCGAGAAAGTAGCGGCCGGTGAATGGCCAAAAGACAACAACCCGTTGATGAATGCACCGCATACACTGGCCGACATTACCGATGCAGAATGGAACCGCCCATACGATCGCAAAACGGCAACCTACCCGGTTGAAGCCGTTGGTTACGACAAGTTCTGGCCAACCGTTAACCGCATTGATGACGTATTTGGCGACCGTAACCTGATGTGCTCATGCCCGAGCATTGAAGAGTATCGGTAGGCTGTGTGGTGGGTGAGTACAATGATATGTCGCTGGGAGGGTTATTTGCTCAAATTAGCTGAGCATTGCTTTTCTACCTACCAACTGAACGCACGTTAAGTGCGTTCACACAACACACGAAGTTTTTGAGCTAGCAGGAGAATGAGCATGTCTTTAGATGATTACAAGGAGCGACCCTTTCGACTCTCTGAAAACAGTGATGGGGTTGATGGTGGTATTGAATTTAACGCCCATGACAGCGGCAAAACAGAAACGGCTTGGGTTGATATTGTTGACGATGAAACAGAAAGCCTTCGTGCTCGTGTTTCTGTTCAGGTAAACAAGCAGCCTATTCCGCACACGGAAGACGAGCAGCGGATCTTTTCTGAAAGCAATGTATCAGTAGAGCTTTTTGATGCAGACAGCGGCGACGATGTATCGGACGAGGTGAGCGAAAAGTTACTTGACGAAACGGATGCAGTGCAGCATTTACAACGCATTTGTTCTGACAAAGATCAGAGCGAGTAATAAATCCAATAACATCAGCCTCAATCTCTGCTACTGCGCTCGTCGCAATACAGGCCATTCGCAGGAATTGAGACTAAACAGAGCAAACTTCTCAGTGTTTTTTAGTGGGTAGCCTGACATTTACGTCAGGTGAGGTACTCACTGAAATGAATATGGAGCCCGCTTTTAGCGGGCTTTTTCACTCTATTTAGACGCCATACTTAAATTTCCATACTAACTGGAGATTACCCATGGCAGTTCAACAAGCATATCCGTGGAATAAAGATCGAATTATAGGGCAGAAAAAGCCACTCCAGATATCCCATATCTGGGGCATTCGCATACGCCTTGAACTTGAAGGAAAGGCAAGAGATTTGGCTCTTTTCAATCTCGGTTTAGATAGCAAGCTTAGAGGTTGTGATTTAGTAAAACTAAAAGTATCGGATGTTTCGTGTGGTCGTTCGCTGCTTACCCGAACTCACGTTGTGCAGCAGAAGACAGGCTGTCCAGTACAGTTCGAGATAACTCAAGGAACTAGAGACTCGCTATCCGCATGGATCAAGCAAGCGAACCTATCAGAATCAGATTATTTATTTATTTAGATCGAGAGTCACTGGCGCAGAACATATCTCGACCCGCCAGTACAATCGGATATTTCACGGTTGGATCGAGAAGCTGGGCTTGGATCGCTCGCTGTACAGCACTCATTCAATGCGAAGAACCAAGCCATATCTTATCTATAAGAAAACTAAGAATCTCAGAGTTATCCAACTTTTGTTAGGCCACAAGAAGTTGGAAAGCACGGTGCGTTACCTTGGAATTGAAGTTGATGACGCACTTGATATTTCCGAGTCACTTGAGGTTTGACTGTTAGGGGGCTGCTACGGCAGCCCTGTGCCATGAGCGGACGTTAACACCGTTTTAAGCGGCAAATCGCTGTTGGCTAAAATAAGTGAGGAACGAACAAAAAGCCAACTGTAATTTGTCCGACTTGAAAACCCTTGTTAGTCGTTACCACACTGGAATATGTGGTTGCTTGTTTCGACTTAGTGAGACATTCGTTATCAACTGTGTATATTCACTTTGAAAGTCGTTCCTCTGAAGTTGTTGAACGGCATATGATTTCATTTCAGTAACAGTAGCAAAACTTTCTTTAGCAACTAATTTTATTATATCTTTAATATAACCGTACATATCTTCACTTGCTTTATCAGGATCTTCATCTAGTTCATAAAAGTCAGCCCCTTCATGAACAAGTTTATTCCTAACATCGTGATATAACTCATCGTACCTTTTTAACTTTTTAGCAAAGGTGTCAGGACAACCATTTGAAAGAAGTGAAGCAATGTATGTTCGCTGCTTCCATCCACTCCAGTCAGGATCCGTTAGTCCATCTAATGTAAATACTAGATTTAAGAATTGGGATTCACTTCCAAGCGAATAAAATGACTGGCGACAAGATCTCAGTGCACCAATGATTGCTGAAGATAATTCATTATTCACATCACCGTTATGTACGGCCTCCAAAAACTCAATTCCATCTGAATAAAAGCTATCAACTTGTGGACCTAGCCAGTTGTTAGCTACTGAAAATGGCATTGAAATCCCTTTAAGTTCAAATGGTTTTAAATGTGTTCTTTCTATTGGTATTATGTCTACACAATATAAGCCATTTTTCATTTGACCTGCTGGGTTTGGAGTAAACTCTTTCTTAATAAATGAACTTTCGACGTATCTAACCAAATCCATAGCATGTTCAGCCATAGATAAACATTTATTGATAACATAATTATTATGGTTAATCGTTTTATTCAGATTTAATAAATCTTTATATTTCAACTTAACATCAAATTGCAAATATTCACAAGAGTAACTTGTTAACCTTTCATAAGGTTCTAAATCAAACTCTTTTCTACAAAAGAATGTAAAAGGTCCTACTGTTAGCGTTTCTTGAATAAATATACTTTTCAACGGAACAATAACTATACATTTGAATTCACGTTCAGGCTCCAATTCAGCCAACTCTAAATTAGCGTCTTTCGATTCGCCTCTCTTAATTTCTACCCAATCAAAACATTCGGTAAAATCAGAAAATATTTCGTCATCGTCTTTTTTAGATATTTCATCTTCAACACTAAATGTCACCCCATCACCTTCTGGAAATGGACTAGCCCAATAACCTTTAACTCTGATATTTTCCAATGACTTTGAAACTTCATCTTCCTTTCCTTCAAAATCACTTTTAGCCCACACCAAATTTCCGTTATATTTGGTACCTGACTCGTCGACTCTTGGTACAATTAATCGAGCTTCCATACATATCCTTACTTTTGACAAATGCCGAACTTATTTTTACGACTAACGCTGGTGGTAATGGGCGGCAACGGAACGCAGCTTATTTGGCGTCCCGTTGACCACATTGTTAGCCGCTCATCGTCAGTCGAAACCACTCTTTTCCCACAGGATCATCAACGCAAAAGTCATCAAACACTTGCTGTAATGGGAAAA
>NZ_JBLXBI010000005.1:0-232341 GCF_048265525.1 Idiomarina sp. | reverse complement strand
TCTGCTATTTCTACGTCGGGCAATCTTTCTGCACAGCTAATGTAATTACCAATGATAATGTGATTGTAGTCTTTTGATGAGTGCATCAACTCTATAGCAAGCTTGTAGTATTCAAAAGCATGACTAAGTTCTTTTTTTCGATCATGACACACGCCAATGCAATTGTACGATGACATAGTCGGTTGGTTGCTAGCATGAAACTTGGCGACATTCTCTATTACGAAATCAAATTCATTGCACTCTATGCCTAAGTTGTATAAACGTAGGAAATCGTCACTACTCATATCTCCGTTAGATAGTTTGACTTTCATTTCTGCTAGCTGCGTATCGTAGTATGCGTCATTCCACTTTGTTTCTAATGACTTTAACTCGCAACTCAAATGATCATAGATTTGATGTTTGATTAGATTGGGGGAATCTAATGCTTTAGTCACTTCTTGATATATTCCCCATCTATCAATCGTATCGTCGAAGTGTGTCTTTTCTAGGAGTCGACGCTCTAGCTCATCAATTTTGTGTTTGCACCTAACGGCTCGATATAGAGTTTTAGATTCATCGCTTAAGGAATCTGCCTTGTCATTAATATACTCCAAAATTTGCTTATTCACTGGTCGCTTTAGGTACGACAACGCTAGCAAGTAATACAGACGTCCGTTTATATCGTGTCGGTAATAAAAATCGTCTGTAGGTGCGTCTTCATGGTAAGTAACGACGTCTTCATATTCTCCCGCCAGAAAGGCTTTTTGTATTAGTACCTGCCTCAGTGGGTTAGCCTTTCCTTTCTCTGATTCCTTTATATAAGCTTGGTAAATCGCTTTGCTGTCGTCGCCCAAGAACTTATCGATCTGCCAATAATAAAGCTTGCTTAGTGCAAACTCTTTACTGATTAAGTTGCGATTAAAAAATACCTCTATGACTTCAAAGCTTACGTTATTCATTGATTCTATTAGGGCTAAACAATCTTCAACTTCATCAAGATAGAAAAGCACAACAACAAGCATACCTCTCTTGCAAGTAACTTTGCTGTCTTGAATTAAAAATTTGATAAACTGCCAGTCTTGAAATGTAAAGTTTGAGAAATGATTGGTGCGGTAGAACAGGTTATCTATTTTACGGCCTAAGTTCTCAAATTCATTGTTTTCATAATCGAGCTTTAAAGATGTGATGCATGAATTCGTATTATTATCCGTTATGAAGAGTCCCCAATGAGCGTGAGCGTTGTTTGGGTTTAGTTTTATAGCGTGTCGATAGAAGGAGGCTGGTATGTGTTGTTCAATGAATGAGCTGTAAATCTTATTAGCGGTATCCCCAAGGTAGCAGTAGGCGGACGATTCATCATCGTGTCGTGAAGTTACTTCAGCAATAACATCATCAAAGCATTCTTGCTTTAGATATTGGATAAAGTAATAAAACCCTAGATACCATTCATTATCATGGGACTGCCAAAAATTATCTAGAAAAGTTAGCTTCGAAAATTCTTGTTTTTTAATCCAATTGATTATCTTTTTATCATCGATGTTATTCATATCATCCATTTTTTAAATCGCTTGTTATTATCAAGATTATGAAGAACTAACGGGGTTAGAGCCTTCCTTATGCTCTACCAGAATTTACCCGAACATCCTGCATTCACCAGAAATCATAACGAGAAACTGCTCAAAAACAAGCTAAAGCGAATGTCCGTTTCAATGCTTTGTTAAATGGTATTTCATCTTGAGGCTGCTCTATGCCTATATTGCTTTTTCTGTGTAGCTAGAATTTCCAGCTTCCACTACTATAGTTGATGATTCCACTGATTCTGTATCGAGCCCTTTGTACTTCGTGGTTCTCGAAAGATGGAATTGATTTGGAGCAATACTTGAAAGTGAATAGCGTTTTACCTAAGAACCTAGCTAGGCACTATATGCTAATCATAATTTAAGGGGGTTGTCATGAGTCGAAAAGGAATTGTCGCTTTCTTAGGGGTTTTAGCCCTTTATTCTTGTAGTGAAAGCAGTGAGGACAGAGCCGAAGATAAAAGTCAGGAAAAAGACGCGTATAACCGCTGTGTAAGCCTTGGCGTTCAGTACTTTAAAGAAGTGGGCTCTTACCCAACTTTAAAGTCAGCCCCGAATGCAGGGAGGCACGCTATTGAAGTGGCCCGAGAACGATGCGAAAAAGCGCAAGAAACAGCATTCCGTTAATGGTAAGTCATAGTAAAATCTGAGTTTTATGGATACGTTAACAATTCGGAGAATAGTTAACGTCAGCTCTTCGCTCAAAGCTGCCTTTCGGGAAAGGGACTAGTATATTAGGCAGTCTGGCTTAGTAAGTATGCTCGTGTAAGAGTAGAACCATACAACTCATTATTACTTCATTTCTGGTCACCGCTTATTTTCTGCTGCAAGTTATCAAGTCGGGTTTTAAGTGCGTTATTTTCAACATTTTCTTTGTAGCTCATTGCTAACGCTTTTTTTCTCATCTCCAGAGCTTTATTTAATTTACCAGCTGCTTCATAACCATCAGCGAGGCTGTCATATCCATCAGATTTGTTTGGATGACTTTCGGTGTTACTTCTGAAAATTGAGATTGCGGTATCATAGTCCTGTTTTTCCAAAGCATTGTACCCAGCGTGATTGATAGCTTTGTAGCTTGGTTTGGCGTTATACCCATATTTTTTAGATAGGTCTTTATAGTATTGTTGTATGGCTGTAACCCCTTCCTCGATTACTGCTCCAGAAGGTCGCAGTGAAGTGAGTTGCTTTTGAAACGCGAGGCTCATACCTGCTAGAGCTGTCGTATTGTGGCTCTCAGATACATCCAGATTAGTGTCGTAGCTGAACCCCTCACGATTGCTGGTATTCAATAGTTCTTTATATCGTTCAAATGCACTAAGCATTTGCCCGCCCTCATTCCCCATATTTACGTATAGGTACTTATTTAAGTCTTCTGGTTGGCTCAAGAATTTTGCAGCATCAGAAAAAATGACTTCGCTATCCCACCAAAGGCTCGGACTGAAAGCGAAATAAGCCTGAAACATTTCGGGTCTTGACTGCAGTGCATATACAGATAATAAGCCGCCAAGTGAGTGGCCGGAAAGGATCGCGTAATTATTTGTTCTGTAATTTGAATTTATAAAAGGTTTAAGCTCAGCCTCGATGAAATTAAGAAAGTCGTCTGCCCCGCCAGAAATGCCCCATTGATCATAGCTTTCATCATGGGTAGGTGTGAAATCCCGCGCACGGTGCGTGTTAGTTATGCCAACAATAATCATCTCCTGTGCCATTCCATCCTGACTTAGTAGATCCAATGTTCCGGCAGCATGTGCGAAGTTTCGCTGCCCATCCGTCAGATATAAAACGGGATAAGAAGTATCGGTGTAACGTGAATAATTGTTTGGAAGATGAATAATCAATTCACGTGACTCATCCAAAACCTCAGAATCAATACTAACTATTATTGACTCCCCCCGGACTTTAGCACTGGCTTGCATGGAGATGAATAACATTAAACATACAAAGGCAGGTAAAAACTTATATCTCATCACAATTCCTTTTTTTTACGGAGGCACTAGGGCATAAAGCTTACGGTGTATTTTTTTAAATCAGCGATTGAGATTACATGGTTAATCCGTTTTGTCAAAAGGTCACTCGAAGTAGCATTGAGAGTTTACTAATTTACGGGTGATACCTTAAACAAGCCCTGAAGCGGAAGCTAAGCAAAAGACTTTATGTCGGCTTAGAGCGAATAGCCGACCACCGGGTTTTTTGCTCAATTCAACTAGTAAGTCATCTCCTTGTCATTATTAGGTTGGAATAAGGCTGGCACACTTATCTCTGTAATATTGCGTATTTTACTATTGTGTAGTGTATTTAAGTCGTTTAGTGTCAACTATATAACCAAAAATAAACATTAGATATTATACTCTCGGTAGAGTGTAACTGAGCATTCTGAAGTCGCCTTTGCTAACTCGGAACCTTTAAAGTTAGAAATTAATTAAAAATAAGACTGCGCTATAGCGTTTCTATTCGAGCTTTTCCGTAAACACTTGCCAGTTCAACGCATCGGAAATACCAATTTCTCGCAAATTACGGTCATCAAAAGGCTTAGTTGCAATCTGCTGCTGATACTGTCTTTTGTTTAGCTCTGACATATCCTTCGCATTTTCAATCATTTCCTCAAAATCCCCCATAAAAAATGTTCCTGCGTCAAACCTCCACTCGCATTCAGAAAAGCAGAACTTGCGTCCAGGTCGATGAACCTGTAATTGAAAATTACTGCCGATAGCGATTCGATTCTTACCGGCAAGCAACATCACTGCACAAGAGCTTGAGCAACTAGGGTTCTCTTTAGAAATGACCTCACCGCTATAATCTTCTTTGGATGCCAATCGACTATCTGTTTCTTGACTGACCTCGTAATAACTCGCCATACAAGTATCGTAGTTATTGTTTTGAAGAAATTTATAGATTATCCGTGCTGTCCTAACCGACCCACCCTTGTTAGCAAAACATACCGTCTTTAATTTTGGATACAGTTCAACGGCAGACGCAAAATCTTTTATCGTGCGTTCAGTTATGCTCCTCATAATAAAAGCCTCAATGCACGTTCCACCTCTTTGATCACAAGCTAACCCTCTAAAAGTGTTAGGAAGGTGGGTAACTAAGCTCGTTTTAGTAGAGCTGTTTTTGGGCTTCGAGTCGCAATCAAAAATTAATCCGGCTAAGGCCGCAAGTACTCCGACTCCCGTGAAAGCTACAAGGAGCAAGACCAGAACAATAAGAGCTCTGACACTAAATTCTTTCAACTTCATACAACCCCGCTAACAAACTCTATGACCAAATTCCTTTTATTCTTGCGAGCGAGTTGAGCTCTCACTTGGAATATCAATAAAACTATTTTTTAACTTGAGGGAAAGGAGCTTTATAACGTTGCCGCTTCGCTTGTCGGTTTTCGAGTTCTAACTTCTCGATTTGCAAGTCTAGAAACTTGTCTTCTCTTGGTTGGATCTTGGTATGCCAACCTATAAATCCATAAGTTGTAAATACAAAACCGAATACAAAAAAACAGAAAAAGTATACTCCCAACTCCAAGTTTTTATCCGCACTGGCTATTTCGGCTTTATCCTGCAAAAGAGAAAGCCTGAGTTGCTCCTCCCTAGTTAAAGGGCCTTTTGTCTCCAACGTTTTTATCGGGATATGACGTTCAAATGCGAGTCTATTGTAATGCTGATGCCGTACAGCAAACATAACAGCTGTAGTCACCATTATGATTAGTCCGAATAGCGCATAAAACTTATAAATATTGTCAGTCGGTACAGATAGCGTTGATTGCATATTCTTTGGTCCTAAGTTCCTTTTAGTTACGAGCGATGGCAATGTAAGCCAATTTACTTCGGTATATCGCCATGCTGTGGTCTGTGCCAAACTTCTTAAAGGTAAACTGCTTCCTTGCCCAGCCTTTCAAACGGTACCATCCACTGACATGAGTGAGTAGCTTCGCTTTTGAAAACTCCCTCTTTTTAACGTCTGTCAAAAATCGCATATCGCCACCGTGCATATAGTTGCCAAAGTGAACTGTCAGTGCTTTTTTCCAGCTTTTCCCAAACATCGGTATGAGTCCTACGAGCCAAGCTATCATCGTAATGTAAAAGCTTCTGGGGGCAACCATAGTGACACCATCTGAGGAATTTACGACTCGGTAAATGGGTGTCTTCATCGTCATCAGCCATTTGTCGTCTGACACCCTCGGGGCACCAAACGTGTAGCAAGCCGCGTTACCGCCCGTATGCGTTATTCGCTTCGCCGCTAATGTCGCTAACGCTCCTCCCAAAGAGTGACCGGTAATAAACAAGGGAAGCTTTGGATATTGCGCTAACTGCTCATTTATATCGACTTCAATAAGATTGAATGCTTCATGGAACCCTGAATGAACCTTACCCTCTGTTACACATTTGACGAGGTTAGCCGCGGCATCAGTTTTTATGTCTTTTAATTCAGCAACCTCTGTCCCACGAAAGGACAGCACTAAGAATTTGTTCGTCTTTATCATCAGTGCCTGGGTACCTTTCGAATCAAATGTTCCGATAAGTTTTGCGTCGAGTATCTCAAGTTGCTGCTCCAACAACTTTCTTTCTGCAACATGGTCATAAGCAAAAGTATCAATGGCAAGGAGGATGGCGTTTTTAAGCTTCGAAGGGTTTTTACTGCCGTTTTCGAGCATGCTTTCAGCCTTCTTGGCTAACCGCTCTGTAACCTGTGGTGGATTAAACTTAACGTATGCAAGTTCAGCAATGCAGGCCATAAGCCATGCTGTTCGGTCGCTATATGCCTTTCTATGTAAGGGAGCATCCTTTCCAAGGAGCTCTTTCGCTTGCTTTCTCTCTGCCTCGCTTTTAATGATTGGCTCTGACATTTCATATAACCTATAAGTTCAAGTGTTAAAAAAACATTAACATAAATAATGATTGAATTGATAAAACAACTAGTAATGTTTTTTGCCCAAAATGTATAAGGAGTGATTTTCTATACCCGCTCAGCATCCTTGTGAATCGCCACAAGACACGCAGTAGCTTTTTTTCAAATCAGTGGACTTCCCAGCTTTCACTAGACAGTTTGTAGATTCTCAAAGTACACCTTTTCAAAGTTAATACCTCTAGATAGAACAATAATCTTCGGCAAAGAGAAAGATAGAGTGGTTTTGTTGGAAGACGGGACTGGAATGCTAGCCGTATATGACAAGGATGGGTAACTACTAAGTAAAATCTTTGTGTCCGAGTAATTTAAAGCGATAGTTTAAAGCCACTTGTAAACCTTAAATTTTATTTCGTTCTTTAAATTAATTCGACACTGATTTACTCAAGGACGGCTATGAGCGAGGAACAGACCTTAGGTTTTTTGCACTAATTCAGCTAGTGACCTTCGTGCCTACCATTAATGACTAAAGATGACGCGAATCAGGCTTGGCACACTTATCTCTGCGCTATTGCACGCTTTGTTGTTGTGTTGTGGATTTAAGTCGTTTACTGTCAATCACATAACGAAAAATCAAAGTTAGATATTGTGTGCCCGTTAGAGGGTAACTGAGCATGCTCAAATTGCTTTAGCTTATTCAGAGCGTTTCAAGGTCGGGATCGTGGTTAGCTCTGTGACTTAAGAATTAGCACCTAGCAATTGAACGAGTGAAAAAGTGCGCACGCACAATATATAAAGGTTATGCACACGAATTGCTCATAAGAATTGGATATTCATGATGGACCAAGTAATCGATATGTATCGCAGCCTCTTAGATGAAAATAAAGGGGAGCAAGAATACCAAGCTTTTTTGGAGGAAAATACTAGTTTTATTCCACGGCACTTTGTGCAAAACCATGGCATTCATTTCGATTTAGTGCTGAGAAAGCTAAGAATATCGAGCGACATGATTACAGATTTCGTTTTTCTTTCTAAAAGCTCAATCAGCTGGAATTACGTAATGATTGAGATTGAAAAGCCTAGCTCGAAATTCTTCAAGGATGGAGCACTTTCGTTACACAATGATTTTCGGTCGGGTATTGACCAAATAAAGACATGGCAAGCTTGGTTTTCAAATCCTAATAACAAGGTTCACTTCGAAGAGCAATTAAGTTTTCTTAAGAAACCTGTCAGAGATGCTCCTGTTGAAATAAAGTATGTACTGGTCACCGGTCGAAGAAGTGAATATGAGGGGAGAAGGGAAAAGATAGACCTTATAAAGTCATACGAATCACCAGATTTTAAGATAATGTCGTTCGATAGCCTGTGTGAAAACTATGAAAATAATAATGAGCTTTATCTTGGTATAAGAAGAAATAAGTCCGTGGATATAGTTACAGAGAAAATCATAAGTACGAACTTTCTAGATTGGTGTGACGAATCCGACTTTACCTTATCAGGCCCGCTAAAGAGCAGCCTGATCGATCTTCTTTCTCAAGAGATCCAAAAGGCTAGGAGTGGAAGCAAAATTAGTCAAATATGGGCAGATCGAAGAGAAGAGACGTTCAGGAAACTGGAGAGAATGCAGGCTAAAAATGCATAACCATCGCAGGCACAGCGACGGCTTTTGCATTCCGGCTGCGCCTCCATTACAAAGCCGCGCGTGCTGCGGGCGTTAGATTTGTCTATGACATCTCCTCAGAACGAAGAAATATTTTCGTATCCAGACGCACTTCGTCAGTACGAACTGCTGATACCGCATCTTGTTCGCGTGTCTGATAGGTCAGGTGGCGTTTACACCAGTACTCTCGGTCTTGAAGGTACCAAGATCTATACGCGCTTGGTCCTTAGTGCAATGACGATCGGTTCTATTCTTCCTGGTAACCAAGTAAACCAATCACAGCTATGGGACTTTCCGTCCGTAGCTGTGTTAGCAAGATCTTTGATTGAGGCAACGCACCGGTACTTGTACCTAATTGAGCCAGGGTTGTCTTCCGAGGAGAGTGATTTCAGACGGAAGCTCCATTTCTACCGAGTCAACTGTGAGAAGTATCGGCTTTACTCAGAACAGCACGATCATGAAATATTGAAAAGTTTCGAGGAAAATCTACCAAAAGCCAAAGCAGAGATCACCGCGTCCTCGGTGTATAAAGGTCTTGGCAAAAATATGGCGAAAAAGATTCGCTCGGGTAATGCGGATATGCACCTCACTGATGCTGAAGTGGCGAAGTTGACGGGTCTTATTGACGAACATTTTGGGTTTTATTATCGGCTACTATCTATTCAGGCTCATGGCTCGCCTATGGCGACAACCTCGCAGTCGAATACTAGGGGCCGCGGGCTTGAGAACGATGCTGAAAGTTTCTACTTGGCATTGGTTTTGCGCTTGCTATGCCGTTACTTAAGTAAATCTCTGTTGTCTCAAGTGGAACTTTTGTCTTTAGAAGAAGCGGGTGCGGTGGCTTTTGCAAATAATGTGTTGTCCCGTGACGATATCTAACAAGGCCAGGCACGCGACGTCTACTGCATTGCGGTTTTGCCTCCATTCCGCAGCCGCGCATGCTGGCTGGCGTTATGCTCTTATGAGTATATGCAATGTATGTGTTTGAAATCGTAACCCCTGGAACATGGCTCGAAAGTGAGGATCGGGATTGGTCGTGGAAAATCGGAAATCTGTTGCAATCACTCAAATCACAATATTTTGAGGCAAATCTTGCACTGAACTTGTTTACTGAGGCCAGATCTGTCCGCCCCTCATTCGCTGACCGTGAAAACTGGGAACGAGATGCCCAACGAAGGAGTGAGATCCGGCGGGAAATAGAGCAAGAGTACGGTGGGTTTCCGGGGCACGAACAGTGGGATGAGATCAATTTTGAAACCGAAGTCCGGTTCAAAAGAGAAAAATGGTCGAATGGATTTCAACCACGGGAATTCGAGCACAATTTACCTTTCATATACGCTCGAGCCTTTCTCTACGCTATTGATTCATTTGACAAGTTCCTTGGGGTTTTATCAAGAGAAGACGGTGTGCCGGAAATCGTTACAGAGCGGCATGGCCAGGTAGGCGAAGCATTTCCCGATCTTCGAGGAGTAAGGAACAGCGCTCAGCACTTGGAAGATAGGTCGCGTGGCCTTGGTGCTGGAAGGAGCCCGAAGCCTCTGGATCTGAAGCCAGTTGAAAACAATATGGTAAACGCCCCCAACGGAGGTGTGCTTATTCTCAACTCCCTTAATGGCTCCAAATATGGCTCAACAATGGCTGACGGTCATTATGGGGAGGTTGATGTGTCACCGGAATCAATGGAGAGGCTTCAAAATATTCTGCAACAGACATTGGAAGCATTCGACTGGCATGGGCCAAAACAGCATGGTCCAAGTGCTTGAGCATAACCAGTCATTCACGTTCGTTCCAGCCCTGACGGGCTCCCACCGGATTGGTTTTCCGCTGCACTCCAAACTTACCGCAGAACGCAACGTTAAAGTCCGCTCTTGGCACAAAGCGGACTATCAATTGATATTCAAATCAAGTGTTATTAACAACCTTATTTCAAGTCTGCTTTTATAGCCCTTAGAAAGGCTTCTAATATGAATTAACCACTTTAAAGCCCATATAAATGCTGTTATATAAATTAAATTGCGTCCCTTAAATAGTCTGCTACACTCTATTTGTAAGTTTAAAGCCTATTTAAGGTTCGTTATATGGATTCTGAACGTATTCCAGAAGTCATTGGTCAGCGAGTCAGGCAGTATCGGCTGAACCAGGATTTAACTCAGGAGGACTTAGCTACCTTAGCTAATGTCTCACTGAATGCGGTTAAATCCGCGGAGGGTGGTAAAAGCACCTTACCAACTTATGTCGCTATTCTTCAGGCTTTGGGGCATATCGACAATTTACTGGCCGCGTTCCCGGACGAGGGCGTTTCTCCTGTGCAACTGCTCAAAAGTAGCACCAAACAGAAGAAACGGGCGAGCGGTAAAACGCGTGTGAAACCTGCTGATAATGAGGAGCTGGACTGGTGATTAATACCATTGAAGTTCGCTACAAAGGTGAGCCTGTCGGTGCCTTAAGTTATAACAAAGGCGACACGGCGGCGCGGTTCGAGTACTTATCTGAATTTGTCGAAAAAAACATTCCGCTCGCGCCTTTAACCATGCCCGCCGAGAAGGGGCGAATTTACTCCTTTCCGGGGTTAAATTGGGATACATTCAGAGGCCTACCGGGCATGCTGGCGGATTCTTTGCCGGACGACTTCGGTAATGCGGTGCTGAACCAATGGGTTGCGCAACAGCCAGATCGCACCGAGCCTCTGAGCCCACTTGAACGACTTCAGTATACCGGTGAGCGGGGCATGGGCGCTCTTGAGTATCACCCCGCGCGTAAGAATCAAACCAACGCCAAAAACAAAGACATAGAGCTTGAAAGCTTAATGAGGTTAGCGCAGGAAGTGCTGGATGCACGAAAGGGCTTTCGTCAGCGCACGCACTTTGACGACGCGGCGGACAAAGAAATGATGCAGGCTTTATTAGCGGTTGGTACCAGCGCCGGTGGGGCAAGGCCAAAAGCGGTACTGGCATTTAATAAGGACTTCAGCCAAGTTCGTTCAGGGCAGGGACTTGTGCCCGAAGGGTTTGAGCATTACTTGCTGAAATTTGACGGCGTAAAGGAGCGCGACCCGTCTCAGCAAACCTTTGGTGACCCGTTAGGTTACGGTGCTATGGAGTATGTGTATTATTTAATGGCCACGAAAGCGGGCATTCATATGATGCCATGCCACCTGCTGGATGAAGGCAACCGACGCCATTTTGTGACCAAGCGCTTTGACAGAATAGGCAATGAGAAAAAGCACATTCAAACGCTTACCGCTATTAAGCACGTGAACTATCACGACATTGGCGCATTTTCTTATGAAGAGCTGTTCCAGGTTGCCCGCCAGCTAAGGTTGCCACGGGCGGACGCTATAGACTTATTTCGCCGTATGGTCTTTAACCACGTAGCAACGAACCACGATGATCACTCCAAGAACTTTGGTTTTATGCTGGAGGACAAGCAATGGCGGTTGAGCCCGGCTTACGACGTGGCCTTTAGCTATAAACCCGGAAACCCCTGGGTAGAGCAGCACTGGATGTCTTTAAATGGAAAGCGCAGCGGCCATACCCGAGCCGATTTTTACGCGCTGGCAGACGTTCAGCTTCCGCGGGTAGAGCGCAAAGAAATTGATGCAATTATTGATGATGTGATAAACGCGGTGTCTCAGTGGAGGGAGTTAGCCACTGAACATGAGGTGCCCAAAGCGCTTGCCGACTCAATAGAGGGTCATCTCAGGCTGAAAGACTTTGCCTGAGATGCGTCTAGGCGTTATCGGACTTAACTTTATGAATGAGCTCGCGCATAACGTTATTGTTGTAAGCATGAACAATTTGTTGCGACTTAAACAACTGTGGCAATTCCACAATGACAATACCGACAAGAATGATAACCCCGACGATAGGAAAGAAGGGCAATAGAACCAGGCCGACCAGCATGACACAAAGGTTGATAAGGCCGCGTTGCGTGTTGCCTAAATAAAAATGATGCAGGCCCGCCATAATGAACCAGTTCAGAACCGCGTAAGTGTCCGGGTCTTTTATCTGCTCACCTTCAAGGCGGAAATATTCTTTTCGCTGCTCAGGTGTTAGTTCGCGTATTTGTTTACGCAGGGCTTCTTCTTCATCACGTAATTGTTCAGAAGACATATAGAGTACCTCATTTAAGGATTTTTTCAGGAACCGGGTCGTGCTTTTTATGCACGCAGTCAGGGTCATTACACCGCTTCATGCGTGCTAAACCAAGCTTTATACCGCGCCAGGTACCGTATTGGCTAATGGCCTGATAAGTATAGTGCGAACAAGACGGCTCAAAATTGCATTCGGTATTAAAGAAGTGGCGCGAACCGCCACGACGCTGATACCAACGAATTGAAGCTAAAATGAACCGCTTTATCATGCTCGGTTTTATCGACCCAGAGTTAAAATTGCCGCTTCACGTGTCCAGAACAGCCAAAAGCGCTTTTGCTCAAGTACCTGAAACACCATTTGCCAGCCATCGGCCGCTTCCTGGTTCAAAGTGGATTCAATTTTCTTTAACGGCAGGCCACTTGAACCCAGAAGCAGAGTTCCACAGCCACCTTCCGCGATATGAATGACTTTGTATTCCGTAAACTTAGACATGCTTTCTTCCTTGTTTTTGATTACTTCGGTTTAGTTGTAAGTAACTTACGTAAAAAGCTATGTAGCGTCAATTTCATTCGAGAGCCGAATAGTGGAAAATTGATTAATTTTCAATTACTCTAAATTAATCTAATTACCTCCGCAGGAGTCTACGCCAAAATGAACAACTAATACCTGTCATCCATCTTCATTTCTTTAATTTGGATCCGCAGGGTTAGCAGGCGTAGTGCTATTGGCTTGTTCAAGTCTCATATCAGTTTTGTAAAAACACCAGCCGTTTATCGGGTTCACTGCGTTTAATGCCCCTGCTCTCAGGAGGCAATACATGCCAGTTTTACAAGCAATTAATCTGCATTATCAATTTGAAAATGGCGAAATGCTGTTCAGAAACCTTTCTGTGTCAATGACGCAAAAGCGTGTTGGGCTTGTCGGGCGCAATGGTGTGGGTAAATCTATTTTAGCCTTGTTGCTTACAAAGCAATTAGAACCTACGCATGGAAGCGTGCAGTTAAATACTTCTGTAGCCATGTATCAGCAAATCAACCAAGAACATATATTGCAGCAAACCGTAGCAGATTTTCTGGATGTGAAAGACACGCTTTATGCTATTGAGCAAATAGAACAGGGTGATTGTGACCCTAAATGGTTTGAGTGTGTTGGTGACCGCTGGGAACTGAGGACAGAACTATCCTACCTTTTACAGCAGTTACAGTTGCCTGATTCCATAAACTTGGTGTGTAAACAGTTAAGCGGCGGTCAGCTTTCGAGGCTTCAGTTGTGGAAACTGTTTAACAGCGGTGCTGGTTTACTCGTGCTGGACGAACCCTCTAACCATTTGGACAGCAATGGTAAACAATGGCTTATAGAGAAGATTCAGAGCTTTTCAGGTCATATTTTGCTTATTAGTCATGACCGCTTATTGCTGCGGGAGGTTGAGCAAATCTGGGAGCTGAGTAGTTTAGGTTTGACGCTGTACGGAGGAAGCTACGATTTTTACACAGAAGAAAAGCGGAAAGAGTCAGATTCGGTGGCACGCCAGTTAAGCAGTGTTAGGCAACAGCAGAAGTATTTGGAAAAGCAGGTGCAAAAGAACAAAGAGCGAGCTGAGCAGCGAGCAGCAGCGGGCAAAAAGCTGCGTAAAGAAGGAAGTCAGGCAAAAATCTTAATGGATGCCATGAGTAACCGTGCTTCTTCTTCAGCCTCGGGAAGAGCGAAAAATGAAGCGCATCGACAGCAACAACTACAACAAAAGTCGCGGCAACTTGAGTCAAGGCAGGAGCAGTTAAAAGCACAAAAGTTAAAATTAAGCTCTGAAGCTAAGGGTAACCAGACTCTGGTTTCGTTAATTAATGCGGAACTTCCTTATGGCTCAATGAAGCCCTTTAACTTAACCGTAAAGGGGAATAGCAAGCTGCATTTAGTCGGAGTAAATGGCAGTGGTAAGTCGACGCTACTGAAAGTGCTTTGCGGCGACCTGGCACTTAAAGCCGGTGAGGTTCGTATTAACACTGCTGTGTTTTATTTAGACCAGCACTTTAATGTGCTGCAAGCTCACTTTTCGGTACTCGATAATATACTGAATTTATGTCGGGGAATGAATGAAACTAAGGCCAGAACGCTATTGGCGGGTATAGGCCTTAGGAAATATAAAGTTCACCAACTGGTAAACCGGTTAAGTGGGGGAGAGAAAATGAAGCTAGCGATGCTGATTGCGAGTAATCAGTCGCAACAGCCGCTATTATTGCTTGATGAGCCCGACAACCATCTTGATATTGATTCCAAAGACATGCTTTCCGACGCTCTGCTCAATTACGATGGCGCACTTATTCTGGTGAGCCATGATGAGAGCTTTGTAAAAAGGTGCGGACTGACTACTCTGACCATACCGCATACTCATTTCCGCTAGGGCAGGTGAATTGAAAACGTCGACCACCGGGAAAATCAAATATAGGCTTGAGGATTTTACCACCGGCGTCCTCAACTCTTTTCAGGCTTTGCTCAAGATCTTTGCTGTATAAAACCACCAATGCGCTTCCAGTTGATGTTTGTGCAACTAAATCTGATTGGTAAAAGCCGCCGTCAATTCCGGCGTTTTGAATAGCCGCGTATTCCGGACCATAGTCTACAAACTCCCAGCCAAAAGCTTGTTGAAAGAATCGCTTGGTTGCTTCAAGGCTCCGCGCCGGAAGTTCTATGTAATTAATTTTGGTTGAGTTCATGGTGTGTCTCGCATAGGGCTTTTTGAGAAACGATTCTACCTCTAGTTCTAGTTTAACCTAACGCTCATTTTTATCAGTATTATTGCTCATTTATTGTTGTATCGGCTAATTAACTCGTTTAATGTCAGATACATAATTGAAATTCAAAGTTCGATATTGTGCACCCGTTAGAGTAGAAATGAGCATGCTTAAATTGCCTATATTTTTTCGGCAGGTTACTTGGTGAAAATATTTTCTGTATCAGTAGCTTAAAGACTGGGAATTAGAAATTGAGTGAGTTACATAGTGCGCATGCACAATATTCAAAGGTTACAAGGCAAACACATGGCCCAGGCAAGGTACATAGAAAAGTTCTCGGAAGACACATGGAAAAGTGTCAGTTCACTGTTTGCCACGTGGTTGCACGAAAGGAAGTTGGCCGAAGATATTGGTTGGTCCGAAGGTGATACATTGAAGCTTTCAGGAGATGTTGAGTTTTATTGCCTTCTGTTTCCAGACAAGTACGGCGAGAAAGTTCGGTTATTCGAACAATGGGCGGAAACAACAGATCGTCTATATGGCCTGCGCTACGGCCAGGAAGTAAAGATTCCAAGGAAGCCAGAGCTGAGCATCGCTCTTCCGCCAGAGCCTGTTGTAGAGGTGCCGTCGTGGCTGAAATAGCTGGAGGCATCCAAAGCCTTGTAACAAGGCGCTGTTGGCGGACTGCTTTTCCGCTAGCGCTCCAAAGCAGCCGCAAAGCGCGGCGTTATCCGTCTATAGGCACGGTTCAATGACCTACGAGATTCGATATTTTTTTGACCTTGGCAGTGGTGTGTGTCTTTGGGCAAAGAATGAAGATGCCCGAGAGAAATTTGGCTATCCCATTGAACATTGGGAATTGCCTCTTTCTGAAAACACCAATCGTTGGATACAGTACTTGATCTCTTGGTTTGACACTTCGTTTGATTGGAGTTCTCCAGCAGACTCTGACAATTACTGGTCAGAGGAAGAACGGCAACGGTTCAATCAAGCAGCGAAAAAAGGGCTAGAACTACTGCGTCAAGAACTGCCATCATCACAATACGAGTTCATTGATGAAACCAGCATGTCTAAATCTGTTCAACAGCAAATCGGGTGTATCGCTCTAGTCGTTGAAAATTACGATGATGCTATCGAGTTCTACACTAAAAAACTTCAATTCACACTGGTTGAAGATACTGACTTAGGTGGCGGTAAACGCTGGGTTCAAGTTTCTCCTCCTAATTCCAACGGAACGAACTTGCTTTTAGCTCAAGCGAGTACTCCTGAACAATCCCTAGCTGTAGGAAATCAAACAGGTGGTCGTGTCTTCTTGTTCTTACAAACTAATGATTTTTGGCGAGACTATGAGTTAATGAAGGTAAATGGTGTCGTGTTTAATGAAGAGCCTCGAGTTGAAGAGTACGGAACTGTAGTGGTATTCGAAGATCTGTATGGCAACAAATGGGATTTACTACAGCTAAACAGTGGAACCAAGTAGCACGCACATAACAAACGGCTCAAAGCGTTGTCAGCCCCTTAAGTGGGCGTTAAGCACATAAAGGGAGTGTGGATGGTCGGAAAAATCCCTAGGAAGAATCCTCGGCCGGGGGTGGATGAATACGGTAGAACTGACATGCACTATGCCGGTGATTCCGAGGTTGTTCAAAAGCTAATTGGGAGTGGCTTTGACATAAATCCTCAAGATGACAATGGCTGGTGCCCTTTACACTTTTATGCGCAGGATTCGAACGTCAATGCAATAGAAGTGGCGCTCGCAAACGGTGCTGACCCAAATTTGGTCGATTTGCATGGGAATGGACCGTTATGGACAGCTACCATCAATGCTAGAGGTGACTTCTCCTGTGTGGTTGCCTTATTGAAGGCTGGAGCAAAAGCAAGCCATAAAAATGAACATGGGCGCAGCCCTCTCGATATGGCCAATACAATTAAAGGGGGGCTTGAAGCTGTATTTTTGGAGCACAGTCATGCTTAACAAGCAAATTATGTACGCGCGTTTCACGCGCCGGACACCGCATATTTGGGCGTTATTTTTTTAGGGAGGGTCAATGCCATACAGGATGAATGAAAAACAGTTTGAAGCTGTTTTAGCATTGGATAGTTCTAAACGCTTCGATCACTTCATTGGTAAAGTGGCCGACTGGCAACAAATGTGGGGCGTCAAAAGTGACGAAGGTTGGCTAGTTCCGTTGGCTCCTGAAGATTTTGAATATTTTCCGCTCTGGCCTCATTTTGAGTATGCTCAGAAAATTACTGATGAGAATTTTCCAGGGCACAAGGCTGTCGAAATCAGCCTTGAAGAATTGCTAGATCATTGGCTTCCGCTCTTTGAGCAAGATAATGTAAAAGTTGCCCTATTCCCAAATAGCGAATGGACATTCTGGTGTATCGAGCCACACGATCTCAAAGAAGAGCTGCTGAATGAAATGGCAAAGTACGAGTAAAAACATAACAAGGCGCTCAAGCAAGGACGCAGCAAAGCTGCACCGTTTAGCTTGGCGTTAAGGATACTATGGTCGAGTTTGAACTAGAGAGCGGAGAACAACTCCACGCAGAAGCCCCGGATACCTTTTGGATTCCGTCATTGGATGCTAGACAGTCTCTTTCCTCTGGAGACATCGTAAAGCTTGTATTCCGCATAGAAGAGGATGGTGAGGTCAACGTCGAAAGAATGTGGGTGGTTGTTAAAAAGGCAACGATAGAGGGCTACGTCGGCATATTGGATAATGATCCATACTGTACAGATCAAATCCAGGCAGGTTTAGAGCTAAAATTTGCTCCAAAGCACATCATCGATATCTATGCTGACGACTGACATCCTTAACAAGTCATTGCAGTTCGTTCCGGCCCGACGGGCCTCCACCGGACGGCCTTTTTCTCTGTTTCGCTACACAAAGGCCGCCCCAAAGCTGAGCGTTATGCATAAGAGCGAGTATGAACACTAAGGCTATTCTTGAGAGTGATTTTTACCATGACGGAAGAGGCCCTGAGCTTCAAAGAGTCGTGTGGAAACTAAGGGGAGCTGTCCTCGTCGGCTTCGAGTACTTCAATCCTGACGATAAATATGTCCCCGACAAATTGAAGCACTTAGTGTTAGAAGGAGTTGAGGCGTATAGCATGGCCTCTGAAGAGGTTCACGGTAGCATTCTGGCTACTGGAGATAGTAGAGCAGCGATATTTGAGGTTATGGATTCCAGGTGGCTGGCTTCACTAAATCAAGCGCACCTTTCGGATTGCAAGCACTACCAGGTGCTGTTCTATGACGAAGTTTTTGACTTGGTATGTAAAGGCATAAAGTCAGGCCTTGGACATATCAATGCATAACAATCGCAGGCAAAGTGACGGCTTCTTCGTTGCGGCTTCGCGGCCACTACAAAGCCGCGCGTGCTGCAGGCGCTAGCTCAAACCATGAGATCGAGCATGAACGAAAAATTAAGAAAGATTCTAAGTGTGTTGCCATGGGTAGCAGCAAGCACCGCCTATGCATCTGACCCAGCCTCGCAAGTAGATGAAGAGACTTTTTGGCAGCAGGTCTACGATTCGAGAACCACATACTATGAAAAGAATATAGGGCAGTTCCCTGACGATATTCTGAAAATGGGGAATATGACAGGAGTATGGCCAGGAGGAGGTCTGTTTGTCTTGCAAGCAGACAAAATAGGTAAAGGTTTGTGGGCATATACTACGTTTGGAATGACTAATCCCGATATGCCAGCAAGCACTATGATGGCAGATTACAAAATTGAAACCGATGGTCAGGGGAGAGCGAGTAGATATTCGAGCACCCTGCAAAATAAGGAGCAGGCAAAGAGCGCTGAAGATTCGGCTGGTTATGGATATGAAATGCTTCTTATAGCAAAGGAGAACGCTGATTGGCCTTTATGGTTTATGCAATGGTCTGCGAATGCCGAGATTTTAAACGATGCCGGTATTCTTGACAGGGTAGAAAAACACCAAGGTCTCACTGTCCAAGATATTCAGGTCGGAGAAACTGAATCCGTCAATGTTCTTATAGCTAAAGCACAACACCCACTACCAACAGGTTTCATTTTGCCAAATGGGAAAATGGAATTATTGATTGCAACAGTAATTACTGATGATGAAATGCAATGGTCTTTGGAAAATGGACGTGAAGAATTGCTTGCTAAGCTACTCGAATCCGGTAATGGCCAAGTTAGTGATCGTAATCGTGTATCAGTGTTTAAATAAGCTAACAATCGGCTGCACGGCGACCGATTCTCCGCCGCTCCGCGGCTACAAACAGGCGCGTGAGCCGGGCGTTACATGTCTTAAGGAATATCGTGGCTAGTCAAAAGGACATATGCGGAAAATTTAAAGCGGATTTTATACCTTGCTCTGAAGCAGAAAAGCTTGGCCTTGCTATAGATACGCTAGGTAAACTGCCAATAAATGGTGTGCGTCATAAAGCAGAAAATGGAACATGTGGCTGGTATATTTGGTGCGGTGAAGAAATGATCCAACAAACTGATTTTTTTAAACCGCTACACGTGAGCCATATAAATGAATACTTACCTGAAATAGAGCAGTATTTGGCATTACCCACAGGGTATAGATTTTTAATCGCTGATGATTATGAAGATGTATGGCATGATCCAGAAATCATCAACATGTAATAAGCAAAGGAAAGGCGACGCCAAAAACGGGCGCTTGCTTGGGGCGTTATACGTAATCACACATGAGTAAACTATCTACTGAACAAGAAGCTTTGTACTCAGCTATCGCAGAGATTCTTTGGGAGAAGTGGGATCCAATCGGAGTGAACGATGGGGATAATGGGTGGGATGATGAATATGATGGCTATGTACCTCATATCTTTAGGTTGGCCCTTGAAGGTAATGATGCGATTCGTATCGCCAGCTCACTGACAAGTTCAGTGGAGCAAAATATTGGTCTTGGCCCAGATAAAGCGTCGGACCTAAAAGTGGCGAATCTCATTGTTCAGGCAAAGCAGGAAATCATAGGGTAATGTAGTCCCCGTATAATAAGGCGCAGCAATTCGCGCCTGAAGGCGCGGGACGGTTCTCACTGCGTTCAAACCGCCGTTGTGCGCGAAGTTATAAAGCTAGAGTGATTTATGGATAAAGTAGGAATTAAGTTAACGAAAGATGAAGCCTTAGTTCTATTTGATTTCTTATCAAGGTTTTCTAATGATGATAAATTGAGTATTCAAGACCAAGCAGAAGAAAAAGCCTTATGGAATCTTACTTGTGTATTTGAAAAAGCATTGACCGAACCATTTTCTAGTGACTGGGGAAACATAATTGAAAATGCACGAAACCGGCTTAGAGATGAAATTTAGCCGCATTATAACAATCATAGGCACAGCGACTCGTTACACTCGCGCGAGGTATAAGCGTTAGAAGTCTTATGAATAAGATCGATGAGTTACATGATACATACATAAAAGCCAAGTTCTCTCTCGGAGAATGGCATGACTGTGTCGATTGGGCCGTCCAGCGGCTGATGATTAATGAAGAACAAGGCAATGAGAGCATTATATTGCTGGCAAGTTCTAACGAAGAAGGTGAAATAAAGCAATTAACTACAGAAATTCTAGAGACTTTTATTGCACCAGGAAAAAGAGGTGATGAATATTGGGCAGGTAAATACGTTGTTTTTCTTCATGACCTATTTTACAGCTCAGAAATAGATATCTTTGAATTAGAAAAAAGGCTTTGGAAACTCTACTACAAACTAGATCACCCTTATTGGCTAGTTATGCTCTCCAGAAATTGTGAATATGCTACTGATGTTCAAGCCTTTGAGAAACCATTTCAAG
Organism: Idiomarina sp.; assembly: GCF_048265525.1. Taxonomy (GTDB): domain Bacteria; phylum Pseudomonadota; class Gammaproteobacteria; order Enterobacterales; family Alteromonadaceae; genus Idiomarina. Next base: position 211,666 of record NZ_JBLXBI010000005.1, on the reverse strand, counting down.
ATGAGTTCGAGTACATCGTAAGCTTGTGGAAAAACTGTAACTCAATAACAGAGTTTAATGAGCTGTATGATAGTAATATTTCAAATTCACACGATGCAATATCTGCTAACAAGTAGCTGCACCGGAAAAAATAGTCGCTGCGCTCCCATTTTCCGGTGAGCCGGGCGTTATCCCTTTTTAGGACCGACTACGAATCTAGCTTGAGAGTAAACGGAGTGACAAAGAAAGTATTTCATAACCTAAGAATGATACTCCAATCTAATGAGGAAGGATTTTCACTCGAAATTAGTGTAGCGAGTGGACATGCGGAATTTAGCGTTACGATCCCATTGTTGGAGAAGGACTATTCAGTGATTGAGAAGGACGAAGAAAGAGCAGCTTTTCTTCAAGCCGCACTTCACCATCCTTTTCAATTAAAAGAAACGTGGCTCGATGAATTAGAGCAGCGCAAATATTTGGATCTCATACTTCATTCACCTAAAGAAGTAGTAGAGTCGTTTCTAACAGAAAAAGATCATGGGCGAGCTAATGGGGCTATTTCAAATGCTGTACGCATTACATGCGGAAGAGATCAATCCGTTATACGCTCAGGACGCTGGTTTCAGCAATAGTATAAATACTATGTATAGGTCACAGGATAACAAGGCTATCAAAAATCGTTCCGGCCAAAAGACGGCCTTCACTGGACGCGCTAAGGCGCGCCTTTTATAGCGGGGTTAGGCTCTCAATATGAAAGAACCGTGTAATGAATGCGGAAAGCTAGTGCTGCCAGAAACGAAGAAAAAGACTGGCGGGTTATGTGTGCCTTGCATTCGTAAAATCTATCCTATGTGGCCAAATAAGAACACACCGAAAGAATCAAAGCCATTATCAAAAAAGTTGCCATTGGATCTTCATCCACGTATAAAAGAAATCATTGATAAAGAGCTTGAAAAGGGTAACGAAATAGAAGGTGTTGGGGTATGGCCAAGACCTAAAAGCAATAATGTATATCTTAAGTACAGGTTTAAATTAGAGCACAAGGCTTCCGGCATTCAATACCATGAAGATCACGATCCTCACTATCTAATTGCCGAGTATTTCGCGCATGAAACAGGAGATACGGTACTGTGCAGCATAAAATAAGCCTAACAAGCAGAAACGGACTGTCAAACCTGCTACTTAAATTGCTGGCGCAATTACATACCAGCTTTGCCTGCCGCTGTGCTCGGGCGTTAGAGCCCCATAATAAGAAGAGGTGTAGACTTGAAATCTCTAATTCTCATATTAGCTATTTTTACACTTATTTCGTGCTCTGGTACAGGAGATAAGGTTAGTTCGGAACCTTACAATAAAAAACAAATTGGCGAAGGTGATAATTCTTTGTCAGGTTTAGAGCCTGACAAAGTTAAGGTCTGTTTTTCACTTGCTAGCATGGCACGTTCCGCAATTGTGAACAAAGAAGAAGGGCTATCAAAGGAATCTATGCTTGCACCTTTGCCGACTAGAGAGCAGTTAAACAGCTATCCTAAAATTAGGGATGTTCAAAAGATGATGGGGTTAGCAATGCACGAAATACTCAATAAGGTATATGATTATGAAACTTTAGAGAGTGAAATATTTTCATCCTACATTGCTGAAGTTTGTTTAAGAGAGCTTAAAGGTGTGGCGGTTCCTGAAAGATTTTTTGAAGCTTATAAAGAGCTTCAGAGTTGTGAGGCAGAAGAGACTAAGAAAAAAAGGATTTTATGCGCAATGGCAGTTGCTGGTTCCAAGCCCTAACAAACGCATTAAATCGCTCGCAGGCTCGCTGGGACAACATCACGTAGGCTCAGTCGCTTCGCTCTCATTTTAGCCTACGTGATATTGCCCTTTATGCGGGCGATATGTTTCTAGGAGAGATCAGTGAATTACCCTGAGTGGGATGAGGTAGCGAGTGATAAAGAACTTATTGATGAGTTCTATGAGCAGCTTCTTATTCGATATCCCGAGCTTAAAGAAGATGTAGAATATAATGAAGGTTTACTCCACATTGATATGGGGGGCTTTCAAAGTGTTGCAGAGAGGCTCTGTACAGAAAGAAAAATTGATGAAGCCAAAAGTTGCTTCAATTGGGTTAACTCACTATTTTGCCGCAGTAAAAATGAGCTGTTAAACGCGATCAATGTATCTTTCCTAGAATACTTTGAGTATTACCATGGCCTCTCAGATACAGAGTTCGAAAACATTATGCCCAAAGAATTGTTTCGCGGTTACAAAGAAATGATGGCTTACATGGAAAAAATGGCTAAAGATGCAAACGAGCGCAATACAGAAACATAACAAGGGTCTCAATGCGACACGGAAACGCGCGCATTAGCCAAGCGTTATACGGAAAGGAGTAATCAGTGAGTTTCGATCTTATGGTTTTTGAGCCATCGGCAGCCCCAACGGAGCGAGCCAAATTCATGGAGTGGTATCAGGCGCAAACAGAATGGTCTGAAGATCACAGCTATCAAGACCATTCCGTTACGAGCCCAGCTCTGAAAGCATGGTTCGAAGAAATGATTGAGTTCTTTCCTCCTATGAATGGCCCATTGGCGTCTGATGACCCCGATGATGAGAAAGTTACAGATCACTGCATAGGTAAGGAGGTTATCTATTCAGCTTTCGCTTGGTCTGTAGCAGAAGAAGCCAACCCCAAAATGCGTGAACTGGCCATAAAGCACAACGTAGGCTTTTTCGATGTCAGCGCAGAACAAGGGGAAATTTTGTTTCCTGGGCAATCGAGCCGAGGTGCAGCCGCCAAATCAAAACCATGGTGGAAATTCTGGTGAATCCGTATAACCAGTGGGTGAAGCTGACCGGTACTACGCTGCGCTCCGCACCGGCGGCTTACCCAGGGCGTTATGTGTAGGTAAGTATGGAGTGGACTGAGCTTAAATTGTTCCAGGGCATTGACCTCAATGATTCATTCGTTTTGGGATGGCGTCACGAAGGTCGGGATGTCATTTTCGATATTGAAGCAAGCATTTGGCCATCTTCTGAGCATTACATGACACCGAAGCCCAACGAATACACTTGCTATCGCAGAGCTACGCTGGCGTTCGAGAATATTAGTGAATGCGTAGGGTTGTTACCCATGGCAAGTGTGGCAAAGTCCACCGATGCGGCTGGAGAGACAGACTTTGGCAATATTGACTTGCTTTTCTTACTGGAAGACGGGTTCGAAGTTTCAGGTGATTTCGGAAACCTGAGTATTAAGGGAGGAGAGCTTCTCTTTGAAATCCACACATAACAGAGCCATTAAATTCGCTCCCTACGGTCGCCGGATCTCGTTTCACTCGAACGTTTATGGCGGGCGTTATGCCCAAGGGAGAGCGTGTGCGATTAGCAAGTTTTGATAAGGACTATTGGGAGTTACGAAATGGTGAGGAGTGTCATGAAAAAGATCCTGACACTTTCTGGATTCCTAGTCTGGAAGAACGGAAATCACTTAGGCGCGGGATGCAGCCAAGCTTATATTCGATATCGAATGTGTTGAAGAAGGAAAAATTATTGTTCTAGGCGAGCGCATTTTTGTAATTGTTTCAGAAATTATTGGCGATATGTATATAGGGATTCTCGATTCTCAACCTTCGTGTATCGAGAAAGGGCAGGATGACGTATATCTGTGTTTCGGTGCAGAAATAGCGTTCTCTGCTGAGCACATAATAGATATAGATCGACCGCCTGATGATTATATTGAATGGCAATTGGGCCAACCGCCTGAGAGAGTCTGGTCGCGTGGTTAGGCATAACAATGGACTGCTGACGGACGGTTTTTCCGTCGCTTCACTCCTCCCAAACCGCCGCAAAGCCCGGCGTTATAAGTATAAATATGCCTCGTCGTAAGGAATTGAAAAATATCGCTCAGGGAGTAGTAAGCTCGTTTGTTAGTAGGAACAATGATTTTGATGGTTATTGGGAGCTAGCAAAGCTGTATGACTTGGCCGAGAACAACAGTGGTGCAAAAGTAAGTATTGATTTAATTCAATCTAATATTTGCCCACCATCAGAAGCATTCGAGCCTTTGGTCATTATGTGGCGAAGCAAGTTTCTAAAGATGCTCAACTCAAGATCAATTCCTCTTTATTGGGTTAGCTCAGCAGTTGTTCACGCAAACTTTGATGTTGAGTATGCTGCAAAACTACACAAGTTAGGCATGTACGGTGAGCCTTGTACTTGTGAGTGCGAAATTGTCACAGATAGTGGCATTAAATATACAGAATCTGCTGGTACAAGGTGTATGCCGTTCAGTCGTGCTTGGTTTCAGCGTAGTACTCGAAGAAAAAACTTTTAACAAGCGGCCCCCATAAGCCGTTAGTTTTCTAAATTGAGATATGTGAATGTCAGAGAAAGAAATGGAAATCGTTTTATGTATACCTGGTCCATGGGCTGATCGTAGCGAGCTTGTTCAAAGTATAGTAAAAGATAGCGGAGGCTATATTTTTTCTGGCATGGTCTTGATGAACTTAGAAACGAAACAGTCTTATGAGCTGGATTTTTGTGGTGTAGATGAAAGAATGCTATCGGCTTTTGAAGCCTCCGGGCCTCACTGGAAAAATACAGCAGAAATGGAACTTATCTCCTCTCATAAGTCAGTTTGCTATCTAATTGCTAAAGGTGGGTCTATAGAGTCCGCACACTCAATAATGAATGCTGCTAACGCATTACTTGACGCTGGCGGCTACGGGGTTAAAGTTGAAAGTTCTGGTTTATCTCACCCTCCAAAAGATTGGAAAGAGCAATGCAAATACAATTATTTGTTTAAAAGTCACTCGTCATACGTCGTATACATAACTTCAGAGAGTACTTATTCCTGTGGTATGCATAATTTTGGATTACCTGATGCTATCGTCAATAGCAGCGAATCTGAAAATCCAAGTGAACTGCTAAGGGTGTTTACGCATTATTTATTATCTGAATCTCCTGTAATAAAGGAAGGGCAAACCTTTTCAGTCGATTCAGATTCACCCGCATACCGAATTAAAGCGCATCCTCCGATTTATTACGGAGAAAGCTCGTTGTTCAATAACCCTTTTGGCATGTGGAAACTTCAAGCGTGCTAGAAACGAAAATTAACAGGCGCATGTTGTCGGACTGGTTTTCCGCTGCGCTCCAAACTAGCTGCAAAGCTCGGCGTTAGCAGCCTTAGGAAATTCATGGAAGATTTAAACATTCTCTATAATCCAAACTTTATTGATATAAATGGTCTCGTAATTCCGGAGTGGGAGTTGAATAACCTAAACACTAACTCAAATTCTCTTGCTTCCCGAGAACCTGAAGACAATGAGTTATTTCTGTCAGTTACAGCCGTTCTTGACTACTTTGATAACAATGCTGAACTTGAAGAAGAACCATGGTACAACTCAGAAAGTTCAGACTTCCTGAAAGCTTGGGAAATAGCTAAAGAATTAGTCGAGTTGTGGGGGAATAAACTGCTATCTCAATTTCCTACTTATAGTTTTTATGTTGTGGCGAACAGATTTGATCAACCTAAAGTAAGGTTTTACAAAGTCCGTAGTAATGAGACTCCACCTCAATTATCAAGCCAAGATAATTTAAGTATGGTATTTAAGGGCAGCTAGGAAGTTACTCAGAAGGACGGGAAACGCTTGGCTTGCGCTCATTAGTAAGGCTTTATGTTTCAGGGAGAATTTCGTGCTAAAGAAACTATTTGGGAAAAAAGAAGAACAAAAAGAAAGTGAGGTTCGTGTTGTCATCCCCGAAGAAGAGTTCGGTATTCTCGAGTGGAAAGAAGATGACTTACCTTGTATTGGGGTTCTTAACTCTGCATTAAAGGACTTCGAGCCAAAGAAGATATTTAGTTGGCACTTATCCGTTATTATTGATTACGAAGAGCTTATTGATAAAGGTATGCCCTCTCAGGAAGAGCGTGACATCGTAGACCCTTTCTGTGACCGACTAGATGAGGAGATCAAAGCTGGTGGGAATGCACTATTTCTTATCCGTGAGACTTGGAATGGCATACGCAGAATGGTGTGGCGCGTCTATGACCCCGAAATAGCAGATGCGCATTTAAAATACATACTAGAGCATCGTCGCTACCCTAGGCAATTCGATTATCACATGGCTCAAGATATGGAGTGGGAACAAGCTAAATGGTACTTCAATCAAATAAAAACATAACAAGAAAAGGCAGCATCGCACTACGGGCTGGACCGCTTCGCTGCCGCTGCTTTTGGCGTTATAAAGCTACGAGGTCGCTATGACTTTATGTATTGCTTGGCGAAATGAAGATACTGTTCACTATTTCTCTGATTCTCGCCTAAAAACTGCGGAAAACTCGTATGCTGATGTCGGCATAAAAGTTTTGACTTTACCGGTAAAGATATACTCTCCAAGCGATGAGAAAGGGGAGAAGCAACTATTTCATACTCTGGAGATAGGAATGTGCTTCGCAGGAAGTGCTGTAAACTCGTTAACTTTGAAGGAATCACTTGTAGAGCTTCTAGAGAATCTGCAACATGTACCCGGCTATACAAACTTCAGCATGGACGGTCTTGCTAAGTTCATTTTCTCTGCATACAGAAGTATTTCGAAAGCAGTCTGTGCAACCTCAATTGGTAGAAACGGTACGGCCTGCATTATGTTTTCGGGGATGTGTCCGCATGAAGACCGGATCCGATCCTATATCCTGGAAACAGATGCCTCAAATTGTCACAGCTACAAAGAGATACTTACTTCTAATGGAGCGTTGGAAGTCATCGGCTCTGGAAAAAGTCAAGCTGAAGCAGCTCTGAAAACAAAGACTCTTTCAAAAATTGCACTGTTGGACACGCTTGATACAATAATACAAGACCAAAAAAACGATTCGGTAGGTGGCCCAATACAGTATGGATACTTTGTGGGTTCAACTTTCAAGTGCTGCGGAGTGGCAGTAATTGAATCAGGCACAGTGCACTATTGGAGAGGCGGCCTCGATATTAATAGCAGTGAGTTTTTGGGCGACCAAGAAAACTTCATCCCAAATTTCTGTTTTCTGGACATTATAAAATGATCAGACCGCTTTATAACAAACCGTTCCTGAGCGACCAAAGTATGTCGTCATGTCTTTTGCTTTCGCAAAAGTCACGGCAACTACTGTGGCGCCAGAATAGGGGCGTTATGTGCTCATCAGAGTCGGCTTTGGCTTCAATACATTACGGTATAGTTTAAGGAACTAATATGAAGTGGTGGGAAAAAACAGTTGAATATACATTTGTGCTTAAAGCTGCAAAGGAAAAGATTTTCAATCTTTTTATGCCTTTAGATGGCAACGTCGAGTCTATTGGGGATACTGTTGTTTGCAATGACTCAGAGTTCTTTATCATCGAGTTCAAAAAGAGCCTTACAGACCTGTCGGCGGAATATTCAAAGTATGAAAATGGTAAAGCTGGCTATTTATTAGCTGCTGAAGAAATGAAAAAGAATGATGCTTCTCATGCGCACTTTTTAATAGGGGGAAAAGAAGCTAAAGATAATAAATACCTTGAACTTGAAATAAGTAAATACTTTGAATTAGATGGCTATATATCATCTGATATTAACGTGATTCTCGAAAAAGGAATCAGTTTAGAGCAACTAAAAGAATACACTAAGAAAATAACATCACTTAAAGTAAACGGTGACTCGGAAGGTGATGAAGGCTCCTCAAGCGGAGGATTCGCTAACCAAAGTGTATTAGCTGTTTCGAGATCAAAAAAGAAAGGGACTCTCATTCCTCTCCACTACTTTAAACCGCGAGCACCAAAGAAAGACTTAAAAAAAAATATAACCCGTAGCTCAACTCCTACAAGAGGCATGTTTTAAATTTTACACATAACAAGCGCTTAACAGGGCAAAGTAGAACATGAGAAGATTAAGCTTCAATAGGCCTAACGAAAAAGTCCGAAATCCTAAAAGACATATACGCTCGTTAAAGAGATGGGCTAAAGGGTTTGAAGGTTTTTACCCTGAGAGGACAGGTGATCTTTATCAAAATTTTAAAATTTGGACCTTAGATAGATTAATTGAAGGACCTAAATCAAAGCTGGAGTGGAAACAAGAAGCAATAAGGCAGCTTTTACAAGTTGCTGAAAACCTTATAAAAGCTAAACCTGAAAGTGAAAATGGTAAGTCTGGGGTGGCGGTTTTATTATGCCACCCAAATCTTTGGTCTAGCGAAGTAACAGTGTTCTTTGATAAAGAATATTTAGATAGCTTTATACCCACTGAACCAAATGGAAAATCAATCTTGAGTCAAAATGGTGTTTCTATACCCAATAACTTCACTGAGGCTGGCTATATCGCTACATGGAATGATGAGGATGAAAATGGGGAGGAGATTGTTTGGAGTGAAGAACGTTACACTATCTACGAAAAAACTATAACAAGTCAATCAACTTCGCGCCTTCGGCGCTGAATGTAGTAAAACTGCGCCGGTTATTGAGACGTTAGGTCTCTTATTCTTCATCAGGAGTTTAAATTTTGTTTTCAATTATTTGTTGGTTCATTGGACTCTGCGGGGTTATTTTTTATGGTTTTAAAAGGGTATTTAACCTCTACAAGGCTGAATCACCTACAAATAGGGACTATCTGATACAAGGTACCGTTTTAATCTTATATTCCACGTTGGCTGTGGGCACAGCTCAGTTCTTAAGTCAGTCTACAGATGAATACAATGCAGGTTTATCTGAACTCTCTGGATTATGGGTGACTGTCGGGCTATTAGCTGTTTATATAAAATATTTAGCACCATTTGTGTTTGCCGCTATTGGTGTGAACATGGTGTCTCATTCACTTACAAACCAAAAGACCTAACAAGCGCATTAACACTCTCGCTGGGACAAAAGTACAGCGCCGCTCGCCGATTATAGCGCTATGTATTTTTGCCCATTATGTGGGCGTTACGTTTAATTTGAGAGAGAATTATGGGCTGGGAGTTAATTAACGGAATAACAGGAATTATTAGCGCTTTTGGTGCCTTCAGCGGTATCGGATACGTGGCTTTGGCAGGCGAAAGATCAGAACCAAAGCTTCCCGGAAGCCTGATAAGTCTCAGAAAGCTAGCCTCATTCACAATTGCTTGCTCAGGTTGGGCATTGTGTTGTTTGGCATTTTTGTGGGCAGCGGAACCATATGGCGCATTTGTTTCTGACCGGGACTACCAGCAATTTTTCGGCATTATTTTGGCGTTTCCTGCTCTAGTAATATTCATTTTCGGTGTGAATTTACTTCAGGGCGGAGAACGTAACAAGTCAAGCAAGAAGGACGCGCGAAATACGCGCGCCCCTTCTTGAGCGTTAAGTGCACGAATGAACTACGACGAATATATCAAGGAAATAGAAAAATTCTCAGAAGACGATGTGGTTTCGCGTTTAATTAAGCATCTGGTCTCCTGGAAGGATGACGATACTAATGTCCTAGAGCTAGCCGATACTATCGAGAGGTTTTTCGGGAATTCTTGGATTGAAAACAAAGAAACGCATAGTCACCTGTACCGAATGTGGTCCGCATTTAAGAAAGAGGCGATCGAGGGTATCGCTGGCATGACAATGAACGAGCGGCTGTATTGGTTTGGGCTTTTCGAGCGTTTCGAAAAAGTAGAATCGGAACCAGAATCAGAGCAAAAGCAAAAGGTTATTTATGCCAAGGTTTGCGCAAACATTTAACAAGCCGCTCAAATTTGTTCCGGCCACAAAAAGTGTGGCCTCCACCGCACTCGCTAACGCGCGCCGCTGCTTTGGGCGTTAGCGGGGCATTATGTGTAATTGGTGAATTATCTCTTAACTATGAGTATTGGAAGTAACAAAGATATACCTATGAAAGACTGTCCTTCTTGCAGTGGTAAAGGGGAAGTCAAATGTCCTACATGCAAAGGTAAAGGCAGACCTTTTGATTGTAGTCACTGTGGAGACATCGAAAAATCCGAATCGTGGGGGCTCGTGCCCTGTAATCGTTGTAATGGTACTGGTAAGGTTAATAGAGGTTAGTCCATGCTTAAAACACATAACAAAGCAATGAAAAATAGCCCTCAAAAAACGTGGGCTGGACTCGCTAACGTTCGCCCTTTATTGGGGCGTTATACTGCTGAGGGTGCATGGAAGAAGTAAGCATCAAGCTGACGAAAGATGAAGCCTTGGTCTTGTTTGAGCTCCTTTCCAGGTTCTCTTCTAGCGATGTGTTCAGCATTCAAGATCAGGCCGAAGAAAGGGCTCTTTGGAATCTAACTTGTACCTTTGAGAAGCTTCTGTCTGAGCCATTTTCAGATGATTGGACCGAAATTATTTCAGCAGCAAGAAAAAGACTGCGAGATGAAGAGTAGCCAAAACATAACAATGCCAGTCACGGCGACGCATACTACATTGCGGCTGCGCCTCCATTAGGCAGCCGCGCGTGCTGAGCGGCGTTATACGAATTTCCAGGATGTTTAAAATATGGAAATAAAAAATGATGACTTGAGCGATGGTGAAGTCATTTCACTTATGGAAGAACATTTATCAGATATGTATGCCACCTCGCCTCCCGAGTGCGTTCATGCATTAGACATTAATGCGCTTAAGGGCCCTAGGGTCACTTTTTTCAGCGCGTGGGAAAATGAAACATTGGCAGGTTGCATTGCAATTAAAAGTCTCTCATCCGAAGACGCAGAAATTAAATCAATGCGTACTGCCCACTCATTTAGAGGTAAAGGTGTCGCTTCAAAATTATTGTTACACCTGCTCAATTTTGCTAAGCAACAGGGCTATACGTCAGTTAGCTTAGAAACAGGAACTCAAAGCTATTTTGCACCAGCTCGTAAACTCTATAAAAAGTTTGGCTTCATGGACTGTGGGCCGTTTAGCGATTACAAGTTAAATGCTAATAGCCAATTTATGACCCGCGGTGTGTAAGTTGGAAAATTCGTATAATAAGCGCATTAACTCGCTCGCAAGCTCGCTGGGGCAGTAGAGGAAATCATGAGCATCATTCAGGAAATTAGAGAATCGTGGGGTTGGGTTGGTATCAACCCTGTTGAAATCGTAGGAGAGAACGACTTTGGCAACCTTATGATCGAAGATGTTGAGGGCAAATACTGGCGTTTGTGCCCTGAAGATGCTTACTGTGAGGTTCTAGCTAACACCCGAGACGAGTTGGTTCGTCTGTCTTCTGAGCAGGAGTTTTTGGAAGATTGGTGTATGGAAACACTTGTCGAGCAGGCAAGAGCAAGTTTAGGTGAGCTTTCCGAAGGCACGAAATATAGCTTGGTCATCCCCGGTGTGCTTGGGGGGGAATATGCCATTTCAAACATCAAGATCGCTCCGCTGGTTGAGCTTGTTCGATTTTCAGGCGACGTTGCAAAGCAAATCGATGACCTTCCAGATGGTGCAGAGATTCAACTAAGGGTGGATTGAGCTTACATAACAAGCCCAAGCATCCGACCCATTCTCCGCTACGCTCCGAATAGGCAACTGATGGGCGGCGTTACGAGTAAGGACAACATGACATTCGAATACTTCAAATATCCCGAAAAGTTGGCTTATCTAACTGATAAGCCAATGCCTTGCTCTGTATATTTATTTAGCTTAGGCAATCAAAAGTATTGGGTATGGGATGCAAGCTAAAGCTCACAATAAGGAGTCAGCGTTAATGGGTAATTGGGATGGGGCAATATTCCGCAGTATTGGGTGGGTTCTACTTCTCGGAGTGGGCTACTCTTTTTATGAAATTGGTATTCCAGTTTTTATGTATCCAATACAAGATTTCCTGGCATTATTTGGGTGGGTTGCTTCAGTTTACCTAGCTGTATCTGTTGTTGGTTGGCTTACTATCGGTCTCCCGTTTCATTGGGCAATATGTAAGTGGTCAGAGCCGAAATACCTATACTATTTGTTGCCCGGCGCATTGATAGTATTAGCTATAGCAACATTTGGTGGCTTAGAAACGGGTATTGTTTTTGGTGTGGCAGCTACGCTTCAGGCTCTAATATTTAGGTTCTATGTGTTTAAATCAAAAAAAGATAACAATAGGCTGGAATGAATAGCAAGATCGCCCGCGCCAACAAAGCGATAGAAGAATCGGGAATTCTGATTAAACTCAACGCATATTCGCCGGAAGTCGTTAGTACGATATTTGTTTCTCTGGATACGAAGGAAAGCGACATCGATATCGTTTGTACGTACCAGGAACAAGAAGCTTTTATTGAGGCATTTGAGTCGGCATATTCCGGCTATGAAGCTTACAGTATGCGGCCACACAAAGATCACGTTTTAGGTCAGTTTCACTGTAACCAATTTTTAATTGAAGTCTATGCGTCGAAAACGCCAGTGGAGTTGCAGGCGGCATTTCGCCATTATCAGGTAATGAAACGCCTTGTAAAAATCGGGGGCAAGGAGTTCATCGACAGGATACGGCAGCTTAAAGAGAGCGGTCTCAGAACCGAGCCTGCCATTTGTCGGGTTATGGGAATTTCTGGAGACCCCTACGCTGCAGTCCTTGAACTGGAGCACTGGTCTGAAAAGGAGCTTAAAGCGCATGTTGCAAATTGCATATAACAGTCGTAGGCAAACCGACGCCAAAATGCGGCGCGCTTGCTCCGGGATTAAGTGAATATGAAAACTTCTGAACTCACAGAAAAAATAGAGAATTTTGAGCCAGTAGATGGTAATTGGCTGGCTTTTGAAGGCTTACTTGAGCGAGTTTTCGCGTCGGATGATCCACAGAAATTCTACCCTGCCATATTCGCTGTATTTGAGCGTAATAAGGAAGATGATGGGGAGGGTGTTTTTTGGTCGGCGGTGCATGGCATGGAGGCGGTTGGGGGCTACGAGGAAATGCTGGTTTCCCGGCAGTCAAAGATCCCAACGCTCATGGGAAGTATTATGTTAAGACGCATCGAAAATGCTAAATAAAGACTAAGGTACCTGTTACTAGGCAGCTGTAATTACTTAACAAAGCCAAACACAGCGATAGCTTTATTGGGCATTCTTGTAAATTCTATTCAGGAGTAGGTGGAATGAAAACCGATGGTATTGGCTCTAACTCCGATTACGCAGAAGAAGCGTTTACCTTTGAACAAACTGGCGAGTTATCCGGTGACGTTGTACTTGAGTTTGGCGCGCCCTGGTGTGGACACTGTCAGGCTGCAAGTTCCGCGATAAAAGAAGCAGTAACTGAACATTCAGAGCTGCGTCATATCAAAATATACGACGGAAAGGGCAAACCACTGGGGCGTGCGTTCAAGGTAAAGCTTTGGCCGACTCTGATACTCTTGCACAATGGCAATGAAGTAGCTCGTCTAGTGAGGCCATTACGTTCTGACGAGGTTCGCGACTTCATTTCGAAAGTCGACTAGAACCTGTTAACAAGTGAAGGCATCGGACGCTGGAAACTGAGCCGCTGTTTAAAGCATTACATGTATATAGGATAAAAAGTGGGCTGGATACATTTTCTTGAAGCATATTTCTCAGTCACCTATGTTGGGATGGCGATGGGTGTATTTTATTCAATTTACACAGCCTATTTCAGCACGAATTCTCGGACAGAAAGCCTTCCATTAAAAGCAAAGCCACCGCTGTTTGTAGCTTACGAATGCATTGTGAACGCCTTTCGATTTGGGTTCTATACCTTATTAGGGCTCGTGGCCCTGGGCTTTATTGCCAGCATAGTCTTATCCTTGTGGGCAATAGTAAAAGAGATAAGCATCTAACAAACACGGCGTCAAATGACATGAATTATGATTAGAACGGAAAGACTCATACTTCGGCAATGGGATGAAGAAGACCTCCTGCCCTTTTCGCATATGTGTAGTGATAAGGACGTGATGGAGTTTTTTCCGAAGCTTTTAACGGAGGAAGAAAGTTACAGCGGGGGAAGACGAATTCAGTCTCTCATTGCTGATCGAGGTTGGGGCTTCTGGGCTGTAGAGCTCCCTGGTCAGAGTAAATTTATTGGATTCGTCGGGTTGCATACCCCCAAAGAGAATATGCCGTTCTCACCATGTGTTGAAGTTGGCTGGCGCCTGGCGAAACCATATTGGGGCATGGGTTACGCGACTGAAGCTGCTAAAGCGTCACTGCACTATGCTTTTACTCACTTGGGTTTAGAAGAGGTGGTCTCTTTTACAACAGCGCAAAACATGCGTTCTCAAGCCGTCATGAAAAAAACTGGAATGTCCTATGCCTGTAATTTTAAGCATCCGGACTTAGAACCTTCTCACCCGCTTTGCGAGCATGTTTTGTATAAGATAAACAGAGAGCAGTGGGAGCAACATTCCTTATAATTTAGCCTGTACGGTGACGTTTATTTTCGTCTCCACTTCGCCGATGCGTTTTTAAAAGTAGCAGTAAGGAGGATAATAAATTGGAAGTCATTAGAAGTCAGCAATTCACAGCAGATAAGGCATGGGGTGCGAAGGATATTGCCAACATGAACGGCGTTACGACTCGGTTGCACTGGACAGATCAACCTTATAAGTGGCACGTAAATGATGGTGAAGAGGTTTTCGCTGTAATGGATGGCACTGTAGAAATGTTGTACAAAGAAAACAACGAAGTGAAATCTGCGATACTAAACGCCGGGGACATTTTCTTTGCTTCCATTGGTACCGAGCATGTTGCTCACCCCAAAGGCCAGGCTCGAATTCTGGTGGTAGAACGTGAAGGCAGCGTATAACAAGGCGTTTAAGTCGTCGTCGGTGCTGGGAGATAAATGATATATCAACCGCTAGGCGATTTTATTACGGCTGTGCATACAGAATATATTGATGAGCTGCAGGCTCTTTTTTGCGACTAATAAGAATAATAGGAGAGTTTTGTGGATTGGTATTCTGTAGGATTAGCAGCTGCTAGTGGTTGTATTGCAGCATTAATAGCAAGTTTAATATTCGTTAAGAACAAGGAGAACAAGGAGAACAAGGAGAAGAAGGAGAAAAAGGTAGGGTTTACGATAGTGTTTATTGTTTTGTTTTTTACACTGAATACGCTGTCGAAACAATTTATTCTCCCTGAAGTTAATGCCTACAAAGCCAAATCAGATGTTGAATCAGTATTTGATGAGGTTCCTGCGTTTGTCAGTATTAAAAAGCATGAACCCGTGATATATCAAAAACTTAAGGATTCTATAGCCGATGCGGCCAGGAATGACTATAGCCAGCAGCAAACCATAGACCTAATAAGAACACAAATTGCTGGTTTGGTTGAGTCCAGACTTCCGCATGCATCAGATGAAGCTATTTTGGCTTACATGAATGTAATGGTTTCATCGATGGAGGAACTGCAAAGGCAAGGGTTAGGGCTTTGTTATAGATTCCTATTTCCTCAGGTTGAAGGAGGAGTTGATGGTCGAAAAGTCTTTTCTCAAGAAACGCAAAAAAAAGACTTATTGGCACTCGATAAAATTATAAAGACATCTGACTCTAAGAAAAAGATTCCCTCTGACAGCGATGTCATGCCCTATTTAGGGCCAATTCTCGCCGGTATATATACCAAGTTTGGTGATGATATTTCGATGATAAAGAACCCTACTGCTAAAAACGTAGATAAAGGTAAGGTATGCATTATGACAATGGAAATATATAAAAATATTCTGGCTCTCCCGCCCGAGCAGGCGGCAAATGCTCTGCGGTGGATGTTTCGAGAATGAGAGTTGAAGCGTTTTTGGTTAACTCCTTTACTGCCGACGGCACGGGAGGAAACCCGGCAGGTGTCGTGTTGCAGGCGGATAACCTGTCTAATGAAGAAAAATTAGAAATAGCACAAGCCGTTGGTTATTCAGAAACTGCGTTTGTGTCTCAAGATGATGAAGTCGACTTTGAGTTGTCTTTTTTTACGGTAACGGACGAAGTTGATTTTTGTGGTCACGCAACGTTAGCTGCATTTTCAACAATGTATAGAAAAGGAATTGTAACCGAAGGCCAGTATATTCAAAGGACTAAAGCAGGAGTGCTTGCTGTAACTGTAGAGTCCGATGGCCATATAGTTATGGAGCAGAAGTTGCCTGAATATCTCGGGGTGTTTGCCGCCGGAGATATATCTGAGTTAATTGGAATTGACTCGACAGTACTCGAATCAACTCAGCTTCCTATAGAGGTTATTTCAACAGGTTTGCCTGATATTATTGTTCCGGTACCACTTGGGTATTTAGATGAAATTCAAGTGAATGACCGCCTACTCAGTAACTTCTGTCAAAAACATAATGTTGTTGGCATCCATGCTTTTGAGTTGTGTGAGAAAGGCAGTGAGCTGACAGCGAGTTGCCGGAATTTCGCACCTTTGTTTGGTATTCCGGAAGAGTCAGCAACAGGAAGTGCTAGTGGAGCATTAGCATGCTATTTGACCAAGCACTTTCCTGGCGAGCATTCCAATTGCTTTACTTTCGAGCAAGGTCGGGCAATGGGCTGCGTTTCAAGAATTACAGCGTCAGTTGAGTTGAACGAACAGGTTATTCTCAAGGTTATGGTCGGTGGTTTTGCTGATGAGATTGGGTTAAAGGAAGTTTCCCTATAACAAAAGATTACAGCAGATTCGCAACGTTAGCGGTAAATTAGATATTGTCTTCATTGCAAACTCTTCATTAAAAATATACGATTCGTATACACTCTATATATTCAGGGGCTGCTATGGGAATTGTCAAAATTGATGACGAACTGCATGGGGAAATTCGCAAGGCGAGTTCAGTTATGGTTCGCTCTATTAATGCTCAGGCCGAGTATTGGATAAAAGTAGGTATGCTTGCCGAGTCGAACCCCAGCATGTCTTTTTCGGATATCATGCGTGACCAAATGAAGTTGGCCGACGTAGACATAAGGAAGGCTGTCGGTGGCTAGTGTAACTCTGAAAAGTACTGACGAATTAAATGTCATGCGGGAGTCAGGCCGTCTTCTTGCAATGGTTTTTGACTATCACTGGCACTGTTAAACTTCGAAGAGACATAAATTTGGAATCTTTAACTAATCAACAATTGCAGGCTGGTATTGCAGAACTTGACCATGCGATTTATCTCCATGATCAGTGGTACAAAAATTTGCTGCGCGTATTGGTTTCTCGGGTATCACCCGATCAATCAGATTTGATGCCAGATGCACATCTAAAATGCGCTTTCGGGAAATGGTATGAAGATCACTCTGAAAGTTTTTTTATTGAAAGTCAGCAGCTTAAATCACTTTTTGAAGCACATAAAAAAGTACATAGTGGTGCGCGACATTTATTTCAGCGGATTTCGGATGGTTTAGTTATTCCTGTTGACGACTGGGATAATTTTGAAAGTGGTCGAGAAAGAATGCGGCGAGAAATTTGGGCGGCACGACATGAGTTTGCTGAAACCCTTAAAAATAGAGATTCACTGACCGAAGCTCAAACACGAGCAGGTTTGCTTACTGATCTTCGAAAACAGCACTCTCTTGTTCTTAGGGGAAAGCAAACCTACGCACTGGCTATGTTAGATCTTGATCATTTCAAGAGGATCAACGATTCATACGGTCATGCTGCGGGTGATACGGTGCTAGCCTCAACCGTACAATGCGTAAAGTCTCGTCTTCGACCATACGACAGAATTTATAGATATGGCGGGGAGGAATTTCTTATCTGTATGCCCAGTACAACCATGGAGCAAGCCGGTGAGATGATGGAGCGACTGCGCTCGGCTATCTCAGAACAGCATTTTGAATTTGGTGATATTCAGGTAACGGCATCCTTTGGTGTCACCGTTCTCAGGGAATCTCAAGCCGTTGAAGAGTCAATAAACTGTGCTGATAAAGCGATGTATGAAGCAAAGAGCGCCGGCCGAGATCGTGTGGTGCTCGATGTTTAACATCGCTGTCATGACTTAATCAGGCCTTACTATAATTCATTGGCAAAGCGTTCTACAGCGTTGACCACCTGCTTAGCTCCTTCCCGAATCTCGACAATGACGGCTCCCGACTGGTTGGCTAATTCCAGGCCTTGTTCTGCCTCCTCTCGGGTACTGGACATTTGACGCATCACCTCATCAGAGAGAGTTTGGTTTTTCTCGACTACTCTTACAATCTCTTCTGTGGCTTTACTGGTGCGGGCAGCCAGATTCCGAACCTCGTCGGCAACCACGGCAAACCCGCGCCCTTGTTCACCGGCTCTGGCGGCCTCAATAGCGGCGTTTAGTGCCAGCAGGTTTGTCTGCTCTGCGATGCCACCGATGGTTTGCACTATGGCGTTTATCTGCAGGGACTGTTTACCCAGCGCTTCAATGCTTTCGCTCGTCCCTTGCATTTGTCTGGCTATCTGCTGCATGGTTTCGACCGTCTTCTGAACCACAGCGGAGCCTTTTTGAGCGCTTACATCAGTTTGTTGTGAAACGTCGTAGGCGACGCTTGCACCTTCTCTTACCTGAGCTTCCCGTTCCACTTGGTCGGTGACCACGCTGGCAAATTTCACAACCTTAGATAAGTTGTCCTCGGCGTCGTAAACCGGGTTATAAGTGGCTTCAAGCCAAACTTCTTGACCACGGCTGTCGACTCGCTTGAAACGGTCCGCTACGTACTCACCGTTGTTTAGTTTTTTCCAGAAGACGGCGTATTCGGGCGACTCAACCTCTTCCGGTGTACAGAATATACGGTGGTGCTTGCCTGCAATCTGTTCGAGCCGGTATCCCATGGCCTCTTGAAACTGTTCGTTTGCGGTAATTACGGTACCATCAAGGTTAAACTGAATAACCGCAGTGGAGCGGATCAGCGCATCAATGAATGCTTCACTCTCTTTTTTGCCTTCAATTGTTTTGGTTACATCGCGGCCATATCCCTGTACATGGGATAGTTTGCCGTCAGCGTTCTGTATCGGAAGCCAACTGATACGAAGCCAGGCGAGGGAGTCATCAGCGCGCAAGTAGCGGTAGTCATCGCTTATTGGTGCGAGCTTTGCAACGGCCTGATTAAAGTCTCGAAAACAAGCTAGCTTCGGGACGTAAGCTGGTACAATCTCTGACATGGGTCGCCCTAACAGCTGTTCGCGCTGGTAGCCTAGAACATCAGCAAAGCTTTGGTTTACAGCAGATATGCAGAAGTCGGAGTTCAGTGTTATGGACAGCATGCCCCGATCCATCTGGCTAGCCAGTTGGCGGAGCATCGCTAATTCTTTACGCTGATCTTCGAATTCATTTTTGAGGCGGCGATTAAACATCTGGATATTCCAGTCAATAATAATTCATCTTTATCGGCAGGTCTAACCAGCTCTTGAGACTACGGGCAAGAAAAACGCATGGGTCAAGTTGCCTTTATTGTAAAATATGTTGCTACTGCGCAGATGACTGCGTACTTTAAAATATTTGAAAATCGGCTACACGGTGTCGAGACCTTATTATGAAACGACTGACAATTTTGACAGCTCTGGCCTCTTTATTGCTCGCTGGTTGCGGGCATTACAACTATGCCGTAAAGCAGGATGGGTCACCTGTTCCCTATAAAAATAAGTATGCTGACAATGATGGCAGCCAGTACGAGTTTTACAGCACTCTTTATAAAGTAAACGCAGACAGTCGATTTAGCGATTTGGTCGAGATTACGCATTTGAACGATGTTTACAATAGTCATCAAGGAACGCCGGAGTCGACCTGGAGAAAATCATTTTTAAGCTTCAATTTGAGTGATGAGTCCGGCGTAGAGGTTATACCCGAGTCGGTGGTTCTGGAGCACTATTCTGAATCGGGTGAACGCATCATGCCGTCAAAGGTTGAGTCAACGGTATCAAAATGCTCGGGTAAGGTGGGTTGCCGGGAGTCTGTTGTTCTGCACTACGAAAAGGGCATGCCTGAAAAGCTCCTGGAAAAAGTCAGTTTTAAGCTCATCGTTAATGGAAAAGAAAAGACGGTGTCTTATACGCTTCCACTGGAGTACAAATATCAATACTCGTTTTGGGACGTTATGATGGGAGTTTAAGCAATAGCTTAACTTCGAGTTCTACTATGCGGCAACGAGCTTTTTAACCTTGAGTTCTTTACGATGTTGCTCGGCATGCCAAAGTTCATATTGGGACTGCTGGTTTAGCCAGCTTTCCGCCGAAGTATTAAATGCGATTGAGAGCCTGATAGCCATTTCAGGGCTAATACCAGCCTTGCCATTCAGCAACGCACTTAACGTTTTCCGGCTTACGCCCAAAGCTTCTGCTGCAGCGGTTACAGATAAGCCAAGAGGCTCGAGACAAAGCTCTCGTACGACTTCGCCAGGGTGGGGGGGATTGTGCATCAACATACGAATACCTCAGTGATAATCTTCATAATTTACTATCTCGGCGTCTCCATCCTAAAACTGTGCCCTGTAACGTATCGGGTGTCAATATTTCTAGTTTCTGTATATTACGTATGAACATCTTGCCTGGAAATTCATTCACTCTCCACACCCTCCCGAATTCGTAAAAAGCTGGCAAAGCGTGGCACGCCATTACTGGTGTAGCCGTGATACTTGTAGGTAATAATACTGCCGACAGGCGGAGGATTGGCGCGTTCGGCGTCGGTGAAGCCGGTGCCAATAGAAAATTCAATGCCTTGCTGATTGCGCACACGCAGCGCACCGAGCATGTCGGTGTATTTACCTTTTCCCGGTAAATGCGCGATAACCTCGGCCTCTTCATCGAAATAGGGTTTTAACTTTAATAAAGCGTCACTTCTGCCCGACTGATGAAGCGCTGTTGCCAAATGCAGCATTAGGCCTTCTGCGCCATGCTCAACCACAGCTTTCAGGTGTTCGCTTAACTCATGGTTGGAATGAAACCGTTGCTGCTTAACCGGCTTAATATGCTCAGCGTTTATTTGCCCAATTAATTTTGAATAGTTTTTGTATCGCTCCTCAAATGGCAGCTGCGCGTCAGGCATATCAAACACCATATACTTCACTTTCCGCCAACGGTTATCCTTTGGTGTTTGGGTGCGCACAATAGAACTTAGCGCTTCAAAGTTCTGACGTTTTGTCCACAGTTCACCGTCAAGCCAAACGGCGGGTAGCGGTGCAGTAAACCATTCCGGAGCTGATATCAGGTTGCCTTGCCGGGTCAGTAGCTGTGAGCCTGTCCAAATGGCCCGGATGCCGTCGTACTTTTCACTCACCAAATAGTCGCTGATGGGATTGCTTGTGTCCTGTTCATAAACTTTTGCTAGCTGAGTTTGCGTTGAAGCCTGCAATGCGGCAGCAGGCAAGGCACAAAAGGCAGCGATAAAAAATGCCGCTAAGTAAACGAGACGAATTTTAGAGAGTTTTGGCATCCTTGCCTCTTATTTTGGAGCGAATTGCAGCGCGTCTGCGCCATATGTCATAAAAAGACTAGCACTGCTTATTAAGTCTGGCTGCGTGGCAATGTCGTATTGTGGGCTAAGCAAACCGATTTTCGCATTACATTATGAGTCAAATACGCAAAAACAACGTATAAGAAGGTGTAATTCGCAAAACGGTGGTTCTAATGTCAGAGCAAAGCTCAAAACTTGTTATCTTCTTCGACGGTGGATGCCCGTTGTGCGTGAAAGAAATGCGTCATTTAAGGAAGTTGGACGAACAAAGAAAGATCCAGTTTGAGAACATTAACGAGCCGGATTTTAATCAGCGCTATCCTGCAGTAGACGTTGCTAAGGCTAACCAGTATTTACACGGGCAGACCCGTTCAGGTGAAATGATTTATGGTCTGGATGTCACCTATGCGGCCTGGTCGCTGGTGGGGAAAGGCTGGATGATTGCCCCTTTACGCTGGCCTGTCATTCGATGGTTTGCCGATAAAGCGTACTTATTTTTCGCGCGCTACCGTAACCGCATTTCTAAATTATTAACAGGGAAAGAGCGCTGCTCGCAGTGCTCGATTGACTGATATACTCTAACCGAAAAAATGATAACAAGAGTAGTTTCAATATGAAAAAACAATATCTGGCGTTATTGCTGGCGCCAATGGTGAGCGTGGCAGCCGATGATCCCCCCAAAGTTAGTGCACAAGAGTTTGTGAATTTACAGCAGGGGGAAAACGCCCATGAAGGCTTTCGGCGTGCTCACGCAAAAGGCATTTGCGTTAGTGGTGAGTTTCGTTCAAACGGGCAGTTAGCCAGCTATTCAAAAGCGGCACTATTTGAAACGGGATCCATGCCTTTTATCGGGCGTTTTTCTGTTGCCGGGAATAATCCAACAGCGCCTGACTTAAAAGCACCGGTACGCAGTTTAGCTCTGAGCTTTGCCATGAGTTCGACCGAGCAATGGCGTATTGCAATGAATACGCCGCCCGTTATGGCGGTTAAAGATCCGCATACGTTTTACCAGCAAATTCAGGCGATTCAGGCCGGTCCTAAAGCAATACAAAAGTTTTTTGCCGAACACCCTGAGAGCAGTGACTTTTTAAGCTGGAAAGCGCAATACCAACCCAGCGGAAGTTTTGCTGCTGAGACTTATAACAGCATTAACGCGTTTTACTTAATTAACTCTGAAGGCGATGAGCAAGCCGTACGCTGGACTATGCAGCCGACGGTTTCAGTTTCTGCTGACAACTTAGAAGGTGTGGATGCTCTGCACCAAGAAATTACCAACCGGGTAGCGAAAGAAAATATCATTTTCGACTGGGTTTTTACTTTGGCAAATGAGAAAGATGATGAGAACAATCCAGCAAAAGCATGGCCGGACAGCCGTGAGAAGATTACAGCGGGACAAATTGTTATTACCGGGGTAACGCCGCAGTTACAGGGTGAATGCCACGGTATAAATTACGATCCTCTGGTGTTACCAACCGGTATTGAGGCAACCCGAGATCCCATACTACGGGCTCGTTCCGCGGCTTATGCCGAGTCTTATCGTCGCAGAGCAAAAGAAGCGTTAATGGGCGAGCTGGAGGAACAGGGCAATGAGTAACACACAACAGTTTTCGTTATCGATGCGCTTGTTTCATTGGGCTATGGCGGCTTTGGTTATTTCGATGCTGGCGGCTGGTCTATTGATGGTTCGTTCTTTAGAGCCGTGGCAGTTAAGCATTCTAACCGTGCACAAAGCATTTGGCGTTGTGGCGGCCGTACTGGTTATTGCACGTTTAGTGAATCGTTTGTTCCATCAAATTCCGGCATTACCCGGAGACTTATCAAGCTTGCAGACATTTGTCGCCAAGGCTTCTCACTGGCTGCTTTATTTGCTGTTGTTCGCCATGCCAATTTCAGGGTACTTAATGCAGTACTTTGCCGGGCGGCCAATTGACGTATTTGGCTGGTTCCGCTTACCGGCGGCGCTTACTGTCGATATTGAGAACTATGCTGTATTCCGGGAACTGCACGGCTGGATGGCAATAGCACTTATGGCACTGGTTGCTTTGCACGTTGCTGCGGCCTTACATCATCACTTTATTCGCAAGGACAAGGTTCTGAAAAGTATGCTTTAGTGCGTTATTGCCTAACGCTGTTTATATTGTGTTGGGCAGTAGCCGCGCGACACTCCTGCGGGGCGTAGTTTTCGATGTTTGGTATTGCGCCCCGACACACGCTCCCGCCACAAGCGAAAGCTGCCGGGCTTTAGTTGCGAGCGCATAAACTTAATAACCTGCTTTTCCTGCAGGCCAAATTGTTCTTCAATAGCTTCAAATGGCGTGCGGTCTTCCCACGCCATTTCTATAACGCGTGATACTTCAGATTCAGTCAGGTTCATAAACAGGCTACTTAATGTCTTTCACTCAATTACGTTAGCCTTTGTGAATCAGATCTTTGCTATTCTGACGCTGTCTCTGTGGATTCTCCTTTTCCCATTAAGTACTCAGCAACCGCTTGATAGGCCGGTAGCGAAGTTGGATCAATCTTGGCATTTGCAGCGGTAGGAAAAGACGCAAACCTCACTATTACCATATCTGCCGTTGGATCAATATAAATGGTCTGCCCATGAACGCCTCGTGCTGCAAAAGCTTCATGTTCGTTATGTAAAACCCACCACATACTTGTGTAACTTCCGCCTTCTAGCGTGTTGTAACCTGCTTTAGCGAAAACCTCTTTATCGCCGCCAGTTTGTATGTTGGCGACAGCCTCTTCTGGAAACAACTGCTGATCGTTGAGACTTCCGCGGTTCAACACCAACTGACCAACACGTGCGAGATCACGCAGGCCTGCGCTAAGTCCCCCGCCTGCAAAGGGAGTTCCTTTTGCATCAACAGTAAAGTAGGCGCCCTGCTCAGCCCCAATTTTGCTCCAGATACGTTCAGATAATAGTTGGGTTAAATCTTTACCCGTTACCCGCGAAATTATCCAGCCAAGAGTGTCAGTGTTAATGGTTCTGTAACCAAAAGCTTCTCCGTGAATGCCTTTTTGTCTGACGGTTTGTAGATATTCGAAATAGCCGTTCGGGCCGTTATATTCTTTGGGTTTTGGCAAGGGACTCGCAGCTTTTGAGTAGATCCATATATCCGCGTTTGGATCGGAGTAATCCTCGCTATAATCTAGTGCCGTGGTCATATCCATAACCTGACGTACCGTTGCACTACCAAAAGCACTATCGCTAAGCTCGGGAATTATTGATGAAACTTTTACGGTATCGTCAAGCGCACCTTCTACAACAAGTATCTCTGCCAGCAGTCCGGTCATGGACTTAGTCATCGACATAGCGGCGTGTTTACCCCCCTCGTCCAGACACCCCGAATAGTGTTCATAAACAATTTTGCCTTTATGAAGTATAAGAATGCCGTCGGTATAATTTGCTCCAAGAGAGTCCTTCCAGGTCATGGTTTGTTCCGTACCCATGGTGTTGAAAGTCACTGAATCGATATTTTTATCAATAGCATACTCTAACGATAATGGAGGTTCGGAGCCCTTTCTCACGCGTTTCGTCGGCATGAGTTCGCGAATATGACATACCGTCCAACGCAGCTTCGGAAAGCTAAAGAAGTCTGATTCAGGCTGCATGATGAGTTTCTCAGGCGATGGCGGGAAACCTTGCATCCAGCCTAGCATTTCTGGGTCAGTAGCTTCTGCATCGGAGTAGGAAGCTGTTTGCGCGTAGCTGTGAGAACAAAGACTCACTAGCACCACAGCACCTGCAAATAAGCTGAGTATTTTATGACTTAAGCATTTCATGAGAATCCCTTAATAGCCGAAACCACTTTGTTGTGGTTGCTCCTAATCTTAGTCGAGCCTAATAAGCTCTGCCATTAAATAGGTGTTGCATAGCAATTGATGTGGATCTTTAAAGCCAGGGGGTGTTCAACGAACCTTTATTTCATTTCTTTTTTTACTACACTTAATAATGAATAAGTTGAGAAAACGCACTGACATTTTAACGATTAAGGAGGCTGCCATGCCAGACGTTTGGCGCGACAAAGACGAGCGTATGTATCAGCATATTAAGCAGTCTCAGCTGGATGACGGAAAGAGTGAAGACGAAGCAGAGGAAATTGCCAGTCGCACTGTGAATAAGCAGCGACGCGAAGAGGGGCTTACCGATAACACCACTACTCAGGGGACAGGTAACCCCAATACCCGGCTGGAAGAGCGCACCAAAGATGAGTTATACAATAGAGCGCAACAGCTTGATATTGATAACCTCAGCCAAATGACAAAAGACGAACTGATTGAGGCTATAAGGCAAAAGCAGTAAGGGATTAAAGCTGACGAATGTCTGTTTTGGTGGTTTAATATAGCCACCAGTTTGGGAAATAAAGCAGTCAAATTGTCATGGCCGACACGCAGTACATAACCAAAAATCGTCTTTCGCAAGAAGTGAATAAAGCCCGCGTATGGGTCGCTATTATTGGCGCGCCTATTGCGGGTTTTTTAATGTACAAATTACCAAATCTCTGGTGGATTGTCGGACTAATTTACCTCTTCAGCATTATTGGAGCGGCATCCACTAAGCGTTCGGGCGCCAGAGGCGAATTAAAAACACTGCAGCTTTTAGAGAAACTCCCCGGTAACTATGTTTTGTTTAACCAGATTGATGTACCCAATTCGCGAGCAAAACGCGGCTTCACGGAGCTGGATTTAATTGTTGTGGGCCCTAACGGCGTGTTTGTAGTCGAAGTGAAGAACAACAACTCTAAAGTAACGGGAGATGAACAGGCACCTAACTGGACGGCTCATAAAGTAGGTCGCAAAGGTGGTCGTTATACCGCGAAAGTTCGCAATCCAATAAAGCAGTTAAAAAAGCAAATACATGTATTGTCAGAGCATTTGAAGAAAAACCGCGCATCTACCTGGATAGACGGCGTTGTGTTTTTTTCACACCGCAGCGCACGGGTTAAGCTGTCTTCACCTCCCAGCGTTCCCGTTCTTGAACGTAAAGGATTGGTCGAGTATATTTTGAATTATCAGCCCAAACGGGCACCGTCAAATGTTGAGAAAGTCGTTCAACAATTAATAGAACTTAAGCAAATGACGAGCTGAAAGATGTATAAAGAACAAACCGTTAGGGCGAGACTGGCCCGGAAAACCAAAGGCATTCCTGGTTGGCTCTGGTTATTAACCATTTACCTTAGTTACTTTATGGTCTTGCACTTTATCGGCCAGGGATTTGCAGTTTTGTTCGTAGCCGTAATCGTTGCCTCTGCGTCGCTCATTAGCCCCAGAGATCGAGAGCAGAACAAAGTTAAAAATATCATGACTTTGTTGGATGTTAATGGTGAAAAGTTACGTGTTGGGTTGGAACAAGTCCCCAATAAAAAGCTGAAACGCGTAGCGGTGGGCGAGTACGACGAGGAATACGCTATTTTACAGTTCCCTTTTAATTATCAAGTATCGAGTGACCATCTATTCCCCATTCAGCAGCTCGGTTCAGTCCGCGAATTTTTCAAAACGCATTATCCGCAAGTTGAGTTGATCACCTGATTCTTCACACCTTCGCCATCAATTGTTAACAAAAGCGTAACAAAGTTCTTTTAATGTGGCCTGGTGTGTGGTACTTATGAGTTGTGGTTTTTTTGTTAACAAACAGATTAACTGCAGCGCTAAATACCATAATTAAAAAAGTTGTATCAAAAAAGCAGAGGGTCATAACATGGATCATTCAGAAGAACTGCAAAAGGTTAATGACAAGTCTGGTAAGGGTCGCGCGGCAAAACGTAAATGGCGTGAAATAGAGCAGCTAAAAGAGAAGTACCGGTTGCGGGAAGAACTCTCTGATATGGATTACTCGCTTGAACTCGATTTAGAAGAAATCGAACTATAAAAAAGAACGCCGTCTGGGTGACCTCAGACGGCGTTTTGCTTTTGGGCTTACTGCTCTTGTTTTTAGAAAGAGCTTAGCGAATTTGTGCCAGCATTTGTTTTAATGCTTTTGGCGCACCTGCTGCTATGTTGCCTGACTGAATGTAGTTGTGGCCACCCTGAAAGTCACTGACTATGCCACCGGCTTCGCGAACCAATAACTCGCCAGCCAACATATCCCACGGCTTAAGACCCATTTCCCAGAAGGCGTCGTGGCGTGCTGCTGCAACGTAAGCTAAGTCCAGTGCTGCTGCGCCTGCACGACGAACGTCGGCACAGTGCTCAAACAACTTGCTGAACATTTCCAGGTATTCCGGTAAACGGTTTTTCATTTTGAACGGGAAACCCGTTGCTAAAATGGCGCCTTTTAATTCCACTTTAGGTGAAATACGTAAGCGGCGGCCATTTAGCTGCGCACCGGCACCGCGGGTAGCGGTGAATAATTCTTCGCGCATAGGATCGTAAACAACGGCCTGTTGAACAGAACCTTTGTGAAGTAACGCTATAGAGATACAAAAGTGGGGGATACCGCGCATGTAATTGGTCGTGCCGTCTAGCGGATCAATAACCCACTGGAAGTCGTTTTCTTTTCCAGCCTGAGTACCGCTTTCTTCTGCGATGATGCCGTGATCAGGGTAAGACTTTTTGATTGTGTTGATAATAGCCTGTTCTGCGGCTTTATCCATATCAGTAACCCAGTCGTTCAAACCTTTTGATTCGGCTTCAACAGGACTGCCCTGGTCGAAATTTTTAACTAAAATTTTGCCGGCCGCACGCGCTGCGCGCACCGCAATATTTAACATCGGATGCATACCAATTACCTGTGCTGTAAAAGAACAATTTTCGGTCGCGGATCATACCAGTGTTACGGTATCATGCCAAACTTTTCCATAAGCCGAGAAAAACTCAAGGGAAACGCCATGCTTGATAACATTCGTATTGTTCTGGTGAATACGTCTCATACCGGAAACATAGGCTCTGTCGCCCGTGCCATGAAGACTATGGGGTTGTCTAAACTAACCTTAGTCGACCCTGTGCAGGAGCCTGATAGTCACGCATCGGCGTTGGCCGCTGGCGCAACCGATATTCTGGCGTCGGCGACTATTGTGGATACTCTGCAGGAGGCGATTGCCGACTGTGGTCTGGTTATTGCCACCAGCGCTCGTAACAGAACATTGGATTGGCCGCTGTTAGGCCCGCGAGAGTGTGCGGCAAAAGTATTGGAGGAGACCAGTCAGCATCAGGTTGCTCTGGTATTTGGCCGTGAAAACAGTGGATTAACCAACGAAGAGCTACAGCAAAGTCAGTTTCATTTACACATACCAACTAACCCTGATTACAGCTCGCTGAACCTGGCTATGGCGGTGCAGACTGTAAGTTATGAGCTACGCATGCAGTGGCTGGAATCGAAACAACGCGCTCCGGAAAATTTACCGGAGTACCCGCGCGCCGAAGATTTAGAACGGTTTTATGAGCATCTTGAAAAGACTCTGGGTCAGACTGGGTTCATTGTTCCTCAGCACCCCGGACAAGTTATGACAAAACTGCGTCGTTTATTTAACCGAGCCCGCCCGGAAGAGAATGAAATTAATATCTTACGTGGCATCTTAGCCTCTGTGGACAAATCAACAGGCAATACTTGACTAAAATAGTCGGGAATGTAGAATCTCAATACATTAACGATGAATTAAGCAGCAGAGGAAAACACCATGCGCCTGACGTCAAAAGGTCGATACGCAGTAACAGCTATGCTGGACGTTGCGCTTTTTACGGCAAATGGTCCCGTGCCGTTAGCGGATATTTCTGAGCGTCAGGGAATATCTCTGTCGTATTTAGAGCAGTTGTTTTCGCGCTTACGTAAGCACGGGTTGGTGGACAGTGTGCGAGGTCCGGGTGGTGGTTATCGTCTGGGCTGTGCAGCAAATGATATTTCTGTTGGTGCCGTCATTCATGCTGTGGACGAGTCAATTGATGCAACGCGTTGTCAGGGTAAAGCTAACTGTCAGGGCGGCGAACGTTGTCTGACCCACTCTCTGTGGGAAGGGTTAAGCGACAGAATATCTGACTTTCTGGACGGTATTACGCTGGCTGAGTTGATGAAGAAACAGGACGTGGGTGATGTTCTGAATAGACAAAATTCGTTGCATAACCACAGTGAAGAAGAGATTAAGTTAAACTCTCATCTATAATATTGCCTTTAAGTTGTCAGGAGCAAGCAAGTGTCTAAGTTACCCCTGTATTTTGATTATGCTGCAACCACGCCAGTCGATCCTGTTGTAGCAGAAAAAATGATGGGTTGTTTAACGCAGGATGGCTTGTTTGGTAACCCGGCATCGCGTTCGCATAAGTATGGCTGGCAGGCAGAAGAAGCTGTAGATATTGCCCGAAATCAGGTTGCTGATCTTATTAACGCCGACGCACGCGAAATTGTTTTTACCTCAGGTGCTACTGAATCAGATAACCTTGCCATAAAAGGCGCAGCCCAGTATTACTCAGATAAAGGCAAACACGTTATTACGCTTAAAACCGAGCACAAAGCGGTTTTAGATACCTGCGCTCAGCTGGAAAAAGAAGGCTTTGAAGTGACGTATCTGGATGTCGGAACAGACGGCTTGCTGGATATGGATTTGTTCCGCTCAGCCTTGCGCGAAGATACGGTGTTAGTGAGCGTAATGCTGGTTAATAACGAAATTGGCGTGCTTCAGGATATAACTACCATCGGCCATTTATGTCGCGAAAACGGCACGATATTTCATGTTGACGCCGCTCAGGCGTGCGGCAAAGTGTTAATGGATATGGCGGAATTACCGGTCGATTTATTGTCGCTTTCTGCTCACAAAATGTATGGACCTAAAGGTATTGGGGCATTGTATGTACGCCGCACTCCGCGAGTTCGGCTGCTTGCGCAGATGCATGGCGGAGGTCATGAACGCGGCATGCGCTCAGGTACTTTACCAACACACCAAATTGTCGGTATGGGTGTTGCGGCGGAACTTGCCCTTAACGAGCTGGAACTGGAGCCTGCGCGAGTGGAAAACCTGCGTCAGCGTTTATGGACTGGTGTGAATCAGCTGGAAGGCGTGACGCTGAATGGTTCTGAACAGCAACGCGTACCGCATATTACTAACATCAGTTTTGCCGGGGTTGATGGCGAATTGCTGCTAATGGCGTTAAAAGATCTTGCGCTTTCTTCGGGCTCGGCCTGCACCTCTGCCAGCGTTGAACCCTCGTATGTCCTTAGTGCTTTAGGGGTTGGGCATGAACTGGCAATGAGTTCACTGCGCTTTAGCATTGGTCGTTACACTTCCGAAGAAGACATTGACCGTGCGATAGAACTTATCCACCGCACGGTGGGGACTTTGCGAGGCGCTGCTTAGTCCTTAAGCAGGCCCGCAAAGGTTTTGCGGAATTTAGCCAGCTTCGGTGAAATTACCGCCTGACAATACGGGTTTTCCGGATTTCTGGCGTAATAATTTTCGTGGTAATCCTCGGCCGGGTAGAAGGTTCCCAGCGGGGTTACTTCCGTCACTATAGGCGCTGCAAATGCGGCATCGGCTTCAAGTTCGGCAATAATATCTTCCGCTTCGCGTTTTTGCGCGTCGTTATGATAGAAAATTGATGTGCGATATTGCGTACCCACATCGTTGCCCTGACGATTCACCTGAGTTGGATCGTGCAGAGTGAAAAAGATTTCTAAGATTTGACGGTAAGAGATCTGCTCTGGGTCGTATTGGAGTTGCGCAACTTCGGCATGTCCTGTTTCGCCACTGCAAACCTGCTCGTAAGTTGGATTGATGGTATGCCCGCCAGTGTAGCCCGATTTAACCGACTGAATGCCTTTTACCTGAAGGAAGGCTGACTCAACACACCAGAAGCAACCTCCGCCAAGGGTGGCTTGTTCATATTCATTGTTCGCCATGTCAGAACTCCTTATCGTCAAATAGACGTCTATATGGCTATATAAGTTCTCTCATCCTAGCTGAGAATGAATGAAAAAACAATCACTGGGTATTCGATTTCTGCGCCGATCTCACGTATAATCCGCGCGACTGATTTATCCCTTAATTTTATTGGAGTTTATAACCATGGCTTTAGAGCGCACTCTATCAATTATCAAGCCTGATGCAGTTGCAAAAAACTTAATCGGCGCTATCTACAACCGTTTTGAATCTGCTGGTCTTCGCATTGTTGGTGCTAAAATGATGCACCTAAGCAAAGAACAGGCAGAAGGTTTCTACGCAGAACACAAAGAACGTCCTTTCTTTGGTGCTTTGGTTGAATTCATGACTTCAGGCCCTATCGTTGTTCAGGTTCTTGAAGGTGAAGACGCTGTACGTAAAAACCGCGACATCATGGGTGCTACGAATCCTGCAGAAGCACTGGCAGGAACTATTCGTGCCGACTATGCTGAAACTATAGACGAAAATGCGGTACATGGTTCAGATGCAACTGAATCTGCTGCACGTGAAATCTCTTACTTCTTCAGCGACGAAGAAGTTTGTCAGCGCACTCGCTAAGACTGTATTTGAATGTAGCCTGATGCTATTGCATCAGGCTACAAAAACGTCGAGGCACATCAGAAAACCGGAGCTTTATGACCAACGCAATAGATAAAAAAGTGAACTTACTCGACCTGAATCGTGAGGGAATCAAAGAGTTCTTTCGTGAGATGGGTGAGAAACCATTTCGTGCTGAACAAGTAATGAAGTGGCTGTATCACTTTTGTGTCGATGACTTTGATGAGATGACCAATCTTAATAAAGCATTGCGTGAAAAGCTCAAGCAAGTCGCTGAAATACGCGCGCCTGAAGTTCGTGAACAACAGCAGTCATCGGACGGCACTATTAAGTTCGCTATGACCTTGTTTGACGGTCAGGACGTGGAAACAGTATGGATACCCGAGGGTGATCGCACTACTTTGTGCGTGTCTTCTCAGGTTGGTTGTGCATTAGAGTGTACTTTCTGCTCAACCGGGGCTCAGGGCTTTAACCGTAACCTCAGTGTGGCGGAAATCATCGGCCAGGTATGGCGGGTGAACCAGCTGTTAGGGGCTTATGGAAAAACCGGAATTAAACCCGTAACGAACGTTGTCATGATGGGCATGGGTGAACCTTTGCTTAACTTAAACAATGTTGTTCCGGCAATGGAATTAATGTTGGATGACCTGGGTTTCGGTTTATCCAAACGCCGCGTTACTTTAAGTACTTCAGGTGTTGTTCCTGCGTTGGAAAAATTGCGTGAACGCATTGATGTGATGTTGGCTATTTCTTTGCACGCGCCGGACGATGAGCTGCGCAACGAAATTGTACCTATTAATAAGAAGTACAATATTGAAGAATTTCTGGCATCCAGCCGTCGTTATGTTGAGCAGTCAAAAGCTCAGCGTAAAGTAACGGTAGAGTATGTCATGCTGGACCATGTGAACGATTCAACCGATCAGGCACATGCGCTGGCAAAAACCTTAAAAGATACCCCGAGTAAAATTAATCTTATTCCATTTAACCCTTTCCCGGGCTCGGACTACGGGCGTTCTAGTAATTCGCGAATTGACCGTTTTGCCAAAGTGCTTATGGAGTACGGTTTGACGGTAATGGTACGGAAAACTCGTGGGGATGATATCGATGCAGCTTGCGGACAGTTAGTGGGCGATGTCATCGATCGTACAAAACGTATACTGAAACGTCAGCAGAAACAGCGTGGTGGAGAGGCAATAGCTGTAAAGACCACGTAAATTTACAGAGTCGCAGGCACAAGGAGTGTGATAATGCGAACCGCTTTATTATTGATAGCCGCAGCGCTATATGGTTGTACCGCTAACCCTGAACAGTCGGTATCTGTGGGTAATGATGTACGGTTGCAGCTTGGACTTGCTTATTTGGCGCAAGGGAAATTGAAGCTTGCGTATCCGCATTTGCAAACCGCATTGACGAACAATCCCCGGTCTCTGGATGCCAATCTTGCCTTAGGGCAATGGTATTTAGCGACAAATGACGTTGATTCAGCTTTGTCACTTTACCAACAGACATTATCATGGCAACCTATGAGCGGTGCATTGTACAATAACTATGCGGTTGCACTGTGTGTGGCTGGTGACTGGAAAAAAGCACTCAGGTATTTTGATAAAGTGACATTGGATCCAGCGTATCCACATTATGCCAGATCTGAGGCCAATAGAGCCGAGTGTCTGGCACGGGTAAGTCACGACGCAGCTCAACCATAACAGGGAAACCCCTTACAATCATGACTGCTGAAAACGAATCAACACAAGATAATAAAAAGCCAGAATCGGAAGCGGCACAAGAAACAGAGCAAAAGCTGAGTAAAGGTCCTGGTGAAATTCTGAGAGAAGCCCGTGAAGCTAAAGGTTTAGAGCAACGCGAGGTTGCAGACCAGTTGCGTTTGCGAAAGCAGATTATTGAATTGCTGGAAGCCGATGATTATTCAACTTTCTCTACGGCAACCTTTATTAAAGGCTATTTACGCTCCTACGCCAAACTGCTTGATTTAGACGATACCGAGCTGTTTGAGGCTTATAAAGCCAGAGGCTATAAAGAAGTTGAAAGCAGCCAGATGCAGAGCTTCTCAAGACGTAAAAAGCATGAGGAAAGTGACAACCGCTTAATGTTAATTACTTATGTAGTTATCATTATTGTCGTTGCTTTGGTTATTTGGTGGTGGCAAGAGCCGGATCTTGGTTTTAGTGAAGGTGAAACCGGCACACAGGAAAGTTCAGAAGTTTCCCCGGTAAATACTGATGATGAAGCTGATAACGTCGGTGATATTGAAATTTCGAATCGGCCGACAGAGCCACAAATTGAGCCGAATGAAGATGAAGCCATATTAGAGTCGGAAGTTGAAACCGATGATACGAATGTTGCGATCGAATCGGTGCAAGAACCCGTTAGTGAAAATGACGAAAATAACAGCGGGAATACCAGTGAGAATAACGACGAATCGCAGGCCGCTAACACTGAGTCAGTAGCTAATGATGTAAATGATACACAGGAGTTGCCAACTGAAACTGCCGAGCAGACAGACAATGAAGTTGAAACTCCGACTGAGTCCGAGCCTGCTGAGCCGTCGCCGCAATCGGAAACTGTTTCAGCCAGTCTGGTGTTAGAGTTTAATGAAGAATGCTGGGTTAAAATTGATGATGCTTCCGGTGAAACTCAGGCTGTTGGTGTAAAAGCTGCAGGCTACCGTATGCCAGTCCCTGGCGAAGCGCCTTTTTCAGTAACACTGTGTAAACCTGAAGCTGTTAATGTCAGCTTTAACGGTGATGCCTTTAATATGGACCAGTTCCGTGCTGGTCGTGTTGCGCGCTTCACCGTACCGTCAGAAGAGCAGTAGAGGTCAATTTAAGGTTATGATGCACGAAAATCCAATTAAACGCCGTCCTTCACGCCGCTTGTATGTAGGTAATGTGCCTATTGGCGATGGCGCACCGATTGCTGTGCAGTCCATGACAAATACCGAAACAACCGATGTTGATGCGACCGTAGCGCAAATAGAAGCCTTGGCTCAGGCTGGTGCCGATATTGTTCGTGTGTCTGTACCAACAATGGACGCAGCCGAAGCTTTTAAGCAAATAAAGCAACGCAGTCCTGTACCCTTGGTTACTGACATTCATTTTGATTACCGCATTGCGCTTAAAGTTGCCGAATATGGTGCTGACTGCTTACGTATCAACCCAGGTAATATCGGCCACGAAGACAGAATAAAAGCTGTAGTAGATGCAGCACGTGAGCGTAACATTCCAATTCGTATTGGGGTAAATGGCGGTTCGTTAGAAAAAGATCTGCAAGAAAAATACGGGGAACCGACAGCCGAGGCGTTAGTCGAGTCTGCAATGCGCCATGTCAATATTCTCTACAAGCTGGACTTCTACGATTTTAAAGTCAGTGTTAAAGCGTCAGACGTTTTTCTAGCGGTTGAATCCTATCGTTTATTGGCGAAAGAAATTGACCAGCCACTGCACTTAGGTATTACAGAAGCTGGTGGAAAACGCAGCGGTGCGGTGAAGTCGTCAGTTGGTTTAGGCATTTTGCTGGCCGAGGGTATTGGTGACACGCTAAGGGTTTCGCTCGCTGCCGACCCTGTTGAAGAAATTAAAGTTGGTTTTGATATATTAAAGTCACTGCGTATTCGTGCACGGGGCATCAATTTTATTGCCTGCCCTAGTTGTTCCAGACAAGAATTCGATGTTATTAACACCGTTAATGCCTTAGAGGAGCGTCTGGAAGATATTACTATTCCAATGGATGTTTCAATTATAGGCTGTGTGGTTAATGGTCCGGGCGAGGCTCTGGTATCGCATGTAGGTCTTGCTGGCGCAAAAAACAAAAGTGGTTTGTACATCGGCGGAGCACGTCAAAAACTCCGGCTGGATAACCAAAATTTAGTGGATGAGCTGGAAGCTCAAATTCGCGAACAGGTTAAGTTCATTGAAGCTAATAAAATTGACGTAAAAGAAATTAACGGTTGATTTTACCCGCATCGACAAAGTCCCTATAATACCCGCTTATTTTCTGTATCGATAACCAGACGAGAAGGTTCCGTGGCGAATACAATCCAAGCAATTCGTGGCATGAATGATTTGTTGCCAGAGCAGAGTCCGGCCTGGCAACAGGTTGAAGCAGTAATACGACGCGTTGCTGCAAGCTACGGGTATAGCGAAATCCGTATGCCAGTGCTGGAAAGCACACAACTGTTTAAACGCTCTATTGGTGAAGTTACCGATATTGTCGAAAAAGAAATGTATACCTTTGATGACCGCAATGGCGAAAGCGTGACCTTGCGTCCTGAAGGGACAGCGAGCTGCGTGCGCGCGGGTAATCAGCACGGTTTGTTGTACAACCAAATTCAGCGATTGTGGTACATGGGGCCTATGTTCCGTTACGAACGTCCGCAAAAGGGACGTTATCGTCAGTTCCATCAATTTGGTATTGAAACCTTTGGTTTAGAAAGCGCCGATGCTGATGCGGAAGTCATTCTGCTTTCGGCCAGATTATGGCGTGAGTTTGGTCTTGCCGATCAGGTAGAGCTGCAACTGAACTCTCTGGGTTCTAATGAAGCGCGGGCGAATTACCGCGAGGCATTAAAAGCTTACTTGTCTGACTATGTAAACGAGTTGGATGAAGACAGTAAACGCCGGCTTGAAAGCAATCCGTTGCGTATTCTGGACAGTAAAGACGAAAATACTCAGAAGGTTCTGGAAGGCGCGCCAAGTCTATCCGAATACTGGGACGCTGAGTCAAAAGAGCATTTTGAGCAATTAACCGCTCGCCTGGAAGCGGCTGGTATTTCATATACCTTAAACGAACGTTTGGTTCGTGGTCTGGATTATTACAACCGTACCGTGTTTGAATGGGTTACCACAGCATTGGGAGCTCAGGGTACTGTTTGTGCCGGTGGTCGTTATGACGGTCTGGTTGAACAATTAGGCGGTAAGGCTACGCCTGCAGTCGGTTTTGCAATGGGTATGGAACGCTTGGTGCTATTGTTACAGGAACAAGGCAAGCTGACCCCAAGACGAGTGGTTGATGCCTACTTAATGCCGTTAGGCGAAGAAGCGGAACTAAATGCCCCGCGAATTGCCGAACAGCTGAGAAATGAATTACCGGAACTGCGACTGGTAAGCCACTGTGGTGGCGGTTCTATGAAAAAACAAATGAAAAAAGCAGATAAGTCGGGTGCACAAGTGGCACTCATTATCGGTGCAGATGAAATCGCTCAGCAGCAGGTAACCGTAAAACCGTTACGCACTGCTGAAGAACAACAAACTCTGGGCTGGCAGGCACTTATTGAGTATCTGCAACCAATGACGAGAGGGTAGTCAGGTGGATGAAGAACAGCAAGTAGAACGTTTAAAAGAGTTCTGGAAAGAGCATGGTAAAGGCATTGTTGCCGGTGTGGTCATTGGCTTTGGTTTGTTTTATGGCTGGCGTTACTATGACCAGCATACGCTGGAAACTCAGGAGCGTGCTTCGTCAAACTATCAGCAGTTAACGGCTGAGCTCTCTGAAGGTAGCGAAAACGCGGTACTGGAAGCACAAGAGTTTGTTAGTGAAAACCCTGAAAATGTTTATGCACAGTTGGTAGCGTTGCAGTTGGCTCAACATGCGGTCGAACGCACTGACTTAGCAACAGCGGTTACTGCGTTGCAGTCGGTTGTCGACAGCGCTCAAGACGAAAATATGTCGGCTTTAGCCAGTATCCGGTTAGCCCGGGTATTAATTGCTCAGGAACAGCTTGATGCTGCTTTAAGCTTAGTTAAGAAACCTCTGCCTGAAGCCTATGCGGGTTTTGCCGCGGAGCTTGAAGGCGATATTCTGGCCGAGCAGGGTAATACTGAAGAAGCTCGTGCCGCATACGAACGCGCATTGCAGGCTGGTGAGTCATTGACTCCGGCACTGCAAATGAAACTCAACAGCCTGGTTAAGTCATAATGCAATTGATTAAACGCTTTACCAAAGGCAGTTTGTTATTGACTGCTGCAGTTCTTGTTAGTGGTTGCTCTATTTTTGGTGACGACGATGAAGAGCCTAAATTTGCGGTGCTTCAGCCTATTTCTGAGCAAGTACAACCAAAAGTCTTATGGGATGCTTCTGTCGGAAGCGGTATTGGTGAGCACTTCTCCCGATTAAACCCAGTTGTTGCATACGACAAGGTCTTTGCTGCTGACCGCAATGGCCTTGTCAGTGCTTTTGACAAGACCTCAGGCGACCGCGTCTGGCGAATTGACCTACGTCAGCGCATTACATTTGATGAAGCAACCGACGAAGGCTGGTTCAGCGGCTTATTTGCAAGTCCTTTTCCAGCTCGTATATCTGGCGGCTTAGTTGCTCGCTACGACCGTGTTTTTCTGGGCACCGAAAATGGTGATGTTGTTGCTCTGGATGCTGAAACTGGTGATGTTGTCTGGCATACCGAAGTGAACAACGAAGTCATGTCAGACCCTGCTGTCGGCGAAGGTCGTGTCGTTGTTCATACCGGTGGCGGAAAAGTCATTAGCCTGGACGCTGAAACCGGTGAAGAGCAATGGGAATATGAATATCAGACGCCCATGCTGACTGTGCGTGGTGCATCGGCTCCGGCAATTATCAGTGGTGGTATTGTGGTTGGCGACAGCAACGGCTCAGGTATGGTGTTAATTGCTGACAGCGGACAACAAGCCTGGACTCAGCCTATTGGTAAGCCCAGCGGAAGTACTGAACTAGAGCGTTTAGCCGACGTTGATGCAAAACCGGCTACTCAGGGAACAACGTTATACATGGTCGCTTTTAACGGCGAACTGGTAGCGCTTGAACTCATGAGCGGTGAAGTACGCTGGAAACGTGATTACAAAGCGTTTGAAAATATGCTGGTGACAAACGGCCGAATTTTCTTAACCGATGTTAAAAGCCACGTTTACTCACTTGACCAGAGCGGTGGTATTGAGCGCTGGAGTAATACCGAGCTGTTTGGGCGTAAGTTGAGCGCGCCGGCATGGCATCGCGGTAATATTGTCGTTGGTGACTTTGAAGGCTACTTGCATTGGCTGGACAGTGAAACCGGCAACATTGTTGGCCGTTACGAAGTTGGCGGCGATGGAGTCTATGTTGCTCCAGTCGTTGATAACAACATTATGTATGTACAAACTCGAGACGGTGATATCATCGCGCTCGATACTCAATCAGGAAATGAATAAGAGATGTTACCTGTTGTCGCGCTGGTTGGGCGCCCAAATGTGGGGAAATCCACGCTTTTTAATCGTTTAACGCGGACTCGCGACGCACTGGTAGCGGACTTTCCCGGGTTAACCCGGGATCGTAAATACGGTCAGGCAAATTACGACGGTTATCAATTTATTGTTATTGATACCGGCGGTATTCATGGTGATGAAGAAGGCATTGACGAAGAAATGGCAAAGCAGTCACTGCTTGCTGTTGACGAGGCCGATGTCGTTCTTTTCATGGTGGACGCGCGTGACGGTGTTACCGTTGGCGATCAGGCCATTGCGGATCATTTGCGTAAGCAGAATAAGAAAGTTTACCTGGTCTGTAACAAAATTGACGGTATTGATGCCCATTCGGCAATGGCAGACTTCTATTCGTTATCTTTAGGTGAGCTTTACGGTATTGCAGCGGCTCACGGTCGTGGGGTAGAGCAGTTACTCGAAATTTGCTTTAAGCCAATAGCGGAAGAATATCCCGATGTTATCGTGCCCAAGGACGTTGAGTCTGAAGAGCTGGAGCATGATGAAATTGACTACGACAAACTGCCACTAAAACTGGCTATTGTCGGTCGTCCAAACGTCGGTAAGTCAACCTTAATCAATCGTATACTGGGTGAAGAACGGGTTGTCGTTTATGACATGCCGGGCACCACCCGCGACTCCGTGTATATTCCTATGCAACGGAACGAGCGCGAATATGTTCTGATTGATACAGCAGGAGTCCGTCGTCGTGGACGTATTGGAGAGGCTATCGAAAAGTTCTCGGTGGTTAAAACCCTGCAGGCAATTGAGGACGCAAACGTTGTTCTTATTGTGGTTGATGCACGCGAAACCATCAGTGATCAGGATCTCAATTTAATTGGCTTTGCATTAAATGCCGGTCGTTCAATTGTTATTGCAGTGAACAAGTGGGATGGTTTGCAAAACGACCACAAAGAAGAAATAAAGCGCGAGCTGGATCGTCGCTTAGGTTTCGTCGACTTCGCCCGCTTGCATTTTATCTCCGCACTGCATGGTACGGGTGTTGGTCATTTATTTGAGTCGGTTGAAGAGGCTTATGCCAGCGCAACCCAGCGAATTAGTACCTCCAAGCTGACTAAAATTATGGAAATGGCGCAGGAAGAACATCAGCCGCCACTGGTTAGTGGTCGCCGGGTGAAACTTAAATATGCCCACGCAGGTGGCTATAATCCACCTCGTATTATTATTCACGGCAACCAGGTAAAAGATTTACCGGGGGCTTATCAGCGCTATTTAATTAACTACTTCCGGAAGTCTCTGGGCGTTATGGGTACGCCAATAAAAGTAGAATTCCGTGAACCGGTTAACCCGTATGAAGGTAAGAAAAACCAGCTGACTTTGTCACAGCAGCGAAAGCGCAGACGCTTGATGAAGTTCCTGAAGAAGAAAAAGTAGTTTTAAACGAGAAAAGCCTGCTGATTATGCAGGCTTTTTTGTATCTGTTAATTAAAGTCTGAAGGGGTAAAACGGTACTCGGTCAGGCAATAATCACAGGTCATCATAATTTCGCCTTCCTCGGCTAAAATTTCCTGAATTTCTTCCGGGCTTACTGAAGCCAGTGCCTCCAGAGTGCGCTCGCGAGAGCAGCCACAAACAAAACTGACCGCTTGTGACGGGTAAAGGCGAACGTGTTCCTCGTGATAAAGACGATGCAACAGTTGCTCTGCCGGTAGTGTGAAAATTTCTTTGGCAGTAATGGTGTCGGTTAAAGTGGCCAGATGCTCGAACCCGGTCAAGTCCATGCCGGTTGCTGGCAGGCGCTGTAACAGCATTCCGGCTGCATGTTCTCCGTCGGCGTGCAGCCAAACCCGGGTGCGTAGCTGTTCTGACTGTTCAAAATAGTCTTCCAGCATGGCTGCAATTGAACCAGCACTGGCACTGACAACGCCCTGGTAACGCTCACCCGTGTCTGGAGTCAGCGTTATAATTAACTGACCTTTGCCTATCATTGCCTGCAAATCAGTGCTGTCAATTTCGGCTCTTAACCGGGCTATGCCCCGAAGCTCCTGATTATGATTGCCATTTACCGCAATAAAGTTAAGTGGTCCATCGCCCTGAAGTTGCACCGCAATATGACCTTCAAATTTTAAAGTAGCAGTTAACAGCGATACAGCCGCCATCATTTGCCCAAGCAACTCCTGAACCGGCGCTGGGTAGTCGTGACCACGGATCAAGGTTTGGTAGCTGCTGGTCAACTGAACGAGCTCACCTCGCACATCGTGCTCGTCAAAGGTGTAGCGTGACAATTGATCAGTTGGGTATTCCATGGGCACTCCTGTTTATCGACAACAAGCGGTTTATTCACCGCTATCTTTCATTCTGATAAGTTGACGGCGCTGTTTCTTATCTGGCCGTCCATCCGGGTGCGGATTATACAACGCATTAAGCTTTCTTGCTTCCGCATTTTTTTCGCGCTTTTCTATGCTCTCAGAAGTTTCTCTATAGAGTAATTGTGCCTCACTGGCACCGCGGCGTTGTTCACTTAACTCCATGACCTCAACTTCTTTTGTATCGAAGCCCTGACGCAAAGTGATAAAAGCACCAAGCTGAACAACCTTAGAAGGCTTGCTACGCTGCCCATCATAATGTACTTTGCCTGACTGAATCATTTGTCGGGCAAGTGCTCTGGTTTTGTAGAATCTTGCAGCCCACAGCCATTTATCCAGACGAATG
Source organism: Idiomarina sp. (assembly GCF_048265525.1). Lineage (GTDB taxonomy): Bacteria > Pseudomonadota > Gammaproteobacteria > Enterobacterales > Alteromonadaceae > Idiomarina. Next base: position 170,142 of record NZ_JBLXBI010000005.1, on the reverse strand, counting down.
GGACTTTCTTTTCGAGTTTTTGTCATAAAACCGCAACGAATTCGTTATAAACTTTGTGTTAACCGATTGTTGACTCATGTCGCCTGCGCTAGAATGCATGAATCGCCTTTTGTCAGTGTAACAAGAATAAGAATAAAGTGACTGCCCGACTCCAACAAATATTTAAAGATACTCAAATGTGGCGCCGCTTAATGCAAGCGCTAACGGCTTTCGCATGGTTTTTGGTTGCGGTATTGCTGGCTCGGTTTACCTGGTCACTGATTAATCCGGCGGAGCCCGACGACAGTGCGGTCCTACCTAAAGTGACGGTGGACTCTGCTGCAACCAGTACCATGAATTTAGAAACCTTAACTGAGCTTAATCTTTTTGGAACAGCAGAGCGGCGGAACCGTTCTGAAAACGTTCAAAACGCGCCCAAAACATCGTTAAATGTTCGCCTGATAGGCGTTTCTGCCAGCTCCAACCCGGAACGTTCTGCGGCTATTATTCAGCAAGGTAGCAAGCAACAAACCTACATTATTGGTGAGAGCCTGGGCAGTTCATCGGTAACTGTCGAAGAGATTCATGCCGATCGCGTTATTCTTGATAATAACGGCCGGTTAGAAACACTGAAAATGGAAGACATTGGTGAGGATAGGCCTGCACTGTCGCTAATTGTAGGTGACTCAGATAACGGCGGTGCGCTGGTACCTGTCGATAGTGATGATACCAACCCCGTTGATGATGAGGCAACTGTCGAACAGCAACTGGCACAAGTTGCTGATAACCCATCGTCGTTACTCGATTACGTGAATATTTCGCCAGTACAAGCGAATGGCGAGTTAAAAGGATACAAACTGAACCCAGGCAAAAACCCACAGTTATTTCGGGATGCTGGATTCCAGAACGGTGACTTGGCAGTGGCCATTAATGGCTTTGATCTGACCGACATGGAGCAGGCAATGCTTGCTAGTCAGGAACTGTCGGAACAAGAACAGGTCAGCATAGAAATTGAGCGCGACGGTGAAAGGATGGAACTGTCGTTTGAGCTACCGGTAAAACAGGATAATTGATATGACAGTGGCAAAGAGTGGCTTAAAAGCATGGTTGGGAGCTCTTGGTTTAGCATTAACACTGATGAGTTCGCCATTAAGCAGCGAAGAGTATGCCGCCAGTTTTAAAAATACTGATATTAACGAGTTCATTCAGGTTGTCGGTCGGAATTTGGGTAAAACCATCATTATTGACCCGAATGTTCGGGGAAAAATTGATGTGCGCAGCTACGATGTGATGAATGAAGAACAGTACTATCAGTTTTTCCTGAATGTTCTTGAGGTTTACGGGTTTGCCGTTGTTGAGATGGAATCGGGCGTGCTTAAGGTGATACGCGATAAAGACGCAAAAACATCTTCATTACCCGTGCTCGACAGAGATACCAGAGGTTCAGGCGATACTATGGTGACCCGGGTTGTGCCGGTAGAAAACGTATCGGTACGTGAGCTTGCGCCGTTATTGCGTCAGTTAAACGATCAAAGTGGCGGCGGTATGGTGGTCAGCTATGACCCATCTAATGTGATTATGATGACGGGCCGTTCAGAAACTGTGCAACGGCTGGTAGAGATTATTGAACGAGTTGATCAGGCAGGCGATCAGGACGTTGACATGATCAGCCTTGAATATGCATCTGCAAGCGAAATTGTTCGTATTGCTCAATCTTTATATGAAAAAAATAATGAAGGCGTACCGGCATTATTGATTCCTAGAATTGTTGCGGATGAACGCAGTAATAGCGTTATTGTCAGCGGTGAGCCACGCGCCAGAGCCCGCGTCGTTAAACTTATTAAGCAGTTGGATCAGGACTTAAAAACCGAAGGTAATACCCGGGTTTTCTATCTTAAGTATGCAAAAGCGCCTGAAGTTGTGGACGTGTTGAAAGATGTTAGTCGTTCCATTCAGGCTGAAGTTGAGCAGCAATCAAGCACTGGCAACAATAACCAACGACGCCGTACCGGAGGCGATGAAACGGTCAGTATCAGCCCGCATGAACCGACTAACTCAGTGGTTATTACCGCTCAAAAAGATATGCTGGCGTCGCTTGAAAAAGTGATTCGGGACTTAGACATTCGTCGTGCCCAGGTTCAGGTTGAGGCCATTATTGTCGAGATTATGGAAGGCGATAACGTCGACTTCGGAGTGCAGTGGATCAGCGAAGACGGCGGTATGGTTCAATATAATAACGGTAACCAGGTACCCATTGGGAGTTTAGCCGCCGGTGCTTATCAGGCACGTGAAAGAGAAGGCACAACGACAACCCGGGTAACCGATGGCGGGGTTGAAGTGACCACGACAGAACCGGATGAACCTGGAGATGTTTCATTGCTGGCAAACTTGTTGGGCTCTGTAAACGGTATGATGTTCGGCACCATTCAGAATGACTGGGCGGCGGTGGTTCAGGCCGTTACACAGGATACTCGCTCAAATATTTTGGCAACGCCAAGTATTGTTACCGTAGATAACGAGGAAGCGAGCTTCCTGGTCGGCCAGGAAGTTCCTACTATTAGTGGCTCTACTACGGGTGATAACAACGACAACCCTTTCCAGACGGTTAACCGCACCGAGATAGGTATTAAGTTAAAGGTAACGCCTCAAATTAACGAGGGGGACGCCGTGCAAATGACGATAGAGCAAGAAGTGTCCAGTTTAAGCGGTGCCACTGCGGTTGACGTTATTATTAATAAGCGTGAACTGAAAACCACGGTTATGGCTGACGACGGTGAGACTATTGTACTGGGCGGCTTGATTGACGAAGACGTGCAGGAATCTGTATCCAAAGTTCCTATTTTGGGGGATATCCCGATTCTGGGTAAGCTATTTAGTTCAACTTCAACATCCAAGCAAAAGCGCAATCTTATGGTATTTATCCGTCCGACCATAGTCCGTGACGGCAACCGTATGCGCGAGTTGAGCTCGGCAAAATACAATTATATGCGGGCACTGCAGTTAAATGAACGGTCGCGTGGAATTTCACTCATGCCTTCTGAGGAGTCACCACTGCTTAACGATTGGGACAGTGAGCTGACGTTACCGCCGGGATTTGACGAATACCTGAAAAAACAAGGTAGCGAGAAGAACGACGAGAATAGAGACGAAAAGAAAGACGAAAAGAGTGACAAAGAAAGCGACGAGCAAAATGCAGAGCAGCAAGATGACTGAAGCCAGTGCCATTGCAACAGCTCGCCTTCCGTTCAGCTTTGCTAAACGCTTTGGCGTAGTGGTAGAGCAGGGTGAGCCGTTAATTTTGCATTGCCGTGCCGGTATTTCGGCTGCTGCGTTAAAAGAAGTGAGGCGTGCGCTGGGGCAACCGGTAACCCTTCAGGAGCATGCCGCAAGTGACTTTGAAAGCTTGTTAACTCGTGCGTATCAGCGAGACTCATCAGAAGCTCAGCAGCTAATGGAGGACATTGGCAATGAGTCCGACTTGTTCTCTCTGGCTGATGAGTTGCCGCAGACAGAAGATCTGCTGGAAAGCGAAGATGACGCGCCTATTATTAAGCTAATTAACGCAATGCTGAGCGAGGCGATAAAAGAAGGTGCCTCAGATATTCATATTGAGACCTTTGAGAAAGCTTTGCTAATACGTTTTCGCATAGACGGCGTTTTACGTGAAGTGTTGCGACCAAACCGTAAGTTGTCATCGCTGCTGGTGTCGCGCATAAAAGTTATGGCGCAGCTGGATATTGCTGAAAAACGCGTTCCGCAGGATGGTCGCATTTCGTTGTTGATTGCCGGTCGAGCGGTGGATGTGCGGGTTTCTACCATGCCGTCTAATCATGGCGAGCGGGTTGTATTGCGTTTATTAGATAAGAATAATGCGCGGCTCAATCTGACTGAGCTGGGAATGACCGATGCTAACCGGAAGATTTTCCAGGAGCTGATTTACAAGCCCCACGGTATTATTTTGGTAACCGGCCCTACAGGGTCTGGTAAAAGTACGACTTTGTACGCCGGGCTTAGCGAAATTAACTCTAAAGACCGTAATATTCTGACCGTCGAAGACCCGATAGAATATGCCATTGATGGTATTGGACAGACTCAGGTTAATCCTCGGGTGGATATGACCTTCGCCCGCGGGTTGCGCGCTATTTTGCGTCAGGACCCGGACGTGGTGATGGTTGGTGAGATACGTGATGTAGAAACTGCGCAAATTGCTGTGCAGGCTTCGCTCACTGGTCACCTGGTCTTGTCTACATTGCACACCAATACGGCCGCCGGTGCTATTACTCGTCTGGAAGACATGGGCGTAGAACCTTTCCTGCTTTCATCGAGCTTATTGGCGGTGTTATCACAGCGTCTGGTGCGGACACTCTGTAGCGAGTGCAAACAGCCTCACCAGCCTGATGACGAAGAAAAGAATATGCTGGGCCTTGATGCTTCAGATACGAGTGTGATTTATCGTGCAGGGAGTTGTGAACGATGCAATCACACCGGTTATCGTGGACGAACCGGTATTCACGAACTGCTGCTGGTGGACGACCATGTACGTGAGTTAGTCCATAATGGTCACGGTGAACAGTCTATTGAAAAGTATATTCGCCAGTCGACGCCCGGTATTCGCCAGGACGGATTAGCAAAAGTACTGAAAGGCAAAACAACGCTGGAAGAAGTGCTGCGGGTTACCCGCGAGGAGTAGAGGGTGGCAGCATTTGAATACCAAGCCGTTGAAGCTAATGGCAGAAAGAAAAAAGGTGTACTGGAAGCCGATACTGAGCGACAGGTACGTCAGTTATTGCGCGAAAAAGGCTTAATGCCTTTAACTATTGAACCTGCCGCTGATCAAGACAGAAAGAAAACCTTACAGCCCCGGTTTGGGCTTCCACAGCGTAAGGTTAAAGCGCAGGACTTGGCATTAATTACCCGTCAGTTATCCACCTTAGTAGGTTCAGCGTTGCCCATTGAGCAGGCGTTGTTAGCGGTTGCTGATCAAACCGAAAAGCCGCGCCTGAAAAAGTTACTGATGTCGGTACGCAGTAAAGTGGTTGAAGGTTATGGCCTTGCCGAAGCTATGTCGGAGTTTCCCGGTGTTTTCGATTCTTTATATACCGCCATGGTCGCTGCAGGTGAAAAATCCGGCCATTTAGATACAGTACTGGATGAACTGGCAAACTATACTGAGCAACGTCAACACATGAAAAGCCAGCTGACTCAGGCGCTAATTTATCCGCTTATGCTGACTTTAGTTGCCATTGGCATTGTGGTTTTTCTGTTGGTTTCTATTGTGCCGCAAATAGTGGATAACTTTTCAACCATGGGCCAGGACTTACCGCCAACCACTCTGGCGATGATAGCCATTAGTGAATTTTTGCAAAACTGGGGGCTGTGGTTACTTATTGGTATTGCTTTGGTACTGGTGGCCTTTAACCAGTGGTTGAGAAATGAAAAAAACCGCCTGAAATATCATCGCAGGCTGTTAAAACTTCCCATGCTGGGTAAGGTCATAAGAGGGGTAAGTACTGCCCGTTTTGCCCGGACTTTAAGTATACTGACCTCCTCAGCGGTACCCTTGCTTGACGGGTTGCGCATTACCTCGTCGGTCATTGGTAATTTAGCCATACGTCAGGCGGTAGATGAAGCGGCTGGACGCGTTCGTGAAGGGGCGTCAATGCGCGGTGCGTTGCAGGAAACGGGGTTGTTCCCACCAATGATGCTGCACATGATAGCGGCAGGTGAGAAGTCCGGTGAACTGGAACAAATGTTAAAACGCTCAGCCGATAATCAGGACAAAGAATTTGAAAACTTGGTGTCGGTTAGTTTAAAAGTATTTGAGCCGGTGTTGATAGTGACGATGGCAGGTATCGTCTTCTTTATTGTGCTGTCTATCATTCAACCCATTTTACAATTAAATAATAGTGTAGGGCTTTAGGTATGAGACGTAATCAACAAGGTTTTTCATTGGTCGAAGTAATGGTGGTTATTGCCATTATCGGTATTTTGGCCACTATGGTGTTACCAAATGTACTGGGTAATCAGGAAAAGGCCAACGAGCAAAAAGTGATAGCCGATATTGTCGCTTTAGAAAACGCACTGGCTCAGTATCACTTAGATAACGGTATGTTTCCAACGACCGAGCAAGGACTTGAGGCTTTAGTCAATGAACCGAACATGGATCCGCAGCCTCGCAGCTACCGCAGTGGCGGTTATATTCGCCGTTTACCGCAGGACCCTTACGGCAATGACTATTTACTCCTGAACCCGGGGCAGTACGATGATGTTGATATTTTTTCCCCGGGCCCGGACGGTCAGCCCGGAACAGATGATGATTTTGGCAACTGGATGATTGGCAACAACAATCGTGATCAATAAGCGTTGTTTGGTTGGTTTTACTTTAATTGAAGTCATGCTGGTGATGGCCATTCTTGGTCTCATCGCCAGCGCTGTCATGTTTACACTGCCCGGCGGTGACCGTGGGCAGGACTCTCCTCAAAATGCGGCCGTGAGTTTACGTCAACAGCTAAACTATGCGCGCGAATACGCCATGGTTCGACAACAACCTCTCGGATTAAAGTTTCAAGAAGATGGCTATCGTTTCTTATTCTGGAAAGATGAGCAATGGCGCGAACAAAACGCTCGTGGTTTGCGGGCGCAGGAAACAGAATGGCCACTACGCTGGCAGTTCACTAGCCGGGGGCTGAAGATATTGGAACAAAACGAATCGCTGAGTAGCGGGTTGTTTGCTGAGGAAAGTGACGAAGACAGCATCATTCCCGATATTCTGATTCTACCCAGCGGTGAAATGACACTATTTGAAGTTCATATTGAGCATTTAAACGACCCCGATGCTGAGCGTTGGCTTATTGCGGAAAATAGCTGGCAAGTCAGTATTTCTGCTGAGGCTCCGGAGTAACTATGCGGTGTGTGCGTGGCTTTACCTTAATTGAAGTGATGGTCGCCTTGTCGGTGTTCAGTCTGGCGGCACTTGCCGCACTACAGGCAGCCAGTGGCCATTTGACCGGGTTAAGCGCTTTACAGGATAAAACCTTTGCTCAGTACGTAGCTTCTAACCGCCTCGCAGAACTGTCGCTTGAACAAAAGTGGCCACTTGAAGATAAACGGAGCGGCCAGCAGGAACAGGCCGATGTTACCTGGTACTGGCAGCAACAAGTGACTGAAACCGTCACGCCGAATGTTGTTGCAGTAACGGTGAAAGTGATGAAAAACGAGGACGGTCGTGAGCACTTTCGGCTAACCCGCTATGTGCGCAAACCGGATTCAGCGGGAGGAACGAGCAATGGTCGTTAACTCCGCAAACAAGGGGTTTACCTTAGTAGAAGTGCTGGTGACCATGGTGATATTTGCCATTATCGGTATTGCCAGCTTTCAGGTTCTGAACCAAATGGTAAATACCGAAGAGCAATCTCAAAAACAGCGCGAGCAAATGGAACGTTTGCAGTTTAGCCAGTTGCTGATACAGCAGGATATTCGGCAAATGGTCGCTAAGCCGACGCGGCCATCGGGTGTCGAAGTGACTCATCAATACCTGAGTAATGATCCGAGTTACTTCGATTCGGACGGCGGTGTGCTGGCCTTTGTCAGAAGTGGTTTTGATAACCCCGGTAACATGATGCCCCGCAGCGAATTGCAGCCGGTAGTTTACCGTTTATGGAATGGGAATTTGCAGCGAGTAACCGAGACTTTTGTTAACGATCGCTCCTCAGAGCCATCCGTTCAGACCTTATTAGAAGGCGTTGAAGAACTGTCTTTTCGGTTTTACCGCAGTGATGGCGTGAGTAACGCGAATCAGGGACTAGAACAAGGCTGGAGCGACAGCTGGGAAAGCTCCGGCGATTTACCTCAAGCCGTTGAAGTGACCATTCGTAGCAAAAACTTTGGCACCATCAGGCGCGTGTTTTTGATAGCCGCAGTAGGACAGCAAGTGGAAAGTAATAGCGGAGGGCTGCAACGTGCCAATTAGCCCGGGTAAGTCATCACAGACCGGAGCTGCACTGATAACGGTTTTGCTGGTTATTGCTATTGTGTCGGTTATTGCTGTGAATTTAGGTGGAAAGCTACAGTTACAAATAACCCGTATGGGTAACTTGCAGCAAGCTGAACAAAGCTACTGGATGTGGTTAAGCGCAGAGGATGTTCTAAAAGAAGTGCTGCAAACTGAGCTGGAAGAGAACGATGGAGTTGCGCACAAAGAACAAAACTGGGCTCAGCGCAGCGGACCTTTTCCGGTAGAAGGTGGGCAGATTGCCGCGAAAGTCAGGGATTTATACAGCTGCTTTAACCTTAATAGCCTGGTTGCCGATGCAGAAGATCCCGGAACTCTGGAAAAACGCAAACGACAATACAAAGCGCTGTTGGAAGCACTGGAAATTGATAACTATCAAGCCGAGATTTTAACCGACAGTCTGGTAGACTGGCTGGATGAAGACAGTCAGTTGTCGGGCAGTAACGGTGCCGAAGACCCTGATTATGAGAGTTTACCTAAGCCTTATTTGGCCGCAAACAGCCAACTACTTGAGATGAGTGAGCTAAGAATGGTGCGTGGATACAGCGCTAAAATTGTGAATACTCTACACTCTGTTGCTTGCGTTATTCCCAATGAGACAGGCTTAAAAATTAATATTAATACTCTGGAACAGGAGCAGGCTGCGGTTTTAACCGGGGTTACCGAAGGTAAGCTAGCACTTGCTGATGCTATGGCTTTGCTGAATAACCGGCCGCCTCAAGGCTACGAATCCGATGAGGAACTCGCTGAGTTGGCTGAGCTTTCGGGAGTGAGGTCGGAATTAGAAGGTGAATTGTCCGAATTGACCGTAAGTAGTGAGTATTTTCAGCTGGTTGCGATGATTCAGTGGGGCGAGGTAGAAATGAGAGCGCGCTCGGTATTACATTTAAACGAAGGTCGAGTACAAACCCTGTACCGGGCGATGGGAGATTAGTTTATGCATGAAACACTGATTCTGCGGTTACCGGCTTATGGTACCGACGAACCCATACCCTGGTTGGTCTGGCATAAAGGGCAGCAAGAGTTAATAGCCAGTGGAGAGCTGAGTTCGGTAGCAGAGCTTGTTCAGTTAAAAGATAAAGCCAACCGTTGCGAAGTCATTGTGGCATTGCCCGGGCAAGATGTTTCGATGACAAGAGTGACTTTGCCCGCAGGCACAAAAAGGCATCTGCAGCGCATTATTCCTTACGCTCTGGAAGAAGAGCTGGCGACAGATATTGAGCAGTTGCACTTTGCCTGGCCGGATCTAAAAGGCACAGAATTGCCGGTTGCTGTAGTTGCTAAAGAACGAATGAATTATTGGTTGCAGGTGTTAGCCGAAGCCGGCATTGATTCGGCTTTCTGGGTGCCCGACTGTTTTCTGTTGCCGCATCAGAACGATACCTGGCAGGCGATAGAGCTTGCGGACAGTGTCATTGTCAGAACCGGTGAATGGCAGGGCTTTACCATAGAAAAAGAGCAGTTTGCTCAGTTAGCACCAGCTTTTGCTGCTGAACAGGACAATCCAACGGAAATTATTCACTATGGCGCGCTCAACTGGCCGCAATCGCCAGCGCCTTTAACGCCGGCTGATATTGAGGTGCCTTTTACTATTGCCGTGCAAAGTATCGCGACAGGGAACTGTATTAACTTAAGGCAGGGAACTTATCGTTCACAACGGGCTAAACGTTCAGTTGACTTGCCCTGGAAGGGGCTGGCTACTGCCGCGAGTGTACTCTTTGTTTTGGCCGTGTTATTAAACGGCGTACGCTATTGGCAACTGGAATCTCAGCGAGACACTTTAAAAGCGCAGGCTGAGCAACTTTATCGTGACGCCTTTCCAGGCCAGACTCGTATTGTGAATTTAAAAGTACAGTTGCAACGGCAACTGGAAAGCCTTGGACTGGGTAGTGCGGATGAAGCTTCGGTGCTTGCGGTTTTGCAGCAACTGGCTCCTGCGTTTAAGTCACAGCCTGAGCTGCAGCTTGAGTTACTTCGCTTTCAGAACAATGAGTTGCGCTTACAGGCAACCGCCAGCAGCTTTTCTCAATTTGAGGCTTTTCAACAGGCGGCGAAAGCCGAAGGGTTAACTGTTGAAGCGGGCTCAATGAGTAACCGTGGTGAACAAGTTTCGGGGTCTCTAACCGTGCAACTAGATGCTCAGGGGGCGCAGTCATGAACAGAATTACTGGTCATTTAATGCCTTATCTGGACTTAGGCAAGCAACGCTGGCAACAGTTTAACCAGCGTGAGCAGAGCTTGTTAGCTGTTTTGGCAGGAGTACTGTTTATTGCTTTTCTGTACTTTGTCATTTGGCAGCCCAGCTCCCAGGCAGTAGCCAATGCAGAGCGTCAGCTTGCAGCTCAACAGCAGCAATACCAATGGGTTCAGCAGGCAATAGCGCGCTATAAAAAACTGGAAGAGAGCAGCTCTGAACAACAAAGTGCATCGGGCTCTGTCAGTCAACGCATCAACCGTGCTGCAGCCGCACAGGATATTCAAATTGCGCGTTTGCAGCCTCAGGGCCAGGATTATCTGTTAAGTGTTGATGAGGTGGCTTTTTCTGATTTATTAAGCTTTTTAGCCGAACTGGAGCAACGCCAGGGGTTATCACTAAAAGCTGTTGATATTGCGAAATTAAATACGCCCGGACAGGTGCGTTTACGTAAACTATTAGTAAGTGAGGCTTCATGAACTTAAAACGCTGGATACCCTGGTTAGTGGTCGTGTATCTGGTTGCCATGCTGGTGATGTTACCGGCAAGGGTCATCTACTGGTTTCCTTTGCCGGATAACGTCCGGCTCTCTCAGGTCAGTGGGAGTTTGTGGAATGGTGTTGCCGGGCAGGTTGCAGTTGACGATATCGTACTGACTAACCTTAGCTGGAACTGGCAGGTGTCTTCGGTATTCCTGGGTGAATTGGTCATGGATGTTAACTTGCCTGCCAAAAGTAACCCGTTTGCACTGAATGGACGCCTGCTTGCAGGCTCCACCAAAGTTGGAGCCAAAGATATAACGGCCAGTGGTGATGTTAATGCTCTGCTGCAGTTGGCAAACACCCGCTTGCCTTTAAAAACCGGAGGGAACTGGCGTTTGTCATTAGACAGCTTTGTCGTTACTGCGCCCGGTCCGGTCCGTTGGTGCGACGAGCTGAAAGGTCAGGCTCAGGGCGAGCAAATTCGGGTGTTGGTTAATAATCAATGGCAGTCGTTGGGAGATTTTCCGGTAGAACTTAGCTGTAACGACAATAACTCAGTGGGCTTAGCCATGAATGGCAACAACAGCCTGGGATTAGATTTCAAGGGCAGCATTAACAGCCAGAGTTTCAATGCTGAAGGCACAGTGAAGCCGACTCCGGAAACACCTGAAGGGCTGGCTAAAATGATGGAATACATGGGAACGCCGGATTCGCGCGGCCGTTACTCATTTCGCTTGTGATCCCACTTGCGGGTAAAAACGTTTATGATTACTGTAATAATAAGTCACTAATTAAAGTCTCTGCGGAATAAGGAATTTGTATGGATAACATCGTCCAGTGGATTAATGATAACCAGGACATGCTGATCGGTTTCTCGATTAAATTTGTCATCGCGATTGCGATACTTGTCATCGGTAAGATCGTTGCTAACACCGTGACAGGTGTGATGACCAAAGGCATGAAGAAACGTGAAGTTGACGGTGCCGTTATCAGCTTTGTCGGTGCAATTTTAAAAACGGTGATATTCATTGCCGCTATTATGATGGCGCTGTCGCATGTGGGCGTTGAAACCACTTCCTTCATTGCCATATTAGGTGCCGCAGGTCTGGCAATTGGTCTGGCGTTGCAGGGCTCTCTGTCTAATATTGCATCAGGCGTTCTGCTTATTATGTTCCGCCCAATTCGTGCGGGTGAATATGTTGATGCCGGTGGTGTTTCAGGAACCGTTGAGCAAATTAATATCTTTCAGACCATTATGAAAACCCCTGACCGTAAGGTGGTTTTTGTTCCTAACTCTGAAGTTATTGGCGGTCCTATTGTTAACTATAACCGCGAAGCACTGCGCCGTATCGACCTGGTTATTGGTGTAAGTTACAGCGCTAATCTGCAGCAGACGAAGAAAGCACTGATGGATGTTATTACCAGCGATGAACGGGTATTAAAAGATCCTGAACCTGTTGTTACGGTGACCAACCTTGGCGATTCGTCGGTCGACTTTAATGTTCGCCCGTGGACGAAAAACGAGGACTACTGGCCGACCCGCTGGGATTTATTAGAACGCATTAAAGACCGTTTGGATGAAGAGGGCATAGGTATTCCCTTTCCCCAAATGGACGTTCACCTGAAAAAAGACGACTAATGTGTTGTTCTGAGAAAAGGCCACTTTATAACAGTGGCCTTTTTTATGGGTGCTTAAGCGAGTGCCTGAAAGATATCGGCAATAATGTCTTCCGCATTTTCAATGCCAATACATAAACGAATAGCTTCTGGTTTTACGCCAACCGAGGCCTGTTCTTCAGCAGACAGCTGGCGGTGAGTTGTCGAAGCCGGATGGCAGGCCAGTGACTTTGCATCGCCAATATTGACCAGCCGTTTAAACAGCTTCAGCTTATCGTAAAACGCAACGCCAGCATCGTAGCCGCCTTTAACGCCAAAAGTTAACAGCGACGCAGGAACCCCATTTTGAATATACTTTTTCGCTCGCTCGTAGTTAGTGTGCTCTGGCAGCGCCGCAAAGTTTACCCAGTCTACGCCAGGGTGCGACTGTAAGTATTCAGCCACTTTCAGTGCGTTTTCGCAGTGGCGCTCAATACGCAAAGGTAAAGTCTCTAAACCCTGCAGTAACAGGAAGGCGTTAAAGGGTGACAAGCAAGCACCGGTATTACGCAAAGCGACAGTACGAACGCGGGCTATGAAAGCCGCCGGACCAAAAGCGTCGGTATATACTACGCCGTGATAAGCCGGTTCCGGTGAGCTAAACTGAGGAAAGCGTTGTTTTTGCTTAACCCAGTCAAACCGTCCGCTATCGACTATTAATCCGCCAACTGAATTGCCATGACCCCCAATATATTTGGTCAGTGAATGCACCACGATGTCAGCGCCAAAATCAATGGGTTTGCAAAGTATCGGTGTAGCAACCGTGTTGTCCACGACCAGTGGAACGCCATGTTGGTGGGAGACCTCAGCATAGCCTTCTAAATCGGCGATGTTTCCCGCCGGGTTGCCAATACTCTCACAGAATACCGCCTTAGTTTTATCGTCTATAAGTTTGCCTATGTCTTCCGCTTTATCCGATTTAGCAAAACGGACTTCAATGCCAAATGAAGGCAACATATGCCGGAAGAGTGTGTAGGTTCCGCCGTAGAGTTGTGGTGTCGTTACTATGTTATCGCCCTGACTGGCAAGGGTAATTAATGCGTATTCAATAGCTGCCATGCCTGAGGCTACGGCTAGGGACGCCACGCCGTGCTCAAGCTCTGCTACACGCTTCTCCAGAACATCGTTGGTGGGGTTCATTATGCGCGTGTAAATATTTCCCTCAACCGCCAAATCAAACAGGTCAGCGCCATGCTGTGCGTTATCAAACTCGTAAGAAACGGTTTGGTAAATGGGAGTAGCTACTGACTTAGTCGTTGGGTCAGTTTCATAGCCATGGTGTATGGCCAGCGTTTCGTCTTTCATACGGACTCCAGTTCAGATTCAGTTAAAAAATGCGTTAAAGCCGATTGGTATTGTTCAACATTCTTGATAAAACCATCGTGGCCGAACGGCGTTTCAATAGTGACCCGTCCAAATAGGTTGGGAAGCAAGTTTTCCAGTTCATTAACTAGGCTAGGCGGTGCAATGGCGTCGTTGTTAAAGTCGACTAGCTGTACTTTTGCCTGCACGCGGGTTGGGTCAATGGCGTAATCGTTGAGTATCGGCGTAAGGTGCGTAAATAAGCTGCGGCAGCCATTACCGTTTTGCTTCAACAGTTTTTCGCCCTGATACAGTAAGTATTCAAAGGCATCGTCCCCATGGTTAAAACGTTGTTCGAATTCTTCGGCGGTACGGTAACTCAGAATTGCCAGCGCGCGTGCCAGAATAATGCCTGACTGTTTATCATCGCATCGTTGAATGAGCGCCTGTTGAAAATAGCGTAATAAAGCGGAATGCACTGACGGTTTGTGAGCCGCTCCAATAGCACTTAAACGTGGTAATTCAGTTGCGTGATCAGCGGCATACTGCAGTCCCAGAACGCCACCAAAAGATCCCCCGATCCACGCCTGTAGGTTGTCGGTTTCCTGTTTAAGTGCGTGTCGTATGGCTTCACTGTGTTGCTGTACTGTTAAAGGTACGGACGGACACTCTGAGCCTCCTATTCCTCCGGGGTAGTCGAAGCTGATGATTTGCACATCATTCAGCTCGGAAAAGAGCGGATGCAGCGACTGCCACCAGCCACTCTCATCAGGCTTCCAGATTAGGCCACTGGCACTGATCCCGCCCTGAACAACAACGACCGGCTTGTCAGGATCGCCATAGCGATAACCTTTAAGACGTGCGAACGGCGTGTCTGCATAAAAACTGCGGGCAACTGGCTTAACCATAGTTAACCTCAATATTCTGAGTGAGGTTTTGACTGTAATAAATAGATATCAGGACGTCAAGACATTTAGACGTCTAAATTGAGTGGGTTTATTTCGCTGCCAGCGGAATATGGTATGATTTATTTTTCATTTCGAAACAAGAGTGATGCCCATGGTGTATTCGGTCAGCCAGTTAAATACTGAGATTCGACAGCTGTTAGAGCAGGGCTTTGGTCAAATAAGCCTGGTTGGAGAAATCTCAAATTTTGCCGCACCGGGTTCAGGGCACTGGTATTTCACTTTAAAAGACGAGCGGGCTCAGGTTCGCTGTGCCATGTTCCGCAATGCGAATCAGCGCGCAAAGGTTCGGCCGCAAAATGGTATGCAGGTACTGGTAAGAGCCAAAGTCACGGTTTACGAACCGCGGGGCGACTATCAACTGATTATTGAGCAGGTTGAAGATGCCGGTCAGGGGCTTTTACAGCAGCGTTATGAGCAACTAAAAGAGAAATTGTCCGCTGAAGGATTATTTGCGCCAGAACGTAAACGCTTACTACCCGACCACATTCGAAAAGTCGGCGTGCTGACCTCACCCACGGGTGCTGCTATCAAAGACATACTGGCGGTGATGAAACGCCGGGACCCCGGCGTCGAAGTGGTTATTTATCCGAGTGCGGTACAGGGAGAGGCAGCCGTTCCGCAGTTGCACGCTATGTTAAAAACGGCATTTGAGCGTAATGAAGTGGATGTACTATTAGTCAGCCGTGGCGGTGGCTCTCTGGAAGACTTGTGGTGTTTTAACGATGAGACTTTTGCGCGTCTTTTGGCAACAGCGCCCATGCCAACTATTAGCGCTGTCGGGCATGAAATTGACTTCACTATTGCCGATTTTGTTGCTGATGTCCGCGCGCCGACACCGTCCGCAGCCGCTGAGTTAGTCACCAGAGACCAACAGCAACAACAGCAAAAAGCGCAGGCATTGCAGCAGCGATTAGGTCTGGCGCAGCAAAGATTGGTGCAGCGTTTACAGCAGCGTTGGCAGTTTTTACAAACCCGGCTGCAACAGCAGCACCCGCAACGACAGTTGCAACAACAGTCGCAGTTGGCCGATGAACTGCAAGCCAGAGCTAACCGGGCTTTACAGAACCGTCTGGCGCGACAGAAGCAGCAAGTGTCTTATTTACACGGCCGCCTGCAGGCAATGCATCCGCAAAAAGAGTTACAGCGTTTGCAGCAAAAACTTCAGACGCAGCAGCAACGGTTACCGCAGGTTATGCAACGAGTCATAAAAGACAAACGAACTCACCAGCAACAGTTGATGCAGGCTCTGAACCTTGTTAGTCCTTTGAATACCCTGGAAAGGGGCTACGCTATTGTCCGTACAGAAAAGGGCGATGTTGTTCGTAGCGAGAAGCAAGTGGCTGTGGGTGAATCAATAGAAGTTCGTCTGGCTGACGGTAATATTACCGCTAAACGGCAATGATTCTGCGGCTATTGTCATATTCCTGACATTCGCGCTTTGGTATACTGGTTAGGTTATTCACAAAGGAGTCGTGGTATGAAACTCAAAGCATTGGCAGCCGGTATTGGACTGGCTTTGGCATCAACAATGGTGCAGGCAGAAGAACAGAAACCCAATATTATTTATATTATTGGTGACGGTATGGGGTTTGAATATATTAGCGCGTACCGTTATGCCATGTCTGATTTAGACAGCAAAACTATTGCTAAAACTGAGTTTGATGCCATGCTGAAAGGCGCAGCAACAACCTATCCTGATGATAATACCTGGGTTACTGACTCAGCTGCGGGGGCAACCGCTCTGGCCACAGGCGTTAAAAGTTACAACGGCGCTATTGCGGTCGATTCAGATAAATACCCACTGCAGAGCATCATGGAACTGGCTCGTGAAAATGGCTGGTCAACTGGCTCGGTATCCACATCACAAGTTAATCATGCAACACCGGCATCATTCTTTACCCACCATCCATCGCGTTACGAATACAACCAAATAGCAGATAAAATTGCGACTCAGGTGGTTGAGGGTAAGCCGTCTTTTGATGTGATGCTAGGTGGCGGCCAAAGCTATTTTAACCGTGACGACAAAAACTGGCTGGATGTATTGCCGGAGCACGGCATGCAGGTAGTAACCGATATGCAAAAGCTGAATTCTGTTGAGACTACGCCTGTGATGGGACTTTTTGCAGAAAAAGGTCTGCCTTTTGCTATTGATGGCGATGTTGATGCGTTGGCCAATATGACACGTACAGCTTTGCGCTTATTAGATAAAAAGCAGCAGCCGTTTGCTTTAATGATTGAAGGCAGCGAAATTGACTGGTGTGGTCATGCTAATGACATCGCTTGTGCCGTACACGAAATGGACGGACTAAACCGCGCATTGAAAGTGGTGAGTGAATACCGCGAAAAGAACCCCAATACCTTAATTGTTATGACCGCTGACCACTCAACTGGTGGCCTGACAATAGGGCGTGACGGCGAGTATGCCTGGCACTCTGACCGAGTTATGAAAATTGAAAGCTCTATTGCTTCCATGAGTAAGGAAATGCTGACCATGGATACGTATAGCTGGGCGAAGTATGTAGCCGACAAAGTTAACTTTGAGCTGACTCAGGAGTATCTTGATGAGCTTGCGATTGCCGCTGAAAAAGAGGGTGAAGAGCAGCAAGAAGCTCTACATCAGGCGTTGGTCTATATAACGGGCGATATTACCGGGACTGGCTGGACAACCAGTGGACACACCGGCGTTGATGTTCCTGTCTTCGCCGACGGTCCATACAGCGAGAATTTCGGTGGCTATATGGACAATACTGATATTGGCAAACAGCTAATAAAAGTCGTTAAATAGTTCCTCTTTATAAGTTCCTTCCGACAGTCGCGTTTTATAACGCGACTGTCATATTACTGTCATAAAAATACAGCCCGAGTACGCTAGGCTAGTCGCATGATGTATCTGTTGCCATGTCTACGCTATGAAATTTTTTAATAAAGAACTAAGCTGGCTTTCCTTTAATGAACGAGTGTTGCAAGAAGCTGCTGACAGCACGGTTCCGGCAATTGAACGAATTCGTTTTCTCGGAATTTTTTCCAGTAATATGGATGAGTTCTTTCAGGTGCGTGTGGCTGACGTAAAGCGCCGTATTTTCTTTAGCCAGGCGACAGAAGAGCGTGAACAATATGAGCAGCTGATGGCACAGCTGCAAAAAAAGGTTGTGTTGCTGCAAAAACGTTTTGATGAAGTACTGGAAGAAGTTTTAGAAACCTTAAGAAAAAGTGGTATTTCGCTACTAAGCATTGACCAGTTGAACGAAGAAGAAAAGCAAAGGCTTAAGCGCTTTTTCACGGAAAAAGTACAGCGTTTTATTGTGCCTATATGGGTCAATGGTAAAGGAAACCTTTCTAATATTATCCGTGAAGATGAAACCTACCTTTGTGTTGAAATTATTAACGCTGATGGCAAACAGTATGCGCTGTTGGAAGTGCCTTCTGATCAGATGGATCGCTTTATTAAGTTGCCTGCCAAGGGGCGCAGTAAGAAGCACAAGCTTTTGTTTTTAGATGACGTTCTGCAATTGAATTTAGAAGTATTGTTTAAGGGAATTATTCCGTTTAAGCAACTGCGGGCTTTTTCGTTTAAGACCACGAGGGACGCGGAATACCGCCCTTCAGATGATATTGAGCAAAGCTTGCTTGAACGTATGGAAGAAGGTTTAAAGCAACGAGTAAAAGCTGACCCTGTACGTTTAGTTTACGATCGCGCAATGCCAGAAGAAATGCTGGCCTTTCTAAGTGAAAAGCTGCAGCTAACTCAGTTTGATTCCTTTGTAGCTGGCGGCCGTTATCGTAACACACGAGATTTCGTTAAGTTTCCGCACTTAGGTAAAAAGTCACTGACACACAAAGCTCTGCCTGCATTGTTTCACCCAAAGTTCTCGCACTTTGATAATGTATTCGATGCCATTCAGAAAGCCGATATCGCGCTGTATTACCCGTACCATAGATTTTCGCATTTTACGGAGTTTGTCCGGCAGGCCGCTTACGACCCTAAAGTTACCCGAATCTCAATGTGTATTTATCGTGTGGCGCCTAACTCTCGGGTGGTCCGCTCGTTGATGGATGCGGTACAAAACGGTAAACATGTGACTGTTATGGTTGAGCTTCAGGCTCGGTTCGATGAAGAAGCAAACATTGAATGGGCAAAGGAATTAACCGAGTCAGGTGTCCGTGTCAGTTTCGGCATCCACGGTCTTAAGGTGCACTCTAAGCTGGTGCTGATTCATCGCAATGAAGGGAATCTTGACCGGCGTTACGCGGTAATTGGAACCGGGAACTTTCACGAGGGAACGGCACAAATTTATACCGATTTTAGTTTATTTACCTGTCAGCCAGATATTTGTACCGATGTTGAATCGGTATTTCATTATCTTGAGCAACCTTACCGGGCACATAAGTTTCGTCATTTAATGGTGGCACCGGTAAATATGCGCCAGAGAATAAATGATCTTATCGAGTTCGAGATAGATCAGGCTAAAGCCGGTAAACCTGCAGAACTGCTTTTTAAAGTGAATAACTTAGAAGACGAAAGCCTAATTGTGCAACTTTATCGAGCGTCGCGTGCCGGTGTTAAAATTCGGGGGATAGTGCGGGGCATGTGTTCTTTGCGTCCGGGAATTGAAAACCTCAGCGAGAATATTGAAATTCGCAGTATTGTTGACCGCTACCTGGAGCATGCCAGGGTGTATATTTTTGAGCATGCTGGTAAGAAAGAAGTCTTTATTGCCTCGGCCGACTTAATGACCCGTAACTTAGACCATCGTGTCGAAGTTGCCGCGCCCATCTATGATGATGAGGTGAAAACTGATATTTTGAAAATTATAAACTTGCAGTGGCAGGATAAAGCGAAGTCACGCTTTATTGATGCGGAGCAACAGAATAAATACTGTTTTGAGTCGGATAGACTGGCTCCTAAAGGCCGCTCGCTGGTGCCTTCACAAGTCGCTATTCATCGATATCTTAAGCGACGTAAGAGAGATTATGAAAGCCAACAAAAAGACCGCTAACAATGACCCAAAGCAATTTGCTGCTTTGGATATCGGCTCCAACAGTTTTCATTTAATTATCGCGCGTTTAGTCGAAGGTCAGCTGCAGCCTATTTTCAAATTCAAGCAACCCGTGCAACTGGGAGAAGGTCTCTCTAATCGCCATCTGAGTGACGCTGCGGTTTACCGTGGTATTGAAGCGCTCCGGCAATGCGCTTTCCGGCTGGAGGGTTTCCATCGCGATACCGTGAAAGTTGTAGCTACACACACATTACGTAAAGCTAAGAATCGTAAGCGATTTTTGGCAGAAGCTGCCAAAGTGCTACCGTTTCCTATCGAAGTTATTTCAGGCCGGGAAGAAGCCCGGTTAATTTTTCGTGGCGTAGCAGAAACCAGTTCTGAATCTACCGGTTCTCAGCTGGTTATTGATATTGGCGGAGGCAGTACTGAGTTCGCTATTGGAAAAAATCGCCAACCGAAGTTCCTAAGTTCCCGAAGTATTGGAAGCCTGGCTTTTTCAAAAGAGTTTTTCTCATCAGGGAAAATCACCCCCAAACGTTTTGATAAGGCGGTTGTATCGGCTCGTCAGCATGTTGAGCCTATAGCGAATTATTTGGCTGAGCACCCGGTAGAAAGTGTTTTCGGTACGTCGGGAACCATCAAGGCTATTTTCCAATGGATTGTGAAGCGCGATGGCGAGCAACCTTTGGGTATAACGTATTCCCAGCTTCAGGGATGCCGGAGTGACCTTATTGCCGCTGAGTCGATAAAAAAACTGAATAAAGAATGGGTCTCGCCAGAGCGCAGGGAATCTATTGCGGGCGGTGTTGCGGTACTCTTGGGCATTTTCGAAGAACTGGGAATTGAGCGTCTGGTTCCTCACGACTCCGCGCTAAGAGAAGGCGTTTTGTATGAACTGGCAGGCGAAGTCTTGCTGCACCAGGACGCACGGGAACGCACCATTAACAGTTTGGCGCAACGTTACTCGGTTGATTCGGCTCAAGCCGAGCGGGTGTTATCTACGGTGCAGCAGATTTGGGGCGGTGTAGCTGAAAGCTGGGGACTCACTGGACAAGATTTGGAAGTGTTATTAGAAGGTGCGGCTAAGTTACATGAGGTCGGGCTAAGCATTAGTGCCAGTGGTGTACAAAAGCATTCTGGTTATATTTTAGCTCATGCTTATATGCCCGGGTTTAATGCCGAAGAACAGCGGTTCTTATCAACTATTGTTCGGTACTTTCGTAAAAAAATACAAACCGCAGAGTTCCCGGATCTGATTCTGTTTAGCCAAAATCAGCTCATTAAAATGCTGATAATTATGCGTCTGGGCGTTATTTTAAACAGCGATAGACAAAACTCGATTTCATTGGAAGAGGCGATTATTGAAGACGGAGCGTTGAAACTGCAACTGAAAGGTTCAGCGAAAGAGGATTCAGTACTTACGATGCAACTTGAGTCCGAGGCCAACGTTATGCAGAAATTAGGTTACGAACTGGTGGTCTGCTGAAAACAGCAGGCGCACAAAGTAAAATCGCTCTTTGTGCGCCCGTATTTCTTTTATTGATTAAAACTTATACATAGCCATTAATTGCAGGCGGTTTAAATCACCGTCAACATTGGCTTCAGTTTCACGGTTCGCTTGTGAAATTTCAGCACCAAAAGTCAGGTTAGACGCTGGTGAATACATCAGGTTAAACGCAAGACGCTGAGTGTATTCAGTGTAAGCCCCTGGGTTGACCGACGCGAGTAACTCTCCATCAGTATCTGCCCAGCCACGCGAGTAAACGACGTTGGAACGTAATTTCTCAGTCCAGAAGTGACGGTAAGCAAACGAAATGCCGGTTGAATCAATGGCTTCAAGTTCACCATTGCTGTCAATATAGGCGCCGTTCCAGGTGTTAAGACCTAAGTAGCGGCCTAAGCCAGAACCTGTGGTGATTGATGCACGAATGTCGTCCATGCCGAAGGTGTATTTAGCGCCAAGGCTGACACCATAACCAAAGGTGGTTTCGTCATCGCCAGTTTGTGGAACATCGTAAGCCAGCTGGCGTAAAAGTGCTGATGCCTGCCAGGTTAAGTTGTCTGTCTTACCGGTGTATTTAAAGGTTACATCCGGAACAAAACCATCGCTGGAAACAATCCGTCCACCCTGAGCCGCAACGCCGCCGGCTCTGGTCTCTGTAACCGTTGTTTCAGGGTTTTCGATAGAGGCACTAAAACCGCCTGAGGTGTAACGAATCTGAGCCTGACGAACGAAGATGATACCGTCGGTGATACCGATGAAATCGACAGATTCAGCCAGAACGTTTAGATCCTGAAAGTTTGACCAGGTTTGACCAAAAGTCCACTTTCCGTATTTAAGAAAAGCCTGACGCAGACGCGGGTTGTATGAGTTTGAAATACGCTCGTCACCATCAGGAGTTAACTGAAAGTCCATTTCAATATGGCCGGTCAGTGTTTCGCCATTATCTAATTCGGTTTTGCTGGTCAGGAAGAAGCGCGACTGGCGAGCGTGAAAGTCTGTAGTCAGGTCATCGCCGTCACCACCAACTGGCGTGATGCTTGGGATGTACTGTTGACGTCCAATGTTCGCGCTTGCGGGTGCTTGCCCATCGGCGTAATCAGATACCAACATATCCAGTTTTACGTAACCGCCGAAATCGATATCTGTCTGGTCAGCCTGAGCGCCTAAGCTCATAACACCCAGAACAGCAGCGCTTGCCGCTGTTAAGGTGAATTTTTTTGCGGTACTTGCTTTAGCCATGGTGTTCTCCCCTGTAAGCCAAATATTCATTTTTTGATTGTGCACTTTTTAGTCATGCCAAGTATAAACGCTGTTAATTCTCGTTAACTGGTCAATTTTTATCAATCTAGACTATGGTCTAATAGTGTTTAAGCCCTTTAAAACGTACAACAGATACCATCTTGCGAATTAAGGAGGAAGAGGTAATGTCGCAACTCTATTCAGTTCCTGAACACATTAAAGCAAAAGCCAAAATCGATAATGACGGTTACAAAAAACTTTACCAACAGTCTATAGACGATCCTGAAGGGTTTTGGAGTGAACACGGGCAGCGTATTACTTGGTTCACACCCTACAACAAAGTAAAAAATACCAGTTTCGAATCAGGAAAAGTCAGCGTCAAGTGGTACGAAGACGGCACTTTAAACGCTTGTTATAACTGTGTCGACCGCCATCTTGCGAATAAAGCAGATAAAACTGCGATTATCTGGGAAGGCGACGACCCTAGTGTAGACAAACACATCACTTATCGCGAGCTACATAAAGAGGTATCCCGTTTTGCTAATGGCCTGAAAAAATTAGGTATTGGTAAAGGTGACCGCGTCGCGATTTATATGCCCATGGTACCGGAAGCGGCTTACGCCATGTTGGCTTGCGCTCGCATTGGTGCGGTTCACTCGGTGATTTTTGGTGGCTTTTCACCTAATGCCATCGCTGACCGTATTAACGACTGTCAGGCAAAAGCCATTATTACCGCCGATGAAGGCCGTCGTGGTGGTGGTACCATTGGTTTGAAAGCCAATGTTGATAAAGCCTTAGCCGACGATGCCTGTCCAACGCTCGAGCACAGCATTGTATGCCGTGTAACAGAGGGTGATGTTGGCTGGACTGAGGGCCGTGATGTTTGGTGGCACGAGCTGGTTGGCAACGTCAGCGACGAGTGTCAGGCAGAAGTGATGAACGCCGAAGACCCGCTTTTCATTCTCTATACTTCAGGTTCAACTGGCAAACCTAAAGGGGTTGTGCATACCACTGGTGGTTATATGGTGTACGCCTCAATGACCCACGAGTATGTTTTCGACTATCAGGAAGACGAGGTCTACTGGTGTGCGGCCGATGTCGGCTGGATTACAGGCCATTCTTACATTGTCTACGGGCCATTGGCTAATGGCGCAACCACTCTGATGTTTGAAGGTGTTCCGACTTACCCTGGCGTGGGTCGTATTGGCGAAATTGTCGATAAACACAAAGTGAATATTCTTTATACGGCACCAACGGCTATCCGTGCGTTAATGGCTAAAGGCGACGAAGCGGCCAAAACCTCGACTCGTGAAAGCTTACGTATTCTGGGGAGTGTTGGTGAACCAATTAACCCTGAAGCATGGGAGTGGTATCACCGCGCTATTGGTAACGGCAAATGCCCTATTATGGATACCTGGTGGCAGACCGAGAACGGCGGTATTTTGATTACTCCTCTGCCGGGCGCAACTGATTTGAAACCAGGGTCTGCGACTCGTCCTTTCTTTGGTATTCAGCCCGCGCTGGTTGATAGCGAAGGTAATATCCAGGAAGGTGAAGCCGAAGGTGGCTTGGTTATTAAAGACTCCTGGCCGGGTCAAATGCGCACATTATGGGGTGACCATGAGCGCTTTGAGCAAACCTACTTCTCTACCTTTAAAGGTATGTATTTTAGTGGCGACGGCGCACGCCGCGATGCCGACGGTTATTACTGGATAACGGGCCGTATGGATGACGTACTGAACGTATCAGGACACCGTTTGGGTACCGCCGAAATTGAAAGCGCTCTGGTTGCACATAAATCTGTAGCTGAAGCGGCTGTGGTAGGGTATCCGCATGACTTAAAAGGTCAGGGTATTTACGTTTATGTTACTCCGGTTGAAGGTGTTGAAGTTACTGATGAGCTGACTAAAGAAGTTCGCAACTGGGTTCGCTCCGAGCTTAGCCCAATAGCAACTCCAGATTTAATTCACTGGACTACAGGATTACCGAAAACCCGTTCCGGTAAAATTATGCGTCGTATTCTGCGTAAAATTGCCGCTAATGAGTACGAAAACCTCGGTGACACCTCTACGCTTGCCGATCCAAGTGTGGTAGATTCTTTGATAGAGAATCGAATGAATAAATAATGTCACTTAATCTGGAATCTCATGGCGAAATTTTTAATCGCAGATGACCACCCATTGTTTCGCGAGGCGTTGCAAGGCGCTCTCGCGAATCACTTTTCTGAGCTTACCTTACGCGAAGCTGAAGACTTAGACTCGACTCTGGCTGCGCTGAATAAAGACGACGATGTCGATTTATTGTTGCTGGATTTACATATGCCCGGCAGTGGTGATTTGTATGGTCTTATTCGTGTCAGAGAAGACTACCCACTGCTTCCCGTTGCCATCATCTCCGGTAGTGAGGATTCCTCCATTGTGGCTAAGTGCATTGGCTTTGGGGCGTTGGGCTTTATTCCAAAGTCATTACCCTCGGCCGAAATAGCCGAAGCGATAGACACCATCCTGCAGGGTGACACTTGGGTTCCGAAAGAAAACAGAGAACGTCTCGATGTGATTTCGGACGAAGATCAGCAACTTGCGCAAAAGGTTTCGGAGCTTACCCCACAGCAATATCGGGTTTTGCACTTTCTTCATGAAGGTTTGCTGAACAAACAAATTGCCTATCAACTGGGCATTACTGAAGCAACAGTCAAAGCACACATTACGGCAATTTTTCGCAAACTGGGAGTGTACAGTCGTACCCAGGCAGTTTTGGTGGCTGAACGTCTGCAATTATGACCTGGTTACTGATATTTGCCTCGCTGGCTTATGTGATTTTCCTCTTCGCAGTTGCCACCTGGGGCGACCGTTTAGGCTCGTGGGCGAATAAAATCAGTCACAAGCCAGTTGTCTACTCTATGTCGCTGGCCATCTACTGCACGTCCTGGACGTATTACGGCGCTGTGGGTAATGCAGCAGTTGACGGTTGGGCGTTCTTTCCTATTTTGCTCGGGCCAATTTTGCTGTTCCTGTTTGGTATCCGAATTCTGGAAAAGCTGGTTTCGGTTAGTAAACAACAAAATATTACTTCAATAGCCGACTTTATTTCTTCCCGCTTTGGTAAACGCCGCCGGCTTGCCGTGGCTGTTACCGCCATTGCTGCCGTTGCTATTATTCCTTACATTGCGCTTCAGTTAAAAGCTGTGGGCATTAGCTTTGCGGTTCTGACTGAAAGCTCTGGAGTGATGGCACAGTTTTCGATAAAAGAACTGGGTGCTGCTGCGCTAATGGCAATTTTTGCTATGTTGTTTGGTACCCGTCACGTCGAAGTCACTGAATATCGCAGTGGCATGATACTGGCTATTGCTGTTGAGTCGATGATAAAACTGGTCGCATTGCTGGCAGCTGGTGTTTTTGCCTGGTTCCTGATTCAGGGAGACGCGCAATCGGACTTATTCAGTTCATTCAATGACGTAACGAAGCCTCAGTGGTCATTTGCAGCCTTTGGCGAGTTTGAGTTCATTGTACAAACCCTAATGGCGGCCGGGGCAATTTTGTGTTTACCCAGACAGTTTCATGTGGCGGTAGTGGACAATGTTGATGTCCGGCATTTACGCACGGCGCGTTGGGGCTTTCCTCTGTATCTGGCGCTGACCGCTGCCGCAATTGTCCCCATTGCTATTGCAGGAACTTTCTATTTGTCAGCAACCACCGACGGTTCAACGTTTGCGCTGCAACTGCCGTTACTCAAAGACCAGCTTTGGTTATCACTGGTTATTTTTATTGGTGGTATATCCGCAGCAACAGCCATGGTGATTATCGCGTCTGTTACTTTGAGTACTATGATAACCAACGACGTTATCATGCCTATTTTGCTGCAGCGCGAGTCGCGTTTGCCGCTAAAACATCGGCGTCGTGAATACGACCGGGCCTTACTATTAATTCGCCGTGTGGCTATTGCCGTTACTATGGTGCTGTCGTTCTTATGTTATTACTT
The DNA here is from genome assembly GCF_048265525.1 of Idiomarina sp. GTDB lineage: Bacteria > Pseudomonadota > Gammaproteobacteria > Enterobacterales > Alteromonadaceae > Idiomarina. The sequence continues at coordinate 143,832 of NZ_JBLXBI010000005.1, read as the reverse complement.
CTGGGCAGCCCGGACTAACTTAGTCAGTATTGGTTTGTTGGCTTTCTCGCTGGTGTTGCAGTTGTTGCCGGCATTGCTTGCCGCACTTTACTGGCGTAAAGGACATGCACGGGGTGTTTACGCCGGGTTGGCTGCAGGTTCCGTCGGTTGGGTTTTAGCGGTACTAATACCACTTTACACCGACTTGCAACTGACCGATGTGGAAATAATAACCCGCGGTACTGTGGTTTCTTTAGCCTTAAATTGCTTCGGGTTCATTGTATTTTCATTGTTGGCAAAACCACGTCTGGTTGATCGTATTCAGGCAACGGCTTTTGTTAAACCCCGAGCCGCTTTACCCGACTTGCATTTCAACAAAAACGACAGTGCTACCAATGCCGATATGTTGTTGCTGTTAAGGACCTTTTTAGGGGCGGAACGGGCTCAGCAGTTAATGCAGTATTATCAGCGTCCGGAAAACACTGAGCTTCCGCTGGAAGGTGTGGCTGAAAAAACCTTTATCAGTTTTGTGGAAAGAGCGATAGCTGGTGTACTTGGCTCTGCCACGGCGCGCTCTCTTGTCGATGCTGCACTGCGCGATAAGCAGCTAAATTTAGAAGAAGTTGTTCACTTCTTTGACGATACAACGCAAGCTCTGCAAACCCAGCAATCCATTCTGTTTAGCTCACTGGAGAATCTGGCTCAGGGCATTAGTGTTGTCGATGCAGAGCTGAGACTGGTGGCCTGGAATAAACGCTATATGGATCTATTCCAGTACCCTGAGGGCATGGTGAAGCCCGGACAGCCCATAGCGACCCTTATTCGCTATAACGCAGAGCGCGGAGAATGTGGTCCTGGTGACGTTGACGAGTTGGTTAATAAGCGTTTGCGTTATATGCAGCTGGGGTCGCCACACCGTTTTATTCGTCGTCGCGCCGATGGCCGGGTTATAGAAATGGTAGGGAACCCTTTGCCGACCGGAGGCTTCGTTACCAGCTTTACCGACATTACGTCGCACGTTGAAACCCAACAGGCGCTGGAAGATGCCAATATTGACCTGGAGCAGCGAGTTGACGTTCGGACTCAGGAAATACGCGAGATAAACCAGGAGCTGACGGCGGAAATAGACAGGCGCCGACAAGTTGAGGAAGAGCTGAAAAAAGCCAAGGCTGAAGCGGAAGCAGCTAATGCTTCTAAAACCCGTTTTCTGGCGCTGGCCAGTCATGATATTTTGCAGCCTCTTAATGCGGCGCGTTTGTACCTTTCTGCAGTTCAGGAGAAAGAACTTTCGGAGCGGAACTTGTCTTTGGTTGGCAAACTGGATACCGCGCTTGGGTCAACTGAGCATTTACTCTCTACCTTATTGTCGATAGCAAAAATGGATCAGGGGGCTTTAAAACCGCAGTTCCGACATGTACAACTTAGCTCATTACTGGAGCCTCTGGTTGAAGAATATGCGGTGCTGGCCGAGCAGCGGAAGCTGGATTTTCGTGCGTTTTATAAAGACAGGCCAGTGTACACCGACCCAACTTATTTGCGCCGAATTGTGCAGAACTTTTTATCTAATGCCATAAAATACACCCAAAGGGGGAGTGTGCTGTTGGGCGTGCGCAAGCGCGGAGATGAGCTTCAGATAGCCGTGTGGGATACCGGGCCGGGCATTGCGGCTCAGCAGCAAAATAAGGTATTTGATGCATTTTATCGAGTACAGAACCAAACCGTAGATGGTGTAGGCCTTGGACTAAGTGTCGCGCAACGTATGGGTGAGCAGTTAAACTGTGACGTACAGGTTGAGTCGGTTGAAGGTAAAGGCTCGTGTTTTTCGGTACGAGTGCCGTTAGGCAATGCCGCTCAGGTTGTCAGCCGACCGAAGAAACAACTGGAAGATGCTTTATCTGATCCTTTACAGCTTATTGTGGTCGATGACGACAATGAAAATTTAAGCGCGTTGAGTGCGTTGTTGAATAAGTGGGGATGTGAAGCGCTGACCTTTAATCGTTATAGCAAAGCTTTAGCCTATGCCAAGGCTCACAGCCAGAGTAAAGCGCCGCACGGACTGTTATTAGATTATCAGTTAGGTGACGGTGACGGCTTGCAGTTGGCGCAGGAATTACGTGATATTTGGCAGCAACAGATACCGGCCGCTTTGGTGACAGCTATGCGCGATGATGCCGTGAAGCAGGCAGCCCGCAAAAGCGGCCTGCAGTTTTTACCTAAACCGGCTAAACCTGCCGCATTAAAAGCATTTTTAAAATACATTAGCACCCGAAAGGCGGGAGGAGCCAGAAGTTGATAGAGCTTGCCGAGCGACACACATTTAAACTCCCGGCAAAATGCCGTTCGTTAATTGAACTGAAAAGTAGCGATGACGTCGAGGATTTAGCATTTGAGGAACCTTATTATTTGCTTGGTGAGGGCAGTAACACCTTATTTGTTGATAACTTCTATGGAACCGTCATTTGCAATCGGCTACTGGGTGTCTGCATTGAAGAACAGGAAAGCTCGTATTTAATTACTTCCGCAGCAGGAGAGAATTGGCATAACTTTGTTGCTGACTTACGCGCAAGAAGTATCGACGGGCTGGAGAACTTAGCGCTAATTCCGGGCTCAGTCGGTGCCGCTCCGGTGCAAAATATTGGGGCTTATGGGGTCGAGGTGGCAACCTTTATTGAGCAGGTAACCGCCTGGGACATTAAAGAAAAGTGCTGGGTTTCTATGAACAGAGAAGCCTGCCAATTCGCATATCGCGACAGTGTATTCAAGCAACACCCTGGCCGTTGGTTGATAACTTCGGTGGTGTTTCGGTTGCCCAAAGACTGGCAGCCGGTTACTCACTATGCTCCGTTAAACCAGCTTCAGGGGCATGTGAGTGCTCAGAAAATTTTCGATACGGTTGTGGAAGTGCGTCAGAAAAAATTGCCGGACCCAAAAGTTATACCCAATGCCGGCAGCTTTTTTAAAAACCCTGTTATTACCCAAGCGCAGCTTGATGAGCTGTTGCAGAAATGGCCGGGCATGGTCTATTTCCCGGTAGCCGATAACCAAGTGAAAGTGGCGGCGGGTTGGCTTATTGAGCATTTAGGTCTGAAGTCAGCGTTTGTCGGTGATGCTGCTGTTAACCCGCAACAGGCATTGGTACTGATTAATAAAGCACAGGCCACGGGCAGTGATATTACGCAACTGGCACTGAAAATTATGAAACAAGTGGCGGATGCCAGTGGCATTATGCTGGAACCTGAAGTTCGTCTGGTCGGCCAACATGGTCTTGTGCAGTTGGCGGTAGAGAAATGAAGCAGGCAGAACGTCTTGATCAGTTAATTACTTTACTGGCTAATGGTGAGTTTCATTCCGGGCAGGCTATTGGTGAGTCTCTGGCTATATCCCGGGCTGCGGTAAACCAACACATTCACAAACTTGAAGAGCTTGGGCTTGAGCTGTTTTCGGTAACTGGTCGTGGCTATAAGCTTGCCCGGCCGATAGAGCTTTTGCAGGCCGGGGTTATTGAAAAGGAAAGCCCGGAAAAGTGGCGGCAGTCGCCGGGGTTTGAAGTGAAGTCGGTGGTTGATTCCAGTAACGACCGGGTTAAAGAGTTGGCCAAAGAAGGGCCTTTAGAAGCGGGGTTTTCTATTTTCGCCGAAGCTCAGACCGCCGGACGCGGGCGTCGTGGGAAAAAATGGATTTCGCCCTTTGGCAATAACCTTTACTTTAGTGTGTACTGGCCTTTAGATGACGGTATTCATGGCGCCATGGGGTTAAGCCTTGCGGCCGGGGTCGCCTTAGCGGAATGTTTTACCGACCTGGGTATTGAAGGCGTTAGCGTAAAATGGCCTAACGATGTTTACATTGGCGGGAAGAAAGTGACCGGAATACTGGTCGACCTTGAAACCTCGCCTGAAGGCGCTGCGCACAGCATTATTGGTATTGGCATTAATTTAACCATGCCAGAGCATGTTGGTGCGAGCATTGATCAGGCCTGGACGGATCTGAACTCCGAATTGCCGCGGCCAATGTCGCGTAATCATATTGCGGCGCAGGTACGTGCCTCTGTGCTGTCGGCTTTACAGCAATACGAACAACACGGGCTGGCTGCTTTTCAGCAAAGCTGGCGCCGATACGACTGCTTTTTGGATAAGCCGGTGAAGCTCATTATGGGGCAAAGAGTTTGTTTAGGAACCTGTCGTGGAATCGACGAAAATGGTGCGTTACTGGTAGAAGATGAGCAGGGCGTACGTCGTTATTTTGGTGGTGAAGTTTCATTGAGGGCGCAAGATGCTACTAATTGATGCGGGCAATACCCGCAGCAAGTTTGCATGGTGGGATGCTGACACCGATAAAATAGAGATTCTGGGAGCTATTTCTCATCAAAGCTGGCTAAACGATTTAAGTCAGCCGCTAAAAGATTTGCTTCTTGAGGTTATTAGCGGCTGTCAGCTAAAACGCGAACAACAGGCCATTGGTTGCAGTGTGGCCGCTGTTCAGGTGATGGATACGTTAAATAGCTCGCTGGCAGAACTGGGTATAAAAGTTTTCTGGCAAAAAACCAGAGCACAGCAAGCAGGGGTTACTAATGGTTACACTAAAGAACCAGAGCGCCTCGGCTCGGACCGCTGGATGGCGTTACTCGGTTGTCATGAGCAAGTGAAACAGAACGCACTGATTGTTGATGCGGGTACTGCACTAACCATTGACTGGTTAATGGCTGATGGCCGTCATCTTGGCGGCTGGATTGTTCCCGGACGACAGTTAATGCTAAATGCCCTGGGTCAGGGTACGGCTAATTTAAAGGGCATTACGGTAAACGATATTGAGCGTGATGGTTTAGCTGCCGGGCTGGATACTTTTGACGGTATTACCCAAGGGGCTGAAGCGGCTTTAACCGGTGCTATTGCACAAGCGATTCAGTTGTCCGGACGTTATTTTTCCGATCAGCCTTTTGATGTGGTGGTTACCGGTGGTGACAGTGAACATTTGATGCGAACGTTATCGGTTGAATTTTGTCGTTATGACGATTTGTTGTTTAAGGGTTTGCGACTCTGTGCCGATAACCTAAACAGTTAAGCTTTTAGGCATATTCAGAGAGACCACAGGCAACTTTATGAAGATAGTCATTCCAATGCTGATTGCTGTAGCCGGATTGACCGCTATACACAAGGCTCAGGCGCAGGACGTTGAAGCGGTACAGTTATATTCAGACGCGGAACTGGTTGAGATGTTTGCAACTAATGCGCATCTGAAACGAGTACGCGATACCGATCGCTGCCAGTTGGCACAGGATATTGAAGCTCAGGCCGAGCTTGAGCGCCGACCGACTTATCAGTTTCTTTATGGCGACATGATGGCCTGGGGCGTGTGTTATGACCGTGACCCTGAACTTGGCCTGCTGTATATGGAGAAAGCAGCTCAGCATGGCTTACTGGAGGCTCTGGAGCAGTTAGGGCGCTATTACCACGAAGGTGTTTTGGTTCAGAAAGACATCGAGCGTGCCATTTTGTACCTTCGTGAAGCCGCATCGTTAGGAAATTTGCCTGCGCAACGACGCTTTGCCGATATTCTGCTGGCCGATGAAGGCAGCCCTTATGATTATGAAAAAGCTTATCATTGGCTGCATAATTCAATTACAGCTGATAAGCGGACTTATGCGGATATTGAACAGAAGCTTGCAAAGCTGGCTGAGAGAATGCCACCTTCGGTGGTTGAGAAAGCAAAAAGGCCACTTGATTAGAGTATATAGGACTAAGTGGCCTTTGATTTGAACTGCGAAAGCTTATCTGTGTTTAAGACAAGCGATTGCGGAAATCTTCGTAACTAAATTGTCGTACACAATCAAACTGACCATTTTCCCGCAAAATACCAATGGCTGGGTGTTGAACACCGTTAAAGAAAGACGTTTTCACCATGGTGTAGTGCATCATGTCTTCAAAAACTAAGCGGTCACCGACAGCCAGCGGCTGATCAAAACTGTACTCACCGATAACATCACCGGCTAAACAACTGTTGCCACCTAAGCGATAGCTGAAGGCTTTTTCCGCTGGCAAACCGGCTCCGGTAATGACCGGGCGATAAGGCATTTCCAGTACGTCCGGCATATGTGCGGTAGCTGAAATGTCGAGTAAAGCGATTTGCCCCTGGTTCTCAACAATATCCACCACTTCACAGACCAGCGGGCCCGTTTGCCAGGCAACGGCAGAGCCGGGTTCCAGTATCACTTGCAGGTCGTAGGTCTCGCGCAGGCGCTTTAACTGCTTTATCAGGTGATCAACATCGTAGCCCTGACGTGTCATGAGATGCCCGCCACCCAGATTCAACCATTTCATTTGCTTTAGCTGTTCGCCAAAACGGTTTTCCACGGCTTCCAGCGTGCGTTCCAGCGCAAAAGAGTCGCACTCGCACAGGTTATGCACGTGCAAACCTTCAACGCCAGTTAAGTCCTGTTGCTTAAGCTCGCTGGCGCGAATACCCAGACGAGAGCCCGGTGCGCTGGGATCATAAAGCTCAGTTTCAGCTTCCTGATGCTCCGGGTTAATACGCAGGCCAACGGAAACTCCGGCATCAGCTGTCTGTTCACGGTACTTGTGCCATTGAGAGATACTGTTGAAAGACAAGTGATTCACTAACGGCAGCAGTTCGTCGATGTCTTCTTGTTTATAAGCTGGCGCATAAGCATGAACTTCGCGCGAAAATTCCTCCGCTGCCAGCTTTGCCTCCCAGACAGAGCTGGCTGTGCAGCCTTTAAGATACTGTCGAATAAGCGGAAAAGCTGACCACATGGCATAGCCTTTCAGTGCCAGAATAATGTCGGCACCACTTTGCTCCTGTACCTTTTGCATCAGCTCAAGGTTTTTGCGTAGCAGCTTTTCGTCCAGCACATAGCAAGGAGACGGAATGTCCGGCGATGTATATTGACTCATGCGTTGTCTTCTCTGTTACTTCTCAAATGGCTTATCGCATTCCTGAACTTGCCATGGCAGGCCATACTTATTCAGGCGTTCCATGAACTCATCAGGGTCAAACTGCTCCATATTCCAGACACCCGGTTCCATCCAGTGACCCTGCAACATCATCGATGCGCCGATCATTGCCGGTACGCCGGTGGTGTAAGAAACGGCCTGAGCGCCCACTTCCTTGTTAGTTTCAGCGTGGTCACAGTTGTTGTAGATGAAGATGGTTTTTTCCTGACCGTCTTTCATACCAGTCACATAAGTACCAATACAGGTTTTGCCGGTGTAGCCTTCCGCCAGAGAACCGGGGTTAGGTAGTACGGCTTTCAGAAACTCCAGCGGTACAATTTTTTTGCCTTCAAACTCTACCGGCTGGATAGAGGTCATGCCGACGTTTTCAAGTACACGCAGATGAGTCAGGTACTGCTCACCGAAAGTCATCCAGAAACGCGCACGTTTAATGGTCGGAAAGTGCTTAACCAGCGATTCCAGCTCTTCGTGAAACAGCAGGTAAGAAGGGCGTACGCCAACATTGGGGTAGTCCAGATCTTTACGCACACTGATAGGATCCGTTTCGTGCCACTCGCCGTTTTCCCAGTACTTGCCTTTTTGGGTAATTTCGCGAATATTAATTTCCGGATTAAAGTTAGTCGCAAATGCCTGACCGTGGTCACCACCGTTGCAGTCAACAATGTCCAGATAATGCACTTCATCAAAATAGTGCTTGGCGGCATAGGCGGTAAATACGTTGGTAACACCCGGATCAAAACCGGCTCCTAACAAGGCCATTAAACCTTTTTCTTTAAAGCGTTCCTGGTAAGCCCACTGCCATGAATATTCAAATTTCGCTTCGTCTTTTGGTTCGTAGTTTGCGGTATCAAGGTAGTGCACGCCGGTTTCCAGACAAGCATCCATGATAGGTAAGTCCTGATACGGAAGAGCAACGTTAATAACCAGTGACGGATTAATACCGCGAATGAGCTCAGCCACTTCTGCTGAATCATCGGCATCGACCTGATAGACACCGACAACGCGATCTTTACCGGCTTTTTCCTGAAGCGCCTGGCATTTTGACAGGGTACGGCTGGCCAGGTGAATTTCAGAGAATACTTCAGGCAGGCCCGCACATTTTTGTACGACTACGCCAGCAACACCGCCGGCACCAATAATTAGAACTTTAGACATGAATGCTATCCTTCACAGAAATCTTTTAACTAATAAAGTTGCTGCGAAAGATAGCATATTTTTATGAAATCATCATTCAGAAGCGTTGCTTTGTACAACCTCTGAATTCATACCTAAATGCTTATATAAAAAGGCCCAGCTTTCCGCGTGTTCTTCAATGCGCATCCAGGTTGGCGTGCCGGCACCGTGACCAGCGCGAGTCTCTACATTTAACAGTATGGGTTGGTCGCAACTTTGGTCACGTTGCAGTGCAGCTGCAAACTTGTAGCTGTGCCATGGAACCACTCGATTATCGTGGTCGCCGGTGGTGATCAAGGTTGCCGGATAACAGGTGCCGCTCTCGGTATTATGCAACGGCGAATAAGCATAAAGAGTTTTGAACTCCTCTTTATTTTCGCTTAAACCGAATTCACTACTCCAGCCTCGGGCATTGGCGCTGGGCAGTTGGTATCTCAGCATATCCATAACACCAACAGCAGGAAGAGCTGCTGCAAACAGTTCAGGACGTTGAGTCATGGTAGCACCGACCAATAAACCGCCGTTACTGCGTCCCTGAATAGCTAGCTTATTTTTGTCGGTGTAGTTGTTGTTTATTAACCATTCAGCCGCGGCAATAAAATCGTCAAAGACGTTTTGCTTGTTTTCTTTAGTGCCTTGTTGATGCCACATTTCACCAAATTCACCACCGCCACGAAGGTTAGGAATGGCCAGTACGCCACCCATTTCTAACCAGACAAGGCGGGTTGTGTCGTAATCTGGCGTAATAGAAATATTGAAGCCGCCATAGCCATATAAAAGCGTTGGGTTTTCGCCGTTCAGCTTAATGTCTTTGTGGTGCACCAAAAACATCGGAACTTCGGTGCCATCGGCGCTGTTATACACTATTTGCTCGGTTGTATATTGGTCTAACTCGGCCGGAACTTCGGTTTCATACCACAAGGTGGTGCGTTGTTGGTCAGGCTGATAACGATAGATTTTCCCAGGTTCGGTAAAACCCTTGAAGGAAAAGAAAACATCGGGTGCTTTATGGCTGCCTTCAAAACCGCTAATTGAACCTATACCGGGTAATGCCAGTTCCTGAAGCATGGTTCCCTTTAAATCGAAGATGGCCACCCGTGAGCGCGCAGACTGCAAATAATGCGCAAATAATTGACCGTCTACCGCATGCACGTCTTTCAGTGTATGAGTTTTAGTAGCAATAATTTCTTTCCAGTTCTCAGGTTCAGGTTGTTTGGGGTCAACGGCAATGACACGGCCTGTCGAGGCTTCATTCGTGGTTTTAAAATACAGTTGGCCTTTTTGGCTGGTAACGTACTGATATTGACCGTCCCACTTGGTGAAAAGCCCTTCGAATGGGGCGTCTTCCTGAGCTAGCGGACGCAGGTAGACCGCATTAGCATCGTAGCCTTTAAAGACATCAACAAGTAAGTACTTACCGTCGTCCGATACTTTTGCGTAAGGGTTTAGGTCGGGCTGGTTATCAAAAGCAAAAATCAGTTCGTCGTCGCTTTGTTTGGTTCCCAGTTTGTGAAAATAGACACTGACAGGTTTTGTATCATCAAAACTGCCGTCCTTATTTTCAGGGTAGCGGCTGTAATAAAAACCACGTTCGTTTGGCAGCCAGGCGACTTCAGTAAATTTTACCCCTTCAATAACATCGCTAGTGTCTTTTCCTGACTCGACATTACGGACTTTTATTTCCGTCCAGTCGCTGCCGCCGTCAGAAGTGGCATAAGCAACATAGGTAGCGTTGGGAGAAACGTTAATACGTGCCAGCGACACGGTTCCGTCATCGCTGAAGTTATTAGGGTTAATGAGAACATCCGGGGCACTGTTTAAATCGGTCATGGTGTAAAGCACGGACTGATTCTGAAGGCCGTCGTTTGAGAAATAAAAGTACCGGTCGGCATAGCGAAAGGGCGTGCTGACTTTTTCATAATTCCACAGTTCAGTCATGCGATCTTTAATATCCACGAACGCAGGAAGTTTTTGTAATAAAGGGGTCGATAACTGGTTTTGCGCATCCACCCAATTGGCCACTTCCTGGTTATCCTGCTCCAGCCAGCGGTAAGGATCTTCAACCCGGGTACCGTGATAATCGTCTTGCTGGTCGACGGTTTTAGTTTCCGGGTAAGGGCCGTCAGGTTGTTCCTTTTCCTCTTCAAAAGAGCTACAGGCACTTAGTATCAACACAGTCGAACAAAGTATAAAAGCTGAATAACGGGTCATGGTTGGGCTTCCTGTTTAGGTTCTGCGGTGATCATAGGAATTTGCTGTCAAAACAACAAGTCACATTAGTGCAGTGAGCGCACTTCTTTACAGAGATTTTCATTTGCCTGACGCTGCGATACTCCACCCCAATACTCGCCCAGATGTTTGAGTGTTGTTGATGAGTTACACAGCAGTTCTGTTAGAGGATGATTACTATGTTGCCAGTAAAACCACTGAGCTAAGGCAAAATGCGCCGCATCAAAAGGGATTGTCTTAACACGATAGGCTTGAATAAGGTCTGCTTTTATCTCATTGCTTTCTTCTGTCAGCTGCAACATCTCTTTGTCGCCTGACAACCATTGTAGCTGATTATGTCCCCACTGGTTGAGCAATTGACATACTTGGCATAAACCAGTGAACTCATTGGATAGCGGTTGAGCATAAATAGCCGCAGGCCGAGCAGATACGCTGTCTATACGGCTACTGAGGCGCCAAAGGGCATAGCCATTTTTCCTCCAGAAATTATCCAGTCCCGGTGACCAGGCAAAACTGGTCCCCAGCATTTGGTAGTTGTTGTCCAGCGCCCACCGGTAAATTTCAGCCAGTAATTCGGAGGCGACTTTACGTCGTCTTTTCGCTGCTGGTACAGCAATACGTGCGACTCTTAGCCAACGTATATCCATAGCCCAGTCTTGTTGCAGAAAATAGCCTATGGCCTGAGGCAGTAAGTTTCCTTTGGGGCGCCTTTGGCCTTGCCTGATTTCTTCTTTTAAAGGTGACTGAATGGGCCCCTCACTCATAAGCCAGGCAACCGCAATAACTTCTCCGTTTATGGACTGGTAAGCTAGCTTATGCCCGGCTTCAGTTAGCAGCAGATTAAGGTCATTAGGGCTACTTTGGTAATGTGCGTTGAGAAGAAGTTGAAAGCATTGTTGCAGCAAAGCTTCTTCAAGTTCCGATGCGTGTTTAATAAAAGTGCCGGACTCCCGGCTCCCGAATTGTATTACTGGTTGCTCGTTCAGTAGAAAAGTGTCGGTCAGCCACTGCTCTAATGGATCATTTACGGGCCAGCGTAATGGTTGAGTCAGTTGGTGAACAGATACCTGTGGCAAGGTTTTTTTAGCCCAGTCGGTAAAGTGCACTGCGAAGCCACGACCACAACCTTCGTAACCGGCAACTGTTGTGGCAAGCAGCCAGGGATTAAATTTTTGGCATAGCAGTTCTGTTGCCCACAATGGCAGACCTGCGGCTTCATCAATAATTAATGTTACTTCCGAATTAGCGGGGTGTTCCAGTAGCTTATCCCAGGCAACGAAATGAGCCTCCGGCGCTTGCTGTAGCAAAATTTTCGCATTGGCTTTTCGCGGAGCAGTTACAATAATTGAGCTTTGATCTTCTACTGAGGCGAGCGCCTGACCCAACAAGGTGCTTTTACCGCGGCCGCGCTCTGCCGTGATGATATGAGTGCCGCGTGGTTTTCCTGTGCTTTGTGTAAGAGCGTTAAAAATAGAGCTCTGCTCATTGGTTAGCCGGAGTTTCTCATTTGCTGAGCGTGTTTCGGGCTTGTTGGCCAATGAATGCGTTTGGGTATCTGACTCGGCAAAGTGCTTTGCGGTAAAACGTTCCATGCGGTGACTCATGGTGTTGTTCTCACCCGGAAGTAAAACAGACAACAGGCCTCCGGCGGTAACGGTGCCACAAAGTGCAGCTATGGCGTCGGCGTGTAAACCGTCACTGCAGTCTATCCAGACTTGTTCAAACTCATGCCCCAGATAATCCCGGTAGCGCGAGAGTGTGGCATCGGCATAGGTCTGCAGATTTGATAAGTAGATAGAGCTGTCAGAGCGAGCCTCGCAGTATTCATACCAGAGGCCCGCATTTTGCAGCAGTTGAAGTTGTCGGTAACCGCTGCGTTCTGACATTTTAGAAAATGGAATAAGCGAAGAACTTAGTCAGCACCGTATTAATAAATACCGCCGCTAATATCAACGGAATGAAAGTGCAGATAGATAAGCGCACATATTTGGCCAGTAACGTGTCCGGATAACCCGGGTTACCTTCAGCAAGTTCTGCATCCAGGTTTTTGCGGCGCCAGTGGAAACTGACAAATAAGCAAATCAAAAGGCCATTCAGTGGCAAAATGGTATCGTAAAAAACATCGTAAATAATATCGAAGACTGACTTAGTTTGTTCTCCATAGGAGGCAAACTCAGTAAATGCCGGAACAAAACCAAAAGAGGTAGCGGCAATAAGAGTCAGTACAGTAACGGCGATACCCATAACCAGCAGCGCTTTTTTACGGCTTATCTTCGCCTGCTCAATAACCGCCGCGGTTGGTACTTCAAGAATAGAAACCAAAGATGTGATGGCAGCAATAAAGGTCAGCAGGAAAAAGATAGTAGCGGCAACGCTTGCGCCAACATAGCCGACAACGCCTTCCAGAGCGATAAAGATTTGTGGGAAGAAAGAGAAAATCATACTAACTGAGGAGTCACTCAGTGAGTCGGGGTTGGTATCTGGGTTAATGGCGAAAATAGCTGGTAGAGTCATTAAACCAGCGGTAAAGGCAACGGCAGTATCTGTTAACGCCACCAATTTACCCGAAGTAACAATGTCATCCCTGCGGCTGAAATAAGAGCCGTAGGTTATTAAAATCCCCATACCCAGCGAGAGCGAGAAAAAGGCCTGCGATAATGCACCGTTGATTACCGAACCATCAATTTTTGAAAAGTCGGGAACCAGATAGAATTCCAGACCTAGTACGGCGTTATCCAGTGACAGCACAAAGATAACCAGCAAAATGAGCATAATAAATAGCGCTGGCATCAGGAATTTCGCGGCTTTTTCTATCCCCTGACGAACACCACCAAGCAAGATAACATTGACGATGATTGTCACAGCAATAAGGAAGCCAACAAAACCGTAGTCGTTCACGAACTGACCAAAGTATTCTGCGTCGGCCAGCATATCAAGGTTGCCGGTTACTGAGTGCCAGAGATAACCGAATATCCATACCGTTATGACCATATAGAAAACGGCAATCATAAATGGAGTAATAACAGCCAGTAGACCGGCAAGATGCCAGCCTTTATTTTTTGGCGATAACGCTTTGTAGGAGCCTAGTGGACTTTTTTGCGCGCGCCGGCCCAGCCCCATTTCAGCTAGCATGACCGGTATACAGATAAAAGCGACGAATAACGCATAGATAATTAAAAATGCCCCACCGCCATTTTTGGTCGCAGCAACAGGGAAACCCACTAAGTTACCAATGCCGACAGCAGAACCTGCTGCCGCTAATATGAAGCCAATCTTAGAGCTAAATTGATCGCGTTGTTCGCTCATTCTGAACCTTCTTTTATCGTTTTTGTTGTCACGCTTTTAAGCGAGGCTGTTCAGCAAATTCCAGCAATCCTAGCAAGGCGTTAATTTAACGGCAAGCGGCTAATTGCTGTTTGTGCGGCAGAATGCGGGAAATCTGGCTTGGAAACAAAACTTATTTTAACATCCATGACAATTGTAATATTGGAATTTGTTGGAAATAGGATAACATTTTCTTAACTCAGTTTTAACACGCTGGTAAATACAGGGAATTCAACTCTCTGGAACAGATTGGCGTCTTTTTACCAGCGTGTTTCCCTGAATTGAATCGTTCCATTGCTGCATTTCAAAAAGCCTCGAAACACAACGCCGGAAAGGAAAAGCCAATTGTCTGGCCTGATACAATCTATCAATGTCGGTTTCAGCGGTCATCAATAGGTGACACTTTCGGTCATAGCACTCATCAACTAAAGCAATAAAACGGCGGGCTTCGTTATCCAGTTTGCTGACAATATTAGCCTGATGTTCGCGCTGGTAGGTTTCCTCTACACCATGTACCAGGTCTTTATCTGGTATATAAGAAAAAGCCGGAACCTGATGTACCGCTATAGCGGCATAGCGATCGGCCAGCTCCATATAGTCACGCTGACTTCTGGGGCCCGAGCAGAGAGACATAAAATCAAAACCAATCACTTTATTGTTGTGCCATAAGCAGGGAATTTCACGGTTCATTATCCGAACGGAGGGTGTTTCTTTTGTGCGGCCGAAAGAATTCTCTGCGAGTGAACGGAGCTGTTTTAAAGTACCTCGCTTAAGGTAGTAGGGTAACTCGGCTTCGTGTAGTCGGCGATAATCAACGCCCATGCCTAAGTCCAGGCAGTCACACTCTTTATTCAACAAATCTATTGTAGGTTCAAAGCGATGACGCGCTAAACCATCTCTGTAGAGTTCATTAGGTGGGGCGTTCGACGTTGTTATTAAACTTACCCCCTCGTTGAACAGTGCATGCCATAGCCCGGCTAAAATCATTGCATCACCAATATCTTCAACGAAAAACTCATCCAGACAGATTATCGAATAGTGCTGTGACCACCTCTTAGCAATAATCTGTATAGGGTTAGCTTCGCCCTGAAGGAGATTCAGTTCTTCGTGGATTTTGGCCATAAAATGGTGAAAATGCAGTCGAACAGCCTGATTTTCTAAAAGGTGCTGATAGAACATATCCATCAGCAAGGTTTTCCCCCGGCCGACCGGGCCGAATAAGTAAAGGCTTTTCGGTTTATGCCCTCGTGCAAGTGAGTCCAGTCGTTGCTGCAGCGCTTTTACCGCCTTTAACTGATACTTATCGGGCTGGAGCACTCCTGACTGAATACGTTGGTTATAGTTTTCTTGCATGAGTTTATTATCACAAAACGTCTGGATAAAAAGAAGCCGGCTGGGGGAGCCGGCCAAATACTGCTGCTAGTGAACAACCGTCAAAGCAGGTCTTCAATACATTGTGCTGTACAATTTTCTACGATAGGTCGCTGCCAGAGGATCACCATCGGGTAATGAATTGATAATATCGAGAGCGTATTTTTTCGCATCAGCGAAATTAACGTCTTTACTCAACACAATGAAAACCTGCTGCAGGGCTTCTTCATCACGATTTGCTTCATGAAATTTAAGTGCTAACTGTAATTTTAAAGCTAGATCGTCGGGGTTATTTTCTACTTGCTCCTGCAACGCACGTAATTCCGGAGAGTCAGCGGCATCTTCGGCCAGCTCAAGTTTGCCTTTTATGCGCTGATAGTCGCTGTCTTGCTCGACCAGTGGAATCTTAGCGACCAGCTCTTTGGCTTGATCCAGCCGACCAGCATCGACAGCGGCTTCGGCTAAGAGTTTAAGAGCCTGCATATTGGTGTTGTCCAAATCAAAGGCTTGTTTAGCCAGGGTATAAGCCGTATTCGCGTCACCTTCGCCCATAGCTACCTGAGCTTGTTGAATTAAGTCATCTGACGGGCTGGGCAGGTGTTTCGCTAGTATTTCCCGAATTTCACCTTCGGTTTTCACTCCGCCGAAACTGTCAACTGGCTGACCGTCTTTGAAAAAGGCTACGGTAGGTAAACTGCGAATACCAAACTGCGCGGCCAATTCTTGCTGCTCATCACAATTTATCTTGGCCAGAATCACCTGATCACTGTATTGCATAGCCAGCTTTTCAAGCACCGGCATGAGCTGTTTGCAGGGTTCACACCAGTCAGCCCAAAAATCGATAATAATGAGCTTTTCTTTTGAGCCTTCCAGCAAAACTTGCTGAAAGTTTTGCAAGTCAAGGTTAACGATATTGGATTCGGACATCAGCTGCGACGCTCCTGTTTTAATAAGCCACTTTAATCTCTGTTATCAGGGATATGCAGACGCGAGTCTATAATTTCAATGGTTAATGACTAAACCAGGATAAGATTTTATCTTTTAATTTGCTGTAAGGCGGGTAGCGCAAGGCGACATCGAAACGAAAACTGCGCTTCATCACGGGTTTTAAATGGCTGAAGGTATCGAATCCCCATTTACCGTGGTAGCGACCCATTCCACTGCGACCAACGCCACCAAAAGGCAATTCGTCGTTCAGCATGAACATGAGTGTGTCGTTGTAACAAACATTGCCGGCAGACACTTGCTGTGTAAATAAATCAAGCAGGCGCTGATTGTTGCTAAACACATAGAGCGCTAATGGTTTTGGATGGCGACGGATTTCCTCGATGGCATCCGCTGCCGACTTAATGGTTATAACTGGCAATATCGGACCAAAAATTTCTTCCTGCATGAGCGCACTGCCGTCTTTTACACCATCCACTATTGTGGGGGCTATATAACGTTCGCTCTTATCAGAGTCGCCGCCGACAACTATATTCTCGCCTTCCAGCATTTGCGTCAGGCGCTGCCAGTGTGCCTGATGAATGATCCTGCCGTAATCACTGCTGTGCTGAATGTCTTCACCGTAAAAACCGATGAGCTCCTGCTGCATAGCAGCAATTAACTGGTCTTTCACACTGTCTTCTACCAGTACATAATCGGGCGCGATACAGGTTTGGCCTGCATTAAGAAATTTCCCCCATATAACACGGCGGGCGGCAACTTGAATGGGGGCGTCGGCAAAAACTACCGCCGGACTTTTACCGCCAAGCTCCAGCGTAACCGGGGTTAAATTTTCAGCGGCAGAAGCCATAATGGCTTTGGCAGCGTTTTCTCCGCCAGTATAGAAAATGTGATCGAAGGGCAGTGCTGTCAGTTGTTGCGATTCAGCTACCGCTCCAGTCACAATTTTTATCGCGGCATTGTCCAGATAACCTGGTAACCGGCGCGTCAGAAGGTCTGTTGTTGCCGTTGCATGTTCAGAGGGTTTTATCACCGCACAGTTGCCGGCGGCAATGGCTGCAATTAAAGGCGCAAGAAGTAATTGTAAAGGGTAGTTCCATGCACCTAAAATCAGCACAACACCAAGCGGCTCAGGTACTAGCTGGCTTTTCGCCGGCCACGCCAGTAAAGGATTACCCACTTTGCGAGGCTTGCTCCACTTTGGCAGAGCTTTAATTGTCTGCTTAATATCACTTTGGAGGAACTGTAATTCAGTTAAACGCGCTTCGCTAGGGTGTTTGTTGAGGTCAGACTTTAGAGCTTGCAGTAAAGACTTTTCGTTTTCCGTAAGAAAACGCTGAAGTTGCTGAAGTTGATTTAAACGCCAGGACAGCGGACGAGTGAGCCCGCTGTCAAAATGGCTTTTTAATTGCTTCAGTGTGTTTTCAAACGGGTTCATCCAAGTCCGCCAAGAGTCACCGTTTTTAACTCAAGGTATTCGTCAATACCGTACTTAGAACCTTCACGGCCAACACCGGATTCTTTGATGCCACCGAATGGATTATAAGCGTGCGATATGCCACCAGTATTTACACCAACCATGCCGTATTCAAGCGCATCACTTACGCGGAAAATACGTGCGGTGTCTTTGGCTGCGAAGTAAGAAGCCAGGCCAAATGGTGTATTGTTGGCTTTTTCAATGCCTTCTTCTTCTGTTTCAAAGGTATTAATAGCCACTACCGGACCAAAGATTTCTTCTTCACTAATATCCATTTCTTCGGTTACGCCTGTAATGACTGTTGGCGCATAGAATAAATCGCCTAACTCGGTCATTACTGAACCGCCGGTTTCTATGGTTGCACCGTCAGACTTAGCTGCGAGTACTAAACGTTGTACTTTATCAACAGCGTTCTGATCGATAAGCGGGCCTAAGTCGACATTTTCTTCTGTACCTGGTCCTACTTTCAGAGCTTTCACTTTACTGACAACGGCTTTGGTGAACTCCTCCGCAACCGATTGTTGTACCAGTATTCTGTTTGCTGAAACACAGGTTTGCCCGCCATTGCGGAATTTGCAGGCTATTAGCTGTTCAGCGGCTTGCTCTATATCGGCATCGTCAAAGACCAGGAACGGCGCATTACCACCAAGTTCAAGAGACAATTTTGTGACGTGCTCTGAACATTGCTGCATTAAAATTTTTCCGACACCTGTAGAGCCGGTAAATGACAGCTTGCGGACCTGTGATGAGGTCGCTAAACGTTTACCGACACTCTTGGCATCGCTGGTTGGAATAATATTGATAACTCCATCGGGAATGCCAACTTCACTAGCCAGTTGGGCTAAGGCCAGGCTGGAAAGCGGAGTTAATTGCGGCGGCTTAACCACTATAGTACACCCGGCCGCTAATGCCGGCGCAATTTTACGAGTGATCATAGCGTTGGGGAAGTTCCATGGGGTAATGGCCGCACAGACACCAACAGGTTCTTTAGTGACCATTACGCGCTTACTGCTGTCGGCGTTAGGTAATATATCGCCATCGATGCGTTCAGCCTCACCGGCAAACCAGTCAACAAAGCTGGCGCCGTATTCGACCTCGCCAACCGCTTCGGCGACGGGCTTACCTTGCTCGGCACTCATTAATTCACCCAGTGCCTGCTTGTTGTCCATCATAGCTTCGTACCATTTACGCAGCAGCATCGCGCGTTCACGGGCGGTTTTCTTGCGCCAGCTTTTCAGAGCGGTGTCTGCAACGTTTATGGCACGTTGAGTTAAATCTTCGTCAGCGTCAGCAACCTCGGCTATTACTTCGCCAGTTGCAGGGTTAGTGACTGAGAAACGTTTGTCCGTAGGAACCCAGTGACCTTCAATAAAGCAGTCTTTCTTAGTCAGAGATGACATAGAATGTGCTGACATAATTCCTCCAAATTTGAGAATAACTCTAATAATGTAGGCAATATAAAAAGAAATGGTTCAACTTTTTCGATTATTTTGATGGAAATAGATGCGTTTGGTGAAAAAAAGCTCAAAGGCATTGCTTTTTGAGTAAAAAAACGTATAATACGCGGTTCCTCAAGGAACACCGCATAACTGATGAGGCAGCGGTCACCCTTGATTCGTGGGGTTGCAGCGCCTGATTCCAGTCCAGACAGTTTAGAGACTGAACACTGATTCCTGTTGCCGGGCCATAACCCCTTTTTTATTGTGTTTGCCAATGGGCAAACGGGAATAAAGTGAGACAAATATGTCAAATACCCAAACGGGTCTGTCGTTTAACGACATGGCCTTACCTAGTGCTGTGCTTGAACAATTAAACGCAATGCAATTTTTAACTCCGACTCCTATTCAGCTGCAGGCTATTCCTGCGTTGCTTGAAGGGCAAGACGTGTTGGGCGAAGCTCAGACAGGTACCGGTAAAACTGCTGCATTTGGTCTGCCTGCATTGGCAAAAATTGATGCGTCGGTTAAGCAAACTCAAGTATTAGTAGTAACTCCAACTCGTGAGTTGGCTATTCAGGTAGCTGAAGCGCTTGAAGGCTTTGCTGCGAAAATGCGTGGCGTTGGCGTAGCAACCGTTTACGGTGGTGCACCATTTGGTCCTCAGGTTAAAGCCCTGAAGCAGGGCACCGCTATTGTTGTCGGTACCCCGGGTCGTCTTATCGACTTATTAAACAAAAACGTCCTGCAACTAGACGGTTTGAAAGTAGGCGTTCTGGATGAAGCTGATGAAATGCTTAACATGGGTTTCATTGAAGACATCGAAACGATTCTAAAGGCTGTACCTAGTACGGCGCAACGCGCATTATTCTCAGCAACTATGCCAAATGCGATTCGTAAGCTGGCAAAAACCTTCCTGAAAGATCCGCTGAACATTCAGATTGAAGCTATTGCTCGCGAGAAAGCGACGATTAAGCAGAAAGCCTGGAAAGTTCAGGGAATGACTAAAATGACCGCTCTGACTCGATTGTTAGAAGTGACTCCGTATCAGCGCGCATTGATTTTCGTACGTACCCGTCAGGATACGATGGATGTGGCTGAATTACTGCAACGCAACGGCTTTAAAGCGGCGCCATTAAGTGGTGATTTGAACCAGGCTCAGCGTGAGCAGACTGTCAGTCAGTTACGTAGTGGCCACATCGAAATTCTGGTAGGAACTGACGTTGTTGCTCGTGGTTTAGATGTTCCTGAAATTACGCACGTTATTAACTATGACTTACCAAGCGATACTGAATCTTATGTTCACCGTATTGGACGTACTGGTCGTGCCGGCCGTACAGGTGAAGCCATTTTGTTCTTCCGTGCAAAAGAGCGTCATTTGTTGCGTCACTATGAGCGCTTAACCAATGCTCCGGTTGAGTTCTTTGAAGTACCAAACGCCAATGAACTGAGCAAGTATCGTCAGCAACAGTTACTGGAAAAGCTACAGGCGTCTTTGGTACCTGAAACCGCAAGCGCCGATAAGCCTAAGCTAGAGAAACTGCTAGGCGAGTGGCTGGAACAGTCAGAGTTAAGTGCTGAAGAAATTGCCTTAGCGTTATTGGCTCAGCATAATGAGCAGCGTCCGTTGTTCCTGAAAGAAGACCGTCAGGTACGTGAAGCACGCAGTGAGCGTAGCGAGCGTTCAGGTCGTAATGAACGCAGTGACCGTGGTGATAAGCGCAAACCTCGTGCAGAGCGCACCACCAGTCGTGCAGCGGATGTCGATTTCGAAACCTATAAGATTCAGGTCGGTCGTGAGCACGGCGCACGTCCGGGAGACATCGTTGGAGCCATTGCTAACGAAGCGTCAATGGACAGCAAGTATATTGGGCAAATTCAGTTGTTTGATAATCACTCTTTAGTGCAATTGCCAAAAGGCATGCCAAAAGACATTATGCATGTACTGAAAAAAGCTCGTGTGCGTCAACAGCCTATGGGTCTGGAACTAAGTGATGAGCAAGTTAAACGTGCGCCACGCCCACCGCGTGACCGCGATGCTCGTGGCGGACCTAAGCGCAACTCCGGTAAAGGTGCCGCGCGTCGTTTTAGTTAATTAGCGTCTCTTAACTCGGCCGGATGATCAACAATGATCATCTGGTCGATGTCATATCCCCACTCATGAGCCTTGGCTAAGGCGTAATCAATATCTGCCTGAGAAACATCAGGACTTCTCGATAAAAACCAGAAATACTCGTGTGAGTCGCTGGTTACTATTGCCTGCTGATAATCACCACCTAACCAACTTACGTAATAACCGCCATAAAAGGGCCAGAAGAAGGTAACCTGATACGCGGCATCCATATTTTCGACCGGCTCAGCCAACCCAATAGCGGTTTGCCACTCCTCATTTTTGACATGATAGCCTCGATTGGTCACTTCCAGCGTGCCATCACCATTTAAGCGATACTCTGCGGTAACACCTTGCAAGCCCTCTTCAAAGCTGTGTGGCATGCGGACTATTTCGTACCATTTACCCAGGTAGCGCTCGGCTTCAAAGTCGTCAACAACTTCGGCTACCGGCGTTGGTTGAGAGTTACAGGCACTCAGTAGAAACGTAAAAAATAACGACACTATCCATTTATTCATTAGTGCTTCCTTTTATAACTCGTTGATATTATCTAAATAAGTTTCGGCTTGTTTCATTAACGCCTGCTGTTCTTCTTCGGGCTTCTTATTCCAGACCTGATACATCATGCTCATTCTGTGCTTGTCTTTAAAGCGTTCTTTATGACGTTCAATAAAATGCCAGTACAGGCTGTTAAAAGGACAGGCTTTTTCACCGGTTTTCTTCTTCGGATCATAATAGCACTCTTTACAGTAGTGCCCCATTTTTTGCATATAGTTGGCACTGGCAATGTAGGGTTTGGTTGCTATCAGCCCGCCGTCGGCATACTGACTCATGCCGCGCGTATTGGGCAGTTCTACCCACTCAATGGCATCAATATAAATACCAAGATACCAGTCATCCAAAGCATCCGGTGATACGCCGGCCAGCAGTGCGAAATTTCCGGTTACCATTAACCGCTGTATGTGATGGGCGTAGGCATAGTCTAACGACTGCTTAATGGCATAATGCAGGCAATTCATCTTGGTCTTAGCCGTCCAGTAAAACTCCGGTAGCGCTCTGGTGTGGTTAAGATCGTTAAGGTTTTTATAGTCTGGCATATGTGCCCAGTAAATGCCCCGCACAAACTCTCGCCAGCCAATAATCTGCCGACAAAAGCCTTCAATTTGAGCGAGTGAAATGCTGTCTTTATTTTTGGACCAGGCATCAATAGCAGCGTTGACTACTTCTAACGGATGCAGCATTTTGGTGTTTAAAGAAAATGAAATTCTTGAGTGATAAAGACTCCAGTGAGATTCCCCAACGTTGTTTTCTGTTGCCATGGTGTCCTGATAACGACCAAAATCAGGGAGTCCGAATTGACAAAAATGTTCAAGCAACTGCTTAGACTGTTTTCGGTTAACTGGCCATATCAGTTGAGCCGCGTTCGCTTGTCCCATGGTTTTAATTTCACTGCTACGCAGCAGTTCATCTATATCCGATACGTCATTGGAGAAGATTAAAGGCGGTTCTAGGTCATGATTTGCGGGAATCTTTTTCTGGTTTTCTTTATCGTAATTCCAGCGGCCACCAGTCGGACGTCTTCCCTCCATTAGAATATCGTATTGCTTACGGACCTTTCGGTAGAAGGTTTCCATTAAGTAGTTTTCGCTATTGGGGAAATACTCTTTTAGCGAGTTGCGGCCAGTAAGAAAGTGTTCTGTATCAAACCAGTTCAAATTAATGTTATTGGCGCCGGCCCAGCTTTTCAGTTGATGATCGAGCCGGTATTCGTCGGGTTGCTGACATTCCAGAGTGGTCACTTCGTACTTTTTCATTAATTGCTGAAGGTTCTGAGTCAGGCTTTGCTCATTAGTGTCATCATCAAGTTTTATATAGTTTACTTGATGTCCTGCAGAGCTCAGAGCGCTACCGAAAGCCCGCATCGCTGCGAAAAAGGCTAATACTTTTTGCCGGTGGTGAACAACGTAATCAGTTTCTTGTTTGAGCTCCATCATTACATAAATTACACCCGCGTCCTTTTGTCTGAACCACGAATGTCTGGCATTGAGTTGGTCGCCAAGTATTAGTCGTAGAGTATGAATTTTCATAAGCAGTGAGGATTTAGGGTTGATAGCTCTATTACGTTCTATTCAGGGATTCAGATCGGCATACCTAAATGCCCCAAAATATGGCATTATGCGCGGTAGTTTCAGATTCAGGAGCAGTTATGAACCAGGTAGCGGGTAACGAAAATTCATCAGAGCAAAAACCGGTCAACGTCATTTGCATTAAATGGGGTAAAAAGTATGGCCCCGATTACGTCAATACATTGCATTCAATGGTCAGTCGTCACCTTAGTCGACCGTTCCGTTTTGTCTGTTTTACCGATGATTTTGAGGGAATTAACGACGACGTTGAAGTAAAAGCGATTCCTAAAATTGGCTTTAAAGACTTTGACGAACACGTTCCGTGGTCAAAAGGTCATGGCTGGTTAAAGCTTACTTGCTTTGCGAACCCGCTTTATGATCTCGAAGGCCCTACGTTATTCCTGGATCTGGATATTATTATTGTTGGAAGCCTGGACGAGTTTTTTGAGCCGGAAGGCGAGTTTATGGTGATCAAAGAGTGGGATAAATCTGACGCTACCGGGAATACATCGGTATTTCGTTTTGATATTGGCGCTCATGAAGACGCGTTAGAGCATCTGAAAAAAGATCCGAAAGCGGCTATCGCTGACGTACGGAATGAACAAGAGTACATTACGCATTTTGTTGACCGCCAAAACAAGCTGACGTACTGGCCGGAAAAGTGGTGTCGTAGCTTTAAGCGCCATTGTCTGCGTCCGTTCCCATTAAGCTTTTTCCAAGAGCCACGTATACCTGAAGAAGCAAAAGTTATTATTTTCCATGGCAAACCGCACCCGGATGACGCGTTGGAAGGCCGAAGCGGCAAGTGGTATCGGAAAGTTCTGCCGACTAAGTGGATTGCCGAGTACTGGCGCTAAATTATATGCAATTGTGGATCTACGGAGTATTAATACGGCTGGTCACTCCAGCCGTTTTTGTCTGGTTGTGGCTACGCGGCAGAAAAGACAGCCGCTACCGTCAGAACTGGTCAGAACGACTTGCGCTGGGATCTGTTAATAAAAAGCAGCGCGGTTGTGTGGTTATTCATAGCGTTTCCGTTGGCGAGACGTTAGCGGCGAAACGGTTAATCGAGCATCTTTTGCGTCAGGAGCCAGGTCAAAAAATACTTATTACCTGCATGACACCAACTGCCCGGGAACTTATTCAGCAGCATTTTGGCGACGCTGTTAGTTGTCGCTATTGGCCGATAGATACTCCGGGTGCCGCTAAGCGTTTTGTGTGTAAGTTTAAACCTAAAGCCGTGTGGGTAATGGAAACCGAGCTTTGGCCGCAAATGTTGAACCAATTGGCCAGAGCTAATATTCCCGTCGCATTGTTAAACGCGCGACTTTCGGCTCGTTCAGCGGCAGGTTATCGGCGTTTTCATTGGTTGATGAAGAAGGTCTGGAAACAACTGACACTGGTTTCTGTTCAGAATAAAGAAACCGCGCGACGAATGAAGGTACTGGGAGTTCCCGGTGGCGTGCTCTTTGTGGACGGAAACCTTAAGTACGACATTGAGCTTTGTGCTACTGACATTGAAAAGGCTTTGGCGTGGCAGCAAAGTCTTGCGTCGCGACAGGTGTGGTTAGCCAGTAGCAGCCATCCAGGCGAGCATGAGGTGCTGTTAGAAGCACACAAACTGATTCAACAAGACTTACCTGATTCCTGTCTTATCATTGCGCCGCGACACCCCGAGCAATTTGAGGTGGTAGCAGAAATGATACAGGAGTCCGGGCTTAAGCTTGCCCGCAGAACCGAGAGTAATGTGATACCTGAAGATTGTGATGTCTTTCTTGCTGACAGTATGGGCGAAATGATGCTTTGGGGGCAATTAGCCTCGGTGAGCTTTGTTGGCGGAAGTATTATTGAGCGAGGCGGGCATAACCCCCTTGAAGTTATAGCTGCTGGCTCCAATGTTATGTCAGGACGGCACGTGTTCAATTTCCCACAGGTTTACGGTGAGTTGGCAAAAGCTGGCGCCGTGCAGTGGGTTAATAATGCCGGAGAAATTAAACAAGCTGTGGAGTTGATGCAGCAGACAGCTGTCATGAAAGCGCAACATGAAGCTGCTAAAAGCGTTTTACAAACGCACCAGGGTGCTACGTTAAGAGTATTAAAGCGGGCACTGGAATATACTCTGACAGGAAGCGGTATGATAAAAACAGAGCAGAGTCCCCAAGGGCTTATTCGCTACGATAGCGATATTTTTGAAACGATAGAAGACAAGCATTTTACAGCCCAGTATTGGCAGCAACAAAAGTCGATTGCAGGAAACTCAACGGGACGCGCAACAGTTTGGTTTATTCAGCAGGGCGATTTGGGACTTTTACTGCGCCATTATTATCGCGGTGGTTTAGTCGGTAAAATTAATAAAGACCGTTTTTTACGTGAACCTGCGGAAAAAAGTCGCGCTATACATGAGTTCGATTTGCTATTGAAGTTGCGGGAAATTGGTTTACCAGTTCCTCGTCCAGTAGCAGCTCGTATGGAAAAGACAGCGGTTTTCAGTTACAAAGCAGACATTCTGGTAGAAGTTATTCCGGGGGCTGTCGATGTTTTCCGATTACTGCGTGAAAAGAAACTGTCCGCGGAGCTATGGCAAAAGCTGGGAAGTGTTATTAAAGAGCTGCACGATACCGGTGTCTACCATTCAGATTTAAATTGTCACAACCTTATGCTGGATGACAAAGACAAAGCCTGGATAGTCGATTTTGATAAATGTGATTTCCGTGAAAATGGTGACTGGAAAGAAGCCAATATCCAACGGCTATTGCGCTCTTTACGCAAAGAAAAAGAGAAGAATGAGACGTTCTACTGGAAAGAGTCACGTGACTGGCCTGAATTATTAACTGGCTACCGTCGTTAAGCTTTAAGAGATAAAAAAAGCCCCGGCCACTAAGTGAAGCGACCGGGGCTTTTTAATGCGTGAAATACTAGTCGCGGACCTGACCGTTACCGGTTACCACGAATTTCTCAGTTGTTAGTGCTTCAAGACCCATTGGTCCATAAGCGTGCAGCTTACTGGTAGATATACCAATTTCAGCACCTAAACCTAACTGGCCACCGTCAGAGAAGCGAGAAGAGACATTTGCCATAGTAACGGCTGAGTCTACTTCACGAATGAAACGCTTAGCAGTTTCATCGTTTTCAGTGATAATAACTTCGGTATGACCGCTACCAAACTCCTGAATATGCTCAATAGCACCTTCGTAGTTATCAACTGTACGAACCGCAATCTCAAGGGCTAGATATTCTTCACCAAAAGCGTCGTCTGCAATCTCATCAGCGCCATCAAAGTAGCTTACTGAACGCTTATCTGCATGGATGGTTACGTCTTTCTCAGCCAGAGCTTTAGCAGCCATAGGCAAGAACTTATCAGCAACGTCCTGATGAACCAGTAAACCTTCTAGCGCATTACAAACGCCGGTACGCTGAGTTTTACCGTTAAGTAAAATTGCCAGAGCTTTATCAAGATCCGCGTCTTTGTCTACGTACAGGTGGCAAACACCTTTGTAGTGTTGAATGACCGGAATCTTACTGGTGTCGCTGACAAAGTGAATCAGACCTTCACCGCCGCGAGGAATAACCAAATCGATATAATCTTTCTGCTGCAGAAGTTCCGTCATCAGTTCGCGGTCAGGTGTTGGCACCACGGTGATAACGTCTTTAGGCAGATTGCTGGCTTCTAAAGCTTCGTGCAATGCTTCAGCAATGGCTTTACTGCTCTCAATGGCTTCGCGGCCACAACGTAAGATAACGGCGTTACCAGACTTGAAACATAGTGCTCCAGCGTCAGCTGTGACATTCGGACGTGCTTCATAAATCATACAAATAACGCCCAGAGGAATACGCATTTTCTCTATTTTCATGCCGTTAGGGCGCTCATCCAGAACGTAGCTGTCGCCTACAGGATCTTTCAACGCAATGATCTCTTCAATGGCAGAGGCCATACCTTCAATGCGTTCAGGCGTTAGCTCAAGACGATCCATCATGGCATCGCTTAAACCTTTTTCTTTACCTGCTACCAAATCTTTTTTATTAACTTCAATAATCTTATCCTGACGTGCGCGAATAGCGTCAGCCATTTTTTGCAGTACACTGTTTTTATCTGCTTCCGATAAGGTTGCTACAGCGCGTGCCGCTTTTGCGGCGCGTTGTGAAATCTCTTTTGCTAATTGCTGGCTCATGAATCCTCCAAAATCATTAGATCGTCGCGGTGAATAACTTCCGTAATTGGGCTATAGCCAAATTTTTCCGCTATATCTTCAGTTTGCTGCCCTTTAATGTGCATCAGTTCATGTGCGCTGTACTGACAAATACCTTTTGCGATAGCGTCAGTATCGTTGGCGCTGCGAACCAGTACGGCGTCACCGCGATCAAAGTCACCTTGTACATCAACAATGCCTGAACTCAGTAGTGAGGCACCGTTCTCAATTAATGCTTTCTCAGCACCTTCATCAACCAATATTTCACCCTGGGCGACCAGAGTATGTCTTAACCAATGCTTTTTATTGCTAATTGGATCAGATTGGCGACGGAATAATGTGCCGGGGATATCCCCTTGTAGCAACGATTCAAAAGTTTCACCTTTACGACCGTTAACTATGTAAGTATCGATACCGTGTGAAGTAGCTTTTTCTGCCGCCTCAACTTTAGTGCGCATTCCTCCGGTCCCGACGGAACTTACTGAACCACCGGCAAGCGAATAAATGCTTTCGTCAATTTGTTCAACCACCGGTATCTTTTTCGCGTCTGGATTCAGGTTCGGATCTGAGTCATACAGACCATCGATGTCTGAACAAATAAACAGGGCGTCGGCATCAACCAAAGTCGCGATCATGGCCGACAAGTTATCGTTATCACCGACTTTCATTTCGTCGGTAGCAAGAGCATCGTTCTCATTTACCACGGGTAAAATGTCGTGCTCTAACAATCTATTCAGGGTGTTTTTAATGCTGACGTAGCGAGCTCGGTCGCGTAAATCGCTATGTGTCATTAGCAACTGGGCGCAGGGGGAATCGAAAAAGCGTGACCAGTAACCCATCATTTCATTTTGACCAACTGCGGACATTGCTTTACGCACAGCAACCGGTACTTTCTTGTGTTCAAAGTTAAAATGTTTGCGGCCGGCAGCAACGCTGCCTGACGAGACTAGGACAACTTCTTGTCCGCGTTCTCGGCACTCGTTAATAAAACGAGCTATGGGTAATAGGTATTTGGTGCTAACCCCAGTTTCATCTGGCGCGATGAGCGCACTCCCCACTTTCAGTACGGCTCTTCGCCAGGATGGCGCTTTCATAGAGACTCCCTTTTTTTGAATTCGTTAGTAGTCTAACAGATTGGCTGTCTAAGCTCCAGCGAGGCTCATAAGCCATACCTATTGTCAATATATTAGACAATAATTTCGATTTACAAGAAAAAAGAATCGAATCCGGAAATTCGTTAATGCGATGCATTAACTCTCTGGTGGGGTATAGCCTTCAATTTCAGGGTTTTCCCCTTCGAATAAAAAGGCTGTCATTTGCTTTTCAAGAAACTCACGATCAGTCGGATCCATCATGTTCAACCGTTTTTCGTTTATCAGCATGGTTTGTTTCTTTTGCCATTCTGCCCAGGCTTCTTTTGATATGTGGTTAAAAATACGCTCACCCAGCTCGCCGGGGTAGAGTTGAAAATCGAGACCTTCGGCTTCTTTTTGAAAATGCTCACAAAATACAGTACGGCTCATGCTGTGTTCACCTATTTAGTAGTTAACTGCTCCATCAGTTTAACGGTTGGTGCAGCAAAGCCCAAGTCCTGATTAGTATTAGCTTTTACCCACAGGTGTTGTGCTTCGTTAAGTAAAGTCTCAGAGGGGGTAACGTCAATTAGCAGGGGCTTACAGTCCAGGTGGAAGTGGCTAAAGGTATGACGAAAAGGTGACAGCTGCTGTCTTGCCAGTTCAGTGACACCGTATTGTTGGGCTAAGGAAGGAATGTCCGTTTCCTCATCACATTGTGGAAAGCACCAAAGCCCGCCCCATATACCAGACTGCGGGCGCTTCTCCAGCAAGAACTGATGGTTATGCCGAAAAAGCAGCATGTGCGTTGCTTTTACTGGTTTAATCTTTTTCGGCTTCTTTCCCGGATACTGTGCTATTGTGTCCGTTGCTTTGCCAATACAGGTGCTATTGACAGGGCATTGCTCGCAAAGCGGTTTACTGCGAGTGCAAATCATTGCACCGATATCCATCATTGCCTGATTGTATGCGCCGGAGTCTTGCTTCGGGGTCAATTGTTCACTCAGTTGCCACAGTTGCTTTAAAACATCTGCCTTACCAGGCCAGCCAGAAACAGCAAAATGACGTGCTAATACACGCTTGACGTTGCCATCCAAAATAGGTGCGTATTCACCATGCCCAAGAGAGCGAACTGCACCGGCTGTTGAACGACCAACCCCAGGTAATTGTTCGAGTTCATGAACTTTTTCGGGGAATTCACCGTTATATTGAGTGCAAACAAGTTTTGCGGTTTTATGAAGGTTCCGGGCTCTTGCGTAATAACCTAATCCAGTCCATAAATTCAATACTTTGTCTTGTGGGGCTGAGGCCAGTTGCTGAACCGTAGGAAAAGTTGCCATAAAACGTTCGAAGTACGGAATAACGGTAGTGACCTGGGTTTGTTGCAGCATAATTTCTGACACCCAGACGCGATAGGGCGTGACGTTTTTCTGCCATGGCAGATGCTTGCGCCCGTATTGCTGAAACCAATTGAGAACCTGTGAACTAAATGTCTGAGTCAACTGTAAATCTCTGCAAATAAAAATGACTTAACTGAAGAATGTACTACTCTTTATGGCATACACAGTGTCTCATATTCCGAGCATGATTGTTATTGCAATTAAAAGGAGCTTTGCAATGAAAACCTTAAACTTAATTACTTTATCTTTGCTGACCGCTGGATTAACCGCTCCAGTTTTTGCACAACAAACTGAGGTTGAGCAAAACGACTTTTATCTGGGCGCGCGTTTAGGCGCATTTTCTGCCGACGATGATCGTGTTGCGGTAAAAAATGGTCAAGCATTTTTCGTTGACGACGGATTCAAAACCATTACTTCGGGTGTTGAAGCCGGCATGATGTTTACTGAGGCATGGGAAGCCCGCATTTATTATGACTACATGGATGCTGACTTAGTCGGTGCCGGCGATGCCTACGGCGACAGCTACGGTGTCGATGCACTCTACCACTTCAACAACAACTTTTACGCTGGTTTAGGTTTGAACAACACCGAAATTGGTGATGTTACAGATGTTGCTGCACGAGTCACTCTTGGTCATCGCAGCTTTATTACCGATAATCTGGCATGGCGTGTTGAAGGTGGTGCTCAGCGTGGCTGGGAAGAAGACTACACGGAAATGTTCGCAAACGTTGGTTTGCAATGGTTCTTTGGCGGTCGCGACACCAGCCCTGAACCTAGAACGCGTCCAGAGCCACGCCCTGAACCTCAAAAAGCGGCACCTGAACCTAAATCTGTAGATTCTGATGGTGACGGCGTTGTTGACTCAAAAGACAAATGCGCCAATACACCTAAAAATTACTCAGTAGATGAGACCGGTTGTATTCTTTATGAAAACGAGACCATTACTGAAGAGTTACTGGTAGAGTTTGACTTAAACTCGTCAAATATCCGCAGTGGTGAACGGTCAGATATTAAAGATATGGCGGAGTTCATGAAAGAGCATCCACAGTTGGATATCACTATTCATGGACATACAGACAGCACGGGCGAAGCGAAATATAACCAGTGGTTGTCTGAGCGTCGCGCAGAGGCTGTTGCCAACGCACTTGTTAAGCAACATGGTATTGAGAAGAGCCGCGTTGACTTTAAAGGTCACGGCGAATCTCAACCAAAAGTTCGCGAGAATAGCGCTGCTGACAGACAGGAAAATCGTCGCATAGAAGCAACATTGAAAGTCGTAAACCGGGTACCTAAAACTCGTTAATACCGATTGTATTGATTGCTTGAAATAGCGATAATAGCTCTACTCTAAACAGGCCTGATTTTTCAGGCCTGTTTTTTTGGTATTAGCTAAGTCATTAATTTTCAGGAAAGTCATGAGCCATTTTAAAACTGCCGAAGAAGCCGCCGCTGCGGGAAAATACGTGAGAACAGTGCGCAGCTTTGTGAAAAGAGAAGGAAGACTGACAAAAGGGCAGGCTGCTGCAATTGAACGTCTTTGGCCTTCAGTAGGTTTAACTCTGGAGAATGGCCGGTTGGATTTAGTTGAGGTGTTTGGTCGGCAAGCCCCAGTAACGCTGGAAATTGGTTTTGGTATGGGGCATTCACTAGTTGAGATGGCAGCTAATGCTCCCGAACGTGACTTTATTGGTATAGAAGTGCATGAACCTGGTGTAGGTGCTTGCCTTATGGCGGCAGAGGAAGCTGGGGTGGAAAACTTTCGGGTGTTTCATGAAGACGCGGTCGAAGTATTAAAACAATGCATTCCGGATAAAAGTCTGAACTGTGTTCAAATTTTCTTCCCCGACCCCTGGCACAAGAAGCGTCACCATAAACGCCGCATTGTACAGCCCGAGTTTGTGCAATTATTAACTCAGAAAATTGAGACTGGCGGAGTAATTCATTTGGCAACAGACTGGGAAAACTACGCAGAGCATATGCTGGAAGTTTTGAGTAGCGAACCCCGGTTAACCAATTTGTCGTCTTCAGGTGACTACGTACCACGTCCCGACAATCGCCCAAAAACCAAGTTTGAACGCCGGGGTGAAGGAAAAGGCCACGGCGTTTGGGATCTTCAGTTTAAAATCAACTAATCTGCCACGCTTCTGGGTTAATCCAGAAGCGTATCCAGAACAGAGTTTAAAAATCGGTGACCGCGTTGAGTTAGTTGCCAGTTAAGCTCGTCTTCCGTTACAAGCTCCAGAGTTTTCGCTTTCGTTAACTGCTTTGAAGCTGCCTCTGCAGAAAGAGCTGTGGTCTGTTCAAAATTACTTTTACTAACCGGCTCCAGTAAGCGGAACTGGTTCATGAAAAACTCAAACAAGCGGTCCTCTACTGCAACTTCTTTTAATTGATAGCGCAGGGGCTTGGTTAAATCTAAATAGCCTTTGGGGTGCTTCACCTTTTCGCAACGCAGAATTTTATTTTGCTGAGGCAGAGTGACTTTGCTGTGGGCTCCGCAACCAATACCTAAATAGTCGCCATATTGCCAGTAGTTACGATTATGCCTGCTCTGATGGCCTGGTTTAGCGTAAGCGCTCACTTCGTACTGAGAATAACCTGCTGCTTCCAGAAGTTTATGACCCTGCTGATAAATTTCCCACAGTGTATCGTCATCCGGGAGTTCCGGGGGCTGGCTTGCAAATAGCGTGTTAGGCTCAATCGTCAATTGATACCAGGAGATATGCGGCGGGTTCAGGGCAATGACCTGACGTAGGTCGTCTAATGCCATTTCTACGGTCTGATCAGGCAAGCCATGCATAAGGTCGAGATTAAAACTGGATAGCGGTAATTCACTTGCGTGCGCGGCCGCATCTTTTGCCTGTTGCGGATTGTGAATACGCCCCAGGCGCTGTAACTGATGCTCCTGTAAGCTCTGAACACCAATAGACAACCGGTTGATGCCTGCAGCAACGAAAGCAGAGAACTTTTCGGTCTCAAAGGTTCCCGGGTTGGCTTCCATGGTGACTTCACAATCGGAACTTAATGCGACTATTGAACGAACGCCGTCCATTAATTGCTGAATTGCTTTTGCGGACAATACGCTTGGCGTACCTCCACCGATAAATATCGACTGAATTTCCCGGTTCTGAACCCAGCCCAAGTCGGCTCGTAAGTCTTCTAAAAGACGGCCGACATAGCTTGCTTCGGGCACATCGCCGGTCAGTTTATGAGAATTGAAATCACAATAAGGGCATTTCTGAATACACCATGGAATGTGTATATAAAGAGACAGGGGCGGAAGCGTCAGAAGAGAAGTCATTCAGCCAACTGCTCCAGCAGCAGCTTTAATGCTTGTCCGCGGTGGCTGAGCCCTTGTTTTTCTGTTTTGCTTAACTGCGCTGCTGAGCAGTTTTTTTCTTTAACCCAGAACACCGGGTCGTAACCGAAGCCTTCTTCTCCAACCGAGTGAGTTAATATGTGTCCGTCCCAGCGGCCCTGGCAGATGATTGGTGTCGGATCTTCCGCACTTTGCATATAAACCAGTACGCAATGAAAACTTGCCTGACGCTGGCTTTCTTCAACGCCCTCTAAGGCTTTCAGTAATTTATTGATGTTGTCGGAGTCGGTGGCGTTGCTGCCAGCGTAGCGAGCCGAGTAAACGCCGGGAGCGCTATTTAAAGCGGTAACGGCCAGACCTGAATCATCAGCAATAGCAGGTAACCCCGTTTGCTGGCATGCGTGGCGCGCTTTTATAATGGCATTTTCGACAAAAGTGGTGCCGGTTTCATCAGCCTCAGCGAAGTCCCACTCTGACTGCGGACGAACTTGCCAGTCGGCGGTGGTATCTGTTTGGCTTAACATGTGCCGTAACTCGGCAACTTTTCCCGAGTTGCCGGTAGCCAGCACTAAGGTGTTTTGTGACATCATAAGCGAACCTGTACCCTAATTATCAAGAGGCACAGGATAAAGGGTTTTAACGGGATTTGAAATCTAACATTAGCCTCTAAGTGAAACCTGCTATGATGAACAAGCAGAGACAAAGATAAGGAGATTCTATTTGGATTCGGCTAACACCTTGATTTTATTGTGTGGCTTGCTGCTGGTCGTCAGCATTTTAGCCGCTGTAGCATCCAACCGGCTGGGTGCACCTGTACTGCTGACCTTTTTGTTAATTGGAATGCTTGCGGGTGAGCAAGGTGTATTAGGTGTCGAATTTAACAATCCGGATATTGCATTTTTTATTGGCTCTGCGGCTCTGGTTATTATTTTGTTTGATGGAGGCATGCGCACGCACCCTGAGCGTTTTCGGGTAGCCCTCTGGCCCGCTATTAGCCTGGCAACTATAGGTGTTGCGTTAACTTGTACTCTGGTGGCTTCCGCCGCGGTATATTGGTTTGGTTTGCCTTGGCCTGCGGCTTTACTAATGGGAGCGATACTCAGCTCAACAGATGCCGCGGCGGTGTTTGGCATATTTCAATCCCGCGGGTTGCAGATTAAAGAGCGGGTCGCATCCACCCTTGAGATAGAGTCGGGCAGTAACGACCCCATGGCCGTTATTCTGACTTTAACCATGACCGGTGCCGTAGCCAGCGGTAGCTTCCCTGACTGGTACTGGGTAGGCCTGGATATTGTCTGGCAGCTAATTGGGGGACTGACCATAGGTTGGTTAGGTGGTCGGTTATTTATTATTGCCGCACGTAAATTACCTCTTAGTTTCAGCTTCTTTCCATTGCTGGCGGTAGCCTGTGCTATTTCCATTTATGCGCTAACAGCCAAACTCCATGCGAGTGGGTTTCTGGCAGTCTATTTAATGGGTTTTGTTATTGGTAATGCAAGGCTGCCCCAGCTAGTGCATATACTGCAAGTGCAGGATGGATTAGCCTGGTTAAGTCAGATAGCCATGTTTCTTATTCTGGGGTTATTGGTTGTTCCTTCTCATTTAGTAGCTAACGCGCCGGTAGCCATTGGTATTGCCTTTACCTTAATTTTTATTGCCCGCCCGTTAGCTGTGGTTGTTAGCTTATTGCCATTTAGCTTTCCCTGGCGTGAACAGGTGTTTATCAGCTGGGTAGGCTTAAGAGGTGCGGTTCCTATCATACTGGCCTTATTCCCTTGGTTGAGTGGCGTACCTGATCAAGAACTGTATTTTGATATCGCCTTTGTGGTGGTGATGATTTCACTCATTATTCAGGGGTGGAGTATTGCCCCGGTAGCGCGTTGGTTAGGTCTTGAGGTGCCGTTAAAAGCAAAACCTCAGCAACGTATGCCACTATCATCGGTGCCCAGTAAAGAGGCGCTGGAGGTTTGGCTTTATCGCATTGATAAAAACTCACCTGCCTGTGACCATACCTGGAAGGAACTAAAACTGACGGCGCCGGCTACCTTCGTGGGGCTAATTCGCGATGGTGAATGGTTACAGCCGGAAACTCAGCCTATGGTTGAAGAGGGCGACGGTTTATTGGTAGCTGCAACCGTTAAAGATATTGATGAGGTCAGTCGAATTCTCGCTTCAGGTGGTAAAGGCTTAAAAGTATCCGAGAACGACTTCTTTGGTGATTTCACCTTACGAGGAGATCTTACCCTGGCCGATGTTGGTAGTTTCTATCCCGTAGGGGAACTTAATGAAGGCTTATTGAGCACCACGATATCTGACTACTTTTTACTGAAGTTCCACCGCCGTGTGGTGATTGGCGACATGATACGTTTAGGTGATGTTATTCTGACCGTAAGACAAGTCAGTGATAAAGGTGATATTCAGTCCATTGGTGTGAAGCCGGTAACAGCCTAGTCATTTAACCAGAACTCCTGATTAAATTTAAACTGTTGCTCACCAACCTGAATGGTAAAACGCAGGGTTTCGGCATTGGAGTACTCAAACTGAGCCAGATAATAACTGGCATCACCTTCAGTCACCTGTTGAAAATCCAGCTCCTGTATTTGTCCCAGCGGATTAACCACTTGTCCGGTTACCCCTGGTGTTTGCGCTTTTTGAGTCTTTTTATCCAGTACCGCAATATTGAGAACGCCTTTCGATGCGCTCCGTGTTAAGTCGTATTGCGTCGCAATAGAAGGAGATAAAGAGGTGGAGTTAAAAGCGCTGTAGTGAACATCCCAGTCGCCGAGCGTCTCTTTCTGTTCAGCCATAACAATGCCTGAAAATATTAAAGAAACGACCATTACTGTTTTAACAAAGAATGCTTTACTCATCACTTTTCCTCCACCAGTAGTATTAAACACCAATCAATATACGTAAAAACTGCAGTGCAATAATGACAACCAGTACCGATAAATCTAAGCCTCCTATTGGAGGAAGAATTTTACGTACAGGCGCTAGTAACGGCTCTGTGATTTGGTGCAGCATGGCTTCTACCGGGTTGTACCCTTGTGAGAACCAGCTGAGTATTGCCCTAATAACCAGTACCCAAAACAACATTGACAGCAAACTGCTTACAGCCGTTAATATTCCCTGAATGACAATAACCAACGGGCTAACAGCTAAGTCATTTAGCCAAACCAGAGCGGCGACTTTTAACATACCTAATGCCAATGCAAAAATTAAGCTGGCTGTATCCAGCTTGCCCAGCATTGGCATAAAGCTGCGCAGCGGACCCACTACAGGCTGGGTTGCCTTATAAACAAACTGGCTGACCGGGTTATAAAAGTCAGCTTGAGTTAACTGCATCCAGAGTCGCAAAAGTACGATGACCAAATACAGGTCAATTATGGTTGCGACTAAAAATGTAAGGGCGTTATTCATAGTGACTCCTAAAAGAGTTTCGCCATTTCCTGATTACGGTTAACCGCGGCTTTTACCGCTTTTTCCGAAATGCCGTGTAAGTCTGAATCTTGGTAGGCTTCAACACCTTTTGCTGTTGAGCCGCCTTTACTGGTGACTTGTTTGCGCAAGTCTTCCAATGATAACTCACTTTCTTTAGCCATTTGAGCGGCACCTAAGCAGGTTTGCTGAACCATAGCGCGCGCTTTCTCGGCATCAAAACCAAGCTCGGTTGCAGCTTTTGCCAGGCTGTCCATAAACTCGAAAAAGTAAGCTGGCCCACTGCCTGCTACGGCGCCAAGAATATCGAGTTGATCTTCGTCACTAACCCAGAGTGTTTCACCTACGCCATTAAAGGCTTCGGTTACAAAGTTTTTATCGGCTTCGTCAACGGAATCGTCAGTAACTAAACCTGACATGCCCTGACCTACCAGTGACGGCGTATTTGGCATAACGCGGATAATACGGATGTTTTCGCCTAAATACTCGCGATATTTAGGAATACGAATACCGGCGGCAATGGTAATTATTAATTTGTCTGTCAGGTTATGAACGTTTTCACGTAAGTGAGCGCAAACTTCCGCCATTAACTGAGGCTTAACCGACAGTACGATAGCGTCAGCGTTATTCACCACTTCCAGATTGTCGTTACTGGTATTAACGCCAAGCTCCGACTTCATTTTCTCTAATTTGGCGTTACTTGGGTTACTGACCCAGACTTTGTCAGCAGGGTAACCGCTTTTGCACATACCGCCGACAATGCTTTGTGTCATATTTCCTGCGCCAATGAAGGCAATATTCCGAATGTCGTTCATTAGGACTCCCGTTCTCCAAAAATTGCTGTTCCAATACGTACCATGTTAGCACCCTCAAGCACCGCTTGTCGCATATCACCCGACATCCCCATGGATAAGGTATCAATTTGCTCGCCATAAGTTTGTTGCAACTGTTGGTAGAGCTTATACATCTGCTGAAAGCTTTTTTCCCGTTCGTTTTCTGTTGTCCCAGCTTTAAGAATAGTCATTAAACCGCGTAATTTTAGTTTAGGGCAATTCATAACGTATTCCGCTAAAGCTTCAACCTGCTCGGGAGCTAAACCCGATTTGTTGTCGTCATCATCAATATTAACCTGCAATAACAGGTTGAGCTGTTGCGAATCGTCGGGGCGCTGCTCATTGAGGCGACGAGCTATTTTTTCCCTTTCTACGCTTTGCACCCAATCAAAGTGCTGAGCTATGTCTTTAGTTTTGTTCGACTGAACCGGACCGATAAAATGCCACTGTACCGGCTCAGTAGTTTGTTCTTTTAGCTGAGTAATTTTGTCGACGGCTTCCTGAACATAGTTTTCGCCGAAATGCATTTGTCCGGCGGCAATAGCTGCTTTTATTGCTTCCAAAGAGTGCTTTTTACTCACCGCCAGCAATTTGACCGACTGCTGGTGTGGCGATTCTTCAGATAAAATCTGCAATTGCTGACGTATTTCCGCGAGATTATTTGTTATCTTTTCTGCTACCTTAGTCGTCATTGCCACCGTCATCTCACTTATTCAGGGATAAGATATATGAATGTTAACGAATTACTGGCCTTCAGTGTGAAACAAAATGCCTCGGACTTACATTTGTCCTCCGGCAGTGTCCCTATGATTAGAGTGGATGGGGACATTCGTCCGCTAAATCAACCTGAGCATCAGCCGGATGAGCTGAAAGACATGTTGTTTGAGGTGATGACCAAAGGCCAGTGGCAGGAGTTCGAGGAAAAATTTGAGTGTGATTTTTCCTTTGAAATAGAAGGAGTTGCGCGTTTCCGTGCCAACGTGTTTACCCAGCGTAAAGGCATTGCAGCGGCTTTTCGTATGATACCTGCCGAAGTCACCACTTTAGAG
The DNA here is from genome assembly GCF_048265525.1 of Idiomarina sp. GTDB lineage: Bacteria > Pseudomonadota > Gammaproteobacteria > Enterobacterales > Alteromonadaceae > Idiomarina. The sequence goes on along the minus strand of NZ_JBLXBI010000005.1, from coordinate 105,395 downwards.
CAGCTCGATGCTCCGGAGATATTTAAGGACATTGTCAGTGCCAACCGGGGGTTAGTGTTGGTGACCGGGCCGACCGGCTCGGGTAAATCAACCACACTGGCGGCCATGGTGAATTATTTGAACCAAAACCGGGCGTTGCATATTTTGACCATTGAAGACCCCATAGAATTTGTTCACGACAATCAAAAAAGTCTGGTCAGTCAGCGCGAAGTTCATCGGGATACTCGCAGTTTCAGTGCGGCGCTTCGTTCAGCGCTGCGCGAAGACCCGGACGTGATTCTGGTAGGGGAAATGCGTGATTTGGAAACCATTCGTTTAGCCATGACGGCAGCTGAAACTGGACATTTGGTTTTAGGTACTTTGCATACAACGTCGGCGCCAAAAACCATTGACCGTATTATTGATGTGTTCCCGGGGGATGATAAACCCATGATCCGTTCCATGCTGTCTGAATCTTTACGTGCCGTTATCTCGCAGAACTTGCTAAAACGAGTTGGCGGTGGTCGTGTTGCCGCACATGAAATTATGCTGTCATCGCCAGCTATTAAAAACTTGATTCGAGAAGACAAGGTGGCGCAAATGTACTCTTCTATTCAAACCGGAGCAGAGCGGGGCATGCAAACATTAGATCAGGCACTCAAGAAATTACTGGCTCGTGGCGATATAGATGCAGAAGAGGCACGCCGCTGTGCGGTGACTAAAGAGGATTTCTAATGCTAATACGGAGCGTTTGGCTGCTTCTGCTGTTGGCTGTGGCGTTTAGCGCGCCCGCACAGCAGACAACACGAGTGGCTTTTGGCTGTTGCATTGACCATACCAAGCGACAGGAAGTCTGGGATGCAATTAATCATGCGCAGCCTGAAGTCTTTGTGTTCCTGGGCGATACTATCGATGAGAACGCCGGTGATATGGACGACTTACTGGATGCCTATGAGGTGTTTAACCGTTACCGCGGGCCACGGGTTCTGCGACGCAACTCTGCGGTTATGTCGGTCTGGAACAGTAACGATTACAGTCTGGATAGCAAGAGCGGAAAAAACAACCCGAACCGCTATGCCGTTCGCAACCACTTTCTTACCTTTTGGCGTGAGCCGGCAACCTCGGAACGGCTGTTTCAAAGTCATGGTATTGCAAAGAGCGTAATTTTTGGGAATGAACCGCAACGTGTGCAGGTTATTGTTCTGGACGGCCGCTGGAACCGTGACCCACTGAGTCAGGTGGGCTGGGTAGAGCGTCAGACTCGCCGGTTTAATGCTGATTTAGGCCCTTATCAGTCGAATAATACCGGCGATTTGCTGGGTGATGAGCAATGGCAGTGGCTTGCGGAGCAATTAAAAAAGCCCGCGGAAGTCCGCATTATTATGAGCGCGACCCCGGTGATAGCTCCTGCTAACGGCTATGACAGCTGGGCACTTTACTTGCGCGAACAAAACCGTTTAAAAGAGTTGTTAACGGAACTGAAACCTTCAGGTTTATTGCTGGCGAGCGGTGACCGCTTGTTCGGTGAGTTCGCTAAGTCAGATGAATTCCTGCCTTATCCGCTCTGGCAGGTGACGCCGGGGTCTATTAACGTTGACGGTGAAACGCCTTACTCATCTAGTTATCGCGACGGTGAGGCTTATGCTGAAAGCCGTTATGGTCAAATTGAAGTCATTTGGAAAGAGCAGCCGGAACTGGAGCTAACACTCCGTGATGTTGACGGCCGGCCGCTCGACACTCGTAAACTCAATCTGAATCAGTTACAACCAGACTAGGCGGTTTACGATGCAGTGTTTTCGTGACGTGTTCTAACTTCAGCGAGTCATGTGAATAAAAATCAGGTAAAATAGCTTCAATTGTCGGTAAATAGCAGAATTGGTTAGTACTATGCGGGTATTGGGTATTGAAACGTCTTGTGATGAAACGGGTGTTGCGGTGTACGACACCGAAAAGGGCTTATTAGCACACCAGTTGTACTCGCAGGTGAAACTGCATGCCGACTACGGCGGCGTGGTGCCCGAGCTGGCATCGCGCGACCATGTACGTAAAACCTTACCGCTGATTAAAGCTGCCCTAAAAGAAGCCGGTATCACTCATCAGCAACTGGATGGCATTGCTTATACCATGGGACCTGGGTTAGTTGGCGCTTTACTAGTGGGTGCCTGCATCGGCCGCAGCCTGGCGTTTGGCTGGAACTTACCGGCGGTTGGAGTTCACCATATGGAAGGCCACTTGCTGGCGCCGATGCTGGAAGAAAACCAACCTGAATTCCCCTTCGTTGCCTTGTTGGTTTCCGGCGGTCACACTCAACTGGTTCAAGTTAAAGGCATAGGCGATTACCACTTGCTGGGCGAATCAGTAGACGACGCCGCAGGCGAGGCTTTTGATAAAACCGCTAAGCTGATGGGACTAGATTATCCGGGCGGTCCTCGTCTGGCCGCTTTGGCTGAACAGGGCAACAGCGATCGTTTTACCTTTCCGAGACCAATGACAGACAGACCCGGCCTTAATTTTTCTTTCAGTGGTTTGAAAACTTCTGCGGCTAATACTCTGGCCGCAAATGACAGTGATGAACAGACCCTGGCGGATATTGCGCGGGCATTTGAAGATGCGGTGGTTGATACATTGGTGATTAAATGTCGCCGGGCGCTAAAAGAAACCGGTTACAAGCGTTTGGTCGTTGCTGGTGGTGTTAGTGCCAATAAGCATTTACGCGCAAAACTTGAAGCTTTATTAGAAAAACAGAAGGGTCAGGTGTTTTACCCGCGCACGGAATTTTGCACTGATAACGGTGCGATGATCGCCTTAGCGGGCGCTCTGCGTTTACAAGCGGGAGAACGTGAGCCATTGGCAGTGAAAACCTATCCGAGATGGCCGATGACAGATTTGAAACCGATGGCAAATATTAGCGACGCCGTTTAAAGGCTTTTTCTTCGCCCGAGGACAAGCGCAGAATATTGGCCTGATGCCGCCAGAGTATCAATAGCGAAATCATAATAACCGGCACCGTATATTGGGGCTTTATCCAATAGGCATAAAAGGGAGCCAGACAAACGGTCACTAAAGCCGCTAAAGAAGATACCCGGCTGATACGGAAAACCAGTAACCAGGTGGCAATAAGCAACAAAGCCATTTCCCAGGCAACCGGGAACATAGCACCTAAGGCGGTAGCAACAGCTTTGCCGCCACGGAAATGGAAGTAAAGCGGGAAAATGTGGCCAAGGCAGGCTGCAACCGCAATTAGGCCAAGGAAAAACGGCTCAATGCCGAGAAAGTAAGAGCCCCACACCGGAACCATACCTTTTAAAACATCAAACCAAAGAGTTAATAACGCAGGGACTTTTCCGCCAACCCGGTAAACATTAGTGGTTCCGGGGTTGCCTGAGCCTTCTTTGCGCGGGTCTGGTAAGCCCCAAAGTCGGCAAATAACCACAGCGCTACTGATAGAGCCCAGAAGGTAGGCTGAAAGTATCATCAGTAAAGTAAGCGCTGTCATGGGGTACGAATCCCTCGTTGGTTAAGGTAGACTGCGATTAAAAGTCAATGCCCCTAGAATAAGCGGTTTTTTGGGCAATTACCACGGGTTAACACAAATGGAACAAGCAGATATTGATGTCGTTAGCATTGAAGGCTTAACCGTAGAGACCATCATTGGTGTCTATGACTGGGAAAAAGAAAAAAAACAGCAGTTGGTGCTGGATATTCAGATGAGCTGGGACAACCAGCGCGCCGCAACCACTGACAATATTGACGACGCTTTAGATTATGCACTGGTGAGCGAGCGGGTGTCTGTCTGGGTAGCTGAAAAGCCGCGTCAGCTAATAGAAACGGTCGCGGAAGGCGTTGCCAGCCTCATTTTGAATGAGTTCGGAGTGCAGAACGTTGAAGTGCGGGTGGCTAAACCCGGAGCTGTGCCTAATGCTAAAACGGTCGCTGTAAGCGTTCGCCGAAGTGTTTTCGACAGCCCATTTGGGTAAGAGGATAAGTTGTGGCGCAAGTTTTTCTCGGAATAGGTTCTAATACGGAACGTGAAAAACACATTCGGGCAGGGCTGAAAGCCATTGCAAAGAGCTTTACCTGGCAGCAACGTTCAAGAATTTTTTGCAGCGCTTCGGTCGGGTTTTCCGGAAGTGATTTTTACAACCTGGTGGTCGAGGTAGAAACTGACCTTTCTGTTACCGAAGTTCTTGCCGAATGTAAGCGCATTGAGCAGGAAAACGGACGGGTTCCGGGTAGTGCCAAGTTCAGCCCGCGAACCTTAGACATTGATGTATTGTTGTACGATGACGTTATTCGGGAGCAACAACCGCAGTTGCCTCGCGGTGAAATCCTTGAAAATGCTTTTGTGCTCTGGCCTCTGGCTGAAATAGCCGGGCACCGCTTGCATCCGCTTTTAAATTTGAGCTACCGGCAGTTGTGGGAACAATACCAGCAGACCCATAAAGACTCGCCGCAACAATTAGAGCCTATTAATGATACCCATTGGCTGGAAGATTAACTCACTGCCTCAGCCAGTATCTGTTCACGCTGTTCGCGTAAGGCATCACCCAGGGCTTTACCGGTGAGACCTTGCTGCTGCAAAGTCTCAGCATTAAGTGCTGCTGCTTTTTCTGCCCCTGAACGTAATTTTTTATGCTGATCAGCGACACTTTGTTGTTGCTTAGATTCACTATGTTCAGCTTGCCTTAACTGCAGTAACTGCTCGAGCTTTTCGGGGCGACGCCAGTAGTCAATTTGTTTCAGTATTGCCGCCAGTTGGGTTTTTTCGGGTAGCTGAGGTGCGGTAATAAAGCCTTCGTGATTTCTTGCCAGCAAAGCGCAGTCACGGTAATGATTCGGTATGGCCAGTTGCCGACAGAATGGCTTTAGGCTCTCAGGTGTTGATTGCTCTATAAACAAGCTGGCAAATCGCAGCGTGGCTGAGTCTGAATAAGCCGATGTTCTTTGCAAACGCTGCAGTTGTGCATCATCGGCGGTTATTCCGGGCAACACCTGAGAAAGCGCCTGTATGTCTTTAAGCAGAGTTAAAAAAACGGTTGGCGTTTGGGTTGTCAGTGACTTTCCCCATTCCCGCCAGACCCGTTCAGGGACTAAGTGACTGAGTTCCTGACTGGCTGACATTTGTTGCAGCAGTTGCTGAGTCTCTTCGGCGACGGTAAAGCCTAAGTGGGCAAAGCGTGCGGCAAAGCGCGCCACTCTTAATACTCGTAGTGGGTCTTCGGTAAACGCTCCAGAAACATGGCGTAATTTACGGGCTTCAATATCCTGAACGCCGTTGTACGGGTCGACTATTTCGCCGTCCTCGCTTTGCGCAATGGCGTTAATGGTTAGATCTCTGCGGGCTAAATCATCTTCCAGAGTTACATCGGGAGAGGCAAAAACGTCAAAGCTGGTGTGGCCTTTACCGGATTTACGCTCAGTCCGGGCCAGTGCGTATTCTTCGTGGGTACTGGGATGCAGGAACACCGGAAAGTCTTTACCTACTTGCTGAAACCCCTGCTTTAACAAGTCTTCTGCACGGGAACCCACCACTACCCAGTCACGTTCGTGCACGGGTAATTTCAGAAGTTTGTCACGTACTGCGCCGCCAACTAAGTATACGTCCACTGTTCACCTCAACTTTGTTTGGCATGATCATGTCGAATCACTGGTCGATGTGCAAGCAAGTCGTTACACTGTTGAACAAATAATACTATCAGCACAATAGCGGACCGATATGTATCAGAACTATTTTGGTCTTCAGGCAGAGCCTTTTTCCATTGCCCCGGACCCGAACTACCTTTACCTGAGTGATCGGCACCAGGAGGCTTTGGCGCATCTTACGCAAGGGCTACAAGGCAGTGGTGGCTTTATTCTGTTAACCGGGGAAGTGGGAACCGGCAAAACCACGGTATCCAGAGCTTTACTGGAGCAGTTGCCTGAGTCAACAGAAACGGCGTTCATTCTTAATCCTATGCTGAATGAGGACGAACTGCTTGCGAGTTTGTGCGATGAATTTGGTATTCGTTATCAAAAACGCTCTGCGACCCGTAAAACTCTGACCGATAAGCTCAGCCAGTTTTTTCTGAAAGCCAATGAGGATGGTCGCCAGTGTGTGGTGCTGATTGATGAAGCTCAGCATTTACGCCCGCAGGTTCTGGAGCAGCTGAGGTTACTGACCAATTTAGAAACCCATGATCGTAAATTGCTTCGGGTCATTTTAATTGGTCAGCCGGAATTACAGGACTTACTGCGCAGGCAGGAGCTTCGCCAACTGGCACAGCGAATTACCGCCCGTTATCATATTTTGCCGCTGACAGAGCAGGACACGCAACGCTACATTGCTTACCGCCTGCAGGTGTCAGGTGCAAACCGTCCTTTATTTAGTTCAGCTGCAGGGCGAAAGGCGCATCAGTTAACTCAGGGCATTCCCCGCTTATTAAATCTTTATTGTGACAGGGCATTGTTGGCAGCTTATACGGAATCTAGTAGCGAAGTGTTGCCCAGGCATATACAGCAAGCGCATATTGAACTGAATGGTACTACCGGCAACAGGAATAGACAGCCGCACTCAGCTTTATGGCGTTGGGCGGGGGCTTTTTTGCTTCTTGTCGCCAGCGCCGTTGGCAGTTACACCCTGATTAACGATACGGAAAAACCGTCGGAAACTACGACCAGCAGTCAATATCAGGCCGCAAAGGAGCTGGCGAGTGTCTGGGGTTTGCCGGACCCCCCGGTAGATGCTGATTTTTGTCAGTGGGTAGAACAATATGATCTTGCCTGTCTTGAGTTAAATCAAAGCCTGCAGCAGCTGCGCAGCATTAATTATCCGGCATTACTTTACAAACGAAATAAAAGCGCTGATTTAATAACGAATGGTACAGCGATAGATACTAATGGCTGGAACGGTGCTTTCCTTCTTCTGTATCAACAGCCGTTGGCTGAAAATGCCGACGCACACCAACAGTGGGTCCGTGAACAGCTGGCAAAACACTTGGATTCTGAATGGGAAAGTCAGTCATCGGCTGAACAATTTAAAGCACTGCAAAAAAGTCAGGGGCTGCGGGTAACCGGGGAGCTGGATGAAGCGACAATGGCATGGCTGGCATCGCGAGCATCTGATTTTGGGCCCAGATTGAGTAAAGAAAGCGAATAAAAAGAGCGAGTAAAGAGAGCAAGTAATGTCATCCTTATTAAAAGCGTTAAAGCAGCAACAGTCGCCATTATTAAAACAAACCTCGGTGCTTGATGCCTCGCTTATGGCTAACGATAAACACCGGCGTAGCTGGAGTTGGTTACTTTGGCTTTTGGTGCTTATTCTCGGCACGGGACTGGGTTCTGTCGGAGCGGCGTGGGTTGGTGAAAAAAATCAATCTCAACGTCCTGAAGCGGAAGGCTTCCGTTGGGGGGAAACCGCCAGTATTGAACCGGTTGAATGGGAAGCAAAACCCGAGCCCGAACCCGCTCCGGAGGAAGAGCCGGAAGTGACGCAAAGCGGTGGCCAACAGCAATCGTCAGAATCGGTGCCAAGCAGGCAAGCTCTGGATCTTTCGACTGTTTCGCCAGACTTGTTGCAGCGCTTCGAAGCGGCAGTGAACGACACTAGTAATAACGATGATAATAGAGTCGATACCAGTGTCATACCTTCATTAAGTGAACTCTCGAGCTCGTTTCAGCGACAGGTACCAGCGTTTAGTTACGACAGCCACATGTACCGCTCTAGTGCATCTCAGCGGTGGATTGAATTGAATGGGCAGCGACTGTACGAGGGCGATGCGTTAAATCAGCTTACAATATTGCGAATAGAGCCACAAAAAGTGGTTTTGATTAAAGACTCACAGGCATTCTCCCAGCCAGCTTTAGAAGACTGGCAACAATAGAAATTATTGACATCCTGCGAAGGGATTCATACTCTTGTGCGACAAAGTTTAAACAAGCGTTTAAATTATTAGTTTGAATGCTTCGGAATTTCTATAAGAGGTAATGATATGGCTGACTACAGAGCTCCCCGCGACGACATGGATTTTGTTTTGCATGATGTATTCCGCGTTGCTGATGACTGGCAGCAGACTCCTGAACTTGCCGACATGATGGACGTTGAAACCGCTGGCGCTATTCTTGATGAAGGCGCAAAAGTAGCGGAAAACTTAGTTGCCCCCATAGCCCGTGAGGCGGATGAAGAAGGTGTTAAGTTTAAAGACGGCGAGGTGACAACACCTAAAGGCTATAAAGAGAACTTTCGCCAGCTGGCTGAAGGTGGCTGGGTTGGTGTGACGGCAAATCCCGACTTTGGCGGTATGGGTCTGCCTAAATCTTTATCTGCTCAGTACGAGGAAATGCTTTGCAGCGCGGACATTGCCTTTTCTCTTTATCCGGGTTTAACCTCCGGCGCTATCATGGCAATTAATTCGCATGGCAGTGATGAGCTGAAGAATCATTATTTACCGCGTATGGTCTCGGGTGAATGGACAGGTACCATGTGCCTGACCGAACCTCATGCCGGTACGGATTTAGGCATTATTCGCAGTAAGGCTATTCCCGCGCAAGACGGCAGTTTTTCACTTAGCGGCACCAAAATATTTATTACTGGCGGTGAGCACGACTTAACCGACAATATTGTGCACTTGGTGCTAGCTAAATTGCCGGACGCACCGGCGGGAACAAAAGGTATTTCCTTATTTGTGGTGCCTAAGTTTTTATCCGACGAGCAGGGTAACCTGACCGAACGCAACAATGTTAGCTGTGGTTCTATCGAACACAAGATGGGTATTCACGCATCAGCAACTTGTGTCATGAACTTTGATGGAGCTAAGGCCTGGCTGGTTGGTGAGCCTCATCGCGGTTTACCGGCTATGTTTACCATGATGAACTATGAGCGATTAGGCGTTGGTATTCAGGGGCTGGGAGCGGCAGAACGTTCGTACCAAAATGCTCTGGAATACGCTAAAGATCGTATTCAGGGACGCGGCGCAAAAGCAACTCGTAACGACCAAGCCGAAGCCGACTCAATTTTAGTGCACGGCGATGTGCGCCGTATGTTACTGACTATGAAGTCTCTGACTGAAGGTGGTCGGGCGTTTTCGACCTGGGTTGGGCAGCAGCTCGATCGTTCCAAATACGCCGGAGATGATCAGGTTAGACAAAAAGCCGATGCCATGGTGGCGTTATTAACGCCTGTTGCGAAAGCGTTTTTAACCGACACTGGACTGGAGTCGACCATTCATGGCCAACAGGTTTTTGGCGGGCACGGTTATGTCAGGGAATGGGGCCAGGAACAATTGGTTCGCGATACTCGTATAGCTCAGATATACGAAGGCACTAATGGTATTCAGGCGCTGGACTTATTGGGTCGTAAGGTGTTTGGTTCACAAGGTCAGCTATTGCAGCCCTTTAACGAAGAAATTCAGAGCTTTCTGGATGAAACTGCGACCAGTAGTGAATGGATAAAGCAGCGTGATCAACTGCAGCAGGCGTTGAATATTCTCAATGGTGTCAGTGAGGAAGTACTGCAAAAAGCGGCTGGTGATGAGAATTTAGTGAACAGCGTGGCGGTTGAGTATCTGCATCTGGTAGGCTATGTTTCTTACGCTTACCTGTGGTTGAAAATGGCAATAGCCGCAGAGCCACTGTTAAACGACAAGCCATACCTTGCAACTAAAGCAAAAACGGCACGTTTCTATTTTGCCCGCATTTTGCCTCGCATTCATAGCCTGGCAGCTGCGATAAAAGATGGTAGTGAAAGCCTTTACTTACATAGTGACGATGAATTCTAAAGACGAAAAAAAAGAAAGCAATGCACTGACGTTTTATCGTGATAGTCGCCGCCCTCAGGCCTGGGGCGGCTTCTTTTTAGCGATATGGATGGCAATTTATATTGGCGATGCGGTTCCCTTGTGGATTATCGTTACGGGCGCGCTGCTGACCATGGCTATTGTTATGGCAATTGTAGTGAAGTTTAGACCATTGCAACCGGCCGCATTTTATAATGACCTTGAGTTAATGGAAAAACGCCTCATTTTACCTCCCAGAACTTACCAGTTGGAAAACCCGCCGGTACTGCAACAGTATGAAAAGGATTTAGCCGGTTTGAGTTTTGTTGATGAAAAAGGGCGCAGGCAGGAAATTATTGTCATTTTAAATGACAGCCTCAAACGGCAACTGGAAAATTACCAGATAGAGCTAAAAAGTTACGAAGAAATAAACGAAGAATAAAGTAAAAAGCCAGCGATTTCTCGCTGGCTTTTCTGTCTATTGCTGGCCTTTAATCGTCCAAAGACAACAAGGTAGCGTTACCGCCAACGGCAGTAATATTATCACTACGCGTTTTTTCGGTAACAAAGCGGGTTAGGTAGTGTGGTCCGCCGGCTTTCGGTCCGGTACCTGACATGCCGCGACCACCAAATGGTTGTACGCCGACAATCGCACCTATCTGGTTACGGTTAATGTAAACGTTACCAACATCAATACGGCTAGCTACGTCGTGAGCAAAGGTCTCGTTACGGCTGTGAATACCGAAAGTTAAACCAAAGCCTGTGTTATTGATGCTCTCTATAACCTCGTCAATTTCACTCGTTTTAAAGCGAATAACGTGAAGAATTGGCCCGAAGTTTTCTTTTACCAACTGGCTGATACTGTCAATTTCGATTGCTGTAGGTGCAACAAAAGTACCGCCCATAGCGTAATCAGGCAGTGGTGCACGAGCAATTAGGCGGCCGGCCTGCTGGATATCTGATATGTGCTGTTCCAGGTTAGTTTTTGCAATACCGTCGATAACCGGACCAACGTCAGTTTCATGCAGCAGTGGGTCACCAACTTGCAGTTCTTCCATAGCGCCACGTAGTAAGTCGAGAACACGATCAGCAACATCATCCTGTACGAATAGAACTCGCAGGGCTGAACAACGCTGTCCCGCACTCTGGAAGGCACTGGCAACGATATCGGTGACAACCTGTTCCGGCAGAGCGGTAGAGTCAACCATCATGGCATTCTGTCCGCCGGTTTCAGCAACCAATGGCACAATTGGACCAGTACGTGCCGCTAGTGCGCGGTTAATGGCCTGAGCAGTATAAGTCGAACCGGTAAAGCAAACGCCACCAATGTCTTCCTGGCTGGTTAAATAGCTACCGACCTCGGCACCACTGCCTGGCATAAAGTGCAATACGTTACCCGGAATGCCTGCTTCTAAAGCCAGCTGCACTGCGCGGTATGCGATAAGCCCGGTTTGCTCTGCTGGTTTAGCAATAACTGAGTTACCGGTAACCAAAGCGGCTGCAACCTGGCCGACGAAAATGGCAAGAGGGAAGTTCCATGGGCTAATACAAATGAAAGTTCCACGACCTTCAACAAACAGCTCATTGTCTTCGCCTGTCGGACCCGGTAACTGAATAGGGCCACCCATGAGTTCACGCGCCTGGTTGGCGTAATAACGACAGAAATCAACGGCCTCGCGAACTTCGTCGATACCGTCCTGTAAGCCTTTGCCAGCTTCTACAGAACACAGAGCGATAAGCTCGTTACGGTTAGCTTCCATTAAGTCGGCAAATTTCTCTAAGCATTCCGCCCGCTCTTCGGTCGGAACGTTACGCCAGGATTTGTAGGCAGCGTTCGCACTTTTCAGTGCTTGCTCAGAGAGCTTTTTATCACCCCAGTAGATACTGCCAACCTGCTTCGAGGTTTCCTGAGGGCTGGTAATACTGACGTGGTGATCGGTTTCTATGGTTTTCCCATCGACGATGGGGCCGCCTTGCCATTGTTTGTCACGGTACTGTTGAACCGCTGCAATAAAATCATCTGCTTGTGAGTGAATATTCATATTCAATCCTAATGAATTTGTGCGATCCCCATACATTTCTGAGGGAAGTGGAATTTTGCTGTTAGCGTACTTCTCGTAGCCGGACGCGGTTTTCATCGGGTGCTCGACTAAGTCATTGACCGGTGTGTCTGCATCTAGCAGCTTGTGGACAAACGACGAGTTAGCACCGTTCTCTAAAAGCCGGCGGACTAAATACGGCAACAAATCTTTGTGAGGGCCTACTGGTGCGTAGATACGTACCACCATACCTGGATTTTGCTCCATTATGGTGTCGTACAAGCTATCACCCATGCCGTGCAAACGCTGATACTCAATTCGACGCTGATGGGTCTCATTCATTTGTTGAATGGCCATAAAGGTTTGCGCGTTGTGAGTCGCGAATTGCGGATAAATGGCACCGTCAGTGTCGTCACTTAATAAGTAACGTGCACAGGCCAGGTATGAAATGTCGCTGTGTGACTTACGAGTAAATACCGGGTAACCAAGCAGACCGTTTTCCTGAGTCCACTTAATCTCGTTATCCCAATAAGCCCCTTTTACCAAGCGTACAGGAATTTCATCGCCACACTCTTTTGCCAGTGCCGTTATCCAGCACAAGGTTGGTAGTGCACGCTTCGAGTAGGCCTGTACAACCAAACCAAAACGAGGCCAGCCTTTACAGACACCGCTGCGGTAGACTTTCTCAAACAGCTCCATTGAAAGCTCGTGGCGATCGGCTTCTTCGGCATCAATGGTCACACCAACATCGGCTTCTTTGGCCAGCTTGACCAGTTCGGTCAACGTGGTGGCCAGCTCAGTCAGTACACGTTCGTGATTTGATGCTTCATAACGAGGGTGCAAGGCTGACAATTTAATTGAAATTGTCGGGCGTGGCGCATCCGGGTTATTGAATTCTTCTTTGGTTATCGTCTTGATTGAGTTGACGTACTGCTGCTTGTAGTAATCCGCATCCTTCATGGTTAATGCGGCTTCGCCTAGCATATCGTAAGCGTGAGTGTAGCCCTTGTCACGGTTATCGCGGCTTTCTTTCAAGGCTTCCTCAATGGTACGTCCCAGTACGAACTGTTTACCCATAATTTGCATGGCGGTGTAGGTTGCCTTGCGAATAATGGGTTTACCGAGTTTGCGAACAAGACGACGAAAAGCACCACGAGGGGTTTCCATAGCTTTACCTGTAGGGTTTGTCACACTGTTTGTCAGTGCCAGCCCCCAGGTACCTGAATTAACTAACCAGGACGCACTCTGGCCCATATGTTTCTGCCAGTCTCCGCCGGAGAGTTTATCTTGAATTAACGCGTCGGCTGTATAAGCATCAGGAATTCGCAATAGTGCCTCGGCAAGGCACATTAAAATAATACCTTCTTTGGTATCTAGGCTGTACTCTTGCAGAAATGCGTCGACGACGCCGTTATCTGCCTGTTCCCTCACTTGCTCAACTAACTTAGCTGCGCGCTCGGTTACTGCGCTAACCGTATCATCATCGGCAGGAACCAGCGGCAACAACTCACGCATATATTCGTCTTCATCAACAATATAATTGTCAGTAATTGCCTGCTGTAAGGACTTTAAGTCCTCAGCCTGATGCTGTTTGGATAGCACCTCACTCGCTTTGAACATAGCATCTCCTGTGTAGCCAGGCCGAAGCTCGGCGTGCTTCCCCAAAGTTGGGAATCGGCGCAAGTATAAGCTTATTTTTGCGCGGGTAAAGACCCTTCATGGTCGGATCTCACGTTGCAACTTTTCACCCTTGGTGTCAAGTGAACTAAATGCCCGTGTTTGTTGACCGTTAGCCGCCAAGCCAGTACCTTTAATCTAACTTATTAAACGCATCGGAATCGATTTATGTCACAAGAAGTTGAGCTCAAACTATTAATTGCTCCAGAACAGCGAGAAAAAGCGCTCGAAGTCTGCCAGTCGTTGGCGGATTCTCATCAGGCAAAACCCCGCAAAGAGCAGTTTGAACTCAAAAATGCCTACTTTGACACGTCCGATTTACGTTTACGTCAGTTCGATATTGGATTACGGATACGCAGCGATAAAGATCATAAAGAGCAGACGGTGAAAATGGCTGGTCGGGTTATGGGTGGTATGCATCAAAGGCCTGAATACAATATTGAAATTGATAGCGACAAACCAGATTTAACCCTGTTTGATAACGAAATATGGCCGGATGACTTTCCGGTTTATGATATTCAGCGCGACTTGGATACTTTGTTTGTGACCGATTTTACCCGGACCCGTTGGCGGCTTCCCAGTGGCGAAGGTGTTATCGAAATGGTTCTTGATGAAGGCCACATAGAGTCGGGCGAGCAGCGAGAGCCAATAGCGGAAATTGAACTGGAGTTACAGGGTGGCTCTTTGACCGAGGCTTATCGGCTGGCGCAGGAGTTAGTGAAAAAGGCCGGTGCGCGGGTAGGCTCATTAAGTAAAGCCGCAAGAGGCTATCTGCTAGCCGGAAAAAGCTTGCTGGAGCCTTTTACACAAATGCACTACGTACCAATCCATTCTGAGCATAATGTCGGGCAGGCGCTTTATCGGTCGTTAGAGTCGGGCTTGCGTCATTGGCAGCACAATGAAGCCTGCCTGGACTTCCAACCCAGTGTCCGGGCGGTACAGGGAATGGCGGACGGCATGCAAATGGTGCGGGTTGTGTTGGAACAGCTCATTGAGAACGGGGTTGGTGAACGACGATTGCTGACTGGCATCTCGCAAATAACCTCGAAACTGCAATGGCTAAAGCGCTTTGAAGGACTGGATGAGCTAACCGCTGAAGATGGGGCTTATCATCGTGCGCTTAAGCGTTACAGCAAATTGTATGAATCTTTGGTCAACAGTCAGGAGGATGTTATTCGCCTGAATGAAGTCGCTGAATTAGTGCATTCTGCCGCATACCAGAAAACCGTACTGGGGTTGTCAGAGTTTCTGTTGAAAGAAGAAATGACAGAGGAGCTGGAGCAGCCGGTTTTGCCCTGGAGCAGTCAACTTTTGAAGAGCGACTGGCAGCTGGTACAAACGGCATTTTCTGAGCATGAAAAGCTTAGTGAGGAAGGTTATCTTAAACTGCTGACACCTTTACAAAATAGCCTTTTGATGGGGACTTGTTTCGGACATTTGTTCGATGTGGATTTGAGAGAAAGCTTTCGTTTGCCGTGGCAGGATTTAGCCCGGGGGATTCGTGAAATTACCGCTTTGCATATTTTGCATGAGCGTATTCGGGACCGCGACGATGAAGTGGATGAAAAGCTGATGGACTGGCAAAAAGTACAGCGTGAGTCCCTGTTAAAAGCTCTTGAATATTCGCGTAAAGCTGCGCTGAAACGTGAACCATACTGGTTAAATTAAGGTGGTTATGCAGACTCCCGACAATAAATTGATGAGCGAGACTGAAACAGCCTGGGAACGTTTTAAAGAGGTTGCAGAGAGTATTAAGCTCACAGCTGAACAGGAGCAAAGATTACGGGCATTGTTTGCTGTTAGTCCTTTTATTGGCAGGGTTGCTGAAAGTTATCCAGAGCATCTTATAACCGATTTTTTTGACGGCAGTGGAACCACTGTCTATTTGATTGATGCTGACAGCTACGGTGACCGTATAGCAGAGTCGTTAAGCCAAATAACGAATGAAGATGACGCTAAAAAATGCCTCCGTAGGCTAAGGCACTGTTGGATGGCGAAGCTCGCCGCAGCCGACATCCTGCAGCAAGTGTCGTTAAAAGAATCTTTGCACCACTACAGTACCTTTGCTGATGCAGCAATCAATAAAAGTCTGGAGTGGCTGTTTGAACGTTTTGTCCAACGCCACGGTAAACCGCTTGATGCTAATGATCAGCTAATGCCTATGCTGGTCATTGGTATGGGTAAACTGGGCGGAAAAGAGCTGAATTTCTCGTCCGACATTGACCTTATTTTTGCTTTTCCTGAACAAGGCGAAACTCAGGGGCCCGGACGTAATCTGGAGCACGGGGTTTTTTACAAGCGGCTGGCGCAGTCACTTATTGGGTTACTTGACGAGACGACTGCAGACGGGCAAGTGTTCCGGGTCGATATGCGGTTAAGACCTTTTGGCCAGTCGGGCCCATTGGTAACCAGTTTGAATGCGCTGGAACATTACTATCAGGAGCAGGGGCGTGACTGGGAACGTTACGCCATGGTTAAAGCCCGCATGATAGGGGCAGATGAACAGTATGAGCAAGCGTTTCAGCAGCTGATACGACCTTTCGTTTACCGCCGCTATATTGATTTTGGTGCGATTGAAGCGCTGCGTAAAATGAAGCTTTTAATTACCCAGGAAACCCGCCGACAGGGAGTTAAAAATAACATCAAGCTGGGTGCCGGCGGGATTCGTGAAGTTGAGTTTATTGTTCAGGCGCATCAGCTTATCCGCGGGGGGCAGGAAAAATCACTGCAGACACGTTCAGTTTATATCGCCATGAACGGCCTGGTGGAACTGGATTTGATAAGCTCGGAGCATGCCAGTCAGCTATTAAAAGATTACGAGTATTTGCGGGTTATTGAGCACCGCCTGCAACAAATTGATGACCAGCAAACTCAGCAATTACCCAGCGATGAAACTGGCCGCGCACGGTTGTGCACAATGCTGAATGAACCTGAGTGGGAAACCTTGCAGAGAAAAATAGACAAGTGCATGGAGCGCATTCATGCTGAGTTCCAGCAAGTGGTTGGCGCGGAGTCTGAAGATGACGAGGATGAACAAGGCTTGCAGGTTTTGTGGCAGGACATGCTGGATGATGATGCTGCGATAGAAATCATAGAGAGCGAGGGCGTTGACGAACCTCAGGCATTATGGACTCTAATTAAAAATTTTCGCCAGGAGAGCCGCCGTCGTAGTTCGGGCCCAAGGGGGCGTTCTGCATTAGCTAGGTTAATGCCGATAATGCTCCGGCATGCTATTCAGCATCAGCATCCAGAGCGGTTGCTGGAAAGGCTGCTTTCTATTATTAAAGCGGTTATGAGCCGAACGGCGTATATTGAATTGCTGGCTGAAAACCCCGGCGCCCGCGAGCAGCTTTGTAAATTGTGTATGGCTAGCCCGTGGATCTCCGAACAGCTGGCTTTGCACCCCATACTTCTGGATGAACTGATAGACCCGCAGCAGCTTTACAGCCTGCCTGAGTCAAAGGACTATGCGGCCGTGCTGCGGGAATATCTTGTACGTATTCCTGAACAAGATCTGGAAACTCAAATGGATGCGTTGCGTCAGGCAAAGCAGGCGCTGCAACTGAAAATTGCTGCAGCGGATATCAGTGGCGTTTTGGAACTGATGAACGTTAGTGATCATTTGAGTGCGCTGGCAGAAGCTACTATCGCCGAAGTGGTTGGTCTGGCCTGGCAACAACTGGCACAAAAACATGGAAAGCCTGCAGGAACCAGCATTGACAATACCGGTTTCGCTGTTCTTGGATACGGAAAATTGGGCGGACAGGAGCTGGGTTATGGCTCCGATCTTGACTTGGTTTTTGTAACGGATGCCAACTATCAGGGGCAAACAGACGGTCAACGACCAATTGAGGTTCAGCAGTTTTACTTACGCCTGGCGCAACGGATTCTGCATTTGTTCACTACCCGGACCGTTGCAGGCATTTTGTATGACGTGGATTTACGCTTACGGCCATCAGGGCAGGCTGGCCTGCTGGTGACACAGGTGAGTTCTTTTGCACGTTATTTGCGGGACGACGCCTGGACCTGGGAATTGCAGGCACTAGTGCGGGCGCGGCCTGTATTTGGTGTTCCGGCTTTCAGGGATACGGTTATGGATATACGTCGGAGCATTCTTTCTCAACAACGAGATGAACACGAACTGCGTCAGAGTATTGTTAATATGCGTGAAAAAATGCGTGAGCATCTGACACAAAGAAACAGCCGGAAGTTCGACTTAAAACAAGACCCGGGCGGTATCGCTGATATTGAATTTATTACTCAGTACCTGGTTTTGCGTTATGCACATCAACATCCGAAGCTATGCAAATACAGCGATAACGTCAGGCTTCTGACTGAAGCCCAGCAGTTACATTTGCTAACGGAAGTGGATGCTCAAAATTTAATTAACGCATTTCAAATTTTCCGTTGTGAAAGTCATTCGTTGGCGTTACAGGGGGAGCAGTTATTGGAGGAGCACAACCTGGATAATGAACGTCAGGCTGTACTCAATTGCTGGAATCACTTACTGGAAGACGACTGATAGTAGCTTGGCATGTCAGGCTCTGGGCGGGTTTTAAACCGGCGGTGAACCCAGAGATACTGTGCCGGAGCTTTTAGAATTGCATCTTCCACTAAACCATTAACGCGTTCGGCATCCGCTTTCTTGTCTCCCGTGGGAAAATTTTCAAGTGGCGGTTCGTAAAAGAGATCGTAACCGCTTCCGTCGTCACGTCTGACGCAACGGCTTACCATAACTTTGCAGTTAGGGTTGCGGGCAAAAAGCATGGTACCCAAGGTTGTTGAAGCATCCGGCACTTCAAAGAACTTAACAAACTCGACGCGACGACGGCCATAATCCTGATCCGGAAGATAGCCAGCGATGTCACCTTCGGTAAGTGATCTCATCATGGCTTTGACATCGCGACGCTGAATCATATATTTGTTTGAACGCCCTCTGCCGCGGGTTTGTAAGAACTCCATGACCGCATTATTGTGTGGACGATAAAGGCCAACCGCTGGCTCGACAAAGCCATGTAAACGAGCGTGAACTTCAAGGCTAAGAAAGTGAAATAGCAGTAGCAGAACACCACTGCCATCTTCCTGAGCCTGACGCAAATGCTCTTCGCCATGAACATGCAGCTTACGTTTAATCCGCCAGCTAGGCCACCACCAGGCCATGCCAACTTCAAAATATGCTATTCCTGTATTCTTCATATTTTCGGTTAGCAATGTCTCGATTTTCTCATTGCTGTATTCCGGGAAGCAAAGCTTTAGGTTGGTACGGGCAATATTCACCCGGCGCGGCATGAGTTTTTTAAACAACAAGCCCAACCCGCGACCCATGGCAAGCTGCAGTCGATAAGGCAGCCATGACACGCTATACAGGATTAAGACACCGAGCCAGGTAAGCCAAAACTTAGGATGTAAAAAGTAGAATTTAAATTTGGGAGGTTCGATCACAGCTGATGTCGCTTATTATTCGCTATTTGCCGCGGATAGTAACATAAAAATTCAAAAATGAGGCACCGCCAATAGTCAGGCGGTGCCGTGGTCTGCGCAGCTAGTCTGCGGCAGTGCCTTGTACGTTTTCAGAAAGGCTGCTGTTAATAGCCATCAGGTCTTGTTCCTGCAGTTGTCCAGCGGCTTGTTCAAGTGTCAAAATTTGACGAATATAGCCGTAGCGCGCTTCTGACAAGTTACGTTTTGCGTTATACAGGTTACGGGTGCTGTCGAGTACGTCTACAATAGTACGTGTACCCACTTCGAAACCCGCTTCAGTAGCTTTTAATGCGCTCTCGGCAGATACTACTGACTGCTGGAATGCATTGATGCTGGCAATAGACGCTGTTACCTGATAGTAGGCGTTTCGCACTTCGCGCTCAATATTGCGGCGAGTCTGTACCATTTGCTGGCTGCTGGCAACGTAGTTGTCGCGCGCTTGTGCAACTTCAGACGAGGTACGGAACCCTGAGAAAATGGGTACGCTGACATTGATGCCAATCGAGCGACTGTCCAGACGTGGTAAGTTTGTCGTTTGTTGCTGTCCGTTGTCAGTCGTTATTGTGCGTTCGTTGTCTTGTGTGGAGTAACTCGCCTGCAAAGAAACGGTTGGATAATGCCCAGCTTGATTCAATTGAATTTGTTGCTCAGCAATATCTACCAAAACTTTGCTTTCTAATAAGCTTAAGTTACCGCTTTCGGCTTTTTTTACCCACTGACGAACATCGTCCGGTGCTGGACTACTGGGAGAAAAGGTGTCGGTATCCAGTGCGGCCAGAGTTTGTGGATATTGACCGGTAATTTCACGGATATCTTCCAGTGCAATTTCCACCGCGTTACGAGCCTGAATTTCGCGGGCAACTGCGCTGTCATACTGCGCTTGAGCCTCGTGTACGTCAGTAATTGCAGTTAACCCAACAGAAAAACGTTGTTTGGTTTGTTCAAGCTGACGTTCAATCGCTTTTTTCTCAGCTTCAGCAAAGGATAAATCATCGCGAGCCTGTAATGCCTGGAAATAAGCGTTAACAACGCGAAGCATTAAGTCTTGCTGAGCGTTACTGTAGGCAACTTCAGACTGATAAGCTTGTTTCTCTGCAATGTCTGAATTTTTCCAAACGCTCCAGTCAAAAATGCTCTGGTTCAAGGTTACGCCTGCTTGCCAGCCACTGCTGTCGCTATCGAACACCTGAATACCGGATTCAAAAACTTGTGGTGATTCACTGGTTGAATCGCTGTAACCCGCTTCACCTGAAATTTGTGGCAGGAACCCTGATTTGGCAATATCAATGCCTTTTTGTGCGGCATTGCGTTCTGCTGCAGCGCGTAATAAGGTCGGGTCGTTATCTACGGCTAAACGGTAAATTTGAGCCAAATCTTCAGCATTTGACGTAAAAGAGGCTGTGGTCAATGCCAGACCGACAGCTGCCGACAAAATATGCTTTTTCATGGTAGTCAGATTCCTGTTACTTGACATGCAATTGTTCAATGATTGCGCATAGTTTACATACAGTGTTGAATGATTACCAGTGTAAATGATTTGCGCAGATAGTTTAAGAAAAACATGGTTTCAGAATTCGCTCAAGTGTAACAGAATGTTTGTCTTTAATTACCCCTAAGAAAGGACAGTAAGTATGACGATTCGTTTTCACCGAGATGATGTGAAAGTAAAGGAAAAGGTACCTCTTTATCAAGGTTTTTTATCGGTTTATCGCTATTCTTTACAACATCGGCTGTTCTCTGGTGACTGGAGTCCGGAGATAAACAGGGAATTAATGGAACGCGGGCACGCTGTTGTGGTTATTCCTTATGACCCAGTCCGCGATGAACTGGTTGTTCTGGAGCAATTTAGGGTTGGGGCGCTCGATGATAAAAATGGTCCCTGGTTGTATGAATTTGTCGCGGGTATGTTTGACGCTGACGAGAGCGCAGAGGAAGTCGCTACGCGAGAATTAGAAGAAGAAGCAGGGTTAAAAGCTAAACGGTTAATCTACGCGACCAGCTATTATTCAAGTCCGGGTGGTACTGACGAAAAACTGACCATTTATATTGCCGAAGTCGATAGTCAGTTGGCTGCCAGTTTTGGCGGGTTACCTGAAGAAGACGAAGATATCCGAGTCCACGTTTTACCCAGAACAGAGGTTATTAGCATGCTCGAACGTGAAGAAATCAACAACGCGGCAAGTGTTATTGGGTTACAATGGTTGCTATTACATCGTGATAAGATGTTCTCTGACCAGGAGCAAAACTGAGGTTTTATTATGCAACAGCGCTATGTTGTCGACGTTGCGGAACTGCACCGGCTAACTGAACTAAATTACGCAGGCCTTTTGCCGCTGCTGTCTCAGCTTGAATCTGAAGCTGAGGTAACACTCTACGCGGGCGAAAACTTAGCCTTCAATTTACGTAATGTTAGCGAATCGCGCTACACCTCAGATATAGAAATTGAACAATTGAAGCCAAACTGGGCGGATTACTTACAGGCAAAAATGACGGTAAGATTATACCATGATGTGCGTATGGCTGAGATCATATCCAGTCAGGGGGTTACCCGATTAGCGGCACGTTATCAACAACCTAACCGCGAAATGCGACACCGCGACGAAAAGCATCAGGTTAATCAGTTTTTGGCTGACTGGTTAACATTGTGTCGTAAGCAAGGTCATATTCAACCAAAACTCAGTGAAGCCGTTCAGAAATTTATGCCTTACTACTTCAAATAGACGCCAGTTAGCGGTAAATTGAGGCACACTTTTCGCGGATCGAGCCAATAATAAAAACAGGGACTCATGACAGACTATAAATCCGACTCCATTGAGGTGCTGAACGGACTGGAACCGGTTCAGCGCCGCCCCGGTATGTACACTGACACCTCTCGACCTAATCATTTGGGTCAGGAAGTTATAGATAACAGTGTCGATGAAGCTCTGGCGGGGCACGCTAAATCATTACTTGTTATTCTGCATCCCGATCAATCTCTCGAAACGACAGATGATGGACGGGGAATGCCAGTGGATATCCACCCGGAAGAGGGGGTTCCCGGCGTTGAACTGATTATGAGCAAACTGCACGCCGGCGGTAAATTTTCAAATAAAAATTATCAATTCTCCGGTGGTTTGCACGGTGTGGGTATTTCAGTTGTTAATGCGCTTTCTAAGCGCGTTGAGCTGACTATTAAGCGTGACGGCCAGGTTTATGAAATGGCCTATGAAAACGGTGATAAAGTCAGCGAGCTGGAGGTTACCGGTACAGTAGGCAAGAGAAATACCGGCACCCGGGTTCACTTTTGGCCAGACCCTCAATATTTCGATTCGGCAAAATTCTCGGTTACCAAACTAAAACATATTTTGCGAGCTAAGGCGGTACTCTGCCCCGGGCTTAAAATAACGTTCCGCAATAAAATAGATGACACAGAAGATACCTGGTTCTATCAGGACGGTCTGACCGACTACCTGGTGGAAGCGGTAAAAGATGTACCGACGTTGCCGGAAATGCCGTTTGACGGAAGTTTTAGCTCTCAGACTGAAGGCGTTGACTGGGCTGTTACCTGGCTCCCGGAAGGCGGAGAAGGGGTCTCAGAAAGTTACGTTAACCTCATTCCTACTACGCTCGGCGGTACACACGTTAATGGACTGCGCCAGGGCTTGCTGGAAGCGATGCGCGAGTTTTGTGAGTTTCGTAACTTGTTACCCAGAGGTGTCAAATTAACACCGGAAGATGTGTGGGAACGTTGCAGTTATATCTTGTCGACAAAAATGCAGGACCCGCAATTTGCCGGACAGACCAAAGAGCGCTTGTCATCCCGTCAGTCGGCCAGTTTTGTTTCCGGCGTGGTAAAAGACGCTTTTAGCCTGTGGCTGAACGAGCATACCGATCAAGCCGAGCTCTTAGCTGATGTTTGTATTAGTAACGCGCAGCGACGCTTGAAAGCCAGTAAAAAAGTTGTTCGTAAAAAAGTGACTCAGGGTCCGGCGCTGCCTGGCAAGCTCACCGACTGCTCAAGTCAGGAACCTGGCCGCAGTGAATTGTTTTTAGTGGAAGGGGACTCGGCAGGAGGCTCTGCTAAGCAAGCCCGCGATCGCGAGTTTCAGGCGGTGATGCCGTTGCGGGGAAAAATCTTAAATACCTGGGAAGTCGACCCAGAGCAAATTTTAGCCTCGCAGGAAATTCATGACATTTCGGTAGCGGTCGGGGTTGATCCAAACAGTGTTGATTTAGACAAATTGCGGTATGGAAAAATTTGTATCCTTGCCGATGCCGACTCTGACGGTCTGCACATTGCTACTCTGCTGTGTGCATTGTTCGTAAAGCATTTCAGACCTTTGGTCGAGCATGGCCATATTTTTGTAGCGATGCCGCCGTTGTATCGTGTCGATGTGGGCAAAGAAGTGTTTTATGCGCTAGATGAAGCAGAAAAGCAGGGCATTCTGGACCGGATTGAAGCAGAGAAGCGCAAAGGCAAAGTGAATGTGCAGCGTTTCAAAGGTCTGGGTGAGATGAACCCGCTAACACTGCGAGAAACCACGATGGATCCTAATACTCGCCGGTTAGTCCAGTTGACCATTGATGACGGCGAAGTAATGGAAGAGTTAATGGATATGCTGTTAGCGAAAAAACGCGCTGGTGATCGCCGTACCTGGCTGGAAAGCAAAGGTAACATGGCCGATTTGGCTGAACTGTAAGCACTTGTGAGCAAGGAGAAGTCAGAATGACGACGGAAGTTACAGAAACCCGCCCACTGAGTCGCTTTACCGAAGAGGCCTACCTTAATTACTCCATGTACGTAATTATGGACAGGGCATTGCCAAATATTGGCGATGGTCTGAAGCCGGTACAGCGACGCATCGTTTACGCAATGTCAGAGCTGGGTTTGTCTGCATTAGCAAAATATAAGAAATCGGCTCGTACCGTGGGTGATGTGCTGGGTAAGTTTCACCCGCATGGTGATAGCGCTTGTTATGAAGCGATGGTATTAATGGCGCAGCCCTTTACCTATCGCCATCCTCTGGTGGATGGTCAGGGTAACTGGGGTTCGCCGGATGACCCTAAGTCTTTCGCGGCCATGCGTTATACCGAAGCGCGGTTATCTAAGTTTAGCGAGGTATTGCTAAGCGAGCTGGGTCAGGGCACCGTCGACTGGATACCCAACTTTGACGGTACCATGAAAGAACCACAGGTTCTGCCCGCGCGGTTACCCCATATTTTGTTGAATGGCGTTACCGGCATTGCAGTTGGCATGGCGACGGATATTCCTCCGCACAATGCCCGTGAAGTAGCAAATGCTTGTGCGATGTTACTGGAAAAGCCCGGTAGTCAGCTTGAAGATATAATGGAAGTGTTGAAGGGTCCGGATTATCCGACGGATGCAGAAATCATTACGCCGTCGGAAGACATCGTCAAACTGTATGAAACCGGGCGTGGCAGCATTAAAATGCGAGCTTGTTACAGTGTTGAAGACGGCGAAGTTGTTATTACGGCACTGCCACATCAGGCTTCCGGCGCAAGGGTTTTAGAACAAATAGCGCATCAGATGCAGGCGAAAAAACTTCCTCTGGTGTCTGACCTGAGGGATGAGTCTGACCACGAGAACCCGACCCGGTTGGTTGTGGTTCCGCGTTCAAACCGGGTCGATACCGAACAGTTAATGAACCACCTGTTTGCTACCACCGACCTAGAAAAGCAGTATCGGGTTAATCTGAATATTCTCGGCTTAGACGGCCGACCGAAAGTGAAGCCTTTGGTGGGCATTTTGAAAGAGTGGCTGGAATTCCGTCAGACCACGGTTACCCGCCGTTTGCAGCACCGTTTAGATAAAGTGCTGGCGCGTTTGCATATTCTGGAAGGCTTACTCATTGCTTATCTGAATATTGATGAAGTTATTGAGATTATTCGTACAGAAGACAAGCCGAAAGAAGAGCTGATGAGCCGTTTTGCGCTCACCGATAAGCAGGCCGAAGCTATTCTTGAATTGAAGTTACGCCACTTAGCTAAATTGGAAGAAATGAAGCTGACTGGCGAACAAGATGAATTGAATAAAGAACGAGAAAAGCTTGAGACCTTGCTGGGCTCTGATCGTCGGCTGAAAACTTTAATTAAGAAAGAGTTGCTGGCGGATGCTGAGAATTATGGCGATGAACGTCGTTCACCTATTGTTGAACGTTCTGAAGCAAAAGCGCTAAGCGAACGAGACTTAACGCCTGCTGAAGCCGTTACTGTCGTGCTCTCGACGAAAGGCTGGGTACGTACAGCCAAAGGTCATGATATTGAGGGTGATAAGCTCAGTTATAAATCCGGTGACAGTTATCTGGCGTCGGCTGAGGGTAAGAGTAATCAACCGGTGGTGTTCCTGGATACTTCGGGGAAAAGCTTCTCCTGTGAAGCTCATCTGTTGCCATCAGCGAGAAGTCAGGGGGAACCTCTGACTGGACGTTTCAGCTTGGTTGCTGGTGAGAATGTCGAGCATGTTTTAATGGCAAAAGATGAAAGTCATTTGCTGCTGGCGTCTGACGCAGGCTACGGATTTGTTTGTCAGTTTAGTGACTTAGTCAGTCGTAATAAAAATGGTAAAGCCATTATTACATTACCTACCGGGGCTAAGATCCTGCCGCCGAATAACGTGAATGACCTGCAACACGACAAAGTCATTGTTATTTCCAACGAGGGCCGGATGTTGGTCTTCCCGGTTGCAGACTTACCACAGCTGAGCAAAGGAAAAGGGAATAAGTTAATCAGTATTCCGGCCTTAAGAGCGCAATCCCGCGAGGAGTATGTGGTTGCTCTGGCGACCGCAGCGCCGGATGTTGCCATTACTCTCATTGCAGGTAAACGCAAACTGACTCTGAAGCCGGCTGATTTAGAGCATTATTACGGAGAACGTGGTCGCCGGGGCAATAAACTGCCGCGCGGGTTACAACGTGTCGACGAAATAGTGGTTGAGGAAAACAAGGATTAATTGGGGAGTTTGGATGTTAGCCTTGTTGCGATGGTTGTTTCTTGGTGGTTTTGTTGTGGTGTTTGGTGTCGTAGGCTGCTTGTTTTGTATTGTCCGGCCGTTCCACCGCAACAATACCTATCGTTTTGCCCATATTTTTGGTTGGGCAATACGGGTTTTGGGGATGCGAATTGAGGTCAGCCGGCACCCGGATATTGAAAAAGGCGGGCCTTATGTCTTTATTTGTAATCATCAAAATAGCTGGGAAATTTTCACCATAGCAGCAATGCTGCCAAAAAATACAGTTACTGTCGGCAAGAAGAGCCTTAGGTGGATACCTTTTTTCGGCTGGCTCTATTGGTTGGCAGGCAATATCCTTATAGACAGAAAAAATGCTGGTAAAGCCCATGGCACAATCGGGCAGACGGCTGATGCGATAAAGCAGCGCGATATTTCGGTGTGGATGTTTCCTGAAGGCACCCGCAGTTACGGACGTGGTTTGTTGCCATTTAAAAACGGTGCTTTTCATACTGCGTACCGGGCTCAGGTGGACGTAGTACCGGTTTGTGTATCTGAATTACACGGTAAGATAAAAATGAACCGCTGGAATAACGGAGTGTTAAAAGTGGCGTTTCTTGAACCGGTGAGAATTGCCAATTATCAGCGAGAGAATCTACGTGAACTAAGTGCTCACTGTCATCAAAAAATGGATGATAAAATTAAGCAGTTAAACGCGAGCATTGAGCAAGAACAGGCTAAAAAGGAAAAAACATGAGTCGAGATCTTAATGATCTACTTACGCAAAGTGAAGAAACTGTACAGGCTTTGATTGCTGATGGTGCAGAAACAGAACTCTTGTATGAAATTGAACATCACTTAGCCAGCCAGGACTTTACCAAACTGGAAAAAGCCGCTGTTGAACTGGTTAAGCAGGGATATCATGTGGACGATGCCGACGAGTTTGAAGACGAACGAGGCAAGCGTTGGTTTGCGTTTATGGCGGTAACAGACGCTGAGCTTGATAACGATATTTTAAACCGTCAGGTGCGTGAAATAGCCGCTATAGCTGATGAGTGCGAAGTGGAGTATGACGGCTGGGGTACGCTGATTGAAGACGAAGAACTTGACGATGAAGGCTTAGATGACAGAGAGGAGTGAGCCTCTCTCTGCTTTTATTAGCAATTCAAGGTTACAAGTTTTGTTTTAGAATAGATGACGTTAAAAAAAGCCCGAATCTAATGATCCGGGCTTTTTTGTTCAGCAATGGCGTAGTACAAAATTAGAGAGCTTTAATTTTGTCCTGTTGCTCCTGCAACTGCTTCAGGGTTGTTTCGGCCTCTGAAAGCTTTTCACGTTCTTTGGCAATGACAGCTTCAGGTGCTTTACTGACAAAGTTGTCATTGCTTAATTTGCCATTCAGGCGCTGCCACTCTTTATTTGCTTTCTCAATAGACTTTTGCAGACGCTGCAGCTCAGCTTCTTTATCAATTAAACCGGCCATTGGAATATGTAGCTTCAACGTGTCAACCAGCGCGGTCATACTGGCTGGTGCGTCATCGTCGCTTTCAATAAACTCAATAGATTCCAGTTTTGCCAGGCTACTGAGGAAGCTTTGGTTATTTTCAATACGGCCCCTGGCCATTGCATCAGCATTTGAGAGCAGCAGAGGCAAAGGCTTATTCGGTGATAAATCCATTTCGCCACGAATATTACGAATAGCCAAAATAACACGCTTAAGCCACTCCATGTCCTGCATTGCCTGATGGCTGACGTTGTCCTCAACCTGAGGAAACGGCTGCAGCATAATGGTCTCACCCGTATTACCAACCAGCGGCTTAACGCGTTGCCAGATGGTTTCAGTAATGTAAGGCATGACTGGGTGTAGAAGACGCAGTAGCTGTTCCAGAACATTCACCAGTGTGTGGCGAGTGCCGCGTTGTTGTACTTCTGTACCATTTTGCAGCACCGGCTTAGTGAGCTCCAGATACCAGTCACAGAATTGGTTCCAGGTAAACTCGTACGCAATAGCCGCAGCCTGATCAAAACGGTAGGTATCCAAAGCCTGACGAAAGTCTTTTACTGTGCTGTTAAAACGGGCAATGATCCATTCGTCTGCCAGTGACAGGGTCATATCGTCGTTTTCGAGACCACAGTCATGCTCCTCGGTACTCATTAGCACATAACGGCTGGCGTTCCATAGCTTGTTACAGAAGTTGCGATAACCTTCCAGGCGCTTCATGTCCCAATTGATATCGCGACCTGTTGAGGCAAGCGCAGTTAATGTAAAACGCAATGCATCGGTTCCGTGAGCGGTAATACCTTCAGGGAACTCCTTGCGGGTGCGTTTTTCAATTTTCTCGCGCATTTTAGGCTGCATCAAATTCGCGGTACGTTTAGCTACCAGCTCGTCAGCACTAATGCCGTCAATCATGTCCAGCGGATCTAATACATTACCTTTAGACTTAGACATTTTCTGGCCTTCTTCGTCACGAATAAGGCCGGTCACATAGACTTTCTTAAACGGAACTTGCGGTTGGCCTTCTTCGTCTTTCATAAAGTGCATGGTCATCATGATCATGCGGGCAACCCAGAAGAAAATAATGTCGAAACCGGTAACCAGCACATCGGTCGGATGGAAGGTTTTTAAGTCTTCGGTATTTTTTGGCCAACCGAGAGTAGAAAAGGTCCATAGCGCGGAAGAGAACCAGGTATCTAATACGTCTTCGTCCTGCTGAAGAGGAGTATCGCCTAAATTATGTTTGTCCCGCACTTCTTCTTCGGTGCGACCAACATAAACATTGCCTTGTTCGTCGTACCATGCAGGAATGCGGTGCCCCCACCACAACTGACGCGAAATACACCAGTCCTGAATGTCACGCATCCAGCTGAAATACATGTTCTCGTATTGCTTAGGCACGAACTCAATGCGGCCGTCTTCAACCGCTTCGGTTGCCTGTTTGGCCATAGGCTCAACGCGGACATACCATTGGTCGGTCAAATGCGGTTCAATAGGAACGCCACCCCGGTCGCCATAAGGTATTTTGTTGGTGTGCTTTTCAATTTTTTCCAACAAGCAGAGTTCGTCAAATTCAGCAATAAGCTGTTTACGAGCCTCGAAACGCTCTTTACCAGCGTACTGTTCAGGTAGTGTACCGTTAAATCCGTTCAGCTCTTCAAGCGCTTCACCAGTACTGGTGTATAGGCCTGCTTTTGCCATAACGTGAGCTGTGTCATCAAAAATGGAAATCATGCCAGTTTGATGACGCTTGCCAATTTCGTAATCGTTAAAATCATGCGCCGGGGTTACCTTTACGCAACCAGTACCGAATTCGCTGTCAACGTGATGGTCGGCAACTATCGGAATGCGGCGGTTAACAATAGGTAACTCAAGGTGTTTACCGACTAAATGTGCGAAACGCTCGTCGTCGGGATGCACGGCAACACAAACATCGCCTAACATGGTTTCCGGGCGGGTGGTTGCGACTACTAAATGGTCTTTACCATCTTCTGTTTTCTCACCATCGGCGAGCGGGTAGCGTAAATACCAGATAGAACCTTGTTGTTCTTTGTTCTCGACTTCTAAGTCAGAAATAGCGGTCTGCAGAGCCGGATCCCAGTTTACCAGGCGCTTACCACGGTAAATCAGGTTGTCTTCGTGCAGTTTTACGAAGACCTCACGCACTGCATCTGAAAGACCTTCGTCCATAGTGAAGCGCTCGCGATCCCAGTCAACTGAGTCGCCCAGACGGCGCATTTGTTGGGTAATTGTGCCACCGGATTGTTCTTTCCACTCCCATATTTTATCAATGAAAGCGTCGCGACCAAGTTCCTGGCGAGTTTGTCCCTGAACCGCCAACTGGCGTTCAACGACCATCTGCGTGGCAATACCTGCGTGGTCGGAACCTACCTGCCATAATGTATTAAGGCCATCCATGCGCTGGTAACGGGTAAGCGTATCCATAATAGTGTGTTGGAAGGCATGGCCCATATGCAGACTGCCGGTAACATTGGGCGGCGGAATCATAATCGAGTAGGAATCGCCTTTACCTGAAGGCTTGAAATAGCCTTTGTCTTCCCATTGTTGGTAGAGATCTTGTTCTATCGCTGCAGGGGAGTATGTTTTATCCATAATGACCTTACTTCTGTTCGGATGTCAGGGGCTCGGTTTGCATTTGGCAACCGCGCGCCCTGTAATGTTTGTAACGCTCGCGAGCTGTTTTTTTGCCATTGTCATCGGCTGGAACAATGTCATAAAGCTGTTGGCTCTGCTGGGCTTGTACCGGAATATCTTCCGCCAGATTAAACAGTGCATAACCCGGCCGGTTGTTTACCGCATCTGCCTCAGGCCAGCAAAACTCTACCGGAGCACCGGTAGCCGGGCCTTCGCCGTGTAAGTTATGCGGAATAAAAGCATCACTTGGTTGTTGCCACAAGAGTTCGTCCAGAGCTTCAGCCTGTTGTTGATTGCGGGCCCAGACCCGCAACTTTTTATGCTTTCGATACAGTTCCGCTATCTTATCGCAGATAAGCCGGTTTTGCTCATCTTCGGCTCCGTCCGGCATTAAGAAAAAGGTGGCTGACGACATTTTATTCAGCTGCCTCGGTGTTGCACCGGTTAATTAAGAACTGAGTTAACAGTGGCACCGGACGGCCTGTCGAGCCTTTGTCTTTACCACCTTGCCAGGCAGTACCTGCGATATCCATGTGCGCCCAGTTGTACTTTTTAGTGTAACGCGAGAGGAAACAGGCAGCGGTAATAGTGCCGGCTTCACGCCCGCCAATATTCGCCATATCCGCAAACGGGCTATCCAGCATTGACTGATACTCGTCCCAAAGCGGCATGCGCCAGGCTTTGTCACCACTTTGCTGAGCAGCGTTCAGAATTTCGTGAGCTAACGGATTATGCTGGCTGAGCACGGCGGAAGCATGACTGCCTAAAGCAATAACACAGGCGCCTGTCAGCGTGGCTAAATCAATCACGGATTCAGGTTCAAATCGCTCGATATATGTCAGGGTATCGCACAATACCAGTCGGCCTTCTGCGTCAGTATTAAGTACTTCAACGGTTTGGCCGCTCATCGTGGTTAATATATCGCCCGGTCGATAGGCTTTGCCATCTGGCATGTTTTCACAACCAGCTACTGCGCCAATAACGTTAATAGGTAGCTGCAATTCGGCCAGAGCCTGCATAGCGCCTAGAACGCCGGCGGCACCGCCCATATCGTATTTCATTTCATCCATATTCGCGGACGGCTTAATTGAAATACCGCCAGAATCAAATGTCAGACCTTTACCTACCAGCACAATAGGAGCCTGGTCATGGGGTGCGCCTTTATAATGCATTAATGTGAGCACTGACTCATGCTCTGAACCGCGACCAACCGCTAAGTATGCATTCATACCCAGCTTTTCCATTTCGGCTTCTTCAACCGTGGTAACCGATAAGTTGTCGTAATTATCAGCCATTAATTTGGCTTGATCGGCCAGATAACGAGGCGTGCAAATGTTCGGTGGCATATTTGCTACGTTGCGGCAAATATCCATTCCGGTTGCCACAGCTAATGCGTGCTGCACAGCTTGTTCGCCCAAAGCCAGCTCTTTGCGGCTTGGAACGTTAAAAACCAATTTGCGTAACGGGCGGCGAGGCTCTTCTTTTTTACTTTTGAGCTCATTAAAGTTATACAATGTTGCCCGCGCAGACTCCACAGCCTGGCGAACTTTCCAGTAGGTATCGCGACCTTTAACGTGCAGTTCACTGAGAAAGCACACCGCTTCCATTGAACCTGTTTCGTTCAACGTGTTCATAGTACGGGCGATAATTTGGCGGTACTGACGCTCATCAAGTTCGCGTTCTTTACCACAGCCGACCAGTAAAACCCGTTCGGCAAGAATATTGGGGACATGATGTAACAGCAAAACCTGACCGGATTTACCTTCGAGGTCTCCGCGGCGTAATAGGTTGCTCAAATAACCATCACTGACTTTGTCTAATTGTTCGGCAACGCCAGACAGACGACGAGGTTCAAACACGCCAACAACGATACAAGCAGAGCGTTGTTTTTCCGGATTACCACTTTTGACGCTGAACTCCATGACAGTGCTCCTGTTTCAGGTGGCTTCAATGCCTGCTATAGTTTCGCTATAAAGACACTTTGTTGTTAAAATAACAAGTTTACTTAAAAATCACAGCTATTCCAGTAAAAACCTAAGTTATGAGTGAACGCCAGTGCGCATATTCCGATATTTGATCAGTGAAACCTTGAAGTCGCAGCTTGCTGTACTTTTTATCCTGATGACAATTTTTGTCAGTCAGAAATTTGTCCGTGTGTTATCGGATGCGTCAGAAGGGGACATACCGGGCGCTATTATTTTTCAACTGTTGTCGTTGAACCTGCCGGCATTATTGTCACTGATTTTGCCTCTTAGCCTGTTTTTAGGGATTTTACTGGCTCACGGACGTATCTACGCCGACAATGAAATGACAGTTTTGCACGCTTGTGGCGTCAGTGAGTGGTACGTGACCCGGGTAACGCTGGTGCTCTCACTGATTCTGGCTATTATCACCGCGTCTTTTACTTTGTGGCTGGTGCCCTGGTCGCTTGATCAGGAACAAAAGTTAGAAGATAAGGCGCGCTCGGAAAGCGGGTTAACAGCGCTTATGCCCGGGCGATTCCAGCAAGCCAGCAACCAGAAGGCGGTTATTTTTGTACAAAGTGTTGGTGATGATGGTGATTTGGAAGAAGTTTTTGTTGCGCAGCATACGCACAATCAGGGCGAGTTACAGTCTGGTAGTGTGGTGATGGCCAAAACCGGCAAGGTGATTAGTGAAACAACGGGATCGCAGTGGCTGGAACTGGGCCAGGGAAAACGTTATGCCGGCGATGATGACAGCTATCAGATGATGTCGTTCGACAGTTATCAATTGCAAATTAAAGAGCAGCAGGCAAGTGAGCAATTAAGAAAACTTGAGGCCTATCCAACTGTTGAACTGTTATCGCGGAAGGAACCGGCAGCGGTTGCAGAGTTGCAATGGCGTATTGCTATCCCGCTGGCAATGCCATTATTAACACTTATTGCTGTGCCGCTAAGTCGGGTAAACCCGCGCCAGGGCAAGTTCGGCAGAATGGCCCCGGCTCTGCTTATTTATCTGGGATACTTTTTATTGTTGATGGCAGCTAAGTCAGCTATCAGGGACGGCGTTATTCCGCCTATTATTGGCTTGTGGTGGATACACTTCATTTTGCTGATTTTTGGGCTGGGTTTGATAGGTAAGGGACGTCCGCTCGGATTGAGATTACTGGCGAACTTGCGCTTTGGCGCTGCGCGGGGGCACTGATGTTTAGTATTTTAGATAAGTACATTGGCCTTTCCGTATTACGGACATCGCTTTTAAGTCTGGCTGTATTAACTGGGCTTTCCTCGTTAATCCGCTTTGTCGAGCAGCTTAAAGCGGTTGGTCGTGGTGACTACAATGTTATGGATGCGGCACTCTTTGTGTTTTACAGCCTGCCGCGTGATGTTGAAACTTTCTTTCCTATGGCGGCCTTACTCGGAGGACTGATTGGCGTGGGCATGCTGGCCAGTAACTCCGAATTAGTGGTTATGATGGCTGCCGGCCGGTCACGTTTAAACATTATTGGTGCGGTAATGAAGTCAGCCATTATTATGATGGTTGCGGTTATGGCCATTGGAGAGTGGATAGCTCCGCCGATGGAAGCTCAGGGCCGAGCCATACGTTCACAGGCTATTTCCGGTGGTAGTTTAATATCCGCTCAGCAGGGAGTGTGGGCGAAAGATGGTTCAGACTTTATCAATATTGGCGAAGTAGAGGATACCGGACGGCTTAACGACGTATTGATTTACGACTTTAACGACAATCGTGAATTGCAAAAAGTAACTTACGCCCGAACCGCTAACTTTAGCGGTGACAAATGGCGTATGCAGCAAGTGACTGTCACGCAGCTTAATGATAGCCGCATGTTACGCGATGAAAAACCAAGCATGGTTTGGCAATCGAGCTTAACGCCAGATAAACTCGGAGTAGTGACCATAAAGCCTGAGTCGCTTTCTATTACCGGGCTGCTGGACTACTTAACTTACCTGGAGAGTAATCAGCAATCCGCGGAGCGCTACGAACTGGCGTTATGGCGAAAACTTTTCGCACCGATAACGGTGGCGGTTATGTTGTTGGTGGCCTTGTCTTTTATTTTTGGTCCGCTTCGTTCAACTACAATGGGCGCCCGGATATTACTTGGTGTTATTACTGGTTTTGGCTTCCATGTCAGTAACGAAATTTTTGGGCCGCTGGCTCAGGTATATCAAATTCCGGCTATTCTGGGGGCTTTACTGCCCAGTATTTTATTTGCCGGAGTGGCGGTTTACTTTATGCGGGGGCGTACGGCCTGACAATTGGCCGTACCTTTAAAGGCTAAAGTTCATTCCAGTAGAACAGCTGGTTTGCTTCTTTTGAAAGCGTGACAACTTCGGTGCCGGCAGCGTAATCATGCCAGGCACGCTTGTTTTTAAAATCCACCAGAACCCAGAGGTTTCCAAGGCCTGCACAACAAGTAAGCAGCCTGATGAAAACCTGACGATTAGTCAGCCGTGAACCATCACGATTCTGGAGCTTCAGGCGCCACGCGCGCATGCCTAAGGTTTGACCCGAACGCTTCCAGAACCAGCCAAAAAATAGCGAAACAACGGATATAAGATACAAACTGTACCATGGTCCCTGAGCCAACCAGGCGGCGTGATCCATTCCTTCTGGCAGCACTAACCAATCAAAAGCAGTCAGCAGCGCGGCAAAGAGTAAAGCCACAGCTGAAGCGAGCATAATAATAGCTACTGCGACTAAAAAGTCATAAACCCAGGAGACAAAACGTCTGGGAAAGCCGGCACTGGGGAAACTGGCGTGTAATTTTTGTGCTTCGGAACTCATGTGAAACTCATGTAACTCAATCGTGTTTTAATCATATCATGAGCTAAGCGGGCTGACAGCTACCTCAGTTTTGCGCTCAGCTGTACTCTAGTTGTATAAGGAATCAGCAGTTAATTGGATTATAAGGTGTTTTAGTGAATTATTGCTTGATTAGAGAGAGTGGACGAGTATAATTCCGTCCCGTTGCTTTGTTACGCAACGCCTTCACCTTATAAAGCATGGCGCTGTGGTGGAATTGGTAGACACGCCTGATTCAAAATCAGGTTCCTTCTGGGAGTGACGGTTCAAGTCCGTCCAGCGCCACCAAGCTTTTCCCTTCGTAGTTGGTACTGAAAATGCCAGAAGCGCAAAAGCACTTCTGACATATAACCGATTTCAGTCAATGACCTCATGATGATTTATCGCTGAAATAATTTCAGCAAAAGTTGAGGGCAGGTGGTAAACGTTCACTGACTCACCTGTTAATTCAGCTATTCTAAGCGATGATACTACGCCACAGACTTCTCCATCGTTAATCACGAGAAGAAAGTCGCGACCACTGGCTTTGAGAGTCGCCGCCGCGTCACCGATTTTAGCTTTCTTTAAATCCTCAAGTTTTACCTGTGGTAATGCAATCAGAGGTAACATCAACTCTTTTACTGCCAATTCCCGCCAGCCAATTTGTTTGACGGTACTTAGCTGGGTTGCTTTGCGTCCGTGAAGCTCACGCAGCGCAAGTAAACCTGTCATCTCATCACTTTGATTTTTTATGCAGGCATAACGACGATTGGCACCACGAAGTTTTTGCTCGGCGTCGCTGACCAGAGTGCTCTCCTTTATCTCTAGAGGAGATACTTTTGTGAAATCATCAACAACATGCATAGCGCTATCGTGCCAGCTAATTAATGGTTGACGCTCATAGTTGTGGTGTATTGCAATTTTATCGGCTGCAGAAGACCATTGAATTTCTTTAAACTCACTCATGACAAACTCCTTTAAAAATTAGAAAAATACAGAATTTTTAAAGGTGAGCGGGTGGTCCTCTGACGAGATGCCAATTCCATTGAGTCAGTTTCGGTTTACTTTGTCTCTGTGTGAGAGGAGCGAGCGCCAGAACGCTTTGAAACACTCTTGATGAAACATCTATTGCTTTGTCGAATTCAGGCTCTTCAGCCTGAACCTCAAAAACGGATGACGAGAGATCGGCAATGAAAACTGAGTCAGGGGTTGGCTGATCTGTTAGATGTTTCTCGGCGTTTTCGGCGGATGCCGCATAGCTAGAAGTACTAAATGCGACAAGCAATAAGCACAGCAATAGCTGATAGCATCCTTTTTGGAGCCAGTTTAATTCAGCTTTATGTACTGCGTATTTTTGCATTTGTTTGATCTTAGTAAATGTTTCAGTTCTCAAACTAGAGTATATAGGACGATTCGACAACTCATTTTTTATCAATTACGTAATATATGGGTACGTTTTGTTCAAAATACAAGCGAAGCACTGACATTATGAAATTCAGCACGTATACTGTTGCCCATCGGTTCTCCTTAACCGTGCAACTACAATAGGATTCTATGTCAGATAATCAACAGAACAACAGTACGCCAGAATATGAAGTTGAAATTCCGGGCCGTGAGCAATTGCTTGAACTTGTAACCTCAAACAGTAAACCGGTTCAGTTTGATGAGTTCATTCGTCACTTTGGTTTAGATGATGAGCGCCAGGCAATTGGCTTAAAACGGCGTTTGCGCGCTATGGAGCGCGACGGACAGCTTATATACAGCAAAGCGAATGCTTATGGTCTGCCTGAGCGTATGGATTTGATCAAAGGTCGTATCATTGGTCATAAAGACGGTTTTGGATTTTGTCAGACTGAAGATGGCGGTAAAGACCTGTTTATCCCGCATCATCAAATGTATTCAGTTTTGCATGGTGATCGCGTACTGGTTAAAACCAGCGGTAAAGATAGCCGTGGTCGCACCGAGGGTCGTATCGTTAGAGTTACAGAGCCCCGCGACAGCAATATTGTTGGCCGTTACTTCGTTGAACATGATCTGGGCATAGTAGTACCGGATGATGGCCGTATTAGTCAGGATATTCTTATTCCTGATGCGGATAAAAATGGCGCGCGTCATGGACAGCTTGTGGTCGTTGAAATTACCCGACGCCCAAGTCGCCGAACCAGCCCAATTGGTCGGGTCAGCGAGGTGCTGGGTGAACATATGGCACCGGGTATGGAAATTCAGGTCGCGATTCGTGAGCACGATATTCCTACCGAATGGCCTGCAGAGGTTGATGAAGAGCTGAAAAAATATAGCGAAGAAGTCCCGGCAGAGGCCTACGAGGGCCGCAAAGACTTACGTGACCTGCCGCTTATTACTATTGATGGTGAGGACTCTCGCGACTTTGATGATGCCGTTTGTTGCGTGCAGGAAGAGAAAGGCTGGCGCCTTTGGGTGGCAATTGCCGACGTGTCTTATTATGTTCGTCCGGACACCATTCTAGATAAAGCTGCAACGGAACGCGGTAATTCAGTTTATTTCCCCAGCAATGTAATTCCAATGCTACCGGAAAAGCTGTCCAATGGTTTGTGTTCGTTAAACCCTGATGTCGACCGTTTGTGCATGGTTGCTGAAATGGAATTAGGGCCTCGAGGAAAATTGAAGTCTACGAAGTTCTATCCGGCAGTAATGAAAAGCCATGCGCGACTGACTTACAATAAAGTTAAAAAGCTACTTGATGGCGATGAAGAACTGCAACAACAGTACCAGCACGTCATGGACAATGTGCAGGAACTTGAGCGACTTTATAACGCATTAAGTGCAGCTCGTAAGCGCCGCTCAGCTATTGAGTTCGATACGCAGGAAACCCGCTTTATTTTCAACGCTCAGCGTAAAATTGAGAGTATCGAACCGGTTAAACGTCATGTTGCTCACAAAATTATTGAAGAGTGCATGATTATGGCAAACGTCGCCTCTGCTCAGCTTATTGAGTCTGATAAAGAAGTTGGCGCGTTGTTCCGGGTGCATGAAACTCCGGCTGATGAACGACTGAACAACTTCCGTAGCTTCCTGGGTGAATTAGGCCTGAATCTAGAAGGTGGTGATGAGCCATCTCCAAAAGATTACGCGACTTTGCTTGAGCAAGTGAAAGATCGCCAGGATCATGAACTGATTGAAACCATGTTGTTGCGCTCTATGCAGCAGGCGGTATATCAAGCAGAGAATAAAGGCCACTTTGGCTTGGCATTGAAGTCTTATGCACACTTTACATCGCCTATTCGTCGTTACCCTGATCTTATTTTGCACCGCGCGATAAAAGCAATTTTGCGCAAGAAAAAAGGTGAAGAGAAAGGCTTAGTGGGTGCATGGGCATACTCAGAGAAGCAATTGGACGAACTGGGCGTGCATACTTCAATGACCGAGCGACGTGCAGATGATGCCACCCGTCAGGTTGATGAATGGCTGAAGTGTGAATTCATGCTAGATCATATTGGTATGGAGTTTGAGGGCGTTATTTCCTCGGTCACCAATTTTGGTTTGTTCGTACGTTTAAGTGATTACCAAATTGACGGCCTTATTCATATTAGTAACCTCGACAACGACTACTATCACTTTGATCAGCAAAAAGGAATGCTAATCGGAGAGAACAGTAACAGCGTTTTCCGCCTGGGTGACAATGTTAAGGTTAAAGTGAAAGACGTAAACTTGGACGATCGTAAAATTGATTTAACTTTGCTGGAAGCGACGAGTCCGGGTGGCCAGAAACGAAATATGCCAGCTAAAGGTTCAGGCAAAGGTAAGAGAAAAGGACAGTCTCGTGGAAAAGGCGGCCAGCGGAAAAGTGGTAATCGCAGCAGCAATAAGGGACGTAGCAAGTCATGAGTCAAAAAGTGACCGTATTTGGCTTGCACGCGGTGCGAGCCATATTAAAAAATCATCCAGACCGCTTGGTAGAGCTTTATGTTTCTAAAGAGCGCCAGGATGATTCGGTGCGTGATATTGTCAATCAATGTCACGCGACTGGCGTCAGACCTCAATGGGTGCCTAAACAAGCTTTGGAAAAACGAGCGGAAGGCGGTAATCATCAGGGAGTTGTCGCGACAGTTCAGTCGCCGCCTACTTTAACCGAGCACGACTTGCCTAAATTACTGGAACAAAGTCAGCAAGCCGGGCTGTTCTTAATACTCGATGGCGTGACCGACCCGCATAATTTAGGTGCTTGCCTGCGCACAGCTGATGCGGCTGGCGTCACGGGTGTTATTGTACCAAAAGACAAGTCGGCTCAAATTACCCCAACCGTTCGTAAGGTGGCATCCGGTGCTGCCGAGAACGTTCCTCTTATTGTGGCAACCAACTTAGCCAGGGCGCTTCGTGACTTACAGGAGTTGGGCGTGTGGGTATACGGTACAGCAGGCGAAGCAACTCAATCTGTTTATGATGTTGATTACAGAGGGCCTGTCGCTTTGGTTATGGGGGCCGAAGGTAAAGGCATGAGACGCCTTACCCGCGAAACCTGTGACGATTTAGTCTCCATTCCTTTGTCTGGTAGTGTCAGTAGCTTAAATGTTTCTGTAGCCAGTGGGGTTTGTTTATTTGAGGTTGTCAGACAGCGCAATGGATCTTAAACGTCGCCTTTTGCCCATAGCCATTGCTCTGGCTATGGTGGCAGTATTGTTTGTCAGCTGGACGCCTAACTGGGAATCACCAACCTGGCTGCGCTCAGAGAAACCCTATGTCGCTTTTCATTTTGACTTAGAAGATGACGCAGCCCAGTCTGTGCAGAACCTTGCCTTTGATATTAGTAATCGACTGGATGTCAGGCATGAATGGCACAGAGTCGAGGATAGTAATGCTGAATGGCAGGTCACTCTTGTATTCGCTGAACAGCAGGATGCGGTACAAATTGATGCTACAGCTCGTCGCCAGGAAAAAGTCGTGGACCATATTGTGGTGCGCGGCGAAAAAGCCGTAGCAAACGAATTGGCTGACCGCGTTGTCGCTTTACTCAGCTCCCGCATTGAAAAAGCCCATAAAAACGCCGATTAATTTGCAATTGGCGTTCATTTTAGTTAGTATCGCGCGGCTTAAATCAGCCATATTTTCATTTTACTGAATGTGTTCCTTGCTTCTATGTTAGTGCGGCTGAGCTAAACTGAGGCTATACGAACCAAAAGGAAACTGTAATGCGTCATTACGAAATCGTATTTATGGTCCACCCGGACCAAAGCGAGCAAGTACCTGGCATGATCGAGCGCTACAGCGAAACGATCAAGCAAGGTGGTGGTCAAATCCATCGTTTAGAAGACTGGGGCCGTCGTCAATTGGCTTACCCAATCAACAAACTGCACAAAGCGCATTATGTTCTGTTGAACATTGAAGCGTCTGCAGAGGTTGTGGAAGAGCTTGAAACTGCATTCCGTTATAACGATGCAGTATTGCGCAATATGATCATGCGTAAAAAAGAATCTATTACTGAGCCTTCGCCGCTGACTAAGCCGAAGGAAGATCGTAAAGGTGACAGTGAAGCAGCGTAAGCTTGCTGACTTTCAATAAACCCTTATGAATCGACTGCATTTAACCGGAACACTTGGCAAAGTACCTAAGCTGGAAACCAGCCCTTCAGGTATTGAGCATTTACAATTAGTGCTTGAACATCGGTCTATGCAACCGGAAGCTGGTATGAATCGTCAATCTTATGTGCGTATTCAGGTCGTTTTAAGTGGTGAAGGTTTACAACACTGGTTAGAAAAATTGACGGTGGGTTGTGAAGTTTTAGCAGAAGGTTTTCTGCACCGTCACGAGGATAGCAATGGCTCACCTCGTTTGGTACTTCATGCTCAGCATCTCGAATTGATTTAAGGAGACCATCATGGCTCGTTTTTTTCGTCGCCGCAAATTCTGCCGCTTTAAAGCAGATGGCGTAAAAGAAATTGATTATAAAGATATCGCTACGCTTAAGAACTACATTACTGAAACTGGTAAAATCGTTCCTAGCCGTATTACTGGAACATCCGCTAAGTATCAGCGTCAGTTAGCGCGCGCTATCAAGCGTGCTCGTTATTTGTCACTGCTGCCTTATACTGATTCACATCAGTAAGCTAGCACCGGTTCGATTACCAAAAGTAGAGGTAGCGAGAAATGAATGTCATTTTGTTAGATAAAATTGCTAACTTGGGAAGCCTTGGCGATCAAGTCAGTGTAAAGTCTGGTTATGCACGTAACTTTCTTTTCCCACAGGGAAAAGCTGTACCTGCAACCAAAAGCAACGTTGATTTATTTGAACAACGTCGCGCTGAGTATGAAGCGAAGTTAGCTGATCAATTAACAGCTGCTCAAGCCCGTGCTGAGAAAGTTAACGCTCTGGAAGCTGTTACTATTGCTTCTAAAGCAGGTGATGAAGGCAAACTATTTGGCTCTATCGGTACTCGCGACATCGCTGATGCAGTAACAGCTGCTGGCGTTGAAGTGAAGAAGAGCGAAGTGTTAATGCCGCATGGTACATTACGTGAAGTAGGTG
Source organism: Idiomarina sp. (assembly GCF_048265525.1). GTDB lineage: Bacteria > Pseudomonadota > Gammaproteobacteria > Enterobacterales > Alteromonadaceae > Idiomarina. The sequence goes on along the minus strand of NZ_JBLXBI010000005.1, from coordinate 64,108 downwards.
AGTTTGATATCGAACTACACTTGCACGCCGATGTATTTGCAAATATTACATTGAAAGTTGTACCGGCTGAATAAGTCATTGCACTTTCTAAAAGAGCTGCCTTCGGGCAGCTTTTTTTTTGCAAAATTTTCGTCACTAACGTGATTCTTATGGCAATATGCTGTAACCATGGAGCAAAAAATAGGGAGCGAGAAGTGAACAAAATATTATCTTTAGTTGGATTCATACTATTGACGGTAAGTTCGGTTAGCATAGCCCAGGAAAAAGTCGATGAGACATTGTCGACATCGCCCGGAGCAAGAGTGTTAATTGACAACATGAGAGGAAAGGTCGAACTCATTACCCATGATAAAGACGAGATCCGAGTCGTTGGTACTTTAGATGAAAAAACTGAGCGGTTCATTTTTGAACAAAGAGGAAATGGTATCCAAATTAAAGTTGAAACGCCGCAAGAAAAGGGCTTTAACTTTTCCTCCGATGATGAAGGTTCCGATCTGAAAATATACTTGCCTGACTCTATGGATATTAAAGTGAATGGCGTGTCTATGGAAGTAACCGCTGAAGGATTCAATGGTGGATTGGAAATTCGACTGGTTAGTGGAGATATAACAGTCAATAAAATTGACAATCGCGTACTGTTGAAGACCGTAAGTGGGAATATTGAGGCTGAAAAGATAAGCGGCGATGTTCGTTTTGAGACGGTCAGTGGCGATATTAAGGATATAGATAACAGTGCTGACTCGGCAACTTACCAGTCTGTTAGTGGTGATATTACCAGTCAATCTGATTCTATTTCTGAATTTACTGCACAATCGGTTTCGGGAGATATTAGCGCAAAAGTTGGCACGCTGACTAAGGCTAAGATGACTACGGTTAGCGGCGATGCAATATTAACTGCCGGTCTATCCGGGAGCGCGCGTATAGAGACAAATTCAGTCAGTGGCGATTTAACTTTTAAGTGGGTAGGTGACATCCACGCAGACTTCAATATTAAGTCTAATGCGGGCGGTGAAATTACAAACCGCTTAAGCGACGAAAAAGCAACTGAAGCCGAGTGGGGACCATCCTCTAAGTTAGAGTTTACAGTTGGTGACGGTGGAGCATCTGTTTCCGCGACAACGGTTAGTGGTGAAATAACACTCGATAAAAATTAAATCGTGCTGTTAGGTGTTGCTTCGCTTTCTAAACAAGAGGGGATTTTGTATAGTAATCCCCTCTTATTATTTCCCTTTGCGAGACAACTTTCCCCATGGCAGAGAAGTCAAAAAAACGCGACGCGTCAATAGAAGCGCTGCGCTCAGCACCCCATTCAATTGAAGCTGAACAATCCGTTCTTGGCGGTTTAATGCTCGATAATGATGCCTGGGACAATGTTGCCGGCAGCGTTATCGCTGAAGACTTCTATCATCGTTCGCACAGACTTATTTTTAAAGCCATGCATGAGCTTGCTCAACGCAGTCAGCCAATGGATTTAGTGACGGTTTCCGAAAATCTGGAAACGGCGGGAGAGCTTGAGCAAATAGGTGGTTTTGCCTACCTTGGTGAAATTGCAAAAAATACCCCCAGCGCGGCAAATATATTAGCTTACGCAAACATTGTCCGCGAACGAGCAGTGTTAAGAGAAATGATTGGGGCGGCAAATGATATTGCCGAGTCAGGTTACGATACTCAGGGCCGCAGCAGCGCAGAATTGCTCGATCTGGCTGAATCAAAAGTCTTTCAAATTGCTGAGAAGCGGGTAAGCTCCAGCGAAGGCCCGCAAGGCATCAACTTAATTCTACAGCGCACGGTTAGCCGTATTGAACAGTTGAGTAAACTGAAAAATAATAACGGTGTGACCGGTGTTTCTACCGGTTTTACTGACCTCGATCAGATGACTGCAGGCCTTCAGCCGTCCGACCTGGTCATCGTAGCGGCACGCCCGTCTATGGGTAAAACAACCTTTGCTATGAACCTGGCAGAGAACATCGCACTCAATGACGACCGTCCGGTATTGGTGTTTAGTTTAGAGATGCCGGCAGAGCAGCTGATGATGCGTATGCTGGCTTCACTTAGCCGGGTCGATCAGAATAAAGTACGTACAGGTAAGCTTGAAGATGACGACTGGGCTCGTATCGCGTCTGTTATGAACATGCTAAACGATAAGAATAATATTTACATAGATGACTCGTCTGGCCTAACGCCGACAGAAGTACGCTCCCGTGCTCGCAGGATTCATAGAGAGCACAAAGGAATATCCATGATTATGGTGGATTATTTGCAGTTAATGACAGTTCCGGGCATGTCGGAAAACCGGACGCTGGAAATTGCAGAAATATCTCGTTCTTTGAAGTCCTTAGCGAAAGAGCTGGAAGTGCCTGTGGTGGCGTTGTCTCAGCTAAACCGTTCACTAGAGCAGCGCTCCGATAAAAGACCCGTTAACTCAGATTTGCGTGAGTCTGGCTCTATTGAGCAGGATGCTGACGTTATTATGTTTATTTACCGTGACGAGGTTTATCACCCAGATTCAGCTGAGCAAGGCTTAGCTGAAATTATTATCGGGAAACAGCGTAATGGACCTATTGGTAAGATTGAATTGAAATTCCATGGGCAATTATCGAGGTTTGACAACTATGCCCGCCATGCCAGCGACGAGCGTTACTAGTCGTCGCTACTTGATCTTATCGAAGCAGATTTCGATGTATGCTTTGCCTGAAACGTGGTTGAACGGCATAATCAGTTTCGAGCCTTCAGATTTATGCGAAATGGTATGGTCTTTCCCTGAAACCACAATTGGGGTGGCCATATCAAAGTCGTAACCTTTTTCACCTAGAGTCTTTTTGGCTCCGCCAGTAACCATATTTGTGATTTCGCCGACCATATCGCAGACATCTTCGTTAATTGAGTTTGGTAACTCGCCTAGCATTTTATTCATGATTTCACAGGCAAGATTTTCCTCAAATGAAATTGAGAATGACCCTTTTATCTGTGGGCCCACCATACCGATGATGCCAGATACATCGCCACGCGCATACTCATCTTTTTTTAGTTGCGCTTTACCGGGCTTCAATTCCATTTGAGCCATCATCGACAAGACATTTTGCAGTGCTTGAAGAAATGGGTTTACGAACTCGGCATTCATTTTCTATTCCTTTATCTCTTGCTGACACGTGATTGTGTCAGATGTATTTTCAATGGTCAGAATCAGGCTACGATTGCCATGATCATCGACGACATTGATAGTGTTTACCTGAGCAGAAAAGCTATCCATTAACAGCTTATTTGAAACACCCCACCCACACAGGTTATCACGCTTCGGTATCTCCTGATAAACCCAAATTTTCTGGTAGTCAGCTTCAAAACCTACCCAGTTTGGCTCAACTTTATTTCCTTGTGAGTTTACCAGTTGAAACTTTTCAGTTATCCAGTCCCTGATATGTTTTTCAGAACCTTCTTCTTCCAGTCTAAAAGTCTTGCCCAGCCGCTTTTTAAGCACCTGTTGTACGTCATGCAAAGTATACTGATGAATGATTTCTATTGCTTGCGTGTTTTTATTCGCACTTATTTCGGTTAACCCGAAAAAATAGCGATGCGCTGATACAGAAGGTATCAGCGCGAACAAAAAAACAGTAGCAGCAACCAGTTTAATCATCGTTACCAGACTCCAACTCTTCGTTGTAGTCTTCCATCATGCTCTTATTACGGTCTTCACGCTTAAACAGTTCAATTCGAGATGGAACTGCTCTCGCTGGCCAGTAGTTGTTACTGGTATCAACATCTGCCGTCTCCCAGTTAGGGTCAACGACAACTTGAGTTAAAGTTTTATCGCGAATTAATAACTTACTCACTTTTTCCGGAGAGCGACGCCATACCTCGGCTGGAATACGAACATGTTCTTTACTGCCATCTTCAAAATGCAGATCAAGCAGAATCGGCATAACTAAGCCGCCTTTATTGGCGAAATCAAGTACGTAGAAGTTGCTGCCGTTCTTCAGCATTTCCTGCTGCTCTTCATTTAGCCCTTTTATCAGCTCTTTATATTTGTTGCGGTCAGCGTTAGTGACAGTGTAGTCATCGTTCTCATTATAAAAGTCAGCAAGATTTGGTTGCTGATGAATTTTATAATTAACACCGGCATTACGCTCAGTTGTCAAAGACTCTGGCTCAGCATCGTCTTGCTGTTTTTGCCATGCTTTTTCGACTTCTGGATCTTGCGTGTTAATAGTTAACTGATTGACTTGCTCAAGAGCAATATCGACATGGTCGGTAGAATAGAACCAGCCTCTCCAGAACCAGTCTAAATCAACACCAGAAGCATCCTCTAATGTTCTGAATAAGTCTTCTGGCGTCGGGCGTTTAAACTTCCAACGCTGCGCATACTGACGAAACGCGAAATCAAAGAGTTCACGACCAACGATAGTTTCACGCAGTATATTAAGCGCGGTAGCGGGCTTTCCGTAGGCATTATTGCCAAACTGCAGAATCGACTCTGAGTTAGTCATAATCGGCATTTGGTTACTGCTGGCCATGTAACTGGTAATGTTACGCGGTTCACCGCGCCACGACGGGTAGTCTTTTTCCCATTTTTGTTCAGCCAGGAACTGCAGATAAGTATTGATACCTTCATCCATCCAGGTCCATTGACGTTCATCTGTATTGACAATCATTGGGAAGTAAATATGACCAATCTCGTGAATAATGACCGAAATTAGGCCGTACTTGGTGCGTTTAGAGTAGTATTTTTCACCTGAATCCTCGTCAACGTAAGGGCGCGGACCGTTAAAGGTGATCATTGGGTATTCCATACCACCAACCGGGCCGTTCACCGATATAGCGACAGGATAAGGGTAGTCAAAGCTGTAATCGTTATAGTGCTCGATGGTGTGAATAATAGAGGCCGTTGAGTAACGTTCCCATAAAGGGTTGCCTTCTTCAGGGTAAAACGACATCGCCATTACATCGGTGTCATTCTTTTTGTAACCTTGCGCGTCCCAGATAAACTTGCGCGATGAAGCCCAGGCAAAGTCACGAACTTTATCGGCTTCGAAAATCCAGGTTTTGGTATTACCGGTGCCTTCCTTCTGGTTTTCTAATGCCTCTTCTTCAGTGACAATTTTTACCGGCTTGTCTGAACTACGGGCTTTTTCCAGGCGTTGACGCTGAGTAGAAGTGAGTACTTCATCGGGGTTTTGCAAAACACCGGTAGAAGCAACAATATGATCAGCTGGAACCGTTATCTCCACGCGGTAGTCGCCAAACTCTAAAGCGAACTCGCCGTTACCAATAAACTGTTTATTCTGCCAACCTTCCGCGTCGTAATATGCGGCCATGCGAGGGAACCACTGAGCCATCTCATAAAGGTAGTTACCGTCGTCTTCAAAGTATTCGTAACCGCCACGACCACCAAGTACTTCGGCTTCAATAATATTGAACTGCCAGTTGATATTAAAAGTGACACTTTCGCCGCTTTTTAGGGGCTCATCCAAATCCAGCCTTAGCATAGTGTCATTAACGTAATGTGCTAGGGGCTCACCATCTTCGTTACTGATTTCAGTAAGCTCATAACCTGCCGGGAATTCTTCCTGAGTGAGCATGCTTTCCATTCTGGAAAAACTCACCCGATCTAAATCTCCCGTGGCCTGGCTTTGTGGTCCTATGGAATCTTTCTTAAAACGGTTCTGGTCAAGCTGAACCCATAAATAGCGCAAAGTATCGGGGGAATTATTGGTGTAAGTTATGGTGCTTTGTGCCGTAATACTCTGATTCTCATCGTCCAGAGCAACCTCAATTTTGTAGTCCGCTTCCTGTTGCCAGTAAGCATGTCCTGGAGCACCGGACGCGGTACGATAAATGTTCGGACTACGGAATTTATCATCATTAAGTTGACGAAATTTGTCTTCAAAAGCTTGAGCAGTTGCCGCCTGATTAACGGTTAAACAAACCGCAGCAGTGGCGATAAGATGACTGAGCTTCATAGTGTTACCTATTGTTATTATTTAATAGCGCTATTTATTTAAAGGCATTTGGTGCACAAACCATGTGCTTCTATAGTTTGGCTTTGAACCTTAAAACCTTGATCTTCGGCCTGACGCTTCAATTCGTCATAAACCCCTTCGGACTGAATTTCCTGAACATCGCCGCAGGAACTGCAGATTAACATTTGAACCGGATGTTGATGGTCGAAATGCGAGCAAAGAACAAAACTATTCGACGAAGTGATTTTATGAACGAAGCCTTGTTCTTGTAAAAAGTCTAAAGCGCGGTAGATAGTCGGGGGTTTGGCATTTGGTACGACTTCCCGCAGTTGATCAAGTAAATCGTATGCACCCACGGCTCCCGAATGCTCTGCGAGAATTGCGAAAACTTCACGGCGGGTATTTGTCAGGCGGGCACCGCGTTGCTGACAGAGTTTTTCAGCTTTTTGTATAAGTCGTTGTGCTTCTTGAGCTTTCATTATTGACTACAATTTATGATCATTTTAGTCATTGTAGAGAGTTTTAAGGGTAAGGAAAAGGGTTTTACGGAAGAGGCTGCTTACTGGTGTATTCTGAGTTAAAATAGTCTGCTAAATATACTGACTTTGTCGGTTAACTTTTTACCGGGTGGATGTTTTGACCGAACCATATTCTTATAAGCTCTCCGTAGCGCCCATGCTGGACTGGTAATACTTTCTTAATTCTAAAGGGCTGCAATAAATCGTGGGTGACTATTGGGTGACCCTTTAAAGCTCTTGGGTGACTGGGCTCCCAGTTTTTATGTAAAAGGCTTCCGCCGAATCGATTGCACCAGACAATCAATAAACCTGAGCCTTTCTTTCATTGCGTAGTTCATAAATCACCCGTTCAGCTTCTCCCAGTCATCCCGGCAACTTGCGTCACACCAGCGCCGGCTGTCGTTCAGGTCTTCACCGCAATTCAGGCAGTAGCCTGTCGCGTCAGCAACGGAGGTGTTTGCCCTTGCAGCTTTTATTTGCCTCTCCTTCAACTTCTCGGTTATGTCGTTTGCTCTGTCGATGTTGTCAGCCATATGTAATCTCCTTCTTTAAATAATCAATATGTAGTTGTAGGCTTGCAGCAATTTCTTTAACTGAAGCGCGCTGGAGGAGTTCCTTCATTTAGCCACCTCGCTGACTAATTTAGAGCGCTTTTTTATAGCTGATTGAAGTTTGGCTATACCAATAATTGATGGCCTCAAGTCAGGGTTTGATTCGCTAAGAGGGGCGCTCCAGCGATTTAGTATTGCATGAGCTCCGCGGTCGACTAATGTCAGGTTCTCGATGTCACAGTTCTTCGAATTTCCATCTATGAAACGGACAAACTGACCTTCTGGAATTGGACCGTTGTGTTTCTCCCACGCTAGGCGATGGACGAATGCCCATTTATTCGGTTCAGAAACTTTGACTTTCCGATACCCGTCTCTATCCGTTACTTCGGTTCCAACTGGTTGGTGGTTGTGGGGAACGTTTCCTTTACGGAACTGAGTTTGATTAGAGCGGCCACCAGCCTGCCAACCCTTAATACCTTTATTAGCCGGCTCGCGGCCTTTCTCAAAACATCCTGTACGACCTGAACGAATTTTATGGTTTCGGGTGAAGCATCGGATTTGGCTTTCAGTTTTACTCAGACCAAAGCGCTTATTAAATGCAAGAGTCATTTCGGCAAGGCTCATTTTCTTATAAGCATTTTCAATCCATTGCTTTTGCTCTTCAGTAAACGCTCGCAATTTACCTTTGTTTAGTTCACCAGTTTTCCGACCGCAGGTAATATGATGATTTTTTAATGTCGACTTAATTTGAGCCGTCGATTTGTTAAGGCCGAAAGCCGCGTTGAAAAGTCGTGCTGTATCAGCCACTCCATATTCAGCATACGTTTCTATCAGGAACTCAATGTGGTGCTGTTCGTAGATAAATCTAGCCATCTCTTTTCGCCTCCAGCATCTCCGGGGACTTTTCGATTAAACGCTCAGTACGCATGCGCTCAGCTTTAAGACAAACTTCAGCATTCTTGACTATGGTCATAGAGACCTTAGCGACCGCGTCAGCTCGCTTCAGCTCCTGACTTAGCGCTTCCTCTTTCAAGTCTTCATCACTTAGTCTTTCAAGCTGAGCAAATAGGTGGTTATGTAAATCCATCATTTTGTTTTTCATTAGGTTCTCCCTATTCAAATTGCTCTTACTTCGGTGTAATCATTAATTGCCTGGCTTCTTCTTTTGTCGATGTGTTCAGCCAGGTCGCGTAAGTCGACCATCCACTTTGCGCGCTCTGAATCACGCAATTTAAATGCTGGTACCGGGAGCGATTGTGCAGCGGCCAACATGGATGCCTGTTTTTCCTTGATGCCAAAGAACTCTTCGCAGACTTCACCCAGTGGTACCGGCGAACGTTCGTACTTGGCCATCAGTAAAAATACTGTGTTCACTGCTACAGCTCCTTTTCAAACATCCAGCACTTAACGCTGGAAGGCCTTCTCGTGGTGCCTGAAACCGTACCGCTATTCATTCGTTCATTAACTGCACTACGAACGGTTTTAATGCCCAGGAACTTGCGTGACTTGCAGGCCTTAAGGTGCTTTTTAAGCTCGGGTAATGGCGGCAGTTTTTGACGGAACTCACCGGCTTCTTCTTCCATGTGGTTAAGGTTTACCGCTATTAATTTGTCGTCTTTTGAATGATCAACAACAGCCCACTCGAATTTCTCTTCCAGGTAGTCGAATACGTCCCAGAACTGTTGAACCATTGGATGGTCTGCGCTGATGGCTTGCTGACGCTGCAGGGCGAGCTCAACCAGCTTTTCTTTTGCTGCTTCAATCTGGCTATTCTTAAAACCGGTTACCAATGCCAGGCAATCCAACATGGCCATTATTTGTGCGTGGTTTTTTATGATCCGATGGGTTTTCAAATCATCTTGGCTGGCTAGCATACTTTCGTAGTGAGGCACCTTATTTTTGTAGAGGTCCACCACCTTTTTTTCAGCGATTGCACACTTAAGAATGAAGCCGGAAACCTGTTCAAGGGGCATTGTTTCCAGTGCTCGTGCTGCTTGACGAGTTTCTGAATTGTGACCTTTGCGGTCAGTTTTAATATGAATGATACGTTCAAGCACAGCTTGCGAAGCCTGAACTTCCGCGTTCTGTGAAATGATAATGGTGCCGCGAAAGGGCGGTTCGTAGGTTTCGTTGCCGGCATTTTTAACACCACGACTTCGCGGAGACCGACCGTTATACGCTGTCTTTAACTCGTCCCAGTCGAAGCTTCTTTGCTTCATGTCTTTAGAGTCGCCACGGTCACCTTCAATTAACACCACTGGCAAGTTAGATACTTGAGAGAGCCTGCGGGCACGAGCTGCTGCAGTAGACTTAACCGGGTCAAAGCCTTCTTCGTCCGGACGGCCGCAGAGGCGCCACATAAATTCTATTAAGGTCGACTTACCAGAGCCTGGTTCACCAATAAGCTCGAGGAACGGGTAAGTTTTATCAACGGCCCGTATCTGCTCTGCATACAAAGAGCCAAACCAAAAAGCCAGAGAGATTAAGCCGCTCTCTTTAAATGCTGTGTAAAGGTGCTGCTCCCATTCTGGATTGAGCTCTTTCAAGTCCGGATTAACATTTAGTGAAACTGACTTGTTCAACGTTTTAATGTTGAGCTTACCGAAGTCGAAAAAGTCTTCGTCGTTCAGTGGTTTTGTGATCCCGTCTTTTACTGCCAGGTCACCTAAAATATAAATGCCGTACTCTTTTGAGTAGCCAACAAAGTCAATTCCCTGGACTCGCTTAATGTCGTACAGCTGCTGCTTCATTAAACGGTCGAGTTGACCACTTGAGCCGGTCCATACCGCACCAGGTGCAACGCTCATTAAACGCTTTTTAAATTCACTCGCACTGGATAGCTGGCCGCCGCTGAAGGTGTTCTTAATGGGCGCACCGTCATGTGGGAAGGAAACTCGGAAGTAATACCAGCTTTCGTCTGTTACTTCGTGTGCCTGGTAATAAAGAGCCTCTGGATAACACGCCGCAACTTCAATAACCGAAGAAGACTCTTTAAGTGCGTTTTCTATTGCCTCGTCGTCCTCCTCGGTGCGAGTGCCAGCGTCGACACTAAGTCCCTGGTTTTCCATTGCCTTAACGTAGCGGTCGTAGTCAATTTTGAACCAGAAAAGGCGGTTGTCGAAGCGGAACGGAAACTCTTTTTTCTGCGTCTTCTGGTGCATTAGTTTGGCTTTCTCTGTCGCACTTTTGGCGATCAGCAAACTACCCAGGTACAAGTATTCTTTTATGTCTTTATCAGTTAGCCGGCCACGCTGAAAAAGTTCGTTCCAGTCCAGCTTTACTTTGCCTTTTGGCGGTTGTGCAGCCGTTGCAGGGAAACCTTCTTTACGGGCGTAGTTAACAAATTTTCGGGTAAACGATTCGCCTGCGGGGCCATCGTCAAGCGCAAACACCAGTCGGGGGAGTGGCTTTCCTAATTTTGCGTATTCGGTTTTAAGCTCTTTTAGTGCCAAGCCCGGGTAATTATTGCAGCTCATTAAGCTGGCTGAAGCAGTACCAGACTGGATCAGCGCTATGGCATCAAATATACCTTCGGTTAACCATATTTCTGTTGCGTCTTCCGGAAGCCCTGTCGGCGGCTGCCACCAATAGCCTTTGTACTTACCCGCGAAGTTTGCTTTCATCTTGCCGAATCGTTGCGGCTTATCAATAAAGCGTTCCCATGAGGCGCCATTAGGAAGTTGGAATTTAACAGTGGCGGTACCAATTTGACGGTCTGTGCAGTAGTAGCTGCCTTGCGTGTACCAGCCTTTTATTTTGGAAATGTCAAAGCCACGGCCGGTCTGCAAGTAAGCATCGGCTGATGCAGTTGGGCTTTGGGGTGTTGGCTTATAGCGATCAGACCAGGACTCAAAAAGCTCCGGGTATAATTCTTTTATATGGTACTCGGCAGCGCATTTATTCATGCGGCCACAACGAACTACCCAGGGACTTTCAGCCGGCGCGTATAACTCTTTTTTGCCACAACTGGGGCAGCGGCCTTGCTGAAAAAAGTCTTTATTGTTTGTTTTAAACTCAAAGTCTCGCAGGAGGCGTGTTACCACCTCTTCTCGTAATTGTAAGTTCATTCTCCCTCCGACAGTTGGTTACCCGCGCGCAGTGCCTAGTTTTGTTTTTCTGCTCGTACTACTGGCCGAACTTCTAAACGCACTTGCGTATTAGGTGTTGCCGATGGAGACGTTGAGTGGGTTATTTCTTCGATAGCGCTGTAGGTGTGCCCGCACAAATGATTTTTACAGACGTAGTAACGCTGGGTAACCAACGGACTAATACTTTTGCTGGTCCTGACGGTGGCAATTCCTCCGCAATGAGGACACACTGAACTCATTCTTCTGCTCATAATCTTCTAACTCCGCATTCTCCGTTGCCATTTCTGGCACATTCACAGCTCGCTCCGACTTCACACAGCGTTGCCATAGCGTCCAAATATTTTCTGGTAACCAGGGATATACCGACGGCATTGAACATGTCTTCGATTCGGTCAATGGTTATCCCTTGCTGGCCACTCAGGAAGCGAGATACCTGGCTGTCATCCCAACCTATGGCCTCGCGGACATCATGCCTGGCTGATCCATTGAGAGCGCTGCGAAGCGTGCTCTCTATACGTCCTGTTTTCTTGTTACTCATTACGATCATCCTTCAACAATTTAAGTTGAGTGCGGTTGATAGCCAGTACCTATAGCTTTATTGGTGCTCGGCTTCGTCAAGGTAAGAATTCATACCCTCAATTATGAAAAGCCGGGCTTGGGCGCTGATTGACCTGACTTCCTGGCTGGATATGTTTTGGATTTTTTCCAACTCATCAGGCATGAGTCGGACGTAGATTGGTTTGTTAGTTACAACGCCTTTCGGCGAGCGGTAAGGTCGATGCGGTTGTTGTCTTTTCATGGGAAAACCACCATTATGATTATGCAAGATAAGATGTCACAATCAGGATTATTAAACCAAATGGATAATAATGCAAGTAAAGATGCACCAAATGGTGATATTTCATTAAGGCTTAAAAGTGAGAGAAGGCGAATAGGGCTTAACCAAAACGTTTTCGCTGATGCTATGGGTATCGCTTTAACAAGCTATGTTAGATATGAGCAAGGAAAACGGTCGATTCCAGCCGATAAGCTTTTAGAGCTGGAGCAAACTGGGGCTGATGTCTGCTTTATTTTGACAGGAAGAAGGGTAACCAACCCGGAAGGGTATATTGAAAAGCGATTTGCAGAACTAGACCAACGAGCTCAGCAAGCCGTTCAGGAGCTGATTAACCTACTATTGAATGATTAGTCTTTTAGCGACTCAAGCTCTATTGATGAAATAAGGCCTGAGTCGCTGACTTCGTGGTGCACTTGTTTTGATATCCATTTAGCCTGGTCAATTTCAGGTTTCCATCCTGACACTTTAACTGGTACTTCAGGAAATAATCCGGGTTCACCAACGGCCAAGGTGATATTGAACTTAGCGCCTGAACGCTTCATTTTTGACCATTCGGTTTCTGCAGCTCGTTTAGCTTCACTCTCGCTGGCATAGAGGTGGCGCAAAACTTTTACGTTGCCGTTTGAGCCGGCAAGGAATTGAGGGGCGGCTCCGTCTTTCTCATCGGCTTTTATTTCCGCTGCTCGGTCATCCTGCCATCTGGCAACAACGCCGGTATATTCGTTCCGGTCATTAGCGGTAAAGCTATGCTGGTCGCCTAACTTCCTGCTGATAGGGAATGTTGGTAAGGATATCCCGGACCCACTCTTTCCCTGGCCGTTTGGCATGAATAAAAGCTTACCTTCTTTTATTGTGGCCAGCGCATCGAACTCTTCGCCAAGGCGTGTCATAAAAGCCATGTCTGATTCATTTTGCTGATCCATGTGCGTTATGGCTGTGCCGGCTAATTCCTCAGAAACGAGAGAGTCGACATTGTTTCGCCCGGCAATAACATCGAGAATATCGCCAAGCGTTTTCTCGTGGTAGGACTCTTCGCGCAGCTTCTGGAAGGTGCTGGCTATATCTGCTGACTTACCGCGCAGGGTCAACTGGTCAGGTGCCCCGGAGTGCTCAATATCATCAATGAAAAAGGTGCCTTTGCTGTATAGCGGTTCACCTTTCCAGCCGATAGAAACCTGCATTTTTGCACCGCGTGGCGGTATCGAAACCATACCGTCAGCGTCATCAATAACCACCGTGGCCGTGTCAGCTTCGAACCCGCGTTTGTCAGTTATCGATAAGCTTACTAGGCGAGAGCGCAGCAGGCCGCTGATGTCCTTGCCGTCAACCAGTACTTCATAGTCGGGGATTTTTACAAGCTCAGACATTAGGCTATCAAGCCTCCCATGCCATCGTTCATCGAAAGCATGTCGTTGCCGGCTAAACTTTCTGAGTTGTTTTCATCTGCCCTGGTAAGGCTTAATGAAAACTCTATTTTACGTGCGGTACCGTCCGGATAAAACTCGGTTGATTTCTTCTCTATATCGGTAATGAAGTAATAACCTTTTAACGCTCCGGAGCCGTCAACCCATGGCCAGGCTTTTCCGCTATCAGCCATTTTACTCAGTTCATCCAGTTGCTCTTCGCCTCCGGTTATTTCAGGGTAAAGAATGCCAGGCAATTTCGCCGTTTGTGGTCCCTGGCCAACATACTGGTAAGCTGGGTTTGAGCCGACTCGATTATTGCTGGCATGTCGCCAGCTTCTTTGCTCGTCAATACTATCAGCCGATGCGGTTTTTAAACTAAATACAAAAAATCCAAGTGTCATCATATTAGTCTAAGTCCCTTAATTTTGAGCGGTTCTCTGCAGCGCGTTGACGTTCGAGCTTCTGCAGTTCCATACGTATTTGGCGTGCAAGTTCTTGCGGGTCTGAGCTGGCACCGGCCTGAATAACAATAGCGCCTTCACTCAATATCAGACGGTTATCCATAGTTACCTGCTTACTGGGCCCTTGCACTACCTGCTGAGTTTCAGTTGTTCGTTCAACCTCCCTGGTATGAATGCGCTGAACCGTTTCCTGGATACCTCTGAGGTTGACCTGTTCTGCGGCTACCGGAGCGGATACAGCCGCGGTTAAAGCCAGCCCTGCAGCTGCACGTTTTAGTTGCCCACTGGTTCGTTTCACTTCTTTAACTGGCTCATCATTTCCTTTAAGCCCAATAGCCAGGCCATTCATGGTGTCGTCACCGTAATTCATAAAGACCTTGCTGGGCGAGTTAATGCCCAGTGTTTCTTTAAACCATCCAGCCACAGAGCTTGCAGCATTAACAACGCTGTCTTTTACTTTACCGAGCATGCCTGTTATGCCATTGATTAAACCTTCCAGAATTTGGCCTCCCATATCTGAGAACTTATCCGGCAGGGTATCGAGCCAGTCGAAAGCGGCATTAAAGCCTCTCATGATTAAGCCTACCGGTGACCACTTAAATATTGTTTTCATGATGTCCCAGGCTTTAGACGCAGCTCCTGACCAGTCAACATTTGATACCCAGTCCAAAGCTCCGCTGAACCCCCGGGATATTAAGCCGACAGGAGACCACTTGAAGATGCTTTTCATGCCATTCCATAAAGAGCCAACAGCGTCAGGAATTTTCTTGAAGAGGTTGATTACTATTTTTATGGAACCGATGATCAGGTTTGGTATCAGCATAAATACTTGTGCGAACACTCTTCCAAAGGAGTGTCCCGCGTTCGTTGCCGATTCCAGCTGCTCAGAGGTCGCCTTAAATGGTTTAAACAGAGCACTAACCCAACTCCATACGGTGCTGATAGCAGACGATATACCGTCCCACAGAGGCTTTAATGGCGATAGCACAGAGCCAAGTATAGAGAACACACCACTCATGGCTTCGCCCAGCGGGGCGAGTTCTTCTTTTATGCCCTGGAACATTCCGACGAAGAAGGACTTTATTGGCCCCCAGAACTTATATATCAAGAGTGCAGAAGCTGCTATTGCCGCAATAATGGCTCCGATAGGGTTCATTATCAGAGCTTTCGTGACACCCATAATTGCCGCTTTAAGGAATGCCAGTGGCGCTAACAATGCCGACATAATGACTTTGCCAACACCGAATAACATCGCCTTTGAGCTTGCCATGACAGTGGCTAGTAACCCGTTTGATTTGCGGTAAGCTACTGTGGCCGCTGTGGCCGCTTTAATTTTTCCGGTTAAAAAGCCCCAGGCTTTAGCGCCTGTTGACTTGGCTGCGATAAGTGCCGACTTGCCGGTTGATAGCAGAGCGCCTCCGGCAGTCTTGGCTGCAACAGTAACACCCGGGAAGGTCTTAATATGCAGTATTGAGAAAGCCAGCCTGACGGCAGCAATGGGACCGAGCAAGCCTGCTATGGTTAATGTTAACGCCCCACCAACTGCAACCAGACCGGCAATTACTGCAGAGACCTTTGCGATGGTGGCCAACAACTCAGGGTTCTCTTTTGCCCAGGCAGAGAATGACTTGCCCAGTGCAATTATATCGCCACTCAACTCTTTTATGATCGTCATAAACGAGCCGGAAATTATCCGCTGGACTTGAATCAGTGCATCGCCAGTGTTGTTTCTGAGTGCAGCATCGAGCTCAAGCGTGGAGCCAGACGTATCACCTAGCTTATTTTCCATCTGCCCCAGGCCTTTTAAAAAGCTGGGTATCTGGTCAACAGAAAGGTCTTCAAGCGGCGTCCCGAATAACGATATAGCTAAATTGGCGCGCCGTGCTGGGTTTTCTATTGCCAGCAGCTTCTGAGCTGTTTCATTCAGGACAGCTCGGGCTTCAGTGCCTCCGGCAGCAACTGCTGCAGATGCTCTAGTGGCATTCATACCAAGGGCGGCATAAGCCTCGGTGCTTGCTTTTGACATGTCAGAGCCGCGAATGGTGAACTCTTTCAATGCGTCGCCGGTTTTATCCAGGGCGTACTTTCCTTTTTCAGCCTGGGCAACCAACATATTGAAAGTATCGGCTCCGGAGAATCCCAGCGCTCTAAAGTTGGTACTGTACTCGTCAATGATTTGCGGCAGCTCATCGCGCATGCTTTTGCTGACTTTCTGCATGCCGCTGGTCATTAAGTCAAACGCTTCATTAGCGTTTTTAGCGAGTCCATTCTTGATCAGGAGACCTGCGGTTTGCGTTGCCTGAGTCACATCAAGTCCGTAAGCTCTTGACAGTGTTAGTGCCTGACGTGTCATTTCTACGATATTGGCCTGGCTTGTATTCTTGAGTGAACCCAGCGAGCTCGATACGGCTGAAATGGCTTCGGATATTCCCGCAATACCATCGCCGGCACCAGACTCGTATACCTCTTTAATAACCAGTTGGTATTCTGCGCTAAGGTCTGACTGACCTAATTCAGCTGCTACCGCTGCACCTTGGCGCTCGCTCATTATTGCAGGCGCACCCATAAGGGCCAGTGCGCCACCTCCGGCTGCGGCCATACGGGTGCCGGCTCCGGCTAACTTACCTTGCAGCTCCTTTGTTTTCTGGTAGGTTTTTGAGACTTTATTTAAACGTTCCTGCTGTTTTGTGACAGCACTCAGACGGTCTTTTTGCTCAGCTAACTCGCTGTTCAGCCGTTTAGTTTCATTACGTAATTTAGAGCGAGTTGAGGAAAGGTTCTTTGTCGATACCCCGTTTTGTTCCAATTTTTGACGCTGTTCCTGGACCGTCCGGGTGAGTTTTGTTTTCGAATCGTCGAGGCTTTTAACCGTCGAACGGGCATTGTCCAGCTCTCGCTTCATTGCTTTGGTCGGATTCTCAGTGGCTTTAAACTCACGCGCTAACCGGCTGGCTTTATTGCGGGCGTTATCCAGTTTCTCTGATGTCGCCTGCAAAGCGCTATTACTTTTTCGGTAGCCGTCAATCATGCCAGCTTGCTTATTCAAGTCATTAAGACGAGCTTTTGTTTGCCGAAACTCAGAAGATACTTTGCCGGCAGTTTCGTTCATAGCCTTAAGCGGTCGAGTTACTTTGTCGACTGCTGCCAGCAGCACCTCAAGCTTTAATTGTTTAGCCACGGCTATTAACTCCGTTCATCCGGTTATACCGGTCAATTGCCTTTTCGTGCCACGCGCTGAGTTCGTCAAGCTCTAGCTCGTACATGTCGCTGAGTGGCCACTGGAAGATGGCGGCAATATCCGCCATCAAGTCATCAACTTTATTGGGCAGCTCTAACTGCTCTGCGTCTGAGCTTCCTCGTCCATCTCCCCACGCATCTTCTTGCTTAACAAAAAATTGGTCACCTCGGTTCCAATCTGCAGCAAGTCAGCTGGGTCTAAGTTCATGATTTCGGGTTCAGTTAGAGTTGGCTGAGTGATGCGAGGTAACAAACGGTTTAATGCGTTGTACTCCATTTGCAGCACGTCAGTTAATGAAAGTCCGCGCATTTCTCCAGCACGCGGCTTGCGTAGCTCAATGCGTTTAATTTCTTTGTCTCCGCGCTTGATAGGGTAGTCAAGGTCTACAATTGCGGTAACCGGCGCATTTTTTTGACTCATAAGTGTGTTCTCCAATTTTAGAAATGAGGCCCCGGAAAGGGGCCAGTTAGTTCAAAGGTTATAGACCGATGGCTGTGCGATGTTTTTCCATTCGGTCTTCGGTACCAACCTTGTCAATCATGGCAACCAGGTCTACTTCGCGGAGCACTTCACCGTTGACTGTGCATTTGTAGTAGGTATTAGCGAAAGAAACGGTATTCTGGTTATTCTCACCGCCTTTTTGTTCGCCCTGGTCGTCGCTCAGGATTCGTCCTCGTTGAACTATTTCAACCTCGACAACCTCACCAGTGTCGTCGCGCTGATATGAGCCGAGGAAACGAACCTGTAAACCATCGACGGTCTCTTTGACATGATGACGAAGAATCCGCTCATCAAAGCCGCCGATAACGGCTTGTGTGTCTAGGGCGTCATCTTCATAGCCCATGTCGACCTTCACTCCGCCTGGCATACCACCGCCGCGGTACGCTTCGGTTTTGCGAGCTAGGCTTGCAGGGGTGAAAGATTCTGCAATTCCTGCCCAGCTATCGCCGTCCAGGAACATGTTCATGTGTTTTAGTTTGCGTGGCAAAGCCATGTTCTACTCCTTATGCTGCAGCTGAGCCGCTGGCAAAGTTCATCAGGTAACGGTCAGTGATACGCTGCTGGAACTGCAAATCTTCCAACGGAGGCACTGGCGTGTAGTCGTAATCGATAAAGAGTTTGCCGGCTTTCAGCGTATCCTTATCGTTAATTTCCTCGTTGTACCAAGCTTGCGCATCAACGATATAACCCTGAGTGCGAAGCTCCCGGAACTTGGCGTTGATGCCGTCGACAATATCTTTTATCAACGTTGGCGTGATCGGCTTATCAACTGCCCACATGTGAGCTTCTGCTACGGTGTCAGCCAAGACCTGAGCGGTTCGAGTGTAGTTTTCGAACTGGAATAAAGGATCTGCAGAGCAGGTGCGAGAGCCCCAGAAACGGAAGCCTTGTTCACGAATAAGAACGGTAATGTCGTTCTCATTTAAGAGATTGGCATCAGTTGATGGATCTTGAAGGTCCCAGAATATAGGCTTGGTTAAACCATCAACACCGCTGACCGCAACGTTAGACAGTGTCTTGTGCCAGCCAAAAGTTTTGTCGATATAAGCGCGTAAGCCTAATGCACGTGCCGTTGCGTAGCTTTGCTCTGATGCGCTAGTATCGGTATTCCAAGCTGTGAAGTCACCATGAATAACCATCAGTTCGCGCTCGCCAAAGTTATCGCGGTAGGTAATGGCTTCCTCTTTGGTGGCCGCGCCGGCGCTGCTGACATAACCAAAGCCTCTAAGCTTCTTAGTGATAGCGCCAATCTCGGTGGCTACGGCTTGCTCATCGAGTCCAGGAGCGCCGATAATTCGAGGCTTAACGCCAAGCGAAGACTGAGCTATTAATAACGCCTGCAGTCCAGTGTAAGAGCCGTCAGCTTCTACAGCGCCAATAACCTTGCTGGTAGTTTCTGCGGCATCGACGCCTTCTTCTACACGCACAATGACGGTTGGCGTATTAACCATGTCAGAAATGCCCTTTAAGGTCTTGCGTAGTGTGCCTTCAGTGCCTGCCCCGGCAAGAGCATCTTTAGGACGTGTGAATAATACGGGTTTGTTCAGCGGGAACATTTCAGCGTCAGCGTCTGATGCAGTACAGACTGCGCCGATAACCGCTGTGGCCACAATGCTAATGGTGCGTGTGCCATCGTTTATTTCAACGACCCGCACACCGTGATGGTATTCAGTCATGATTATCTCCGGTCCGGTTGACTAATACAGTTTGGTATTTGCAACGCTAAGTGTGCATTTGGCAGGGCGTGTGGGCTATTGGGTGCGGTTGTAAAAGGAGAATAAACAACAAAAAGGGCGTGACAGAGGCGACGTGCCGCCTCTGTTCGTTAAATTAGTTTATACTTGTCGAGCAGGTGCGACACAGCGTAAACCTACTGATGAAATAACATTAACTGGGTTATTGTTAGCTGCTATGGTGCGGGCTCCTGCAGATGAACCGTTGACTTTCCCGCCACCCACTAGGTACAGGCGCCATTTAACAATATTAGCTTCGCCTCGCATATGCGAAGAATCTTTACCGTTCTCTAAATCGGTGCGAACGTCCACGAAGTCACTGTCGTTCAGGCTACCTATATCGTAATGTTCTGATGTTGGTTCCCAAAGATTTCCTACTGCATCAACGACGCCAACACAGCTTACAGCTTTAACTACCGTTCCAGTGGCAGCATGATCTGAGTTTGAGGTTGCGCACCAAGCTGTATCGTTATTGGTATCGTCACCCTCGGGACTACCATCTGCATAACGGAAAAATTCAGCTACCGTCGGTAATCGTTTCCCCGAGTTAGCTGCGAGAATTGGAGTGTCTAAAAATCGACTAAACCCGTTAGCTCCCGACAGAGGTGTTGCGCCATAACGCGATAGGGGAACAGTTTCCGGCCATGGCGTTCCATCTTCACTAGATAAATATATGTCAGCCCATAGCTGCCCTTTGATGACTTCAACCATGCCGGAAGGGTCGCAGGTTGGGCGGTGATTTTGATCCCACACAGACGTCGGTACAATTATAGTTTGGGGTACATATGCTTTGTTGTAACGCTCAGAAGTTGGGCGCCAGAGACCAAAGTGAAAGCCGCCAATTCTGCGCGAGTTTAAGGTGTCGTAACCGTCAGGCGCCGTAATGTTTTTAGACGCAACTAAGTCGGCAACACCAGTAGGGTTAGCCGTAGCATAAAGGTAAATATCATCTCCAAGCTGCATTTCAGAGCCGATAGTTCCGTCCTGGTTGTCGACAGGTGACCAGCCCGATAGAGCATTGATGATAAAGCCCTGACCATGGCCACCTATGTTTACTGCCATATCAGGAATGTTCAGTGTGGTTGCACCAGCTGCTGCAACTTGCCCCATAATCGCGATAAAACCAGGCATTTTCGCTGCTTCAATATGAATCATTACAGTTGCTCCAATTCATCTATTTTCGTTTGCACATATTCTGGAGTGAAACCCAGTGCATTAATCCGTGAACGGTCATCAATGACACGATCATATTGCCACCGTTCGACTTCACCGCTTTCGTTTGGCTCATCTATCACTTTGTAGTCAGGTTCGCCTCCGGCCGGTTCCTCTCCTGCTTCAAGTTTTCGCGTGCGGTCATAACGGTATTGGCCGTTTAGTAGTGACTGCCAATATACCTTTAGGCATTCAGTGCATGACTCCTTTAGCTCTCCAGAGACAGCTAAAGCGTGCATTCTTTCGAAGTCCTGAGCTGTTTTCAGGCTATTTCTTGGCATACTAATCATTGCTTAATTCCTCAGTTCCTATGTAGCCGTTCACATAAACCAGTTTGTAATGCTTACCCGTCACCTGGTCTTCACGCTGAATTCGCTCGGCCACGTGAGTTTCAACCATTCCACGGGAAGCAAGCGCTATAGCGGGGTCGACATTAAGCGCTACCGCTTCTGCGTTGCCCCACTCACTAATAGAGCGAATCAAAAGGTCTTGCGCTGCGCCATCATTAAGAGACGGCTTGTAAGTAGGAGGAAAGCGACCAACGGCAATCAAGTCTCCATCGATGTCTTTTATGCCAACTTCACGGATCATCCATCCACCTTCATCAACAGGGATGACGCCTTCAGTCACAACCCAGTTAGGGTTGTTCTCGTCTACACCCAGGTGGTTAATTGGTTCTTCCCAAACCTTATCTACCAGGTCGGCCAAAGCTTCAAGCTCAGCTTTGTTATAGTTACTGTAATAGCTGTCTCCGCCACCGGTACCAGCACATATCGTTGCAAGTTCAACAGCGGGGCCACCAGCCTGGTAAGTAGCCTGTTTTTGTTTTCCGATGTCCGTCAGGACGGTGTAAAAATCGCCTGCCATGGTTTTCTCCTAAGCCGGGTAAACAGTAATAAACGCTGTGGCTCTCAGTGCCCAGCCCGATAATATTTTCTGAATCTGCGTCACCTGGGTTGTTAAATCAGGTCGCAGAGATACAGCTATGCTGGAATGGATAGCTGAGCCTGATAACACAGAATGGTTTTGAGTCGTTTGAGTGGTCAATCGGGGGCGTACGGTGGTTATTTGTCCGCTACTGGTAGTGCTTGCAGAGTAAAATTTACCACGTCCAACCAATGTAAATCCGGCTGGGTCCATCCAGGCCGATAAGCGGCCTGCAGACTCTAGAACGCGAACCAGCTCCTCATATTGCTCTTGCGTCATACCTCGGTCTTCCAGGGTCGCATTTATGCGATATGTCCCAGGTTGGCCGTTGTATTCGTGCCACTCCCTATATTCAATGCTCTGAATCTCAAGGGACTCAACAGCACGCCTGATGGCAGCAACAGTGCCTGCAGAACGGCGAATATCCATTGAGGACGCTATAACTGAACGTTGTCTCGACTCCGGCCAGGATAACGACCACTCTTTAACTCCAACCGCCCACGCCAGCCATGGTAGGACGGGCTTTGGGCACTCCCATGGGTCCCACAAAGAAGCAAACTTGGCGTCTATGTTAGATGCCCGTTCAGTTACTTTTTCGAGGTTCCTTTCAAGCTTGCTTGAATTTGGAGGTAGAAGAGACTCCATTAGGAAATTCCTACTTCTATTGAAGTGCAGTGTGCGGCCGAGCTTTGGTTGCACACCACATCACCTGTAAGGTTTAGGGTTACTCTTCTTACACCTTCAACGTAGAGTGAAGAAAGCAGGGCGTCTCTGACGACTGTATTGCCAATCTTTCTTTGTTCTGCAATAAACTTTGAAACCGAAGACTCTGCTTCAGCTCGCACTATCTCGGGGTCGGGCCCTGCCTCAATTGTTAGCTGTGCTGAAACCTGATACTCCACAATTTGGGCACTAGATACCGTGACTAAATCAGTTTGAGGGCGAACCTCATCAGCGCTTAATGCTTCGAAAACTTTATCTATTAACTCTGAGGAGGCTTTCCCATTTCCTGTGCGAGACAGGATTGTCACAACTACTTTCATTGGTTCGGGGGTAGATGGGACAGCATCGAGTACATCAGCATCGGCACTTAAAGCATGATACTTGTATGCGTTCTTTGGCCCTGCTGTACTCCAGCCGTCAGGTGAGAGTAAAAATCTCTTTAGGTAATCCTCATCGGACTCCATCACTGCGTCAACCGGAGGCGAAGCGTCAGGGTTAGCCTGGACTATTGTCAGTCGAGGAGTGTTGTAATAAGTGACTCCAATATGGTCGAGTTCTGAGCCTTTCGCATAAGCTGCAAGCAGACCCTTAACGCGTTCGTTGTCCCGCTGCCGGCGAATCATTTCTCTGTAAGCAGCTACTTGAAGTACTTTATATGAGGGCTCAGACTCAACCAGTGTTATTTCTGGGTCTAATGCCTTTAAATCATCAACCATTTCGCTGAGTATTTCTTCATAAGAAGTGTTCTCGATAACATCGGGGGCTGGTAATTTGCTTAGATCTATTTCACTCATCTTGCGATCCTAATTTGGTCTATCTCTAAGCTTTCGCCGGTGTCTGAGCGGTCTGCAAAAATAGTCATCATTGCTTTACCGCCTTCGTCTGCGTAGATTTCCACCTTGCGAACTCTAATGCGCGGCTCGAATTCAGTTAATGCCATAACGGTTGCGGCAACTAAACGCATCCGGGTAACGTTATTTTGTGGCGAATCCAGTAACCGAGGCACATAGCTGCCGTAGTTTCGACGCATGACACGGCTGCCAATGGGCGTGCTGATAATGTCAGTAACAGACTGGCTGATGTGCTCAGCGTCTGTAATTTTTCGCCCTGTGCTTTTGTTCATGCCCTGCCACATTACTCAGGAACTCCCGTTTTGCCGCCGCTGTCACCTGGGTGTTTGTGCTCGCCAAACTTAATGCCGTCAATTTCTGCGCCGCCGGTAATGGTTGTGCCGGCTTTCATTGTGTTAGCGCCTTTCAGCAAGCTCTCACCGTCGACTGTTAATTTGCCTTTTACGGTTAAATTGCCGGTGGTTTCTGTCTCAGGACAGTCGACCGTTACCTTTTCAGATGCCTGGATCAGGGCCGTTTTCATTCCCTGGGCAATTAGCTCGCTGGTCTCCGGGTCGTAGATTATCTTGGCGCCGTCCGGGTACTCGATGTAGTCACGAGTTTCGTGCTCGTCCGGTTGGTCGTTCTCGTCGCTGTAAAACGACGGTCCAATTAGCGCGCCGTGCAAATCACCACCTGGCGAAAAAATTAATACCTGCTCGCCGACGCTTGGCCGCCAACTAGTTTTTGCCGTGCCAGCTCGCTGAGTCCAGTAAGGCCGCCAGTCAAGAACGAGGCTGCCGGTCTTTACTCGGCAGTAGCCCTGCTTAACCTCTTTGACGGTTCCGAGGCGAAGCATGTTCTCAAGGCGGCGGTTTATGTCGGCGATGTATTCTCTCATGCGCTAAGTGTGCCGAGGCGGTGTGGTTTGGGCTATTGGGTGCGGTTGTAAAAGCAGAATAAACAACTGAAAGTAATTGAGTTGGCGAGGGAGTAAACAAAAGCCCGGCGCTTGGCCGGGCTTTTAACTTGCCTTACTCGAAGGGCAGCACCTCAGAGGCGTCGCTTAACGACTGCATGATATCAACCAGGGAGGTTGATAGTCGTTGCTGTAAGCATTCGAGCAACAGGGATACCTGAGCCGGGCTAATACTGCCTGGCTCGTTGTTGTCACGAAAGCCTTCAACAATTGCGGAAAGTCCATCGGAGACCGCTATTGCGTCAAACAGAGAGTCATTTGCAACTGTCAGGCGTTCGGCAATTTTAGCGACTTCCTCTGCGGTTACCTCGTAGGTTGCTTGTTTGGTTTCGCTAGGCATGTTCCACCTCCTGCTCTAGTGTCAGGTATTCGGCCATGCGTAAGGCGCTGTAAAACTCTTCTTCAGTGCCTTCAAAACTGCGTACTTTGTGCATTGCTTTTATGCAATCACGCAGGGCAGAATGCATTTGCTCTTTGGTGATAGCCGGGTTCAGCTCTTCGTCTGGCTCTGACATCCACTCGTTCATCTTCCTGTGTGCCGGTATCGAGCAAAGGTAGAAATGACGGGTGCCATTAACTTCACCATATTCAACCAGGCTAAGGCCTGTTTCATTGGCAATGTTCCGGTACCAGTCGTTCTCGTGGTCGTGCAGAGTCATTGCGTCAATGTTCATAATGCCCAGGTCGGCAGGCTCTGCCAGTCGCATTTCCTTAACCACTGCATGTTCACTGCTAAGGGACGTCTTCTGTAGTGCCTGCTCTCGCGCTCGGGTTTCGTTCGGTGCGCTCACCAGTAAGTTCTGGAACTCGTCACCGTCAACCAGCTTAACGACGAACTTTTTAATTGGCCGTTCACGCCAGTAGGTTACTGCATCAAACATGACGAGTTACCTCCCTGGCTTGGTTGAAGTCGACAACTTTATGATCATCAATTGCCCGGGCGTTAGCCAGAAACTGGAGCGCATTAGGGTGCCCAGTTCTTGCCAGGGCTGACTGCAAATAAGCGCACTTCTGACGCAGTGCCGCAATTTCTTTCGCGGCGTCCACGGTGGTTTCAGATTTGTACGCCAGTTGTGCTAGGCGGAGCAATATGTCTGGTTGTTTAGCCATGCTGCACCCCCTTGCGACGGTCGATGAACGTTAGTGTGGGCAACGCCTTGCGAATTTCAGCGACCTCTTCCGGTGTAAGAATGATATTGCTGAACACTGAAAAAGCCTTGCTCTCACATGAGTGGTTAACGCTCAGTGTGCCGTACTCGTTATGAGGTTTTTCCAGTGTCTTCTGGAGGGTTAATATCCAGCGCTCGAACGTCGCGTTCATAGAAAACTGACCGGCACGAACAACCAGGTCATTTGATATTAGAGAGTTGTCCTCGAATATCTCAATCAGGCTTTCGTTGTGGCTGCTGTCCAGCTTAATGATTGATGCGTAGCTCATGACTCACCTCCATCTTTCTGGTACTCGCGGCCGCAGAACATGCAGTAACTAGGAAGAATTGAAATGCTGTCTTTGGTCAGACTGGCTGCCGGCTCGCCGTCGCGTTTTATCTTGCGATATTCCAGCTTTACTTTGGGGCTGACAGGAGAGTGGTCACCGCCGTTAAACATAAATACGCGGTTCTCCCAATCAATAGAAACATCTCGCGCATTATCAGGAATCTGCTCCCTGATTTTAGCGTCAATTTTTTTAAGGGTTTGCTCAAAACAATTGCACTTACTCATGCTGCGTCCTCCTGGTTGTCCGGAGTGCGGCTTTTCAGCACAAGGGGCAGGCCTTTAAAGGCGCGGCGGGCTTCGGCTTCGGTGCGGCCAAAGGCGCTGACGGTACGGACACGCTTAAGTTGCGCAATTTTTTGCCGCGGTTGGGCAATAATGAAGGTGTAAATCATGTTGAATACCTTATCTACGTGTTTAGATAAGGCGGATCGGGTAGCCGCAAAGCAGTGCCCCACGTAGGAAGGCACAGACGGGGGCGTTTTCTTTGGCTCCCGACCCATGCCCCCGAAACCAGCGTGCGTGCTGAAAACACCAGCCAGGCGGCTGAATGTGGGGAAATTGGGTCTTCTATGTCCTACGTGAGTCAAAGCTTGCGGGTGCTTAATCCGCCTGCTCAATCGTTGGGTGCTTACCCCAACTGCAATAAGTCTTGCACAGTTTACGTGATCCGTAAAGTCTGCCGGCTGGAAATTTTTCGATTCCATAAAAGTGTACTCCATAAGTGCCAACCGGTTAGCGGGTTAATGAATTGCGCGCGCCAAAACATTACGTTTTGAACTGTTTTTTAACAAGTCGTTTGTAAAGAAATGTGAGATTGTGCAAGATGCTATGGCATAAATTGATTCAGGGATTTGATATGGAAATTTTCACTTCAGTTTTAGCATGGCTCGTATTTGGTTGTGCATGGAGTTTTGTTGTTCGCTCAATGAGGGCTAAGGGAAAAGGGGTTGTTGTTCGTCACATGGCAGGCTTTGTGGTGGGCTTCGTTGTCTGTTCCATATTGTTAACCATGATGGTTAGTGAAGGCTGGGTTCCTGTAACTATCGGTATCATTATTTCTGTTGTTCTGGTACTTGCTCGATGGGCGGCTTATGCACATGACAACATGACACCGGAAGAGCGCGCCGAAATGAATGAGAAGCAAAAAAAACATGCTGCTGAAAAAGCCGATGGGAGCAAGCAGGAGGGGCCTGCAGAGAAGCCATCAAATGAGCTAATCATTCTTGCCAAATTTATACTTGAAGATGACAAGGTTGAGCAAAAGGAAGCGGAACAGCTGCTGGAGCTATTAAACTGCACACCGCCTTACCTAATGGACCCGGTGACAAGAACGCTGTTTCAGGCAACTGACCACGCACTTTCTGACGGTGTTCTGGATAAAGCTGAGGCAGACGAAATTCGAGTGCTACTCGGTGAGGTTTGCGACCTTGAGTTAGAGCGAAAGGTAATGCCGGAGCCGGCTAAACCAAAATATAAGCCCAAAAAGCCCGCAAATAAAAAGGAAAAGTCGTTTAACCCAAAGCCTTCGCGGGGAGTTTCTGAACTTCATAGTGGCGATGTATATGAGCTCACCTATTTCGACGCTAACTTTAACGTCAGTATTCGTAAGGTGGATTTTAGAAGCGCACGGGGGAGTAACGGGCGCCAATACATGGATGCCTATTGCCATGAACGCAGGGCGTTAAGAACATTCCGGGGTGACAGAATAGAAAGCATGGTTAACTGTAAAACCGGTGAGGTCATTGAGTCAGTAGAGAAAAGCCTGGCTGCATTTAATCGTCATTAAGTGCGGCGTCGACGTGCTTAACCATCGTTTCTTCAATGTAGTCTCGCTCTTCATCGGTCAGGCCTAGCAGTTCCCGCTCAGGGTATTTATGCTGCAGGCCTCGCTCGTTCACTCGGTCTCGTAATCCATACTGGTGAACGCGGGCGACACGGTTAGCGAAGCCAGTGAAAGCGACACTAGCCTCGTCTGCTGTGCCTTTTGCTTTTAGGTTTTTGGCCCTGTGAATTTTGCGGAACATGCGCAGGTTACCTTTACGCTTGCGCATTTCTGGTTGGGGTTTGCGGTCTTCAAAGTCGCTGCCGTCCGGGTTCTTGTTTTCACGTATGCGTTTCGCCTGGCTGCCGCGAAGATGGCGGCTAATATCTCTGGCCAAAGCTTTGCGTTGACCGTCATTCAGCTTAACTAACAGCGCCTGAATACGGTCAACGAATGGATCAAGAACACCATCAGCCATTGGTGTCGTCTACCTTCTCGCCTTGAATGTAAAGCTCCCAATCAAACCCTTCGTAAGCATCAAAGGGTGGTTCGGGTAAATGCTCAACCACATTGCCACTACCATCATTACTCACCTTAACGCGTTCGGTCATTTTTATAGTGACCTCAATATCAGCCGTGTTTTTATTGATGAGCTCAGCCCGAAAGGTGATCCCATCCTCGCGTTTATCACGGTTGTTTATCAGTTCAGGTTGATGCTGAGCCACCCAGGCAAGAATAGGAACCATGATGTCATCGCTGTGGCCACGGTAGTCCGTTACCAGAACAACGCAGTCAAACTGATATTCAAAGCTGAGGTTCTGATTTGCGCCTGTAGCGTACAACTTACCTTTGTCGATAAATATGTGCAGAGTGTCGGGGTTTTTCTTTAGGTGGGGCACAGCATTGCTGATGATGTCCCGGAGTTCGCCTGGCTTATTCATTTATCATCTCGCTTAAACCAACCCGCCTGGTTCATTTCAGCTTCGGAAACACTCTTGACGTCGCCGGCTACCATCAAAAATTTGCGGTCTGGCCAAATAGAGTTCAGTTGCTCGGCAAGTTTTTGCAAGGCTTCATTTGAAGTGTCGCCAGGTACCGAGAGAATAGCGCCGTCTTTTGGCAGTATCACGTTCACGTTGTTATTCATGTCGCTACCTCACCGTTTGCGGATACGCTCAGCAATTGAGCCAAGTATCCCAGGTGTGTTCTGCCCTAATTGAGCACGCTTATCACCGCTGCGGTTGCTGATGTTAACGCCTAACACGGTCAGCATAGCGGTCAGCACAATAGATGCTTCGGCAATAATGTCTGAGGCCTTCCCGGGCTCTTTAAATAGTGCGTAAACTAGGCCAGCCATGAGCCCCGCAAATGAAAAGCTGGTGACATAACCGATCATCGGACGCCAACCTGACTTATACCAACCATCGGTATTTAACTCTACTCGCATGGTCTCATTTATCTGGGTGAGTTGAGCAGTCTGGGCCTGTATTAACATACTCCGCAGTTCGCGTTCGTGCTCACGCTCTATCTGCTGCAGCTTAACCGCCGCTTGAGGGTCTTGCTGTATCGCCCGCATGACGGCTTCAGGGCTTTCCTCAACACCTAAGGCGGAGGCTATCATGCCGCCTGCAGCTGTGCCTGCGGGTCCGAGTAAAGAGCCCAGAAGCGGCGCAGCTGTACCGACTAAGCCTTTTATATCTGACCAGTCCATTATTTTTGCCCCCGAGGTTTACGCGATGACTTGCGTTTTGGTGCCGGCTTGGCCTTCTCTGGAGTTTTAGCCTCTGACTCAGGAAAAGCTTCAAGGCTTTCTTCATAGGCACGTTGCAGCTTCACGTCATACAGATTGCGATGATACGCAGGGCCGTTGTACATACGGGCAAACTCAGCCCAGTCTTTTTGTTTTAATGCCTGGTACATTTCTTGATGTGCCTGGATAAAACTAACGACCGCATCGAGGTGGGCAGCCTCGCTCTCGTGCATGGCCTCAACAAAGTGGTTGACGCTGTCGTACCCTAAAAGCTCCCAGTGGTAACCCATGATTTGGAACATGCCCCAGCTGCAGCTTTCTTTTGCCGCCGTGGCAGACAGTGTGCTGGCAAACTTAAAGCGTTGGTACTCTGCTGTGCCACCGGCATAGCCGCCTGGCGATGGGTTGCAAACGTTTGGGTATTTACCTTGTAGGGCGGGTGCTTCATCAAACAGGCCTGTGGCTTTGGCGCGCTCGAAAAATACATGCCGCTCAAATAAAATAACGGGCTTACCAGTGCTCTCAAAGAAGCCTTCGCCCACCGACTCAACCTCTGCGATGGTTGCCATAACCGCAAGGCTAACACCCAGCTGGTCAGCTGCTTTTTGCAGGTCTTTCTGACTGGCCTGCTTCGGATCAACTGAACCCTGAAGGGCACGCTGGGTTCGGGGGCCGGCAATGCCTATAGGGATGATGCCGTTGGCTTTTTGAAACGCAATGACAGCGACCCTTGTCGACTCACCAAACCAGCCATCAACAACCAGCTTTGGCTTTGCACCTGCTTTATTTAGACGCTGCTGCAGCGTTCTTACGTCCAGTCCTTTGCTTCCGACTTTCATGGGCTCACCTCGTGGTGTTTATTGGTTTTTGTCTTGCGCTTCTTTTTTTGGCTGGTCCAGCAAAGAAGCTGGCTTAATTTAGAGCCGTCTTTTGTGGCTTTGAAAAGCTCGGCCACGTTGCCGTGATGTGCTATAAGCGCTAAGGCAAGAGCGGCTTCCATCATGACCTGAGAAAGGCTTACCGTTGCTGGCATGGAGATATGCACAATCACCTCAGTTAATGCCGACACCATGATGATGTAGGCAAGCACTGAAATGATGGGTTTGTGCCTTCCGGCTCGGGTGAACAGCATGATCCGGAATGCGACAACGGTCAGAACAAGAATGTGAACAATACCGAGAATAGTCATTTGGTTTTGCCCTTTAGCAGATTGTGCAGCGCCTGGCTTTCAGTCAGTGCAATTACTTTTTGCACGATGCGGACTGATACGGCGCTTGAGAGTATGGCGCCGACTCCGTGGCTAACGTCTATCTTCCCTGGTAAAAGGGTGGCAATTAGGTCTGCCGCAATGCTTGCGCCAAGGCAGCCGCAGGCCACCGATATAAGGAAAAGAAACACCGCTTTTATTTTGCTGTGTCCCTGTTCGTTCATAATAAAAATGCCGGCACCGGTCACTGCGCCAATGGCAATAAGAGGGTCAATGCCTAGCAGTGGGGCGGCCAAGGCGGCGGTAGTTGCTGTTGTTGTCGCTGCAGTTGCGCCTACTGGTTCATTCATCGCTGCCTAGTCCCATAGTTGGATCATCTTTTTACGAGGTGGCGCTGTCACTTCTGGCAGTGTTATTAGCGTCCCTCTCGGAATAACAGGCCCCAACTCTGCAAGGCCCGGGTTAAGTTCAAGTGTTTGCTCAGTAACGCCAGCTGTACGCCTTAAATGGCGTTGGCAAATAACATCAACGGTGTCGCCTTGTTGTGCTCTAACCTCCATCAGATAAGCTCCACGGTTGAGTGGTTCTTGCCGAGAATGTCGCGAATAGCAAAACGAGCATCGCGGTGAAGGTTGGTGATAGTGTCAGCCAGGGCGTCAACATCATTGTCACCGGCTCCGGTGGTGTCATAGTCTCGCAACCGCTCTATCAGGTTTGCCCGAGTCAGTGAATAGATAGCGCGGGCGTACAGGTGGACATAAACGCTTTCGCTATTAATCTTCTCAGCTGGTACTGCATCCAGAGATTCATAGCCTTCGGTTTGCTTCTCCTGTCGCCAGTCTTTGAGCTCACTGTTAACGGACGACACTGCATTGATGGTTGAGTGAATTAGGCGCTCGTCAGTCACGGTGCCATCCAGGCGCATCGTGGCCCTGAGTTTGGCTGTATCGATGTCAGGCCAGAACGCAGAGCTTTGGATTATCTGCTGGCTGTCTTGTGTAGGCTCTACGGCAAAAAAACTCACATTTACCTCCGTGGGTGGCCGGTGGTCACTCCCATCATTCAGCGAGCAGAAATTAGGGAGTGAGCCGGCCTGACGCGCGGGTTACGCTCGGTTAGCGAGTAAAGGCTTAGCCTTTGCTCTCACTGTCTTTTTCAACTTTCTTCTTAAGGGCGGTTAACGCCTGCTTGCAGCCAACACGGTCATGCAGTTTCAACGCTTTTTCGTAGTAGCCAATGGCTTCTTCGTCATTGCCTTGGCGCTCATGCGCTTCGGCCAGTGCGCGTAGGAACTTAGCTCGCACCTGGTCAAACATATCGAGTTCAGCGGTAAGGTCCTGCACACGGTTCAGTGTTTCCAGGCTAAACGGCGCTTCGTCGTTTTCTGATGCCAGGGCTGCAGTTGCAATTTCTTCAACAATTAAGCAGCCAGTGGTGCGCTCGTATTGATCAGGTGTTTGCAGGTCGTGAATGATGGCGTACTCAGCAATTTCTAATGCCCGGCCATAGTTGCCGGCATCGATGTGCCAGATAAGCAGGGTCATTAGCACGTCGTCCTGCTGTCCTGATTGCGCCTCAAGAACGCCGTCAATGTAGGCGTCGTATTCCGACACGATTTTTGACTTCATTTCTTTTTTGCGCTCAATGCTCTGCGCTTGTTTCAGGCTGCGCTTGTGCTCAGCCAACTGCATTAACATCAGCTCGTACTGGTTGGCGCCTTTGCGTGATGCATTTTCATCATCGCTTGTGCGTTTGCCCGCCAGTACGCGGTGGCGGTGTTTCTCTGCGGGGGTCATAGCTCGCTCCCTAAGTTAGAAAAAAGAGGCAGAGCCGGCAATTAAGCCAGCTCTATGTTTTCAGCAACCGCGGCGCAATCGTAGTCTTCGATTACATAAGCGTCGTTGCTTGACTCGTAGTTCTCGATTTGGTCGCGTTTCGGGTTGTCAACGATGTGGCGACGGCGAGAGCCTTCCTGCCAGTACAGGCTAAGGTTATCCAAGCGCGTCACCATGATGGTGTTGGCCGGGAAGTGAGGAGGGCGAACTGCCTGTAATCCACCTAAGCGCTTCTGACTAATCATCATGTCAGCTGCTGCTTTTTCAGTTGGTGGTAAGTCAGAATTCACCAGCGGGAAGTACTTATCTGAAAGCAATTTGCGGCCAGTTAGCACGACCAGTTCGGTGTCGTCCTGGTACCAAGGTTCAATCAGGTTGTTCACCATGTCATAAACCAGGGCGTCAAGGTTTTCGTAATCAGCGCCGGCACCAACGGTAATTTTTCCGGAAGTGGCAACCACTTCGGTCATAACACGCTCTGCAGCGTGGTCACGCATTTTTTGCAACCAACCAATGTTAACGTCCTGCAGCAATGGGTTAGTAGCGCGGTCAGACTGAGTGGCTGCTGATGTACCGTTAAAGCCGATCATGATGCGGTCAAGTGCCTGGCGTTTTAAGATAGCGTCACGGATGCGGGTCTGGAAGTCCTGGAACTTCGCCCAGGCATCGATTTTGCTATAGCGTAAGGCCGTGTCGAAGTTGGTCTGCTTACAGAAGTACGAGCTGCCTTCCATGTCGGTTGGGTCAGTCGGCTGTCGGTCATTCTGGCTTGTGTTGGTTCGGCCAGCGATAGTACCGCTAATGCCCAAGCCCAGTTTTTCGCCTTGCTGTTCATCGACACCAACCACGTTGATGCGATTCAAGAACTCGGAGCTCTCTTGCATGCGGGTTTCTAGTGTCTGCTGAACGCTCGGTTCAACGTTGAATTTCGTTCCAACACTATCTACACCGTTCAGGGTAGCGAGCCGGGTTTGGAAGTCGTTAAAAAGCTTTCGTGTATCGTTGCGCATTTCTGTTTTCCTTAATTAACAGTTGATTGCTTGGCCGCTCTTAGCAGTCGGTGGCTACAGTGTCACCGCCACCAGTAGCAGCAGGGCGCTGTGGACCAGCTGGCTCGCTGTCTAGCTGGCTTTTCAACTCGGTGAATGCTGATGCTGTTTCGTCGTACTCTTTTTTGAGTGCGTTGAAGTTGCTCTGCAGCTTTTCCAGTTCGCCAATTTGAGTTTTGTACTGGCCCATTAGCTCGCTGGTCTGTGTGGCAATTTCCTCAACCGCTGAATGTACTTCAGTGAAGTCGGTTTTTGATGCCGTTTTGTGCTTGCTCAGAAGGGTTCTAACTTTGTTGAGCAAAACAGAGCCTTTTGTCGTTTCGCTCTCAGAGTTTTCATCCTCAAGTTCAAGATCGAATTCTATGGCGGCGCTGAATAACGTGGTCGGGCTTTGCTTGCGTCCGGCCAGCGGGCTGTTCTCTGTTTTTGCGGAGAATGCCAGCATTTCCGTGCCAAGGCTTGCCGGGCTATCGGTAACCGCAAGACCCATCAGGTAGGCTTCGCCGGTATCAGAAAAATTAGGTTCAACTTCAATGGATGAGTAGATTTTCTGCTTGTCGCGGTTTAGTTTTACAAGGCTTTCGGTTGGCTCAATCTGAGCATAAAGCACCAATTTGCCTTCGCTGTTCTCTTCGGTTTTAACGGCAACCACGTCTCCGTACGCTTTGAAGTCGCTGTCTGGTCGTAATCCGCGAATGTGTTCAAGCCATACGCGGGCGCCGTATTTGTCCTGGTCGTAGTTTGCAGCTATCTGTTCAAGCCAGCTGCGTTCAATAACTCGGCCATCGGTCGTGCCGCCTTCAGTTGCTACACGAAAGAATTTGCTTTTAGCCATGGTCAGGGTCCTGTCGGTTTCGGGTTTTTAATCGGTATGGTCAGTAGCTAGGCGCGTGCGGTCAATTTACTGGGGTTGTAAAAGGCTAATAAACAACTGAAAGTGCATAGGACGTGGCTTTGCGGCTTGTAGACTGACCGCATGAAAATAAGAACCAACCCCGATTTAGACCCGAAGCTGCAGGCCAGGAATTTATATTGGCAGGGCTATCGGCTGCGCCGAATATCTGAAATGCTCGACATTCCGGAGTCGACCATTAGTACCTGGAAGAAAAACGAGCAGTGGGAAAAAGTAAAACCGCTCGATAGGGTCGAGGCAAACCTTGAAGCCAGACTGATTGCCCTTATCAACAAGGAGCAAAAGGAAGGCAAGGATTTTAAAGAAATTGACCTTCTCATGCGTCAGCAAGAACGCATGGCCAGAGTGAAACGCTACAGCGACGGCGGCAATGAAGCCGACCTAAACCCCAATGTTGCTAACCGCAATAAAGGACCACGCAAAAAGCCTGAGCGAAACGCGATTGATGATGATCAGCAAAGCAAGCTGATTGAGTCGTTTCACGAAACGATGTTTGACTATCAAAAAGGTTGGTACCAGGCAGGCTTAAAACACCGCATCCGGAACATTCTTAAATCACGTCAAATAGGGGCGACATTTTACTTTGCCCACGAGGCGTTTATTGATGCCCTGGAGACTGGCCGCAACCAAATCTTCCTATCGGCCAGTAAGGCCCAGGCACATGTATTCCGTCAGTATATTGTTCAGTTCGTAAAAGACATTGTAGGCGTTGAGCTAAGGGGCGACCCGATGGTGCTGCCGAATGGCGCTCATCTTTACTTTTTAGGTACCAACGCCAGAACAGCGCAAAGTTACCACGGTAACCTGTACCTGGATGAATATTTCTGGATACACAAATTCCAAGAGTTTAGAAAGGTTGCGTCAGGCATGGCTCTGCACAAAAAGTGGCGTCAAACCTACTTTTCAACGCCTTCGAGCCTGGAGCATGACGCTTATCCGTTCTGGTCGGGCGACCATTTTAACCGAGGCCGCGCGAAAGCAGACAAAATACAGCTAGACCTTTCACACGCGAATTTGGTCGACGGAAAAAAATGTGACGATGGCCACTGGCGTCAAATTATTACGGTTGAAGATGCTGTTCGCGGTGGCTGTGACCTATTCGACCTTGACCAGTTGAAACTGGAGTACAGCCCGGACGAATACCAAAACCTGCTTATGTGTCAGTTTATAGATGACACGTCTTCTGTCTTCTCAATGCCAATGATGCAGCGTTGTATGGTTGACAGTTGGGAAGTTTGGGAAGACTTCAAGCCGTTGGCTGGACGCCCGCTTGCTAACCGTGAGGTTTGGATTGGGTACGACCCGGCAAAAGGCGGTATTGGTGATAGTGCCGGCTGTGCTGTTATTGCTCCGCCAGTCACCGATGGCGGCAAGTTCCGGATACTTGAGAAGTACCAATGGAGAGGTAAGGATTTTAAAGCCCAGGCTGACGCCATTCGGGAAATCACCAAGCGGTACCGAGTGACTTATATCGGTATCGATATTACGGGTATCGGCGAGGGCGTGTTCCAGTTGGTTAAGCAGTTCTTCCCTCAAGCAACACCGTTTCAATACTCACCGGTAGTTAAAGGTCGGCTGGTTATGAAGGGTCATGACGTGATCAGCAAAGGGCGGCTGGAATTTGACGCCGGCAGCACTGACATCGCTCAGTCATTTATCAGCATTCGCAAGTCAGTTACTGCATCAGGTAGAGCGCCAACCTATGAGGCTGGCCGCACCAAAGAGGCAAGTCATGCCGATTTAGCCTGGGCAATTATGCACGCATTACACAACGAACCGTTGGAAGGTAGCAGCGGAAATAAATCCGGATTTATGGAGTTATACGACTAATGAACAAGAATCAGAAAATGGAAGCATTCACTTTTGGGGAGCCAGCACCGGTCTTAAATACCCGTGATATTTTCGACTACCTCGAAGCTATGCACAACGGCAAGTGGTATGAAATGCCATTATCACCTGATGGGCTGTCTCGAATTTATCGGGCAGCGGTTCATCACGCTAGTGCTATCCAGGTGAAACGGAATATCCTCCGCAGCTGCTTTATTCCTCATCCAAAATTAAGCACTGCTGAGTTCACCGGGCTGGCTATTGATTTCCTTATTTTTGCAAACGCCTACGTTGAGCGGGTAAAAAGCCGAACAGGCAAAACACTGC
The DNA here is from genome assembly GCF_048265525.1 of Idiomarina sp. Classification (GTDB taxonomy): domain Bacteria; phylum Pseudomonadota; class Gammaproteobacteria; order Enterobacterales; family Alteromonadaceae; genus Idiomarina. The sequence continues at coordinate 27,982 of NZ_JBLXBI010000005.1, read as the reverse complement.
AGTACAAACGTTCTCCAGCCAAATATATGCGCAAAGGCTACAACTCGGATAATTTCTGGTGGGTTCCCAACTTTCGCGAGTCACGCGAATTTAGCCCTGATTCAATTTTTCAGTTAACCGAGGCAGACATTAACCAGGAGCTTTACGGAATACCTGACTATGCCGCCTCAATGAACTCTTCACTTTTGAATGAATCGGCAACGCTTTTTCGTCGAAAGTACTATGAGAATGGTTCTCACGCTGGTTTCATTCTTTACATGACAGATGCGCTTCAAAAAGAAGATGATATTGATTCGCTGCGCAAAGCACTAAAAGACAGTAAGGGCCCTGGAAACTTTCGAAACCTCCTGCTTTACGCACCTGGTGGTAACAAGGACGGAATCAAATTGATGCCGGTTTCGGAGGTCGCGGCCAAAGATGAGTTCCTGAACGTCAAAAATGTATCTCGCGATGATCAACTAGCAGCTCACCGAGTACCACCTCAACTAATGGGTATAGTTCCGAACAACACTGGCGGTTTTGGTGACTCAGGCAAGGCGGCTGAAGTGTTCGACGCAAACGAAATGGAATCGTTGAGAGCTATATTCACCTCAATAAATGACTGGGCGGGCGAGCAAATCGTTCGGTTCAAGCCCTACACGCTATCCAAAGACAAAGAGTAAAGCGTTCTCCCTGGATGCAGGTTATCCGATACCTGCAAGTTGGCCCGGCACCTGCCGGGTCTTTTTTTGTCTGAAAATTACAGAATTGCGCTGGAAATGCGCGGTGCTAACCCCGCCTCGCCTGCCCACTTTTGCTTTTAAAAATTACGTGCAAACGAAAAGCCAGAACGTTAGCAATAGAGAAGCCTGCCGGAAAGACTGTAGCCCTTATCTAGTAACGAGTTGCAACGAAAACTAACGGCTAAAAACAGAGATTAAGCACCGAGTTTAGAATTCAAAGGTAGGGGGGGAGTGTCGGAAAAAGGTAACATTGGTAACAGTCCGTAAAAATCACTTGTAACTATATGAATTTATTGATTTTTCAATGTTACCTTTTAGGGGTAACAAAAGGTAACGTAAAAGGTAACATTTTTCTAAGTCTTTGTTTTTAATCACTTTTCAAAAATAAGAAAGTTACACTTTTAAAAGGTAACATGTAACTCTTTAGTTACCCTAATGTTACCTTTTGCTAGATTTCTGAAAGCCTTGTAAATAAAGGGTTTTAGGCTTTTTTCAAAAAAATGTTACCAATGTTACCTTTTTCCGATGCCCCCCCTGACTTTATTTTTCTTTTATATATAGGGGTAAAAGGTATTAAATTCAGCACTAAAACAAATCTCTCATCTTGCCAGGATAAAGCTCGGTATAAACTTGCCAGAGCATGTTGATGTTCCGGTGGCCAGTGACTCTTGCCACCTCATCAATTGAGTAGCCTCGTTCGAATAGCCGGCTGGCACCTTCTCTTCGTAAGTCGTGGTACCGCAAGTCGACAATGCCCAGGTCTTTTCGCACACGCTGAAATGCAGCGGTCACGGATTTTGATTGGTATGGGAAAATTAGCTCGCCTTTCTTTGGTTGCCGGCTAACAATTTCAAATGCGCCACCTAGCAGCGGACACCACATGTGGTTGCCTTCTTTCTTTCTCGGGTCTTTACGATCACGAACCAGTACCGCTTTACTCTTTGTATCTAGGTCATCCCATCGCAATTTGCACACCTCACCAATGCGCATGCAGGACAATATAGAGAAGTCGAATATATCGATGTATGGGATCTTAGTTCTGACATTTGCCTGGCGTTTTAATAGGGCTTTCTTTATTCGCTCAATCTCCTTTTCGGTAGGTCGCCGGCTGCGTCGTTTGGATTTTGATACCAGGCCAAGTTCGAACAATATGGGGACGGTGTTATCGATAACGGACAGGTCGACAGATATGGCATGAGCCGACGACATTAACCGCATGGTTGACCGTAGAACACTGATATCGATACGAACCGTTGTTGGTGATGCACCCGCATCGTTTCGAAGTCGGCAATAGTCAATGAGGTTTTGAGGTGTTAGCTCGTCAGTTTGTACGTTGGCCAGCATTGAATCCCGTAGCAAATTGGTGACATACCGCCTTGAGCGTTTGGCTTTCTCCCATAACCGGTCATCGGATATATACCGGTCAATCATTTCTCCTATGGAGCACACTCGTTTGGCCGGCTGGCCAGAGGCAAACTCTGACTCAATAATATTCCTTCGTCGCTTACCCCACTCTTTGGCTAATTTATCCTCCCTGAAGCTTTTGCTTTCTTGGTGTATAATCTTCCCACTTTTTTTAACTCTGATTATTGCTCGGTAACTCATCTTGCCGTTGGCGCGTTTTCTTTTTTCGACGTTAAGGCTTGCCATTGTCCAACTCCTTTGGGTGACTATTGGGTGACCGGGAACGGAAACAGATGGCAATTTACCGCAATTCAGAGCGATTTGGAAACTATGCAAGATAATGCAAGAGGGCGGTATGACAGGGTATACAGGTAAAAATAAAGGCCACCGAATTTCAGTGGCCCCGATGCTGGATTGGACTGATCGGCACTGCCGATATTTTCATCGTCTCCTGACCAGGAGTACCTTGCTTTATACCGAGATGGTAACGACAGGTGCGATTATTTTTGGTCAGCAGGATTTTCTGGCATTCAATGCAGAGGAACATCCGGTTGCTTTGCAGCTTGGAGGTTCGGAGCCCGCGGCTATGGCAGAATGCGCACGTTTGGCACAAGAGCGGGGCTACGATGAAGTTAATATTAATGTGGGGTGTCCATCTGACCGAGTGCAAAACGGTAGCTTTGGCGCGTGTTTGATGGCTCAACCGGAAAAGGTCGCCGAGTGCGTAAAAGCAATGAAAGCGGTAACTGATATTCCGGTTACCGTAAAAACCCGTTTGGGTATTGATGAGCAGGATTCTGATGACTTTCTATATGAATTAACCGATGCCGTTGTTGCTGCTGGTGTTGATCAGCTGACTTTGCATGCCCGTAAAGCCTGGCTGCAAGGCCTTAGTCCGAAAGAAAACCGGGATATTCCTGAATTGCAGTATGAACGGGTTTACCGAGCCCAAAAAAGGTACCCTGATGTACCTGTTGCGATTAACGGCGGAATTGTCGAATTGCATGAGGTTAAGCAGCATTTAAATCAGGTCCATGGTGTGATGATTGGCCGGGCTGCTTATCAGAATCCGTGGTTACTTACTCAGCTTGACTCTTTGAGTGAAACAAAGTCGGCAGAGTTAACTCGTGAGGCTGTGGTTACCGCGATGATACCTTATATAGACAACCATATTCGACAGGGCGGGCGTGCCTGGCATGTGGCCCGCCATATGCTGGGACTGTTTCAGGGAATGACCGGAGGTAAGCGGTGGCGCCAGTATCTTAGTGTGAAAGGCCCGAGAGCCACCAGCGCCGAACAACTGCTTTATGGTGCTCTGGCTTTTCGCGATGATCACAGTCAGCACGTATCATCATTAACGTCATAAATTGACTAAAAGTTGGTGAAAAACACTAACCTAAATAATCTTCTTTCTTTCAGTTGAAAATTAAAAGTTATTATAGAACAACTGGTTAGCAACATTTAAAAAGATGGCACAACCTTTGAATTACATAGTGTGACTTAACTAACGCACTGTCATTTATTCAAAGGAGAAAACCATGAAAGCGTTAATCGTAAGTGTTGCCAGTGGTGTTATGTTGTTCAGTGCATCGGTCTCAGCTGCCGATGAGAATAGAGATTCTATCACTGCTGAGCTTCAAGCTCAGATTGCTGAAATGTCTGAAGAAGCGATGCAAAACGTCAAACAATCGGTTTCAGAGTCAATTGATGAGTGGGTTATGGAGTTTCTGCCCGACTTACAACTAGCTGAAACTCAGACTGACGCTTCCAAACAAAAGAATAAGCAGACTCAGTAAGGAGCCCCCGTGATTTTATTAGATCAGTGGTGGCTCATTTGGTTGGCGGCGCCGGTATTAGGAACCTTGATTGTCGGCGCTGTCATAAGTTTCAGCGCATCAGTAATGCGACACAGCTAGACTTTTGCTACTCTGCGTATATCTTCATATAAAAATAAAAAGAGGAATACGTATGATGAAGTCTCTGATAGCCGCTTCTGTGCTGGCAGTTATTACCGGTTGCGCAGCAGCAGGGCAAGCTGCAACCAGCGGTTCTGAACAAGCGGAATATACCGCTAGTGATAAAGCTGAAAAACTGGCGAAGCAGTATTTGCTGATAGACACACATATTGATGTACCTTATCGAATTCATGATAAATGGGAAGATGTAACAGAGGCCACTGAAGAAGGGGATTTTGACTACCCACGGGCAGTAGAAGGTGGCCTCGACGCCCCGTTTATGTCTATCTATATTCCTGCCTCTTATGAAGAGAGCGGCGGCAGTGTTCAGTTGGCGCATGAGCTTATCGATGGTATGGAAGCGCTTGTCGGACGTGCACCAGATAAGTTCGCGATGGCTTATAGCACTGATGATATCCGCGAAAATAAAGAGCAAGGCTTACTGTCAATTGCTTTGGGTATGGAAAATGGCACTCCTATCGAAGGGGATCTTGATAACCTGCATATGTTCTATGAGCGCGGTATTCGCTATATTACTCTGGCTCACTCATTATCTAATCACATTTCAGACTCTTCTTATGACATTCGCCGGCAATGGGATGGCTTAAGCCCGTTCGGTAAAGAATTGGTCAAAGAAATGAATAATGTAGGCGTTATGGTTGATGTATCGCACATTTCCGATGACGCATTTTACCAGGCGGTTGAAATTAGTGAAGCTCCGGTCATTGCATCGCACTCGTCGCTGCGCTCTTACACTCCGGGCTTTGAACGTAATATGAGCGATGACATGCTAAAGGCTCTTGCTGAAAATGAAGGTGTTATTCAGATTAACTTTGGTTCGTCGTTTTTGGCTGAGCAGGCCAACCGTTACCGTGACATGATGAAAAAGCGGATTACCGCAGTAAAAGAGCAATATGGCGAAGACAGCGACGAAGCGAAACGTCGCATTAAGGACATTGAAGCCAATAATCCGTATCCATTTGCGACTTTAGATACCGTTTTAGACCATATCGATCATGTACGTGATTTGATTGGGGTTGAACACATCGGTGTGGGCTCTGACTACGACGGTGTTGGTGACTCTTTGCCGGTTGGACTAAAAGACGTATCTACCTATCCAAACCTTGTTCAGGGGTTGATGGACAGAGGGTATTCAGATAAAGAAATTGAAATGATTCTGGGCGGTAATTTAATGCGTGTTTGGGAGCAAGTAGAAGACTACGCCAAAACACATTAAGGCCTTGACACCAGGCCGCGAGTCGGTATAATTCGCGGCCACGTCTTTTGAGTTTATCGGCTTTGGCCGTGTGAAAGGCGTTCGACAACAGTCCCGATTGGGGACTGAATGGTTGACGTAGAACATCGCACCCCCGGTATGTGCCAGGGAGGTTGCGATTTTCTGTGCTCTTTTTTAAATGCTCTTTTATTGAGGCTTTGATTTATTTATGGCTAATCAAAGAATTCGGATTCGTTTGAAAGCGTTCGATCACCGTCTGATCGACCAGTCGACTGCAGAGATTGTTGAAACTGCAAAACGCACTGGTGCTCAGGTACGTGGTCCTATCCCACTGCCAACACGGAAAGAACGTTTCACCGTGCTGACTTCACCACACGTAAATAAAGACGCGCGTGACCAGTACGAAATCCGCACCCACAAGCGTCTGATTGATATAATGGACCCTACTGACAAAACGGTTGACGCGCTTATGCGTTTAGATTTGGCAGCTGGCGTTGATGTACAGATCAGCTTGGGTTAAGTGGGCAGTAATAGGATTACACACGAGAGGTTTTAACAATGGCTATAGGTCTAGTCGGTCGTAAAGTAGGAATGACGCGTGTCTTCCAGGAAGACGGCGCTTCTGTTCCTGTTACTGTGATCGAAGTGCTGGCGAACCGTGTGACTCAGATTAAATCTGATGACACTGACGGTTACCGTGCCCTTCAAGTAACCACAGGCGAGAAGAAAGCGAGCCGTGTAACCAAGCCTTTAGCAGGTCATTTTGCTAAAGCTGGTACAGAGGCTGGTCGTGGTCTTTGGGAATTCCGCCTGCAAAATGGCGAAGGCGAAGATTACGCAGTAGGTTCTGAACTGACTGTTGATATTTTTGCAGAAGTTAACAAAGTAGACGTTACTGGTACTTCAAAAGGTAAAGGCTTTGCCGGTACTGTGAAGCGCTGGAACTTCAGCATGCAGGACGCTACTCATGGTAACTCATTATCTCACCGTGCACCGGGTTCAATCGGTCAAAACCAGTCGCCTGGTAAAGTATTCAAAGGCAAGAAAATGGCTGGTCAGATGGGTAATGAGCAAGTCACTACGCAATCACTTGAATTAGTTCGGGTTGATGCAGAGCGCAGCTTGTTGTTGATCAAAGGTGCGGTCCCGGGTGCAACCGGAAGTGATGTGATCGTTAAACCAGCGGTCAAGGCATAACGTCTGAGGAGAATAGTGATGGAATTAACATTGAAAGACGCAAAAGGCGCTCTTGAGGTTTCCGAAGCTACCTTTGGACGTGAGTTTAATGAAGCCCTTGTCCATCAAGTAGTTGTAGCTTACGCTGCAGGTGCTCGTCAGGGCACAAAAGCTCAGAAAACTCGTTCTGAAGTAGCCGGTGGTGGTAAGAAGCCTTGGCGTCAAAAAGGTACTGGTCGTGCCCGTGCAGGTACAATCCGTAGTCCTATCTGGCGTTCTGGTGGTGCGACTTTTGCAGCTAAACCGCAAAATCACAGCCAGAAAGTAAACAAAAAAATGTACCGCGGTGCGATTAAAAGCATTTTGTCGGAACTGATTCGTCAGGAACGCTTGATTGTTGTTGAGAAGTTTGGTGTTGATGAGCCAAAAACAAAGCAACTGGCAGCGAAACTGAAAGAAATGGATCTGAACGACGTTTTGATCGTGACAAAAGAAGTTGATGAGAACCTGTTCTTAGCTTCTCGCAACTTGCATAAAGTCGACGTGCGTGATGTTCAGGGTATTGACCCTGTCAGTCTGATTGCTTTCGAGAAAGTGCTGATGACTGCTGACGCCGTCAAGCAGCTTGAGGAGGTGTTATCATGATGCGCGAAGAACGTTTGCTTAAAGTGATTTTAGCACCTCACGTTTCGGAAAAATCGACCAACACTGCTGAAAATAACAACACTGTTGTTTTTAAAGTAGCTGTTGATGCGACTAAAACCGAAATCAAAGCGGCTGTCGAAAAATTGTTTGAAGTTGAAGTCAAAAACGTACGTACAGTCAACGTAAAGGGTAAAACCAAACGTACTGGTTCTCGTTTCGGGAAACGCAGTGACTGGAAGAAAGCGTATGTTGCCTTGAATGAAGGTGCTGACATTGACTTCTCAGGCGGCGCTGAGTAACAGGAGGAATAAACATGGCTGTAGTTAAAAGTAAGCCTACGTCTCCGGGTCAACGCCACGTCGTTAAAGTCGTCGGTCAGGACCTGTACAAAGGCAAGCCTTACGCACCGTTGCTGGAAAAAAACAGCAAGTCTGGTGGTCGTAACAATAACGGTCGTATCACGGTTCGTCACATTGGCGGTGGTCATAAACACCACTACCGTGTAATCGACTTTAAACGTAATAAAGATGGTATCCCTGCAAAGGTTGAGCGTATTGAATACGATCCTAACCGTTCAGCGAATATCGCTTTAGTTTTGTATGCTGACGGTGAACGCCGTTACATTCTGGCTCCGAAAAACCTATCAGTAGGCGATCGTATCCAGTCTGGTGTTGATGCACCAATCAAGCCTGGTAACAGTCTGCCAATGCGCAACATCCCAGTGGGTAGTGTTGTTCACGCGGTAGAGTTACAGCCAGGTAAAGGCGCACAAATGGCTCGTTCAGCGGGTGCTTATTGCCAGATTCTTGCGCGTGACGGTGCTTATGTTACTGTTCGCTTACGTTCAGGTGAGATGCGTCGCGTTCAGTCTGAAGGTCGTGCAACTATCGGTGAAGTAGGTAACGCAGAACATATGCTGCGTCAATTGGGTAAAGCCGGTGCAAACCGCTGGCGTGGTATTCGTCCGACCGTTCGTGGTGTGGCGATGAACCCAGTTGATCACCCTCACGGTGGTGGTGAAGGCCGTACCTCTGGTGGACGTCATCCTGTGACTCCATGGGGCACGCCGACCAAGGGCTACAAAACCCGTAAAAACAAGCGTACTGATAAGTTCATCGTACGCCGTCGCAACAAATAAGAGTTGAGGATAAAACATGCCACGTTCTCTTAAAAAAGGTCCATTTATTGACCTTCACCTGCTAAATAAGGTGGAGAAAGCGTTGGAAGCCGGGGATAAAAAGCCAATTAAAACTTGGTCCCGTCGTTCAATGATCATCCCAGATATGATCGGCCTGACAATCGCTGTTCACAACGGTCGTCAGCACGTTCCTGTCTACGTGACAGATGAAATGATCGGTCATAAATTAGGCGAATTCGCGCCAACCCGTACTTATCGCGGCCATGCTGCTGATAAGAAAGCGAAGAAACGGTAAGAGGTAGAGAGTGATGGAAGCAATTGCTAAACACCAATTTGCCCGCGTTTCAGCGCAGAAGGGCCGTTTGGTCGCAGACCAAATCCGTGGACTTCCGGTAGATAAAGCACTGGATATCCTGGCATACAGCCCCAAAGCAGCTGCTGGCTTAATCAAGAAAGTTCTTGAGTCAGCAATCGCGAACGCGGAACATAACGAAGGTGCGGATATTGATGAACTTAAAGTAAGCCGAGTCTTTTTAGACGAAGGTCCTACTATGAAGCGCATCAAGCCACGGGCGAAAGGCCGTGCCGATCGTATCTTTAAGCGCACCAGCCACATTACTGTGGTCGTGTCAGATAGCTAGGAGATAAATTATGGGTCAGAAAGTACATCCTAATGGTATTCGCCTAGGTATCTCCAGACCATGGAATGCAACCTGGTATGCGAATACAAATGAGTTCGCTGATAACCTGCACAGTGATTTTCAGGTACGTAAGTTCCTGACTAAAGAACTGCGCAATGCATCAGTCTCTCGTATCGTTATCGATCGCCCCGCAAAGAGCGTTCGTGTGACTATTCACACAGCACGTCCTGGCGTGGTTATCGGTAAGAAAGGCGAAGACGTAGAAAAACTGCGTAAGCAAGTTTCTAAATTGACAGGTGCTCCTGCGCAAATCAACATCTCAGAAGTTCGTAAACCTGAGTTGGATTCGCAGCTGGTAGCTGACAATATTTCTGGTCAGTTGGAACGTCGTGTCATGTTCCGTCGTGCTATGAAACGTGCTGTACAAAACGCTATTCGCTTGGGTGCCAAAGGTATCAAAGTTGAAGTGAGTGGTCGTTTAGGCGGCGCAGAAATTGCACGTACTGAGTGGTATCGTGAAGGCCGTGTACCGCTGCACACATTACGTGCAGACATCGACTACTCGACCTCAGAAGCGAACACCACTTACGGTATCATCGGTGTTAAGGTCTGGATTTTCCGTGGTGAAGTTCTTGGTGGACTTCCAACTGAAGAAAAGCCAGCTCCTAAGCGCGGCAAGAACCGTAAGTAAGGAGAGACGATATGTTACAACCTAAGCGTACAAAATTCCGTAAGGTTCACACAGGCCGCAACCGTGGTCTGGCGCAGTCTGGTAACAAAGTCAGCTTCGGTACTTTTGGTTTAAAAGCTACTGACCGTGGTCGTATGACCGCGCGTCAAATCGAAGCAGGCCGTCGTGCAATGACTCGTCATGTTAAGCGTCAAGGTAAAATCTGGATCCGTGTATTTCCTGACAAACCTATTACCAAAAAGCCTTTAGAAGTTCGTATGGGTAAAGGTAAAGGTAACGTCGAATACTGGGTTGCTCAGATTCAACCAGGTCGCGTTCTGTATGAAATGGACGGTGTTCCTGAAGAGTTGGCACGTGAAGCGTTCCGCCTGGCGGCACGTAAACTGCCTTTCAAAACCACTTTTGTGACTCGGACGGTAATGTGATGAAAGCAAGTGAACTGAAAGATAAAACCGTTGAGCAGCTGCAAGAAGAGTTGTTAGGCTTGCGTCGTGAGCAGTTTAATCTGCGCATGCAGGCAGCAACTGGTCAGCTGAATCAGACTCACATGATGAAACAAGTGCGTCGTGATATCGCACGTGTTAAAACCATCTTAAATGAGAAGGCAGGTGCGTAATGACTGACGAAAAACGTGTTCGTACTCTGCAAGGCAAAGTTGTCAGCGATAAGATGGATAAAACCATCACTGTAGCTGTTGAACGTCGTGTAAAGCACCCGGTATACGGGAAGTACATCACGCGTACAACTAAAGTACATGCGCATGACGAAGAAAACCAGGTTAAAGTTGGCGATACCGTGATTGTTCGCGAATGTCGTCCGCTGTCTAAGAATAAATCTTGGGCTCTGGAAGAAATCGTTGAGCGCGCTACTGTTGTCTAAACGCAGATAGCGATAAGAAATTAAAAGGCCTCCCTTGCGGAGGCTTTTTTTTTGATCTAAACCTTAATAGGTTTAGTACAAATACCTGAAATTAAATAAATTTCTTTTTAACATAAGAAATAATAAATACGCACACCAATGCGTAGTTCTCAGAGGGAGACAATTCATGTCAAAAAGTTTATTTTTTGCAGCTACTGTGCTTGTGGCAAGTCCGGTAATTGCTGCTCCTCAAGATAGTAATTCGGTTGAACAGGAAATACAGGCGTTAAAAGAACGCTTAGCTCAATTGGAAAAACGGCTTGAAGAAAAAGAAGAGCGAGAGAAAGAAGAAGTCGTTGTTGTAAAAGAACGAGAAGTAAAAAAAGGCAATGAAACTGCCAGCAAAGAAAGCAGTTCGAACCGCAGAGTTGTCTACGACTCCGGAGTTCATGCGCGTTTAGACGAGCTGGAAAAGAAAACGGAAGAGAACGAAAATTGGCCAATAAAGGTTCATGGCGCGGTTCGCTTTCAGTATGAATACAATAATTATGACTCAGATAATGAAAACCGCGGTGGCGATTTGGACTTCGATATTTTCCGTCTGAACTTTGATGGAGAAATGGGGGGGGTGATCCTTTCTGCTGAGTATCGTTGGTTTAATTATCAGGACGTTGTCAAACACGCCTGGTTTGGTTATGACTTCACCGATAAACTTCAAGGGCAGGTTGGTGTCGTAAAAATTCCATTTGGTAACATGCCTTACAACTCTCACAGCTATTTCTTTAATAGTACTTTCTATGTTGGCCTGGAAGATGAACATGATAACGGTATTCGGTTTAAATACCGTGGCGATGAGTGGGATTTTGATTTAGCTTACCTGAAATCAGATGAGCAGGGCGGCATTGACGGCTCAACATCTGATCGTACCGCGCGCTATAACTACGACACCGTGGGTATTCGGTTGCCCGGTCAGGGCGCTTACGATGAACCAGGTTTACCTGTAGGAGAAAGTAATAGCTATGCTTTCAGAACCGCGCGTAAGTTTAGCTTCAGCGATGATGAAAACTTAGAGCTTGGTGTGTCTTTGCAAGGCGGGAATTTGTATTCAGGAACGGCTGCTGAAGGCTTTACAGATGCACAGGCGTATGAGAATCAGAATGTTGGTAATCGCATGGCCTGGGCCGCACACGGTGTCTACAATAACGGACCGTGGAACGTACAGTTACAGTATTCAGACTATGACTACGATATAAAACTGGAAAACCGCGGTGTTTACATGGCAGCCTACGCTTATTACGATGCAATTCCTACTGAAGCGAAACTGTATACAGCCAATGTTGCTTACACTTTACCGGTAGATATTGGGCCTCTGACAAGCTTAACTTTCTATAATGACCACAGCTTAATGACCGATAAAATGGGTTATCAAGATGATACCTGGATGAATGTTCTAGGGGTTGCTGTTGCAGCAGGCGGAGGTTTTTATACCTACGTTGATTATGTAAGAGCAAAAAACCAACCGTTTATTGGTGGTAATACCGCAACTGACGGTGGTGAGGTCAATGACCGCTTTAATATTAACTTCGGTTATTATTTCTAAAGCGATTTAAGCTTTGACTGCGAAAGACATGGAACCTTATGGTTCCATGTCTTTTTTATTAGGCAAGATATGCTCGTAAGAATCCCCCTCCTGACGAAAGTCCTTTGTTCGATTAAACATCTTCAGTTCTGTATGTAATGCGGCTTTAGCCATAATGTGGGCGCTGATAGGTGCCGTCAAAAATAGGAATATGGCAATAAGAAGTTCGTTCAGGTTAATCGACCCTTGTACCGAAGTAATAAGAATAGAAGCAATGACTATGCCGCCAATGCCTATTGTGGTGTTCTTAGTGGGCGCGTGTAAACGAGTAAAAAAGTCGGGGAGTATTGCTAACCCCAAAGAGCCAATAAAGGCAAATATAGCGCCTAATAAGATAAAGAAGGCCGCTAGCCATTGTGACCATGCCGGTAATTGGTTTAGTGCATCCATAAGGTTTTCCTCTTTATTCTATTAAGTCGCCACGCAGTAAAAACTTACCTGCCGCGATGGTGCCGACAAAACCGAACATGGCAATGAGTAACGCAGCTTCAAAATAGGTTTGCGTGTTTTGGTACATACCCAACAACAGCAGTAAAGCCAGTGAATTAATGTAAATCGTATCCAGCGCCAGTATTCGGTCTGGCAGGTCTGGTCCTTGAATAAGGCGCCAAAAGTTCATTAATACCGATAAACTGAATAACAAGAAGGCAATGTGCAGTACTGTCGTTAACATTGGAAAATCTCCTTCAGGCGACGCTCATAGCGGTTTCGAATCGTTTTTATGACTTCTTCCGGGCTTTCTTCTGAGAATGCGTGAATAAGAATACCCTTGCGTCCCCGAGTAATTTCACAGGATACCGTTCCCGGTGTCAGTGTTATGGTACTTGCGAGAAGAGTAACCGGAAGTTCCTCTTTCATATCCAGTGGGAAAACAAACAACGCAGGTTTGATCGAGCGAGGTTTCCCGAGAATCATACCGGCAACCTTAAAGTTAGCCACGACAATGTCATTCAACAGAATGAAAAAGTAAACGATAGCGAGGTCTGGTCGCTTAACTTTTGCAAAATTAGGCCAGGCATCGCGGAATAAAAATGGAATAAACCAGGAAAATAAAGCTCCCAGTATGACCACCCCAGGCGAAACTGAGTTAAATAAGAGAACCCATAGCGTCAATAAGAAAAAAGATAACAAAGGTGTTGGAAATAGCTTTTTCATAGTAATTATTCCACTCCTTTTGTCAGTACACGCGATGGGTACTGGTCTATGTCGTAAAGCTGTTCAGCGACATCATCGGTATAGTTGCGTATTGGGCTGGCAAATAGCGTCATAACAACCGATAGCGACAGAAGCATAACAACAGCGGCTCTTTTTCCTAAAGGAGCCGATTGTTCGTTCGCTTTACCCGACAGGGTATGCCAGAGCATTTTACTTCCCGCCCGGGTGACTGAAATAAGCATAATAAGAGTTGCGCCTAACATGGCACCCCACAGCCAAAAACTCGCCCCGTTTGGGCTTGCCGACTCCATAATCATAAGCTTTCCGACAAAGCCTGACAGAGGTGGTAAACCAATTATTGCTATTGCAGCAATTAAAAACATGACTGAATAAGTAGAATGATTGGCCATTTTCTTGCCGGATACGATGCGTGATGCGGTTTTACCACGTTCGAACGCAATAAGGTCGGCCAGTAAAAATAATGCGCCAGTTATAAAGGTTGAGTGGATTAAATAAAACAGCATGGCGCCGGTTGTCGCTACTCCATTTAAGCTGTAGGTTGCGATAAGTGTACCAATAGAAATGACCACTAAATAAGCCACCAGCAAGCGTAAGTCACGAGCTCCAATAATTCCGATAGCGCCGGCAAGCATGGTAATGAGACCCATAACCCAAAGCCAGTCATGTGCAATGAGTGCGAGTTCATTAGCTTCAGGGCCGAAAATGAGTGTGTAGACCCGAACTATGGCGTAAACACCAACTTTTGTCATTATTGCGAATAGAGCAGCAACAACTCCGGTGGTTGTGGAGTACGCTTGAGGCAGCCAGAAGTGCAGTGGCAGGATAGCCGCTTTAATGCCGAATACTATCAATAGCATCATACCACCGGCTTTAGCTAAGGCGGCCTGGTCACCACTTAATTGTTGAACTTGCGTTGCAAGGTCTGCCATATTCAACGTACCGGTAACGCCGTATAGAGTGCCGATACCAATCAAGAAAAGAGCAGATCCCAAAAGGTTGAGCAATACGTAGTGTAGGGTCGTGCGCAAACGGAATTTTCCTCCGCCGTGCATTAATAGTGCGTACGAGGAAATGAGGAGGACTTCGAAGAAGACGAATAAGTTGAAAATATCGCCGGTAGCAAAAGCCCCCATAATGCCCATCACTTGAAACTGAAATAATGCCTGAAAGTGAGAGCCAAGATTATCTTCGGCATAACAACCGTAGATGAGCACCGGTAACGCCAGTATTGCCGTTATCAGCATCATCAGAGCGCTAAGTTTGTCCACCATCAGGACAATTCCAAATGGCGCGGACCAGTTGCCTAAGGCATAAACAATCATCTGATCCTGGTTAACCTGAACGAGTAGGGCAATACTCAGTATCAAGGTTAATATACTGGATAGCAGGCCTATGGCCCTGCGTTTTGGCTGAGGTCTGTCTCCCCAGGGAAGAAGCTGTAGCAGCGCAGCCAGTAACGGCACCAAAATAGGAAGTATCGCCAAATGTTGTTGCCACATTAGCGGTTGCCCTCCGTACTATTATCTTGTTGGTTAACTTCGTCCGTTCCTATCTCGCCACGGGCGCGCACAGCCAGAATAATTGAATACGCTGTCATGGCGAAACCGATAACGATAGCGGTGAGAACCAGCGCCTGAGGTAAAGGGTCGGCATAGGTTTCCTGAGTACCATAAATTGGTGCTCCGTCTATTGTCAGACGACCGGTTGAAAATAGAAATAAGTTAACGGCATAAGACAGCATAGTAATGCCGACGACCACCGGAAATGAACGGCCGCGCAGAATGAGAAAAACACTGCATGCGGTCAAAATACCAACGGTAACAGAATATAAAGTTTCCATTAATGTCCCTCATGCGTTGGGCGATGACGTGTCGTCATCTTCCCGAAGTTACTTAAAATCATCATAGTAGCGCCAACAACCGTTAGGAAAACACCAAGATCGAAAAGTAAAGCCGTAGCAAATTCAAATTTACCAACCACTGGCCAGTCTAAATAGGTAAACCAGGAAGTCAGGAAAGGCTTGCCAAATAACCAGCTACCAAGGCCGGTAAGCACGGCTATCAAAACGCCAAATGACATTAGAGATTGATAATTAACGCTAAAGCGTTCTTTCATCCAGTCGACGCCATTGGCAATGTACTGCAGGATCATCGCCGAGGCTACTATCAGCCCTGCGATGAAACCACCACCCGGTAAGTTGTGGCCTCTTAGGAAGATATAGGCAGCAACTACCATCGCCATGGGTAAAATAATGTTGGCAACAGTCGTTAACATCAACGGGTGTCTAATTCTATGCCAGGGGCGTCCGTCAATATCACTGGAAGGCATAAATGGTTTTAGCTTATTAAGCAGTTTATGAATACCTGCAGCAGCTATTGCCAGAACGGTAATTTCACCTAATGTATCGAAACCACGAAAGTCCACCAGAATGACGTTTACTACGTTGGTTCCACCACCACCGGATTTCGCATTCGCAAGGAAAAAGTCCGAGATACTTTCAAACGGTGAGGTCAGTATTGCGAAATTTAAGGTAGCGACAATGCCGCCAATAAAGCTGGCAATGATTATGTCACGAAAAACTCGGTGGCCAGAAGAGGCCCGACTGGTTTTTTGTGGCATAAAGAACAACGCCAGTATCATTAAGATAATACTGACCACTTCGACAACCAACTGAGTCATGGCCAGGTCCGGTGCCGAGAAATGCGCGAAAGCTAACGACACGACCAGCCCAACCACCGATAGCATCATTAACATCACAAAGCGATTGCGGTGCAATGTAGCGGTGGCAAATGCTGCGGATATCAGGACGATAGCACCAACCATGCTAACCATATCAACAGGCAGCTGAGGTTTGCCGCCAGTTACCACACTTAGGTCGCTTAACGAAGGAAGCAACACGACAATAACGCTGATAAGCACAAAAGCAATGTAGCGCTGCAAAGAACCTGTGTCTAAGCGGTCGTAAAAATTTGCTGCGGCATCAGAGGTTTTTTGCACAAGACGTTCAAAATTGTGTTTAGCGTCCTGTCCGTCAAATTGGCGATTAAAGGTAAACAGTTGATCGCGGGAAAGGTATATCAAAATGCCGCCAACCACTGCGACTGCGCTCATTAATAGAGGCATATTGAAGCCGTGCCAAAGCGATAGCTTTACTTCAACAGGAGAGCCTGTAACAGCCGCCGCTGCCTGGTCAAGTATACCTGAGACCATAGTCATTGGCGCGATGCCTATAGCGATACAAAGGAGGCCTAGCACAGCAACCGGTGCAGACATCATGCGTGGTGGGTCATGTGGTTTTTTTGGCAGTTCTTTGTAGTCGCCATTAAAGAAAACATCGTGAATAAAGCGAATTGAATAAGCCACTGACAGCATGGCTCCCACAGTCGCCAATATAGGAATGAACCATGACAGTCCGCCGAATAAATGTTGCTGCAGGGCCTGGTCCAGGAAGAGCTCTTTAGACATAAACCCATTGAATGGCGGTATTCCTGCCATTGAGGCCGCTACAATCATGGCGAGAGTAGCGGTTATTGGCATCAGGCTCATAAGCCCTTGCAATTTACGCATATCACGAGTGCCGGACTCATGATCAATAATACCCGCGGTCATGAATAGTGCAGCTTTAAAGAAAGCATGGTTAATAACATGAAATAGCGCGGCTATTACCGCACCTTGGGTGCCTATCCCCAGTAGCATACAAATAAGACCCAGGTGGCTAACCGTCGAGAAAGCGAGTAAACCTTTCAGGTCGTGCTTTAACAAAGCAAAGTAAGCACCGACTAGCATGGTAATTAAGCCGGTCAACGTAACCAGAGTAAACCAAAGCTCAGTTTCAGCTAATACCGGATGAAAACGAGCTAGTAAAAAGATACCAGCTTTTACCATGGTCGCGGAGTGTAAGTAAGCACTTACAGGAGTGGGGGCTGCCATGGCATGTGGTAGCCAAAATTGAAATGGAAACTGGGCTGACTTAGTAAAGGCTCCTAGTAAAACGAGTATTAAGGCCGGAACATAGTAAGCGTGCGCTTTTATCTGGTCTGCTGCGGCGAATACGGTATCCAGTTGATAGCCACCGGCTATGTGCCCAATTATTAGTAATCCGGCTAAGAGCGCCAGACCTCCGGCGCCGGTTGTTGCCAATGCCATGCGAGCACCGCGACGTGCATCACTGCTATGGAACCAATAACCGATAAGTAAAAAGGAAGAGATGCTGGTCAGTTCCCAGAACACCCACATTAATAAGATATTATCTGCCATAACGATGCCCAGCATCGAGGACATAAATAAAAGCAGGCAAGCGTAAAAACGAGCTTCATCGTCGTTACTGCTTAAGTAGTAGTGGGCATAGCCAATAATTAGGACACCTATGCCTAATATGAGCCCCACAAAAAGCAGTGACAAACCATCCAGCCGCACGGCGAAATCAAGCCCTATACCCGGCAACCATTCCACCATTTGTTTAGGTACCTCACCGGCAAGCGTAGCGGGTACGTACTGAAACAAAACAATTAAGCAGAAAATAGGAACAAGTAATGTAATCCCAGTCTTTATCGGTCGCGACGCTTGTTTAAATAATAGCGGTAAGAGCGCACCAAAGAATGGGGCAAAAATAATGAATAGCAGATTCATACCATAGAAGTCCCAAGTCAGCCTGTGCTCTTATAATAAGGTATACTTACCTGAGCAACGTAAAGTATTGAATTTACCATTGGTTCTGCTGCAATCCAACTAAACTAAACTCTTAAGATGGTGAATTCACCTTACACCTACGAAATTTTCTGAGATTACCCTACCACTTCCAAAATTTATCTGTTACACTTCGCGACCCTTTTTATAAGGGAAAAACCAAAGGCAGCACGACCCGAGAGGGTCTGTTTTTTTAACTAAGCGGGGCACTGAAATGATCCAAATGCAAACTACCCTGGACGTTGCCGATAACTCCGGCGCGCGCAGCGTACAATGTATTAAGGTTCTAGGTGGTTCGCACCGTCGCTACGCAAACATCGGCGATATCATCAAAGTTACTGTCAAGGAAGCAATTCCGCGCGGTAAGGTGAAGAAAGGCGATGTAGTGAATGCGGTGGTCGTTCGCACCAGAAAAGGCGTCCGTCGACAAGACGGGTCGGTCATCCGTTTTGACCGCAACGCGGCTGTGTTGTTGAATAACAACCAACAGCCCATTGGCACACGTATTTTCGGGCCGGTAACTCGTGAACTGCGTTCAGAGCAGTTTATGAAGATTATCTCGCTGGCACCAGAAGTACTATAAGGAGTCAATTATGGCGGCAAAAATTAAACGTGATGACGAAGTAGTCGTCCTGGCAGGTAAGGACAAGGGCAAGCAAGGCAAAGTCCTAAAAGTTCTTACCGATAAAGATCGCGTGATCGTGGAAAGCGTCAACGTAGTCAAGAAACACCAAAAGCCAAATCCGGCTCTAGGTGAATCTGGTGGCATCGTTGAACAAGAAGCAGCAATCCACATTTCGAACGTAGCGATCCTTAACCCAGAGACAGGTAAAGCAGATCGTGTTGGATTTCGTATTGAAGATGGCAAGAAAGTTCGCTTCTTCAAATCGAACAACGCAATCATTTAATTCAAACTTGGAGTTTTACGATGGCGAAACTGCATGATTTTTACAGAGAATCGGTAGTTCCTGAGCTTATGAAAGAGTTCAGCTACAACAGCGTCATGCAAGTCCCTCGGATTGATAAAATCACCCTTAACATGGGTGTTGGTGAAGCTCTGGCTGACAAAAAAGTACTTGATAACGCAGTGGCTGACCTAGAGGCTATCTCTGGTCAAAAGCCAATTCGTACTGTGGCACGCAAGTCTGTCGCCGGTTTCAAAGTCCGTGAAGGCTTCCCGATTGGCTGTAAAGTAACTCTGCGCGGCGAGCGCATGTGGGACTTTTTGCAACGCTTAATTTCGATTGCAATCCCACGTATCCGTGACTTCCGCGGCCTGAACCCTAAATCGTTCGATGGTCGTGGTAATTACAGCATGGGTGTTCGTGAGCAGATCATCTTTCCGGAGGTCGACTATGACAAAGTCGACAAGGTACGTGGTCTGGATATCACCATTACCACAAATGCTGGCACAGATGACGAAGCTCGTGCTTTGCTAGCTGCCTTTAACTTCCCGTTCAGAAAGTAAGGTGTAGAGTTATGGCAAAACAGTCAATGAAAGCGCGTGACGTGAAGCGAGCTAAAATCGCTTCAAAATACGCAGAAAAACGCAACGCACTGAAAACGGTCATTAGTGACCCTAAAGCATCAGACGAAGAGCGTTGGGAAGCCGTACTTAAGTTGCAACAGCTCCCACGTGATGCCAGTCCGACGCGTCAACGTAACCGTTGTCGTATAACTGGTCGTCCTCATGGTTTCCTTCGTAAATTCGGCATGAGCCGAATCAAGGTCCGTGAGATGGCGATGCGCGGTGAAATTCCTGGCTTGAAAAAAGCTAGCTGGTAAGCCACGAATCACGGGAGAAAGCAAATATGAGCATGCAAGATCCAATTGCGGATATGTTCACACGCATTCGCAACGCTCAAGGTGCTAACAAAGTAACGGTTAAAATGCCGTCTTCTAAGCAGAAAGTGGCGATTGCTCAAGTTCTGAAAGAAGAAGGTTTTATTACTGGTTACAGTGCCGAGAGTACTGTTAAACCTGAGCTTGAAGTCGAATTGAAATATTTCGAAGGCAAGCCAGTAATTGAAACAATCGAGCGCGTTAGTCGGCCTGGTCTGCGTATCTATAAGAAACGCAACGAGTTGCCTAACGTAATGGGTGGCCTTGGCATCGCAGTAGTTTCGACGTCTAAAGGCCTGATGACTGATCGTGCCGCTCGCCAAGCTGGTCTTGGTGGCGAAATTATCGGTTACGTAGCGTAATTAGGAGGTAGGAAATGTCACGTGTTGCTAAAGCACCCATTGAAATTCCTGCTGGCGTTGAAGTTACGCTAAATGGCCAGGAAGTCACGATTAAAGGTGCCCAAGGCTCACTGAGTCGTGTTGTAAACGATGCAGTTGAACTGGTAAAAGATGAGAGTGAGTTACGTACTAACGCCCGTGAAGGTGTTGCTAACTCAACAGCTCAAGCTGGTACGGCTCGCGCATTGTTGCAAAACATGGTGGTCGGAGTCACTAAAGGATTCGAACGTAAGTTACAGTTGATAGGTGTTGGTTACCGTGCGCAAGCACAAGGTAAAAAACTAAACCTGACGCTAGGCTTTTCGCATCCTGTGGAGTTCGAGATTCCTGAAGGGATCACAATCGATACTCCGACTCAGACTGAAGTCGTCGTTAAAGGTGCAGATAAGCAGTTAGTTGGTCAAGTTGCCGCTAACATTCGTGCATACCGTAAACCTGAGCCTTACAAAGGCAAAGGTGTCCGTTATGCTGACGAGCAAGTGCGCCGTAAAGAAGCCAAGAAAAAGTAGGGTAATACGATGGACAATAAAGCAGCTCGCTTACGTCGTGCTACTCGCGCACGTAAACAAATTAAAGAGTTGGGTGCAAATCGCCTGGTCGTTCACCGTACACCACGGCATATTTACGCGCAGTTGATCGCACCTAACGGTTCTGAAGTGCTGGCAGCCGCATCGACTGCAGAGAAAAGTGTCCGCGAAGGGCTTAAATCTACAGGTAATGTAGACGCAGCCAAAGTCGTGGGCAAAACTATCGCTGAACGAGCGATTGAAAAGGGCGTTAAAAACGTGTCTTTCGATCGTAGTGGTTTTAAATACCACGGTCGCGTAGCCGCATTAGCGGACGCAGCTCGTGAAGCCGGACTTCAGTTCTAGGAGACGAACATGGCAAATGTAGAAGCTCAAACCGGTGAACTGATAGAGAAGTTGATCACAGTAAATCGTGTAGCAAAAGTAGTTAAAGGTGGTCGTATCTTTAGCTTCACTGCACTGACTGTGGTTGGCGACGGTAAAGGTAAAGTCGGTTTTGGTTATGGTAAAGCGCGTGAAGTACCCGCTGCTATTCAAAAAGCAATGGAAAAAGCACGTCGCAATATGGTTACCGTTCAACTGAAAGGCGACACTTTACAGCATCCTGTTAAAGGACGTCATTCAGGTTCACAGGTATACATGCAACCTGCTTCAGAAGGTACGGGTATCATCGCTGGTGGTGCAATGCGTGCGGTTCTGGAAGTTTCAGGTGTTCATAACGTGCTGTCAAAGGCATATGGTTCAACCAACCCAATCAACGTTGTTCGCGCGACTATCAAAGCGTTGAACGGCATGAAATCGCCGGAGCAAGTTGCGGCGAAGCGTGGATTGCGCGTTGACGAAATACTGGGGTAGTGAACAATGGCGAAAAAGACAATCAAAGTAACACAGACGCGTAGCTCTATCGGTCGTTTGCCGAAGCATAAAGCTACACTACGTGGCTTGGGTCTCCGCCGCATTGGTCACACAGTAGAGTTGGAAGACACTGCTGCAGTCCGCGGTATGGTGAACCGAGTTAATTACATGATTAAGGTGGAGGGATAAGCGATGGAACTTAATACACTTGCTCCCGCACCTGGTGCAAAAAGCAGCAAAAAGCGCGTTGGGCGTGGTATTGGTTCAGGTCTTGGAAAGACTGGCGGCCGTGGTCACAAAGGGCAGAAGTCTCGCTCTGGTGGCTCAGTCAAGCCAGGTTTCGAAGGCGGACAAATGCCAATTCAACGTCGTCTGCCAAAATTTGGTTTTACTTCTCGCAAGGCTATGGTCACTGCAGAAGTAAACTTGGCAGAAATCGCGAAGGTTGACGGTGATACCGTTGAACTGGCGACTTTGAAAGCAGCAGGTCTCGTTCGTAAGAACGTACTACACGCTAAAGTCATCAAATCTGGTGAGTTAAGTCGTGCTGTGACTGTAAAAGGTCTTAAAGTCACCAAAGGCGCTCGCGAAGCTATTGAAGCTGCTGGCGGCAAAATCGAAGGATAGAGCAAATGGCTAAACCAGGATTGGAATCAAATCGAGCGCAAGGTGGCTTGTCGGAACTTAAGCGTCGCCTGCTGTTTGTGTTAGGAGCGATTATCGTTTTCCGAGCGGGCTCCTTTGTGCCTATTCCTGGTATTGATGCCGCTGTATTAGCTCAGCTATTCGAACAGCAGAAAGATACCATCGTTGCCATGTTTAACATGTTCAGCGGTGGTGCCTTAGAGCGTGCGTCAGTATTTGCATTAGGTATTATGCCGTATATTTCGGCTTCGATTATTATGCAGTTGGCTAGCGTGGTACATCCGCGTTTGGCCGAGCTTAAGAAAGAAGGTGAGTCTGGTCGTCGTAAGATTAACCAGTATACGCGGTGGGGTACTTTAATACTGGCAACGTTCCAGTCGATTGGTATAGCTACAGGCTTACCAAATTTAATGCCCGGGCTAGTAATAGACCCTGGCTTCGGCTTCTATTTCACTGCTGTAGTGAGCTTAGTCACAGGGACTATGTTCCTTATGTGGTTAGGCGAACAGATTACTGAGCGTGGTATTGGCAACGGTATCTCTATCCTGATCTTTGTGGGTATTGTTGCAGGATTACCTTCCGCTATCGGCCAAACGGCTGAGCAAGCGCGTCAAGGTGACTTGCACCTGTTATTGTTGTTATTAATTGGGGTTGTGGTTTTAGCAGTAACTTATTTCGTTGTTTTTGTGGAGCGTGGTCAACGTCGTATCGTCGTTAATTATGCGAAACGTCAACAAGGTCGTAAGGTATTTGCTGCGCAAAGCACGCACTTGCCATTGAAAGTTAATATGGCTGGCGTTATTCCACCAATTTTTGCGTCAAGCATTATTTTATTCCCGGGTACCATCGCCACTTGGTTTGGCTCTGGTGACGGTGCGGTTGCAGACATTTTGCAGCAAGTATCGATGACATTGTCTCCCGGTCAGCCGTTATATGTGTTATTGTACGCGGCTGCGATAATCTTCTTCTGTTTCTTCTATACAGCGTTGGTATTTAACCCTCGCGAAACAGCTGACAACTTGAAGAAGTCGGGTGCGTTTATTCCGGGTATTCGCCCAGGTGAACAAACCTCTAGATACATCGATAAAGTAATGACGCGTTTAACATTAGCAGGCGCACTGTACATTACCTTTGTCTGTTTGGTTCCGGAGTTCATGATGATTGCATGGAATGTGCAGTTCTACTTCGGCGGTACATCTTTATTGATTATCGTAGTTGTTATCATGGACTTTATGGCACAGGTTCAGACTCATATGATGTCGCATCAATATGACTCTGTCCTGAAAAAAGCCAATCTAAAAGGCTATGGCCGGTAAGATTGGGTAGAACGGAGAGTAGCAATGAAAGTTCGTGCTTCCGTGAAGAAAATCTGTCGTAACTGCAAAATCATCAAGCGTAACGGTGTAGTTCGCGTTATTTGCACTGATGCTAAGCATAAGCAACGACAAGGTTGATTCGAAGGAAAGGCTTGCGGCTTAATCGCCGCAGCCTTTGAAGTATTTGCAATTCGGCAATCGGTTGAGTATCCTAACGGGCTTTTCAACTGAAGCCTACAAACTGAAGGAGACGTGTTAGTGGCCCGTATCGCTGGCATTAACGTTCCTGACAATAAGCATGCAGTCATAGCTTTGACTGCAATCTACGGTGTTGGCCGTACTCGTTCACAGCAGATTCTTGCTGCTACGGGTATCGCTGAAGACACCAAGATTGGTTCATTGTCAGAAGACAAACTGGACGCGCTTCGTGACGCTGTATCAAAGTTCGCCGTAGAAGGTGATCTGCGTCGTGAAGTATCTATGAACATTAAACGTTTGATGGACCTCGGGTGTTTCCGTGGACTTCGTCATCGTCGTAGCTTACCTCTACGTGGGCAGCGCACTAAAACAAATGCGCGCACTCGTAAAGGTCCGCGCAAACCAATTAAGAAATAGGGGGATTGAGTAATGGCTAAAACACCAACTCGCTCTCGCAAGCGCGTTAAAAAGCAAGTCGCCGATGGCATGGCTCATGTGCATGCATCTTTCAACAACACCATTATTACCATTACTGATCGCCAGGGTAACGCATTAGCGTGGGCTACCGCAGGTGGATCAGGGTTCCGTGGTTCACGGAAATCAACGCCGTTCGCAGCACAGGTTGCAGCAGAACGTGCAGGTGAAATGGCGAAGGAATACGGACTGAAAAACCTGGAAGTATTTGTGAATGGTCCAGGCCCAGGTCGTGAATCATCGATTCGTGCCCTGAACGCCGTTGGTTACAAAATCACAAATATTACCGATGTGACACCGATTCCTCACAACGGTTGTCGTCCGCCTAAGAAACGTCGCGTTTAAGGCGTGAATCGATAGTTGGAGAAAGATCATGGCTAGATATTTGGGTCCAAAGCTCAAGCTGAGCCGTCGCGAAGGAACAGATTTGTTCCTGAAGAGCGGCGTTCGCGCAATCGATTCTAAATGTAAGATCGAAACTGCACCAGGACAACACGGCGCGCGTCGCGGTCGTTTGTCAGATTACGGTGTTCAGTTGCGTGAGAAACAGAAAGTTCGTCGTATGTACGGCGTACTGGAAAAGCAATTTCGTAACTACTACAAAGAAGCTGCACGACTGAAAGGCAATACCGGTGAAAACCTGTTGCAGTTGCTGGAACAGCGCTTGGATAACGTAGTGTATCGCATGGGCTTTGCGTCAACACGCGCAGAAGCTCGTCAGCTGGTCAGTCACAAAGCAGTTGTTGTGAATGGTCAGGTAGTGAACATTCCATCGTTCAAGGTTCGTCCTGAAGATGTCGTTTCTGTTCGTGAAAAAGCGAAGAAACAGGCACGTATCGGAGCAGCACTGGAGCTTGCAGAACAACGCGAGAAACCAGTCTGGATAGAAGTAGACAACAACAAATTGGAAGGTGCATTTAAACGTCTTCCAGAACGTAGCGACTTGTCTGCTGAAATTAACGAACAGTTGATCGTAGAGCTTTACTCTAAGTAAAGCTTAAGCATAGAGAGAGGACACAATGCAGGGTTCTGTTACCGAATTCCTAAAGCCGAGGTTAGTCGACATCGAGCAAATCAGCCCGACTCATGCCAAGGTGACACTGGAGCCTCTAGAACGCGGCTTTGGTTATACACTAGGTAATGCGTTACGTCGCATTTTACTGTCGTCAATGCCAGGCTGTGCAGTGACTGAGGTTGAAATCGATGGCGTGCTGCACGAGTACAGCAGCAAAGAGGGCGTTCAGGAAGATGTCATTGAAGTTTTATTAAACCTGAAAGGGCTGGCAGTCAGCGTTGAAGGTAAAGATGAAGCAACTCTGACTTTGAATAAATCCGGAGCAGGTCCTGTAACAGCAGGCGATTTCACCCACGATGGTGATGTTGAAATCGTTAATCCTGAGCACGTTATCTGTCATCTGACAGGCGACTATGAACTTGTTATGCGAGTGAAAGTTGAACGTGGTCGTGGTTACGTGCCTGCGGCATCTCGTCAGTCCGCTGATGATGATGAACGTCCAATCGGTCGTCTTTTAGTCGACGCGTCGTTCAGCCCGGTAGAACGCATTGCATATTCTGTAGATGCGGCTCGTGTTGAACAGCGCACCGACTTAGATAAACTGGTTATCGAAATGGAAACCAATGGTACATTGGATCCAGAAGAAGCTATCCGCCGTGCAGCAACAATTTTAGCTGAACAGTTGGATGCCTTTGTAGAACTTCGTGATATCAGTGAGCCGGAAGAAAAAGAAGAGAAGCCGGAGTTCGATCCGATCCTTCTGCGTCCGGTAGACGACTTGGAATTGACTGTTCGATCTGCGAACTGCTTGAAAGCAGAAGCGATTCAGTACATTGGTGACTTAGTACAACGCACTGAGGTGGAGTTATTGAAAACTCCGAACTTGGGTAAAAAGTCGTTGACTGAAATCAAAGACGTGTTGGCTTCACGTGGTTTGTCTCTAGGCATGCGCCTTGAGAACTGGCCACCAGCCAGCTTAATTGACAACGACTAAGGTCACCTTAGTAATAGATTTACTGAGAAGGGTATAGGTATGCGCCATCGTAAGAGTGGTCGTCAACTAAATCGAAACAGCAGCCATCGTCAGGCAATGTTCCGTAACATGGCAAGCTCTTTAGTGCGTCATGAGATCATCAAGACGACTTTGCCAAAGGCAAAAGAGTTACGTCGCGTTGTTGAGCCGTTGATCACAATGGCAAAACAAGACAGCGTAGCAAACCGTCGTCTGGCGTTCGCACGCACACGTGACAAAGAGGTTGTTGGCAAGCTGTTTAATGAATTAGGTCCGCGTTATGAAGAACGCCCAGGTGGTTACACTCGCATTATGAAGTGTGGCTTCCGTACAGGTGATAACGCTCCAATGGCTTACATTGAATTAGTTGGTCGCCCAGAAGTTGAAGAAGTTGAAGAAGTAGCTGAAGAAGTTACGGAGTAAACCGCTTCGAAAAGTTAAAAAGCCGGCTGAATTTCAGCCGGCTTTTTTGTGTCTAAAATCTAATAGCAAAAACTAATTCGGGAGCTCATCGTTAAAAATTTTGGCAAGGGTTTCTTTCTCGACGTAGCCTTCTTTTACTAGCCATTCAAGTTCCTTGCGACTTACCCCTGATTGCTTAGCTTCCAGAGTTAATACTCGCCAATCGTCTTTGCTAATTTCGTAAGCACTGCTTTCATTATCTGAACCGACAAAAAAATCTTTCATAACGGCAATTAGTGATGTTGCTGTCTCCGGTAGAGCCTTTATCGATTCAGTTAAGGAGGAAAGAATTGAACTCGGGGCTTCTTGAGCCGCAGTTCTCAAGACTGATTCAGTAAAATCAGGGTGGGACGCGACCGCCTTGCGTATAATAGTTTCCGCCTGATCAGGTTGACGCTGCAATGCAATAGTAATGATATCATCAATATACGCGGGTTCAGTTTGAATGGCAGCCTCAACAATGCTATTAGATAAGTCTGGGTAACGAGCTATAGCAATGTCGACGACAGTATAAGTAACAGCAGGTTCTGCTTGCATTGCTGCTACTACTATAGCTTTGACTCTGGTTTCTCTTATGTCAAAAGCGGCGTTAACGATATAAGCGGCATGTTCCGGATAGTTATTAATCAAGATACGCACGGTGCGCATAATAGAGAAATTTTTATTGAGGTGATTTTCGATAATACTTCGGTAAGTATCTTTTAAAGTGGAAGATGAGTTTTGTGGGCTGCGATCAAAAGTAGCAGCATGACTCGTTCGTATAGCGCTTGAACTAAGAGTTGCAACAAGCAAACAGGTAAAAGTTATTAATTTCCAGCGCATAAGATTTAAGCCCTTTATATGAGTCCAACTTATTAGAGTGATTCAATATAACAACAGTTCAAGGCAATCACAAAAAAACAACAAAATAGAATTAAAAACAATCAAAATTAAGGTTTAAATTTTGAGGTGAGTGTTTTTTGTTCGGTTGAGTTTCTTGATCGAAAAAAGATCTTGCAAGGCACTCAGAGATCACTATAATTCGCCGCCGTTGTCATGAGTTATCTGCAAAGTGTATTTGCAATAAATTCCGACAACGGCGTTTTGTTTTAACCGGGCTGAAAAAGCTGAAAAAAATGGGTTGACGAAACGAGAGGGACGTGTAGAATACGCCTCCCTGCTTCGAAAGAAGCAACGCTCTTTAACAATTATATCAAGCCAAGCAAACTGTGTGGGCACTTGCAGAAGTTAAGCAAAACGAAATATTTGTATTGCAACTTTTGAATGA
>NZ_JBLXBI010000004.1:0-310533 GCF_048265525.1 Idiomarina sp. | reverse complement strand
AGCGCTTGAGAAACAACTCGTTTCACTGAGAGCGAGTTGCAACGATGACCGGGAAGTTGAGGCGTGTGGGGTTCTTGCTGGAATTAGCGAAGGAAACATGCACCAGCAGTAGGTGAAGCATCAACCAGATAATCCAATGAGATGCCGGTCTGTCTCACTCTCATGCAAAGGTAAGATCAACCATTTAATCCGCTTACCCGAATTTATTTGCCACTACACGTTCACAAGTTGCAGACCACTATAGCTATGTTCAACGTGTTAAGCGAGTATTGGGCATAGCCAAAAAGTTAAAAGATTCATTTGTGAAAAAGCTTTCAATCAAAAAACTAAAGCTGAAGTTTTAGTAACAAGGTAAGTAACACGCTTGAATCTTAATATTTTTTATCCACTATAAAACAATAAGTTATTAGATCTTATCGATTCCGCCTCCGGCACCACATATTGCAAGGCCTCGCTGGAAACAGCGGGGCTTTTTTGTTTCTGATTTTGTGTCAAAATTGTGCCATCAACGTGACACGCGACATCTTTAATTCATCTATTATTGTTTTTTTCTTGGCCATTTATCTCCCGCAACCGTCTTTTACGAGCATGCTTTCGTAAGCATGCAACAAGCCGGTTAGGTTGTACTGGTTTTATCAGGTACTCATCTCCCCCCATCCCCAAAGCCAACAATTGCGTTGACGGATCTGGGGCTGACGAAAGAAACAAAACGGGCAGATGTCTATATTCGGGCATCTCTTTCAACACAGCAGCAAGTTCAGGGCCTGATGCTTCAGGCATATAAACATCGAGCACCACAACGTCCGGTTGAAAACGCTTCAAATCGTCTATTAGACGTAAAGGCTTGTATGAGGTAGAAACATGAAACCCCGCTAATTCTAAATAAAACTGGTTGAGTTTTAATTGAGCTTCATCGTCATCCACAAGGTGAACCTTGTATGGAGACGGAGGAACTTCACTGCTTAACTCATCGACGAGACTGATTAAATACTCACGTTCAAGTGGTTTCATTAAGTATCGAGTTGCACCCGCGCGAAAAGCCATAAGCCTTGCCTCAAGGCTGTTCTGAACAGACATAAATATCAACGGAGGAAGGCTCCCATGCTTAACTTGTAAACTTGAAATTTTTTCTGCTCCAGCAAACTCTCCTTCTCTAAATCTCATATCCATAAAAATAATGTCAGGCTTACTTTCAATATCAAAATTATCAATAAAGTCATCCAGACTTAAAAAGCTGCGGGTTTGGTATCCCTCATGTTGAAACCAATTACAAAGAACTTCAGATTGGTCAGGGTCATCATCTACAACCCAAACCCCCTTGCCTGGCCTCAGTTCTTTTCGGGCTGAGTTGATAGTAAAGCTCCCCAGACTGATTCGATGCACACTCAACTTCAATGACGTTAACGTCATATAAAACCGTTCCCACTCATATTTAGAGGGTGGCTTTCCACTTCCCTTGAATTTATTAATTTGCTCATTCAACAAGCGAGTTTGCTCCATTTCCCACTCTAGGTCGAGGCTGCCTAAACTTCCTATCATACTGTGTACAGCAAGCTCCAACTCTTCAATCGCTTGAGATAGCTTATCTTCATAGTCTTCGGAGTACTCTTCGCCACTCATATCTTCCAGACGTTTCGCAAGAGTGAATATAATGGCCAGACGTTCAGGGATTTTCTTTATGATTTTTTGTTTTATTCGCAGTAACTCTAGCTTGGCTTCAGCGTTTGTATCTTCGGGGCTCACTTTAGCCTCCCTTTAATTAAAGTAGAAAGTTTTTTAATTTCTTTTTTAACGCTATTTAATCCTGTGACTATTTAAAATATAGCAAGTTATTTACATCTTATATCAAAAACCGAAGTTAGCGACGATATGCAGCGTCGGGCTATACCATCATAAAAACAATAATTTCATGGGGCTACGGCAAAAAACAGCAGTCAAATAGCTTCAATGTTACAAAAACTAACCTTTCAATCAGAAGTTAATTGCAGATTCCAATTAAAGTTTCTAGTATGAAGTTGTACCGAACTCAAAGCGAGGCGAATAAATGAAAGCAGCGGATATTCCGGGTAACGAATATGAACGTTTACAAGCGCTTCGCGAAACAGGCTTACTCGACTCACCTCCGGAAGAGCGCTTTGATAGACTTACCCGTATTGCAAAAAACTCACTAAATGTACCAATCGCATTAGTTTCTTTGGTTGATGAGCACCGCCAGTGGTTTAAATCAAAGCAAGGTATTGATGCGTCCGAGACATCCAGAAAAGTTGCTTTCTGTGCTTATTCTATTCTTGAGGATCAGGTATTTGAAGTCAGCAACGCATTAGAAGATGAACGATTTGCAGATAATCCACTAGTAATTAATGAGCCCAAAATTCGTTTTTACGCCGGTTACCCTATTCAAACATCAGACGGGCACAGGATAGGTACCTTATGTGTAATCGACAGCCGCCCCCGGCAGCTTTCTAACAAAGAGAAGGCCATCTTAGAAGACGTAGCATCCGCTGTACAAAACGAAATACAACTAACGAAAAGACTTTTTAATACCTCCAAAAATGAACAGCGACTCCAATCTATTTTAAAAGGAACCAATGTTGGTACATGGGAATGGAATGTTAAAACCGGAGAAACGGTTTTTAATGAACGCTGGGCGAATATTGTCGGTTATACACTTGCTGAGCTTGAACCTATATCAATCGACACATGGATGTCGCTGGCACATCCTGATGATCTAGGTAAATCCGGTGAACTATTAGAAAAACATTTCCGCGGCGACACGGAATTTTACGACTTTGAAGCAAGAATGCGTCATAAAGATGGTCATTGGATATGGGTTCATGACAGAGGCCGTTTGGTCTCCAGAACCCAAAGTGGTGAGCCTCTTCTCATTTCAGGCACACACGAAGATATCACCAAACAAAAGCAAGCTGAAATACAAGTAGAGTCACAGAGAGAATTTCTCGAAAAAGTTATTAATAGTAATGTGGTTGCCTTTTTTGTTCTTGATGCCGAAGGCAAATTCACTTATGCAAATACCGAAGCAATAAATGTCTTAGGGTTAAAAGCTCAGGATGCACCAGATAAAACCAACGCGACCTTTGATGACCCCCGTTGGCAAATCACTCGGCTCGATGGTTCATTTTTCCCTCCGGAAGATCTTCCATTTGCCGTCGTTCGGCGAACAGGCCGACCCCTAGCTAATGTGCAACATGCCATCCACTGGCCTAGCGGTAAATGGAAAGCCGTATCAGTCAATGGAGCCCCTCTTGTTAGAGATGATGAAACTCAATATGTGTTTGCTGTTCGGGACATAACGCCAGAAGTTAAAAGTAAGCAAGCATTAAAAGCCAGTGAAGCTCAATTCCGCTCGTTGGTTAATAATATCCCCGGTGTAACATACCGCTGTTTGTATGATAAGCATTGGACCATGCTTTACATGAGCGACAAGGTTGATCCACTATCGGGCTACCCCGCAAGCGACTTTATTCAAAACAAAGTTCGAACCTATGACAGTGTCATTCACTCTGCAGACAAAAAGCATTTAGAATCAGAGATTTCAGACGCCATAGAAAAGAGCCGAGAATGGTTACTAGAATACAGAATATTACACCGTGATGGCAGTATTCGATGGGCTCAGGAGAAGGGACGAGCTGTTAAAAATGAAATCGGTCAGGTGGAGTACTTCGATGGATTTATCTTGGATATAACTCACGAAAAAAGAAGCCAACAAGAGCTTGAAAAGCAGCTTGAGGCATTCAAAGCACTTAATCAAATAGCCTCTCTTTCTCCTGAATATCCATTGAAACGCATTAACCGAGGCCTGGAACTCGCCTGCTCCTATTTAAATTTGGAGTTAGGAATAGTAAGTAAAATAGATGAAGAAGAGTATGAAATTGTTGCTTTTAGTGCCCCAGAAAAAGCCGAGTTAGCTACAGGCCAAATTTTTCTTCTTAAAGAAACTTACTGCGAAATCGTTTTATCCGAGGGTAGAACAGTCGCTATTGATAATATGGCAGCATCGAAATATCACCAACACCCTTGCTACGAAACTTTCGGTCTTGAATCCTATATTGGTTTACCCATTGAGGTAAATGGTCAGCACTTTGGAACACTCAACTTCTCTTCTGCTAAAGCCCGGGAAATGCCCTTCAAAGAAACAGAAAAACAATTTTTGAGTCTTCTAGCACGCTGGGTTTCCTCGACATTAGAATTTAAGCAAAAAAATGAAGCAATAGAAAATAGCGAGAGTCGCTTACGGGGTCTATTTAAATTATCTCCAATCGGTATAGCCCTAAACGACTATGAAACAGGAAAATTTATTGACTTAAACGAGGCTCTTCTTACCCCCTCAGGGTATACGCGTGAAGAGTTCACCTCTTTAAGTTACTGGGATATTACGCCTCGTGAATATGAAAAAGCTGAGGCTGAACAGTTAGAGAATTTGGCCAATACGGGCCGTTATGGCCCCTTTGAAAAAGAGTATATACGCAAGGATGGCAGTCGCTATCCAGTTTTACTAAATGGGATGGTCGTATACGATGACAATGGTCGAAAATTAATTTGGTCCATTATTGAAGATATTTCGGAAAGAAAGCGTAATGAAGAAATTAAAAATGCATTTGTCTCAACAGTGAGCCACGAGCTTAGAACTCCCATTACATCTATTACTGGCGCTCTAGATTTGTTGCTTGGCAATGCTTGTGGTGATTTACCCAAGGCAGCGCTCGAGATGATAGAGGTTGCAAGAAATAATAGCGTACGTATGAACTTGCTCATTAATGACATTCTGGATCTCGAAAAGCTACTCGCAGGAAGAATGGAAATGCGCTTTGAAAAAGTTTCCATTGGTTGTCTTCTGGCTGAGATTACTAGACGAAATGAAACTTATGCTGAGCGCTTTCAAGTTACTTTAAAACTGCTTCCCATAGATTCTTCTCTTTCTGTTTATGTTGACACTCAGCGGCTCGAGCAAGTTATTACTAACCTAATTTCAAATGCAGTTAAATTCTCGCCAAAGGGTGAGACCGTACAAATTACTGCTGAAGAACATCATGAGTTTGTTCGTATTGCAATACAAGATAAAGGCGAAGGTATTCCTGAAGAGTTTAAACCTCGGGTATTTGAAAAGTTCGCTCAAGCTAACTCTAGTAACACTAGAGCTACCGGAGGAACAGGCCTTGGATTATCTATCTCGAAAGAGATTATGGAGCGTCTAGAAGGAAGTATCGCCTTCAACACAGGTAAAGGTGGTACAGAGTTTTTTATACTGTTGCCTAAGACTTTCTGCGACTCTGAGGTAATAAATGAGCAACTCTAAACTTTCTCATGAAGGGCCAAACTGGCTGAAACTCATTGCTGCCATTTTATTTCTCTGTGTTATCGGCCTAACCGAGTACCTTATTAAGACCCATCACAATAAACAACAAGAAGAGCTCAGACGCAATTCAGCAGAGCTTGCTATACGGCTGAAATCACAACTTGAAACAGAACTTCATGGCGTGACTTTTTTAACGCACGGTATAGAAGCCTATGTAGTTGCCAGAGATGGAAAAGTTATCCCGGAAGAGATTAACTCAATGCTTGAGCAAGTTTATCAGTTCAGTCCTTTCTTCAGAAATATAGGAATTGCACCTGATAATAAACTTCGTTGGATTATGCCGATTGAAGGCAATGAGGCAGCATTGGGCTTAGAATACGAAAGTTTAACCGCGCAATGGCCTGAAATTAAACAAACTATCGAATCAAAAAAGGCAAAGCTTCATGGTCCTTTAGAGTTGGTTCAAGGAGACTTAGGGATTGTTTATCGCTCTCCGTTGTATATTGATGGGGCTTACTGGGGACTCGTCAGCTCTGTCATCGACGCCGAGAGCTTGTTTCAGTCGCTTATAGAAGAGACTCATGAAGCGGGCACAAATGTAAAGCTCGGCTTGAGACAGGGAACAAGTAACAGTAACCTTGGTGAAGATGTTTTTTGGGGAGATCCATCTGTCTTTAGTGATGCATCAGAAACCTTTAAAGTTAATATACCCGGCGGGCATTGGCAGCTTGCCATCGTGACTGAAGAAGAGTTAATGAATTTGTGGCCAGCGCGCCTTTTTATTTGGACCATCTCCTTTCTTGGGGTTGTTGGTTTTTTCTATTTAATTAGGCATTTCTATCAGCAAAAGCTGCTTAATTCCTTAACAAAAGAAGTCAAAGCTCGAACTCGAGAGCTGAGTAAGGTCAATAGTAAACTGAGCCATGTGCTTAATGCGGCAAGCGAAACGGCTATAATAGCAACCGATAAAAACGGTCTCATAAATGTTTTTAATCACGGTGCAGAACGAATGCTTGGGTACTCATCCGACGAGGTTATCAATAAAGCAACGCCGGCTATATTTCACGACCAAGAAGAAGTAAAAGCTAAAGCATTAAAGCTCAGCAGAAAGTTGGACAGAGAAATTTCTGGCTTTTCCGTCTTTACAGCAATTCCTGACAAAAAGGGGTCGGAAAAAGATCGTTGGACTTACATATCAAAATCAGGGAAACGAACGCCCGTCGAGCTTATCGTTACTAAAGAGTTTGACAAAAATGGCAACGCTGTTGGCTATTTAGGGTTAGCGAGCGATATTAGTCAACAAATAAATGATCAGCAATCCTTGCAAGAATTAAAAGAACGTCTGGAGTCGGCAACTCAGGTCGCCAATATAGGCGTTTGGGAACTCAACATAAAAAGTCAAAAAATGCTTTGGAACGAGCAAATGCATTCACTTACTGGTTTAGCACCTAAGGAGTTTAAGGGTAATTACTCTGAGATTGAGTCCCTATTTTGTGAAAAAGAAAAATTAGAGTTTAATGGGCTATTAAAAAAATTAAAATATCAGGCAGCCAACAAAGAACCTTTTGTTAAAGTTCCTAACTCAATTGAAACAACATTTCGCATTGTAAGATCAGACAACAGCGAGCTCCGGTGGATGAAAGGCCACGCAGTCATTCAATGTGACGGCTCAGGCATTCCGACGTCGATATTAGGTGCGATGCATGACATTTCTTCCTTGGTTTTCGCAAAGGAAGCTGCTGAACAAGCTGAAAAGTTGAAATCACAATTTCTTTCTACTGTTAGTCACGAATTGAGAACTCCACTCTCAGTAATCTCAGGGGCGCTCTCACTTATATCGCTGGAAACAGATCGATTGTCAGAGGAAACTGAAAGTGTATTAGAATTAGCGATGCGTAACAGCAAACGACTTACTCTATTAATTAATGATTTACTCGATATTGAGAAGTTGGCTTTCAATAACCTGTCGCTAAAATTTGACAACTATTCTCTTAAATATCTTATTCTAAGAGCAATTACTGAGAACCAAGGTTATGCCCAACAACATGGTGCGCTTATCGAATTCGACAGTAACCTATCAGAGGACATTTACATCGAAGTTGATGAATTACGGTTTATGCAGGTAATGACTAATCTACTGTCTAATGCTGCGAAGTTTTCTCCGAATGAAGGAGTAATTAAAGTAAGTGCCTCAATATCAAGAGATAAGGTTATAGTTCAAGTCATCGATAGCGGCTCCGGAATTCCGGAAGCTTTCAAGAGCAAAATATTCGAGCCTTTTGCGCAAGCTGAGTCTTCAGACTCGAGAAGTAAAGGTGGTACCGGATTAGGTCTCGCTATTACAAAAAACATTATCAAACAGATGGGAGGAGATATCGGATTTGAGTCAGAACTTAATAAAGGAACTCGGTTTTGGTTTACTATCCCAACGTATACCCAGAGCATCACCGAACTCGATGTACGGGTTAACGTCGATCAGAAGTTTGATAAAATAAAAAGTAGAAAGAACCATTTAAACAAAAGCAAAATATTGCACGTAGAGGATTACGACGACTTTTCTACTGTCATTACAGCGATACTCAAAGGCAAATTTGAGGTCGATACAGCTCGCACCTTACAGCAGGCTACACAAAAACTTTCATCGCAAAAGTATGACATTCTCGTTTTAGATATTGCATTGCCAGACGGCTCCGGATGGGAGCTTGTTGAAATAGCAAAGCGTGTTAATAGTGGTATTAAAATTGTCATAACTTCTGATTACGAAGCTTCCGCTGCGAAAGCCTCAACTGTCGATGCAGTTATGAGCAAAGCTACCTTTACGCGATCCAAGTTTGTTGAGTTAATTGACAAGCTCTCTGAAAAATAAAAAACAGGAGTCCCGATGTCTGACTTGAAACGTATTTTATTGGTCGATGATGAACCAGATATTCGAGCCATCGCAAAATTAGCACTCGAAAAAGTCGGAGGCTTCACTTCAATGATATGTTCATCCGGCTACGAAGCCATTGATCAAGTTTATGGCTTTAAGCCTGATCTGATTTTACTCGATGTCATGATGCCCGTTATGGATGGCCCTCAAACATTAAAAAAACTTCAAGAAAAAGAGTTAATAAATAATGTTCCAGTGGTCTTTTTCACTGCAAAAGTGCTAAATTCAGAAGTTGAAGAATTAAAAAAAATGGGAGCAGCAGATGTCATAGCGAAACCCTTTGACCCGATGACTTTGCCAGATCAACTGAAGAGTATTTGGAGGCGCACCAATGAGCAATCATAGTACCGCGCAGGAGATACAGGCAGAAATTCAGGCTATCCGTAATCAATATAAAGAACGCTTAGCCGCCGATAAGTCAAAACTACTATCGTTTCTAGATGAACTAAATGTTAACAGCGCACATCAAGCTGCCCATGAAATACATCTTATTCTGCATTCAATTAGTGGCTCAGCTGGTACCTTTGGCTTTAGCCAAATAAGTTCTGAGGCACGTCGAATTGACAGATCATTAAAACAATCGGTTAATCAGCCAAATACTCAAAATAGCAATTCCTTAACTAACTTTATTAACGATGAGCTGACCCATTTTTGTCATTTATTAGACAAAGTAAATAGCGATGATGAGCTCAAAATTGAACAATTAGAAAACACTGAAAAAACCTCACAAAGAATTATAACCTCAAGGCCTGAGGGGGAAAGAGAAGTATGGCTAATTGAAGAGAATGAAAAACTAGCAGATCAATTCTCACGACAGCTTGTAAACTTTAATTTTAAAATTAATACAATGAACTTAAAGCAGGCTCTAGACCTAGCTAGCAAACTAGGATGGCCAAACGCGACAATTATTGATATCGATTGCGATGATTTTAAAGACCCCCCCAGTACTAATAACGTTTTCAGCTACTTAAAGGAGGCAACAGAGGGCCTAATTATGTTGTCTGAAAACGACAGCTTTGAACAACGAATAAAAGCCGCTAAAGCGAGAGCAACGAGCTTTCTTAAGAAGCCAGTCGACTTATCCGAGTTAATTAGTCATTTAGAAGCTATATTGAACGAAGAACGGGTTTCTCCGCCTCGTGTTATGTTGGTCGATGATGATAAAGAGCTCTGTGCATTGTTAAAAGTCGAGCTAGAGTCTGAAGGTATGCAAGTCAACATTCTGAATAACATTAAAAGTATTCTATCAGAGCTAGTTGAATTTAAGCCTGAACTTCTTATGCTTGACATGGAAATGCCTAGTTATTCAGGCATCGATATCGCCTTATTAGTTCGACAACACGCGCAGTTTGAAAGTCTTCCTATTGTTTACCTATCAGCAGAGCAAGATATCGATAAACAGACCGAAGCTTTATTACTTGATGCCGATGATTTTTTAGTCAAACCTATATCGCATAAACGACTTGTCTCCTCCATCCGTTCTCGAGTTCAACGGGCAAGAACTCTCGAGCAATTAATTAGTAAAGATGGCTTAACTGGACTACTAAAACACTCCACTATCAAAGAACACGCCACACGAGAATTCGAAAGATCTCGTCGAGAAGGAAGTCCCGTATCAATTATCATGCTAGATATTGATCATTTTAAACGTGTAAATGATACTCATGGCCATGCCACAGGAGACGACGTCATAGCATCACTTGCGGCGCTGCTACGCAACAGGTTCCGAAAAACCGATATTCTTGGGCGCTATGGCGGCGAGGAGTTTATGATTATTTTGCCAAACACCGGCGCGAGCCAAGCATTCGATATTATGGAAGGCATTCGAGTAGCCTTCAGCAAAATGGAATTCACTTCTAACAATCAAACTTTTTTCTGCACTCTTTCTGCGGGCTGTGTTTGCTCGGATGATTTTGCGCAGAACACTGACGCTTCAGATTTAATAGAAGAAGCAGACAAGGCACTTTACATCAGTAAAAATGGTGGACGAAATCGAGTTAGCAGGAAGCAATAAAGCGTTGCAAATGCGGGGAGTTCTTAGCCTGAGGTTTATATCAAGTGAGATATTTAGGCATCTCACCTGACATGAAACGCCAGGCTACGCGCGCTTAAGTTACAACAGGTTAAAAGGGTCATCCACAGAGCGCGATGGTTCGGTAAACCAAAAAGCCCCCTCTTCGCTCATATAAAAGTGGTCTTCCAGGCGCACGCCGAATTTTTCCGGGTTAATCACCATAGGTTCATTACTGAAACACATTCCCGGTGCCAGCGGGGTCTTGTCCCCACCGACTAAATACGGCCATTCATGCAAGTCCATACCTATACCATGGCCTGTTCTGTGCGGTACGCCGGGTAATTGATAGTCCGCCTTTAAACCCAGTTCGTTCAACTTAACCCGAACCGCGTCATCAACGGATTCGCAGCTTTTACCGATACGAGCTGCATCAAAAGCAGCCTGCTGTAAATCACGTTCGTACTGCCAGAACACTTGTTGCTCTTCAGTCGCGTTGCCAAAGGGGTATGTACGGGTAATATCGGAGTGATAGCCATGCAGCTTGCAACCGGTATCAATAAGCACCCAGTCGTCTTTTTCTAAGCGCTGCTCGTAATTAACGCCATGCGGATAACTGGTGCCCTTACCAAATAACACAATACAGAAAAACGACCCGGATGCTCCCACCTTACGGTGTGCTTCATTAATAAACGCTCTGACTTCAGAAGCCGTTACCCCCTCGTGCAGCATGGCACCGGTGGCTCTGTGCACGGCCATGGTCATATCCATTGCCGCCTGAATCAACGCCAGTTCTGCGGGCGACTTATGCATACGGCAGGCAGCGGTAATGACTTTTGCGTCGCACATTGTTTCGGCTGGTTTACGCTCTTCCAGCTTTGCCACAACGCTGTATGGTGTGGACTCATCCAACGCCAGTTTATAGCCGTCAGAAAAATGCTCGGTTAGAAAAGCCAACAACCGTTCATAAGGTGATTCATGCTCGTCCCACAAAAGCGTGTCCATAGGCAGTACCATTGCCTGGGTTAATGAACCGACTTCAAACGCGGGCGCTATTAAGGTGACATCCCCTTCAACCGGAAGAACGGCCCCGACCAAACGCTCACTGGGGTACCACTTTAAGCCGGTAAAATATTCCAGGTTAGTACCTGCGTTTAAATACATAGCGCTGATGCCTTGTTCCTGCATCAGTTGCTGCGCCTTAGCCACACGCTGCTGGTACTCTTCCAGTGTAATAGGTTGAACACCTTCGGTCATATCTTCCAACGCGCTGAGGGCTTCCTCAGCTCGCGCAATTCCCACACCATGGGTCATAAAACACTCCTCTTATTAATTGTGCCACCAAGACAAACTCTGTATCGATTCGTCGATTGCCTACTTGGCTACATGAATAATCTCAACTGACTGTAGACCGCGGTTGGTTTTCCATTGAATAGACTGCCCTACGGAAAGACCAATAAGCGCTGCCCCCAAAGGAGCAAAAACCGATAAGCTGTCTTCATATTTATCCACCTGATCGGGCGCAGTCAGGGTTTTTGTAAACACTTTCCCCGTTTCTAAAACCTTAAAGGTCACTTGCCGATTCAGACAAGCTACGTCGGCTGGAATGACATTTGGCTCAACAATTTTAGCACGGGCCAGCTCAACCTCTAACTCATCCAAAAACTCTCGAGGTAAACTGGTCTCATCTAAATGATGTTCAATTACGGCCATATCGACACACGAAATAACAATGTTAGGTCTAGTATTCATAATTCTCTCTCATAAAAAAAGGCTCCGGAGAGCCCTTTAAGTTTACTCTTCAAGTTTCTTTTTCTTCTTTTCTTTTCGTTTTTCTTTCAACGTTAACTGCGGTTTTTTCTTTTGTTTTTCTTTACTCATTGGATTCACCTTATCTGTTCAAATGTTTAAATTAATCGACACATTGCACAACTAAGTTACTCCAAGGCACTACCCTCCTTTGAATTCCGGCTAAGCATCAACAGATGCGAGTCGATTCTGATTTACCGTCAGAACCTCCCATTTTATTGATATACCTTTCACAGTAACTGTTGCTATATCGCCTACGCGAAGACCAAGCAACGTCGAGCCTAAGGGGGAAATAAAAGACACCAGGTAGTTATCAGTATCCGCCAACTCTGGCGGAACCAACCTAACCCTTACCTGTTCCATTGTTTTTACATTACGCAGGACAACTGAAGCTCCGACTCGAATGCGTTTTTCAATTAAGGCTTCTTTTGACTCACTGAACTCAAGTCTATTCAATAAAATACTGAGCTCTACGGGATCTATCAGCATTTGCTGCCCCGCTTCCTGAAAAATTGGGTTTGACGGACAAACCGAGGTTTTACAGAACCTGAATGCACGCTTAAGCACGGCTTTATCTCCAACCGAACTGAACATAAATTATTTAAAGGGAATAACAGACAGACTTGCCGGACGCTTAAGGCGCGTCCGGCTTAATTTGGAAAGGTGAGAGCGGTGCTCTGTATTGAATAGTTAGACTTAAACATGATGTCCTCTTAACAACTGAATCCATCATAGCCCGTTAAAAATTTAAAGCAAGCTCCCGGAATATTCGTCTAGGAATAAGTGATTTATAAGGCTTTCTCAGCTATGACCCGCTCTATCCACGCCATTGAAAAGGACAAGTCTCGATGAGTCACATAATATAAGGTGCGATGATGCGTGCCTTCTGTCGGCAAAGCTCTAACTAACCCAGCTTCCAACATAAGTGGTGTTGTGATACTAGGAACGTAGGCAACTCCAATACCTGATGCCACCGAGTGAATAATGCTTTCATTGGTATTCAATTCAATAACGTTCGCTGGCTTAATGCCTAGCTTAGCCCAAAGTTTTTCAGTAAGTCGGCGTGTGGCAGAGCCTTTTTCTCGAATAAGCCAAGGCTGTACTTCCAACGCTTTGCCATTGTCATCCGGCGGCGCAACTAGCGTCATGCTGTCTTCCTTGAACGGCTTAGTGAGTAATTCGCCGCGTGAGCTTGGACCTTCAACCAGCCCTATCTCGTCCTGAAACGACTCAACTCGGCTGAGTATTTCATCGGTATTACCAATATAAACATTAATTTTGAGCGCGGAACGTTGTTGTTTTAGCACATTGATATAAGCCGGCAGCCAATAATTACCGACAGTCTGACTGGCACCTATGTTTAACGTTTCCCGTCGATTACTTTGTAACTGTTCAAAGTATCGTTCGGTGCTGTCACTAAGCGATAGCATTTTTTGGGCTCGCTCGTACAGCCACATACCAGCAACAGTGAGTTCAACCTTGTGTGAACGATGCTTTCGCCCTCTTCCCCGCATCACCAACCGAGTGCCCAACTGCTGTTCAATATCCTTTAAGTTAATAGATACCGCAGATGTGGTCATATTGAGCTGCGCACTGGCCGCAGTGAAACCGCTGGTTTCCGCAATGGTTTTAAACACTTGAAGTTGGCGCAAATTAATCATAAATATATTTTAACTTTATAAAGTTTTATTAAATTTTAATTAATATTGATTACACTATACTCCAGCCTAAATACAAGAATCAATACAAGGCATAACCATGAACCATCCTATCGTAGGGCTCATTGCAGCGGTTGTCTTAGCAATAGGTGTTGTGGAGCTCCATCTATGGCTTCCAGCTATTCAGTCTGTTTCTCCGCTATTAATCAGCATTGGCGTTGGGATTCTGGTCAGTCATATATTACCGGTACGTTGCAAAGAACCGCTCGTTCCTGGATTAAATATCGCTAAAGGATCAATATTACGAGTTGCTATTGTCTTATACGGTTTCAATATTACTTTACAAGCCTTATCTCAGGTTGGTATTTACGGTCTATTCAGCGCGGTTACCATGGTATCAGTTATTCTGTTTGTCGGTATTTGGGCCGGAACCAAGCTGTTTAAGCTTGATAAAGAGCAAGCGATTTTAGTTGCCGTGGGCAGCGCTATTTGCGGTGCAGCAGCCGTTGCTGCGATGGAACCAATCATTAAAGCCAAACCTCACAAAGTAATAACCGCTATCAGCACCGTAGTTGTATTTGGCACGCTTTCTATGCTGCTTATGCCATTAGTGTTTCAATCTTTCGATATCACCGAGGCCCAGTATGGCTTATGGGTGGGCGTTTCCGTCCATGAAGTTGCACAAGTAGTTGTCGCGGGCGACTCAGTTAGCTCAAACGCGGCACACATGGCGGTATTAGAAAAAATGCTTAGAGTGGTTTTATTAGTGCCTGTGTTATTAGCATTTGCGGTATGGATGAGACAAAAGTCAAAAGGTTCAGACAAAGAAAGTGGTGATCATAAAGTCTCCGTTCCCTGGTTTGCCTTTCTATTCATTGGCGCTATTATCATCAACTCATTGAACTGGATACCAGACGACGTGACGACAGCATTCACGGCAGCTGCCACTTATTTACTGTGTATTGCAATGACCGCTTTAGGCATGCTCACACACATCAGCGTCATCAAACAAGGCGGCGCAAAAGCATTTGCACTCGCCGCCCTGCTTTTTTTGAGTCTGTTCATTACCGGTTACCTGTTAGCTCAGTTCGCCTAGTAATCACGCCATTTCTCATAGACTTTCTATAGCTAATTAACTATCTCACCTGACGCATTAGCGTCAGGCTACATCAAATACGTTCTGATTTCTTTCAGTCGTGCAATGTAATCCTGACTAAATACATTCTCCGCACGTTCAATATAAGCCTCTAAGTCAACGTACTTCAGCGCATTTTTAAAATAGAATCTATCGGCAAAGGGCTGCATTTTTTCCGTTTCAAAAATAGCCTTTATCTGCCCGAAGTACCTTTCAATATCATTAACCATAGACACCATATGCCAGTCGCTACCGTACATCATTTTATCGGCAAGTTTAAAAGGTTTGTCGGTAGTGGCTTCGCGCGTTAGCTCTATCTCAAGTCGTTTAGCCAGGCTTGCCTGCGCTTTCTTGCTTCCGACAATTTCGTGCAGGTAGGACAAATCACAATAGACATGCTGGTAGCGCCGACAC
Source organism: Idiomarina sp. (assembly GCF_048265525.1). Lineage (GTDB taxonomy): Bacteria > Pseudomonadota > Gammaproteobacteria > Enterobacterales > Alteromonadaceae > Idiomarina. The sequence continues at coordinate 295,263 of NZ_JBLXBI010000004.1, read as the reverse complement.
AGCTCAACAACTTTACGAGCGTAGTTATTCGGGTCATTCCATTCATCTTCCGTATCCGACAGCCACCCTTTAACCCAGCGTCCGTTCATTTTCCGCTTTCCGCCACCAGCATGGCCAAAGCATAATCTCATCGTTTCCCTCTGCTCGCTCTTTGTCAGCGCCTGTTCCCAATAATCCGGATCTGAATTCAGGCCCGAGCCTTTATAAGCTTGAAAGCCTTCCGGGGTGCAGTGAGTGAAAACCGGAATTGAATACTCCACACAAAAATCCAGAAAGTAATCAACAACTCGTTCCACGTTAGGTTCGTTGCCTGCGGGCTTGTAACCCATAGGAGGATAAAATTTGAATCCCGCCTTGCCATGTTCTAGTGATTTTTCTATAGCATCGCGAAGCACGCGGTCAGAGGAAGATTGAGAAACAAAACGTAAAGGGTCAAAAGCGGAGAAGCCAAGGACTATTCCATCCGAAAAATTCTCCAACGCTGTCATGCGTTCTAACTGCTGATCATAAAAATCATACTTGGGGTTATCATCGAACGGATAAGCCATATCCATCATGTAATGAAAAAGCACATAACGTTCTGAGAAGTTGTCGTAATAGCCTTTTAACCGCTTAAGTATCCCTACTTCACTGCGTAGCATATTCAAGACAAAATCTATTTTGTCCGCAGCATCTTCCAGAAACTCCAGTGACTTACGTAGCATTCGCTCTATCATTTTGTGAATGCCAGAGAACCAGCCCGATATTTTATCTTGAGCGTGACCTTCTGCTTTGAAAGTCCATTTTGTTTTTATGTAGTCTAACTCAAGTTCCTGAGCCGATTCACTGTCACCATAATACTGGTGTATTTCCTTCAAAACCGAGTACAGCTCGCTGTTAATGAATTGCTCCTGATAGGCTTCGACTAACTCTGGCTTTCTACCACCGTCTGCCAATAACTCTTCTACCAAGTAGTGCTCTATCTCAATACAAACCAGATGGGCAAACTCGTTGCAGATTTTTTCAGTGGCACCTTTTTTCGTTACCACTGAAAACGATTCTAGCCGCTCTTTTAGTGTGGAACTGGCGGTTAAGGAATAGGCCAGTTTGCTAATCAGCTTTGCCGGTATTTTCCAAACTCCCCAACTTTCGAGAATCCCCTGCAAAGGCACATAACGAGCGTTAAAAAGGTGGGTATGGGCATCAACAACGAAAGGTAGTTTACTCATGGCCGTATCCGTTTGAAGTAACCTGATTTTTCTAGGTTTTAGTTAAGTTAATAACTCGTAGAAGATCAACCGGACTCCCGATAATTGGTAACTTTTCCTAATTTTTGGTCAGACACACAAAACCAAATAAAAACAAAAATATTAAGCCATTGATTTCAAAATGATTTATTTCTGGCCTAAGAATTGCTTTGTTGTCCATAATAAAAAGATAAGAACAACAAGGAAACATCATGAGTGTAAAATTTGAAGACCGTCCACTGGAAAAAGTCCGCGAAGAGACGATTGATCAGTTGGTAATGAACTACGGCCACGGTGAATTATCTGAAGAAGCTTTTGAACGCCGGCTTGATCAAGCCATGGATGCAACTGAACATAGCCAGCTTTCCGATTTGGTAGAAGACCTGGAGCTGAAGCCCGACACCTCATACGACAGCATGAAAGAGCAGAAATTCTCACCACATTATGGCGAAGGACGCATTCAACCAACCGAAAAGGTGATATCCATACTGTCTTCTAATGAGCGCTGTGGCGTGTGGACAGTGCCGCGTGAAATCACCATCTACTCTCTGCTAGGCTCTGTAGAACTGGACTTTACCGATGCCGTTTTTCAACACCCGGACGTCACTATCAAAATTATTGGCGGGCTTTCAAGTCTTGAAGTTTTTGTCCCTGAAGAAATTACCATTAGCACCAACGTCTTTAGTGTTCTTGGCTCCACCGAAAATAAAGCGCCCTCAATGGGCAACCTGAAACAAGCTCCGCATATACGAATTGAAGGCTTCCAGTTGCTTGGCTCAGTTGAAGTGAAAGTCAAACGAACCATAAAAGAGAAGTTTGTAGCCTTTGCTAATAGCTTAAAGGGCACCTTTCAATCTCGGTGAAGTCAGAGTAAATTGAAGCTAACACTTAATGTAACAGGGAGTTAGCTTTATGAAGCTCTATGAAATGGCAAAAGCACCCAACCCTCGGCGGGTGCGGATGTTCCTTGCGGAAAAAGGATTACTGAATAAGGTCGAATGCATTGAAATTGACCTGGCAAAAGGTGAAAACTTAACACCAGAATTTGAACGCAAAAACCCGATGAAGAAAGTGCCGGTGCTGGAACTGGATAACGGTACCTGTATTGGCGAAACCATGGCTATTTGTCGATACTTTGAAGCCGCCTACCCGGACTCTGAAACGTTGCTTGGTACTACCGCTGAAGAGCAGGCCATTATCGAACAATGGACACGCTGGATAGACTTCTATTTATTTACTCCAATTGGTATGTGTTTTCAGCACACTACCGACTACTTCAAACACCGGATGACACCGATTAAAGAGTGGGGTGAGGCGAATCACGCAGCAACCCTGACCTTTTTCGACTTTCTGGAAAAACACTTAGCCGACCACCAGTTTGTTGCACTTGAACGTTTCACGGCCGCCGATATTAATGCTTTCTGTACGGTCGATTTTGCCAAGGTGATTCAGCTGCGTGTCGATGACCGCTGGCCTAATCTAAAAGCCTGGTACGAGCGTATGAAACAGCGCGACTCATCAAAGGTTTAAGGAATAAACATGATTGAACTCTACACATCAGCAACCCCCAATGGTTATAAAGCCACGGTCACACTAGAAGAAATGGGGCTGGACTATAAACTGCACCACGTGCAGTTGCAGGAAAATGAGCAAAAACGCCCCGAGTTTCTGAAAATGAACCCTAACGGCCGTATTCCGGTGATTGTCGATAAAAATAACGATGATTTCGCGGTGTTTGAGTCCGGTGCCATTATGCTGTATCTGGCTGAAACCTACGACAAGCTTAATCCTAAAGACCCGAAAGAACGTTCACGTATGATCCAGTGGCTGATGTTTCAGATGGGTGGCATTGGTCCTATGATGGGACAAGCTAATGTCTTCTATCGGTATTTCCCGGAGAAGCTGCCCTCAGCCATTGAGCGCTATCAGAATGAAAGCCGTCGGCTGTTTGAAGTGCTGAACACGCGCTTGGGCGAGTCTGAATACTTAGCGGGCGATAATTTCTCGTTAGCAGACATTGCCAACTGGTGTTGGGTGCGTACCCACGACTGGTCCGGTGTGGGCCTGGATGGCCTCGAACACTTAAAGCGCTGGATGAACACCATAAGCGAGCGCCCCGCCTGCCAACGCGGTGTGACAAAGCCGGAGCGCATGGGCGACCCTGACGAACTAGTCAAGAGCGCCCAGAAAATGGTGCAGCGTTAAGCCGCAGCCAACTGCGCCAGATATTCATCGTAACTGCCGGCAAAGTCACGCAAGCCTTTGTCGGTAATTTCGATAATACGAGTAGCCAGAGTCGAGACGAACTCGCGGTCATGGCTGACAAACAACAAAGTGCCTTCAAACTGCTCCAGTGCCAGGTTCAGCGACTCTATCGATTCCATATCCAAATGGTTAGTCGGTTCGTCCATCACCAGAATATTCGGGCGCTGCAAAATCAGTTTACCGAAAATCATCCGGCCTTTTTCACCACCAGACAAAATCGATACCGGCTTTTGAATGTCATCAGAAGAGAACAGCATACGGCCCAACACACCCCGAATAGCCTGCTCGTCGTCACCCGGTTTTTTCCACTGATACATCCACTCGTAAACGGTCATATCCTGTTTAAACCAGTGGGCGTGATCCTGCGCGTAGTAACCTATCGCCGCATTTTCAGACCACTTAATGCTGCCTGAGTCTGGCGTGTATTCACCCATTAAGCATTTCAACAACGTGGTTTTACCGATACCGTTGGCACCAATAATGGCGACTTTTTCACCCACTTCTATCGAGGTACTCAAGCCTTTTAAGACCGCTTCGTCTTCGAAGCTCTTACGCACGTTCTCGGTTTCAAGCGCTAACCGGTAGAGTTTCTTTTCCTGAGTAAAACGAATGTACGGATTAACACGACTGGAGGCTTTAACCTCGTCCAGCTGAATTTTCTCCATTTGTTTCTGACGCGACGTTGCCTGTTTAGCTTTTGACGCGTTCGCTGAGAAGCGGCTGACAAAGCTCTGCAGCTCGGCAATTTTCTCTTTTTTCTTGGCGTTATCGCTCATCAACTGCTCGCGCGCCTGAGTGGCGGCAAACATGTATTCGTCGTAGTTGCCCGGGTACACACGCAGTTCACCATAGTCAATATCGGCCATATGCGTACAAACCGTGTTCAGAAAGTGACGGTCGTGCGAAATAATAATCATGGTGCTTTGCTTTTCGGCCAACACGCCTTCCAGCCAGCGAATGGTGTTAATATCGAGGTTGTTGGTCGGCTCGTCCAGCAACATAATATCCGGCTCGGAAAACAGTACCTGCGCCAGTAACACTCGGATTTTTACACCCGGCGCCAGCGCCGACATCAGTCCAAAGTGCTGCTCTACCGGTATACCCAGACCCAACAGCAATTCACCAGCGCGGGATTCGGCGGTATAACCATCCATTTCAGCAAACTCGGTCTCCAGGTCAGCCACACGCATGCCGTCTTCTTCGCTCATTTCGCCGCTGCTGTAAATGCGGTCCCGTTCTTCTTTTACCGCCCACAGCTCTTCGTGACCCATAATAACGGCATCAACCACACTGTAGTCTTCGTAAGCAAATTGATCCTGACGCAACTTACCGATGCGAATATTAGGTTCCAGCGACACATTGCCAGCCGAAGGCTCCTGCTCACCACTTAATATACGCATAAAGGTCGACTTACCGCAGCCATTAGCGCCTATCAGGCCATAACGGTTACCATTGCCGAATTTAACAGAAATATTTTCAAAAAGAGGCTTTGCACCAAATTGCATGGTGATATTTGCAGCAGAAATCACGTAGTCAACATCCAGGATCATAGGGTAAAAATTGAGCGCGCAATGTACGTGTTTTTCGCGTAAATTACAAAGAAAGATTCATTATAATAGGTAAATAGATTATGCAAATGTCCTGGACAGACATCTCTTCGGGTTTAAATAGAATCTGGAATGTCGAGTTATGGAAAACCGGAGACGCGCAAATATACCTCAGCCAGGTCATTATTGCTATTACGCTGATTATTGTTGGCGTAATCGTCATACGCTGGATAGGCTCTAGTCTGGTTAAGCGTGCCTTAAAATCCGGCCACGCCTCGCAGAACACCATTTATGCTTTTCGTAAGTTATTCTCTTTTCTGGCTTATGTACTTATTGTGCTCATTGCCCTACCGGTCGCTGGCATCCCTATAACCATATTCGCGGTCCTGGGTGGCGCATTAGCTATTGGTGTCGGTTTTGGTGCCCAGAACCTGCTAAACAACCTTATTTCCGGCATGATATTAATTGCCGAGCGCCCTATCCGCATTGGCGATATTGTAGAGCTGGAGAACGAACGCGGTCGTATTGAAGAAATTGGTAACCGCTGCGTTCGCATCAAACGCTTTGACGGCGTGCATGTGCTGGTGCCTAACAGCTACTTTCTGGAACAGCGCGTAGTGAACTGGACGCTGGTATCCACTGAAATACGCAGCACAGTCACCGTGGGCGTTGCTTATGGCTCGCCGATAGACAGAGTCCGCGAATTGATGATGGAAGCGGCCAGCCAACACGAGAAAATCGTTCAGCGCTTACCTTTTGAAGTGTTTTTCGATGACTTTGGTGACAACAGCCTGACGTTTAATTTGCTGTTCTGGACGGAAGTAGAAGCCCCTATGGATATTCGCCGGGTGCAGTCAGACATTCGCTTTAAGCTGGATAAGCTTTTCGCCGAGAACGATATTGTTATCGCCTTCCCTCAACGTGATGTGCATTTGGATACCCTGAAGCCGTTAGAGATAAAAATGACGTGATGACGTTATTGCATCAGGAAGGATGGTAATAGCGGGCGCGCCCGACAGTTGCAGTGGACTATTGAGGAGGTGTGCAGCGCCATGGATGGCGCTGCCCAAGCCCTACATGGATGTATTTACGGGCGTCCTCCTCAATAGTTCCTGCTGCTTCAGCGCCCGCTACATCCACCTCACCTGATGTAAACATCGGGCTACTTAGAACTCGTAGCTGTAACTCAAGCTAACGACGGTTCCAACTTCTTTACTACGAACCAGAATATCCGACTGAGTCACTTCCTGATCTTCGCCCAGCAGGTTCTTAACTTTTAAGCCGATTTTAGAATTAAAGCTCGGATAATAGTTATAAACCAAATCCAGTGAATGGAAGGGTTGCTCGTAAGCGTCCTCACGTCCACCGATACCAGCCGCTAAGATACGCTCACCAAACACGTTATACACCAGTGAAGTAGCATGTTCACCGTTAGCTGAGTCGTAGTTCAACTGGAAGTTGGCAACGTACTCAGAGTGTCCCGTCATACGCTTAGTCCGGTTGGTTAAGTTACCCGCCAATGCCGGATCAATCGACGCTTCAGAGTCACTCAAGGTTAAGTTACCAGAGGTAAAGAACCCGTTCGCCAGGTAACCTAAATCGTGCAGCCACTCAAACTCAACACCATAGACTTCAGCTGATTCACCATTAACGTAACTTAAGGTGTAATCTTCATCGCCCACCTGAAGCACTGACTCAATGGGGTTCTCTATGTCCTTATAGAAAGCCGCAATGGTGTAATTGTCACCATTATCGGCATAGTACTCAAAGCGTGCATCGTAGTTACGTAAATCACTGCTCTCTAAGCCAGCTCTTCCGAACGTACGAATGTCCGTAATTGGATCGTAGTAAGCCACCGGCACTGTTTCACGTAAATCCGGACGCACAACGGTTTCGCCGTAACCAAAACGCAACTGGTAATTATCACTGGCCATATAAGTCAGCGATAAAGCCGTGTAGAGGTCGTCTTCAGCAATGGTACTTTCAAGCACACGCTCAGGATTGAAATAATTATTTAAATCCTGCTCACTAAAAATTAAGCTCGATGTTGCCAGAGAAACCTGTTTAAAGTCTTCATAACGAACACCACCACTTACACGCCAGGTGTTATCGAATATTGCGTCGAATTCACCGTAATAGGCATCAATTTTCTGGGCTGCCAGATAGTCATCCGCATTTGGCGCACTGGGTTCGCGGAAAGAAATACGGAAATCGTTGTCATCAATAACATCATCCGTCAAATAACCCGTGACACCTAACACGTCATCTAAGTCGTCCAGCACTGACAAACGCGAACCCGATGCATTGTCCAGACTAAAGCGACTGGTACTGTAATAACGCGCTTTATCAACAAAGTCATAGCCTGCTTTTAGCTCAAGCTCTATTCCAGAAAACGCAAGTGGTAATGACAGGTTACCGCCGTAAGACTTAACGTTATCTTCCATATCAACAAACTGGAAAATAGCACGGTTGTCATCGCCCGTTACGCGAGTTTCAGAGAAGTTACCCTCGGTGTCATAAATATCGTCAAAACGATACGAAACTTCGGTAGGGATATCCGTTTCCGCTTTTGATTCCGTATACTGCCAGTCGAAACCAATGCCCCAGTAATCCATAAAGGTGTGTTGGCCGCGGAACTGATCGACGTTTAAGACACGCTCTTCGTATTTGAATTCGTGCTCGCGGTTAGCAATACCGGTTCCAACTATAGTTTTCAGGTTACTGCCGTTCGGGCTTTGCTTGATACCAAACTCCGATTCATCTTCCGAGTCTTCTAGATAAATTTTGGTATAACTGACACTGTGTGTATCTAATTCATAACCCGCAGTGAAAAAGCCGTTCAAACGCTCAGTTTCTGTCGTTACTGTGGTTTCTTCAAAGGTGTTGTAACAAGACTTAGAGATGTCTTCGACCGTCGCCAGAGAAGTTGAGCAATCAGCTGTTGCGTTGTTACTGATAACCGCATTTTTGCGTTCAGAAACATCCCAGTCATTATCGTAGGAAGCCGCGGCTAACACGCCTATAGTTCCACCGAAAAATGACTCGTCAAAGCTATTACCTAAGGTGGCTTTAAAGTCCATGTTAGGGTCTAAAGATTCTTTCTTCAGCACCATGTCTCGTGGTAACTGTTTAGCCAGCGACGCATTTATTGCCCGAGCCTGATTACCCGCACTATTTCCAGAACCGGTCAGACCGTCGGTATTAACAATATTACGTAGACTAAAGTCACCCTGGTAGCGGCCAATTGCGTCTTTTATGCCTGCCGGAATACCGCTGTCGTCCCGGTTATAGGTATAACCTTCGTCTGCGTTGCTATTCATGCCAACACCCGCTTCAAGACTAAAGACAAAGTCGTCGGGCAAAGAACGCGTACGAATATCAATATTGCCGCCACCAAAAGCCGCCGGCATAGAAGGTGAAAACACCTTTTGCACTGCCATGCTTTCAATAATAGTTGATGGGATAATATCCAAAGGAATGACGTTACGGGTTAAATCCGGGCTGGGAATGCTGGCACCATTAATACGGGCACTTGAATAACGCTCACCGAGGCCACGTACATAAATAAATTTACCGTCAACCAGTGTTAAACCGGTCACCCGACGTAAAGCCGAGGCCGCATCACTGTCGCCAGAGCGGGACAACTGCTCGGCACCCAGAATATCAGCCACAAAAGCCTGATTTTTACGTTCCTGAACAACAGCCGCGGCACTACCCTGCAAACGACTGCCGGTGGTAACCACTTCTTCAATGGTCGATTCGCGTTCAACGTCTGCTTCATCGGCTTGCTGAGCCAAAGCTGCTGGCGCAGAGACAAACAACCCTAATCCAACCGCTAAAGCAACAGGCTTGAGTTTGTATTGATTTTTCATAACCAACTCCTGCAATAAAATCGGAAAATAGGCGCAACACCGTTGCGCCTATTCATTCGCATTCCAACTCAAATTAGTCTGCGTCAGCAGCAGCTACAGCAGTTTCAACCCACTGGTACCACTCAGAGCTTGTATCGTCGTCAGACAATGCGCCGATGAAATCAACCGGAGTAAAGAAGTCATCGTTTAGTGACGTTAAGTCATTCGCCGAGATAGTGATAGAAGAAGTCATATCTGTAGAGATACCGTCGTCATTCAGAACAGTAGCGGAGCCATCAAGAATTTCGTTTACGCCGCCGTTCGGATACCAGGCTGAGTAAGTTTCGCCATCTGCAAAGGTGTTATCACCGGTATTTACGAAGTTGTTAGTACAGGCTAAAACTGAGCTGTAGAAGTCCAGCTCGCCGTTATCTACGCCTGCTTCACCGTCTGAAGTAAAGAAGATACAACCGTCGTCAGCAGTACCATTCTCTTTAACTTTCAGGACGTTATACATTTGACCCTGGAAGTTATCATCAAACTTAGTGGCAATAGATGGATCGTTATCACGTACAGATTTACCATCAGTGGTGATAATAGTTACGTTAGCAATGGTCGGTGCTGACGTTGGTGCCTGGCTGTAGTCTGGACCGTTATTTTTCTCACCGTCGGCTTCAAATCCGCCGTTACCCATGTAGTTAGTATTGCCATCTACCGTCACTGTACCGTGTTTAATAAACAGGAACTGTGCACGGCCTTGCCAACCAGCATCGATGTCCATTGAGTCATCCTGAGTATCGGTGAAAACCACGTTTTTAACATCCGCTTTCCCCCCGAAGAACTCAATACCGTCATCATAGCCTTGATGAATATGGATAAATTCATAAGATGATCCAGAACCAACAGCGTTTAAAGTTAATGAGTTAAGGTCATCGCCATCACCACCATCGCGAGGGCCTGAACCGGCGTACCAAATTTTTGCATATTTCATTGAGCCGCTGCTATCAGTGTTATCATTACCACCGTAATAGCTCACAATACCTTCAGACTCTACGTTACAAGTACCGCCATCGCGCTGTGCATCAGTACACTGGTTGGTAATACCGTTACCGTTAATAATGATGCCGCCCCAGTCTGCATAACGTGGCGCGTCGCCAGAAACATTCAGACGGTCAAATGCGTTAGCTGAGGTAAATGTAATTGGCTTGTCGAAAGTACCAACAGCATTTAACTGCGCGCCACGAGCAATCTGAATAATGGCTTCACCAGAAGTAAAGGCCAGTGTAGCACCTGGTTCAACGGTCATAACCGGGCCATTCTGGTTAATTTCACAGCTTGTCGTCGTGTCGCAATCGACACCAACTTGCAGCGCGCCTTCAAATACGTGCACACCACCGTCAGGCAACTCTTCAAAAGTAATATCTTCATCAATTTCGATGGTCGCACTGGCGAAATTTTCATCATAGGTACAGTCTTGACCGTCGTAGGTACCTTCCACATCGCCGTAACTAGCGCACTCTACGCTGGTACCGCCATCGCCACCATTACCACCGTCAGCGCCGCCGCCATTATTAACCGTTGGTGTAACATTAATGTCGCCGCCGCAGCCGGCTAAGAATAAAGCGGTAGTTACTGCAGAGATTTTGAATAAGGTATTAAATTTCATTGGGTTCTCCCGACTTGGATTTTATCCAGTTATGATTTAAGTCGGGGTGAAGAGTAAAACGCTTGCATGACAATATTGTGACAACATAAGAATGTAACAATATATTCACATTTAAGTCACTTGAGGTCATGCTGTTGATCTTTGCGCTTGTTGAATAAGTAACCTATATCAATAATGAAAAACCAAAAAGGAAACCCCATGCGTAAATTATTACTCAGTTGTGTACTGACGACTCTGTCTGTACTTGCTTTACCAGCAGCGGCCTATCAATCCGAAGAGGTTATCGTCGAGCACAACGAAGTCGCCGATAATATTTATATGCTGACCGGAGCTGGCGGCAACATGCTGATGTCATCCGGCGATGACGGCGTATTCCTGGTTGATGATCAATACACTCAGGTAGCAGAAAAAATTGCCGCCAAAATTAAGGAGCTGAGTGGTGAAGAGGTTCGTTATATTCTGAACACTCACTTCCACGGCGACCATGTAGGTTCTAATAGTTGGTTTGCCAATAATCAGAACTCAACTATTTATGCTCATGACCATGTGCGAGAACGCTTGAGTCAGGATAGCGATTTCAACGCAGCCGGCCTTCCAGCCATTACCTTTGATTCAACCCTTACCTTCCACTTAAACAATGACACCGTTCGTGTGTTTTATTTGCCTGCAGGCCACACCGACGGTGACAGCGCAGTATGGTTTGAAGACGCTAATGTGCTGCACCCCGGTGACTTATTTTTTAATGAACGCTTCCCTTTTATTGACCTGAAGAGCGGTGGTGACGTTGACGGCTACATTGCCAACGTTGAAGAATTATTAAATCGCATTAATGACGACACGGTGATCATTCCGGGCCACGGTCCGTTAGCTAACAAACAAGATTACCAAGGCTTTCTAACCATGCTTAAAGAGACCAAAGCCGAAGTTGATACCATGAAACAACAGGGAATGACCCTTGATGAAGCAAAAACCAAGGGTCTTAGCGATAAATGGGACGGCTGGAGCTGGTCCTTTATTAACGAAGAACGCTGGATCACAACGCTGTACTAAAGATTAGCCGTTCGTCCGGTGGTTGAAGGTGAAAGTCCATGGCCAGCTCATCGCAGTTGGCCAGCCTTGGGCATAATTCGCAGTCCTTCATGACTTTTTCCGGCAAGCTGTCTTTAGAACAATGACTAAAACCTTGCTGCTCAAAAAAGTCCGGTACCCGGGTCAGCACAATGACCCGGTTCAATTGCAGTAACCGCGCCTTTTTCAATAAATAAGACACCAGCATGCGACCCTGCCCGCGAACTTCCGTATGCGGATGAACACCCAGCGAGCGAATTTCAGCAAGGCCAGTGGTATAGATGTAAAGCGACGCACAACCCATCACTTTGCCGTCCACTTCGGTCACCGCAAACTCATTAATTGAATGTACGATGTCGTCCTTGGCCCGCGGTAAGTTTTCCCCTGCTCCGGCCCAGTGCTGAACTAAATCCAGAATTGCTCCAATGTCACCGAGGTTAGCATCCCTAATGCGAATTTTCTGCTGCTGTTGAGCGCTCTTTAATGCTTCGTTTACGCGCTGCGGTGAGGTACCGCCCAGTACACAGCGCTTTTCCAGTAAGGCATCCAGCGTCAGCCACTCATAAACATCCTGCTCAATAACCGGAACAACCGCCTGAAACGCCCCCAGCGGCATATCTTCCAGCGGTTTTTGAGCCTGAATAGCCTGCTGCACTAACTCGCCCACATTATGGTGTGCCTGACGGAAAGGAACGCCTTTGGACACCAGATAGTCCGCAAGCTCGGTAGCATTCGCATAACCACCCTGTGCGGCCTTACGGCAAACGTCATGGTTCACGGTTAACCCCTGCAGACTGGAAGTCACCATAGCCAGCGAGGCCTGCCAGGTGGTAAAGGCGTCAAATAAACCTTCTTTGTCTTCCTGCATGTCTTTATTATAAGCCAGCGGCAGAGACTTTAAGGTCATCATCAACCCAGTCAACGAGCCCACCACGCGGCCGCTCTTGCCGCGCACCAGTTCCAGCGCATCGGGGTTTTTCTTCTGCGGCATCAACGAAGAGCCCGAGGTCACATTGTCTGCCAGTTCAATAAAGCCCGCCTCGCCGGAATTATAAAAGATGAGATCTTCCGCTAAGCGCGACAAATGTAGCATCGACAGCGACGCCGTGCTCAAAAGTTCCACCACAAAATCACGGTCAGAAACGGAATCTAAACTGTTACGGGTAGCCTGACTAAAACCCAGTTCGCTGGCAATGGCTTCACGATCCACCGGATATGCCGTTCCCGCCAAAGCCCCGCAACCCAACGGACTTTTATTCAGGCGCGTTACCGCATCCTCTAAACGCTCGCTGTCGCGCTGCAGCATTTCTACATAAGCTAAACACCAATGTGCCAGCAACACCGGCTGCGCTCGTTGCAAGTGGGTATAGCCGGGAATCACCGTACCCTGCTCGCGCTCAGCCAGCTTCAACAACGCCTGCTGGGTTTGCTTTAACGCCTGCTGCAAAACTTCTGACTGCTGACGACACCATAACCGCAAGTCGGTAGCAACCTGATCGTTACGACTACGCCCGGTATGCAGTTTTTTGGCTAAGTCACCGACCTTGGCTATCAGTGCCGCCTCAACAAACGAGTGAATGTCTTCATCACCGCCGACAGCAACAGCCGCAGGATCAGAACGCACTTCACCTAACAGTTCGTCCAGAGCCTGTTGTAACTGTTCGCATTCTTCAGCGCTGAGTACCCCAACCTTTTGTAGGGCGTTGGCCCAGGCTTTAGAGCCGGTAATATCCTGCTCTGCCAGCACATAGTCAAAGGGTAACGAGTCATTAAACTGCTGAAACGCGGCATCGGGTCCTGCCGCAAAACGTCCGCCCCATAACGCCATAACCTATCCCTTTTGCTGTTTTTGTAGCGCCGCAATCCGGCTCGGAAGAGAGAACAGCCGGATAAAGCCTTCGGCGTGCGCCTGGTTATACACTTCGTCAGCACCAAAAGTGGCAAAATCTTCACTGTACAAGCTGTGTGGCGAGCGTTTCTGCACTGCAGTTACCGAGCCTTTATAAAGCTTCAGAACCACCTCACCACTGGCTGTTGCGCATAACGACTGCGCCGCAGCCATAACCGATTGTTGCAAAGGAGTAAACCAGCGCCCGTCGTATAATAATTGTGCAAACTGCTCGCTCAACTGAGTTTTCCAGCTACGGCTGACTTTGTCCAGCACCAGTTCATCAATGGCCTGCAACGCCGCCATCATTACAGTACCGCCCGGCGTTTCATAACAACCGCGGCTTTTCATTCCCACCAGACGGTTCTCCACAATATCCACACGGCCAACACCGTGCTTAGCAGCAACGTCATTTAAAACACTCAGACATTCAAAAGCCGACAGCGCCTGGTTATTCACCGCCACAATTTCACCGTTTTCCACCGTCACAGAAAGGTACTCGGATTTGTCCGGTGCCTGCTCTGGCGACACTGTCATAGTCCAGACCTTTTCGGTTGGCTCGCACCAGGGGTCTTCAAGTTCGCCACCTTCGTGCGAAATATGCCAGGCGTTAGCGTCGCGACTGTAAATTTTGGTGGCTGACGCTGAACACGGGATATTACGCTCTGCCAAATAGTCCAGTAACGACTCGCGGCTGCTTAGCTCCCATTCCCGCCAGGGCGCAATCACTTGTAAGTCAGGTGCTAAGGCTGCATAGCAAGATTCAAACCGCACCTGATCGTTACCTTTACCAGTACAACCGTGAGACAGTGCGTCAGCACCGACTTTACGCGCCACTTCAACCTGAGCTTTGGCAATTATCGGCCGCGCCATGGCGGTGCCCAGCAAGTAAGTGCCTTCGTAAATCGCCCCGGTTTTCAATGTCGGATACACATAGTTTTTAACGAATTCGTCCTTTAAGTCCACCACATGGCATTCAGACGCCCCCGAGGCTTTGGCTTTTTCTTCCACACCTTCCAGCTCTTCTGCTCCCTGCCCAACGTCAGCCACAAAGGCCACCACTTCACAGTCATAGTTTTCTTTTAACCAGGGCACAATCGCCGAGGTATCCAGGCCACCAGAATAGGCCAATACCACTTTTTTTACATTGCTCATGAGGCTTTCTCCATAGATTCTGGCAGTACGGCTGCCGTGGGGTTTAATAATAAAGTTAATAAAGCATTTTGCGCATACAGACGGTTCTCAGCCTGCTGAAAACAGCGCGACAGCGGGCCGTCCATTACATCGGAGGTAATTTCGTAGCCCCGATGCGCCGGCTGACAGTGCAACACCGAAGTGGCACCGCTGTGCTCGACCAGCTGCGAATTGATTTGGTAGGGCTGGAAGGTGTCGCGTACTTCACTCAGCGGTTTATCATCGCCCATCGACACCCAGGTGTCGGTATAGAGCGCATCAGCACCTGCCACAGCGGCAATATCGTGGGTAACCACAATGTCAGCACCACTTTCTTCAGCTTGTTTTTTCGCTTTTTTGACAAGTTCTGCATCAGGTTCATATCCCCGGGGGCAAATAATGGTGCAATCTGTGCCCAGTGCGGCCGCAGTCAACATCAAAGAATGCGAAACATTATTACCGTCGCCCAGATACACCAGCTTCAGACCTTTCACCTTGCCGTAGTGCTCCTGCAGCGTTAAAAAATCGGCCAACGCCTGACAGGGATGGAACCGGTCACACAAGCTGTTAACTACCGGCACTGAGGCGTGCTGAGCCAGTTCTTGTAATGTATGGTGCGACATAACCCGTGCAACAATGGCATCGGCCCAGCAGGATAAATTGCGGGCATAATCAGCAACGCTTTCACGCACGCCCATGCCCTTTCCTTGCTCATTCAAATAAACCGCATGACCGCCCAGTTTTTGCAGGCCAATATCAAAAGACAAACGCGTACGCAGACTCGGCTTTTCAAACAGAGTCACAACGCTACGGCCTGCCAGAGTCTGGCGGTATTTTTCGGGGTGTGCTTTTTGCTCTTGCGCTAAAGCCAATAATTGCAATGTGTTAGCCGGAGTTAACTCCAGCCCGGATATACAATGTTTCATCATACTTACTCACTAATCTGTGTGCCTGAATGGGTTTTACTTATCAAATTCCAACTGCCTATTCGCACACATCGTCGTAAGCGTTTTGCTGCGTTAAGTGCGCCGCGAACTTTAACCAGCATGCCATCTCTAATCACACCGCTTTTTGTCAGTTCATCGATGCTCCGGCTGTCCAGCTGCTCTATCAATTGGCCTTCGCTGTCGAGCACGCCATCGACATCGGTTAGAAACAGTAAATCGGCGTCTAGGTTTGCGGCAACCGCAACCGCGGCGTCATCGGCGTTAACATTGAACCATTCGCCCTGTTTACCGAAGCCAATAGAGCTTATTAATGGCAGGTAACCGCATTTGAGCAAATTAGTAATTAACCCGGACTCAAAGAGTTCGCACGTACCCACCTGACCCAGAGCTGCCGATTTCTGCTGGCATGAAACACCAGCCTCATGCAGAGTTAATCCAATAGGCCGTAACCCACCAGCAATGGCCCAGGACATCAGTTGCTTATTCGCACAACCCGCCAAAGCACCAACTATATAGGGCATATGTTGCTCGGGGCTGACTCGCAACCCTTCATGCTTTTCACTTTTTAGACCAGCATTAGACAACCATTGCTGAGCCAGAGCGCCGCCGCCGTGCACAATAACGGTATGGTTTTCAGTGTCTGACAGGGACGCAAACAGAGCTTTCATCTCTTCGGGTTGCTCGAGCAGGCTGCCACCCAGCTTTATGACGTTCATAACAGCCCCTCTTCAGGTGCTAAACCAAGCTGCAGGTTTACACATTGAATAGCCTGGCTGGCGGCACCTTTTAGCAAGTTATCAATGGCCGAAAAGGCAATAAGCTGGGTGCCCTGCCGATGCCAGCCAATATCCACAAAGGGTTGCTGCACCACATTTTTAATGGCTGGTCGTGCTTGTTTTTCAAAACGAACCAAAGGCTGATCTGCATAGCATTGATAAGCTTTATCTAAATCGCCGGCGCTAACATCATCGTTAAGTTCTGCGTATAAAGTCGCCAGAATGCCGCGCGGAAACTGCGCTAAATGCGGAGTGAACAAAACCTCATGCTGTAACTGTTGAGCAATTTCCGGAGTATGCCGATGCTCAAACAGCCCATACGCTTGCAAAGAAAGTTCCGCACCATGACTTACCAGCGCGGCCTTTCGTCCGGCACCGGTCACACCGGATACCGCATTAATAATAATTTTGCTGTCGCTGAGTAAGCCTGCCTGTTTTACCGGAAGCAATGCCATTAGCGCCGCTGTAGGGTAACAACCGGGCACGGCAACTAACTGCGCGGCAGCTATTTCTTGCGGGTACCATTCCGCCAGCCCATAAACCGCTTGTTGTAGCCACAAGTCCTGCTGATGCTCAAAGCCGTAAAAAGAGGGATAATCTTCAGTTGCGTTTAACCGAAAGCCACCGGACAGGTCTATGACTTTCAAACCAGCAGCCAGAAACTCAGGAGCCAACTCCACACTCACGCCATGATCAGTGCAGAGGAACACTGTGTCAGCCGAGTCTTTAATGAAGTCTTTTTCATGACTGGATAAGCCCTGTAACGAAAGTTTCACTAAATGCGAATATTGTGGGTGTAAATCACTCAACAACGAGCCTGCATCACTGCTATGCTCAGAGACATAACAACCCAAAAGACTAAGTGCCGGATGTTGTTGCACCAAGCGGGTTAGTTCGACGCCGACGTAACCGCTGGCTCCGATTATTGCGACTGACTGAGACTGCGCTGCTGTATACTGCATGCGACAAAAACCTGTTGCTGTTTCTGAGTAAAAATGCAGAATAACCGAATAAATATACTTATGCAATAATAGTGAATAATTATATTAAGGATTAACTATCATGAGCACTCCAGCCTTACCATCATTCTTCTCAATGTATCAGCAACTCATTGCACAGCCTTCCATCAGCTCTATTGACCCTAAGTGGGATCACAGCAATCAGAAAGTTGTGAACTTACTGGCTGAATGGCTGGAATTACTAGGGTTTGAGTGCGAAATCAATGAGCTGCAAAGCCAGCCGGGAAAGTTCAATTTACTGGCTCGCCGGGGAGCAGGAAGCGGCGGTTTACTGCTGTCAGGACATACTGACACCGTGCCTTACGATGCCCGCCGCTGGAGCTTTGACCCCTTTAAACTCACCGAGCAGGATAACCGCTGGTACGGTCTTGGTAGCATTGATATGAAAGGCTTTTTTGCTTTTGTTATTCAGGCTCTGAGTGAGCTGGACGCAACTGAGCAAACTAAGCCCGTGATGATACTGGCCACCGCTGACGAAGAAACCACAATGGACGGCGCTCGTGAAGTCAGTCGCTTTGCGAACTTAAAACCCGACTACTGCGTCATAGGCGAACCCACAGATATGCGCCCGGTATACGCGCACAAAGGCCACATGAGCGAAGTAATACGCATTACAGGACGCTCCGGCCACAGCTCAGACCCGGCACTGGGCATTAACGCCATAGAACTGATGCATGAAGTCATTTCAGCACTCATGAAATTAAAAGAAGAATTTAAGCATAAATATTCAGATTCAAGCTTTTCGGTACCACACCCCACCATGAACTTTGGTCACATTCATGGCGGCGACAACGCCAACCGGATTTGCGGCTGTTGTGAGTTGCATCTGGACATTCGTCCTCTGCCGGGCTTGTCTGTCGATGAGCTTTACGTTCACCTGCACCAGGCAACGGAAAATATTCAGGCCCGTTACCCAGGGTCAATTGAGCTCATTTCACTGCACCACCCCATACCGGCTTTTCAGCAAAGTACCGACTCCGCATTGGTGCAATTAGCCGAGAAAATTTCGAAAACTCAAGCGCAGGCGGTTAACTACTGCACTGAAGCGCCCTTTCTTCAGGAACTGGGCTGTGAAACACTAGTAATGGGGCCTGGCTCAATACGTCAGGCACATCAGCCCGACGAGTATCTATTAGTTGAAACCATAAAACCCACTCAGGAAAAACTAAAAAGTTTACTAAAAAGTTATTGTTTTTCGGGTTAGCTGCCGATAGCAAAAGAATCAACCAGGCTTAAGCACTGGCCAATTTGCTACAGTTAAAAGGACTGGGTTAACTAAAAAGGAACACGCCATGATACGACAGATTTCCATAGGTGTCCGCGCGAGCATCGCTTTCGGACTGATCGGAATACTCATCCTTATTCTCGGCATTTTTGCGATAAATAGGATTGGAGTCATTGGTAACGAAATAACGATTATTACCGACAAGCAGATGCCGGCGCTGGACAATGTAAATGATATAAACCGTGATTTTCTTTTGGTGAGAATTCATTCAGCCAACGTTTCCAGCTATGTAAATGACGCTGACCGTTTAGCAACCTATAAAACCAGACTCTCCGACGCTATTGACTCTCTTAAGCGGAATCAGAGCGAATACGAGAGTGTTATAGAAGATTCTCAGGCTCAAAAGCTATTTAATGAATACAAAGCACTTGATAAAGAATATTGGCAGCTGAACGATCAATTTGACCAGTTAGTTGACGCAGGTCTTACAGATGCCATTGCCTCTATAAGAGAAAACAGCATACTTCCGCTGACCAACAAAATTACCGAGAAGCTGGCAGAGCTTCACAGTAGAGAAACTGTTCTTATTGATGAAGCGGCAAGTGACGCGCAAGGCGTAGCGGCAAACGCTAATCTTGCAGTTATTATCGTACTTATAGTTGCTATCGCATTGCTGGCCCTGTTCGCTATTGTGCTGACCCGCAGTATTGTCAGACCGATTGGCGCCGCTGTTGATTTTGCCGAGACTATTGCTAAACGAGACCTGACACAGCGAATTGAAATTGTCGGCAACGACGAGCCGGCACGCTTGCTCCGTCAACTAGAGCGAACGCAAACAGAACTGCGCAATTCCATTACCACCATATCGGAATCGTCGGAGCAGTTGGCATCAACCTCTGAAGAACTGAGTTCAGTGACTGAAGAGTCAACCCGGACTATTCAGCAGCAGTCTGAAGAATTAGAGCAGGCTGCAACAGCCGTGAACGAGCTGACCACTGCCGTTGAAACCGTTGCGCAGGACGCCCAGAATGCTTCTGAAGCTTCTGATGAAGCAAATCAACAAGCGCAACAAGGTAATGACCGCGTACGTCAAACCGTCCGTGCTATTGAAGAGTTGTCTCAGGAAATTGGAGACTCTTCAGGTAACGTGACTGAGCTTGCAGAAAAAGTTAAAAGCATTACTAAAGTGCTTGAGGTTATTAGCGGTATTGCCGAGCAAACGAACCTGCTGGCACTGAATGCGGCAATAGAAGCGGCTCGTGCCGGCGAATCAGGTCGAGGGTTTGCTGTTGTTGCTGATGAAGTTCGTTCGTTAGCTCACAAGACGCAGCAGTCCACTGTTGAAATTGAAGACATGGTTAAAGCTATTAATGAGTCCAGCGACCGTTCTGTAGCCACTATGGACAAGAGCTTAGAGCGTGCTACTAAGACTCTGGACGTGGCACGAGAAGCCGGTGAAGCACTGCAGTTAATTGCCACGGCCGTAAGTGAAATAAACAATCACAATACGTCCATAGCCAGTGCCGCAGAAGAACAGGCAAACGTATCACGCGATGTTGATAAAAACCTCGTCAGCATTCGTGACCTGTCTAATTCAACAGCTTCCGGCTCAGAGCAAACCAATGCCTCAAGCCGTGAACTGTCGCGCCTGGCAGTTGACCTTAATGAACTGGTTAAGCGTTTTAGAATTTAAATACCTGACGCTTATGTAGACTGATACTTACGCCAGGTGAGATACCTCACCTGGCGTGAACATCAGGCCATCACAATAACCTTCCTGAATACTGCTAATTAACAGCATAAATTAGACTAATGGTGCGACCAGCATCTACTCTTAATCCGTGTTAACAAACTAGTAACAACGGATTCAAAAATGAACAATCTATTTAACTTCAGTCAACCCCTTGATGACGATGCAAAAGCGCTGTTCAACGACGAGAATCAGTCTTTTCTTGCTGAGTTAGTCGATACCTTTCAACCACGGTTAGAGTCGCTGTTAAAGAAGCGCCAGCAACGTCAGGCTCAATTTGACCAGGGTCAGTTACCTGATTTTGACACTACATCTCAAGACATCCGCGAGGGAAACTGGCGCATTGCCGAACTGCCGGAAGATTTAAAAAAACGCCGCTTAGAGATTACCGGACCGGTGGACCGCAAAATGGTCATCAACGCGCTGAATGCCAATGTCGATTGTTACATGGCCGACTTTGAAGACTCACAGTCGCCTACCTGGGACGGCATGGTCAATGGTCAAATTAACCTGCGCGATGCCAACATAGGCGGCATGACCTACACCGACCCCGACAGTGGCAAATACTATAAAGTCGACCCTGATCCGGCATTACTGATTGCCCGGGTACGTGGCCTGCACTTACCGGAGAAACACGTACAGCGTAACGGCCAGGCTATTCCCGGCGCGCTAATGGACTTTGCTTTGTACTTTTTACTGAATTACCAGCAGCGACTACAACAAGGTTCGGGTGTGTATTACTACCTGCCCAAGCTGGAACACAGCGACGAAGCCAAATGGTGGGCCGATGTTTTTGACTTTACCGAGAAAAAATTCAGCTTAAAAACCAGCACCATTCGCGCCACCATACTCATAGAAACCCTGCCGGCAGTGTTTCAGATGCATGAAATACTACACGCCATGAAAGACCACATTGCTGCACTTAACTGCGGCCGCTGGGATTACATTTTCAGTTACATAAAAACCCTGAAAGAACATCCTGAACGGGTTCTGCCCGACCGCCAGGTGGTTAGCATGGACAAGCCCTTTCTTAACGCCTATTCGCGCTTATTAGTGAAAACCTGTCATCAGCGCGGGGCTTTAGCTATGGGCGGCATGGCAGCCTTTATTCCCAGCAAAGATCCAGCCGAGAATGAGAAGATCCTCGCTAAAGTTCACGCCGACAAAACCATGGAGCGCGACAACGGCCACGACGGCACCTGGATTGCCCACCCGGGCTTAGCTGACACCGTAAGCGCAATTTTTGTCGACGGTATTGAAGGCGACAACCAGCTTCATGTACTGCGTGAAAACGACACCTCGATTGATCAGGCCTTACTGCTGCAACCCTGTGAAGGCGAGCGCACCGAAGCGGGCATGCGAACCAACATTCGGGTGTCGCTGCAATACATTTCGTCCTGGCTGAACGGCAAAGGCTGCGTTCCTATCTACGGCCTAATGGAAGACGCCGCCACCGCTGAAATTTCGCGTACCTCTATCTGGCAATGGATCCGCCACGGCAAAACACTTTCCGATAACACCCCGGTCACCAAAGAGCTGTTCCGACAGTACCTGCAAGAAGAAGCAGAAGTGGTGAAGAACGAAGTCGGTGAACAGCGCTGGAACAACGAACCTTTTTCCCAGGCACTGAGCTTACTGGAAGAAATTACCACAGCCGACGAGCTGGTCGACTTTCTGACTCTGCCCGGCTACCAACAACTGAAATAACAATAAAATTCGCAACAATTAAAGAACAACAAGGAATTATTTATGACAACCCAAAATCTTTCATTCGCACAACAAGTTAAAGAATTACAAAAGCAATGGGACACCGACCCACGCTGGAAAGGCGTTGAGCGCCCCTACAGTGCCGAAGACGTGGTACGCCTGCGTGGTAGCGTGCAGCCAGAATATACCTACGCCCGCAACGGCGCTGATAAACTGTGGCAGCTCATTCATGGCAAAGCACAGGAAAAATTTGGCAAAGACTATGTGAACGCGCTGGGTGCTTTAACCGGTGGTCAGGCCGTGCAGCAAGTTAAAGCGGGTCTGCAGGCCATTTACCTTTCCGGCTGGCAGGTGGCGGCTGACAACAACTCGGCCTGCAGCATGTACCCGGATCAGTCGTTATATCCGGTCGACTCAGTACCGACGGTGGTTGAGCGCATTAACAACTCCTTTGCCCGTGCTGATCAGATACAGTGGTCAAAAGGCGTTACGCCGGAAGACGACAATTACGTAGACTACTTCGCACCTATTGTTGCCGACGCGGAAGCCGGTTTTGGTGGCGTACTCAACGCTTACGAGCTGATGAAGCGCATGATCCAGTCCGGGGCTGCCGGTGTGCATTTTGAAGACCAGCTGGCTTCAGTGAAAAAATGCGGCCACATGGGTGGCAAAGTACTGGTACCAACACAGGAAGCGGTACAGAAGCTTTCAGCCGCACGTTTAGCTGCCGACGTAGCCGGTACACCAACACTGATTGTGGCCCGTACTGACGCTAACGCCGCCGATCTACTAACTTCTGACTTTGACCCGAACGATAAGCCGTTCATTACTGGTGAACGCACTGCCGAAGGCTTCTATCGCGTGAAGCCAGGCATTGAACAAGCTATTTCACGCGGTTTAGCTTACGCTCCGTTTGCCGACCTCATTTGGTGTGAAACCGCTAAGCCCGATTTAGACGAAGCTCGTCAGTTTGCAGAAGCCGTTCATGCCAGATACCCCGGCAAACTGCTGGCCTATAACTGTTCACCGTCGTTTAACTGGAAACGTAACCTGGACGACGAAACCATTGCTAAGTTCCAGCGCGAGCTGGCCGCAATGGGTTACAAATTCCAGTTTATTACCTTGGCCGGTGTGCACAATATGTGGTACCACATGTTTGAACTGGCCCACGACTATGCGCGCAACGACATGTCAGCTTACGTTAAACTGCAACAGCAGGAGTTTGAAGCGGCCGACAAAGGCTATACCTTTGTGGCGCACCAGCAGGAAGTAGGTACAGGCTACTTTGACGAGCTGACCAACGTTATTCAGGGTGGGCTATCCTCAGTCACCGCACTGAAAGGCTCAACCGAGGAAGACCAGTTTAAAACCTCCGCGTAAAGCGCAAATCGGCATCATAAGGAAAGACATCCGTAAGCTCACCCTTGCGGATGTTTTTTTGTACGCGACACCAGTACGCCGGGTCAATCAATTCAGGATGACGCTTCAATAGTTTGTCGCGGTATTTCGCCTGCGGCACCGCAAATTGCGCCAGCTGCTGCGGGAACACATCGTCCGGAGCAATAGAAACTTCCCAGTCGTTATCCGGTAAGCGTCGGAAGCTCATGTCGGTTAAGTACCGCACTTCGTCGTAGTCATAGAACACCACGCGTTTATGGCGTGTGACACCAAAGTTTTTCAGCAACATGTCACCGGGGAAAATATTCGCCGCCATCATTTCTTTTAAGGCCCGGCCGTAGTCGTCCATCGCCGCATCTACTTCTTCGTCATTGGCGTATTCTAAGTACAAATTCAGCGGCGTCATTCGGCGCTCAACAAACAACTGGTGAATCACCAGAGTCTCACCCTCTATCGAAATAGAATTAGCAATGGTTTGCTTAAATTCTTCCAGCAAGTCGGCGGATATACGTTTAAGCGGCAATGCCACATCGACAAACTCCAGAGTATCGGCCATACGCCCCACCCGATCGTGCCGCTTAACCATGCGGTAACGGTCAATAACTGTCTGCCGGCCAAACTCCTTGGTGCCGCCCAACCGGTCTTTGATGACTTTAAACACATAAGGAAAAGACGGCAGCGTAAACACCGTCATGACCATGCCTTTAACACCGGGGGCAGCAGACAGCTGATCGTCTGTGCGGCGCAAGTGATGCAAGAACTCTCGGTAGAATTCGGTTTTGCCCTGCTTATGAAAACCCACCGACGAGTAAAGCTCAGCCAGAGTTTTGTGTGGCATCAAGTCCTTTAAAAACCGCACCAAAGCAGAAGGCGCCTCTGTTTCAACCATAAAATACGAACGGGCAAAGCCAAAAATGGTCGCCATGCGATCCGACCGGGTGATA
This sequence comes from Idiomarina sp., assembly GCF_048265525.1. Taxonomy (GTDB): domain Bacteria; phylum Pseudomonadota; class Gammaproteobacteria; order Enterobacterales; family Alteromonadaceae; genus Idiomarina. The sequence goes on along the minus strand of NZ_JBLXBI010000004.1, from coordinate 270,813 downwards.
AAGGCATCTACATAGAGCTTGCCCTGGGAATTAATCAGCACCGGTACAATAAAAGGGTAATGGTTATTCTCAGTTACCACCCGGCCGACAATATACGCGGCTTTATTGCGGTAAAACGGGGATTTCAAAACATCTATGCGCAGGTTGTGGGCTTCAATATCCGTTTCTGTTGCACGCTCAAAGAACTTATCGCGCAGCTGTTCAATATCATTTTCAAAGCTTTCAAATTCCCCCCCCAGGCCAATATCCTCAAACACCCGAGTCAGTGTTCCCTCCAGTCCGTCAACCACCGGAAAGTAAGAGTGGCATTCGTTTTCCACCGGCACCGGAATGTGGTGCGCCAGCACGGTTTCGACAAAAATATAGTCATTATTAAAGTAGGCCCGGTCGAAAACCCGACAAAACACCGAGTTGTAAAAGGTCTCTGCAAGCTCCGCCTGAGGGTGAAACTTCAGCAGTTGTTGGTAACGCTGCCGGGTTGCCCGCCACAGGTTTTCATCAAGCTCATTCCCCACACGCCGCTCGACTTTTTTCGCCGTTGTACCCACCTGATGGTCGTAATAATGAATACGCTCTGAGGCTGCCGACACAACTGCGGTCCAGTCACGCTGCAAGAAGCGTTCACGTGCGCCCTGAGTCAGCGATTGAAAACGCCGGTAGTGGCTATGAAAGCCATCCAGAATACTTTTTGCCAAGGTCTCGGGGCTAATTGTCATGGTCTTTCATCCGCTAAACCGGTCACAACGACTCTCTACTTGAATCAAGTTAATCATCAATAATGACAGAAACAAGACTGGCGTTATACATTCACCCTATTTATAATCCCGATAGATTTTTTATATTCCACTTATTCTGGATAGTTATGAACACCATCAAAGACATTGATCTGAACCTGCTGGTTTACTTAGATGTCCTGCTGCGGGAAAAAAACGTTACCCGGGCAGCAGCACAGTTAAATATCACTCAGCCAGCCATGAGTAACGGCCTGAAGCGTTTACGCAACCTGCTGAACGACCCTATTTTAGTGCGCACCAGCGAAGGCATGGTGCCTACTCAGCGTGCGCTGGACATGCAGGAAGCGTTACGCGGCGTATTATATTCGGTTGAGGAGATGATTCAGCCGGTGCGTGAGTTTGATGCGCCCACCAGTGACCAGGTATTTCGTATTATGGCGTCCGACTATGCCGCCTCGACACTCATGCCGAAACTGCTGGAAAAGCTCGATGAACAGGCACCTCACGTATCACTGGACATTATGACCCCCAGCGATATCAGCTTTCACGACGTTGAGAACGGCAAGGTGGATTTAGCCATTAACCGCTTTGAACAGTTACCACAGTCGTTTCATCAAAAGAATTTATGGAGCGACGAGTTTTCCTGCCTTATTCGCAAAGATCACCCATTGCTGGAAGACTACACGCTGGAAAATTACTTAAAGGCTCAGCACGTCTGGGTGAGTAAAACTGGCTTTGGTGTGGGCGTGGGGATGGACCCGCACGACGTACAAAAACTCGGCTGGGTAGATGACGCTTTAGATAAACTGGGCAAACGCAGGAAAATTAAAGTGTTTACCCGTAATTATCATGTGGCTATGTATCTGGCACGTCAGGGGCTGGTTGCTACCTTGCCAACACGGGCAGCGGAACTGTATTCACAAGACAGTCAGTTAGTTATGAAAGCTCCGCCGTTCGAAATACCGGGGTTAACTCTGACCATGATCTGGTCACCGCTACTGCAGCACGATGCAGGCCACCGCTGGTTCCGACAAGTAGTCGCCGAAACCGCGGCAGCATCTTAGTTTCTATAAAGGCTTATTCTTCCCAGAAAAAGTCTTTCCGCTTAAGTGGCTCCGGCAACAAGCGATCCATGGTGGTGGCGTCATAGAGTACGCCATTAACCATGGTGTGAGTCACTTTATCGGTATCACGGATGTTCTCCAGCGGGTTGCCATCAATAACGATAATATCCGCCAGTTTACCTTCTTCCAGAGAGCCTAACGCGTGGTCCATACCGAAAACCCGCGCCGGATCAATGGTCGCCGTACGTAAGGCTTCCAAAGGTTCCATGCCGCCCTGAGCCATCATCCAGATTTCCCAGTGCTGCGCTAAACCTTCACGCTGACCATGAGCACCGGCGAGAACTTCAACCCCCAGGTCCTGCAACTCAGTTGCCACTTCCGCATTATTAAAGTGGTTGTAATGGTTATGCGGCGCTTTTTCACGACGCATGGACTTACCCACTAAAAAGTCCATAGGGACATACTGAGTCAGCTTGGGATGCTTCCATACATCGGTTTCCGCATACCAATAGTTCTCACCCCAAATACCACCATAAGCCACACCCAGGGTTGGCGTATAAGCTACGTCACTTTGCTGCCATAACTGACGAATATCATCATAGATATTGGCAACTGGTAGCGAGTGCTCAACCGTGGTGTGCCCGTCCATGATCATGGTTAAATTGTGCTGCAACAAAGAGCCACCTTCCGGCACCACCATCATTTCCAGTTCACGTCCTGCTTCAACCACTTGTTGACGCTGGTTACGACGTGGCTGGTTATAACTTTTCACAGAAAACGCACCCACTTTCTTCAGGCGCTCTAAATGAAACTTAGCATCTTCTAAGCTATCCACATGCGAGGTGTAACCCGGACCATTGGCACCGTATAAAATAGTACCTGTTGAAAACAGTCGTGGTGCTGCAATTCTGCCCGCTTTCTGCAGCTCTGAAGCCGCAAAGAACTCGGTCGTATCGTTAGACGGATCGTGAATTGAAGTCACACCAAATGCCAGATTCGCGTACTGCCCCCAGTTCTGCTGTGGGATAATTTCCGCCTGGCCCTGACCACCGTGCGCGTGAGCATCGAATAACCCCGGCATGACGGTCTTACCGCTGGTATCAATCACTTCAGCACCAGCTGGCACATCAATGTCAGCTTCAGGACCAACCGCAACAATCTTATTATTGCGCACTACCACAGTACCCTGCTCATAAACGGTATCGCCATTCATGGTAATGACCTGCCCACCGACAAAGGCAACGGTTGTATCCGGTACCATAGCGTCCTGTTCAAAACCAATGTTCTGGCCATTTTCTACTTTCAGGGTTTCGCTGTCGGTTTCAGCATTAAAAGCTTCAGCTACCGATGTATGGTAAAGCTCCGGTCCCAGTGTCCAGTAAATCTGATCACTGTTTGCGGTCCAGGATAAGTTTTCACCGGCACGAACGGAAAGTTGATGCACCGGCATTTGTTTATCACCCGGTCCCACGTTGATAACGCTGCCGCGCTCAACTAAAGGCGTAACAAACACTTTAAAACGTTCCGCAAAAGCCAGTTGCTTACCATCCGGAGACACACGAAATTCAGTGGCTAATTCCGACTGATACAACTCGCGTTGCTCCAGCGTACGCAAATCGATAACACTCAAGGTTGGCTTAGCGCCCGGTGTCATCAGGTAAACCCGGTCATTCCGTGCGCCGTATTGCGGTAAATTCCCGCTTTCGGCAATTTGCTCTGGCTCTGCATTGGCGGACACCGCAACGCGATAAATTCCGTTTTCCAGACCAAACTTATCGGAAATTAAGTAACCCCCACGTATTTTGCGGTAGACCACGTGCTTGCCGTCCGGGGAGAACGTGGGTTCTACAAAGTTACCCTGTCCGGTATTCAGCACCTGCTCATTACCAGAGCTAATATCCCGAACAATAACCTTTGCCTGCGCTTCGTCGTTCCAGCGGACAAATACTACGCTTTCTCCGTCGCGCGAGTATTGCGGGTACAGCTCAAAGTCTTCACTGCTGGTTAAACGCTGCGGTTCTCCATTGGGCAAAGAACGCTGATACAAGCTACCCAAAGCTTCATAAATAACCGCGTCACCCTGCGGCGACACTTGCGCCATACGCAACATTTTTACGTCAAATTCGTCCGCTTCAACGTTTTGCTTAAAGCGCAAGGCGTGCTGTACTTTCTTCTCAGTTTCAACTTTAAACGGAATAATGCGCGCGTTGCCGTCATCAATGTTCAGCTTCTGAATGTGACCGCCAGCCCAGAAAACTAATTGCTTCGAATCCGGTGTCCAGTCCATGGTCGGGTAAACACCGTGAATGGCCCAGGTTTCCTGCATGTCGCGTTCCATCTTCCCGTAAACCCGCTTGTGTTCGCCGGTCTTCAGGTCCAGCACATACAGCACGCTGTCAAAGTCTTCACGCTTAATGTAGGCCAGATAACGCCCGTCGGGTGACGGTGTCGGACGAATTGCCCCACCGGCACCACTTATCAGAGTTTCAATTTCACCGCTCTCGCGCTCAAAGCGCTTAATGGTGTAAATGCCTTCCAGCGAGTCTTTGCTGTAGTGGAAGGTTTTTCCCGGAGTATCGTCCTGGGAAAAATAGATGTATTTGCCGTCCGGTGAAAACGCCGGTTCGCCCAGGTCTTTCTGGTCGTTAGGACGTTCCGTTAACTGCACGCCCGAACCACCACTGCGGTGGTACATCCAGACTTCACCTGCACCTAAAGAACGGCTGGCGGTATAATGCTTACGCGCAACCAGAAATTCGCTGTCAGGACTCCAGGCCGGGCTGTTTAATAAACGGAAAGTTTCTTCGGTAACTGCACGCACGTTGCTGCCATCTGCATCCATCACCCATATATTATCGCCACCGCCCTGATCTGAGGTAAAGGCAATGTAGCGTCCATTTGGCGAGTAAACCGGCTGCATATGCCAGGCTATACCGCCCACAAGTTTTTCAGCGTCTCCGCCGCCAAACGGCATGCGATAAATATCACCCAGTAAATCAAATACGATGTACTCACCGTCCGGGCTGACATCCACATTCATCCAGGTACCGGAGTTAACCGATATATTAATGTCTTTAAATTCTCCCTGCGGGCTACTGACATCCCAGCCCTGAGTTTGTTCTTCTGCCATGCTCACCGGTGCAAAGCTCAAAAGAGATGCAACCGCTAAGGTTAGTGTTGTTCTTTTCATGGTATAGCCTCATTAAAAATGTCTTACCTTTGTAAGGAGTTAAGATCCAAATGTCCAGTCGCTAACGTTAAATGGTGAGGAAAGGTCGATTAATGGACATTAAAAGTCAGTGGGTTATAGTGAGAAAATATTCAGACAACCGGATTGAATATGAACGATGCCTTAGAAAACATCCTCCTCGACGTCTCTAAATCGCCCGATATTGACGGTGGCGACTTAGAGAAAGCGTCTGAGCTTATATTAGCTTCAGCACTGAAGGGGTTGGATATTACCCGGGTTAGTATTTGGTTATTGCAGCCAGATAAGCAAGCCATGACCGCCGCCAAGCTCATTGACGAAAAGTCGCCAAATGCCGAAGTTCCGACATTGTATAAAAACCAGTTACCTTCCTACTTTCAGGCATTAGAATCCGAACGCACCATTATTGCTAACGATGCCCGCTGTCACCCTGCAACTATCGAATTAAATGACGGTTATCTACAAGAAACCGGTGTTTACGGCCTGCTTGATGTTCCTTTGCGTCATAAAGGCGAAATGATAGGCGTGATGTGCTGTGAAAGCCGCAAAGAAAATCGCATCTGGACATCGGCTGAAGTTGCTTTTGTCGGTATGCTGGCAGACATTTACGGTCGTGCTGTTAGTGCCGCTGAACGAGAGAGGTTTGAAGCCCTGCTCATTCAACAAAATGAACAGTTGGAAAGCATGGTAGAAGAACGTACTCAATCTCTGACCAAAGCACTGGATAATTTTAAACAGGCTCAGGAAAGGTTAATTGAAACGGAAAAAATGGCAGCATTGGGTAAATTAGTTGCTGGTGTTGCTCATGAGGTAAATACTCCGCTGGGCGTTTCCGTAACCGCTGTAACCCATTGTGAACACAGGTTGAAAAAACTGGATCAGAGTTTTACTGATGGTTCCATTTCACGAAAACATCTGCATACCTTCATCGACAATACTTTTGAAGCTTATCAGCTACTAAGCAGCAACCTTGAACGCGCCGCTACCCTAATTCAGAACTTTAAGAAAACGGCTGTGGACCAGTCCAGTTTTGAGCTGGTGAAATGCCAGCTCACAGATTATTTACACGCCTTAGTCTTGAGCCTGAACCCTATGGTGAAAAAGAAAAAAGTCACCATCAGTATTCACTGCAATGAAGATATTGTCCTGAATACCTATCAGGGGGCGTTGGCACAAATTGTGACTAACCTGGTCAGTAATACCAACGACCACGCCTTTGCCGAGCCTGACGAAAACCATCAAATTGAAATTCTGACTACAGAGGAAGATAACGGCGTACGCTTTTCTTTTCGTGACAACGGCAAAGGCATGGACAGCGAAACCATGAAAAATATTTTTGAACCCTTTTTCACCACGTCTCGTCAGACTGGCGGCTCCGGATTGGGCTTATCTATTGTTTATAATTTAGTAACACGGAAACTCAAAGGTCAGATTTCTGTCCAATCAACGCCTGGCGAAGGCACCGAATTTTCTTTTTTCTTACCTAATTTACCTAAATAGGATGTTGTATGCTTAAAGCTCTGCAAAACTTTTTTCAAAACAATACTGCCGCTGAACAGGCCAGCCTGGATAAGGCGGATGGTATGACAGACAATGCATTCCTTTCACTGGTATTAATGACAGAAATTAGTCTTGCCGACGGTACGTTGTCAGACGAAGAACGCCAGCATCTTTTACATGAGCTTGAGCACGAATATGACATTAAGGGTGAACAAGCAGAAAACGCTATTAAAAAGGCCGTAAAAACAGTAAAAGAAGCCGCATCACTGTACGAATTTACCGCTCAGCTAAAAGCACTAGCCTACGAAAAGCGCGTTGAATTACTGGAAAGTTTATGGGTTGTTGCCTACGCTGATGGTGAGCTTGATCCTTATGAAGAAAGCATGCTGCGCAAGCTGGCAGACCTGCTCTACATTGGTCACGCAGACTATATTCGAACCAAATTAAATGTCATGGACTCGTGAATGCATCTTTCATCAACGTTAGTGGCTTCTGCTCTACTAAGCTTTACCTTTGCTGCGGTAAGTCCTGCCGAAGAAGTGGGGATGGCCACCGGCTACCCACCCTTTCAATTTACTCAAGACAGCGATAGTGTTGGCTTTGACGTTGATGTTACTCGTGCTGTGTATGACTATCTGGGACAAGACTTCAATCTTTATCAGTACGACTGGGATAATGTCGTCAGTTTACTTCGTTATGGTGAACTCGATGTTGCTATAGGCATGGAACAAACGGCTGCGCGGCAGTCGTTTTTCGATTTTAGCCAACCTTATTATCACCGCCTGGCCACTTTGTTTGTATTAGATCAGGACAGTAGCCCTGAATCCATTCGAGGGCTTGTCGGTAAACGCATTAGCGGTGATCGCCATTCGGTACTTGAAGAGCACCTGGAAAAACTAGGGCTAAATAACGCCATTAGAATTCAGCAGGCCGACTCAAAAAAAGAAGCCATGGAACAGTTGGGCGTGGGCGAAGTAGAAGCCGTTATTATGCCGGAACGGGTGGGCTTATACCTGGCTGAAACAATGGATTTAAATATACGAATTCTCTGGCAACCGGAAATTAGAGTCCCTGTTAGTTTCGCAGTGAAAAAAGGCGACTCCGAGCGTCTGACACAACTCAATAAAGCATTAACTCACCTTGAAAAAAGTGGAAAACTTGATGAAATACGCCAGCGCTGGAATGTCCAGCACTGGATTATAACTCAAGATTAATGGCCGCTTTCTCTCGCAGCTTCCATTTCTGTTTCCAGACGAGCAGCTTCATCCGCACGCGGTTTGGTAAAGCGTGCCAGCCATAAATAAAGCACAGGTGTCAGGTAAAGCGTAAACAGTGTTGCCAACCCTAGACCACCGAACACAACCCAACCAATTGAGTTACGCGCTTCAGCACCCGCACCAGAAGACAGAATAAGCGGCAGGCCACCCAGAACCGTGGATACCAGTGTCATCATAATAGGCCGTAAACGTATCAATGAAGCTTCTTCTATTGCTTCACGAACCGCAAGTCCCCGGTCACGCAGCTGGTCAGCAAACTCAACCAGCAATACAGAGTTTTTCGCGAGCAGACCAATCAGCATCACCAATCCAATTTGCGAATAAATGTTCATGGAGGTGCCGGTCAGGAATAAGGCGTAAATAGCTGCCGCAATACCAAAAGGCACGGTCAGCATAACAACCACCGCACTGTTTAATGACTCAAACTGAGCCGCCAGTACCAGCAGAACAATCAGGAAGGCCAGAATATAAGTCATGGCAATTTCCTGTGAGGTGTCCTCAAATGTTGCAGCTTCGCCTAAAAAGACCAGCCCCATGCTGCCCGGCAAGACTTCTTCGGCAATAGCACGCAACTGCTCTACAGCTTCCGACATCGGCAAGCCTTCAGGTAACTGCGCGTCAATTTCTATCGCCCGCCGCTGAGCCTGACGTTCCAGTTCCGCAGACACACCCTCTTCAATAATTTCTGAAACGCTGGAAATGGGGACTAAGTCGCCGCTACTGGATGACACGTAAAGGTTCTGCATGTCCTGTGGCGACTGAATTAAATTATTACGGGTGCGCAGCATAACCGGAATTTGCTGATCTCCCACGTTTAAGTCAGCGACATCATCACCATTAATAGCAGCACGTAACGTAGAGGATATATCATTTAAGGAAACCCCAAGCTCCGAAGCCCGGCGACGATCTATCTTCACCCGCAATTGCGGCTGAGTGGGCTGGTAAGACACATTAGGGTCGCCTAAATCAGGCATGCGCTCTTTTACTATGGCAGTAAATTCTCGCGCCACTTTATAAATATCGTCATAGTTTTCGCCGGTAATAGCCATTTCCAGGCCACCGCCCTGACCTCTTAAATTCAGGCTGTTATCACCAAAAGCACGCCCCGGTGCGCCCGGCACTCTGCTTAACGGCTCCCGAATATTATTAATAATTTCCTGCTGACTAATATCCCGCTCTTCCCAGGGTTTCAAATTAGCTGTAATGAAAACTAGGTTAGGGTCCCACTGACCAACAACAGTATAAATCGACTCTATATCACCGCTTTCTTTATATTCCAGCAGCACTTCTTCCAGCTTACGAGCCTGACGGTCCATAAACTTAAGGCCAACACCGTCAGGTCCGCGCGAGAATACCCGAACCGCCCCGCGGTCTTCATTGGGCATAAGTTCGCTGTCAATTTCATTATAAAGCAGCGCACCACCGCCAGCAGACAGCAAAGACAGCACCACCACAACCCAGCTGAAATCCAGTGCTTTATGCAGCGTTCGTTTATAAAACCGTTTAAAGCTATTACCAATGCCTGCAAACCGGTTATTTTGCCCGGCCGATTTAGGCAAACGAGCGGTAAAGGCCGGAACCAGAGACAAGGCAACAAAAGAAGAAATGACCACTGCCGCCGCAAGCACACCGCCAAACTCGCGGAATAAACGCCCGGCTGTTGAAGGTAAAAACGCAATAGGAACGAAAACCGCAACCAACACCGCCGTCGTTGCCACTACCGCAAAAAACACCTCGCGTGTCGCTAATACCGCTGCTGCACGGCTGCCAAGCCCCATGCTGCGGCGTCGTTGAATATTCTCAGTAACAACAATGGCATCATCCACTATCAGACCGGTTGCCAATACCAGCGCCAGCAAGGTCAGAATGTTAATGGAAAAGCCCATCAGCCAAATAGCCGCGATAGCGCCGAACAACGCAACCGGAATGGAGAACGCAGGAATAATAGTCGCGCGGAATGAACCAATGAAGACCCATAGGGTAGCCACAACCAGAACAATAGTAATGGCAAGGGTCGTCACCACTTCAGCTACCGAGGTACGAATAAACTGAGCATCATCATTCGTGATGCGCATTTCCATATCAGGAAAACGCTCGCGCAGGCGTTCGAGTACCGCTAACGCCTGATCAGAAATTTCGATGGTATTAGAGCCCGCCTGACGTATTACCCCCAAACCGACAACGGGTTTACCGTCAAGGCGAACAAAACTACCGGCATCAGCCGGTGCAAAATAAGCCTGAGCGACATCACCAATACGCGTGTCGTCACGGACAATTATGTTCTCAACTTGATCTTCGGTAATAGCTGTCGCATCAGCTCGTATAATTAATCGCTGGTCGGTCGAACGTAAACTACCGGCCGGCACGTCAAAAGGTGCCAACCGCAACGCATCGGCTACATCTGTTACCGATAAACCAAAGCTCACAAGCTTAAGGGGGTCAAGATCCACCCGCAGTACGCGTTCCCGGTCGCCATTCAGGCGCACATCGGCAACACCATTTATAGCCAAAAATGCCGGCGACAAGTCGGTTTCCAGGCGACGCGTGAGCTCCTCCTGCGTCAGAGTATCGCTGCTAACCGCAATATCCAGAACCGAGCGCGCGTCACTGTCTGCTTTTTGGACATTAATTTGTTCGACATCGTCGGGTAGTTCGCGACGCACCTGGTTGACCGCTTCACGGACTTCTGCCGCAACCACGTCTAAATCAATTCCGGGGCGGAATTCGATAGAAATACGTGCGCTGTTTTCTTCACTCGAAGACTGTATGGACTCCACACCCGAAACACGAGCCGCCGCGCCTTCCAAAATGCTGGTGACCTCGGCGTCCACCGTTTCTGGAGCGCCCCCCGGAAGTGTCGCACTCACACCAACAACAGGCCTGTCGACATCCGGCAGTTCACGTACTTCAACCCCCATGAGCGCGGCCAGGCCGGCTATGGCAATAAGAACATTGAGAACAACAATCAGTACCGGACGGCGAATGGAGATCGAAGGTAAGTCGTTCGCATCCTGCTGGTTATTCAGTTGCTGATCTGACATTATTCAACCGCCTCTTGCGTATCGAGGGTGGCTCTGTCAAAGGTTACTGGTTGGCCTTCTCGCAAGCTTTGAACACCTTCAACTATCAATATATCATCACGTTGAATATCGCCTGAAACTAACACACGGCCTGCCAGACGTTGCTCTATTTGCACATCAATCCGATGCGCTTTGTCATCTTCAATAACCCAGACGAAAGGATTGTTAACTCCCCAGGATAAAGCTGCTTCGGGTATTGAAGCAAACTCTTCACCGGCAAGTTCTATAGCCGTTCTGAAACTGGTTCCCGGAAGGAAATCGTCGCTGTCATTATTAATTTCAGCACGGGCTCTGTACATACGGGTGGTGGCGTTAATACGAGAATCCAGTTCAATAATCTCGGCGGTTACCGGCGTGCCCGAATAGCGCCAAGGCTCTACTTTAAGTTCTGCTCCGTCCTGCAACAGGGAAACCGCTGCTTCAGGAATACGAAAATCAATTAATAAGGTTGAACGGTCATCTAAGGTTGCGATAGCCGTTTGTTGATCAATGCGGTCACCAACTTCAACGTCAGTAATACCAATAATTCCGGAGAACGGTGCGCGAATAAAACGGTCTTCCAGTTCAATTTTAGCGTTATCCAGTTCTACCCGGGCTAAATCTCTTAATAAAATAGCGTTGTCTAGCTCCGACTGGGGCACAGCCCCCTGTTCACGGCTGGTTCGTAAACGTTCTACCGTACGCTCTGCATCGCGCAGGTTAATTTGTGCTTGTTCTACAGCCACTTGCTGACGACGGGCATCCAGCTCGACCAATAACTCGTCTTTCTCAACTTTGTCGCCAGGCTTAAAATTTACCGCAACGACTCTGTCGCCAACAGCAGGATAAATGGTAATGGAGCGCACAGCTTCAGCCGTACCAACTGCTTCTACCCGGTTACGCTCACGCTCAAAAGTAACTTGTTGCGCTAAAACCAGCGCTTCGCGCGATCCAAATTGTTGTGCCTGGCTCGTTTCACTTTGTAGCGAGAACAAAAACACTAAGGTAATGAGTAAAAACTTCATAACGGTCAAATGGAGCTCCAAAAAAACTGCAGCCACGTAGGCTGCAGTTATTACTAGTCAATTTGCGGTTAAGCAATGTTGCGAAAATTACTCTTTAATCGCAAAGCTGCCTTGCATAATTGCTGAGTGGCCAGGAAAGGTGCAAAAGAATTTATAATCGGTATCTGCACTCATGCCTTCTGTAGAAAACGTCACCGACGTTTCTTCACCACCACCAATAACGTCGGTTGCAGCAATTACAGCATCAGAATCTGGTACATAGTTGTTATCTATACCCGCTGACATTCCTTCTTGTACAACAGACTGCATGTCACCAGCTTCACTCAGTACCCAGTTATGACCCATGACCTTTTTATCCAGTTTACCTGAATGATGTAAGGTTACAGTTACTTCGTCACAGCTAGCCGATACGGACATCTCTTTTGTATCAAATCTCATGTTGTCATTGCTATCTATCTTGAGCTCACATTCGTTCGCCTGCGCGGCGTTTGCGACAAACAACATAGAGCCTAGTAGTGCGGAAATTATGTAACGCATTGCAATACCTCTTCGGTTAGTATGAAATGATTCCTTTCTTATATACGTGATATCTCGCATTGAGATTACTTTAACGAGAATTTATATGACGAAACGTCCTTTTTCGCCGCAATCACTCCTTGCTCAGGGTGGTAGTCACTCTGACAACGAAAATGGAGTAATTATCCCTCCAGTATACACATCAACGACTTATCTGCGTGATGACGACAATCAATATCGTAGCGGGCGGGTGTACTCAAGGGCTGACAATCCCACTTATCGCCCCGCAGAAAAGCTGTTGGCAGAGTTAGAAAATGCGGCAGATGCTCGCCTTTTCGCCTCGGGCATGGCCGCCGCTACCGCTGTTTTTCAGGCCTTAAAACCAGGCGACTCGGTCATAGCTCCCAAGGTTATGTACTGGGCTTTGCGCAAATGGCTACAAACTTTTGGCGTCGATAGCGGACTGGATGTTCGGTTTGTGGATACCACGAATTTAAATGAAATACGCGACGCTATTGCTGAAAGAAAGCCTACGCTTATTTGGCTGGAAACGCCGGGTAACCCTTTGTGGACAGTGACTGATATTGCCGCCGTAGCTGATATGGCTCGCAATTGCAGTGCTCTGCTTGCTGTCGATTCCACAGTAGCAACACCACTGCTGACCAAGCCATTAGATCTTGGCGCCGATATTGTTATGCACTCCGCCACCAAATACCTAAACGGCCACTCCGATGTGATTTCCGGCGCACTGGCGGCTCGTGAAGATAATGAGTTCTGGCAACGCTTAGTGGCTATTCGTGCCCAGTCCGGAGCCGTGCCGGGGCCACAGGACGCAGCACAACTCTTGCGTGGCATGCGCACGCTGTTTTTACGGGTCAGGGAAAGTTGCCAAAGTGCGTTATATATTGCCGAGCAACTGGAGCAGCACCCACAGGTTATTGAAGTATTGTATCCCGGCCTGAAAAGCTTTGTCGGTCATGAAATAGCAGTTAAGCAAATGCAAGGCGGTTTCGGCGGTATGCTGTCTATTCGTTTAGCCGGTGGCGAAAAAGCCGCGATTGCGGTTGCAGCCAAAACTCAGCTATGGCACCGCGCTACGTCATTAGGTGGCGTGGAAAGTCTGATTGAGCATCGCGCCAGCATTGAAGGACCAGACACACCGGTACCGCTGGATTTATTGCGTTTATCGGTAGGCATTGAAAACGCCGAGGACCTGCTGAGCGATTTACAGCAGGCCATCGACTTAGCGCATTCTTAAATACTTACGCGCTTGTAGAAGCGATATTCCGGTTTCCAGAAATTGTTGTCGATGCGCTCACGCAGCGTGTCGTCATCAATTTCCAGCGCTAAACCTTCCTGTTGAGCCACTTTACCCACAGCAAAAGCAATATCTTTGCTTAACTGAGTTAAGTCATTAAAGGCTGGCAACAAGGCTTCACCTTTACCATTAGCGCTGGGCGACGCATTAGCCAGTGTCTTACTCGCTACACGCAACATTTCATCACTAACACGTTCGGATTTAACCGCTAACACCCCAAGACCAATGCCCGGGAAGATATAGCTGTTGTTGCACTGCGCTATCGGATATATACGGCCATCATATTCTACTTCACCAAAAGGGCTTCCGGTTGCCACAATAGCCCGACCTTCACTCCATTTCAGGACATCCGTAGGGTGCGCTTCCACATGTTTGGAGGGGTTGCTCAGTGGAAAAATAATAGGTCGCTCGACATTTTTTGCCATGGTCGAAATAACTTGTTCGGTAAATAGCCCGGCCTGGCCAGACACACCAATTAAAATGTCAGGCTCTGCACAATGCATAACGTCCAGCAGCGACGGATAATCACCACTGTATTCCCAGGCGTTTAAATCGCTGGTTTTCTGTGCCAGAGCCTGTTGGAAGTCACGCAAACCGCCCATGGTATCCATAACCAGGCCAAAGCGATCCACCATAAAGATTTGTCTCTTCGCCTGCTCTTCCGTTAAGCCTTCAGCGGTCATCTGAATCATAATCTGTTCTGCAATACCGCAGCCCGCAGACCCAGCACCAACAAACACCACCTTCTGTTCGCTAAGCTTTTTACCTTTCTGACGGCAGGCTGCCAGCAAGGTGCCCACCGTCACAGACGCGGTGCCCTGAATATCATCATTAAAACAGCAAACTTCGTCGCGATAACGACGCAATAAAGGCATGGCGTTAGGTTGAGCAAAGTCCTCAAACTGCAGCATCACGCCCGGCCAGCGTCTGGTCACCGCCTTTATAAACTTGTCGAGGAATTCGTCGTACTCGTCCTGCTCAATACGCTTATGGCGGGCTCCCATATACATGGGGTCTTCCAGCAGTTTTTCATTATTGGTACCAACATCCAGCATCACCGGCAGCGTATACGCAGGGCTAATTCCGCCGCAAGCGGTGTACAGCGAGAGCTTTCCAATAGGAATACCCATGCCACCAATACCCTGATCACCTAAGCCCAGAATGCGTTCGCCGTCGGTCACGACAATCACTTTCACTTTCTGCTTCGTAGCATTGCGAAGAATATCGTCTATCTGATCACGTTCAGAATAGGAAATAAACAAACCGCGTGAGCTGCGGTAAATATCTGAGAATTTCTCGCAGGCATCACCCACGGTTGGGGTGTAGATAATCGGCATCATCTCTTCCAGATGATCCGTTAATAAGCGATAAAACAGGGTTTCGTTGTTGTCCTGAATAGCGCGCAGATAAATGTGCTTGTTAATGGGCGTTTCAAAGCTCCGGTACTGCATGTAAGCCCGTTCGGCCTGCTCTTCAATACTCTCATAGCGTGGCGGTAACAAACCCGTCAGGTTAAACGCGGCGCGCTCTTCCTTACTGAAGGCACTGCCCTTATTCAATAAAGGGGTTTCCAACAAATTAGGGCCAGAATACGGAATATAAAGCGGACGCTGCGTCTGCGGCATAACTACAAACTCCTGTAAGCAAAAGTAATACGAATATCATAACATCAACGCCACACCGGTTGCTATTGGGGTAGCCTGACATTTATGTCAGGTGGAGTATCGAGGAAACCGCGAGTGCTGAGGTTATCAGGGGGACAGGCTTTGGTGGCAAAAGGCGATAAAGGAAAGAACTCGTGGCTTGAGGAGTGTCGAAGGCCATGGATGGCCTTCGTCAAGCGTTCATGGATGAACTTGTAGCGTCTCCTCAAGCCACGAGTTCTTTTCTCAGCCGAATTGCCGGCAAAGCCTGTCCCCGGGGCTAGAGCTTCAGGCCCCAGCGGGTGGCGGTGCGTTTGACGGCTTCGACATTTTCGGTGGCGATAATGTGCAATGGCGTGGCATCAAACTGGGCGCTTAAGTCCAGCTGCTGCTTCAGCCAGGCCAGCATAGCTTCGCCGGAATGGATAGTTTTGGCGCCATTGAAGTAAGCTGAAATGCTCTCGGCAATTAGCGGATAATGCGTACAGCCCAGCAGCACCACGTCGGGCTTTTCAAGTTTGCCAAAATAGTGCTTAAAGGTTTCCTGCAGTATCGGGCCGTCGTACAACTCTTCTTCGACAATAGGCACAAACAACGGCGTGGGCATGGCATCCACCTGGTTGTAACCCAAAGCCTGTATCTTTTGCTGGAAAGCACCGGAGTTTATAGTCGAGCGCGTAGCAATAACCAACACCCTGGAGCTGGTATCAATACCCTGCATTTGCTCCAAAGCCATTACACCAGGCTCAAATACGCCGTACACCGGCTTATTGGAAAACTTCTGCATTTGCTCCAGAGCGGTTACACTGACGGTATTGCAGGCCACCACCAGACAATCCACATCGGCTCCGTTAAAAAACTCTACCGCCTCCAGCGCATAGCGCGTAACGGTATTGCTGTCCTTGCTACCGTAAGGCACCCGGGCAGTGTCTCCGTAATACAGCAGCTCGCTGAAACAACCACTTTGTTGCAGCGACCGAGCCACAGTTAAACCACCGACACCGCTATCAAAAACTCCGACTTTCATGTCTATTTACTTCTCCAGGTTCACGGTTTTAAGGCGCAGTGCGTTGGTAATAACAAACACGCTGGACAATGCCATGGCACCCGCTGCCAGCATGGGTGACAACAAAATACCGAAAAACGGATACAGTACGCCCGCAGCAACTGGAATTAGCGCGGTATTATAAGCAAAAGCCCAGAATAAATTCTGACGAATGTTGCGCATGGTGGCTTCAGACAAAGCAAAGGCCTGTTGTACCACGGTCAGGTTATCAGACATTAGCACCACATCGGCGGATTCAATAGCCACATCCGTACCGGTGCCAATAGCAAAGCCCACGTCTGCAGAGGCCAGTGCCGGCGCGTCGTTTATACCGTCTCCCACAAATATGACCTGGCCCCATTCTTTTTTCAGGCGCTTAACCGCATCGACTTTACCATCAGGTTTTACATTGGCAACCACTTCGTCAATTCCCAGCTCTTTAGCAATACGTTTTGCGGTAGACTCAGCGTCACCGGTTACCATAGCGGTTTTCAGACCATCGGCGTGTAAGCGTTTAATCAATTCTCTGGCACTGGCTTTTATCGGATCATCCTGAGTAAATGCGGCCGCCAGCTTACCGTCTATTGCGACATAAATCGGGGTGCGTCCACTCTCTGACCATGTTTTAGCATCCGCAGGCTCAGCATCCAGCGCAATGTCGTTGTCCTGCATCAGCTCGCTGGTGCCAATGTAAAGCGTTTTACCATCTACTTTTCCCGTGACACCCAAACCTGAAATGGCCTCAAAGGTATCCGGCTCGCTGACTTTAATGTCTTGGTCTTTGGCATAATTCACCAAAGCTTCTGCCGTAGGATGCTCGGATTTAGCTTCAACCGAAGCCGCTAATGTCAGCACCTCTTTTTCGTTAAACTCGCTTAGGGTAATCCACTCTGTAATAGTCGGTTTACCTTCGGTCAGCGTACCCGTTTTATCAAAGATAACGCCTTTGGATTGTTGTAACGCCTGCAGAGCACTACCCTGACGGAACAACACACCCATTTCCGCACCACGACCGGTGCCCACCATAATAGACGTAGGCGTCGCCAGACCCATGGCACAAGGGCAGGCAATAATCAGAACGGCGACTGCATTAACCAACGCAAAAGTGAGTGCTGACTCACTAGCAGCAAAATACCACACCACAAAAGTCAGCAAGGCCACCAGCATAACTGCAGGAACAAACCACAAGGTAATACGGTTCACTGTGTCCTGAATCGGTAATTTACTGCCCTGCGCCTGCTCGACCATACGGATGATCTGCGCCAGCACGGTTCCTTCGCCGGTAGCCGTTACTTTAAAACGCAAAGTGCCTTTTTCATTAAGCGTTCCACCAACAACTTTGTCTCCTTTCTGCTTATGCACCGGTTCAGCTTCACCAGTTATCATGGCCTCGTTGACATAACTGTCACCGGAAGACACTTCGCCATCCAGGGCAATACGTTCACCCGGACGTACTTCAATTTCATCGCCCTTGCCCAGCTCGGCAATATCGACTTCCGTCACTTCGCCGTCGCGCACCACTCGCGCTGTTTTGCTTTGCAGACTCATTAAACGCTGAATAGCATCGGAAGTGTGACTTTTTGCCCGTGCTTCCATAAAGCGTCCGGCCAGAATCAAGGTGACAATAACCGCCGAGGCTTCGAAGTAAACGTTCACTGACTCGCTCGGTAGCCAGGACGGGAAAAGAGTTGCCACTACCGAATAACCCCAGGCAGCCATGGCGCCCAGTGCCACCAAAGAGTTCATATCCGGTGCGCCCCGGAATAGCGCAGGAACACCCAATTTATAAAAGCGTGCGCCGGGAACCGCCAATACCAGGGTAGTAAGCACTAACTGTATCCACCAGCTGGTTTGTAAGCCGAGTGAGTTATGTACCCACTCGGAAAACACCGGCACCATATGGTTGCCCATGGCCAGTATAAACACCGGCAACGTCAGCAAAGTCGAAAGCCATAACTGGCCTTTTAACGTACGCATTTCCTTTGCCTGTTGCTCACGCTGCTCACGCATTTGCTTGTCGCGGTCGATCACTTCATGGGCATCGTAGCCCGCAGTTTTCACCGCCTGAACTAAGTCATCCACCGAAAGCTTTTCAGAATAAGTCACTTCCGCACTGTCCGACGCCAGGTTAACCGAAGCATCTTCAACGCCGTCTAAGCCATTTAAGGCCTTGTCGACACGACTGGCGCACGAACCACAGCTCATGCCTTCCACACTTAAACGAACAGATTTACTCATTACTGCCTCCGTCGGCTTCTGCCGGTTTAAGCCACAACAGCAGCCAGAACACCACCAGTTGTGCCACGCCAATATAACGTTGTATCGCGCCGCGTACTTCAGTCAATTCGGGGTTAATCATTAGCACAAAACCTAAGGCGATAATCACCGACAGAAGAACAAAAGCACAACGCACCGGCCAGGTGGTTTTCGGCGTAAAAGTCAGTAAAAGCGTACCTAACGCAAAACCGAAGTAACTGACCATGCTAATAATATTGTGTAATGCCTGAGAACTGGAACCATCTGTCGGGCAGCCTAAATCACAAGGTGCCAGTGCCGCACCGAGGTAAGCCACAGGGTAGAAAAATAGAAGGCTCCAGCCAATATGGCTAATGCCTTTAACGCGTAAATGCGGACGCGCAGTTAGTAGCACACCGAAAGAAACCATCGCCAGCGGAATAAAACCGACCCAGCCAAAAGCGCCAGCGGCAGTGCTGCCGGTCGCGTTAATTTCACTTATATACTGGCTTACATGAGAAAAGTCGTCTTTTACCCAGGTGGCAACCAATTGCAGACCAACCCAAAATAAGGTCAGAATAATTAACTGCGGCATAACAGGAGAGCTTTTCGTCGGTGTGTTTTCCATGTAGCCTCCTCGGCTGTATTAATGTGATAATCTTTCACTACAGTGTAAACCAAGATGGGAACAGATTGTGAATATTCAAGTGCTTGGCTGCAGCGGCGGACTCAGTGGCGACAATAAAGGCGGCTCTACCTGCATCCAGCTCAATCATAACATTCTGATTGACGCCGGCACCGGTCTGAATCAACTCAGTCTCGCGCAAATGCACCAGGTTAGGCATGTATTTCTGACCCACTCGCATATGGACCACATTGCCGCCTTGCCCACATTTTTAAGCAACCAATACGGAAGTGAGCACTTACCCGTTACGGTTTACGCACAGGCTCACACTCTGGAAAAGCTGCAAAATAATATTTTTAACGGCGATATTTGGCCTGAGTTCAGCAGCATGACCGAAGGCCCTGAGCCGATACTAAAATTTAGAGAAATCCACCCGGGTGAGTGTATAGAGCTTGAATGTATGGAAATTAAAGCTTTTGCTGTAGAGCACAGCGTACCGACAGTGGGTTACAGCGTAAAAAGTCAGGGCAAACACTTTGTTTTTGGCGCCGATACCATTGCCGGTAAGCAACTGACCGAACAGCTTAACCGCCTAGCCCATATCGACACCTTAATGCTGGAATGCGCCTTTCCCGACGAGTTACTACAGGTTGCAGAAAAAACCAGGCACATGACGCCAGGCTTGCTTGAAAGCGCCCTGAATAGCCTGGAACAGCAACCCACCGAGCTTTGGATAACCCACCTGAAACCCAGCTACGAAATTGCCCTGCGCAAAACCTTACAAGCCAACCCACCGCATAAAAATACGGTGGTGTTGTAACCTGAGCTACGCATTTGGGCGTACATTACGCGCCCGCTCAGCAATATCATTTTCGATAGTTTTGATGAGCCCTGCAGAAAGTCCCAGCCCCTTAGCTTCTGCTTTGAAACTTTGGGTTTGTTGGTAAATTTCATCCAGCATATGGTAAAGCGGTTTGCTGCTTGCAAAGCCGGCCTGCCCGGCCATTTGCTCTAACGCTCTTTTATCCGGATAAGCTCCGTTACCGTTGAATGCTGTCATATGCTCACCATAAGAAGACGGGCTATAGACAATGTCGTAACACGGTGAGAGTTGCCACTCATCCTTGTCATTGGCGAGGAAGCTAAAGTTTTTCGAATGATCATCCTGATTCACAGTTACATAATTAAATAATGCCCGCCTAACCAGTTTTTTTGCTTCATCAACACCGCACATAAGTCGCGTAGCCTTAATTAAATCCACGTAATCCAATGAAGGCTCGCGGAAAGAAGCATCTAGTAAACCTGCAGCTGACAGCATGTGGTAACGACCGTTTTCGGAGCAATCAAACCGCGCCTGCTGCAACCAAAACTGACCATTGCCCGCATCGATAAGCTCAAACTCAGGCACCTCAATCCCCAGAGCCTTAGCCATGCTTAAGTAGAGGTACTCAACTAGGCTTTCTTCGTGCTTTAGTAAAAAACGTTCCGACGTGAGCTTCACAATCAGCTTCTGTCCTTTCGCCTTTGGGGCAGTTGAGTATTGCCCATCGGCTAGCAATGTTGCGTTTAGTTTCGGCCGTGCACCACCCGAGCCCCCGGCAGCCTGAAGGTGTTCAATAAGATCCGTTTCAGTACCTTCAAACTCCTTGACTGCTTCCTGGCCCAACTTTCGTAACGTAATATCGTCAGCGTCATCTTCTCTTAACGGAGCTTTCGGCTCATAAGAAAGAGCCCCCAAACAATCCGACCCAATAAAAGCCAAGCGCTCCAATGCAGATATCTTCTGTGGATTATAACCATTTTTCCGAAACACTCTGTCCATGAGGTAAAGTCCCCAGCCGTCAGGCAGGCTATCCGCAAACACACCGTGTAAGCCATAATGAGGTTGTCTTGGAGCCTTTTGAAGCTCAGTTGTCGCTTTTAGGTTGAACGGTGACAAGGATGTTTTGTGGCGTTCTAAATAGTCTTTGTGATACTGAAAATAAACGCCCGATTTATTTTCCGCTAAAGTGCCAACAGCTATCCGTTCACCGTCTGACAAGGTTCGTATTACCTGAAGGGGCGTATCAAGCATTTTTCAAAACCTCATCTATCGTTTTAGGCGCTTTTTCCTGCTGCAGGAATTGTCTGAACTGATTGAGTTCATCCAAAGCTTCGATCAGCATTAAAAACTGACGCAAAGAGATGTTCCCCGTGCGTTCAAACTTACGCACCGTGCCATAAGGCACACCTGATTTTTCAGACAAAGCTTCAACCGACAGCTTTTGTGCTTTTCGCAGTTGCTTAATATGCTCTTTAAGATCAAGCTGCGTATCGTATGCAGTATTTAGATTAAGCGTCATAATAGTGACAATTTAAGCGATTATTAAGGGGTAACTGTTACTATTATAGCAACACTTGTAAACTAGCGCTATTCCTTGTCTGATTTTCATATCAGGTGAAACCTGTGACCCTGACGCCACCGTCAGTCAACATAAACACTAAACATCTACATTACTTCAAATCATCCGCTTACATACCAGCTTCCGCCGCTCTGCTAGTTTATTCATCTTATTTGCTAAAGTGTACTTTAAAAACTACAATGAGTTTATTTTTATGAAGATCTGGGTGTGCTCATTTTGTTACTCGCCGGAGGCGATAAAAAAAGCCAAAGCAGGGACATTAAAAAAGCACACTTACTTTACGAATATTGGAGCAGTAACAATGGCAACGACTTTCAGAAAATTTGACGCAGCTTCCTATTTAGAGGATGCAGAATCTGTCGCAGCTTTCGTTGCCGATGCTTTGGAAACAGAAGACGCAGGCTACATTGCCAATGCTATTGGCATAGCGGCAAGAACAAAAGGTATGACAGAATTAGCACAAAAAACAGGGCTGTCCAGAGAGCAGCTATACCGTTCATTCAGTGAAAAAGGCAACCCAACCCTTAAAAGTGTACTGGCTGTTACTAAAGCTCTAGGCATAAAAATAACAGCCAGCACCTGACGTAAACGCCTGGCTACACGTCGCGAACCAGATGTTCGCATCAGGTGAGATACCATGGATAGCAGGATAGCGAGCGCCCCAACGGTTGCAGGGACTATTGAGGAGGTGTGCAGCGCCATGGATGGCGCTGCACAAGCCCTACAGGGATGTATTTACGGGCGTCCTCCGCAATAGTCCCTGCAACCTCCGGCGCTCGCTAGCCGAGGTGCTTACGGGCGTTGCGGAACATGCGCATCCATGGGCTGTCTTCGCCCCATTCATCCGGGTGCCAGCTGTTGGCTACGGTACGGAAAACACGCTCAGGGTGCGGCATCATAGCAGTCACACGACCATCGTCACTGGTTACCGCAGTAATACCCTTAGGTGAACCATTCGGATTCGCCGGATACTGCTCAGCTACTTCGCCCCAGTTATCAATGTAACGCAACGCGACCTGACCACTTTGTTCTAACTGCGATTGCTGCTGAGGGTTAGCAAACTCAGCGCGGCCTTCACCGTGAGACACCGCAATTGGCATACGCGAACCCGCCATGTCACCTAAGAAAATCGACTTAGATTCCTGCACTTCCACCAGGCTAAAGCGTGCTTCAAAGCGCTCACTGCGGTTAGTCACCAAACGGGGCCAGTGCTCGGTTCCCGGAATCAGTTGCTTCAGTGTCGATAACATCTGGCAACCGTTACACACACCCAGTGCCAGCGTATCGTTACGCTTAAAGAAAGCTTCAAACTGCTCGCGCGCGCGGTCGTTAAATAAAATCGACTTAGCCCAGCCTTCACCGGCGCCTAGAACGTCACCGTATGAGAAGCCGCCACAAGCAGCCAGTGCCTGCATGTCTTCTAACGACACACGACCAGCCAAAATGTCGCTCATGTGAACATCCACCGCTTCAAAACCGGCACGGTCAAAAGCTGCGGCCATTTCGTAGTGCGAATTCACGCCCTGCTCACGCAAAATAGCGACTTTAGGTGCAATGCCTTTGGCAATATAAGGCGCCGCAACGTCTTCAGAAGGATCAAAGGTTAAATCTGCCTGCAAGCCCGGGTTGTCCGCACGCTGTTTCAAACGAAACTCTTCGTCGGCACATACCGGGTTGTCACGAAGGCGTTGCATGTGGTGTGTCGTCTCCGCCCATACCGTACGCCAGTGCGTACGGCTCTGCGCTAATACATCGTGCCCGTCGCGGGTAAAGACAATCGCATCTTCATGCGTCGGCTCACCAATACGTTTAACGCAGTCGCCCAAACCAGCGGCTTCATAAGCGTCCATCACTTTCTGGTACTGCTCATCGCTGACCTGAATCACCGCACCCAGCTCTTCATTAAACAGAGCCGCTAAATTGTCTTCGCCTAATTCGTCCAGCGCTACTTTCGCACCACAGTTTCCGGCAAACGCCATTTCCGCTACGGTAGTGAATAACCCGCCGTCAGAACGGTCGTGGTACGCCAATAAACGCCCCTCTGTTACTAGCTGCTGCGTAGTATTAAAGAAGGCTTTAAAGGCTTCAGTGTCGTCTAAATCAGGCGTGTGTTGCCCCAACTGCTGGTATACCTGAGCCAGTGCTGAACCGCCTAAACGGTTCTGGCCTTTACCTAAATCAATCAGTACCAGGTGCGACTGACCTTTGTCAGTGCGCAACTGCGGCGTTAAAGTTGCACGAATGTCGTTCACCCGGCCAAACGCGGTGATCACCAGACTCATTGGCGCGGTCACGGCTTTGTCTTCACCGTCTTCCTGCCACTGAGTCTTCATCGACATCGAATCTTTACCCACCGGAATGGTAATACCCAGTTCCGGACACAGCTCTTCACCGACAGCTTTAACAGCCTCGTACAAACCGGCGTCTTCACCCGGGTGACCAGCTGCGCACATCCAGTTAGCTGATAATTTAATGCGTTTTAAATCGCCAATGTCCGCAGCGGCAATATTGGTCAGAGACTCCGCCACCGCCATACGTGCAGAAGCACCAAAGTTCAATAAAGCCAACGGTGTGCGCTCGCCCATGGCCATAGCTTCACCGTGGTAGCTGTCATAACTGGCTGCGGTAACTGCCACGTCGGCAACGGGTATCTGCCACGGACCAACCATCTGGTCACGGGCAACCAAGCCAGTAACACTGCGATCACCAATGGTAATTAAGAAGGTTTTCTCAGCAATGGCCGGTAAGCGCAATAAGCGATCAGCGGCGTCATTCAAATCGGCGGCTTCCAGATGCAATGCTGTACCTTCGGCCTGCAAGCGGGCCACGTCGCGATGCATCTTCGGCGGCTTGCCTAACAGCACGTCCAGCGACAAATCAATGGGTTGATTCGAGAACTTGGAATCGTTCAGTAAAATGGTGAGCTCTTCGGTGGCTTCACCAATAACCGCGTATTCTGCACGCTCGCGCTCACACAAGGCTTCAAAACGCGCCAGGTTCTCCGGAGCAATAGCAATAACGTAACGTTCCTGCGACTCGTTACACCAAATTTCCAGCGGGGTCATGCCCGGTTCATCGTTCGGTATCTCGCGCAGTTCAAAGCGGCCACCACGACCACCGTCACTAACCAGCTCAGGCATCGCATTCGACAAGCCACCAGCGCCCACGTCATGAATAAAGGCAATGGGGTTTTCAGCACCCAACTGCCAGCAGCGGTCAATCACTTCCTGACAGCGGCGTTCCATTTCCGGGTTTTCACGCTGAACCGAAGCAAAATCTAAATCTTCAGTCGACTCACCCGAAGCCATTGAAGAGGCGGCGCTGCCACCTAAACCAATGTTCATTGCCGGGCCGCCGAGTACCACCAGCTTAGCACCAACCGGTACATCGCCCTTTTGTACATGAGCTTCACGAATATTACCCAAACCACCGGCAATCATAATCGGCTTATGGTAACCGCGGGTTTCGCGCCCGTTGTGGCTGTCTACTGTTTGCTCGTAGGTGCGGAAGTAACCGGTCAGCGCCGGACGACCAAACTCATTGTTAAACGCCGCGCCACCTAACGGACCTTCCAGCATAATCTCCAGCGCAGAAACAATACGCGCTGGTTTGCCGTAGTTTTCTTCCCACGGTTGCTTAAAGCCAGGAATATTCAGATTAGAAACACTGAAACCCACCAAACCGGCTTTGGGTTTAGAACCGACACCGGTAGCGCCCTCATCGCGAATTTCACCGCCCGAACCGGTTGCAGCACCCGGATAAGGAGAAATAGCCGTTGGATGGTTATGAGTTTCCACTTTCATCAAAATATGCACTGGCTCGTGGCTGTAGCCATAGCTCATGCTGTCCGGCTGTGGGTAGAAACGCCCCGCTTCATGGCCTTCCATAACAGCGGCGTTGTCTTTATAAGCCGACAACACATATTCCGGTGTGGTTTCAAAGGTGTTCTTAATCATTTTGAACAGCGACTTGGGCTGTTCCACGCCGTCTATGGTCCAGTCGGCGTTAAAAATCTTGTGACGACAATGTTCCGAGTTTGCTTGGGCAAACATATAAAGTTCAATGTCGTTAGGATTACGATCCAGCTTGCGGAAGTTTTCTACCAGGTAATCAATTTCGTCATCGGCTAGCGCCAGACCTAAACTGATATTCGCCTGTGCCAAAGCTTCGCGGCCACCGGCTAAAATGTCGACCGACGACAACGGCTGCGGTTCCTGCGTGCGAAATAGCTGACGCGCATCGTCCATATCGTACAACACGCTTTCAGTCATACGATCATGCAACAGTACTGCCGCCCGCTTCAGCTCTTCTGCC
Organism: Idiomarina sp.; assembly: GCF_048265525.1. GTDB lineage: Bacteria > Pseudomonadota > Gammaproteobacteria > Enterobacterales > Alteromonadaceae > Idiomarina. The sequence goes on along the minus strand of NZ_JBLXBI010000004.1, from coordinate 244,848 downwards.
GACAAGTCACCCTGCAGATAAAAAGCCACACCACGCTCAACCCGGTGAATGCTTTTCAAGCCACAGTTGTGCGCAATATCGGTGGCCTTTGAAGCCCAGGGTGAAATAGTACCAATGCGAGGGGTTACCAATACCAGAGCACCTTGCGGCTCATGTGTCGGCATTTCAGGCCCGTACTTCAGTAGTTGCACCAATACTGAACGGTGTTCGTCGCTAAGTTCATTATGCAAATCAACAAAATGCTGATACTCGGCATAAAGCTCTGTGACAGGAATTCCTGCCTGTTTCAGTTGTTCAAGTTGCTTCGTTGTTTTGAAGGCTGATAAGGCAGGTGCACCGCGGTAGATTTCCACAAGCAAGGTCTCCAAAGCTGGGCGATTTTTGCTGGCAGATTATACAGTAGCCTGACATTCATGTCAGGTACAATATCGAACCTGGCGTAAACCTCAGGCTACTCGATTTTCGGGGTACCTTCGCGGTTCACTATGCGAAACCACTTTTCGCGGCGCTCAATAATACGTTGTTTGCGCTTACGAATAACGGCGCGACGCCGGGAGTTGTTTTCACGTCTGAGGCGGTTGGCTTGCATAGATTTAGCCCTTTATTGCGTTGGAATGCCCAATCAGCTTACCTTGTCATACTGCTTTTTTGCAACGACTTTATGCTGCTCTACCAGCCTAATTTGCGTAACTTAGGCTAATGTGGAAAGATCGCCCGCCGACGCACAAAAGGACCTGTTATGAATGAACTCGAATCTGACGTTTGGTACATAGTACGAACCAAGCCTAAGCAGGAAGAACGCGCCATACTGAATCTGGAGAATCAGGGGTTCGGTGTTTTCGCGCCCGAGTTAACCGTGAAAAAGGTTCGTCGGGGTGTGCGTACCTCGGTGGTTGAGCGTATGTTCCCAGGCTACGTGTTCGTTAAACCCGATGACATTATTGAGCAGTTCTACAAACTGCGCAGCACTTATGGTGTCGCTGGTGTTTTACGTTTTGGCGACAACATTCCGAAGGTTCCACAAAGCTGGGTTGACCAAATGCGAGGGGTTGATCAACTGACCGATGAACAGGCGCCTCAAATAGGCGACACGGTGGAAATTCAGCAAGGCCCATTCCGTGGGTTCCTTGCTAAAATTGTTAAGCTGGACGGTGAATCGCGCTGCTTCGTTATGCTGGAATGGATGCAAAAAGAAGTCAAAGCTAACTTCAGCTACAAAGAACTGCAGTTTCAATGAGCGGTGCGGCGGCGCAAGCCAAGAGCGACTAAGCCAAGCACCACCAGCCAGCCTGCATGGCCGCCGCTGCTGCCAGAGTCAGCTGCGGTAACAGTAAAGCGGGCCGTTGCCGATTCCGTATTACCCTCGGTATCATTTACATTTAACCGGTACTGGTAAGTTCCCGCCGCAAGTTGCCCCAACGAGGCACTGAATGCGCCATCATTAAAACTAAACCCCGTTACTTCCTCTTCGCTACTCTCCATTACCCTGAACAACCGCAAGCTACCCGGGTCAAGATTCAAGTCAGCATCAGTCACTGTTGCTGTCAGACGAATAGTCTCCCCTACCGTGGTGCCAGTTGCTGTAAAACCAACTATGGTCGGCGCAATAGCCCGGGGTTCAACCGTTAGCGCAACTCTCAGGCTGTCACTGCCGTCGCTGAAGTCTATTCTCAGTATGGCAGTCTGCTCCGAATCCACAATACCGGCAATTCCTTCTATAACGAAGCGTCGCTCACCATCAACAGCACCGCTCACCTCGTTAAAGCTAAAGTCACGGACAAGGTCATCGTCTAAATTAACTACTGAAACAGCCACATCGTTACTGACGTTAAACAGGCTCAGCTGAGTATCCAGCACCTCCAGTTCGCCAACCGTATCACCAGAACTTAAAAAAGCCTGCGGACGCGAGCCAACCATACTAGAAGGGTCATTCCACAGTCCGCTGGAAATATTAAAATCGTTAAAATCGGTATTCACCACTTTTAAACGCAAGTGGAACGGATTAAAAATAGTGTCTTTACCCAGGCTTGCCGCAATCTCTTCAATATCGGTCTTTAAAGTTACCGTCATCATACGTGTGTTGCCACTACCGCTGACAACCCAGTCAAACCATTGTTCGGCAGTTACTATGCCCACTCCCTGACTCACCGAAGTGCCACTAGCGGTTGTCGGAATTGCCATCTGTAATGACTGATTACTGGTATCGGCATCCGATAGCTCAATGGTAAAACTGGCCTTGTCTCCGGCCTCCACCAGACCTATCACATTGCTATCCAGTAGCAAATAATTTGTCCCGGTACTTGAGAAATTACCGTTAAAGCTACTATTACTCACAAAACGCCAGCGTGCAGCTCCGTTGGTCAATTCCTCTATCGCGATAATGCAGATATCGGTTGAGCCGTTAGGTATTCCGCTTAAAGCAACCGAGTTCACACTAAAGCTTTGCAAATTCAAAAGTGCTTCACGTCGGGCAAATCTATATTCTTCGCAGCGACCACCGCCCAAAGCGTAGCGGTCGGCATTGGCTACCGACGGCCAGCTTAAGGTTAGCTCCGAATTCCCGGTACGGCTGGCCGCCATAGCATTAACATTAGTGCGTGACGCGTTATTAGCCCACACCACGCTACTGCGTTGCGCCGCAGTGCTGGCATCTGCCGCATCTATTTCAGAATCGGCTTTACCCATTGGCAGTCCAAAATTGCTGTCGACCAGGTCAGGACTGGAGTAGGCGGGTTCCTCATTACAGTCGGCTCCGCTGCCAAATTCGTTCCGGCAGACGCTACCGTACGACATCGTCGTATAAAAACGTCCGTTACCTTCAATAAAGCCGTAAGGAATATGGTAATCCTTCTGATCACCACCACCGCCGCTTGCATTGTCGGCCAAGGTATAGCGGTCATGATTGAGTCCGAAGTTATGCCCAACCTCGTGCGCAACAGTTCCCGTGCCCGTACAGGACAACGCGGTGTACCCTGCACCCGCGGCGCCGCTAACCCTATTCACTAAGTTGTCACTGACATCAAAGTCGGTGGCAACAAAAGCCAAGCCGCAAACACTGGAGTTTTCAGCGCCAATAAAGTGGACCACATCGGCCTGATAGCGATCCATCAACCGACGTACTCGTTGATCATCAACCAGTTCATCAATAATCGCATCAGGGTCTTCTGTGGGGAAGCTGGTAGTAGAATCCGGATTGAAAAAACTAATACCGGCAACAGACATTTCAACAGGTAATTGTGAACGCTCAAAAATTGAATTACTTCTGCTCACCGCCGCATCAATGCGTAAAGCTAAATCGTAGCCTTCGTCATCGGCATAGCCCAGTAAGCGCTCATCATACAGAAAAAGCACGTCAATGCTGTTATCGAACTGAGTCACCAGGGAGGTTATTTGAGCGTTGCCGGCTTTTGTCAGTGCCGCTTTACGTGGAGCCGGAGCTACCTGAAACTGCTTTTCCAGCTTTAGTGGTTCTGTGCCGCTCTTAGGTTTTAACGGCTCTGATGGTGTGCGGTTTCTTTGGTTAATATAGGTTTTACCGTCTACACGACGAATTTCCACTTCACCAACATCGGGGTGCGTAATTGAAATAAGTTGGTTATTACCACGCTTATGCAAAAAACCTAAATGCTGAGTGTCACCATAGCGGTCTTCAAAAGTGAGTCGATAACTGTTTTCCGACGACAAAAGCTCAGCCAGAGTTGCTTCAATAAGTTGGTTGTTTACAGATAACTCAATTTTGTCGCCCAGGCTTTGTGCTAAGGCAAATACCGGCGCTAAAGCTATTAGCACTGCGACGACTATTTTTTTCATTTTAAACACCTAATTTTATCGTTTTCGTAGCCTGACGTTCACGTCAGGAACGATATCCCACCTGACATAAATGTCAGGCTACGTCGCGGGACGGCTACAGCCGCCCTTGTTCATCTAAATATTTCAATGTGTCGTAAAAGCGGCGGATGTTACCAACATAGGTCACGGGTTCATCGCCTCGCGCGAAACCATAGCGAGTATGACGGTAAAACTGCTTTTGTCTCAGCAGTGGCAAACGCTTTTTCACGTCCACCCAACGATCGGGGTTGCCGCCCTGACGCTCTGTTATGATTCGCGCGTCTTCTAAATGCCCGAATCCTATATTATACGCAGCTAAGGCAAACCAGGTTCTGTCAGGTTGCGGAATTCTTGCCGGCACCCTATTCAGCATGCGCTCCAGATAACGCGCACCGCCACGAATACTTTGTTCCGCATTCAGGCGACTTTTAACCCCCATTGCTTTCGCTGTAGGCAACGTCAGCATCATCATGCCGCGCACCCCGGTAGGAGAAACCGCCCGCGGGTTCCACAACGACTCCTGATAAGAAATAGCGGCCAGTAAACGCCAGTCAAGCGACCCTGAGTGCTCCTTAAAGGTTTCTATATAAACAGGCAGGACACGCTCTACCGCTTCTATAAACAAACTGGTCGTTACATAATTAAATTGTTTTACGTGACCAAAATGCTGCTCTTTAATATGGGCTAAACGCCCGCTGGAGCGAATTTCACCAAAATACTCAATAACCGCGGAAACTAACGAGTCATCCGTGCCCTGCGGTAAAGCCCAGGCAATATCCTGATCATGCTTTACCGTAAAAGCCACACTTAAGTCGGGATGAAACCGGCGTTGAATATCTAATGCGGTACTGTCGGTAATGGTGTAATCCACTTCATCGTTAATAACCATTTGCAATAACTCGACCGCATCGTGATCGCGGGTCGCGCGCCACTTTAGTGTCGGAATACTGTCACCCAGGCTTTTCAAAAACTCATGGTGAGAGCTGCCCTCCACTACCACAATTTCACCGTCGGTAATCTGCTGCAAGTCGCGCGGACGTTGACGCGAGCCCTGTTTGAAAACCACCTTCTGGCTAATAATGTCGTAAGGCGGACTAAAGCGGAATAGCTGAGCGCGCGTCGAGGTCCGGTCCAGACCCGCGGCAACAATATCAACCTCGCCGCGACGCAACATGGTGAACAAGTCGTTCACGTCAAAGCGCGGCACCATCTCCAGCTCCACCCCTAAGCGATCAGCAAAGCGTTTCGCCAGGTCGTACTCGAAGCCCTGCTCACGGTCGTGATCAAAATAATAACTGGTTGGGTTTATCAAGGTTCCCACCCTCAATACCTGACGTTCCTGAACTACGGACATGGCATCGGGGCGGGTTTGAGGACTGCAGGCCGTTATTACACTAGCGGCCAGCAGTAAAATAGCAAACAGCGATACTGCAGACTTCGGCATATTAGAGAGATTCCAGAGCCCAATTCACATAAAGTTCAGTACCGGTTTTCAGTGCGTCTTCGTCGGCATAGAAATGCGGCGAGTGGTTACTCGGTTCTTCTGACATATCGCGCTCCGGTGGGGTAACCCCTAAAAAGACAAACATTCCCGGTACTTCCAGCGCATAGTAAGAGAAGTCTTCAGCTCCAGTCACTAAAGGCACTTCCTGTACTTTATCAGCGCCAGCTACCGCTCTTGTTACCGGCAGCATCTGCTCAATCAAGTCAGCATCATTACTGGTTACCGGATAGCCTAAATCGACATGCACGTGGGCTTCGGCTCCGTTTGCTTCAGCCGTTTTTTCTGCCGTAAGCTTTAATTTCTCATGAATATCCGAGCGAATGTCCATGTCAAAATTGCGGATGGTACCAATTAAGGTCACTTCGTCCGGAATAATGTTATTACGCACACCACCTTCCACAATACCGAAGGACAAAACCGCGGGAGCTTTGGTGATATTCGTCTGACGGCTGATAATGGTCTGTGCGTTATTAATAATTTGTGCTGAGGTCACAATAGGGTCGACACCAGCCCATGGCGTAGAGCCGTGCGCTTGCTTACCCTTTACTTTAATTTCGAACTGATCCGAGGACGCCATCAGCGGGCCTTTACGATAGCCAACATGGCCTGTTGGGAAACCGGCCCAGACATGAATACCAAAGACTTTCTCGGGTTTATTATCAGCAAATAAGCCTTCTTCGAGCATTAGCTCAGCGCCGCCCTCTTCACCTTCAGGCGCACCTTCTTCAGCTGGCTGGAAGATAAACATAACGTTACCAGCCAGTTCATCTTTCATTTCAGCTAACTTTTCTGCCGCACCCATTAACATAGCAACGTGAGTATCGTGTCCGCAGGCGTGCATTACCCCCACTTCTTTACCTCGATATTCTGATTTTACCGTCGACTTAAAAGGCACATCGGTCTGCTCCGTAACCGGTAACGCGTCCATATCCGCACGCAACGCTATGGTAGGGCCCGGCTTACCGCCTTTTAGCATACCCACAACACCGGTATGCGCGACACCGGTTTCCACTTCCATGCCCAGAGAGCGCAAATGCTCAGCCACCATTTTTGCGGTTTCAAACTCGCGGTTACTCAATTCAGGGTTGGCATGAATATGACGACGCCATTCAATGACCTGAGCTTCTAAGTCGCTGCTGACTTTTACCGGCGACTGCTGAGCAGCAGCCTGAGCGCTATAGCCAAAGCTACTGGCCAGCATTAAGCTAATAATGAGCTTTTTCATTGTTCTCTCCTGCATAAGTGCGGATTGTTATTCTGGTACTGGGTAATATCCTGCGCTAAAATCGCTCTCATGACAACCGATGAAATCTACATGCAGCGAGCCTTAGAACTTGCTGAACAAGCGCAAAACGCAGACGAAGTGCCCGTTGGCGCGGTATTGGTCATGGACGATAAAATTGTTGGCGAAGGTTACAATCAGGTTATTTCTTTGTCCGACCCGTCCGCTCATGCCGAAGCACAAGCCATTCGTTCTGCAGGTCAGGCTATCGATAATTATCGGTTGGTCAACGCCACCCTTTACGTCACTCTCGAACCCTGCGCCATGTGTGCCGGTTTAATCACTCATGCACGAATCAAACGCCTGGTGTTCGGTGCAACTGACCCGCGGACCGGAGCCACCGGCACTGCCATTGACGTTATTAACCACGCCTCTATGAATCATAAAGTCGATGTAGAAAGCGGTGTTTTGGCAGAAGAATGCGGCGACATTTTACGCCGTTTCTTTCGCGCCCGCCGCAAATCCGCCAAAGCTAACGCTAAATAAGCATACCCGTTATGGCGTATGCCACAGTCGCTGCAAGCCCTGCTAATAAGGCATAAGGCAACTGCGTACGCACATGGTCAATATGCTCCACCCCCGAGGCCATAGAAGCAATAATGGTGGTATCGGAAATGGGCGATGCGTGGTCTCCGAATATGCCACCGGAAATAGCCGCAGCAATAAATGGAGCAGGTGGTAGTCCTAAGGTCATTGCCAGCGGTATCGCCAGTGGCAGCATAATAGCAAAGGTTCCCCAACTGGAGCCAATAGAAAAACCGGTAATAGCCGACAGCACAAATATCAGCGGTAGCAGCATCCACAGTGCCACCGAACCATCCAGAGCCGCCGCCAAAAACTCGCCTGTACCTAAGTCGCGGGTTAAGCCCCCCAACGCAATAGACAACCACAAAATGACCGCTAGTGGCAGGATGTTCCAGGCGCCCTTGAGCAGGTACTTGCCAACATCGACTAGACCAACCGGCTGTGTCATCAAGGTTCCAGCTACGGCAATACCCAACGCCACATAAATAGCGACAAACACACTTAAGGTGCCGTTACCATCAACCAATACGCCGTTCCCGGTCACCAGCAACATAACCGGAACCATCACCACCAGTGAAATCAGGCTGGTCATGACCACCGCAGTACCTTTGCCAAAACGAGCTTCTTCATCAGGCCCATCGCCCCAGGTGTTTCTGGAAACCTGGTCGGGCACAGCATTCTTTTCAAAGGCTTTCATGGGTCCAATGTTCCAGTCGAATAGTGCCACAAACAACGCCAGCAATACCGCAAAAATGGCATAAAAATTAAAGGCAATAGACTGAATAAACACCAGCAGAGGTTGCTCAACGCCCTGGTTCGTAATGAGCGTTAAATTAAACGCCCCCCAGGCATTCAGCGGAATTAAGATACAAATGGCAGCGCAGGTAGAGTCTACAATGTAAGCGAGCTTTTCGCGGGCAATGCCCAGGCGGTCATAAATAGGCCGCGAGGTGGTGCCGGAAATCATAATAGTCACATTGGATTCAATAAAGACCACAACGCCCAGTATCCAGGTCATTAACCGGGCACGGCGCTTGTTCTCTATCCACTGCTTTTTTTCAAGCTTCAGCACAAACTCTTTAAACGTACCACCGTTTTCCAGCACGCCAAACAGTGCACCAATACCCAGAGTAAAAAACCAGACCAGCATATTACTGGGGTCAATAAGGGTGTCCCATGTGCTGTTTAAAGTGCCGTAGGCAATATTGTCAGGAGCAGGCCAGAACAGCAGTATATTGGCCAGAATAATACCGCCAATAAGCGCCAGCAGAACTTTTCGGGTAACTATGGCAAATACAATTGCCAGTAAGGAAGGTAAAAGACTGGTCCAGCTCAGTTCCATTAGGGTGCGTTTGTAAATGTCTGATACTGGGAGATTAAAACAATAAACCGCCGCGGGCAATACCAGCGGCGGTTTATTCATTCGGTGTCAAACAATTAGAACTTGTATTCTACGCCTATGCGCACAGACCATAGTGAAGGTTCACCCTGGCGTGACTGAACGTTTGATACATCGCGGAAATTATTGAACTGGTACTGACCCGCGTCATTGATTTCAACGTCAGCAATATTGATGGCGCGTGGGAATCGAGCTTCATAAAGCACGCCCCAGTCGTCATTCAGCATATTGCCTAAGTTTTCAATAACGAAGAACGCAGACGCTTTGTGTCCGTCCATAAAGCCTGGTAATTCCTGCTCAACACGCAAGTCCACTTTAGTCCACCATTTGCTGTTGAACTCGTTACGTGGTGCTATGCCGCCCGCGTACTTGCTCAAGCCAGACTCTTCAAGGAAATCGAAGAAAGCGCCTGTTTCAAATGGGTTACCGTCACGGTCCGTACCGACGGCAAAGTTTGGATCATCCAGGCCTGTTGGTACGTATAGCAAACTACGCCCCTGATACGCTACGCTTTCAAAAGGACTATCACTCATTGTATAAGAGAACGGACGACCTTTATTACGAGTCGCAAACAAGGTCACAGTTGTGTCGTAACCATCAAAGAACTCTTTAGTGTAGTTCGCTTTAAAGGTAAAGCGATGTGGTATCTCATAGTTAGAGGTTGCAACACCAGGGTTCTGAGCGTTAGCTGTTGCCAGATTCGTGTAGTTAGAGAACGACACTGAGCTGGTCATTGGGTTAACGTCTTCCGCTTTGTTGTAAGCATAACCAAAGGTCCAGTCCAGACCAAAGTCATGAGTCTTACTCAACGCCAGTGAAACAGTCGTCTGTGAGCCAGAATCACCATCCACATTCGTCAGCAGGAAGTCATCCCCCTGGTCACGTCCGTCAGTCGATAACTCTTCAAAAATTGGACGTCCGTCTGGTGCTGTACCAACCTGCTCCAGACCCAAGTTGTAGATAACAGCAGCGTCTTTCTTATCAGTGTATAAGAAGTCAGCCATCAGAATGTAGTTATCCGGCAAGGTGTAAGTTGCACCTAAAGCATATTTCCACTCTTTTGGTAATTCGAAGTTAGGGTCCATAGTATTGATAGGGCCCTGGCCACTTGCGTTAGCCACCTCGTCATACAGCTCTTGAGGGATATCATAAATTGGACGACCTTCGCCAGTGTGCGGAATATTAAACAATGTGTTACCGCCTAAAAAGTAGTCGCCTGTAAATGCGGCTTCGTACTGAGTCACACCGTTGTTTGAATAGTTGTTTGAAATCCATACGTTCGGGTTGCCGCCAGAATACAAGCCAACACCACCACGAACTTCTAAGTCCGGGTTAACAAACCAGTTGAAACCAAAACGGGGTTGCAGTAAATCCTGACCATCCATGTTTTGCTGGTTAGAGAAACCATACAGCTCCTCGGTCAACGGGTTGTTCACCGGCATGTCATCGCTGGTGTACCAGTCATAACGTAAGCCGTAAGTGAACGTAATGTCCATTGGAGCGTAGTAGTATTCATCCTGAACATAAGCAGTATTTACCGCATAAGCAAATTCAGCGGCAGCGTCTTGCGGATTGTTAGTCCCAGCTGCACTTTCATAGATAACAGTATCGTCATAACTACCATCGTCATTTTGGCTTCCAATTGGCGTGCCAGCATCAAATTCATCTATCGAACTGAATCGATACTCACCCTGTGCTTCCTGAACAAACAGGTTAAACACGTCATATTCTTCGCGCTCAATACCGGCTGAAATCACGTGATCACCAGCTAAGTAGGTACCTTTTAATTTGAAGAAGGTCGTGTCGTACTTCAGCTTGTTCGCGTGACGAGAGTCATCCGCACCTAAGTACACCGTTGCGTCATTAACGCCAATTTGCACTTCACCGAAATCGGTGCCGCCCAATGGGTTAACACGAGCATCTAACTCAGAGTAACCAATACGCGCTTCTGTCGAGAAATTGTCACTCCAGTCAGAGTATAACTCACCAACATAAGAAGTGAACTTAGCGCCACGCTCGTAGAAGTGATTAGAAAACTCTAACTCGTCTGAATCACCATCAGACTCGGCAATAGAGTAACCGTCGTTATAGTTGTAAGTTAATGACGCACGATGCGCATCATTAATATACCAATCTAACTTGGCAAGAAATTTTTCGTCCTCAACAGGCAGGCTTGCCGGGAAGCCACCAGGGTTATAGCCATACTTATCCTGAGCAATTTGAGCGATACGCTCAACGTCCGCCTGGCTTACGCCAACAACTTCTGTCGCCGCGCCTGAGCCTTCAGCGCCACGGTCAAAGGTGTCAGAACCTTCCAGTTTTTCGTACGCAGTGAAGAAGAATAATTTGTCTTCAATAAATGCGCCACCAAGGTTAAAGCCGTAACGTTTTTCACTGAAGTCACCAACATTAATGCTGTCGCCTTCCAGCTCGTCGCCTTGCAACGAGTCGTTGGTGTAATCATAGAACACACCGCCGAACATTTCGTTGTCACCGGTTTTAGTAACCGCGTTGATATTACAAGCAGTGAAACCACCGTACTGAACGTCAAACGGGGCAAACTCTACCGCGACCTGCTCAATCGCGTCATAAGAAAATGGCATGCGCTCAGTTGGATAACCGCTGCTGTTCAAACCGAAGTTATCGTTCATACGAACGCCATCAACAGTCAGGCTGTTAAAACGTGGGTTAGCGCCACCACACTGAATAGCACCAGAATTTGTTTCATTGATATAGATACGCGGGTCAATCGACACAACATCGCGTAAATCGCGATCACTCGCCGGAGCGTTTTCTAAATCCTGAAGATTAAAGTTTGCAGCCGGACTGTTGCTGCCATACAGCGCGTTGCTGGTCATAGAGCCAGTAACACTTAAGCGTTCCATCTCTTCCTGAGACTGAAGCGTGACATTTACATTTTGTGAGTCACCTAAGGTTAGGTAAACGTCTTCTACAACCTGGGTGCGGCCGTTTGGACCTTCCACTACTAAGGTGTATGGACCACCAACCGGCAGGCCGCGTGAAGAGAATGTACCTTGCTCGTTTGAGCGTAACGTTTTGGTTGTTCCAGTACGGTCATCACGTAACTGGATAATCGCGTTTGATACAACCTGTCCGGACTCAGTGGTAACAACACCACGCAGGCTGGATGAAGTTTCCTGAGCCATAGCAGCACCGCTAAGACCCATAGCAATAGCAGCTGCGACAGCTGTACGCTTGAAAGTGGCATTAAACATAATATGTTCTTCCCGGTTTGTTTTTTGGTTTTAACTGCAAATAAGGGTATAGCTTATTTGTGACATTTTTGTGAATCTTAGCCAAAAAAAAGCCTCACAAAATTGTGAGGCTTTAATTTTTTAGAAGGTGTAACGAACACCTAATTTAGCGCTCCAGGAGGAGGTATTTAAATCGACACTACTAAAGTTGTTGGGGTAATAGCCCTCAAAAACGGAGTCAATCTGATATTTCCCGTCTTCTGACAGACCGCCCAGATCATACAACGCTACTTGTGGGTAAGTTAATGTACGTTCAACACCCCAGTCACTATTCAATAAATTAGCGAAATTATCGATAGTCAGATAAAGAATCCCTTTATGCCCATCCATAAATCCAGGAATTTCCTGTTGAATACTTAGGTCAATATCAGTAACCCAAGGCTGGTTGTGAGTATTGCGGTCTAGGATATAGCCCTCGCCGCCATATGAAATACCCGCGTTATCCAGCAACATTTTCATTTCATCCCAGCTGATTGAGTTATCCCAATCAACGTTTGGATCTTCGCCATTAGCCGGGATATATGGCAAATAGGCAGATTGCGTATAAAATCCTTCATAAGATGAGTCACCAAAGTCCCCATCTTGGTACATTCCCATGATGTAACTGAAAGGACGACCTGAGCGGCGTTCAAAGAATAAATTGAATCGTGTTGCATGATCTGCAAAGAACTCAGCTTCATACCCCAAGGTAATTTTCAGACTGTGTTCTGTTTCAAAATTTCCTGTTGCCGAGAACGCCTGATTGCGGCTTTTAGCTACATAGTGCTTATAGTTACTTGCCGCTTGTGACGATGACCCTGCACCATTATCCTCTACGTCCTGGTATGTATAGCTGGCAGTAAAACTTAAACCGTTATTCCACTGTTTAGCTAAAGACTGGGAGAAGATAAAAGCACGGCCATCATCAGGAGCATTGGTTAGCATGATGTCGTAGTTTTGCGCTCGGTCACCTTCATAGCGAGACTCATAAATAATACGCTCACCATCAGCAGCAAAGCCGGACTCTTCTATTGCGGTATTATACCAAACCGGCTGATCTTCCATGCGCTTGTACATAAATGATGTTGTGGCATTAAACATGTCACCTAAGTACGGGATGTCCAGTTCATAGTCGAAGGCTAATTGGGCACGCCAATCACTAGGTAACTCAAAATTTGGATCAGTATAGTTCGTGCTACCATCACCCTTTGCAAGTGAGTCCTTAATTTCTTGAGGAACGCTTGAGAAATCATCAACCTGATTATTAGAGTAATAATCCGCTATCACACTGTTAGGTGCTGCAACCAGAGTCACCCCATCCTTAGTGAAGGGGTTCGTGTACCAAACATTCGGCACACCACCGTAGAAGCGACCAACACCACCACGAATCACTAAACTGCTATCGGTATAATACTTAAATCCGACGCGAGGTAAGATAATATCCAAACCATCAAGGTTTTCCTGATTAGTTATCCCCTGTTCGCTATAGGCTTGCTGGAAGTTTTCATTCAGCGTTGGCTTATCACTTGAATTCAAGCGCTCGTAACGAATACCACCATTAATTTCTAAGTCCGGATTTATATAAAAAGTATCACCTACGTATAACGCGTAAGTTGTACGCTCAACCTCGTAAGCAGCTTTTTCTGGTACGTTGTTATAAGCGTTCTGATAATCAAAGTCCCAGCTTCCGTTAAAGTTACCAACCTCACCATTCGCAAAGCCATCAAAATTATCAAATTCCCAAGAACCTAACGAATCGGGAACAAATTTGTTGTATAGACTTAACTGCTCAATTTCTGTACCAAACACAATCTCATGCTCACCCATTAAGTAGGTAGCATCGAAATTAAAGGTTAAATTATCATTCTTAGCAACGTTCGCATGACGATATTTATCAGTACCAAATACGAACTCCGGGCCTTGGTAATACTGCTCTACGGTTACAGAACCAATATCTGAGTTAGTAAGTGAATTTGCTTCTACATCTTTGTAGGTTAAACCCATTTCGGTAATGAAATTCGCAGACCAGTCACTATACAGGCGCGCACTGATGTTGTTCATGCGGGTGTGAAAAGTGTAACGATTAGAAGCTAACGCAATGTAGTCATCGCCAGTGGAGAAATTACGTTCGTCTGAGTTATCTTGCCACTGATACGTAAGATCAAAACGGTGCTCTTGATTAATGTTCCAGCTTAACTTTGTCAACCACTTACGATCTTTATCTTCAGGATTTCCGCCCAAGGAGTCCGTTAAGTTGTAACGAGGGCCACTTAGAATATCCATGAACTCATTAAACGTACCTTCTGAGATTGAAAACTCATTGGTAGCTCCACTCCCCTGAAAACCATAATCCAGGTCTAGCTCATTTGTCCATTCTTCATAATTAGTGAAGAAAAAGAGTTTATCTTCGATAATGGGGCCAGACAGAGAGAGCCCAAACGTCGCTACAGTTTGGTTCGGTTCAACACTTTCTTCGCGATAAGTGCGGTAGCCATTTTCGTCAAGCACAGGTTTATCGTCTGCATCGCGAATTTCTCTAATTGCGTCCACATCCCCTTTCAGGTCTGGACTAGCATATTCGTAGAAAACTTCGCCTTTAAACTCGTTAGTGCCCGACTTAGTTACAGCATTAATTGTGCCGCCAGAAAAGTCGCCTTTTTTAACAGAGAAAGGGGCAGCATCTACAGATATTTGTTCTATAGCACCCAAAGAAACAGGAGGTTGCTCTGTAGGATAGCCACCGTAATTTAGACCAAAATCGTCATTCTGACCAATACCGTCAACAGTGATGCTGTTCATACGGGGATCACCGCCGGCAATAGTCATTTCCCCAGCACCATTAATGGTTACCAGCGGATTAATGCGAGCTACGTCTTTTAAGTCACGGTTAAGACTTGGCATGTTGTTGATAGTGTCTTCGCCAAAGCTACTGCTGGCTCCGCCGCTTTCCATCAAAATGGCCGAACCAGTAACAACCAAACGTTCCATGTCAGCAGACTCAAGCTGACGTGTCAGGCGATAAGTATCACCAAGGTTTAAGTAAACATCTTCAAGTACCGCATCACGATATTGCTCAGAATCCAGAATTACCTGATAAGGTCCGCCTACACGCAAACCTTTTGCAGAAAAAGCACCGTCTTCGTTTGTTTTAAATTCACTCACTGTACCAGTCGGCTGGTGAATGATAATAATTTTAGTATTTGCCGCTGGGTTACCCTGTGGACCAGTGATAACACCGCGCATAGACGATGATGTTTCTTGAGCAAAAGCGCTTGTCGAAAGACCTACAGCTAAAGCAATAGCTGCAGAAATGCGACTCACCTTGGAGTTCAATCTCATGAGTTATTTCCTAGTTTTTTAGCAACGATAAAAAGAAAACTTTTAAAAGGACGAAAGGTTATAAAGAAGAAATATGACAACTTAATGAAAATGGAAGAAGCAATGGAACTTTTTTGCGAACGCAGAAGGGGAAGTTGGATCGTTCGCTTACTATTCGATGAAGAGCCGCGGCACAACAGCTGGTTCATTACCGGAAAGCTCATAACCTGGTACGCATCCAGAGATAAAGTACGGCAAGAGGTCGGAGCTGTATGGGATCGGGCTGATTTCATTACACTTCTAAGACATTTTCGTGTCAGATATGTGACATATTTTAATCAAATTATTAGCTCTTGCCTAGTCATCCGGGAACCTTTATTCTCACCCACTGTCTTAGGCTGCTCTCAAACGGTTATCCCATGGGCTTTATACGGTTTTTATTAATTTTAACATTCGTTGTTCTTATGATTCCTACCTCTTTTAATGCAACCGCCGGTTCCGGCAAAGGCGAACCAGAAACCATACGGGTTGCGACTTTTAATGTCAGTATGGACGCATCTAATTACCTGAGCGACAGCGAGCTCCCGCAATTAGAAAAATCGCCTGTACCCGAGGTGTTACAGCAGAATCATGAACAAATTCGTGGTATTGCCGAAATACTGCAACGTGTACGGCCTGATATCGTTTTACTGAACGAATTCGACTACGTTGATAAACAAGTTGGCATAAATGTCTTTCAGGAAAAGTACCTGTCGGTTTCACAGAACGGACAAAAAGCAATTGAGTATCCTTATGCTTATATTGCTCCGGTAAATACCGGTGTGCCCTCGCCTTTTGACTTAAACCGCGACGGCAAGGCACAAGGCACCGGCATCGACGCCTGGGGTTTTGGCTGGTATCCGGGTCAGTACGGCATGGTCATTTTGTCTAAATACCCACTGCAAGCCGATAAGGCCCGAACCTTTCAGCACTTCTTGTGGAAAGACATGCCTGGCCGTCATATCCCCTACGTTATGAATGAACAGGAAAAGCCAACTGACGAACAATGGTACCCCGAGGAAGTTATGGCGCAGTACCCTTTAAGTTCGAAGTCGCATTGGGACATTCCAGTGCAAGTGGGCGACAAAGTCATCCATTTATTGGCCGCTCACCCGGTACCGCCAGCATTCGACGGCCCGGAAAACAGCAACGGTATGCGTAACTATGATGAAATTCGCTTATTTGCTGACTACCTAACGCCGGGTAGAGACAATTATATTTATGATGATAAAGGCGCACGCGGCGGGCTTGGCGAAAATGAAAGCTTCATTGTTTTAGGTGACATGAACGCGGAGGCTGGCTCTGGCGGTGTTGATGGCGCTATTGAGCAATTATTGAACCACCCGCGGGTAAACGACGTTAAACCGCAAAGCCTAGGCGGTGAACAGCACTCACCAGACAAGCAAGGTTCACAGTATCATACCGCCGCCTGGCGCAAGCGCGTCGACTACGTGCTGCCCTCTAACAATTTAGTCGTTAAAGACGCAGGCGTGTTCTGGCCTGTAGGTGATGAAGCCGGTAGCAAGTTAATGCAAAAGCGCAGCGCCTCTTCCGACCATCGCATGGTCTGGCTGGATATCGTGAAGTAACAAAAAACCGCTACAGCCCTTTATTTTACTGAACCTTTACAGTTGAAGGGCTGCTATTTCGCCTCTTAGATGCCATAATACAAATGTCATATCCAAGGAGGCAAACTATGAAAAAACTTATACTAACAACAGCTCTACTCGCAAGCGGCTCGCTTATGTTTTCAGCAGCCAGCAAAGCTGATGATCTAAACTATGTTAGCGGCGGTTTCTCTGATTTCTACGACTCCGATTTCTACGTAGAAGGCTCCAAAACTATCGCCCCAAACTGGGTGGGTGAAGTACAGTTAACAGACATGGGTGACTACTCACTCCGTGCTGGCGCTAAATACTTCATGGACATGGGCGCAGGCAAGCAATTCGATACTTTCCTGAAAGCCGGTGTTAGCCACTATGACTTTGGCAACTACGACGACACCAGCGCTTATGCCGGTATCGGTACTATGACCAAATTAAGCCAGCAAGCCACCGCTATTGTGGACGCCGGTTATGATTGGGGCTTAGACGGCTTTGCATCAGTTGGTGCGCGCTTACGCTACGCCTTCACTGAGCAATTCTCTGCTGACGCCGGTTTCCGCGGAAACTTCAACAGCATCGACAACGAAGTGCATATAGGCGTGACTTACCACTTCTAAAAATAAGATATCTCACCTGATGTGAACATCAGGCTGCAAAGAGTAACCTGGCATTTATGTCAGGTTTTTTGTTTTATGAGCCCCGAATAATTAGCTCCCTTTAGGCCCCCCCCTTAACGAAAGTTGCCTCCATTCCCAAAACTCCGAAAGTCTAATATTGAATTAAACCAAATTGTATTACAGTATGATAATAATGAATAAATCCACGGGAGATATGGCACATGAATAAACTGCTCAGGCTTGCTTCTATTAGCTCGCTGTTACTGCTCGGTAGTTGCACCACACAAGCGCCAGAAACTGTTGTTCAGGCGCGCCATGTGCCAGAGCGTATGGACGACTTTGCGTTTGAAAATGACAAGGTCGCATTTCGTCTTTATGGCCCGGCATTAAAGGACTCTACCGAAAACAACGGTACTGACTGCTGGCTCAAGCGAGTCGACTACCCCATTATCGATAAATGGTATAAAGAAAACGCAAATGGCGTTTCCTATCATGAAGACCATGGCGAAGGTTACGACCCCTACCATGTTGGTAGTTCACTTGGGTGCGGCTCAATTGCCTTATGGGATCAGCAGGCAAGTGGCGATGACAAACTCGTACAGCCTAATGTCTATACCGACTACTCGGTAATAGAAAAAACACCAAATAAAGTCGTTTTTGCACTCACCTATCACTACAACGCACAAGACATTGTCGAAACAAAACGCATTACCTTAGAAAAAGGTAGCCAGTTTTATCAGGCACAAAGTCAATTTACTCAAGATGGGCACCCTGTTCAGCTACAAGTCGCGGTTGGGGTAACCACGCATGACGGTAAAGCCGCGGCAAACGTTAATTCAGAAGGCGACACAATAACCACCTGGGAAACCATTGACGGCAGCCAGGTAGGTACTTCAGTAGCCTTACCTAAATTCACTCACACCCAGTATGTATTGCAGCAAAGTGAGCAAAAAGATCGCTCTCACGCAGTGCTTGTGACGCAAACAGATAAACAAGGCCAGATTACCTATTATGTTGGCTCTGTCTGGTCAAAAGCAGGTGACATAACCAGCTTTGAAGCGTGGCAAGATTATGCTGACAGCTACTTAGCAAAAGCTAATGTGAGCGAAGTGACTGCGAACTCAGTTAAAGCATTAACTAAAAAGGTTGCTGACTGGCAAATTGAGCATCATGAGGAACAAGGAAAGTATCGGGCACTTCCCCGTAAGCCGCCCGAATGGATGAATCGCAAGCGCTATCATGACCTGGAATGGCACCATGGCGCATTGTACGCGGGTATGAATGAATGGCGCAAAATTGCTGATGACCCAAAATACACGGAATGGTTAAAAGACATTGGAGAGCGCAATAACTGGACGTTGCACCAACGCCCCTATCACGCTGACGACCACGCCGTTGGCCAATTCTATTTGTCTTTTTATGAAGACTTTCACCAGCCCGAAATGCTTGAGCCAACGCGTAAGCAGTTTGACTGGATTTTAGCTAATCCAAAAACAGGCACACTCAACTGGCACGCCGAGCACACTCATGCCCATGACCGTTGGGGTTGGTGTGACGCTCTATTTATGGCGCCTCCTGTGTGGGCTCGTTTAGCAAAAATTACCGGCGAGAAAAAGTATTTAGACTTCATGCATCAGGAATATAAAGCCGCCTACGATTTGCTTTGGAGCGAAGACGATCACCTGTTCTGGCGTGATTCAAGCTACTTTGATCAAAGTGAAAAGAATGGCGAGGACATTTTTTGGGCCCGCGGTAATGGCTGGGTATTTGGTGGCCTTGCGCTAATGATTCCTGACTTACCTGTCACTTGGGAAAAGCGTGACTTTTATATTAACTTATATAAAAAAATGGCTGCCCGTTTAATTGAAATTCAACGCGACGACGGCACCTGGTCAATGGGCTTATTAGGTGGCAAAGAAGGCTACCCAATTAAAGAAACCAGCGGTACGTCATTTTACGTGTACGGTCTCGCCTGGGGTATCAACCAGGGCTACCTTGATAAAGACACCTATCGCCCGGCTCTTATGAAAGCCTGGCGCGCTATCTCAAAATCAGTGACTGACGAGGGCATGCTGGCGTTTGTACAACCCGTTGGTGCCGCACCGGGTGACTCATTCCCTGACTTCACTGAGGTTTATGGCGTGGGCGCATTCCTTGCGGCAGGCACAGAAATGTTCAAACTGCTAAAAGCTGAAGAAACCGAAGAGAAAGTCGTTTATAGCCCAATAAAAACCTTCATGCATAACGCCGGCTGGTGTTGGTTTCAGGACCCGCGAGCCATCATTCAGGATGGTAAGTTGGTCATAGGTAGCGTGGCCGGTAACGGCATTGGCGATGCGGCCGTTGGAGTCTATGACTTAGAGAATCAGCAATTATTGGGGCGGACAACATTAAAGCCGGAGTTTGATCACGACGATCATAACTCACCGGTTTTTTACGCTCGCCCTGATGGCAGCCTATTAACGGTATACGCTCGTCATAATACAGAGAAAGTACATTATTACCGTATTTCTGAATCGGATAATTTCTTAGAGTGGGGCGAAGAAAAAACCATAGAAAGCCCTGTCAGAGTGACTTATATGAACTTATACGATTTAGCTGACGAGGACACTTTATACAATCTTTATCGGGGCGTCGACTGGAACCCCACTTATGTCACCTCTCAAGATGATGGTACCAGCTGGAGTGACGAACATGTTCATTTAATTCAAAACGAAGTGCCGGGCGTACAAAGACCTTATGCTCGCTACGCAGGTAATGGTAAAGACACCATTGGCTTGTCGTTCACCGACGCCCACCCACGGGATTTTGGTAATAGCATTTATTACGCAGAATTCCGTAAGGGTAACTTTTACACTGTTGACGGCACCCTCATCAAAAACCTGAAAGAAGACGGCCCGTTAAAACCATCCGAAGCAGAAAAACTGTTTGAAGGCGGTGGTGGAGATTTTCGTAGTCATGAATTAAGTGCAGAGAAAAGCGCCTGGACCAGCTCTGTAGCATTTGACGATAAAGGCTATCCGCATATTGCCTATACCTACTACTTAAGCAATCAGGATCAGCGCTATCGGCTGGCGTCCTGGGACGGTGAACAATGGCATGACCGAGAAGTTGCTTTTGCCGGTAGCCGCTTATATGAGCGCGAAGCCAGTTACACAGGTTTAATCTCGCTTGACCCGGGAAACCCGGCTCATGCGGTAATTTCAACCAACGTAAACCCTGCAACCGGGGAACCTTTAGATATGCCGCATCAAATATTCCACGCAGAAATTGATTTAAGCGATGATACAAACAGTATCAAATGGCAACAGCTAACAAATGACAAGCACAACGAAAACTTGCGTCCAATGATAGTTAACTCGGAAAAACATCAAGTCATCATGTGGCTGCAAGGCCAATACAACACCTATACAGACTACTACTTAGACGCTGTTGGTGTGGTGGTTCAATAAACACGTAGGTATTGACGATACGCCGTTGCAGGAAAATCTGGAGAAAGTGTGCAGCGCCATGGACGGCGCTGCACAAGCCTTACAGGGATGTACTTGCTGGCGTCTTTCGGAAGATTTCCTGCAACGGCCAGCCAATGTTTACCTGCTTATTCCCACTCGATGGTGGCAGGTGGTTTACCTGAAATATCGTAGGTTACACGGGAAATCCCGTTCACTTCATTGATAATCCGGTTCGATACCTTCTCTAACAACTCGTACGGCAGGTGTGCCCAGCGCGCGGTCATAAAGTCGATAGTCTCTACGGCGCGTATGGCAATAACCCAGTCGTATTTACGCTGGTCACCCATAACACCCACCGAACGTACCGGCAGAAATACCGCAAAGGCCTGGCTTACTTTGTTGTACCAGTCCGCATTATGCAACTCTTCAATGAAAATCGCATCGGCACGGCGCAGTAAGTCGCAGTATTCTTTCTTAATTTCACCCAGCACACGCACACCAAGACCAGGCCCCGGGAACGGATGACGGTAAAGCATATTATAAGGCAGGCCTAACTCAAGGCCTATTTTACGCACTTCGTCTTTAAACAACTCTCGCAGTGGCTCAACCAAACCTAATTTCATATCTTCCGGCAAACCGCCCACGTTGTGGTGTGATTTAATCACGTGCGCTTTACCAGTTTTAGAACCCGCAGACTCAATTACGTCAGGATAAATGGTGCCCTGCGCCAGCCAGTCTACTTCGGTCAGCTTACCGGCTTCTTCATCAAAAATTTCAATGAAGGTATTACCAATAATTTTGCGCTTTTTCTCCGGGTCGTTCTCACCTTTCAACGCATCTAAAAAGCGGTCTTCTGCACGTATTGGCAAAATGTTCAGACCATAGTGGTCACCGAACATTTCCATTACCTGCTCTGCTTCGTTCAGACGCAGCAAGCCGTTATCCACAAACACGCACGTCAGCTGCTCGCCAATAGCGCGGTGCAGCAACATAGCCGTTACCGACGAATCAACACCGCCAGACAAACCAAGAATAACCTTGTCACTACCTACCTGTTCACGGATGCGCTCAATGGCGTCATCGATGATTTTTGCCGGCGTCCATTGCTTCTCACAGCCACAGATATCGCTGACAAAATGCTCCAGCATGCGCTGTCCCTGGCGTGTATGAGTCACTTCCGGATGAAACTGTACACCATAAAACTGGCGTTCTTCATCAGCCATCGCAGCATATGGGCAATAAGAGGTTTTCGCTACGGTGTGGAAGCCTTCCGGAATCATTTCCACTTTGTCACCGTGGCTCATCCATACATCCAGTAATGGCGCGCCAGACTCAGACACAGCGTCTTCAATGGCTTTAAACAGCGGACTTTGCTCTACCAGCTCAATTTGCGCGTAACCAAATTCGCGCTCCAGCGAACACTGCACAGAACCACCCAGCTGGTGCGCCATGGTCTGCATACCGTAGCAAATACCAAACACCGGAACGCCTGCGTTAAAAACATATTCCGGCGCACGCGGTGAACCTTCTTCAGCTACGCTTTCCGGGCCACCGGATAAAATAATGCCTTTAGGCGCAAACTCGCGGATGTCGGCTTCATCAACATCCCAGGCCCAAAGCTCACAGTAAACGCCAATTTCGCGAATACGGCGGGCAATCAGCTGAGTGTACTGAGAGCCGAAATCCAGAATCAATATACGGTGGTCGTGGATATCTCTAGTCATTAGTCATCCTGTTATGAACTACGGTAATTCGGTGCTTCTTTGGTAATGTGCACATCGTGTACGTGTGATTCGCCCATGCCGGCTGCAGTCACTTTTACAAACTGCGGCTTGGTGCGCATGTCATCAATTGTCGGACAACCGGTTAAGCCCATAGCTGAACGCAGGCCGCCCATTTGCTGATGAATAATCGCAGAAATTGGCCCTTTGTAAGCTATACGCCCTTCAATACCTTCTGGCACTAACTTGTCGGCCTCATCGCTCTTCTGGAAGTAACGGTCAGATGAACCATTACGCTGATCCATTGCGCCCAAACTGCCCATACCACGGTATGATTTATAGTAACGGCCCTGATACAACTCAACTTCACCCGGTGACTCTTCGGTGCCAGCCAGCATGCTACCCACCATCACGCTATGCGCGCCAGCAGCTAGTGCTTTAGCAATATCACCAGAGAAGCGGATACCGCCGTCAGCAATAATCGGAACGCCTGAGCCTTTAATAGCATCTACTGCATCGCTAATAGCGCTAATTTGCGGTACACCACAACCCGTAACAATACGCGTAGTACAAATTGAGCCCGGACCAATACCAACTTTAACCGCGTCAACGCCAGCTTCAACTAGCGCCTTAGCGCCAGCGGCAGTTGCTACGTTACCAGCAATAATTTGTAATTCAGGGTAGTCTTTACGAGTTTGCTTAACGCGGTCTAAAACGCCCTGAGAGTGCCCGTGCGAAGTATCGATAAGCAGTACATCAACGCCCGCTTCAACCAGCAGCTGAATACGCTCTTCTGTGCCTGCGCCGACACCTACAGCAGCGCCAACACGCAATGAGCCTAATTCATCTTTACAAGCGTTCGGTTTGTTTTCCGCTTTTTCAAAGTCTTTCAGGGTGATCATACCCTTCAACTTGTGCGCATCATCCACAACCAGAATTTTTTCAATGCGGTGTTTGTGCATAAGCTGAAGAATTTCTTCGCTTTCTGCCGTTTCGTGCACAGTTACCAAGCGATCATTGCCAGTCATTACGTGGCGAATTTCTTTGCTATCGTCGTCTTCAAAACGCGTATCGCGACCGGTAACAATACCAACTAAATCGCCATTACCTTCAACCACAGGAAAACCCTGAAAGCCATGCTCGGCAGTCAGCTTTTTAATTTCGCCAATGGTGGTAGTAGGTTGTACAGTAACCGGGTCAGAGACCATGCCACTTTCGTATTTTTTAACTTTACGAACGTGCGCGGCTTGTTGCTCTGCGGTCATATTTTTGTGGATAAATCCGAGCCCGCCTTCCTGCGCCAGCGCAATTGCCAGTGCCGATTCAGTAACGGTGTCCATCGCAGCTGAAACCAAAGGAATATTTAAAGAGATTCCACGCGTTAATTGCGTGCGTAAATCAGCGGTATGGGGGAGAACTTCGGAATGACCGGGAACGAGCAAAACGTCGTCAAAGGTCAAGGCTTCTTGGGCAATTCGCAGCATGTGCAACACTCCGTGACTGGATTCATGTTGCGGGTGGATTTTACCCGTTTTTACTAAAGAGCGCAAGGAAAATTAATGAATGCGCTAGGGTATCCAGCACACGCCGGCTTTTAACTGAGGTTCAGGCTCGGGAATAAACTGGCAGGTAGAATAGCCTGTTTGAGCATCTTTCTCGGCTTTCTCGTTATAACGATGCACAGCATTCAGCAACTGACTCTCGTCAGTGATGGTCTCGCTACTGTACACCACATAACTCGCTGGACCACCGCAGGCTCTTTTACCCACCGGCAGTACCTTACAGCTATCTATGCTTTGAGCTTCCGGCTTACCAATAAGTTCTTTAATATCGTCCATAGTGACCGGAGTCTCTGTTGCGGACTGAGCTGTGCTGCAACCCGCCAATAGCGCCGTTGTTGCAAAAGCTAAAAGTAGTTTCATGTGTTTCACCTATAGGTTCTTTTAATTTGCTCAAGCCTCTCAGCTAACCAGACTTTAATAATAGATTGTCTTGTTACTCCAATGCGGGCAGCCTCTTCATCTAAAGAGTCTAGCATCCATTCAGGAAAATCCACATTCATTCGCATATAACTGCACGTACCCTGACGTAAACGCCAGGCGACCGCACTGCCCCCCTTATAACAAGAACCTAACAGAACAAGCATTCAAAATGGTTAATAGCATTGCTCAAAGCTTTCGGCTATTGTCGAAAATACGCTCAAGTTCGTTCGATTTTAATAAAGTGAGGTAGTGCCATGCGTTTTAAACAGTCTCTTTTAGTCTTAGCTATATCCGGCGCACTAACGGCGTGCGGCGGAAGCTCAAGCGACTCAGACAACAACAATACCAGTAGTGGAAATAATAATGACAATACCACTACAACAGTTGTCAGCGAAGGTGTTATCACGGGCTTTGGCAGTGTGTATGTAAATGGCCAGCGCTACCGTACTGAAAATGCCGAAATTGCCGTAGGCGACTCACCCGCAGCAGATGAAGCCCAATTGAAAGTGGGTATGGTTATTACCGTTGCTGCCTCTGCATCAGACAATGGCGAAGACCCGGAAGCACAACAGATTCGTTACGAAGAGCACCTTCAGGGACCAATATCTTTCATTAACCGAAGCCAAGAGCAAATTGAAGTGCTGGGTCAAACCGTCGTTTTTGATGAACTCACCGAATTTGAAGACACCGACATTAACACGTTAGCGGTAGGTAACTTTATCGAAATCAGTGGTTACATCAACGACGAAGGCAATTTCTACGCAACCTTAGTTGAGTTAGAAACCGAAGAAACTGAAATTAAGCTAAAAGGCGAAGTAGCCAATCTGGATACCAATGCCCAAACCTTCACCTTATCGGAACTTACCGTCAATTACTCATCAGCAGAATTTGATGACATGGCAGCCAGTGACCTTGCCGACGGCCTGTTTATAAAAGTAGAAGGTGAGCAGTACGACAGCGAAACCAGAACGTTAACGGCCACCGAAATTGAGAACAAAGAAAGCAACGACATTGACGACGATGTTAACGAAATTACTATTGCCGGTATCGTGAAAGATTACGACAGTGACGCGGGCAGCTTTACCGTTAACCGCTACGAGTTTGTTCTGAACGATGAGACAGAGTTTGAAGATGGCAGCTTAGACACCTTAACAAATGGAGTTGTCGTTAAGGTTGAAGGACGCTTCGATAACGATCAAGTTATTGCGGAAGAGATAGAGTTTAAAGCAAAAGACGCACGCAGTAAGCTCGAGGGGCAGGTAACCAATGTTAATGCTGAAAGCGAAACCTTCGCAATTAATGACACTACCTTTAGCGTGACACCTGAAACGCAATATGAAGACGAGTCCGATTTAGACGAACGTCGGTTCACCTTCGATGATATTGCAGCGAACGACTGGCTTAAAGTTATTTCACGTCAGGATAACCAGGGCAATACTCTTGCGCTAAAAGTGAAACGTATTAACCAAGAAGACCGCGAAGGCGAAGTCAAAGGCCGCGCAAGCAACGTTACTCTCGACGGAATGACCATCGCCAATATCACTATTTCATTCACAGACAGTACCGAGTTTGATTCTGACGACGGCGAAATAACACCCGAAGGCTTCGTTTCTCTGGCCGACAGTCAGGAAGCACTGATAGTTGAAGTAGAGGGACAATACGACGGCGATGTATTGGTTGCCAGCGAAGTTGAAGTCGAAACCTCAGACAAAGCTGACGAAGTCGGTAGAGCCGAGCTTGAAGGTGCAATCGAGTCAATTGACGGTGACACCCTGGTTGTTAACGGAAGTGAACTGCGCTTTACAGAAAATACCGACTTCGAGCTTAATGAAGAAAAAGTGAACTCACAAAGCTTCTTCAATGCAATTGAAGTGGGCACCGTTATTGAAATAGAAGGCGTATGGGTCGACCAAAGCTATATCCAGGTTACTGAAGTTGAAATTGAAACCAACGACGACGAATAGCCCGACTCCCACACCTAGCCTGACGCTTCCGCGTCAGGCTCTCTTACCCTAGCTTTAATTACTTGCTTCTCCCCTTACTTGTAACCACAAAATTAACTAAGTTTATAATTTTGTTAGTTGAATGAATGTTATTTAATATTACAATCAAGTATAATTATGCTCATTAAGTTTTAAGACACATAAAAAAACGAAGTAAACTATAAGGATATTAAGTATGCAGTTTAAACCAACTCTCTTTGCCCGCTCGTTTCTTGCTTTAGGCGTCGCGGCCAGCTTAACCGCCTGCGGAAGCGACAGCGACGGGGTCAATGACGCTCCCGTCGCCGGCGAAGTAGCAGTTCAGTGGGATATCGCTCAGGAACCAGAGGCCATTGACCTGTTAGCGAGCGCCAGCGATCCCGACGGCGATACACTCAATGTATCTTCTATTGGAGAAGCCGAGCACGGAACCATCACACTAGAGGGCAATACCGCCGTCTATGAACCCAACAGCGGCTACCTAGGCGAAGACAGCTTCACTTTTACCGTAAGCGACGGCGAACTGACTAGCGAAGGTTTAGTAAAAGTGGACGTGGTTGGTACTCTTTCAGTACAGGGCCGAGTTATTGATTCCCCCATCGCTAACGCAACGGTTTATATTGTTGTGGATGGCATAGAATATACCGTTCAAGCAGATGATGATGGTTTCTATGAACTTCCGGCAACCTTTGGTTCTTTAAAGGGAGACCAGGTTATCAGAATTACAGCTCGGGGCAGTGAGGCAAATGGACAAGGCAATGTAACCTTAAGTTCAATGCTAACATCGGTTGAGCGTTTAATGGAACGAGCTGGTGACGACTTTACCCTGAATCGCTCTGAAATGAACGATGTCAACGTGACGCACGTAACCACAGCCAGAGATATACTGACTCGAAAAGCAGCTGGAGATGAAGAAGTTACAGCGGATAACATGGCTGAGTTCGGCAACAGCATTGATCCTCAACTACTCATTCAAATGGCAGCTGTGACGAAACTTATCGTTGATAACAGTGATTTCGATTTACCTGAAGGCTACGAAACGATCGAAGACTTCTTAAACGACGACGAAAGCTATAATAGCTTTGTTGAAACAGCGAGCCAGGGCGGTGACAGCAGCCCACTTAATCAGGCTATTGAAGAAACGTTGAACGACCCCGAGATTATGCCCGCATTAAGTATTGAAGACTTATACGGCCGCTATATTGAAGTTAATCGTGCTCCTGCCTTTTTAAAGCCTGACGCTTATGAAACCTGGAATATCAATGAAGACGGTTTAGCCTGGGTCAATCAAACAGACGAGAATATTCAAAGAGTCACATTTAGCGTTAACGGTAATAAACTGATACCTGATAACACCGACACCTCACTTAGCGAATCAGTTTACTATTCCCCTGTCGACTTTACTGATCGCCAGGATGTAAAAGATGCATGGATAGCATATAACGGCTGGAGTGGCCTTCAGAGCTCACAGGCTGAACGGAAACACTCGACCCAAATCGTTGATGCAAAAGTTGTTAGCCAAGGCGACTCTGAACTGGTTTTACGATACACCCAGCTTGTCAGAAGCCACCCTATGACTTTCGAACACGAGGGTAAGAAATACAATCTTTTTCCTAATGAAACTGCTAAAACCCAACATGATGCGCGCTTGGTCACAGTTGATACTTTCAAGAAAAGTAATCTGACCTTTGACTTTAACGAGCAACCGCAGTGGATACTGCCTCACGTAATACCAAGAACAATGTCATTAAGCATGGCTGCATACGAGTTCTCCGCAGATAACACGTACACCATGATGCAAGCTGATATGTATCTTGAAGATCCTCTCAACTACTATGACTCTTCTGAAGCGTATAACCAGGCTGACACCTCCGGTACCTGGAAACTTTCTGAAGATGCAAAACAGCTGACACTGACTTCCGGTTCAGGCGACTACAGTGTTCGTTTCACCCGCCACCGTAACGATCCGGACTACAAAAGCGTGTTAGCCGAATATCAGAAAAACGGTGAATCGCGGTTAACACAATTATTGTATGGCATGCCCGTGCCTGAGCAAGTCGACTTCTCTCCATTTGAGACTGTTACAAGTTCCGACATGTTGTTTAACTCTATTGTAAATTATCGTGCAGCTGTTTATTGGGACAAAAACGATTTACTTCGTATTCAGTCCTTTATGTTTGACTTCGCAGAAGACGGTACTGGCGATCAGCTTTCCGGGCTATGCCAAGGTGATATGTTCCTTGAATTCGGAACCATCTGTCCCGAGCCAATGACCGTACCAGAGCAAACACCCACAATGAGCTGGGAATACGGTCAAACGCCTGAATTTGAGAATGTGTTTATTTTCAACCGCCGTGCTACTGACGACAGTCTCGATCGCGTTCGCCATTGGTTGCCGCTGGAGTTCAGTGACAAGAAGATACTATCGGTATTTGAGTGGGATATAACAACCTACTTTACTGAGACAGGTGAAGTCGAGGGCATCCAGCGCATAATGCCACGCTTTAATCACTACCAGTTAGCCGAGCGTCCGAAAAGTGAAGTAGTTCAGGGGCAAGCTTCACAGGTAGAAAAAGCCAGTGCAGCGAAGTCGCTTGAATCGAACAATTTAGGCTACACTATTGTTAACCCTCAAACGGCACCAACATCAACAAGTAAGCATTAATACTGCTTTCTGACTGAAACAAAAAAGGCCCCACGGGGCCTTTTTTATTTTCCTGATATCGTTCCTGAAGTAAACGTCAGGCAACGACACCAATCACCGTAACATCACCGGGCTATGAAGTGGGGGTTGAGGTAGTCTTCTTTTTGGTTGTACAGCAACGGTTCGCCGCTAAAAGTCAGTACGTCCCCACCGGCGGCGCTTAATACGGCATGGGCGGCGGCGGTGTCCCACTCGCTTGTGGCACCTAAGCGCGGATAAATGTCAGCTTTGCCTTCGGCTAACAGACAAAATTTCAGCGAACTGCCTACTGCCAGCATCTCGTAGGGTTTGCCTAGAGCATCTAACCAGGCGGTCGTTTCCTGCGAAGGGTGTGAGCGCGAACCTACCACGCGCAAGGTTTCAGGTTCCTGCATGGCAACCGAAATCGCTTTGTCGTTTAAGAAGGCGCAGCGGTCACGCTCGCCGGTATACATAGCGTCTAACGCCGGAGCATACACCACACCTAAAATGGGCACGCCCTTTTCTATCAGGGCAATGTTCACAGTAAACTCGTCATTGCGCTTAATGAACTCTTTGGTGCCATCCAGCGGGTCAACCAGCCAATAGCGACACCAGTGCTTGCGCTGCGCCCAGCTAATAGCCGACGACTCTTCTGAAATAACCGGGTACTGAATATCCAGCGCACGCAAACCCTCACAAATAATGTTGTGCGCCGCTAAATCCGCTTTTGTAACCGGGCTGTCGTCGGCCTTCTTCTGCACATCAAAGTCATTGCTGCGGTAAATGTCCATAATGGCAGCACCAGCGTCACGGGCTATGTCTTTTATTTCGTCAATCATAAGGTTATCACCGCATACGCTTAATTATAGCATCGGTGCTCTCATCAAAGGACTCGTCGCTTTCGCCGTCCAGTACGCGCAGTACGTCCATGGCAATTTTCTTGCCCTTTTCTACGCCGGGCTGGTCGAAGCTGTTCAGATCCCAAATAACGCCCTGGGTAAACACTTTGTGCTCATAAGCAGCTATTAAGGCGCCAAAGCTCTCGGGGGTCAGCTCATCCATTATCAGCAGGTTGGACGGGTGCCCGCCCGGATAATGGTCACTGGGTGAATCGGCATTCTCGCTGCCATCCCACATTAGGCGGCGGTGCGCCAGGCAATTAGCTACAGCCAAACGCTGCTGCTCTGCAAGACCACTGCGGGTAGCTTCCGAAAAGCCCGGGGCTTCGCGTTTAAGCACAGTCACAAAGTCTGCAGTAAACTGGTCATAACCCTGATGCAAATGCTGGAAAAACGCGTGTTGTCCGTTAGGTCCAAAACCGCCCCAAATAATAGGGCCCGTGGGGTAATCAATGGCTTTATTGTCGGCAGTGTACTGCTTACCGTTACTTTCCATATCCAGCTGTTGCAGGTAGTTAGGTAACATACGCAAGCGACCGTCGTAAGGCAAAATAGCTAAATTATTAATGCCCAGCTGCTCGCGGTTATACACACCATAAAGCGCCAACAAAACCGGTAAGTTCTCGTCCAACGGCGCTTCTAAAAAGTGCTCGTCCATGGCTTTAGCACCTTCCAGCATGCGCTCAAAAGGTCGAACCCCGGTGGTTAACGCTATGCTCAAACCTAACGCCGACCACAACGAAAAACGCCCACCAACGCCGTCACCAAAGGTAAACTGCTGCGCCGGCGGTATACCGTAATCCGTCATACCTTGTGCATTAGCCGACACACCTATCACATGGTTTTCCAGCCACTGCTCCTGAGTCAACTCAGGCGCAATCCATTTGAGCACGGTGTCCACATTAGCAAAAGTGTCTACCGTGCCGAATGACTTAGACGAAATAATGAATAAGGTGGTTTCGGGGTCAACAATAGGCAACACCGCATACAGCTGACCACCGTCCATAGAGGACACAAAATGTACCTGCAAATTATGTAAAGCTGCGTCATCCGCAAATTCACGCAAAGCAAACGCGCCCATCTGCGGCCCCAGGTCAGATCCGCCCACACCAATGTTCACCACGTCAGTAATAGGTTTGCCGGTACTGCCCAACCAGCGACCAGAGCGTAGCTTTTGTACAGTGTCCACAAAGCGCGTTTTACGGTTGCTTTGTTTTGCTACCGCATGCACAGAACGGCTAAGTACATGAGTTACTGGGCGGTCTTCGCTTATGTTGCAGTACTCACCGCGACACAATTGCTGGCGATAATCATCGAAGTGTTCAGGCAAGCGTTTGCCCGCAGTTTCGAGTAGTTCGTCCACTGAAAGTTTTTGGTAGCTGGTATCTAAAGCTAAGTAAGGTCCGTTTTTTATCATTGTTTCGTCCATTTATACATCACGCAACGTCGGTTTCATCATCACTACAGGTGCGGTGTTTATTCCAAATAACATCACAAATATGGTCGTCCAGCGGGGCGTAGCCGGTTGGGGCATCCAGCAATAACTGACGCAGCTCGTCAATAGCAAACCGCTGGCAGGCGTCGTCTAACAGCCCCAGCAATTTCTCCATTTCGTCCCAGCTTAGCGACTGCTCATTGGCACGCAATATACGCGGGTGGTCACTGGCTTCTACGTTGTCACCAATTAATAGTTCTTCGTATAACTTCTCGCCCGGCCGCAAGCCACTAAATTCTATAGCAATGTCACCGTGCGGGTTCTTCTCGGTTTTCTCTTCCAGCCCCGATAAGCGGATCATCTTGCGGGCTAAATCGACAATTTTAACCGAGTCGCCCATGTCCAGCACAAACACTGAGCCGGAATGCCCCATGGTGCCGGCCTGAATCACTAACTGGGCAGCCTCGGGTATGGTCATAAAAAAGCGGGTAATATCGGGGTGCGTTACCGTTACCGGCCCGCCGTGTTCAATCTGCTCTTTAAACAAAGGCACAACCGAACCGGAAGACCCCAGTACATTACCAAAACGCACCATTGAAAAACGCGTTCCGCGCTGCCGTTGCGCCAGCCCCTGCAGCACCAGCTCCGACAAGCGCTTGGTGGTGCCCATTACATTGGTGGGTCGCACGGCTTTGTCGGTGGAAATTAACACGAACTGCTTAACACCCGCCGAAATGGCCGCTTCCGCTGTATGCCAGGTGCCAAACACATTGTTGCGCACGCCCTCAACCATATTGTATTCAACTAAAGGCACATGCTTATAGGCAGCTGCATGGTATACCGTATCAACCGCAAAGGTCTTCAGCACGGTTTCAATGCGGTTGCGCCGCTGTACCGTACCTATTACCGGAATAATTTCTGCACCAATGCCCTGCTGCTGACAAATTTGCGTTAACTCGCGCTCTATTGCGTATAAAGCAAACTCCGACAACTCATACAGCACCAGTACTTTAGGCCGTTGTTGCAGTATTTGGCGGCACAATTCAGAGCCAATAGAGCCACCGGCCCCGGTTACCAGTACGGTTTGTCCGGTAATGTGTTTTTCCATTAACTGCGGTGCCGGAGTAACCGGGTCGCGTCCCAGCAAATCTTCTACACGCACATCCTGCAGCTGGTCAATCGACATATCGCCATTAACCATGTCAGACATACCCGGCACGGTTTGCACTTTTACCGGCAACTGCTCCAGACTATCCAGAATTTGGCGGCGGCGCGAGCGCAGCGTACTGGGCAAGGCCAGTAAAATGCGCTGAACATCCAGTTCACGTACCGCACAGGCAATACCTTCAGGGCCTGTTACTTTTAGCCCCAGTACCGAGGTATTCTGCAAACCCGTGTCGTCGTCAATAAACATAACCGGGTGAAACTCGTCGCCATTAGTCAGCGCCTGCGCCAATTGCCGCCCGGCCGAGCCTGCCCCGTAAATTGCCACACGGTCTTTCTGGCGGCTCATGGCTCGCTGGTAACCCTCGCGCACAATTAATCGGCTGCCCCCGGTTAATAAAAAGGCTACCAGCACATAGTTAACAACGGCGGTTACCGGCAGGGCAATACCCATCCATAATGCCCCCAGTACCAGTAACGCACCGCTTAATAAAACGGTAAAAAATACCAGGCTCAGCACCTTAAAACCAACGTAACGCACCACCGCCCGGTACAACCCCATACGAATAAAGGCCAGAAGGGTCACGCACAGCACAAAGGCTCCCAGCAATAACCACTGCGACACCTGTAACGGCATTACCGCTTCAAAACTCAATAAGTACGAAAACACCATGGCAATAGCAATCGACAAAATATCGACGCCCAGGCCAATACCGCGCTTAACATTACGCGGTAACTGCATTAGTACCTTAAAGAGATTCAAAGTTTATTGTCCTCGTTCCGGTGCATTAACGATTATAAAAAGGTGTTCTGTCGTCCGTTATACCATATAGACCAATCTGTCTGTGCAGTTGCTGGCCACCATTTCGCATTAACGGAGCCCAGGAAATACCCACTCTCTCGCGGGTTGGCCTTACGCTCATTAAGTCAAACGGAATATTAATGAAGAAACCTTTGGTAAAGCTACCTTCTCCGTATTCTTCCGACGAAACATCAGTAAATGCAGCAAAAGCACCAACAATCACACCACTGTCAAAGCGCTTTTGAGCCATCACGTTAACACCTTTGTCTCCCGCCAAAAACTGACCAAAATCAAGCTGTAGCATGGTATCGGACAACCACGGCATTTGGTAGTAAACACTGGCAAAGCCGGTAGTCACTTCATAGTCTAAGAAACCACTGCCCCCAGTAAAGTCACGCTGCCTTACCCGGTTAGCCCGAAGACCAAAAGCCCAGGGGCTATCTACCGTTCTGTAGAGTACTTCGCCTCCCACACCACCAAACATACGTTCCAGGTAACCGGCATAGGCCATAGCAAACCAATCTTGCCCCAGTCGCTTAAAGTAAGTCATCTGCGCAGTCTCAAGCCAGACATCGTTGCTTACGTATTGACGCACATTAGTTCTTACTTCTGGTAGCTGCGAAGGCCCACCACCTAAGAAGTTAAATTCATCATAGTTATTAGCCAGGTTAAAACCCACTTCCCCAAACAACTCAAGATTTTCCGTCAACCAGCGGCGACCAAAACCATAAACGCCTAGCTGATAGGTATGGAAGTTTTCAGGGCTACCGAAATCTTGCTGAAAGAAGGGCTTAAGTCCATAACTACTTTTAAAATTATAGTCTGGATTTAACTGCCAGTTAGAGTCTTCGTCCGCAGGCATTTCCGGTGAATCTAATCGGGAAAACAATTCAGCCGTTTCATCTACCGATTTCCCCGGAACTTCGTTATTTATCCGACGCTTAAACGAATCGACATCCACCCTGGACGAAACGTTAGGGTCAAACAACGTCATATCAACCAAGTTGTATGTCTCTACAGACTCTGGTAACTCTGCCGCCATAATCCGCGCGGCTCTGTCGTATGCTTCATCACTATCGCGGTAGCGTCTGTGATGCGCAAATACTGTCACTTCTTTATCACTGTTTGTGTAAAAGCGTGCGCCACTAAAGGCTCCCTGACTGCGCATTTCAGTACTCATTTTTTGCCAGTCAACATCATTCATAGAGCGAGCGGAGGCCTGCTGCTGTGGTGACGTTTTTTCTTTTTTCACTTTAACCTGATTTAACGTATTAAAGTTGGTTCTTAAACTAAAGTTAAACATGAAGGTATTACCGCGTTCGTAGCTTAACTGCACATCAAACCAGTCGGTAACATGGTAGTTTGCACCAAAGTTCCAGCGACTGTCGGCCACAATAGGCACACCTGCACTGTCGCGGCTGTAGTCATTTCCTTCATATTCTGCTTTTAGACTTAAAGGCTCCCATGGCGTCTGGTATTCCACTCCACCGAACACGGCGGCAGGGCCAGTAAACCAGCGGTCATAATCCACCGTTCCACCACTGCCTCCATAACCACCTTTACGATCACAGTATTCATCAGACACTTCACAGAAAGGGTTAGATAAATCATCTCGCGTACCAATGCGCCCGAAGCCCAACCCTAAACTAAAATCTAACGGGCCAAAACGCTTATTCGCAACAAAGTATTCGGCATCAAAAAAGCCGGTTCCGGCAAAATCACGAAAACCCAGGCTCACTTCCGGTAGCCAGTAGCTTTCCTGCCATAATCGGAGCTTGGCATCAAAGCCTTTATCGGTGTAGATGGTATCGCCGCTAAAGTCAGGCACATCACTGTATAACCGATTTGGCATGCGGGTATAAAAAGCTGTAGCTTCAAGCCAGGGTAGCACCTGCATATTCACGGTATAACGGCGATATTCATCCATATCTGAATACGATATAGCCACCTCACCTTCTTTTGCCATGCGCGCGGTGGGGTTTTGCATCAACCCCACAGAGCCATAATCATTGTAACTGGGAGAGAGATCCTGACGAGACCAATGCCAGCTTGAAGTCGGTTCTGAACTGACTTTATGCAGCGGCGCATTGGTCGCGGCACGAACCGAATCATCACTTACAAAGTGACGCAATAATGCTTTGATATCATTGTTTAAATTCTTAAACTTCGCAGGCAGCTGGTTCGGTTCAAAGCCTAACCAGAGAATGTCACCGGGCATCAGCTCAGTATCATCTTGTTTAAAATAGCTCCAGTCACCTTCTACTTCATCTGCAGCAGACACTTTTGTCGCTTGCGACTTATTGTAGCCCGCTAACAATCCCTCTTTGTCGTCAATGCTCTGTAACCAATTAGCCAGCGTCTTGCCAGAGTAAAACTCGTACTGACCCGGCTCGCTAATAAGCCCATAGGCGTACACAAAGTCAGGGCGCTCAGATACAACCAGCTCGTACTCCCCTTTAGGTAACAACGGGTTATTTGCCAATTCAAGCCTTGCCTGTTCAAAGCTTATGGAGCTCCAGTATTGTTTACCTAGCTGCCAGGTTGAAATTTGAGCACGGAGCAATTCAGCGGCTTCTGCTTTTTCCGTTTCTCTGCGGCCACGCCAATAATTAGCCAGCTCTTGCAATTCCGATAGTATTTGTCGCTTTGCTCTATTTAATTCTTCCTGTTCATCTTTTTTAACCAACCGGGCGGTTGGCCAATAAGCTTTCTGCAACAGACCTTGCTCATCCATAGACGACAAAGCTTGTTGCAAACGAACCGGGCCTTCAAATTCAATTCTTTTTATTTCTGCTTCAACTGGTAACGCGGTAAGAGTCGCGGCGGTCAACAGAACCGAGAGTAACAAAGTATTTTTCATAAACAGGCTCATTCAGCATTTTTGTCGGTGGTGTTGGTGTAATCGCGACCTATCCAGGTCACTTGCGTCAGTGTGAGTTTGGAGCTGGTAGGAAAAACGTACTGCTCACTTTTTACAACGTGCCCGTCACCTTCAATCCAAAATTTGTTGGTAAAGGTCTCACCAGTCAAAAGAAACGTTCCTTTCTCTTCAACTAGAGCGGCTGACACTTCACCGAATGGCATTTCTATTTCACTCTGCCTACGTACCCTAAACTCAGATCGAACACTTCGGCTAAAGGTTTTGCCGTTTATATTGTAATCATAATTACGCTGCCAAAAGGTTTTACAGTTGTTCGGTTTAGCCACAATACAGTTAAGGGGGTCGTCTTTCAGGTTTGAGGTAGCCAACAGGTTGTCTTTTAGCCCTTGCGTGCGAACAACCCGGCCGTTTTGCAGTACCAGCGTTTCTTTCTCGGCAGTAATAAAATGCCAGTCATCAGGCTTATTCACAAAACCCAGCACTATCAATGCCCGGGCGTCGCCTTCCCATTGCGCATATAAAGAGGTATAAGGAAATTGTTTTATTTTTTCCGGAGACATTTCAGCGTCTTCCGCGTTTTTAAACGCGTACTCAACAGTTGCCTTCACCTCGTCGGTTACCGCGGTGCACCCGGAAAGCATCATTGCCGAAAGAGTCACAGTGAATAGTGTAATAAGCCAGTTACGATACATGAAAACATCTCTTAAAAAATGCGCTGGTAATAGATAAAAAAATACCGCCAAATGGCGGTATTTTATCACATCATTATAAAGAAGCTATCGCGAAGCGCTTCGCAATAGTCATCTCAACCTATTACTGTACAGGTACAGTAGTAGTAGAAGTATTTGTGCCAGTACCTGTTACAGTTACTGTATTTGTTGGGCCTTCAGGTTCTTCTGTTTCGCCGTCGTCGATAGCTGAGTTTGAAGAGCTGTCAGAAACGACTGCTACAGTTGCTGCTGCTGCAACACCTGCAAATACCCAAGCTTCAGTTGATAAACCGCCGTAGCCGCTTTCAGAAGCGTTTGCGCCTGCAGCGCCGTCTTGTGCCATTGCTGGTGCGGCAGCTAAGCCTAACGCAGCAACTACTGATAATGCTAATGTTTTCATAATATTCACCTCACTCCAGAGATATAGATACATGTATCGCCGTTGCTAAAACTATTTTAACTAACAGCAACTTCCATAGTATGTTGCTATGCAACAAATTGCAAATTAGATTTTTCTATTTTTTTCAAGTAATTGTGCATTTAACACTTTTTTACAACGTAGTATCAAATACCACTAATAGCCGCCACCGCTACTGCCGAATTATAAATAATGTTAGTAATTTGTGACCAAAGTTCTAAGTTCTCACTATAGGTGGTGTCCAGCGGTACCACAATAGCGTCACCCGGGCCTAAGTCGGTGCCACCGCCAAAGCCAAACCAACTGCTGCCTCCTTTATAAGGTTCAATGGCGCCGTTTGCTTTTACTATATATATACGGTCGGTATCAGCTTTCTCTTTCGCACCGCCACTGCGGCTAATGTAGTCTTCTACGGTTAACTCAGGGTCAAACCGGTACGAGGTAGCCATTTGCACTTCGCCCATAATGCTAATGGAGTCGCTACGTGAAGGAACATGCAGTGTGTCGCCGTCTTTGAGCTGTACGTCGCGGCTTCCGTTCATTGACAGCACTTTGGGTAAATCCATAATTAACCGGCCAACCGCCGGTGTCGACATTAAGTCAGCCAGCAAGGTGCGCATTTGGTCGTAAGGCTGATTAGCGTCGCCAGTGCCGGTAATCATATTACTGGCAATTTCGCGTTGCAGCTCCTGTGCCAGCATCTCCTTACGTTTTTGCTCCTGTTCCTGCAACTCTTCGCGGGTAAATACTGCACCTTCTAAAAAGGCATGGTCGGTAAAACCGCCGGCGCGTGTTATAACGTCGGTAAGCGTTTCGCCGCGTTTAATTGAATAAGTCCCCGGAAAGCGAACTTCGCCACGCAAGGTCACTTCATAGGTATTTTGCCATTCAGGAATGCTTAATACATTTAAACGATCACGCCCCTGTAAAGGTACGTCTACTTCACCATTAATAACCTCGGCTAAGTCTATTTTCAAATAATCGGTGTTGGCGGTGTCTTTACCAATAGCCCAACGGGTAATTTCTGCTTGTTCTGTATAAGCACCATTTTTCAAGCCACCGGCTGCGGCCAGCAATTTCTCCGCCGTGGCGTTTTCAACTAAGGGGTAAATGCCTGGGTGCATAACTTCACCCGCTACGGACACAAAAGGCGCCGTCCCGGTTGCCGTGCGCTGACGCTGTATACGTTGCATAATAGGTTCAAGTAAGTTCTGACGGGAATACATAGCCAGATCTTTCTTCACCGTAGGCTCTTCTTCCTGTTTTTCAGTAAACAGTTCGCGCAAAGGCACAATTTTGTCTTCGTTCTCGGCGTCCGGGCTTTCTGAAGAGCCAGCCAGCTTAGTGTTCACTACATCGTTTAAGTAAGCGTCGCGATAGGCGTCAAGCTGACGCTGACGCTCCTGGTATTCGCGCTCTTGCTCCGACAAGGTATAACGCGACAAGTTATCGCGCTCTTCGGCTTTGGTTTCAAAACGGCTGAAAACTACCAGCTGATCACGCTCTTTTAAGCGCAGGTTTTCACCTTCCACACCATTAATAGCGTCGGCCACATCAAACTGCAGAATTTTCACGTCGCGACGCGGGCCTTCTTCTCGCACCACCAAACCGTAACCTAAATCGGCTTGCTCCAGCAGGTCGTGGCGAACATCGCGCAATATATCGTTAATGCGCATACCATTTTGCCATTCGTAATACCCTGGTCGTGTAACCGCACCAACAATCATTAAGCTGTTATCCAGCTCCTGCGACACCTGACGAATGGTTAAAGCGTCACCGCCATTAAGCTCACGGTTTAAGTCCTGTTCTGTCGTTAGGTCTACGGTGCTAACCAGGCGTTTGCCTTTTATAATTCTACGCAGTTCTGCGGAGCTTAAATAGGCTGAGTCCTTAGCGCCACCGGCAAATTCCAGGGCGTCTTCTAATGTCTCATCCCCTTTTAATTCGTAAAGCGCCGGGCGTTTTACTTCACCTTTTACCGCTACCATGTCGCCGCGTGCCGGAATAAAAATAACGTCGCCACTTTTTAAAATTTTGTCGGCAGAAGCGTCGCCTTGTAGCAGTAAGTCGTATAAGTCGAATTCGGACGCGACTTTACCGCCGCGCATTAAGCGCACCGAACGTAACGAGGCAATATCTGAAACGCCACCCGCTACATACAAAGCCTGACTTATAGTCGCCAGCGAGCTTACGGTATAGGCTCCCGGTTTGTAGGCTTCGCCCACAATAAACACCTGAATAGAACGCAGCTCACCCATAGTCACTGCCGCTTTATAACCAATTAAGCGTTCCTGAACTTCGTGGTGGATCATCTCCTGCATTAAGGAGTAGGTCATGCCCGCAACTTTCATTTCGCCTACATCGGGCAGTACAATTCCTCCGTCGCGGTTTACGGTTAACTTAAAGCTCTCGTCCTGCTTGCCAAACATTTCAACGTGAATAACATCGCCCACGCTAATTAAGTAGTTAGCCGGAATAGGTGCGTGCGCCACTGGGGCAAAGGTATCAGGTTCACCAGAAAAGATGTCGTAACCAAAAGGCTTTAACTCTGAACGGCCTCGGCTAAACTCTTTTTCTAAGTCGGCGGGCATAAAGGACGAGCTCGTTTGCCTACTCTGAGTACCGTTACTGGAACGTTCACTAACAACATCCACTTCCTGCTTTGCGCTGGCATCGCCATCGCGCTGGGCGGCATTAAACTCATCAATCATTGAAGGATCGATGCCAAACTGCCGCGCCAGCGCCTCTTGCTGAGCACGCGGCAAGCTTTGCAGTTGCTCTAACTGTTGCTGGCTGGGCATAGCCTGCGCCGCCGCATTAACTGAAAACAAGCTTGTTACCAAAGCAAAAACAACAGCAAAAAGAACCGTAGAAACAGAAAGTTGTGTGGCGTTTAATGCGTTTTTATTCATAGTCAGCAAGGTATAACCCTCAATTATTTTTGTATTAAAACCCAGAATTAACACTTGAGTGCATTAACAGGTAAAAGTGACAAGTAAGATACAGTAATTCGTTAACAGAGAAAAGCGACCGCTTAAGCCATACCATACAAGCTGTGGTACCAGTCAACTGTGCGTTTCATACCTTAGCTTACCGGGTTATTCACACTGTGCGAGGTTGAAAACGGCATTTGTTTGTTCAAGCCATAAACCGACGAGCTGGACGCATAACTTAAGTTTTTAACGCCGTATAAAAACCAATAACCCCGGCATCTCCCGTTACCAAGACCTTCATTTTACTCTGTCCCCGGAACCTTTGCCGGTAACCGTCATTAAAATATACTGAAAGTAGCTTTTAATATTGAGTGTACTAATCATTTTTGCGTCAGTTTCTGCCAACAGCTGCGGTGTGGACATGTCTATTTCATTCACCTGCGCTAACCCGGTTATGCCGGGGCGAACGTTAAACACGCCTTTTGCTTCGCGCGCCTGGGTTAGCTCTTCCTGATTAAACAGCCCTGGCCGTGGGCCCACTAAACTCATCTCGCCTTTTAGAACATTCCAAAGCTGCGGAAGTTCATCCAGCTTGGTGCGACGTAAAAAATGCCCAAATTTTGTAATAGAGGCGCTACTGGCTAAATGGCTGGCTACTGAGGCGGTGTCTTTTTTCATGGTTCTGAACTTAACCAAAACAAAAGGCTTTTTGTTTTTGCCTACCCGCTCCTGGGTAAATATGGGGGAACCTGTATCGAACAGCCCGATAAGAGTTAGCAGGACCAGAATAGGAAAGCCAATTACCAAGCCTAAAACTGAGAATAGAAAATCAAAAAAACGAAGCAGCATGTATACCAATCCCTACACCAAAATTTGAATAAATACTTAAAGCGATGAAAAAGCCTTTTGGAGCGCAGAGTCAACTGATAAAGAAGGCTTCCAACCCAACAGCTCTTCATTCTTTTTTATATCGACCTGCAAATCTACAGCTAATTTATCAATCATCTCTTCTTTTCCAACAGTTCTTCCTACTTTCCTTAAAAAAGAGACAGGGACGGGCAAAAGCAACGCTGGTTTACCTAAAGCTTTCGATATTTTTCTCAAAAAGTCAGAGGTAGAGAGGTCTTCCCCATCACTCACCAAAAAAGTTTCGTTTGCCGCATTCGGATGCGTCAAGCATAGGTGTGTGAATTCAGCAAGGTTATCAATGGAGACGAAACTTCGCTTATTATGGATAGCCCCTAAAGGTTTTGGTAGCGGTAACTTTGCCAACTTTACGAGCCGAGCAAAATTTCCCGGCGCACCTGAACCATAAATTAAAGGGGGCCTTATTATGACAACCTCCATATCAGACCTTTCCGCTATGGCCTTTAGCCTCAGCTCAGCTTGAAATTTAGACTCTGTATAGTCATCGTGGGGAGTTACTTCGTCATCCGCTTTAAAAGGAAACTGACTCGACGAACCATTCACGCCTATAGAGCTATAAAAAATAAAGCGTTTAACACCTGCTTTGACAGCTAGTTCAGCTAAAAAAACTGTAAGCTCGGTATTTACGTCCCGATACAACTTGTCGTCGACATTAGACTTATGCGCAACCGCAGCACAATGAATGAAGATATCAATCTCTCTATCTCTAATCTGCCCGTATGTTAACCCCCTCAAGTCATTTAGTACTATATTATCTCTAGCATCCACCGTTTTTTCTTGCCCCCTTACAGGGCAAAAAAGTGAAATATCATTTTTTAATAAATACTTGGCCAAATGGCCTCCAAGGAACCCAGTGCTCCCGGTTAACATCACGTTCATAAACTATCACTTATAAATTATTTTAAACAAGTAGAGCTTCACAGTTTTAGCTACAGGTTATTTCCTTCCAATTCTATACAACACTCTAGAAACCGACAGGGGAAGTAGCCTTAAAACAACTGAGCGTATAGCTTTATAAAAATAAGAAAATATACTTATATGCCCTTCATACAACATAAGATTTAAGTACTTAAACTCCCTTTTCAATAAAGAAAACCCTCTCCTTCTCTGAAAAAAGTTTTTATCAACTAGAATACGGGTTATCACCTTAGGAATATTCAAAAACCGGCCTCCGGCTTTCTTAATCCTCTGCCATAAAACGTAGTCCTCGCCGAACCTAAGGTTTGGATAACCTCCAACCCTTATAAATATTTCTCTACGAATTAGGGCTGTTGCATTGTTGACGGGAGAGTAACGATTCATCGATCGTTTTACTTCCTTATCATTTAACGGTACCGATCGTATATTAATTCTAGAACTAATATCATAATCATGAAGCTCTTCAATAAAAGCACCGACGACGTCGACGTCATCTGATAAGTAAAACTCCTGAACTTCCAACCTTGAAGAAACATAAACATCATCGGCATCATGTATCGCCAGCCACTCGCAAGACGAAATCGATGCAGCCAAGTTACGAGCATAACCAGGCCCTTCGTTTTTTAAACAACAAACCAATTTAACTGAGAAAAAGAAATTATGTGATGAAAAGGTACTTCTAATATAGGACCATAAAGATTCCTTTATAGGGCCATCTATAACTAAAATCAATTCATCTGGTTGTCTAGTTTGACTTAGCAGGCTAGCTATTGAGTTTTTAAAAGCCAAAGTATCGATACCTATATAAATAGGAATCACTACTGATATTGAATTTTTAATTAACTTCATAAGTAAACGGTCACGGCCTCAACAAAATGAACTGAGCCTGATACGCATTAGTGTTGAAAAACAACAATAGAACTATAGGCGATATTAGAACAAAAAGAACAAAAACATATGATGATCCCTTAAACCTACTAAAAGAGACCACTAGAAAAGGAATGATAATTAAAAATGAATAATAAACTAGTCGCTCAAAACTCATTTCATCGGTAATAACAGAGAAGACCGCAAATGATGTATAAAATGCGAAACTGGTAACAAGACCTTTTGACAACCTTTCATCTCTACAGCCTGAATTATAACTACCTTTAAATACAAAGTAACAAAAAACATACATAATCAACATACAAAAAGCAAAAGCCAAAGTGTTATTACTTGAAGATTCCCCACTCGACTTACTTGCAATCTGCAATATTAAGGAGCCTAAAAACAAAATGGAAAATGAAACTAAAGGACCTAATTTATATAGCCTTTTGATAGGTAAAAGAAAAACCATAAAAATGGGAAAGTAAAACAATGCGGCATTGTGAGAAAAAACAGCAATTAAGAAGAAGCAAAAAGATGAAAAGCGATTCCCAGAAATTAATAACGAAAAAGCATACAAAAGAAAAGCACTAGAAATCCCCTGCCTTAATCCATTTATACTCTGTAAAACATAGAAATTTGTTGTTAAAAAAGGAAGAATCATATAAGGAATGTATCCTTTTTCTGACTTCCCTATTCGGTTTAAAAGGGAGCTTGCAACTGATAAGGACGAGTGAACTAGAAGAAAGTAAATCCC
Organism: Idiomarina sp.; assembly: GCF_048265525.1. GTDB lineage: Bacteria > Pseudomonadota > Gammaproteobacteria > Enterobacterales > Alteromonadaceae > Idiomarina. Next base: position 200,965 of record NZ_JBLXBI010000004.1, on the reverse strand, counting down.
CCCTCCTATCAATGCGTTATAAAAAGAATTAGACTCATGACTAATGGTTGTTATAACCCACCAAGAAAAAAATTCTCTATAATAATAGAAGACCTCAAAGTTAGGCCGAATAGTTGCATATCGCTGCCAGTCAACGCCGTCAACCTCCAGCGCAATACACCCAAAAAAGAAAAGCGAAGCAAGCACAAAGCTAAACACAAACCTAACAGCTCTGTCTTTTTTTAACTTCATAAATTGCACATTAAACATCAAGCAACTCTTTTGCCAATGTCCGCCAACTACATTTTTTTTCAACAATACTGCGAGTAGATTCAGATATGCTAATCTTGGCCTCTTTCTCTAAATCTAAATAGTTATTTATGGCCATTGCCAGGCCACTTGATGATTTTTCTATTGAATAGAAGGCATTACTTTCAAAAATCTCATAAGTCGCATTCACAACACCAGATTCACTAGAGTTTCGAAAGGAAATTATCGGAAGACCACAAGCCGCGGCCTCTAATAATGTTTGACCCAAGGGTTCATAAACTGAACTTAAGACAAAAACATCAGAAGCTTGGTAATATTTTGACGTATCTACAGACTTACCTGGCAGAATGAGTATCTTCTTCTCGATTAATCCCTTATGAACTTCCAATAAGTCGCCTCTTTGCGGTCCATCGCCAACTATAACGATAGATGCATTATCAGGAAGGTATTCAGCAGAGGCGGCCAGATAACTAAACCCTTTAGCGCTAACAAATCTTCCGACAGATAGGATAAGTATTCGATCTTCGGGTAAATTGAGCGACTTTCTCAAAGTTTTCTTAACACTTTCATTGACAGGAAAAAAATTATCTAAATCAACTCCTGGCTTCGTTATTTGAAAGTTGGAACTTCTATATTCGTGTGGTAATAGGACTGAACGAGCTTGCCTTTTCATGTTTTCAGAAAATAGAAAAACTTTATCAGAACGGAGAAGTGCTAATTTATCAAACCAGTTATGTATGATAGCTTTAATATGAAATAATGTTTTTTTAACACCAGAAGCCTTTTCATTTAACATTGAGGGGGTAGCTTGAAACCTTGCGAAACCAGGTGCTAAATAAACATTTCGTTTAAAAACTAATGTCGCAAAAAAGCTAGTAAACTGATTCCGATTAATTGATAAACGGACTGACTTCTTCTGATTTATTTTTCTAAAAATAAAAAGTATATCTAAAAATGAAAACGGTAAGAAAAAGAAATTTAAAACCTTACTTTTAAAAGGTCTAAACCGAAACCTAACAACAGGTATTCCATCAATTCTCGTTACGCGCTTATACTCTATCTTTTCTGACTGGGCAGCAACAACTATAGGTCGAAAACCCAAATTATTTGTTTCTTTAGACAAATACTTTAAGGAATTTTCAACACCTCCGAACTCAGGATAGTAACCTATAGTTGTAAATATAACTTTCATCTTTCTAGAACACTTTCCTTGATTTAAATTCATAAAATTTCCGATTAATTGAATCTTTTTATTTCTTATTAATAAAAGCTCGGATCATGAATCTAAACTAATCGGCTCTAAAGGTAATTTTTTGTTTTCCGACAACTTTATCATTGTTTGTGCAACGAGTTCACCTTCATTTCCTTCCCACTCAGTAGAATAAGTAGAGCTATAGCGCTGAACCGCATTCCGATCAACTGTTTCCCCTCCCCCCATAATACTTTTAACCGTTTCACCTATATCTGTTAACGACAAACACTCCTTCGCAAGCCCACTCTCTACATAGCCATAGTAGTCAGAAATATCTGATTCAGTGATTTCATAGTATATTGGCACTACGTCACTGAGAGCAGCTTCCAGATGAATACTGCTATTTCCTGAGATTAGACACTTTATGTCTGAAAAGAATTCAACTAATGACTCCTGAAAAGGATTGCTGACTTCGACCTTGAATTTTTTTAAAACAAATAAGAGCTCTTTAACCTTTCGCTTTGACAGGCCAGGATGCCACCTAATTTTTAAGGAGAAACCTGAAAAGTACAAATAACTAATCATGTCGGCGATATTTTTATTCGAATCGAGAGTGTTGATTGCGACACCTAACTTCTCTCTCTTTCTTACTATAACTTTCTGAAGTAGTTTTTTTTGACCTGAAAGAAATACTTTACGCTCTTTTAATCGAACCATATCGCTAACAATATTTTTTTCGCAATTACGATATACGTTCAACGAAAATTCACCGTCAAGAAAAGCATAATCAACATTTATGGCTGGAAATAAATTGCTAACTGAGGCATGTTGCATGTATGCAGTTTTTATCCCCATTTCTCTTGCCAAGGCTAATAGAGAACGGTTGGAAGCATTATGATCGTTGGAAACAATTACATAATCCGGTTTGACCTCTCTTAGTAACCTCTCAAAATAAACCAGTTCATCATATATATTAAGAAAAACATTTAAGTCATTCTTAATTAAGTTTCTATTTTTATCTTTCAACTGCTTTCGCAGTAAGTTAAACCTTAAAATTAAAACCAAAAAAGTTTTAACCACTTCCATAAAGCCATACGTCTTTATGTTGAAAGTATCATCTTCTATATCAGTCCTACTTAGGATTTTTTTAGGAGCTAATGCACAAACAACTTGATTATTTTTTCTTAGAGCTAGAATGCTCTGTTGAAGAGAGTTTTTCTGATTAACAGTTCCAGCATAAACTAAGAACTTACATTTTTTATTTGACGGTTTAAACCTGAGTCTAGTTTGTGAAAACAGTAGAAAAACCCAAATAGCAAATCGAGTAAAAAATCCGCTGTACTTTTTTTTATTTTCAGAAAAGTGTTTTAGCTGATCGTATTTTTGACCATGAAGATAAGCTAACCACAACTCAGGCTCTTTATCTAGAACAGTTTTTATGTGCTTAAACCATTTCATTAGAATTCTATAAGTCTTTCCTGAACCGCTGTATTAGCTTTGACAGTAGCATTAACTTTTTTTCCAATTATGCGCTTTAAGTACTTAGGAGCTATTCCATAACCCGGCCTGACACTACGAATGCTGTCTTCCGTAATTGTATCTCCAGCTCTTAAATCTTTCACAAAATATAAAGAACGACGGAACGTTACGTTGCCTAACTCACTCGATTTGCGTCCATAATCTACTTTCCCTAATGCTTTTTTAGCTGTTTTCGTATCACGACACAACGCAGCGAGCTCTCCAGGCTCTAGTGAGAAACTATCGTCCGGACCACCACCGCTTCGGTCTAAAGTAAAATGCTTTTCAATAATAGAGGCTCCCATAGCCGCACTCACTATTGCAGTAGTATTGTCCAAAGTGTGATCGGATAATCCAGTCAATACATCAAAGCGCTCGCTCATATCCGCCAGAGTTCTCAAGTTGTAATCTTCTGCCGGTGCAGGATAACCACTAACGCAATGCAAAATTGCCAATTCTTTGCAGCCCGCGCCGCGTGCCGCATCTATCGCTTCTTGTATCTCTTCAGCGTCTGCCATGCCGGTGGAAATGATCATCGGCTTGCCTGTACTGGCCACATACTCGATTAACGCTAAATCTATCGCTTCAAAGGACGCAATTTTATACGCAGGAGCATTTAAATCCTCGAGAAGATCGACCGCGGTGTTATCAAACGGCGAGCTGAACATAGTTATCCCTTCTTTACGAGCATGTTCAAACAGTGGTTTATGCCACTCCCACGGGGTATGCGCTTCTTCGTAAAGCTCAAAAAGAGTTCGCCCGTCCCAGAGTCCACCTTTAATCTTAAAGTCATCAGAATCGGAATCTAACGTAATGGTATCCGGTCGGTAAGTCTGCAGTTTGAGCGCATCCGCGCCTGCCTTTTTCGCTGCCGATATAATTTTAAATGCCGTTTCAATATCGCCGTTATGATTGGCAGAGAGCTCCGCGATAATATAAGGCGTTTGCTCAGGCGATATCTCGCGCCCGTTGATAACCATCTTGTGACTCATATATTAATCCTTTCGATTATTCCATTGCGCCCGGAGCAGCCCAAAACTGACCACATCGTGATAAGTTTTACCGTCAAAATGCTGCTCTTTATGAAGCCCTTCCTCTTTAAACCCTAGCTTTTGATGAAAGCGTATGGACTGGTTGTTAAAACCTAAGGCTTCACCGCATACTTTGTGTAAATTCAGTTCATTAAAGGAGTAGGTCAGTGCGGTTTTACCCAGCTGGTATCCAGTGCCCTTTTCTGCATGAGGAGCCAGATAGAATCCCCAGTGTGCCACTTCATCACAGGTTTTTCGGGTCAGACTGACAAATCCGGTGGGCGTTTGATTTTTTTCGTAAATCAGTACTGTGTGTTTTGAGGATTGTTTGACCAACTGATACCACTGAGCGTGCTCCTCGAGGCTGATTTCATGTGTTGAATACATAAAGCGCCGGATGTCCGGGTGATTTCTCCAGTTGAGAACCTGCGCTAAGTCCGATTCTTCCATAGGGCGAATACGGTTTTCCATGCTCGGTTACTCCATTCCTTTTAACATGCTCTGAGCCACTCGCTGAGCTCCCCGACCGTCAACCAGATGACTGGCACGGCCTGACATGAGCGATAAACGCTCCGGCTGTTCATACAATATCGCTACTTTCTCGCCAAGACACGTTTCAATATCAGACTGAGATAGCACCATTGCAGCCCCGTGACTTTCCAGCACCTTCGCTATTCCCTGTTGGTTGTCCGCCAGCACACACATCAATGTCGGCAGGCCCAGACAGCAACGCTCCCAGGACGTTCCCCCGGCAGCACCAATGGCCAGGTCTGACTGACTCATGAGCTCTGCCATGTTGGACACATTACTCAGAACCCGGACATTTAGGCGACTGTTTGTCTCCTGCGCTTTCACTTCGGTAAGCCAAGGCGCCTGCTTTCCTAATACAACCGTCACTTCCGTTCTATCGTTCAACCCGCTTGACGCGAGGGCGTTTAATGCTTTTTCAGTATAATTATCTTTATCAACTCCACCCATGCTAATCAGCACACTGTCGATTTGAGTCTTACCTTTGCGGTACTCAAGACTGCGTTCTCGAAACGCTGCAAACTCTGGGCGCAACAAAGCGTATTGACAACCCGTTAAAATCCGGCAGCTTTTCGGCACCAGCGGGCTATACATCCTGTCTGACTGGCCTAAATTCTGATCAACCAAAATATCGCAGTCGTGTGGTCTATCTGCTAAATCATCAATAACCAAAATATTCTTTACGTGGTTTCTAGCTCTTTGCTCCCAAACTTTATCAATACCATAGTGATCAATTACCAACCACTCAGGGACTAGCTTTTCTAAAACATTCTGGCTTTCTTCCACATCTCTCTCTTGACCACCTTTTAACCAATGACCATGAGTCAGATGATTACCTTCGGATTCCTCACACTCTGGAAGTTCATGTATGGAATAACCACGTTCTTTAACTAAGTTAATTAAACTTCCAGGCTGTCGGCGAGATATGAAAGTACATTTATGTCCATTTTGGCTAAGCTCATCAGCTAGGGTTAAACAGCGCATTACATGTCCAGCCCCCATTTCTATTGAAGCATCGACACGGAACACAATTGTTTTTACCAGCAAGTCCATCCTCCATCAACGGTCAAATTGCTCCCGTTTACGTATGACGATGCCGAGGACGCAAGGAACAATAACGGCCCCTTTAACTCTTTAGCTTGGCCGATACGCCCCATTGGTACTTTGTGTTCTAACTTTTTAATAAACGAAGGACTTTTACTCTGAACAATTTCCGCAGGAAAAGGACCAGGTGCAATAGAGTTTACGCGAATACCCTCTTTACCAAACTCACAAGCCGAATATTTTGTCCATTGCAACAGCGCTGCTTTCGCCGCTCCATAGAAAGGCGGGTTCACCGCCTGCTCAGAATCATAGATTCGTTGGTCAGGGCTTACCAAAGCATACATGGATGCAATATTAATTATTGAAGCTTCTCCACTGTCTTTTACACCTAACCTCAAATTAGGTAGTAAGGTTTGAAGCAAACGATGAGCTGCCACTACAGCTACATCATAACTATCCCTGTAGTCAGTTGTAGATGCACATTTTACGCTACCTGCCCCACCCACATAGGCATTATTAATCATTACGTGCAAAGCTCTATTTTTGAAGGCATCTGCAAACAGCGTAACTTGCTGGTCGGACGTTACATCAAATATCACGGGCTCGGCCGAATAGCCCTTATCTCTAAGCTCTTTAACTAATACATCGCATCGCTTTTTTGAGCGCGAATTAACTAACACGTGAGCACCTGCTTCAGCTAAACCAAAAGCCATCTCACGCCCTAAATAGCCAGTTGCTCCTGTAATTAAAGCCGTTTTATTCTTGAGCGAAAAAATATTAACACCTATACTCATTATGCGTTTCCCCAGAGTGCAGGATTTAATGTTTCTTCTTTCAGTACAGGCCTTGTTCTTTGTATAAATTCTAACATTTCAACTGGCATTTCATCTTCACAAAATGTCTTTATATTTTGATTAAGCTGTTCAAGCGACTCCATCCCCACGACAACCCCATTAACCCAATTTTGTGATCTCACAAAATTCAAACATAAATTAGAGAGGTCATGAGTCTGAGTTTGAGCAAGTAACTGTTGAAGCCATTCAATTATGTATTGAGGCTCATCAACATGAGCTTTAGCCCAATGCTCGGTGTTGTAGCTAGTAAGCAAACCTTGGAGAAGTGCACTCCTTACATGAACCTTTAACCCTCTTTCTTTTTGTTTTGTATGGATTAAGGGAATCATTTCATCCCATCGCCAATCCAATAAATTATATGGCATTTGAATGTAGCTAACGTGCTTATTATTAAGCGCAATTTCAAGTTCTTCTGGAGTTTGAACTGACGCTCCAATGCTATTTACTCGGCCCGCATCTTTATGCTGAAGAAGCCGCTCCAGCACTTTTCCTTTCATAGAATTCAGTTGTTGAGTTCTATGCAGCATCACCACATCTAACTTGCTGCTACCTAAATAATTCATTGACTGATAGATACTGCAGTCGACAAAAGCATTAATTACTGTTTTGCAAGCATCTTTAGGGCAATCATCTAAAGGAGACAGCTTAGTAATAATAGGGACACGTCCCATCCAGCCAGATTTTAAAGCGTATCCAATAACTTTCTCACTATTACCATAGGCTCTTGCTGTATCTATTCCCTCTATCCCATTAGTAATTGCTGTCTTTAGAATAGCTTCGACAAGATCCGGGGTAAGTTGGCCTGCTGCGTTAGTTATTCCATAATTCAAACCAAACTGCGCCGTGCCTATAATAAGCTTAGATGCTGGGTTACAATTTATTGGTTGAAAACGTTTTTTTTCTATCGCCGACAACAACTCATTAAAAGTTACTTCAATAGGTTTTTTTACTTCTAAAAATAAGTTTTCTAGTGTGAGATAGTCATCCAAACAATCGACAGTACATCTATAATGACCTAGACTCTTTTGCTTATATTTATTAAAGCTACTTATTCCATAACGTCTTCTTATAAATGGCGTTACATGTTCTTGATCATCTTTATCGTGTGTCGATATGGCTGCTTCTCTCAAGTGCTTAAGGTAAGTCAGTTCCGCACTTACCCCGTAAGGCAAACCAGACTCCACTCCATTACAGCAAATATAGTCTAGCTTTCTATCTTCAAAGTCTTTTGCTATCTCTTCAAGTAACTGCCCATCAGGAACCACATTATCTGCTGTCAAGCGAAAGACTCTAGTTTCATCATCGAAACCCGAGAGAGCTCCGACAATCCTTTCAAGAGTGTTATTGAGGCTGCCTCTATAAAAAGGTATACCGTATTCTTGCAATACTCGAACTAACGCGTCATCACTCTCTTCTTTCGAGGTAGCAACAACTACATCAATACCTTTATTTGCCGCCCTTCTTGCAGCAAGAACAACTAAAGGGATTCCTTTTATAGGTAGCAGAACTTTTCCAGGAAGCCTTGATGAGTTTGTCCTGGCTTGCAGAACAGCGACGTAACTCAAGAAACAACCTCACTTAAAACTTTGACGACTTTATCTTGCTCAGATTCGCTCATTGTAGGAAATAGCGGTAAGCTAATCGCTTCGCTGTAATATGACATAGCTTCTGGGAAATCTTCTGCCTTAAAACCAAACTGTTGGTAATAAGGTTGTGTATGTACCGGTATGTAATGCAGATTCACTCCAATACCCTGTTCCCGGAGAGATTCAAAAACTTCGCGATGTGTAGCCGAAACTTGACTCAGATTTAAACGAATAACATAAAGGTGTAAACCTGAGTAACTATCCGGATGCTGCCAAGGCAGAGTCAAAGGTAATGTACTTAGAAGCGAGTCATAGCGTTTTGCCAGTTCATGCCTTCGCGCAACGTACTCATCCAAACGTTCTAGCTGGCTCAACCCTAGAGCAGCTTGAAGCTCGGTCATACGGTAGTTAAAACCCAGCTCTACTTGCTGGTAGTACCAGGAACCGTCTGGCTCTTGTGTCATTAAATCCGGATCGCGCGTAATGCCGTGGCTTCTAAATAAATTCATTTTTCTGGCCAACTCATTACTATTGGTCAGCGCCATACCACCCTCGGCAGTGGTAATAATTTTTACCGGATGAAAGCTAAAAATAGTAATATCACTGTATTTACAGTTACCAATATAATCGTGTTGATATTTACCACCAATGCCGTGAGAAGCATCTTCTATGACTTTAACGCCGTATTGATCCGCCAGAGTTTTAATAGCCTGCATTTCACAGGGCTGTCCGCATAAATGTACGACCACCAACACTTTAGGCAGTCGCTTCTCAATGGCAGCCTGTTCGAGCTTATGCTCCAGTGCGCTGACGCTAATGTTATAGGTTTTCGGGTCGATATCGATAAAGTCCACTTGCGCCCCGCAGTACAAACCGCAGTTCGCCGAGGCAACAAAGGTTACCGGTGTAGTCCAAAGCCAGTCACCTTTCCCTAAACCCAGTGCTAAACAAGCAATGTGCAATGCTGAAGTGGCGCTGTTAACAGCTAAAGCATGTCTAGCACCGACTTTTTCAGCAACAGCCGATTCAAACGCAGGAACCTTGGGGCCCTGTGTTAGGAAATCTGATGTTAAAACCTCAACAACTGCATCAATATCTTCTTGTCGAATATCTTGCTTTCCGTACGGTATCATTAGATTTTACCGATTTGTTCGTAATTACCGTCAAGCCAGCTTTTTAGCTGCTCGTCAGTCATCCACTCTTCGTTATTATCGCTTGAATAAACGAAACCTTCAGGAACTCTTTTTCCATCTTTAATACGGTCAGAGTCTTTATCCCAGTTATTTATAGCTGGCAAAATTTTAAAATGTTCAGGGTACTCATAAGTATAAGGTGCGTCTTCAAAACCAATCATTTGCTCATGAAGCTTCTCACCGGGCCGAATACCAACAACTTCTTGCTTCGCTTCTGGAGCAACCACGCTGGCAACGTCAGTAACCTTCATTGAAGGAATTTTCTTAACATAGATTTCACCACCGACCATATCTTCAAACGCATGCCAAACCAGTTCTACGCCCTCTTCAAGAGATATCATAAAACGCGTCATACGATCATCTGTAATAGGCAAAACACCTTTGTCACGAATAGACATAAAAAATGGAATAACAGAGCCCCGGGAACCCATAACGTTGCCATAGCGCACAACAGAAAATTTCGTTTGATGTCCGCCTGCATAAGAATTACCCGCAACAAATAATTTATCTGAAGCCAGTTTTGTTGCACCATACAAGTTTATGGGGCTGCTGGCTTTATCTGTAGACAGTGCGACGACACCCTTAACACCTTTGTCTATTGCGGCATCAATAACATTCATAGCGCCATGAATGTTCGTTTTTACGCACTCAAATGGATTATATTCAGCTGTAGGGACAATTTTAGTAGCCGCTGCATGGACAACATAATCGACGCCGTCTAAAGCACGATACAAACGATCTTTATCTCGAACGTCGCCAATAAAGAATCGAAGGCGATCATCATTTGGGAAAAGCTTCGCCATTTCCCACTGTTTCATTTCGTCTCGAGAGAAGATGATAATCTTCTTCGGGTTGTATTTTTCCAGAGTCATAGGAATGAATTTATGACCAAATGAGCCTGTACCGCCTGTTACTAAAATTGTTTTATCATTAAACATGTTTAATCTTTCTTTTAAGTTATTGCGATGTAACGTTCATAACCGATACAACTCGGTTGTGACCTTCGGATTGCGGGAAACCTCTATGGAAACCGCTTTGATCAGATATCACTAAAGATCCAGCTTTACCAAGAACAGGAATAATTTTCTGATGATCAATAAGAGGGCACTCTGTCTTATTTGGTAAACTTTCGGAAATAGCCCTGTTAGCCGACCGGTAAGGAGAATCTTTATGGCTACCTTCAACATAAGTGTATGGACCGTCGTCTAAGGAAAGACAGTCAGTCAAATAGATAAAAGCCTTTAGCTGCTTATTGAAGGAATCAGCGTGAAAGCCTCGTGTTGAAGTGACTTCGTTATTAACGTAAAAGTTAAGATTCTTAAAGCTTAAGCTCTCAGCTCCCGACGAGATAAGACTCAGTATATTCGAGTTCTCATAATGACTTCGAAGTTCTTTTTTCAAATTACTAAAAGCATAATCCACATTAAAAACATCGATCATACCTTCATCTTGCCCTTGTCGTACTGACACCACTGTCTTTCCATAACTTGATAACTGAGAATATCCTTTCAGTTTTTCATTACTAAACTGGAACAAAACATTATCATTTTCCAACAATTTAGAGCCAGACTCTATGAACTCTTTTACACTATCTAGAAGTGAAGTTATTGTATCACTAATTATATTAACTTGTTTTTCCGATAAAAAATTTTCAACAATCACTATTCCAGAATCATCAAGCTTGTCTTTAATTATCTCATGATCATTTAGATTAGGAAAGCTAACTAAGGAGTTCCTACGAGCTAACTCTTCGGAAGATAATCTTTTAACATACGCTAGAGAGTCATCGTTAATTAAATTAATACCCTCTAAATTAAGATACTTTGAGCTACGCTTTTTTTTCAGATTAACTTCAATGCCAAATATTGAAAAATTCATATTACTTCCTAATAAAGAGCTTTTAAAAGCTTATAAAACATACCTTTATTTACTATATCTGTTGTACTAAACCTAAATTTAGGACTCTTAGCCCACAATATACTTTCATCAAAAAAGTGAGCTGGCAGTCTACGATTTAAATTATCGGTATTAATTAAGTCATAATCAAAACATTTACCATCTTTCTTATATAGCTCATATAAGTAGGATTTTAATTTTTTAGTACTTGATTCCTCTCCTAGGTCCCACTCTATACTCTCATAATCAACTACATAATCCTGATAACTCTCTACAGCTTTGATTATAGCGTTATGAGCCTCATGATATTCATCAAACATAACTGAATTTTTTTCATTTAAATAATCCCTTCCGCCACCTTCCATGTCGCTCTTCACAACAATCGGCAAACCACAAAGTTGAGCTTCCTTTATAACGCGACACTCACCTTCCTTCTGGGAGAAAATAGTAAACACTTTCGATTCATTATAGAGGTGAGATAAAAATGTATATGAGAAACCCTGGAATCCAGTATCTGGATGAGTTTTTATAATAGTGAAACTTTCTCTTTCCTGAGCAGAAAAATTTTCATAGTAATCTTTTAAAAGCTTTGTATAGTAAGCATTATTTGGTTCATTTTTATTAGAAGCAACAACAAAGATAATCTTATAACTATATCCTAAATCATATATTTTCCTGATTGCTCTCAAAAGCTCGTAATATTTCTTTTTATTATCATTTTTTGCAACGCAGATTAAGTCCCAATATTTTTCTTTATTTTCATTTCTCATTACTTTAGGAGTGAAATTCGCCGAAGATAGAGGGATAACAAACGGAGAGCCTTTGAAAGTGCAGGTGCCTGGTGCTGACATGTGGAAATCTACCCACGGAGGAGTTTCGATATTTTCAGAATGAAATCCCCAGTGAACTCCAATATAATAATCTTGTTTAATGCTAAGTAACTTCTTTCTTATTTCCCGGCTCTGAAAAATTTTTTTTAAAAATTTACCACAGTAAGATTTTGGAGTTTTTATAAGTGCTTTCCAGGAAGGTAACTTACCTTCAAAATAACTCAGCTCTTTATGAGTGAATACGACTATACCTTTTTGGTTTTCTGTCGCCTTTTTAAAAATATGCGCCATATTAACTGTAATTCCCTAGGCGTGATTAGCCATTTCTTTAAATTCTGGATTACTCTCTATTAGAGAATTAAAGGTTCCACTACCTTGAACTTCTCCATCACTAAGTAAATAAATACTATCGCATTTTTTAACTGTTGCTAAACGATGTGCAATCATAATGATTGTTTTTCTGCCAGAGAAGTCGTGAATAGCATCCATCACAAGCTTTTCTGTAATACCATCTAGAGCACTAGTCGCTTCATCCAGAACTAAAACCTCAGCATCGTCATATAGCGCACGAGCAATACCTATTCTTTGTCTTTGCCCACCGGATAACTGAATCCCTCGCTCACCGACTCGTGTATTTAAACCTTCAGGCAGGCGCTCAAGCAATTCATCTAAGTGTGCCATTTTGCTCGCTCGAATAACCCGATCTTCATCAATTTCTTCAAAGGGAATCCCAAATGCTATATTCTCCCTTATGCTTGCGTCGGCTAAGAATATTGCCTGAGGTACGAAACCTACATTGTTTTGCCAAGCTCTTTTTGTCTGTCCTTTCACTTCTTTTCCGTCAACGAATAAAGAACCGCTCTGAGGTTCGATTAACCCCAATAAAACATCTATAGCTGTTGATTTACCTGAACCAGAGGCACCAACTAGACCAATCACCTTATTCACCGGTATCTCCAGAGTAAATTCTCTTAGCGCCTTTTCTTCCTTACCTGGATAACTAAAGGTAATGTTATCCAACTTTATAAGCGCTTTGGGGGATAGTTTGCCGGCCGTGGATGCAGCTTTTATTTCTTCGCTAGCTTGGCTCGCTTCTAAATCCTCTTCTATACTATCGAAAGAAGATATATTGCCTTTAACCTGCGCTAAACTGGTGTACATTTGTTGGAAAGCAGGGAGTAACTTGAACCCTGCCAAAGCATATACGGATAGCACAGGTAAAATATTCCCGAGGTTGCCGTCATAAGCCGATAATAGATATAAGACTAAAAATATCACGGCACCAAAAGCAATGAGCTCCATAGCATAGCGCGGTACTTGCGATAGCCCGCGTGTAACACCTTGTGCTCGACCTAATTTATGACTAGTCTGTTCAAAGCGTTGATTGAACTCGGCTTGGCGCCCCAACAGTAACGTGTCTTTGATACCACCAAAACCTTCATTCATTAATTTAAAGCGCTGCTGATTGGCTTCTGATATAGCTCGTCCATTTTGGCTTAACTGCTTACGCACTGTTTTGTACAAAACAATATAAGCGAGGCCAAACATTAAGAGCCCTGCCAAAGCAACTACAGGATTAAAAATGAAAATAGCGGTCGCCATTACTAAGGCCAATACACTTTTTGCGTTCATTTGCATTAACGGCTGAATTACAATATTCGTGACTCGATCCGCTTCTTGTGCAATACGGTTTGTCAGCTGACTACTGCTGCCACCAGCATGAAAAAGCCACGGTTGCCGCATATAATGCTTATATAGACGAGTTGAAATTTCAGCCCCTACCTGTGCAGCATATAAGGACAGCCTCCAAGTGGTGAACATTGAAACCGCGGCCGCGCCAGACAGTGCTATTAGTACAGCAATACCTAACCAAAATAGAAAATCCCTTGGGTTTTCAAAACCACTGAATGTATAGAGTTGTGCTAGCTTGCCGTCGCCTTGTAGCAAACTTATGTCACCTACTAAGGCCATAAAAGGCCCAATTGCAGCAACCCCCGCAACCTCAGCAAAGGCCATAAGCACGACCAGAAACTGAAGCCGTATTAAGCGCTTTCGTTGTTCGGGAGTTAGTAGTTTAAACAGTGTTTTTAAACGTTTGAACATGGTTGTTGCTTATTGCCTTGTCGCACATAAAGAAAGATAACACCTGACGCAATAGCGTCAGGCTACATTAAGCGTCGGTTTGCTTCTTTTTATTTGTTCTGACTAAGTGACGGATAAAAACGATAAATAATGATAAAAATCCGCCTAAAAAGGTACCGATAATGCAAATTAATGCACGAGCTGGAGCATCCTTCTGCTCAGGCACCACAGCAGGGTCGAGCACCTGAAAAATGTACTCAGGCCTTACATTTGCCAACATTATGGTTTGTATTTGCTTTTCAATAAGTTGATAAAATACCTGCTGCAGGCTGCTTAAGTTAGTTTCTCCTAACTCATTTTGCAGATATTCCATACTGCTTTGCGCTTCTTTAATGTCACGTTGACGCATATGATTGTTAATATCTTCAATTAGCTTTTCCACCCATTGGTGAGCGATAATAGGAGACTGATGGTTAACTGAAATATTAATAAGTCCTGGTGTTTCGGAGTCTTTTTCAACTAAAAGAATACTATCCTGGAAAGTTTTCACATACTCCCAACTACTGGGCTCAGGCTTCTTAGGAGGCTTAACTTCCCTTACCCATTCGTTAGTTTCCGAATTATAGATTTCTTCGTTAAAAATTAATTCACCACTGACTTGGTGCCATTCTTTTACTGCCATTATTTCTGGCAAAATATTGTGCTTTTCTACAAAGTTCTTAATAAATTGACGTGACTGCAGTATTTCCATTGCCATAGTCACTTTATCAACCTGCTGCTTACCCATATTTAAACCAGCTAAACTAGCCAGGCCACTCATTTCTTCACCAAACCCTTGACCTTGAGCTTCTTCTGTAGGTGCTAAGGTTGCTTCAGCTTTATAAATATTTGGCAAGCTTAATGAGTAAATAACCGACGCCACCGCAAACACAAAGGTAATGGCAATAATCCACCATTTACCCTCCCATATAATGCCAAACAGCTCGCGCAGGTCTATTTCGTCATCCTGCTGGTATGGAGCATTATAGTAGTTGGGTGGATATTGACCCGGCCCGTATGGCGCCGGCGGCTGGTTATTTGGGTTTTGCTGGTTTTCTTGTGTCATGGCTTTTCTTATAAGTTAGTCGTTGTTAAACAAGTCGCGCGTATACACCTTAGCTTGCACGTCTTTTAAGTCATCGGCCAGCCGGTTGCTGAGTATAATTTCCGAAACGGCTTTAAATTCTGTCAGGTTATTAATAACCCGCGAGTTATAGAAGCGCTCGTCTTTTAGCTCTGGTTCGTACACTACCACTTCTATGCCTTTGGCTTTAATGCGCTTCATAATGCCCTGAATAGCCGACGCCCGAAAGTTGTCTGAGCCCGACTTCATAACCAGGCGGTACACACCCACTACCTTGGGTTGCTTTGCAATAATTTGGTCGGCAATAAAGTCTTTACGGGTACGGTTGGCGTCCACAATGGATTTAATCAGGGTTTGTGGTACGTCGTCGTAGTTGGCGAGAAGCTGCTTGGTATCTTTTGGCAGACAGTAGCCGCCGTAACCAAAGCTGGGGTTGTTGTAATGTGAGCCTATGCGCGGATCTAGGCACACGCCTTCAATAATTTGTTTGGTGTCTAAGCCGTGCACTTCTGCGTAGGTGTCCAGCTCGTTAAAGTAGGCAACACGCATGGCTAAATAGGTATTAGCAAACAGTTTAATGGCTTCGGCTTCGGTACTGTCGGTAAACAGGGTATCTATATTTTGCTTTTCGGCGCCCTGCTTTAGCAGGTTTGCGAAGGTTTCGGCGCGCTCTGAACGCTCACCCACAATAATGCGCGACGGATGTAGGTTGTCGTACAAGGCTTTGCCTTCGCGCAGGAACTCTGGCGAAAACAGAATGTTGTTGGTGCCGAACTTTTCTTTTAACGACTGCGTATACCCCACCGGAATGGTCGACTTAATAACCATAACCGCATTTGGATTGGCTTCTATTACCTGGCTTATAACGCTTTCAACGGTTGTGGTGTTGAAATAATTGGTTTGCGGGTCGTAGTCGGTGGGGGTGGCAATAACCACAAAGTCGGCGTTTTTGTATGCGGCGTGCGCGTCGGTGGTGGCGCTGAGGTTCAGGGGCTTTTCCTGTAAAAAATGCTGAATTTCTTTATCGACTATAGGCGATTGTTTTTTATTTATTTTTTCTACTTTTTCTTGGTCTATATCGACTGCGGTAACCTGATTATGTTGCGCAAAGAGAACCGCATTTGATAAACCTACGTATCCTGTACCCGCTACTGCAATTTTCATTCGTTTTTAACCCTGGCTACAACGGTTGGGCACGCTACCGCCCATAGGCTGCGGCTCCCATAGACCGGTTCGTGCTGTAATTTTTTTGTAATTTGAGTGTTACTTAAATTTTGATCAAGCGCGTATGATACCGCATGCAGCCCTTGCCCTACAAAGGCTTTGTTGCAACTTTTTGACGATATTTTGAGCGGTTGGTTCCTTTACACTTTTCACCCTTTTGTCCTATGGCGCTTTCTCGCTGGTTTATGTAATCTCAATTTGTAGCCTGACATTTATGTCAGGAACACTATCTGACCTGACATGAATGTCAGGCTACGGGCATCAAGTCAGAAGCACAAAGCGACACACAGGGAACCAATACATGGACGTTATACACCACGGCGCGTTTGAAGGGGTTACGGGCTCTTGCCACGAGCTATTTTTAGACAGTGACCACTCACTTTTAATTGATTGCGGGCTGTTTCAGGGTGCTGAAACATCCGGTTCCGGCGCGGACTCTAACGCCCAGGAAATGGACTTTGATATAAGCAAAGTTCAGGCGCTGGTGGTAACTCACTGCCACATAGACCACGTAGGCCGTATACCCTGGTTGCTTATTGCGGGCTTCACCGGCCCCATATTCTGCACCAAAGCCACCGCGCTGTTGCTGCCACTGGTAATTGAAGACGCCCTGAAAATTGGTTTAACCCGTAACGGCAAGATTATTGACGCGGTTATTGCCCGCTTACACCGCCAACTGCGGCCTACGGCTTACGATAAATGGATTGAACTGCCTGCAGACTTTGCCGCTGAGCGCTTTAAACTGCGCTTTCGCCAGGCCGGGCATATTCTGGGCTCGGCCTATGTTGAAATTGAGAATGTAAGTACCCACTACCGCGTAGTGTTCTCAGGTGACCTGGGCTGTAAAAACACGCCACTACTGCCCGACCCTACTCCGTTAGAACGCGCTGACTTCTTGCTGCTGGAAAGTACCTACGGCGACAAAAACCATGAATCCCGCGCTGACCGCTCTCAGCGGTTAAAGGCCGTGGTTGAGCGTTGTGTAGAAAACAAAGGTGTTATTTTAATTCCAGCTTTTAGTGTTGGTCGCACGCAGGAACTGCTGTACGAACTGGAAGACATTATTCACCAGGCGCGCGAGCTGGAAGCTGAAACCGGTGAGGTGAATAAAGTATGGCATAAAATGACGGTTATTCTGGACTCACCGCTTGCTGCACAGTTCACAAAACAATACCGGGCTATGAAAAATTTATGGGACGAAGAAGCCCACGAGCGTTTAAGTGAAGATCGCCACCCGCTTAATTTTGATCGCCTGCTGACGGTGGATGAGCACAGCGAACATGAGCGTATTGTAAACTTTTTGCAGAGTAGTGGTGACCCTTGCATTGTTATTGCTGCCAGCGGTATGTGTACCGGCGGGCGCATGCTGAACTACTTAAAAGCTTTGTTACCCGACCCGCGCACTGATGTGCTGTTTGTCGGGTATCAGGCTGCGGGTACACCGGGGCGGGATATTCAGCAATATGGTCCGGGCGGCGGTTATGTTGAACTTGACCACCAGCGGGTCTGGATTAAAGCCGGCATTTATACCTTAGGCGGCTACTCCGCCCACGCCGACCAGCAGGAACTGCTGGACTTTATTGACGCCACCGAAGAGCCGGTTAAGCGCATACGGTTAATTCATGGCGAGCGCGACGCGAGGTTGGCGTTGACGGCCCAGATTAAAGCTCGTTACGGATTGGGCGTAGCCTGACATTTATGTCAGGCTACCACTCAACAACAACGGGTTGTTCGAGGTAGGGGTTGTGGTGTGCGCGCAGGCTTTCTTTGGCGGCTTCTTCGGAGTTTAGCCCCTGGTCGATGCTGCCGTCGTTGTAGCGCAGGGCGAAAGGCTGGTTAAACGGCCGCGAGCGCACGCAGTCATAAAAGGCTTTCAGGGTATGGCAGGTTGTCGCTGTCATTTTGCTGTTACTGGTGTTGTCACTGGACATAGTTCACCTCGCGCGTTCAGTCGATGCAGATTGATCCACTGTTGTTCAAAAAGTTCGTTAAAAGCGGCAGCCCTGGCCAGCGCCCGTTGAATGGTGGCTTCGTCGGCTTCGACAATAACCTGCAGCCGCATAGGCCGGTGCACAAAGTCGCTACCGTTATGCACTGACTGCCAGGCCAGCCCCTGCCGCAAGTCCCCACCGTTGCCTTCAAAAACACCAATGTCGTTGGCTACCCGGTTATGCAGCAGCTTATTGCCGCTGCCCAGTTGCTTAGGCTCGGTTACTGAGCAGTAGTACTGCCAGTTTATCCAGTTAGCAACAAGGCCCGGCGCGCTCATTAGCTGAGCCAGCAGTTCGCCATTAGGGTCGTTTTTACTGTTGTAGTCGTGCAGAAAGTTACTGCCGATAGTTTCAGCTGAGGTTAACCGCTCAGACTGTCCGAAAAATAAAACGTTGTTGTCAGCCAGCCCCCACTCCGGGCGTAATTCAGCCCAGTGGCCGGAGCGTGTTTTACGGTCTTTTACTGACTCGCCGCTGGCCTGGGTTAGCTGTTCCGTTGCTGCGCTAAACACTTGTTTGACGCTGTCCGGCACCGTATTGGATAACCAGATAACCTCGTCGGTTACGGTTTCGTGCATAGCGGAATGGAACTGAGTAGCTTCGGGAATAGCGACGCCCCGCTCACGTAAGTGTTCACGAATGTCCTGTTTGTTAAGCAGCCGTACTAACACCCGGGCACTTAACGCTCCGGTTTGACCGCCGCAGGCGCCGCAATTAAGACCGGCGCGCTGGGCGTTGTTACTGTGATGCGAGCCATGCCCGACCAGCACAATATGCTTCGCAAAATGGGTAAACTGCATTCCCGCCAGAGCCTGCTGGCAAATGCTCACCAACGATTCCATTGACGCCTCGCCGCTGTGCTCACAAATGCTGCCGTCGGCAATGTACGCATTATTAGCCGTAGCCAGTTGTCCGGGCACACCGGTGAGTAAGGACTTCAGTTTACTTAAGCCCAGCGCCTCAACGCCGCTGAACATGGATACCGGCGCATTGAACATATTGCTTAATAAGGAACCAACCGATTGCTTGCGCGCTGGTGCTTTAATGTAGTACGCCGGTTGCAGTAACCCCGGTACATGAGGAACATCGCGACCTTTGCGCTGAATGGCCAACGGCACCCCAAAGAACCCGGCAAAACCTTTGCTTTGTACTAAGCTACCCAGGCTTTTTCCCGCCTGTTCCAGCGCACGACGATAACGCTCTGAGCGCACGTCGATGCAAAATACCGCTTGCACGTCCGGCGTGTTGTTCTCTTCTACTGTGTCGGGCTTAAACTGCAACGTATTTAGCTGCGAGCGTTCGTAAGCCGCCTGCCACTGCCACAATAAGCTATTGTGCTGCTCTATATGAGCCACCTGCCCTTCGCAGTTTTCAATTTGTGCGCTTAAGGCCTGCTGTAGCTGCTGGTAAACCTTAGTATTGGTGCGCTCGGCCAGTTGCCACAGAATATATTCCCAGGCCAGCCGAATGCACAGCAACTCGAATACCCACTGGCTGTCCTGGCGGGCGTCCTGATACGCAAATGCGGCAGCCCAACCCCATAAGTCACTGATAAGCGCCTGGCTGTAACAACGCAGAGCGTAATCTGACGCGTTACTTAAAAAGTTGTCATGGCACACCTGAATAAGCGTGTGCGGATCGTCCGGCAATTGTGCGAATAACTCGGTGAGTTCGGCTTCGTCCATTAAGGTTTCAATGCCGCGATCGGCACGTGAAATAGTCAGCCAATGCTGATACAACGAACTGTCTTTGCCTGCCTGCTGAAAGCGGGTTGGAAACTGCATAAACAAGCCACAGGTTTGGCTAATTTGCAGCACCACTTCGTCGTTCCAGCGCATTTTGCGGCGGCGCCGCGTGTATTTGTCCACCAACTGACTGAGGTTACGCCACTGCGGAAGCTGCGCTTTTAGCAGGGCGCGTTGCTCCAGCTCGTTTACCATTTTGTTGGTGACCAGCCCTGCGTCTATTCTGTTTTGCTGCCATTGTTGCCAGTAAAAGTCCGGGCTCATGAGCAAACGTGTACCGGCGCTGTAACGCCAATGCGCGGCAACACCGGCTAGCGGCTGCTGGCGGTAATGCCAGAAGGGGTTAACCGCTATCCACTGAGACAACGGCCATTGTGGCGCAACGGCTTTACTCACCTGCCCGGCAATAGTCGCTAAACGATTCGCTGTGCTCATGAGTGTCTCTCCCGCTGAATGCGGCCCTGCCGCTGGTAGTAGTGAATGGGGTGACTGGGCCAGAGCCACAGCACCAGCCGAGTTAACCATTCGTCGAGATACAGCCCGGCGTTTAAGGTAATGAACCAGCGCTGGCTAAGCCGGTGCGACGGCGTGTGATGCACCAGCCAGTAAGTAAAAGCGAAGGCGTTGAACATAAGGGTTACCGCAGGTTCCAGCCAGACACTGCTGAACGGTGGCTGTGGCTCAATAACCTGGTGCGCCAGCGCACCCAGCAAAAGATAAACCACGACAGTTAACGCCGATACCGCAATTCGCAGCAACTTCTGATGCAGGTTCATCCATAAGGTAGTGAGTGCCATAGCAAGTAACGCCGAAGGAAGCCATTTGGGGTTGCCCAGAAACCACCAGCTGGCGGTGGCAATAATGCCCTGAAATGCTATAAAGACAACGCCAATACGCCACAGTGAACGTGCCTTGGGCTGCTTTATTATTGCCACCTCGCTTACCGACAAAAACGCATGGGCTTTATAAACCGAGTGCGCCACCAAATGCAGTAAAGCTAAGTCATAATAACCCAGACCAATTTCCAGCAGCATAAGCCCCATTTGCGCGCTGGTAGACCAGGCTAAGCGCACTTTTATGCTAATGCGCGTGGCCATAATAAGAGCGGCGAAGCAGCACGACGCTGCCGACACCAGACACAGCAACCACACGGCCGGCGCGCTGTTACTCCACAGCGGAACGGTTGCCAACAGCAAAAAACCGCCCAGGTTAATAATGCCGGCATGCAGTAAAGCAGAAACCGGAGTTGGTGCTTCAACCACCTGAATAAGCCAGCCGTGCAAAGGTAGCTGGGCGCATTTAATGAGCGCCGCCATGACCAGACACAGCGCGGCAATGTGCTGAGAGAGGTGCGTGGGGGTAGTGCCGAACTGCTGCAAGACGGTGTCCAGCTGCAGACTGCCGGTTGTTAAATACATAATGATAAAAGCCGTGCCCAGAAAGGTTTCGGAGCAGCGTGCCAGAATGAACTTTTTATGGGCAGCCAGTACGGCGCGGTCACGTTCGGGATAGAACATAAGCAGGCTGTGCAACTGCAGGCTTATTGCCATCCAGGCGGCGAAAAAGACAATAAGGTTATTGCTGACAATAAGGATGAAGACCGCTAAAAGGCAGCCAACCAGTTTGGTGACGAATGCGCGGCGGCGCGGATCCAGTCGGAAATTTCTGAAGGCGTAGCGCGTAACGACCCACGCTAATACTGCAACCAGCACCAGTAAAACCGGTCGTATGCCCGATAGTGTCAACCATTCCGCCATGAATGCGCCTCGTGTGTCTTGTTTGGAGCAATTATGGGTGCTGGCTTGATGTTAAGTAAAATAGATATAAACTATAAATTCATTCGTTTTAAGTGAACGGTTGGTGAGCCCGATGAATTATAAGCACCTTTATTACTTTTGGCACGTGGCAGAAAACGGGCATTTAACCCAAACCGCACAGAAGCTTCATGTGTCGCAGTCGGCATTGTCGGCGCAGATAAAGCAGCTGGAAGAGTGGCTGGGTACGCCGCTGTTTGAGCGCACAGGGCGTAAGTTAGTACTGACTCAGGCCGGGTACATTGCGCGCCAGTATGCAGATCGCATTTTTCACGAAGGTGAGAACCTGGTTAACCAGCTAAAGCAAGGCATGGACGGCAGTGATTTGGTTGTGCGTATTGGTCATGCCTCGACTATGTCACGTAACTTTGTGGAAGCTTTTATTCATGAGTTGATACACCAGCAGGATGTTCAGTACCGGCTGCATTCGATGACACCGGACCAGTTATTTAATGAGCTGGCGGATCATCAAATTGATATTGCGCTGGCCAATACCAGTGTGCGCGGCAGCGACAAACAGCTGTGGCAGAGCCGTTTACTAGCGCGGCAGCCAGTGTCTGTTATTGGGCCGCCGGGGCGTGACATTGAGCAGTTAACCGATGTGGCTTTGCGTAATAATAACTGGGTGTTACCGCCGGAGAATATGCCGCTGCGGGCCGCGTTCGATATGCTCAGTGCAGAATACAACTGGCAGCCGCGGGTGCTGGCCGAAGCCGACGATATGGCAATGCTGAGACTGTTAGCCAGGGATACCGGCGCGCTGGCGGTTATTCCGGACGTTGTGGTGCGGGACGAGCTGACCAGCGGGCAGTTGAAGCGCTATTTAACCCTGCCCAATGTGTTCGAGCATTTTTACGCCATAACCCTGAAGCGCCCGTTCGAACACCCCATGGTCGCCAAGCTGCTGCAGCGGTTTGTTTAATGTTACGAGAGCTACACCCACCGAATGGGCTGGCGCCCGTGTTGCTGTAAATAATCGTTGGTTTTGCGGAAATGGTTGGCGTCGAAGAACCCGCGATGCGCTGATAACGGCGATGGGTGCGGTGCGGTCAGTATGCAATGTTTGTTGCCGTCAATAAGCGGTATTTTCTTCTGCGCGTGCGAGCCCCAGAGCAAAAACACCACATGATCGGTTGCGTCCGACACTTTGCTGATAACCGTATCGGTAAAGGTTTCCCAGCCCCAGCTAGCATGACTGTGCGCATTACCCTGCTCTACCGTGAGTACCGTATTCAACAACAACACGCCCTGCTCGGCCCAGCCGGTTAAATCGCCATGCTGCGGTAAGACGGTGTCGGGGTAGTCTATGGCTATGGCTTTAAACATATTGCGCAGCGACGGCGGAAACTTTACGCCTTCGGGTACCGAAAAACTTAAACCATGCGCCTGACCGGGGCCGTGGTATGGGTCCTGCCCCAGAATAACCACTTTAATGCTTTCCGGGTCGGTGAGCTTAAGCGCGTTGAAGACGTCTTCTTTGGGCGGATACACCACGGTTTCCTGCCGCGCCTGCTCTACGCGCTGCCACAGTTGCTGAAAATAAGGCTTCTGCTTTTCTTCGGCTAAAAGAGTGCTCCAGGGCATGGTCTTATTCCTTTGTTTTGTGTCAGGCTACAATTAATTACGTTTCATAACCGTTAGGGTTTTGGCGTTGCCACCGCCAGGCGTCTCTCACCATATCTTCCAGACTGTGTTGTGCCGTCCAGTTTAGTTCTTTCTGGATTTTCGCGGTGTCTGCCCAGAATGCCGCTAAGTCACCCTGTCTTCTCGTTTCAAAGGTAAAAGGTACTGACACATTATTCGCCTTCTCGAAGGCCTTAACCATGTTCAGCACGGACACTGGCTGACCGGTCCCCAGATTATAAACATGCACTCCGGGCTGCTGTGCGCATTTTTCTGCTGCCACCCTATGGCCTTTCGCTAAATCGACCACATGCAGATAATCACGCTCGCAGGTACCGTCCTGAGTCGGATAGTCGTTTCCGAAAACAGACAGGGTGTCTCTTCGCCCTATGGCTACCTGTGTGATAAAGGGTAACAAATTATTAGGAATACCTTTTGGGTCTTCACCAATGAGTCCGCTGGGGTGCGCGCCAATAGGATTAAAATAGCGAAGTAAGCTGACCGACCAGTCCGGGTCTGCATGAGCTAAGTCGGTGAGTATACGCTCCACTATGGCTTTGCTCTCCCCATAAGGGTTGGACGTACTGCCTCGCGGCATAGATTCAACATAAGGCACAGGCGCTTCAGCGCCATAAACCGTTGCTGAAGAACTGAAAATAATGCTTTTCACCCCAGCCTTACACATGGCTGTGCATAGAGAGACTGTACCGCTAACGTTCGTATCATAATATTCAAGAGGTTGAGAGACACTTTCGGCAACTGCTTTTAAGCCCGCGAAATGAATAACACTATCTATATTGTGAATACTCAACAATTGCTCGACTTTGGCGGTATCGCGAATGTCCCCTTTAACGAAAACGGGTTTTTTACCGGTAATTTGCTCCGCCCTCTTAAGGCTATGATCTGAGCTGTTAACTAAGTTATCCAGAACTACGACCTCATGCCCTGCAGTTAATAACTCAACCACTGTGTGTGAGCCGATGTAGCCCGCACCTCCGGTAACTAAAATTTGTGACATAACAGCCCAGACTTGATAAACATTGCCTTCCATTTTAGCCAATTCTTTACAGGATAACGACCCAATTCTGATACAATTACCGCAGATAAAACACTAAAGGCTTTGTATGAAAGTAATGCATTTTGTCACCGGAGGCTTCTCCGGTGGCGCAACCCAAGTCGCTCTATCTTTGGTAAAGGCTGGCCAACAACAAAATGATATTGAAAGCGTATTGGTTCTTCGGCGCAAGGCGCATATGCCAAAAGCTCGTGTTGAACAGTTAAAGCAAGAGGGTTTGAAAATTGAAACCGTCAATAGCTGGACACACATCACAACAATTTTTGCACTTATACATTTATGCCGTAAGCACAAACCAGATATTTTTGTCGCCCATGGATTCAGTGAGCACTTATGGGGGCGAGTTGCTGCTGTGCTTGCACGTGTGCCTAGAATTGTTCATGTTGAGCACAATACACGGGAGCGTTATAACCGCTTTCGTCTGGCTCTTTCCTCATTTTTAAACCGCTATACCGATGCCATTGTGGGGTGTTCTGAAGGTGTTAAACAAGTTTTACTGGAGCGAGGTTATTTGCCTCAAAAATGTTATGCAATAAGCAATGGTATTCAGTTAGCCCCGTTTGAAAAGACTCCCGCGGCGTGGGAAGTCCGGGAACGTCAAATTGTCATGGTATCGCGCATTGCAAAACAGAAAGATCATTCCACCCTAATTAGAGCAATGTCCAAGCTAAAAGAGCGTGGCATTGACGTGCCATTGAAGATAATTGGTAAAGGAAAAAACAAAAATCTTTTGCCATTGAAACGCTTAGTTAGTCAGTGTGGACTATCGGACAATATTGAATTTATGGGGTACCGCTCCGATGTACCTGCGCTGTTAATGCAAAGTCAGGTCTTCGTGCAATGCACTCATTATGAAGGTATGCCTTTAACTTTAATAGAAGCCATGGCGGCAGGTTGTGCCGTGATTGGCAGCGAAGTTCCGGGCGTAAAAGAAGTGATAGAACCTGAGCGTACCGGATTGCTCCACGGTCATGAGAATGATGAAGAACTGGCTAACGCTATTGAGCTCATACTAAGCAAGCCGGATTTAGCCAAAGATATGTCGACCAATGCTCGCAATGTCGCTTTTGAGAAATTCAGCACCGAGATCATGCATGACAATTACCATCAATTATTCAGAGATTTAACTCATAATGAAGTTTAATATTTTTCTAATTAACCTTGACCGCTCAACTGAAAGGTTACAGCGAGCTTCTGATCAAATTGAAAAGACTGGGTTCACGTTTGAACGTGTCGCGGCGGTGGATGGCGCAACACTAACCGACGATAAAATAGCCGAGGTATTCGACGCAAAAACTGCAAAAAGGCGATTTCAGTACAACTTGACTGCCGGCGAGATTGGTTGTTACTTGAGTCATATAAAGTGTTGGGAAAAAATTATAGAGGATGATCTGGACTATGCCGTTATTCTGGAAGACGACTTGCTATTAGACCGCCAGTTTGCGTCAGTTATTTCAACCATCCCTCAACTTAAAAGCGACTGGCATTATTTAAAACTGTCTTGCCCTTTTAAACCGAGGCCCTATAAAGCCACTGAGACCGTAATGGGCGATGATAACTTAGATGTGTCATTAGTTAACTACAAGAAGAGCCCGACAGGAACCGTCGCTCAGGTCGTAAGTCGCGAAGGCGCGAAGCGTTTGCTGGCTAAAAAGCCGCCATTCTTCCGACCCATTGATATTGATTTGCAATGGTCCTGGGAGGTTGGTATTACAATTCAGGGGCTTGTTCCGTATGTTGCTGATGTATCAGACGAGCCTAGCGAAATACAGCGCATAGCTAAGCGTAAAGAATTAAAGCAGCGCCCGTTTAATAAGCTAAAAGAAACCGTTCGCTTTAAATTGAAACGTTAACTTCAACTTTTAATTTAAAAATTTTATGACTTTAAATAAAGTTAAACAAAGGGAAGCCGCAATGCTAGCGACAATAAATACCTTATGGATAGGGAAACTGACACGGTTAGAGAAGGTATGTCTTTCTTCTTTTCTTTTTCACGGCCATCAGGTCAATGTGTATTCATACCAGGATCTAGAGGGGCTTCCAGAAGGAATTAAGCAAAAAGACGCTAATGAGATAATCCCTGAGTCTGAGATATTTTATTATGGCCGCTCTGCTAGAAAAGGGCGTGGCAGTGTTGCAGGTTTCGCGAATAGGTTTCGCTATGAATTGTTAAAGAATAGTGCTAACAGTTACTGGGTAGATACTGATGTTTTAGCACTGAAACCCTTTTCTCTAAACGCTGAATTAGATTTCGGCTGGGAAAGTAATAAGCTTATCAATAATGCGGTTATTGGCACTAAAAGCCCTAACCATGAATTATTCAACACATTAAGTAACGCCTGTGAATCGCCGTTCAAGATTCAACCATGGGATAATGTAAAAGTTAAATATAAAAAAGTTAGGGCTAAACTTCACAAGAACAGCACCGAGTTTATGCCCTGGGGGCTCACCGGCCCTAAGGCTTTAACAGGTGCGGTAAAGGAGCTTAAACTTCAGCACCTTACTAGCCCTTACTACACTTACTATCCGGTTAGCTATGCCAACGCTTCCTTAATTTTTGAGAGTTCAAAACAATTGGTTATTCCAGACGAAGCTAAGAGTATTCATCTCTGGAATGAGGTATTAAGAAGAGATGGCATAGATAAAGACAATAAATTTAAAAGCGATTCAATTTATGAGAAATGGGCAACTAAGTTAGGTTATTAACCTTAGCTGCCTTTTGCTATGTTGAAATACCAGCGACAAGCTAACAAAACCCTCAGGGTAAATAGAATCTAACGGCTATCCCTGGCCGTTAGATTACTCTGGTTATTCGTCCCGGTATTTTTCGAACCAATGCAGAATGTAAGCCACTTTGTTCATCAGGTTACTTGGCCGCGCGTAAATACCATGGCCTGAGTCCTGAATGCGAACCATAGCGGTGTCCACACCTTTCAGTTTCAATGCCTGATAATACTGCTCGGTTTCTGACATTGGCGTACGGTAGTCATTTTCACCGGTCAACAGCATGGTTGGCGTAGTCACATTGCCGACATAGCTGATAGGCGAATACTTCATGTAATGTTCCATATTCTCCCATGGCAGACCCGGGAACCAGTACTGATAGAAAAAGTTATACATATCGGCAGTGAGCACAAAGCTGTACCAGTTAATAACCGGCTTAGCCACAACCGCGGCTTTAAAACGGTCGGTGTGTCCGACTATCCAGGCGGTTAGCACGCCACCGCCACTACCACCAGTAACGTAAAGCTCGTCTTTATCGATAAAGCCTTTGTCTATAACCGCGTCTACACCGTCCATTAAGTCGTTGTAGTCGTGGCTTGGGTAGTTATGGTGAATTTCATTGGCAAAGTCCGAACCGTAACTGGTACTACCGCGCGGGTTGGTATAAAGCACCACATAGCCTGCCGCTGCAAACAACTGAATTTCAGCCGCAAAGCGAGGACCATAGTTAGTGTGCGGGCCGCCGTGAATTTCCAGCATTAGCGGGTAGTCTTTGTCTTTATCGAAACCCGGCGGGTAGGCTATCCAGCCCTGCAGGTCGATGCCGTCAACGCTGGATTTATAGCGAATCTCTTCTACTTTGGCTAATTGCTTATGCGCCAGTGCGTCTTCGTTTAAACGAGTTAGCTGCTGTACGTCGCCGTCGTCCCAAAGTGCCAGCTCCGCCGGACGCATTGGGTTAGAGATGGTGAACGCTAAACGGTCACCTTTGGCTACGCTGAAGTCACCACCGCCGTATGGACGGGCGTAAGACAACCCACCCACGCGGTCGGTAAGTTTCGTATGCTCTCCATTTAATGTGGTGCGGGCCAGTTGGCCAATACCATTGTCGTCGTAGGTAAAGTACACACCCTGGCTGTCGCTGTCCCACTCAAAGCCTGTAACGCCTCGGTCTAAGTCTTCCGTCAGCAGTTCGACGTCGGAACCGTCTAAGTCCATTACGTATAAATTAGCCGCCTGAAAGCTCATTTTGGTGTCGTCATAACCAGTAAAAGCAATTCTCTCACCGTCGGGAGACACTTTTGGCGAACCATCGGGCCCGTCACGTTCTGTCATTGCGGTAATTTCTTTGGTACTTAGAGTTAAGCGGTAAATTTCGCTGTTAACCGGCTGGCGAAAAGCATCATCACGACGGTTTGCCGAGAAGAAAATATGCTTACTGTCCGGAGACCAGGAGAGTTGTCCACCATGATTAAACTCTTCGTCAGTTAACTGACGCGGAGAGCCACCGGTTGCCGGTATCACGTAAATTTGCTGGTGTCCGTCTTTAGCGTAACCACCGCCGTCATAGCGATAGTTGCCTTTGTCGATATATTTAGGCGCAGCAGTCCAGTCCGCACCTTCAGGTTTGCCCGGTAAGCTGACCGGTGCAGGCTGTGATTTCGGCGTAAACATGGAAAATGCGATCTGGCTGCCATCGGGTGACCAGCTTAAGCCTGACGGTGCTTGCGTTAACTGGGTAACCGCCGCGCTGTCACCGGAATCGACCCAGTAAATATGAACCTGTGGCGAGCCGGTTTCGGTTGAGACGTACGCTAAACGGTCGCCACTTGGTGACCAGACCGGCTGGCTTTCACTGCCCTGACTACCGGTTAACGGCCGAATATCACCGTCTGGCAGGCTGGCCCATAAGCGCCCCACTTTGCGGTCGTTGTTTATGTCCATAGACTGGCGGACAAATACCGTCCATTCGCCGCTGGGGTGAATAGTCGGTGATGATGCGTATTCCAGCGTAAAGATGTCTTCTAACTGGAGTTTTTCCTGGGCTACCGCTGTGCCCGAAAGCATCAGCGCCGCCGCTGTTATTATCCATTTTTTCATTGTTGTTCTCCCCGAAAATAAAAAAACCGCCTCAGTAGAGACGGTTTTATCGTGATTCGCACATTAATTCAATGTACTAGAACGCGTATGAGAAGCTGACTGACGCAAAGTCGCGATCAGTTGTGGCGTCATAGTCACTACCTGAAAAGGTGGTGTAACCCAGGCTAACTTTGTAAGTTGACAGATAATCTGCCACTAAGTTAAGACCCAGAGATTTGCGATCTTCAATAAAGTTGCTGTTAGGCGAGTAACCGTTAACGTCGTGGTTAAACTGAACCACTGGCGTTAGACCCCAACCTTGCCAAACATTATTATATTCAAACTGGAAGCGGGTACGGTAGCCCCATGAAGTAGAGGTAACGAAACCGTCGCAGTTACCGACCCGGCTCTGGAGTTGTTCTGCTACACCGCTTTCACCAGCTTGCTCAGCTGCACCAATAAGCGGAGCCATGTCGGTTTGAGTTAAGCATTTACCAAACAATGGCAAACGACCGTAACGCTGCTCTTGAATACCGGGCATGTCGTGAACACTGTTCATGGCGATTTCACCCACGAAAGTCATGCGATCAGAACCCCATAAACGGTCAACGAAACGCACAAAACTCATTTGAGCCTGGCTAACATCTAAGCGGTCATAGCCATGCGCAACTTCTTCACCACCGATTGCTACATCATTAAAACGATCTGAGAAGGTGCTTGGCACTTTAGGTCGAAGACCAGTCGTTAATAGCTCGGTGGTATTAATTTGCACTGGCACACCGTCGCGATAGCTGTACTCACCGGCAACAGTCCACAAACCGATATTTGAACTAAAGCTAAAACCATAAACTTCAGTGTCTTCCGGATACTCTAACACTAAACGAGGGCCATCAATTGGATAGCCATTAGGCGAGGACCAGGTAAAACCAAGATCCAACGGCGATACGCCTTCTTCACTTGGACGAGGATCTACTGCCCAGTTATAAGCCGAAATAATAGGCGTGTTGTTATGCAGGTTCAGGTAATAAACACCAAATTCAGTGTCTAAATCCATTGAATAATAACGCAGGTTAGCACCCCACTGACCACTGTCAGAGGCTTCTAAAACTGGGTTACTACCGATATAAGCGCCTGCTTGTACCGATTCAAAGTCACTTAGGTAACTGTCAGGGTCACCCGGAACTAATTGCGGGTTAAGCGTAACCTTACCGCAGCCTGGGCCACCGATAATATCAACGCTTGAGAAAAAGGTACCGCACCCATCAAGCTTGGTGTTATCCCACTCGTATTGGTAAAAAGCTTCTAAGTTCAGTGTATTGGTTAAACCAATGCTGGTGCTGAACATACCAACTGGCAGCAAAGCCTCTTTAACTTCAGCGCCCGGGCGACGCGATGCGTTCACGTCTAACGGGTTAATGTCATTAATACCATTGAAAACGAATGTACTTTCGCCCCAGCTCAATACCTGACGCCCCAAACGAACGTTAGTTGGCATACCGCCTAAGTCGAAGTTAGCATAAACAAAAGCATCCAGTAACTCGACGCCTTTGCCCTGAGAGTAGTCATCAAAAATGTCGTCGTTCAGTTTAGTGTCCGGGTAATAGTTGTTACCCGCATGACCATGGGCCATATTCTCTTCTGAAACAACGTGATCGTACCAATAATTAAAACGGATAAAGGCACCATGGTTGCCACCATCAATGCTTAAATCATGTACGCCTTTGAATACCGATGACACTAAGTCACCTTTATCGAAGTTCAGGTTGCCATCGTCTCCGACACTCGAACCTGCTGTGCCTCCAGCCATATTGCCAGGATGGATAAGATGATTAGCCTGATCTTCCATACGCCACGAAGCGCCGTAAGACAGAATAGAATCGAATTTAATTTCATAATCGCCGACTTCAAAGTCAGCTGCCTGGCCTGATGCTGCAAAGCTCAGTGCAATGGCCGTAGCCAGAGGAAGTTTTTTTAGCATAGTTGTTCTTCTTTTCATTGTGAGCCACCTAATCTTTTTAACTTGTTTGGCGGTTATGTCTGAATCATGTCCGATGAGTTAAAAATATGCAAGTATATGAACACGAAAATATAACAAGTTGTTAGAAAAAGTGCGGGGAAATGTCGCTACTGACGGCTAAAACTGCGCGTCAGCAGCGATTTTTAACAGCTAAATAGAAGTTAAATTTTGCTGTTTAATTCCGGTAGTACGTCGAATAAATCGGCAACTAACCCGTAGTCTGCGACCTGGAAGATAGGTGCTTCTTCGTCTTTGTTGATAGCAACAATGACTTTAGAGTCCTTCATACCGGCTAAGTGCTGGATAGCACCACTAATACCTACCGCAATATAAAGCTGCGGCGCAACAATTTTACCGGTTTGACCAACCTGCATGTCGTTAGGCACAAAACCAGCGTCTACTGCAGCACGTGATGCACCTACGGCAGCGCCCAGCTTGTCAGCAACGTCTTCCAGCAGGTGGAAGTTTTCGCCATTTTGCATACCACGACCACCAGAAATAACGATTTCTGCTGAGGTCAGGTCAGGACGCTCAGATTCTGCCAGTTGCTCTTCAACAAATTCCGATTTGTCGTTATTAAATACCGCATCGATGTTTTCGACTTCACCGCTACCACCTTCTTCTGCGACAGCGTCAAAGGCTGTTGCACGTACGGTAATAACTTTGATTTTGTCTTCTGACTGCACGGTGGCAATGGCGTTACCCGCATAGATAGGACGCTTAAAGGTGTCGTCGCTTTCTACCGAGATAATGTCAGACACCTGTGCTACGTCTAATAATGCAGCAACGCGCGGCATAAAGTTTTTGCCGGTAGTTGTGGCCGGAGCCAGAATGTGGCTGTAGTTTTTGCCTAAATCGGCAACCAGTTCACTGATGTTTTCAGCTAACTGATGCTCGTAAGCTTCATTGTCTGCCAGCATGACTTTTTTCACGCCGTCGGCTTTTGCTACGTTTTCAGCAACGGTTGAGCACCCTTTACCGGCAACCAGTACCTCGATGTCGCCACCGATTTTCTGTGCAGCGGCTAACGTTTTCAGCGTTGAAGGGTCAACCGCGTTATTGTCGTGTTCTGCTACCACTAAGATGCTCATAATACTTTCGCCTCGTTTTTCAGTTTGTCGACCAGCTCATCTACGTCAGCTACTTTCACACCGGCACTACGTTCAGCAGGCGTTTCAACTTTCAGCAGCTTAATAGTGCGCTTAACTTCCACACCCAGTTCGTCCGGCGTTGTGGTTTCCAGCGGCTTACGCTTGGCTTTCATAATGTTTGGCAACGACGCGTAACGCGGCTCGTTAAGACGCAAGTCGGTAGTAACAACCGCAGGCAGGCTCAACTTGATAGTTTGCAAGCCGCCGTCGATTTCACGAGTGACGTTAACAAAACCATCGCCCACTTCCACTTTAGACGCGAAAGTACCTTGGGGCATACCGGTTAGGGCCCCCAGCATCTGGCCGGTCTGATTGTTGTCTGAGTCGATAGACTGTTTACCCAGAATAACCATGTCCGGGCCTTCTTTCTCTACGACGCCTTTTAAGATTTTGGCAGCAGATAACGAGTCCGGCATGTCGTCGGTTTCAACCTGAATGGCACGGTCAGCACCTAATGCTAAGGCGGTGCGAAGTTGTTCCTGCACGGCTTTAGGGCCAATAGAAACAACAACCACTTCGTCTGCGGTGCCCGCTTCTTTAAGGCGTACGGCTTCTTCTACCGCAATTTCACAGAATGGGTTAAGTGCCATTTTGACGTTTGCCAAATCGACATCGGACTGATCTGGTTTAACACGCACCTTGACGTTGTAGTCAATGACGCGCTTAACCGCGACAAGTATCTTCATGTTGTCTTCCTTTTTCTGGAATGTTCTGAATGTTGGTATTTATTATGTTGCCATTATCCTAGACTGGCGTCGATCTCACAAGTTATGGGAGAATAAAACTCTATTGCCGTAAGGGAGAGTTTACATGGCCAGCTGGGAACAGCTTTTTCGTCACTTAGTTCAACAAGCTAAAAGTCTACCAGAATACCCGGCGGAATGTCGTGATGACGATCATCTGGTGGGTGGCTGCGAGGCAAAGGTGTGGCTGTGGCTGGATACCTCTGATGTGGAGGCAGTAGTGATTCGTTTTGATTCTGAGTCACGCATTGTGCGCGGCTTACTGGCGCTTTTGCAACAACGGCTGGATGGTTGTTCTGTTACTGAGATTTCAACTTTCGATATTGACGCCTTTTACCGCGCCGAAGGCCTCGACAACGCGCTCAGCCCCTCGCGCAGCAACGGCCTGTATCAGGTAGCCAAAACCTTGAAGCTGCGGGTTATTGAGGCGTGAGAGAGCGCTGAGGTTATAGTAACTACTGCGAAGGACGCCCGTGAATACATCCCTGTAGGGCTTGGGCAGCGCCATCCTTGGCGCTGCACACCTCCGCAGTAGCTCCCATAACCGTCGGGCGCGCTCACGATACCTTCAATGTACGGCGCTTTAACCGAGCGGATGCCGGAACCAGGCCCACTTTTAGTCCAAAAGGCTTAAACAGTCTATTAATGACATCACTAGAATAATTACCCAAGTCATTTTCCACTTCCGAAACGGTCTTTCGGGAAGTTTTCGTGAGCTCGGCATAGTCGCTTTGATTCATTGCAGTAATTTTTTTTCTGAACTCCTGCAACGCTTGTCCCTGGCTTATTTCACCCTGTAATAACTGTAGTGCAATACGTTCAATAAGAGCTTCTCGCTCTTCGACATCAAGCCGATTATTCTTGCTCATAACAGCTCCCAGAGTTTCAACTTTCGTGGAATACTTGCTAACCCGCCTTCGGACATAGTTATAATAATGTACGGCACACACTTAAAATTGAGTGATATTACACTCAAAATAGGCAAAAAAACCTATTTTTGCAACCTATATCACGCAAAAGGTTATTTTTGGGATGTCAACCGCTTCAATAACGTAGCAGTGGCTTGCATGGCAAAGCTACAGGTGACTACCATGGCGGCGCCGAAGCCGGAGCTGCAGTCCATGCGCATGGTGCCGGAGCCCGGTTTTTGCAGCGTGACTTCGCCTTCTTTCTCACCGGAAATTATTGGATAGCGCAGTTGCTCTTCGGAATAGACACAGTCGACGCCCCATTTACGTTTGGGGTTCTTGGAAAAGCCGTAGTCGCGGCGCAGTTGTGAGCGCACCTTGGCCAACAGCGGGTCTTGTTTGGCTTTGGCTAAATCAGCTACCCGGATCATGCCAGGGTCTATCTGCCCACCCGCTCCGCCGCACACCACTAAGCGCAGCTTGCAACGCTTGCACCAGGCCACCAGTGCTGACTTAGTATTAACGCTGTCTATGGCATCGAGCACGGCATCGGCACCGGTTAAGTATTCTTCAAAGTTTTCCGGCAGCAAATAGTCGTCAATTACCCGCACTTCGCAGTTGGGATTAATGCTTTTCACCCGCTGCGCCAGTACTTCGCTTTTAAGCTGACCTATGGTGTCATCGGTAGCTGGTAGCTGCCGGTTAATGTTAGTGACACACACATCGTCCAGATCTATGAGCGTTAGTTTACCAATACCTGTACGCGCCAGAGCTTCCACAGCCCAGGAACCCACACCGCCAAGTCCGGCGACCACAATATGTAACTGCTGAAAATGCGTTAACGACGCATGTCCGTATACACGGCTGACACCGCCAAAACGTTGATCGGGTACTTCTTCACTCATGACTAGGCTGTTCACTCACATCGTAAATAATAATGCCCACCTGGTGCACTTCGCCGCGTGGGTTCTTAAGCGGAATTAGGGTGACGTTTTGATACATCCACTCGCTTTGGCCGCTTATTGGCCTGCTGTGACGAAAACGAAACACATAAGGACGCTGCTGCCAGGTAATAAACACCCGCGAATTTAACTGCCGCACCCGGTCAATTTTACGCTGAAACCAGGCTTCTTCGATACCCGGGCAGCAGCGAAATAAATTTTTATCGCGTACTTCACTCGGACGCAGGCCGCTGTGGTTCTGCATAAACTCGTTCCACATCTGAATGTTGTTGTCGTTATCAATAACCACAATACCGACATCAATCGCGCCCAGAATGCTCAGCTTGCTGTGCAGCTCGTCCATATCGTCTATCATTCGTCGTCCCCCTGAAGCCAATGAGCCAACTGCTGGTCAAGAATTTTCACCGCGTCGGCAGGGAATAACAGCAGTAAGTCGAAAGCCAGTTTGTGTTCCGGTAACTGATAACCAATTTCTATTGCCAGAATTTTCTGCCAGCGATGTTCGCCGTGTTTAATCAATTCCCGCATCGACTGCTGCTCACCTAACAGCACCGGCTGCGAAGCCGCGAACTCCACATGCAGTTGCTGACCCAAACCGTTTAAACACGCCGAGGACAAAATGGAAGCGACGTCCATTAATGACTCAATTCGCTGTTGTTTTATTGAGCCGCTCTCACCAAACTTTGCCCCCAACAGCTTGCCAATATCGTCAATAGATGCCTCATTAAACAGTGTTAATGCTTCGCCCAGAATGCCGCTTCCGGAAAAGCCCTGACTTACCGCCGCGACCTGCTTATTTGTGTCGATAGACTCTATTGCCATGTGCAGTTCGGAAGGGGCAATAAAATTCACATTAGGTACAGGCAGTTCAATAAAAGTATCCAGCACCCGGGCTAAGTGATCACCGGCTTGCCCCATGGCAACGTTCGATACTTCCCGGTAAACATCCAATGGATTCGCCGGAGCTTGCGGTGTTTCATCGGCCAGTTTAAGCTGACCCGCAGCCGGTTGGTACAGGCCAAACTGCTGCAACAGGGTTTGTATGTCCTCTGGCTTCATCGGCTTTTTAACAAAGGCCATAGCCCCCAGAGCCTGCACGCGCTTTTGCGCCTCCGGCTGAATGTCACCGGACACCACAATAACCAGGGTTTCTAATTGCTCTTCTTTTATAGCCTGCAAGGTTTCATAGCCGTCTTTTACCGGCATGTTTAAGTCCAGAAACAGTACTTCGGCGCGGCCTTCGCGCACGCACGTCAGCGCCTGCTCCCCATGCTCCGCCTGGTGAACCTCAGCATCCCAGTCATCTGGCAGCGTGCGTAGTAGCTGTTTACGCGCCATTTTGGAATCATCGCACAGAGTGACTTTTAAGGTCATAGTTCAAGGCTCCCGGCCATTGTTTAATGCTTTTATTCTAGCGCAGGCAGTAGCCTGATGCCATTGCATCAGGTACGATATAAAACATTACGCACAAGATGATTCTGCATAAAAAATGAAACAATATTTACAACTGTGCCAACGTATTGTCGACGAAGGTGTTTGGGTTAAGAATGAACGTACAGGCATTAACTGCCTAACGGTTATAAACGCCGACTTAGAGTACGATGTTGCTAACAACCAATTCCCGCTAATTACCACCAGAAAAAGCTATTACAAGTCAGCTATTGCTGAACTTTTGGGCTATTTGCGTGGCTATGACAGCGCCGCTCAGTTCCGCGATATTGGCTGCAAAACCTGGGACGCCAACGCCAATGAAAACCAGGCCTGGCTGAATAACCGAAACCGCAAAGGCGAAGACGACATGGGCCGGGTGTACGGTGTGCAGGGTCGCTCATGGCAAAAGCCAGACGGCAGCCACTTAGATCAGTTGAAAAAAGTGATTGATAACCTATCCGAGGGCATTGATGACCGCGGTGAGATAGTGACCTTCTATAACCCCGGTGAATTTGAGCTAGGCTGTTTACGCCCGTGCATGCACACACACAACTTTTCGCTGTTAGGCGACACGCTTTACCTGACTTCTTACCAACGCAGCTGCGACGTACCGCTGGGGCTCAACTTCAACCAGATTCAGTGTTTTGTTCTTTTAGCCTTGGTGGCACAAATTACTGGGCACAAGCCCGGCAAGGCCTACCATAAGATAGTGAACGCTCACATTTATGAAAATCAGTTGGATCTTATGCGCGATGTTCAGCTGAAGCGCGAACCTTTTCCGTCGCCTCAGCTGCACATTAACCCAGACATTAAATCTCTTGAAGATATTGAAACCTGGGTCAGCAAAGATGATTTCACCGTCAGCGGCTACGAATGCCACGAGCCCATTAAATACCCATTTGCGGTATAAATAAGAACAGAGCTGGGCCTGATAAAAGGCTGCTGGGGCGCATGTAAGCGTTACGAGTGTTGAGGGGCGCTATGCCTTCGTCAAGCGTTCATGGATGAACTTGCAGCGTCTCTGGCATAGTGCCCCTTAACGCTCAAGCGAAACATGCGACCCAACAGCCGTTTCGCCCAAGTCCAGTTTTAAGTGCGGGGCTTTGCACGCACCATCAGAATAATCCCCAGAATGATCATTGGCAGGGTCAGCCATTGGCCCATGGACATGCCTAAAGACAGCAGGCCTAAGTGCGCATCGGGTTCGCGGAAGAACTCTACTATGAAACGAGCCACGCCGTAACCTAACAGGAACAGCCCACTTACCGCACCAACGCCACGGGGTTTGCGCTGGAACCAGAGAATAACAGCAAACAGCAATAAGCCTTCAAGCAAGGCTTCGTATAACTGCGATGGATGCCGTGGTACCGGCCCACCGCTGGGAAAGTACATAGCCCACGGCACTTCTGCCGCACGGCCCCAAAGCTCGCCGTTAATGAAGTTACCAATGCGTCCGAAAAATAACCCCATAGGCACTAACGGAGCAACAAAGTCGCCTACCTGCAAAAAAGAACGCTGTTTTTTGCGGGCATACAGATACATAGCCGCAATAACACCCAGCAAGCCACCGTGGAATGACATACCGCCTTCGTGAATGTAGAACAGGTACAACG
This sequence comes from Idiomarina sp., assembly GCF_048265525.1. Classification (GTDB taxonomy): domain Bacteria; phylum Pseudomonadota; class Gammaproteobacteria; order Enterobacterales; family Alteromonadaceae; genus Idiomarina. Next base: position 162,739 of record NZ_JBLXBI010000004.1, on the reverse strand, counting down.
GGTTATCCAAAAAGCGGTCAAAATGATAAAACAAGGTGTAGCCAACGCGACCGCCGACAATAACGCCAATAAAACCCCAGAACATCAGGTCGCTGAACTCTTCTTTGCTCCAGTTGGGGTCCGTTTTGGTCTGACGCATGCCCCAAAAATAAGCGAAGGCAAAAGCTGCTATATAGGCAAGGCCATACCAGCGAATGTCCAAAGGTCCCCAAATATGAAAAATAACAGGGTCGATGGCGGGAAATTGCCAATAGTCATTAGACGGCACTGCTTGTACTCCTGCTGTATCTTTAATTAAAAATAAGTTGTATGGCGACCAGAATTAGAAACGCGGCAAAAACGCGCTGTAACTGTTTGACTGGTAATTTGTGCGCCAGTTTAGCACCCAGTGGAGCGAATAACACCGACGCAACGGAAATCCCCACCCAGGCCGGCACATGAATTAAACCTAAAGCACCGGTTTCCATACCCGACAACCAGCCATTCAAAATAAACATTACCACCGAGCTGCAACCAATAACAAAGCTGCCGAGCGAGGAAATTGCAATAGCCTGACGCACCGGCAACCGCATGCGACTTAAAAATGGTACCGTCAGCGCCCCGCCGCCAATACCCACTAAGCCCGATATGGTTCCGATAATATAACTGCCCAGCGCAACCAACCGTTTGGACACCGACGTTAATGGCTCGCCGGTTTTCTGCGGCAACACCATGCGAAAAGCGAGCGCTATTAACACCACGGAGAAAATGATTTTTAACCAGTCAGGGTCAACGACAGTCACCAAAAACGCGCCCGTCATTGCGCCAACGGATAAGCCCGGCAACACCCGAATGAGCCAGAACTTTTCCATCAAACCGTGTTTTGCGTGCGCGCGCGAGGCACTGGCTGTTGTCATACAAATGGTTGCCAGACTGGTGGCGATAGCGCTGGGGACAACCAATTCCGGCGGCACGCCAATAATAGGCAGTAAATAAATGAGCAGCGGCACAATAACCAGACCACCGCCAATACCCAGCAAGCCGGCTAATAGCCCCGCCACTGCTCCGCCGCCAATACACCAAATCCAGGTGGTGAGTAACATGCTTATTTCCCTGCTCTGACAAAACCACCGAGTCCGATGCTTTCCATCTTCTCAGCAATCATTTTGCGAATTTGATCGGGGTTACGTGCCTGCAATGCTTTTGCCAGCATTACGTTTAGCGTACTGGAGCGCACATTACGCAGTATCCAGCGCACCCGGTCAACGTTGTAACTGTTCATACTGAGCTGCCGATACCCCATGGCAACCAGTAATAAAGCACCGCCCGGGTCACCGGCTAACTCGCCACAAACACTAACGGGCTTACCAATTTCTTCGCAGCGCCGGGCAATTTCATCGAGGCTGGCTAATACAGCCGGATGATAGGCGTCATACAAGCTGGCAACGCGGCGGTTATTCCTGTCCACCGCCAGCAAATACTGCGTGAGGTCGTTACTACCAACAGAGAAAAAATCGACTTTACTGGCCATAGCCGGCAACTGATAAATGGCCGCCGGTACTTCTATCATCACACCCAGCTGCGGCTGAAACAGGTTAACGCCCACTTCACAACCCTGCTCTTCGGCTACCTCAAAATACGCTTGTTTGATAAGCCGCGACGCTTCGTCAACTTCGCTGGTGCTGGTTATCATGGGCAGTAAAATACGCAAGTTGCTTTTACCAATACTGGCCCGCAACATGGCGCGAATTTGAATTAAGAAGATTTCCGGGTGGTCCAGAGTTAACCGAATACCGCGCCAGCCCAGAAAGGGGTTGTCTTCTTTTAACGGAAAATACGGTAGCGGCTTATCGCCGCCCACATCCAGCGTACGCATAACCACAGGCTGATCAGGAAACTGTTCCAGCACCTCCTGATACATTTCGGTCTGTTCATCTTCGGTGGGCAGTTGATCGCGCATCATGAAAGGTATTTCTGAGCGATACAGCCCCACGCCATCTATGTTCAACGTTTTCAGGTAGTCGTGAGTGACGTCCAACCCGAGGTTAAGATGCAGACTGATGCGCTGACCGTCCTGCGTTTCTGCCGGCAAATGACTGTGCTCAGTAACAATATCACGCAGCTCTTGTTCTTCTTCAGCTAACTGATGAAACTGAGTTAATACTTGCGCTGGCGGGTCAACATAAATTTCACCGGTATAACCATCCACAGCCAACTGCCGGTCTGAAAAGAAGTGCAGTTCAATGTCGTCGACACCCAGTACCGCAGGAATGTTCATGCTACGCGCCATAATGGCCGCATGCGAGTTACTGGAACCGTTTAACGAAATAATACCGGCAATTTGCTCACGCGGCAGCTCGGCCAACATTGAAGCAGTGACTTCGTCCGCTATCAAAATGAAGTTGTCCGGCAAGGGCTTGCGTTTGCGCTGACGGTTTTGTAAGTGCAACAGCACCCGCTGACCTATGTCGCGCACATCGGTGGCGCGTTCTTGCAGGTAAGAGTCTTCTAACGCCTCAAACTGAGCAACGAACTGCTCGACCACATATTTTAATGCGGTTTGCGCACGCCAGCCTTCTTTAATCATATTCTCGACGGCATCGCCCATACTGGCCGCATCCAGCATGCCCTGATACACATCGAATATTGCCAGGGTGTCATCAGGAACCTGACCCGCCATGCGCCTGGACAGTTCTTTTAAGTCGGCTCGGGTACGTGCAACCGCCTGACGGAACTTGCGAATTTCATGGATGGGTTTGTCGGAACGCCGTGGAGTAACTTCATCTATACGCGCTTCTGGTCGCGACACATAAGCCTCACCCACGGCCACACCCGGCGAACCGGGCAAGCCCCTTAAGCTGTGTATCCAGGGGGAGTGTTCACTAACCAGCAAACCTTTGGCATCGGCATGCGCTATAACTGCCGCCAACTGCGCTGCCAGAGTCACAATAAAAGCTTCTTCTTCACGACTAAAGCTGCGCGCCACACTTTGATGCACCACCACTATACCCAGCACTTTGCGCCGGTGGATAATAGGCGCGGCTAATAAGCCCTTATAAATATTCTCGTTGGTGTCGCTGAGCTTTTTGTTGGCGGGATGCATACTGGCATCGGCAATGTTTAGCGGCTCTTCTCGTTGTGCCGCTAAACTGATAATACCTTCGCCAAAGTCAACCCGGACGGGTTTTCCGTCTTCGGCACGCAAGCCGTCACTGGCCGCCATAACAAATTGACGCTGGTCGTTGTCGGCCAAAAATACACTGCAACTGTCGGTTTCTAAGGCTTCGCGCACCTGACCCACCATGGTACTTAAAGCCATGTTGAAATCAGGCGCTTTATTGACGCCCTGGACTATCCTTTGCAGTGTAACCAACATCATATTTAACGTTTGCGCCTGTGCTGACGCCCTCCCGAAGCTCGAAATGGCATCGCCTGCGTGGCAAACTCTTTCATCACCCGACGGTAAACATCGCGCTTGAAGGATACGACCTGCCGTACCGGGTACCAATAACTGACCCAGCGCCAGCCATCAAATTCAGGGTGGCCTGAATGTAATACATCTACGTCTTCTTCACGACATTTTAGCCGTAACAAAAACCACTTTTGCTTTTGTCCAACACACATGGGCCGTTGTTCACGTCGAATTAAGCGCTTTGGCAAGCGATAACGCAACCATTGACGGCTGGTGTACAGAATTTCAACCTGCTCTGGCTTTAACCCGACCTCTTCGTAGAGTTCGCGGTACATTGCCTGCTCAGGGGTCTCGCCTTCGTGAATTCCTCCTTGCGGAAACTGCCAGCTTTGCTGGTTAATTCGACGAGCCCAAAATACCTGCCCATGCCCGTTACAGATGACGATTCCTACGTTTGCCCGGAACCCTTCTGCATCTATCACGCGAGCATCCTCAATTATTCTCTGTTACAGTGGATTCTTCCATAAAGCCCGGTTGCGGGCAAATGCTGATTCACTATTTACGAAGATTTAAGTCATGACCGACAAGCCACAACGCCCTCAGTCCATTGATGAATTGTTTCAGCGCGCGGCGGCTTTAGCCGGCCGTACATTTGCTGATCTGGCCGCTGAAACCGGATTACAGGTACCCAAAGATTTGCGCCGCGATAAAGGTTGGGTAGGACAACTACTGGAGCTGCAACTGGGCGCCACTGCGGGCTCTAAGCCCACGCAGGACTTCCCTGAGCTGGGTGTTGAACTGAAAACGCTGCCGGTAACGCCCGAAGGTGAACCGCTGGAAACCACTTTTGTCTGTACCGCTCCTTTAGTGAATATTCAGGGAGTCCAATGGGCCACATCTAACGTACGAAATAAATTACAACAAGTGTTGTGGCTGCCTATTGATGGTCGCCGCGAGGTGCCTTTGCCGGAACGAGTGGTGGGCAGTGCGTTTTTGTGGATACCCAGCGAACAGGAAGAAGCCTTGCTGCGCAATGACTGGGAAGAACACATGGATCGTATTGCTTTGGGACAGGTTGAGAGCATTACCGCGCGTCAGGGTGAAGCCATGCAAATTCGCCCCAAAGCCGCAGACGGGTCTGCGCTAACCGAGGCCATTGGACCGGAAGGTACTATAATTGAAGTGCGCCCGCGGGGGTTTTATCTTAAGAAGGATTTCACCCGGCAGATATTGCAACGGATGTTTATGTAACCCGCGGCATCACCCGCTGTACACAGGAGAAACTATGCAATTTAATGTCAGTCCTCAGGCTAAGCGCAATGCATTAACCTTTTGTGGGTTGGCGGTATTGCTGTTTGCGCTACTGGTTTTCCTTCATCTGGTGCGGGACGATATTCCAGTTGGTATTACTGTGGTGCTTGGCGCAACGTCCGGCATATTCTTGCTGTTAGGCGTTGGTAAAGTGATAGAGCCTCCGGTTTCACTGGTGATCACCGAAGAAGGCATTCGTTATTTGCACCGCCGTGGACAATGGCAGATTCGCTGGGAGAATATTATCCGTTACGATGTTCCCCGCGTGAACCGGGTGCTGGAACTTGAAGACGCACCCTTTCTGGGGTTCCGGCTGTATCAGGTTGAAGAAGTGCTGGATGATATTTCCCCCCGGCTTGCTTCTGCTCTGCTGTTCGAACAGCGCCAGTTGCTGACTATGGCGTTGAGGCATCAGGCCCCTGACCGCGAGGACTATACGCCTTACTTTGATATTCCGGACAGCTACATCAGCCCCAATGGCACGGTTTACAAGGGGCTAATTGGTGTGTTTGGTAAACGTATGGAACAAATGCGGGAATTGCTTGGTTATGACCTGTACGTAAGTGCCAATGCACTGGACCGCGACATTTACGATTTTAAAGCGCATTTGCAGAAATTACAGACCAGCCGCGGTGCAGACGTTACGTGATTACGGGAAATTAATATCCTGGAAGGCTTCCAGCATGGGTTTCTGAAAGAAATAGCCTTGCATGAGGGTAATACCACTGTCGCGCAGGTATTTGTACTCGTCTTCGGTTTCAATGCCCTCGGCTATAAGCTGGATACCCAGCTCTTCCCCAATTTGCTGAATGGACCGAACCAGAGTTTGCTTCACCTTATTCTGGTTAATATCACGAATAAGCTTCATATCAATTTTCAGGATATCCGGCTGGAAGTCAGCTAATAAATTCAACCCCGCGTAACCGGCACCAAAGTCATCGATGGCGGTTCTAAAGCCCTCTTTACGATATGCTTCAAACACTTCCACCAGAAATTCCTGACTCACAACCTGTTCCTGCTCAGTCACCTCAAAAATAATTTTATCCCGGTCAAACCCGGTTTTGCGGGCTGTCGATAAGGTGGTTGCCAGACAAGTTTCCGGTTCATATATGGCGTTAGGCATAAAATTAATGCTCAAACTGCCCGGTAATTGAATACGAGAAGCTGTCTCTATGGCCTTAACCCGACAGGTTTGATCAAAAGTGTACTTGTTGTCTTCAGTCACTTGCCCCAGTATTCGCCCTGCGCCCTCGCCGTTTTCTCCACGCACCAGAGCCTCGTGTGCAAATACACTTTTGTCAGAGATATCAACAATTGGCTGAAAGGCCATTTTAATGCCAAACCCCAAAGGTTTTCGACAATCGCAAGATGGACAAACAGACATGAGCTATCCTTAAGTTGAGTCTTATTACTAAGTATCTTATTAAACCTAGCAGTTTTCAAAATGAACGTAAAAATTATGGCTATCGATCAATAAAAATTGCGTTTTACCAAAAATACTGTATTAAGCATTCAAGATTTAACACAAGGTAGCACAATGACAACAATTGGCTGGCAAGAGTGGGGAGCACTTCCTGAACTCAATATTAATCTAATTCATATTAAAGTCGATACTGGCGCGAAAACCTCCTGTCTGCATGCGTTCAAACTTGAACCTTTTGAGCGCGAAGGTCAGGAGTGGTTGCGTATTTTTATGCACCCGGAACAAGACTCTTTGCGCGAACAAGTTTGCGAAGCACCGGTATTTGATAAACGCGAAGTGACCGACTCAGGCGGTCATACCGAAATCCGTTATGTGATCCGAACCCGGTTACAACTGGGTAAGTTTGACCAGGCGGTCGAACTGACATTAACTAACAGAGACACTATGAAGTTCCGTATGTTATTGGGTCGACAAGCCATGCGCGGAAACTTTATCGTAGATCCACAAGCCTCTCACTTATTAGGAGAAGAGCAATGAGAATTGCGATTTTATCGCGTAACGCCTCACTTTATTCCACCCGCCGTTTAGTGGAAGCCGCTGAAGAGCGTGGACACGAAGTTGACGTGCTTAACCCGCTAAGATGTTACATGAACATTAATGCGCGGGAGTCATCCATTCATAAGCACGGCAAGGAACTGCCTCACTACGACTGCGTTATTCCGCGTATTGGTGCGTCAGTGACCTTTTATGGCACCGCTGTTTTGCGCCAGTTTGAAATGGTAGGCAGCTATCCGTTAAATGAGTCGGTTGCCATTTCCCGTAGCCGCGACAAGTTGCGCTCACTGCAATTGCTGTCGCGAAAAGGCATCGGCCTGCCTACGACCGGTTTCGCCAGTCAGCCGCAGGACATTCCTGACCTGATTGATATGGTTGGCGGCGCACCGCTGGTTATTAAGTTGCTGGAAGGTACTCAGGGCATTGGTGTGGTGTTAGCCGAAACCCGTCAGGCCGCTGAAAGTGTTATTGAAGCCTTTATGGGTCTGCATTCCAACTTTATGGTGCAGGAATACATTAAAGAAGCCGGTGGCGCGGATATTCGTTGTCTGGTTATTGGTGATAAAGTTATTGCGGCAATGAAGCGCCAGGCCAAAGCCGGCGAATTTCGTTCAAACCTGCACCGCGGTGGCAGCGCGTCTTTAGTTAAACTGACTCCGGCTGAGCGTGCCACGGCAGTTAAAGCGGCTAAGACCATGGGACTTAACGTAGCGGGTGTAGATATCTTACGATCTAATCATGGCCCATTAGTTATGGAAGTGAACTCTTCACCCGGGCTTGAAGGTATTGAACAGGCAACCGAGAAAGACGTTGCGTCACAAATTATTACCTTCCTTGAGAAGAACGCCAAAGCGCATAAAACCCGCACCAAAGGACAAGGATAAAATGAACGGTTTTGAACTGGCCGGGCAATTGGTAGAACCGGGGTCGCATCAGCATATTACTCTGCCCGCGTTGCGTTTATACAACGACGCACCGCTGGACTTACGCATAGATGTGTTTCATGGCACCAAGCCCGGACCGGTATTGCTGGTTTGCGCGGCCATTCATGGTGATGAGCTGAACGGCATTGAAATTTGCCGGCGTTTAATTAACACCACCGACGCCCGCACGCTCAGCGGCACTTTAGTTGTGGTGCCTATTGTTAACTTATTTGGCTTTATTCAGCAGTCGCGTTATTTGCCTGACCGGCGCGACTTAAACCGCTGTTTTCCTGGCTCAGAGCGTGGGGCTCTGGGAAGTCGCATGGCGTATTTGTTCAGTGAAGAGTTGGTCAAAAAATCGACCCATATTGTGGACTTACACACAGGTGCTATTCACCGCAGTAATCTTCCGCAAATTCGGGTAGACGTTGAAAACGAAAAAGCCCTGGCCATGGCGAAAGTTTTCAGTACGCCGGTTATTCTGCATTCTAAAGAGCGCGACGGTTCGTTACGGGCTTTAGCCAATGAGCTCGGTATTCCTCTCATTTTATACGAGGCAGGTGAAGGACTGCGCTTTGATGAGGCCTCGATAAGTGCCGGCGTTATTGGTGTAGAAAACGTGATGAAGCATTTGAAAATGATGAAAGGCCGCCGTCGTGGTCGCCGCATTACACCTGTCATTGCCCGTCGTTCCACCTGGGTTCGTGCAGAACGGGATGGCCTTATTATTCCTAAAGTTGAGCTGGGACAAACCATTCAGAAACAACAAGTATTAGCCTTAAGCGTTAACCCGCATGGTGGCGAAGGCGATGCGGTTGAATCTCCGGTACGCGGCATTATTATAGGCTGCAGTAATATTCCGGTAGCTAATGAAGGCGAAGCCTTATTCAATGTCGCACAATTTGATAAAGACGACATGTCAGATGCGACCGAAAGCGTTGACTCTTTTACCGAGGTTTACGAGAACAAACCTTATGAGCAGTAATTCAGCACAGATTGATTTTAACCGCGGTCTGCGCCATTGTGATAATCAGCACAACCTGTACCGGGAAGTGCTGAACTGTTATTTGGAACAGTTCACTACTTTGCTAAATACAGAGGACTTGTTGGAAGATGTTGAGGCAGCACGCTTACAATTACATACGTTAAAAAGTTTAAGTGCTACTATTGGCGCGACTGAATTGAGCCTTCTGGCTGCACAACTTTTCAAAGACTGGCAGCAGAAGACTGACGAACAGCGCACTGAAGCGATTACACAAGTTAACGTTGAATTGGCCGCGGTGAACGAAAAAATAGCAAGCTACTGTAATGAAGTTGCCCCGGACGATTAAAATTAATACAAAAAAGGGTAAACATTCGTTAAAATAGCCCGATAAAAATTATAACAACAGTTAGAGTACAGGCGCCCTATGTCCAGTCCGGTCAGTTTCCGGGTTTCTGAAAGAGATGTGTACATCAGCATTGATGCCGGCACCCCTCCCTCAGAGGTCAAAGCAGATAAACTCCAGCAAGCGTGGCAGGCTTCTAAGTTTTCGGCTGCAAAATTACTTGATCCACAAATGCTGCTACAAACAGCAACAAAGTACGCCCAGCATTACAGTAAAGACTCTAACAGCAGCATTCCCTTTCAAGTCGCTATTGCCGAGATTTTTGACGCCGATTTAAATTTACAAGTAAGCGACGATGATATGAAAGTCACTGCCAGCGGTATTGTCGGTTATGGCGGCAAACCCCTGACGCAGGAAATCATCATTGCCAAGCTGAAGGAAAAGAAAATTACCTCCGGCATTCAGCGCAAGGCTATTGACGCCTTAGTTGAGCACACAAATGAAGCTCCGCCAGGTGCTGAGCTGTCAGTTACCGTGGCAAAAGGCAAATACCCTATCAATGGCAGTAATGCCAAGTTTAAACCGCTGACAGACGATGCCCGCAAGCGCGTGTTACGCCCTCAGCTGCGTGAAGACGGTACGGCAGACATGCGCGATTTAGGCGCTGAAGTCACGGTTGATCCTGACCATCCGCTGTTGCAGAAAATACCTCCGAGCAAAGGTCGTGTCGGCTTTACTGTTTTTGGCCAGGAACTGGAAGCCCGGGACGGTGAGGACCGCGACTTTAAACCCGGTGAAGGCACTCGCGTTAGCGATACCGATGCCAATTTAATTGTTTCAGACCGGACCGGCATGCCAAGCTTTAACGAAAATAGCGTGCAGGTTGATGATGTTATGCAGCTAAACAACGTCGATGTATCAACTGGTCACGTTAAGTTTAAAGGCAGCGTGATTGTCACCGGCAATGTCAGTGAAGGAATGAAGGTAACTTGCACCGGCGACATTACGGTTGGAGGCTATGTCGATTCTGCCGAGCTGCACGCCGACGGCAATATCACTGTCCGTAAAGGTTGTATCGGCCACCTGATTCATTCAGGTGACAATGCCGAGCACGACGAAGATGCCGATGAATGGATACCGGATGTTTCCACCAAGCTGGTTGCAGGTGGTTCCATCTGGTGTGCCTATGCTCAGTATTCCTACTTTGAAGCTCAAACCGGAGTGAATACGGACAAACAGTTAACCCATTGCCATGTCATAACGAAGGGTCCGCTGGCTATTGGTGGTGAAGGCCGTAATGCCCGCGGCAAACTCATTGGTGGCACTATTGAAACCTGTGATCACGTCTATTGTGGGCAGTTGGGTGCCCCAGCCGGCACTAAAACCCGTATTTACTGGTCGCTTCCGCCCATTGACCCTCAGTCGCTTGAGCACTTAAACAGCATGCGGGCGCTACTGACAAAAACCCTGGCTCGGGTAAAAGTAGTGCAGCAAGGGTTGAACCGTTGTGACAAACTGGAAGATGGCGTGAAAAAGCTGGAGTATCAGAAAAAGCTAAAAATTGAGTTACGCAAGCTCAGAGCAAGAATTATTAATACCCGAACCAGCATAGATTCAATATTGGAAGCTTTCGAAAACCATCCGGTTTTGCGCACTATGGTCAGCAGAGAAGTCTTCCCCGGTATTTTGTTTATCTTTAAAGAGAAAAGTCTGCGCATAAAAGAACACCGAAATGGTACAATGTTCTTACTTCAGGACAAACAACTACGAGTAGACAGCTTAGTCTAAGCCGTTAAGTATCACTATGTCAGCTGCAATTTTATCCATGCTTGGACGCCAGTCCACGCAACCCTGGGCTCATGGCTCATTATTGGTTATTCACCCGGGTGGTGGCGAGTTAGCTGCCTTACCTAATGCCTCGGCCTGGAGCTTTCACGCTGGTCACGCTGCCTATTGGGAAACTGCCGGGAACCCGGTTTTTTGCCAAATTCAGCCACCGAACCTTAACAATTACGACGGTGTTTTATTTCTGGTAGCAAAGGAAAAAGAACTGAATCAGTACTTACTGGAACAGTTAGCGTCGTTGCCAACCGGCACTCCGGTATGGTTTGCCGGTGAAAAACGTTCTGGTATTCAACCTTTAATGAAACATTTGCCTGACTGGTTACAGCCGCCACAGAAACTAGCATCGGCAAACCATTGCCTGCTTTTTGCCAGTGAACGCAATGAGCATGTTCATCAAAGCGCCTCGATTGAAGATTACGCCAAAACCATTACTTTTGAATTAAACCAGCAACAGGAATCCTTTGTTACCTTGCCGGGCGTATTCAGCCGCGAACATATTGACCCGGCAACCTTACTGTTACTGCAACATATAAAAGATTTACCAAAAGGCCGGGGCCTGGATTTTGCCTGCGGTGCGGGAGTTATCGCTAAACAGCTAGCTTCGGTGGCCACTGAACTTATGGCCTGTGATGTGAGTCCCATTGCTATTGCCGCCAGTGAGATAACATTGGCCAAAGAACCAGTAAAAACCGAGTTGCGTTTAGCCGATGGCATACCGGACAATGCCGGACAGTTTGATTTCATTGTCAGTAATCCTCCGTTCCACACTGGACAGAGAACTGACTATGAAATTGCCCGTGAGTTTATTAGCAATGCCCGGCAACACCTTAATAAGCAAGGTGTTTTTAGAGTCGTTGCTAACCGTTTTCTGCCCTGGCCAGAGGTAATTGAATCGGTGTTTGGCAACTGCAGTGTTATAGCCGATGATGGCCGTTATCGTGTTTACCATGCAACTTGTCGATAAATAACCCGTTTTTTTGTTTAACTGATGCCTTTTTTGTTAACGCTTTGCTAACATTAGTAAACATATAATTTTTTCAGAGACTGAGCCGTAGACTGAATGCATACCATTTCACTGAAGCGCATACTAATTTATATCGTGTTGTTGGTCACCAGCTTCGCGCTTCTTATTGGTTTTACGGTTAATATTGTGAGCCAGGTTGCACAGTATCAGGAGTCATTACATGACCAAGCCTTATCATATTCCCGCATTGTGGCCGGCAACGCCGCCAGCAGCTTAGTTTTTAATGATAACGCGAACGAAAAGCAACGCCTGAGTTCATTAGAAAACACCTCGTTTATTCAGCATGTTCATGTCTACAAAATGGATGAAACCAGTAACGAACTGACCTTTTTCTCAAGTTATAATAAAAAGGGTCTGGCTCCTATTCCGGCGCGGTTCGCTAAACTGGATAAACTGACAACACCGCAAACTAACGACAATTACATTGAAGTTTCTCAGCCGGTGGTACTGGACGATGAAGTCATTGGCTATGTTTATTTGCGTGGTTCACTGGAACAGGCCCGTTTATTCATGTGGCGCTCAATTGCCATTGCCAGCGTGGTTTTTGTACTAACACTGTTACTGTGCTGGCTAATAACCCTGCGTTTGCGAAAAACCATTGTCACACCACTAGACAGCGTCGTTGATGTGATTTCTCAGGTTGCCCGGGATAAAAACTATTCGTTGCGCCTGGCGCCGTCAAAGCTGGTTGAATTTGATATGATGGCGCACGCATTTAACACCATGCTTGATCGCGTGCAGCAACACATTAGCCGCCAGCGCAGGGCTGAAGAAGAAGCCAGTCAGTTAAATACCGAGCTGGAACGTCAGGTTACCCAGCGCACTCAGGCACTAAAAGAATCCAACAGCGAGCTGCTTAAAACTCTGGAGCAATTACACCAGTATCAGGGGCAATTGGTTGAGTCGGAAAAAATGGCGTCGCTGGGGGACATGGTTGCCGGTATTGCCCACGAAGTTAATACACCAATAGGCTTGTCAGTTACCGCTTCCACTTTGCTGCAGGACAAATTAACGATAATGCAGGAGAAGTTCGACGAGAAACGAATTTCAACCTCAGAGTTCGAACGCTTTTTAAGTGATTGCGATGAAAACCTGCAAATTATTTACCGTAATTTGGGACGGGCCGCGGATCTGGTGACCAGCTTCAAGCAGGTAGCGGTTGATCAGTCATCAGAAATTGACCGGGATATTCATATTCCGTCGTTCATGAACGATGTTCTTATTTCAGTGAAACCCAGACGTCTCGACCCGGAGAAATTCCCTATCCGTATTTCATGCCCTGAGGGGCTGACTGTACGCGCTAAAGCCGGGCCGTTAAATCAGGTTCTGATTAACCTTATTGTCAATTCTATGATCCATGCTTTTGAGGGTTATAGCAGCGGCCGAGTGAACATCAGTTTTACTATGATAGGTGATGACAAGCTGGAAATGGTCTATACCGATAATGGTAAAGGTGTTCCCAGTGATATTAATCGCAAAATATTTGACCCTTTTGTAACCACCAAACGAGGCTCCGGAGGCAGTGGGCTGGGTCTGCATTTGGTCTATAATTTGGTGACTCAGGTACTGGGTGGGAACATTCACTTCTTTAGTGAGGAAAAGAACGGTGTAGAGTTTATTGTCCGTTTTCCTGTCACTTTGGTCAGCAATGCTTGAAAAATCTCAAACAAAAGTCATAATGTAACGTCATAACTTTTATAAATATAAGTTCAACACCGTACGCACAGCGACGAACTTTCCGGGAAAATCAACGCTTATGAATGCCAGAATACTGATTGTTGAAGACGAAGTTGTTACTCGCCAGACCCTCACACGTCTATTCCAACAAGAAGGCTACGAAGTTTTTGATGCTGCTGATGGCCTGCAAATGGAAAACATCATGCGTCAGGAACGTGTTGATGTCGTAATTATGGACGTCAACCTGCCAGGTAAGAATGGTCTGGAACTTGCCGAATCATTACGCGAAAGCGACAACATTGGGTTAATTTTCTTAACCGGTCGTGACAGCGAAGATGATCGCCTTTTAGCACTGGAGTTAGGGGCTGACGACTATCTTATCAAACCTTATAACCCGAAAGAGCTGACAATTCGCGTACGCAACCTGTGCCGCCGTATTGAAGCATCGCGCTCAGGCAGTCCGGTTGAAAATAACAGTGTTGAATTCCAGTTCCACGGCTGGCGCTTGAACAGTGACAGTCGCTGCCTGTACTCACCGGAAAACCAAATGTTCCGTTTGCCGAAAAGTGAGTATCGTGCGTTGGAGTTATTTTTATCTAACCCGGGTCGCATCCTTGACCGTGAAACTCTGGTTAAACGTATGCTGGATCGCGAGCTCCGTCCGAATGACCGTACTGTTGACGTTGCCATTCGCCGCATTCGTCGGCATTTCGAGTCTCACCCGGAAACACCGAACTTAATAACCACCATCCATGGTGAAGGCTATCGCTTTATCGGCGAGGTTGATCAGCAAGCTCAGTGATGCTCAGCTAACCAGGCATCAATTTGGCGTCGGTGCGGAATGACCGCATCGGCCCATTCAATTAATAAACGTTCAGCTACCGGCCATTCCCAGTCTTCTTTCTCAACCTTTTCCATTATCTCAGATAACGCAGTTAAACCGACTGAACCGCAAGCTCCTTTCACTTTATGTGCCTGTTTGCGCAGCTCGTCTTCGTTACGACCTTTAGCAGCTTGATGCAATAATTGCGCATAGCTTTGAATAATACCGTCAAAAGTCGTCAGCGTTGAATTCACGCCTTCAACACCTAAGGTATCGACGTACTGTTGTAATAGCTCGGTGTCTATCGCCGATTTTTCTGCCATCTTTTTATGCTCCATCAATCCAAAACCCTATCCTCGGCGTATTCCTGTTTTGAGTCAACCACTGTGCAGACAGAATCGATTAGGGCAATCGGTGTCACCTGGTGAAATTCTGCGATATAATGCCCACTTTTAGACTGAGCCTCATTGATCAAGATCAAATAGGCCGGACAATATTCACGACACTTGGAGTTCACAACGAATGCCAACAGTTATGCCCGACGTAGCCAACCAAACGCAGGCCCAGACAGAGGGAGCTCTCGATTGGGTTGGCATGAGCAATATTGAAGTTCCATTGATGGTAGCAGCAGCCGGCGTACCAGAACGCCCGGTAGCGGCTAAAGTGGAAGCTTTTGTCAACCTGAAAAACCCGAAAACCAAGGGTATCCACATGTCTCGCTTGTATTTGTTGCTGGACAAAATGTCGACCGAAGGTGAGCTCAGTCACGATACTTTAAAGCAACTGCTGAATGACTTTATTGAAAGTCATAAAGACATCAGTGATCAGGCCTTCATTAAATTTGATTTTGACTATCACCTGCGCCGCAAATCACTGATTAGCAAGAAGCAGGGCTGGAAAGCTTACCCAGTCAGTTTAACCGGCCGCTACGATGCGGGTCAGTTAAAGCTGGAGTTGTCTGTCGATGTCCCTTACTCATCGACTTGCCCTTGCTCTGCGGCTTTAGCGCGCCAGTTAATTCAGGATGCTTTTAGCGAGAAATTTGCCGGTCAGGAACAGGTTGATGCCAGCATCATGCACGAGTGGCTAGGTTCCACCGAAGGTATTGTTGCGACACCACACAGCCAGCGTTCTGTTGCTGAGGTTAAAGTTGCCTTAAGTGACAGTGTTAATGACTTTCCCATTGTGGAACTCATTGATGCCATTGAAGGGGCTCTTAAAACACCAGTACAAGCCGCCGTTAAACGTGAAGACGAGCAAGAGTTTGCACGGTTAAATGGACAGAACCTGATGTTCTGTGAGGACGCATCGCGTCGCTTACAACACCAGTTAAACCAGATGCCAAACTTCCGCGATTTCTGGTTGCGGGTTAATCACTATGAGTCACTGCACGCACACGACGCGGTGAGTGTCACGACCAAAGGCGTTCCCGGCGGTTACTCGGCATAACTGATTAAATAAATTCCATAAGCAGCCATAGCTGGCACAGCTTTTGCTTCACACCTCACAGAGCGTCAATTTTCTGATGAGGTGTGAAAAATGGAAATTATCCTGTTGTTGTTTGTTGTAGTGTTAATTGCGGTGGCTATTATTGCCAGCCGAATGTCTGAAAACTATGTACCCTACCCTTATAAGCTAAAAGACGTTTCCTTGTGCACCGCGCAGGAAGATCAGTTTTTGACACTATTGGAAAAGTCCGTCGGCGACAGCTTCCGCATATTCACCAAAGTTCGTTTAAGCGACATTGTTACCGTGCGCTCAGGTTTATCCTCTACCGCACGCAAAGATGCCCACAACAAAGCCAGCCAACGCATTCTTGACTACGTATTGTGTGACATTCACACCATGCAGGTTAAAGCGGCTATAGAGCTGGAGCCAGGTCAGTCGTCAATGAACCAGCAAAAACGTAACTTATTCCTGAAAAACACCTTGGCCGCTGCCGGACTACCTTTCCTGCGCTTTAAAGCGAAGCCCGGTTATCGCGTTGCCGAACTGCACGACTACATTCACGGTAAAATTCGCCAGTCTGAACATGTTCGCGCCGCGGTACCAACGAATAAAGATAAGAATAACCAGCCGATTGCCGCTTAACTTGCTCCGTGGCAGTATAGCTGCATGAATACGGAAATTTTAACCGACATTTTATTATCACCTGTTGCTCTGGCTCTGCTGGCTTTGCTGGCAGAGCGCTGGTTTCCATGGCCAGAGCAGTGGCACCCCTTTGCCGTTTTGCGGCTAATGGCCGCCTACATGAGCGGCAAGGTTAACAAGCCCAAGCGCCCGGTCGGTCAGCAACGCCTTGCCGGGTTTTTGGCCTGGTTAACTATGTCACTGCTGGTATTACTGCCAGCGGCCATTGTATTTGCCGGTGCTGAGGTTTCTTTGGCTATTGGCTGGCTAATATTACTGGTTAGCCTGCGTCAGCAACCCGTCAGTCATGCCGTTAAACTGGCCGACAGCCATCTGCAACGTGGCCGTAAAAACGCCGCCCGCGCCTGGCTAAGCCGCATAACCTGGCGCGACTGCGATTTACTGAGTGAACACGGCATTGCCAAAACCAGCATCGAACTGCGCGCGACCAGTATTCTGGAACATCGCTTTACGCCTTTGCTCTTTTGGTTTGTTGGTGGACCACTGGCGGCACTTGGGGTACGAACGCTTTCTGAGCTGACTCAGGTTTGGCCGGTTGCACAGGCACGGTACCGATATTTTGGCCTGGCAACACACTGGCTTCACACTATAACGCATTTCTTACCCTCATTTTTACTGGCCTTGTCAGCACGGTTTATGGCGCTATTTCAGCGTAATAAGTTCAAGCTGCAACCGTTAAAACGTAATCCTTTGTTCTCCACTATTTTACTCAGTTGGCTGCAAAGCTTCAGCTATTGCCACCGGGTCAGTTTGGGCGGACCTATACAAGTACAGGGAATTCGTATTGCGAGACAACGTTTTGAAGGCCGCGCTGCCGAGTTGTTAATATCGAGAGCCCCGCGCTGGCAAAGGCAGTGGCAAGGTTTTTTCATTGCTTGTCTGGTTATTGCACTTTTTGCCTTGTTCATTTATCGACCCTGAGTGACTCATCGGGTATACTACGCGCCCTAATAAGCAACCGTTTAATATTATGAAAACCATTGATGTAGTCGGCATTGGCAATGCGCTGGTGGATCAGGAGTTTGAAGTCTCTGAGGACTTCCTGCAGAAGCACGATTTAAAAAAAGGCATGATGGAGCTGATTGATGAAGATGCTCAAAACACTCTGATTGCAGAACTTAGCCAACTGGGCGAGTTAAAAAAGCAAAGCGGCGGTGGATCAGCAGCTAACTCGTTGGTGGCTTTCGCTCAATTCGGCGGCAAAGCCTACTACTGCTGTAAAGTTGCTGACGACGAAGCCGGCATGTTTTACCGTCAGGATTTAGAACAAATAGGCATAGAAACCAGCCTTCACCAACAGAAGAACCCGGGCACGACTGGTCGCTGTCTGGTTATGGTGACTCCTGACGCCGAACGCACCATGCGTACTCACTTGGGCATAACGGCCGATTTATCTACCGTTGAAATTGATGACCATGCCATTGCTGCAGCAGACTACCTTTATATTGAGGGTTATTTAATTACCTCAGAAATTGCGCGTGGCGCGATTCAGCATGCGAAAAAGGTAGCCCGGGAAAACAATACAAAGCTGGTTATGACCTGCTCTGACCCTGCCATGGTGAAGTTTTTCCGCAGCGGAATTGATGAAATTCTGGACGGTGGTGTCGATTTAATGTTCTGTAACCGTGAAGAAGCAGAATTATTAACAGGTAAGGACGATCCTCAGGCGGCTTTATCCGTATTACTAGAGCAGGCCGACACGGTTGCTATTACCTTAGGTAAAGACGGTGCTGTAATTGCCAACCGCGAACGCCAGGTGCATATTCCGGGCGTACCGGTTGAAGCCATTGATACCAATGGCGCTGGTGATATGTTTGCAGGTGCTATGCTTTATGGCTTAACGCGTAATATGTCGCTGGAAGACGCTGGTCGTTTAGCCAGTCATGCGTCTGCTGAACTGGTCACAAAGTTTGGCGCCCGACTGAGTAAAGACCTACAACAGCAATTAATTGAGCGTGTTATGAACGCTCAAACGGCTTGAATTTACTGAAAAATTCACTGACAGAAATCACTGAAAAAGAGAGTCGCTATGAGTGCAGAAAATTCGCAAGACTATAAAGTAGCAGATATTAGCTTAGCCGAATGGGGCCGCAAGGAAATTGCGATTGCTGAATCTGAAATGCCGGCGTTGATGACTATCCGCCGTAAATACGCTGACAGCAAGCCGTTGGCTGGTGCCCGTATTATTGGTTGTATCCACATGACCATTCAAACAGCGGTGTTGATTGAAACATTGCTTGAACTGGGTGCCGAAGTGCGCTGGTCGTCATGCAACATTTTCTCCACTCAGGACCATGCTGCTGCGGCTATGGCTGCTGCCGGTGTACCGGTATTTGCCTGGAAAGGTGAAACCGAAGAAGAATACGAATGGTGCTTGAAGCAGACTTGCCATAAAGACGGCGAGTTGTGGGATGCCAACATGATTCTGGATGACGGCGGCGATTTAACCCTGATGATCCACGATGAATTCCCGCAGATGCTGGAAAAAGTTCACGGCATTACTGAAGAAACCACCACCGGTGTTCACCGTTTGCTGGATATGCTGGAAAAAGGCACTCTGAAAGTTCCTGCTATTAACGTGAACGATGCCGTCACTAAGTCAAAAAATGACAACAAGTACGGCTGCCGTCATTCACTAAACGACGCAATTAAACGCTCTACCGACCACTTATTGTCAGGTAAGAAAGCTCTGGTCGTTGGTTATGGTGATGTGGGTAAAGGTTCTGCCGCGAGCCTGCGTCAGGAAGGCATGATTGTTAAGATCAGTGAAATTGACCCCATTTGTGCCATGCAGGCCTGCATGGACGGCTTTGAAGTGGTTTCTCCTTACCTTGAAGGCAAAAACAACGGTACTGGCGATAACATCAACAAAGGCTTGCTCGAAAACACCGATCTGATTGTTACCACAACCGGTAATATGGACGTGTGTGATCGCTACATGCTGGCCGCGCTTAAACCTACTGCTCTGGTTTGCAACATTGGCCACTTTGACAACGAAATTGATACGGCCTTTATGCGTAAAAACTGGCGCTGGGAAGAAATTAAGCCGCAGGTTCATAAAATTTACCGTTCAGACGACGACAACGACTACCTGATACTGCTGGCTGAAGGCCGTTTGGTGAACTTAGGTAACGCAACAGGTCACCCTAGCCGTATTATGGATGGTTCATTTGCTAACCAGGTACTTGCTCAAATTCACTTGTTCGAGCAGAAATTTGCCGACATGGAAATTAAACAACAGGAAGAATACCTGCGTGTAGAAGTTCTGCCTAAGCAACTAGATGAAGAAGTTGCGCGTTATATGGTGCAGGGCTTTGGCGGTGTTATCACTAAACTGACAGCGGATCAGGCAAACTACATTCACGTTGATGTGGAAGGTCCGTTTAAGACAGACGAGTACCGCTACTAATGAGCGATATCATTTATCGTGAAATAACGGCTGCCGATATGGCGGCCGTTATTGATCTGGCCAACGAAGTTCATGGTGACAACTACCTGAACGAAGAGAGCTTTCAACAATATTTAGCTGGTGGAACCGCGGGTAACGTGCAGTTGAACTGGATAGCTCTGCGCGGCGAGACTCCGTTGGGCGTGCGCATTACCCTGGCGCCCGGACAATGGCCAATTGATGATTTTTGCACCCCAGACGCCTGGCCCATTCCTGCCGAGAAGCTGTGCTACTTTAAGTGCGCAGCGGTATCAGAAAAGGCACGCGGATTAGGCATAGGCAAAGAACTGTTGTTCCGTAGTATTGAAGCCGCCAAAGAGCTGGGCTGCCGTGGTGGTTTAGCGCATATTTGGATGCAAAGCCCCAATAACAGCGCCTATGAATATTTCACCCGCTGCGGCGGTGAAATGATTAAGCAACATGAAAAGCGCTGGTACAAAGCCTCAGTAGAAGACGGCTACTATTGCCCAGTATGCGACGGCACCTGCTACTGCAACGCCGGCGAAATGCTGCTGAAATTCGATACGTAAGGCGGCGGTGAAAGAGCGCTGAGGTTGCATGGGCTTGGGGGCAGACTGCTCACTTGTTTCGCTTGAGCATTGAAGGCCTCTGTGGCGGAGACGCGACGAGCTCATCCATGAGGGCTTGACGAAGGCCATCCATGGCCTTCGACACTCCACCACAGAGGCCTTCAACACTCGTAACGCTCACAAGTGAACAATCTGCCCCTTTTGCTTCCCTCATAGCGGCTTAAGTTGGTTTTTTATATGAAGCGGGAGATAGTGAGCGCGCCAACGGTTACATAGGGCTATTGTGGAGGTGTGCAGCGCCATGGATGGCGCTGCCCAAGCCCTACACGGATGTATTCACGGGCGTCCTCCACAATAGTCCTTGTAACCTCAGCGCTCGCTGTCTTCCCTCTCCGTTTTTATAGGTGGGTGATTATGTATGATCCTTTGGTTAATGCGCCTCCGGGGCCTCATGATGCTCCTGAGCCTAGTTATTGGCAGCAGCATACGCAGGCCGATTTTCCGGAGTGTGTTCATGCGCCAGAGGAAGTGGAGTTTGCGATTATTGGGGCGGGTTACACGGGCTTAAATGCGGCTCGGGTTCTGGCTGAAAACGGGCACTCTGTTGCGGTGTTTGAAGCCAACCAACTGGCCTGGGGTTGTTCGTCGCGTAATGCTGGTTTTGTGATGAAAAGTACCGGCCGACTGGGCTTGTCAGCCTGGGCTGAGCGTCTGGGTTCAGAGGTTGCACGAGGCATTGCAGGCGAACATCACAAGGCACTTCAACTCATTGAAGAAACTTTGCGTTATTGCCCGGAGCAGTGCCAGCGCCAAAATGGCGGTTACTTGAAAATAGCGCACAAACCCGGCGCTGTTGAGCCATTAAAGCAACAGTATGAACAGCTCAGGCAGTTTAACCAACCGGTGGAGTGGCTGACTCAACAGCAATTGAGCAATCTTGTTTCCAGCCCGCAGGCCCATGCAGCATTACGCTTCACCGACTGCTTTGCTCTAAACCCTATGTTATTAGCTGCCGCCACGGCTCGACGGGCCGCGGCTGCTGGTGCGCAATTAGTTGAACATTGCCCGGTAACTCAGGCTGCGTCGCTTGGCGGCAAAGGCGTATACCTGCAAACCGTCAAAGGCGCTGTACGCGCCCGTAAGCTGTTGGTTTGTTCTAATGGCTATACCTCAGGGCAGTTACTGCCGGAGCTTGCCAGTCGCTCTCTAGCTGTGCTTTCGAGCATTATTACCACCCCACCTCTGAGTAAAGAGCAAATTGCGAGCATTAAGCTGTCACCTCAATACGCCATCATGGATACGCGCATTCTGAAGTACTACTTCCGCTTACTGCCCGATAACCGCTTGTTGTTTGGTGGGCGTGGTGCCATTCAGGGGAAAAATGCCGCTGACCCGGTTTATGCTAAGCGCCTGCTGCGAGCCTTGCATCAATCCTTTCCGCAGCTACGGGACATTAACAAGTGGGAGCACTTCTGGAGCGGCTGGGTCAGTGTTTCACTGGACGATTACCCGCGAATAGGCAAAGTGAAAGATAATATTTACGCCAGCATGGGCTACTGCGGTGCCGGTGTCAGCTTTACCGCCTTAGCAGGCCAGCGACTGGCAGAAGTCGCCATGGAACAGCCCCTGCCCGAGCTGCCTTACTACCAGTCTCAATTAAAACCCTTCCCACTACCACGCTTCCGCCGTCTGGGCCAATGGCTCTACTACCACTACGGCCTCCTGCGCGACTGAAGGTGAGGTGGCAGATAGAGAGCGCTGAGGTTATAGGGGCTACTATGGAGGACGCCCATGAATACATCCCTGTAGGGCTTGGGCAGCGCCATCCATGGCGCTGCACACCTCCATAGCAGCCCACTCTAACCGTCGGGCGCGCTCTCTATTATCAGCCACCTCACCCCATCATATTGGCCTACGAGCAGAATAAGCTCGGAGAGGACAGGTTATTCGCTTGTAAGCGTTCTGAGTGTTGAGTACTTCTGTGGCGGAGTGTCGAAGGCCATGGATGGCCTTCGTCAAGCCCTCATGGATGAGCTCGTAGCGTCTCCGCCACAGAAGTATTCAATGCTCAAGCGAAACAAGCGAATGGCCTGTCCCTACAGGCCGAAGACGATTTTTTCGCTTTTGAGCATTCGGGCTATGTATTTCATTAGAAGCAATGCGGCTGCCAGGGTGGCTACTGCGCTTATTACGGTTCCCATGACATTCACGTTCTCACCACGTATCAGCGACAAGAATGCCTGATGCTGTCCGGTTAACGGCAAGTAGTAGAGAATCGGATTTTTAAGTCGTGCGAATTCCACACCAAAAGACGCTGCCATTGGAATGATCAGCAAGAAGCTGATGTAGGTTTGTGCTTCTTTAAAGTTTTTAGCGCGGAAGGACACGAACAATTGCAGCGCGGTCGCAAGCAAAGCCAGCGGTACCAGCAAAACAAACATCAGTACCATCATACCTACACTGAAGTTCACATTCATGCCAATTTCGTGTAACGGAACGTAGGCAAATATAATGGGTATGAGTACCAGTGACAGTATTGCGCCAAACAATGAGAAGGTTGTTGCGGTTAGTGCTTTACCGGTAACAATGTCCCAGGTGCTTAGCGGTTGACTCAACAAAAATTCCAGTGAGTTACGCTCGCGTTCACCAGCACTAATATCGATAGCGACATTCATGCCAGACCAGAACACGGACAAAATAATAAACACCAGCACACTGCCCATAATCAAGGCCGCTTTTGAACCCCGGGTTGCCAGGTCCTGTTTTTGCAGTTGCACCGGTTGCATGACACGAGGATCAACACCCCGTAATGTCAACCGGTAAGCCGCTATTTGACTTGAGTAAGCCTGCACTGCTTGCTCAACACGTTTAATCTCGGTTTGCTGCTTTTGTGCCGACCAGTCGGCACGCAATGTTACCTCTACCGGTTCGGCTTTACTCACGTTCTCCTGCCAGTTTTCCGGTAAGGTTAATATTATCGGCGTTTCGGTTTTCGCCCAGTCCCCTTCTTTGGCAACAACACCACGTTCGCTCAGAAATTCAACGAGTTGAGGGGCGTTTTCTTTGCCTTCAATGGTAATTTCAACGTCCGCTGGATCGGTCAGTTGTGTTATCAGAAAAAAGAAGGCGACGGCCATTAGCATGGGGCCGAAAAACGCATAGGACATTGCCGCTAACACAGAGCGTTTGTCGCGAATTGCGTCACGAAACTCTTTTTTCCACACAGAAGTTAATGCACTCATTAAGCTGCTATCCCCTCGTCCGTACCGATAATTTTAACGAAGGCATCTTCCAGTTGTTGCTCGCCGGTCATGTCGCAAAGTTCCTGTGGTGTTCCTTCAGCTGCAACTTTGCCCTTTGCCATAACCACCACTCGGTCACATAGCGCAGCAACTTCCTGCATAACGTGGCTGGAAAACAAGATACAGGTACCCTGAGCGCGTTGTTCGCGCAGCACATCTCTTAAAATTCGGGTACTCATAACGTCCAGACCGCGGCTGGGCTCATCAAGAATCAAGTGCTTTGGACTGTGTACTAAAGCCTGAGCCAGCGCAACTTTCATCCGCTGGCCTTGTGAGAACCCTGCCGTGCGGCGGTCTGCAAGCTCTTTAATATCCAGCTTTTCTATCACCTTCTCAACCGCCTGCTTTTGCTCCGTGCCTTTTAGCCCGTGTAACCCGGCGAAATAAGCCACTTGCTCGCGCACGGTTAAACGTTCGTATAAGCCGAACTTATCAGGAAATATGCCGAGGTTACGGCGTGCACCAATAGGGTTTTGGTTGGCATCAACACCTTCAATCTCAGCCTTGCCCGTATCAGCCTGCAATAGCCCGTAAATAATCCGCAGACAAGTGGTCTTCCCGGCTCCGTTTGGTCCAAGAAGACCAGTGATTTGGCCGTCTTTTGCCTGAAAAGAGAGTGAGTCCAGCGCTTGCACATTTTTGAATGTTTTTGTCAGTGCATCTACGTTTATCATTATTTATAGCCCCGCTGCATTTTGGTTCAGCACAAATGGCTTAAGCCTTTGCTCTTCCAGGCAGCTACCTTCAATATTCTCGATAGAACCTTGCTCGATAAAGTCTGCAATAAGTGTATTAGCACAGGTATGGCTGGCAATAGTGTGTCCCGCGTTAGGGGCTACCAGGTGTTTGCTGTTAGGTAAGGTTCTATGAGCCATTTCGCCCCATTCCGGAGGAGTAACCGGGTCCAGTTCACCCGATAACAGCAGTACCGGTTTATCACTGACAACAGGATCGGACCAGTAAGCAGGGACACTTGATGACTGCCAGCCCGCACACATATCAACAAAGGCATCACCTGTTCGGCTACCAATAAACTGATTGTTACCGTCCTGCGCAAAAAGCTCCGGAGTAGCCCGGGGTAAATCTTCGCCACACACAACCGACAGCATAAGTCCGAGGTAAATACTGTTCTGCGACATAGTACCGCCCATCAAACCCAGTATGGCGTGGTAGTTTCCTGCAGCTGCAGAATGAATGGCATAGGGCAATAACTGACGAGTATTGGGGTGATATAAGGCAACACGGATAATTGAACTAAAACGCCCGGGAGTCAGTTTTATTTCCAGCGGCTCAAACGACAGAGGATCCCGCGTTTCCAGCAGTATATTCCCGGTTTCCAGCTCATTCATAACCTCATAATATTCTTGCTCGAGGTTAGGAAACTTCTCGTGACATGGGCTTTGTTCGGAACAATCCCTGAGCATTTCATCAAACGCATTGGCTCCGTGCTGACCGAACGGCCCAATAATGACCTGAGGCGGGGCGACAGCATCGAGGGTAGCCGTGCGAACTGAAGTAGGCGCTTCACGCAAATAGGTTAGCCCGACACGCGTTCCGTAAGAACCGCCATAAAGGTTCAGTTGCTCTATACCTAAATGCTCACGTACCCGTTCAAAGTCTTTTACGGCGTTAACGGTATGATATTGCGTTGTGTCTGTACCGGGATACTGTTCCTGACATTCTTGACTCAGGGCTTTAAGATCCTGCTCATCGTCAGCACGTATCAATTCATCCGGACGTTCAATGTCGCATTCAAGCGGATGACTTTTTCCCGTACCGCGCTGATCAATTAGAAGGATATCGCGTTTTTGACGCACCGATTCGAACATACGCGCTATCATTGGAGTTAACTCGGTCGCGGCCTGACCCGGTCCTCCGGCCAGAATCAGCATAGGATCGGCTTGCGAACCTTCCTGAACGGCCGGAAGAATAGCGTAGTAAATACCAATATGCTTACCGTCGGGCTGTTCGTAGTTTTCAGGAACTGAAACTGTGCCACAGTGCAGTTTCTCTTGCACGCCGGGTAAATAACAGCTCGAAGCTTCATTTGATTTTGTCTGTGCCTGACCGCTAAGCGGCACCAGACCCAGTAACAGTAGCGATAATGCCATCCATCGTTTCATAGCGATTCCGTTTATATATGCAACGGATCTATTGTCGTAGAGAACAGGGGAGAATTACAAGGTAAGTCACTGATTGATTTGTTAGAAGATGTAAAAAAGCCCGCAAAAATTGCAGGCTTTTAGAAGATAACTTTCTCGGTGCTAATTACAGGCCAGCGCGATCTTTAATTGCTACTGCAATTGCACTACTGCCATGACCGTTAGACTGTGCCCACTCGTAGTCGCCAGAAGCTTTCAGTTCGTCTACTGACAAACGACCAACAATGAACTCACCAATGTCTTGTGAACCATTCGACATGGCAAATTGCAATAAGCTCTGACCATTACACTGAATACCACTGTAAATATCGCGTACGCGTACACGAGCATCACGTAATTTTTTACGCATACGCATGGTGTCATCACCTTGTACGTATGTGCATAAGCTTAAGGCTAATTCATTTGCCTCTGCGCTCTTTGAAAAAGTTACGCCTGTTGCCGCAACGGCAGCCATCATGGTGCCTAATACAATTGCTTTCATCTAAAACCCCATCACAAGATTGTTCAAAAATTCATCAATATGATACTACGAACTCAAGCTTGCTGCAATGGCTTAAAATACATGTAAGTTACTGAATTTATAACTTCTTATTAACTTACTCTGTCGAAAATAAGAGTACTAAAGTTATGGGAGTTGCGCTCATCAGCGGCAAAGTTTTGCCGCTCTACCTCTTGCCAGTCGGCGACTTGATGGTAATCGGGAAAGTAAGTATCACCCTCAACATTTAATTCTATTTTAGTAACATATAGTCGGTCTGCGAGGGGTAAAAATTTCTCATAAATTTTTCCTCCGCCAATCACCATTAGTTCATCAACTGGACCAGCAGCGGCTATTGCCTGTTGCACCCCAGAAACCCAAATCACCTGACTGTCCTGATTTTCCGAACGATCCGTTCGACGACTTAGAACGATATTCTTACGCCCAGGCAAAGGACGACCTATTGACTCGAAAGTTCGCCGTCCCATAACAATTGGCTTACCTAAAGTAATTTTTTTGAAATATTGCAACTCGTCCGGAAGGTGCCATGGCATTTTGTTATCTTTTCCGATAACACGATTATCGGCCATAGCAACCACGAGTGATATTTTCATTCGGCGATACCCTTAATCCGTAGCCTGACGTTTACGCCAGGAAACAATATCTCACCTGACATGAATGTCAGCCTACTTCTGATAAATGACTTCGACGTCGTGATCATCATCATCATCGTCGTCATCTTCATCATCCATCTCTTCTTCAAGAACTTCTTCGTGGTATGTGTCCCACATAAACTCGACCGGATCGGCTTCTTCATGCTGCTCAGTGTCAGGTGCTGGCAATGTTTCAAGATAAGACATTACCTCACGACAAAGCGCATCACTGCCACGCCCTTCCAGAGCTGCAATTTGGAACACTGGACCGTCCCAGTTAAGAGATTTAACCAGCTCATCTACTTTTTCCTGGACCTCTTCGTCCAGCAGCAAGTCGACTTTATTGATGACCAGCCAGCGTGGCTTTTCTGCCAGTTTCGGGCTGTATTTTTCCAGCTCGTTGATAATAATACGTGCCTGCTCGGCAGGGTCGGTTTCATCAAACGGAGCTAAATCTACCAAGTGCAGCAATAAACGGCAACGCTCTAAATGTTTCAGGAATTGTATACCCAGCCCTGCACCTTCAGCCGCGCCTTCGATAAGACCCGGAATATCGGCGATAACAAAACTTTGATGCGGCGCCGGACTCACAACACCCAGGTTTGGTATCAGAGTAGTAAACGGATAGTCAGCCACTTTAGGTCGTGCTGCGGAAACCGAACGGATAAAAGTCGATTTACCGGCATTAGGCATACCCAGCAAACCAACATCAGCCAGCAACATCAGTTCAAGCTTTAGCGGACGTACCTCGCCAGGAGTACCATCGGTTTTTTGTCGTGGCGCACGGTTTATACTGCTTTTAAACCGCGTATTACCCAGACCATGGAAACCACCTTTGGCTACCATTAAACGCTGACCGTGTTTCGTCAAATCACCAAGAACTTCGCCGGTATCGATATCAGTAGCCCGGGTGCCCGGAGGAACTGACAGTACAATATCGTTGCCGCGTCTACCCGTACAGTTTTTACCCATACCGTTTTTACCGCGCTCAGCTTTATGAAAACGTTCAAAACGATAGTCGATAAGGGTATTCAGGTTTTCATCTGCCTGCAGATAGACGTCACCGCCGTCGCCACCATCGCCGCCGTCAGGGCCGCCTTTGGGAATGTATTTCTCGCGACGGAAACTGATACAACCATTACCACCGTCACCCGCGTCTACGCGGATTTCTACTTCATCAACGAATTTCATCGCAATCTGCTACTTATCACTTGTCGAATACTGTGCAAAATTCTAGCACATATGAAAAAGCCCCGCCGTAAGGCAGGGCTTTCAGAACCGAAACTTTTCAGTTTATGTTCGCGTTATTAGTCAGTAATAACACTCACAAATTTACGGTTTTTGCTGCCCTTCACTTCAAAAGACACTTTGCCTTCTGAGGTCGCAAACAATGTGTGGTCTTTACCAATGCCAACGTTACTTCCAGCATGGAACTTAGTACCACGTTGACGAACCAGGATGTTGCCTGCTAATACAGACTCACCACCAAAGCGCTTAACACCGAGACGTTTACTCTCTGAGTCGCGACCGTTTTTAGTAGAACCACCAGCCTTTTTATGTGCCATGTCGTTACCCCTTAATTAGCTGTTGATACCAGTGATTTTCACTTCCGTGAACCACTGACGATGGCCTTGTTGACGGCGAGAATGCTTACGACGACGGAACTTAACGATTTTAATTTTATCGCCACGACCGTGATCAATCACTTCCGCTTTCACTTTACCACCGGATACGAACGGAGCACCGATGTTTACATCGCTGCCGTCTGAAACCATCAAAACCTGGTCGAATTCAACTACATCACCGGTAGCTGCTTCCAGTTTTTCCAGGCGGACGATTTGGCCTTCAGACACACGGTGCTGCTTACCGCCACTTTGGAATACTGCGTACATATTATTCTCCACAACCCTATTGGGCATCCAAATTCAAATCAGGGCGCGAATTGTACGTAATCCCGCCGGCGATCGCAACCCTTAATTTGAACTTAAAAGCAGCGCCGCTTACCGCGGATTGAGTTTCCGCTCCGCTATAAATAGTGTACCATCTCTTTTCCGTTAAATTTTGTAAATAAACAGATATCTATGATGGATATGCAGTCCATTAACGCATTAGCCAAAGACGACATGCTTGGTGTTAATGCATTAATAGGTGAACAACTTCAATCGGATGTTGCCTTAATTAACCAATTAGGCCTTTATATTGTCAACAGTGGCGGTAAACGCTTACGGCCGCTGCTCGCCATATTAGCTTGTCGGGCTCTGGGTTATGAAGGTAACGATCACCGCAAACTTGCTACGATTATCGAGTTTATTCATACCGCGACTCTGCTTCACGACGACGTCGTTGATGAATCGGAACTGCGCCGCGGACGCAAAACCGCCAACGCAGTGTTCGGTAATGAAGCCAGCGTACTCGTTGGTGACTTCCTTTATACCCGCGCCTTCCAGTTAATGGTCGATTTAGACTCCCTGCGGATTCTGCGTATTCTAGCGGACGCCACCAACATCATTTCTGAAGGCGAAGTCTTACAGTTAATGAACTGTAACGACCCGGATACCTCAGAAGCCAGCTACTTTAATGTTATTTACGGCAAAACCGCCAAGTTGTTTGAAGCAGCTACAGAGTTAGCCGGTGTCTTAACCGCACAAGACGAAAAAGTAACCCAGCAACTGGCCGACTACGGTCGTTACCTGGGCACTGCTTTTCAGCTGGTAGATGATTTAATGGATTACACTGCGGACAGCGAATCTATGGGCAAGAACGCCGGTGATGACTTAGCGGAAGGTAAGCCAACGCTGCCGTTGTTATACGCTATGTGGCACGGCAACGAAGTAGAGCAAAAGCTGATTCGTGAAGCCATTGAACAAGGCGACGGGCGTGAGCACTTACAAACCGTGCTAACCGCTATGGAACGAACGGGAGCCTTGCAGTACACCCGCGACAAAGCCTTAGAAGCCGCCGAACAAGCGCGTGAATCCCTAAGTGAACTCCCCGACTCCGACTACAAACAAGCCCTGCTCACCCTAACCCACCTGGCAGTCGACAGGGTAGCTTAGAGGAAGGAAATGCCTTGGGGGGATCGGGTTCTGTTTCGGAGGACGCCCGTGAATACATTCCTGTAGGGCTTGGGTAGCGCCATCCATGGCGCTACACACCTCCGAAACAGAACCCTTCCCGCTTTAGGCATTTCCATTTAGCATCGCCATCCATGGCCTTCTACACTCCGCCATAGAAACCTTCAACACTCGTAACGCTCGCAATCCAACAGCCTGCCCCTTTTAACCATCTTCTAGCCTGATAATTAAAAAGCTAACACTGTGTATCAATTGGAACATTTGAGCGTACGTCTAGCTGGAAAAATATTGGGGAAGGTCAGTATTGGCGATACGCCATTGTGAGTTATCTGGAGAAAGTGTGCAGCGCCAAGGATGGCGCTGCCCAAGCCTTACAGGGACGTACTTGCAGGCGTCTTTCGGAAGATAACCTGCAATGGCCAGCCAATGCTGGCCCGCCCCCAATGTTTCAGCTTAGCTGGCGAAGTCGATGCCAGTTTGTATGTCGCCTTTCAGGCCGTCGAGCATTTCGTCCATGCATTTTTGTTCGAATGCACTTAGTTTGCCGTAAGACAGGATTTCTTCTGCGCCATTTTTGCCTAAGCGTACTGGTTGCGCGAAGAACTTAGCGTTGTCGCCCGGGCCTTCTACGTAGGTGCATTCAATAGTGTCCTGACCTTGTAAACCTTTCAGCAGTGACAATGCAAAACGTGCTGCTGCCTGTCCCATAGAAAGGGTTGCTGAGCCGCCGCCAGCTTTAGCTTCGACAACTTCAGTACCGGCATTCTGGATACGGTGAGTTAAGTCTTTGATTTCTTGCTCTGTAAACTCAACGCCTTCAACCTGAGACAGCAATGGCAGAATAGTGGTACCGCTGTGCCCGCCAATTACCGGAACTTCTACGTTTTCTGGGTTCAGACCACGCAACTCACCTACAAAGGCTTCTGAACGAATAACGTCAAGTGTGGTAACACCGAACAGCTTACGCTTGTCGTAGCAACCAGCTTGCTTCAGTACTTCAGCAGCGATTGGAACGGTGGTGTTTACTGGGTTAGTAATGATACCAACACAAGCGTTAGGGCAGTTGTCTGCAACGCCTTGCACTAAGTTTTTAACGATGCCTGCGTTCATGTTGAACAGGTCAGAGCGATCCATGCCCGGCTTGCGTGGTACGCCGGCAGGAATTAATACGATGTCGCTGCCAACTAATGCTGATGCCAGGTCGTCTTTACCGAAGCCTGTTACTTTCACGTCGGTAGGGATATGACTTAAGTCAACCGCCACACCTGGAACTACTGGCGCAACGTCATACAACGATAACTCTGAACCTGCTGGTAATTGGGTTTTCAGAAGTAATGACAATGCCTGGCCGATACCACCGGCCGCACCTAATACGGCTACTTTCATCTCAGACTCCGTTTTTGTTGGTCAATTTAAACTGCTTAAAAATGCAGAATTTGGGGCAAAACTGTACTCCTATATCAGTAAAAATACAACTTTGCCCGATACATATTCAGCACTCGAATAGCGCATCTTTATGCAGTACACTGTCCATAATTATAGCACGTAAACAGCATAGGAATTTGACACTCACATGGTGCAGGACACGTTACTCGAAGCTTTTAAAACTTTGCTCCGCGAAGAGCGTTACGGCTCTCAGGGAGAAATTGTTAACGCCTTGAAAGCCGAGGGCTTTGATAACATTAGTCAGTCGAAAGTGTCGCGCATGCTGAGTAAGCAAGGAGCGGTTCGTACCCGCAATGCAAAGCAGGAAATGGTCTACTGTTTACCGCCTGATTTAGCAGTGCCTTCCACCCGGGCACCATTAAGCCAGCTTGTACTGGATATTCAGCATAATGATGTAATGGTCATTATTCGCACAAGTCCGGGGGCCGCTCAGTTAATTGCCCGGTTACTGGATTCCGTCGGAAAAAAAGAGGGCGTACTTGGTACTATTGCCGGCGACGACACCATTTTTATCGCTCCGCTTAAAGTTGCTGATATTGAATTCACTCTGCGAAAAGTGCGCGAGCTGTTTGCGAATCAGGCGGTATTGCCCTCTTCATAGTCAGCTATGTCTTCGGCAACTTCTTTGTTCGCTTCCATAAAACGCATTGAAGGAACAAAAAAACCGGAGCTTGATACAGCTTGTGAGTAATCAAGTAAAGGGTCGTAAGCCCCTTGTTCATCGGCGTAATAACGGTTCTTTAACCACTGAACAACCATTTTAGGCGAATGGCTAAAATACATGGCCAGAAGCCCCTGTTCACGCAAGTCGCCCCAGGGCATATTTTGCCGCAATAGTGGAATAGGCTGTTCGCTACTATCAATTAAGCGACTTTTCGCAGCGTGAGTGACACCTTCTATTTTGGCTTCTGATAAACGTTCACCGGATACTTTCTCACGCCCCATTAACTGTTCCTGCTTTTCCGAGCCTAAATAGTCCCAACGGCGCAAATCATGCCGAAACTTCTGCACGAATAAGTAGCTGCCGTCGACAAAATCGGCGTCGTCCTGTGCATCAACTAAAGCGACTGTGCGCTTACGCATACCCCGCGGGTTATCCGGCGCATCAATAAAGCCGGTTAAGTCGCGGCCGTCCAGATAGCGGAAGGAACGGATTTGCTCAGCCACTTCAATGTCGTAACCGAACCATTCCATTAGTGTGCGTCCCGCCAGATAGTTAGCGTCGAAACGGTCACAGCGAATTTGTATAACAAGATCATAGGGGTGTCTTGGCGCTTCACGGTCTCCATCGCTAAGCTCTGGAAAAGCCTGCAAGTGTAGCGGTCGCTTATGCGGATAGAGAATATCCCAGTAGTCTGCCCCTATGCCAACAAAGCCTGTTAACATGCCTTCAGAGAAACGGGCGTCAAGATCGCGTAAAATAGCTGGAAAACGAGCTAACTTGCGACGTAAACTTTCAACGTCGTCGCTCATGACGTGACAAAACAACGTCAGACCATGCAGATTAGGTTCCGCGTAGACTCCTGACTGAGCTTTATCCACCCTATTCTCCCGTTTAACTGTTATTTTTGTGGGTTCGTTCTATTCGCTTTTACATTAATTAGCGCAAGAGGCATTATAGAATGCCTGTATTCGTTATGACACCGCAAGGAAAAATCATGCGTAATCTGATACTTATTTTTGGTTTGCTGGGCGTTACTGCCTGCACCACCACAGCTGATAACCAAACCCAGCGTAGCAGCACACAACAACAAAGTGCTGCTGCTGAGTTTCATCAACTGGCTGACACTATCTGGGAAGAACTGAATAAGTCCAGCGATACTGAGCTGACCGATATGTCACCGGAAGCGTTAGAAAAACGCTACCAACAACGCTCAAAGTGGCTCGAACAGCTTAACGCCGTTAACCTTAACGCGCTTAGCCAAGATGACCAAATTAATCACTCGATGATCCATTATACGTTAAAAAACAAAGTGGATGAGTATCGTTTTAAAGCACACTATATGCCATTAACAGCAGAAGGAAGCTTCCACAGTTCTTTGGCTTTTATGCCATCGTATACCTCGTTTTCTTCAGCTGAGGACTATCAGAATTACATTGCGAAGCTGCGTTCAATTCCACGTTATATGGAACAACAAACGCATTGGTTACGTAAAGCGATAGAGGAAGGTTATACGCAACCGGCCGCTGCTATGGCTGGCTTTGAAGAAAGCATACTGGCCTACATTGTACAAGATGCCGACCAAAGCGTGTATTTCTCACCGTTTTCTGATCAACCGGGTTTTATTGATGACCAGCAGTGGAAGCAGCTAAAAGAAGATGCGTTAACCGCTATTGATCAGCAAGTCATGCCCGCGTATGACGACTACTTTAACTTTATGGTCACTGAGTATCTGCCAAACTCTCGTGAGAGTGTTGGTGCCAGCGAGCTACCAAACGGCGATGCTTTCTACCAGAACAGAATTAAACATTACACCACGCTTGATATGAGCGCTGACGAAATCCATGAAATTGGTTTGCAGGAAGTTGCGCGTATTCGCGGCGAGATGCTGGAAGTTATTGAGGAAACCGGTTTTGACGGTAACTTTGACGAGTTTGTCGACTTTTTACGTACAGATGACCAGTTTTACCCGGAAACTGCTGAAGAGTTATTGGAATATGCCGCCTGGATAGCAAAGAAAATGGACGGCGAACTTCCAAAGCTGTTCAAAACTTTGCCTCGTCAGCCTTATGGTATTGCCCCGGTACCGGCTGAGATTGCCCCCAAATACACAACAGGCCGTTATTCAGGTTCAAGCCGGGATGATCGCGCAGGTTTCTACTGGGTAAATACCTACGCACTGGATCGCCGTCCGCTTTACCAGATGGAAGCTTTAACTCTGCACGAAGCAGTACCAGGACACCATTTACAAAGCGCTATAGCCAACGAGCTGAAAGACTTACCGGAATACCGCCAGCAGACTTATATTTCAGCTTTTGGTGAAGGCTGGGGTTTGTATTCTGAATACTTAGGTCTGGAAGCCGGTTTTTATGAAGACCCTTACAGCAACTTTGGTCGTTTAAGCTACGAAATGTGGCGAGCGGCGCGTCTGGTAGTTGATACCGGCATGCATGCTAAAGGCTGGAGCCGTGAACGGGCAATGGAGTTTATGGCGAATAACACTGCGTTATCGCTGCACAATGTGAAAACCGAAATTGACCGTTACATTACCTGGCCTGCACAGGCACTTTCATACAAGCTGGGCGAACTGACCATTAAGCGTTTGCGTGCAGAAGCCGAGCAACAGCTGGGTAATAAGTTCGATATTCGTGAATTCCATGATGCAGTACTGGAAAACGGCAGCGTGCCACTGAAAGTACTCGAGCAGCACATCAACGACTGGATTGCCGAGCAGAAATAGAACAAAACCCCCGCTATCAGGAAGACGCCTGCCAGTACGTCCCTGTAAGGCTTGGCTGGCGCCATCCATGGCGCCAGACACTTCCTGATAGCGGGAGTTCTATTTGTTTATTTCTACCGTATTCAAAACCATCCATAGCGCTGCACACCTCCTGAAAGCCCTTATAACCATCGGCGCACTCATTATTCACTGCCTAAACCAGCCTACTTTTAAGGCTCAAACTTCTTTGTTCCAACCTCACGCCCTAATCTTTCTTTTGCTTCACTAACAGACAGCAAGTTCTGGTTTCGGATATCCCGCTCAGCTAGGTTCATTAGCTTAAATGTGGCGATAACTTCTTCGACATTTAGTGATGGTGTGTTTTGCTTAATGTGACTGATAGTTTTTATCTGCATAATTAGCTCCTGCCTGAACAACCAATCTAACTATAGCCCATTAAGAAACGACCCGAAAATTAGGCACAAAAAAACCGCCGAAGCGGTTCTAGGTAAACTTATTTGGGAATGAAAACACATTATGACCGGTAACAGGAAGTGTCTGGCGCCATGGATGGCGCCAGCCAAGCCTTACAGGGACGTACTTGCAGGCGTCTTCCTGTTACCGGTCATTATGTTCCCATTCCCCATCATTAAGCCACGTTGATGGTTGGGATGATGTTTTCCTTGGCCGCTTTTTCTGCGTCGCGGAAAGCATCCATCTGATCGAAGTTCAGGTATTTGTAAACTTCGCCAGCCATTGAGTTGATGTCCTGTGCGTACTCCAGATATTCTTCCGGAGTTGGCAGGCGACCAACGATAGCACCGACAGCTGCAAGCTCTGCAGAGGTCAGATAAACGTTAGCGCCATCACCCAAACGGTTCGGGAAGTTACGCGTTGACGTAGACAATACCGTTGCGCCTGGTTCTACCCGTGCCTGGTTCCCCATACACAGCGAACAACCCGGCATTTCAGTACGAACACCGTTACGCTCGTAAATGTCGTAGTAGCCTTCGACTTCCAGCTGGGCTTTGTCCATTTTGGTTGGTGGTGCAATCCACAAACGGGTATTTAATGGGTCAGAGTTTTTCTCTAACAATTTACCCGCCGCGCGGAAGTGACCAATGTTGGTCATGCACGAACCAATGAAGACTTCATCAACGTTGTTGCCTGAAACTTCGCTCAGAAACTTCGCATCGTCCGGGTCGTTCGGACAACAAACGATTGGCTCTTTAATGTCGTTCAGATCAATTTCGATAACCGTCGAGTAGTCAGCGTCTTTGTCCGCACGGGTCAGCTGTGGATTCTCTAACCAGTCTTCCATCTTACGGGCACGACGTTCCAGCGTACGTGTATCGCCATAGCCTTCGTTGATCATCCAACGCAGCATGGTGATGTTAGAACGCAGGTACTCGGCAACTGACTCTTCTGACAGGTCGATGGTACAACCGGCCGCTGAACGCTCGGCAGAAGCGTCAGACAATTCAAATGCCTGCTCTACGGTTAAGTGATCAAGACCTTCGATTTCTAAGATACGACCCGAGAAGATGTTTTTCTTACCGCGCTTATCAACGGTCAGATGACCTTCTTTGATAGCAAACGCAGGAATGGCATGAACCAAGTCACGCAGAGTGATGCCCGGCTGCATTTCGCCTTTGAAACGCACCAGTACAGATTCTGGCATATCCAATGGCATAACACCGGTAGCTGCAGCAAAAGCAACCAGACCAGAGCCTGCCGGGAATGAAATACCCAGCGGGAAACGCGTATGTGAGTCACCACCAGTACCAACGGTGTCTGGTAACAACATGCGGTTCAACCAGCTGTGGATGATACCGTCGCCCGGACGCAAGCTTACGCCGCCACGGTTCATGATGAAGTCAGGCAATGTATGCTGAGTTTCAACGTCAACCGGCTTAGGATAAGCGGCGGTATGGCAGAACGACTGCATAACTAAGTCTGAGTTAAAGCCAAGGCATGCCAGGTCTTTTAGCTCGTCACGAGTCATAGGACCGGTAGTGTCCTGAGAACCCACGGTGGTCATCTTCGGTTCGCAGTATGCGCCCGGACGAACACCTTCCATACCACACGCTTTACCGACCAGCTTCTGCGCCAGCGAGAAACCTTTGCCGCTGTCTGCTGGTTGCTCTGGCTTACGGAACAATTCTGATGGACCCATGCCCAGAGATTCACGTGCTTTTTCTGTCAGGCCACGGCCAATAATCAGGTTAATACGACCACCGGCACGGACTTCATCTAAAATTACGCGAGACGCATAATCGTATTCAGCGATAACGTCGCCGGCTTCGTTCTCGATTTTGCCTTCGTATGGGTAGATAGTGATGACATCGCCCATATTCATTTTTTCTACGTCGACTTCAAATACCAACGCACCTGCGTCTTTCATGGTATTGAAGAAAATAGGCGCGACTTTAGAGCCAATACAGATACCGCCAGCACGTTTATTTGGTGTGCCCGGCATGTCTTCGCCAATGTTCCACAGTACTGAGTTGGTCGCAGATTTACGCGAAGAACCGGTACCCACTACGTCACCAACGAAGGCAACCGGGTGACCTTTTTCTTTCAATTCTTCAATTTGCTTGCCTGCATCAGTAATGCCTTCGCGTGGCATTTTGTACATGGCTTTAGCATGCAAAGGAATGTCCGGACGAGACCAGGCATCCGGTGCCGGAGACAGGTCATCGGTATTGGTTTCGCCAGTCACTTTAAAGACAGTTGCTTTAATTGACTTAGCCAGCTCGTCGCTGTTGGTGAACCATTCAGCGTTGGCCCAGGATTCAACCACTTCTTTCGCCAGCGCATTACCGGCTTTCATTTTCTCTTCCACGTCGTGGAAAGCGTCGAACATTAAGATAGTTTCTTTCAGTTCTTTTGCCGCCAGTTCAGCCAGCTGAGAGTCGTCCAGCAATTCTACTAAAGTGACGATGTTGTAACCGCCGTGCATATTGCCCAGCAGTTTCACTGCGTATTCTTTACTCACAACCGGACT
Source organism: Idiomarina sp. (assembly GCF_048265525.1). Taxonomy (GTDB): domain Bacteria; phylum Pseudomonadota; class Gammaproteobacteria; order Enterobacterales; family Alteromonadaceae; genus Idiomarina. The sequence continues at coordinate 124,808 of NZ_JBLXBI010000004.1, read as the reverse complement.
TTCAATTTCGCCCTTAACAACGGCGCTTAAAAAGCCTGCTTTAACATAGGCTGCTTCATCCACACCCGGCGGTACACGCTCGGCCAGCAGCTCAACCAGGAAGCCTTCCTCGCCTGCTGGGGGATTTTTCAGTAATTCCACTAAATCGGCTACTTGCTCGGCATTTAATGGCTTCGGAGGGATGCCTTCTGCGGCGCGCTCTTCTACGTGCTGACGATATTCTTTAAGCACTTATAGTACCTCTCATTTGCTTGCATGAATTCTAGACGGTTCACTAGTGCGGCGCATTATACGGATTTTACTGTTAAATTCCCATGACACGGGGCTATAAAACAGATAATTCAGGGTATAAACGGGGTGAATGCGCCCGGGTTACGGGCGCGGTACTCGTTGTACTATGGCGTACATGACAGGCACAACAAACAAGGTCAGCAAGGTGGCAAAACCAAGACCAAACATAATGACCGTTGCCATGCTGGCAAAGAAGGCGTCAAACAGTAGCGGTATCATGCCCAAAATGGTAGTGGCTGCCGCCATTCCTACCGGACGAACACGGCTGACGGCGGCATCGCTTAACGCCTGAGCCGCCTCTTTACCAGCGTCCAGCTCAGCATTAACCTGTTCCAGCAACACCACACCGTTTTTAATCAGCATGCCGGAGAGGCTGAGGAAGCCGAGCAAGGCCATAAAGCCGAAAGGTTTATCCAGTAGCAAGAGTCCAACAGTGACTCCAATAATGGAAAGTGGCACTGTCGTCCACAGCACTGCAGCCTGACGAATACTGTTAAACAGCAGCACGGTGATAATAAACATCACCAGAAAACCTAAGGGCAAGGCACCAAACAAAGCTTTTTCGGCTTTACCGGCGGCTTCATGCTCGCCGCCCCAGGTTAATTCGTAGCCTAACGGCAAGTCGATAGCCTCAAGCTTAGGCCGGACACGCTCAAATACTTGTGCGGCCGTTTCCTCACCCAGTAAATCGTGATCGGCCATAACAGTGAGTGTTCGCTTACGGTCACGACGAAGTATTAAGGGATCTTCCCAAACCACGTCAATTGAACGCGCAACTTGAGCCAGGGGCACAAAACGGTCGAACGCCGGACTGTAAATTTGCAGCTCCTGCCAATTATCCAAATCGACCCGCTCTGCTGCCGGTGCACGCTGCACTATCGGTAATAAATCAGTGCCATCACGGTAAATGCCAATCTGTCGACCCACAAAGTTGGCCAGTAGCAGGTTATTCACATCTTCTTTCGTAATTCCGGCACGCCGGCCTGCCGCCTCGTCATATTCCGGGCGCAACAATTTGGTCGGCGTACGCCAGTCAGAGCGAATGTTTACCGCACCGGAGTCTTCGGCAAGAATGTTCTGCGCCTTTTTACTCAGCTCACGCAGAGTATCAATATCCGGACCGGAAAAACGCGCTTCAATTTTGGCCGGAGTAGCCGGACCAATTTCAACCCGTATCAGTTTGTCCTCAACGTCCGGATGCTCTTCGCGAATTCGCTGGCGAATATCGCTCATTAAAGTGTCCATAACGTCTTTGTCTTCTACCCGCACCAGTAACTGCGCATAACTTTCGTAACTTTTCTCCACCAGATAGGTCAGGGTAAACCGCGGTGCTCCCTGGCCTATGGTCGTAGCTACCGACGTGACTTCGCTTTTCTCCAGCAGGTAGTCTTCCAGCCGCTTAGAATCTTGTTCGGTATGACGAATATCGGTGCCTTGTGGATACCAGAGGTCAACATAAAATAATGGCGTTGTTGATGGCGGGAAAAATGCCTGTTTCACCTGGCCGAATCCAACCACAGCCGCAACCAGCATTGCCAGCATCACTACCATGCTGATAATTCGGTGCCGCAAACAAACTGCCAACGTCTTCTTATAACCCCGGTATACAGGGTGAGAGAAGACATCGTCCTGATCATCACCACTGCCAATGTCCTTCGCGGAATATAGGCGATCGGCCAGAAACGGTATAAGCGTCAACGCAGTCACCCAGCTCAGCAGCAAGGAGATGAGTAGCACCCAGAATAAACTTCCGGCAAATTCACCGGTGGCGTCAGCCGACAGGCCAATAGGCGCAAAAGCAATAATACCGATAACGGTAGCACCCAGTAGCGGCCACTGATTCTGCTTAACCACACTAACCGCGGCATCCACTTTACTCATACCCCGTCGCATACCGACCATAATACCGTCGGCAATGACTATCGCGTTATCTACCAACATCCCCAGCGCAATAATCAACGCACCCAGCGATACCCGCTGTAGGTTAATATCGCCAATGCGCATGAAAATAAAGGTGCCCAGCACGGTGAGTAATAAAACCGTGCCTATAAGCAAGCCACTGCGGAAGCCCATAGTCAGCAGCAACGCAATAATAACAATGGCCACCGCCTCTACCAGATTCAGCAGAAAATCATTAACTGAGTTCTCGACCTGATGCGGCTGGTCGTAAATGCGGTCGACCGACATTCCCAGAGGCTTAGCGTACTCCAGCTCATTCATTCGTTTTTGCAGGCGCTCGCCCACTTCCACAACGTTCACGTTGTCAGCAAAAGAAAGCGCCAGCCACAAAGAGGCCTGCCCGTTATAACGCACCACGTGATCCGGAATGTCCTTGGTTTCCCGATAAATAGTTGCTACATCGCGTAGATAGATTCTTTCAGCGGCTCCGGGGTTACTGATAACCAGCTTTTCCATATCTTCAACATCGGCAAATTCACCGCTGGTGGCAATGCGCAATGCTTCCTGATCAACGGTTACCCGTCCGGCGTTTGCTACGGCATTCTGAGTTTGCAACAGCCCGGCAATACGGCTGGGAGGGATACCAAAATTGGCCAGACGTGAGCGTGATACTTCCACCACAACCTGCTCTTGCTGCTCTCCTGCAAGAGTCACTTTGCCTACACCATCAACCAAAACCAGTTCACGACGCAAAAAGTCAGCATAATGCTCAATATCTTTATAGGAATAATCCGGCCCGGTAATAGCCATCATAACGCCATACACATCGGCAAAGTCATCGCGAATAATGGGTTCGCTGGTGCCCGGAGGGAGCTGGCCTTTGGTGTCGTTAATTTTACGCCGCAATTCGTCCCATATTTGGTGCAAGTGCTCTTCGCGGTAGATGCTTTTCATCTCAACCGTTATTTGCGACAACCCGGGCTTGGAAATTGACTTTACGTGGTCGACGTAACTTAGTTCCTGAATGGCATTTTCCAGCTTGTAGGTCACCTCTTCTTCTACCTGCTGAGCTGATGCCCCCGGGTATGGCGTAATGACCATAGCTTGCTTAATTGTGAATTTGGGATCTTCCAGACGACCAAGCTGAGTCAGGGCAACCAGACCACCAATTAACAGGATGAGGAATAACATCCAGCTCGTGGTTTTTCGCTCCATACTGTATTGAGCTATATTCATTACAGACCCCGTTCACGTTGCCATTCACGAACTTGCTGATTATCTTTCAGCTGATGAACGCCTGCTATGACTATGGTTTCCCCCTCCTGCAGCCCGTCGAGTACCGTAAGGCCATCGTTGGTCATTGGTCCGACATTCACTTTACGTTTTTGCACGCGCATATCGTCGTTAACAACCCAGACATAGGAAGCGTCGTTTGTTTCACTAAACACCGCTTTAGCCGGAACCACCATGCCAATTTGAGAGGAGCGCAGCACTTCATTAATATCGACAATAACCGTTGCGGTCATGCCTGGCAGCACGTTGATATCTTGAGGTTTAGGTAAAGTGAATACGACTTCATAAGCATTCGTCGCGCCATCAGACTGCGAGTCCCACTCTTTTAAATGAGCCGGATAAGTAAATTCCGGTGCGGCATCAAAGCGCACTTCAGGCTGATAATCGATTTGCTTTTTAACCTTGGCAAAGAGTTTTTCCGGTACATTAATACTGATATCAATAGCGTTGCTGATTTGTAACGTCACAATGGGCTGTTTAGCCTGCACATTCTCATAAGCTTCCACGGCCAGGTTAGCTACAACGCCGTCAAAAGGTGCTGTGAGCCTGGTATAGCGTAGGTTCGCTTTTGCGGTTTCGTAGTTTGACTTAGCAACGGCTAATTCTGACTCTATTTGGTCAAACTGCCCTTCCGACATGACACCTTCATTAACCAAAACTTTGTTTCTATCGTATTGAGATGATGCCAGTTCATATTGTGCTTTCGCCTGATCGACAGCCAGTTGGTAGTCGGTTGGATCCAACTGCGCGATGAGATCGCCCTGCTTGACTTCGGTACCCGGGCGGGCTGGTAACTCAGTAATTTCTCCGGCGACACGGAACGTCAGTTGAGCCACTTTGGCCGCCTCTACCACAGCAGGAAATTCACGTAGCCGCGGCCCGTCGGCTTCAGCCACCTGCATAAGCCGCGCGGGACGCGCCTGTTGAGTATCATTAACTTCTGCTTGTTCACTGCACGCCGCTACAACAACAGCGGCCAGAGCGATAGAAAGAGGTTTCAGCCAGCGCATGAATTTGGTTCCGATATTTTCAGGGAAATTTAATTGGAATAAGTTTACCGTAAGTATAGTTACAGTTATATTGAATTAAAATTAAAAAGATAATCAGAAAAATTTAATGAATTTATCTCACCTAAAAATGATGATCACGGTAGCTAACCTCGGTAGTCTGCAAAAAACAGCCGAGCAACTCAACCGCACACAGTCCGCGGTTAGCATGGCGTTAAAAAAACTGGAAGAGAACGCGGGTTTCGCTCTATTTAACCGCGATGGCTATCGACTGGAACTGACCGAGCAGGGGCAACACTTTTTACGTCAGGCAGAAGAAGTGGTGCGCCAGCAACAGCGTCTCCAGTCGCTGGCAACACAGTTGAAACATGGGGCCGAACCCCTGCTGACACTATGCTATGACCATACCTGCGACAGTAAGCTTTGGGTGCCCAGCATCCAGCACATTCAACAACAATACCCGACTACCGAACTGCACGTAGACGGCGAGTCACAAATGCGGGCGCTGAAGCGTATAGATAACGGCAGTGCCGACTTAGCTTTGTGCCCCTGGCTGCCTTTATTTCGTCAATATGGCGACTTTGAAACCCTGCCGGTAGCACCGTTTGAATTAACGGTTGTGATTTCAACTGCGCTAATGAAAGAGTTTGGTCGTATGCCGCAAAGCCGCCAGGATTTATTAGAGCTGCCTATGCTGGTGCCGCAAAACCTGGAGATAGGCATTAATCTGGATGCAGTACTGCGTCTGCCCAGCCAGCAGCGCATAAGGGTAAATGAGGTTAACACTCAGTTTGAATTGCTAATGGCCGGTTTTGGCTGGGGCATTATTCCCAAACACATTGCCCTGGACGCCCTTGAGCAGGGCAAGCTGGTTGAAATTAGCATTCCCGGATTCGTTCAGCAAGTGCGCCTCGAAATTCATTTGGTGCGCTCTGCAAACAGGACGTTAGGCCCCGCTGCTAACGCTATCTGGCAGCGGTTTGCCTAACGTTCACGTCAGGTGGTGTGCCGGATGACGAGCGCTGGAGGCTGTAGTGAACCATTGTGGAGGACGCCCGTGAATACATCCCTGTAGGGCTTGGGCAGCGCCATCCATGGCGCTGCACACCTCCTCAATGGTTCACTACAGCCGTCTGGCGCACTCTTTATCCACCACACCACCTGACCTATAAATTCAGACCCATAAGTAATTACTTCCGCGCTAGATAAAACACGGCGGGGATCACTAGCATGGAAATTAGTGGTGCCAGTACCATACCACCCACCATAGGAGCGGCGATGCGCTGCATGACTTCGTTACCAACACCGCCGCCCAGCATTATCGGTAGTAGGCCGACAATAATGGTCAGCACGGTCATGGCTTTGGGTCGTACCCGCAGCAACGCGCCTTCTTCTACTGCTGCTTTTAGCTGATTTTTGTCGTACGCCACGGCTTTCCAGGCATTGTTTAAATACAACAACATCACCACGCCGAATTCCGCGGCGACACCGGCAAGAGCTATCATGCCGACAATAACGGCCAGTGACAGATTGTAATCCAACAGATAAATCAGCCATAAGCTACCGGTTAATGCCAGAGGTAAGGTACCTATCACCAGTAATGCCTGCGGTAGCGAACGGAAGGTCATGTAAAGCAACAACAGAATAACCAGCAACGTCAGAGGAATGATCTCTTTTAAATCACTTTCCACCTGTTGCATGGCTTTGTATTGCCCGGTCCAGCTCCAGTTGTAACCTACCGGTATTTCCATTTTAGCCATAGCATCGCCGACTTGATTAATGTAGTCGCTAACCGTGATGCCTTTAGCCGGTTCAATAAAGATCCAGCTGCTTAAGCGGGCGTCCTCACTTTTCAGCATAGCTGGGCCCTGAGTCACCCTAATGTCAGCCACATCGGATAACGTCAGCCATTTTCCGGAGGCCGATTTAACCGGCAGAGTTTTCAGCTTCTCGATATGGTCGCGTTGCTCTCGCGGATAGCGCAAGTTGATAGGAAAACGCTCATTTCCCTGTACCGATGTCGCAATATTCGCACCACCAATCGCGTACTGAATATGATCGTGAATGTCGCTTTGGCTAATGCCGTAACGGGCAGCTTCACGCAGTTTAGGCTCTATCTCGATATAACGACCGCCACCAGAGCGCTCTGCAATGACCGAACCTGTCGCCTCCTCTTGAGAAAGAGTATTTTCAATACGGGTCGCCAACTTTTCTATTTCACGAAAGTCACTACCGCTGACTTTAATAGCCAACGGGGTTTTAACGCCGGTGGCCAGCATTTCAATGCGGGTACGAATAGGCTGAACCCAGGCGTTGGTCACGCCAGGTATTTGCACCCGGTCATCCAGCTCAGCAATGATGTCGTCCACCGTGATTCCTTCACGCCATTCACTTTCAGGCTTGAGAGTAATGCTGGTTTCTATCATCGTCATTGGTGCCGGATCGGTGGCGGTGTCAGCACGACCGACTTTACCGAACACACGCTCAACTTCGGGCTGCTCTGCAATGAGCTTATCGGTTTGCTGTAGCAACTCACCGGCACTTTCAACACTGATACCCGGCAGAGTGGTGGGCATGTACATGAGGTCACCCTCATGTAGCGGCGGCATCAGCTCGTAATTGAGTTCTTTATACGGGTGCCAGGCAGAAGCCGTAACCAAAAGAGCCAGCACGATAATGGTTTTAGGGAACTTAAGTGTGAAAGCCAGCAGTGGCCGGTAAAGCGCAATTAACCCACGCGACAACCAGTTCTTTTCTTCAGCAGGTATTTTCCCACGAACCAGTAACGCAATCAGCACGGGAATAAGTGTCACGGCAATAATTGCGGCAGCGGCCATGGCCAGAGTTTTGGTATAGGCTAAAGGCTCAAACAGACGCCCCTGCTGGCCTTGCAGCACAAATACCGGAACAAAGCTGACGGTAATGACCAGTAGCGAGAAGAACAGTGAAGGCCCCACTTCGCGACAGGCTTCATTCACAATTTTCAGCCGCGCGGCGCCTTTAGCTACTATCTGATGCCGTTCCTGATAGTTCTGCAGATGCTTGTGGGCGTTTTCGATCATGACAATGGCAGCATCCACCAACGCACCAATCGCAATGGCGATTCCCCCCAGGCTCATAATGTTGGCACTGATACCCAGCATGTTCATTATCCACACCGCGAACAACACCGACAGCGGCAAACTGATAATGGCCACCACTGCCGAGCGCGCATGCCAGAGAAACAAAATGCACACCACAGCAACAAAGAACATTTCTTCTATCAGCTTGGTGGTGAGGTTATCTGTCGATGCCTGGATCAGGTTTGAGCGGTCATAGGTCGGCACCACTTTGACGCCGTCGGGCAGACCCTGTTTTAGCTCCTCCAGTTTATCTTTTACTGCGGCAATGGTTTGTAGGGCATTTTCGCCATGACGCATCACCACAATACCACCCACGACTTCGCCGTCACCATTCAGCTCGGTAATACCGCGGCGCACCTGCGGCCCAATGCGAATATCAGCCACTTCTTCCAACAGCACAGTACCCTGCTGCTCTGATGTGAGCGGCAAGGGAATTTTGCGAATGTCTTCGACACTTTTTAAATACCCTAAGCCACGTACCATGTATTCGGCTTCGCCCATTTCAACCACAGAGCCACCTACTTCATTATTGGCCTGCTGAATGCTTTGCTTTACTTGGTTCAGAGTAAGGTTATAACGATGCAAGGCTTCCGGCTGCAGCACCACCTGGTAGGTTTCAACCATACCGCCGACGGTGGCAATTTCTGCTACGCCCTGCACACTTTGCAGTTCCTGTTTTAAAAACCAGTTTTGCAGGCGGGTTAACTCACCCAGGTTACGCTGGTTGGTTTCGTCTACTAAAGCGTATTGATACACCCAGCCAATGCCGGACGCGTCGGGCCCTAACTCCGGCCGAACTTGCTCCGGAAGCTGGTTTTGTGCCTGATCAAGGTATTCGTTCACCCGGCTGCGGGCCCAGTAAGGGTCAGTGCCGTCTTCAAAAATAACGTAAACGTACGAGTCGCCAAAGAAGGAGAACCCACGCACTGAGGTGGCTTTGGGCACCGACAACATCACGCTGGAAAGCGGGTAGGTCACCTGCTCTTCCACTACCGCCGGCGCTTGTCCCGGGTAATTGGTTTTGACGATAACCTGAACTTCCGATAAATCCGGTATTGCGTCCAGTTTGGTTTGCTGCAGCGACTGCCAAGCCCAGAATGCCAAGCCTAAGAACAGCAATAACACCATCCACGAATTACGTATGGAGGCTTCAATAATACGAGCTAACATAAAACCTCCTAGTGGTTATGTTGTGGTGCAGGAGCTTCGTCGCTGCTATCCAGTCCAAGCCCTTGCAAGCTGGCCTCTGAGTCTAGAAGGAATTGACCCGAAGTAACCACTGACTCACCTTCCTGCAAACCTTCTTCAATGGCAATTTCATTACCAACCCTCAGCCCGGTAGTTACTTCACGCACTTCAAATTCGCGCTCACCGGATTTAACCACCACACGATTATTCATGCCCGTAACAATTAAACTGGCAACCGGCACAACCACTGCGTCTTTTACTGGCTCCAGCTCAATATGCGCGGTTGCCCATAAACCTTCGCGTAGCCGGTCAATGGAGTCGTTAACCGGAATGCGTACTTTGATGGTCTGGGTTTCCGGATCGACTTGTGGATAAATGTAGTCAATGGTGTTCATCCAGTGGCCGCTGGGAAAATGTTCAGAAGATATATGTGCCATTTGTCCGGTTTTTAACTGTTTACTGTAACGCGCCGGAACATCGGCAAAAAACCACAGCTGATTGTCCTGCGTCAGAGTCAGTAATTTAAGCCCGGGAGACACATACATGCCTTCCTGAATATCCAGACTGGTAATATAGCCAGACTCAGGCGCGTAATAGTCCACCACATATTCGGTTTCGCCACCTTGCTCCAGCGCTTTAATCTGCGCTTCACTCATACCTAACAGACGCAGACGTTGCTGGCCGCGGCGTTTAAAGCTTTGCTGGCTATCACCGTTGCGGATATCCGAGAGTGAATCAAGCAGTTGCAGATAGTCGTCCTGTGCCACGACCAAGTCTGGTGCGTACAGGCTGTAGAGTTTGTCGCCTTTTTCTACCCACTGACCTTCGACATCGGCGTGTAGTTCTTCTACCCAGCCTTCTGCGCGGCTGTGAATATGCCGCTGCGCAGATTCCTGCCAGCGCACCTGAGCCTGCGCCATGAGTTGCGGCTGTAAGTCTTTACGAACTGCTTTTGCGGTGGTTACCCGAATGGCCTGCTGACTGGACTCTGGCACGGTGAAGCTTTTTTCACTTTTGGCCTCATTCTCGTCTTCATTCTCTGCTTCATGCTCAGAGTGGTCCTGTTTAGGCTCTTTCTTAACCAGATCCATACCGCAAATTGGGCAGGTTCCCGGCTCATCACGAACGACCTGACTGTGCATTGGGCACACGTATTCGGTGCTCTGCTCGAACGGGTTTTGATCTTCTGAATGATTGTGATTCTGTTCCTGAGCCAAAGTTAAAAATGGGATCAGGACAAATATAGCTATCCAATAACGCATGGTATTTCCTCGAAAACAACGGTTTAAGACGTAAAAACTGAGCTTAAACTGCGTTTTTCGGTGGACGTATCAGCGTTTCAGTAATAACCGGAAGATTTGAGTAAAGAGGGTCGGCAGCGTGCGTGGATGCTGCTGGCGAAAGTTGTTTGAATGGATTTATCAGCGCCAGTTGACCGGCACAATGTTGTTCGCACTGCTGGCAAAATGAGCTTTCGCTATCGCAGTTCGACTGTTCCATCGACATGTCGGACTCATCACAACAGTCATGCTGTGACATATCCTGAGATGACGAAGTACTAACGGCGTCTGACATAGGCATAGCATGTACTGCTGGTGAGGAGAAACTCCCCACCAGCAATGCTGTAACTAATATCCAGATGACCGTTAGTGTTTTCATAGTCCGCTATATTACCAGATAGTAACGCGGTTTTCAGCAGGAACGAACAGCTCGTCGCCTTCTTTAACATCAAAGGCTTCGTAAAACGCCGGAACGTTCACAACGGTGCCGTTCACACGGTACACGGCTGGTGAATGCGGGTCACTCATAACCTGCTCACGAATAGCATCTTCGCGATACTTGCCGCGCCATACCTGAGCCCAGCCAATAAATACACGCTGTTCGCCAGTAAAGCCATCGAGAACTGGCGCTTCTTCGCCGTCTAATGACATTTTGTACGCTTCGTACGCTATAGTCAGGCCGGCTAAATCGCCAATGTTTTCGCCCAGAGTCAGGTCGCCGTTAACGTTAAGGCCTTCGATAGGTTCATACTCGCTGTACTGTGCAGACAATTGCTGAGTCCGTTCCTCGAACGCCTTTTTATCAGCATCAGTCCACCAGCTTTGCAGGTTACCGTCGCCATCGTATTTAGCACCCTGGTCGTCAAAACCGTGTCCCATCTCGTGACCGATTACCGCACCGATACCACCGTAATTCACCGCCATTTCGGCGTCCATATCAAAGAATGGAGGCTGAAGAATGCCGGCCGGGAAAACGATTTCGTTACGTACAGGGCTGTAGTAAGCGTTGACTGTTTGCGGAGTCATGCCCCAATCTTCTTCATCAACAGGACCGCCAATTTTGGCAATTTCTTCCTGATAATTGAACTCAGCGTAAGCTTTGTAGTTAGCAACTAAGTCAGTTGACGAAATTTCCAGTTCGCTGTAGTCGCGCCACTTGCTTGGATAGCCTACTTTCGGGTCAAACTTCTCCAGCTTTTCTAAGGCTTTTTCTTTGGTTTCATCCGTCATCCACTCCAGATTACGAATAGATTGACCATAAGCATCACGCAGATTTTCAATCAAGCCTTCCATTTTTTCTTTCGCTTCTGGCGGGAAGTACTCTTTAACGTAAACCTGACCCAGCACTTCACCTAATACGCCATTGGTTGCGTCTACTGCGCGTTTCCAGCGAGGCTCCTGCTCTGGTGTACCACGCAAGGTTTTTCCATAAAATTCAAAACGACGCTTGCTGATGTCTTCGCTTAGCGCAGAAGCGTACTCGTTCACCAGACGGAAACTTAAATAGTCTTTCCAGGCCTGTAAATCAACGTCGTTAAATAATTCACCAAACTCTTCAAAATAAGATGGCTGACGAATTACCATTTCTTCAACGTCAGATAAGTCGGACGTATCAATGAAGCGTTTGAAGTCAAAGCTGTCAAGCATGTCAGCAACTTCGTCGGCTGACTTTTTATTGTAGGTTTTATCAGCATCACGGCTTTCTACACGACTCCACTGAATGTCAGCCAGCTGAGTTTCCAGCTCCAGAATACGCTCGGCGGCGTCATCGGCATTTTCAACGCCGACCATTGTCAGAATGTCCTCGGCGTATTCTTGGTAAGCCTCGCGAAACTCTTCAAACTTCTCGTCGTCTTTCAGGTAATAATCGCGGTCCGGCAGGCCAAGCCCTGACTGTGAAACATACATCGCGTTAATTTGTGGGTCCTTTGCATCCGGGTATACATAAAAGCCAAATGGAATTGAAACACCACCACGGAACATACGTGCCATATGTTCAGCAACTGAGTCATGATCTTGCAGTGCCTGAATAGCGTCTAAGTCGCTTGCAATTGGCTTCGCGCCCAGCTCATTCAGTGTCTCAACGTCCATATAGGCGTTGAAGAAGTCGCCGATTTTACGCTCGTTTGTGCCTGGTTCAGGGTTCGATGAAGCTGCTGACTCAATGATGTCGCGTAAACGCTTCTGGTTCTGCTCGCGTAAATCGAAAAAAGAGCCTACCGATGAACGGTCAGAAGGAATTTCTGTTTTATCAATCCAGGTACCGTTTACATAACGGAATAAGTCATTCTGCGGTTTAACGCTGTGATCAAAGTTCTCAAGTACAACGCCCGAACTCAGTTCTTGTTTTGTTTCTTCGGCCTGCTGGGTTTGTTGTTTTGATTCTTCCTGCTGCGGAGAACAGGCGCCCAGAGTTAATGCCATAGATACGCCAAGCGCTACAGCGGTTAGTTTTTTCATCGGTTGTTACCCTTTCTTTAGTGTTCGTTATTTTAACCCCACTAAACTAGCGCATTGTTAAATTCAGCGCAAAAAAAACGGCTGCATTCGCGATGAATACAGCCGTTTTACCGATAGATTATCGTAACAAAATGTTACTTCTTCTTTTTCGCCTTAGGATTCGGCATATCGGTAATAGCACCTTCCTGAATTTCAGCAGCTAAACCAACTGATTCATGTAAGGTTGGGTGTGCATGAACAGTCAGAGCGATATCTTCTGCATCACAGCCCATCTCAATTGCCAGGCAAACTTCGCCCAACAATTCACCAGCGTTAGTGCCACACATAGAACCACCAATAATACGGTTGTTCTTATCAAAGATGAGCTTGGTCATGCCTTGCTGTGCGTTTGAAGCGATAGCGCGGCCTGAAGCTGACCAGGGGAAAGTCACTGCATCATATTCGATGCCCTGCTCTTTCGCTTCTTTCTCAGTAACACCTGCCCAAGCAACTTCCGGGTTAGTGTACATGATAGAAGGAATGACTTTAGGTTCGAAGAAGTGCTTCTTACCGGATATCACTTCTGCCGCCACGTGCGACTCATGTACCGCTTTGTGCGCCAACATGGGTTGGCCAACAACATCGCCAATGGCAAAGATATGGTCAACATTGGTGCGCATTTGGCTATCAACTTTGATAAAGCCACGATCGTCGACATTAACGCCAGCTTTGTCTGCATCAATTTTATTACCGTTTGGTGCGCGGCCTACAGCAACCAGTACAGCGTCGTACTTGACTGGATCTTTTGGCGCTTTATCACCTTCAAAGGTCACATACACACCGTCTTTTTTCGCTTCAACATTGGTCGCTTTAGTATTGAGCATAATATTCTCAAAGCGGCCTTTGATTTGCTTGTTGAAGTTCTTGATGATGTCGGCATCCGCTGGCGGTACCAGTTGGTCCGTCATTTCAACCACATCAACCTTAGAACCCAGTGATGCGTAAACCTGCCCCATTTCCAGAGCGATGATACCACCGCCTAACAACAACATTTTCTTAGGAATTTCTTTCAGTTCAAGCGCGTCGGTGGAATCCCATACGCGGTCGTCGTCATGTGGAATGAACGGCAATTTAATGGCTTGAGAGCCCGCAGCGATAATCGCGTTATCGAATTTAACTTCGGTTTCGCCGTCGTCGCCTTCAACTTTAATGGTGTTGCTGCCGGTAAATTTGCCGTAACCGTTAACAACTTTTACCTTGCGCATTTTTGACATCTGGCCAAGGCCACCGGTTAACTGGCCAACCACTTTTTCTTTGTGTTTGCGCAGTTTATCCAGGTCGATTTTCGGTTCGCCAAACTCAATACCTTCTTCTGCCAGGTGCTGAGCTTCTTCAATGTGCTTGGTCATGTGCAGCAATGCTTTTGACGGGATACAGCCAACGTTCAGGCAAACACCGCCTAAGGTGCTGTAACGCTCAATCAAAACAACATCCAGACCCAAGTCAGCTGCACGGAAAGCTGCTGAATATCCGCCCGGGCCCGAACCTAACACCACTACCTGTGTTGTAATTTTGTCGCTCATGTTAACCCCTTTTTTGTCACAGCCAGTTGAGCCACCGGCTGCGCTCAGTCAACGCTAAATGTGGCGCTATTGTAGCGCGAATTTTTTCGTATTTCCTACCCCAATTGGTGCTTAAAGCACCAATTTGCGGATATCTCCCAATACACCACTTAAATAGGCGGTGAAACGCGCGGCCTCAGCACCATCAATAACACGGTGATCGTATGACAACGATAATGGCAGAGTCAGACGTGGTTCAAACTCTTTGCCGTTCCATTTCGGTTTCATCTCGTTACGAGAAACCCCGAGAATGGCCACGTCAGGAGCATTCACGATAGGCGTAAAGGCTGTACCACCAATACCGCCCAGGCTGGAAATTGAGAAACACCCACCTTGCATATCGGTTGCTTTCAACTTACCGTCACGCGCTTTCGAGCTAATTTCCACCAGCTCTTCCGAAAGCTCGTAAATGCCTTTTTTGTCGACATCACGAATAACCGGAACCACCAGACCATTTGGCGTATCAACCGCAACGCCAATGTTCACGTACTTTTTCATGTACAGTGATTCACCAGACTCTGATAAGGACGAATTAAAGGTCGGGAACTCACGCAGGCCTTTGGCACACGCTTTCAAAATAAACACTAACGGCGTTATCTTGAAGCCCAGATCTTTCTTCTTAGCCACTTCGTTTTCTGACTTACGGAAGTTTTCCAGCTCAGTAATATCGGCCTCATCGAACTGTGTTACGTGAGGGATAGTCACCCAGTTACGGTGCAGGTTTGGTCCAGATTTACGCTGAATGCGCGACAACTGAACTTCTTCCACTTCACCGAACTTGCTGAAATCAACCTTCGGCGGATCAATCACTTGCAGTCCACCACCGCCCTGGCCTGTTGCACCAGCCACTGCTTTGGGACGGGACAGTTCGTATTTAACGAACTCCTGCACGTCTTCTTTCAGTATGCGGTCTTTAGGGCCTGAACCTTTCACTTGCGATAAGTCGACACCAAATTCACGAGCCACACGGCGTACCGCAGGTGACGCATGCAGAATGCCTTCTTTACGGTCGCTCCGCTGGCTTGGATGATCAGGAACCGGCGGCTGACGTTCGCTACTTGGCTTAACGCTACTGCCGCTGTCTTTATCTTTCTTCTGATCTTTGTCTTCGGACTTCTTATCAGATTCTTTATTAGATTCTGACTTCTCTTCTTTCGCTGAGTCTTTCTCTTCAGCTTTAGAGTCATCAGCGCCGCCTGCAACTTTCAGCTTGGCAATAACTGAGCCCTGCGACACTTTGTCGCCGACCTTCACCAGCATTTCTTCAATTTCGCCGTCTTCCGGGCAAGGCACATCCATAGTCGCCTTATCCGTTTCCAGCGTAATTAAGCCGTCTTCAGCAGAGACTGAATCACCTTTAGAGACCAGAATTTCGATGATTTCAACATCTTCTTCGTCACCAATATCCGGAACTTCTACGTCGATAACTTTGCTGCCACCAGAAGATTTTTTCTCAGGTTCAGAGTCTTCATCTTTCTCTTCTTCCTGTTTATCTTCCGATTCTTCAGCTTTGTCATCGGCTTCTTTATCGTCGCTTTCTTCTTCGTCCGCTTTGTCATCGGTTTTGTCTTCAGCTTCTTCTTCGCTGTCAGACTCATCCGATTCGTCGGCTCCTCCGGAAGCTTCGATCATAGCCAGCACGTCGCCTTCGCTAATGGTGTCGCCAACTTTTACCTTCAGCTCGGTAATTTTACCACCTGAAGATGCCGGAATATCCATGGAAGCTTTGTCGCTTTCGACAGTAACGATACCGTCTTCCTGCTCAACGGTATCGCCTTCACTGACCAAAATTTCAATGACTTCTACTTCTTCGCCGCCCACGTCGGGGACTTTGAGTTCGATTTGATCGGCCATCTCAGTACCTCCTTATGCTAAACGCGGGTTCAGCTTGTCAGTGTCGATATCGTAGTCTTTGATAGCTTTAGCTACCACTTTCTTATCGATATCACCTTGGTCTGCCAGCTCTTTCAGTGCTGCAACCACAATATAATGCGGGTTCACTTCAAAGTGTTTACGCAAGTTAGCGCGGCTGTCTGATCGTCCAAAGCCGTCGGTACCTAATACCCGGTAAGAGGTTGGTACCCAGGCGCGAACCTGATCAGCGTACAGCTTAATGTAGTCTGTTGCTGCTACTGCCGGTCCTTTCGCCTTTTTCATGACTTGCGTAATGTAGGCTTCTTTTTCTTTCTTCTCAGGGTTCAGCATGTTCCAACGGTCAGTATCCAGACCGTCGCGCGCCAGCTCATTGAATGAAGTTACACTGTAAACCGTTGAGTTCACGTCGTACTCTTCAGACAAGATTGTCGCCGCTTCACGTACCTGCTGCAAAATGGTACCGCTGCCTAACAACTGAACGTCGCCTTTGGCTTTGTTCTTGGCCTTCACTTTATCCAGTTCGTAAATACCTTTGATGATGCCTTCTTCGACACCTTCCGGCATTTCTGGCTGATGGTAGTTTTCGTTCATTACGGTGAGGTAATAGAAAACATTTTCCTGGTCGCCAAACATGCGTTTCAGGCCATCGTGCACGATAACTGCAATTTCATAACCGTAAGTCGGGTCATAGCTAATGCAGTTTGGCACCGTGCCAAAGTGAACCATGCTGTGTCCGTCCTGGTGCTGAAGACCTTCGCCGTTAAGCGTTGTACGACCGGCAGTACCACCGACCAGGAAGCCTCGGGTCTGACTGTCGCCAGCGGCCCAGACTAAGTCACCGACACGCTGGAAGCCGAACATAGAGTAGTAAATGTAGAACGGAATCATCGGCTCGTTGTTTAACGAGTAACTGGTACCCGCGGCAATCCAGGATGCCATAGCACCCAGCTCGTTGATGCCTTCCTGAATAACCTGGCCTTTTTTATCTTCGCGATAATAAGCCACCTGGTCTTTATCCTGCGGCGTGTATTTCTGGCCATGGTGCGAGTAGATACCCACCTGACGGAACAAGCCTTCCATACCGAAAGTACGAGCTTCATCCGGAATAATTGGCACAATACGTTTACCAATTTTCTTGTCTTTCAACAGCGCGGTCAGTACACGAACAAAAGCCATGGTTGAGGAAATTTCACGATCCCCTGAACCTTTCAGTACCGCGTCGAAGGCTTTCAATGCAGGCAATTCCAGTTCTACATCGCTTTCCGGACGACGCACCGGCATATAACCACCGAGCTTCTCGCGACGCTCGTTCAGGTACTTCATTTCATCGCTGTCGTCATCAAATTTGTAGTACGGCAAGTCTTCCAGTTCTTTGTCTTCAAACGGAATATTGAAACGGTCGCGCATGTGCTTAACAGCTTCTAAATCCATTTTCTTAACCTGGTGGGCAATGTTTTTGCCTTCACCCGCGGCGCCCATGCCATAACCTTTCACGGTTTTCGCCAAAATAACCTGCGGGCGACGTTTCGTATTTACTGCTTTGTGGTAAGCCGAGTACACTTTTACCGGATCGTGACCACCACGGTTTAAGCGCCAGATGTCTTCGTCAGACAAGTTGGCGACCATTTCTTCGGTTTCAGGGTACTTACCAAAGAAGTTTTCACGGGTGAACTTGCCACCTTTGGCTTTAAAGTTCTGATAGTCACCGTCAACGGTTTCTTCCATTAACTGTTGCAAT
Source organism: Idiomarina sp. (assembly GCF_048265525.1). Lineage (GTDB taxonomy): Bacteria > Pseudomonadota > Gammaproteobacteria > Enterobacterales > Alteromonadaceae > Idiomarina. The sequence continues at coordinate 107,054 of NZ_JBLXBI010000004.1, read as the reverse complement.
TTACCTTCGGTATCGCGGTACAACAGCGGATCCCAGTAGCGGCCCCAGATAACTTTAATCACTTCCCAGCCAGCGCCGTGGAAGTTACCTTCCAGTTCCTGGATGATTTTACCGTTACCACGTACCGGGCCATCTAAGCGCTGCAGGTTACAGTTAATAACAAAGGTCAGGTTGTCCAGCTCTTCGCGAGCGGCCAGACCAATAGCACCTAAGCTTTCTGGCTCGTCGGTTTCACCGTCACCTAAGAAGCAGTAAACGCGTTGTTTCGAGCAGTCTTTAATGCCGCGGTCAGTCAAGTACTTAAGGAAACGAGCTAAATAAATAGCCTGAATTGGACCTAAGCCCATAGAGACCGTCGGGAACTGCCAGAAGTCCGGCATTAAGTTCGGGTGCGGATAAGAAGGTAAGCCTTTACCGTCGACTTCCTGACGGAAATTATTGAGTTGCTCTTCGGTCAGACGCCCTTCAATGAAAGCACGACCATAAATACCGGGTGACACATGGCCCTGAATAAACAGGAAGTCACCACCGTCACCTTCACTCGGTGCGCGGAAGAAATGGTTAAAGCCAACATCGTACAACATGGCTGAAGAAGCGAAACTGGCAAGGTGGCCACCCAACTCTTCGCCTTTTTTCGATGCCCGCAATACCATCATGGCGGCATTCCAGCGAATAGCTGAACGAATGCGCGATTCCAGCGTCTGGTTACCCGGCATAGTGGGTTCCTGGCTGGCAGGAATGGTATTCAGATATGCGGTGGTTGGCTTATAGGGTAAATAAGCGCCATTGCGACGAGCTTTGTCGACCAATTGTTCTAACAAGTAGTGCGCTCTTTCCGGGCCTTCGGCCTCAAGCACACCCTCAAGAGCGTCTAACCACTCCTGAGTTTCCTGCTGGTCGACATCTTTGTTTAATTCTTCACTCATAGCTATTCCTTACCTTTTTATCAATTCAGGAACGTCGTAGCGAACGTTGAATGCGTGACTGTTCTTTGCCTAAGTCTAACAATGTCTGTTCAATATAGGCCAAATGTTGATGACACGCATCCCGCGCTTGCTCCGGTTTACCGGCAACAATGGCACTAACCAGCTGCTGACGGTGTTGATTCAGTTTTCCCAGCAAGTCGTCACGACCCGCCAGTATTTCCAGGTTCTGCCTAATATTTTCGGCCAGTAATTCCTGCATGCCATGAATGACATGCAACAAAATAACGTTGTGCGAGGCCTCTGCAATACGGTGATAGAATTCCACTATTGCATTGACCTGATCATCAATGCTGTTAGCCCGGCTATTCTCTAAGTCTTTTATACTCTCGGAAATCCGATCCAGATCGGCCTCGGTGCCTCGTAATGCCGCATAAAAAGATGAGATGCCTTCCAGTGCATGACGGAACTCGAGCAAATCAAATTGCGACTCTGGGTGTTTGGCCAGTAATTCAAATAAAGGTTCGGTCAGTTGCTCATTCATGCTGTTAATAACATAAGTACCACCGCCCTGCCGACGCTCTAAAACACCCTTTGCTTCCAATTTTTGAATGGCCTCACGCAACGACGGGCGTGACACATTGAACTGCTGAGCCAACTGTCGTTCTGATGGAAGTTTTTGCCCAGCACCAAGCCGCCCGTCCACTATCATCTGCTCAAGATGAGCGACGATAGTGTCAGATAGCTTCGTTTGTTTTATGGGTAAATCCGGCATAACGGTAAATTGGTCAGACCAAATGATGCGGTTATTCTAAATCATTTACCCGCTGAGCCCAAATTTTTCTCAGCTGGTACAACCTCTAGTTCACCCAACCCGTTAAGGTTAAGGCGGCAATAACACACACCCAGAAAATCTGCTGGCGACGCATTAAACGCAACTGACAAGCAATGTGCTCAGTCCTGTCGTCGGGGTGCTGAGGGCTGTCCTCTGCTTTGCTGGCAACATTAAACAGAAGTTTGTCCGGGTCCGTCTGTGGATTCACGCAGTGCTTAACCCAAACCGGAAACGCCCGCGAAAAATGCCCCACAATTAATAAACCAAACCCGGCTAAGCGAGCCGGAACCCAGTCTGCAAACCACATAAATTGCTGCCAGGGTTTAGTCGACTCCTGTTCACTTAATTGCTTTTCGGCGTAACGCAGACTGGCATATACCAAAGCGCCGAAACTGCCAAACAGCACAAAATAAAACATCACTGCGATATATTGCCGATAATTGATCCAGATTAACGAGTCACTTAACTGCTTTGGCTGATGATGTCCGGCAAATTCAGTTAATGCTAATTGATGTTTATTAGCCTGTTGTTCGTCACCACGGTTTGCGGCTTTTAGATAAGCCTTATAACTTTTGCGGGCGGGCTCGCAATTGAGCGCCAGCAGTAAAGACAAAATACTGACAATAAAGGTCACCATCAGGTTGTCCAACACCACCACTAGAAAACCGACAGCCAAAGCAGGAACCAGCAGGCGAACCAGTTGCAGAGGTTCACTTTCCCACTTTTCGTTTTTCAGCCGTGCCGCACTCCAGTGTTGCCAGCGTTCCAGAAAAAACGACCAGTGCAAAAAGGCCGGGCTGTGATACAAACGCTCAACGCTTAATGCAATCAGCAACGCAATGAGGACCATTCATGACTCCTTATAAGGCATTTAAATAGGTTTGCCAGTCAAATTCACTGCCCGGATCCGTTTTACGACCCGGGGCGATATCCTGATGGCCGACAATACGCCGACGGTTTAGCTTGGGATATGTGCTGATTAACGCCTTAGTGACTGCAATTAATTGTTCGTATTGTTGTTGAGTATAGGCACTGTGGTCGGTTCCTTCGAGCTCAATGCCTATACTGAAATCGTTACATCGCCTGCGCCCGCAGTAACGGGACATGCCGGCGTGCCAGGCTCGTTTATCAAAAGGCACGTATTGCTCCAGCGTACCATCCCGGCGGATCACACAATGGGCCGACACCCTCAGCCCTTTCAGGATAGCAAAGTCCGGGTGTTCATCGGGTTCCAGTTCGCCCAGAAACAACTGACGAATATAAGGTGTACCATATTGTCCTTCCGGCAGACTAATACAATGAATGACCAGCAGACTGACTTCAGCGGTTTGTGGACGCTCATCGTAATGCGGGGACGGGTGCTGCACCGCAGTGGTTATTTTATGATTTTTTATCGGGTCGCTTTTCACAGGCTCAACAAAACGGTAAAGTTTGCCCCCTAGTATCCGTATTGTCTGTTAAAAGGTAAAGCCATCTATGAGCCAGCCCGAGCTCCAACTTGCTATTCAGGACGGCGTGCGAGCCGCATTGAAAGAAGATTTATTCGGTGAAGACGCCCGTTTAGATATTACTGCGCAACTGATCCCGGAACAAAGCCAGTCACGTGCCAGCATTATTACCCGCGAAAACACTGTCATTTGTGGTTGTGCCTGGGTTGATCAGGTGTTTCGCCAAATGGGAAATCAGGTAGAAATTGAATGGCTGGTAAAAGACGGCGATAAGGTGAAAGCCAACACGGAACTCTGCCGCTTAAAGGGCCCCAGCCGCATTTTGCTGACCGGTGAACGCACGGCACTTAACTTTTTACAGACGCTATCTGCTACCGCGACCACCACTTATCACTACAGCAAATTGCTCGACGGTTATAAAACACAACTGCTGGATACCCGGAAAACTCTGCCTGGTATGCGTTTAGCGCAGAAATACGCGGTGCGCTGCGGTGGTGGTGTGAATCACCGCATTGGTTTATTTGATGCTTACCTGATTAAAGAGAATCACATTTTCGCCTGTGGGGGTATTACTCAGGCTGTCGCTACGGCCAAACGCCTGAACCCCGGTAAAACGGTGGAAGTTGAAGTTGAGAATTTGGATGAATTTGGACAGGCTCTGAAGGCCGAAGCCGACGTGATTATGCTGGACAACTTCAGTATTGAAGACATTAAGCAGGCCGTACAGCAAAATCATGACAATGCCGGGCACAGCGCGCAACTAGAAGTTTCGGGGAATATTACCGACGAGCGTTTACCGGAACTGGCTGCCACCGGGGTTGATTTTATCTCCTCCGGCGCTTTGACAAAGAACGTCCAGGCAATTGATTTATCAATGAGAATTTCAGAAGATAGCTAGAAAATGGCGGTGGATAGCCAATAACTTACAGGAAAATAGAATTTACTAATTCGCCCGGGTGAACCACAGTTCTTCTGTTCTTAAACAGGGAGCTGAATTATGCAGGAAGCACATTTTCACCGTTTACCCGTTCTTCGTTTATCCGTTCTTCGTTTTCCAGGTAAGGGTTTTAGTCTTATCGAGATGATGGTCGTGGTGGCCATCATTGCCATCCTCTCGGCTATTGCCGTTCCGTCGTACACCTATTACACCCAGCAGGCCAAAGTTAGTAAAGCTTTAGCCCATGCTCAGCCGTTACAGTTGGGTATCGCTTTATGCTGGCAAATTGAAGGGCAGTTAAACCAGTGCAATCAGGCCGGAAATAACGGCATCCCCGGTTTACCGTCGCCTCTACCCGATGAACTCAGCGACCTCAGTCTGACCGAATCCGCTGCCGTGCGCCTAACTCTCGACTCGGTGAGTATTAATAATCAGCCACTGCAGATTGAACTGACACCCAACGCCGAGAATACGCATTTAGACTGGAACATTGCCTGTTCCGATTACAACGAAATGCGCTCAGTGGTGCAAAACTGTAAACAACAGGTAACCTACTAATGGTTGGGTTCGCCTGTTGTTCACTCACCCACCTGCCCGGGCAGACGAGTTCTTCTGAGAATGAGCACGACCCTTTTCTACAACAACATGGTTTGCTGCTTTTTGCTCAGGGCCAAGAATGGCTCATGTTATTGCAAAAACCGGGGTTTGCGCCGGTTGACAGGGTATTACTGAGCTTTTACAGCGATAAAAAAGTATTGCTGATTCGTGGTAAAGGCAAGCGACCCGGTATTCAATTGCCAAAGGACTCAGCTATCGAATACGTTGACCAGCTACTTTTGTACTGCTCAGAAAAAGGACTATCTGACCTGCACCTGCAACCTCTGAACCAAGGTGTTGTTGTCAGAGGCCGGGAAGCCGGACAGCTGCGCCGTTTGGATTTTATCGCGCGAGAGTTTGCACAGCAGGTTTATTCGCGAATCAAAGTACAGGCCAACCTTGATTTAACCGAACAACGCCAACCGCAGGACGGACGCTTGTCAGTGCAATCCGGTGATAACACGCAACTGGAATTCAGATTAAACTGCTGTCCGGTTATCGGTGGAGAAAAGTTGGTGCTGCGGTGCTTACAGCCAACTCACAACATTACCCCCTTACAACAAACCGGTCTGCTGGAAGAACAGTACGCCTGGTTTGCCCGCTGTTTAAGCCAGACGCAGGGGTTAATTCTGGTGACCGGCCCAACCGGTAGTGGCAAAACTTCAACTTTGTACAGTGCAATGAGCCAACTGGATACTGAGCGCAGCAATGTCTGCAGTGTCGAAGACCCGGTTGAGGTTCCGCTGCCGGGCTGCAGTCAGGTAATGGTCAATGCGCGCCAGGGACTGACCTTCGCATCGATTCTTCGCGCCCTCCTCCGGCAAGACCCCGATGTTATCCTTATTGGCGAAATCCGCGATGCAGAGACAGCTAAAATTGCAGTTCAGGCCGCGCAAACGGGTCATTTAGTTCTGAGTTCACTGCATACCAACAACTGCCTGGATACGTTAAAGCGTTTGCAGTCTCTGGGCGTTAACCCGCTGGATATTCGCAGCTCATTAAAGCTTATTGTCAGCCAACGTTTACTGCCCGTAGCCGAAAGCCACAGCAGGACAGAGAAAAACCGTCAGGCAGTATTTGAGGTTGTGCCCTGGTTGGATGACTCTGAAGAGCTCGTTGAGAAACTAACCAGCTCCCGGGCCTCCATTGAAGATTTGCGTCACTACCTGAACCAGTTAAATCTTCCGGACTTTTCGCAGGCGCTACAGCATTATATCGATACCGGCTTGATTAACAGTGCAGAAAAGGAGCGTTTCACTTATGAAGACGCTTAATTACTGCTGGCAATGGCAGGCTGACAATGCATCCGGGCTGGTTCATGCAGACTCGCTGTTGCAGGCGAAACAGCTGTTATCGCAACATCATATCCGTTGCACAAAAATAAAACGCTTATCCAAGCGTCAGAGAAAACTTAATAGACCTAAATTATCGCTCTGGTACATTCTGTTGCAACAAACCGCAAGTCTGCTGGAAAGTGGCCTGCCGCTCTCAGAAGCTCTGCGACACAGTATTTGTGAAACTAAGTCCAGAAGCCTGCGCTGGTTAATTGAAGATTGTATTCGCAGCATTGAGCACGGCTTCTCTTTTAGTCGAGCACTGACTTATTATGAACACTGGTTACCCAAAGCTGACATTAATGCCATAGCCTGGGCGGAACAAAACGGACAGCTTGCCGATGCGTTACAGCAGTTACAAGAACTGGAAAAACGCCAGCATCAACTGAAAAAGCAATTAACCAAAGCACTGCGTTATCCCGTCGTTGTATTAATAGTGGCGGCTGGTGTTTGCTTCATGATGATGGGCTGGGTTTTGCCGGCCTTTGCTGAACTCTTTGGTGAAGGCGAACTGCCATGGCTAACCGCTGTTTTATTGAATTCATCAGCACTTTTGAAAGAGCAGGCATTTGTCATTTTCAGTGCGATATTAGCTGCGGCAGTTACTCTTTTTACCATTAAAAGCAAAGCTCCCATGTTCTTTCAACGAACACTCGCGCAATTACCCGTTATTGGTCAGTTGCTACAGGATATTAAGCTGCAGCAGCTGTTTCATCGGCTGGCGGTAGCTTTGCGGGCTGGTATTGAAACCCGGCAAGCTATTCTCAGCACCGAATCGTCTTTGAGCTGGTTACCCCATAAAGCAGCTTTGCGTCACATTCATCAGCAGCTAGAGTCCGGTAATGGTTGGGTAGACAGTTTCCGCTCCAGCACTCTGAATGAGCCTCGCACTCTCAGTTTTCTTAAAGTTGGCGAGCAAAATGGTAAAATTGATAACGCCTTCGCCGCACTTGCCGATTTCAAGCAACAACGTTTTGAGGAAAATTGTGAGCGCCTTATTGCCCTAGCAGAGCCCTTGCTGATGGTCGTTTTAGGCGGCATTATAGGCACTCTTTTGATCGCTATGTATTTACCGCTGTTTTCTATGGGGCAGCAGTTTCAATAACTAAGGAATAGAAGTATGGAATACTTGCTTGCTGCCGGGTCAGTACCGACATTGGTGGTCGCGCTGGCGCTGGGCGCCGTTATCGGTAGCTTCCTGAACGTAGTGATCACCCGACTGCCAATACAGCTGGAACGCCAATGGCGGCGTGAATGTGCCGAAATGAACGGTACCCCGGTAACCGAACAGGCTCGCTTCTCCATCGCGTTTCCGGGCTCACATTGCCCTGAATGCAAGACCTCTATTGCCTGGTACGATAATATTCCGCTGTTGAGCTATCTGGTTTTGCGGGCTCGCTGCCGCCATTGTCAAACTCGCATTCCGGTTACCTATTGGCTGGTTGAAATTATCAGTTGCGCGGCTTTCGGTCTGATAAGCTGGAATTTCGGGTTCACTCTACCGGCGCTGGTGTATGTTACGGTCTTTTCGTTATTGATTTGCCTGTTCGTTATCGACTGGCGTCATCAGTTACTGCCCGACCAGCTCACTTACCCTTTACTCTGGGTCGCTTTGCTCTGGTCTATCTCTGACTTAAGTGACATGACTCCGGCCTCCGCAATTATTGGTGCCGCAGCGGGTTATCTTAGTCTTTGGAGCGTGTTCTGGGCCTATAAGCTCATCACTGGCAAGGAAGGTATGGGCTATGGTGACTTTAAACTGCTGGCGGCTATTACCGCTTTTACCGGCGCGACTCTGTTGCCCGTCACTATTCTTGCCAGCTCGGTTTGCGGAGCCGTAATAGGTCTGATTATGTTACGCCGGCAAAACCGCTCACAACCTATACCCTTTGGGCCCTTTCTAATCGGCGGAGGCCTGCTGAGTTACTTTTATGGTATGGAGCTGTTGTTCAGTTACTGGCATTGGCTAGGAGGCGTTTAAGAATGACCTACGTAGTTGGTGTAACCGGGGGAATTGGTAGCGGAAAGTCGGCAGCCACAGCCGAGTTTGAAAGGCTGGGTATAACCGTGGTCGATGCTGACATTGTCTCCCGTCAGGTGGTGATGCCGGGCAGTCCTTGCCTGCAAGCTATTGAAGAGCATTTTGGTAGTGATCTGTTAACAGACAAAGAGGAGCTTGACCGCAAAGCTCTACGCCAAAGAATATTCTCTGACCCCGAAGAAAAAGATTGGTTGAACAGCTTATTACACCCGGCCATACGCGAGGAAATTCTGGCTCAACTGGAACAAGCTAGCTCGCCCTATGTGATTTTATCAGCGCCGCTACTACTGGAAAATAATTTAGATAAGTACTGCCAGCGGGTATTAGTGGTAGATATTCCGGAAGAATTGCAACTGCAAAGAACCATTCAGCGCGACGAGAGTCCAAAAGAGGAAGTTGAGGCAATAATGAAAGCTCAACTGAGTCGTGAGGCACGACTTCGCAAAGCGGACGATATTCTGAATAACGAGGGCAGTATCGACGAATTACGTCGGCAAGTTAACCAACTGCATCAGCGCTATCTTGCGGCAACCGTTGCACAGGAAAAGTAATCCGCTATCATAGCAACAGAGTTCAACAATCGGCAATCGCATGACATCTACTGATAACGACAACATTCTCTATGAATATCCGCTTCAGGAGCGTATGCGAACTTATTTGCGTTTAGAGCATGGCTTCGAACAGTTAAAAGCCAGCCGAACCTGTTTTGATGAACAGGCTGAACCCTTTTTTAATGCCCTGTTTGCTGTCACCGAACTACTTGAACGATGCGACATCCGTACCGAACTGACGAAAGATTTAGAGCTCGATAAACAGCGTTTACAGAAATGGGAAGAACACCCCGACGTTGACCGCGACGCATTGCGAAGAACCATTAATGAAATTGAGCATTGCCTCAGCACGCTTCAGGATATTCCAAAGTACTTACGTCAACTCAAAGATGATGCGCTGCTGACGAGTATACGCCAACGGTTCAGCCAACCTGGCATGAGCGGCTTATTTGAATTACCGCAGTTACATTTATGGTTAAGTCAGTCTGCTGAAGAGAAGCAGCAACAATGCGAAAGCTGGAGTCAGACACTGGCTTTTGTTGAACTGGCTATTACCTTAAAACTGACATTATTACGCGAGCAATCCGTTTTTGCGCCAATACAATTGCAAAATGGTTTCCTGCAGGAAAGTTCTGAGCAGTTGCTTGCCATGCTGCGAATTAAAGTCCCCCGCTCGGCTAAGATTTATCCGGTCATCAGTGGGCATCGACAACGATTTACGGTACGATTCATGCCCTTACCCGGGGAGAGCAAAGAAGCATCCCTGCACGATATTGAATTTGAACTCGCAAGGTGTAGTCCATGAGTATTAGTGTTAACTGCCCAACCTGCCAGACTAAGGTAGAATGGTCAGAAAAATCCCCTGCCAGGCCTTTTTGCAGTGAGCGGTGCAAGCTGATTGATTTAGGTGAATGGGCAAACGAGGAAAAAAGCATCCCGGGCGAGCCCGTTGTCATAGCTAACGACGACTATAACAACGACGAACAGGACTATTAGCTCAGATAGTAGTTATCAGAGTATGAGTTGCTGTATTAATAAGCGTTTAACGACTGCATAATGCATTCGACAATGGGTTGATTAGCTTCCGGAAACTGGAATGCATCCAGCTGGTTTTTATCAACCCAACACCAGTCCTGACCTTCTAACTGACGCGCTTCACCGCTGTAAGCAAGCACCCACCAGACATCGAGTAAAACACGCTTATCTTTGTACTGATGCTCTATGACGGTTAACGGCGCCATATCGGTCACATCAATACCGCACTCTTCTTTTAGTTCGCGCTGCAACGCTTGTTGAACATTCTCGCCAGCTTCGACTTTACCGCCGGGGAATTCCCACTTACCACCCTGATGTTGTTCAGGATGACGTTGGGCGATAAAAATTTCGCCCTGCTCATTTTCAATCACGCCTACTGCCACATGGACAGCAGGCGATTTTTGGGTTTCCATAAAAACCTATAGTTTACCGTGACAATGTTTGTATTTTTTACCTGACCCACAAGGGCATGGTTCGTTACGACCCACTTTTGCGCCTTTGCGAACTGGTTGTCCCTGAGCATTATCAGGGCTTTTCTGAGGCTCTTCAGCCGCCGGGCCACTTTGTTCATGACGGAACTCACGTGGCGCGCTATCCGCTGCTTTACGTTGCTCATCTACTGCATCAACATCTTCCTGAGCACGTACTTTCACCTTGCTCAAAATAGTCACAACGTCGAGCTTCAGGGCTTCCAGCATTTCGGTAAAGAGCTCAAAGGCCTCTTTTTTGTATTCTTGTTTCGGGTTCTTCTGAGCATAACCACGCAGGTGAATACCCTGACGCAGATGGTCCATTGCCGCTAAGTGTTCTTTCCAGTGCTGGTCAAGACTTTGCAACATGATGGATTTTTCGAAGCGGCGCAGCACTTCCGGCCCCACCATCTCTTCTTTTTCCTGGTAAGCTTTAACCAGCTCTTCCAGTACCCGCTCCCGCAAAACTTCCTCATGGAAATGCTCTTCTTCGTCCAGCCACTGCTGTAATGGCAGCTCTATGTGGAAGTCACCGCGCAGACGCTCTTCCAAACCTTTTAAATCCCAAAGCTCAGCCAGAGACTGCGGCGGAACGTACTCGCTGATCACTGAGTTGATCACGTCTTCACGTATCGCAACAATGGTTTCAGAGATATCACCTTCGTCCAGCAATTCATTACGCTGGTCATAGACAACACTGCGCTGATCGTTGGCTACATCATCGTACTCAAGCAGTTGCTTACGAACGTCGAAGTTACGTCCTTCCACTTTGCGTTGCGCATTTTCAATAGCTCGCGTTACCCAGGGGTGTTCAATGGCTTCGCCTTCCTTCATACCCAGACGCTTCATCATTGTTCCGATACGGTCTGAAGCGAAAATCCGCATAAGTGGATCTTCCAGCGACAGATAGAAACGCGATGAACCCGGGTCACCCTGACGACCGGCACGACCCCGTAACTGGTTGTCGATACGACGCGACTCATGGCGTTCTGTACCAATAATGTGCAAGCCACCGGCTTCAATCACGGCGTCATGCAGTTTCTGCCAGTCTTGCTTTATTGTCTCAATTTTGTCGTTAGATGGCTCTTCCAGCTTTTCAACTTCTGCCATCCAGCTTCCGCCCAGAACGATATCGGTACCACGACCGGCCATGTTGGTCGCAATGGTCACTGTTCCCGGACGGCCTGCCTGAGCAATAATGTCTGCTTCGTGTTCGTGGAATTTAGCGTTCAGTACCGCGTGAGGAATTTTCTTTTTCTTCAGCAACTGTGACAAAAGCTCAGAGTTTTCAATAGAGACCGTACCCACCAACACCGGACGCTTCTGCTTACGACACTCTTCAATGTCCTCGGCTATAGCTTCGTATTTTTCCAGTGTAGTCAGATAAATCAGGTCGGCTCTGTCATCACGAACCATTGGTTTATTAGTTGGCAGTACAATGGTCTCCAGACCATAAATAGACTGGAACTCGAAGGCTTCAGTATCGGCTGTACCGGTCATACCGGCAAGCTTGTTATATAGACGGAAATAGTTCTGGAAGGTAATAGACGCCAAAGTCTGGTTTTCGTTCTGAATTGGCACACCTTCTTTGGCTTCTACCGCCTGATGCAGACCTTCAGACCAACGACGGCCTTCCATTGTACGCCCGGTGTGTTCATCAACAATGACAACTTTGTCGTCTTTGATGATGTAATCGACATCTTTTTGAAACAGATGATGAGCGCGTAAAGCAGCATTGATATGGTGCAATAAACTGATATTGGCGGCAGAGTAAAGCGAATCATCCGCTTCCAGCATACCTTTCTCTTTCAGCAGCTCTTCTATGTGTTCCTGACCGTGCTCGGTCAGGTGCAGCTGCTTGGCTTTTTCATCAATAGTAAAATCGCCGTCGCCTTGTTCTTCTTCGGTGTCTTCTTTTTCCTGACGAACTAAGTGTGGAACCAGCTCGTTCATTTTACGGTACATTTCTGAACTGTCTTCAGCCGGACCGGAAATAATCAGCGGCGTACGGGCTTCATCAATCAGAATTGAATCAACTTCATCGACCAGAGCATAATTTAATTCACGCTGGACTCTGTCCTGCGGCGCAAAAGCCATATTGTCACGAAGATAGTCGAAGCCAAATTCGTTGTTGGTACCGTAAGTAATATCGGCCTGATAAGCTGCTTTCTTGTCTTCAGGCGCCATACCCGGAATGTTGAACGCTACGGTCAACCCAAGGAAGTCGAATAATGGCTGGTTGAATTCAGCGTCCCGTTTGGCCAGATAATCATTCACCGTAATAATGTGAACGCCTTTACCCGGTAACGCATTTAGATACGCAGGCAAAGTCGCTGTCAGCGTTTTACCTTCACCCGTTTTCATTTCTGCAATACGGTTATCGTTCAGTACCATACCGCCAATCAACTGCACATCGAAGTGACGCATACCGAAAACCCGTTTACTGGCTTCACGAACGGTAGCAAAGGCTTCGGGTAAGATTTTCTCTATGCGCTCACCATCGTTCAGGCGCTTGCGAAACTCAGTGGTTTTCTCTTTTAGCTCGGCATCACTTAACGCTTCAAACTCGGGTTCCAGCAAATTAATTCGCTCAACGTCTTTCTTCATAGTTTTGAGAATGCGATCGTTGCGACTACCAAATACTTTTCGAAACAGACTGCCTAGCATGAGATTGATTTATCCTGTGTTACTTTCCTGAACAACAAAAGCGGTACCTGAAGTACCGCCTACGTTCTAATTAATTTACCGAGTTATTTTGAGTCAGCTTTACGATACACAAACTGATTAGGGTCAATTTGACGGCCGTTACGCAAAACTTCGTAATGAACATGCGGTCCGGTCGACCGACCACTGCTGCCCATTTTCGCAATTTGCTGGCCGCGGGTAACAACATCCCCTACTGAAACTGTTAACTCGTCGTTATGACCATAACGGGTTTTTAAGCCACCACCGTGGTCAATTTCGACTAAGGTACCGTAACCGTATCTGTCGCCGGCCCAAGTCACAACACCGGCTCCGGTGGCAATAACCTTAACGTCTTCGTTATAACTGGCAAAATCTAACCCTTTATGCATAGCGGGTGTGCCATTGAAAGGGTCTTTACGAACACCATACTGCGAAGACAGCCAACCATCTGAGATTGGGCGGCCTGCAATATATGCATCATTATTAAGTTGGTGATTCATCATCACAGATTCAAGTAGCGATAGCTGTTTTTGTTTGTCAGAGATCTGCGACAGCATATCTTCAATCTCAGTAAGGACATCGGTACCAGAACTGTGAGGAAGTTCAGCAATTTCTAGTTCTGGCCCGCCAATGGGAAGTTCCTGATTAAAGTTAAACTCACCGTTGTCGAGATTAGCAACACCTGCTAAACGTTCACCTAATGCGTCCAGACGACGCATTTGAGCTCTTAATTCGCCCAGATAAACAGTCATGGCACCCAGGCGCTTTTGAGTATCTTCTTGTAGTTCTTTTAGTGCTTGCTCTTGTAACACAAGCTTTTTCTGCTCTTCCGTAATTTTGTTCTGTGCCACTGCAGGGTCAATACCCTGATACTGCCATGGCTGCCAGGTAGCAAGGCCAATAAAGGCTGCAATGCCGACAAAGGAAAAAAATCGACGTCGACTTAACCTAATACGAAAACGTATTTTGGAGCCTCGATAAAAGACTGATAAACTCATTCGAACTCTCTTAATATTTGCCTACTACGCAATTATGTCACGACACCCGAAAACACCATCAGAATGGCTTCGCTCAGGTCAAAAAACCTTGTCGTCAACATTACGACATTATGCACAGTTTGCCGCCCAACTTTCGCATTGGCAACAATTGTTTCAACAATGCGTTGATAAAAACACCAGTCAACACTGCCAATTGCTGAATATCCGCGATGGTCAAATGATCATTCAGGTGGATAACGGTAGCTGGGCAACCAGGCTAAAACTTCAGCAAGCGGCCATTATAACGCATTTTCGCCACAATGCGACGGTCCCGGTACACCACCTTTCAATTAAGGTGTCTCCGTCAATGAACAGTTTTCAGAAAAGTATTAAAAATCAGAAAGATTCGAGTAGTGCAGAACGTCTACTGACAATGGCTGAGGGGTGTGATGAGCCGTTGAAGTCGGAATTAAAAGCGTTGGCGGCAAAGTTTACCGCCAACGATAAAGATTAAGCTGTCGTTGTTGCTGGTGACCAGAAAGCGATAGGCGCAGTAGCCTGCTCTTCGTCAAAGGTCACGAATTCCCATGCTGACTGTTGCGCTAATAATGCCTGTAATAACTGATTATTCAGCGCATGCCCTGACTTGTACGCACGCAGATGACCTAAAATACTGTGGCCACCCATGTACAAATCACCAATAGCATCCAACATTTTGTGTTTTACGAATTCATCGTCGTAACGCAAGCCGTCACTGTTCAGAATGCGGAATTCATCCAGCACAACGGCGTTATCAAAACTGCCGCCTAATGCCAGATTATTTTCCCGTAAATACTCAATGTCTTTCATAAAACCAAAGGTACGGGCACGGCTAATTTCTTTGATAAAAGCATTAGCGCTAAAGTCGATACTGACGGTCTGCCCTGTGTCTGCGATAGCCGGGTGTTCAAAGTCGATAGCAAAGTCGATACGGAAACCATCGTGGGGTAGCAGTTCCGCCCACTTATCACCGTCTTCGACACGTACCGGCTGTTTGATCCGGATGAACTTTTTCGCTGCTGACTGCTCTTCAATGCCCGCGCTTTGTAGCAGGTAAACAAACGGGTGCGAGCTGCCGTCCATAATTGGAATTTCATGCGAATCGACTTCGATAATCGCATTATCAATTCCAACGCCGGCCAGCGCAGCGAGCAAATGCTCGACGGTAGAAACGCGAACGTTTTCCTCATTGATAAGACAGGTACACAGCTGCGTATCACGCACCCAGTCGGCCCGTGCTGGAATATCCACCACAGGATCAAGGTCCACACGACGGAATATCAAACCGGTATTAGCCGGCGCAGGGCGTAAAGTAAGGTTTACTTTATTGCCTTTGTGCAGCCCAACACCTGTGGTTGATATCGCTTGCTGTAATGTACGTTGCTTAATCATGGTACTTGTTCACCTACCTTTTATATTCGGTTCGCCATGGCTAAAGCCAAAGCGGCCGCATATTATACGACATTTGTCATGGTTCGATCAAATTTTACGCATACTTATCAAGCGTTACGTCAATTTAGTCGACCTGTTTTCGCAAAAAAGCCGGAATATCCAGGTAATCGAGTTCTTTATCCTGTTTAGCTTTGGCAGCGGGCTGACGTTTTGGTTCCGCTTTGGCTTCCGGTTGCAGCTCTTCCTGCTCCTCATAACGAGGTGCTGCACCGCCGCGGTCTATATCATTACTCCGATAAGCCGGTTGCGGTTCACGCTTAGCCGTTGTCTGGTTGGTATTATTCACCAAAGAGATATCGGGCTTACGTTCCGCACCAATACCTGTAGCGACAACCGTTACGCGCAGCTCATCAGACATTTCAGTATCAATAACCGTACCCACGATCACCGTTGCGTTATCTGAAGCAAAGGCTTTAACCGTATTACCCACGGTATCAAGCTCTTCAATGCTCATGTCCATGCCTGCGGTCACGTTAATCAGAACGCCACGAGCACCAGACAAATCAATGTCTTCCAGTAACGGGCTGTTAATGGCCATTTCCGCAGCTTCCTGCGCACGGTCTTCACCGCTGGCAACACCGGTACCCATCATCGCGGTACCCATTTCCTTCATAACCGCGCGAACGTCAGCAAAGTCGACGTTAATAAGACCCGGACGAGTAATCAGCTCAGCAATACCCTGAACCGCACCCAACAATACGTTGTTTGCTGCGCTGAAGGCATCCAGCAAGCTGGTTCCACGACCCATAACCTTAAGCAACTTCTCGTTTGGTATAGTAATTAACGAGTCGACACTTTGTGCCAGTGCATTAATACCTTCGTCGGCTACGGCCATGCGTTTTTTCCCTTCAAACGGGAAAGGCTTAGTCACCACGGCAACGGTCAGAATACCCAGTTCTTTGGCAACTTCAGCAACCACAGGTGCCGCACCAGTTCCGGTACCGCCGCCCATGCCAGCTGCAATAAAGACCATGTCGGCACCTTCTAAGTGGACTCGGATATTCTCGCGGTCCTCTTCTGCCGACTGACGACCCACTTCCGGGTTGGCGCCAGCGCCAAGACCTTTAGTGATGTCCTGCCCTAATTGAATGGTGACATCTGCCGTATGATTACGCAGAGCCTGCGCATCGGTATTGGCTGCAATAAACTGCACACCTTCAATTGATTCTTTCACCATGTGCTGGACAGCGTTTCCGCCACCACCACCGACGCCAATCACCTTAATGACGGCTTCGCTTTCATAATTGTCCATCAGTTCGAACATAATAATTCTCCCTACCTGCTTTTAACGTGCTACCCCAAGTTAAAACTCACCTTTGAACCAACTCTGCACTTTCTGCCAGAGTCCGATCACGTCAGTTTTAGAGCTTTCTTTTTGTGACACAGCGGCATCTTCCTGCCCATACCGTAACAGTCCCACCGCTGTGGCATAAACCGGATCTTCGACGTAATCTCTTAGGCCTTTCATACCCAGAGGAACGCCGATACGAACCGGCATTTGAAAAATTTCTTCGGCAAAATCTACGCAACCTTCCATTTTGGCGCTACCACCGGTAATCACAACACCGGCTGCAATTTGCTCGTCTAAACCACTTTGCTGAATTTCATCCCTGACCAGCTCAAACAACTCCTGATAACGCGGCTCGACCACTTCGGCCAGCGTATGACGCGACATTACCCGCGACGGGCGACCACCCACCGAAGGCACCTCAATGGTGTCTTCCATGCTGACCATTTGTCGCAGCGCACAAGCGTGCTTGGTCTTAATTTCTTCCGCGTGGTTGGTCGGCGTACGGAATATCTTGGCAATATCACTGGTAACCTGATTACCGGCCGCCGGAATTACCGCGGTATGACGCAATACACCGCCCGCGTATATACAAATATCAATGGTGCCACCGCCTAGATCGACCAGCGCCACACCCAAATCTTTTTCATCGTCAGTCAGCACCGATATGCTGGAAGCCAACGCTGAGAAAATCAGTTTATCCACCGACAAACCGCAGCGTTCTACCGCCTTAATAATGTTTTTCGCCATGTCATTTGCACAGGTAATAATGTGCACTTTTGACTCCATGCGAACACCCGACATACCAATGGGGCTGCGGATGCTTTCCTGCGAGTCAATGACATACTCCTGCGGCAATACGTGCAAAATACGACGCTCTTTGGCAATAGGCACTGACTGCGCGGCGTGAATCACGCTGTCGACATCGTCCTGCGTTACTTCGGCTTCGTTAATTGGCACCATGCCACTTTCGTTCTGACAGGAAATATGACGCCCTGAAATGTTCAGGTAAACCGACGCAACGCGGCAGTCAGCCATTAGTTCAGCTTCATCAACGGCCCGCTGAACAGACTGAACAACCAGGTTCAAATCATTCACGCCGCCTTTGTCCATTCCCCGCGACGTAGCCGTGCCAACGCCAACAACGCTGATCTCATTATCAGGCAGCAACTCGCCGATAAGCGCAGTCACTTTGCTGGTGCCTATATCCAGACCTACAACCATATTGCGTTCCGATGTTTTCGACATAGCTGTCTAACTCTCACTTTTTGCTTCACGCCAGGCCACTGCGGCCCCGGTGTCGTATCGTAAATCCACAGTATCGATTTCGTTATCTTTACTTTTTTCATGCTTAACGATGCTGGGAAACACATCAATAAACCGTTTTATTCTTTCTAATGTGGCTTCCCGCCCTAATTTCACTTCAATTCCCTGTGCCAAAACAACGCTGACAGCAAAGCGTTCGGTTAATCTCAACGCTCTTATCTGAAAGCCATTAACCTCCAGCATTTGCTGCACCCGGTTAAACTCTTTCCAGGTTTCCTTCACCGCATTCTCCGGGCCAAACAGCTGTGGCAAACTGCTATCTGCTTTTTCTATATCAGCCCGGAAAACCTCCTGGTGCTGGTTTATAAGCCGATCGCCGTTCCACATGGCTACAGGTTTGTGCTCCGTCACATAAACCGACAGCTTGTCCGGCCAAACCTTGCGAATAGAGACCTTTTGCACCCAGGGTAACTGCTCTACCCGACGTCTTAAGTCATCCACATCAGCCGTAAAAAAACTGCCTAACGGCTCGGCTGTCAGTGCCTGTCTTACTTCTTCGTTGGCGGTGTAATGCAACTCGCCTTGTACATTCAATTCAGCCAGTGGTACTTGTTGTTCGTCCGTCAGTACTTCATTTAACTGATAGATACCAACCAGTGCCCCTGCTATTGTCAGGCATAACACGACCACACCTGACCAAAAATTAACTGAGCGCAGGCGCTGTTCAGCAGCCATCGTTAGCGCTCCAGCGTTTGCGCTAAAATGCGCTCCACTAAGTCATTAAATTGTAAACCTGCAACTTTTGCTGCCATAGGAACCAGACTTTTCTCTGTCATTCCCGGTACCGTATTGGCCTCTAACAAAAACCACTCGCCCGCATTATTACGCATTACATCAATACGTCCCCAGCCGCTGCCGCCAATGGCCGCGAAAGCGCGTTCAGCCAACGCGCGTAAACTGGCTTCGTCGCCATCACTTAGCCCTGCCGGGCAGTGATATTGGGTATCATTTGCCTGATACTTGGCCTCAAAGTCGTAAAACTCATGTGGCGTTTGCAGCCGAATAACCGGCAATGCCTTACCTTCCAATATGCCAATGGTGTATTCCGCACCTTCAACCCACTGTTCGACCAAAAGGTCGTCATCGAACTGTGCTGCGTGCTGCAACGCTAATGCCAGGCTTCGTCCGTTGTCGGCAATGCTCATACCGATAGAAGAGCCTTCGCGTGCTGGTTTTACAATGACCCGACCTCCGAGCTCCCGCAGCATAGCTTCCGCGTTCACCTGCTCTATTTCAGTTTGTATCACCACTCGCCAATTGGCTGTGGGTAGACCCAGTGAATGCCAAATTTGCTTACAGCGCACTTTATCCATACCCAGTGCACAGCCCAGAACATCACTGCCGGTGTAAGGCATTTCCATTATTTGCAGGGCCCCCTGCATACTGCCATCTTCACCGCCACGCCCGTGCAAAGCGATAAACACCCGATCAAACTTCTGCTCCACAAGCTCCTGTAAGCTATGAGCTGCCGGGTCAAATGCGTGAGCATCAATGCCTTTCGCCACCAGGCCTTTTAATACGGCCATTCCGGATTTTAAAGAAACGTCACGCTCAGCCGAAGTACCGCCCAGCATAACCGCCACTTTACCAAAGGCATTAGCTTTCATTGCTCAACACCTCCGTTGCAATTCGCTTGGCCAATGCACCAATATTCCCCGCGCCCTGAGTTAACAGCAAGTCTCCGGGAGCCAACACCGACTCAAGCACTTCGGGCATATCATCCACGGTTGCCACATAAACCGGGTCTATCTGCCCGCGCTGACGTATCGAACGACATAATGAGCGGCTGTCAGCACCACTTACCGGCGCTTCTCCGGCACTGTAAACTTCCAGCATCAGCAATACGTCAACCTGCGACAGCACGTTAACGAAGTCTTCGTATAAGTCCCGTGTACGTGAGTAACGGTGAGGTTGAAATGCCATTACCAGACGGCGTTCCGGCCAGCCTTCCCGCGCGGCCTGAATAGTGGCAGCAACTTCTGAAGGGTGGTGGCCATAATCATCGACCAGCATGACTTCACCCGACTCTTTGTTCGAGTCTTTATCTGAGATGGCAAAGTCGCCGTAATGCTGAAAACGACGGCCGATACCTTCAAATTTGTTCAATGCTGATTTAATGGCTTCGTCGTTAATCCCTTCATCTGTTGCCACAGCTACTGCAGCTAAAGCATTCAATACATTATGCTTGCCCGGCAGGTTCAGGCACACATCAAGTGGTTTCAGCCCTTTGCGTAAAATGGTAAAGCAGCTCTCACTGGCGGTCTGCTTATAATTTATTGCCCGTACATCAGCAGCTTCGCTGAAACCGTAAGTCATTGTCTGCCGCCCGAGTCGCGGAATTAAATCGGCTACGACCGGGTCATCGACACACATAACCGCTAAACCGTAAAACGGCAGGTTATGCAAAAATTCAACATAGGTGTCCAGCAGCTTATTGAAATCACCTTCGTAGGTGTCCATATGGTCCGCTTCGATATTAGTGACTATGGCAACCATTGGCTGCAAATGCAGAAAAGATGCATCGCTCTCATCGGCTTCCGCAATGAGGTACTTACTGTTACCTAAGCGAGCATTCGAGCCGGCACTATTGAGCAAGCCACCTATAACAAAAGTTGGATCGCGATCCGCTTCGGCAAAAATACTCGCAACCAATGACGTGGTTGTGGTTTTACCGTGCGTACCGGCTACCGCAATACCGTGACGGAAGCGCATAAGCTCGGCCAGCATCTCTGCGCGGCGTACCACCGGCACCCGCAACTGGTGTGCTGCAACCAGCTCAGCGTTATCCGTTTTTATCGCACTGGATACCACAACCACACTGGCACCTTCGATATTGTTCGCCATATGCCCCAGAACCACCGTCGCTCCAAGGCTACGCAAACGATCAGTATTGGCATTCTCGGCAATATCTGAACCCGAAATTTGATAGCCCTGGTTTAACAGAACTTCTGCAATACCGGCCATACCCGCACCACCGATACCAACGAAATGTATTCGCTGTACCCGGCGCATTTCCGGGACGTTCACAATAGTAAATGGCTGTGCGTTGGTTGCGGTCATGCTAGTCATCGCTCTGTTTATATTCCATACATTCATTCACCAGTCGTTGCGTTGCCTCTGGCATCGCACACTGGCGAGCGAAACGCGCCATTGTCCACAGTTGTTGTCTGTCATGCAATAAACGTTTTAACTGTTGTTTCAATGCGCCTTCCATTACTTCAGTTTGCGGCAATAAAACTGCCGCACCATGGCTTTCTAAAACCTTTGCATTAGCGGTTTGGTGGTCATCCACAGCGTGTGGCAGTGGCACCAGAATGGACGCTACGCCCATTACCGCCAACTCCGATACGGTTAACGCGCCAGCACGGCAAATAACTAAGTCTGCATTTTTAAAAGCGTCGCCCATATCTTCAATAAATTCGGTAACTTTAAGCGTTTTAAGCACCGACGTTCCCTGATAAGCCTTTTCAGTTGCCGCCTCACGCTGAGCACCACATTGGTGCACCACGTTCAGTTCGACACCTTCTAATGTTTTGACGGCTTCCGGCACGGCTTCGTTCAATACCTGCGCACCTAAACTTCCGCCAACCACCAATATATTCAAGGCTCCGTCTGTATTTGATTTTTCTGTCTGTTCAGCCGCTTGTGCCAATAACCCCTTACGCAGTGGATTACCAACAACCGGGTACTGTTGCCATTGCGGGAGCGCAACCGGCAACCCCAGCATAACTTTGCTTGCTCTGGGAGCTAACAGTCTTGTCGTCATGCCTGGTATGGCATTTT
The DNA here is from genome assembly GCF_048265525.1 of Idiomarina sp. Taxonomy (GTDB): domain Bacteria; phylum Pseudomonadota; class Gammaproteobacteria; order Enterobacterales; family Alteromonadaceae; genus Idiomarina. Next base: position 85,333 of record NZ_JBLXBI010000004.1, on the reverse strand, counting down.
GTTCGTGCACCACTAAGGGGATACCGAGTAGTTTTGCCGCTAACCCCATTGGCGCGCAGACATAACCACCAAAGGTTGCCACTACCTGTGGCTGCAGCGTCTTCAGTAAACGCCGACACTGTAAAACCGCTTTCGCCAAAGTGAATGGCATAAGCAGCTTTCTTTTCAGCCCGTGACCGCGAACTCCGGTCATACTAATGCTGTGTAAAGGGAAATTAGCTGCCGGAATCACCCGGCTTTCTAAACGACCTTCCTGCGTACCCAGCCAGTCAACTTGCCAGCCGTTGTCGCGCAGCTGCTCTGCCACTGCTAACGCCGGAAAAATATGACCACCAGTGCCTGCTGCTGCTATTAAGACTTTATTCATTCGGCACCTCCACGTGGTGCCACTTTACGACCCAGCATCCGGCGTTCATGGTCTATGCGTAACAACAGTCCAACGGCCAGAGCCGAGATAATCAGGCTGTTACCACCATAGCTTACCAGCGGCAACGTCAATCCCTTGGTTGGTAGCGCTCCGGACGCAACACCGATATTCACAAAGGCCTGGATACTAAACCAAATACCAATACCGTAAGCCAGATAACCGCCGTAACGCTGTTCCTGCATTAAGCAGCGGCGGCCAATAATTAAAGCTCGCCATACCAACATTAATACGGTGGCAATAACTGCCAGCACGCCAAGAAAACCCAGTTCCTCAGCGACAACGGCCATAATAAAGTCCGTGTGAGCTTCCGGCAGATACTGTAATTTTTGAATGCTATTACCCAAACCGGCACCACTGAACTGCCCCTGACCGAAAGCAATCAGTGACTGCATTAACTGGTAGCCGGCACCGAACGGGTCTTTCTCCGGCTCCAGGAAAGTTAGCAACCGTTGCATCCGGTAAGGTTCAACGATGATCAGTAAAATTAAAGCCAGTACGCAGGTAATGAATACCGCAAAAAACTGCCACAGCCTCGCGCCAGCTAAAAACAGCATGGCCACGGTTGTTGCCGACAATACAACCACGGTTCCGAAGTCCGGTTGCATTAGTAACAGCACTGCGGCGATAAACAATAGCGCCAGAGGTTTTATAAAGCCTTTAGTCGCTTCCCTGACCTCGTCTTCCCGACGGGACAAATAACTGGCCATATAAATACAGAAAAACAGCTTAGCGACTTCTGCCGCCTGAAAAGTAATTGGTCCCACTTTTATCCAGCGTTGCGAACCGTTAACTTCGTGTCCGATAACCAAAACCATCAGCAGCATAATTAACCCAAGCAACAGCAACTTGCCACTTTGCTGATTCCAGCTATTGCTGGGTACCCGTAAAGTCGCCAACATAACAGCTAAGCTAATAACAATATAAATGCCGTGGCGAATAGCAAAATGGAACGGATTACCTGTTAACCGCTCTGCTGTAGGTAACGATGCGGAGGTGACCATAACAAAGCCAAATGCCAGCAACGCCATTGCCAGGGTAAACAGCATACGGTCGTATAGCGGCTGACTGGTTTTAGGTTGAAACCAGTTAATCAGTTTCTGCCAGCGACTATCGGCGGCGGTAGCCGGTATCTCAAGATTTAGCTGTTCTTCACGCACTGTCGACATAAAGCGCCTCCACTGCATGACGGAAACTGTCGCCCCTATGCTCAAAATTCTTGAATTGATCAAAGCTCGCGCACGCAGGCGATAACAACACCATGTCGCCGGTTTGCACTAAAGACGCCGCCAGTTCCACTGCGTGCTGTAAACTTTTCACCTGTCGTGAGCCGTTAAATAACTGACCAATGCGCGGCCCGTCTTCACCTATGGTTAATAGAATATCGACCCGTTCCAAAGTCGGTTGCAGCTCACGGAAGTCTGCTCCTTTACCAACACCGCCAGCTATTAGCAATAAACGTCCATTTATCATTGGTCTCAGGCCTTCAACCGCGGCGGCAGTAGCACCAATATTTGTCGCTTTTGAGTCGTTAACCCAGAGCACACCGTTGTTGTCACTGACTAATTCACAGCGATGCGGCAGGCCTTTAAACTCTTTTACCGCACGAACCGCGGCTTCAATATCAATATCTATTGCCTGACACAAAGCCAGAGCTGCCTGCACATTCACCAGATTATGGATGCCCTGCAGCTGCAATTGATCTGCCCGCAGTACGACACTGCCATCGAAAGTCACGGCAACCGGTCCACTAACACGGTCGATATTTCCAGACAGCAAGCCAAAGTGTTTGGGGTGCGAATCATTACCAAAGGTCATTAATTTTCCGGTGACGGGGTGTGGCCAGGTATCCTGCTGCTGACGGTTCAGTATCCAGGTTTTTGCATGAGTGAAAATGCGTTGCTTGGCTTTTACATATTCATCCAGAGTGCAGTAACGATCCATATGGTCGGCGCTAATATTCATAAGCGCCGCGGCCTTAAGTTTTAAGCTGGAAATTGACTCCAGTTGAAAACTGGAAAGCTCCAGTATTACAGCATCGGGCTGTTGCTCTTGCAGCAGCAACTCGAGTACTGGTACGCCGATATTACCCGCAGCAGCCACACTCTTGCCGCATTGCTCTGCAACAAACTCCACCATGCGAGTTACTGTCGATTTTCCATTAGAACCGGTTACCGCCACTATCGGCAATTTTGATTCCTGCGCAAACAGCTCGACGTCACCAACAATCGGAATATCTGCATCACGCGCCAGAGCTATCGGGTCTTCACGTAAATCGATTCCCGGACTGGTAATAATTAAGTCCGCCGCTAAGGTGTCTTCTAATTCCCAATGCCGGTTAAGCAGTTCTGCATCGCCCAGTATTTGTTTTGCTTCTTCCAGACCCGGAGGGTTTTCACGCGAATCGAAAACCTGAATTTGCACCTCGGCGAGCTTCTTATCCTGCTGCCGTTTATTTTGTAAATAGCGCAGCACAGACACCCCGGTCTTTCCAAGACCAAGGACAACAATGTGTTTTGTGTTCTGCCAGGCTATTTTAGTCATTATTTTTTAACGCAACTTCAAAGTTGCGAGTCCTATCAGTACAAAAATTAGCGACAATATCCAGAAGCGAACAATTACCCGCGGCTCTGGCCACCCTTTTAGTTCGTAATGGTGATGAATAGGCGCCATGCGGAAAATGCGCTTGCCCCGCAACTTATAGGAGCCCACTTGCAGCATCACCGAGACCGTTTCCATGACAAACACGCCGCCCATAATAAACAGCACCAGTTCCTGCCGGACCAATATCGCGATAATGCCAAGCGCAGCTCCCAGCGCCAACGAGCCCACGTCGCCCATAAAGACAAGCGCAGGATAGGTATTGAACCAGAGAAACCCGAGACCCGCTCCGACAATAGCGGTGCACACCACCAACAATTCAGCGGTCAGTGGCAAATAAGGAATTTGCAGATATTCAGCAAAGTTCACATTGCCGGACACGTAGGCGAAAATACCCAGTGCAGCAGCCACCATAATGGTTGGCATAATGGCCAGACCGTCCAGACCATCGGTTAAGTTGACGGCATTACTGGTACCGACAATGACAAAATAGGCCATGAGCATATAAAGCATGCCCAACTGCGGCATAACGTCTTTAAAGAATGGAACGAGAAGAGCGGTTTCAGCGCCCTGAGTACTGCTCCAGTAAAGGTAAACGGCAGCCACACTGGCAATAACCGACTGCCAGAAATACTTCCATTTAGCGATTAACCCCTTCGGATCTTTGCGTACAACTTTGCGATAATCATCGACGAAGCCAACAATACCAAAGCCGGTAATAACCAGTAACACCACCCAGACATAACGGTTATCTAAGTCGGCCCACAATAGTGAGGAACCCAGAACCGCAGCCAGTATCAATACACCGCCCATAGTCGGCGTACCACTTTTTACTAAATGACTTTCCGGGCCATCGTCCCGTACCGTTTGCCCTATCTGTAAACGCTGCAAACGGCGAATTAATGTTGGTCCTAACCACAACGACAAAACCAGTGCGGTCAAAACACTGAGTATTGCCCGCAAGGTTAAGTAGGAAAACACGTTAAACGCGCTTTCAAACTGGGTTAGGTACTCCGCCAACCAAACTAACATGCGTGCTTATCCTCTATGCTGTCACTGACCGTGACAGCCTGCTGTATTGCTGCAACAACGCGCTCCATATGTGCGGAGCGTGAGCCTTTAACCAGCACTGTGACAGGTTGCTTGCCTGTCTGTTCTGTAAGTCTTTGTAAAACAGATTCAACCAGCGACTGTAAGCTACCGAAGTGCTTGCCTCCGTGGCCGTTAAAGACCTCGCTGGCACTTTGACTGAGTACGCCAAGGCTGTATAAGTTATCAATACCGGTGCCTATGGCGTGTTCGCCAATGTCCTCGTGGTAAGCGCGCGCGTCGGCACCTAACTCGCCCATATCGCCCAATACAAAAATGCGATACCCCTGATAACTTCCCAGTAAGTCCAGAGCCGCTTTGGTCGAAGCCACACTGGCGTTGTAGGTGTCATCAATAATACGTAAGTGATCACTCACTTTTATAGTTGTCAAACGCCCTTGAGCTGGCTCAACCGTTTGCAGCCCCGTAACAATGTCATCCAGCGATATGCCCAGCTCACTTGCTGCAGCGGCTGCTGAAAGCGCATTAAGCACGTTGTGACGACCACTTAACTTCAGTTCAATATGTTTCGTTTCACCGCCCAAATGCAGAGTAAAGGCAGGTTGTCCGTCACTGTTCAATACCACGTCAGTTGCATAAACATCAGCGTTGTCGGTTAAACCAAAGCTCTTCCACTTCATGTCTGCGCAGGCGCGTTGCCAGCAAGGATAAAACTCGGAATCGCGCGGAGTAATGGCCGTTCCCTGGCTACCCACTCCACGGAAAATTTCAGTTTTAGCACGGGCAACCCCGTGTAAACTTCCGAAACCTTCAACATGCGCTGCACTTACATTATTCAATATGGCGACATCAGGCTTGACTAAATCGGTGGTGTAAGCAATTTCGCCCGGATGATTCGCACCCAACTCCACGACAGCGTATTTATGATTTTCCTCTAACCTTAATAAAGTCAGCGGAACGCCAATATCATTATTAAAGTTCCCCTGAGTGGCCAGCACCGGATGTTGAATCGATAAAATGCCCGCCAGCATTTCTTTCACTGTGGTTTTACCGTTACTGCCGGTAACCGCTACCGTTTTCGGTCCTATCTTCGCTTTAATTGCCGCTCCTAAGCGACCCAGCGCATGGCGACTATTCTCAACAATAATTTGACGGCACTCGCTGTTTTGTTGTTTTTCGCAGATAACTGCAGCAGCGCCTTTAGCCAGCGCCTGCTCGACAAAGTCGTGAGCATCAAAGTTTCTGCCTTTCAAGGCAATAAAGAGCGCGTCTTTTAAATCTGCCCTTGTGTCTGTAGACACCTTGTCAATTGTACAATCAGAGCCAATCAGGCGGCCTTCCACCTGCTCCGCAATCCATTTCAGTGATACTGAGATCATGCGCAGTCTCCTTGCAGCCATTCGCTGACTACCGCTCGTTCGTTATAGTCAATGCGTTGAGTACCAATAACCTGATAGTCTTCATGCCCTTTACCAGCTAGCAATACAACGTCATCTTTTCCGGCTTCCTGCATTGCGCGTATAACCGCCTCGCGGCGACCCGGCCAAACCTTAACCTGAGTTTTATCCGCAATGCCGGTCAGAATATCTTCAATAATTTGTTCCGCAGGCTCTGTTCTCGGGTTGTCATCGGTAACTACAACAACGTCTGCGTAATCTGCCGCGACTTTACCCATTTGCGGACGCTTACCGCGGTCACGGTCGCCGCCGCAGCCAAACACACACCACAAACGGCCTTTGCAGTGCAGCCGCAACGCGCTCAGTACCTGATGCAAAGCGTCCGGTGTATGCGCGTAGTCAACCACCACCAGCGGTGACTGGTTATTATGAAAGGCTTCCATCCGTCCGGGAACGGGCTGCAAACTGCCACAGGCTTTGCCGATATCCGCAAGAGGCTTATTCAGTTTCAGCAACACAGCAACCGCGCAGAGTAAGTTGTAAACATTGAAGCGCCCCAGTAATGGCGTTTCAACGACGCAGGATTCCCCCTGCCAGTTTAAGCTGAACACCGAGCCCTGCTCATGGAACTGAACGCCAGTCGCCTGCAGGCAGGGTTCGTTGGGGCTGGCATTAAGACTTACCCATAAATCGGCTAAATCATCCTGCTGCCACTGGCTTAACGTATCATCGTCGGCGTTAACCACTCGATTTTGCACCCCAAAATCGGCAAATAGCCGTTGTTTTGCGGCGACATAATTTTCCATGGTGCCGTGATAGTCGAGATGATCCCGGCTGATATTGGTAATGACTGCGCCGGCAAAGTGTAAAGCTTCAACACGACGCTGTATCAGTGCGTGTGACGACACCTCCATAGCAACCAGTTCTGCACCTTCAGCTAATAGCGTGGCCAGACGTTGCTGGACGGTAACGGCATCTGGTGTGGTATGACGCTCCGGTAATAAACGACCAATAAGGCCGCTGCCAGTTGTACCAATAACTGCCGCTTCCATACCCAGAACTTTTGCCAGCTGCGCCATAATGTGAGTAACTGACGTTTTGCCATTGGTTCCGGTCACACCAACCAGCTTCATTTTTTCTGATGGATGGCCGAAAAAATTACCAGCGATACGAGAAAGGTGCTCACGAACGCCACTAAAACCGATAACGACTACGCCCCGGCGGTGTTCAACCGCCATTCCCGGGGCTTCTGCAATAATGGCTACTGCACCAGCATCAATAGCCGCATCAATATAAGCCCGGCCGTCAGTCTCGTAGCCTGGAATAGCGACAAAAACATCGCCATTAGCAACTTGCCGACTATCCAGCTTTATACCGCTAACGGTAACATCAGGAATGGAGAATGACGCTGGCAGCATAGTCAGCAACTCGGTAAGTTTCATCATTTATCACCCCCAAAGCCCGCAGCGTGCACCTGAGTGTCATCTACGTTGTCTGGCGGTATATTCAGTAAGCGCATGGTTTGCGATACAATTTTTGAAAACACTGGAGCCGCGGCCGTGCCGCCATAATAGTCGTCGGTACCCGGTTCGTTTATGGTCACAACCACAACCACTTTGGGGTCACTAACCGGAGCTATTCCGGCAAAGAGTGCTACGTATTCGTCACCATAACCGCCTGTTGCTTTGGTTTTTCGGGTTGTCCCCGTTTTACCTGCAATACGGTAGCCCGGAACCTGCGCCGCTTTAGCAGTACCATCACGCACCACCGTTTCCATCATATGCATAACCGCCCGGGTATTGTCCGGATTAAACACTTGCTCTGCCGGTAACGGTGATTCCTGTCGGAAAATCGTCAGCGGCCGTTTTTTTCCACCATTAGCGATAATGCTATAGGCATTAGCCAGTTGCAGCGTTGTTGCCGACAAACCATAGCCATAAGCAAGGGTTGCTGTTTCAAAATCTGACCAGCGTCTTCTGTCACCCAGTATGCCGATGCTCTCACCCAATAAGGCGACACCTGTATCATTACCAAAGCCTGCGTCTGCATAGGTTTGCAATAAAGAGTCAATACCTAAATCCAGTGCGATTTTTGTGACGCCCACGTTCGAAGAATGTTCCAGCACCTCAGCCAGTGACAGCTCGCCATAATTTCGTGGGTCACTAACCCGGCGTCCGCCAATTCTGAGCCAGCCCGGACTGGTGTCAATGGTATCGCCGGCTTTATGACGTCCGTTCTCAAGCGCACTCAGAACGACCAGCGGCTTCATTGTAGAGCCAGGTTCATAGCTGTCGGTTACCGCCCGGTTACGCATTCGGAAAGACTGCAGCTCGGAACGGTTGTTAGGGTTGAAAGACGGGCTATTGACCATAGCCAGCACTTCACCGGTTTCGACATTCAGTACTACCGCTGAACCCGAAGTTGCCTGATTGTAGCGCACGGCTTTTTTTAATTCGGTATAAGCGGTTGCCTGAACACGTTGGTCGATACTCAGTGTCAGCTGTTTTGGTTGTTGTGCATCTGTCTGGCTAATTTCTTCAACAACCCGTCCTTCTGCGTCCTTGCGATAAACTCGTTTACCCGGCGTACCGGTTAAATGTTCGTCGTACAGAAGCTCCAGGCCTTCCTGCCCGGCACCGTCAATGTCTGTTAAACCGATTAAGTGAGAGCTGATCTCACCGGTAGGATAATAACGGCGTGACTCTGTTTTTAAATACACACCGGGAATTTTCAACTGCTTCACATAATCGGCTTCTGATGGCGTCACTTTGCGTTGCAGATAAACAAAACGTTTTGACGGGTCGTCCACTTTACTGACCAGTTCGTTACGGTTCATGCGAAAAGTTTCAGCCAGTGCCTGCCAGCGACGTTCGTCAGCTAAAGCCTCGCGTTCGGCAATACGTTTGGGATCGGCCCATACGGTTTCTACCGGCACGCTAACCGCCAGTTCTCTTCCGTTACGGTCAACAATAGTGCCTCGCTGAACCGCAACACTGGATGCCCTTAAACTGCGCATATCGCCTTGCAGTGAAAAAGCATCGGGGCTTATCACCTGGATATAAGCTGCGCGTGCAATTAACACAGAAAATACACCGAACAGTAAGAATACTGCGGTGTAAAAACGCCAACGAGTACCGGCTGGCTCTGTGCGTTTATTGCGACGATTCACTGCCATGAAACCAACACCTCCTGCTCTGGCTCAACGTCCCGCATGCCCAGTTGTTCCTGCGCAATACGTTCAACCCGGCTGTGTTCAGTCAGTGCGTTTTGCTCCACCACAAGATGCCGCCACTCTCTATCCAGAGTATCCCGGTGCGATAATAAATCATCACGTTCACCGGTTAGCTGGCGGTTCAGATGGGCGGTGTAGACAATGCTTAACGCGTTGCCGATAACCACCACACTCAGGAGCAAAACCCACTTATGCTGCAACAAATCCTGCAACAACATTTTCATTAGGCTGGGATAGCGTTGCTTAGTCATTGCGAACCCTCCTTGCTATGCGCAACACAGAGCTGCGCGAACGAGGATTAACCTGCACTTCCGCTTTACCCGGCTTAATCGCTTTACCAACTTTCTCCAGCGCTTTATCTTTATTGCGCTCGGCTTCAGTTACCGGCAAGCCAGGAGGTAACTGCTTTCCTTCGCTATGCTTACGAATAAAACGTTTTACTAAACGGTCTTCCAGACTGTGGAAACTAATAACCACCAGTCGACCATCTTCTTTCAGACCAGACAAAGAAGCGTCCAGCGCCTGTTCTATTTGTTCCAGTTCCCGGTTAATGTGAATGCGGATAGCCTGAAAGGTTCGTGTGGCTGGGTGTTTATGCTTTTCTTTTACCGGACTCACACGGGCAATCATTTCCGCCAGTTCTTTGGTGCGGGTAAATGGTTTTTTCTCGCGATCCATCACAATAGCGCTGGCAATACGGCGGGCAAAACGCTCTTCTCCGTATTCTCTCAGAACCCAGCTAATATCATCCTTTTCTGCGCGATTAAGCCATTCGGCTGCGGTTTCACCACTGGTGGTGTTCATCCGCATATCCAAAGGTCCGTCCCGCATAAAGCTAAAGCCACGCTCAGCGTCATCTAATTGTGGGGAAGATACGCCAAGGTCAAATAGAATCCCAGTCACTTGCTGGTTCAACTGCAGATCGTCAAGCACCTGTTGCAGGTTTGAGAAAGGGGTGTGGATAATTTGAAAACGGGGGTCATCAGCAAAAGCTGCAGCCGCAGCAATAGCTTCAGGGTCCTGATCCAGGGCAATAACGCGGGCGTCGTCACCTAACTGGTTGAGCAGCGCACGCGTGTGTCCACCACGACCAAATGTGGCGTCAATGTATGTGCCTTTCGGATCAGTCGCTAATGCTTCTATCGACTCTTCCAGTAGCACCGAAACGTGTTGCGGTGACGTTGTAATCATTATAATGAAAAGTCTTCTAGTCGTTCGTTGAGAGTAAAGTCACCTTCGCGTTCAACATCCATGTCCTGCGCCACTTGTTCGTGCCAGGCGTCTTCATTCCAAACTTCAAATTTATTCAGCTGCCCGACAAGCATCAGTTTTTTCTCTAAACCGGCGTGTTGTCTCAACGGAGCTGACAGGAGCAAACGACCGTTTTTATCCATTTCACAGTCGTCAGCGTGGCCTAAAAGAAGTCGCTGTAGGCGACGTTCTGCAGGGTTCATACTGGATAATCGAGTAAGCTTTTGCTCAATGATTTGCCACTCGGGGAGCGGGTACAGCAACAGGCACGGTTGCTTAATATCAATCGTGCAGACCATTTTGCCTTCACAGTCTAATGACAACGCATGACGATATTTAGCCGGTATGGCTAACCGCCCTTTGCTATCCAGACTTAATGTTGTTGCACCTCGGAACATGATCCCACCTGATCATTGCGATCCACTATTATCCACAAATCCCCACAATGTTACAGTCTAGGTGTCTCTCTTTCCCACTGTCAAGAAAAAACCTCTCTATTTGTCAGGCCTTGACGGTAAATTTTCATTAAGCGGTTGATGCAACGCGTAAAATTATTTTTCCGTTAGAGCTCGTATAATTTTTGTGCGATACTCATTTCAGTTTTGGTGAGCAACGGTACTTAATGAAACGCTACTTATTCGTTATTTTTATCAGCTTCTGCATTCTGGTAACTGGTGTTATCTGGTTTGCTGAAAACCAGCACTCACAGGTAGTAGAGTCACGCAAGCGGGTAGCTACCGAACGCTTAGGTAAACTCCGCGCCGCGCTGGAAGGTCAGATCAACTCGTCGTTAGCTACGGCTCGTGCGCTACAGGCCGAGATTAAGCTCTCGCCAGATATTTCCTCTGAGCGTTACCGGCTGCTAATGCAGGAGCTTATTGATGGCGATGTTCCGGTACGTCACGTAGCGTTAGCACCTAATTTGATCATCGAGTTTGTTTACCCTCTGGCTCCAAATAAAGCGGCTCTGGGTTTTGATTACCGCACTTCTCCGGAGCAGTTCGAAAGCGTTCAGGAAGCTATTCAGAAAAAACGAATTGTTATTGATGGACCGGTTAACTTAATACAAGGAGGCTGGGCGTTAATTGCCAGAGCGCCTGTTTTTATCAATGACAGTCAGCTCTGGGGCATGATTGCCGTGGTCATTGATATAGGAGACTTAATTGCCAGCAGCGGCCTGGACTCGGTCGACGATTATCTTTTTGCGTTAAAAAAAGAAAACAGCAACGGTGACAACCTTTTTGACTCTGGTGATGCTTCGCTCTGGGAGGAAGACTACGTCGCTATTGAAGTCGCGGTTTCAACCGGCAAGTGGATATTAGCGCTGGCTCCTAAAAATACGGTTTGGGCCGATCGCGGCAGCATTTATTGGATCATCATTATCGCCGGACTGCTGTTGTCCTTTTTAATGACCGCCTTTATGTACAATTTGGTGACCACGCAGAACCGGCTACGCTCGGCGCTTGTTACAATTGACCATCAGGCGCATTTTGACTCGATAACTGATTTACCGAATCGCCGGGCTTTTGTCGACTACCTTAACCAGTTAACCCAGAAAGGCCGGGAGCAGCACTTTGCAATTCTGTTCATCGACCTTGATCACTTTAAAGAGGTTAACGATAACCTCGGCCATGATGCTGGCGACGAGCTTTTAGTCTCGGTTTCTGATCGGTTACGAAACCAACTGCGGGGCTCAGATTTTATTGCCCGTATTGGTGGTGATGAATTTGTTGTCGTTATTAACCGCTTTACGTCGCATCAAATAATCAATGACCTTGCCAGCCAAATTAACCGACAGTTAAGCGAGCCTTTTAACTTACGGCAGAACCAAATTCAAACAACTTGCAGTATCGGTATTGCGCTATACCCCGATGACGGCATCAAAGCCTCTGAACTATTAAAAAACGCGGATCTTGCCATGTACGCTGCAAAAACCGCAGGACGACGCACACATTACTTTTTTAATGACGAATTAAGAGAACAAACTGAACGCCAGAATGCCATTCATAAACGCATGCGTGAAGGCCTTAAGCGGCATGAGTTTTCTTTGGTTTATCAACCCATCATCGACTTCAGTAACGGAAAAATCAGTAAATGCGAAGCTCTGTTGCGCTGGCAGGATGAAGATGGAAACATGATTTCGCCCGCTGAATTCATTCCGGTTGCTGAACGTACGGGGCTTATTCATGAACTAGGCCAGTTTGTTCTGGAGCAAGCCTGCGTTGACTGGGCTGTCGTACACAAGTCCGGATACCCCATTGAAGTCTCTATTAACCGCTCCGAGCGTGAGCTTAACGATATGGAGTCGGCCAAACGATGGTTGTCCTGCATTAGTCAGCATGGAATACCGAATACCTGCATAACCTTTGAAATTACCGAGTCGCTGTTAATGAGTAATAAACAACGACAGTTGCAAATTTTACATTATTTGCGGTCTCAGGGAGTGCAGTTGGCAATTGACGATTTTGGGACCGGCTATTCCAGTATTAATTACCTGCAGCGATATCCTGTTGATTATATAAAAATAGACCGTAGTTTTTTACATCAGGCACCTCAAAACAAAGTGCAGGTAGCACTGCTGGATGCGTTGTTGCAGGTAGCCAGGGCTTTGGATATTAACGTTATTGCTGAGGGTGTTGAAACCCGGCAACAATGGGAGTTACTGCAGCAACAACGATGCGATTTCGCACAAGGCTACTTTATTAGTGAGCCATTGCCGCTCAATGAGTTACTGAAACTTCTAAAGGACTGGCAGTTTTAAAACCCTAATAAGGTGGAGAGCCGGCCGATAAGCCGGGTTCTGTCGTGGACAATCATTCATCTAGTGGTCAGGTTGCCCTGACCCTCAAGCAGTCTACCCGGGTTCAACGCGGGCCGCGCCAAAGAACCCCTATTTGACCTTGCTCCGGGTGGAGTTTACCGTGCCACAAACTGTTACCAGCTGCGCGGTGCGCTCTTACCGCACCCTTTCACCCTTACCTGTGCTGCAAGCAGCCATCGGCGGTTTACTCTCTGCTGCACTGGTCGTCGGCTTACACCGCCCAGGCGTTACCTGGCACCCTGCCCTATGGAGCCCGGACTTTCCTCCCCCTGTAAACAGGCGGCGATTGTCTGGCCAGCTCTCCGCGGGGGATTCTACGCTGCAGCAGGCATTAACTCAATCTTTGTTTCACTCATTCTTTTTATTCTCAAGCGCCCACTGGTAGAGTTCATTTTTCCGCTCATCATGAATTTTTGCGGTCATGGCTGCCGCTTTCTTTAACGGTAACTCTTCTAATAACAGCAGCAACGTGCGCTTAGCGGCTTCTCCCGGGCCGTCACGGACATCAGTTTCTGACTGCGCAGGTGCTATTAGCAAAACCATTTCGCCGCGCTGTTGGTTTGTATCGTCGGTTAAAACCTGCAGTAGCTCAGCCGCAGTGCCGCTTAAGTAAGTTTCAAACTGCTTGGTCAGCTCGCGTGCAAGTACTACCTGCCGACCACTGCCTAAAACCACGTTCATATCAGCCAGCGTATGCAAGATTCGGTGAGGGCTTTCATACACCACAACAGTCCGCGGCTCTGCTTTCAGAGCTTCCAGCTTTGCCCGACGTTGCTGAGGCTTGGATGGCAAAAAGCCTTCAAACGCAAAACGGTCTGTGGGTAGCCCAGCCGCAGACAACGCAACCGTAACGGCGCAGGCCCCCGGTAACGCGATAACTTTAAGCCCTTGCTCCCTGCAACGATGCACCAGAACATAACCAGGGTCATTAATAAGTGGCGTACCCGCATCACTGACTAATGCCAGCGAATCACCTTGTTGTAAACGTTCGATAACCGCGTCTGCACGCTGAGTCTCATTATGCTCGTGTAGAGCGAATACGTCATTCTGTATGCCATAATGCTGCATGAGTTTGCGTGTGTGTCTTGTATCTTCTGCAGCAATGGCTGCTACTTCAGCCAATGTTTTAACTGCTCTTTCCGTTATATCGCCTAAATTACCGATAGGTGTCGGTACAATATAAAGAATGCCCTGCTCTGCCATAATCAGTCTCTGTTTGTTTCCAACGTCAATGCCGTTTATAGTATCACCGAACAGGCACCAAAGCGGAACCTTACAGTGTTTAGAACTCATTCATTTGTACTTTTAGCTCTAATGGCATTACTGGTATTAACCCAGTGTACCTCGGCACCTGACCGATCAGCAGATAAGCCGGCGAAAACAGTCGATGTTGCTGATCAGGAGTTAAGCTTAAAAGAAGAAAAATCAGCCCGGGACTGGTTGCAAGAAGCCGGTTCTGCAGAAAATGAAGTTGAGCAACACTCCGCTTTAATACGAGCTGCTAACGCTTTTCAAAGTGAGCAACAATGGCAACAGGCGGCCGCTATTCTTTCGCAATTAAGTGCGCAAAAAATTACCCGTCACAGTCAAAAATATTACCGCCTTGCGAAAGCCCGTTGGGCCGCAGAGCAGCAAATTTGGTCAAAGGTAATAGAAGAGTTAGACGATGTAGCCACTCAGTTTAATCAAAGAGAATTTCGCGCTCTTAGCCTGCAACTACTCTCTCAGGCGGCCTATCAGCAACAAGACTACTGGCAGTCGCTGGTCTGGCAGGTTGATGCTCAACGCTTTGCGGAACAGCCAAATACAGATACGGTCTGGTCCATTGCCCGTCGGATTAAACGAACAGAGCTCCCGCAACAGCGGCCTAATGACTTAGCCCTGGCAGGTTGGTGGCGACTGGTGGATTATCACCATCAGGCGATGACCTCACCGGACAGTCTGGAGTCTTACTTAAATCAGTGGCAGCAAAGCTTCCCAAACCACGATGCTGCTGCACTGGTTAACGTGTGGCTTGAGCCATCATTAAAGCCGTCAGAACTGGAACAGGAAGCCGAGCAGCTCCCCCAGGAAACCACCCTCGCGGTATTATTGCCTTTATCCGGCCGCTATAAACAACAGGGCCAGGCAGTGCGTGACGGAATTATCGCCCGCACTGGTGAAATGAAAAATCTAAGAGTTGTTTTCATTGACAGCGAAATAGACGATATAAAGTCACAACAAGAACAAATACAGGACCTGAGTCCCGTTGGAATTATTGGGCCACTTTTAAAAGACAAAGTAGCGGCTTGGGCAAAGCAGCCTCTTGCGGGTATTCCTCAGGTTTATCTTAATCAGATAGACGATGAGGATTTAGCTCAAAATTCACTGACCAATGTGTTTTTCGCATTAAGTCCCGACAGTGAAGCGCAGCAAGCCGCACAACAAATTAACAAGCAATTTCCCGAATCGAAAAGCGCACTGGTCATTACCGCAGATGGCTCCAGTGGCCGCAGAATGGTTGATGCCTTTAAGTCGAGTTGGGACAATAACGAAGCTGGAGACCCCAAGGTTTCTTACTTCTCTGAGCGCGAAGATATGAAAGCCACAGTGGAGCGTTCACTGGGTTTAACTGACAGTCAGCAACGTATCCGCGCAGTTAAAATTGCAGCAGGGAAAATTATTGTCGATGAACAAGAACGCAGCCGGCGAGATATTAGCGCTATTTATCTGCCGGGTAATCTACAACAGACGCGTCTGTTAAAACCTTTTATTGATGTCAGCGTTTCCCCATTTGCGGAACCTATTCAGGTCTATGCCAGCTCTGCTACCCATGAACTAAGAAATCGTTTAGGTGATTCAGATCTTAATGGTATTGTTTTCTCAGATATTCCCTGGTTAATTGAAAACTCAGGGAAAAATATACTTCTAAGTCAGTGGCTTGAGCTGCGAAGTGGTTGGGGGTTGTCGCTGGCTCGTTTAACCGCTATGGGTTACGACAGCGTGTCCTTGAGTCAACGACTGCAAATGATGAACCGCATGCCAGGGTTGGTCTGGTCCGGTCTAAGTGGCGAACTGCATATCGATAACTCAGTGGTTCAGCGGAAGCTTATTTGGGCTACCTTTAGCAAAGGAGAAATCACCTTAGCTAAGGAAGCAGACAATGCAGGAAGTCGTTACCGGTAAGCGCGCAGAATTACTCTCAGCCGAGTTTCTGAAGAAAAATAACCTTACAATTATTTGCAAAAATTACCGTATTGACGGTGGTGAAATTGATATCATTGCCCGAGACGGATATTACTGGGTGTTTTGCGAGGTGAAATTCCGCGATGATGAGAGCTTTGCATCGGTTATCGAACAGATTCAACCGCAGCAATGCCGACGGGTTCGACACACGGCTCGTCACTACTTACTCAGTAATAATATCGATGAACATACTGCAGCCATACGTTTCGACGTAATTGCAATTGTGGGTCAGCCAACAAAAATTGAATGGTTTAAGGACGCATTCTGACTATGAATGACGAGTTAATTAAGGCGCTTTTTACTGAAAGCATACAGACACAAATTTCGGCGGTGGAGAGCCTTACCGACGAGATGGCCACAACAGTTGAACTGTTAGTTGCTAATCTGCTGAATGGACAGCGTGTCTTTTGCTGTGGCGACCGTACAACAGGAATCGTTGCGCAGCATTTTGCTAACCTCATGACCGAAGGCATGAAATTAGAACGCCCTCCCTTTCCGGTACTGGCATTGGCTCTTGGCAAGCAGAAACAGCTTGCAGCCCTTGGGCAGGCAGGTGATATTCTACTGGTCATAGCGGATAATCAGGAAAATGAGGAGCTGGCATCGGTTATGGAAACCGCGATTAGCCGCGATATGCTTATTATTGCTTTAACCGGTGAAGGTAACGACTCTGTTTCCGGGCTGTTAGGTGCTAACGACATCGAATTAAGAGCACCCAGTTTAAATCCGGCCCGTATACTAGAAACTCAGCTGTTTATAGTCCATGGCTTATGTGAACAAATTGAAAACACGATCTTTCCGCAGGAGCACTGAAGCATATGACTTTATCTAAAACCGCTTTACCCGTCGTTTTTATCGGCTTATTAAGTTTACAGGGCTGCGCTGCAGTTGCCGTAGGAGCAGCAGCGGTGGGTATATCTTCAGCCACCGATCCTCGTACAATTGGAACACAGGTGGATGATCAGACTATTGAGCTGAAAGCTAACTCCAAGCTGGGAAATGATGAACAACTGGATGACTCGCGAGTCGTTGCCGTCAGCTACGATACCAATGTTCTTTTAGTCGGCCAGGTTTCAAGCGAAGCTCTGAAAAGAAGAGCAGAAGACGTTATCAAAGACACCAACGGTATCAATAAAATTTTCAACCAATTGCGTATAGGCTCTAAAGCATCAGCTGCCGTGCGCGCAGGAGATAGCTGGATAACCAGCAAAGTTAAACTTAAGTTTGCTAACAATAAGTCTATAGATGCGACCAATATCAAAGTGGTGACGGAAAATGCTGAGGTATTTTTGCTGGGCCATGTAAGCCAGACTGAGGCAGATGCTGCAGTAGAGGTTGCGAGAAATGTAGATGGCGTTGAGCGGGTAATTAAAGCACTAACCATTAAGCGTTAGTGCTTTTTATTCTTACTTAACAACTTTAAGGTTCGGCTTTTTCTTAGCTGGTTTTTGTTCAGTTTCATCACTGACCGGCTCTTCATCCTCAAGCTCGGGCATTTTATCCAGCTCGGGCTCCGCCTCAAACATTGCTCCGGCACCGTTCTCACGGGCATAAATTGCTAAAGCCGCTGTCATAGGCACGACGACTTGCATTGGCTGCCCACCAAAACGCGCATTAAAGCGCACTTCATGGTCAGCCAGCTGCAACCCCTGAACCGCTGTTGGCGAAAGGTTTAGTACAATTTGCCCTTCACTAACAAAGTTCTGAGGCACAACGGTGCCAACAATAGTAGCATCAACCACCAAGTGTGGTGTCAGGTCGTTATCAACTATCCACTCATATAATGCACGCAGCAGATAAGGTCTTTTCGGCGTCATAGTAAAACTCCTCGACGTCGATGAAATTAATTACGCGCGAGTTCTTTCTCTTCTTCTGTTAAAGAATCCTGGAACGTCTTGCGCTCAAACAAACGTACCATATATTGCTTTATTTCTTTTGCGCCCTGACCTTCTAAATCAATGCCATAGGCAGGCAGACGCCAAAGCAAAGGAGCCAGATAACAGTCAACCAGACTGAACTCTTCACTCATAAAATACGGTGTATCAGCAAAAATAGGCGCCAGAGAAAGAATACCTTCTTTCAGTTCTTGTCTTGCCTGAGCGTCGCCTTTTTGAATTTTTTCAGCCAGGCTGTACCAATCGCGTTCAATTCGATACATCATTAAACGGCTAGTACCGCGGGCAACCGGGTAAACAGGCATTAACGGAGGATGCGGGAAACGCTCATCTAAGTATTCCATAATAATTTGAGCGTTATAGAGCACAAGCTCACGGTCAACCAGAGTGGGTTTAGCCTCTGGGTACGGATTAAGCTGTAACAAATCCTCCGGCGTACTTTCGTCGGTCACATACGTAATTTCGACACCAACACCTTTCTCAGCTAACACCAGACGTACCTGATGACTCTTTAAGTCATCCTTTCCTGAATATAACGTCATTACTGAGCGTTTATTTGCTGCAACAGCCATTCCTTTCTCCAGATAATATCAACGGCAAAAGGGTGGCAAGCCACCCTTTCTTAAGTCGTTGTCTAACAGACTGATAAGCCTCGATTATTTGAGGTCTTTCCAAAACTCTTTTTTCAGTAACCATGCCAAAATGGTGAATACCAGCAGGAAACCAAAAACGAACCAACCCGTGCGACGTTGTTCTAACAACATAGGCTCTCCGGTATAAACCAGAAAAGCAGTTAAGTCCAACATGGCTTGGTCATATTCACTTTCGGATAAACGGCCACTACCATCGGTTTCAATACCGACGTACACGTCTTTCATTTCACCGTCTATCATGCGTTCTTCATAAGTCTTTTCAGGAAGCCCTTGAAGCTCTTGCAATACATGAGGCATTCCCACATTTGGGAATACCGCATTATTGACACCGAAAGGACGACTGTCATCTTTATAGAATGAACGCAGATAAGTATAAATCCAATCAGCTCCACGAACACGAGCAACGTTCGTTAGATCAGGTACCGCAGTACCAAACCAGTTTGCAGCTGAATCAGGATTCATATTATTGGTAATGCGGTCACCGACTTTATAGCCTGTGAACTGCAAGTTTTTTTCACCAAGGTCCTGCGGGATACCAATATCCTCAAAGGTGCGGTTATAGCGATGGTACTGCAACTGGTGACAACCCAGGCAATAGTTCATGTATAACTGCGCGCCACGCTGCAGTGAGGCTTTATCGTGTAAGTCGACTTCGGCCTTGTCCAATGGAACTTCAGGACCCGCCGCAAATACCAACGACGGAACCAAAGTTAGAAGAGCGATTAACAATTTTTTCATTTCGACGTCACCCTTTCTGGTACCGGTTTAGTCTTCTCGCGCTTACTGTAGAACCAGAGCAGCCCGAAGAATGCAAAGTACAGGAACGTAAATATCTGCGCGAACACGGTCGCAACAGGTGTTGCTGGTTGCGTTCCCAGATAACCCAGTACAACAAAGCTGATAGCGAACACAGTCAAGTTCAGCTTATGCAACAGGCTACGATAGCGAATAGAACGTACTCGTCCACGGTCTAACCAAGGCAACAGAGCCAGGAAGACAATAGCAGCGAACATCAAAATAACACCAAATAGCTTGTCAGGCACCGCACGTAAAATTGCGTAGAACGGCGTGAAATACCATACAGGAGCAATGTGCTCTGGTGTCTTCAACGGATTAGCTGGCTCAAAGTTAGGCGGCTCAAGGAAAAAGCCTCCCATTTCCGGGTTGAAGAAAATAACGTAACAGAACAAGAACAAGAATACGCCGAACCCGAACAAATCCTTAATAATGTAGTAAGGGAAGAACGGAATAGAATCAACAATATCTTTCTTGTTAGTAAAGCGCTCATGGAACTTAAATTTCGGTTTTTCTTCATCCGGTACAGAGCCTTTAGGCTTCTTAGTATCGATACCATCAGGGTTGTTCGAGCCAACCTCATGCAGAGCGACAATATGCAGGAACACCAAAATAACCAATACCAGCGGCAATGCGATAACATGCAGTGCAAAGAAACGGTTTAGCGTAGCCCCGGAAATAACGTAATCACCGCGTATCCATAAGGTTAAATCATCACCAATGACCGGAATGGCACCGAACAATGAAATAATAACCTGTGCACCCCAGTAAGACATTTGTCCCCAAGGTAGCAAATATCCCATAAAGGCTTCGGCCATCAGTACCAGGAAGATGAACATACCAAACAGCCAAATGAGCTCACGAGGCTTCTGGTAAGAACCGTACATCATACCGCGGAACATATGCAGATAAACCACGACGAAGAACGCCGAAGCACCGGTGGAGTGCATATAACGCAATAACCAGCCGTATTCGACATCACGCATGATGTATTCGACCGAGGCAAACGCGCCTTCGGCACTTGGCACGTAGTTCATGGTTAACCAGACACCAGTCAGTATTTGGTTAATTAATACGATGGTTGCCAAAAAACCAAAAACGTACCACATATTGAAGTTTTTGGGAGCCGGATACTGCGCCAGGTGGATGTTCCAGGTTTTTGTCATGGGGATGCGGGCATCCATCCACTCTACAAATCGCTTAAACATTATGCTTGCCCCTTATCTTCACCCACCAAAATGGTGTTTTCATCGATAAAATAATGTGGTGGCACGACCAGGTTCAGTGGTGCAGGAACACCTTGGAATACGCGGCCGGCAACATCAAATTTAGAGCCGTGGCATGGGCAGAAGAAGCCTGACTCAACGCCCTCAACGTGTTCACCCATTCCACTTGAAAGATAAGATGGAGAGCAACCCAGATGGGTACAAATACCAACCGCAACAAAAAATTCTTCTTTAATTGAACGATATTGGTTTTGTGCATAGGCTGGTTGTTGAGGCTCTTCAGATTTCGGGTCACGAAGTCTGTCTTCGATATTCCCCAGTTCTTCAAGCATATCTGGTGTACGACGTACTATCCAAACAGGTTTTCCACGCCACTTCACGCGGACTATCTGACCAGGTTCAGCTTTGCGTATATTTACTTCTACGGGCGCACCCGCGTTCTTTGCTTTCGCACTCGGGTTCCACGATGCTATAAAAGGAACGGCTACTGCTACCGCTCCGGCACCACCTACCACTGAGGTTGCGACAGTCAAAAAACGACGGCGGCCTTTATCTACAGGCGCATTGCTCATCCATCTATTCTCCAGTTTTGGACGCTCCACGATGCGTTGTCGCGAAGTCGGGAATTAGCTGCTGCTTTGTCCGCTTATGCGGATTACAGAAAATGCTTTGAGATGATAATGAAAAGACACACTTTTTACAAGCTTAATAGCCGCCCTTATTGGTCTATTTCCATTTATTTTTGACATAAAAAAACCCAGCCGAAGCTGGGTTTTGCCACAAAAAACAAAGACGAATTAACGCTTTGAGAACTGTGGACGTTTACGTGCTTTGTGCAAGCCGATTTTCTTACGTTCAACTTGACGAGCGTCACGAGTAACATAACCTTCTTTACGTAATGGACCACGTAAAGCTTCGTCGTATTGCATTAATGCACGAGTAATACCGTGACGAATTGCACCAGCCTGACCTGTAGTACCACCACCACTTACAGTGATGTACATGTCAAACTTTTCAGTCATTTCAACTAATTCTAATGGTTGACGAACAACCATTTGAGCCGTTTCACGACCGAAGTATTCGTTCAGTTCACGGTTGTTAATTTTGATGTTGCCGCTACCAGGACGCAAAAATACGCGAGCCGTGGAGTTTTTGCGACGACCAGTACCGTAGTATTGATTATCTGCCATAGTGTTCTTGCTCCGTATTATATATCCAGTTGTTTAGGTTGTTGAGCAATATGGTTATGCTCAGTACCTGCGTACACTTTCAGTTTACGGAACATGGCACGACCCAATGGACCACGGGGTAACATACCTTTCACCGCTTTCTGAATGACCATCTCTGGTTTCTTAGCAATCAGTTTTTCAAAACTGATTGATTTGATACCACCCGGAAATCCAGTGTGCGAGTAGTACATCTTGCCCTGAGCTTTATTACCGGTAACAGTAATTTTCTCAGCGTTAATTACGACGATGTAGTCGCCGGTATCAACGTGAGGAGTGTACTCAGGCTTATGCTTGCCGCGTAAACGACGAGCGATTTCAGTAGCTAAACGACCTAAAGTTTTGCCTTCAGCGTCTACTACGTACCAGTCGCGTTTTACCGTTTCTGGCTTGGCTACAAATGTTTTCATTGTATAAAACCTACATTTTAAAAGTTCACGGACAGTAATTCCGGGCTTCCCCGCGAATCACAACAATAAAAAAACGATAAGAATCATTTAGTTATCTGCTGCGACCGCTGCATTACGTTATGTAACACAACGGACTGTAACGTGGGCTGCGCGGATTATAGGAAAAATGCGGTTAAAGATCACGCATTTTCTGAAATTTATGCTTTATGCGCCATCGCCAGATATTCCTGGCTTTGCATTTCCTGCAAACGGCTAACGCACCGACGGAATTCGAAACTCAACTGTCCTTCGGTATATAACGATTCAATAGCCACTTCGGCAGATAAAATAAGCTTCACCCGACGCTCATAAAACTCATCCACTAACGCAATGAAACGGCGAGCCGTATCGTCTTTACCTGCCCCCATTTGTTCGACATTACTGATTAGAACAGCATGGTACAGACGGGCTATTTCCATATAATCGTTCTGGCTGCGAGCAGTTTTACAAATGGAAGTAAAGTCAAAGAACACCACATCGTCGCATTCGGCTCGTACGTCTATATCCCGCCCTTCTATCTCAATAGCTTCCGACAGATATTCGTCTTTACACTCTGGAGCCAACTCGGTGAAGTATTTCCATAAATTCTTATCGGCTTTTTCATCCAGTGGCGAGTGAAAAATTTCTGCCCGCGTAAGCGTTCTCAGGCGATAATCAATGCCGCTATCCACATTAACCACTTCGCAGTGTTGATTGATGAGTTTAATCGCTGGGATAAAGCGCGCGCGTTGCAGCCCATTTTTATAGAGCTCGTCAGGAACAATGTTTGAAGTCGCTACCAACACAACTCCTCGCTCAAATAGGTACTCAAACAGTTTGCCCAGTAACATGGCATCGGTAATGTCCTGCACGAAAAACTCATCAAAGCAGACAACTTGAGCTTCGCTGGCAATGTTATCTGCCACGATGCGTAACGGATCGCTCTGTTTATCCAGTTGCTTAAGTTCATTATGAACACGATGCATAAAGCGATGAAAGTGAATGCGCCATTTACGCTCAATTGGCAGACTCTCAAAGAAAGTATCAACCAGGTAGGTTTTCCCACGGCCGACCCCACCCCAAAAGTAGATGCCCAGAGGCCGGCTCGGTTCTTTGTTAAACCACTTTTGCCAGCCTGGCAGGGTCTGATACTGATGCCACTCAATAAGCTCATCATGCAGCCTTTGCAAATGTTTAACAGCGTTAAGCTGCGCCGCATCTTTCGAGAAATCATTGTGTTCGATATCATACTGATAACGTTCTAGTGGAGACATTTGCTGTTTGGACACTACCACTTCACCTCAGTTGGGATTATCCTATAAGCTAATATGTTACCATGAAGGTGAAGCGCAGCAATCATTCGCCGCTGCAGCAGCTTGTTCAGGAGTTAATTATGAGTTGGATTATTGGAGTTCTGTTGGTCATTGCCGGTGCTATCATTGGCTTTTTTGCGGCTCGTTATAGTCAGTCGAAAGGCCAGTCAGGCGATCTCGAAGAGCAAGTACAGCAAAGTCAGCAACGTTTAACTGACTATCAACGCGAAGTTGCCGAGCACTTTGCCACTGCAAACGCTATGGTTGAACAACTGGCCGATACGCAACAGCGCTTGCAAAGCTACTTAAATCAAAGTGCAGAATTACTCGAGAAAAGCGATGTGCAAAGTGATTTGCCCTTTTTTGCAGAAGACACAATTAAGCAGCTGCGCGTAGCAAATTCATTAAATAAAGATCATCGTTCCGGCCGTGACAGCTATAGTGCAAATGATATTCCCCGCGATTACACCGAGGGCTCCAGCGGGCTCTTTTCAAGTAGTTACGAGCAAGATCAAGAAAAAGAATCCTCAAAAACATCTTGAAACATTTTTAGAGTGAACTCATATAGCTGACAAGCGGTCTTAACTCACGATCGCTTGTTAGTGCTTTATTAAGGAGTCACTCAAATCATGAAAAGAGTCTTAGCATTATTCAGTTTACTCTTTGTTTTTAGCTTTACCCCAATAACGTCAGCTCAGGCTGGTATTCCTTTTTTTAGCAATGACGACGAGCAACCCACTTTAGCTCCTATGCTTGAGGACGTTACGCCCGCTGTCGTTAATATCTCGGTTAAAGGTAAACGAGAAGTAAGACAACGTTTACCAGACGCCCTCCGCTTCTTTTTTGGTCCGGATTCGCCACGTGAACAAGTCCGCGAAAGACCGTTTCAAGGGTTAGGTTCCGGCGTTATTATTGATGCCGACAAAGGCTATGTGGTCACCAACAACCATGTTGTAGATGACGCCACAGAAATTCTTGTCACCCTGAAAAATGGCCGCGAATTTGATGCCAAAGTCATAGGCACCGATGAGCGCAGTGACGTAGCGTTACTTAAAATTGAAGACGGCGAAGACCTCACCGCAATTGAGCTTGGTAAATCATCCGAGCTGCGGGTGGGAGACTTTGTTGTTGCCATTGGTAACCCCTTCGGATTAGGTCAGACGGTCACCTCCGGTATTGTCAGCGCTTTAGGCCGCGGTGGCCTTGGCATTGAAGAACTGGAAAACTTCATTCAGACCGATGCAGCTATTAACAGCGGAAATTCAGGTGGAGCTCTGGTCACCTTAGACGGCAAACTCATTGGAATTAACACCGCGATACTCGGCCCTAACGGAGGCAATATCGGTATCGGTTTCGCTATTCCATCAGACATGATGAATAACTTAGTACAACAATTGATTGAGTTTGGCGAAGTTCGCCGGGGTGTACTCGGAGTCCGAGGTAACGATTTGACTCACGACGTTGCTCAGGCGCTGAATATTCCGGTTAATCGCGGCGCCTTTGTTTCGCAGGTAGTACCTGGCAGTTCCGCCGCTGAAGCCGGTATTGAGTCTGGTGATGTCATTGTCTCAGTTGATGGGCAGAAAATTCGCTCATTTTCAGAGCTTGGTGCACTGGTTGGATCAATAGGCTCAGGGAACTCTATAGAGCTCGGCATTATTCGTGACGGCGAAGAGCAATCGATAAATGTCACTCTTGGCGCACAGGACATGTCTGTTACAGCGGAGTCAATTCACCCTGCTTTACAGGGGGCAACCCTGGCTGCAACAGATTCGGGTAATGGAATCGAAGTGGCAGAGCTCGAAGAACGCTCTCCCGCAGCTCGTATCGGCCTTGAGGAAGGCGATATTATTCAGGGTGTTAACAGAAAAGCTGTCAACTCGCTGGCGGAGTTACGAGCAGCAATTGAAGATAAGAGTGGCGTTATCGCCCTTAATATAAAACGGGGTGACAGTTCACTCTTTATTGTCTTGCGTAGCGCAAACTGACATTGTGACAGGCGGGTGGTATCAGTGCTATGCTGATGCCACCTGATTTAACCGGAAGCTGGTATGCAACAACTTTCTTCAACTCTACGATTTTTGCTTCAGTCAGTTGGCTTAGGCCTAGTTGTTGCGGCTATTGTTATTATCGCCAAGCCTTTCTGGGCTCAGTCTGAATCATTAAGGCAAAACAGTAACGAAATTACCTCCTTCAATCAGGCCGTTCGAAAAGCCGCCCCTGCCGTTGTGAATATTTATAGCATGGGCGAAATTCAGGGCTCTTATTATCAGCCTCAGTCATCACGCGTCTGGCGTTTAGGTTCGGGCGTTATTATGGACACTCAGGGCTATATTCTGACCGCCCATCATGTTGTCGATAACGTTGATAAAATTGAAGTCGCACTGCAGGACGGCAGACGCTACGCTGCCCAATTAATTGGTAGTGACCGTTACACCGATTTAGCCGTACTGAAAATTGATGCCGATAACTTACCGGTAATTCCGGTTCAGTCGACACGCCGCGTGCGCGTTGGTGATATTGTTCTTGCCATAGGCAATCCATACAACATCGGCCAGACAATTACACAAGGTATTGTCAGTGCCAGTGGTGGTCGAGTCGGTGTCAGCAATTCCTATTCCGATTTGATTCAAATGGACGCAGTGATCAACCAAGGCGCATCAGGTGGAGCTTTGGTCAATACCGCCGGCGAGCTTATCGGGATTAATAACGCCCGCTATAATTCGGCTTTCGGAGACGGCGGCGAAGGCATCTATTTTGCCGTACCTTATGAGAATGCCCGCAAAGTAATGAAAACGCTTATTCAGGAAGGTAAAGTGGTCCGCGGATACATTGGTATTAGCGTTAACCCTAACTTTAGTGAAGAGCAGTCACTGTCTGGCATATTGATAACGGAAGTCGAACGAAACAGCCCGGCGGCAAAAGCAGGACTACAACCAAACGACTTTTTAATCGCTATTGGTGGCGATCCGGTTCGCTCTGCGCCCGAAGGTCTTGATCGGGTAGCCAGTAGTGAACCTGGTACGAAGTTAGAAGTTGAGTTTTATCGGGATGAAAAGCGAATGACGACCACTGTAACAGTGGCCGAATTACCTAGATAACGAGTAAAACGGCTGCTAAGCCGTTACTCGCTCAATATCGGCACCTAAGCCCTGAAGTTTTTTCTCAATCCCTTCATAGCCCCGGTCAATATGGTAAATGCGCTCGACAACGGTTTCTCCGGTCGCAACCAGTCCCGCTATAACGAGCGAGGCAGAAGCCCGTAAATCGGTACACATCACCTCAGCACCGGTTAATTCAGCAACCCCGTGACATAAAGCCGTATTGCCTTCTGACTCGACATTTGCGCCCATGCGGCGTAACTCAGGAATGTGCATAAAGCGGTTTTCAAATATCGTTTCGCGAATACCCGCAGTACCTTCTGCAATCGCGTTTAGCGCGCAAAACTGAGCCTGCATATCGGTTGGAAAAGCCGGGTGAGGAGCGGTAATAATATTAACCGCTTTGGGCCGGCCATGGCTTTGTATCGCTATCCAGTCATCACCCTTATCAATTGTCGCGCCAGCTTCTTCCAGCTTTTTCAATACCGCATCGAGACTGTCCGGGTCAGTTTTTTCACAACGCACCGAGCCACCAGTAGCTAATGCGGCAACTAAAAAAGTTCCGGTTTCGATACGGTCGGGCATCACACTGTATTCGCCACCATGCAGCTTATTGACCCCAGTAATATGGATGGTATCGCTTCCTGCGTCACGGACGTTCGCACCTAAGCTATTTAGAAAGTTTGCTAAATCAATAATTTCAGGTTCGCGAGCGGCGTTTTCTATAACTGTTTCACCTTCGGCCAGTACCGCTGCCATCATTAAGTTTTCAGTGCCGGTAACGCTTACCGTGTCCAGCAAAATCTCAGCACCCTGCAGACGACCGTCTACTGAGGCTTTGATGTAACCATTCTCAACGTCAATATTTGCGCCCATTTTACGCAAACCTTCAATATGAAGATTTACCGGCCGTGCACCTATAGCGCAACCACCCGGAAGGGACACTTCTGCTTTACCGGTTTTAGCTAATAACGGACCTAAAACCAGAATTGAAGCACGCATAGTCTTAACTAACTCATAAGGCGCTTTGAAGTGATTAAGTGTGGTCGGGTCAATACAAACGCTATTATTATTCAGGTTGCTGTGACTAATGCCCAGGCAATCTAATAATTCCAGTGTCGTGTCGACATCATGAAGATCGGGAACATTAGACAGGGTTATTTTTTCAGACGGCAACAGCGAAGCCATTAAAATAGGTAGCGCCGCATTTTTTGCCCCTGAAATAGTGACCGAACCCGACAAAGGTTGACCACCACGTATTTTAAATTTATCCATCAACTAACCAACAACCTTATGGCATCATTAATTTTTTATCACGCGCCCAGTCTTCGGGCGTGTATGCTTTTATCGATACGGCATGGATTGAACCGTCAGCAATCAACGGGTTTAGAGGACCATACACGGCTTGCTGACGCTTAACCCGACTCATATCTTTAAAGTCTTCACTCACAGCAATAATTTCTACATTTGCGCCTTCAGCTTTAACCAGTAGCTCTTCCAGAGAAAGCGCATCGTTCAGCAAAGTTTTTAGTTCTTCAGTATTCATTGTTATCTGCCGTTGGCTTAAAAGTTAATAAGACCGCCTAGCTTAACGAAAGCAATGACTCAACGCCACTAACGCGGGCAATTTGTTTTAGTTGCTCAGATGCCCCAATGCAGGTTAACGGCCCTTTGCCGTCGCCAATCAACTTGAGAATTTCAAGCAAAAAGGCGACGCCTGCTGTGTCAATAACCTCAACATCGGTTAAATCAACCTTGGTTTCGCTTCCCACCGGCCAGCTTTTGCGCTGAGACCACAGTTTAGCAACACTGTGGCGAGTCAATGAGCCGCTGAAAACCAGTGTCTTGTCATCACTAACCTTAACCGATGTTAACTCTGTCTGCTGAGCACTCATTAGAGTCCCTCTGCTGGATTTTCAACTTTTTCATCTGCCTTAATAGGATCAGACGCTTTCTTTTCAATCAGCTCGATAGTTTTATCAATGCCATTCGCGCGAATAACCGAAGATATTTCACTTTGCTTACTGTTCAGCAAGCTAACACCTTCAACGACTAAATCGTAAGCCTTCCAAATTTCTTCATCAGAATCGTAACGTATACGGAAATCCAGGCGAATTTCAGGACGCCCTTCTTCTTTTACTCTAGTACGCACTACTGCTGAACGTGCATCATCGGCAAGGTCTGCGCTCGGCTCAAAAGAAACGCTATGCTTGTCCTCGTCATACTGCGTAAAGGCCCGAGCATACGTAGCGACTAAATAATCATAAAATGCACGATAAAAACGCTCGCGCTGTTCTTTTGTCGTGTCACGCAAGTAACGGCCTAATACTTTCTTCGACGCATACATATTATCGACATAAGGCATCATCTCGTCTTTAACAATTTCCTTTAGGTAATTAGGATCAGCGTCAATTTTGTCTCTGTCCGTTGCAATGCGATCAAAGGTTTTTTCCGCAACTTCTTTCAACAATTCCTGCGGATCATCGTTACGAATTAAATCGGCTGACGCGGATGCAACCAATACTAAGGTTGCGGCAACTGCCATTATCCATTGTTTTACTGCCATGGTGCTCTCCTTACCACTTAATCATTGCCCTGACTGAACAGGAACTGGCCTATCAGGTTCTCTAAAACCAATGCTGACTTAGTATCAGTAATGGTATCGCCGTCTTCCAGCGTATCTACACTGTCATCGATAAAGCCGGGTTCAAGCCCAAGATATTGCTCACCCAACAGGCCCGACGTCAGCACCGACAATGTGCTGGCCTCAGAAAACTTGTCGTAATCTTTGCTAATACTCATTGCCACACGTGGCTCATAGTAGTCGCCCGACAATGAAATATCGGTAACACGACCCACAACTACGCCACCCACTTTCACCGGCGAGCGGACTTTCAGGCTACCAATATTGTCGAACTTAGCGTAAAGGGTGTAACTGTCACCCGATGTCGTCATAGTGCCGCTGGCTGCTCTTAATGCGATAAAGAACAAAGCCAAAATACCGACGACAACGAAAACGCCTACCCATAACTGTGTTTTTCTTGATTCCATGGTTATCCACCAAACATGATAGCTGTAAGAATAAAATCGAGTCCTAGAATTGCCAACGACGCGGTTACTACCGTAGACGTTGTCGCAGCGCTGATTCCCGCAGAGGTTGGTACCGAACGATAACCTTTATACAAAGCTATCCAGGTAACAACAAAAGCAAATACAATAGACTTAATAATGCCGTTCAGGAGGTCATCCTGCCAATCGACAGCCGATTGCATGACTGACCAAAAAGCCCCTTCATCGACACCCAGCCAGCCAGAGCCGACCAAATAACCGCCATAAATTCCGACCGCTGAGAACATCAGCGCCAGCAGTGGCATACTAACCACACCAGCCCAGAACCTAGGGGCAATTACACGACGTAAAGGGTCAACCGCCATCATCTCCAGACTGGAAAGTTGTTCAGTGGCTTTCATAAGGCCAATTTCAGCAGTCAATGCGGAACCCGCTCGCCCGGCAAATAAAAGTCCTGTAACTACAGGCCCTAACTCACGCAATAACGACAGCGCAACCATAGGACCCAAGCTTTGCTCGGCGCCGTAATCAACTAGAATGGTGTAGCCCTGTAAACCCAGCACCATACCAATGAATAAGCCACTAACAATAACGATAAGCATCGACAAAACGCCGACGACATACATTTGTTTAATAAAGAGCGGCCAGGACTTAGCCGGTTGCGGCTTACCAATAATGGCGCCCATTAACATGGCTAAGGCGTATCCAATGCCCGCCAGGCTATCCAGTACCTGGCGGCCGATAGACCGTATAAACTGGATCATCCCTCGCCCCTTAATAAGTCCGTTGTAAAATCGTCATCTGAATAATGGAAAGCTACAGGCCCATCGGGCGCGCCGTTCAAAAACTGCTTAATAATTGCCGTGTCATTATTACGTAGTTCATCCGGAGTTCCCTTGCCAACCACTTTTTTGTCAGCAATGACATAAGCGTAATCCGCAATCGACAACACTTCTTTTACGTCGTGCGATACAACAATAGAGGTCAAACCTAGTGACTCATTCAAAGATTTAATAAGCTTTACAATGACCGCCATAGAAATAGGATCCTGACCCGCAAACGGCTCATCGTATAAAATTAATTCAGGATCCAGAGCTATAGCCCTTGCCAGAGCAGCTCTGCGAGCCATACCACCAGACAGTTCTGACGGCATAAGGTGGCGCGCACCACGAAGGCCTACCGCTTCCAGCTTCATTAAAACCACACTGCGAATAATTTCTTCAGGTAAGTCGGTATGTTCGCGCAGTGGAAAAGCGACATTCTCGTAAACCGACATGTCAGTGAACAGCGCGCCACTTTGAAACAGCATGCTCATGCGCTTGCGTAACTGATACAACGCATCGCGTTTTAACTGCGGGACTTCCTCTCCGGCCACTTTGATACTGCCGCTATCAGGTTTAAGCTGCCCACCGATAAGGCGCAGCAACGTCGTCTTGCCAATGCCACTAGGGCCCATGACAGCAACCATTTTGCCTTTCGGAACATCTAACGACAGGCCGTCATAGACCCGATGGCTTCCATGCGCAAAAGTCAGATCTTTAAGTTCTACCAAGTTTGTCACGACAGTTTCCTGTTACGAGTTTATCAGCCTTTATTTTAACGACTGTCGGTAATATCTGATACCGAAAAAGTGTTGCAAATTTTATCAGCGAATTGATTCTATTTCTGTCAATTCGTCGACAAGCTTCAGTAAATATTGTGCAAAATCTTCACGTTCATGCACGCACGCATCACACAAGTTTAGTTGCTCAAACAAACGCGCACCATGAACTGCATAAAACAGAGTTTTACCAACTTTGCTTCCGGCAATACGTTCCAGCCGCTGCAAAGTCAGTGCTATATGTTCTTTTAACGGACCTAACAACTCCGGGTTAGTCGCAGCTGCAGCCAGCATGCCGCTGCCAAGCCGTGAACATTCAGCGTCCGTATCAAGCGCTGCTAGTAAAATACTTTTTAATTCGCCTTTTGGGTCATCGGCAAACTGGTGGTGATATTGCTCACGAAGTGCTTCGTAACGTTCAACGCGGCGTTTTAACATAGCCTGAAGCAAACAATCTTTGCTCTTGAAATGATAAAGCAAACCACCTTTGCTGATGCCCGTCGTCTGGCTCAAGGCGTCAAACGTCAGATGCCCTGCACCCTCTGCAGCGACCAACTGATCAGCGGCATCCAGAATAACGTCTCTGTTGCTGGGTCGCCCTGCGCCTTTTTTCTCTACCATGGTGTATTCACTTTACCTGCACTTACTTTATCAACCGTCTGGTTGGTATAGTAATTATTTTTGTAATAAAATACAAGATTTACCTGTGTACGGTAGGCAGAGTTGTACCGAATGACGTATTATACAGGGCAAAAGCACAACGCCAGAGGCATGAAAATGAAACAAGTCACCCAGAACTTTCGGCTACTGGGCGAACAAGTACTGGATATCGAAAAGAAGGCTATTGAAGGCCTGTATCAATATTTAGATGATAATTTCGATGCCGCCTGCCAAACCCTGTTTAACTGCAAAGGTCGCGTTATTGTCACCGGCATGGGGAAATCCGGCCATATTGGTGGAAAAATAGCAGCAACACTTGCCTCTACCGGCACACCCGCATTTTTTGTGCATCCAGGCGAAGCAAGCCACGGAGACTTAGGCATGGTTGCGGCTCAGGATGTGGTCATTGCGATATCGAACAGCGGTGAAACGGCAGAAGTGCTGAACATTATTCCGGTCATTAAGCGCCTGGGCGTGCCGTTAATTTCCATGACCGGCAAGCCTGACTCTACTCTTGCCCGACTGGCTGACACTCATGTCTGTATAGCTGTTGAGCAGGAAGCCTGCCCGCTCGGGTTAGCACCTACAGCTTCGACCACAGCAACGCTGGTTATGGGCGATGCAATGGCGGTTGCCCTGCTTAATGCCCGCGGTTTTACCGCCGACGACTTTGCATTATCACACCCCGGCGGTTCGTTGGGTAAACGCCTGTTACTGCGGCTACATGACGTTATGCACACCGGCGAGCGTGTTCCGGTTATTCCGGCCGACGCTATTATCAGCGATGCCTTACTGGAAATGTCGCGTAAAGGCTTGGGTATGACCGCGATAGTTGATGAAAACCAGCGCCTTGCCGGTATTTTTACAGACGGTGATTTACGTCGAATTTTGGATAACCGAATTGACGTTCATAAGACTCCGATAGCAGAAGTTATGACCCGCTCCTGTATTACAGCGAACGAGGATATGCTGGCCGCTGAGGCATTAAAACTCATGCAAGATCGAAAAATAAATGGGCTGATAATTACCAACGACGACGGACAGCCTTGTGGCGCAATGAACATGCATGATTTACTGCAGGCGGGAGTGCTCTGATGGAATGTATTAACACCTGGTACGGCGACATTGAAAAAAGCCTGTTTAAACGCTTTTCTGAGATAAAGCTGCTGGTTCTGGACGTGGACGGAGTGTTCTCCGACGGCCGCATTTATTTAGGTAACGATGGGGAAGAACTGAAAGCGTTTCACACCCGGGATGGCTTTGGTATGAAAGCACTGAAAAAATCAGGAGTCGAAACTGCGGTAATTACCGGACGAACGTCACGCATTGTTGAGCATCGCATGGAGCACTTAGATGTCGGCTTTATTTATCAGGGGCAGAACGATAAAACAGCTGCTTTCGATGAGCTTCTGACAAAGCTAGGCCTTAGCGCAGAGCAAGTTGCTTATGTTGGCGACGATACCCCCGATTTAGCTTTAATTAAAGCTGCGGGTCTGGGTATTGCGGTCCAGGACGCTCACGCATCGGTACAACAGCAGGCCGATTATATTTCACGCTGCCATGGCGGACATGGTGCCGTGCGCGAAGTCTGTGACTTAATCATGCTCAGTCAAGGGCAACTGCACCTGGCTACAGGGGCCAGTGTGTGAGTCGACGCGTTACTGTCATTCTCATTTTATTATTCGGTGCCGGGCTATTGCTTGTCTGGCGCCCTTTTAGCGATGACGCGGACGGTAACAACGCGGCTACGACACGTACTATGCAGCCCGACTTTACCGCTTTTGGGCTGGAAACGCGGATTTTCGAAAGTGACGGCTTACTGGCTCACAAGATCAAATCTGAGAAGATGTCTCACTATAACCAAATTGGTTTGACCGAACTTAAACGTCCCGTTTACACGGTATTTTCTGAACAAGGTGAAGGACTTTGGGAAGTCAGTGCCGCACAAGGGACTTTTTATGACGATCAAACTCTGATTTTGGAGCGCGATGTTGAAATCCTTGCTTTAGAGCCGGATACTCGCATCAAACAAGTGTTAACCGAGTACCTGATTATTGATTTAAAAAATGAATCAATGAGCACTGAACATCCGGTAAGCATTCACGGACCTCGACTATTAATTCGGGGTAATGGCATGACTGCGGACCTGAAAGCAGAACGAATGGAGCTAAAAAGACATGTTAAAACGATTTTCCAGCCTGCTGAGTAAACTCATCCTGGTTGCCTTAATACCGTCAGCAGTTATGGCTCAGGGTAAGTCTGACTTTAGTAAGCCAATGGAAGTAGAGTCGAGTCAGGAAGAACTTGATATTAAAAATAACCGCCTGGTTTTAACAGACAACGTTATTATTCGTCAGGGCAGTCTATTGATTCGCGCAGACCGACTAGAAGCGTCCGCCAGCGAGAGCGCCGAGCAAGCAGACATTTTTATTGCAGAAGGTACTCCTGCCACTTACAGCCAGACGCTGGACGATGGCAATGAAATTAACGCAGAAGCGAAAAAAATAACCTATTTTCAGTCGGAACAACGACTCGAGCTCAGCGGCGACGCACGCATATCTCAAGGCAGTAGTAGCTCAAGCGGTAGTTTAATTACCTATGATTTGGATAAACAAACGGTAACGGCAAGCAGCTCAGGCGAAGAAGACAGCCGTGTTATCACTATTTTCACGCCTAAACCGAAAACTGACACCGACGAAAAAAATAACGAGAACCCTTAATATGGCAACTTTACGAGTCAAACATTTAGCCAAAAGCTACAAAAGCCGACAAGTCGTTAAAGACGTCAGTCTGGAAGTCAGTCAGGGGCAGATTATTGGTCTTCTGGGACCCAACGGCGCAGGTAAAACCACAACCTTCTATATGATTGTCGGTTTGGTTAATAGCGATAAAGGCCAAATTTTGCTGGACGACAATGACCTTACCTTGCTACCAATGCATGAACGAGCACGCAGAGGTATTGGTTATTTGCCGCAGGAGGCTTCCATTTTTCGAAAATTAACCGTGCGCGATAACCTGATGGCCATTCTGGAGACTCGTAAAGAACTATCGACCAACGAGCGTGAAGAGCAGCTTGATGCTTTGCTTGAAGAGTTTCATATTGGGCACATAGCAAACAGTCAGGGCATGAGTCTTTCCGGCGGTGAGCGCCGTCGGGTTGAAATTGCCCGTGCTTTAGCCGCAGAACCTACGTTTATTTTGCTGGATGAGCCTTTTGCCGGGGTTGACCCTATTTCCGTTATTGATATTAAAAAGATTGTTGAACATTTAAAGCAACGTGGTATTGGTGTACTTATTACCGACCACAATGTGCGCGAGACATTGTCTGTTTGTGAACACGCTTATATTGTCAGTCATGGTGAGCTTATTGCCAGCGGGGATGCAGAAAGTATATTATCGAATCAACAGGTTAGAGACGTTTACCTCGGTGAGCAGTTCACCCTATAACGTGATACCGGGATAGTCATTATGAAGCAAAGTCTGCAGCTAAAAATTGGTCAGCACCTGACCATGACGCCACAACTTCAACAGGCCATTCGCCTGCTGCAGCTTTCCTCGCTCGATCTTCAGTCAGAAATTCAAGATGCATTAGACAGCAACCCATTGCTGGAGGTTGAAGGCGAAACGAGTAACGACGCCGACCAACCCGAAACTCGCAACATTGAAGAAAGAGACGACAGTCAGCGGGAAACATCCGACGTTATAAAAACTCAGGAAATGCCTGACGAGCTGCCGGTCGACAGCAGTTGGGATGACACCTATTCCAGTCATACCCCAGCCAACGGCGCGGCCTCTTCGGGTAAATCCTTCGACGGCGACTTTGAAGTCTATCAGGGCTCTACCAGCGAGTCTTTGCAGGATCACCTGCTTTGGCAGATGCAACTTTCTCATTTCTCAGAAGAAGACACCGCCATAGCTGAAGCCATTATCGAAGCCATAGACGACAACGGCTATCTGATGGTTGATGTTAATGAAATTATTGAGGCGGTACGCCTACCCGAAGTGGAAGCAGAAGAAGTCTGCATGGTGCTTAAGCGTATTCAGCATTTTGACCCAATTGGTGTCGGCGCACGCAGCGTCAGTGAATGCCTTGCCATTCAATTACGCCAACTGAGCGACCACACTGAATACAAAGAGGTTGCTTTATGCTTAGTAACTGAACATATGGACTTACTCGGCAGTCGCGATTTTCGCACCATTCAGCGTAAACTGAAGTTATCGGAAGACGATTTACGCCAGACTATGCGATTAATTCAACAGTTACATCCGCATCCGGGCGAGCAAATTGCTCAGCAACCTGTTGAATATGTTATTCCTGATGTAGCCGTTACAAAAAAAAATGGTCGTTGGATGGTCGAATTAAACCCAGACAGCGTACCTAAATTAAAAGTGAACGAAGAATACGCGGCCCTAAGCAAAGCGACAAAGTCAGTAGCCGACAGCCAGTACATAAAGAACCATACACAAGAAGCTCGCTGGTTTATAAAAAGCCTGGAAAGCAGAAACGATACATTACTAAAAGTGGCTAACTGCATAGTACAACGCCAACAGGGCTTTTTTGAGCATGGTGAAGAAGCTATGAAGCCAATGGTTCTGAACGATGTTGCTGAAGCAGTAGATATGCATGAAAGTACGATTTCACGCGTAACCACGCAAAAATACTTACACTGCCCAAGTGGCGTATTTGAGTTGAAATATTTTTTCTCAAGTCATGTCAGTACAGAGGGCGGTGGCGAGTGTTCAAGCACGGCAATACGTGCTTTAATTAAGAAGATGGTCGCTGCTGAAAATCGCAGTAAACCGTTAAGTGACAGTAAGATTGCTGAACTGATAGCCGAACAAGGTATCCAAGTAGCAAGAAGGACAATTGCGAAGTATCGGGAATCGTTAAACATTCCATCATCGAGCCAACGCAAAAGTCTTTTGTAACTTTGTTAACTGCAGAAGGAAGACGTTATGCAAATTAATTTGACCGGTCATCACATCGATATTACCGAAGCTCTGCGTGACTACGTGGACACAAAATTTGCCAAGCTGGAAAGACATTTTGACCATATAACTAATGTTCACGTCATCCTAAATGTTGAAAAAACGATTCAAAAAGCGGAAGCTACGCTGCACGTGAATGGCGGTGAGCTTTTCGCCGATGCAAAACACGAAGATATGTACGCGGCCATCGACGGTTTAATTAATAAACTGGACCGTCAGGTGATTAAACACAAAGAGAAAATGAAACAACATTAATCCATGCAACTGAGTGAATTGTTAAGCCCCGACTGCACCAAGTGTGCAGTCGAGGGCGCAAGTAAAAAGCGACTACTTGAAACCATTAGTCAAATCGTAGCCCCTAAGCTGTCTGGCATTACCCGTCATGACATTTTTGAGAGCCTGTTAAACCGTGAACGTTTAGGCAGCACGGGAATTGGCTTAGGTATCGCAATTCCTCATGGCCGTTTACCTAATGCGAATCATCCGGTAGCGGTATTACTGACCTTAGACGAACCTATCGAATTCGATTCTATTGACAACCAACCTGTCGATATTATCTTCGCGCTTCTGGTGCCGGAGTCAGAGCACGAGAACCATCTACAAACATTGGCCACAGTGGCCAGAAGAATGAATGACAAAGACTGTACCCGCGCACTGCGCCACGCAGATTCTGATAAAGCGTTATATCAATTATTTGTGGGCGAAGGTGAACAGTCGCCATGCAACTGATCATTGTTAGTGGTCGTTCCGGTTCAGGTAAGACAATTGCTCTGCGCGTACTGGAGGATTTGGGCTTTTATTGCGTTGATAATTTACCCATAAGCCTGCTGCCAACGCTGGTACATGCGGTCATCGAGCAATATCAAAAAATAGCCATTAGCATTGATGTCCGTAATTTACCGGAGCATTCTGAAGAGTTACTGGACTCTCTGAGCTTTTTACCCAAAGG
Source organism: Idiomarina sp. (assembly GCF_048265525.1). Classification (GTDB taxonomy): domain Bacteria; phylum Pseudomonadota; class Gammaproteobacteria; order Enterobacterales; family Alteromonadaceae; genus Idiomarina. The sequence continues at coordinate 47,428 of NZ_JBLXBI010000004.1, read as the reverse complement.
CGTTGAGCCGGAAATTCTGTTTATTGACTCTGATGACAACACCTTGCTAAAGCGTTTTGGCGAAACTCGTCGCCTGCATCCGTTATCGCAAAAAGAACTGCCTTTGCTGGAAGCGCTTCAGACCGAACATAAAATGCTTGAACCCATTATGGAGCGGGCAACCTGGCGCCTCGACAGCAGCGATTTATCACTGCACCAATTAAGTGAGCAGGTCACTGAGCGAGTACTGGGACGGGCGGATAAAAAACTGATTATAGTGTTCCAGTCTTTTGGCTTTAAGTACGGTTTGCCCAAAGACGCTGACTTTGTCTTTGATGCGCGCATTTTACCCAATCCGCACTGGCAACCCGAGCTTAAGCTGCTTACCGGCCTGGATACCGACGTGCAGATTTTCTTTCGCCAGCAACCCCTGGTGACTAAGTTTATTTATCAGTTGGAAAATTTTCTTGATACCTGGCTGCCGCACTTTCAGCGCAGTAATCGCAGCTACCTCACCATAGCTACCGGCTGCACCGGCGGCCAGCACCGCTCGGTTTATATTTCTCAGCAGTTAGCCGAGCGTTTTGAACAAAAAGCCGTAAAGGTTCAGGTCAGACACCGGGAACTAAAAACCCATGGATAAAGTTTGCAGAAAGTTAATTATTCGCAATAAACTAGGCTTGCACGCACGCGCGGCAACAAAGTTAGCGCAATTAACGCAGGAATTTGAGTCGGACATTACGGTTACTCAGGGTGAGCAATGCGTTAACGCTGCCAGCGTCATGTGCCTGATGCTACTGGCCAGTCAACAGGGAAAAACTGTTGAAGTCTGTGCCGAAGGAAAAGACGCACAAGCGGCACTAGATGCCGTTAGCGCTTTGTTTGAAGATCGCTTCGAGGAAGACGAGTAAGCATGATTGCAGAGCTTTCCGACAAAGAATATGCCATGCAGCGCATTCAGGAGGTTAACTCCGCGCTGTCCGATGGTATGTTCGTTGCTGCCCGCCGTATGCTGCATAATATGCCGGCATGCGATGTGGCATTGCTGTTGGAATCCTCGCCGCCCAAAAGCCGTTCCATTGTCTGGAAACTGGTTGACGTAGAAGAACACGGTGAAATTCTTGAGGAACTGAACGAAGAGGTTCAGAAAGACATTATCCGTCAAATGGCACCGGAGAACCTTGCCGCTGCTACCGAAGGCATGGATACCGATGACCTTGCCTACGTCTTGCGTGGCTTACCTGAGCCAGTCTATCAGCAAGTTCTGAAGTCCATGGACGAAAGCGACCGAGAACGTGCGGAAACGGCGCTCTCATACGCCGAAGACAGCGCCGGTGGTATCATGAACACCGATACCATCACCTTGCGCTCGGACGTCACTATCGATGTTGTGCTGCGTTATTTGCGGCTTAAAGGTGAACTCCCTGAAGCCACCGATAAACTCTACGTTGTGGATCGTCATGAAAAGCTAATTGGCGAAATTACTTTAACCCAGTTGTTAACTATTGACCCCAGCCGTCGCATTGACGAGATTATGTCGGCCGACATTACCACCATCCCCGTGACTATGGATGAAACGGAAGTCGCAAAACTGTTCGAACGTCATGACTGGGTATCTGCGCCGGTCGTCGACAATGAACAGCAACTGGTGGGTCGTATAACCATCGATGACGTAGTCGATATTATCCGCGAAGAAGCCCAGCACTCCATGTTGAGCATGGCGGGTCTGGAAGATGACGAAGATACTTTCGCTCCGGTATTAAAAAGTACCCGACGCCGTACGGTATGGTTGGCGGTAAACCTGGTTACAGCCTTACTGGCCGCTATGGTCAGCTCATTATTTGAAGACATACTGGCACAAATGGCCGTACTGGCTATTTTAAATACTATTGTACCCAGTATGGGAGGCATAGCCGGTAGCCAGACATTAACTCTGGTCATACGAGGAATGGCACTGGGTCACATAGGCACAAGTAACTCACGATGGCTTATCGGTAAAGAATTAGCCATTGGCTTCTTAAACGGTATTATCTGGTCGGTGCTGATTGCGGCTGTCGTGGCGCTGTGGAAACAAGACTGGCTGGTTGGCGGTATTATTGCCTTTGCCATGATGATGAACCTAGTCGCGGCCGCTTTAGCCGGTGCGACCATACCGCTTGTTCTGAAGCGCTTTAATATTGACCCCGCGCTGGCTGGAGGGGTCATTCTGACGACAGTCACTGACGTGGTCGGTATCTTTGCCTTCCTTGGCTCAGCAACCTTGTTACTGTCTTAGAGTCCTGACTTTTTAGTTACCCGCAATACTCATTTGCTCTAATAACACTGACCCGGTGTGCAGCGCATGGCGCTCGTCGGTGTCATTACCTATGGCAACAATGTTCGCCAGCATGTCTTTTAAATTACCGGCAATGGTCACTTCTTCTACTGGATACTGAATTTCACCGTTCTCAACCCAGAAGCCGGCAGCGCCACGTGAGTAATCACCGTTGACCATATTTACGCCCTGCCCCATCAATTCGGTTACCAGCAAGCCTGTACCCATTTTTTTGCATAACTGCGCTAACGAGTTGTCCTGCTGTGTAACCTTCCAGTTATGAATACCACCAGCATGGCCGGTTGGCTGCATATCCAGTTTACGCGCGGCATAGCTGGTTAACAGATAGGTTTGCAGCACCCCGTCGGTAATAATCTCTCTATCCTTTGTCGCCAAACCTTCCGCATCGAAAGGTGAGCTCGCCAGGCCACCGATAATATGCGGTTTCTCCTGAATGCTAAGCCATTCTGGCAGCACCGATTTGCCTAAATGATCGAGCAGGAAACTGGACTTACGATACAAATTACCACCGCTTATCGCACTAACCATATGACCAAACAGACTACCTGCCACGTCAGCCCGGAAAATAACCGGTACTTTAGCAGTTGGTACTTTGCGCGCTCCTAAGCGCGACAAAGTTTCTGCGGCGGCTTCTTCGGCAACACTTTCGGCAGATTTCAATTCGTGCATTTTGCGGGCAACCGAGTAGCTCATGTCGCGCTGCATTTTGTCGCCTTCTTTGGCTATCAAAACGCAACTGAGGTTATGCCGCGACTGCAAGTAACCACCAATAAAACCATGGCTATTACCATAAACGCGAAAACCTGTATGGCTGCCGTAGTGCGCGCCGTCAGAGTTAACAATACGTTCATCCAGATTCAACGCGTGTTTCTCGCAAGCCAACGCCTGCTTTATGGCATACTCTGCGCTCTGGTCACCCGGATGGCACAAGTCTAAATCCGGTACATCGGTCGCCATTAATTCTGCCGGAGCCAAACCATTGTATGGATCCGGAGAGGTAAAACGTGCAATGTCACAGGCCTTGTCGACCGCAGCGCTAATGGCCTGTTCCGACAAGTCTGTAGTTGATGCCGAACCTTTCTGGTTACCACGGTAGACGCTGATGCCCAGTGCCCCATCCTGATTAAACTCTACGGTTTCGACTTCGCCCAGACGGGTCCCCACCGAAATACCGGAGCTGTGACTGATCGAGCATTCAGCAGAACTGACGCCTTTTGCTTCAGCCAGTCGCAGTGCTTCCTTAACAGCACTCTCTACCTGCTTCATTTGAACCTGTAAGTCACTCAGTTGTACTATCAAAAAACTCTCCTCACTGCTAAACTGACGGCTTTATAGCGCTAATGAATCGAACTTATGCCGAAACGCCCAGCCGAAAATCCTGAACAATCTGACGACTTCGTCAGCAAGTCCCAAAAAAAACGCGAAATGGCTGAACGCCAGGAGCTAGGGACTCAACTTGTCAATTTGACTGACAGCCAGTTAGCAAAAATGCCACTGGATGATGAGCTGCGCGATGCCGTTTTGCTTGCCCGTAAAATTCGTAACAAGCACGAAGGTTACCGTCGTCAGCTTCAATTTATTGGCAAGCTCATGCGCTTACGTGATATCGCGCCTATTGAGCAAGCCTTGAATAATTTAAAAAATGCGCATCAGCAGCAAACGTCCATTTTTCACGAGATTGAAACAACTCGCGATAAACTGCTGCATGAAGGCGAGGATGCTCTACAAGAATTCATTGAAGAGCATCCTCATGCTGACCGCCAAAAATTGCGTCAGCTTATTCGTCTTGCCGAAAAACAGCGGGCCGAACAAAAACCACCGGTTGCGGCCCGTCAGCTGTTTGTTTATTTACGTGAACTGCTCGGTTAATACCGGGCAACTCACTTATTCGGTACCGCCAACCGTCATTGAATCCAGTTTCAGCGTCGGTTGCCCAACACCTACGGGTAAACTCTGCCCGTCTTTGCCGCAAACACCAACACCTTCGTCCAGCGACAGGTCGTTACCCACCATAGACACCTGAGCCATAGCTTCTGGTCCATTCCCAATAAGAGTTGCCCCCTTTATCGGTGTAGTAATCTTACCGTCTTCAATTAAATAGGCTTCAGATGCCGAAAACACAAACTGTCCGGAAGTAATATCGACCTGACCTCCGGCAAACTGCGGTGCATAAATACCTTTTTTCACGCTGCCAATAATCTCTTCCGGGCTGCTCTCTCCGGCCAGCATATAAGTATTGGTCATTCGCGGCATAGGTAAGTGAGCGAAGCTTTCACGGCGTCCGTTTCCAGTCGTTGCCTGACCCATTAAACGCGCATTCATTTTGTCCTGCATGTAACCGCGCAGTATGCCGTTTTCTATTAATACGTTGTAACCACTCGGCGTACCTTCGTCATCAATACTCATTGAGCCACGACGATCACTCAGGGTACCGTCATCGACAATAGTACAAAGCGGTGAAGCCACTTGTTGGCCAATTTTACCGGAATAGGCAGACGAGCCTTTACGGTTAAAGTCGCCCTCCAGGCCATGTCCAACCGCCTCGTGCAACAGTACGCCCGGCCAGCCAGAGCCCAGTACCACCGGCATATTACCGGCAGGTGCAGGTTTAGCTTCTAAATTAACCAGCCCCTGACGTACGGCTTCTTCAGCAAAACGCTGCCAGCGGGCATTACCAGAGTCTTCATCAAGGAAAAACTCATATCCGACTCGAGCTCCGCCACCGCCACTGCCGCGCTCGCGGCGACCGTCCTGCTCGGTAATGACAGAACAGCTCAGACGAATTAGAGGCCGTTTGTCGGTAGCCAGAGTGCCGTCTGTCGCAGCCACTAAAACTTCGTCGTAACTGCCGCTCAGACTCACCACCACCTGGCTCACTCGTGAATCCTGTGCCCGCGCGTGCGCATCAACTTTTTTCAGCAACTCAATTTTTTCGTCTTCAGATAAAGTATCCAGCGGATTAAGCGCTTCATAGCGCGACTTAGCCTGCACCGACTTCAGGGCTTCAACCTTTTTGCTTTGGCCCTGACGCGCTATACCGCGGGCCGCTTCACTGGTACGCTGTAACGCTTTCAATGTAATTTCATCGGCATAAGCAAAGCCAGTTTTCTCGCCCTGTACAGCGCGCACACCCATACCTGTTTCAATATGAAACGCGCCGTCTTTAATGATGCCATCTTCCAGCACCCACGACTCGTTGACACTGTGTTGTAAATAGATATCGGCAAAGTCAATATCACCGCTGTATAGCGTGGATAAGGCCTTGCTTATGTCGTCTTGTGACAATTCGTAGTCAGTTAGTGTCATGTCTTTTGTACAACCTCAAATTGATTTTGTTGCGCCACCGGCATTTGTTTTCGTATGGGTTCAATATCCGCTACGTCAACGCTGACAGAAACCACACCTTCATCCAGTTCCTGTTCTGCCAGTATTTCACCCCAGGGGCTGACAATAATTGAATGGCCGAACGTTTCACGACCATTTGCATGCTCCCCTACCTGACCCGGTGCCACGATAAAAACCTGTTGCTCAATGGCACGGGCGCGAACCAATGCATGCCAGTGAGCTTTTCCGGTAACCTGAGTAAATGCAGAGGGTAAAACAATGATTTGAGAGCCAGCCTGACGCAATGCGCTGAATAACTCTGGAAAGCGAAGATCATAACACACTGCCATGCCAACCACACCAAAGTCCGTTGCTGTGGTTACCACTTTACAGCCCGGCTGCGTCCACTTCGACTCGCGGTACTCTTTGGTGTTGTCAGCTACATCAACATCAAACAAATGAATTTTGTCGTAGCGATTGAGAATGGCGCCATCGGGGCCGAAAAGAATGGATGCCGCGGAGAATCGTTCACCGGCATCTATTGGCAGTGTACCTCCGACCAGATAAACCTCATGCTTTTTCGCTAAGGCGGCCAGCTGTTTCTGCACCTCACCATCCTTGTAGGGTTCAGCCATAGCTAACTGCGCACGGTCACCGGCACCGAAGCAGCTAAAGGCTTCAGGCAGCACTACCAGTTGCGGACGTGCGGCAGGGAGTTGTTCCAGCAGTTTAGCAACAATGGCTAAATTATCTTGCGGGTCCGGACGACTGCTCATTTGCAGCGCCGTCAGTTGCACTTGTGTCATCGTCTGCCTCTGAATCGGTTGAGTTCTCTTCCAATTCTGGCAAATCAACCGGGCGGCTGTCACGTTCTATTTCTTCAACCACCGGTTCCTCAATAGTACCGGTTACCTGATAACGCAGACGCGAAATCACTTTCGCATCGTGCAGTACTTTGTCGATGAACAGCGCAGCCAGGCCGCTGGGAGGGTTCACCATCCAGGCAAGAATAATTGGCAGGCTGGAGGTAACCTTCGGCGCATAGGTCAAATTATAATTCAGCTCGCCGGTTTTCATATCGGTCCAGCCTCGAATATCCATATCGCCGGCTGACCCTAGTAATCTTGCGTCGTCAGTATTAGCAACACCTTCTTCAATCTGGACACTGCCGGTTAGGTCAGTAAAAAACATTCCCTGTGAAAAAATATCACGAAAATCTAAGGTTAGCTTTCGGAGGATACTGTCCAGACTCAGCAGTGAAAAAATACGCGCGCCGCCGTCACTCACTTCGGCCAGGTAGCCTTTTTCTAAATCCCAAGCCACTTCGCCGTTCAACGAATTCCAGTCTGGTTGATACAAGTGGTCGCGCCAGTTTAAGTTAAAGTCGATAACCGCAGCACTGTCCCTGACCGCCGTTTCCAAACCATAGTCACGTAATAAATCACCCAGATCTCCAGCCTCCAAACGTCCGGAAAGCGCACTTAAAGCCTGCTCGTCTGTGTAGCGCCAATAACCTGTTACAGCCAGCTCATCACTGCCTTTTTTAAGAGCCATTTTTTCTATACTGAAGCCGTCTTCAAGCGGAGCAAGCACTAACTCAACTTCGCCTAACTCATGCTCGTCAATGCGACAACTGCGACAGAAAAAGTTAAGTTTCGGTACTTTTTTAAGCCAGCTCCAGTCGGTCTTCTCGGTGTTTTCCGGCAGCTCGACGTCGCTGCTTAACGCCAGGTAATCGGCTCTGACCGTTATTCCCTGCTGTACAAAGCTTTCCGGAATGGTCGCGCTTAGCACGGCGTTCTCAGCATCTACCCGCGCTTGCCAGCCTAAATCATCCGGCCATACCTGAATATCCGCCTGATCAAATTTCTGCTGTCCCCACTGCAACTGCGGCGTTTCAATACGAATAGAATCGGGCAGCCACCCTTCGCTGCCGCCACCTTCAGTATCAACGTTTGAGTCCCCGGACAGTGCGTAAAGTACCGAGTACCATTGGCCTATATCGGCGTGCGGTAACTGCGCGTTAATCGCAAAGCCATTAACCAGTTCGTTCGCCGAGCTCACCTCTCCAATATTCAACCTTGCCTGTTGCCAGCCTCCGCTACCCGGCTGCCAGCGGCTGTCCCAGTTAAGGCGCTGATCGATATTAGCCCGTAAACGCAGCTCATCTCCAGTACCATTAAGCTGAACAGCCAATTGCCAGCCATCGCCAAAATCCTTTTGTAAAGGCGCTGGCAGTGATGTCTCAAGGCCGGTCAAGTCAAACTGCGACTCCAACGCGACGCCAATATCGTCGTCGTTAAAGGTTAACTGGAGATTAGCTTCACCATTTACCGCTCCGTAGAAAAATGGTTTCCACTGTGGATAAGGCAGTTGCTTAAATAAAGGTTCGCTTTGCCAGTCCAGAGTTGTATTCACATTCAGTAAATAATCCTCACCGCTGAGCCCTCCTGATACTTCGGTTGGTATCGGCATACCGTACCAGTTCAGACGCAGCCCTTCGGTACTTATCTTACTGTTGTTAATTTTCAGAATACCTTCTGAAACCGTAAAATTTTGTTGTATGGCATCAATGTTAAGAGAAAGCCCGGCTAACGGAGCTTCAACAGAAACATCGACATCTCGCGAGTTATTTAAGGGGATATCCAGCTGAAAAGAACCAGCAACCTCTCCGCTCGGACCAATTTGCATCAGCGTTTCGGTTACGCTGTCCAGCGGAGATTGCTCAAACACCGGTAACAGTGACTCTCCTTTTCCACTAACACCAGCTTGAATCTGCAACCCCTGTGCGGCATCGGCTAAATCCTTAATTTGCGCATCAACCCGGGTTACCCGCACATCTTCTATATGTCCGGCATCCGTCGACATAAACAAGCTTCTGTTATAAAAATCGAGCTTTACCGGAGCATCGGCTAGCGGAAGCCAATCTGGTTGAAACTGGTAGGTTAAATCATCGAACTCCACCCGCGCATTGAAGACACCTTGATTGTCCTCACCCGGAAACTGAGTGACGGGTCCGCGCCACAGTAACTCCATGCCACGGGCCTGACCGGAAACTAAGGCTCCGGAAAGATAGTCTTTTACTCCCTGCCCGATAATTGATGGCAGTAGCTTACGGGCAGTGTCGACAGAAAAGCCCTGTGCGCTAGAAAGCAATAAATCAATTTGTGGTGTTGTTTCGCTGTCACCTGACAAACCGCCGTTACCGGTAAGCTGAAAGTCGTCTCGCTGGAGTTGTAGCTGCTCTAAATCTACCCGCCAGTTGTCAGCTTGTAACAACCAGGAACCTGATAAATTAAGAGTATCAATATCCCATGCTTGCTTGCTGGAGAGGCTATTACCGGTAAGGCGAACATTGTCGCCTTCTACTTGCCATACACCGTGATTCGACAAGCTACTGATATTGACATCCAGACCATTAAAGCCCGGCCAGCGCTCATTCCCGTCCGCCGATAAGTTGTGACTTTTTACAGACCATTGCTGACCGGAGACAGGGTGCAGACGATAGCGCAAGCTCGCTTTCCCTTTTAAGCCCAGACTCCTTACCGACTCAGCTGGTTTATTAAAAGGCAGCAGTGGGAGTAATCCGGCAACCTCATCAATCGCGATATCATCCACACTGATATCATGAATCTCATTAAGTTGCTGCCAGGCAATACGCGGTAACTCCAGATGACCTACTGAGGTATTAACTGTCATTGGCAAACTGTTTAGCAGCCAACCGTTTTCTTCCGGCCGCAGCACGATTTCACCTTCGGGTAACTGCAACCAGTTGAGCTCTTCTGAATTACTATCTAACCAGGTAATGCGGTTGTCTCTTAACTTAACTAACCCTTCAAATAACTGACCATGACGAACATCGAGCCAACCCGTAAAGTTTACGTTTGAAGCTTGTACGTCAATGTCGCCCAGTTGCTCTTCAAGCCAGGGACTGATATCAACGTTCTGCGAATTGACATAAAACTGACCATTAAATTCCGACCAGCGGTCACCGCGCAAATCGATAATGAAATCGAGACTATTGGTCGCAAAATCTTCCATCCGAAACTGGCCAATCCCCTGGTGCTTTTTGCCTTCATTACTCCAGGACAGTCTATCAATATCAATCTCTCGCGTTACGCCACGTAAGTTTGTCAGTAACAACTCACCATTATTCAGTGAAAACTTTTCTAATTGCTGCAGAAACAAACGGTTTACGTAATCTAAATCTAGTTTCTCAGCTTCGTTAGCCGCCGAGAATTTACGTATATCTACCGCTATGCGGGCGTCGTCAAGAATAAACTGCTTCGCAATGAGCTGTTGATCCAGTAAGGTTTTCCAGAAATCGAGCACCACATGAACCTGGCCAACACGCACCTGCACAGGCGACTGCTCGCGTTCCAGCAAAACTAAATTATCCAGAACAATGGAAGGCCCTTCCCGGGTCCAGGCCATCGATAAGTCACTAATACTAACGGGTTGCTGGAAACGGGCTTCCAGTTGCTCTTCAAGTGGCTCGGTCAAATCGGGCAGGTATGGCAGACTGTAACGCAATAAACTCAGGCCGACAGCAACCAGCACCAGCACAATAGCCAGCGTTAGCCAGAGTTTGTTCAAAATCCACGACAGAGTCCGCATGCGTCTTACATCATTACTACGTCGAATTGTTCCTGATTATACAGAGGTTCGGTTTGTATTTTTATTTGACGCGAAACAAACAGCTCAAGTTCAGCCAGCGCATGAGATTCTTCGTTAAGTAAGGCTTCACTTACCTGTGCAGAGGCATAAACAACGAACTTATCGGCTTCATAAGCTTTATGAACCCGGACAATCTCGCGCATAATTTCATAACAGACAGTTTCGACCGTTTTCATGCTACCACGCCCCAGACAAACCGGGCATTCCGAGCACAAAACATGCTCCAGGCTTTCTCTGGTGCGCTTCCGGGTCATTTCCACTAACCCGAGCGAGGTAAAACCATTGATGGTTGTTTTTGCGCGGTCTTTGCCTAACGCTTGTTCAAGGCTGTGCAATACCCGTCGCTTATGCTCCTCGTCCTGCATATCGATAAAGTCGATAATGATAATGCCGCCAAGATTCCGTAACCGCAATTGACGAGCTATCGACTGCGTGGCTTCGATATTGGTATTAAATATGGTTTCTTCCAAATTACGGTGACCAACAAACGCACCCGTGTTGATATCGACCGTAGTCATCGCTTCGGTCTGGTCAATAATCAGAGAGCCCCCGGATTTCAAGTCAACCCGACGATCGAGCGCTCGCTGCATTTCATTTTCGACGTCGAATAAGTCAAAAATGGGTCGGTCACCGGTATAGTACTCAAGCACTTTCGTTAATTCGGGAATAAAGTCCTGAGTAAACACTTTGAGGGTGTCGAAGGTGACTTTAGAATCGACCCGAATGCGCTCTATTTCTTCGCCGACAAAGTCGCGCAATACACGACAGGAAAGATTCAGATCTTCGTACAGCATGCCCACTTTGCGTTGAGACTTTTTCCGCGCCTTTATTTTCTCCCACAACCGGAACAGAAAGTCAGCATCGCCCCGCAGCGACTGATCTGAAGCACCTTCTGCCGCAGTGCGAACAATGAATTTTCCGTCGCTTTTACTGACCTCTTCTGCCAACTGCCGCAAACGTTCCCGTTCCTCGCCTTCTTCAATGCGCTGAGAGACGCCTACATGGTCGCTCTTAGGCATAAAGACCAGGTACCGTGACGGTAGGGTGATGTCGGTGGTTAAACGCGCTCCTTTGGTTCCCAGAGGGTCTTTAACCACCTGCACCATAATATGCTGCCCCTGATGCACTAGTTCGGTGATACTTTGTTGTGGTTTTTCGTCAGGTCGGGGTAAATCGTCACCGTCCACCTGAACGACAATGTCCGAGGCATGTAAAAACGCCGCTTTGTCGAGGCCAATATCAATAAACGCCGCCTGCATTCCCGGCAACACCCGCGATACCTTCCCCATGTAAATGTTGCCAACTAAGCCACGCTTTGCCTGACGTTCAATATGGACTTCCTGCAAGATGCCATTTTCAACAAGCACTACACGAGTCTCTGTGGGGGTCACATTCATTAGGACTTCAACGCTCATCGACTTCACCTGTCATTTCAAACATCCGCAACAACTGTTCAGTTTCATATAAAGGTAAGCCAACAACAGCAAAGTAGCTACCTTCAATACGTTTTACAAATTTCCCACCGTAGCCCTGAATACCATAGCCAGCCGCTTTATCATGAGGTTCACCGGTTTCCCAGTAGGCATCTATTTCTTCCTGGCTCAGCGCAGCGAACTCCACCTGAGTTGTAACTAGCGCTGTTTCGCTGGCAACCACGCTGTGACCATTCCAGCGACAAACACTAACTGATGTCAGAACCTGATGTGTCTGACCTGAAAGTTGTTTCATCATTTGACTGAAATGTTCATAACTCTCTGGTTTTTCCATCACCTGCCCCTGAAAGCTTATCAGGGTATCAGAGCCTATCACCAGACAGGGAGTTTGCTGTCGTTTTGCCACAGCCTGAGCTTTTTCTTCAGCCAGACGGACCACATAATCAACGGCATTCTCATTAGCCCCTCTTAGCTCCTCAATTTCGGGAACTTCACAATCGAAGGGCCGATGCAATAGTGTCAGCAACTCTCGCCGACGGGGAGAAGAAGAAGCTAGCAGCAGGCGCATTAAACCACTCCGAATTGACGACGAACTTTTCGCAGTAACGGAAACACCCACAGCCAGAAAACAGCGGAGGTGAGCACTGGCCAGAAGTAAGAGAAAGTAAACTCAGCGTCGTGTAGAAAAACATTGGCTTCAAACACAACAAAGCGCTTAATAAAAATCAACACGGCAATAACCAGTGCTTGCTGTATTAGCGCAAAATTACGAATGCGCTGAAAATGACGTGCCGCAAAATAAGTGACAACGACCATACCTAAAGCATGAACCCCGACAATAGACCCCAGCAATATGTCGCTCAGCACGCCGAGCACCAGAGCGGTTCCCATATTCACCCTGTGCGGCAAGGCAATTATCCAGTACAGCATAACTAAAGTTGGCCAGTCAGGCCGAAAGGTATCGAATGCAGCCGGCATTGGCATAACCATCAGAGTCAGCGCAATGATATAGGTTATCAACAAAGTGATGAAGCCGGGTTTTATCATTATCATTCCTCGTCCTCATCAAAAATGGGCTGCTGCTCGCCGTCGCTTGGCCACAACAATAAAACATTACGCACGCGGTCAAGCGCGCTGACCGGATCCGCTGTCACTTTAGCAAAAGGGAGAGACTCATCTCTGTCAATTTGTCGAATTGTTGCCACCGGATAGCCCTCAGGGAATATACCGCCTAAGCCCGAAGACATTAGGAGATCCCCTTCTTTTAGCTCGGTGCTGTGAGGAATAAACATCAACTCCAGCCGTCCGATATCGCCGGTACCCTGAGCCAGTACACGAATGTCGCTGCGTTCAGAGCGCAAAGATATCGCATGGCTCTGATCCGACAACAGCAGCACACGAGCGGTATTACCGCCTACGTCCTGCACTTGTCCAATAATACCATGGCTGTCTAGTACAGGCTGGCCTTCGTAAACGCCACTAAGCGTACCTTTATTAATAACCAGTTGCTGTGAAAACGGCTCTGAGGCAACAGCAATGACCTCGGCGACCATACGCCGGACCGAGTCGCGGGCGTCTGAACCAAGAAGCTCACGTAGCCGTTTATTCTCGTTCTGAAGAAAGCGAAGCTGTTGTTGCTCACCCTGTAATTCCAGAATAGCCCGCTTTAACCGCTTATTCTCATCACTTAACTGCGACGTGGTTTTTAATGATTCGGAGACACCATCCAGCAGTTGTTCCGGCAAAATAGCCAAATACTGAACCGGAGCCACCAGGGAATTCAGAAATAACCGAACCGGCTTCATGGCTTGAAGACGGTGGTCAATAAAGATCAGCAGAAACGAACAGGCTAGTGCGAGCACTAGCCTGGAGAGTAAGGATGGACCGCGGGCAAACAGCGCCTTCATGAATTACTCATAACTGAATAAATCACCACCATGCATATCAATCATTTCCAGAGCTTTACCGCCGCCTCGTGCAACACAAGTTAACGGATCATCAGCAATAATAACCGGAATACCGGTTTCTTCCAGGAGCAAACGATCGATGTCTTTCAGTAACGCACCACCACCAGTTAATACCATACCGCGCTCGGAGATGTCTGATGCGAGCTCAGGTGGAGACTGCTCAAGCGCAACCATAACGGCACTGACAATACCCATTAAAGGTTCCTGCAAAGCTTCCAGAATTTCATTACTGTTAAGAGTAAATGAACGCGGAACACCTTCAGCAAGATTACGGCCACGAACTTCAATTTCTTTCAGTTCTTCGCCGGGGAATGCAGAACCAATTTCGTGCTTAATACGTTCAGCAGTTGCATCACCAATAAGTGCACCGAAGTTACGGCGAACATAGTTAATAATGGCTTCGTCAAATTTATCACCACCAATACGAACCGATGATGAATAAACCACACCGTTTAATGAAATAATGGCGACTTCGGTTGTACCACCACCAATATCGACCACCATAGAGCCTGTAGCTTCAGACACAGGTAAACCTGCACCGATAGCAGCAGCCATTGGCTCATCAATTAAATAAACCTCACGAGCGCCAGCGCCCAATGCAGACTCACGAATAGCACGACGCTCTACCTGGGTTGAACCGCATGGAACACAAACCAAAACACGAGGGCTAGGACGAAAATAATGGCTGTCGTGCACTTGTTTGATGAAAAACTGGAGCATTTTTTCGCACACATAGAAGTCTGCGATAACACCGTCTTTCATAGGTCGAATGGCACGAATGTTTCCTGGTGTACGACCCAGCATTTGTTTTGCTGCTGCACCAACGGCGGCGATAGATTTTGGCCCGCCTGAGCGTTCCTGACGAATGGCAACAACAGACGGCTCGTTCAGAACGATACCCTCATCTTTGACGTAGATAAGCGTATTCGCTGTTCCCAGGTCAATAGAAAGGTCGTTTGAAAAAAGGCCGCGAATTTTTTTAAACATGAAGCGGTATATCCCTACTTATAAGCTAACAGAGTGACAGCAAAGAGCGCAGTAAGTACTTACTGAGCTCTTACAACACGGAATCCAATGTAGTTGGAGTTAAAATCTGACGGAAGTTCCATTTTTGTCGAAACTCTTGCCAAACTTGGTGTAAAGTTCCAGGCTCCGCCTTTAACTACAACACCCTCATCGGTTTCAGCCCACTCCCAGACGTTACCGACAGTATCGTATAATCCCCAAGGGTTACGATGAAAGCTAGCTACCGGAGCTGGACGTGTATTTGACCAATCTGTTCCACAGTTACGGCAGTTTGCTTTGCCATAACCAACATCATTTCCCCACCAGAAGTCAGTTTCCGACCCGGCACGTGCAGCGTATTCCCATTCCGCTTCAGTGGGAATGCTGTATTTAAAACCACTTTTTTGAGTTAACCATTCAGCATAAGCCTGTGCGTCGTTGTAACTCACGCACACAACGGGAGAGCTTTCAGACTGTTTAAATCCAGGGTTTTTCCAGCTGAGTTTTTCATTAAACTGCGGACGACCATTGCTCAGGCTTGCGCAAGTACCGTTTTTCTCTGCCTCTGTGACATAAGCGGTATCTTGTACAAAGTTGCCAAACTGCTCAACCGTAATTTCGGTATCAGAAATACCCAGTGCGGTTGGAATTTCACGCGTTTCGGCCGGACGTTCATTCGGTAAACCATTGCCGACCAGGTCACCCATTTTAAATTTACCCGCAGGAACAACAACCAGTTCAGGACCACGAACATCGCGATACAGAATGTCCTGAATTTTTTCACCGCTGGTAAAAGAGTAATCCGATTTTTCTAACTCGGCTCGAATAGAGGTAGCGTCTTTCAGTAGGATTTTCTCTGCATAGGCTGAATAGCCATACTTAAGAATTTCAATCTGATGTTCGCCGCCGGGCAGCATAACTTCCAGCGGGGTCGAACCATAACTAACACCATCGATAACAACTTCATCATCATACACGTTAGAGCGTATGGTTAACGGGTGCATGACGGAGCTATCAACCGTTTCCTCATCACCCGCTTGCAGCTCCCCCGGCCGTTGCTCCGATGCACAATAGCGCATATCGACATTTAGCAACGTACAAGCCTGGCTTTTCGGCAACTGACCACGCAGTTCAACCGCCAGTTTGACACCGTAGTTACCGGCACCGCTAAAGCCATTACTGACCGTTTTAGAACCTAGAATTTGTACATTCGGACTGGCTTTTTCAATGTTTTCGCGAGCCAGAGAAGCCTCACTTAAACCATCCAGAATGGTATCAAGATACTGTTTCGATGCTTTTTGCTTAGCCATGAGTTTGCCGCGATTTTCACACTGTCCCAGTGTTTCCTGGCGGTCACAGCTAATTGACTGACTCACTTCAAGTTCGCCAGTACGGTTAAATTCATTTTCTAAGCGACCAACACGCGCTAAATTGCGTTGCTCTTTTAGCGTCTCAATTTCATTAATAAGGCTATGTTTGCTCACACGCGCTTCTTCTACTTCGCGCGCTTTCTCACTAACCAGACTCACTTGCTGCTTAATGTCTGCTTTATTCTGCTGGTGAGCCATAACCGCTTGCTTGTACGCTTCTTGAGCGCCAGCAATATCAATTGTTGGGTCTTCCACCAAACGTTGGTAGCGGTCATTCATTTCCGCCAGTGCTGATTCGCGTTTCGTTTCCAGTTCGCTATTGCGCTCACGCAAGTTTTGTAACTTTTCCCGCAGATCCCGCTCTTCTTGCTGAAGCGTGTTTACGGTGCCAGAAAAGTTTTCAAAATCGCTCTCTAGAGTCGAAATTTGGTTAGCAATTTCTTCGACAGTCATCTCCTGCTGAGCAAGAGCCGTCGAGGCGAATGTCAATGTAGAGGCCATTACCAGGGCCAGTCGAGCCAATCGCATCATGTTTCCATTCCAAGCTTGAAAAAATAACAAAGCGGCGTAAAAGCCAAAGCTGTAGTCGCACTATCGTTATTGTAATAATTATGAACGTTCGTCAACGTCCGCATTTTTCGTTTAAACTCTGCTTTATGCTATTTGCTTGTTAACAAAAGAGCAAGAGGCATTGTCATCGAATTGTCGATTAATCGTTATAATTCGTTCTACCAACCTACTTCCTGCCAGTAAATTTGACGGTCTCTTCCCCGATAAATACCGAATGTACCCTCGGCTGTGGGGTTATCTTGGTAGTTACCGTCGCCGTCCCAATCGTATTGCAAAAAAGAAGGAACAGTCAGCTCGAAAGTAAACTCGGCATTCGACCCATAAGCTTGCCAGCGCAACAAGTCTTCCATTGGACTATATTCTTCCTGCAATTCACCTTCAGCCAAACTGACCGAGTCCGGCGTATCTGACGGCTCAATAGATTCAGTGTCTAAGCTTGTAACCGGCTCCGTTGTAGGATCGATAGCCGATAGGACGTCGAGTTTGGATACTGAGACAGTAAAGCAGTTATCATTAGTATTTTTGACGAAACTATCACCATTCCAAAACTGGGCTCGACCAGACAGCGGAAGGTCATCAACTTCGGCGCCGAAGATATTATCTAAAACAAAGCGCCCGTAAAGTAACTTTACACTATCATACAGTTTGAATGCTGGTGCTTGGGCAGCCGCCGGAAGATTAGACTCTGTTATTATCGAATAATAATTGCCGCCTTCGCTATCATTAAACTGAATTCCCAATTTATAGTCTTCATAAGGACCTTCTTCCGCACCGTTCGCAAGGTTTCGACGGTAAGTAACTGATGGCTCAGGCGACTTGAACGAAGCCGTTCCCGCATTTTCCTCATCCTGCCCCCATTTAAGTTCAATGTCTGGCGCAAGCAGCTGGTCTGGATTCAACGGTTCAGGACTGCCACTTGCACCATTAAACGGATAGAACTCCAACTCACCCTCGACAACTTCTGTCGGGTAATTCTTAGTCGTTTCACCATTTTTATTAACCGCTGTTAAGGTAAAGCTTGCTCCTAATAGCTGCGCCTCCCCTATATAATAAAATTCGTCACCTTGGCTTTCATTATTCCTGTTACAGACACCGCTGAAACCACCGAAGGCTTCCATTTGAAATTCGTAAGGGATAAACCTTCCTACTTCCCTCTCGGTTGTCAACATAATTGGAGACCCATGGTAGCCAGGCAAATAATTCTGGCTTCTTATATATGCAGTTACCCGAGTTGAGCCGACTTCAGTGTACGTAAGCCCCGAGTTTGTAAAAACACCGGCTCCATCTTTAGTAAAACCATCGGCATTCGTTATTTCACCGTTATAAGATTCTACCGCCTCAGTCTGAGCCATAAGCTGTAATGTTTCAGGAGCAGCCTCATTACCGAAGTTTGGTGTGACATCACCTTCATCATTAATCGCGATAAGCTGTGCGGTAAAAATTTCCCCAGCTTTTGCCAAAATAGTTCCGTCGTAATTGCTTGAGGTGTCCTGACTGGCTTCGACATCAATACTTGCGGGGCGCCAGACAAAAGCTTCCGATGTTCCCCTTAGTGTTTTCCCATTTGGTAAAGTGGCTTGGGCTGTTAGATTGATAGCACCAGCGTCTTTATAGTTGATTTCCAGAGGCGCTTTTCCGTCAGTAAAGCTAACAATGATATTACTGGTGCTATTTTCTGTCACCTCGGTTTCATTAACAGACGCCCCCATCAAACATTGGTCAGGGTCAACACAGTTCATACTCATAGATACCGAGTTCAAAGGCTGCGTCACAGCCTCGCAAGCCAGTGTCTGACTGTTCGTTTCCACTGCGCGCAGTTGCAAGTTACTAAAAGGCACGGCTGACACCTGTGACGGAATATCAGTGTCCTCAAAGTTATCCCCACTAGTAAAAATGAATCCGGTATCACTAAACTCAATATTACAGCTCTCCGACAAGTTGCCATTAACTAAACAGCGTGTCGGGTTCTGTGGTTGCGGTAAGGTTCCTGTAGTTTCAACAGCGAGAGGATAAATGCCGGCGTTAGTCTGTTCCAGACTTGTGGTACCCACCGGAGAAGCCGAAACTGGGTTAGTTGACCAGTCCCCGGCTGTAGAATTTAACTGAACGGTGCTACTCCCCTCATACAGTTCAGAGCAGCTGGCATTGGCACAGGCGGTAACCTCAATGTCAGCAGCCGCGCAGGTCAATGCCGGGCTGTTATAGGACAGCTGGTAATGATGCACTGGCGACACCGGTGGCGCCGTATCGGACGCTCTACAGAAGTTACCTCCGGCAATGGGTTCTACAGGCGCCTGATAATTCACCTCGGGGTCAAAAAAACCGAAGCTGCCTGTGGCAAAGCTTCGCCCACCAACACTCACTCCGCCGGTTACTTCTGATGTCTGCCAAAAGAAGAAGCTACGCTCAAAAAGAAAATTACCTGCAACGTATATATACCCGTTAAATTCGACATCCTGCTCTAACGTCAAATCGCCCGTTACAATCAGCATCATTTCATTGGCATTACCGCCAACGTTAATACGGCGCCCCGATTGAATAGTCACATCACCATCTATATAAACACGTGAGGTTTGCCCATTGGTGGTGTAATTAAAGCCGGTGTTACTGAAATTCCCGGTACGCAGATAATCAATTGGCTGCAACTGCGCGGGAAGCTGCGTATTGTAGGAACGATCCGGTAAATCAAAAGGTTGGGGAACGTTATTGGGCACTTCAAAAGCAACAGGCCAGACATCTTCACACAGTGGCCGCTGGTCATTACAAGGTCGCGTAATGCTTTTTAATGCTGTCACGTCACTTTCGGTGAGAACCTTGTCATCAATAAAAACCTCATCAATTTCGCCGTAGAAACTGTTTTCCCCGGTTGCTTGCCCGCCAATATACAAACGGGGGGCAACAGAGTTCAAATTGGATGACCCATTAAAAGAGGTTTGATCAGCCCGTTGCCCGTCAATATACAGAGTTAAACGGCGTGCATTACGATCATAGGAAGCCGCCAGATGATGCCAGTTATCATCCAGCAAATTAGCCTGACCTTGTTGCGTATTGCCGGCCTCAACATTAACAATTTGGCCATTATTACGGCGTATTTCAAAATAGAGTCCGCCACCATCGCGGGTGTCCTGCCGGTAAACTTCGAAACGTCCGGAAGCCCCCTCAGTAGGTCCGTTACCTATCACTAAAAGACTCTGATAGCGATCTGACTGATTTTGCCCAGTGGCACTGCCTTTAAACCAAAACGCAACACTTACAGATTCAGCATTAGCAATTGACTGAGCGTTATCTACGCGCACTGCGTTATCGCCATTAAATTTGCCATAACGGCAGGTGCCTGGGCTACCAGCAATTGCCGGATTAAACCCTGATGTATTTGCACCTCTTAATGCTTGCCCGTGCAACCCGTTGCCGGAAACATCCAGCACTTCGCCAAACTGTCCTCTCCACTCGGCCTGATCAAAAGCCCAGTAACCAAGTCCATCTAACGGCTGGTCGGGAGGTTCACTTCCGCAAGGCCCTTCGTTGTTGTTGATGTCACAGGTTTCGCCCTGAACATTGCTTTCGTCAATAATCTGCGGGGCATTCACATAGCCAGTGACCGTGCTTGAGTTAGGAATGGTGACTCTGTCGGTAGCGTTAATATTTCCATCAACAAGGTTTTCTCCATCCAGCGTTACGCTGCCATCTGCATCAATATCACCATTTAAATCAGAGCCGTATCTCAGCGTTACATCGTCGCCTGCAATAATATTGCCATTAACGGTGTTCTCCCCTTCTAAAACAACTCGCCCGTCACTAGTAATTGCCCCTTCAACGTCTGAACGAAAACGTAAAATGGTGTCACCGCCACTGAAAATAGCACCGGAAACATCGTTTTGTCCTTCCAGAATAACGTTGCCATTTGTAGCGTTAAGGTTGCCATTTACCTCTGTTAAGAAGCGCACAATGACATTATCTCTGGCATCGACATTACCCGTAATACTGTTTTCACCCTGTAAAATAACGCTACCGCTGGTCGAGCGGATGGAACCGTCGACATTAGTGCGAAAACCCACCGATACGTCATTTGCCGCAACTAAAGAACCGGAAAAAATATTCTCATTGGCCAGAGTAATACTTTGCTGGCTGCTAATATTCGCGTTAAGTACGCTTTGGAAGCCGCCGTTATATGAGCCCGTGGTAGTGATTGTTAACTGCTGAGCGCTTCCATTCTCGTTAATGCGCATTTCAGAGCCAAGATTAAAGTTACCATTCACATTAATCACAACCGAATTATTGCCGGAAATTTGGATTCGGTCGCGGAAGTTCAGGTTTAACCCGTTAGAGCAGATATAGGTATTACCAGATTTAGAACATCCGGGGAGATTATTATTGGGCAAATTGTAATTGGCAGCCATAACGGAAAACGACGCAAAGGCGATTACAGTGATTATG
Organism: Idiomarina sp.; assembly: GCF_048265525.1. Taxonomy (GTDB): domain Bacteria; phylum Pseudomonadota; class Gammaproteobacteria; order Enterobacterales; family Alteromonadaceae; genus Idiomarina. The sequence continues at coordinate 26,334 of NZ_JBLXBI010000004.1, read as the reverse complement.
ACGGCCTTAAGTGCTTTCAACAGGATCATCAGTTCTTCACTCGCGTTTCAATCGCCAGTTTCCTTGAGGCAGCTTGACCTCCTGCAGTGCAGGTACCGGTAGCTTCGAGTCTGAAATGGATATATGTTTCGTTTGAATCTGGAGTATGAGTTGCTGATTCACAAGCAATAGCAGCCTCGCAATTACCGACCGCTATATCCTCGCTGAAGTCAGGGCATGCAGTAGCGGGGGCTCCGTCTAAAGGGTAAAGTTTCATCATGCCCTGTTCTACTCCGGACTGAGCCGCCATGAAGCTGCGCGTTCCTAAAACTTCAACCACGACACTTTCTGAGGTTGTTCTTACTAAGTTTGACAGAGCTGCAACAAGAGCCCCAAGCACGACAATGACGAAGATCGCAATGACCAGGGTATTACCCCGTTGTTTATTTAGCGAACTTTGAGAGCGGTCATTATGGCGCATTAGGAATATGAACCTTTTGATTATAAAATATCGACTCGTTATTTCGACTTACAAACTCAAGCTGAATATTAATGACATTATTACGTTGTGAAGCGCCGGGTTCCAACAAAAATGACGAATTATCCATATTGAGTCTTTCCGCCAACAACTGACTTTCACTTAAGGTAACCGGCGGAACCGCTTGGGATTGATTCCAGCCATAATTTCCTACTCGATACAAACCGCCGTTTTGCAAACAAAAGCTGACCGGCTGCTTGCCGATATACGCTCTTTCTCTTGGTGAACTCTGAGCGAATCGACTGTCGGCAACCAAAGGAAGAATATGGGTCGCCGGGGTTGATGCCGACGCACCGGCGCTGTCGTAAGATTCTGCTAGTAAAGCGTAACGTTGAGCATTACTGGCGTAAATAAAATTGGACCTGGTCGCATAGATGAAAATTCTGTCCGACGGCTCAGCAACCCACGGAGTGCTTAAAGAGGATAATGTAACCAACGTCATTTGATTAGAGCGCTGAGGCCTTATAGGAGCGTCGTAATAGGTCCCCACCGCCCGTACCGGCGAAAATTCAAGACATTGAGTGCCGCCGGATGAGCGTATTCGAATGCTGTTGGGGACAGCGTTGCGCAGTTCACGAGTGGCGCGTTCCGCTGCAAAGCGACTTTTCTCTATGGTTTGTAAACGTTCGGCGCCTGTTGTGAACATCTGTGCACCAATACCAACAAACTGAAAGGAGAAGCCAGCGACAATAGCCAATATTATGATAACGATAATCAGCTCAATTAAGGTAAAGCCGCTCATGTTTCGCATCACCAATTCCCTTTTTGAGCCCTAAATTCAAGGGCTTCCTGCTGCGGTGTTTGCACCTCAATGGTTATAAGCTTAACTTCGTTAGGTATTTCGTAACTAACAAAAACTTTTGCCTGAAAACCTTTATACAAATTCTCATCCAAATCGCTCAATTCCCCACCATCTAATTCCAGACAGTGATAATCATCTACGTCATCAAAGTTGCTGCGCTGCGACTCTTCAGCGTTGGGCAAACTGCCATCCGCTGGACAGGAAGTTAAATTTGCGCAGTCGCCGGCAGCCGGTTCGGGGCAGCGTAAGGATTGATTACCTGCCTGACTATTCTCATCAAAGCGTCTGGACAAAATTTCATTCATTAAACTCTGTCCGATTTCGGTCGCCCGAACCTGTTGCCATGGGTCAACACTTTGCCGAAAGAGCTGACCAAGCCCCCCGGTGACCACAAGAGTGACAATAGCAATAACCACAATGCCAATAATGAGCTCTATAAGCGTAAAGCCATTTGAATGCCTAGCACTCATTAATGTAACCCTCGCTATTTATGCAGAGATCACGACTTGTACCTGAGCTCTCGGTAAGGGTAATAGTGCATCCACCATTACATTGCTCTGTTGGCTTACCTAAACCGTCAAAACCAATAGTTGCGGGTAAAGAGCCGGAGAATGAAAAGGTAATACTGTCGACATTACTTATCTGCCGATTGTTCTCTTCAATAAAAGGAGGAACCCCGAGGGTATTTTCTGAGACGACAGAGGAGTAATTACCCGTAGTATCCTGCATAGCTTGTAGCTGAATGCTGCGCAAAATACTCATTGCCTGCTGTCTTACAACTTGGCTTTGGGTACCGGAATTATCGAAAAAGACGGGGCCTGCAGATACAGCGAGGATACCGATGATGACCAGTATGATGATGAGTTCTATAAGAGTGAAGCCTTGGGACTTCATAGTTAGCCTTTAAAAAGCCCACAGCTTAATAGCTGCGGGCACCCTAAAGTTGGATTTAGCAGCCAGTCGTTACAATAGTAATTGCTGGAGGGGTATTAGAATCAGCCGCATCTGAATATGTCGCGTAACAGTTCGTGTCGGTAATATCCTCTACCTCGGCCGCTGTCGGGGCTGGTACTTGATCACCAGGGGCAATTGAAATAGTACCGCTATCTGCAAAAAACGCCCAGTCTGTTGTCACGGTAGCAGCTGGGTCAACATTTGTTGCATCTAAATTCGCTGCAGTAACAATACCGGCTTCAGTAGCCGCTGGGTAGCCATTAACTGTCGCTACATTGTTTACAGTTACGGGAGCGGCGGAAGTACCATCTAAGTCATCATCAATCGCAGCTCTTGCATATACTGTCTGACTCGCGCCCTGCATTGCTCCTTTCAAACCTTTGACAGTCGAAGTCCGTGCGTCAGTAGAAAAATCAATAAACTGAGGCGCAGCCGTTACTGCTAAAATCCCCAAAACTACAATAACGATGATCAGTTCGATCAGGGTAAAACCTTTTTGATTGCGCATAATTAAAACTCTCAATTGTTGTAAAAAAACTTACTGGTTGTTGCTGTGAATACTCACGCCGCCGTTGCGTGGATTATAAACGAAAGCATTGCCCACTGTCAGATAATCATCACCCGACGGAGCTTCTGTTTCATTTTTTATGGTGTTCGCTAAATAGTAAACACACATATCGTTACCTGCTGCGCTATCTTGTGTCACGTAAGTAAAATAGCGTGTTTCGTTCAGGTTATTAAAATTGGTTGTGACCGTTGGTGCGCCCTGCAAAATAGACTGCATAACACTGACGCAGTCCGTTGCAGCTAAGTTTTCGTCATGCGCATTTGCATTGTCACCACTCACCGGATAACCGGTGCTGCCGTCTACGTAAAGCTGAATTTGGTCCATAGACACCTCAGCCCCGGCTCCCGTGCCGTTTGCCCCTTTCGGACGACCACTCAGTTCCCATTCTCCGCGCACAATACCAACCGCACTGGCAAAGCCACCGGCAACACCTTCTAGGGCGGCGTCTTCAGCATCCGATGATACATCAGTGAAGCGCGGAATGGCAGCGGCTGCCAACAGGCCGAGAATGACTACGACAATAATCAGCTCGATGATGGTAAAACCCTGCTGTTTTTTACTCATTTTAGCTCTCATACTAAAACTCCAATAGAATCCATTTTATTACATTTCCTTAACACTTAACACCGGGTTATTTCCGAACAACCTGACCACGGTCACTTTTATAGGTAAACCACGGGCTTTGGTTAATTCTGTAATGGCAATTCCCGTTCTCTAATTCCGTATCTAAAGCGCTGCCCGGAACGTTACTGCCCAGATGCTGCCACAACTGCAAACACCCTGCCTCAACCGACGGCCACCCTTGTTCATTCATTACTACATTGGTTTGCTGTGTTTTATTTTCATAAAGCAAAGCAACTTCTTTTGGCTTACCGCGTCGCATCCATTCAGTCCTGGCCAGCCAAAGCGAGTCAATAAAACGCGAAACCGCAATATCTAACTCGGTCTGCCGCCATTTTTGCGGCTCATCAACCAAAACCATTCTGGCCGCCACTGCACCCAAGACCAACAACAGCAATACCACTAGAATATTCTGCAGCCGCTGAATACCCCTACGCTCATCCGCTTCGGCTCGTGTCATCAGCGGCCCTGATACGCGCTCATCATGTCCCACATTGGGGTAAATATGCCCAGCGCGAGAATCAATACCATAACGGCTACAACCGCTATCATTAATGGCTCAATACGCGCTGTTAAGGTTTTGAGATCGTAGTCGGTTTCACGTTCGTAATATTCAGCGACCTCTAACAGCAGAACATCAACCCTGCCGGTCTCTTCACCAACCGATATCATTTGTAAAATTAGTGGCGTAAACAGGCCTGACTGGCGGGCAACCCGCGACAGGTTTTCGCCTCGTTCAATGCCGCGACGCATCTCAATAATGCGTTTTTCCATCCAGGCATTATCCACCGCTTCGGCAACCAAAGATAAAGCCTGTGTCAGCGGAACGCCGGCACCTATCATGACCGAAAAACTGCGGGCAAAACGACCTAACATGGAACGCATTAAAATGGAGCCAATAATGGGTGTTTTTAACTTCAGACTGTCCCATTTCAGTCTTCCGCTGTCGGTCGCTATGTAATACCTGAGGCCGAAAAAAGCACCGACCATTGCAATCAACAACACATGCCAATAGGCGACGAAAAATTCAGACGAACCGAGCAAGGCACGGGTTGCCCATGGCAGTTCGACATTAAACCGACTGAACATAGAAGCGAAAGTTGGGATCACAAAAATGTTCAGTACAAACATGGCAATAACGAGCGCAATAAGAACAAAGCTTGGGTAGCGGGTTGCAGCTTTTATCCGCTTTCTGGTGTCTTGTTCTTTTTCTAAATAAACCGAAAGCTGTTGAAAAGACTCTTCCAACTGCCCGGTATTTTCACCCACATGCACAATAGCAATAACCAGCCGCGGAAAAACGCCCCGGTGATGTGACATGGCTGACGACAGGTTGCGCCCCCGCTCCAGTTGCTCATGCACATCCTGTAAGGTTTTACGTAAGCGCTTGTTCTGGGTGGTATCTGCCAGCCCTTCAATAGCCCGCAGCATAGGAATACCAGCTTGCGTCAACGAATACATTTGTCGACAGAATATAATCAGCTCGTCCAGCGACACTTTTTGCTGAAACGCAGACTTTAAACTTTCCCCAAAGCCGCTATTCAATAAGGAAAAGCTCTGGCTTCTTACTGAGTTAATTGAGAGCGGCACCAAACCGCGACGCATCAATACATCGGCAGCGTTACGCTCATCACTGGCATCCAGCGAGCCCTGCTGCAGTTGTCCTGCTTTGTCCCGTGCACGATACCGAAACTGCATCAGATACTGTCCTCAACACTTTCAGCCAGGAATAAGACTTCATCGACGCTGGTAATACCTTCGCGGGCATAGTCCAGTGCAACCGTGGCCATAGACTGATAACCCGGGTGCGCTTTCGCTGCTATTGCAAACTCTCGTGTATTACCATCACGCAGGGCGTCCATCATTGGTGTATTCATTTCCAGTAGCTCGAACACACCAATACGCCCACGGTAGCCGGTATGGTTACATGTCTGGCAGCCCACTCCCCGTTTAAACGAATAGCCAGAACTGCCCTCACGTAAATGTTCCAGCCACTGGCTTTCAGCTTCATCCGGCTGATAACTCTCTGCACATTTATCGCAAACCCGACGCACCAAACGTTGTGCCAAAATACCGCGTAGCGCAGCGGCTACCAAATAGGGCGGCGCACCCATGTCAATTAAACGCATAGCGCTGGTGATGGCGTCATTGGTATGCAGTGTGGATAAGACTAAATGACCGGTAATAGAGCCACGCAAACCAATTTCAACGGTTTCGTGGTCGCGCATCTCACCGACCATAATAATGTCCGGATCCTGACGTAAGGTGGTGCGCAGAACCCGTGAGAAATCCAATCCAATTTTACTGTTCACCTGCACTTGCGAAATACGCGGCAAACGGTACTCAACCGGGTCTTCAACCGTAATCACCTTTTTGCCTTCGGTATTCAGCTCGCTAAGCGCGCCATACAAGGTTGTGGTTTTACCTGAGCCGGTAGGCCCGGTTACCAGCAACATACCATGCGGACGTTTAATTAAAGCCCGTATACGCTTAATAATAGCGTCAGGCATACCGGTTTGCTCCAGCGACAACAGCCCGGCAGACTGATCCAACAGACGCAATACGCAGGACTCGCCGTACTGCACCGGCATGGTTGATACCCGCACGTCGATACTGTGTTTGCGAATTTTAATATTAAACCGGCCGTCCTGCGGCAGACGTCGTTCAGAAATATCCAGCCCAGCCATCAGCTTCAGACGTAACACCAGCGCATTGGCAATGTTGGTTTCTTCCAGCACATTTTCCTGCAACACTCCGTCCACACGTTGTCGAATCCGTAATTTGCGGTCGTCCGGCTCTATGTGAATATCCGAGGCTCGAACTTGCACGGCATCCTCAAAAATGGACTGCAGTAATTTAGCCACCGTAGCTTCATCGGTATCGTCATCGAGGCTTAGCCGCCCCAGCTCAAACTCGCTGGTGTCTTCGTATTCGTCCTGCAGTTGGCTGGCAAAGGTTTCAATTTCTTTGGTGCGCCGGTAAAGGTTATCAAAAGCCTGCATCAACTCGCTTTCAGGAACCACTGCCAACTCTACCTGGCGCGGAGCAAGTAACTGATTAATGGCGTCAATTGAGGACAGGTCGGCCGGGTCACTCATGCCAACTAACGCCTGCTCTTCACTGGCTTCTATAACCAATGCCCGATGTCGACGCGCCTGAACTTCAGGGAGTAATTTAAAAACTTCCGCCGGGATCTTGCGTTCAGAAATACTGATAAGCGGCAGCTTGAGCTGCTGCGCCAGGAATTCAAGTAACTGTTGCTCAGAAATAAAGCCGAGATCAGTTAAGGTTGCGCCCAGTTTGCGTCCACTTACACGCTGCTGCTCAAGTGCTTTTTGCAGCTGCTCTTCACTGATGATTTGCTCGTGAACAAGCAAATCGCCTAATCGCATTTTAAGACGAGGACGCTTCATTGCTCACCTGCCTCAGTTTCCTGTAAAGACGCAATTTGCTGCTCAATAAAGTCCAGAGTTGGCCGATGCTGTATCCGGTTTAAAGCCTCCTGATACGAAGCTATAGCGGCCTCAGGCGCGAACTCCTGTTGAGCTACCGCCTTACCTAAATACCAGCGGCCTTGCGCAGGTTCAGACTCAAGCAGACGCTGATATGCGTCAGCAGCAGTCTTGTAGTCACCCTGCGACTGTGCCAACAACGCCTGTTTTTGGACATATTCCGGATAGGCACCGGCGTCTGGTGTCGCTTGCTTCAATAAACTCAGTGCTGCGGCAGGCCGCGCTTCTTTTTCAAGAATACGCGCACTTAACAGACGAAACTCAAAGTCGTTCGGGTTCAGCTTAAAGCCGGCTTCTAGCGTTGTTAATGCCTGCGATACCTTATTCCGGCCAAACTGCAAAGCCGCCAGCTTTTTCCTCACCTCTTTATTTTCCGGTGTAACAGCAAGCGCCTTACGCCAATGGTCTTCTGCCGACGTTAAGCGTCCCTGTTGCTGAGCTTTTTGCGCTTTCTCAATATGTTGTGCGGAAATTTCTGCTGGCGAGAGCTGCACGGCATGCTTACTAAATTCACCACCTTTTTGTGCCTCATTTTCGGTTTCTTCAGCGGCAACAACAGGCTTTTCTGGCACCGGTTCGGCCTTTTCCGGTCCGGCTTCCGGAACCGTAACGGACGCTAAGTCTTGTGCCTCTGTTTCATTCGATTGCTGCGAGTCAATTTCTGAGCGAGAAGTTCGCTCAGCTGGCACTTCTATCACTGCAGTATCAATGAATGGTTCGACCCGTTCTTGCAGTTTTGGCATTTCAGCAGGCTCACTCTCTGTTACCGTCATCGTATTTTCTGAACGCGACTGCCACCAGAAAATAACTAAGGCCAGAACAATTACCAGCATAAGCGCTAACAACCACAGGGCTAAACGATGGCTACTGCGGCGCTCTACCGCGCTACTCGCGGCCCTTTTCGAGAACGGCTGTTGCCCCCGACGGTCTAAATCTTTTAAAACTTTATTAATAACGCTCATAGCGAACCACCCATTTGCCAATAACTGAGCGCGGCTGCAGCCACAAAAAACACGCACACAGACACCGTTACGGGAAGCCATACAGAACGAGTCAATTCCGCGTCTTCGGTGTCATTAACCGCGAGCTTTAAGTCCCGCGTCGACAGCTGATGACGTCCTTCACCATAAGCCAGCAACAGCATTTTATGGCACAGCATATTAATCAGACGGGGCACGCCACGGCTGCAACGGTGTAATCGCCGGACTAACTTCCAGTCAAATATCGGAGTCCCCTGATAACCGGCGACATCCATCCGGTGCGCTATATATTCGGCTGTTTCATCCGCATTCATGGCGGTTAATTTATGCGAAAAACTGATTCGCTGACGAAGTTGCCTAAAGGCTTTTTGTGACAAACGCTCATCCAGTTCCGGCTGACCCAGTAAAATAATATGCACCAATTTACGCCGTTCAGTTTCTAAGTTGGATAGTAAGCGCAAAGCCTCGAGACTCTCTTCCGGTAGCGCCTGTGCCTCATCAATGAGTATCACCACGGCCTGCCCATTTTTATTGATATCCAGCAAGCGTTGTTGTAATGCCCGCGCCAACTGCTGCTGGTTGGTCATTTGTTCTGTTTCCAGGTCCAATTCTTGAGCAATGGCCAGCCTCAGCTCAGCCGGGTCAAGGTATGAGTCCGGAATATAGGCGGTTTTAAAAAAGTCAGGGATGTCATTTAATAATCGTCGGCACAGCAAGGTTTTACCGGTTCCGACTTCTCCGGTAATTTTAATAAAGCCTTCACCGGTTTTTAACGCCGTTAAAACCACCTCGAAAGCCTCGTGGTGGCTTTTCAAGTCGTAGTAGAACTGCGTGTTCGGCGTTATAGTAAAGGGCAGTTCGCGTAAGCCGTAATGGTATAAGTACATACTACCTTAGTTATTGCTCTATATCCGGGAACCATTCTTGCAGCAGTTCGCGAGATCGTTTCAGTTCATCGCGCCAGGTATCAACACCCACCACAGTCGGTTTCAGTAATATAACCAGTTCTTTCTTTTCCTGGCGGTTGCGGCGGTTAGTAAATAACTCGCCCAACAACGGAATGTCACCCAGTAACGGGACTTTACCCACTTCCTCAGAATTTGTGGTTTGCATTAAACCACCCAGCACAACAATTTCGCCATTGCGAGCTTTCACTATAGTGTCTGACTCTCGAATGTTGCTACGAGCCAAAGGAAGCACTGACTCTTCACCCGACACAGTAATAACTTTTTCTTGCTCACTGGTTTCAACAACTGAAGGGTGCACATGCAAAATCACTTCACCGTCATCACTAATTTGCGGAGTAACGTCTAAAGAAATGCCGGAGAAAAATGGCGTAAATTCTATATCTGAATCGGACGATGACGCGCCACCGGAGTTCAGAACAGTGCGACTGGTCACATCCGTAACAAAGTATTCGTCTTCACCAATTTTTATAACGGCTTTCTGATTATTTGATGCACTGACGCGAGGGTTGGAAAGTACCTGTACCGTACCTTGAGTCTGCAGCATTTCTATCATACCGGTAAAATTATTTGCCGGGTCTTCGTAGGTCAAACCAAAGAGTCCGCCAATAGCAGCTGAAGTTGCGTTACTCGGTGTCACGCCGTTAAATTCAACATCGAAGCCGGCACTGCTGCTGGCCATGTCGCTCCAGTTTATCCCTTGTTGGTAACCGTCGTTCAAGGTCACCTCAATAATACGAGCTTCCAGAATAACCTGACGCTGTAAACGAGACTCCAGCACTGAAATAAAGTCGCCAACGGCACGAAGTTTACTCGGCGAAGCTGTAACGCTGACAATGCCCGCCTGCGGCGAAAGCACCACATTACCGTCGCCAATAATGCCTTCAATAACGTCCTTCAGGCCGCCCCATAAGTCAGTTTCTGACTGGGTATTAATACTGGAACCGTTGCCTTGCAACTGATTCTGCTGACTGTCTCTACGGTACTCTCCATCATTATTACCGAACAGAGAGCTCCCTTCGGAGCGAGTATTACTATTGCTGCTTCCGGAGTTATTCCGCGAGCCCTGGTTACGTTCTTCACTCACACCACCACCTGAAATTTCAGTCTGTGAAACACCAAAGCGGCGAAGCGACAAGTAATCCAGTGAGAACGTCTGAGTTCTTACTCCGGCAGGGTATATTTGAATAGTACGTCCAGCACGACGAACTTCAAAACCGTACATGTCCTGCACGGCATCCAGCGTTTCGTCTAAGGTCACGTCTTTCAGACTTAACGAGATTTCACCACTGACATTGGGGTGTACAAGAATATTATAAGGAGAATCCGCCGCTAACCCGTAAAAGAAAGCTTTAGCGTCGACATCATCTGCCTGCAGCACAAACCGGGGTTCCTCGAGTAAGGCGAGTCCATCTTCCTGTTCTTTATTCACCGTCTGATTTAAAAAGTTACTGACTTCTGCAGGCAACTCTTTTTTAGCCTCTGCTTTTTTCTTCTCAGAAGCTTCGGGTTTCATCGCTTTATTGGCTTCATCTGGAGAATAGCTCGGTTGATAAGCACAGCCGCTCAGTACCAACAATAACGCTCCTGCTGCAACTTTCTTCATTGTACCGCCCCCGGATTGCCTTTCTCGTTCTGTTTTATCGGCTTAAACAAAGTAATCTCTACTCTTTCGTTGTTCTTCTCTAAAATAACGCTGTTTGGATTAACTGAATTAACCCGAAACCCATCAATGTTTTCACCAGGCTTAACCCATTCACCGTTAATACGAGCTAATTGCCTCTGTTCTGAATAATAAATTTGAGACAGCTTCATATTCTGTCCCCAACTATCCATTTCTACTGTGGGCTGACTTACTGTAAACGGCGGCTGGGTAGGATCCCGCTCTTGCGAAAAAGCTGATACCGAGACCATAAGTAATAACAACGCAATTCCTTTAAGCACTGATAAACTCCTTATCCGTACTTAGCAGATACCAGACTATCGTAACTTTCGCTGTCGGGTAGTCGCCTACCTGATAGTCAAAGCGGGCCCACTGGACATTCGGGTATTCTTTTTGCAGCGTATCCACAAAGTCGGATACCGCGAAAAAGCGTCCGGTAAATTCCGCCTGCACAGCATGCTGATAGAGTTTAATAGACCCGGTTTCAAATACGACGGTCGGCTCTTTAGCTTCTAAACTATCCATTCCCAGTTCCGAGGCATGACGTAACACACTGTTTAGAAACTGCTTTCGTTGTTGTGCGGGCAATAAAACCTGGCTTCCCGAAAAATCGCCTTTTGCCTGAGTTAACCGCTGCTTCAACTGCTTAATTTCAGCCCTGAGCGGAGCATCAATATCGTTAGCTAACTGCGCCTGCAAGTCCTGCTCTAATTGCTCGGACTGCTCTATTTGAGAAGCAATACGGGCATTTTCCACAGAAAGCGCTTTACTCTGATCCAGCGTTGGGGAAATAACGTAACTCATAAGTGGCAGGGTAATAATTAAAAAACCGGCCAGAGACAACAATGCTCGCTGTCGCCCGGGCATAGAGTTAAAGGTTTCTTGTGCGCGTAACCACCAGTTATTCATTGTTTGATTCGCCCTCGCTGCTTCTGACGCTTTGCAGCAAAAACTGCTGATAACCCTGCTCACTGCGTTTAAGTTCTACAACCGCAAAACGCTTATTAGCCAGTAAGCTCGATTGCCCAAAATTATCCATCCATAGCACTAAGGCTTCACTGTTTAGCGCTTGCCCGTGCAAGCGGATATTCTCGCCAGACATTGAAAAATCGGTTAACCAGATGTCTTCCGGGGTGATATCTGCAAGTTCCTGTAAAAACTCACTAACGGATGAAGACCGGTTTTGCCGAAACTCTGCAATTTGCTGACTGAAACTTCTGGCGTCCTGCAATTCTTGTTGCAACTGCTCTTTTTCTGCCTGCAGTTGCGGGCTTGGTTCTCGCAGGGACATTCTCTCGCGATTGCTGTCCAGGTCATTATTAAGCTTAGTCAGAGTAGCCGACAATTGTTCATTCTTTTGAACAACCGTTGCCTTTTGCCACTGAGTAACACCCACCACAACAAGCAACAACGCTAGCCAAACACCCAAAACAGAGCTTACCTTCGTTAAGGTGAGCCTCTGCTTTACAGGCTTTAGCTCGTTGCGGTACAGATTTACCCATTGCTTCATAAATCGCCCTCAACTAACACACCTAAACCGGCAAGATCGGAGTAATCACCCTCGCGCAGGTCAGCAGACCATGGCGGGTACTGATACATAGTGCACTCTACTGCTAACAACTCAGCCAGGCTTTTTTCAAGAGCTACCGGCATCATGTGTTCTACGGCGAGAATAATTCGGCTAATGGGAGCCTGTCGCAAATGACTTTCGAAATAATCGACCGAGCGCTGTAACTCCGTTGCCAAAGGTTCTAAAGCACCAGCTTCTATTTCGCTCTCTGTGTATTTAGATACATCGGTCACACCGCGCAGCAGGCGAGTAAACATAAGCCCTTTAGGGGTATTAATTTGCGCAAGGTAATTGCCCGCAGGGTTTTGATATAAAGTGAGTTCAGCGTGGCTCTGAGTTTCAGCTAACCGCGGTAACGTCAGTTCAGTAATGGCGATATCCGTTAAGCTCAAATCATGCTCGTTAAATAACTCAACCCAGGGCATTAAATCGTTTTTGTTCGCCGCAACCGCAACCACTTTATCCTGACCGGATGGCTGCTCGGGAAACTCATAATAGTCGGCAATGACATCATCAGCCGCAAAGGACACTAAGTCGCTTAAACTGTATTTTAAGCTCTCCGAAATTTCTTCAGGGTCCAGCATAGGCCTGTCCACCTGAACCGACTCGTATAAGTCCGTTCCCAACACCAAGGTGACTTGCGCATGCTTTAACGATAAACGGGAATATTTACCCAAAAGAGTGCTGGCGTGCTTGAGTAACGAGCCTCGCTGCACCAGCTCATGGTCATTAACAATCAACTCGGGAGCTTTAGCTGGGCCTTTAACAACAAGAAGACGGACGCTGTTTTGCGTTATTTGAAAGCAAACACGGTGATCATTTTGTTTTTGCTTTGAAAATCCTAGCACTCAACAACATCCTTTATTTTATTTTCAACCATGTTAACAGAAACTTTGCAAAGCTCATCAGAAAAAGCGCAGGGTCGCCACAGTTTATGATCTTCGTCATAACCCATTTGTCGCAATACAACTTTAACGGCTAGCCACGCAGTTTCCATTGTAAATCAGACCCTGCCCAATAAGGCACCATAGGCCCGGTTGCCGTGTCTACCGTTTCAGCGACAGTCCATGGCTGCTGAACCAGCTCAATGGTCTCAGTATTGCGGGGTAACTGATAAAAGTCAGCACCAAAAACACTGGCAAAATTCGCCAGTTTATCCAGCGCGTTGTGCTGACTAAAAAACTCGGTATAGAGCTCAATTGCAGCTGGAGCTGAATAACAACCGGCGCAACCACAGGCAGTCTCTTTACTTGCCTGTACATGCGGGGCTGAGTCAGTTCCGAGGAAAAACTTAGGGTTACCGGACAAAGCTGCCTGTTGCAAGGCCTGCTGGTGTGACTGGCGTTTTAAAATTGGCAAACAATAATTGTGTGGACGAATACCACCAACCAGTAAGTCGTTGCGGTTCATCAGTAAGTGTTGCGGGGTCATTGTTGCTGCGACATTACTGTTGGCATTTTCGACAAACTTAACTGCGTCGGCGGTGGTAATGTGCTCCAGCACTAGCTTTAACTGCGGAAAGCGCTCGGTTATCGGAATTAAATGCCGTTCAATAAAGACTCTTTCGCGGTCAAAGATATCAACGTCGCTGTCGGTTACTTCACCATGCACCAGCAAAGGTACCTGATGCTCCTGCATAGCTGCCAGTACCGGAGCCAGAGCTTCTACCGACTTCACACCAGCAGCTGAATTTGTGGTGGCTCCTGACGGATATAGCTTGAAGCCAATAACATGCTCGTTTGCAGCAGCTTCAGCAATTTCTGCTGGGGTGGTATCTGCCGTGAGATACAAAGCCATGAGCGGATTAAAACTCATGCCAGCAGGGATCTCGGCCAGAATTCTCTCACGATACTCCATAGCGGCCGCTACGGTTGTTACCGGTGGTACCAGGTTTGGCATAACCACAGCACGATGAAACACTGCTGCGGTTGCAGGTACGGTAGTTTGCAACATAGCACCATCGCGTAAATGCAGGTGCCAGTCATCAGGTCTTGGAATTGTTAAGCTTTGCATAGTCACTTCTGGCTAAAAAATGAGAAACTCAGTATACCATCAAGTGCCTTCGCTAAAACCCATATTCCGTACTCTATTTAACCGTTTTAGCGCAGCCCCATGGCTTCTTTCCAGTGTTTACGACAACAGGAAACGTAACGATCATTGCCACCAATAGCTATTTGCTGCCCCATGCGTATCGCATTGCCCTGCTCATCAACCCGTAACGACATGGTTGCTTTGCGACCGCAGTGGCAGATGGTTTTCATTTCCACCAGTTTGTCAGCTATAGCCAACAACACCGCACTACCCGGAAAGGCGTTGCCAAAAGCGTCGGTGCGAATGCCGTAACACATTACCGGAATATTGTCGGCGTCAGCCAGACTGGACAGTTGCCACACCTGCTCTTCACTTAAAAACTGTGCCTCATCAATTAACACGCAGTCAATTGCCTGTTGCATATAGCGAGCCCGGACTACGGCAGCTAAGTCTGTCCGGTGTGTGAAAGACACCGCATCGCGACCAATACCTAATCGGGAAGCAATACGTCCTTTACCTGCCCGATCATCTAAAGCCGGCGTCATCAGCAAGACATGTTGTTGGCGCTCTTCGTAATTGTGCGCCACTTGCAATAACGACGTGCTTTTGCCTGCGTTCATTGCCGAATAAGTGAAATATAGAGAAGCCATTTTGTTCTATTTTTTTAAGTTAATGTGGTCAGATCCTGGCAGAGATTAGCACGATTTTATGGCATTATGGGACAAAGCAACCTTAAGGCAGGAGTTCTCAATGCAATATTCCCCCGAATTTATCAAAGCCATTCCTAAAGCTGACTTGCACTTGCACCTTGATGGCAGCCTTCGTGCCAGCAGCTTAATTGATATGGCCAAGCGCGCTGATATCGAACTTCCAAGCTATACCGAAGAAGGCCTGTTTGATCTAGTGTTTAAATCACATTACAACAATTTAGGTGAATACCTAAATGGGTTTCAGTATACCTGCGCCGCTTTGCGTGATTTAGAAAACCTTGAACAAGCCTCATATGAATTAGCCGTCGATAATCAGAACGAAGGGGTTAATTACATTGAGGTACGCTTTGCTCCTCAGCTACTCATGGACCCGGGTAAAGGTGTTACGTTTGACACCATAATGCACGTAGTAAATGACGGCCTTTTGCGGGCAAAGAAAGAATACAACAACCGCACCGACGTTAAAAACGGCGATAAGCCGCCATTTGACTACGGCATTATCAACTGCGCCATGCGGATGTTTGGTAAAAAAGGGTTCTCCCCTTATTACACACAAATGTTCCAGTTAATGCGCGATTTTGAACCTATGCAGGTTATTAAAACGGCTGCAATGGATTTGGTTCGCGCCAGCGTTCGTATGCGTGATGAAGAAGGCATGCCAATTGTCGGTCTGGATATTGCTGGCCAGGAAATTGGTTACCCAGCAGGTGAGTTCAGAGAAGTATACGAATACGCTCACGAAAACTTTCTACTGAAAACCGTGCACGCCGGAGAAGCTTACGGTGCCGAGAGTATTTTTGAGGCCTTAACCAAATGCCATGCCGACCGCTTAGGGCATGGTTATTCGTTATTCTCTCCGGAAATGACTCAGGACCCGTCTATTGAAGACCCGAAAGCTTATGGCGAAAGCCTGGCCTCTTATATTGCTGACCGTCGTATTGCCGTTGAAGTTTGCCTGACCAGTAACCTGCAAACTAACCCGGATATTGGCGACATTAAAAACCACAACTTCCAGCACATGCTGGATAACCGGTTGGCTACCATTATTTGTACTGACAACCGCCTGGTTTCTCGTACCACGGTAAGTAACGAATATCAGTTAGCTGTGGATAATTTTGATATTTCTCTGAAGCGCCTGAAAGACATTGTCGCCTACGGCTTTAAGAAAAACTTTTTCCCGGGTCGTTATGTAGAAAAGCGTGATTACGCTAAGCAAAACCTGGAGTATTTTGACAAAGTGGTTAAGCAGTTTGGACTAAACGACGCAAGCTAAGCAAACAGCAGTTCAAATTTAACCATTCAATGTTAGTTTGAGCAGGCATGCAGCTGAAGTAAGTGGCTGCATGCTCTTTCAGCCACTATGGGTATCAATTTTAAGCAGCGCCAAATCGCGTTCCCGCAAACTGATTCAAGAGTTTGTGCACCAAATAGCACACCATCATAGCGGCGATAATTGCCACAAAAGTACTGCTCAGACGATAAAGTCCGGAATAAATCAAATCTTGCGCTGGTGACAAATACTGACCGAAAAGAATGCCCATAGTGGTCATGGCTCCAAAACCCACTCCGGCTCCCGAAGCTTCAAGGACATGAATGCGGGCAAATAGCATCACCCCAAGCCAGAACAACGGCACAATCAACCACAGTATGTCATACCAACCGTACAGCAGAACCTGAACACCGAGACCAAACATAACACCAATTAGAGTCCCCGCCGCTCGCTTGCGCGCGTAAGTTAATGCCCCGTTCCAGTTCATGGGAAATAGCACCAAAATGGTCGTGGCCTGCGCAGAAATAGAATCCTGCAAATCGAACAGCTGAAACACCAAAAACGACAGCGTTGTCACCGTAGCTCCCAAAATAGCTTCATGGCGCACGCGGTTAGGTGACTTGTCCGGCAAAGGTTGTGGTGCCGCATTGTGTTCTTTATTGGGTATAACCGCATGCATAACAAAGGCAATGGCTATTGCCAGTATCGACGCAAAGAAGTTGCTGGCAATTAAGTTATTAACGTCGGTACCCGGGTAACTGGCGTAATGCAGCATAATGCTCAGCATCAGTACACCATTTGCGCCGAACAGGAACGCAGTGCCCCGCGCCATAAAAGCAAAGCGGTATAGAAATAACACGAAGGCGACCATTGTCATTAGCACTGAATGCCCGCCCAGTATCTGAGCCAGAATACCCACTTCCAGTCCGCACATAACCGACGCCGCCAGCATCTGCCGGGCGACCTGCCGATTTATCATTGGTACTAAGCCCAATAGCAGCATTGGCAATACGGTAAAAAATACACCATAAGACAAGTCGAATAACGCCGTGACCAGAAAACCAATGGAGCCACCAAAGGCGATTCGTAAGCATTGCCGTAAGCCGTTTTCACTCAGTGCTGAAGTTGCCATAGTCCGTTCCTGATTAATAAATGTAGTGTAACCAGCCCAGCAGCCGGATTTGCGCTTTCGCGATGGTGGCTTTGAAAGGGCTTTCAGGAACTATCTGCACCGTAGCCTTCGCTCCGGCCGGGCGCTCTGAATCCGGTTGTTCGGCTAAACGCAGGTGAACCCGAAGTCGCTGCGCGTCTCGTACCCAGCGGTTAGAGTTAACCGGTGCTGCTAAGGCTCCGTCGGCACTTAGCTGACCTGCGTTGACACCAACATCAATGCTCTCCACTTTCACCTCATAAAGCGTTCCGGGTTCAGCATCAAATACCACCAGAGCCTGCTGCCCGGACTTTATGTGCCGCAAATTCTTCTCGCGAAAATCGGCAACAATGTCGGCATTGGGTGAGACCAACGCCATTAGCGGCGTGCCTTGACGGGCATAAGCGCCTTCGCTGAGTTTTAGGTTACCGACGCGTCCGGCATGTTTCGCGCGCACGGTGGTATAGCTCAAGTTAAGCTTCGCCGTTTCTATCGCATTTTCGGCTTGTTGAATAAGCAAGTTGTTTGCATCGTCCTCAGCACCTCGTTGCACTTTTAGGCTCTGTAGCTGTGACTGGGCGGCTTCAACATTTGCCAGGGCCTCTAGCTTACTGCTTTGCGCACGGTCATATGCCTGCTGCGACGAACTGCCTTCTTCCACCAAATCTTTAATACGGCGAGCCTCACGACTAAGCTCTTGAGCTGTTGCCTGTGCTGCTTTTAACTTTGCCTGAGCAGTTCGAATTTGGGCATCAAACTGCTGGTTTGACTGCTGCGCCTGAGCCAGCGCAAGCTCTGCTTGCTGCAATTGCAGTTGATAAGGCCGCGGGTCAATTTCGAATAATGGATCGCCCTCTTCAACATACTGGTTATTATCAACCAAGACTGTTTCTACCGTACCATTCACCTGCGGCGCAACCTGAGTCACCACCCGGGTTACCATTGCCTGCGGGGTCAACGGAAGGCTCAAATCAGCCCATAAAAAGTAGGCAAATAGGAGTACAAATAATACCAGCGCCCGTTTAACCCAACGGGCAAACTTTTCGTCCGCTGTCATACCTCTTCCTCATTATTTTGATCTGTCCGCTGAGCTTCAGACATGTGACTCGCATTGTATGAAATCATCGCCAAGACCTTTTTAACCGTCTCAACTTCTTCGTCTTCAATATTGGCTAGCAACGCCCTTCGTACTTTTAGAATTTTTGCTTCCATTTTTTTTACCAGAGCATGACCTGAGCTCGTTAAAAACACCTGCTTAGCACGACCATCGTCCGGGCTTGCTTTACGAGTAATCAGCTCTTGCTCCTCCAGCTGCGCCAGCGTACGCATAAGTGAACCAAGTTCTAATTCAAGCGCTTCGGCAAGCTGCTTTTGACTGACCCCATCACCAATACGTGCCAATTTCCACATAGCACTCCAGCGTGGGTAGGTTAACCCCAGCGGTGCCAGTTCCTTATCCGCAATAGCCTGCCACTGACGCGCAACGCGACCGAGTCGTTCAGGTACAGATAACTGTCTGAGCTGTTCTTGTGTTAATGTCATAATAACCTCTTTAGTTAGCACGCTAAGTATAATAACAAACTTAGCGTGCTAACTAAAATGAAAATAGCGATAGGTTTGAGCTAAAAATTAGATACAAAAAAAGCCCCTGCAAAAGGGGCTTTTTATCAAGCGATACAGATACCCGAGCGGGTAAACCCTAGAAGGGAATATCGTCATCAAAATCATTGTCAGGTGAAAACGGCGCGGGTTCTGCCGGTTTTTGTTGTGACTGTTGATTTTGTTGCTGCGCTGGCTGAGGCGCCGGACGTTGTTGTTGCTGTGATTGCTGTTGTGGTTGACCACCACCTTGCTGCTGACCACCACCAAAACCCTGGCCTTGTTGTGGAGCACCACCCTGCGGGCCGCCACGAGAATCCAGCATTTGCATTTCGTTAATGACCACTTCTGTCGTATAACGCTCTACGTTGTCCTGGCCTGTCCATTTACGCGTTTGCAAGCGCCCTTCAACATAAACTTTAGAGCCTTTTTTCAGGTACTCGCCGGCAATTTCTGCTAAACGACGATAAGCCACACAACGGTGCCATTCGGTTTGTTCACGCGGTTCGCCTGTTTGCTTGTCTTTCCAGGTTTCGCTGGTAGCAATCGACAGGTTGGCTATCGCTGTGCTGTTTTGGGTATAACGAACCTCTGGGTCAGCGCCCAAATTACCAATTAAAATTACTTTATTTACACCGCGACTGGCCATTAGATTCTCCTGTTCCTTTGTACGCGTTACAACTGCTTTAAATTATTAAGCGACCGATGCTTCTTTAAGCAACTCATTAACCGCCTTTTCATCGTAATGTTTTTTATCAACTTTTAAGTAAGTAGCCTGATCTTCTTCAACCCATCGGGCTTCCGTAACGCCGGTTACGGTAAGTAACTGCTCACTTAGCCTGGTAGCCTTGCTTTCAGTTAACCCGGGCAATGATAACGAGACACTGGTGACACCTGCGGGGTTAACCATAACGAAACTGATTAGCAACCAACATACTAGCAAGATCAGGCAGAAAACAACAACGCCAGATATCCCAAAGAACTGTAAGACGGAGCCGCCTACAACCCCACCTACAAAAGAGCCTAAAAACTGACCTGTTGAATAAATGCCACTGGCACTGCCTTTACTCCCCGCCGGAGCAATTCGGGTGAGTAACGAAGGCAAACTGGCTTCAATAAAGTTAAAACCGGTGAAGAATATAACCAGAGCTGCAACCAGCAGCCAGGCGTTCTGCCCCGCTATGGCAATAATTAACAGCGCAACAATTAAGGTAATAATAGAAAACCGCAGCCACTGCACAGAATTATTATTACGCGAACTACTGATAATCATTGGTACCATGAATAAAATAGAAGCCGCCAGCGTGGGTAAGTAGAACCAGGCGTGAGTCTGACTTTCAAAACCTGCATTTTGCAGTTGCATGGGCAGTGTCACAAACCAGGCCGTTAAAATAGCGTGTAACACAAATATACCGCTGTTCAGGCACCACAGTTGCTTGTGTTTAAGCAAATGCCCCAGTTCAGACAATACGGGTAGGGATTCACGCCTCGCGGAGGTTGTCACCACTTTGGGTACGCTCAGCAACAACACCAGAATACCCAGAACACCACTGCCGGCAGTGAACCAGAACAGCCCCGAAAGACCAATAATATCGCCTAACAAAGGCCCGGCTACCAGCGAAATAGCGAACGCCAGGCCAATGCACATACCAATAG
This sequence comes from Idiomarina sp., assembly GCF_048265525.1. Classification (GTDB taxonomy): domain Bacteria; phylum Pseudomonadota; class Gammaproteobacteria; order Enterobacterales; family Alteromonadaceae; genus Idiomarina. The sequence continues at coordinate 5,766 of NZ_JBLXBI010000004.1, read as the reverse complement.
TGGCCATCACTTTCGGTCGTTGTTCGTCACGCGATAAGTCAGCGGCCAGCGCCAGAATAGCAGCCGCGATAGCGCCCAGCCCCTGTAGCGCCCGACCAATGGATACACCGAATAGAGTATCGGCCTGGGCTGCCACCACACTACCAAGAATAAAAACCAGCAAGCCACCGACAATAACAGGCTTTCGTCCAAGGCGGTCAGACAGCATACCTAATGGAATTTGCAACAGTGCCTGTGTCAGGCCGTAGGCACCCAGAGCGATACCAACCCACAACGGCGAGTAGTCAGGATAGTCTTGTGCATAAACCGCTAAAACTGGCATGATCAAAAACAGCCCTAACATCCGTATACCAAACACGGAAGCTAGTGCTAAAGCGGCTTTTTTCTCTGTTTTATTTAATTTTTGCGGCGTCATTTCACTGCTTTTATATCAGTAACATGATAAATGATGCCGTTATTGTACCAGATGCCTAACACTGTGCGATAATAGCGTTTTGTCGTCAGTCATTTACTGAACAACAGACGGGAATTATGGATACTATCGAGGTACGCGGTGCGCGCACGCACAACTTAAAAAATTTCAACCTGACCATCCCCCGCAATAAGCTGATTGTGATAACCGGCTTATCCGGTTCGGGTAAGTCATCACTTGCTTTCGATACCCTATATGCAGAGGGACAGAGACGCTATGTTGAGTCGCTCTCTGCCTATGCACGTCAGTTTTTGTCACTGATGGAAAAGCCCGATGTTGACAGTATAGAGGGTCTATCACCGGCTATATCAATAGAACAGAAGTCAACATCGCATAATCCGCGTTCGACGGTCGGTACCATCACGGAAATTTACGACTATTTACGTCTGATGTTTGCCCGGGTGGGCGAACCCCGTTGTCCGACTCACGACGTACCGCTGGCGGCGCAGACCGTGTCGCAAATGGTCGATAACGTACTGGCAGCTCCTGAAGGCGAGAAGCGTATGTTGCTTGCGCCAGTTATTCAGAACCGTAAAGGCGAGCACTTAAAAGTGCTAGAAAACCTCGCCTTGCAGGGCTATATCCGCGCCCGTATAGACGGTGAAATTTGCGATTTAAGCGATCCTCCCACGTTAGAGCTGCAGAAAAAGCACACCATTGAGGTGGTCGTTGACCGCTTTAAAGTTCGCGATGGTATGGAGCAGCGTCTGGCGGAGTCTTTTGAAACGGCTTTAGAGCTCAGCGGCGGAACGGCTTTAGTCGTACCTATGGACGGTGACGGTGATGCCGAAATTTACTCAGCGAACTTTGCCTGCCCGCATTGTGGTTACAGCATGCAGGAACTGGAGCCGCGGTTGTTTTCATTTAACAATCCTGCCGGCGCCTGTACTACTTGCGACGGTCTGGGTGTTGAGCAGTTTTTTGATCCGGCCAAAGTTGTTGTTAATGCGGAGCTGTCGCTGACAGGCGGTGCAATTCGTGGTTGGGACAAGCGTAATTTCTACTACTACCAAATGCTGCAGTCTCTGGCGAAGCACTACGAGTTTAAATTGTCGCAGCCTTTCAACGAACTGCCCGATGACATTCGCGAAAAAATTCTGTTTGGCAGCGGTAAAGAAGAAATAAAGTTCACTTACATGAACGACCGGGGCGACAAGGTAGTCAGAGCGCATCCGTTTGAGGGAATTATTCCTAACATGCAGCGCCGTTACCGCGAGACCGAATCACAGGCTGTGCGCGACGAGCTGTCCAAATACGTAGCGACGCAACCCTGTAAAAGCTGCGGTGGTACGCGCTTACGTACCGAAGCACGTCATGTTTTTATTCAGGGCACGACCCTGCCGGAAGTTGTTGAGCAGTCCATTGGCGATGCACTTGAGTTCTTCCAGCAACTGAGTCTGGAAGGTCAGCGCGCGCAAATTGCAGAGAAAATTCTGAAAGAAATTAATGACCGTCTGCGCTTTTTAGTTAACGTGGGACTTAACTATTTAAGTTTATCTCGCAGCGCAGAAACCTTGTCTGGTGGTGAGGCGCAGCGTATTCGTCTGGCCAGCCAAATTGGTGCGGGTCTGGTTGGTGTTATGTACGTACTGGATGAGCCCAGTATTGGTTTGCACCAGCGCGACAACGAACGCCTGTTAAACACTCTGACTCACCTGCGTGACTTGGGTAACACCGTCATTGTGGTTGAACACGACGAAGACGCTATTCGTCAGGCCGACCACGTTATTGATATTGGCCCCGGTGCCGGTGTACACGGTGGTGAAATCATTGCTCAGGGTCAGGTTGAAGATATTGTCGGAAGCGAGGACTCACTAACCGGCGACTACCTGTCCGGCAGAAAAGAAATAGAAGTTCCTAAGCAACGCCACAAACCTGATAAACGCCGGTTAACCATTCACGGGGCCAGCGGGAACAACCTGAAAAATGTCGATTTCAATTTGCCATTAGGTATTATGACCTGTGTGACCGGAGTATCAGGTTCAGGTAAATCGACGCTGGTCAACAACACGCTGTTCCATATTGCGCATCGTGAACTGAACGGCGCGACAACGGGCGAACCGGCTCCTTACAAAAGTGTCGATGGCATGCAACTGCTGGATAAAGTGGTAGATATTGACCAGAGCCCAATAGGTCGTACGCCGCGCTCCAACCCGGCGACGTACACCGGTATTTTCACACCAATTCGCGAACTGTTCGCAGGTGTTCCTGAATCACGAGCCCGCGGTTACAAACCGGGGCGCTTTAGCTTTAACGTACGCGGCGGTCGTTGTGAAGCTTGTCAGGGCGATGGAGTTATTAAGGTTGAGATGCACTTCCTGCCGGACGTTTACGTGCCTTGTGACATCTGTAAAGGCCAACGCTACAACCGCGAAACGCTGGAAGTACAGTACAAGGGCAAAAATATTCACGAAGTGCTGGATATGACCATTGAAGACGCTCGCGAATTCTTCGATCCGGTTCCGGCTATTGCACGCAAACTGCAAACCTTAATGGATGTAGGTTTGTCTTATGTCAGGTTGGGACAATCAGCGACAACCCTTTCCGGTGGTGAAGCACAACGGGTGAAATTGTCACGTGAGTTGTCCAAACGAGATACTGGCAAAACCTTATACATTCTGGACGAGCCGACAACCGGTCTGCACTTCCACGATATTAAGCAACTGCTGGCGGTTATTCATCGTCTGCGTGACCACGGCAATACGGTAGTGGTTATTGAGCACAACTTAGACGTGATAAAAACCGCTGACTGGATCATCGACTTAGGTCCTGAAGGTGGTTCTGGCGGTGGCGAAATCCTCTGCGAAGGTACACCAGAGGATATTTGTGAAAATGAGCGTTCACACACGGCTCGCTTCTTAAAACCTATGCTTAAACAATCATAAAAGGACGCAGTATGTTAACGGAAGACTTTAAGGTACGATTTTATGAAACCGACGCCCTTGGGCACGTCAATAATACGGTTATACCGGGCTGGATAGAAACAGGCCGCTTGCCGATTTTTGAGTTCTTTGGAGAAATGTCTCCGAAAACACAAAGCTTAATTGTTGCGCGACTGGAAGTAGATTACCTCTTACCGATTTACTTTGGCGGTCATGTCACAGTGAATACTTACGTCAGCCGTTTAGGTGGCAGTTCGTTTGATATTACCACCGAGATTTGGCAGAAAGATAAAATGTGCGCTAAAGGTAAAACGGTATTGGTGTACTTTGATTTTAAGCAGGAGCGTTCTGTGAAGCTATCTGACCAATTAAAAGAGCGCCTTTCCACCATCACGCATCCGGAGCACCCTCTTGACGCGTGATCTGGTCAGTGGCGGGCAGCAGATACATGCCCCTGATGATCTCAAAAGCCTGCTGGAGGAAATACACCAGCAGGCAATGAAGATCACCGAAGGGCATGTTGCTGATTACATCCCGGCGTTAGCAGAGGTTGACCCCGAGCTCTGCGGACTCACTCTGGCCACTCTCGATGGCGAGGTGTTTAACGTCGGTGATACCCAGGAGCAATTCTCTATCCAGTCCATCTCGAAGATTTTTGGTCTTATGCTGGCAATGGAGCGTCTTGGAGAAGACTTGTGGGACAGAGTTAAAATGGAGCCCTCGGGCCAGGCCTTTAATTCTATAGTGCAGTTAGAGTGGGAAAAAGGCATTCCTCGTAACCCGATGATAAATGCCGGGGCTATTGTTGTTAGTGACGTGCTCGTTAGCCGCTACTCAGCCAGTAAGAACGCTGTTTTAAGTCTGGTTCGCAGCCTTTGTGGCAATGATAACGTTTACGCCGACAACATTGTTCACCAGTCAGAAAAAGAACACGGCCATCGCAATGCGGCCCTTGCTCACCTAATGAAAAGCTTTGGCAATATTGACGCAGAGGTTGATGAATTACTGGATCATTACTTTTGGCAGTGTGCCTTGACTATGTCTTGCGAAAACCTCGCTCGCTCTTTTACGTTTCTTGCAAATGACGGAATTTGCCCTTTTTCCAAAAAGAAAATTATGTCGAAACGAGACTCTCAACGTATTAATGCTTTGCTATCAACAAGCGGCATGTACGACCAAAGCGGGGAGTTTGCGTTTACCGTAGGTGTTCCGGCTAAAAGTGGTGTTGGCGGCGGCATGATTGCGGTTGTTCCTGACTTTGGCGTTATTTGCTCATGGAGCCCAAGGTTAAACAGCTACGGTAACAGTGCCCGTGGAATGTACATGGTACGCGAGCTGGCGAACCGCTTAGGTCTTAGTGTCTATTAACGTGTTGTTGTCGGACGATATATCTGAAACCGTTCCATATTAAACCGTCTAAAGAGTATTTCAAACTCCCCCTGTCGGCCAAGCTCGCGCAGCAACCTCTGTAACGTATCCGCGCTAATACTCTTATTCTCGCCAACAAGTAAGTGCAGCTTATATTCCAGACTAACCTTTTCGGATAACAATAAGCTGTCCACCTTAATTTGGTTTGAACCTTTTAAAGCAGCCAAAAGTTCATCATTGATAATAGTAAGATCGATTCGGCCGCCCAATACCATCTGCAAATTAATAATTCGGGAGTCTGCCAAATACGTCGTATACTTTTCCTGGACTTCATCTGAAGCTAGCAATTCGCCAGCTAGTAGGTAATGATAGCCCTTAACTCCGCCTAAAGTTTTGCCATCAAATGTATTGAAAAATGACTGGTCTCTGTCTGCTTTTTTTAAGGCTACCAGTCGCTCTTTTCCTCTGACTAAAGGCATTGTTTCCTGAAACCCTACTTCACTTCTCTTCCAGCCCCAAAGAGGTGACTCGAAAAATATAACATCACAACACCCTTTCGCGCTCAGGGCTTTATGACGACTTGTTGGAGGAATGACCTGGATACGGAATTCGTAGCTGTCCTGATGCTCATTTAGCAAGCTTATCAGTTCACGTGTGAGATCCGTTTGCAGTACATCGGAAAAATAGGGAGGGTAATCGTAGGCAGCAACATAAACCGGTACCTGTGCTGTGGCAGAACAGCTTAGTCCCATAAAAACGAACACAGAAAAGTATCTGAGTAATTTCAATTGATTGGCTGACTATAAGTTGAGTATCTACCTCAATAGTTCATTTTTTGGACTTAAATGTCAATACTTGAGCGAGTATTCGTTTACTTTTGATCAGGCTCTTTTAATAAAAAGTTATTAGCAGGCATAAAAAAGCCCGGCCAAAGCCGGGCTCTTAAAATCAACAGGACTGCTTAGTCCATGATTTTTGATACAACGCCTGCACCTACGGTACGGCCACCCTCACGGATAGCGAAACGCAGACCTTCGTCCATTG
>NZ_JBLXBI010000003.1:0-318798 GCF_048265525.1 Idiomarina sp. | reverse complement strand
GAGATTTAACTCGTCCCGTCAAGCGCTTTTAGCACCTTTCTAACTGTTTCTTTACTGACTGCGTAAAGTTTCAGCAAATGTGATCAAATCCAACATGAATAAAGGGCGTTGGCACATAAAGGCATTGATGCGTAAAATAGAAGCCTGACTAATTACTGGCAAATATGGCGTAACTTCATAATGACTTACAAACGAATCGATACATCTGAATACCCACAACAACTCGCACAGAAGGCAGACCGGGTTAGAGAGATGTTTCGTCCTTTTCACATTAATGAAGTGGAAGTGTTTGAATCGCCCGCCAGTCACTACCGAATGCGTGCTGAGTTTCGGGTTTGGCACGAAGGCGACGACTTGTACTACATTATGTTTAACCCTGAGACACGTGAAAAAATCCGCATGGATGAATTCATACCAGGGAGCCTACTTATTAATGAACTAATGAAAGAGCTTATTAGTTTATTAAAACCGAATGATGTTTTACGTCGCAAACTGTTTCAAGTGGATTTCCTGACTACCACCACCGGTGAAGCCATTATCTCTTTACTCTACCATCGGCCTTTAGATGACGAATGGGAACAGGAAGCCATTCAACTTCGCGAGGCGCTGACTTCTATAGCTAAGGTTGAGGTTATAGGAAGAGCTCGTAAGCAAAAACGCGTGTTATATAAAGAAAGCGTCACTGAAGAAGTTAAGGTTGAAGGCAAAAGCTATCTGTCTCTACAAACCGAGAACAGCTTCACTCAGCCAAATGCCATTATTAATCAGCAAATGATCAGTTGGGCTAAACGCCACGCTGGCAACAATTCGCATGACTTACTAGAGCTTTATTGCGGCAACGGCAATTTTACCTTACCGCTGGCTGAGAACTTTAATCGTGTTTTAGCTACTGAAATTAGCAAAAGTTCTGTTGCGGCGGCTCGCGAGAACGCAGAATTGAACAACATTCAAAATGTCACCGTTGTTCGTATGTCTGCCGAAGAGTTTAGCGCAGCTTTAAGTGGTGAACTGGAATCTAAACGAGCTACTGATGCCGAGATTCATAGTTTTGATTGTAAAACCGTATTGGTTGATCCACCCAGAGCAGGTTTAGATAAAGACACATTAAAGTTGGTGTCTCAGTATCAAAGGATAATTTATATTTCCTGTAACCCAGAAACTTTGACAGAGAACATTCATGATTTATCCAGTAGTCATAAAGTTACTGCAGCTGCAATGTTCGATCAGTTTCCCTACACAGGCCACATTGAAACGGGCGTTGTTCTGGAAAGGAAGAGTTAGCCTTGAACGGGCTCTTCCGCCACTGGGGCAAAATTAAGCTTACGGCTTAAGCGAAGATTCGAGACATGGGCATAAATAATGAGGCCGGCACCAAATAGAATAATGACAGGTTCCCCCCAATGCCCCAGAATATCGCGTTGGGAGTAGATAAATGCGCCTAACAGCAATAATGACAACAGGTGCCATTGGCCGTGCTTTCGAGCTCCGCTAATAAGAGATAGAAGCCCAATAACGACGCTAAGGCCTAAAATAGCATTTTCCAGTAAATCTTCACCGATAAAAGCCAGACCGGCCATAGCTAACAACGGCAGAATAACAGGCAACAATAAGCAATGAATCGCACACAAAGTGGTGACCCAAATTCCTGCTTTATCCAAATTTTTGGATGCTGTTGCTGACATACTAGAAACTACCTTCTGCATAAACCTAAGCTGTAATATTATAACATACGAAAAGAATAGCCAAGGGAGATCAGAAAAAATTGTTTTCTCAGGTAGTTCTGATCAAGCAGTTTGGATAGAAAAAGGCAGCACTTCGGTTATTGATTTCGCCCCACAGGCAATCATTAGCAGCCGATCGAACCCTAGTGCTACGCCGGAACACGCGGGGAATCCCGACTCTAACGCCGCCAATAAGCGAATATCTTCGGGTTGTGTGGGCAAATTCAGCTGTTTACGTCGTTGGTTATCCTGGTCAAAGCGCAGGCGTTGCTCTGCTGGATCAGCAAGCTCATTATAACCATTGGCCAATTCCACTCCCTGATAATAAAACTCAAATCGTCTGGAGACACGTGGATTATGCTGGTCAATTTTGGCTAAAGCAGCTTGCGACTTTGGAAACTCGGTGATGCAAACAGGTACCTCCTCAGGAAACTGGCCTTCTATTAATTCCGAAAAGGCGACTTGAAGAATTGTATTTTCGTCGGCTTCTTCGGACATCCAGTCCGTTAAAGCGGGTTGTTCAATAAGCCGCTGTCTGATGCTTTCAACACCGGAAGCCGTCAAAGGGTCTTCGCCCAGGTAATCAATAAAACACTGCTGATAACTGATGACTTTCGTTTCTGGTGCATCACACATTTCAGTCAGCAGTTCTGAAACCTCTGCAATTAGCTGAATATCGTTGTATCCCACCCGATACCACTCAAGTAAAGTAAATTCAGGATTATGAAAGCGTCCTATTTCGTCGTCGCGAACCACATGGCTCAATTGATAAATATCTTTTCCATAAGCTGCAAGAATTCGCTTCATTGCGTATTCGGGAGAGGTTTGCAAATAGAGTGTTCTATTTCCTGAAGCTAGTGGGTACTTGAATTCCGTGGTGAGATTATTCAGATGGCAATCTGTTACCCCAAACTGAGACAACAAATGCGTATCGACTTCGGTTACCTTTCTTTCATAAAAAAACTGGCGGACTTGCCGCATGAAATCAGCGCGTTTAACAAGCACTGACCAATCTGCTGCTGGCCGCCAGTCTATCGTCATATCTATTTACTTTTGAACGCGGGAAACGTATTCGCCCGAGCGAGTATCAACTTTGATCACTTCGCCAATTTGTACGAATAACGGAACACGAACAACCGCACCTGTACTCAGCGTGGCAGGTTTACCACCAGTACCGGCGGTATCACCTTTAAGCCCAGGGTCAGTTTCAGTAATTTCCAATTCAACAAAGTTTGGCGGCTGAACATTAATCGGCTTCCCTTCCCATAGGGTCAGAGTACAAACATCCTGCTCGACTAACCATTTCTCAGCATCGGCAACAGCTTTGGCGTCTGCCGGAACTTGCTCAAAGGTTTCGTTATTCATGAAGTGCCAGAACTCACCATCGTTATAAAGATAAGACAGTTCCAACTCAATAACATCAGCGCCTTCAACGGATTCGCCCGACTTGAAGGTTTTTTCGACAACTTTCCCGCTGATTAATTTGCGAATTTTAACGCGGTTAAAAGCCTGACCTTTACCCGGCTTAACCATTTCATTTTCAACGATCGAGCATGGCTCGCCGTCCTGCATGATTTTTAAACCACCTTTAAATTCACTCGTACTATAATTCGCCATAACAAGACTTTCCTTTGTAAATGCCTGATCATTTGCGCGCAATAATAAAACAAATAGCGACTTTTTTCAGGTAAAATATGGAGTATTTGCAGCAGTCGCGGAGGCGTAGTGCCTGAGCCAGCGTATCCTATCTCTATAAATGATCGTCCTGACTGGCAGTTCGAGCTGAAACAAGCCTATACCCAGCCAGAAGAACTGCTACGTGCACTCAAACTCGATCCCGCATTATTTAGTGACGATATCAAAGCTCGTAAGCTTTTTGCTATGCGAGTGCCAAGGCCTTTTGTTGCACAAATGAAAGTACAGGACAGTAACGACCCATTATTACGTCAGGTTCTTCCTTTACACAACGAATTTGATTCGGCTCCCGGTTACAGCACCGACCCCCTGCAAGAGCAACAAGGCCCCGTAAATGGTCTTCTGCACAAGTATAAAAGCCGAGTATTGTTGATACTGCAAGGCGGCTGTGCGGTCAATTGTCGTTATTGCTTCCGGCGTCACTTTCCTTACGACGAATTAACCTTCAGTAAACGCCAGCTAACGGAGACACTGGAGTACATCCGGCAACACCCGGAAATTAATGAGGTGATTCTGAGTGGCGGCGACCCTCTGATGGCGAACGATAACCGCCTTAAGGATTTGATCAACGAATTTGAATTATTGCCCCAACTCACCCGTTTACGTATTCATAGCCGGTTGCCAGTCGTGATACCCTCCCGCCTGACGCATAAGCTTAAAGAAGTGCTCAGCAACAGTCGTTTGCGAAGCGTTTTAGTGCTTCATGCGAATCATGCAAATGAGATTTCTCCTGAGTTAGCCGAGGCACTCGATGACTGGCATCACGCGGGTATCCATTTACTGAACCAGAGCGTCTTACTTAGCGGAGTAAATGACAATTTAGCCGCGCTTATTGAGCTTAGTGAAAAGTTATTTAGTGCCCGGGTTATGCCCTACTATTTGCACCAGCTGGACAAAGTTGAAGGCGCGAGTCATTTCGCGGTTAGTGACGAGAAGGCGCAAGCCTTGTGGCAAAAAATGACTCATGAATTACCTGGGTTTCTGGTTCCTCGTCTGGTCAGAGAGGAAGCTGGCGAGCTCAGTAAAACAGCTATCATGCCGGACGGCACTAATACATTAAAAGAGGAAAAACTATGAGCGATAACCTGGAAAGTGTAGAAAACAAACTACAGGATCATCTTCAGCAACTGTATCGTCAAGTTATTGATGCAGACCAGTACCTTGATGACCTGCGTCAACAAGGCAAAGCCAAGTTCCAGGGCGTTTTCGCTGAGCAAACTGTCTTTGAAAGCACAGGTAACCGTTTTCAGCCCTACCTTAATGAAATTGCTGCCAACTTTGAAAAATGGCAGCAGGACAAAGAAAACGAGCAGCAGTTGCAGTTACTGGTACAACAATTACAGTTAATGACCGAAACTCTTGCTCGTCTTAAAGCTATTCGTCAGGCTGGCTAGTAAGCGTTTCTTCAAACCAGTGGGTTAACATTTCTTCTTCAAAATATAAGTCGTTCCGACGCACCCGCGATGCCAGGCTGTCGTAATTGAATCTCATGTTTTTTACGTGAGCCTGGCCTTCTTTTATAGCCTCGCCCGATTTATCGACTAAGCGATAATCAAACTCCATTTGCGGGAAATCAATTTCCCGAACAATACGCACGTAATTAGAGCTCGAGCGTCCAAATGTCGGCTCCAGCCGACCGGTTAAATCAACATCCGTCACGGTAATTTCCAGCTTCTGATCTTCAGGAAGCTTTGCCGCCAACTCCTGAAAATGCTCCGTCAGCTTATCCATCACCTTTTGTTCATAACGCTCTCTTGAACCGTCAGCCGGATGAATATCTGTGTAACTATCAACATCTTTCCAGGAAACCTCAGCCGTACCAGCTAATGCTGTAAAGCTAAAGGCTAATAAAGCCGTTCCCACTATACCTTGAACACGCATGCTATCTTCCTCCCATACAATCGCCAAGGATGTCATCCTGATGTTAGAACACAAATAATGAAAAAAATTCCATAAAAAAAGGGGAGCCATAAAGGCTCCCCTCTTAGAAAGTGCGTTGGGAGGCTTACATCATGCCGCCCATACCGCCCATTCCACCCATGTCGCCACCAGGCATACCGCCAGCGTTGTCATCTTGTGGAATGTCAGCAATCATTGCTTCGGTTGTGATCATCAGTGCGCCCACAGATGCTGCGAACTGAAGTGCCGAACGGGTGACTTTGGTTGGATCCAGAATACCCATTTCCAGCATATCGCCGTAAGTGTCATTACCTGCGTTGTAACCATAGTTACCTTCGCCAGCACGCACGTTGTTAGCAACCACTGAGCCTTCGGCGCCAGCGTTCATCGCGATTTGACGCAAAGGAGCTTCCATCGCACGCAAGGCTAAACGAATACCAACGTTCTGTTCTTCGTTGTCACCACGCAGTTCTGCCAGTTTGCTCGCAGCGCGAACCAGAGCAACACCACCACCAGGTACCACGCCTTCTTCAACAGCTGCACGAGTTGCATGCAACGCATCTTCAACGCGCGCTTTTTTCTCTTTCATTTCCATTTCAGTAGCAGCGCCGACTTTAATTACCGCAACACCGCCAGCTAACTTAGCCAGACGCTCTTGCAGTTTTTCACGGTCGTAGTCAGACGTCGTGTCTTCCATCTGCTGCTTGATTTGGTTAACGCGACCGTCGATAGCGGTATCGTCGCCATTACCGTCAACAACTGTTGTGTTGTCTTTAGTAATAACAACGCGTTTCGCAGTACCTAAGTCTTCCAGCTGAGTTTTTTCCAGCTCCATACCGATTTCTTCAGAAACCACAGTACCGCCAGTCAGAACAGCAATGTCCTGCAGCATCGCTTTACGACGGTCGCCAAAGCCTGGTGCTTTAACCGCAGCAACTTTAACGATGCCACGCATATTGTTTACAACCAGAGTTGCCAGCGCTTCGCCTTCAACGTCTTCAGCAATAATCAGCAGAGGTTTACCGGCTTTAGAAACACCTTCTAATACCGGCAGTAACTCGCGGATATTAGAGATTTTCTTATCAATCAGAAGAATGAACGGGTTGTCTAATTCAACCGAACCGCTTTCCTGATTGTTAATGAAGTAAGGAGACAAGTAACCACGGTCGAACTGCATACCTTCAACAACGTCCAGCTCGTCAGTCAGTGCCTGACCTTCTTCAACGGTGATAACACCTTCCTGGCCTACTTTGTCCATTGCCTGAGCAATGATTTCGCCAATAGTGTGATCAGCGTTTGCAGAAATAGTTGCTACCTGAGCAATGGCTTTGCTGTCGGCACAAGGCTGAGAAATTTTCTTCAGCTCTTCAACTGCAGCGATAACCGCTTTGTCGATACCGCGCTTAAGATCCATCGGGTTCATGCCCGCGGCTACTGACTTCAAGCCTTCGTTAACAATGGCTTGAGCCAGAACGGTTGCGGTTGTTGTACCGTCACCCGCTTCGTCATTTGCTTTAGACGCGACTTCTTTAACCATCTGCGCGCCCATGTTCTCGAACTTGTCTTCCAGCTCGATTTCTTTCGCAACAGAAACACCGTCTTTAGTGATAACTGGCGAACCGAATGATTTGTCTAATACAACGTTGCGACCTTTTGGACCCAGAGTCACTTTTACTGAATCGGCAAGAATATTAACGCCTTTCAGCATTTTTTGACGCGCTGTGTTACCAAACTTGACTTCTTTAGCTGCCATTTTTGCTTTCCTCTTAAATTCGTTTAGTCGGTTGTGCTAGTAAGCGTTTCTGACGTCTTATTCTTCAACAGCCAGAATGTCGCTTTCACTCATGATTAAGTACTCTTCACCGTCAATTTTCTCGGTTTTAACACCGTAGCCTTCATTGAACAGCACTTTGTCACCAGCTTTTACGTCTAGTGCACGTACCTCACCGTTATCCAGAATGCGGCCTTTGCCTACTGCTACGATTTCACCGCGAGTAGATTTTTCTGCCGCAGAACCAGTCAGAACAATGCCGCCAGCCGATTTCGCTTCGACTTCGGTGCGCTTAATAATGACTCGATCGTGTAAAGGACGAAGTTTCATTGTTGATAACTCCTCAACCTATTGTTGTTAGTGGTTAATACCCCTAAGGGGCGGATAAATATGTGTGTGCACATTAAATGGGGGATGAATTTTTGTTATCAAGGGGGAAGCACAAAAATTTTTATGCTAATTTGCAAAACTGACAGGCGCTATAGGGAGGTTCTATGACTCAGCACCCACAATTGATTTTATGCACCACAGACAGTTCTGACTCGGCTAAACAACTGGCTCGTTCTCTGCTCGAAAGAAAGCTCGTGGCCTGTGTCAATATAGTGCCTAATATAACCTCAATTTATTCGTGGCAGGGCGAATTGCATGAAGACCAGGAGTGGCTTTTGCTGATAAAATCGACTGCGGAACGTTTCAGTGACATAAAAAGTACCATCAGTGCGATTCACCCTTACGATTCCCCAGAATTAATAAGCATCAATATTGAAGATGGCTTACCCGATTACCTGACGTGGATACAGGATTCAGTTAAATGATACAAAGATTCATCACATGTCTCGCAGCCTTAACCCTGGTTTTTGCCGTCGTTGCGCCAGCACATAGTGTGCAATCGAATCCATTCCAGCAGGACAATCAGTTTTTGTCGGTAGATCAGGCTTTCGATTTCGACAGCGAAGTTAATGGCAACAAAGTGACCGTCAGTTGGGTTGTAGCTCCCGAGTACTATTTGTATCAACACCGCTTTAAGGTGGTTCCGGAAAATGCGTTAGCAGCAGCCCCTGAACTCCCGCAAGGCGAGTCTCACAGCGATGAGTTTTTTGGTGAATCGGTTGTGTATCGCGACTACGTTGAGTGGTCTTTTACACTTAACCCGGAGTTTTCCGGCAACACCATTACCGTTCAGTATCAAGGCTGCGCAGATGCGGGGTTATGTTACCCGCCCACTGAAAAGCAGATCAAACTCTCCAGTACTAGTGAGACTGGCTCAGGCTCCACCACCGCACCGCCAAACACCGACAGCAGCCTGTTCGGTATAGGTGAACAACATTTAATCATTACACTGTTACTCTTTTTTGCTTTGGGTATTGGCTTAGCTTTTACCCCCTGCGTGTTTCCTATGTACCCCATTTTATCCGGCGTAGTGTTGGGCAACCGTGAACGTAACTGGAAAAACACACTTTGGCTTTCCTTTATATACGTTCAGGGTATGGCCATTACCTATTCTTTATTAGGTCTGGTTGTGGCATCGGCGGGTATGCAGTATCAGGCTTACTTTCAGCATCCGGTGGTGTTAATTGTTCTGGCAGCATTGTTCGCACTTTTTGCTTTAAGTATGTTCGGGGCTTATACGTTGCAGCTACCCATCAGCTGGCAGTCGAAACTGCAAAGCCTTAGCGGGCAGCAAAGCGGTGGCAATGTCGTTGGCGTCTTTATTATCGGCGCTATTTCCGGCCTGGTAGCATCGCCCTGTACCACAGCCCCCTTGTCAGGAGCCTTACTCTTTATTGCGCAATCGGGCGATATAGTAAGCGGCGCCGCTATTCTTTACGCATTAAGCCTGGGTATGGGCGTGCCACTTATTTTATTCGGCTTAAGTGGCGGCAAGCTTCTGCCCAAAGCCGGCGCGTGGATGAACGTGGTTAAGCAGTTCTTCGGTTGGCTGTTATTGGCAGTTACCTTATTCTTAATTGAGCGCCTTATTCCGACCAGTATCAGTATGTGGCTATGGATTTTTTACTTTATTCTCGCCGCCGTATCTCTGGCTGTTTCGATAAGCCAGCCGCTTCGCACCACCACAAAAGTTATCACTATTGTATTTCTGGCCGCGGCAGCTACTACAGGCAGTTACTGGCAGGTTAATAAAGCGCAATTGGAGCAAAAAAGTCACGGCCTTTTTACTGTTGTTAGTAATGTAAGCGACATACAGCAACAAATAGCAAAGAGTGACCGCTGGGTAATGCTAGACCTTTATGCTGACTGGTGCGTGGCCTGCAAAGAATTCGAGCAGTACACCTTTTCAGATGAACAGGTTCAGGCGCAGTTTCAGGAGTTAAAACTCATTCAGGCCGATGTTACCCGCAATAATGCGCAAGACGTTGAGATTCTGAGTCGCTACAAGGTGCTGGGCCTGCCCACTATTCTGTTCTTTGACCCGAAAGGCAACGAACGCTCTGAATACCGGGTTACCGGTTATATGAACGCTGAAGATTTCGAAAAGCATCTGGAAAAGATAGTTTCCGAGTAAACTTGTGCCTAAATGCGCTGATAAGACCAGTAAAGTGCTGCAATCTTGCTTTTTTCCCCTATAATACTGTTGTTATAGGAACCCAAACTGAAAGTTGTGGTCACTTTTAATAGTTTTCGTAACTTCACAGCAAATGGCGGCACAATGGCAGAACGTTTTAAAATATTAGTGCTCAATGGCCCGAATCTAAATTTACTGGGGCAGCGTGAACCAGAGCTTTATGGTAAGCAAAGCCTGGATGATATCGCTGATTCGCTGGGAGCCATTGCTAAACAACACGCAACAGCATTAGATTTCCGTCAGTCCAACGCTGAACACCAGTTAATTGACTGGATTCAGCAAGCCGCCAAAGACTCTGTAGATTATATTGTGATTAACCCGGCAGCCTACGCACACACCAGTGTGGCATTACGCGATGCGTTATTGGCTGTGAAAATCCCTTTCATTGAAGTGCACCTTTCCAATATTTATCGCCGTGAGAGCTTCCGCCACCATTCGTATTTAGCGGACGTAGCTGACGGCGTTATCTGCGGGCTTGGCGCCCGTGGTTATGAATACGCTTTACAAGCAGCTTTAACAACATTGAACAACACAGATAACTAAAGGTAGACGTTAGCATGGATATCCGAAAAATTAAGAAACTGATCGAGCTCGTTGAAGAATCTGGCGTAGCAGAACTGGAAATTACCGAGGGCGAAGAGTCAGTTCGGATTAATCGTTACAGTGCGCAGCCTGCACCGATGCAATACGCGCCACAACCGCAGCAAGCGCCTCAACAAGCCCCACAGTCTGCTCCGGCAAACCAACCGGCGGCTGAACCAGCCAGTGAAGAAATTAGCGGCCACGTTGTTCGCTCTCCTATGGTTGGAACCTTCTACGAAGCTCCATCGCCTGATGCAAAGCCTTTCGTTACTGTTGGCTCTCGCGTTAATGCCGGTGAAACACTGTGCATTATTGAAGCAATGAAAATGATGAACCAGATTGAAGCAGACAAATCCGGTGTCGTTAAACAGATTTTAGTAGATAACGAAGAGCCGGTTGAATTTGATCAGCCACTGTTTATCATCGAATAAAGTAACCGCAGGTATTTGTCATGTTAGATAAAGTGGTCATTGCCAACCGTGGCGAAATTGCACTGCGCATACTGCGAGCCTGTAAAGAGCTCGGCATTAAGACAGTGGCAGTTCATTCAACGGTTGATAGAAACCTTAAACACGTTTTACTTGCAGACGAAGCAATTTGCATAGGTAAAGCGCCAGCGAACGAGAGTTACCTGAATATTCCCCGTATTATCAGCGCAGCTGAAATTACGGATGCAGCAGCTATTCACCCGGGTTACGGCTTTCTGGCCGAAAACGCCGATTTTGCTGAACAAGTTGAGCAGTCCGGTTTCATTTTTGTTGGACCAACGCCGGATCTTATCCGTCTTATGGGCGACAAAGTGTCAGCTATTAAAGCGATGAAGAAAACCGGTGTTCCTTGCGTTCCGGGGTCAGATGGCCCTCTGGATGACGACGACGAGCGTAATAAGAAACTTGCTAAGCGCATTGGTTACCCAATTATTATTAAAGCAGCAGGCGGCGGTGGTGGCCGTGGTATGCGGGTTGTACGCGAAGAGAGCGAATTACTCAGCTCTATCACTATGACTCAGAACGAAGCTCGCGCAGCCTTCGGCAACCCTGTTGTTTATATGGAAAAATTCCTTGAAAACCCTCGCCATGTGGAAATTCAGGTTCTGGCCGACGGACAAGGCAATGCCATTCATTTAGGTGAACGTGACTGCTCGATGCAGCGTCGTCACCAGAAAGTGGTTGAAGAGGCACCTGCGCCGGGCATTACCCCTGAAATGCGTAAATTTATTGGTGAGCGTTGTGCCAAAGCTTGTGTAGAGCTGGGCTACCGTGGAGCCGGTACATTTGAATTCCTGTACGAAAATGGCGAATTCTATTTCATTGAAATGAACACCCGTATTCAAGTTGAGCATCCGGTTACCGAGATGGTCACAGGTATCGACTTGATTAAAGAGCAGTTGCGCATTGCAGCTGGTCGTCAGCTTTCGGTCAGCCAGGAAGATATTGTCATTCGCGGTCATGCAATTGAATGCCGGATTAACGCCGAAGACCCTGAAACCTTTACACCGTCGCCGGGCACTATTACCCGTTTCCACTCTCCTGGTGGCTTTGGTGTGCGTTGGGACTCACACGTTTACGCGGATTACAAAGTACCGCCGAACTATGACTCAATGATAGGTAAGCTTATTACTTACGGCGAAAACCGTGATATTGCTATTGCCCGTATGCGTAATGCCTTAAATGAATTGATCATCGAAGACATTAAAACCAATATTCCTCTGCAAAAGTCGATTATGGCAGATGAAAACTTCCAGCACGGTGGCACCAATATTCACTACCTTGAGAAAAAACTTGGTATAGGCGGGCATTAATTAATGCCCTGGATACAACTAACCCTTTCCTGTAGTGAAGAGCATGCGCCCCAAGTGGGTGACATGCTCATGGCCAACGGCGCTCAGGCGGTAACTTACCGCGACGGCGCCGACACGCCCATTTTTGAACCCCGCCCCGGCGACGTTATATTGTGGGAACACACTCTAGCCACCGGCTTATTTGACGCCGACGCGGACATCAAAGCCATTATTGCTAACCTGAAACAGTCCAACATTTTCGGCAGCGACTTGCAGTACAAAGTCGATGCACTGGAAGACAAAGACTGGGAACGCGAATGGATGGATAACTTTCATCCTATTCAGTTTGGCGAGAATTTATGGATTTGCCCCAGCTGGCGGGAGATACCAAAACCTGAAGCCGTTAATATTTTGCTCGACCCCGGCATGGCTTTTGGTACCGGAACACACCCAACAACCGCTATGTGTCTGCGCTGGATAGACGCCAACCCACCAACCGGCAAAACCGTAGTGGATTTCGGTTGTGGCTCAGGGATATTAGGCATTGCCGCATTACTATTTAAAGCAGAACACGTAGTTGGCATTGATATTGACCAACAGGCGCTGATTGCGACCAAAGATAACGCTGAGCGTAATAAGGTGGGCGATAAATTTAGCCTTTATCTACCCAGCCAACAACCTAAAACCCAGGTGGACTTGGTACTTGCCAATGTCCTCGCCGGCCCTTTACGAGAGCTAGCCGATACCATACTCGGCTTCGTTTCCCCCGGCGGACAACTGGTTTTATCCGGTATACTGGAACGGCAAATAGAAGGGGTTATTGAGGCTTACCAACCGCACATAAAATTCGATACCCCGACTATAGACGGCGACTGGGCAATGCTCAGCGGTACCCGCGTTGGTTAACAAGCGTACGCTTTGTCAATAGTAAAAAATGAAAAAAAGACTCAAATTGCGTAATAAATAGCCTTTTCTTTATTGCGCAAATTCCCTAAAATTCCTCACCCTTTCGCTGAGTAGTTTTTAACCGATGCGGATTGGTCCATATCAACTCGACAATCAGGTCATATTAGCTCCCATGGCTGGAGTTACTGATCAGCCGTTCCGTCAGCTGTGTTACAGCACGGGGGCTGGGCTTACAGTATCAGAGATGCTGTCCAGTAACCCTAAGGTATGGCAAACCGATAAATCCAGGCAGCGCATGGATCATTCGGGAGAGCTGGGCATTCGTGCTGTGCAGATAGCGGGCTCGGAACCGGCATTAATGGCCGAAGCAGCGCGCGTGAATGTGAGTATGGGTGCGCAGATTATTGACATAAATATGGGCTGCCCGGCGAAAAAGGTAAATAAGAAGATGGCTGGCTCGGCGCTTATGCAACATCCCGAGTTAGTAGAAGAGATATTAACAGCTGTGGTTGCAGCTGTTGACGTTCCGGTAACACTGAAAACCAGAACCGGTTGGGATCCTGAACACAGAAACGGTATTGATATAGCGCAGCTGGCAGAACGTTGCGGTATTCAGTCTCTTGCCATTCATGGTCGTACTCGTGCCTGCATGTACAAAGGCATTGCCGAATACGACACCATAAGGGCAATTAAGAAGGCTGTTTCTATCCCGGTAGTGGCTAACGGCGATATTCGTACACCACTGCAGGCTCAACAGGTTTTAGAGTACACCGGGGCCGACGCCATTATGATTGGTCGCGGCGCGCAGGGTAACCCCTGGCTGTTTCGGGAAATTGCTCATTTTCTTGAAACAGGACAGGAGCTAAGCCCGCCGTCCTTAACCGAAGTGGCTGAGACCGTTATTCATCACGTTGGCAAACTGCACGAATTTTACGGCAGTTACCAGGGTGTCAGAATCGCCCGGAAACACGTTGGTTGGTATTTAAAAGAAAAAGCCAGCAATGATGAATTCAGGCAAACATTTAATCGTCTTGAGGATGCCAGCGAGCAACTTAAGGCACTTGAAGATTATTTTGTCACTGTAGAGAAGAGATAAGCGCATTATGTTTGATCAAAACCCTAGTCGTGAGAACGTATCTCCCCTAACCACTATCGGCAATAACGCACAGCCAAAGCCACTGCGTGATTCCGTAAAACAAGCATTGAACAGTTTTCTGCGTCAGCTTGATGGTCAGGATCCTGAAGAACTTTACGAGTTAGTGCTATCTGAAGTAGAAGCACCGTTACTTGAAGAAGTCATGACTTACACCCGGGGTAATCAAACCCGCGCCGCAACAATGTTAGGCATTAACCGCGGCACCTTACGCAAGAAGCTGAAAAAATACGGCATGAATTAAGAAGTTTTTTGGGCGCCTTTTGGCGCCCTTTTTTTATTAACCTCCCCGTAAGTTAACTCAGTATAGAAAGGCAAAACAATGGAAACCCGTCCAATCCAACGCGCTTTAATCAGTGTTTCTGATAAAACCGGTATTGTTGAGTTCGCTCAAGCTTTAGCTAAAAAGAACATTGAAATTCTCTCTACAGGCGGTACAGCCAAACTGCTTCGTGACTCAGGCATTGCCGTTATTGATGTTTCTGAACATACCGGTCAGGAAGAGATTATGGGTGGGCGGGTAAAGACACTGCACCCTAAGGTTCATGGTGGTATTTTAGGTCGCCGCGATGTCGACCAGAATGTTATGCAGGAGCAAAATATTGCTCCTATCGATATGGTTGTAGTAAACCTGTACCCCTTCGCTGAAACAGTTGCTAAAGAAGGCTGTTCTCTCGAAGACGCTATTGAGAATATCGATATTGGCGGTCCGACCATGGTTCGGGCAGCCGCTAAAAACCACAAAGACGTGACCATTGTTGTAAATGCCAATGACTACCAGCGCGTGCTTGCTGAGCTCAATGAGCACAATGGGGTCAGCCACAGCACTCGCTTTGACTTAGCGGTAGCAGCATTTGAGCACACCGCTCAATATGATGGCATGATTGCAAATTATCTTGGTAAGCAGCTTAGCGAAAACGACTTCGCGCGCACATTAAACCTGCAAGTATCGAAAAAGCAGGACTTACGCTACGGCGAGAACTCGCACCAGTCGGCCGCATTTTATACTGAGCGCAATGCACCAAAAGGGACAGTTTCCAGCGCCACTCAAATTCAGGGCAAAGCGTTGTCCTTTAACAATATTGCCGACACAGACGCGGCACTTGAGTGCGTAAAAAGCTTTGTTGAACCAGCCTGCGTTATTGTTAAACACGCAAACCCGTGCGGTGTTGCAATAGGTGAATCTATTACCGACGCGTATGACCGCGCCTTTAAAACCGACCCAACCTCCGCATTTGGTGGCATTATTGCTTTTAACCGCGAGCTGGATGAAGCAACCGCAACCGCTATTGTTGAGCGTCAGTTTGTGGAAGTTATTATCGCTCCGAGCGTCAGTGAAAGCGCGAAGGCTGCTGTTGCCGGCAAAAAGAACGTCCGTTTGCTGGAATGCGGCGAATGGTCCGATACTGTTGAGCAACTGGACTACAAGCGCGTCAACGGCGGTTTACTGGTACAGGACACCGATAACCAGGACTTCATTCAGGACGATCTGAAAGTCGTCACCGAAAAACAGCCAACCGAAGCACAGATGACTGACTTATTGTTCTGCTGGAAAGTCGCTAAGTTTGTTAAGTCTAATGCCATTGTTTATGCCAAAGACGGTATGACCATAGGTGTTGGTGCAGGCCAGATGAGCCGGGTTTACAGTGCCAAAATTGCAGGAATTAAAGCCGCGGACGAGAACCTCAGCGTACCGAGTTCGGTCATGGCGTCAGATGCTTTCTTCCCATTCCGTGATGGCATTGACGCCGCAGCTGAAGCCGGTATAACCGCTATCATTCAGCCAGGCGGTTCTATCCGCGACGAAGAGATCATTGCTGCTGCCAATGAACACGGTATTGCGATGGTCTTTACCGGCATGAGACATTTCCGTCACTAAGCACCTTTGCTGATAATTGCAGCATTGCGTCAGTAACGTTTGGGGGCTAGTCTTATAGGCTAGTTCTCAACTCTACAGGTGATAGTATGAAAAAAATAATAACTTCTGTTTCCGCCATTGCACTAGCAAGCGTCCTTGGCGCCTGTTCGCCGGCTCCTGAAGCCGACTCTTTGCAAGCCGCTGTTGACCATGAATCACGTACTGACAAGTATCAGGCTCGTGACGAATTTCGTCATCCCAAAGAAACCTTAGAGTTCTTTGAATTAGAGCCAAGCATGACGGTCGTCGAAATTTGGCCGGGCGGCGGTTGGTACACTGAAATACTGGCACCTTACCTTGCCGACGAAGGGCAGCTATACGCAGCTCACTTCCCGGAAAATTCAGACAGTGACTATTACCAGCGTTCACTGGAAAACTTTAAAGAAAAACTCACCACGAACCCGGTTTACGGGAACGTCGAATTAACCGAATTCGCGCCAGGTGAAGACACCGATATAGCGCCACCCAGAAGTGCGGATCGTATATTAACGTTCCGTAACCTGCATAACTGGTACATGCAGGAAGGTGAAGAAGGCGTGCTGCAAGCTTTCCGTCACTTTCATCAGACATTAAAGCCTAACGGCATGCTGGGTATCGTTGATCATCGCTTGCCCGAGTCAGCAGATGCAGAAGCTTTTAAAGACTC
Source organism: Idiomarina sp. (assembly GCF_048265525.1). Lineage (GTDB taxonomy): Bacteria > Pseudomonadota > Gammaproteobacteria > Enterobacterales > Alteromonadaceae > Idiomarina. The sequence continues at coordinate 302,143 of NZ_JBLXBI010000003.1, read as the reverse complement.
AGGTTATGTGAAAGAAAGCTGGGTTATAGACTTAGCCGAACAAGCCGGCTTTGAGTTTGTCGCAAGCAGTGAAGTTAACGCAAACCCGAAAGATACAGCCGATCATCCTAAAGGTGTCTGGACTTTACCGCCAACCCTTACTCTGGGTGATGAAGATAAAGAAAAATATGAAGCCATTGGTGAAAGTGATCGCTTCACTTTAAAATTTCAAAAACCCGTTACAGACTAACAGGATACAACTAACCTTATGAAAGTACTGGTCGTTGGCGGCGGAGGCCGTGAGCACGCTCTGGCGTGGAAAGCAGCGCAATCAAGTCAAGTTGACAGCGTGTATGTTGCACCCGGTAATGCAGGTACAGAGCGCGAGCCAAACCTGACAAATGTTGCCATTGGTGCCGAAGATATCGACGGTCTTCTTAACTTTGCCAAAAAGGAAGGTATAGAGCTGACTATCGTCGGGCCGGAAGCGCCATTAGTTGCAGGTATTGTTGACCGCTTTAACGAAGCCGGACTGGCGGCTTTTGGCCCCACCGCAAAGGCTGCACAGTTAGAAGGCTCTAAGGCCTTCAGCAAAGACTTTTTGCAGCGTCACAACATACCCACCGCCGATTACCAAAACTTTACCGAGGTTGAGCCTGCTAAAGCTTATGTCGCTGAAAAGGGTCTTCCTATTGTCATTAAGGCCGACGGACTGGCCGCTGGCAAAGGCGTTATTATTGCCGAAAGCCAGGAACAGGCTGATGCCGCTATCGACGACATGCTGGCCGGTAACCGTTTTGGCGATGCCGGTCACCGCGTGGTTATCGAAGAGTTTTTACGTGGCGAGGAAGCCTCCTTTATCGTAATGGTTGACGGTAAACATGCCATACCTTTTGCCTCAAGCCAGGATCATAAAGCTCGCGATAATGGTGACAAAGGTCCAAATACTGGTGGTATGGGAGCTTACTCGCCGGCTCCGGTCGTTTCTCCGGCCATCCATGACTGGGTTATGCGCCATGTTATTAAGCCCACAGTAGACGGAATGGCTGCAGAAGGTGCGCCTTATAAAGGCTTTCTGTACGCAGGTTTAATGATAGCCGAAGACGGCACCTCCAAAGTACTGGAATATAACTGCCGCTTCGGCGATCCAGAAACTCAGCCTATTATGATGCGGTTAAAGTCTGATTTGGTAGAGCTTTGCCAACAGGCAATTGATGGTAAGCTCAATCAGGCCCCTATCGACTTTGACGAACGCGCCGCAGTTGGCGTGGTTATGGCCGCGGGTGGATACCCTGAAAGCTATGCAAAAGGTGACGTCATTCACGGTTTGCCGGATCACGCACCTGAAAACCAGAAGGTATTCCACGCCGGTACTAAAATGGATAATGGCAAGGTGGTCACTAGTGGTGGTCGAGTTTTGTGTTGTACGGCTTTGGGTGACACTGTTACAGAAGCACAAAAACTGGCGTATCAACTGGTTGATCAAGTGAGCTGGAACAACGCGTATTACCGCACGGATATCGCCCACCGCGCCATTAAACGCGAGGGATAAATACTTACCTCCTGTCATAGCACTGTCATAAAATAAAACTAAGCTTTTATGTTGTGCTGTAACAGGAGGTTCCATGTCAGGATCTGATTTAACTCAAGAGCTGTTAAGCCTTATTCAGGAAAAACAGCTTTATCCTCTATTCCAGCCTGTTATGGACACTTCCCGCGGAATTGTTATTGGTCACGAAGCTCTTATTCGCGGCCCCAAGAGCCACCCACTTGAGTTCCCGGATCGCCTGTTTTCTCTGGCCAGCCAGGTACAGTTGCTATCTGAACTGGAGCTTGCCTGCCGCTCGGCAGCTATGGAAGCGTTTCAAAAAAACGCAATGCAGGGAAAGCTGTTTCTTAACGTAAACCCTAACGTGTTGCAGGACGACAGCCACCCTCATGGCTCAACCTTACGCTTGTCTCAGCAATTCGGCATAGCGCCGGAACAAATCGTTATCGAAATTTCTGAGCGCTATCCAATTGAAGACACCGAGAACTTAAAACACGCTATTATTCACTATCAGAAACTGGGCTTTATGATAGCAATTGATGACTTAGGTGCCGGCTATTCAGGTCTGAAACTCTGGTCAGAATTGCGTCCTGATTATGTAAAAATAGATCGATACTTTATCCATTCTATTGAAACATCCTCAGTAAAACGAGAATTTGTACAAAGTATCTTATCGCTGGCCACCAGTCTTCGCACAAAGGTTATCGTGGAAGGCATTGAAACACCTGATGAACTCGAGCAACTGCAGGCTATGGGAGTCAACTATTGTCAGGGATTTCTGCTTGGCAGGCCTGCACTTTTCCCAGTTTTGGAGGTTCCACCTACGCTGCTGCTACCAAATCATCATGTCGCATTAAACTATCAAAGCACTATCGCCAGTGTGGTTGATACCGTCCATTGCGTTTCTGCCCAGACTCGCTCATCTGAAGTACTTGATACCTTTACACAGGACAAAACGTTATCTTCCCTGCCCGTTATCCATGAGAAGAAAGTTGCAGGCATTATTCGAAGAGAAAAGATTATGGAGCTTTTTTCCGGCTCCTACGGTCATGCGCTTTATGCCAATAAGCCGGTTTCTTACATTATGAACGAGCACCCTCTTTCTGTTGACTGGCAAACGTCGCTGGAAGAAGTCAGCCAGCTTATTACCGATAACGATGAAGTCGATATTTATCAGCACATTATTGTGACCAAAAAAGATGTTTACTATGGTGTGGCATCCATTAAAAACCTGTTGCGCAGAATAACCGAATTAAAAGTTAACAATGCACGCCATGCCAACCCTTTAACCCAACTACCGGGCAACGTGGCCATTAACCAGATTATTGAAGATCAGCTTTCCCGGGCGCGCCCATTTCACGTAGCCTATTTTGATCTGAACCATTTTAAGCCCTACAACGACATTTATGGGTACGAACAGGGCGATCAAATTATTAAATGGCTGGCGCAGATACTGCAAAAGCAATTATTCAGACACGGTCATTTCATTGGTCACATTGGCGGGGACGACTTTGTCGCCATTTTCAAAGACACAGATAAAGAACAAACCGAACAACAATGTAATAAAATTATCAGGGATTTCGAGCAGGATATTACCCGTTTTTATCATCAGGAACACGTTGCTTTAGGGGGGATAAAAGCGCTATCCCGAAACGGCGCGCCGGTTTTTTACCCTTTACTGGGGCTCGCTATAGGAGTCGTTCAGCCTGACCCTTCCGAGTGTTTATCGCATCACGATGTCGCACTGCTGGCCAGTGAAGCCAAAAAAGAAGCGAAACAATCTGACGGCAGTCATTGCTACATGTGCCACCGCCAAAAACCGAGACGTTTACGCCAAATCAGTCCTCAACAATAAGGTCATCTTCGGTGTCCGAGGCTGAACTGAAAGTGTCATCAGCAAATTTCCCCCGACCATACATACTGGCAACTTTAGGCCGATGAATTCGTGCCTGATATTTGGCCCAAACTTTTTCTACAGTACTAACCGGAGCTTGTTCGCCTTTACACGCGGCCAGTAATTCAATGTCTTCTTTCAACGTCGGCTTAAATTCACCGTTCAGCATAGCTGTAATCAAACAACCATAATGAGTCAATGCATCGCTTTCACGAATTGAAAAATCGCCGGAGCGTGAAAAGCCATAAGGATAGTTACGGAAATCGTTAAACGGTTTCTTTAACAGTAATTCACGGGTCATCTTGGTCATGGGTAAGCCCTTCCTACAGACTAAAAACCAAACAAAAGTCTGTCGTTGTATACGACAAAGACGATATAGAGCTAACTCAGAATTTTGTCAATAAAAATTCTCAGAATTCTTTTACCAAAACCCAAAAGCGGAACCGAGACTTCTGCCACTTAACACCACAGAAATCAGAAAAATAATTGCAGCTAAAATGTTTTGCAGCAGTGAGTTACGATATTTTCCCAGCAAAGGGCTTTGGCAAAGCCACCAGAGAAAGCCGACTATCACGGGCAGCAAAATACCATTAGCCACCTGTGCAAACCAAATAACGGTAACTGGCTTGATACCAACGCTGGAAATAATAATGCCAATTACCAGAATCGTGAACCAGATAATTCGAAAAGCTCTGCTGCGTAAATTAACCGACCACCCCATAATCCCACAGAGTGCATAAGCACTGGCTAACGGCGCTGTTGTTGCCGACGAAATACCCGCCGCAAACAACCCTATTGCCATTAAGTAGGTGGCTCCGTCTCCAAACAATGGTCTTAAAGATTCAGCCAGGTCGCCAGCGCTTTCTATCTCAATTTTCTGACCAAAAAAAGCCGAGGCGGCCGTAGCCACAATGGCCATAGAAATAAGGCCACCAAAAGGAATAGATAGGAAGAGATCACGCCGCGCGGCAGGCAGTTCTTCTGCCGTTTTCCACTTTTTTGAAACACTGGATGCATGCAGGAAAATATTATAAGGAACCACGGTTGTGCCAATTAAAGCCACGACCGTTAAAGTCGCTCCGGTAGGCATGGAAAAACCAAAGGTACCAGTGAATAACGCCCCCCAGTCAGGGTCTGTTAATAGAAACGTACCGATAAAAGCCACGCTCATTAGCAGCACCATAACGATAAGAGCTCGCTCTATCACGCGGGCATTCCCGGACCAGAGTATCAATAGCGCAATAATACCAATGACAAGCGCCCAGGCATTACTCAGCCAGACATCAAGTACAGGTACCGGTCCAAGCAGTTCGCTTGCACCCAGGCTAGCCCCGGAAAGGTTGCCCCCCTGATAGACACTATTGCCAATAGCAATAGCACTAAAAATGAGCAACAACGCCAGCCACCGAAGCCAGCCAGAGGTTAAATTATTACGAATATTCTCGCCCAGACCAGCTTGAGTGACTAGCCCAATACGGGCAGACATTTCCTGCAAAATGACGCAGGCGACAACGGAAAATAGCAATGCCCACAGCAGTGCATAGCCGAAATTAGCGCCAGCTAATGATGCGGTAACCACCGTACCCGGACCAATAAAAGCCGCAGCGACCAGGGCGCCCGGCCCAAAGTTAGACAGTTTCAACATAAATATTCCTATTCCCCGGAGACAACAGAAAAGTTAAATTTATGAGTAACCCATTTATTGTTTTTATTTTGCATGGGAAGCATGTCCGTTTGACGGTAATTTAACCGCTGAGTCTATCTCACTTTAGAGGATTGCACAAAACACCTCACTGCGGTAAAACAGTGCTATGACAAAGACAAAATTAGACTGGTCAAAAATACTAAAGTCCGGGCAGAGGATCTTTATAGGTTCGCACGCGGCAGTGCCTACGGCTCTTATTGATGACCTGATAGAAAATGCGAAAAACCTGCACGATATTGAAATTGTGCAGTTAATGACGCTGTCTGATAACAAGTGGGCAGGTCCTCAGTATCAACAACTCTTTAAGGTAAACACCTTTTTTATTGGTGGCGATACGGTACGAACGGCGGTTAACGAAGGACGCGCAGATTACACCCCCAGCTTCATTTCCGACATTCCGAATTTGTTCAGTAACGGAATTCTTCCGCTGGATGCGGCCTTAATTATGGTCAGTCCCGCCGACAAGTACGGCTACCATTCTATGGGCGTGTCGGTTGATGTGGTTGCGGCGGCAGCTAAGTCTGCCAATACAGTGATAGCTCAGGTTAACCCTAATATGCCGGTTACCTATGGTCAGTCGTTTCTGCACACGAATCAGATTGATCATTTTTGGGAACATGCGGCACCACTACCGGAGCTGGCACCACCGAGCCTGGAAAATAATAAAATCATTGAGCGCATAGGCCAGTACATTGCTTTGCTGGTTGAAAATGGCGCTACTCTGCAAATTGGTGTGGGCACTATTTGCGCGGCGGCACTGCGTTACCTGAGCAATCACAAAGATCTTGGCATTCACAGTGAGCTTATCACTGATGATGTTATGCACCTTATGCTCAAAGGGGTTATCAACAACCGGAAAAAAACCTTCCACCCGAATAAAATCGTCACCAGCTTCTGTATGGGTTCTAAAGCGTTGTATGACTTTGTTGATCACAACCCCCACGTTGGCTTTTACCCCAGCGAGTACGTTAACTCGCCGGCCAATGTCGCCCGCAACGACAAACTCGTAGCTATTAACAGCGCCATTGAAGTGGACTTAACCGGACAGATTGTTTCCGACTCCATAGGACATCAGTTTTACAGCGGTATTGGCGGGCAAGTTGACTTCAGTCGTGGCGCTTCCTTAAGTAAAGGTGGTAAGCCCGTCATTGCCCTGCCATCAACCACCGAAGACGGTAAGGTATCGCGCATTGTGCCTTTTATTCGTGAAGGAGCCGGAGTGGTCACCACACGAGGGCACGTGCACTATGTCGTAACCGAATTTGGGGTGGCGTCGCTGCGCGGGAAAAGTATCCGCGAACGCGCATTAGAGCTGATTCGTGTTGCCCACCCTAAATTCCGTAGCCATCTGTTACAGGAAGTACGCAAACACTACTGGGTGCCCAACTACCAGCAACAAACCCCTGTCGATGTGCCTGAACTTGGTGACATCGGCTTTAAAAAGCTAAAAATTAATAACGAGTCTTTTGACTTAAGACCACTGTATCCATCGGATGAACGACGATTGCAGGAGTTTTTCTACTCTCATACCAAAGAAACTCTGCAGCTACGATACAACGCAGTGCCCACCAACATGACCCGGGAGAAATCCTGCAATTTGGTCAGCGTTGATCAATCCAAAGACCTGGCTCTGTGTATTGTTCACCAAAAGGGCTCAGCGGTTCAAATTCAGGCCGTAGGACGTTACTACTTCATTGAGTCTCAAAATAGCTGTGAAGTGGCTTTTGTTACCCGTGAGAAATATCAGGGGCGCGGCATGGCGGGGATGTTACTAGACGAAATGATCCGTATTGCCAAAGAGCGCAAGCTGGACAGTATGCAGGCCTATGTTCTGGCAGCTAACAAGCCCATGCTAAGCGTGTTTGAGCGCGGAGGTTTTAAGCGCCTACCCAGTGAAGAGCCCGGAGAAGTGCTGCTGAAACTCGAGCTGAACGAGGACGCAGACTAGCTATGTCTATCGTTGTTTTTAGTCACTCAGATTGCCTGGAGCATATTCCTGATGAACAACACCCGGAGTGCCCGGCTCGCATAGCGGCCATTAACGACCAATTGATTCGCTCCGGAATGGACTTTGTGCTGGTCAGAAAAGACGCCTCCGACGCGCCTCTGGAGGCTATTTACAGAGCTCACACCAAAGAGCATGTCGACTTTGTTTTCGCGCAAATTCCGGAGTACGACCACGAGTGGATTGATCCGGACACCTTAGTAACCACAGGCAGTAAAAGCGCCGCCCTGAAGGCTGCCGGAGCCGCCATCAATGCAGTGGATGATGTACTGACCACTTACAATAAACAGGCCTTTTGCGCCGTTCGGCCTCCCGGACACCACGCCACTCGCGATAAAGCGATGGGCTTCTGCCTGTTCAATAATGTTGCTATTGCCGCTTATCATGCTCTGGAAACGCACGGACTTGAACGCGTTGCCATTGTCGACTTTGACGTGCATCACGGTAACGGAACAGAAGACATTGTTCAGAACGATGAACGCATTTTATTTTGTTCGTCTTTTCAGCAGGCGTTTTACCCCTTTACCGGCGAAGACACCAGCGCAGACAATATCCACAACGTTCCCTTACCCGCAGGATGCAAAGGCCCACAATGGCAAGAAGCCGTTAGCCAACAGTGGTTTAAGGCGTTAGATGACTTTGCACCACAACTCATACTGATTTCTGCTGGCTTTGACGGCCACGCCGAAGACGACATGTCGCAATTCTTACTAAAAGAAGAAGACTACCACTGGATAAGCCTCAAGCTTAAAGAAATTGCCGATAATCATTGCGACGGCCGTATCGTATCTACGCTCGAAGGCGGGTATAATCTCAGCGCTTTAGGCCGCAGCGTGGTTGCGCATTTAAAAGGCTTGCTTTAATTAGCTAAGGCTTAGATAGCGCCTAAAACAGCAGGCCTCCATTCGTAAAAACATTCATAAAAAGAGTCGAGTATTAGGGGATTAATTCTTAAGCTAGTTGCGGGTATTGTCGCCGGTATTCTCATTGGGCTATATATGCCCGAGTGGGTCAGCCAACTGTTATTGACCTTTAAAGCTCTGTTCGGTCAGTTGTTATTCTTCACTATCCCATTACTTATTTTATTCTTCATTACCAGCGGTATTGCCAGCTTACCAAGCAACTCCGGAAAAATGCTGGGGAAAACCTTAGGTATTGCTTATGCCTCTACCGTCATCGCGGGTATTGTTGCATTTTTCGCCGCCAGCCTTGTCGTGCCCTGGCTGACCACCGATGCTCAAAGTGTTTCTACCGAAGCCAAAGCCACTATCGAGCCCTTTATTGAGCTGTCGGTTCCACCACTTATGGAAGTCATGTCAGCCCTGGTTTTAGCCTTCATATTTGGACTGGGCATTGCCAGTACCAAAGCAGAGAGTTTGAAAAAGCTATCGGACCAGGGCCGTGACATTATCGAGCTGCTGTTGGTTAAAGTCATTATTCCATTACTACCGCTATATATTGCCGGTATCTTTGCTGAAATGGCTGTTGCAGGCACGGTATTTAACACCCTGAAAACCTTTGGTGTAATACTGATACTCGCCGTTGCCCTGCACTGGGTTTACATTACCTCTATGTACATTATGGCAGGTATAAAAACCGGTCGTTCACCGCTGTTTTTAATCAAGAATATGCTGCCAGCGTACTTTACCGCATTAGGCACAATGTCGAGCGCGGCCACTATTCCGGTCACCCTGCAAAGCGTGCGTAAAAACAAAGTCGATAACGACGTAGCCAACTTTACCGTGCCACTTTGCGCTACCGTTCACTTAGCCGGCTCCACAATTACCATTGTCAGCTGTGCGGTCGCGGTTATGGTGCTGCATAATTCGCTGGCCATTCCCGGTTTCTTTACCATGCTGCCGTTTATTTTAATGCTTGGCATTGTCATGTTAGCCGCACCAGGTGTGCCCGGCGGCGCCGTTATGTCAGCGGTTGGCCTATTGGGTTCAATGCTGGGCTTCGGCGAAACCGCTATCGCCTTAATGATAGCCTTGTACATGGCACAAGACAGCTTCGGTACCGCCTGTAATATTACAGGTGATGGTGCTATTGCTATGTTTGTGGATAGTTCGAAGAAGAGTTAGCAAACGAAGATTCAGAACATTTAGTCGCTGGTGCGTATTAAATTCAATTTAAACGTACTAGCGATTAAAACTTGGAGCGGGAAACGAGATTCGAACTCGCGACCCCAACCTTGGCAAGGTTGTGCTCTACCAGCTGAGCTATTCCCGCGTATTGGTACTTCTGGTGGAAAGACTGACGTTGGAGCGGGAAACGAGATTCGAACTCGCGACCCCAACCTTGGCAAGGTTGTGCTCTACCAGCTGAGCTATTCCCGCTTCGTCAGTGCGGCGTGTATTCTACCCATTACGCCGCATTCGTCAATATTTTTTCGGAAAAACATCTCTATTTGTAGAAGATTTAGTCAGGTGTTCATTGGGACTGTTCCTCATACATAGCTTTCGCGGTCTGAGGCCCGGTCCATAAAGTGGGTAATATCACTAACGACACCGGCAATGCCGTAATAACAATAAACTGCTGTAGAACACTAATTTGCCCAGCTCCCATATATAGTAAAACGGCCGCCATAACCGCCATAGCCCCACCCCAAAAAACACGAACCCAAGGCTGAGGTTCATCATGGCCGGCGCCAACCATAGCGATTGAATAACTCATTGAGTCACCGGTAGTTGCTACAAATATTGTTGTTAACAGCAAAATAGCCGTAGCCATTATTTTACCGCCAGGTAATGCCTGTGCGACGGTCAACGTCGCTACATCAAACTGAAAGTTGGTCAAAGGCTCCGTTAAGTCGAACACACCTTCGAGCTGATAGAAGATGCCTGAGCCGCCGAGCAGAGTAAACCAAAGTGTTGTCGCAATCGGCGCAATAACCGCCACTGATAAAACCATTTGTCTAATCGTTCTGCCTTGAGAGATTCGCGCCACAAATACCGCCATCAACGGTGTGTAACCAATAAACCAGGCAAAAAAGAAGACTGTCCACCATTTCATCCACCAGTCGGGTGCGGTATTCGTTGTCATTGTTGCCATTTCGAAAAATGAACCAATATACTGCCCCATTCCTTGCAAGTAGCTATTGGCCAAAAATAGTGTTGGTCCGAATATCACGATAACAGCAGCTATGGCTATAGCCAGAAATACGTTCATTCGGCTAAGAAACTGAATTCCCTTGTGTAGCCCCGTAAGTGCTGAAATCATGTAAATTGCAGCCAGGCACAAAAGAATAACAAGCTGCAACGCAAAGCCATCCGTCGCGCCGAACAGCTCACTCAGCCCGAAACTCACTTGCGTCGCCAGAAAACCAATTGGCCCCACGGTTCCGGCAACAACGGCAATGACGCAGCATGAGTCTATAACACTCCCGAAAACGCCTTTCAGTGCTCTTTCACCAAAAACAGGGTAAAGCAAGGTTCGGGGTTGCAAGGGCTTGCCCTTAACATAATGGGAGTAGGACAGCACAATTGCAGAGAGTGACCCTAAAACCGCCCACGCTAAAAACCCCCAATGCATAAAGCTTTGAGCCAAAGCTGGTGCAATCGCATTTTGTGTGGCGGCTTCCGCAGGGCTAACAGGTGGAGTCACCAGAAAGTGATAGACAGGCTCTCCCGCCGCGAAAAAAACACCGCCGCCTGCAAGCAATGTACAAAGAATCATTGAAAGCCAGCGGAAAGTGCTAATTTCAGGTGTAGACCTTGCTCCAATTCTGGCTTTTCCATAACGACTAAGCGCAATACCTAAGGCTATGAAAAACGTGAGTATTAGCAAAGTCTGAAAGAACGACCCTAAGTATTTGGCCGTCCAGGCGAAACCCGTTTCTATGGAAGCTGCCGTAAGCTCAATATTCCAAAGTGACAAGCCCAAAAACAGGATAATAAACCCCATTGTCAGAACCAGTACGACTTTATCGCCTACACTTTTTGCTTTCGACATTTCATTTGGTTTCATATTTCTTCCAGCCTGGTTGAGCAATAAATTCTAATACCGATTAAAGTCGTAAAAAGTTTTCCCGGTAATGTTTCAGTTCACCAATAGACTCCCGAATATCCGCTAAAGCCTCATGTGCACCTGATTTTTTAAAGCTATTAGCAACTTCCGGATTCCAGCGTTTAGCCAGCTCTTTTAATGTGCTCACATCTAAATTCCGGTAATGGAAAAAGGCTTCCAGTTCAGGCATATGTTTTGCCAGAAAACGGCGATCCTGACAGATACTATTACCGCACATTGGCGATACGCCAGCATCAATGTACTGCTTTAAAAACTCAATGGTCTCTGCAGCCGCTTTGCGCTCGTCGTGCTGACTCCCCTTTACCCGCTCAACCAGACCGGAGCCGGTGTGCGTTTTTACGTTCCAGTCGTCCATTCTGTCCAGGTACTTTTGTGGCTGATGAACCGCAATAACAGGCCCTTCGGCCAGAGTGTTTAACTCGGCATCGGTGACTATGGTAGCCACTTCAATAATGTGATTTTCATCAGGCTCCAGACCTGTCATTTCAAGGTCAATCCAAATTAAGCGTTGTTTCTTATTGTCCTCGGTCATTACCCTGCTCTCTCAATACAATTTGTTGTATGATAGCGTCATTTCTAGCACGACAACAGGTTAACGGGCTTGGTAAAACGCAGACGTCTTAACAAAGGTCAGCAACGGCAAGTATCAGTCAATCAGAAAAAGCGACTGAAAAACACCGATATAGAGTGGACTGACAGCCAGCTTAATGCACCGGAACCCGGTCGCGTTATAAGCCGCTTCGGCCAACATGCCGATATCCGTGACGAGCAGGGAAACACCTATCGCTGCCATATTCGCAGAGTTATCAGTAGCCTGGTCTGTGGCGACAGTGTTTTATGGTCCAGATCTTCGGTTGAGCAACAAGGAATGCAGGGTGTTGTGGTTGCCGTTCAGGAACGCGACAGCTTGCTTTCTCGTCCCGACTACTACGACGGTCTTAAACCGGTTGCCGCTAATATTGACCAGATATTTATTATCTCTAGCGTATTGCCGAGCTTCTCCTCCCCGATTATCGATCGCTACTTAGTCGCTTGCGAAGACATTGGCATAGAACCGGTTATTGTCCTGAATAAAGCCGATTTACTGCCGGAAATAGACGAAGAAGAGCGCAACCATATCCAGCAGCGCTTACAAGACTACGAAAGTATTGGCTATAAAGTCCTTAACGTCAGCAGCGCGACTCAAGATGGTCTGGATGCCCTGCAGGACATGCTAAAAGACAGTATTTCTATTGTGGTTGGACAGTCCGGGGTAGGCAAATCCTCGCTGGTCAATCAGCTGTTACCTGACGTGAACGCCGAGACGAATTTCGTGTCCGATAATTCAGGATTAGGACAGCACACAACCACGGTTGCTACTTGGTATGATTTAAAGCAAGGCGGTGCACTGATTGATTCTCCTGGAATTCGGGAGTTTTCATTGTGGCATCTGGAACCCGAGCGAATAGCTCGTTGCTATGTGGACTTTCGCGACTATTTAGGCGGCTGTAAATTCCGTGACTGCAAACATGCAGACGACCCGGGTTGTGCATTACAGGAAGCTGTCAGCAACAATCAATTGCATGACTGGCGTCTTTCTAATTATCATCGCATTATTGAGACTATGAAAACACAAAAGCCCAGTCGGGCAATTCGAGGTAAATAACTGTGGCTAAGACCGATAAAGTCAAAATCTTCTTCCAGCATGTCATGCCTAAGCATTTAATTTCCCGCTTAGTTGGAAAGTTTGCTGCGGCGCGTGCCGGATGGTTTACTCAGCTGTTTATCCGTTGGTTTATCCGACAGTATAAAATTGATATGAGTGAAGCCATTGAAGAATCGCCAACAGCTTATAAAACCTTTAATGAATTTTTTACCCGCCATTTAAAACCTGAGCTCAGACCCTTAGAGGCCAGCGAGAGCGAACTGGCTCATCCAGTCGATGGTGCTGTCAGCCAATTGGGCGACATTGAAAACGGACGTATTTTTCAGGCCAAAGGCCACGATTATTCGTTACAGGAATTACTGGGAGGCAATGAAGAAGACGCGAAACCTTTTGTTGACGGTAAATTCGCGACTATTTATTTGGCGCCGAAAGACTACCATCGCATTCATATGCCCTGCGACGGCGTGCTGAAAAAAATGATTTATGTGCCAGGTGATTTGTACTCCGTTAACCCGTTAACGGCGGCTAATGTCCCTAACCTTTTTGCCCGAAATGAGCGCGTGGTTGCCATTTTTGATACCGAAGTTGGCCCCATGTCATTGGTATTGGTTGGCGCTACAATTGTTGCCAGTATCGGTACTGTATGGTCCGGTACCATAACGCCTCCTACCGGCGGGCGCATTCAAAGCTGGTCATATCCAACCTCGGGCCACTCTGCTATACATCTTAAAAAGGGTGAGGAAATGGGGCACTTTAAACTGGGCTCGACCGTTGTGTTGACCTTTGCTAAAGACGCCATTGAGTTTGACGATGACCTTAAACCTCAGTCAATAACCCGCATGGGTGAAGTGATGGCAGAAATAAAAGAGAGCGACGATTGATTTTATGGGCTCACCGAGGGGCCAGTTATGAGGCCCCGGAGAATACGCTCGCCGCGTTCTCGCGTGCAATGGACAGCGGAGTGCATGGCATAGAGCTGGATGTTTACGCCATTGACGGTGAGCGTTTTGTCTTTCACGACCGGTATTTAGAGCGCCTGACAGCCACCCCGGGCAGATTAAAAGATTTAACCGCAGAACAAATTCGACACCTGAAAGTTTTTGGTCAGCAGTCTATACCCACACTGCGTGAAGCTTTAGCTCATATTAACGGACATTGTCATGTCAACATCGAGCTTAAAGGCGACGTACCCACTAAAGAGCTTCTGCTGGATGTTGATTACGCATTGGAAAACTCCAATTTCAAACCAGAACAGCTACTGGTGTCTTCTTTTAACCATCATTGGTTACAACGCCTTAAAAAGCGTCGTCCCGGAATTAAAATTGGAGCGCTAAGCGCCAGCTGCCCTTTGAGCTATTGTTACTTTGCAGAAGAGCTCAAAGCCTTCTCAGCTCATTTCGCTGTCGACTTTGTCACTCCGGAACTGGTGGCAGATGGTCATCGCAGGGGGTTACAAGTTTATGTCTACACAGTGGATGGGCAACACGATATTGAAGAACTACATGCAATGGGCGTCGACGGTATTTTTACCAATCACCCAAGTTATGCGCAAAACGTTGTTGCCGGCCTGACCACTGCCGGCAACGAACCTATTCTTCATTATTAACGCCGCAGACCATCAACTATGATGGTCTGGGTAATCTTCCTGTAAAGACTCCAGCTTACGCGTAATTGCCATAGGGGAGCTGGTATTCTTCGCTAGTGCAATATACAGAGCAGGAATCACAAATAACGTCAAAAACGCTGACACGGCAACTCCGGCAAAAATAACCGTACCAATAACCATACGGCTTTCTGCTCCCGGACCAGAGCCCAGAATCAATGGCATGGCGCTCATTAAGGTCGTGAAGGCTGTCATCACAATAGGTCGTAGACGCTGCTGTGCGGCCTTAAGCACCGCTTCTTTGAACTCCATACCAGAGTCACGCAACTGGTTCGCAAACTCAACAATGAGAATACCGTTTTTCGCGGCCAGACCTATAAGCATCACAATACCTATCTGACTGTATATATTAATGCTCATTCCGGTTACATACAGCGCCAGTAAAGCCCCAACTATAGCCATTGGCACAGCCAGCATAATAACCAATGGGTGAATAAAGCTTTCAAACTGCGCTGCCAGAACCAGGAAGGTGATGACCAATGCCAACCCGAAAACAAAGACGATTGAACTGCCACTCTCTTTGTACAGTTGAGACTCACCTTTGTAATCAATTGAAACGTCTTCCGGCAGTTTTTCCTGCACCACGCCTTCCAGATAGCTTAATGCTTCACCCAGTGAATAGCCTTCAGCCAGATTCGCCTCAATGGTGACACTCCGCATGCGGTTGTACCGGTTCAGCCGGGCTGACGTCGCCTGCTCAGTAATGCTTACAAGGTTAGAAAGCGGAATCAATTCATCACTTTTGCGTGAGCGAACATAGATATTATCGATAGCGCTGGGGCTACGGTAATCCGCTTTCTCACCTTCCAGCATCACGTCATACTCTTCGCCCCGGTCAAGGTAGGTTGTCACTCGTCTCTGACCTAACACAGACTGCAAGGTAATACCAATGTCCTGCACCGACACGCCCAGGTCGGCAGCACTGGCTTCATCTACCTGAATTAATAGCTGTGGCAGAGTTTCTTTATAATCACTGTCCAGATTCTGCAACCCGGGGTTCGTAGAGGCTTCTTCTATCACAATGTCACGAAACTCCGCTAAGCGCTCATAGGTATTCCCCTGCAACACAAACTCGACTGGCCGGCCGCCTCCGCCACTAATGCCGCTACGCATAAAGGCGAATGCCTGAACGCCGACAACCGAGTCCAGCTGAGAGCGCATTTCTTCCATAAGATCAAAACTTGACCAGTCGCGCTCATCAAACGGAACAGCGCCAACAATGGCAATACCTGCACTACCACCCCAGCCTGGCGCACGAACAATCAAACGGTCAATCTTGCCTTCATCAATGTAAGGCAGAAGAATTTGCTCTATTTCATCCATATGTCTGGAGCTGGACTCAAAACTTGCTCCTTCGGCACTGCGCACCTGAATGTAGAAAGTACCTCGGTCTTCAGGTGGCGCAAACTCCTGGGGAATAAAGCTGAATAATCCGAACGCAACAACGCCCGACATCACCACCAGCACTATCGCCATCATGGGGCGCTTCACGCTTTTCTCAAGCACACGGCGGTAGCCTTGTTCCAGCCAGTTGAAAGTGGCATCAAAAGCCTTGCCAAATTTACTGGTACGCTCTTTTTTACTCAGTATTTTAGAGCTCAGCATTGGTGTTAACGTCAGTGCGGCAATACTGGAGAAAGCAACCGCTGCGGCTATGGCAAGAGCAAACTCAGTAAACAGCTTACCGATATTTCCGTCTAAGAAAGCCAGAGGTACAAATACAGAAATCAGTACCAGAGTCGTCGCAATAACCGCAAAGCCTACTTCTCTGGCCCCACGGTAAGCCGCCAGAATAGGAGGCTCTCCCTCCTCTATACGGCGGTAAATGTTTTCCAATACCACAATGGAGTCATCAACCACCAGACCAATTGCCAGTACCAGCGCCAGCAGGGTTAACAAGTTGATGGAAAAGCCCAGCGCAAATAGCACCATGTAGGAAGCGATAATAGCCACAGGTACTGTCAAGGCCGGCACTATGGTTGCCCTTATATTCCCTAAAAACAGGTAAATAACGACAATAACCAGCGCCATCGCCACAGCCAGAGTGTTATAAACTTCATCAACTGAGCCCTGAATGAATATCGATGAGTCGTAACTGGGTGCCAGGTACATGGTTTCAGGCAGGGTTTCCTGAATTTTTTTCATTTCCCGGTGAACGTTCTTCACCACGTCCAGGGTGTTACCTTTCGACTGCTTAATGACACCCACACCAACCATGTTAACGCCGTTACCACGGAAGTCGGTTTTATCATCTTCTGCACCCAGTTCTACCCGGGCAACCTCACCCAAACGGACTAAATAACCATCGTCGCCTTGTCGTATCACCAGGTTTTTAAAGTCTTCCGGCGATAGATAAGCACGCGCCATACGAACCGAGAATTCTCTGTCCGTTGACTCGACTTCACCCGCCGGCAGCTCAACGTTCTCTTCACGCAAACGGCTAACAATGTCAGTTACCGTTACCTGCCTTGCGGCCATTGCATCACGATCCAGCCAGACGCGCATGGCATAACGACGATCGCCACCAATGACGACCCGCGCAACACCGTCGGCAACCGAGAGGCGGTCAACGATGTATCGTTCCGCATAGTCAGTCAGCTCCAGAATCGACATGCTCTCACTGCGCAGGTTATACCAGACAATGGTACTTTCATCGCTTGACGCTTTTGACACTTCGGGTGGGTCAGCTTCTTCCGGCAGATTATCGAGCACCCGTGAAACACGTTCACGAACGTCATTTGAGGCTGCATCGATGTCGCGAGTCAGATTAAATTCAATGCTGATACTGGAGCGTCCGTTACTACTACTGGAGCTGATGTTTTTAATGCCTTCTATGCCGCTAATGCGGTCTTCGACCAGTTGTGTTACCTGAGTTTCGACAACTTCGGCAGAGGCTCCGGGGTAGTCTGTATCAATAGAGACTATGGGACGGTCAATGTCCGGGTATTCGCGCAACGGCAGCATGGTGAAAGCCACGATACCGAAAACCACCAGCAGAATATTCAGTACGGTTGCAAAAACCGGACGTTTAACAGAAAGGTCAGACAGCAACATGACTTAACCTCCCTGCACAGAAACAGGTACACCGTCACGAAGGCGAACAATGCCTTCTATAATGACTTTTTCTCCCGGCTTAAGACCGTCAGTAATTTCTACGATTCCCGGCTTACGACGGCCAATGGTCACTTCTTTTTGACGCGCCCGGTTATCTGGCGTTAACACATAAACATATTGTCTGTTCTGAATAGGAATGAGCGCTTTTTCCGGCAACAACAGAGCTTCATCAATGCTTCGTAGCAAGGTAATTTGCAAAAGCATCCCCGGACGCAGACGTTCATCATCATTGTTAATTTTTGCCCTGACTTTTACTGATCGCGTTACCGGATCCACACGAGAATCAATGCTTGAAATACGCCCAATAAATTGCTCGCCCGGATAAGCCCGGCTGCGGGCTATCACTTCCTGATCTACCGCAATACTGGCGAAGTAACGTTCAGGAACGCTGAAGTCGACTTTGATAGGCTTGATATCATCAAGAGTTGTAAATACATCACCCGGGCTGACCAGAGAACCTGCGCTTATTTCGCGAATGCCTACTCGGCCTGAAAATGGCGCATAAATCTTCATTTCTTTTAAAGTTGCTTCAGCAACTTCTAAGTCAGCCTGAAGTCCATTAACTCGTACTTGCTGTTCATTAAACTGTTGTTGCGAGGCTGCATTACCGCGACGTAATTCGGTTACCCGTTCCAACTGACGTTTGGCTTCGTCTAAGCTGAATTTGAGCTGCTGCACACGAGCCACTTCTTTACGCGCATTTAGCTCAGCCAGCAGTTGTCCTTGCTCAACTAAGTCACCGCTTTCAAAATAGATTTTTTCGACAACGTCCTGAGTTTGCGCAGTAATACGAACCGTTTCATTGGCCATGGCGGTGCCTAACGCTTCGATAGTATCGCGGAACTCACTAATTTCAGCCGTCTGAATTTTAACCGGAACTGCCTGTTCCTTCCCTTCTTCCACCTTAGTTTCGGGCGGAAACCCAAACAAATACACAGCTGCCGCAATCAGGACAACGACAACAATAGTAATAGGGTTAATCCAGGAACGTTTCGCCATGCTTACCTCTAGGTTCTTAGTACAACGGTTTTAACATAGACCATTGTACGCAAAACACCGCCCGAAGGCGGTGCACTTAACGAGGATTCTGGCGGTTTAATCGCAAATTCAGTCGTTTGAATGAAATGCCGGGCTGTATTTATGAATAGCTTCAATAAAAGCAGCGGCATGTTCAGGATCTACTTCGGGATGAATTCCATGCCCCAAATTGAACACATGACCAGTACCTGAGCCATAGCTTTGTAATATAGTTTGTACTTCTTGTTCAATACGCTCTGGTTTTGCATAAAGCACGCTGGGGTCCATATTGCCTTGCAGAGCAACTTTACTGCCAACACGAGCTCTGGCATCGGATAAGTCAGTGGTCCAGTCCACACCTAATGCGTCGGCACCGCTGGCAGCCATAGCTTCCAGCCATTGCCCGCCATTTTTGGTAAATAAAGTCACAGGCACTTTACGTCCGTCAGCTTCGCGCGTAAGGCCTGCCACAATTTTTTCCATATAAGCCAGTGAGAATGCCTTGTAGTCACGTGGCGATAAAACGCCGCCCCAGGTATCGAATATCATGACCGACTGCGCACCTGCGGCAATCTGTGCGTTCAGATACTGAGTAACGGACTCAGCCAGAACATTCAGCAACGTATGCATAGCTTCAGGGTCAGCAAACATCAGTTGCTTCACTTTGGAGAAGTTTTTGGTGCTGCCGCCTTCAACCATGTAGGTCGCCAGTGTCCACGGGCTGCCAGAGAAACCAATAAGTGGCACACTACCATTCAGTTCGCGACGAATAGCACGGACAGCGTCCATCACGTAACCCAGCTCGTCTTCCATATCGGGCACAGCCAGGTTTTTAATAGCGGCCATGCTGCGCACAGGGTCTTTAAACTTAGGGCCTTCGCCGGCTTCAAAATATAAGCCCAGACCCATAGCATCGGGAATGGTCAAAATATCACTGAAGAGTATAGCGGCATCCAGGTCGAACCGGCGCAACGGTTGCATGGTTACTTCGCAGGCAAGCTCGGTGTTCCGGCATAATGACATAAAGTCGCCAGCCTGCCCGCGCACTTTTTTATACTCAGGTAAATAGCGTCCAGCCT
Source organism: Idiomarina sp. (assembly GCF_048265525.1). Taxonomy (GTDB): domain Bacteria; phylum Pseudomonadota; class Gammaproteobacteria; order Enterobacterales; family Alteromonadaceae; genus Idiomarina. Next base: position 282,464 of record NZ_JBLXBI010000003.1, on the reverse strand, counting down.
GACGCATCATCCAGACGGGCGTGCGATCAACAGGTTGTTTTGCTAATGCACGAAGGTAACGATCATTTTTAAGCGCCGGAGCGGTCATAGCGAATCCAATTATTTATCAACATCAATGCCCGGCATTTTATCAGTCCGCAGGCATTGGCTCCATGAAAACTTATGCTTACCTCTTTTGAGATAGGTCAATCAACGTTCTTGCTATGGTCCCTTCAGGCGGAATATCCGGCAGGTCGTCAAAAGCAAACCAGTCGCCTGTCACTAATTCGTGCGGATCAATATGCAGTTCGCCCTCTGCCCAGTCTGCGGTGTAACCCATCATTAGCGAATGAGGAAAAGACCAGGGCTGGCTTAAATGATACTGAATGTTCTTAACGCGAATGCCGGCCTCTTCATAAACCTCGCGCTCTAACGCCTGCTCCAGACTTTCGCCAGCTTCAACAAAGCCTGCCAATATAGAGTGCAAGCCGGGTTTATGGCGCTTACCCTGAGCCAGCAGAATTTTGTCATCTTTGCGGATAGCCACAATAATGCATGGCGACACGCGCGGATAACAACGGTGCTGGCACTGATTACAATGCATTGCCAGCTCCCATTCTATGGTTTGCATACGGGCACCGCAGCGGCCGCAAAAGCGATGAGTATTCAGAAAGTCACTGAATTGCCGGGCTCTGCCTGCCATCGCAAACTTTTCCATGTCATCCACGGTAAGTAATTGCCGTAAAGGCGCGAACTCTCCACCAATGAACTGCTCGTCCATATAGTCGGCCATAATTAAATAACAGCTGCGCTCCCGCAGTTCACCTATTTCCACTACCCGGTAGTCATTTAAGTCTGGAAAGCCTAAATCTTGTAAGCAGCCAAAAGGGACTTCTCCGCTTTCATCCAGAAAGAGATGGTCAGAGCTCACCACAAACCACCAGGCAGGTTCATCAGCCGCCGGTTTTGAATACAAAGTCGCCATATTAATCCCGCGTATCAAATGCGTTTGGTTTTCTGTAAAATCAGTTGAGTTCTAATGCTTCTGAATTTACATTAGGTACTGAAACTATAGACGGAGAGTATCATGTTAAGCCGTAATGAGCAGGCAAAAAAGCGCTGGGGCGGCGCTCATAAAAGTATCGACCTATGGCTATCCGAGCGCCAGGACTTACTGGTAAATTATTTTAAACTTGCCGCGCTCCCGCCTTATGAAAGCATTCGCTCGGGCTTACCCGAAGTCACTGATATCCGTAATTTTTGCGGTCAATTGGTCGACTATGTCTCAAGTGGTCACTTTGAAATTTATGATCAAATTGTGCGCGAAGCTTCATCTCAGGGAAACTCAGTTGATGATTTAGCTGACGAATTATTCCCTTTAATTTCTGACACCACTGAAATTGCATTAGATTTTAATGATAGATATGGCGAGATAAGCTCAACTGACCACTGTGAAACCTTCGATAGAGATTTATCGGCACTGGGTGAAGCACTGGAGTTGAGAATGGAGTTTGAAGATAAGCTTCTCCACCATTTAGACGAACATAATTTAATAACGGCTTAAGCTAACTTTTATTGAATTTATAAAGACGCCGGCATTTCGCCGGCGTCTTTTTGTATAGATGAAAGCGCAACGGAACTTATTCGTTATCCAGTTCGTCTTTTTGTACGTTAAGCAATTCAACAGTAAAAATCAGCGTTGAATTTGGTGGAATTTGGCCATCACCCAATTCACGATCACCGTACGCCAGTTCAGATGGGATCACGAAACGGTATTTAGCACCTTCCTTCATCAACTGCAGACCTTCAGTCCAGCCTGGAATAACGCGGTTTAGCGGAAATGATGTTGGTTCGCCACGCTCATATGAGCTGTCAAACACTTCGCCATTAACCAGCGTACCTTCGTAATGAACTTCTACCATGTCGGTTTCTGCCGGGCTAACACCGTCACCCTCTTCAAGAACTTCATACTGAAGACCAGAGTCGGTTGATTGCACACCCTCTTTTTTCGCATTTTCCGCTAAGTAGGCTTTCCCTTCCTCAGCGGCTTTTTTACCCAAAACGTTCTGACGATGTTCCATGACTTCTTCGCGCATAGCGTTCAGGATTTTTTCAGCTTCTTCTTCACTCAGTTGAGGGTCACCTTTAACCGCATCGACAAAGCCGGCAATAACAATGTCACGTTCCAGCATATAGTCCGCTTCTTCCTGGCGGTCCAGGTTACGCGCAATAAATCCACCAACAGAAGAGCCTAAAGCGTAAGCCTGCTTGTCTTTCTCTGTTTTTAATTCCGTATCATTCGCCGGAAATTTTTCTTGCGAGCAAGCAGTCAGTACCAGCGCGATGGCTGAAATAGCTAACGGCTTTATCAGTTGTTTCATCGTTTTCTCCAATTATCGTCTTGCATCCTTTCGGACTATGCCATAATAGTGTTATCTAACAGAACCATACTACACAACCACAAGGAACTTGCCTATGCCTTTTCTCAAGCTGTGCGGTGCGTTTATGTTGCTGGTTGTACTCACCGGTTGCCAACCTGCACCGGAGAAGGTCAATAAAACAATTCACGCTGAAAACGGCACTTACGCCGCTGATATTTCAGACGACGGCCGCTTCAGTCTGGTGTCTACAGACGAGACGGGGTTGCTGCTGTGGCCACGTTATGCCACCAATGCCAAGTACCAGTGGCAACATAATGAAAACGACGTCTCTCAAATTATCGACGTTGATATTAGTGCCGACGGCGAAGTCGCAGTTGCTGCATCGCGTAAAGAATTTTCCATGTGGGATATTAATAGCGGTGAAAACCTGGGTTTCTGGCAAATAGGTTCGGGTGATATACAAAAACTCGTGGTCAGCAAAAAAGGCGGGACTGTGGTTCTGGGCAAACGGGACGGTACACAAGTTGCGTTCAATCCGGCATCGGGTCGGCGTATTGAGTTTTATGGTCATACCGAAAGTATTAACGTTCTGGATATTTCGCCCAATGGTTTTTATGTTCTGAGCGGTTCAAACGACCATTCGGCTATTCTGTGGGATACCCGCAGCGGGCAAATTGTGCACCGCTGGCCGCTGGAAGGACGTATAACACAAGTTGCCCTGCACCCTGAAGGCCATTTTGCCTTCACTGCCGATGCAACAGACAACGCCATTATTCGTTCACTACCCGATGGCGAAACCGTTTCGGAATTAAAATTCATGGAGCGCCATAAGATTTTTAGCGCTGCGCGCTTTAGCGCATCAGGTAAGTATCTCATTACCGGATCTCCATCACGTAAAATCTCAATCTGGGACACGGCAACAGGAAAACAACTCTCGAATTGGCGAGTAGACTTACGCGATGGTGGCCGACCCAGCAACGCGGCGGTATTATCCGTGTTGTTCGACGAACAAGAGCAAATGGTTATTAGTGAGAGCTCTGCAGGTCTTGCTGAGTGGTGGAATATTGATTTAACAGGTAGTAAAGAATGACAGTAGAGAAGATAGAAGCGCAATTGACTAACTTGGAAATGCAGCTAACGTTTCAGGAAGACACTATTCATTCATTGAATAAACTGGTTACTGAGCAGACTCAACAAATGAGTGAAATGCAAAAGCAAATTCGCTGGTTAGGAAAGCGCATAAAACAAATACAGGAGAATCAGTCGACTGACTCAGATCCAGCAGACGAACCACCCCCTCCTCATTATTAAAGCGTTGGGTTTACCTTGACCTTAGTAAATCAGGTCAGTATAACAACTGTTCTTATTTAGTTTGCGAGAATGTTATGTCATCAAAGCACCCGATTATTGCCGTTACCGGCTCATCAGGAGCAGGAACAACCACCACCGGCCAGGCCGTACGCCATATCTTTCGCTCGTTAGATGTGAGTGCAGCTTTTGTGGAAGGTGACAGCTTTCATCGCTACTCTCGCCCTGAAATGGATTTGGCTATTCGCAAAGCTCAGGAACAGGGTCGTCATATCAGTTATTTTGGTGCCGAAGCCAATGACTTTGACCGGTTAGAATCCTTATTCCGCTCTTATTCACAAACCGGCAATGGCAAAGTACGTCGTTATTTACACAGCTTTGATGATGCCGTGCCCTATAATCAGATGCCCGGCACTTTCACGCCCTGGGAAGAGCTCCCTGAAAATACCGATGCGCTTTTCTATGAAGGCCTGCATGGCGGTGTTTGCGGTGACGGGTACGATGTAACTCAGTATGTCGATTTATTAATCGGCATGGTGCCCATTGTTAACCTTGAGTGGATCCAGAAGTTGATTCGCGATACATCAGAGCGGGGCCATTCACGTGAAGCGGTTACCACCAGCATTATTCGTGGCATGGAAGATTACATTCACCATATTGTTCCGCAGTTTTCGCGTACTCATATCAACTTCCAACGAGTGCCTACGGTTGATACGTCCAACCCTTTCAGTGCCAAGGATATTCCGTCACTGGACGAGAGCTTTGTTGTTATTCGTTTTCGGGGTATTAAGAATGTCGACTTTCCGTATTACCTGCAGATGATAGACGGTTCGTTTATGTCGCGTACCAGCACTCTGGTTGTGCCCGGCGGGAAAATGGCCTTAGCCATGGAGCTGATTCTGACACCACTGATAGAACAAATTATGGAAAGGAAAAACCAGGTTCGCCGTCAGGTTGACTGGATATCAAGTAAGTAACTACTCACCAACTAGCCAACGGCTGTGAAAATTAGCGCCTTTGTCCTGAGCCAGAGTCTTGCACAAGACAGGTAACAGATGCTCGCTATCCTGCACCACGCCATAAGGCGGATTAACCCAGAGAAAACCACAGCCGTGGAGCCCTTTTCGCTCATCGTTGGTGCGTATATTCAGTTCCATGATCAGAGTCTTAGGCAGACCAGCCAAAGCGCCAACATCACGGTGAAAAGCAGCCGTTTTTAATTCATCTTTAATCGGGTACCAAACCGCAAAGCTACCGCTTTGCCAGCGTTTTAAGCCCTGTTCAAGCGCGCTGACCACATCGTCAAACTCCGTGGTGTTTTCAAAAGGCGGGTCAATAAGTACCAACCCGCGCTTTTCAGCTGGGGGCAGTTGCGCACGCACAGCCTGATAACCGTCCATAGGGGCCAGAATTTGCACTTGTTTGTGCTGACCCAAAGGTGTGTTTTTAAGGGTTTCCGCGTCTTCTTTATGCAGTTCACAAACAACTAGCCGATCATTTTCACGTAAAAATTCAGAGGTTATGACTGGTGAGCCGGGGTAATACCTAAGCTTATCTTGCTCTTCGTTTAATTTACGCACGGAGTTTAAGTAAGCGGCGGCTAAAGGTTCTTCAGCTGACTGCTCAGCAAAACGGACAATGCCCTGTTCAGCTTCGGCGGTTCTTACTGCCTGATCGCCTTGCAAATCGTAGTAACCGATACCGCCGTGGGTATCGAGTACAAAGTAGGGCTTATTCTTTTGCTGAAAATACTCCAGCGCACGCGCCAGAAGCAAATGCTTAAAAACATCGGCAAAATTGCCGGCATGAAAAATGTGTCGATAATTCAAAGATCAGTCGTCTTGTTGAGGAAATTCAATACGGTAACTGTGGGTAATATTAACCGAAGCTTCCAGCATTTTAGCCACCGAACAGTACTTGTCGGCCGACAGTTTCACCGCACGCTCTACGTGCTTTTCGTTGATATCCGTACCCACGACCACGAACTCAAGGTGAATGTCGGTAAAAACCTTTGGTACTGAATCGGCACGTGTTCCTGACAACTCACAATAGCAGCGCTGAAGGTTCTGCTTAGCTTTTTGCAATATACTTACCACATCAACAGACGCGCAACTTCCCGCGGACATTAGTACCATTTCCATAGGACTCGGGGCTTTACCGGGGCTGTCACCATCCATAACCACCTGATGACCACTATCTGAGGTAGCTACAAAAGTCATGCCGTCTACCCAGGTGACCTTTGCATTCATGCTATTTGCTGACATTGAAGATCCTTGCTGAACTCAATAAAAGACTACAGTCGGTAACTTTGCAGACGCTCATCGAAAAGGTTTTTTACCAGACCGACAAACTCATTAATGAAGGCTTCCTGCTGCGGAGTCGGGTGTGTATCCAGAACTTTGGATAGCACTTCTTCTAAATCGTAAACGATAGCATCCGTTTCCCGGACAATATCCAGCCGCACAGCCTCATCAAGCTCATTCTGCTCAAACACTGCCATCATACTTTCTGACAGGCGTTCTTCCATAAAGTCGCGCAAAGTGTAATCCGCAGTTTTTGCGCTGCTACTCTGTTCAGTGAAGACCGGTAACTGACCTGTCAGGTACTGGATTAGCTCAATGTATCCGTCTGTTTCAACTATCATCGGTTTCTCTTTGTCACGCGGCCAGGCAACCCATACGCTGCCCAGCCACTAAACTAGCACAGATTGCGATTAAAATTTAAGCCCTGGCGCTAAACTCTCAGGTAAGCTCATGCTGTCAGCTTCCACAGAGGCAACCGGGTAAGCGCAATAATCCGCCGCATAATACGCACTAGCACGGTGATTACCGCTTGCACCGATACCACCAAAAGGCGCGGCACTGCTGGCACCAGTAATCGGCTTATTCCAATTCACAATACCTGCGCGAATGTGTTTAAAGAAGTAACGATAGGTTTCCTCATCGTCACACAAAACACCGGCAGACAGACCATAACGTGTGTTGTTCGCTTCTTTGATAGCCACATCGATATCTTTAAAGCGATACACTTTCAGTAATGGTCCAAAATGTTCCTCGTCCGGTAAATCCTCAACTCCGGTTACATCCACAATACCCGGAGTGACAAAACCTTTCTTCGAGTCAGCCTGCTTCATACGAACTAATGACTTAGCTCCTTTATGCAACAGCTCATTCTGTGCATCGACCATTTCGCCCGCAGCTTTAGCTGAAATCATAGCACCCATAAATGGCTGCGGATCAGCTTCGTAGTCGTCGACCAGAATATTCTCGGTTACTTCAATGAGACGTTCCAGTACAGCACGGCCTTGCTCTGAATCTTCTATAAACAAGCGGCGCGCACAAGTGCAGCGTTGACCAGAGGTAATAAAAGCCGATTGAACAATGTTATGAACCGCGGCATCAATATCAGCCACATTAGTCACCAACAATGGGTTATTGCCGCCCATTTCCAGTGCCAGAATCTTATCCGGACGACCACCAAATTGTTTATGCAACAAGTGGCCGGTGTTTGATGAGCCAGTGAAATACAGACCATCAATTTGTGGGTGCGCTGACAATGCTTTACCCGTGTCGACTTCGCCCTGAACCAGGTTGAGAACACCCGCCGGGATGCCTGCTTTTTCCCATAACTTCACGGTTTCCTGAGCCACCATAGGGGTCAGTTCGCTTGGCTTAAATACCACGGTATTACCCGCAATAAGCGCCGGTACAATGTGCCCGTTAGGCAAATGTCCCGGAAAGTTATAAGGGCCATAAACAGCGACCACACCGTGCGGCTTGTGGCGGATAAAGGCTTTTGCGCCCGGCATGTCATTTTCCACGGTACCGGTACGTTCATGGTAGGCTCGTTCTGAAATAGCCACTTTACCCATCATAGCGCCAACTTCGGTGCGGGTTTCCCAAACGGGCTTGCCGGTTTCTTTGGCCATAGTACGAGCCAGGTGCTCTTTATTTTCTTCCAGCAATTCAGAGAACTTTTGGCAGATAGCCAAGCGTTCTTCAACACTGCGGCCAGACCAATCCGGAAATGCCGCCCGTGCTGCCAAAATGGCTTTTTCAACCTGAGTTTCACTGGCAGCTTCGCCACTCCAGATAACTTCGTTTCGTGCTGGATCAATCGATTTGAACAGCTGGCCTTCACCAGCTTCCCAACAACCGTCAATAAATTGAATACTGTTCGTCATACAAATACTCCTGCTTAGAGTGCAACAATGCGGGCTTCATCGCCGCTTTCTAAATGCATTGCCTGGGCTTGTTCTGTCGTCAATATGAGTTCGTCTGCACCGGCCGGTAAAGACAGTTTGGTTGCACGGAAGTTCTTCAGCTGCGTGTTGCAGACAATATGAGGAATGCCTTCATCTTCCGCTGTAGATTCGCTTACAGTTACCGTCACTAAACGACTGTTACGGACACTGTTAAGATTACACACTTCGGCTTCAACTGTTGGCCCTGCATCAAAGATATCGACGAACCCGCGGAAGCGGAAGCCTTCAGATTCCAGCAATTTCAGTGCCGGCCGGGTATTGTCGTGAACTTTACCGACAACCGCCTGTGCTTCTTTACTCAACAAGTTAGTATAAATAGGGAAGCGAGGCATCAGTTCAGAAATAAAGACTTTATCGCCAATGCCGCTTAAGTAATCGGCTTTAGGAAAGTCCATTGAGAAAAAGTTCTCTTCCAGCCAGTTCCAGAACGGCGAATCTCCATTGTCATCTGAAACACCGCGCATTTCGGCTATTACCCAGTCGCTGAAACGCTGTTTAAATTCTGCTAAAAACAGCATACGGAAACGAGACAAAGTACGTCCGTTCATGTTGTGCCGGTAAGGTTCGCGCAAAAATAGGGTGCATAGCTCAGAAACACCTGTGTAGTCATTACACAAGGTTAAGGTTTCCAGCGCATTATAAATATTGAGCTTTTCTGAATGATGCACAACTTTACCCAAACGGTAATGCCAGAAGGCTTCATTCAAACCCACCGCAGCTTCAATACCACTGACACCTGCAATAGTACCGGTTTCGGTATCTTCCATAACAAACAGGTAGCTTTCATCGCCCGGTGTTTCAACGGTATCTTTAGCGAATGCTTTTTGCGCCGCATTAATGCGACGCTCCAGCAGCGACTGGTCTACCGGTAAAGAAGTAAAACCATGACCGGACTCAATCGCACACTGGTATAACGCTTCGTAATCTGACGGCTTAATGGGTCTGATTAGCAACATAAAACAGCCTCAGTTATTGACCGACGACCTGAGCAACAGCTTTTTCAAAGCGCTGCAGGCCTTCTTTAACGTCTTCTTCAGAAATAACCAGTGACGGGGTAAAACGCACCACATTAGCACCGGCAATCAGTACCATCACGCCATGCTCCTGACCGGCCAGCAAGAAGTCGCGCGCACGCCCTTCGTACTCTTTATTCATTGCCGCGCCAAGCAATAAGCCCTGACCTCGAATTTCGCTGAACACGTTGTATTTTTCATTAATTGCGGCCAGTTGCTCTTTGAACCATTGCTCACGTTGCTTCACGCCGTCCAGCGTTTCTTTAGTATTCACAACATCAAACACTGCTTCTGATACAGCGCATGCCAGTGGGTTACCGCCGTAAGTACTACCGTGTGTACCCGGCTTAAGATGCTCCGCAATTTCAGTTGTTGTTAGCATAGCGCCGATAGGGAAACCGCCGCCCAAGGCTTTTGCTGAAGTCAGAATGTCCGGCGTCACACCCAGCTGTTCATAAGCATAAAGGCTACCGGTACGGCCAAAGCCAGTTTGTACTTCATCAAAAATCAATAACGCGTCGTTTTCATTACACAGTTCACGTACTGCTTTAACGAATTCTACGTCAGGGCTTACTACGCCACCTTCACCTTGCAATGGCTCCATCATTACGGCGCAAGTTTTATCGGAAATCAGTTCTTTTAGCGCGTCGATGTTGTTGTAATCCACATGCTCAATAGCACCAGGTTTTGGACCAAAACCGTCAGAGTAAGCTGGCTGGCCACCCACGGTTACGGTAAAGAAGGTGCGCCCATGGAAACCTTTAGTGAAAGCAATAATTTGTTGCTTATGCTCACCGTGCTTTTCAATTGCCCAGCGACGCGCCAGCTTTAATGCCGCTTCGTTAGCTTCAGCACCCGAGTTAGCGTAGTAAACGCGATCAGCAAAGGTGGCTTCGGTTAATTTCTTCGCCAGACGAATTGCTGGTTCGTTGGTAAAAACGTTACTTAAATGCCACAGCTTCTGGCTCTGTTCCTGCAGGGCTGACACCATCGCAGGGTGGCAATGACCAAGACAGTTCACAGCGATACCGCCAGCAAAGTCGACATACTCACGACCTTCCTGATCCCAAACGCGAGCGCCTTCTCCTTTGACAGGAATCATCGATGCCGGGTTGTAGTTTGGAACCATTACATCATTAAACATTTCACGGTTTACTGTCTTATTGTCTGTCATTACTCTCGTCCTTATCGCCTTAGCGAGTTAACAAAGGTGTCAACAAATTCATCTCTAAAAGTAGCCAGCTATTATGCCAAAATTTGTGCAGTTTGTCTGTGATAATTCGGTTATAAATCCCTAAACCCGAGGGGTTGCGCTTTTCTTGCATAAGATACGAATAGTTATGCTAATGCATACTGAAACCATGAATCTTTAGTCATTATTTTTTAGGCCACGAAAATGTGTTCTCTGAATTAACATTTAACTACGCAGAATTACATTGATTTTTAACTGGTGTTAATTTAGCCTGATTTATTGAATAAATGTTCGGCAACAGAAGACGTTATGGAAAATCAGACTCCGCCCTTGAACGCCTCATCTCAACCCCAGTTAAAGCTTACCTATTTACGCCCGGGCGACGTAATTGATGTTGAGTTTTCTTCGGCGACAAAGGTGCGCACCAAGCTTCAGGTTGTGGGCTTTGATACCGGTAACTATTTATTGTTGAAGCAGCCGAATCCGCGCACCGATGGCAGCTACGCCGATGTGTTATATGAAGGTAACCCGGTTATTGTTCGCTTGGTTTTAGAGGGAGAAGCGGGTGAGTGCCTGGCTTTTAAAACAAAGATCCGGGCCGTCTCTAATATTCCTTTCCGGTTGCTGTACCTGGATTATCCAAAACAAATAGAGAATCGCGCATTGCGGGCACAACGCCGTGTACGAACTCATATTCCAGTTGATGTTACTGCTGATGGCAGTCAGACGAAAAGCAAGAAGAAGTTAGCCAGTGGCGTTATTGTCGATATCTCTTCTGCCGGTTGTCGAATTGTGTTTAAGGCGCAGAACCAGACGGGTAATGTCACTCATATGAATATAAAAATCAGTATAGGGTCAGGTTCCCAGAAAGACCCTCTGACCCTTTCAGGTCAAATTATGAATCAACGCAAAGAGCATGCAATGGTAAGTGTTGGCGTGCGCTTCACCGACGAAGAAGCGCATATCAGTAATGTGTTCGACCATTTATTAATCGACACCGAGTTTGAGTGCTGAAGCTTCTATTCCGGCACAACAATTGGTGGGCGTTTTAAGCTCACATTGTGCAAGCGAGCAACAGTTTCTGACGTTATTGAATGCTTGTTTAGCAGGTGTTTACCCTCTTCCAGGCTGGCAAGGTCCACTTCGCGCAGCATTCTGAATTCGCAATAAGCATTGGCCTGAGCTAAGGCTTCCGCGTATTCAGAGTCATAGCCTTTGTCTTTCGTTTTGCTTTGCGTAAAAGCCAATAAGTGTTTGCTTACCGGAACACGCTTTAACCCCCAGCCTTCAGCAACCAGGTAACTTACGTCTTTATCCTTTTCCAGCATTAAATCGCGCAGAAAGCGCTCATCCGGAGTCAAGGTGACAATAGTATTGTGGCGCTCTGGTGACTTATCGTTAACGCTTTGCATAGCGAATTCACGCTGCACATCATCAAATAAACGCAAATACAGCTTGGTTAAGGCTATTTTCCCCAGCTCATGGAACATACCAATGGTATAGGCTAAAACCGGATCTCGCAGGTTACGCTCTACCGCAATATTGTGCGCAGCAATAGCCGTACCCAGCGAATGCTCCCAAATTTTCCGACGGAATAAAGTGAACGGTTGCGTGGCCGGCGGCAGCCAGTTTTGCATAATATAAGCAGGAGCCAGCAGGCGTAGGTTTTCTGTGCCAACAAAACTCATGGCCACCCGAAGGTTATCAATTTTCATCTGCTTATTCCGATCAATAAACGGTGGTTGATTGACCGTACGGATTAACCCCGTATGAAACCAGTCCATACCTTGCACAACGGACTCAATCCGGCGCATAGAAGCGGCTTTCATGCTAAGCGTATCGAGCAATTCAGGTAGCTTTTCAGGTAGTGGGATCAAGCGCTCGCGTATGTAGTCACCATCTTCGATGGTTTTCAACGCACGATGATAAATCTCTTCATGCAATTCATCAGAAATACGATCGGCGTAACGTTGACGCGCCTGCGCTTTGCGATCGCGCTCTTCGTAATTCAAACGCTCCACTTCTAAAAGCTTACGTCGCTGCTCATGCTCTTCGTCGTCGGTACCATCTTCTTTTGAGCGAGTTTTACGCGCAAACGGGAAGCTTATCAGATAGTTGATAAAGCGTTTTTCTAAGCGCAGAGCGGGGTCATTACTACCGCCTTCTGTGGTACCCGCAAAAAAGTGGAACATGTTACCTCGGTATTAGCTGAACTGCGGCAGTATTATGTTGAATAAGCAGAGAAAATACTACTTACTGATTATCGTATATAACGTAAAAAATTCGCTAACAGATTATGTCCTTGAGCTGTCATAACAGACTCAGGATGAAACTGAACACCAAACAGCGGCAAATGCCGGTGCCTTATTGCCATAATCTCGCGCTGGCCTTTTTCGGTTTCTGTATCGGCATCAATGACAAAATCTGCTGATAAGCTTTCAGGAGAAACAATCAGGGAATGGTAGCGGGTCACTTCTAAAGGGTTATTTAGCTGTCGGAATAGTCCCTCGCCGGAGTGTTTAATTACACTGGTTTTCCCGTGCATAACTTTTTCTGCCCGAACAACGTTTGCACCAAAAACCTGTGCCAATGCCTGGTGACCAAGACACACACCTAATATTGGCAGCTTAGTTTGAAAGTGCTCAATAGCAGCCAGAGATATCCCCGACTCGTCAGGAGTACAGGGACCCGGCGATATAACAAGCGCCTCAGGAGCTAACTGTTCTATGTCGGTAAGGGTTAATTCATTGTTCCTGAAAACACCAACGTTTTCGCCTAATTCCCGAAAGTAGCGTGCCAGATTGTGGGTAAATGAGTCAAAGTTATCAATTAAAACAATCATACTGCTAGGACAGCCGCTCGCTTAGCCAGTCTTTAAAATGGACTGGCCGGGCAAAATAGAATCCCTGCAATAAATCAGCACCATTTTCTTTCAGCAATTTAACCTGAGCTTCAGTTTCTACGCCTTCGGCTACCGAAGAAACCAATAGAGATTTAGTCATATTCAGCATAGCCAACAGCAGCCCCATGTGTTTGTCATTCACTTCCGCCAGTTGAACAAACTCCCGGTCTATCTTTAGCTCGCCTATTGGCAGTTGCTGAATGCGCATGAAATTAGAATACCCGGTACCAAAGTCATCAATAGAAAATACGACGTCGAGCTCGGCAAGCCGCGACATTGTTTGCTCAACTATTTCAGGGTCAGCCAACAATAAGTTTTCGGTAATTTCAATGGTCAGTTGATTCAGCGGCGCATCCTGTTCGGTAAATATTTTCTGTACCGTCTCGACATAATCGTCTTGTAAAAACTCAATCGGACTGACATTCACAGCTATGCGATCGTTAAGCCCTTTATCGCTAAGCTGCCGCACAACGAAAGCGACCTGACTCAGCAATTCTTTAGCCATAGGAATAATCAGCTTAAAACGCTCCGCAATCGGGATAAATTGATCTGGAGGAATGATCTCCCCGCCTTCATTGCGCCAACGCATTAGAGCCTCTGCACCACGAACAACACCGTTGGTATCCACTTTAGACTGCAACCAACATTCGAACTGCCCTTTACCCAAAGCCGCTCGTAAGGCCACTTCGGTTTTGGCATCGGTTACAACTGAATTAGATATTTCTGCTCTGTATACCGCAACTTTATCCCGGCCACTATGCCGTGCATTAGACGTTGCCGTATCGGCTTGTGACAGCAGTCCGGACGCGTTTTCATTGCCTCCACTTAAACTGACACCAACACTTGCAGTGAGGTAATGCGTCTGGAACGCCGTTTTAAAGGGCTCGCGCAGTACGCCATGAAGCTCGTCAATAATAGCCAGGCTGGTCTCGGTGGAGTCCTGCATAACCCCCACCCAAAATCTGTCACCAAGATCTCTCGCTATCCAGCCCGAATCGCCAACTGTTTTTCTCAGTCGCTGTGCAATTAACTGAATAACACGGTCACCTTCATCGTGTCCGTGAATTGTATTAACGCGGTTAAAGTAATCAATATTAACGGCTGCGACAGCAATGGGTAATTGGCTGTCAATGCGTTTCTCAACCAGATCAAGAAAACGGTGACGATTTGGCAACCCCGTTTGCTCATCGAAGTTTGCTAAATATTCCAGCTTACGGGCATTTTCTTTTTGCTCGGTAATATCCCGTATAACGCCGACATACTGCGTTTCACCAGAATGAGTTATCTCGGTTACCGCCAAATCAATAGGAAACACTTCTCCGGTTTTGCGCTTCGCCTGAACTTCGCGGCCAATACCAATAATGCGTGCACGACCTGTTTTTTGATAAGCACGAATGTAACGGTCATGTTCCCGGGCATAAGGCTCGGGCATTAACACGCTGACATTTTTACCTTTCACTTCAGCGGAACTGTAACCGAACATGCGCTCAGCCGGCGCACTAAAATTAATAATAATGCCGTTACTGTCGATGGTAATAACCGCATCCAGTAAGTTGTCCAGTGTGCTGCGTAAGGTATTGGTTTGCTCTTGTAACTGCTGCAAACGGTACTTTTTAATCGTAATATCCTGAATTGCACCAAATAGTGCCATGTCACCATTTTTCAGCGTTCGGGTAATGCCTGTAATAGCAACCCAGTGAATTATTCCGCTTCTGTCTTTAAGACAACTTTCTGCTGACCAGCTATGGTGATTTTGAAAACTTTGCTCTACCAGTTGTTCAATATTTTCACGGTATTCAGGAAGGTGAAACGCCATTGCCTGTTCATAGGTAATGGGTTCATCCTGGGCTACACCATGAATTTCTCTTAACTGAGGGCTCCAGTATAAGTCTCCGGACGCGGGTTCATACCAAAAGCTGCCAATGTTTGCCATAGTTTCAACACTGGTTAGCAACTCCTTTTCACGCTGTTCCGGAGATTTATCTGCCATAGTTAAATTTATCCCGGGTAAGGTACAAAACCTACCGCTTTATAAACATCTGACAAAGTTTTTGCTGAGGCTTCACGTGCCTTATCAGCGCCTTGTTTCATGACCTGCTGCAAAAATGCCTGATCATTACGCATTTCGTGATACCGCTGCTGTATCGGTTCCAGCATGGCCACCACAGATTCCGCCACATCTACTTTTAAATGCCCGTACATTTTGTCTTCGTAGTCCGGCACAAGCTCGTCTATCGACTTACCGGTAGCGGCTGACATAATGCTCAGCAAATTCGAGACACCCGGCTTTTCTTCCTGATTAAAGTAAATGCGCGCCTGCTCATCAGAGTCAGTAACGGCTTTCTTTATTTTCTTCAGAATCTTCTTCGGTTCTTCCAATAAACCTACAAAGTTATTCGGGTTATCGTCCGACTTTGACATTTTCTTAGTCGGCTCCTGCAATGACATGACCCGCGCACCGACTTTCGGAATCATTGGCTCCGGAATCGTAAAAATATCGCCATACAAATTATTAAAACGCTCAGCAACATTACGCGTCATTTCCAGGTGCTGCTTCTGGTCATCGCCCACCGGCACTTCATTCGCCTGGTACAACAGAATGTCTGCCGCCATTAGCGCCGGATAAGTGAACAAACCCGCATTAATATTACTGGCGTGACGCTGAGACTTGTCCTTAAACTGAGTCATGCGGTTCAGCTCACCCATTTGCGTGTAGCAGTTAAGCACCCAGGCTAATTGAGAATGCTCCGGCACGTGCGACTGAATAAACACCGTACTCTTTGCCGGGTCAAGACCACAAGCCAGATACAAAGCCAGTCCATCAAGGGTTGCCTGCTGCAGTTTTTCAGGCTCCTGCCGTACAGTAATGGCGTGCTGATCAACCAACATAAACTTACAGTCGTGAGTGTCCTGCATCTTAACCCACTGACGTAATGCGCCAATATAATTACCAATAGACAACTGTCCCGACGGCTGACAACCACTTAACACAATTGGTTTCGACATTACTGTTTCCTCTAAAAACCTGTTACCGCAGCGATTTCATCGCGCATTGTCTGGATGACACTGGCGTAATCATCCGCATTAAAAATAGCTGAACCAGCAACGAACATGTCCGCGCCAGCTTCTGCAATTTCACCAATATTTGAAACCTTAACACCGCCATCCACTTCCAGACGTATGTCGCGGCCACTTGCTTTAATTCGTTTACGCACCGCTCTGAGCTTCTCAAGCGTTGACGGAATAAAAGACTGCCCGCCAAAACCCGGGTTAACCGACATCAGTAAAATGACATCCACTTTATCCATAACATGATCAAGGTAATGCAGCGGTGTTGCTGGGTTTAGCACTAAACCCGCCTGGCAACCCTGTTCGTGAATAAGCTGTAAAGTCCGGTCAACATGGTCGGATGCTTCCGGGTGGAAAGTAATGATAGAAGCCCCGGCTTCGGCAAAATCAGGAATAATACGGTCAACAGGCTTAACCATTAAATGCACGTCAATTGGCGCTTCAATTCCGTAATCACGTAACGCTTTGCATACCATAGGACCTATCGTCAGGTTAGGCACGTAGTGGTTATCCATCACGTCAAAGTGCACGACATCGGCGCCAGCATTCAATACCGCGTCAACTTCCTCACCTAACCGCGCGAAGTCCGCAGACAGTATCGACGGTGCAATTAGTGGTTTCATTGTTCGTTTTCCTGACCTATTTCAAAATGATGCTTATTGTAGCAGTTAACCCATGACAAAAAAATTCGCAATGATGACTAGAATTTTTACAAAATCGCTGATAAATTAGTCAATCAAGACTTGAGAGGGACTTTCATGCGATTACTCACAATAATAACGTCACTGGCATTAGCTGCGTTTACTGCGCTTGCTATTGTGAGTCCTTCCTCGCTCGTTGCTGAGCAAAACGCCACCCAGCGCTGCCAGCAGCTTGTCACTGAAATGGAACCCAGTAACACCTCTGTTGAGTGTCAGTTAGCTGCAGAGCAAGTAACATGGTTTAGCTGGTTAAAAGGCGACAGCCGTTCCGTACAATTTCACTTCTTCGACTTGATTGAGTTAATCTCAAGTTCAAGCGACAGCAACAAAAAACATTATCAAAACGAATACACTGATTAATGTCTGAATCTACCGAAAACAAAACCTCTAAACCAGGTGTCTTTAGTATGGTTATGAGTGTGTTGGCGGCATTTTTAGGTGTGCAAACAGAAAAAAACCGCCAACGAGACTTCCAGCATGGTAGTCCGAAAGCCTACATCATCATTGGCGTTATTCTTACTATTTTATTCGTGTTTGGTTTAGTCGGCCTCGTCAACCTGGTCATGGCTATCGCAGCCTGATGTGAACATCAGGCTGTTATGCCACTATGACGTAACAAAGCTTCGGCATTCGGTTCGCGACCACGAAATTCCTGGAATAAATCTGCGGCTTTACGGCTGCCACCACGTTCCAGAATGACATGTAAAAAGTCTCGCCCGGTTGCGGCGCTGAATATGCCTTCCTCTTCAAAGCGTGCAAACGCATCAGACGACAGCACTTCAGCCCATTTGTAACTGTAATAACCTGCCGCATAACCACCAGCAAAGATATGACCAAAGCTGTGCTGAAAGCGGTTGTACTCCGGTGGAATACGTACCGAGGTTTGTTGACGCACTTCACTCAGAATTTCACTAATACGCGCACCCGTGTTCTCGTCAAACTCATGGTGAATACGCATATCAAACAGCGAAAATTCCAACTGTCGCATCATTTGCATAGCCGACTGATAATTGCGCGCAGCCAGCATTTTCTCCAGCAGCTCCTGTGGCAGCGGCTCACCGGTTTCATAGTGTCCGGATATTAATGCTAGTGCTTCGGGTTCCCAGCACCAGTTTTCCAGGAATTGACTCGGCAACTCAACAGCGTCCCACTCAACACCGTTAATACCAGACAAACCAGCGGTATCGACCTGAGTTAACATGTGGTGCAAGCCATGACCAAACTCATGGAATAATGTCAGCACTTCATCGTGAGTAAAGAGTGCAGGCTTACCACCCACCGGCTTACTAAAGTTACAGGTTAAAAAGGCCACCGGGTTTTGCAATTTGCCGTCGGCGTGCACTCTGCGGCCGACAAAGTCCGCCATCCATGCTCCGCCGCGCTTGCCTGAACGCGCGTAAAGATCCAGATAGAAACTGCCTCGCAAATGTCCGTCGGCGTCGTGAATGCGGAAGAATCGCACATTCTCATGCCAGGTTTTTACGTCTTTTTGCTCGCTAACCGTCATGCCAAACAGGCGCTTAACCACCTCAAACAAACCGTTCAGCACATGTTGCTCAGGAAAGTACGGACGTAATAATTCATCAGAAATAGAATAGCGCTGCTGTTTTAACTGCTCACTAAAGTAAGGAACATCCCAGGCTTCCATTTTCTCCACACCTTGCTCTGCAGCAAAGGTTTCAATTTCAGCATACTCGGCTTTCGCCTGTGCTTTAGACTTATTGGCAAGATCCTGCACAAAATCTAACACCTGCTCCGGCGACTCGGCCATTTTCGTCGCCAGCGACATTTCGGCAAAGTCGTTAAAACCTAACAGCTCCGACATTTCATGACGCAAAGCCAGAGTTTCGTTCATAATCTCAGAGTTATCGAACTCCCCGCCATTAGGCCCGGTTTCCGACGCACGGGTCACAAAAGCCTGGTACATTTCCTTGCGCAGCTCCCGGTCTTCGGCGTACAGCATTACCGGCAGATAACTTGGAATATCTAAAGTGAACAACCAGCCTTCTTTTTCCTGGTCTGCTGCAGTTTCTTTTGCAGCTTCTTTGATACTTTCCGGCAAACCAGCAAGGCGGCTTTCATCAGTAATCAGGCAAGTCCATGCATGGGTGGCATCCAGCAAGTTGTTGCTGAAGGTTGAAGACAAGTCAGACAGCCGCGATGAAATTTCAGCATAACGTTTCTTTTTATCTTCAGGTAAGTCCACACCCGACAAACGAAAGTCACGTAAGGTGTCGTTAATGAGCTTTTGCTGCGCTTCGGTCAGCCCTGCAAATTCGTCACTTTTACGCAGTGCCTGATAAGCGTCAAACAAGCCTTTGTGCTGTCCTACATAGGTCGCGTAGTCAGACAACAATGGCAGGCAGCTGTCATGCGCTTCACGCAGTTCTGGTGTGCTTACTACCGAGTTCAAATGCGAAACCGGCGCCCAGACATGCTCAAGCTTTTCATCCGCATCGGTCAAAGGTTCAATCATACCATTCCAGCTAAAATCACCACGCTCCAGTACTTCATCAATGGTTTTTCGAGCATGCTTTATGCACTCTTCAACAGCGGGTTGAATATGTTCGGGTTTAATTTGCTCAAAGTCCGGAAGCTGGCTCTGTTCTAATAGCGGGTTATGGCTCATTTTTACCTCAATTTTTCTAAATGCTTACAGTGGATATTGGGGCTTTGCGCTAGTCTTCAACCACGCTTATGTGGTTTCCTGCGTTTTTTACGGTATTATCAGTTCGTTAATAAATCAGAATAAAGGTAAATGTCATGTCTGACACCTCTTTTCGATCTTTGCGCTTATTGGCCGGATTAACGGCCATTATCACCTTAAGTGCCTGTAGTAACCTGGGTGGACAATCCACTGCGGACTCTGGCGAAGCTGAAGTAACAGGCGTTAGCCAGCTGACAGCGGAGAAAATTTTCGCCAGTGATACCTTCAGTATTGACCGCCCGGCGCCAACCCGCTGGCTGGAAGACGGTTCAGGTTACACGACTTTAGAGCAGTCCGGTTCGGCAGATGGCCGCGATATTGTTCGTTACCACCCGGAAACCAACGAACGCACGGTTTTAGTCAGCGCGAAACAGCTGACACCCGAAGGCAAAAGCAAAGCGCTGGATATTGCCGACTACGTATGGTCAGACGATGGCGAGAAAGTACTTATTTTCACCAATACCAAGCGTTCGTGGCGCACCCATACTCTGGGCGATTACTGGGTGCTGAACCGCAACAACAACGAATTACGCCAACTGGGTGGTAATGCGCCCGAGTCGACTTTGCAGTTTGCCAAGTTTAATCCGCAAGGTACAAAAGTCGCGTTCGTTATGCAGAACAACATTTATGTGCAGGATCTTAGCAGCTTCACTGTCAGCGCGCTGACCAGCGACGGCAGCGACACTATCGTTAACGGAACCTTCGACTGGGTTAACGAAGAAGAGTTTTTCCTGCGCGACGGTTTCCGCTGGAGTCCGGATGGCCAGCACATTGCGTACTGGCAGCTGGACACCGAAGGCACACCAGTATTCACCATGATCAACAACACCGACGAACTCTATCCAACGTTAAAAGAGTTCCCCTACCCGAAAGTAGGTGAAACTAATGCCGCTATGCGCATTGGGGTAATGCCGGCCAGTGGCGGTCAGACAAAATGGATGAATATTCCCGGTGACCCTCGCCAGCATTACCTGGTGCGCATGAACTGGGCAGGCAACAGCGAAAAACTGTTAATTCAACAACTGACCCGCAAGCAGCACATTAACCGTGCCTTTATCAGTGATATTGAAACCGGCCGTAGTCAAGAGCTGTTACGCGAAAGCACCGACTCGTGGGCTGAGTATGTCGACGACATTTACTTTTTAAATGATGGTCGCGAATTTACCTGGTTAAGCGAGCGCAGCGGTTACCGTCATATTTACCGGGTGCAACGCGACTCGGGCAGAACCACCGCCATTACCCGCGGTAACTGGGACGTGGTTGAAGTACTGCGGGTAAACGAAGAAAACGGCTGGGTCTATTTTATTGCATCACCGGAAACACCTCTGGAGCGTTACCTGTTCCGCGCCAGCTTAGACGGTAGCGGTCGCTTAGAGCGCCTTACACCGGACATGGACGGCACCCACAGTTACAGCATTTCACAAGACGCAAAATACGCTGAACACACCTTTAGTTCGGTTAACCAGGTTCCGGTTACTAATATGATTTCACTGCCGGATCATGAGGTGATTCGTACGGTGGTTGGCAATAACGAGGCACAGCGGGCAGTTGAACAGGTACAGAAACAACCGGTTGAATTTTTCCGGGTGGAAGCTCGTGACGGTTTAGAGCTGGACGGCTACATTATGAAGCCAACTGACTTCGACCCCAGCAAAGAATACCCTATTTTGTTCTACGTTTACGGCGAACCCTGGGGACAGACGGTTGCTAACCGCTGGGGCGGCTCATTGTATTTATGGCACACCATGCTGACACAGCAGGGCTATATTGTTGCATCTATTGATAACCGCGGCACCAAATCACCACGCGGCTTTGACTGGCGCCGTTCTATTTACAAGAACCTGGGCGTTGTTACCGTACGCGATCAATACGATGCGCTGCAACAAATGCTGGAACGCTGGGACTTTATTGATGAAAGCCGTGTAGGCATTTGGGGACACAGCGGCGGCGGTTCACAAACCCTGAATGCGTTATTCCGTTACCCGGATAGCTACCACATGGGTATGGCGCTGGCGCCGGTACCCGATTTAACGCTGTACGACACCATTTATCAGGAGCGTTACTCTGGTTTACTGCCCGAGTCAGCCGAGCGTTATAAAGAAACCTCAGCCATTACGCACGCTGAAAACCTCGAAGGCGACTTACTGTTAGTGCACGGTACGGGCGACGACAACGTTCACTTCCAGGGCAGCGAGCGCCTGGTCAATGAGCTCATTAAACACGGTAAGCAGTTTGAGTTTTTCGCTTACCCGAACCGCTCTCATGGTATTTACGAAGGTGAAGGTACAACCCTTCATTTACGCACCATGATGACCGAGTTTGTAAAAGAGAACTTACCAGCCGGCGAACGCTCGTCATCTGAGTAATGAACTGATCTTTCGATTACCGCTATCGGTATAAAAAGCATGACAACCCCGTGTCTTTATTTGCAAGATACGGGGTTTTTATTCAAGATATCCGCAGTTTTTGAATTAAGTACAGGAGTTAAGCAATATGACCAGACATTATGACTATCTTGCGATAGGCGCAGGTAGTGGCGGCATAGCCTCAGCCAACCGCGCAGCGATACGTGGCGCAAAAGCCGCGGTTATTGAAGCAAAGGCCGTTGGCGGCACCTGCGTAAACGTAGGCTGTGTTCCCAAGAAAGTCATGTGGTACGGCGCTCATATTGCTGAAGCCATAAAGTACTCACCTTCATACGGTTTCGAGCTGGAGCAAAAAGGTTTCGACTGGGCCACTATGGTTAAGAACCGCGAAGCGTATATTGAGCGCATTCACGGTGGTTACCATCGCGGCTTTCAGGGCAACGGTGTAGAGTTTATTGAAGGCTTTGCGAAGTTCGTTGACCACAAAACAGTAGAAGTTAACGGCGAAAAAATTACCGCTGACCATATTACCATTGCCACCGGCGGGCGCCCCATGATCCCCGAAATTCCGGGTGCTGAGCATGGTATCGACTCCGACGGCTTCTTTGCCCTGACGGAACAGCCTAAAAAGGCCGCCGTTATTGGAGCCGGCTATATTGCGGTGGAAATTGCCGGTGTCTTCCATGCCTTAGGCACTGACACTCATTTAATGGTACGCCGTGACCGCCCTCTGCGCAGCTTCGATAAAGATATTACCGATGGCTTGCTGGAGCGCATGAAGCAGGACGGCCCTGAACTTCATACAGAAACCACCGTTCGTGAAGTGGTTAAGCAAGACGACGGTACATTAACCCTGCACTTTGAAGGTGGTCAGACAATGGACGGCGTCGACTGCTTAGTCTGGGCTATAGGCCGCGTACCATCCACCGATAAAATTAACCTGGAATGCACCGGTGTAGAACTGGATAGCGAAGGCTTTATTAACGTCGATAAATTCCAGAATACCAACGTACAAGGTATTTACGCTGTAGGCGATAATACGGGTGCCGCAGCGCTTACACCGGTTGCTATAAAAGCAGGACGCTTACTTGCGGAGCGCTTGTTTAACAACATGCCGAACGCGCACATGGACTTTGAAAACATTCCGACCGTTGTATTCAGCCACCCAACCATTGGCACCGTTGGTCTGAGCGAGGAAGACGCTAAGCTCAAATTCGGTGAAGACAACATTACTGTGTATAAGTCATCGTTCGCAGCCATGTACAATGCCGTTACCCCGCACCGTGCTCTTAGTTATTTCAAGCTGGTATGCCATGGTAAAGAAGAGAAGGTTGTAGGCATTCACGGTATTGGTGAAGGCATGGACGAGATATTACAGGGCTTTGCCGTTGCTCTGAAAATGGGGGCAACGAAGGCCGATTTAGACTCTACGGTTGCGTTGCATCCGACTAGTGCTGAGGAGTTTGTTACCCTGAAATAGGGAACTTCAAACTGATTTCAAAGTAAGCTTTTAAGAGCATTCTGAAAGCAGCCGACAACGGAAACTCTTCGGTTGAACGCTGCTTTCAAATTGCTCAAAAAACCAATCAGTGGATTTAAGGTGCCAAATTAGGGGGCGAATCTAAGATTGGTAGGTAAAAAAGCGAGGCATAATTGAGCCATAAATCTTCAACGAAGATTAGCTCATGGCTCAATTATATCGCCACAAACAATTCAGACTTTACACAGACGTTCGCGTTGTTGACGGAAAAGTTCGTTTCTCTGGTGGAAAAACAACGGATCAGATGTACTTCCTTCGAGATAAAAACGGTGCCACAGTCGATGTGGCATTGGATTACTTCACATTCCTTATTCTTGTTCGAAACCTGAAGAAATTTGGCTCTGAGGCAAATGCCATTAAGCGCTTCTGGAGCTTTCTAGAGGGAAATCAAAAACGCAAAAGAACCAAAATACTCAAAAGCAGGACTATCTCCTTAAAACGAGACATAAAAAAGCTAGAGGCTGAAAGCGAGGTGCTGACATCGGAAAATGAACGATTACAAACTGAGTTTGATAAATTGAGTTTTGAATTCAAGCTTGTAGTGCGTAAAAAAAAGAACTTCAGGGTGAACTAAATATTAGCGAAGATTCCCGGAAACAGGCAAACCGGAAGATTGCTGAGTTGAAGCGCAATAAAGTTGTTCTGTTGGATTAACAGAACTAGAATTTTGATTTTTACCTTCTTTAAAACATTGCAATTTGAAACTGTTTTTCACCAAGACTCGCGTATATAAGCGAATAAGCTGTTTACTCTAAATAGCTCCAGCTGAACTGGAATCTTAGGAATCGTATCCATTACTGAAAACGTAAACTCTGGACTGAGCTTTTTATCTTTTACGAAACCTAAATATAGATTAGCAAGATATAAAGCTGCCAAAGACCGTAAAACGTTTTCTAAATTTGCTCTATTATAAAACTCCTTCCGCTGATGCTTTACTTTATTGTGACTACTCCACCACTCTGGAGTGATACTGTTCTTCCAAGACTTCCATGGCGTAAAACTTAAATCAAACTTGCAGCAAATAACTTCTTGGCTGTTAAAGTCTTTCAGTTCGTTCACAATAATTTTTCTATAAGCATTTATGTTGTTCGCATTAAGCTCTGGAGATATTTCCTTGCATAGCTCCTTTAATACCACATCAATTTCCGAACAAATTGATAAGTACAGCCTAACCATTTCAATTGAGTATGTTGAGAAGTTGCTCTCAGTAAACTCTACATAGCGGGATAACTTATCAACATCCGACTCTAGAGCAAAGAAATAAGGCCAATACGACTGCATAGTGTTAACAACTCCTGTAACCCTTAAACCGCTAATAAGATGGCAAAATTTCGTTAACCACTACAGCATGATAGCACCTCTAATTAGGTGGCCAAATTTAGTTTGCCACTACAGAAGTAACTTTAATAGTTATTATATTAATTTGAACCTACATATGCTAAATTTAACTCTTTCGAAGAACAAAAAGCCGACAGACCTGCACTTCATAAAGAAAAATAGCCTATGAATTTCACAAACAAGAAAATTACTGGTAAATTTATAGAACTCAAATCAATTACAATGGAAGATATACCTCTAATACATTTAATTTATCAAGATGAAAAAACAACTGAGCAAGCGAAGTACTACTATAAAATCAGTATTGATAAGATTTCAGATATATATAGGAAGCGAATTGAATCTTCTAAAGAAGGATGTAATATAGACCTTCTTATTCGTAAAAAGAGCAATCAAAAAGTAGTTGGAACCTGTACGCTTAAAGAGATAGACTTCAAAAGTATGTCAGGTGAGTTTGGTATAATGGTTCATCACAAGTTTTGGGGAAGTAGAGTCGTTATAGAATGTTTTTTTCGATGTTTTGATTTTTTTTACGAAACTCTTAAATTAACTAAAATTAAAACAGCAGCCTTCACTACTAATAAACGATCACTTGCTCTTATGCAACACTTGGATATTCCCCTTCATTCCATTAAAAAAGATGTTATGGTTTTAGAGGGCGAACATAAGGACGACGCCTGCTATGTTATTACTATCGAACAATGGCCTAAGATTAAAGATTATTTAAAAAAACTATTATACTCGTAGAGATTAATAAGGTTTATTGCGGCCTAGATTCACTAGGTGTAAAAAGTTACCCAAATTTTACTTTATTCAATTTTTTTAATTTCATCAAAATGACGCTTTTTTGGATTGTAAAACATCTCGATAAAATTAAATTGTGCTCTTTCATGAACGCCAGATAATCAGAGCTGCCATATTGGCTGCCCTGATCGCTGTGCACCAACACTTTCTCTTTCGGGCGTCGCTGATAAACGGCCATGAGCAGTGCACTGATAACCAAGTGTTTATCCATTGACCAGCCAACAACGCGTCTGGAAAACAAGTCGATAACCGTTCCCACATAAAGAAAGCCCTCGTAAGTCCGCACGTAGGTAATGTCCCCACGAGGTATTTGGCGTTTTAGGGTTAAACTGCCGTTCAATTTCAACACCCGGCACATGGCCGAAACAGAGAACTGATTTTGGTGATCACGGATAAAGGCGTACTTTACTCGGACTCGCCTGCAAAGTACTTTGCGGTCTTTTTTAATATATCCCGTTCCTCCTTAACGCGTTTTAGCTCAGCCTCAAGCTTTGCTATGCGCAGTTATTCATCGGAGGACTGATTGGTTTTATTATCCTGACCGTATTTAGCACGCCAGTCGTAAAGTGACTTGACGGAAATGCCCAGACGATCAGCGACGTCCCTTAATTTCGCCCCTATACTAAAAGTATGCTTTAACTCTCACAACCTGTTACAAAATAGTCAACAAATAATTAAATATCCCCCTCAACAAGCAGGGTAGTCCTCGTTATTATATTGAGGTCATTTTTTAAGGGATATTTTTATGAAGAAGTTATTACTCGCAAGCTCTATTAGCTTCGCTCTTTTAGCCGCAGGCTGCAGTCAGCCAGTTACCGAAACCAGCACCTCCCAAAACGCCGTTGCCGGCGAAGTCATTAAAAGCCCAAACGATGAGCGCGAGTATCGCGTTGTGACTTTGGATAACAATGTTGAAATTATGTTGGTTTCTGATCCAAGCACAGATAAATCAGCTGCCGCTTTAAGCGTTGGCGTTGGTTTATTGCAGGACCCGGAAGCTCAACAGGGGCTGGCACATTATCTGGAGCACATGTTGTTTCTGGGAACCGAAAAGTATCCTGATACCAACGAATACAGCGAGTTTATGAGTAATAACGGCGGTAGTCAGAATGCCTCTACCTGGCTGGACGTCACAAACTACATGTTTAAAATTAATAACAGCTCCTATGATGAGGCTTTAGATCGCTTTTCTGACTTTTTCAAAGCGCCAAAGCTGTACCCTGAGTATGCAGACAAAGAGCGCAATGCAGTGAATGCCGAATGGTCAATGCGCCGTGAAATGGACTTTTTCGGTCAGTTTAAATTAGGTCGCTTATTGTTGGGTGAACACCCTTCCAACCGTTTCCTTATTGGTAACCTCGACAGCCTGAGTGACAAAGAAAACAGCGAGCTGCATAAAGAAACCGTAGATTTTTACAATCGTTTCTACTCAGCCAACATTATGAAAGTTGCCATGATAAGCAACCGCTCGTTAGAAGAGATGGAAACCTTAGCTCGCAAACACTTTGCCAGTATTGAAGACGACGGTATTGATGAGCCTGAAGTCGCGGCTCAAATTAACTTCGACGACGTCGGCAAGAAGCGCATCCATTATGTGCCAAATGAAGACGTGAAGCAGCTGAAACTGGAATTCATTATCAATGACAATCAGGATCAGTTTGCGGTTAAGCCCAACCGCTATGTCAGTTACCTGCTTGGCTCAGAAATGCCTGGCACGCCAGCACAACAACTCAAAGCTGCAGGCCTTATTGCTAACTTAAACGCATCGGCAGAACCCACTTTTTACGGCAACTACGGTGTAATGGCAATTGATGTTGAGCTCACTAATGCCGGCATGCAACAGCGTGAAGAAATTGTCGCGCTTATTATGCAATACATAGATAAAGTCCGCGCTGAGGGCGTTGATGAAAGTTACTTTAAAGAAATAAAAACCAGCCTGAGTAACAACTTCCGTTTCTTAGAAAAGGGCGATGAGTTCAGTTATGTTTCATCTCTGGCTCAGACAATGCAAAACTACCCGGCTGAGTACGCTATCAGTGCACCTTATGAATACCAGCAGTTTGATCCTGAAGCCATCCGTTCGGTACTGTCGCAACTCACACCGGAAAGATTGCGCGTTTGGTACATTAGTCAGGACGAGCCACACGACAGCGAGCTCGATTTCTACGAAGGTAAATACAAGGTTGTTGATATCCCGCAAGAAGAAATAGCGAGCTGGGATAACGAACCTAAAATGGCAATTAACTTGCCTAAAGTGAACACCCTGTTGCCTGAGAGTTTTGCAATTAAGCAGAACGACGCTTTTGATAAACCAAAAGTGGTTATCGAAGAGGAAGGCATTCAGGTATGGCAATATCCAAGCCAGTTATACAGCGACCAGCCGCGCGGCGTTTTTTATATTCAAATAAACAACGACGCACCGATTAAAAGTATAAAGGCGGACGTTTTAACCGCTTTATGGCGCGATTTATACAATATGAATGTTAGCGCCCTGGATACTGAAGCAAATATCGCGGGTATGAACCTCAACCTTAACGATGGAACAGGACTGTCATTGACGGTATCCGGCTTTACCGATAAACAACCGCAGCTACTTGAGCGCGCTATTGATAACTTGAGATTTGACGTAGAAGAGCGAGCCTTTAAGCAAGCGGTGGATCGTTATGTCAGAGAGCTGAAAAATAAAGGGCAGGAATTCCCAATTTACCAAAGCTTTGACGCATACGGGCAGTTGATTCGGGAAGGAGGGTTTAACCAAACTGACTTAATTGAAACTGCGCAAAGCCTAACTCCGACCGACTTGGCTAACTTTATCGACACCCTAATGGGTAATAACGCCATTCGCGTGTTTGCTTTTGGTAATTACGATAAGTCCAACCTGGAAGAATCTGTTGATCGTATTCAGGCCAGCTTACCCGAAGACCGGAAAGTCACTGACTTTAAAGTGGCTCAATTCTGGAAGCCTGAAACTGGCAAGTCCATTGTATTGCGTCGTGACCTGGACGTGGCTGACGTGGCGGTGGTTGATGCACACATTCACCCTCAACCGGGTTTTGCCACCCTAGCGGCAGGAACGGTTCTGCAAAGTCACTTCCGTACTGTAGCTTTTGATACCTTGCGTACAGAAGAGCAGCTGGCCTATGCGGTGGGCTCTTTCGCACCGAACCTGGATAATTACGCAGGTTTTGGCCTGTACATTCAAACCCCGGTTAAGAATGTTGTCGATATGCAGGAACGCTTTGATAGTTTCAAAGAAGAATATTGGGAAGACCTAAAGGAAATGACGCCTGAAGAGTTCAATCAAATCAAACAAAGCACCTTGATTACATTGAACGAACAGCCGAAGAACTTGAAGGAAGAAGTTTCCCCATTCCTGGCTGATTTGAGCTTGCAGCGCTTTGAATTCAACAGCAAAGAACAGTTAATTGATGCCGTTGAAAACGTAAGCCTTGAAGACGCCAAAGCCTTTTATCAGCAAACCATGTTAAACCCCGATGCCGCGCGTATTTCGGTACAGCTACGCGGCACTAAGTTTGCAGAGCAACCCTACGCGGAATTGCCAAACCAGAAAGTCATTTCCGATTTGGCAGAGTTTCACCAGGAGATGGAAAAGCAGTAATAATACTTAATACGGAGCAACCTCTTTATTGAGGTTGCTCGAATTTCAAAACTCAAACCACACCTTGTTCCAGCATGGCGTCGGCAACCTTACGGAATCCGGCAATATTTGCGCCAAGAACTAAATTATTAGGATGCCCGAACTCTTCGGCGGTGCGCTTCGCATCTTGGTATATATTACTCATAATGTCTTTGAGTTTTTCATCCACTTCCTCAAAGTCCCAGCGCAACATACTGGCATTCTGAGCCATCTCTAACTGGCTAGTGGCGACACCGCCTGCGTTTGATGCTTTGCCCGGACCATAACCAACGCCACTTTCAATGAAGAGCTCGACCGCGGCCTGAGTGGTAGGCATATTTGCCCCTTCCACTATGTACTTGCAACCGTTCTCCAGAAGTGCCTGGGCATCTTTTTCGGTCAATTCATTTTGAGTCGCACAGGGGAAAGCAATATCGGCTTCGTAGCGCCAAACGCAGTGACCTTCTTCGGGGTAATCGTCCTTAGACGTATATTCCGCATCCTCATGAGTTTCAAGGTACTCTATAAGTCGCCCGCCCTGTTCTTCTTTTATCCGCTTAACCAAGTCAAGGTCAATACCGTTATCATGGTAAATGGTTCCGCTGGAGTCACTGCAACTGATCGGTTTAGCTCCCAATTCATACAGCTTTTCCATAGCATGAATAGCAACATTACCTGATCCTGAAATCAAGCAACGCTTTCCGTCCAGCGAGTCATCCTGGTCATCCATCATGCATTGCGCGAAATAGACAACGCCGTACCCTGTCGCCTCTTTTCTAACTTGAGAGCCGCCCCATAATTCACTTTTTCCGGTTAAGACACCATCAAAACGATTGGCCAGGCGTTTATATTGACCAAAGAGGTAGCCAATTTCCCTTGAGCCCACACCGATATCTCCCGCAGGAACATCGGTATGAGGACCAATGTGGCGATACAGTTCACTCATAAACGACTGGCAGAAACGCATAATCTCCGCGTCCGACTTGCCTTTAGGATCGAAATTGGCGCCGCCTTTGCCGCCGCCAATGGGTAAACCGGTCAGCGCATTCTTAAATATTTGCTCAAATCCAAGAAACTTAACAATACCGGCATTAACACTCGGATGAAAACGCAGCCCGCCTTTATAAGGCCCCAAAGCGGAGTTAAACTCTATTCTGTAGCCTTTATTCACATGAATTTTACCGCCGTCATCCATCCAGGGGACACGAAACATGATTTGTCGCTCAGGCTCAAGCAGCCGCTCAATAATAGAGTGTTCCCGATACTTAGGGCGTTCTTCCAGCAAAGGTTCTATCGATTCAAGTACATCCTCTACCGCTTGATAGAACTCGACTTGCGCCGGACTGGTTTGCTTTAGCTTTTCGATGGTTTCTTTTATGTAGCTCATTGAGGTATCCGTTATTGTTAAAGGCGCATGCATGCTTATTAATAACGTATTTTAGAAAGTTTAGATCGCCCCAAATAAAAAACCCGGAGACAAAGCCTCCGGGTTACAAGTACTTTCTAGAATCAAAACTAAAACGATGATCTCGCTCCTAAATAAAATTGGAATCTAGCGTTATCCCAGATTGCCACCCAGTTCGAAAGCCGATTTGATGAGCATATCGACCTATAGCAAATTGACTGACACAGAATATTGAACATCACCCTCGAATATTCAGATTTCGTCTGACCACTACATTAGTTACATCTAATCCACACTCTTTCACTACGACATGAGCCAGGGATTACATCGCCCTCTACAGTTACTACTTCACGATTAAAAAGAGGGATATCACCACTATAACTATCGCATTTGGGTGCTGGATTTACGGGCTCTTCTGGCCACGAGTCGTCCCAATTAGGATCTGTTGGTTCCTCAGGCTCTTCACAAACATCAAAAGGCCGAATATATAGTTTAGCGTCACAAGACACATTCCCCGAATAGGTGACCCTTTCATTAACGATATAACCACCAAGATCCCCCCATAACTTCCCACTAAAGTTACATTTAGTTTCCTGCGTCTCCGGGTAGTTATCACAAACTTGAACTGTTTTGTAGTAACCATCTACGTCTGGAGCCGCACACCAATCCGCAGCGTATGAAGAATAAGTAAAAATGAAAAAGGCTATGAAAGCTATTATTTGTTTCATATTTCCCCCTAAAATATATCTCGAAAGTTTACTTCTACAACAAATTCAGAAGCCTCAAACACACAAAAAGAACTTTTAATATATAAAACTTTGGTAAAAAGTAAAGTTTGTAATAATGTTAAAAACATTAGTAGTATAAATAATTCTTACGAGACTTACTAAAAATCAAGAGAGGGAAATAAGAAATTACTTGTAAATCATTGCATTAAATAGTACTAACTGACGTAATGTAAAATGGCTACCGTAATCAACCGAACTGCTTTTGGAATACAACTTTTTCTTAACAATCAAGCTAAAGATCGACTTTATACAATAGTATTTAGCCACTATTTCAAAATCCCCCGGTTACGCCCAGCTTTTTTCGCAGAGTAAAGATTCTCATCAGCACGTTTCAAAATGCTATCCGCAGTATCATCAGGTTCCTTTAAAGTAGCACCTAAACTGATAGTGACTTTGACCGTTTTACTCTGCTCCTTTTTCCCTCGCGATTCTTTGCCTTTTGTCTTGCTCTCCGGCCGCGAAGGCTCTCTCAATTTAAGCGGGTAATTAGCGACCTTGCTACGAACGCTTTCCAGAGAACTTTTTAGCTTTTCTTCGTCGTTGTGGAAAAACACTAAGGTAAATTCCTCACCGCCATAGCGGTAAGCCTTAAACCCGCCGTGCTCTTTTAAAATACTGCCTAACAACCGCAACACCTGATCACCAACCTCGTGTCCATAGCGGTCATTAAACTTTTTAAAATGATCAACGTCGAGCATGCAAACGGCACTGCGTTTGCGTAAGTGTTGTAACTGACTCATCAACGCACGCCGTTGCGGCAGCCCGGTTAGTTCATCAATGTAAGCCAGCTTCAACATTTGGTCGGCCAACGCCAGCAATAAGCCTGCGCTGGCTGCCAAAGCGGCCCAGGTGGAGGCTTGCTGGTACTGCACGGCCAACAAAAAGACCATAAGAGAAAGCCAGGCCGCCCAATGACTCCAGGCAAAAGCAGAAGCGCTTTTATAGAGCAAATAAGTTGCCCAGACTCCGCCCATGGCGACTGTCCAAATGAGCAGCCCAATAGCAAACGAGCTTTGTTTCCAGTCAGGTAAAGTCAAAACCTCGGCAGGGTTCAATAAAGCGAAAGTCTGAGCGACTGGCGGCAGCAATAGCGATAAAGGCAATGTTGCTAAAACAACAAATATCAGTATGCCTTTTCCGGTTAGTAGTACTGGCTTTTTCAGGAAGGTCAGGAGCAAGACACTAATCGATAGCCACACGGGTAGTGCATCATACAGTTGGGAAACGTCTTTCTGCGCCAGCGGTTGCTGTAAACCGAGCTGAATCGTGGCATAGATACCACCCACCCAGGCGCACCAATAAAACCATTGCCATTGCCGAAAGAAAGCGGCAACCAAAAACACCAGCCCTAATGCTGCTGAGACAGTTCCGGGAACTGAAAGCGAGACAGACGTAAGCCACTCAGGAAAAAACCAAACCATAAGAGCCCAGATAATTGCCGGTAACGCCGCGAAAAAGGTCAAGTTCAACTCCCTGCTAATAAACGGTCTAAATGATCCGCAAAGTTTTTGCGATCCACATTCGACAACGGTGGCGGACCACCAGACTGAATACCGCTACTGCGCATGGTGTCCATAAAATCTCTTATGTTCAGCCGCTGTCGAATATTATCGGGAGTGAAGAGCTCCCCCCGGGGGCTTAATGCTTTAGCGCCTTTGTCTATCACTTCAGACGCCAGCGGAATGTCACTGGTTATGATTAAGTCGCCCGCTTCACAGCGCCGGACTATTTCATGGTCTGCCACATCGAAACCACTACCTACCTGCACCATATGAATAAATTTAGATTTAGGTGTTTGAATGCGTTGATTAGCCACTAAGTAGAGGTGCAGTTGTTTTCGTTGTGCCGCGCGAAAGAGAATTTCCCGTATTGCCACAGGGCAGGCATCGGCATCAATAAATAAAGTCATTGCTAATAGTCCACGCATCTATATTAGAGTAAAAGGTTATAAGCCCAATGCCTTGTAATGTGCTCAGTACGCTATCATTTAATGGTTACCAGCAAAGCTTATCAATAATTGCTTCAGGAGGCACTCTATGACATTACGTATTGGCGATACTGCACCGAATTTTACCATTGATACCACACAGGGTTCGATAGAATTCCATGACTGGGCGAAAGGCTCGTGGGTATTTTTCTTCAGCCACCCGGCAGACTATACGCCAGTTTGCACAACGGAAATGGGACGTACAGCACAGCTTGCCCCGGAATTTGAAAAACGCAATGTGAAACCACTAGGGTTATCTACCGATACCGTAGAAGCTCACAAAGGCTGGATTAATGATGTTAACGACACTCAAAATACCGTACTAGAGTTTCCTATCGTTGCCGACAAAGATCTAGAAGTAGCGCAGCTTTACGACATGATCCATCCAAACGAAAGCGCCACGGCAACAGTACGTTCTGTTTTTATTATCGACCCAAACCAAAAGGTTCGTTTAATCATGACGTACCCGATGACTGTCGGTCGTAACTTCAATGAAATTCTACGCGTTATTGATGCTCTGCAAACGACTGACCGTGACGAAGTGGCCTGCCCGGCTGACTGGCTGCCCGGAGACTCTGTCATTATTCGTCCGACGGTTAGCGACGAAGACGCAAAAGAAAAGTTTCCACAGGGCTGGAAAACCTTACGTCCGTATTTACGGTTGACCGATATTAAGTAATCA
This sequence comes from Idiomarina sp., assembly GCF_048265525.1. Taxonomy (GTDB): domain Bacteria; phylum Pseudomonadota; class Gammaproteobacteria; order Enterobacterales; family Alteromonadaceae; genus Idiomarina. The sequence goes on along the minus strand of NZ_JBLXBI010000003.1, from coordinate 248,401 downwards.
AAAAGCAGCTATGCTGAGTGTAATATGACGCTCAGCATTTACTGTTGACCAGCTAAAGTAAGCCTGCTTAGCTTCCGATAATGGGTAACACGACTTCGGTCACAAGCTATCTAGAGGCACGATTATGAGCTGGTTTAACAACCTTACATTTCGGTACAAATTATTACTTCCTATTGTATTACTGGCCTTAGTGCTTATTGGTATTGCTACCGTCAGTACCATGAATTTTAAATCCGTTGCTAATAGCGTTGATGAAATAGCCAGTGAACACTTACCCGGCCTTAATTACTTACTGCAAGCGGATCGCGACCTACATCAGGCTCTGGTAGCAGAAAGAACCTTACTCTCCGTTCCACCCAGTTCGTCCAAGAAACAAGAACTTATCGACACAGTCAATGAGAACCTACAGCAAGCATCTCAAAGGGTAGAACGATTTTTAGCTCTCACTTCAAGTGCCGAAGAACGTCAAATGGTTGCTGATTACAAGCAAAAAAATGAGACCTGGGTCGCAACCACTAAGCGAGTAATAGAGCTTCATGGTCAAAACCGGGTTGAAGAAGCCATTAGTTTAAGTGAGCAGCAAAGCGGCCCTCAGTTCGAGACCATGCGTGATGTGCTTGACCAACTAGAGCAACGCAAAGAGGAAGCTGCACTCAGTCAGTCCGACATTATTGACGAAGTCATCAGTCAAAGTAACTGGACAGAGATGGTTGTCCTGACCATAGGTTTAGCTATCTGCGTATTGCTGGCGTTATTCTTTCCACCATTAATTACCAGGCCATTGAACTTAATGCTTGAGCGTTTTGAGGATATGGCTAAGGGCGAAGGCGATTTAACCGCGCGCGTTAACCTGAACCGGACGGATGAACTGGGCAAGGTGGCCGACGCTTTTAATGCTTTTGTCGAAAAGCTGCAGCGCATTATTACCAAAATTAATGAAATGACCGAGCAACTGGCAACATCGTCAGAAGAGCTTTCCAGCATTTCAGAAGAGTCTAACGAAAGTATCAGGAAGCAGCACGAGGCGGTTGAGCAGGTGGCAACAGCTATCCATGAAATGTCGACCACAGTGGACGAAATAGCCAAAAGCGCCAATGACGCAGCGACTTCTGCGAAAACAGCTGACGATCACACCAAACAGGGTCGCGATGTCGTTAAATCGACAGTCGATGCGATTCAGAGTTTAGCTAACCACGTGAATCAAACATCTCAAACCATTTCTAAGGTAGCGGAAGATAGCGACAACATAGGTAAGGTGTTGGATGTTATCGGTAGCATAGCTGAACAAACAAACTTGCTTGCGTTAAACGCGGCTATTGAATCTGCACGCGCAGGGGAACATGGCAGAGGCTTCTCTGTTGTCGCCGACGAGGTCAGAACCTTAGCCAGCCGCACGCAAAAATCAACCCAGGAGATTCAGGAAATGATTGAGCGTTTACAAACAGCAACTCATGAAGCTGTCCGCTCAATGAACACTGGTAAGGAAGAGGCGGATCACACGGTCGAAAGAGCAAGGAATGCTGATGAGTCACTTCAGGCTATAACTTCAGCGGTAGCAGAAATTAATGATATGAACAGTCATATTGCCAGCGCGGCTGATGAGCAAAGCTCAGTTACAGAGGAAATTAATCAGAACATTAATACTATCAGCAGTATTTCAGATCAGTCCGCACAAAGTTCGGCTCAGGTGAAAGAGTCCAGCGAGAATTTGGCTGAGTTGTCTGCCAACCTACAACAGGAACTCCGCCAGTTCCGAATCCGTTAATGTTCGTTTTCGAAAGATTGCTGGCGTTCTGCCCATTTGAGCAGTTCGCCCAGCGGCTTAGGCTTACTGAATAAGAACCCCTGCATAAAGTGGCAGCCATGCTCGACTAAATAAGCACACTCTTCTTCCTTCTCTACGCCTTCAGCGACAGTTTCAATACCTATGCCTGCAACCATGCTCAGAATACCGCAGGTAATAGCGGCGTTATGCGAGTTCTCATGAATATTTTCAATAAAGCTGCGATCAATTTTGAGCTTATTTACCGGCAACATATTTAAATAACGCAAACTGGCAAAACCACTACCAAAATCGTCAATAGCCACATCCAAACCCAGGTCTCGCAATTGCTGCAATAACTCAGCAATACGCTGAGTGTCATTAACTAATACATTCTCTGTAATTTCGACGGTGATCTCGCCGGGTTTAATATCAAACTGTTCGAGTATCGCTTTGGTTTTACTGACAAAATCTTCACGATAAAACTGGATAGGCGAAAAGTTTACCGAAACAGATTTTATACCGTACCGCTTAAGCTGCTGCAGGTCTCGACAAGCTTGCTTTAACACCCATTCGCTAATTGGAATGATTTGCCCTGTGCGCTCAGCAACAGGAATAAAGTCTGCAGGAGAAACGTAGCCTTTGGTAGGATGCTGCCAACGAATGAGCGCTTCAGCTCCGGCAACTTTACCTTTGTCGGTCATAATGGGTTGATAAAACAGCTCAAACTGCTCTTGCGCAAGCGCTTCCTGAATTTTAGTCCGCAATGCCACCTTGTAGCCTAAGCCTTCATCAAGGTTTGCGGAATACCAGCAAACAGAGTTCCCCCCGCGTTTTTTCGCTTCGTACATAGCAACATCGGCACGTTGAGTAAGCTCCATAGGGTGTTTAAATTCAATATCATTTGCTGAAACACCAATTGCTGCCGATAAAGAAACCTCGACTTCGCCAATCCGAAAAGGCTGTTCAAATACCGCTAAAATTTCCGCGCATAACGCATTAACTTGCTCAACAGCACTCATATCCTGAATAACGGCGACAAACTCATCGCCACCGAAACGACAAAGTAAATTAGGCTCCGAAACTACCTGTTGCAGACGTTGCGCCGTCTCAATTAAAACCTCGTCTCCCAGGTAGTGTCCCAGGCTATCATTTATAGGCTTAAAGCCATCTAAATCGATAAAGAGGACGAATATTGACGCGTCACTCTTATTTTCCTGCAGCTGTTGTAGTCGCTGCTCCATTGCACTGCGGTTTACCAGGTGCGTTAAGCTGTCGTGAGAAGTGAAAAATTCTAACGCTTCCTCCCGCTGAATTCGCTCGGTAATGTCCTTAGCTATGCCGTGTACGCCGGTAATCTCGCCATCGATAATAATAGGAATATTGGTTATCGCTAAGTCATGAAGCTGACCCGTCTGGTCTTTTACTTTTATCTCGTAGGACTGAGGAATACCGGCTTTAGCCGCTTCAAAGTGCTCTGAGGTTCTTTTCTGATCACTTTCAGGCACTGCCAGCTCATAATGTTCACCCAGTAAGTCCTCTTCTTTAAGCAATAAAAGCTCACAAACTGAACGATTAACGCTAGTGAAGTTGCCTTCTAAATCGAGCATAAACACAGCATCAGGGTTGTGAGTAAATAGTGAACTTTGACTCTGTTCAAGACGAGCTTGTTTCCTTCTTTGCTCCTCCTGCTCAATGATGAGAGCCACCAAGTCACGATTACGGATAATAATTTCCAGTTCAGACCCTAATGGCACTCTCGGCTCTGAAAAGTAAATTGCGAAAGTTCCAATAACGTCACTGTCAGAGGTTGCAAAAATAGGGTGGGACCAGCACGCCACTAGACCTTGCTGGTCAATTAGCGACCTAAATTGACTGAAACGTTCATCCTTTCTCATATCAGCAACCAGCACGGGCTCGCCGAGCGCTGCGGCTGTACCACAGGCACCAACACCGTCCGCTATGGCTAAGCCGTCTAAGGCTTGATTATAAGATTTAGGCAGGGAAACAGAAGCGGCGGTTGATAAGGTTTGTGTTTTTCTATCAACTGCCATAATGGAGCACATGGCACCATCAATTTGGGACTCAATGAGACGACAGATGCCCAGCAGGCGGTTTTCAATATCCCGATGCCGGGCTAACGAGTTAAACGCTTCATAATGCGACTGAATTAAGTAATTTGTGCCTTGGTATTTCTTTTCCGCTCTTTTCCGGATCACTACGACAAAAATTGTCGCAGCAATCAGGACAAGGGCTATGCCTGTTGCCAACAGGCTGTATTCCGGTAGGCTATCCTGCATTGGCTCGCTGCATATTTACCGCCTGCTTTATTTAACCCGCTGCACTCGCATGCGGCGATTTGAACCATCACGACCAAAGAAAAATGAATTTAATGCGCCGCGTTCAATATAATATGTATCGTCTTCGTCCCAGGGAAAGTAACTAGCGCTGTCGGTCTGTTTCCAAATTTGGCCATTACCAAGTTCGATACGCCATTTTTTATAAGGTCCTTGCTCTTTCGACGCAACTTCGACCTCAATTCGGTCAAGCTGGCCTTCCTCTTTATCTTTATGCTCCATACCAAAGGTTTGCTCTGAAGAAGAGCTGTTGCGCTTCTTAGCTGCCTGTTGAGCCCTGGACTTTTGTTTTTCAGCCTGAGCTTTTCCTCTGGCTTTTCCTTCTGCTTGCTTCGACTCACCCTGAGATTTCTTAGCAAGACTGTCATAACATACCAGTCGCTCCAGCGAGTCTTCAATCCCTGCACATTGCTGTAACGCCTCTTGTTGTGCATTAACACTGCCCGCCGCCAACAATAAGGTTGCCCCTAGTAATGTTTTGTACATACATCGTTCCTGTTTTGTTTTATTTAATAACGTAATGTAAGAGTATCGCCTTTTTGCGTTAACTCAAATTCCTTCAAAGCACTCATGCCCAAAAGTATGACATCCCCATCCATCCCGGGAGTGATAGACGCCGCGACATTCGTTAGCTTAATTTCACCCAATTCTAATCTATCAATTTCTGTTCTATAAGTTATAACACGTCCGTTCGCTGTTTGAGACATACCCTGGCGGCCTTTACGCAAGCCCAGTGCTTTAGCCAGATTTTCAGGAACAGCAACCAGTGTCGCCCCGGTGTCCAACAAGAAAGTCACAGGCTGACCATTCACTTTACCTTGTGCCACATAGTGACCCATCCGGTTTTGCTCCAGCACAACGGTGACCTGCCCGTTATCGACATGGCTTTGCACCTGAGAGTTCGGGTTAAACTGTTGCTGCAACTGGTCTTCAAAAAACCAGACCAACATGACAAGAGCCAGCCCCCAGGCAATAAACATAAAAGGTTTGCCGAATGAAGTCGTACGCGCCAAGTTAATCTCCTTTAATCATCATAGGGCAAACTTTGCTTTTTTACCTGCTCGGCTCTTTGCTGTCGCTGTTCGGTTACGTCTTCAACTGACCAGCCTTGCAAATTATTTTCAATAAGTTGGCTTAACGCATCAATATGCCCACTTTCAGCATTCAGAGCTGAAATGTATTCGTATCGCTCGCCGCCACTTTCCATAAAGTATTCACGGTTTTCTTCACCAATTTCTTCTACAGTTTCTAAGCAGTCAGAAGAGAATCCCGGACAAAAGACCTGAACCGATTTTACTCCTTTACCAGGAAGCGCTTTCATTGTCATATCGGTGTAGGGCTGCAACCATTCTTCGCGGCCAAAACGTGACTGAAAAGTCGTCAGATACTCGTCTTTTCCAAGCCCCAATCGCTCTGCCAGTAAGCGCGATGTTTTGTAGCATTCGCAGTGGTAAGGGTCACCATTTTTCAGATAGCGCAACGGAATCCCATGGTAGGAAAACAGCAACTTATCAGCCCGCCCATGAGCGTCCCAGTGTTTTTCAATACGCTGTGCAGCGGCTTCGATAAAAGGTGAAAAATCGTGATAGTGAGTAATAAAACGGAGTTCAGGCAACCAGCGGCGTTTGGTAAAGTCTTTCGCCAGAGCATCAAAGGTTGAGGCCGTAGTCGATGCCGAATATTGCGGATACAAAGGCAACACCAGTAGTTTGCGAACGCCTTTTTGCATCATCTTCTCAACCACATCGCCAAGAGCCGGATTCCCGTAGCGCATGGCAAAATCCACCACAATGTTGTCGCCCCAGGTTTGTTTCAGTTTTGCCTCAATAGCCGAAGCCTGGTCTTGCGTATGAAATAATAAAGGTGAGCCACGATCCGTCCAGACGGTCTTATAAGCTTCGGCTGAGCGTTTAGGCCGAAAGCGCAAAATAACCCCATTCAAAATTAAAAACCAAAGTAAACGCGGCACTTCAACCACTCTGGGGTCGGATAAAAACTCTTTTAGATAAGGCTTCAGGGCTTTTTTTGTTGGAGCTTCGGGAGTTCCCAGATTAGTGACCAACACCCCAATTTTGTCCGCCTGCCCATGAGAAAAAGCCGGGCTTCCTTGATATTTCATTTTAAGTTACCTTCTAACAACACGATTAAGTGCAAAATTTACGTAAGTTTTAACGGCTTCGATCCCTATTTGCAAAAAAATCACGCTACACTCAACCGATGGATGCTATCGAAAACAATATGTTGACGCGCCAATGACAGAAAACTCGAAGACGCAACAATGGTATCAGAAACTAGCCAGTTCCCCCCATGCGTTGATACTTCTATTTTTTCTGTCTGCCCTGGAAGCAACTTTACTCCCCATAGCCTTAGAGTTGGTGTTGGTACCTTACATGGTACTTGAACGCAAGCGCATATGGTTGGTTTCGACTGTTGCTTTAGCGGGGTTCTTAGCCGGTGCTATTGGTGGTTATTATATTGGCTTTGCCTTATTTGATAGCGCTGGCGAATGGTTTATCAACTACCTGTCCATTCAGGACTACTATAAAGAATTCCAGGAAACTCTGAGCGAAGACGGTTTTATTGCTATTTTTCTGGTCGGTGTTACCCCCGTTCCCTTCCAGGTTGCCATGTTGGCCGCAGGTGCTGGAGATTACCCGCTCTGGTTATTTCTTTTGGCCGCAGGTGCAGCGCGGGCCTTACGTTATTATGTATTAGCGCTTATCGTTTTATGGTTAGGGCCTTATACTGAGCGCCTATGGGGTAAATACGCAGGTCCTGTCGGTTGGTCCATTCTCATTGTGGCGGGAACTATGTTATTACTAATGCAATTTTTGTAAGTATCTAAGGTACCAATGTTCCTACTCATTGTTTTTGCTGTTATCGCCATTGGCGTTTCATTTATTTGTTCGGTTTTAGAAGCCGCTATTTTGTCGGTTACGCCAAGCTACATCGCCCAGCTAAAAGAGTCTCGGCCTAAAACCCATCAACAGTTACGCAAGCTAAAAGATTCTATCGATAAACCACTGGCGGCTATTCTGACGCTTAATACGATAGCCCATACCGCAGGCGCCGCGGGAGTTGGAGCACAAGTTGGAGTGGTCTTTGGTGACGGCTACCTGGGAATAGCTTCAGCGGTCATGACGCTGCTTATTCTGGTGCTATCAGAAATTATACCGAAAACCATAGGTGCCAAGTTCTGGCGTGGGATAGCTCCAATTCTTCCTCCGGTACTGAACTTTATGATTTTATCCCTGAAGCCGTTTATCTGGCTTTCCGATCAAATCACCAAACGCATTGGCAGCGGAGAAGCAGACATTGACGTTCGCTCTGAAATTAAAGCTATGGCGACCATTGGTCATGAAGAAAAAGCGTTAGATGACGACGAACGCCGGGTCATTCTGAATATTCTCGACTTACATGAAATTCGGGTACGTCAGGTCATGACTCCAAGAACAGTTTGTGAATCGATTCGACCAGATTTAAGCATGGCGGAAGTCGGCGAAAGAATTAGAAAGTTGCCTTTTTCCCGATACCCGGTTATTGACAATGACGAAGAGCCACAGGGTATTGTTTTTCGTAGTGATATCCTTGATGCTGACGAATCAGATTCACTGAAAGACATTGTACGACCGGTAGAGATCGTCACGGAAACAGTCAGTGTCGAGGCTTTAATGAGCCACCTGCTTAAAGAGCGTCAACACATGGCGTTAGTTTATGACGAACACGGCAGTTGGCTGGGACTCATTACCCTGGAAGATATTATCGAAACCATACTGGGCACCCCCATTATGGATGAAACCGATAACATTGCCAGTTTACGCCGTTATGCTCGTCAACGCTGGGACAAACGGCTCAAGCGCGACCCAAAGCAGGCGCAAAGCCAGCAAGGTAATGATTAAGCGAAATAATTGGTCAAAGCGCTGGTCAGTAATTTTTTTCAGCCAGTGCAGTCCAACCCAGGTGCCGGCAAAGCCGGCCGCTATCATTGCCAATACCAGAGGTAGCCAGTCCTGAAATACAAACCCGGCCATGCCAAACACCAGCGCTTTAGGCGCGTGCTGCATGGTCATTACTGCCGAAAAAGTCGCAACGGTTTGCATTCGCTGGCTAAACCGGGCTTTTACAAAAGCGGCCACCAGTGGTCCTGAAGCACCAACAAAAAGAGAAATAAAGCCGGTAACCAAGCCACCACCGACCAAGCCAGCCCGACCGCGAAAGCTTTCCGGCAACTTAGGCCCCCAGGTTAGCCAGATTAAAAATAGCGCGATGGTAACTTGCAGAAAATGTGTCGGAAGCTGAACCAATAATAAACTGCCAATAAAAGTGCCTAACAAACCAAAAGGCACAAACCAGGCAACGGTTGGCCAATGAATGTGTTTCCAGGACAACCCGGTTCGGCCAACATTAGACCCCATTTGCACTAATCCATGTACCGGAATAACCGCGCTACCGGGTAATACCAGAGCCATCACACCAATCAATACCGCGCCTCCGCCAGCGCCGGCCACGGCTGTTAATAGCGAGGTTGCGGCCGATAAGAGTACCAGACCATAAAACAAGGCTTCGTTAATCATGCTTTCTTACTGCTCCCTGAGTCCCTGATTTGCGCTGATCGGGATCAAAACGGTATAATCCGCGCGATTTACTTATCCGCAATTTAATTAATGGCTCCGGATTTACGTTCCGGACCGCTGAAAAAGGTAACATGATATGTATATTTGTGCGGCATTGTATAAATTTGTTGAGTTAAATGACTATAAAGAGCTCCGCGAACCTCTCTATCAAACGCTTATTGCAAACGATGTAAAAGGCACTCTGCTGTTAGCCCGAGAAGGCATTAATGGCACCATTTGCGGTACCCGCGAAGCCATTGACAACGTTTTGAATTACTTACGTTCCGATGAGCGTTTTGCCGATATTGAACACAAAGAATCCCCCAGTGACGAGCAAGCTTTTTATCGCACCAAAGTAAAGCTGAAAAAAGAAATTGTCACCCTGGGCGTTGACTGGGTTGACCCTAAAAGCTCGGCCGGTACTTATGTCGATCCTGAAAAATGGAACGACCTGATTGCCGACCCGGAAGTGCTGGTTATTGATACCCGCAACGAATATGAATACGCCGTAGGAACCTTTGAAGGCGCCATTAACCCTAAGACCGATACTTTCCGCGAGTTTCCGGAGTACGTGAAGCAGCATCTGGATCCGGAAAAACATAAGAAAGTTGCTATGTTCTGCACCGGCGGTATCCGCTGCGAAAAGTCGACCGCTTATTTAAAAGAGCAGGGCTTTGATGAGGTTTACCATCTAAAAGGCGGAATTCTTAAATATCTGGAAATGATGCCGGAAGACAATAGTCGCTGGAATGGTGAGTGCTTTGTTTTTGACCAGCGCGTTACTGTTAAACACGGCCTTGAGCCGGGTGAATACGACCAGTGTTATGCCTGCCGCATGCCCATTACTGCTGAAGAAATGCAGTCAGAACATTACCAAAAAGGTGTCAGTTGTCCGCATTGCTACGACAAAACCTCGGCAGAGCAAAAAGAGCGATTTGCCGAGCGTGAGCGCCAAATTCAATTAGCTAAAGCCCGCGGCGAAAAACATATCCGCGACGGTAAACTTGAAAGCCTGAGTTGATTTAACTCACAGCACCCCCATACTCCCTATGTAAGCATAAGCTGACAGTTATCGAGTTTAACTGTCAGCGTTATCGATTTTCATCGCTTTATTTAACCCTATGATTCAACTATGGTTAAGGCATAACGATGATAAAGGAGGGTTTATGAAACAGTTAAGCGTTATTGGTTTAGACCAGAAAAAAGCAGAACAACTTGCTGACAAGCTCAATGAGCTACTTTCAAATTACCAAGTTTTTTACATGAATGTTCGCGGTTTTCACTGGAATATTAAAGGCGAGCGTTTTTTTGAACTGCACGCTAAATTCGAAGAAACCTACGACGATTTACTACTGAAAATTGATGAAATTGCAGAGCGTATTTTAACTTTGGGTCAGCGCCCTCAGCATGCTTACTCAACTTACATCAAAAACAGCGAAATCGAAGAAGTTAAAGACGTACACGACGGTCGTGCCTGTGTAGCCAATATTCTGGATAGCTATCAGACCACCATTCGTTTGCAGCGTGAAATTCTTGAAATTTCTGATGAAGCAGGCGATGAAGGGACGAACGCATTGATGAGTGATTACATCAAGGAACAGGAAAAAACAGCCTGGATGCTGACGTCTTACATGGGCAATTAATTGTCCAAAGTAACAATAAAAAACGCCCCGATATTCGGGGCGTTTTTTTATGTCGATAACAATTAGAAAGTGTAATTCAGCCGAGCGTAGTAGTAACCACCGTTAATACCGAACGGGAAGGTCTCCCAGCCATATTTAAAGCCCGCATCAGAAAATGGTGAACCTGCACTGCCCCATTCATCCGGGTAAGTATCAAACAGGTTATTAGCACCAATACGAACGTTTAAACTGTCAGTAAAGTCGTAGCCGATAGAAAGATCCGTCAACCATTTACCACCCCACTCATGGCGGACACCAGTAAAGGCCTGACCTTCTACGGCCCCAAAATAGTTGAAGGCTAAATTGACGTTCCAGGCGTCACGAGTCCAGTCACCGCTTAACGTTGCTTTCTCACTAGGCTGGCCCTCTTCAAGACGCAGAACTTGAGTGTCGTTGAAGATCTGTTCACCCGGAATTAATGAAGAGACCGAATTCACCTGCTCTACATCGGTATTCATAAAGCTCATTGCGGCAGTTAAATTTAAATTGCCATCCATAAACTCAGTCGGGTAAGACGCAATTACATCCAGACCTGTGGTTTTGGTATCAACCGAGTTAGTGAAGAACTGTGCTGCTCCCAGGTTATTATCTTCCAGAATTTGACCAAACTCTGCGCCTACATCAGCCGTGAGCGATTCCGACAACACAATGCGATCATCAATATTGATTTGATAAAAGTCCATGGTCAGATCGAAACCGTTACTGAAACGCTTTATAAGACCCAGGCTTATGCTTTCAGACGTTTCTTCTTTAAGTTCGTTAATACCAAACTGACGTGCCACTTCATCATCATTGGCAATGGTACCGGTTTCCACCAGAGTGCCATCCACAATATTAGTTAATACCTGACTGTAATAAATTTGCTGTACACCCGGGGCACGAAAGCCCGTCGATACCGTACCACGCACAGAGAAGTCACTGTCGATATCATAGCGGGCAGACAGTTTACCGGAAATATTATCACCGGCTATGTCATAATCTTCATAGCGCAAAGCTCCAGCTAACAGGAAGTCCGGTGTTACATAGTATTCCGCATCGACATAAGCACCATAACTGTCACGGTCAGCGTCTACCGCTTGGCTTGGACTAAAGCCCGGGAAGCCCTGGATGCCAGCTTCTGCCGCGTCTCCGGAAGGCGTTAAAATTTCAACACTTGGATCGTTAGCTCTGCCATAGGACCAAGATACCGGGTCACCTGGGTTAATTTGATAACCGTCCCGGCGCATTTCTAATCCCACAGCCAGATAAAGCAGTTCGTTTGCGATATCAACCGTACCGTTAAAATCTAGGTTGAACGTCGTCTGCTCAAAAACCAACTCGCCGTCAAAGGCTTCTGTTGGTGTTTCTCCGTATATGCCTCCGTCTGGATGAGGCTCATAATACCAACTCGTATTAGCAGAGTTTGATGAACTGAAACCAAATTCATTTTTACCGTAAACCACACTGGCATCCCACAGCCAGGCATTAGGCAGGTCACCGCGAATACCAACAGCCAAAGACTGATCATCCGCTTCGGTCTCTAGCTTTGGCAAAAAGCCATCAGGGTATATTGCTTCTATGGTTCTCGGGTGTCCACGTCCGCGGAAAAAGCCTGAAGAGCCGCCATCGCGATTAGAGATGCCCCCGAAGGCATAAAGCTCTGTAGTTGCACTTAAATTATAGCCGGAGTTAAACCAGGCATATAAGTTTTCTGAATCGGCATCACCAATGTGCAGACGAACTACAGGGTCACCACCAGGAGATGACCAGTCTCCTATCAGCGATGCTTCGGCTGGAGACGCCCGGTTAGTCATTCCCCGGTCACGGTACTCCAGAGTGCCGTTAAAATAGCCATTTTTTGACGTAGTACCAAAGTTAACGCCGACCGTATTAACTTCCCCATCACCCTCGTAAGTTTGACCTATTTCAGCGGAAACACTGCCGCCGTCAGAACTCTTCAGAGTAATATTAATAACCCCGGCAATGGCATCTGAACCGTATTGAGCTGCGGCTCCGTCCCGCAGAATTTCGACACGTTCTACAGCGGTAATTGGAATGGCGTTAATGTCATAACCTGCCGAGCCTTTACCAATGGTCTCCTGAACATTCACCAGAGCTTGTTGATGCCGGCGCTTACCGTTAACCAGAACCAGAACCTGATCCGGGTTGAGTCCGCGCAGTGTCGCCGGGCGAATAATATCAGAGCCATCGGATACTGTGGTGCTCGAAAAGTTAAAAGAAGGCGCACTCATTTGCAGAGCTTTACCGAGTTCGGTCGCTCCTGTATTTACGAGTTGCTCTGCAGAAATAATATCAATTGGCGAAGCCGATTCTGTTGCGGTTCTGCCATTGACCCGCGAACCCAGAGTGACAATGCGCTCCATAGATTCATCAGACTCTGCATTAGCATCCGCTTGTTGCGCAAGACCGGTACCCGGGATTGCTAACGCTGCTGACATTGAAATGGCCAAATACCCAAGTTTAAAAGATGCTCTGCTCATAGTTCTGCCTTACTTTTGTTGTTTTTTTGTTTTAAACGCGACCAGCTTTTTAACAACTACAGACATTTCATTGGCTTGGGAATATGCCAGATGATATAAATCAAAATTTGTAAGGAAACTTGCGGATCTGACAGAGTGCTTTATATTGATAGTTGTAAACACAACAAAAGGAAGACTTTATGACTCGTATCGTAGGTATTGTTCTATTAGTTGTTGGCGCTATTTTATTGTATTTCTCATATGAGGCCTCACAATCAATTGCCTCTAGCGTATCAGAAGTGGCGACAAATGAACCAACTGACAACACCATTTGGTATTTAATTGGTGGTGTTGCAGCAGTCATTGTTGGTCTTTACGCGGTTATTCGCGGAAAATAACCTGGTAAATGTGGTTAGCCAGACGTGTCACCTGATACGTCTGGCAGTCTTAAGGCTGTAAGGGTAGCGAGTATGCCAATAGCTCCCAGTACCCATAAAACAGCGGCAACGCCATAAGCAGCATCAACCCAGCCTAGTAACAAGCCAGCTAAAAGTACCACCCCCATCACTGTATTAGACACCGCGGTAAGTTGCGCCCGGTTATCTTGCGTTGCCATATCAACCAGATAGGTTTTTCTGCCTACTCGTGCTCCATGATGCGCAACCGCCGAGCTGAATAAAAGTAATGCAGCAATCCACTGCGCGCCCAACGCCTCAGGTATCCAGTAGTAAAGCGCCAGCGCAGCCGATATTACCAGAGTCGACATAACGGAAGCTGCCGCCATCACATGGTGACTGGCAGAATCGGACCAACGCCCCCAAAAGCGCCCTGCCAACAAACCGGCAAGTCCACTCGCTAGCATTAAACTGCCCAGGCTGGTCAGTTCAGACTCACCTTCGCGCTGAATTAAAACCACAATATAAGGAATAGCAAAAGCGGCGGCGACCAGTAACGCCCGTGAAATGACAAAGTGTCCAAACTGACGATCCTGCCAGAGCAAAGACATCGACTTGAGCGCTTCGGTCAGCGCGTTACCACCGCCCGCGGTGGCACCGGCAACCTCAGGAATGCCCGCATAAAGTAGAGCTGCGGCAAACCAGAGCACAACACCGGCACCCAGTAGCCCAACAAATAGCGAGCGCTGGCCTTCCATATCGGGTGCAAATATAATAACCAGTGCGGTTAACAGCGTGAGTAATCCGGCGGCGGAAGCTGCGACACCGGACATTCGTCCACGGCGCGTTTTAGACACCGTTTTACCGGTCACATCCTTATTCGCCACAGAACAAATGCCCCGCGACAAGCTAAATATTGCCAGTAAAACAACCACAGACCAGCCCAGTGCAGATTCATTTAAGGTTGCTACCGCAAACAGCATAGCCAGCAACGAGACGGCCTGACCAATGCTGCCCGCAACCCAGAACCATTTGCGTACTGGCTGCTCACGGAGCTTTTGAGCAACAAAGAGCTGAGGTAATAAAGCCAGAGACTCCCTTAAAGGCACTAAAGCGCTAATAAACACTGCGGGAGCGCCCAGCGAACTCAACATCCACGGCAACACAAGGCGTGCGCTGACTAAGCTGTCACCCAGTTTGGTCAGAGTTAACGACAACAACATCAAAACGAATGAACGCGGTTGCTCGTTACAGGCAGACTCGGGAATATCCTTGCAGACGCGAGCATCTTCATCTTCAGCTAAGTAGCCGTAAACGCGTTCAGTCAGTTTTTTATCAGTCATGGCAATGTGTTCGCTTTAAGAAAGGTGTCGAAATAGATGCTGCCATACTTTATTCAGCCATTCCACAAACTCACACCATTGTGCCAAACGTTGCCGATCAACTTGATAATGGGTTATTTTTTCGTACTCAGTTATTAAGCGAAACGTCACGTCGTCACTGAGTTCATTCACGACAATTGCACTGGCAATATCAAACAAAGGGTGACCAATACCCGCGTATTCCCAGTCAATAACCCGGATAGGATCCGTCATTAAAACATGATTCATGGATAAATCGTTATGACATAACACCGGATAACTGAGCCAGTCCTCTAACAAGGGTTGCATCGGTGCCAATGTTTGGCTCATTTGCCCGGCAACCGCCGAATTGACCGAACGCAGCTGCTGCAAATAATGCTCGACCCGCTCAGTCATAGACCAGGCCGGAATATCAACTCGTGTATTGTGAATTTTCGAAAGCGTTTCAGCCAGTACGGTGGCTTTAATCAAAGGCGACAGCGTAACTTGCTGTAAAGACGGAGCCTGATAGTAAGGCTGTAAAAGCCAGCCTTGCTTAGCATCGTAATCTAGAACGTCAGGGGCAAGAGCCTGCTGAGCCAGCTCTTTTTGTATAGAGATTTCCAGTTCACGATCAACCGCGAATACCTTTTCATAGCGCCAACGTTTTAGTACATAATCTTCAGTATCTGTTCGCAGTCGTAACGTTTGATTCGACTGCCCGGAAGCCAGCAGCTGTATTTCGCGGGGCCGACCAATCACCCGGCTTCACTCGCAGATTTCAGAGAGATGTCATGACGCCAGCGCCACATAGCATAAACCACCAGTATCAGATAAACCACAAACAACAAGGCGGTGGCAACAAAGCCTTTGCTAGCGTACAAATAAACGTAAACACTGTCTATAACCAGCCAATACCACCAGGTTTCATACGCTTTTTTGGTAACCAGCCAGGTGGCCAGCAAACTGAATATGGTAGTGTAAGTATCGAGCCATACCGCGTCTGCGTCGGTATAAACCGAAAGTAAATAAGCAATGCCTGCAGCCAGAGGAACCAACCACGCCCATTGCAACAGGTGCCAGCGAAGCGGGTATTTCGCGCCATCAGGACTCTCCTTTGCTGCACTTTGCTGACGCTGCCATTGCCACCAGCCATAGCCGGCTAACGCAATGTAGATTGTCTGCAGCAAAGACTCCATATACAACTTACCTTGCCAGAACAAGACAGCGTAAATAGTACAGCTTACCGCCGCCGCAGCCCAGCACCACTGGCGCTGATGCGCCGCCAGCACTAAATACCCCAAAGCCATGACTAAAGCCGTCAGCTCCCAGGGGGAACTGACCATCAACTGCTCAAGCCAGGATTCAAGAGAAGACTCAGGCATTATCCGGCCTTAGGTCTTTATTAATAAACTTACATACCAGAACATTAGAGGGCACGTTCTGAAAAAGCAGCTCCATTTCTTCACCCAGAATGCGCATAACGTCCTGCATTTCACCAAATACTTGCGTACTCATGGTATTGGTCAGAATCGTTAGTTCTGAATGCTGATTTAAACGCTCAATAAAATCTTTAATGGTATCCAGGTAATTTTCAGCCAGTGGATACAGCGACATTTCTACTGAAACTTGCATATTAAGCTCCCTTAAAACGATTTACTGACAGTGATACCAAAGCGACGCGGTTCACCGTATTGGACGTAAGTTTCCGGCACATATTCCTTACGCGGGTCATTACCAAAATAAAAACCGCGAGTTTCGTAGTCTTCATCCGTTAAATTACGACCCCACAAGCTAAAGTGCCAATCCTGATAATGATAGTTCAGCGCAAGGTGCAGCACGGCCATGCTGTCCGCTTTCTGGTTATGCGAGTCGGAGAAGTAAAACTCGTCTTTCGCATCGGCCTGAATCACCCACTGGAAGTTCTCACCTAACCAACCCTCAAAGCCAATATTCAACTGGTAATTAGGCGCCTGCGCTTGCTCCCGCCCGGTCATATCGGTGCCGTCTTCGGTAACAAAGCCTTCAATCTCGGTTTTTAACCAGCTAGCCGAAGCAAAAACCGCCAACCAGTCCGTAAACTGGTTACGAATTTCCGCTTCCAGACCGTAACCTGTGCCTTCAGCGGCGTTCTCAATGTAACCCACAAAAGATTGATCGCGGTTTACCCAGCCCTTGAGCTGAACGTCGTCACGCCAATGGTAAAATGCGCTCACTCTTGAAGTTAAACGACCATCGTCGCTGCTGCCTTTAACGCCAAACTCGGTACTCCAGAGCGTTTCGGGAGCAAAGGTTGAGCGATCTAATAAATAATTTTCTAATTCTTCCAGCCCTTGGTCTTCGGCTTTTCCTAAAGCTTCACCATTAACGCCACCGGCTTTGTATCCGCGTGCCAGAGTCGCGTACAGGTAACTGTCGTCAGAAGCCTGATAACGGACACTGAAATTACCACCCACCATGGTGTCTTCGGGCTCCGCAGTAATACCGCGACTATCCAGGTAGTCATTGTCATAACGTTCTACCCGCAAGCCAGTTATGGTACTAACCCGGTCACTCCAGTGCTGAGTGAACTCACCATAAATAGCAACGTGATTGCTATCATAGTCGCTATTGAAAATGCTTGGCTGGCCTAAGTCCCAGTTAAAATAGTCACGTGTCAGCTGAACCGACTTGTCGTAATAGTACAAACCTAAAACCCATTCGCTATCAATACCAAACAGGCTTTCGGGCTCGTCGGATACCCAACGAACTTCGGCGGTTTTGTCGTCACGGTCGCGGAAGTACGCGTCAAAAGCCGAGTATTCCCAGCCCGGAGCGATACCTTCATAGGTCCAGTCTTCGTCATAAGCGTAGCCGGTGTCTGCATCCAGGTAGTTAACAGACATTTCCAGACGGCTGTTGTCAAAACCCAGGTAACTGAGCTGCAGGCGCAATGCCTGACTTTCTAAGCGGTCAAAACCAGGTTCATCGGATAAGGTTTCGCGAGTATTGTCGAGACTAAACGCATCGTAGCCATTGTCGACATCGTTATAATGCAGAACCGTTTGCAGCAACCAGTCTTTACTGAGCTCGGTATCCAACTTGAAGCGGGCAGAGAGTTCGTCGCGCTGTTCTGTGTCATCACGCTCAAGATAGGTATTTTCAATATAGCCGTCTTGCTGAAACTGACTGACCGAGAAGCGAGCATTACCTAGCACCCCAAGGTTTCCGCCCATAGCGAGGCCGCCCATAACTTCCGAATAATTTCCGGCCGACAACTGAAACTGGCCGTTAAAGTCGCTGCTCGGTGCGGTGCTGTCCAGTAACAGTAGACCAGCCATAGCGTTCACGCCAAAACGTCCACTTTGCGGACCGCGAAAAACTTCCACCTGATTAATATCAAACAAAGACGCAGCACTGCCTAAGCCGCTGTAATCAATGCCATCAATTATCAAGCCCACAGACGGTGTGACCGGATCAACAAACTGAGAGCGCTCACCAATACCACGAATTTGAATAAAGCGGGCGGTAGAAGTACCACCAGAGAAATTCACGTTGGCGAAACTGTTCAATGTGTCCTGCAAATGCTGCGAGTGACGCTGCTGCATCGCGTCTTTATCGATAATAGAAACACTGCTAGTGGTTTCATTTAAGGTGCGGCGGTGAAAGTCACCACTCACTTCAATAATTTCAATGTCTTTTGTATCTTGTGTGTCTTCTGCTGCAAAGGCAAAAGCAGGAACACTGGATAGCGCCGCGGCAATGCTGGCTGCTAAGTATGAATTGATTATTTTCATGGATCATTTCCTCAAAACAAAGTCAGAAACGATCCGGTAAGGCTGTATTAGACGGGTTTTCTACCATCCCTACGCCAGTATTAACCGGATCAGGTTTTAAGGGTTCGCTAATGCATCTCAGCCGTTGCCGGCACCCCTTGGTAAAGCGGCGTCAGTATAACGCAGCTTGTTACTTAAACAAATTTACTTTCAGTGCAATTAGATAAAGGACAGAGCGTCGCCGTAAAGGTTTTCTAACGGTACATCTTTAGCGACAAAATCGTCGCGAATAACGCGTATCATTTCAAAGCGGCCAGCCATGTAAATTTCACACTCAGGCAGACTTTGCTCACGGGCCATAACCGCGTGGTGCACTAAACCAATAGAATAAGCCCAGTTGTTATCCGCGTCTTCGACCACAGGGTGATAATCAAAGTGCTCGTACTGTCTTGCTAAACTTTCCAGTTCGTCATGCAAATACAGGTCGCTTAAGCTTTTTGCACCCCAGTAAAGTGTCAGAGGCCGCTCTGGCGACACACGTAAATGTTGCTGCAAGATAGAATAGGTGTAAGAGAAACCGGTGCCACCAGCAATTAACACTGCCGGCCTAGTGTTTTCTTGACGGTAAAAAGCCACACCATCCGGCGCATCAATTTCTAACTCTCCATCAGTACGCACTTTATCCAACACTTCCATTGCATAGCTGTTGTCCGGCGTAGCGCCAATATGAAGTAACCACTCACTTTTATTGGACGGGCACGACGCAATACTGAAAGGCCGTTTATCTCGTTCGCCCATCACCACCATAAGGTACTGGCCTGCTTTAAACTCTACCGGCTGAGGCAATTGTAAACGCACTTCCCACACAGCACCCGCCAACTGGCGAGAAATTTCAGCTTTACAGGTCATTTGTTGACTCATTCACGACTCCATAATATTCAGTTCGTCCCACAGCTCGTCAACACGCTGTTTTACCTCATCGCTCATGACGATTGGTTCGCCCCACTCACGGTCGGTTTCACCCGGCCATTTATTGGTGGCGTCCATTCCCATCTTCGAGCCCAGTCCGGAAACCGGTGAAGCAAAATCAAGGTAATCTATTGGCGTATTTTCGACCAGGGTCGTATCACGTGCCGGATCCATCCGGGTTGTCATAGCCCAGATAACATCTTTCCAGTCACGCGCATTTACGTCGTCGTCACACACAATCACGAACTTGGTGTACATAAACTGACGCAAGAAAGACCAGACACCCATCATCACACGCTTCGCGTGACCCGGGTACTGCTTCTTCATAGTGACTACGGCCAAACGGTACGAACAGCCTTCCGGGGGCAAATAAAAATCCACAATTTCAGGGAATTGTTTCTGCAGCAACGGAATAAAAACTTCATTTAAAGCAACGCCCAGCACGGCAGGTTCGTCCGGTGGACGTCCGGTATAAGTGCTGTGGTAAATAGGGTCTTTGCGATGGGTAACATGAGTCACAGTAAACACCGGAAACTCATCCACTTCGTTATAGTAGCCGGTATGGTCGCCATAAGGCCCTTCCGCCGCCATTTCGCCCGGCTCTATGTAACCTTCCAGAATGATTTCAGCGTGCGCCGGTACTTGTAAGTCATTACTGAGGCACTGCGTTACTTCGGTTTTGCTGTCGCGCAGCAAACCGGCAAAGGCGTATTCCGACAAGCTATCAGGCACAGGTGTTACCGCACCCAAAATAGTCGCAGGATCAGCACCCAAAGCAACTGACACCGGGAATTTTTCACCCGGATGCTGCTGGCACCATTCCTGAAAGTCCAGCGCGCCACCGCGGTGCGACAACCAGCGCATAATAAGCTTATTCGGACCCAGGAGTTGCTGACGATAAATGCCTAAGTTCTGACGCTCTTTATGCGGACCGCGAGTAACCGTAAGACCCCAGGTCACCAAAGGCGCAACGTCGCCCGGCCAGCAGTGCTGAATAGGCAGCTTGGTTAAGTCAACGTCGTCGCCGCTCATAACTACTTGCTGGCACGGTGCCTTTTTAATGCTTTTTGGCGACATGCTCAGCACTTTTTTGTACTTAGGTAATAAATTCAGCGCGTCGCGAAAGCCTTTAGGAGGCTCCGGCTCTTTTAAAAAGGCCAGCAATTTACCCACATCCCTTAAAGCGGTTACTGACTCCTGACCCATGCCTAAAGCCACGCGATCGGGTGTACCGAATAAGTTAGCCAGTACGGGCATATCATGGCCTTTCACATTTTCAAACAATAAGGCCGGGCCTTGTGCTTTTAACGTACGGTCTGATATTTCGGTAATTTCGAGGTAGGGGTCTATTTCTTGTTGGATGCGCTTAAGTTCACCGCGCTCCTCGAGGAGCGCGATAAAGTCACGCAGATCTTGATATTTCATACGCCACTTAACTGTTGCGTTGACGTTTCATCGATTCGAAGAATTCGTCATTGGTTTTGGTCATCTGCAGACGGTCAATCAAGAATTCCATGGCCTCAACTTCGCCCATTGGATGCATGATTTTTCGCAGGATCCACATTTTTTGCAGCTCGTCCGGCGTGGTCAACAACTCTTCACGACGCGTACCTGAACGGTTGAAATCAATGGCAGGGAATACACGACGTTCAGCCAACTTGCGGTTCAGGTGCAGCTCCATGTTACCGGTACCTTTAAACTCTTCGTAGATGACTTCATCCATTTTCGAGCCGGTATCAATAAGCGCGGTTGCAATAATGGTTAAACTACCGCCTTCTTCTACATTACGCGCAGCTCCAAAGAAACGCTTAGGTTTGTGCAATGCGTTAGCATCGACACCACCGGTTAACACCTTACCTGAGCTTGGAATAACGGTGTTATAAGCACGAGCTAAACGAGTAATTGAGTCCAGCAAAATCACCACGTCTTTTTTGTGCTCAACCAGGCGCTTGGCTTTTTCAATAACCATTTCGGCCACCTGAACGTGACGGCTGGCAGGTTCATCAAAGGTTGAAGCAACCACTTCGCCATGCACCAGACGGTGCATTTCGGTGACTTCTTCCGGACGCTCATCAATTAGCAGAACGATCAGTTCAGCATCAGGGTGATTCGCCGCGATAGAAGTCGCAATATTCTGCAGTAGTAAGGTTTTACCGGCTTTCGGTGGCGCTACGATAAGACCACGCTGGCCTTTACCAATTGGCGCTGATAAATCCAGTACCCGCGCAGTGATATCTTCTTTACTGCCATTACCGCGCTCTAAGTGAAAACGCTCTTCCGCGTGTAGCGGCGTTAAGTTTTCAAATAAGATCTTATTGCGGGAGTTTTCAGGTTTGTCGAAGTTAACTTCGCGAATTTTCAGCAGGGCAAAATAACGTTCGCTGTCTTTCGGTGGGCGAATTTTCCCGCCAATTGTGTCACCCGTACGCAGGTTAAAGCGACGAATTTGGCTTGGCGAGACGTAAATATCGTCCGGTCCAGCCAGGTAAGACGAGTCAGCTGAACGCAAGAAACCAAAGCCATCCTGCAAAATTTCCAGCACACCGCCGCCGTGAATGTCTTCACCACTTTTAGCGTGAGCTTTTAAGATAGCAAAAATGATGTCTTGCTTACGTAAGCGGGCCATATTCTCAAGGCCCATTGAGTCCGCGAGCTGAACTAGCTCGTTTACGGGTTTATCTTTAAGTTCTGTTAGATTCATAGGAGGGTTTTCGAGTTATCGATTGAACACAAAGCCTTTTTTAATTTGACTCTAGAAAGTAAAACAATTGGAACTTTCGGAATTCGCGAAGTGCGAAACCAGAAACAGACGTTTCATTTAAAAACAGGTTAACCGGTGGAGTTGGTGAACCCGTATGAACAGTTAATGAGCAGAAGTTATCACCAAAAAAGCAATTCGTCCAGTTTTCTCAACAAAAACGGCGCATAACACGCCGTTTTTTGACAATCATTAAATATGCTGGTCTAAAAACTCGGTCAGTTGAGCACGTGATAATGCACCCACTTTAGTTCCGACAACTTCGCCGCCTTTAAACAACAATAACGTTGGAATGCCACGAATATTGTATTTAGGTGGGGTTTGTTCATTGTGGTCGACGTTCAGCTTACCAATAACTAATTTATCAGCGTACTCGCTGGCAATGTCATCAAGAATAGGCGCTACCATTTTACATGGTCCACACCACTCAGCCCAAAAGTCGACTAATACGGGTTTATCGGAATTTATGACATCAGCATCAAAACTGTCATCACTTAGCTGAACTATTACGTCACTCATGGTACTCTCCGCTACTTTCTTCGCGTGGAAATATTAGAATAGTATTATTTCTGTTTTTGAATACAAGCGCAAACTGATATGCTTATAACTTATGACTAAAAAACATCTTACAGAAACTCGCTTTGCTGATTTGGCGCTTCACCCCAAAATCCAGCAAGCAATATCCAGTGCCGGATTTGAGTATTGTACTCCAATTCAGGCGTTAAGTCTGCCCGTTGCTCTGTCTAACCGCGATGTTGCTGGTCAGGCTCAGACAGGTACAGGCAAAACCTTGGCATTTCTGCTGGCTACTTTCAACCGCTTAATGCAGAACGAATCGTCCGAAAAAACCGAATCGGGCCCACGCGCACTGATTATGGCACCGACTCGGGAGCTCGCTATTCAGATAGCCCACGATGCTGACGCTCTTATTGAGCATTGCGGTTTGAAAATGGGCGTGATCTACGGCGGTGAAGGCTACGAAGGTCAAAAAGAACAACTGGCTGCACAACCAGATATACTGGTCGGCACCACGGGTCGTCTTATCGACTTTTATAAGCAGAATCTATTTAGCCTTAAAGATATTGAAGTTGTGGTGCTGGACGAAGCCGACCGCATGTTCGATCTTGGCTTTATTGATGACATTCGCTACCTGTTACAGAAAATGCCGGATCCATCCAAGCGTCTGAATCTGCTGTTCTCTGCAACATTGTCTTATCGTGTGCAGGAACTGGCGTATGAACACATGAATGCGCCGACTAAACTCGAAGTGGAACCGTTACAAAAAACGGCCACACGGGTAACTGAAGAACTGTTTTATCCTTCTAAACCCGAAAAGTTTCCGCTATTACTTACGTTGATTGAGGAAGACTGGCCGGATAAAGCCATTGTTTTCGCCAACACCAAGCACGGTTGCGAGAAAGTGCACGGCTGGTTGGTCGCGAACGAGCACCGTGCGGGTCTGTTAACCGGTGATGTTCCGCAGAAAAAGCGGTTACGCATTCTGGAAGACTTCGCCGAAGGAAAGCTCGACTTTTTAGTTGCTACCGATGTCGCTGCACGTGGTCTGCATATTCCTGAAGTGACTCATGTGTATAACTTCGACTTACCGGATGACTGCGAAGATTATGTTCACCGTATAGGCCGCACAGGTCGTGCAGGAGCCAGTGGCGCTGCAATAAGCCTGGCGTGCGAAGAGTACGTATACAACTTACCCGCTATTGAAGACTACATTGGTCACACCATTCCGGTTACCAAATACGATGGCGATGCTTTGCTTTCTGATTTACGACGTCCGCGTCCAATTCAGCGCCGTCGTCGTCATAACTCAGGCGGAGGCAAGGGCAAACCTCGCGGCCGTCGCTCGGGACCTCCGCGCAACGCGTCGTAATATGCCAGCCAAAAAGCGCAAACTTGCTGCCATCGACATGGGATCCAACAGTTTTCACCTGTTGATGGCAGAAGTTTCAATGACGGGGTTCTTTCCTAAGCCCCGAATTCTTTCCCAGCATAAGCAGAAAGTTCGTTTAGCCGACGGCTTGAATGACAATGACAGCATAGACGACGCTGCCATTTCCCGTGGCATAGATTGCCTTACTCTGTTTGCCGAAGAGCTTAAACGCTTCCAGCCCTTTGCAGTAAAAGCGGTAGCAACTGCAGCGCTGCGCAAAGCCAGTAATCAGAAAGAACTTCTTGCACGCTTTGAGTCGACATTAGGCTTCCCTATTGAAGTTATTACCGGAGAGCGTGAAGCTGAATTCATTTATGCGGGAGTTTGCAGTGCATCGCAATGCCGGGATAAAGTTCTGGTTATTGATATTGGCGGTGCCAGTACTGAGGTTGTAGCCGGTAATGGAACCCAGGCCAATGTGCTTAATAGTCTGGATATGGGCTGCGTGGTGTTTCAAAACCGCTTCTTTAAAGGTGGAGAAATTACCCCTGATAACGTAGAA
Organism: Idiomarina sp.; assembly: GCF_048265525.1. Taxonomy (GTDB): domain Bacteria; phylum Pseudomonadota; class Gammaproteobacteria; order Enterobacterales; family Alteromonadaceae; genus Idiomarina. Next base: position 223,861 of record NZ_JBLXBI010000003.1, on the reverse strand, counting down.
CTAGCTATTCAGGCCGCTACCAAGCTTATTACACCCTACACCGCTGATTACCAGCAACATGGGTGGCTGCGGGTGCTTGGCGCATCAGGTACTTTTCGTGCACTTACTGAAATAGCTGCGGCGGAGAAACAGCCAGGGCTTACTCAAAGCTGGTTAAGTGAACTGATTCAGCGTTGTATCCGGCAAGGACAAGTTGATAGTCTGAATTTTGCCGGATTACGTGATGACCGCCGCGCTGTTCTAATGGGTGGAATCACCATACTTTTGGCAGTTCTGAAAGTACTTAGTGTGGACGATTTTGAAGTGACTACCGGCGCGTTGCGCGAGGGGCTACTCGCGCAACTTGCTAATGAAATTACGGCTTAGCGTTTTTTCGTTGCCAGACGTTCAGCTACCGATTTTGCAAAGTAGGTTAAAATACCGTCAGCGCCTGCTCGTTTGAAACCCAGCAAACTTTCTTCAATAACGTCCTGGCCCAGCCAGCCATTTTTAATGGCGGCCTGGAGCATGGCGTATTCACCACTAACCTGGTAGGCAAAAGTCGGCACGCCAAAAGTGTCTTTTGCACGGCGTACAATGTCTAAATAAGGCATGCCCGGCTTCACCATTACCATGTCAGCGCCTTCCTGAATATCCAGTGCAATTTCCTGCAGAGCTTCGTCTGAATTAGCCGGATCCATCTGATAAGTCTTTTTGTCAGCCCCCTTCAGGTTGCCGGCAGAGCCCACCGCGTCGCGGAATGGGCCATAAAACGCGCTGGCATATTTAGCCGAATACGCCATAATTTGAGTGTTGATAAAGCCTTCAGCTTCCAGTGCTGAACGAATAGCGCCAATGCGCCCGTCCATCATATCCGACGGAGCCACAACATCTACCCCGGCCCGCGCATGGGACACTGCCTGCTTGACCAGAACCTCAGTGGTAACGTCATTGACTACATACCCGCTGTTATCGAGAATGCCGTCCTGACCATGAATGGTAAAAGGATCCAAAGCAACATCGGTCATTACTCCTAGCTCCGGAAACTCAGCTTTTATGGCTTTGACCGCACGCTGAGCCAGACCGTTATCATCATAGGCCGCCTCAGCCATCTCCGACTTAGCCGAAGCAGGAGTCACCGGGAATAAAGCGACCATAGGAATACCTAACTCAACCAACTGAGCGCATTCTTGCAACAACAGATCTATACTCACACGGTCAACGCCAGACATTGAACTGACCTGCTCACGCTGGTTCTCACCTTCGAGAACAAACATAGGGTAAATTAAGTCGTCCACGCTTAACTGGTTTTCTGCCACCAGACGTCGGCTAAAGTCGTGGCGGCGTAAACGTCTTAGTCGTCTGCCCGGAAAAGTACCCTGATTTGTCATTCTTGACTCCTGATTGGTTACTGCACCGCTAATCTGTCACGGCCTTCATTTTTAGCCGCATATAGCGCGTCGTCTGCGGCTTTAAAAAGCTCATCTACATTATCAAAAATACGTACGCTAGTGGAGATCACCCCAATACTCAGCGTGATCTTAAGCAAACCGGCATCGGTTTTAAATTCGGTATTACGAACCTTTTCCAGTAACTGACTGGCAAAAATTTCAGCCTCCTGAAGGTCGGTTTCCGGCAAGATAATGGCAAACTCTTCACCACCATAACGACAGACAATATCAGCGGCTCGTTTAGCGTGTTGCTGCATCAATTTTGCTAACTGTTGCAGGATTTGGTCTCCGGCAAGATGACCATAAGTATCGTTCACGGGTTTAAAATGGTCGACGTCGATCATTAGTAAGGCAAGCGGTAACTCGCGACGTAATGTACGCCGCAGTTCACGTTCCAGATGCTGCTGGAAATAACGGCGGTTATACAAACCGGTCAACGGATCTTCGGTATTCTTCTGTTCCAGCTCTGTATTAACGTCCTGGAGCTCGCGCAGAGCAACTTGTAGCTCGAACGTACGTTCGTCAACACTTTCTTCCAGCTCGCGGTTATGACGTTGCTCGGCCTGCAGCCGCTCTTTACGTTGCTCGCTGTAGCGTACGGCAAGAACCCAGGACAACAGCAAAATTTCAATGCCTGAACCTATCATAATGGCATGACGCTGGATGAACATGCTGTCGATGATGCCCAGATAACCGAGAGAATTGACAACTACAGAAACGAGCAAGCTACACCAGGCTAAGGTGAAAATGCGGGCGTAAACAAAACCCTTACGCCACATATATACGCCCACAACCAGAAGAAATAAACAACCAGGTACAGCTAAACTCAACAACACATGAATGCTAACTCTATAGTTGGCGAAAATAGCAATTAGCAGACTCAAACCGGCAAGGAAGGCCATCACCATTAGCCCTCTGCCCCAGGTATATCGGTAACGTTTTAGTTCGAGGAGCTGATAAGCAAACAAGGCAGCGGTTAGAAAGGTTAGACTACCGAATATAGGAATTCCTTTATCCTGCAAATACAGAGAGTCAGGCCATAAATAATGAAAGCCGAGCCCCTCTAATGACAGCATCAATCCGGCAAAAAACAGGGTGTAAAGAGAATAGACACCAAATTCGGGCTCGCGCGACGCAATAAAACCGAAAAGATTATAAACCGCCATACAAAGCAGTACGCCAAAGTAAATTCCTTCGGCAATACGACGATTCATTTGCGTCTCGAAAAAACCAACTTCGGTACGTACAGCGATAGGCAGGCGCATAGAGCTTTGCGTATTGGTCTTGATATAGATTTCACCACCGATGTCATTGGGTAACGGAACAGCAAATTCCGAGGTCGGTATTGGACGCTCGTAGAAAGGCAAAGTGTCACCCATCCGGTAAGTTCTTACCCCCTCCGGCCTCATAATATAAATGGTCAGCTCATCGAGCAAAGGGTAGGCAATATGCAAAATACGGTCATAAGGCTGAGCGTCTAGCTTAAAGCGAAACCAATATTCATCAGTGGTGTAACCAAAGGAGGCGCGGTCTGTATTCAGTTTATGCCAGTCAGTTGAAGGTAAGTTTTTTGCGGTTTCTAAGTCCAGCTTTTGCTGACTGTTAGTGTACTCAATTGCCAGCTCTGACTGGCTTTCGGGAAGTATTTGCGCCGCAGCAGCGGATGCAGAAAAAAGCAGAGCCACTAGAGCCAAAAATAGCCACTGCAATGCACTTATCCCGGAAGCTTTAGTCACTGTTCTCTCCCAGCCCGAAAAACCGTTCCGTATTAGCATAGGTCAGCTCGGCTAAATGCTGTACCGACACATCAAGATAGTTGGCCAGAGCCTCTCCAACTATCGGTAAAAGCGCAGGTTCATTCATTTTAGGTCGCGGCTTCAGCCCCCGCGGTAATAAAAACGGTGCATCCGTTTCAAGTACCAACCTGTTCAGAGGCAGATACGGCAAAGCTGACACCAGTTCCTGGTTACGTCGCTCGTCGCACACCCAGCCAGTAATACCAAACCAATGACCTCGCTTAGCATAACGATTCAGCGCTTCAGCGTCACCGGTAAAACAGTGGGTTAAGCAGGGAGTTGAGTCATCGCAGTACAGGTTTAACAACTCTATTTGGCGGTCGATTGCATCGCGTTCGTGCAAATACAGCGGGAGGTTTAGCTCATTAGCCAGCTCAATTTGAGCAGCGAATACCTTTTCCTGCGCATCACGGGGAGAAAAGTTTCGGTTGAAATCCAGACCACATTCGCCAATAGCCACAACATAGGGCAACCCGGCCAATTCCCGTAACTGCTCTTTGTAATTTGCTGGCGCCTCACCAGCGTCATGTGGGTGAATACCCACGGTCATCAGCAACTTCTCAGGAAACTGCTCGCACAATTTAACGGCTTGCTCCGCCTCTTCAATAGAGGTCGATATAATCAGTTGTTTTTGCACATTGGCCTGCTCGGCACGAGCCATAACTCCTTCCAGATCGTTCAACAACCGTTTGTTGGTTAAATTGACACCGGCATCAAACCACATCGTCATCTTCCTGTTGGGTGGGTGTATACCAACGGCTAACTTGCAGCCCTAGCTCAAACAGCAACCACATAGGTATCGCCAGTAAAGTTTGGGAAATGACATCGGGAGGGGTTAACAACATACCAATAGCGAACGCGCCAACAATGATGTAAGGCCGTTTTTTAGCCAATGATTCGCGCGTGCAGGTGCCGGTCCAGATCAACAGCATAATGGCAACCGGCGTTTCAAAGGCAATACCAAAAGCAACAAAAATCGCCAGAATAAAGTCCAGATAACGAGATATGTCCGTGGCAACCGTAACCCCCTCCGGAGCTGCACTGCTGAAAAATGCCATGGCAAGAGGCAGAACCACAAAATAGGCAAAGGCAATGCCGGCATAAAACAGCAAAGTGCTGGTAGCCAAAAGCGGAATTACCAGGCGCTTCTCGCGACCATACAAGCCCGGTGCGATAAAACCCCATATTTGCCACAGTAAATAGGGAACGCAAAGAGCCAGCGCCACAACCAGAGTTAACTTAAAAGGAGTGAAAAAAGGTGCAGCAACGTCTGTGGCTATCATTTGTGAGCCAACAGGCATGTTCATCAGCAACGGCTGGGCGACAAAATGGTAAATGTCATTGGCAAAGTAAGCCAACGCAGCGAACACAACCAGAATAACCAATACCGAGCGTAATAGGCGGTTTCTGAGCTCCAGCAAATGATTTAATAACGGGGAGTCACTCATTACCTTTACCCACGTCGGTTCCGGGTTTTTCTTTGGGTTCGGAATCTGGCTTAGAATAAGGTCGCTGAACCTCTTCTGCCGCACTTCTTAATTCGACTAGCGAGCGTTGCAGTTCCGGACTTAAATTTTCAAGATCCTGACTCTCGGCTTGTTTTAAGTGTTCGTGCAGCTCTTTTATGCGCAGTTCGTGGTCAAGCTCATTCTGTACTTTTTGAGAGTATTGCTTAATACTCGACAAGGTTCTCTGAAAGCCACGAATAGCCGAAGGCAGGCGCTCGGGACCAAGCACCAGCAAGCCGACTATTGCAATCAGCAATAACTCCCAGAAACCAATATCGAACATTTAAGATTTCCCGGATTTATCCGAATTGGACTTATCGTCATGTTCTTCTTTGTGCTGCAAAGAGTCGTCTTTATCTTTGCTGTCATCTTCGTCGCCCATAGACTTTTTAAAACCTTTTACCGCATTACCTAAGTCTGAACCCAGGCTACGCAGACGCTTGGTGCCAAACAGCAATACAACAATGACCAACAAGATGAGTAACTGCCAAGGTGATACACCCATGTTATTTCCTACCGTTTAAGTTAAACAAATTCACTATTCGTTGTTTTGGGGCGAGTACGCCAGGCCATAATGCCCAGCACTGCCGTGACAATACCTGCACCAATCGTCACTTCTGAAAGCTCAGTCTGGTTCCAGAGCAATGTCGTACAAATTAAGCCGCTGCCGGTTAACACAGTCCAGAACAGCGAGGTCGATGCTTGTCTTTGAGTTAATAACTGCTGCTTACGTAACTCTCGCTCACGCTCATCAATATTATGTTGTTGACGAAGGTTTTCATACAACATCATTGGCATTTCCGGCAATTTCTCCGCCCAGTACGGCGCATTCTCTTTTACCGACCGTACAATCGCGCGCCAGCCCAGCTGTTCCTTCATCCAACGCTCAAGGAAGGGTTTGGCTGTTTTCCATAGGTCCAGTTCTGGGTACAACTGACGCCCCAAACCTTCAATGTACAACAGAGTTTTCTGCAGTAATACCAACTGCGGTTGCACTTCCATTTCAAAGCGTCGCGCCGTATTAAATAAGTTAATCAGCACATGTCCGAATGAAATTTCCGCCAACGGCTTCTCAAAAATTGGCTCACAAACCGTTCTTATAGCCGATTCAAATTCTTCAATATTGGTATGCTTTGGTACCCAGCCTGAGTCAACATGAAGCTCCGCAACTTTACGATAGTCGCGGTTAAAAAACGCCAAAAAATTTTCAGCTAAATAACGTTTGTCGTCGCGGTTCAGAGTTCCGACAATACCAAAATCAATACCGATGTAGCGCGGGTTTCTCGGATCATCTTTCGCCACAAAAATATTGCCCGGGTGCATGTCGGCATGAAAAAAGCTGTCGCGGAACACCTGAGTGAAAAAGACTTCAACACCCCGCTCTGCCAGTTTTTTCATATCGACGCCGCGGGCTTTCAGGGCGGCAATATCACTCACCGGAATGCCATCAATGCGCTCCATTACCATCACGTTATGGCGACTGTAGTCACTGTAAACGACTGGAATATAGAGCATGTCAGAGTTTTCGAAGTTACGCTTCAGCTGTATCGCGTTTCCGGCTTCGCGCATTAAGTCCAGCTCATCCAGCAGAGTTTTTCTATACTCTTTAACCACTTCTTTAGGTTTTAAACGCCGCCCGTCGGGCAAATGGTGTGCAGCTACCGAAGCCAGGGTTTCCATCAATTCTAAATCCGCATTAATGGTCTCGCGAATATCCGGGCGAATAACTTTTATGACAATATCCGTTAGCTCACCGTCTCTGGTCTTCAGTTTCCCGGTGTGCACCTGAGCAATTGACGCTGACGCTAAAGGCGTTGTGTCAAAATCTGCAAAACAGTCATGGATGCTCTGCAAACCTAAAGACTTTTCGATAATACGCTGTGCGGCATGGCCGTCGAAAGGAGGAACTTTGTCCTGCAGGCGCGCCAGTTCAATTGCAATATCAGGCGGTAATAAGTCGCGGCGGGTTGAGAGCATTTGGCCGAACTTGACCCACACCGGGCCAAGCTCTTCCAGTGCCAATCTTAAACGCACACCGGCAGGCTTGTCTTTATGCTTATTGGGTAACCAGAAAAAAGCATGGCGGCCTAAACGAATAGTCCAGGGCAACCAACGCGCAGGGATGAGATCATCTAACCCATAACTCAGTAGTGTTTTGGTAATTTTGTAAAAGCGACGCGTCCGCATCATCAACCCTTCTTCTCACGACACTGGCGTTCAAGGCGCTCGATTTGAGCCCGCAGCTGTTGTAAATCGGTTTTAAACTGGTCAAATTCAGCTCTTACCGGTAATAATTTCTTCTCTTCGGTCAACACTCCATGCACCCAGCGCTGCTGCTGTTGCCAATGTTTTTTTACCTGCTCACGGCTGCGTCGCCAGAGCTTACCCAGCCAGTAGGCAGGCGCATCACCAATGGTTTTCGCCAGTTCGGCTTCCCAGTCAACGTTCAACGACTTAAACAAGCTAACCACTTGTTGCGCCAGCATGGGGTCACCATCAATATCCAGTAAGTCCGCTTTTATCAGCCGCGTGAGATTAGCGGTATCCTGCAACTCAGGCAGTACACCCATTTCTGTTGCAATACGACAGTCTACTTCGCTGTCATCGGAGGTACTGAGCTGAACACCGTGGGCATCGACACTCACGGTGACTTCAAAGGGCAGCTCCTTCAGATGAAAGCGCAGGCGCTTGCCGTTTAACCGCTGCAAACGTTCCGCCGATTCCGGGTCCCGGTGCAGCACATTGTTTGCTAACTTCTCGACCAACAAAATTGGAATAAGCGGTAATAACGTCATCAGAACTTATACCCTCGGTGCAGTGCAACCACGCCACCTGTCATGTTCTGGTAGTCGACTTTTTCGTAGCCAGCAGCTTCCATCATTGACTTCAGCGTTTCCTGGTCCGGATGCATACGGATAGATTCCGCCAAATACTGGTAGCTGTCAGAGTCGTTAGCAACAACCTGCCCCATTTTCGGCAAAATGTTGAACGAATAAAAGTCGTACACCTGGTTCAAGGTAGCCGATACCGGCTTAGAAAACTCAAGAATTAATACCCGACCGCCAGGTTTCAGTACCCGCAGCATAGAGCGAAGAGCTTTGTCTTTGTCGGTAACATTACGTAAACCAAAAGCAATGGTAATAACATCAAAGGTATTATCATCAAACGGAAGTTCTTCCGCGTCAGCCTGCACGTAACGAACATTGCCAATAATGCCTCTGTCACGCAGCTTGTCACGACCCACTTTCAGCATGGCGTCGTTAATATCGGCCAGCACAACTTCGCCCTCAGCACCGACACGACGTGAGAACTGAGCCGTTAAGTCGCCGGTTCCACCGGCAATATCCAATACCTTCATACCCCGGCGAACACCGCTGCAGTCAATGGTATAACGCTTCCATAAACGATGAATACCAAACGACATTAAGTCGTTCATAACATCGTATTTTGCCGCTACCGATTGAAAGACATCAGCGACCAGGTTTTTCTTCTGATTACGGGCGACTTTTTGGTACCCAAAATCAATGGATTCTTCGTTTTTATCGTTCATTCAACTATCCCGAACTGATTTTGTACTAGTGTACTTGATGATCACACCTGAGCATAGTGATCACGACGCGGTAACCAACGCTCAATTAGCGCTTCTGCGCTTTGCGGATAATGCTCTAATACGTGCTGAGCAATATTTTGGGCTTCTGGTATTAACGCTTCATCACGCTCTAAGTCGGCCACTTTTAATTCGGCTAACCCAGTTTGCCGATGACCCAGTAATTCACCCGGCCCGCGAATTTCCAGGTCGCGCTGCGCAATCACGAAACCGTCGTTACTTTCGCGTAAAACACCCAGCCGTTGTTGAGCCGTTTGCGATAACGGACTGTGATACAACAGCACGCAATGACTGGCTACCGAGCCCCGGCCAACCCGGCCACGTAATTGGTGCAGCTGCGCTAAACCTAACCGCTCCGGGTTCTCAATGATCATGAGCGACGCGTTGGGAACATCCACTCCAACCTCTATGACCGTCGTTGCGACCAATAAGTCAATATCACCCGCTTTAAACGCCTGCATCACCTGTTCTTTCTGCTCATGTTTAAGCCGGCCATGTACCAGCCCAATGCTTAAGCCTGGCAGTTGCTCCTGCAGATCGTTCGCAGTGTCTTCTGCCGCCTGACATTCAAGTACATCCGATTCTTCAATAAGGGTACAGACCCAATACGCCTGACGGCCTTCAGTGGCACAGACCTCACGCACTCGCTCCACTATTTGCTCGCGCCGGGTATCCGGAATGGCAACCGTAGTGACCGGTGTGCGGCCGGGTGGAAGCTCATCAATTACCGAGGTGGCAAGATCGGCATAGGCCGTCATAGCCAAAGTTCGCGGAATAGGTGTTGCAGTCATAATTAACTGGTGAGGATGCACACCCGCCTGAACGCCTTTTTCGCGTAATTGTAACCGCTGGTGCACACCAAAACGGTGCTGTTCGTCAATAATCACCAACGCCAGACGCCGATACTCAACATCCGCCTGAAACAACGCATGGGTACCAACCAGTAAATGAATATCCCCCTGCTTTAACTGTGCCAGCAATTCCCGACGGGACTTGCCTTTAGATTTGCCACTTAACCAGCCCACGTTGATTCCTAAAGGCATCAACCACTGGCTAAAAGTAATGGCGTGCTGTTCAGACAAAAGCTCGGTCGGCGCCATTAAAGCCACCTGATATCCGGCTTCAATAGCTGCCAGAGCACTGAGCGCAGCAACCAGAGTTTTGCCTGAACCGACATCCCCCTGCACCAGACGCATCATTGGTTGCCCTTGCGCCATATCGCTGGTAATTTCTTTCACCACTCTTGCCTGCGCACCAGTTGGTGAAAACGGCAATTGCTTTAAGAATGCCTCTTGTAACGCACCATTGCCTTTTATGGTAAAGCCCGCCTGAGCCTGTCGAGCCTGGCGTAGCTGCAACAAACTGAGCTGATGAGCAATAAGTTCTTCCGATGCCAACCGCTGCTGCGCCGGATGCTCGCCTTGCTCCAGCAGTGCCAGGGGAACATCAACCGGCGGCCGGTGCAGAGTCAAAATAGCCTGCTCCAGAGAAAGTTGATGGGGTCTTAAGTTTTCAGGCAGAAGTTCAGGTAAAGAACCGGGCTGAAGATACGTCAGTGCCTGTTCGATGATTTTACGCAAAATTCCCTGAGTCACGCCTTCCGTCGTGGGGTAGACCGGCGTAAGAGTTTCCTGCATATTCAATGGCTCGCCAGCTTTGACCGTTCGATACTCGGGGTGAATCATTTCCCAGCCGGTCATGCCCCGACGCACTTCGCCAAAGGCTAATAACTGCGTGCCTTGAGCAAATTGCTTTAACTGAGCTGCGCTAAATTGAAAAAAGCGCAGACTGATACTGCCGGTTTCGTCGCTGGCCTGACAAATCAGCATACGCTTACGACCGTACTTGATATCGGCGTGCCGCACCGTGACCAGAACATTGGTAGCCACACCCGCACGTAAACTTGCAACGTCAGTTACCTGAGTACGGTCCTCATATCGCAGCGGCAGATGCAACAGTGCATCACTGACAGAGGCTAAGCCCAGCTTGCGCAGCTTAACCGCAACCTTTTCGCCCACACCTTTAAGTACCGTCAGTGGAATGTGCTGCAGTCCTTTTACCGCCACTTTTGCTCCTTATCTTGCGCGCATCGCCAGCCACCAGGCTTCATCAGCGACAATTTGTCCATTTTCATCCAGCTCCGGATAAGGCATATTCTTTCGTTTACAAGCCTTTGCATAAATTGGATGACCGCCTTCAAATAACACCCTGTGCCGCTCTTCGGCGCTGATATGTGCTTTATCGTACAAACCCGCCTGCTCTCTTTGTCGCTGCGCTTCATACAACATCACAGCGCCAGCCACAGAGACATTAAGCGACTGTACCATGCCTACCATAGGAATCATTACGTGATGATCAGCAATATCTAAAGCTTCATCGGTAACGCCGTATTTTTCCTGCCCCAGCAGAATTGCGGTTGGTTTGGTGTAGTCCACTTCACGAAAATCCACCGAATGTTCCGAAAGGTGAGTTACCACCACTTGCATACCCCGACCTTGAGTTGCGTCCAGCGCTTCGCCAATCGTTTTATGATTATGGATTTTCACCCAGTTTTGACTGCCCAGCGCGGTACCACCCGACAAACGCGCCTTTTTGGTTAGCCATATCGCGTGCATTTCATGCACGCCTATCGCATCTGCTGAGCGAACCACCGCAGACAAGTTATGGTTTTTATGCACGTTCTCCATGACAACGGTCAGGTCTGGCTGGCGCTTGTCCAACATTTGGTTAATTCGTTGATATCGTTCAGGACTCATTGCTTTTTTATGAAAATAGGACTAGATATAAGCAGTATACCCGAGAGATTCGGTCAGAACTAACCCTATGCTCCACTCAGGATAATAAGAATAACAATGTCGTACTCCTACATTGCGCGGCAACCTATTTTAACCAGAGACCAAAAAGTTTTTGGTTATGAACTGCTGTTCCGCAACAGCACTGAAAACAGTTTTCCGAATATTGACCCTAACGAGGCCACCTCCAAACTGCTTTTGCAGCAACATTTACTGGGCGACATTCAGACGCTTTGTATGGGAAAGCAGGCGTTTATCAATTTTCATGCCCGTACTTTGCTAAATGACTTCCCTTCCTTTCTCAACGCCCGCACCGTGTGGGTAGAGCTACTGGAAACCGTGGGGGTTGATGCGCCTTTGTTAGAAGCATGCAGTGCCACTCGCGCAAAAGGTTACCGAATTGCATTGGATGATCATGATTTTGCCGGGCAATGGGAGCCTCTAATTCCCATGATCAACATGGTGAAAGTCGATATTCAGGAGCAAGGTTTAGAGCTTGACGAAAAAATTCGCTTCTTTAAAGAAAAGGGCGTTCCACTGCTCGCGGAGCGGGTTGAAACCCGGGACGAGTTCGAGCGTTGCCTGGAGTTAGGCTTTGATTATTTTCAGGGCTTTTTCTTCGAAAAACCGCAAATAGTCCAGCAAAAATCGCTCGCGCCTAACCGCATTAGTATGCTGACATTGTTATCTGAGGCGCATAAAAAAGAGCTCGACTTAGATACCATACGACAGGCTATTGAACAGGACTTATCACTCACTTACAGTTTGCTTAAACTGGTCAACAGCGCTCTATACGGCGGCCGTAAAAAGATTGAAAACATTCAGCATGCGCTGGTCTACTTGGGGACAACCGAAATTCGCCGTTTTATTACTCTGGTTGTTTTAGCTAATGTGTCAGCAGGGCAGCCTGAAGAGCTGACCATTAAGTCGGTAACCCGCGCCCGGTTTATGGAGTTAGTTACGGTTGAAATTCTTAACGAAAAGCACCGTTCCAGTGCTTTTTTAACAGGCATGCTCTCTTTACTGGATATTATACTGGGACTGTCGATGGACGATGTGCTTAAACAACTTCCGCTTTCTAAAGATATTACCAAAGCACTGAAAACCCGCGAGGGTGTGTGGGGTTACCTGCTGCAAATGACTGAGCTTTATGAGCGCGGCGAGTGGGAAGCTCTGGATAAACACCCGCTAAAACAAAAACTAAACGGCACCGATATTGGCCAGCTTTATATCGATGCCAGCCAATGGTGCCGTTTAGCCCTGTTCTAAACGCCCTAACTCATCCGTTTACGAGACACTTCATAGATATCCGTACGACGATCCTTTTTATTGGTCACCGAGCCTTCATGGTGCAAATAACGCAGCTCATCCAGATTTAAATCTGAGAACATTAGCATTTCCGTGTTCGGCGTGGTCTCCGACATGATGGCGTCATGCGGGAAGGCGAAATCCGAAGGAGAGAATACTGCCGACTGCGCATATTGCACATCCAGACTTTCCACTTCAGGCAAGTTACCCACGCTACCGCAAATCACCACATAACACTCGTTCTCTACCGCACGGGCCTGAGCGCAATGTCGTACACGCAGGTAGGCGTTACGGGTATCTGTCCAGAACGGTACAAACAGAATTTCTAATCCTTCGTCCGCCATTATGCGGCCCAGTTCTGGGAACTCCACGTCATAGCAAATTAAAATGCCAATGCGTCCGGCGTCGGTATCGAACACTTTAACTTCGTTGCCGCCTTCAATGACCCAGTCGCGCTTTTCGTGCGGAGTAATATGCAATTTGTACTGCTCTTCTACCGAGCCATCGCGACGACACAAATACGAGACGTTATAAATACTATCTCCGTCCTGCACCGGCATCGATCCGGTAATAATATTGACGTTATAGCTGACTGCCATTTGCGACATTTCACGCTTAAACAGATCGGTGTACCCAGCCAGAAAACGAATTGCGTCCATTTGCTGGCTCTGGTCAGTGAGCCCCATTAACGGCGCATTGAAAAACTCCGGAAAGACGGCAAAGTCACTTTGATAACCCGACAGAGCATCAACAAAGTATTCCACTTGCTTCAGCAGTTCTTCTACCGACTCCACCGAGCGCATTTGCCACTGCACGGCACCCACACGCACATTTTGAATACGGGTTGTCAGAATGTTATCTGAAGGCTCGTACAGAAAGTTATTCCACTCCAGTAAAGTGGCAAAGCCGCGTGACTTTTTATCTTCCGGAAGATACTTACCCAACAGGCGTTTTACGCTAAAGTCATTCGCCAGCTGAAAGGTCAGAATGGGATCATAAATTTCACGCCGCTGCACTTTATCCAGATACTGACTTGGCGTCAGCTCATTTGCATATTTGTGGTAATTGACAATACGACCACCGGCCAGAATAGCGCGCAGGTTGGCCTGCCGACACAGCTCTTTACGTGCATCGTACAAGCGACGCCCCAGACGGTAACCGCGATACTCCGGGTGAATTAATACATCCAGCCCATAAAGCGCGTCACCTTTTTTATTGTTAAGAATGGCCTCTCTGTGACCAATTAAATCGTCATAGGCGTGAGGGTTAGAAAACTTGGTGTAGGCCACCTTAACCGTTAAGGCGACACCAACAATGCGGCCATTATCTTCCAGACAAAACTGACCTTCAGAAAAATCTTTTATCAGCTTTTCTATGGTGAACTGGCTCCAGGAGCCGCCTATGTCTGTGTAAACAGCATCCATTAATTCTTTTAACTGTTCATAATCTTCCAGCCGCAAATTTCGTATTTGCAAATGCAGTTCATCGGGGCTCATTATCTCTATCCTGATCTAAAACAACTTTACCGACAGTCTACACGTAATTGGAATAAGGTTGCATCAGGATAATTAGCTGTATAAACTTCTGGACGTCCAAATAAAAATAAGAAGGCTGACACATGACCAATGCTTCGCCACAACCGGCTAGCGCTAAAGCGCTGTTACCTCTCGCTTTATTCTTGATCCTGTTCTTAGGAACCGGATTGTATTTTCAAAGCGAAGGGGTTGAATACGCGTTTTACCAATTACCCAGCCCGGTTGCGATTCTGCCGGCAATAGTCCTTGGTATTTTACTGAGTAAGCAGGCATTTGAAGAGCGCATCGAAACCTTCGTTGGCGGTGTCGGCGACAATAACATTATTACCATGTGCCTCATTTACTTGCTGGCGGGGGCGTTTTCGACGGTGGCAGAAGCAACCGGCGGCGTCGATGCCATGGTGGCACTGGGGCTAAATGTTATTCCGGCTTCTTTCCTGCTGCCCGGCTTGTTTATTATTGCAGGGGTTATCTCTACCGCTATGGGCACCTCTATGGGCACACTGGCGGCGCTGGCCCCGGTGGTTCTGGGCATTGGTGAAGCAACCGATATTAGTTTGCCGCTGCTGGCCGGGGTACTTGTTAGCGGTGCCATGTTTGGCGATAACTTATCCATTATTTCAGACACCACCATTGCCGCGACTCGTACACAGGGCTGTACCATGCGAGACAAATTCCGCGCGAACTTAAAAATTGCCATACCCGCGGCTATCTTTACCGTAATTTGGTTAGTGACATACGATACCAGCCAGGTGCCTTTAGAAATTCCGGAAGCCAACTTATGGCTATCATTACCTTATTTCATCATTATTGTTTTAGCGGTTATGGGGCTTAATGTCTTTGCCGTGCTCGGGCTTGGCATTGTCTTAGCTGCCGCTTTTGGCATGTTCACTGTCGACTACGAATGGGTAGCTTTTAGTCAGGATATCTACGAAGGTTTTGGCAGTATGCAGGAAATCTTCCTGCTGTCGCTGCTCATTGGTGGCTTGTCGGCGTTAATTCGCCAGCAAGGGGGGTTGGCGTTCTTAGCGGGCTTTGTCGAAAGCGCAGCCAATAAGGTCAGTAAACACAAACAGCGTGCATCAGCTATTGGCGTTGCTGCACTAACCGCTCTGACAAATTTATGCGTCGCTAACAACACCGTCAGCATCTTATTGGCCGGAGAAGTTAGTAAACGTCTGGCCAAAGTGGGGAATTTAGCGCCGCGCCAAAGCGCCAGCTTATTGGATATTTTTGCCTGCGTCGTGCAGGGAGCTTTGCCTTACGGGGCACAGGCACTGTTGATGGGAGCCAGTTTTAAAATCTCGCCGCTATCGGTCAGCCTGCATACGGGGTATTGTTTTATTCTGGCAGCAGTGGCTATTACCATTATCATCTGGCGCCGCCCTCTGGAAGACAGAGAGCCGACACCGGAATCAGCTTAGTTAATAGGTACTGGGCAGCTCCATAATACCGTCAATTTCAATTTGCGCGCCTTTCGGCAACTGCTTTACGCCGATAGCCGCGCGAGCCGGATACGGCTCTCTGAAATGCTTCGCCATGACTTCATTTACAATGGCGAACTGTCCCAGATCGGTCAGGTAAATCTGTACCTTTATCATGTCCTGCAGTTCGCCGCCGGATGCCTCACAAACAGCCGTCAGGTTTTTAAATACCTGCTCAGCCTGGGCCGTGAAGTCTTCGCTGACAAGCTCCATGCTTTCAGGAACCAGAGGAATTTGTCCGGAAAGGTATACTGTTGTACCAATTTTTACCGCCTGTGAATAAGTGCCGATAGCTGCCGGCGCTTTATCCGTTGAAATAATCACTTTAGACATATTACTTCCTTAAGCGCGTCACGCGCTGAACATCCGGCATCTTACGAATATGACGTATCACATCCGCTAAATGCTTACGGTTTTTTATCGTTAAAGCCACATCAATGAAATAAATGTTGGCATCAATTTCTTCAGTCTGCAGACCATCAATATTACAGCCCGTGGTTGCAATAGCCGATGTTAACTTTGCCAGCACGCCCTGATTATTGACAATTTCAATGCGAATTTCAGAAATAAACTCAGCTTCAGGTTTGTTATCCCACTCAACCGGGAAGTAACGCCCAGGATCATCTTCATGTCCGCGAACGTTTTTACATTCACGACGATGAATGACCAAACCTTTACCCGGACTAACATGAGCAATGATATCGTCGCCCGGAATAGGACGACAGCATTTGGCAAAACTAACCAGCAGACCTTCTGCGCCTTTTATTGAGAGGCTTTTCTGTGATGCATTGTCATCTTTTATTGGCTGTAAGTCGCCTAATAGACGCTTCGCGATGGCAACCGACATCATATTGCCCAAACCAATTTGTTTCAGCAAATTCTCACGGCTATCAATTTTCGTTTCCTGCAACACGCGGTTAAATTCCGACTCTGGAATTTCGTCGTAACTGACCTGCCCCAGCGCTGAGCGAAGTAAGCGCTCACCCAATTGTTGCGCTTCGTCAGCTTCCTGACTTTTCAGATACTGACGAATTTTAGCCCGAGCTTTACCCGTTACCACAAAGTTTAACCAGGCAATATTCGGCCGCGAATTAGGTGCTGTTTTTATCTCAACCGTTTGTCCGGTTTCCAGCGGCTTGCTTAACGAGTAAGTACGATGATTAACTCTTGCACCTATACAGGTATTACCAATGTCGGTATGAACCGCGTAAGCAAAATCTACCGCCGTAGCGCCCTGAGGTAATTCGGTGATACGCCCGTCGGGACTAAAGACATAAATTTCATCCGGGAATAAGTCAGACTTTACGCTTTCAATAAATTCAAAGGAATTACCCGCGCTTTGTTGTAGCTCCAACAAGCTTTGCATCCACTTACGCGCACGCACTTGAGCCGTGGTGCTGGAATCGTCTGATTGTTTGTACATCCAATGCGCGGCGACACCGCGGTCAGCCATCAGATCCATCTCTTCGGTACGAATCTGAATTTCTACCGGCACGCCATGCGGGCCTTTTAAAGAGGTATGCAACGACTGATAACCGTTCGACTTTGGAATAGCAATGTAGTCTTTAAACCGCGTTTCAATGGGCTTATACAAATTGTGCAACGCCCCAAGAACCCGGTAACAGGTATCGACACTGTCCACAATGACGCGGAAAGCGTATATGTCCATGACCTGTTCAAACTTCACTTCTTTGGCCTGCATTTTCCGGTAAATGCTGTGCAGATGCTTTTCACGGCCAGAGACCCGCGCCTGAATATTGTTACCGTCCAGACGCGAACTGATTTCGCTTTGCACACGCTCTGTAAACTCGCGACGGTTACCGCGGGCACGTTTTACTTCTGACTCAAGCAATTTCCCACGCCAGGGGTACAGCGCCCAGAAACCAAGTTGCTCCAGCTCATTTTTAATATCGTGCATACCCAGTCGGTGTGCCAACGGAGCATAAATTTCTAAGGTTTCACGAGCAATACGGCGGCGTTTATCGGGGCGCAGATGCTGAATGGTGCGCATGTTATGGGTGCGGTCAGCCAGTTTAATCAGAATAACCCGAATATCCTGCACCATCGCCATAATCATCTTGCGATAGTTTTCAGCCTGAGCTTCTTCCTTGGAGTTAAACTGCAACTTATCCAGTTTAGAAACACCCTCCACTAAACTGGCAACGGTTGCCCCAAAACGCTCGGCCAAATCTTCACGGCTGGTTTCAGTATCTTCAATAACGTCATGAAGTAAAGCCGCCATTAAGGTTTCGCAATCCAGTCTCATGTCGGCAAGCAGGCTTGCAACCGCAACCGGGTGCGTAATGTAAGGCTCGCCGCTACTGCGTTTTTGCGAACTGTGGGCTTCGTTTGCTACAACAAAGGCATCACGAATACGTTCCACCTGCTCGGACGGAAGATACTCACTAACCTGAGCCTTTAAGCCTTCAAATAAGTACACCAGTTAACTCCCCGGGTAATACCGGACTATGAATATACTTTCAGAATAAGGGGATTTGACGGAATTGCCAACGGCATTGATGCCGTTGGCGAACAGAAACTTTTATTCGATACCGCGCAGCGCATCTACCGCACGCAGTTCTTCAGCGTCTTGCTGCTTTTGAGCCGCCTGATCTTCAATATCAAGACGTTCGTTGTCGATAAGGCCTTGCTCTATTTCACGCAAAGCAATAACAGTTGGTTTTTCGTTTTTTGTTTCAACTAATGGCTCTTTACCATTGGCCAACTGACGCGCGCGGCGTGAGGCTAACAAAATTAAATCAAAACGGTTACCAACACGGTCTACAGCATCTTCTACAGTTACGCGAGCCATGGTTTACTCCCAATAAAGCGTGAGTCGTATTTTTCGAAAGGCTAAGAATTATACGGAATTAAGGCCTATTATCCAAGCAATTCCTTCAATACGCTTGAATATCTTATTTGCTGATGCGGCATTTTTTGTCGCTGAGCTAAAACGATATGCTCCAGCGATGCCAGGCTGTTGTTAAAGTCATCATTTACCAATAGGTAGTCAAACTCATGATAATGCGACATTTCTGCCTGAGCTTTTGCCATGCGCTCGGCAATAACTTCGTCGGAATCCTGTCCGCGAAAGCGTAAACGTTCCTCCAGAACTTCCAGACTGGGCGGAACAATAAAAACCGAACGCACTTCAGGGTGATGTTCACGAACCTGTTGAGCGCCCTGCCAGTCAATATCCAGAAACACGTCTTTGCCTTCAGCTAACAAAGACTCTACGACTTTGCGGGAGGTGCCGTAATAATTGCCAAATACACGCGCCCATTCGTAAAACTCACCGGCATCAATACGCTGTTCAAATTCTTCAGTACTGAGAAAGTGGTAGTGGACACCCTGAACTTCTCCCGGACGCGGAGCACGCGTGGTGGACGATACAGACACCTGCATGGACTGATCAGGATGCTTTTCCAACAAAGCCCGAATCAGGCTCGACTTCCCTGCGCCACTCGGGGCCGCAATGATAAACAAATTCCCTAACACCGGAGACGCGGTCATAACGGGTTCTCTTTTTAAGAAACGGACGATCACTGTTGGCGCGAAATAATAACACGGTTTCACACCGCGATGAAAATTGAGTAAAGTATGGCTTTTAAGGACTCGTGGTATTACTTTGCAGACTCAACCGGCACCTGTCGCAAAACCGTCTAAATTCCCCCTACTGTTCGGCTTGCTCGTACTGGTATTATTAGGGCTGAATCTGCGCCCCTTACTCACTTCCGTGGGACCGTTAACCGATGAGCTACAAACCATTACAGGTCTGTCTTTCAGTCAGGTATCGCTATTAACCACATTACCCATTCTAATGATTGGTTTAATGGCCTTATTTGCCGGACGAGTGACAACCGCTCTGGGCTACCGGCAGGGTATTGGACTGGGCTTGCTGATTCTTTGTGCAGGCCTTACCACGCGCCTGTTTGAGCCGACCAGCACCAGCATGATCACCAGTGCTTTAGTCGGCGGAGTTGGCATTGCGTTGCTACATATCGTTATTCCGGAACTGACCAAGCAACAGTATCTAAATCGCTTAGGTATGGTCACTGGTCTTTGGTCTGCAGCACTCATGGGCGGAGCGGCACTAGGTGCTGTCGCTACGCCATGGGCTGCAAATTTGTTACCAGAACGCTTTCAGGCATTAGGCAGCTGGTCTCTTTTAGCGGCGATAGTGCTGATTATTTGGTACTTACCATTTAACCACACACCGGTTGCCAGCATTCCTCCCCGGCACCTATTACTGCGGGCTCACCGTTATCCCAGGGCTTGGCTTCTGGGTATTTATTTCGCCCTGGTGAATGCCGGTTATGCCGGATTTATTGCGTGGATAGCGCCATTTTATGGTGAATTCGGTTGGCCGGCACAAAAAGCAGGGAATTTACTGGCGCTGTTTTCTCTGGTTCAGGTCATCGGCGCCCTGCTGCTGCCGGCTTTATCGCGCACACAAGACCGACGGTTATGGCTAACAATCGCAGTACTTATTCAAATGGCAGGCTTTGCGGGGTTAAGCTGGTTTCCGACCGAAGCTCCCTGGCTGTGGTCGGCACTTTGCGGCTTTGGCTTAGGTGGTGCCTTCCCGCTATGTATTGTTATGGCGCTGGACCATATCGATAACCCTGTGCAGGCAGGACGCCTGGTTTCTTTTATGCAGGGTATCGGTTTTATGTTTGCCAGCCTGATGCCGTTGTTGACCGGATGGTTCAGAGACGTTTCCGGTAATTACAGTTTAGGCTGGCAGTTACATATTATTGTCGGCATTCTTATTTTGCTCATAACCTGGCAATTTAACCCTAACAGCTACCGTGGCCTGTTTAACTTGCGGGAATAATTCTCGCAATTATATCATCGGCCAGGCTTTCCAGCTGCTGCCGCGGAATTTCTCGCCTGGCCATGGTGCGTAAACCAATGATATTCGTCTGTAATAAAAGGCCTAGACGTTCCGGAGACTGCGAACTACCAATTTCTCCACGCTGCTGCGCCTGCTGAAATGCCTCTGTAAAAAGCTGTTCAAATTTATCAAGATAACTTTGCACCGGCTCGCTAAACGCTTTGTCTTCCGGCGTAAATTCCAGCAAGGTTTTTACCAGCATACAAGCCTGCGTTGGTGCACAGGTTGCTGTCATTACCGCAATGTTACGAAGGTACAAACTTATTCCCTGCAGCACCGAAGATTTTTGCGCTAAGGCTTGCTTAAACTCTTCCTCTGCGAGAGAGGAATATTCTTCAAGGGTCTCTTTAAACAGGGCTTCTTTATTGCCAAATGCAGCATAAATACTTCCTGGCCTCATGTCCATTTCTTCCTCTATGTCTTTCATAGAGGTTGCGTGGTATCCCTTGCGCCAGAAAAGCTTCAGCGCATTGTTAAGCGCTGTTTCCCGGTGAAATTTAGGCGTTCTGGGCATTATTCTTATCCTTAATTATTTACCTGAAGGCAAGTATAGACCTGCTTGTTGTTAATTTCACTTTAAGAAGTGTTAAGAAGACATGATCCAAATGTCTCGGGCTCCACTATTAACCCATACATTTCGTACTTAGAGGTAACACAATGGAAATTGTTCAATTCGGTTCTGATGATATCGAAAACACTTTATCTAAAATGTCAGATGACAAATTAAATGACATTGCTTTTGGCGCTATTCAGTTAGACGCCAGCGGTAAAATTATTCAATACAACGCTGCCGAAGGCGACATTACAGGTCGTGATCCGGGCGCTGTCGTTGGCAAAAACTTCTTTAACGAAGTGGCGCCATGCACCAACAGCCCTGAGTTTAAAGGACGCTTCGACGAAGGCGTTAAAAGCGGTAATTTAAACACCATGTTTGAATATGTTTTTGATTACGAAATGCAGCCGACCAAAGTTAAAGTTCATATGAAGAAAGCTTTAACCGGCGACACCTACTGGGTATTCGTGAAGCGACTATAAAGTGACAGACTCACTTCAGCAGCACCTTGTTGTTACTGTCATCGGCGATATTATCGCCGATGAAATTGCGCGTATGCGCCCGACTGAAAGTGAGCACTGGAAACGTCGTCAATGGCATGAAGACGACACTTTAGTGGCAAAACACAAGTCAACCAAAGACAGTGGCGAGGATGAAGTTCCAGTTGATTCTTTGGAAAGACTGGCTTTAGCTGGCCGTGTAGTTCAGTTCTTTCATATGGGAGACAGCGGAGTTGAAGATTACCTTCTGCGCCGTAACAGTCTGGCCGAATGGGCTGAAGTTGTTCTTAAATCGCGGCAAGTTCACACCCAAAACTTAACAGTTACCACTTCCGGCAGCACCGGCCAACCTAAGGCCTGCGAGCATTCATGGAGTACATTAGTTGAGGAAGTGAGAGAGTTTGTCCGCATCTTTGAAAACGATTATGAGTTATCTCCAGCTCGTATTGTCGCTTTAGTTCCCAGCCATCATATTTACGGCTTCCTGTTTACCATATTGTTGCCGCATCTTGTTGATGCCCCGGTGCTGCGCGGCTTTAAAGCTTATAGCCATGTTCGCAACGGAGGCTTACGTGCCGGAGATGTTGTTGTCGGTTTCCCTGAGTTACTCACTCAGTTATCGTCAGAGATGCCACCATTACCGCCCGGAGTACTTTTTCTTAGCTCTGCCGGACCATGCCCGGCCAGTACGGTGCACCAGTTGTATGCTATAGGCGCAGCTCGCGCTGTCGAAATTTATGGTAGTTCAGAGACTGCAGGTATGGGCTACCGGAGTAAACCAGAAAATAACTACCGTCTGTTATCCCGCTGGCGCAAAAATACAGAAAACCAACAGCAGCTAATTGATAAAAAAACAAAAGTTAATTACGAAATACCAGATAATACCCGATGGCATACAGAGGATGAATTCCAAATTACCGGACGAGTCGACGAGGCTGTTTCGATACGAGGGATCAATGTGTTCCCGGCTCATATTGCTAAGTGTCTGCGTCAACACCCTGCAGTTGCCGATGCAACGGTACGCCCGATGAGAGCTGATGAAGGCTGTGGGCTGAAGGCCTTTATTGTTTTACAAGAAAGTATTAACGAAACGGTTACCGAGCAAAGTGTTCAAACCTGGTTAAGTGACAACCTCTGTGCCGCGGAAATACCTGAACGAATTAGCTTTGGGGAGCAATTACCCATAAATTCTATGGGTAAGGCGCAAGACTGGAGTATCGATAACTCGCCAACGGGTAAGCCGTTAGATTAATTCAACGCACGCAATAACACATCGTCAAATCTTAGATCCGTTATCTGTGCACACTCTAACGCTATTTTGTGCTCAATTTCGTGCTGCTCTAACAACTGCCGGGTAGCCTTTAGGCAGTTCTTATTTTGCTCAGCCGACAACGTTGACATGAGTACAACGATAATTCCTTTTCCCAAGCAACCCGGAGTGTCGTAATCCTGAATATTCTGACGAACAATTTTACTGACCGCTTTTAAAGTTTCTGCGTTGTTAGCAACTCGCACGACCATCAAATAATACTGATGCTCAGAATGAGCCTGATATAAGCTAAAGCGCCGTTGCAAAGACTGCAGCATCAGCCTGCGATTATAAAACCCGGTGTGTTCGTCATTACCACCAGTTTCTCTGAGCCTGAGCTCCAGCTCTTTATAATCGGTAATATCCTGCGTGGTACCAAAAATAATTTCACGCCCGGCTTCGTCAATACGGTAAATCCCCGAGCGTCTTAACCATCGAATTTCACCGTCACCCAAC
This sequence comes from Idiomarina sp., assembly GCF_048265525.1. Lineage (GTDB taxonomy): Bacteria > Pseudomonadota > Gammaproteobacteria > Enterobacterales > Alteromonadaceae > Idiomarina. The sequence goes on along the minus strand of NZ_JBLXBI010000003.1, from coordinate 200,686 downwards.
ATAACGCGATGCTCGACATCTCTCGCGCCGGACTGTTTAACGGCGTTTATTGCTTCTGTTACAGCTTGTCTATCTTCAGGATGAGTTCTTTCTAAAGTCAGAGCCAAGGAGGGGGTAACTTTGGCCTTGTTCAGTCCATGCAAATGGTACATGGTATCCGACCACTGCGACTGCCCGGTTTCTAAGTCGAGCTGCCAATGGCCTAACCCGGCAACTCGTTCAGCAAGCATTAAATTTCGCTGGTTCTCTTCAACTTTCAGCTCCAGCATTTTTCTCTCAGTAATGTCCAGCATCTGTCCATTCCAGAGTGTACTGCCGTCGGCCTGTTGACTGGTCACTGCGTGCCCGTATATCCAGCTTACTCTTCCATTTTTAATCACTCGATACTCTTTCACCCACAAATATTGATAGCGGGCAGAGTTGTGCATACTGCTCAAAACAGATTGTAAGTCGTCGGGATGAATAATTTCACTCAGCAATGTCACGTCATTTGCCAGTGACTCAGCAGAGCACCCAAAAATGGCCTCAACGCCCTGACTGACATAATTAAATTTCAATTGCCCGTCCGGTGAGCGTTCAAGCTGGTATAGCGCACCCGGTACCGAGTTTGCTAAATGTTCAAGATTAACCAAGCTTTTTTCAAAATCCATAAACTGCAACATGACTCTTTATCGACAACTATAACAGCCATAATCTTAACCTACAGGCCAGAAACTAGACAGCAAATAAATGCAAAGTGACCCATTACAAATCTTTTTAAGTAGTCTATATATAAATAAATCATAATAAAAACAGGAGCTTTTATGTCAGCCGAGAAGCAAAAATGGCATTCTGCAATTTTACTGCCAGTATTTCTTCCTGCGGTTATCGTTATAGCTTTACTAGTTATAGGCACTTTAAGCGCACCGGAAAAAGCCGGCGAGTTATTTGAATGGACCCTGGCTGGTATTACCGACAATTTCGGTTGGTTTTATATGTTAGCAGTCGCACTTTTTCTCATGTTTATTATTGGTGTGGCCGTTTCAAGTTGGGGCAAAATTAAATTAGGACCCGACCATTGCGAGCCGGAGTACAGTTTTACGTCCTGGTTCGCCATGCTATTTTCCGCCGGATATGGTATTGCCTTGCTGTTCTTTGGTGTGTCCGAGCCCATACTGCATTACGCCGAACCACCGGCAGGCGCCGCAGAAACCGTCAGTTCAGCCAAGCAGGCCATGCAAATCGCGTATTTCCACTGGGGCTTTCATATCTGGGCGATATACGGCTTAGTCGGTTTAGTACTGGCTTACTTTTCATTTCGCCACGGGTTACCGCTTTCTATGCGTTCAACGCTTTACCCGCTTATTGGCGACAGAATCAACGGCCCTATTGGGCATACAGTAGACACCTTCGCCATCCTCGGCACCATGTTTGGTATTGCGACAACCCTTGGGCTTTCGGTTATTCAAATTAATGCCGGCCTCAACTATCTGTGGGAGGACATTCCGGTTGGTAAAACGGTTCAGGTTATTTCTATTGGAGTCATCACGTTAGCCGCAATCGCCTCGGTCGTTGCTGGCATGGATAAAGGCATTAAGCGACTGTCTCTGCTTAACATTACCTTAGTCATATTCCTGTTGTTGTTTGTTTTCGCGGTTGGGCCGACCATCCATATTCTGGAAACCTTCTTGCAAAATACCGGCGCTTACATAAGTGGCATTGTAGAGCGTACCTTTAACTTACAGGCCTATGAGCGCAGTGACTGGATTGGTAACTGGACACTATTTATCTTCGGCTGGACTATTGCCTGGGCGCCTTTTGTCGGGCTGTTTATTGCCAAAATCAGCCGCGGCCGCACCATCCGCCAGTTTGTTTTTGGCGTTATGCTGGTACCAACCATATTCACTTTCTTCTGGTTTGCCGTATTCGGTGACACAGCGTTGAATATGATCATGAACGAGGGTTACACAACCTTAATTTCAGAAGTTCAGGATAACCAGGCAGTAGCGCTGTTTAAGCTCTACGAAAATCTGCCTATGACCAGTGTCCTGAGCTTCCTGACAGTACTGTTAATCATCACCTTCTTTGTAACGTCATCGGATTCTGGCTCATTGGTTATTGATTCATTGTCCTCTGGCGGCATGATGGAAACGCCTGTCTGGCAGCGTGTTTTCTGGGCGAGCACTGAAGGTATTGTTGCATCCGTATTGCTCGTAGCGGGTGGGTTAGGAGCTCTGCAAACCGCAGCTATTACCAGCGCGTTACCCTTTGCGATCATTATCTTAATATCGGCGGCGGGTATGTGGCGTGCGCTCATAATTGAAGGTCATCAGTCTAAAAGTCTTCAGAGTCACCGCCATTCTCATCGTCGCGGAGTCAACGAGGGAGCCGACTATTGGAAAAAACGTCTGGCTGGGCTGGTAGACTTTCCAGACAAAGAGTCAGTACTTAAGTTTATCAACGGACCAGCTACCGAAAGCATGAAAAAGGTGCGGGACGAGTTAAAAGATCAGGACTGGCCGGCAGAATTCCGAGCTGACGAAGAGCATAACCGCATTATTCTCAGCGTTGAGCGAAAAGGCGACTTAGAATTTGCTTACGAAATTCGCTTAAAAGACTACCTGCTGCCAGAGTATGCTTTAACTAACGATGAAGGCAGAGAAGTTTATTATCGAGCTGAAGTATTTCTCAGACAAGGTGGGCAGTCTTATAATCTATATGGTTATGAGCAGACTGATATCATCAACGATGTGATTAATCAGTTTGAGAACTATCTGCACTTCCGTCATAACAGTCCCGGAGTTCTCCCGTGGGACCTTGAAAAGCATGACGAAGACCTGAATGAAGACCTTGAATCACAAAAGTAAAAGGAACGTAAAGAAGCCGCTCTCCGGAGCGGCTTTTTAGTGGTCGGACTGTTGATAGCAGGAGACATGTGCGAGAATAGCCATATTGTCAGTATGGAGTTTAACTATCACTATGGAACGTGTTGATACAAGCCCGCAAAAGCTAAGCCCGATGCCCAGCATGTTACTGCGTTCTCTGTTAACGTTACAACGCAGCGATGAGTCAGCAGCAGAGTCTGAAACTTTGCTCAAAGAGTATTCTATTCCTGCGCCAACAGCTAAGCATCTGAGCCGTTATCAACAGTCGTTTGGTGGTTTTGTCAGTGATGTTCCTCTGGCCATGCTGTACTGCATTGCGCAAAGAGCTCATTTATCGCAAATGCTCGATGACAGCTTTCCCTGGCCTGCGCCTGGTTTAGTTCATGTCAGCAATAAAATTGAGCGTCATCAGGTCATTTCTGCGCAAGCGCCTTTTCAGCTGGTATCCAGAGTAAAAATACCTAAGCGCGGCCCTGATGTTTCTCCGCGTCGCCTGCGCCCCCAGTTTGTGGTTGAGTTCTGGCAAAATAATGAGAAAGTGGCAACATGCTCCAGCGTTTATCAGGTGATGAGTGGACAGAATGCTGGAACAACGAAAAAATCGACGCCTCCGATAAAAACATTTGAGCCGGAAGCCAGCTGGGAAAATCTCAGTCACTGGCAATTAGGCAGTGGTATGGGCCGACGCTATGCACGCATTTCCGGCGACTTTAACCCAATTCACCTGCATCCGCTGGTCTCACGCTGGTTTGGCTTTGAAAAACCAATTATTCATGGCATGTATATGATGGCAAGAGCTCAGGCTGAGCTTGAGCAGCGTCAGCAAAAAGCCGTAACTTATATCGACGTTACCTTCAAGCGCCCGGTTATTTTACCTGCACGGGTGCAGCTATGGGCGTCAGAGCAAGGTGATAAAACCAAATACGAAGTGCGCAGTGCGGATCACAGTTCATTGAAACTGGAAGGGTCAGTTCGTTTCGACTAACCCTTCCGGGTGGTGCATTACTGGTGCTTATAAACCTTGCCGTCTTTCATCACGAAACTCACATTTTGTAATACCGTGATGTCCTCCAGCGGGTTTCCTTTTACAGCAACAATATCGGCCAATTTACCTTCTTCAAGATGCCCAATATTGTCATTCTTCAGTATTTTCGCTGCCGTTTTAGTCGCTGACTGAATTGCCTCAGCTTCTGATACGCCGGCCTCTACCATGTACTGGAATTCAAGCGCGTTATCGCCATGCGCCGAAACACCACTGTCGGTGCCAAAAGCGAAATTCACTCCAGCCTTGTACGCTTTAGCAAAAGTGTCCTGAATTTTAGGACCTATGGCACGGGCTTTGGGTCTGACCACATCCGGAAAATAGCCGTCAATTTCAGCTTTCTCCGCAACAAACTTACCGGCCAGAATTGTCGGAACCAAATAAGTACCATGTTCTTTCATAGCGGCAATCACTTCGTCATCCATGTAAGTGCCATGTTCCACCGAGGTGATACCCGCTTTTACAGCACGTAACATACCGGCTTTGCCGTGAGCATGGGCTGCAACGTGAAAGTTATAATCGTTGGCAATATCCACCAGAGCTTTTAACTCATCTTCGGTAAACTGCGGATTATCACCGCTGCTGGCCATACTTAAAACACCGCCGGTCGCGGTAATTTTGATGAAGTCCGCACCATCTTTATAATGCTGTCGTACCGCTTCACGGGCACCTGCGGCACTGTTGATTACGCCATCTTTAGGCGTAGGCCGCCCCATCAATTCCTCTTTCCAACTATTAGTCGGGTCAGCATGGCCGCCGGTTGTTGCCAGTGACTTGCCCGCAGAGTAAATTCGGGGACCGTCAACCACACCTGCATTCACCGCATCACGTAGAGCAATAGTCACATTATGAGAGTCGCCCGGATTTCTTACTGTAGTAAAGCCCGCGTTCAGAGTCTTCATCCCGTAATGCTGAGCAGTTAAAGCAAGATCAGCCGGATTTTCGGTAAACTGCTTTATATATGAGTTTGGCCCTGACTGACCGTCAAGATGCACGTGCAAGTCAATGAGGCCGGGTAAACAGGTATGAGAACTTAAGTCAGTAACCGAAGCATCGTCACCCGGACTGTTCACTTTTACCGCCGTAATTTTGTTATCAGTGACTTCAATATAGCGTTCGCCGGCCAGCCGACCACTTTCACTATCAAAAACGCTTCCGCAATGCAGCCATTCATCGGCTTGAGCAGAATGACCGGCTAAGGCAACAGTCAATCCGATGGCTATCTTTTTCAGCATAGTTTTCCCTCATCTTCATTTTAGTTATTGTTCTTCTTTGATACTCCGAACTCTAACCAATTGCAACGACAGTGGCTAACATTGAGACAAAAAGTCAGTCTTTGTCGATAGTTACCGGAATAGGGGTACCCCAAAACTCTCGAATTTGTGCGTCGTTACTCACCAATGAAGCAAGCGTATAGTTGGACAGAAAGTCATAGAAGGTCTCTTTGCCCTGGTTAATCACATTTTTCAGCTCGCAAACGGGAAAAATAGCGCACTCGGGTTTATGGCAGTCGACCCAGTGCTCATCACCTTCCAGTCGGCGTATGACTCTGTCCAGCCGTATATCAGCCGGTTCAATAGCCAGCAGGAAGCCACCATTTTTGCCGCGCCGCGTTTCAATTAAGCCTTCTTTGCCTAATTGATGAACGACCTTGTTTAAGTGATTGCGTGGCACATTGAATATGCCACTCAACTCATCAATAGTGGCGCGCTTCGTATCTTCTTTTGCAGCCAGATACATAAGAACTCTCAGACCGTAATCTGTGTACTTTTTCAATTGCATGGTGGCGCCCTTATGCCTTTATTCGCTCTGTTGCTTAAATGTCATCTGACGACCTCCGCGAGTGCTCAATATCAGGCGCCCTTTATCATCAATATTCACTTGATAAACTCGTTCCAGGACACTGCTGAACTCTTGCGAGAGTTCGTTCGCCTCGCCGCTGCACGCCATTTTTGTGCTTCCGGTAAGTCGAATCTGGGCAAGTTCGCCACCCATGTTGTAATTCCCGAAATAACGATTACAACCATTAAAACCGGCAAGCTGACCGTCTTTTAAAAACTGAATGGTTGCGGGTTTAGAATGAATGGCATGCCCTTCAAATTCTGACAACTCCCAACTGGCCCCCTGAAGTAGCCATTCACTGTCGCCACCGCAGCCAGAATACATGCGGTCGGATTCCTGTAAATCGACCTGATAGGGGTACAAACGTCCACTCATTGAATCACGACAAAGTCTGTCAATGACAATAAGATGTTTGTCGGTCGTCGACTCGATACGCCACTCATAGGGTTGCTCAGAAACAACCTCCGCTGCGACTAAGTCAATAATCGCTTCGCTTTCAGGGGTCGTCAGCGCCATATGCTGTGGATTTACAGCCACTTGCCAGAAAGGTTCATTGCCTTTCGCCGTAAAGTGTTTAGGTAAAGTGCCTTGCTCAACACACAGCGGCATTTCCTGACCCCGCCAGGTAATATCGGCTTCGTTACCTTTACTCCAGAACTGAGTTAATGGCTCTTTATCATTTGAGTAACGAGCTCCCGAGCCACTCACCGCCTGAGGTAACTCTTCCTGCTGCGATCCATAACTTAACAGCACACCTTGCTCTTTTTGCAGTACGCTGAGTTCGCTTGCACCACATTGGTAATATGTCGGCACTTGCTCTTCCGGAGTTAACAGAGCGCAACCTGACAGCAGCATTACAACGAGAATAGAGACACTTCCTTTCATATGTATCGCAGGCATACTTGCCATCCTTATGTTTTTAACCGTTAAGTTAGAATTCTATAGATCGCACTGGTAATTGCATTAATTCTTCCAAGTCTTTTTCAAATCTGCCGAAGGAGCGCCACAATAAAGAGCTAGATCAAAAAACACCGCAATCTATTATTGCGAATCATTCTTATTTTAATTATCATCCCTCCCGAATTTAATTAATCTAAAATAACTTTTCAATAAAGGTGAAACGAGTCCGTTATGAAGAAAACGATCTTAGCCAGCACCATACTGACCGCTCTTGCAGCTCCCGCTATGGCCAACAATGCCGCCGGCGATACTGATATCGAGCAAATCAAAATTATTGGCAGTAAAACAGACGCCCGCAATGTTGCCGGCTCCAGCGCTGTTATTGACGAAGAACAGATGCGCATTGAGGTTCCTAGCGACATCAACCAGTTAATGAAAACCATCCCGGGTGTTTATGTCCGTGAAGAAGATGGCGAAGGCCTCCGTCCTAATATCGGTATTCGTGCTGCAACCGCAGGGCGTGTCAGCAAGGTCACTCTGCTGGAAGACGGCGTCATGATGGCCCCGGCACCTTATTCAAACCCGGCCGCCTACTACTTCCCGACGACCTTCCGTATGTCGTCAGTTGAAGTATTAAAAGGTGCACCTTTATTACGTTACGGCCCGCAAACAACCGGCGGCGTTTTAAACCTGGTTACAACACCTATTCCAGAAGACTTTGGTGGGCAGGTTCTGACTCAGTTTGGCGAAAACAGTAGCCGTGACATTCACGCTCATGTGGGCGGCACTGAGGGTCAATGGGGCTTTTTATTAGAAACCGTGCAACGCAGCAGCGACGGCTTTAAAGAAATTGACCGTAGCAGTCGCGATGCCGGTTTTGATATTGAGGACTATGTTGCAAAACTGCAGTGGACTGGCGATCGCCAGAGTCTATTAGCTAAAGTTCAGTACTCCGAAGAAATCTCAAATGAAACCTATCTTGGCCTGACTGATACCGATTTTGCTGAAAATGAAAATCGCCGTTATGGGCTTTCTGAAATTGATCAGATGGATAACTCCCACAAAGGCTACAGCTTAAACTACGCGTTTGAAGCGACTGATAATCTTACTTTTAATATTTTAGGCTACTACAACGACTATGCTCGCAACTGGTTCAAACTGGATGGCGGTAATGCATACGTCAGTGCGGCTAATAACGGTGACGCCGATGCATTAGCTATTTTGCAAGGCACTCAGGATGAAGCCGGTTTGAACTACAAAAACAACAACCGAGCTTATGAATCTAAAGGCATTGAAGCCAATGCTCAGTTTGCTTTAGGAACTCATAACCTTGAAGTAGGTGTTCGTGACCACAGCGACGAGATGGATCGTTTTCAGCCGGTTGAAATTTATGATCAGGTTAACGGCAGCCTCGTCTACCAGGGCGAAGTTATGCCTACCGGCGGCAATAACCGTTTAGAAGGCGCTGACGCAATCAGCTTCTGGCTGACAGATCAGTGGCAGGCAACAGAAGACCTTAATGTACACTTTGCGCTGCGTTATGAAGACGTAGAGTCTTATCGTAATCAGTTTGCTGATTCAGCCCGCGAGCAACTGGACAGCACGCGTTCAAACGATAGCGACGAGTGGTTGCCGGGCTTATCCTTCACTTATGACGTGAACGAAAACTGGCAGGTTCTGGCTGGCGCACATAAAGGGTTTTCTCCTTTAGGCGGCGGTGCGAAAGGCTTCCAGGAACCAGAAACCAGCAATAACTACGAAGCCGGTGTTCGTTTTAACCAAGGTTCATTCTTTGCGGAAGCCATTGGTTTCTACAGCGACTTTAGCGACACCACACAACAGTGTTCAATTGCTAATCCGTGTGACAACGGTGCTGAATCGGGCTCTTATGTTCTGGGTGAATCGACCGTAACGGGTCTGGAGTTACAGGCAAGCAATACCTTTGAACTTGGTCAGTTCCTTATGCCAGTTGATTTTGCTTACACCTACACTAAAGGTGAAATCAGTCAGGACAATGCGGTGACAGGTTTGATGGACGGCGATGAACTGAATGACATTCCGCAGAATACCTTCAGCGTTCGTGTTGCGCTAGATAACAACAAAGGCTGGGTAAACTATGTGGTCGGTAAATACATTGACGAAATGTGCGTCTCTGTTGGCTGCAACCGCGACAACAGCCGTTTTAACAAAACCGAATCATTGTTTGTGACCGATTTTGTCAGCCGTTATGAAGTGGATAACAACATGGCGGTTTATTTCAAAGTTGAGAACCTGTTCGATCAGCAGAAGATTGTTGCTCGTTCACCACATGGTGCGCGTCCGAACAAACCTCAAACAGCCTCTTTAGGTGTGGAATACACCTTCTAAAAACCAATCCCTCCCTGGATTTATCGTGGCCCCATTTTTATGGGGCCATTTTTTTCTGGGCCACCTTATTGGGCTAAGCTAATCAGGTAATCCGCTAACGCGCCCATGCCTGTTTTCTTAACACCCGCTTCGCGTTCTGCACTTTGATTATAGTTAGTGTTGGTGTTCACATCGTAAACGTACAGCTCGCCTTTTGCGTCTTCGATAAACTCAATGCCAGCCACATCAATATCATTGGCTTTTAAAAAGGCTTCCAGCGCAAAAATAATTTCATGATCATTAAAGCGCTGCGTAATAGTGAATTTATTGGGTTGATTGCCATCAGCAGGCGCTTCGCTGGTTGGACAAAACGCATCATCCACACTGCACACATCGGCAGGGCATAACTCGAAGCCTTGCTCAGTATTAACGTTAACCGCGTAAACAAATTTCTGCCCGACAAATTCGCTGCGCGTAATATGCGGCTGCTTTGGCTGAATGTATTCTTGTAACAGCCAGATGCCATCTAAAGGCTCTTCATAATCGTCGCTGTTTATGTATCTCTTTAAGCCAGCAACATCATCAAACTTAATAACACCTAAACCTTTACCACCGCGGTTAGGCTTTAAAATCAGTGGCCACTCGGCAAATTTCTCAGCGGCATCTGTCAGCAGTTCTTTCCCCACCACAGCCTGTGTTTTAGGCACATTAAGCCCGGCTTTTTGTAACGCCGCATATTGCGACAGCTTACACACTTCCAGCGCCAGCACCCGGGTACCATTAACCACAGTTCGGTTACTGTTTTCCAGCCAGGTTAACGCCATGCGAGTCAGTTCCGGTGCAAACCGATGGCCCCTGGTGTGCGAAGAGGCGCTCATACGGTTATAGTAAACCGCATCTTCCGGAAGCTCGGAAAAAGGTATAACTCCCGTATCCAGAAACCATTCTTTGGCTTCTACGCCGCGCTTTTCAAACTCTGCTCTTAGCGGCACCAGCCACTCTTCATTTTCGTGCAGAATAACAATATCTCGCATGGTTACCTCTTAGCGTCTCAGCTGATGTATCAGCAGAACTACGACAATAAAAATAAGCCCTGACAACAACACCTGCCAGGGAACAAAAACGGCCAACCCAAGACAGCTGACTAAACCTAGTATGGATACCCACTTAGGCACAAAACGATCACTTTTTGTGACCTTCAGTGCCGCTAAATTCGTGATGCCATAATACACTAAAACCGTAAAGGCACTGAACGACCATGCGGTCTTTATATCGCCAATTGCGACCAACACCAGCATGACAATACAAGTTAACCAGGTTGCAGGTGGCGCCGAGGTTTGTTGGTCGTTTAAATTAGCAAAGCGCATGGGCAAATCAGCTCTGCGGCCCATTGCCAGAACCACCCGCGAAACGCCTAAAATTAAGTTCAGGATCACTCCGCCCATAGCAACCACCGCACCAAGGGCCACCAACCATTGTATTGGTCCGCTCGGCAGCAAGCTCGCCAAAGAGAAGTGCTCCGCCTGAAAGTCCGATATGCTGGGAAAATGCAATAGAGCACTACCAACACCTAAATAAAGAAGCGTTACAACCGCCAGAGTTAAAACAACAGCCAGAGGAATGACCCGACGCGGGTTTTGTACTTCTTCCCCCATGGTGGCAATGCGTCCGTAGCCTGTGTAGGCAACAAAAAGCAGAGCTGCCGCCTGCAAAACTTGCCACCATTCTACCGAAGCCCGCTCAACAACAACGGAAGTTTGTTGATGTCCGTTAACAATAAAAACCAGCAGAGTAACTATGCTCACCGTAACAATGGCTGCATTAACCCAATTTGTGCGCTTAACACCACCCAGTACTAATAACGTAAATAACACCAAGACTGCGGTGGCTATCCACTGTGCGAGATATTCCGGTATTGCCATGACATTCGTTACGTACCAGCCTACCGCCAGGGCGGCAGTTGCCGCTGACGCACTTTTTGCTACTATGAACAAGCTGCCCGCCGTTACGCCATAAGCCGGGGTCAGAAACCGGTAACCATATTCATAGGTACCGCCGCTTACTGAGTGTGCGGAAGCTAACTGAGCCGAAGACAGACCATTGCATAAGGCCGTTACTGCCGCAATGAGAATGGCCCATAAAACGGCACCACCGGCAATATCCGCACCAATACCCACACTAACAAACGCACCGGTACCTAAAATGGAACCCAGTCCTAAAACAATAGCGCCTGCCAGCGAGGTAGAACGCACGAGTTGTTGATTCATAGACTGCCCTTTTTTCTTTCGTTGGTGATTCAGTCACTTCTCTATTATCTTACAGGGTAAAACATGAAATGGATGTGACAACCGCTTAATGAAACATTTAGCACTGGGCCCAATAACCGCCCTTATTGTATTACTCACAACACAGCTGGCAAATATGCCGTTACCTGCGGCGCTAACCCTAAGCACTGTGGTCTGGGTAGCCTGGTGGTGGGTAACCGAGTGCATTCCTTTACCTGTCACCTCGTTACTGCCTTTTGTATTGCTTCCAACGTTTGGGGTTATCGACACACAAACCGCCGCAGGCGCTTTAGGTGACAACATCATTCTGTTGTTTATGGGGGCATTCATGCTGGCCAAAGCCGTTGAAGCCAGCGGTGTTCATAAACGCATGGCTCTGTCTTTGATTGCCCGCATTGGTGCTGACAACGGCCGCAAAGTGGTTATTTCCTTCATGGCTGCAACCGCTTTTCTGTCCATGTGGATATCGAACACCGCCGGTGTGCTGGCACTTTTACCAGTTGCATTAGCATTGGCCGATGCCAGTGACGACGAGAACTTCCAGCGGGCTTTGCTGTTAGGCCTGGCCTACGCCGGCTCACTTGGCGGCGTCGCGACTTTAGTGGGAACACCACCAAATCTGATTTTTGCGTCTATTTACCAGAATATTACCGGCGCTGAATTCAGCTTTACCCGCTGGCTGGGTATTGGTTTACCCATGGTTCTACTAGGCTTACCCGTTATTGCACTTTGGTTAACGCGTAACGTCAAACTGTCAAAACCACTTGAGTTGCCAGCCCCCAGTGAAATGACAACTTACGAAAAGCGCGTGCTGATGGTATTTGGCGTGGTGGTGTTTCTATGGATAACACGCACCGAACCTCTTGGTGGCTGGACCGGCCTGCTGGGTATTGGCAGCCTCAATGATGCGACCGTTGCTCTGGCCGGAGTTGTCGCTATGTTTGTTATTCCTACCGGAAATGTGAAAAACGAAAAACTGTTAAACTGGCCGTTGGCGAAAGATATTCCCTGGGGCATTCTGCTACTGTTTGCCGGTGGGATTTGCTTAGCCCGCGGCGTTATGGAAAGCGGGCTTGGCGAACTTATTGGTCAGTCTCTCACTGCGTTAGACGCCCTGCCGTTGTGGTTACTGATTTTTGTTTTGAGCCTGACCGTGTCCTTCGTTACAGAAGTCACCTCCAATACCGCAACCGCTACCTTACTTATGCCCACTCTGGCAGCCACGGCAACGGCACTTGAATTACCTATCGAGTTACTCATGATACCTGCGGTGATTGCCTGCAGTTGTGCCTTTTGCATGCCGGTGGCCACACCGCCAAACTCTATTGTTTTTGCCTCTAATAGAGTCACTATAAAAGCCATGGCGAAAGAAGGCCTGGTACTGAATATTTTGCTGGCCATTGTCACAACACTAGTGGTATTAATTTTTGTCTAGTGCGCCGACAGCTCTGACAGGCTATAATCGCACGCTTTCATCTCCTCAAAAGGATCTGACATGAGCGACTTCCCAGCCTGCCCTGAGTGTAAATCAAGCTTCACCTACCACGATGGTACCTTATTAGTTTGTCCTGAATGCGGACACGAATGGTCTGAAAACGAGCCAGAAACAACTGACGATGCACCCACTTTTCGCGATGCCAACGGTGCTCCACTGGAAGACGGCGATACTGTCACTGTCATTAAAGATCTTAAAATTAAAGGTTCATCATCAGTGGTTAAAGTCGGCACCAAAGTTAAAAATATCCGCTTAATTGATGGTGACCATGACATCGACTGTAAAATTGATGGTATTGGTGCAATGAAACTGAAATCTGAATTTGTTAAAAAGGTCTAAAACCGGATACCGGAAATTACTATGAGAACGCTTTTAGCTGTCTGCCTTGTTCTTTTTTCGTCATTTACTTTCGGAAAAAGTAATGAGCAAACTGTAGTGCTTATCTCAATTGATGGCTTTCGCCACGATTATATTGAAAAACATGATGCCAAGAACATTGCAGAATTAGCTAAAAGCGGTGTGCGCAGTAAAGGCCTTATTCCCGTTTATCCGTCAAAGACGTTCCCAAATCATCTATCTATTATCACCGGCCGTTATCCCACTAATCACGGCCTGGTGGATAATAATTTTTACGATACCGAACGCCAGCAAAAGTACAGCATGGGCGACGGCTTAGAGGACAGTAGCTGGATTACCGCTTTACCCCTATGGAACCTTGCCGAATTTCAGGGCGTAAAAGCGGCGACCTTTTTCTGGCCTGAGTCTGATGCCCGCATTAATGGCCGGACGCCCAGTTACTTCTATCATTACAGTACACCGGTTCCTAATAGCCAACGAGTAGACCAAATTATTGAATGGTTAAAGTTACCGGAGAAAGCGCGTCCAAGACTGGTTACTGGCTATTTTTCTGTCGTTGACACCATGGGTCATCGGTTTGGCCCGGGCGCTAAACAAGTGAAAGGTGCAGTTCAGCACGTTGATAAGCTTATTGGCGAGTTATGGCAGCGAATGCAAACGGAAGTGGATGCGCCGGTTAATCTGGTTCTGGTTTCTGACCACGGCATGGCGCCGATAAAGGCCAACAAGATGATTGATGTTAATGAGCTGAATATTGATGAAGAGCTTTTTAACGTTGTAAATGCACAAACTCGACTGCTTATTTACGCAAATGAAGAGACTTCGGACAAGCAAGTGGACTTACTCCGACAACGCCTGAACCAAGTGGCTGATGCCCCCTTTTATACAGAATCGGAAGAAGCGTTAGCGCAACGACACTTCGTGAATAGCCCGCGGGTTCCTTCCATCGTTCTAGCGACAGATGCCCCTGTCACTCTCGCTACACGCCCGCGAGAGCAATGGTCAGACGGCGGCACCCACGGGTATTACGGCACCCGCGATATGGACGGCTTTTTTGTTGCAGCCGGAAGCGGTTTTCATCGTGGCCAGCAAATTGAGCGTTTTGAGAACATCCATATATACCCAATGCTGGCGGAATTACTCAATTTAGAGCTGCTCACCGAAATTGATGGCCGGGCTGACGTACTCCGGCCAATCTTAAAAGCGAATTAATTATCGTCAAGTTGCGGTGTTTTCATAAATATCGCGACTATTGCTGCCGTGATGGTGCCGACAACAAGGGCAAAAAGCATTGACTGAATAATATAGCTACCTAAAGTAAAATAAACTTCTGCTTGCTCAGCGTCCATTCCACCTTCATTAACAGCAAAGTTACTGACGTTTTCAAAATAATTCGGTGAAATAATAACGTGTGTTATCCACTGGCTAATTGGCGTTAAAACCGCCACCACAATGGCTATAATCAGACCACTGATAAACCCCTGTTTCCAGGTCATTGATCCGTTAAGATCTTTTTCTCGCTTTTCTCTAAGTGCTAATACATAAATGGCGATAGCAATAAGTGCAAAGAAGTTCGAGTAAGTTGAATGGTAAGCAATGTAATTGTCATGAAGACCAACTAGCCTTGCTATTAATACCCACAACATACTGACTATAATAAAAATAACGCCCCACTTTATTTCTGTTGTTCGTGTTTTAAGCATTCTGGATTACCCTTTTGTAAAGATCCCTAAAAACAATAGCACTATTAAGGGATAGTCTGTAATTATAGTGCCGTTTTAAACGAATTAATTCAGGAGGATTCTCGTGGAAATACCCAGCATGCTCGCTATCGTGGCTGCACTGTGGGTTGTTCTGGTGATAGCCGGCGCTTTTGAGGCCGTTCGCCATTGGGCACTTGTCCGTAAAATTCCAGTGCGAGTCCATGTAAATGGTACTCGGGGAAAAACCAGCGTTACCCGGTTAATTGCGGCAGGATTACGCAGTGGTGGTAAACGCATTTGTGCTAAAACAACTGGTTCTGCAGCAGCTATTACCGACCCGGATGGTCGCGAATTTCCTATTTACCGAATAAGCGGTGCAAATATTATTGAACAAATGCGCACACTCAAAAGAATGGCAGCATTAAAGCCTGAAATTGTGGTTATGGAATGTATGGCACTGCAGCCTCAGTATCAGTCTTTGAGTGAATTGCGAATGGTTCGCTCAACTGTTGGTGTTATTACCAATGCCCGTGCCGACCATTTAGATGTTATGGGCCCCGGTGAGAACGATGTCGCCTTAGCTCTGGCAGGTAGCACCCCACTAAAAGGCGACTTATTCACCGCCGAACGCGACTTACTGGATGTGTTTAAACATTCATGTAACGACCGTAAAAGTGAACTGCATGGCGTAACCGAGGACGAAGTTAACGCTATTACCGATGACACCATGAAGCGTTTCCGTTACGCAGAGCACGCCGAAAATGTTGCTTTAGCTCTGAATGTCTGCCAGCACCTTGGTGTTGACCGGGAGAAAGCTCTGGATGGCATGGTTGCATTAGAGCCGGAAGCGGGTGCCATGCAGGTTCTTCACGTTAACTACTTCAA
Source organism: Idiomarina sp. (assembly GCF_048265525.1). GTDB lineage: Bacteria > Pseudomonadota > Gammaproteobacteria > Enterobacterales > Alteromonadaceae > Idiomarina. Next base: position 184,967 of record NZ_JBLXBI010000003.1, on the reverse strand, counting down.
GCGCGAAATTGTATTCGTCAACGCCTTTGCAGCCAATGACCCTGAGTCTACAGGACGCATTTGGGAAAATATGCTGGAAAAACATGGCGAAGAGCGACGTAAAATTGTTTTGATCAACTGCAGGGCTGACCGCCCTCACCGCTCTCAGCAAATGGCCGAAGACATCGTCAAATGGAGTCCGGCAGATAAATATCTGCTGATGGGCTCAGGAACCTTCATTTTCGTCCGTAATGCCGTGAAATACGGCCTTGACCCCGAAAAGCTACTTGTTATGGAAAATGCTGAGATGACCGAAATTACCGAAACTATTTTAGAAGAATCCGGCAGCAGCGCATTAGTTGTCGGTATGTGCAACATTCACGGAGGTGGCGAAGAAGTCGCTCGTTTCTTCCAGAACCGGGCAATCAAGGAGGAAGATTTATGATTGCATTAAACATTCTTGCCGTTGCCATTGGTGTCGGTTTATTTTTTACTTTGTTACTCACACAAACATTAGGTTTAGCCGCCGGTGGCTTGGTTGTTCCCGGTTATGTTGCATTGCAACTGACTGATCCTCTAAGCTTGGCTATCACGCTTGTTGCGGCGCTTATTACCTACCTAATTGTCAGAGTTATCGCTAGCTTCGCTATTATTTATGGCCGTCGCCAAACCATTATCATGATTCTTACCGGTTATCTCATTGCCGGCTTGATGGATTTATTCCTTGGTAACATTGTTAACTGGGTAGATTTGCAAATGATAGCAGGCGGTGGTGATGCACAGGCTCAAGTTGCCACTCTTGAATCTAGCTTTATGATGTCGATTATGGAAAGTAGCATCGTCGGCTACATTATTCCCGGGCTTATCGCTATTTGGTTTGATCGGCAAGGCGTACTGCAGACCTTATGCGGACTCGCAGTAACTGCGGTACTGGTCCGCTTGGCACTTATCATCATTATGCCCGAATCATTACAAATGTACGAAGCAAGCCAAGCATTTCAGATGCCAGGCTGGTAACAGGAGGACGAATCATGAGTAGTTTTACAAAGATTTATTGGCGTTCGTCGGGCGTACCAACCTGGGGACTTATTTTTCTTATCGTACTGTCAGTAATCGTTATGGTTGCGGCAGAAAATGTTAAACAGCGTGATCCCGTTGTTGATGACAATTATGCCACCATGGTCAATGCGTCAAAAATAATGCGTGAAGGTATGCAGGTTCTTAAACCGTTACGCGCAAAACTGGCTCCAATTAACCCGGAGTTCGACCCCCAACGCTCTGGCATGGTTGGTTTGGAAAACAGTATTGTTACCACTAACCATGGTAGTCGCGAATCCAAGCAAACCACTGTTAACCCTAACTGGGCAGCGGTCGCGGTCAAATTAATGGCAGATGCTGGTGTGCAGGAAGGAGATTTAGTTGCAGTTACGGTATCAGGCTCCTTTCCGGCAATGAACCTGGCCGTCTATTCAGCTATCGAAGCGATGGGAGCAGAAGCGATTATTATCGCTTCCGCATCATCCTCGCAGTGGGGCGGAAACGTACCCAACTTTCTATGGCTTGATATGGAGCGAGAACTCCGCGAAGCCGGCGTACTCAGTTCAAAACCCGTTTACGCTTCTATTGGAGGTATTGAAGATCGGGGAATTGGTATTCCCGAAGAAGGCATTACCTCAATACGAAATACAATAGAAAGAGCCGGTATCAATTTTATTGATCCTGCAAGCTACCAGGAAGCCGTCGCTGACCGTATTGCCATATTTCGTGAATATTCAGCTGACCGTCAATACAAAGCCTTCATAAATGTTGGTGGTGGCGCAACTATAGTAGGCCCTCCCGGTATTGATGATATGTTCAAGTCAGGTCTTCAGAGGGACGCTCCTTCACGAGCTTTTGCTGTCGACACCATGATGGGCTATTTCCTGCAAGAAGATATTCCGGGTATTCACTTTAGTGGCATTAAAGATATGGCCACACGACATGGCCTTCCGTTAATGCCACAAGAAGTTGTGCCCGTTGGCAATGGCGGTATCTATTCAGCAACCGTTTATAACCGCTGGTTAGCACTTGGTTTAGGCCTTGGTTTATTCGCCATGACCTGGCTTATCGTCCGCTCTGCACGCATCACTAGCTTGTGGCGCCGAACCGGCGAAAGCGGTAAGAGCACGAAACCGATGGTTTAATAGAACCAAGCGCAACGGGAGCAAGTTAACCTTTGCTCCCGTTTTTTAAGTCATAACAATGACAAATTGCCTGCCACGCGTCTTCCGCACTATCTACAATCTGGAACAAATCTAAGTCGTATTCTGCAATAGTGCCTTCTTCTACCAGTAAATCGAAATCGATTGCCCGACTCCAAAACTCAGAACCAACCAAAACGATAGGTACTGGCTCAGACTTTTTGGTTTGTACCAAAGTTAAGGTTTCGAATAACTCATCGAGTGTTCCAAACCCTCCGGGAAAAGCAACTAACGCACGGGCTCGTTGCAGAAAGTGCATTTTGCGAATAGCAAAATAATGAAATTGAAAGCAATATTCAGGCGTTATATATGGGTTCGGGCGTTGCTCATGAGGCAGTACGATATTCAGCCCAATACTTTCGCCTCCGGCTTCCATCGCACCACGGTTTGCAGCTTCCATTATGCCGGGACCACCGCCACTAACAATCATCAGGTTTTCTTCATCGTGCCTCAGGTTATGTTCAGTCGCAATACGCGAAAAATCCAATGCCTGCTGATAATAAGCGCTATTTTTTAATGCCCGCTGAGCACGCTTTAAGTTACCCTTTAAGCTGTCGTTATCCGGGTCTTCTGCTAATGCCTGCTCGGCCATTCGGGCATCATGCTGCGCCTGTTCGGGGGATAAAAATCGTGCACTACCAAACACAACAATGGTTGCGTCTATCTGATGCTTTTCGAGGGTTAACTGAGGCTTTAAATACTCCAGTTGCAAGCGTACCGCGCGCAAATCGTCCTGCAGTAAAAATTCATGGTCGGCAAATGCCAGCTTATACGAACCTTGCCCTTCTATCTTGGCAATAGATTCTTCAGACTGCTTTGCTGAAATTAAGCGGCGTCGATGTAATTCATTTTCTGTCATGGGAAGCCCGTATGCATAGATTTAGTGTTGACCAATAACGGCCAGTTTATCTTAAATACAGAGCAAAGCCTTTTGAATTATTCTCTCTCCAGCCGCATAGAGACCATGTCATTATTCTCGCCCACCTCTTGAAATCCCAAATCTTTATAAAGTGACCGGGCCGGGATATTTTCAGGATATACATTCAACGTAATAAACCGGGTTTGCTGCTGCGCCCAGGCATTTTCCAGTAATGCTTTTACAAACAACCGACCAACGCCTTGGCCTCTAACTTTCGGGTTAACAATAAGGCAGGCTATGTGAATACCGTTCTCTACTTTTTCATAGGCCTGAGCAAAACCAACCAGCTCTTCATTCTGATAAAACGTAAAAGTCCCGCGTTCGTTGCCTTTAATTTGTTGCCAGATAGCATCCGCCGGGCTGCCATACCGAACTTTATCGCCAAACCACAACCGGAACTCTGCGGCATTTTCAGGCCAGGTCAGCGCCATTTTTAACTCGTTGATTTCAGCTTTCTTTAACATCGCTCTTTATCTTAACAATGGGTTTTCAACGTAAATTATCACAGAAAAAAACCCAACGTCGCATTAGTTCGTTAACTAAGGTAATGTAAAGCCGATAAAAATAACCTCCTATAAGATGTAATTAACAGCGCCATGCTAAGCAATACCAAACTGCACCAGAAACTCGCTTTACCCTTAATTATTCTCTCTCAATTACTCGGTACTTCCTTGTGGTTCAGCATTAACGGAGTCTGGCATCCTTTATCGGCAGAACAGCAACTTACTGAGTCAGACTTAGGCGCTCTAACACTGGCCGTGCAGCTAGGCTTTATTATCGGCACTCTGACGCTGGCATTAACCGGGTTGGCTGACCGTTATCGGGCAAGTCAGATCTTCCTGTTCTCAAGCATGCTTGGTGCAGTCGTTAATGCACTCTTTATCCTTACCGTTGATATCGCCAGCATAGCCTGGTTGCTGCGCTTTTTAACCGGGCTGTGCTTAGCCGGAATTTACCCAATGGGAATGAAACTGGTGATATCCTGGGTGCCTCGTTACGCCGGCAGTGCACTTGCCTGGCTGTTGGCAATGCTGACTCTGGGCACGGCCTTGCCTCACCTCATGCGCGGCATAACTCTGGACTTTACATGGCAGATCCCGTTACTGGCATCTTCGCTATTGGCATTGCTTGGTGGTTTATTAGTGGGTTGGCTTGGTAGTGGGCCTCATTTACCTAGCGTAACGACACCCCACACTTTTCGTTCCGGATTACGCGCACTAATCCAACCTAAATTTCGTGCTATAGCCATAGGTTACTTTGGTCATGCCTGGGAACTCTATGCTTTTTGGATGCTGACACCTTTATTGGTATTGCACCCACTAGCGACCCTAAACTTGCCATTAAGTGCAGCGCCCTGGCTGGCATTCAGTATTATTGCTATTGGCAGTCTGGGCTGTATTGGCGGCGGTATCATGAGTAAAAAAATAGGCGGTTTACGCGTTGCCCGACTGGCTTTATTCAGTTCCGGTGCCATTTGCTTACTATACCCTTTAATGACAGGGCTTTCAGCAGGGTTAACTTTCGGTTTGTTACTATTGTGGGGCCTAACTGTTATCGCCGACTCCCCACAATTTTCGGCACTAGCCGCCCAGTTTGCGCCAAAGGAGAATATTGGCTCGGCACTAGCTATAATGAATGCTATTGGCTTTTCTTTAACACTACCGGCAATATGGCTAACCAGCAATCTGTGGTCTATACATAATGAATGGGTCACTTGGCTTTTACTGCCCGGCCCAGTTATTGGTTTATGGGCAATGCGTAAATTATCAGCATAGAGAAAAGACATGACGACAGAACAGAAAGACCAGCGTATCTACAAACACGGCATTTTCACCATTGTCGGGGTGATTGCTGCTTTAGCCCTTATTTTTCTTATTGCCAGGTTTGGCTAAGTGAGTACTAGCTCCCTCTCACTCACCCTGCAATGTCAAAACTAAAGTACGGCCGCCACCATGATCTCTATGTTCACATAGGTATATACCTTGCCATGTTCCCATATTCAAACCACCGTCGGTAACCGGAATCGTCACGCTACTTCCCAGAATACTGGACTTTAAATGCGCAGGCATGTCATCAGGACCTTCAAATGTATGCCGATAATAAGGCGCATTCTCTGGCACCATCTCATTAAAGTGGCTTTCGAAATCCTGACGGACTGTTGGATCGGCGTTTTCGTTGATGGTCAGCGATGCCGATGTGTGTTTTATAAATACGTTTAATAACCCAGCTTTAACCGAGCCGAGTTGCGATAAAGCTTGTTCTACTTCATGACTAATAAGATGAAAACCACGCGGCTTAGCCGCTAACCGAAGTTCCGTTTGTTTGATAAGCATTTGTAAACCTGTTTGCCGTATATCAGAGCTTGCCATATGCTGACAGCATACAGAAAATTAAAGTGAAACTTAAAGGAACACTGACGATGCGATACTTAATTATAGTTTTCAGCCTGCTATTCAGCAGTATAGTTTTAGCTCAAGAAAGTGTAGAGGAAGCGACAACGAAAGCTGTTGAGGGCTTTCTTTATGGCGCCAGCATCAATGACCACAAGGTTCACGATAACTTCTGGGCAGAAGAGCTAACTTACACTAGCTCGACTGGAAACCGCTTTGGAAAAGAACATCTCATGTCCGGCGTGAAAAGCTCAAAGACCAAAGTTCCGGAAGAAGTTGAAGTGTGGTACGAGGCCGAAGATATCGAAGTAAAGCAATTTGGTGACACTGTGGTTTTTAATTTCACACTAACCGCCGAAGAAGAAGGAAAAGTGACAAAATACTATTACAATACCGGCGTTCTTATTGAACGGGACGGTCGCTGGCAGGCTGTTAACTGGAACGCGACTGAAGTCCCTGAATAAAACCGATATAAACGCCGGGGGTAAAAATGGCAAGAGCACACGCATTACATATTTTAGTTGAAACTAAAGATGAAGCCGAAAAACTAAAAGAGCAACTTACCAAGGGTGCAAAATTTTCTGAGCTTGCACGTAAGCATTCACTTTGCCCATCGGGTAAAAAAGGTGGTGACTTAGGTGAGTTTAACCGCGGACAAATGGTTCCTGCTTTTGACAAAGTGGTGTTCGGCAAGCCCACTCTCGAAGTGCATGGCCCGGTCAAAACCCAATTTGGCTGGCACTTAATTAAGACGTTGTCTCGCAGCTAGCTAGCCGGGGCGGTGCCTGGCTCGCCGCCCCACGACCAAGTATCACGACCTTTATTCTTTGCCCGATACAACGCCTTATCTGCTCGTTCAAGACATTCATTAACAGTTTCATTTTCTACCAGACGCGCGCCACCTATGCTGCAAGTTAACTGAGACACAGGTTCAAAACTTTTTTGCCTAACCGAGATTAGTAAACGCTCACAAAGTAATTGAGCATCTTTCACATTGGTTTGTGGGCAAAAAATAACAAACTCTTCTCCGCCCCAGCGGGCAACAACATCGGTTGCTCTCACTTCCTGTCGCAGAACATCGGCGAATTGCCGCAGAATGTTATCTCCTACACTGTGGCCAAACTTATCATTTACTTGTTTAAAGTGGTCAACGTCGACAATCAACACGCAGGTGTCCCCCAGGTCTTCCACCCGTCTTTGCAGCTGCTGATTAAAATGATGCCGATTATAAAGCTGAGTCAGGGGGTCATGGCTAGAAGAATAGGACAGCTCTTTATTGGACGCTTCTAATTGTCGGCGCAACATTTCCAGCTCGTTATTCTGTCGCTGTAATTTACGGTTCATCCGCCACAGCATTAAAAAGTAAACCAAGGCTAAAACAAATACGACTCCGGTTACTGACGCGGCTTTCCAAATCAAGCGATAATCTGGCTCGTTCACTATTTTTACATTGCTCCAGCGCTGGTAAATATCCATACGTTGGCCATCATTAATTTCGCCTAATACGGTATTTATTGCTGGCAGCAAATATTCATATTGTTCAGTAACACCAACTCTTAAACGGTCTTCTAACAGAGTCCAGCCCGCTATTTTCAAATTATTAAGCTCGGCCGACTGAATGTAACTATTAGCAGATAGAATGGAAGTGATGGTGAGGTCGATATCTCCTTTTGATACCGCTATTAAAGCCTCTTTTTCATTCTCCATAAGACGGAATTCTATGGCGGGATAATAACGCTCCAGAAATTCCACCATGCGGTACCCCCGGGGCATACCTAATTTACGTTCGCCAATGTTGTCGACGTCTTGTAAAAAAGGTTGATTGTCGGTTGATACCAGAACATTCGGCGCAGAAAAGTATACCTCACTGAATTTAAGGTACTGGGAACGACTTTCTGATTCGTTTAGTATAGGTACTAAGTGGCATTTACCCTGTTGCAGAAACTCGAGCGTTTCCAGCCAGGTATCAGTCGGAATTAAGCGAAAGTCCACATTGAGTTTGTTTGCCAGAATAGCCAGATAATCAGATGAAATGCCAACGTGTTTTCCGTCACGAATCGCTTCGTAAGGAAGCCAGTCCGGGTCGACGCAATAACGGATTGTCTCCTGCTCAGCGCCTCGCGCCGCTTTACTTATGATGACAAGCAGCAATAAAGCGATAACAAATAGCAGTGAGACTCGGCCGGGGGCAACCCTTTTGGTTAGCATGGTTCATTTATAGTGATTATTATTTAGTCATCACTATAAATTGACTTAGATCTTTATACCACTAATTTTAGCGGACTGGATTTACTCATTTCCTGCTGGCTCAACGTCTTTCTCATTTTCAGGTTTTACGTAAATAGCAATGCCTTCTCCGGTTTTATCAGTCAAACCAAAAGCCTTACCCACACTCACTCCTAAGCCCAAGTTACCAGAGTATTTCCCGGCACCGGTGCCGACATAAACAGAGTTACCTTCTTTTTCACCCGTTTTTTGAAGCAAAATTCCATTCGCACCAACTTTTGCCGCTTCCTGTTTCAAGCGCTTTAATACAGCATCCATTTTCGCCTGCTCACCAAAGCTCCATGAGGAGTCGCTGGTTGCTTCAATTAAGGCGATTTCCTCATAGTTCTCTGGTTTCTCTAAATAGACTTTTACCTGTTCAGCCGGAATTTCCAGACGAGCATCCCCAATAAGCACGGAAGAAGATGGTGATGCACAGCCCGCCATTAACACCGCCAAAACAAAGATTAAACCATAGAAAATTTTGTGTTGCATAATACCGCTCTCGTTCTCAATTCCATCCTTAATCAATAGCACAGAAGTGAAGGTTTCACTCAACTCTTTCAATATCTTTAAGGAATCGTAGAATGCAGTTGGAATAAACGCTGTTCATGCGTTATTAAAAAAGGAGCTTTCAATTGGCGCACCAAAAGCCGCACCTACCCAGTAAGCTATGTCCGGTTTGCCAACGTCCGTTTGTCTGGCGTAAAAAATGGAAGGACTGCTGGGGCGAAGTTAAATACTGTTCTGAACGCTGTCGAAGGCAACGTCGTCAAAACTAGCGACAACCGTATTTCTTCCGTCAGCTTTGGCTTGATAAAGGTTTTTAGCCGCTTTTTTTCTATGCTAGCGCGGTTTTGTAAAGATTGGAATGTGTATACTGAACCTACGAACACAAAATTGCGTATTAGTCGCACAGGGAAAACCTGCTTAAAACAGTAGACAATGGTTTTACTTATGCGCAACCATGTCCATATTCCTATTTACACCAGTCGGGTCCTATATTTTCAATGAATAAAACCGCGTTCGCCGATCTTGCCGAATACATGGATTTGCTATTAGATGCGATTTGCGTCGTTAATAAGCAGCATCAATTCAGTTATTTGAGCCCAGGAGCGGCCCGTGTTTTTGGTTATGCCCCTGAAGAAATGATTGGTCATTCAATGTTTGACTTTATGCACCCCGATGACCATCAGGCAACCATGGCTGTCGCTCAACAAGTCAACTCAGGTAACGAGGTTGTTCAGTTCGAAAACCGATACATACGTAAAGACGGCTCTATAGTGCATCTGCTGTGGTCGGCGCGCTGGTCTGAACGAGACCAGATGCGAGTTGGCGTTGCTCGGGATATATCCGAACACAAACAACTTGAAGCAGAACGTGAAGCTTTAATAGCGCGCTTAGAACATATGGCACTGACCGATCCATTAACCCAGCTCCCCAACCGCGCACTATTTTATGACCGGGTTCGTACATCGCAAACACGAGCAGAACGGGATGGCGGCGGCCTGGGTCTGTTGTATTTAGATCTCGATAAATTCAAAGTTATTAATGATGCCTATGGGCACTCAACCGGAGACCAGTTACTGAAGGGAGTTGCTGAACGGATTGCAGCTTCAGTTCGTGCAACCGACACAGTAGCGCGCTTAGGTGGCGATGAGTTTGTAGTACTTATTGATGCGGTTCCGACAACAGATGAAGGAGTCGATATAGTGCGAACCGTTGCTGACAAAATTCATCAGGCAATGCAGGCACCATTAATACTGCCGCATGGAGAAGAGGTTGTTACCGCCAGTATGGGAATGGCTCTGTGGCCTAAACACGGCGACACCGTAGACACTTTAATAAACCGGGCAGATCAGGCTATGTATCAGGCCAAGCGCGACGGTGGGAATCGACTGAGTGAATAACCAATGAAAGCAGCGCATCATCACAGAGTTAGTGCGATGATGCGCTGTATTTAGAGAAAAGGTCTAAGAACTTTTCGTTTCGCTAATATAGTCGTTAACGAATTGCTCAAGTACATTAAGTGGTACCGGACCACTACCCAGCACAACGTCATGGAACTCACGAATATCAAAGGCATCGCCAAGCTCTGATTTGGCTTTTTCACGCAATTCCAGAATCTTGATCATACCAATTTTGTACGCAGTTGCCTGACTTGGCATGACAATATGACGCTCAACCATTTTTACGGCATCGGCTTTCGCGTTCGGCGTATTGTTCACGTAGAAATCGATCCCCTCTTCACGAGTCCATTTTTTGTCATGGATACCAGTATCCACTACCAAACGAACCGCACGCCACAGTTCCATCGCTAAACGACCAAAGTCGGAGTAAGGGTCTTCATAAAGGCCAATCTCTTTTGGAAGTTTTTCGGTATAAAGCCCCCAACCTTCGGTATACGCGGTATAACGACCATACTTTCTGAAGCTCGGAATACCTTCCAGCTCCTGCGCCATTGCAATTTGCATATGGTGGCCAGGAATGCCCTCATGATAGGCCAAGGCTTCCATCTGATACGTCGGCATAGATGACATATCGTACAGGTTAGCGTAATAAATTCCCGGACGTGAACCATCCATTGACGGCTGCTGATAGAAAGCTTTACCCGCAGATTTCTCGCGGAAAGGCTCTACCGCTTTTACCGTTAACTCAGCTTTTGGCTTATTAAGAAACAGTTCGTCAAGACGCCCACGCATATTGTCAATGTAGGCGGTCGCTTCATCTAAGTAGCGCTGACGACCTTCTTCAGTACTAGGGTAAGTAAAGTCGTCACTGTTGCGCATATGCACAAAGAATTCCTGGAGCGTGCCGTCAAAGCCAACTTCCTTCATAATGCCGCGCATTTCTTCATGAATACGCTCTACTTCGTCCAGACCAATTTGATGAATTTCATCTGAAGTGAGGTCAGTCGTGGTGGTACGCTTCAGCGCGTTATTATAAAAAGCTTCGCCATCAGGAAATTTCCAGGCACCGTCTTTGGTATCGGCTTGCTCAGCAATACCTTCCACAGAGGTGATCAAGCTTTCATAAGCCGGTTTTACCGATTCCAGCATCGCTTTTTTCGCTGAATCTAAAAGCTCATCGCGCTGGCTGTCATCAATATCTAAGCTGTCTATTTTCTTAGAAAAATCTGCCCATAACGCGCTGGGCTCACCATCATCAAACGGCGCACCGGTAATGATATTTTCGCTGTCGCTAATGACATAAGGATAAACGAACTTAGGTGCGATAATACCTTTCTCAGCCCGCAATTCCAGGTTCTCTGCCAACTGCTCAAATAATTCCGGCAGACCATTAAGACGCGCAATATAGTCTTCTGCGTCATCTACTTCGCTAATACCGTGCTGATTAATTAGCAACGAGGCAACGCTGGAGTGCATACCAAACATTTGATTAACTGGGTAGTTATAATGACGCCATTTAAAGTCAGCAATGTCGTTTTCCAGCTTCTGCTTCATTAGAGTCCAGCTAATTTTAGTCTGCTCATTCAGTTTAGACTCATCAATAGCCATTACCCGTTCCAGCTGTGCTTTCTGAAACTCTAGATCTTCTTTTGCGCGCTCTTCAGAAATATCGTCCCATTTATCCTGATCATCTTTAATGCCAAGGTAAGACTGATACATTGGGCTGCGCATGACCGTTATCATGAAAATATCTTCAAACAGCTTATTAGCCTTTTCCGATTCGGTTTGCTCCGCATTCTGGGTAGCATTTTCAGTCGTCGCTGTTTTCGACTCCGCAGTTCCCGTCGTCGCTTCTTCTTTGGAAGCGTCAGAGCAGGCTGTTGTCATTAACACTAGCGAGACCGCCAGCGCTATCTTTTTATATTCAAACATGTGTTCTCTCCTTTAGGTTTATAAACTTACATATCTGTTGTAGCACAGTATGTCAACGCAGACACGACCGCAGGGTAAATTGTTAAGGCAGGCAGTGACTTATTGCAGTCTATGTTCCCGGCAGGCTTCAATTTGCGCTGCGGGCAAGGGCTCACCTATTACCGGTTCAAGTGCTAATTGCACTTTTGGGATCAGCGCCCGAAACTCCGTCAGCAAAACTTCTTCGCTTACGCTTTCATTAAACACAAGTGTCACCTTTAAGCTTTGCGGAAAGCGCTGGTAGTTCACTTCATGAGTCAGCCAGATAAAGCCCTCATGATCAAACTTTGCGGCTTCGCACATTTGAGTCAATTCGCGGATTATCTCGCGCTCAAGTTTTTTGTCCGTTTTTCGCATAGAAATCCCCTTCATAGCTTTGTAGGCGCAGGATAACCTATAACAACCTAGTTAAGACAGAACACCACCGCGTTTGACCCGCCTACTCAGCTAGCTATACTCATTTTATCAGTCGTCATAAGGGGCTTGGTATTTGTTAAACCCTGATAACTGGACGTTATTTCAAGGACTAGCGGTATTTGGGGTTTGCGCTCTGGTTATCGCTATTACCGGAACCCGTATTACACGTATTGTTGACCAGCTTGCTGACCGCACCGGTATTGGTGAAGCCGCAGCAGGCGCGGTGTTACTGGGTGCGACAACATCCATTGGTGGCTCCGTGCTGTCCGTTACCGCAGCCTGGAACGGTAATGCCGAGTTGGCCATGAGCAATGCCCTGGGCGGTATTGCGGTACAAACCTTATTCCTGGCGGTAGCCGATATGGTCTACCGCCGCGCGAATCTTGAGCATGCCGCAGCATCGGTTCCAAACATGATGCAAAACGCACTCCTTATAGTCCTGCTCTCGCTCATTCTTATGGCCCCGCTGCTGCCTAATGTTACCGTCTGGGGTCTTCACCCGGTCACGCCCATACTTTTTCTTGTTTATATCTACGGTATTCACCTAGTGCACCGGGCACACAGTGCGCCAATGTGGGCACCGACCAAAACCCGCGAAACGCGTGAAGACAAGCCGGATGATACAAGCCAAATACCATCAATGGTGAGACTGACCAGCGAGTTCTTTGTCCTGTTTGTCGTGCTCGGATTCGCAGGTTATATGCTCGAACCTTCAGCAACCATTATTGCAGCAGAGACTGGACTGACTCAAACAGTGGTGGGCGTTATGCTAACAGCCATTAGCACCTCAATTCCTGAACTGGTTACTTCCATCGCTGCCGTCCGGCGCGGCGCCTTAACCCTGGCGGTAGGCGGTATTATTGGTGGCAACGCGTTTGACACCCTATTTACCGCCGCATCAGATATTGCCTACCGCGGCGGGTCGATTTATCACACCATGACCGACGGTACCTTGTTCTGGGTGTGTCTGACGGTGTTGATGTCCGCTATTTTAATCATGGGCCTCATTCGACGTGAACGCGAAGGTCCCGGTCGTATTGGCCTGGAAAGCGTACTTATCACTATGCTTTACCTTGGCGGGGCGTGGCTGTTGCTAGGTCAAATTTAGTCGGCGGCTTGCCTATTTCTACGATAAAGCACCTAATTTATTTCAGCTTTTCTTTAAAGTGACCGATAAACAGTTCTATAGGGTGCCAACGCAAATTTTGATTGACTTAAATCTAACCTATAATCAATCTTAACATAATATTAACAAGGTTCAGGGTGGCTATGAATATCTCAAAAAAACTTACTCTGTCATTCTTCAGTACAGTGTTTCTGCCCATCATCATTATATCGACCATTCTGATACTTCAAATTCGGGATCAAGCAGTAGAAGACTTTGAAACCACGACATCTCGCGAAGTTAAGCAAGTTGATAACGCCATTCAAATTCTATTCAGAGAAATAGAGCAAAACCTGAATTTCATCGCCCAGGAGCCACTGATTAATCAGGCTGTCCCTAATGCACGTGCCTATTTGTCGAACCCTGAAGGAACGCAAATGGACTCATTAAATGAGTCTAAAGAAGAAGCTGCCGTATTTAATTTCTATACCCGCTTCGCTAAAACACATCCGAGATTGGCCTATCTTTACTTAGGTACAGCCAACGGCGGCTACATTCAGTGGCCACAGGGCCCGCTCAGCAAAAACTACGACCCAAGAACTCGCCCATGGTATGAGGCCGCCATACAGGGAGAAGGCGAAATAGTGCGAACCGATGCCTATTACTGGGCTGCGGACGACGCCGTTATCGTCTCAACCGTCAAAGCTTTGAAACAAAATGGCAAGCTGGTCGGAGTACAAGGCATGGACGTGTCTTTAGCTCAACTGACGGATCTCATCGCCGACGTCAAGATTGGAGAGTCAGGCTATTTGATGCTTGTTGAGGACACAGGAACCGTTTTAGTTGATCCTAAATATTCTGACAATAACTTCAGTAATATTGACGATGTCTATAACGGAAACTTTGCCCAAATAAGCAAACAGTCTGACCAAAACCAAGTCGGTCAGGTTGTTATAGACAACGACAATTACTTAGTTAACACCTACATTTCCGACAAACTCGGTTGGCAGTTTATTGGCTTAGTGAAAGAAAGTGAGGTGATGAATAGCGCCAACCAGTTAACCTGGGTTATTGTCGCCGTCGGAATCATTCTGATTCTTCTATTTACCTTACTGGGCTGGTACTTATCTAAAGTCATATCCACTCCTATTGTAAACGTATCCAATAAGCTGTCAGAGATAGCCGAGGGCGGCGGGGACCTGACGCAACGGATTGAAGTTTCAACCAACGACGAAACACGCGATCTTGCAGACAACTTTAATCAATTCCTTTTGTCCATTAACCGACTGGTCAAAGACATTAATAATGCATCTCTTCAGGTCAGCGATAACGCAGAAATTAATAAGCAATTGTCGGAAGAAATCACCGACTCAGCAGGTAAGCAACAACAGTCACTGGAAATGGCATCGAGTGCCGTGGATGAAATGGCTTCTGCAGCAGACGAAGTCGCCGCCAGTTGTTCACGGGCGGCAGACTTGGCCCGGGAAACACAGGATTCTGCGAACAACGGCGTTCGTATTATCAAGGAAAACAATGACAGTGTTGCCGAGCTGCGCAACTCACTTGAACAAGCCGAAACCAACCTTCAGGCATTGCAGGAAGGCAGTGAGTCGATGGTCTCTATCATTAGAACGATTAGAGATATTTCAGAGCAGACCAATTTACTGGCACTTAACGCTGCCATTGAAGCCGCTCGCGCCGGTGAACAGGGACGCGGCTTTGCGGTCGTTGCAGACGAAGTGCGGGAATTATCGCGGCGAACCGCAGATTCAACCACTCAAATATCGGATCAGCTCGAAAACTTCAAGAGTACATCTCAGTCTATTGTTGACGTCATGAAAGCCAATATTGGGCGTTCTCAGCAAGCCGCGGATAAAGCCGATCAGGCACAAAGTGAGTTTTCGGGAATTGTGCAATCTATCGCCCACATCAGCGATCAAAACGCACAAATAGCGACCGCAGCCGAGGAACAACAATCGGTAGCGGAAGAAATTAGTCGAAATGTCAGTGAGATTAAAGGTTCCGCCGATACCATAGCTGACGTTGCGCAGCGTGCCAGTGATAGCAGTCAGTCGTTGGAGCAGCAATCAAGCGCATTATCAACACTGGTTAGGAAGTTTAAGACGGACTAAGTGATGGAGTGTGGGTATGACTTTTGCTGCCACCCTGTGTTCAGCTAGCATTTAGGCTACCAGAGCTATCCGCTTATACTTGCTAATTACTTTATTTTACTCTCGTCGTGAGCCGAATAGTAGATATATTCGGCTCACTTTCCAAACATTGGTCAAGCTATGCTTGTAGAACGTGAAGTGATGGAGAGGTAAGTAGGTTACTCTATATTCTGGATCTGCTCCCTCATCTGCTCAATCAAAACCTTCAATTCTACCGCAGCAGCGGTAATATCAGAGTTGATAGACTTAGAGGCGAGGGTGTTTGCTTCGCGGTTGAACTCTTGCATCATAAAATCAAGACGGCGTCCGCAAGGGCCGCCTTTTTTCAGTATTTTGCGGGCTTCTTCCACATGCGCGTCTAAGCGATCGAGCTCTTCGGCTACGTCGGTTTTCTGCGCCAGCATGACCATTTCCTGTTCAACGCGTTGCTGGTCGAGCTCTACTTTGGCTTCTTCAAAACGGGTTAGTAAGCGCTCACGTTGCCAGGCCATAACTTCCGGCATGCGTTCACGCACAAAAGCTACCTGCGTGGTCACACCGTCTAAGCGTTCCTGCAGCATTTTATCAATGGCTGCGCCTTCACTTTTGCGGTTCTCGATAAAGTCGTTGGTGGTCTTTTCCAGAGCAGCCAGAACGTCTTTTTGCAGCTCGTCCATGTCCTGGTCCTGAGCGGCGACTACGCCGGGCCATTTTAGAACATCAATAGGGTTTAACTGGCCTGCGGCAGAATGCTGGCTCACCCACTTGGCGCTGGCAATGACGCTTTTTGCCAGGTCTTCGTTAATCGACAAAGCGCTTTGCTGGGCTTCATCTACCTGCAGGCTCAGCTTGCACTCAACTTTGCCGCGCTGCAGCTTTTTACGAAACTGTTCGCGTAATGAATTTTCCAGTGAACGGAAGGTTTCCGGTAAACGAAAGTAAGTTTCCAGATACCGTTGGTTAACGGAACGAATTTCCCAAACTGCGGTGCCCCAGTCGGCTTTTTGCTCGTAACGAGCATAGCCAGTCATACTTTGAATCATGTCGGTTCCTTTAAAACGAATCGTTTCTGTTACCGCTTAGCGTGCTTTTCACGGTTCTTTTGTTTCTGTTCGGCGTTCTTTTTCATCATTATGTAGGCTGCGCCGCGGCCTCCATGGGGTCGCTGTGCGCTATGAAACGCCAGTACCGGCTCCAGCTCGCGCAACCACTTATTCACGTAACTTTTTATCAGTGCCGGATGCGGCTTTGTGTGCTTGCCCATGCCGTGGATGATTAAAGCCGTACGTACACCCGCGCCGTGACAATCTTTCACAAAGTTAAACAGTGCCGTGCGCGCCTCTGCCAACGTATGGTGGTGCAAGTTCAAACTGGCTTCCATGCTGTAACGCCCCTGTTTAAGGCGTTTATAAACTCCAGCCTGAACACCATCGCGATGAAACTCAATAACATCGTCCGGCTCAACTAAGTCCACATATTCGGTCGATAAAAAGTTTTCGTTTTCAGCTTCTTCTGCCTCAGCAGCGCGGCGACGCTCTTTTTGCGCCAGCGTGGGTTCAAAAGCCTGCTTAATATCCGCAACTTCTTCACCCGCCAAGGGCGTTACGTCAGTCATTTCCTGACGAAACAGCTCAAATTCTTCATCATCTGAACGCGACATACTGCCTCCCGCTCATATTCTTTTACTCGGTCTAGTGTAATACGTTGCTGCGCGAATCGCGATCCATTAATCGTGCAATTCTGCTACAATTGCGCTCAATTTATACATCGCGACATTCACTCAGTAAGGAGATGACATGCGTCCAAGTGGCCGTACGGCACAACAAATTCGACCGGTAACCATTACCCGTAACTTTACCAAACACGCAGAAGGCTCGGTTTTAATTGAGTTTGGCGAAACCAAGGTGCTTTGTAATGCATCGGTAGAGCGCGGCGTTCCGCGCTTTTTAAAAGGTAAAGGCCAGGGCTGGGTTACCGCTGAATACAGCATGTTACCACGCGCAACGCATACCCGTTCTGCCCGCGAAGCATCACGCGGTAAGCAAGGCGGTCGTACCTTAGAAATTCAGCGCTTAATTGGCCGTTCACTGCGTACCTGCATCGACATGAGCGCATTAGGCGAACACACCATTACTATCGACTGTGACGTGATTCAGGCCGACGGCGGCACACGTACCGCGTCTATCACTGGCGCTTGTGTGGCGTTAGTTGACGCGCTGAACTGGATGCGCGGCCAGGGCATGGTCAAAGTAAACCCACTAAAAGAAATGGTCGCAGCAATTTCAGTCGGGATTTTAGACGGAGAACCGGTCAGCGATCTGGAATACATCGAAGACTCAAAAGCCGATACCGACATGAACATTGTCATGACAGAAGCCGGCAAGTTTATCGAAATTCAAGGCACAGCCGAGGGCGAAGCCTTCAGTTTTGACGAAATGAACAGCCTGGTTGAAATGGCGCGTCACAGTATTCGCGAGTTAATTGATATTCAGAAACAAGCTTTAGCGTAAGCTTCAGTATAAAAGTAAGCGAGGAATAAGCAGGCAATGAAAGCGTATCAAAAAGAGTTTATTGAGTTTGCCATAGAGCGTGGCGTATTAAAGTTTGGCGAGTTTACCTTAAAGTCCGGGCGCACCAGCCCGTACTTTTTTAACGCGGGGCTTTTTAATAAAGGTTCTGACCTCGCCCGCTTAGGCCGCTTTTATGCCGCCGCGCTGGTCGACTCCGGTATTGATTTTGATGTGCTTTTTGGCCCGGCTTACAAAGGCATTCCTATTGCCACTGCCACAGCGGTTGCCTTATACGACCACCATCAGAAAGACACCCCATATTGCTTTAACCGCAAAGAAAAGAAAGATCACGGCGAAGGCGGTAACCTGGTTGGCTCAGCGCTGGAAGGCAAAGTGATGCTCGTGGATGACGTGATCACCGCAGGCACAGCTATTCGCGAAGCTATGGAGATTGTCGAAGCAAACGGCGCGGAACTGTCCGGTGTGCTCATTGCTCTGGACCGTCAGGAAAAAGGCAAAGGTGAGCTATCGGCTATTCAGGAAGTTGAGCGTGATTTTGGCGCTCAGGTGGTCAGCATTGTAAGCTTAAATGATGTCATCAACTTCTTGAAAGATGACGACACCTTTAAAGAATATCTTCCCAAGGTTGAAGCTTATCGCGCCGAGTTCGGCGTCGCCTGATACGTATTCCGTTGCCTGACATTCATGTCAGGTGGAATATCGGACCGGACGTAAACGTCAGGCTATCAGGAAAACGGCAATAAGTGATTATTCCCTCTCCTCAAAGTGTGTGGCGCCAGGGATGGGTTCACGGCGTCTTTCAGGTGAGGGGACAATCGCCAACCGTTTTCATTCGCGCCAGTTGGGATATCGGGGAAATAAGAGTGCGCCTACGGTTGCGAGGGGCCTTATGGAGGTGTGCAGCGCCATGGATGGCGCTGCTCAAGCCCTACAAGGATGTATTCACGGGCGTCCTCCAAAAGACCCCTTGTAACCTCAGCACTCGTTTCCCCGGTTTCCCAGCCGTTACAGCTGCTCCTGTGGCTGCCAGGCAATACCAATGCTGCCGTTTACAATCTGGCATTCGCCACCTGAAGACTGTACGCGACTGGATTCCCCGCGCTGCGCAATTAAGCGAAAGTCTTTATTCAACAAGCTAACCTGCTTACGCTCACCACACAAAATACGCATGGAATCGATTAACCCACGGTCGCTGAGAAAGTTGGTTGTCGGCTCTTCCTGAACCACATCATCACCTTCCGCAAATTCGGCGGTTTGTAATCCATACGGAGAGATAACCCCCGATGCTCCGGCGACCAGATAATGAAACGTAGCAGCTACGGCATTATCGGTTCCTTGTGCATCTTCCACCATAAATGCGCCACGCTCGCCAATAATGTTGAAAGCACCGCTCTCTAAATTCACTTCCATTGCGGTATTTTCGTCAATACCAATAGACAACGGCGTTGAGCTCGAAGCCGCCAAACGCATTAAGCGTCCCTGACGTCCACGCTCAGAAAACCCAGTATCCAATGTGGCATAGTGAAACAAACTTAACCCACCCAGCGGATGGTAAGTCAGACTATCCGGCCCAACATTCGGCGGACAAGTGGTGTCTAAATCACATCCAAAAGGAGGTGGATCAGAAGCAATAGCCCCCTCTTTTATAGCCTGAGCCGTTGAGCCATTAGAAATCATAGGCTTGGACGTCATAACCGCTGTGCCGGCACCCATTCCACCAATAACCACTTCCTTTTGTTGCACGGCTGCAATAATTGTCTTCAGCACGTCGCCGGGTTCATTATTCGCCTTAATAAAGGTTGAGCGACTAAGGTTCTGATCGCCATCATTAAAAAACAGTCCGTCGGCGTCGGCTAGCATCTCTGCGGCCGCATCAGAATCTTTACAAAATGCGACTTGCTCCTGATACCGGTCTTTATGCACCCGGTCACGTTCATAAGCACCTAATTGCTTTTGCTGAATTTTTGCCAATTCATCGCAACGACCTTCACGCTGAGCTTTGGCTAAGGCTGAATCCAGCGGCAACCAATGTACCTCTGCTCCCAGCTGTTCAAATACACTATTGTAAAAATCTATCTCATCGTACGGGTTACGTGATGCCGACGTCAGGAAGTACACTTTCGGCTTCTGATCCTCTCCGGCAACCGATTGAGCCATTTCAACAAAGCGCTGAAAAATCGCTTTTGACTCACCTTTGAGGTTTTCATCCAAATTAACCACTTCTCGTGCAGAATCCGGAACCGGTAGCTCAATTAAATCAATAATCCGATTCCACTCTGCATCTGACAACGAGTTATAAAGCTGCTGTGTCGCCCGCCGGGTAAACTCACGCAGAAAAACCCTCTCAGGAACAATGTCCTCTTTTAAACGGTCGTGAATTAACTCCAGCGCGTCAGCGACTTTTTTACGAGTCTCTTCACGGTAAGTAGGCCAAACCGATTCCGCCGTTGCCTTCGAACGAAACTTTTTCGACAGGTTTAAATATCTGTCGGTACGCATCGTTTCCTTATCTATCCAGTCAACGTCATCACAGTTATCCGACGCGAAACTGGAACAGGCCGTCAGGCCACCACCAGCCAACAATAAATGCCGGTACGTATCATCATCGGCAGCATTTGACGGTGTAGCAAAAGCTGATGACAATGCCGCCAAAGAGAGCAAGGAAAACAACGACTTAACCATAAATAAAACCCCTAGTTACCGACGGCTTTCACCGCTAGAATATTTCAACTAACAAAATCAACAGGCTGCAACGCTAGAGCGTTAACGACCTAACTGTCAAATATAGGACAATAGATTAACGCATTTATTATAGACAGACCTAAAATTCTCGCAGAATTAACTTATGTAATAAGCTATAGTAAAGCCACTGTTAACAAATATAAGTATATGAAAATAAATAATTTTCAGGGCTCGTGACGAGCATCTGAACACTGCTATACTAACCCTCTTTTATGAAATAAGATCACACGCGTTGTTATGAAGTCACCGTTACGTTTTTGCTTTCTGTTACTGCTCGCGGGTCTGCTCCCGATGACTAGTCTTGCTTTCTCAGAGCAGAAACTGACCTTCCGTGCACCCGAGAAAGGGCCCTTTACGCAATATGTAACAGCGGTGCTTGAAGAGGCTTATGAAAAACTCGATATTGAACTCGAGTACATAGAGCTTCCCCGCTTACGAGGTGAGCAGTTAGCTACTGAAGGCACAATTGCTGGAGAACTGGGCAGAACCGCGCTACTTGAAGATAAGCGTCGACACCTCCGCAGGGTGCCTTTTCCATTATTCACTTTCGATATTATTGCGGTGGCCGATCGTCGCAATTGTGGTTACTGCCCATTGTCAGAAATGGAAAGTCTGGCCTACGTTAACGGTATGGACTCAATTACTAAAGTTGTCAAAAACCTGCCTTACGAACCATCCATTGTCACCCCTATCAATATTGAACAGGTGGTAAAATTACTTGATTCGGGGCGCATTCAAATGGCATTTATGGGGGATTTTCAATTTGAAAATTCAGAGCTGAGAGATAACCCTCATTTAATTACTCATAAGTTATCGACAGAGGTTGGTTTTCATTATCTGAACGAGGATCATGCCAGGCTTATCCCCCAACTGACTTATCATCTGCAAACTATGCGTGACAACGGCCGGATGAAAGCACTACGCGAGCAGTATGGTGTCACCCTGGAAACACCAGTACAGCCCGTAAAGCGTCCTGACGAACTGACCGTTGTCGGGGCTATACATCAGGGTTTACTGAATGCCGACGGCACGGGCAAATTATGGAATTTGGCTAAATCCGTATTTCCGACTTTTACCTCCCGGCTCAATACGGTTGTCAGCAGTTGGCAGCGAAGTATTCAATTACTACAGGAAGGCCGTGCAGATGCGTTAATCGGTGTTCGTCCTGATCAGAAAATAAAAAATATCATTCTGTCTAAATATCATATTGGCTACGACGACAGCATTTTTCTTTTCACCCTTGAACAACCGAATGATGGTCCTATTTGTGTATCCGGCCCTCGCTTCATGCAAAACTTAGTGGATACCGACCGACCCTTTTACCGGGCCTCGAATTCACTGGACTGCTTTGCACTGCTGGATATGGAAAGGGTCAGTGCGGTAATAGACTACAAGGACAACCTGCCTGACTGGACCGAAAAGCCCTACAAGAAACAGAAGCTGTCGGGACCACAACCTTTATTCATGGCCTTTCTCGACAACAACAGAGGCCGTGCACTTCGTCAACTATTTGATAACACGCTGTTCGAACAGACAATTGAAAAAAGGGCTAAACAGCAAATTAACGAGCGCCTGTAAAATCGTTCTGGCGCCAGGCTTCATAAGCAAAAATAGCCACTGAATTGGATAAATTCAGGCTTCGGCTGGTGTCCGCCATTGGCAACCGCAACCAGTTCTCTTGTGGAAAAGTTTCCAGGACCTCCATTGGCAGCCCGCGAGTTTCAGGGCCAAACAACAAAACATCGCCGGCCTCATAAGCCACTGCAGAGTAATTTGTCTTACCTTTGGTTGTGCACGCAAAAATGCGGTTAAACGAGGTACTATTCAGAAAGCTCTGCCAGTCTTTATGGATATTTACAGAAGCTAAATCGTGATAATCAAGACCCGCCCGACGTACTTTTTTTTCATCCAGCTCAAACCCTAAGGGCTCAATTAAATGCAAGGACATGCCCGTGTTCGCCGCCAAACGAATAACGTTGCCGGTATTAGGGGGAATTTCAGGCTCAAACAGTACAAGGTGCAACATGGTCGTTTTCATCACTTGGGTAAAAGCGGTAGAATAGCAGAATATCTTTTATAAATGTGTACCGGTACTGTGGCAAATCAGAAAAACTACCAACAGAATTATGCTTTTTGGGTACGACTGGCTAGTACAGCGTCGGTTATCGTTGCCATAATCCTAATTACCATTAAGCTTTTTGCCTGGTTCCAGACAGAATCAGCCAGTATGCTGGCATCTCTCACCGATTCAATTTTAGACAGCGGCGCTTCCATATTCAGCTTTTTTGCGATTCGCTACGCTTTGCAACCAGCAGATGAAGAGCATCGATTCGGTCACGGTAAAGCCGAATCCCTGGCGGCGTTAGCGCAAAGCGCCTTTATTTCCGGTTCCAGCATGCTGCTTATTTTTCACAGCGTTCAACAGTTTATGCAGGGCGGCAGTGTGCCTAAAGTGGGTTACGGTATCGCGGTTTCTGCCATTGCTATTGTCATTACCTTTGTTTTAATTGTTATACAGCGTATGGCTATTCGTCATACCAACTCTCAGGCCGTGCAGGCCGATAATCTTCACTATCAGTCGGACATACTGCTGAACTTAGCCGTTATTGTGGCGTTAATTTTAAGTAGCTATGGCTGGCTCTGGGCTGACAGTATTTTTGCCATGGGCATTGCGGTTTACCTCATTATTGGCGCAGTTCGTATTGGCTGGGACGCCTTTCAGGCACTGATGGATCGTGAGTTGTCAGAAGAGCTGCAAGAGCAGATTGGTAATATCACAATGGCGGTAAACGGCGTTAGAGGCTTTCACGGTCTACGCACACGGGAGGCCGGGCCGGTACGCTTTATTCAGTTGCACATTGAGCTGGCCAACGAGTTGTCTCTATTACGGGCACACGCCATTGCCGATGATGTTGAAGCGCAGCTAATGAAAGCTTTTCCGGGAGCCGATATTATTGTCCACATGGACCCTGAAATTGTCGCCGTCGTGGAAGGTTCACTTAAGCGTTAACAAGTTTCCGGGTCTCTTCAATAAGAGCGTCCAGCACAGGTTGACGAAACTTGTCTGTTTCCATCATCAACTCGTGCGACGCACCTTTAATGGTCTTAAACCGAAAGTGATCACCGGTAACCGCAGCAGCTACTTTCTTTTGTCCTGAAGCGGAAACTACTTTGTCATTCCCAGCCTGAAACAGAATGACCGGAATGGTGATGTCATTTGCCAGCTTCTGCGCGTTGATAGCGGCACTGATGGCCTCATACAGCCAGTTAAATGTGGGCCCGCCTAGCTGAACATCCGAAACATTGTCGTAAACATCCCGAAATGCCTTATATCGCTGTTGGCTGTGCGTCAGAACGTTATCTTCAAAAGGCACCGGCTTGTAATTTCCCATACCGAGAAAGTACCAGGGTTTTGCCAGCCATTGGTTTAGCCAGGCTCCAGCAAAAACTATCCAACGCGCCAACCGATAAGGAACTATTCCTGTTTCTATGGAGAACATAGGAGCGGAGAGTATCAACTTTTTATAAGGGTGCTGGTAAGTGGCACAGTAAATGGTCGCTATTGTTCCGCCCATCGAATGAGAGAACAGCATTTTAGGTACATCGCCAAATCGTGCCATTAACAGGTCAGTAAAGTCTGAAAAGTCACGTACAAAGTCGTTAAAGCTCTCGACATGCCCCTGATGAGGGTTCGCCGTCAAACGCCCCGACAACCCCTGCCCACGGTGATCCAGTGCGGCAACGGAAAAGCCTTGCTGCGCCAGCTCCCAAAACAGTTCCTGATACTTAAGCGCCGATTCTATTCGCCCCGGAGCAATAACCACTAAGGGTGCGGAATCACTATGTCGGTAATAAGCAAAGTGTAATTTGATACCATCAAATGCAGTAAAATACTCAGAGGTAACTTGTTGTTCCCAAAAGACTTCGACTTGAGTGTTAAAAAACTCAAGCCATTCAGGCGTGTCGTCCGCAGGGCGTTGTTGTGTAGTAGGCGGTTGCTTCATTCTTTCTGTTCAGGCTGACTTTTAGGTAAGTCTAACACGACTTCAAGTCCCCCTTCAGAGTGATTATGAGCTTTTAATTCGCCACCCAGAACAGCCGCCGCGCGATGACTCAGGGCTAAACCAAGACCAACGCCGGCTTTATGATGTCGCGCTGGGTCGCCGCGATAAAAGGGCACAAAAAGTTTACTTATGGTGCTTTCATCAACCCCCGGGCCATGGTCCCGAATACGTATATGACAGCCTTTACCGTAATCGTCACAAGAAAGCTCTACATTATCATCAGTGTAGTGCAGCGCATTACGGACAATATTCTCGAGAACCAGCCGCAGCAACTCAGGGTCGGTATCAATAACCGGCCAGTTACTGCCGTGACGCAACAGGCGCTCCCGTACTTCGGGATGCTGATAACACATATCGTTAATAAGCTGCTGCGCCAGTTCACCACTATCCAGACTTTCATGGTTCAGATCAACCAGTCCATTCTCCAGTCTCGACAGCGACAGAATACGTTCAATAATCACACTGAGACGTTCAGTATCGCGTCGCAGTTGCTGCCAATTGGAGTCGTTCTCGTCGCAATCGGCTAAATCCAGAGCAACTTGCATACGCGCCATAGGAGAGCGTAACTCATGTGATACATCGCTGAGTAAGCGCCGTTGTGCGTCGCGCGAGGTTGCTAAGTCAATTGCACCCTGCGATAAAGCTCTTGCCAGTTCGCCAATTTCATCGCCGCGTTTAGGTAAGCGTTTAAGTTCTGGTGTCGCACTGCCGTCAGCCACTTCACGCATTGCTAAGATCATTCGTCGTATAGGACGAATAAGCCAAATACCCAACAAGACCGCAAGTAAACCACTCCCGACCAGCAAAGTCAGTATGCGCGCACGAGTCGACTCAGCTTCCAGTTGCTCACGGTCAACCTGCTCCTCAATGCCTAATGGCTTAGTCACCAGAATTTTATTGCCGTCGAGCTCGAACGGACCCATTAGCAAACGTTCATCCAGAGGAATTTGCTGAGGTGAATCCTGACCCAGCATACGCAATAGTGTGGAGCCATGGCTCACGCGCAGCATCTCGTCCATTAACAGCTTCTCGCTGCCCTGCACCGATAACTGAGCAGCAACACGGTAGTCACCGGCAATAAGCCGGCCGGGTTGTAACGAGTGAAAGGTTAGGGCATCGCTCAATAAAGGCTGTAACGTCTGATAAATCTCCGAGTTCAGTGGTTTAAGTTCAGCTTTGGGTTTATTCCAAACTGCTAACAAATAACCACTGGCCGCCGTGACCGAAAGCAGCGCCCAGAAAATGAAAAGTAATCTCAGAGCAAGCGATCGGTACCACCGCGTACGCCGGTTTTTCATAAGCTTGCAATCAGTCGGTAGCCGCGACCTCGTATGGTTTGAATACGATCAGGTTTTGCCGGGAATTTCTTCCGGATGTTACTAATATGCACATCCAGACTGCGGTCAAAAGGCTCCATTTTTCGTCCCAGTGCCGCAACCGACAGCTGATCCTTGCTAACCATTTGACCGGCCTGCTGCATCAGGCAACGCAAAATATCAAATTCGGTTGGGGTCAGTATCAGTTCTGCGTCATCGCATTTCACTTCGGTGGTCGCCGGATCCAGCACGATGCCGCAAACATTCAGGCTTTCATTCTGCATGGTCGTGTTTGGCGTGCGACGCAGCAGAGCTCTTACACGGGCAATCAGTTCGCGTGGGTTGAAAGGTTTTGGCAGATAATCATCTGCACCAAGCTCCAGCCCCATAACTCTGTCGTCATCGTCACCACGAGCCGTCAGCATTAGTACGGCGGTATCTCGGTGTTGTTGGCGCAATCGTTGCAAAAGCTGCATACCATCAATACCGGGTAACATTACGTCCAGCAAAATAAGTTCGTAGTCACCGTTAAGTGCTTTATCAAGACCAGTGACACCATCTTCAGCGACACTTAAATCCACAGATTCACGTTTAAACAATTCTGTCAGCATGACAGACATTTCAGTATCATCGTCAATGAGTAGTACGGAATGTCTCATAACTTGTTGTTCTCTCCAGAAATAAATCCATGATCCAAAATGCCGGGGGTGGATACGACCCTCTTTACATAACTTTTACTTTACACTTTTTATTTTAGCAGAGTTTTCAATTTTCGCGTTAAAGTGTTCCTTCCCCAACCCAGCCATGCGGCTGCTTTTTGTTTGTGTCCGGAGAAGCGTTTTAACGCAGTCTGTAACGCAATCTGCTCCAGCTGCTGCTGGTAACTTTGCAGAACATCCTGCGAGTTTAACGGTTGCTGCTCCAGCTCGGTTTGCAACGAGTGTAACCAGGTCAGTTCACCCTTTTGCTTCGCCGGAACAGGTTCTGAGGTCACCAAAATGTCTTCAGGCAGGTCGCGGGGGCTAATTTGTTGCCCGGGCGCCATAACTGTTAACCAACGACAAGTATTCTCCAACTGCCGGACATTGCCGGGCCAGTTGTAGTCCTTAAGTGTGCTAAGCGTTTCATTTAACAACGATTTTGGTGTGACATTCAACTCTTCGGCCGATTTTTTAAGAAAGTGTCTGGCCAGAGTATCAATATCTTCTGCTCGTTCACGCAGAGGCGGCAGTCGCAGCCGGATAACGTTAAGACGATGATAAAGGTCATCCCGGAATGTGCCCTGGTTAACTAAGTGTTCCAGCTCCCGGTGGGTTGCAGCAATGACACGCACATCCACTTTTACCGGTTGCAGCGCTCCCACCGGATAAAATTGCCCTTCGGCCAGAACACGCAGTAGCCGGGTCTGAACTGGTAACGGCATATCACCAATTTCATCCAGAAACAAAGTACCACCGTCAGCTTGCTGAAACCGCCCGACGCGTTTCCGGTCGGCTCCGGTAAAGGCTCCTCGCTCATGCCCGAACAGTTCCGACTCAATTAAATCGGCGGGTATTGCTGCCATGTTAAGCGCAATAAAAGGTTTATCCGCCCGTGGGCTGTGTTTATGCAGAGCTCGCGCGACAACTTCTTTGCCGGTACCGGTTTCTCCGGTAAGCAGCACACTAACGCTGGAGCCCGACAAGCGACCGATAGCACGAAACACATCCTGCATAGGCGTGGCTTCACCAATAAGCTCGGGAACTGAATTTGCGTCTATTTGCGCGGGCGCATTTTCACTTTGTCTGGCATGCTGCAGAGCACGGTCAACGGCGGTAATAGCTTCATCAATGTCAAAGGGCTTTGCCAGATACTCAAATGCGCCGCCCTGAAACGCTTTTACCGTTGTCTCGAGATCGGAATGCGCGGTCATAACCACAACAGGCAAATGCGCTTCGGTCTGATGCAACCGCTCCAGTACCGCGAGGCCGTTTTCTCCCGGCATACGGATATCGGTGAGCACAACGGTTGGTTTATCGCTCTTTAAAGCTGTGAAAAAGTCTTCGCCATTGGCAAAACTGCGCACGTGATAACGGCTATCGGCAAAGGCTTTTTCCAGTACCCAGCGAATCGAGTCGTCATCATCAATTATCCATAACTGAGCATTAGTGGTCATCCGTCACCTCATTACCATTTTCTGCAGAAAGATAAGGCAGATACACTGAAAACCGAGTTTTTCCGGGGCTGGAATCAAAATCAATTTTCCCTTTATGCTGATGCACCAAGTTTTGTGCCAGTGACAAGCCGAGCCCGGTTCCTTCGGCACGACCGCTTATCAACGGATAAAACAGGGTATCGCGCAGCTCTGCCGGAATACCGGGTCCATTATCGGTCAAAGTAACCACTGCACATTGCCGATAGCGCTGTCCAAACAGAGTCAATTGATGCTCTACCCGGGTTTTAATTGTAATAGTGCCTTCGCCGGACATCGCTTGTGCTGCATTTTGGGCTATGTTCAAAAATACCTGTTCACAAGCTTCCGCAACCACCTGAATATCCGGCAGTGACGGGTCGTAATCCCGGATCAAATGTAGCGAGTCGCCATATTCGTACACCAAAGTTCTGGCAACTCTTTCCAACACCTCATGAATATTGGTTTCTTTCGACTCGCCCCTTTTTACTGGCCCAAGTAACCTGTCGACCAAATACCTTAACCGGTCCGACTGGCTAATAATCAAATCCGTATACTCTGTCAGGCTCTCGTCCGGAAGCTGCCGCGCTAGTAACTGCGCTGCGCCGCGTAAACCACCCAAAGGGTTCTTTATTTCATGCGCCATACCACGCAGTAAGTGCTGGGTAGCGAATAGCTGATTACGCTGTTGGTCTTCCTGATTTATTCGCCGCAACTGGTCTACTTGTTTTAATTCCAGTAGCAAAGCACGCCCAAAAGATTGCTCTACTGTCTGAATGCTGGTTTCCACCCGAATATTGTGCCCGGAATGCAGCGCGAACTGAGCTTCCGCATTCAGCACTGTTTGCTCGCTATTCAGACACTCCATCAGCGTTTCTGACGCCAGCGAACATTGGTAAAAAGCCGCAGTGAAGGGTTCGCCCAACAAGCGTTTTGCACTGTGATCGAGCAAGGATTCAGCAGACGAATTGACGTAACGGATGGTCAGGCGATCATCGAGGATGAGTATGCCTGTGAGTAATTGGTTAAGTAGCGCGCTATCGTTCACGAAGGCAGGATAAATTACGCACCAAGTTGGTGCAACCGGGTAAGGCAAGACACCTTACCCGGCCAGTGACCATTAAACGCTGTAGTACATATCGAATTCTACCGGGTGGGTAGTCTTCTTCAATGTTTCTACTTCGTTGTACTTAAGATCGATGTAGGCATCAATCATGTCGTCGTCCATAACGCCGCCTTGCTTCAGGAAGTCGCGATCTTTATCCAACGCGTCCAGAGCCATTTCCAGTGAGTGACAAACGGTCGGAATGTCTTTCGCTTCTTCAGGAGGCAGATTGTATAAATCCTTGTCCATGGCATCGCCAGGGTGGATCTTGTTACGGATACCGTCAAGACCAGCCATTAACAATGCAGTAAAGGCCAGGTATGGGTTCGCACTTGGGTCAGGGAAGCGCACTTCAATACGGCGACCTTTCGCGCTGGAAACTAATGGAATACGGATAGAAGCCGAACGGTTACGGGCAGAATAAGCCAGCATGACCGGTGCTTCAAAGCCAGGAACCAGCCGCTTGTACGAGTTAGTAGAGGCGTTCGCAAAAGCGTTAATGGCACGTGCGTGCTTAATAATACCGCCAATATAGAACAGCGCGGTTTCGCTCAAACCTGCATACTGGTCGCCGGCAAATAAGTTTTCGCCGCCTTTGTTCAGTGACATATGCACGTGCATACCAGAGCCGTTATCACCAACCAGTGGCTTCGGCATAAAGGTTGCGGTCATACCATAAGAGTGTGCGACGTTGTGCACCACATACTTATAAACCTGCAGTTCATCAGCTTTCTTAGTCAGAGTATTAAAGCGTGTAGCCACTTCGTTCTGACCTGCTGTCGCTACTTCGTGGTGATGGGCTTCAACAACCATACCCATGTCTTCCATTACTAAGCTCATGGTGCCACGAATGTCGTGCGCTGAGTCTACCGGAGGCACCGGGAAGTAACCGCCTTTTACACCAGGACGGTGAGCCAGGTTACCTTCTGAATATTCACGGCCTGAGTTCCACTTCGCTTCTTCCGCGTCAATCTTGTAGAACGAACCACTCATGTCTGTGTGGAAACGTACGTCGTTAAACAGGAAGAACTCAGGTTCCGGACCGAAGTAAGCGTCGTCTGCAATGCCTGATGAACGCAGGAAGTCTTCCGCGCGCTTCGCAATTGAACGAGGGTCACGGCTGTAGCCTTGCATAGTTTCCGGCTCAAGAATGTCACAGCGTACATTCAATGTGACTTCATCAGTAAAGGGGTCAATCACCGCAGACTCGTTGTCTGGCATCAGTACCATGTCTGATTCGTTAATGCCTTTCCAGCCGGAAATAGATGAACCATCAAACATTTTACCTTCTTCAAAGAAGTCTTCATCGATTTGCGACACCGGAATAGTGACGTGTTGCTCTTTACCTTTAGTATCGGTAAAGCGTAAATCGACGAATTTTACGTCGTGTTCTTTGATGGTATCGAAAATCTTATTAGCTGACATGTTGTCCTCCGTAGACAGCGTCTAAAAATACAGCTTGAGTATAGCAAAGCCTGTGCCAACTGACTTTTTTGTTTATATTCATAAAGTTAGTTTATTTAGCACTATATTGCACAAATTAATATGCACCAGTATAGCGCATAATGCACAATATTGGTGCGGAAGTGAGGTTTTAGAATAACGTCATAAAAATATAACGAACAAAAAACAATCAGGCCTTTCTTAATTCAACTCAAAAAGGTAGAATACGCCGCTATTTTTCATAAAACCCCTTGCCCGGGGTTCCATTCCCGGACAACTACAGGCAGTTCTTAATGACAATTCAGGTATTTGATATAGAAAAACTACGCAACATCGCGATCATCGCCCACGTTGACCATGGTAAAACCACGCTAGTCGACAAGTTGTTGCAACAATCTGGCACTTTAGAAAGCCGCGGCGAAATAGAAGACCGTATTATGGATTCCAACGATCTTGAAAAAGAACGTGGTATTACTATCCTCGCCAAAAACACAGCGGTTAACTGGCAAGATTACCGCATCAACATTCTGGACACACCAGGCCACGCCGATTTCGGTGGCGAAGTTGAACGCGTACTTTCTATGGCAGACTCGGTATTGTTAGTGGTTGATGCCGTTGACGGTCCTATGCCTCAAACTCGATTTGTTACGCAGAAAGCCTTCTCTCATGGTTTGAACCCTATTCTTGTTATTAACAAAGTTGACCGTCCTGGCGCACGCCCTGACTGGGTAATGGATCAGGTATTCGACTTATTTGATAACCTGGGCGCTACTGACGAACAGCTGGACTTTCCGGTAGTTTACGCATCAGCGCTTAACGGCTGGGCATCATTAGACATAGAAGATCAAGACGGCGACATGACGCCACTGTTCGAAACTATCGTTAGCAAGGTAAGCCATCCCGATGCTGACCCTGAAAGCGACCTGCAAATGCAGGTGTCACAGCTTGACTACTCAAGCTACTTAGGCGTTATTGGTATTGGTCGTGTTACCCGCGGTAGCGTGAAAGTTAACCAGCAAGTGACTATTGTTGGTGCCGACGGCAAAGAACGTAACGGCAAAATTGGGAAAGTCTTTAGCTACTTAGGTCTTGATCGCATTGAAGCGGACAAAGCTGCAGCAGGCGACATCTGCGCCATTACCGGTCTGGGCGAGCTAAAAATCTCCGACACCGTGTGTGCAGTTGGTAAAGCTGAAGCTATGAAGCCACTGACAGTTGACGAGCCAACAGTAACTATGACCTTCCAGGTCAACACCTCACCTTTCGCAGGTAAAGAAGGTAAATTTGTTACTTCTCGTCAAATTCTTGAACGTTTGCAACAAGAGTTAGTTCATAACGTAGCATTACGCGTTGAAGAGACTGACAACCCGGATCGTTTCCGCGTATCAGGTCGTGGTGAGCTGCACTTAGGTGTTCTTATCGAAAACATGCGCCGTGAAGGCTTCGAGTTAGCCGTTTCTCGTCCGGAAGTTATTATCAAGTACGAAGATGGTCAAAAACTGGAACCTTACGAAACCATGACGGTTGATATTGAAGAGCAGCATCAGGGCGCCGTTATGGAAAAATTAGGTACGCGTAAAGCTGAAATGACCAACATGACACCAGACGGTAAAGGTCGTGTTCGCGTTGACTTTGAAGTACCAAGCCGTGGTTTGATTGGCTTCCAGACAGAATTCATGACACTGACTTCAGGTACTGGCCTTATGTACCATACGTTTGACCACTACGGTCCGCACAAAGGCGGAACCATCGGTCAGCGTAGTAACGGTGTACTGATTTCAAATGCTCAGGGTAAAGCTCTGACTTACTCACTGTTTAACCTGCAGGAACGCGGTAAGTTATTTGCATCACACGGTGATGAAGTTTATGAAGGCCAGATAATCGGTATTCATAACCGTTCAAATGACCTGACAGTAAACTGCCTGAAAGGTAAGCAGTTAACCAACGTTCGTGCATCTGGTACTGATGAAGCGCAAACGCTGAGCACGCCAATTCGTTTAACGCTGGAACAGGCGCTTGAGTTTATCAACGATGATGAGCTGGTCGAAGTGACACCAGAGTCTATTCGTATTCGTAAACGCGCACTGACAGAAAACGATCGTAAACGTTTAGGTCGTGAGCCGAAAAACGGTTAATAGACGACGGAGTCTATAATCAAGAAGCCCGCTACATCAGCGGGCTTTTTTATGTCTGAAATTCAGCTAAAAGCTAACCGGCGCTGAGCAATTCCGGTTGCGGCAGCACGAAATAGAAAATCGAAAAAAAGTGGAAAACACTACCAGCCAGCACAAATAGATGCCAGATAGCATGGTGATAAGGCAACGACTTCCACACATAAAAAATAACGCCTAGCGTATAAGCTAAACCACCGGCAACGAGCAGCATTAATCCACCACTGTCAACGTTATCAATCATCGGTTTAATGGCAATTAATGCCATCCAGCCCATTCCCAGATATAAGCTAAGCGATAACCATTTTATACGCTTTTTCATACCCAGTTCGAGGATCACCCCCAATAAAGCAATACCCCAAGCAACGCCTAATAAAGTCCAGCCCCAGGCACCGCGCAAATTGATTAGCGCGAAGGGTGTATATGTGCCGGCAATCAAAACATAGATAGCGGCATGATCCATCTGTTGGAACACCGCTTTCATTCTCGGCCACGGGAAAGCGTGATAAAGCGTTGAGGCAGTATAAAGCAGGATAAGGCTGGCACCATAGATACTCGCAGCAACAACATGCCAGGCATCACCATAGGCGGCAGCCCAGACCAACATGAAAACTAAGGCAACTATGCTCAAAACGGCACCAATGCCATGAGTTAACGCATGAGCCACCTCTTCCTTTACAGTGTAAGCTTTATCCAGGCTCATCCTCTCTCTAGCCCCGGCGTTTCATAGCCTTTGCTGATGTTCTTAAGAGCCCGTATAAATTGGTCGTACTGTCTCTCGTTGTCGTATTTTAGGTTGTACGAATTATGAAACTGCAGGGTGAGCGTAACCCCATGCCCTTCCAGAAAGACCGTATAACCGTCGTGGTCGGTATAAGCTTCTATACCGTCTAAATAATGGCGACCCTGACGAGCTTCACCATGAGTGTGTATCTTTTCGTACGCATCCAACATCAGTTTGTTATCAAGTTCGTTTTTCATCACACACCTCAGCGTTTTTTAACTAAATGTATACCCTTATTATTAGGGTCGAATGTCCATTCGACAACCGCTTTTCCCTATTTGTTTTAAAATCCTTGTATCAGAATATACATACATAGGTGCATGATTACGCAAAAGCCGTTATAATAATGAACGGATGTTAAGAAATAGGAGCCCGAAATGGTTCGACGCACAAAAGAAGACGCAATGGAGACCCGCGCCAAGTTGTTAGATGCTGCTGAAGCTTTATTCAGCGAAAAAGGTGTGACTCAAACGTCGATGATGC
Organism: Idiomarina sp.; assembly: GCF_048265525.1. Classification (GTDB taxonomy): domain Bacteria; phylum Pseudomonadota; class Gammaproteobacteria; order Enterobacterales; family Alteromonadaceae; genus Idiomarina. The sequence continues at coordinate 150,812 of NZ_JBLXBI010000003.1, read as the reverse complement.
AAGTGGCGGAGAAAGCAGGCGTTACTCGCGGTGCAATTTACCATCATTTTGAGAATAAAATGGACTTGATTGAGTCTCTCATGGGGCGCGTTAAGCTGCCATTTGATGAAATGCGGGAACAAGTTGCTGAAGGCTCCGAATTTGATCCATTAATTGAAGTCAAAGAACGCTCTAAAGAGTTTATTCGCCGTGTTCAGGACGACGATCAGGTACGCTCCTTAGCTAGTATTCTTTTACACAAATGTGAATACATTGACGAAGTAAACCCTATCAAACTAAGACATATAAGCGGCCGCAACGAGTGTATTTGCGACGTCGAAAAGCTTTTTGAAACTGCGGTAAAAAGGAATGAACTTGCGCCGACAGTCCACTCACGCGTAGCGGTTATTGGTTTGTTCTCTCTGGTCGACGGCCTTATTTACAACTGGCTACTCGCGCCTGATTACTTTCCTCTAGTTGAGTATGGCAACCAGGCTATCGATAGTTACATTAATGGCTTAAAACGTTAAGGCTCATTGCTGTCACCGCGGCTACGGCGCCAGCCACTGTATTTCCGATGTACGCCGCGGGTCAAAGACTGAAAAGTGTCCTCTAGTAAATCAACACCCAGCAGTACACCGACAATAACCAGCGATAACACAATACTAACCCCGTACATACCAAGGCCTACCGCAATGCCAATTGCTGCCAGAGCCCAGATAGTCGCTGCGGAAGTCACGCCAACCACAACTCCGTCTCGCGCCAGCATAACGCCAGCGCCAAGAAAACCGATACCGGTAATAATTTGACCAATAACTCGTGACGGATCGCCACCCTGATTAACAACCGACGAGCCACCAACTAAAAACAGGTAGGTTCCCAAGATGATGAGTGCCGCAGTTCTTATACCAACCGGCTTCCCCCTAATTTGTCGCTCCAGCCCCACAATGGCACCACATAGCAGTGCGGTGCCTATACCATTCCATGAGTAAGGACCTAACTCCTGAACAACTTGCCAGTCAATCACTAACTAGCCCTCTCCTTGTTCTAAAAATTGTTTCAGGAAACTCTCATCCATTGCTGCAATAGCGTCATCGCTGGCCTTAGGACAGCTTGCGCACAGAGGTGCGGTCCAAGCCTGAACATTGGCAAGAATATCGCGTAAATGACTTACGGCTCGCAAGCCGCCTAAACCACCGGGTGAAGCCGCAGCCAGTAACACGGTTTTACCAGCCCAGGCCTGACTATCAAGTCGTGACACCCAGTCAATTGCATTTTTTATCAGCGGCGACACCGACGAATTATACTCCGGGCTCACCAAAACAACTTTCGATGCTGACTGAATCTTTTCGCCTAAACTTTTCATCGACTCAGGCACTCCGTCGGCGGCTTCTAAGTCACCATGGTAAATCGGCGCGTCCAGTGCATCAGCATCAACCAGTTCATAGCGAATACCATGTTTATCAGCCACTTCGGCTAAACGGTGTTTCAGTTTGGTATTAAGCGAATCCTTACGGCGGCTACCACCAATAAATAAAACGGTCATATTATCTCCTGCTCATTAAGATTGAGAGTCTTTCATAGCTTCAATAAAGCGGTTCGACTCGGTTACGGCCGCTTCCATATCTTTTATTAATACGGAAATATCGCTTTGCAGATTACTGAATTCACCACGAATGGCATCAATCGCCTTGGCGTTCAGGTTATGCTTAAGATAAAGCACGTTATCCTGCATTTTATCCAGCACCGGCTGCATCTTGTCTGCTGCACGTTCCATAACCCTAAGCAGTTCAGCATAGCGACGCTCGGTTTCGCGCAACTGTCGTTCACTTTCACGACGCATGTTGTCGTTACTGTATTCACCCAGCTCATCGCTCCACTCGTCGAATAAGTCATTAGCCACTTCATCAACTTCCTCTATACGGCTACGAACTTTCTCTGCTGCAGATTTACTGTCTTCGTAATCATCAAGCAATGCATTGTATTGCTTTTCCAGCTTACCACCATCAATATTTAACATGGCGTCCAGCCGCTCTAACGCTGAGCGAAACTCTTCCTGAGCATCGGTTTGCGAATCGCGCGCATCGTCTACTCTATCGACCAGAATATCGCGCTTCTCGACGCCAAGTTTTTCCATAGTGCCGTAGTAAGCACTTTGACATGCTGACAGCATGAAGACCGCTACCAACGGCAATGTCCATTTTCTCATTTGTCACCTCGTGCAGCTTTAATGATACGTTCGTCGCGTTTGTCCCGATGATAACCATGCACCGCAATAATGGCGTGAAGAATAGCGATAATGTAAAGAGCGCCCAGAGCACCAAGCGAAACAATAAAAAGCACCACGCCGACAATGGCGATAATTGCATTGAATATCGCCTGAAAGATTTTACCGGTAAGTAAAATTGCGACGGGTGGCAGTAAAATGGCTAAAATATATAACATCGTGTTCTCCTTGCACTTAACATGCCTCTTACCAATTAAGAGACATTCCTTTAAAAAAAGCAAACTAAATCAGTAAGGTAAACGGCTACCGTCCCAGTGCCATAACGCTCCGGTATTTTCCGGTTTTAAGTTTTTCACAACAGCCACAATCCGCTCTGCAGAGAGTTCAGGTGAATACAGTTTGTCGGCGGATATTCGCTCCTGGAAAGGTTCCGACAAACGGGTATCCGTTGTGCCCGGGTGTATTGCTGCCACCGTCAGGCTTTTATGAGTGCGCCTCAACTCAATTGAAGCTGTTTTCAATAGCATGTTTAACCCCGCCTTGCTTGAGCGGTAGGCATACCAGCCACCTAAATAGTTATCCTCAATACTGCCGACTTTCGCTGACAACTGTACCCAAAAGCGGGTTTTCTTTCTGTCAAGAATTGGCAAAAAGGCCTTAAGCGCCAGCATGGGTTTCACAGCGTTAACGGAAAATAACTTATTCAAATTGTCTGCCGTTATATCGGTCAGTTTTTTCTCCGGAAACGTTTCTTCGTCATGCAACATGCCTATAGTTGAGATAACGCCGCTTAGCTGTTCACCACTATTTTTAAACTCACGAACCCAGGCACCAAGCGTTTTCTCATCATAGTCTTCTACTTGGCAATACGTTACATCTTTCGACTCTGGCTCCGACACCTCAGGCTGCCGCGACAACGCGAATATCGTTTCACTGGGGTATTGCTTAAGTAACTCCAGAGTAATTGCCCGGCCTAATCCACCGCCGGCACCTAATACCACCATTGCCATTTGCACGACTCTCTATCATGATAGTTATTACTTCCCTACGTGAATAAAACTGGATTAGCTCAATACACCATGAAGCAAATTGAATGGAAATCGTATTTCAACCACACCTTAGGCTTTCTAAAGTACTTTGGGCAAAGGTTTAACAGCGACAATACCAATATTACCGCAGGCCACCTGACCTACGTCAGTATGCTGTCGTTGGTGCCTCTGTTAGTCGTTATGTTTACGGTTTTTTCAGCTTTCCCTATGTTTGAAGAATTGCAGGAAAACCTGGAACAGGCAATATTTGCTAACTTACTCCCTACCTCGGGTGAACAACTGGAGGAGTATCTTAACGAGTTTGTGACTAATGCCTCCAAGATGACAGCAATTGGTGTCGGTTTCCTGTTTATTGTCGCCATTATGCTCATGTCGGCCATTGATAAGGCGCTGAATAATATCTGGCGGGATTCAAGCAAACGCCATTGGTTGGTCTCTTTTGCTGTTTACTGGATGCTGCTTACATTGGGCCCGGTTCTGATCGGCTCAGGGCTCGCCGCAACCTCATACTTTATTTCACTCAGTCAGTTCGCCGACGAATACGTATCCGGCGTGCAAAATTTTGTTCTTTGGTTTGTTCCAGTTATCACTTCTTTTGTGTTCTTTGTGTTGATGTATCAGCTGGTACCAAATCGCCAGGTTAAGTTTCGTTATGCGGCCTTTGGTGCGGTTATTGCGGCGCTTCTGTTCGAACTGAGTAAGCAGTTATTCTCCCTGTACATTACTTTTTTCCCGACTTATCAGGCTATCTATGGCGCACTGGCGACCATCCCAATTCTTATCGTATGGATTTACCTGTCCTGGTTAATCGTACTTATTGGTGCCGTTTTAACTGTGAGTTTAGAGGAATACCAGTTACAGCAAGCTGAGCCGAAGTCTGATTGACCTGTTCAGAGTTTTCACCGACCATAGCCGTTCTGTTTTTGAAAGGTATGTACTCATGATCGGACTCATTCAGCGCGTTAGCCGTGCCAAAGTCACTGTTGCCGATGAACTGATCGGTTCTATCGGGCCGGGGCTGTTAATCTTATTAGGTGTAGAACACAAGGACGACGAAGCCAGTGCTGCCAAGTTAGCTCAGCGCATAGCCAATTATCGCGTATTTAGTGACGCTGAAGATAAAATGAATAATAGTGTTATCGATGCGCAGGGTGGCGTTTTGGTGGTTTCTCAATTCACGTTAGCGGCCGATACTCGTAAAGGTCGACGTCCCAGCTTTTCTTCAGCGGCAACGCCCGACCAGGCACAGCATTTATATCAGGTTTTTTGTGAACAAATGTCGGCGCAAGGCTTGCCGGTAGAAACCGGACGTTTTGCAGCAGATATGCAGGTTGAGCTCGTCAATGACGGCCCGGTCACATTTGAATTGAAGGTGTAACACCTATGTATCGCGTTATTACTCCGGAAACAGACGAACAACTCGAACGTTATTACTACCTTCGTTGGCGGGTTCTTCGCGAGCCTTTTCAACGACCTTTAGGCTCGGAACAAGACGAGTACGATCAGGTTGGCCATCACCGAATGGTGGTAAATGAAGCAGAGGAAGCCGTTGCGGTTGGCCGCCTTCACTTTAACAGCCCGGAAGAGGCTCAAATACGTTTTATGGCGGTAGCTCCTGAGTTCCGGGGTGAAGGGCATGGGGTCGCTATTATCTACGCTCTTGAGCTTGCTGCGCGCAAAGAAGGCGCAACACATGTCGTGATCAACTCACGCGACAACACCATTGGCTTTTATAAGAAATGTGGTTACGACGTAGCGGAAGAAGCCGATACCGTAAATAACCCCATGGCAGAACATCATCTACGTAAGTCTTTCACTGAGTATAACCGCATTATTTATCGGCCTGAGTGGTGTACCGAACTACAGAAAACCTGGCAGGAAGACATTCCTATTTCCGATGCCATGGGCATTAAAATCCATCAATATACTGGTCGTGTCTTCGAAACCCGCGCAGTACTCTCGCGGAACATTAACGTACACGGCACCATGTTTGCCGGCAGCATTTACTCACTGGGTACTTTAACCTGCTGGGGATTGCTACATTTACAGCTGTTAGAGCGGGAACTGGAAGGAGCCGTGGTGTTAGGCGATGGTAACATTCATTACCACAAGCCGGTTACCCAGGAACCTCGGGCAATAGCTCGTTTAAGCGACGTTACCGGTGACTTTTCCGCGTTAAAACAAGGGAAAAATGCGCGTTTAACGATTAAAGCTCAGATACTGGATGAAGAGCAGCCGGTAGCAGAATTTACCGGCCGCTTTGTGGTTCTGGCTAAACGGGACTAGCCCGCAGAATTAAGCTTCAGACAAAATATGCGGTAGTTTCACCACTGCCGCTAACTCACCATTTTGAATCAGGTCACTGGCCGCTTTAATGTCCGGCGCAAAGAAACGATCCTCAGCATAGTAAGCCACTTGTTCACGTAAGCAGTTAAATGCGGTTTCAACTGCTGCTGCACCTTTTAAAGGGCGACGGAAATCCAGACCCTGTGCCGCTTCTAACCACTCAATCGCAACAATATCACTGACGTTTTTAGCAATGTCCGTTAACCGACGTGCCGCAAAGGTTGCCATCGACACATGGTCTTCCTGGTTAGCAGAGGTTGGCAGACTGTCCACAGACGCCGGATGCGCCAGCGTTTTATTTTCTGACGCCAATGCCGCAGCGGTAACTTGCGCCAGCATAAAGCCCGAGTTAACTCCGCCGTCATTGACCAGAAATGCCGGTAACTTGCTTAAATGACTGTCTATTAGCAATGCACTGCGACGCTCTGACAAAGCACCAATTTCGCTGGCAGCAATGGCCAGAATATCGGCTGCCATAGCGACTGGCTCTGCGTGGAAGTTACCACCGGAAATAATATCCTGCTCTTCGCTGAACACCAGTGGATTGTCAGTAACACCGTTGGCTTCGCGCACTAAAATACCCGAGGCATGCTCAACTTGGTCTAGCACCGCACCCATTACCTGAGGCTGACAACGTAGAGAATACGGATCCTGCACTTTTTCGCAGTTCTCGTGGTCTTTAGCAATTTCGGAACTGTCGGTCAGTATATGACGCAACATTTCGGCGGCTTTAATTTGCCCTGGTTGTCCGCGTACTGCGTGAACACGTTCATCAAACGGCGCCCGCGAGCCCATAGCGGCTTCCACAGAAGTTGCACCCACCACAATGGCGGCATGGAAATTACGTTCAATACGGAACAGACCTGCCAACGCTAATGCCGTTGATGCCTGAGTACCATTTAATAAGGCCAGACCTTCTTTCGGCGCAAGTTCAAAAGGCTCAATACCCGCTATTTTCAAGCCTTCCTCAGCGTTTAGTACCTCGCCGTTATGACGAACCGTGCCTTCGCCTACTAAGGGCAATACCATGTGCGCTAACGGTGCCAAGTCGCCCGACGCACCCACCGAACCTTTTTCCGGTATACACGGGTACACTTCGGCATTCAATAGCTTGATCAGCGCATCAACCAGCACCGGACGTACACCAGAAAAGCCGCGCGACAGAGAGTTAATTTTCAGCAACAACATTAAACGCACCACGGCGTCTTCCATTAGGTTGCCGGTGCCGGCAGCGTGCGATAACACAATACGACGCTGGAGATCAGTCAGACGCTCAGGGGGAATGCGGGTATTCGCCAGCAGCCCAAAACCGGTATTAATACCGTAAACCACTCGTCCTTGCTCCAGCACATCTGCAACGGTTTTCGCCGAAGTCGCAATGTTGTCCTTAGCTTCATCAGACAACTTCAGTGTCTGATGCTGATAAAACCAGTTGCGCAGTTCACTTAACTGCAATTTTCCTGGCTGTAATTCAAAATGACTCATGCAACCTCCTTACTTCGTATCCAGCATCGGTAAATCAAGCCCTTGTTCACGGGCGCAGTTTTTCGCAATATCGTATCCGGCGTCGGCATGACGCATAACACCAGTACCCGGGTCGTTCCACAGCACCCGGCCTAACCGCTTGTCAGCTTCTTCGGTACCGTCGGCTACAATCACCACACCGGCGTGCTGTGAGTAACCCATGCCAACGCCACCACCATGGTGAAGGCTGACCCAGGTAGCGCCGCCTGCTGTATTCAGCAAAGCATTCAACAACGGCCAGTCCGATACCGCATCAGATCCGTCCTGCATAGCTTCGGTTTCACGGTTAGGGCTGGCAACTGAGCCAGAATCCAGGTGGTCACGGCCGATAACAACCGGTGCTTTCAGCTCGCCGCTTTTAACCATGTCGTTAAACGCGCGGGCAATGCGGGCACGGTCTTTAAGGCCAATCCAGCAAATACGTGACGGCAGGCCCTGGAAGCTAATGCGTTCTTTGGCCATATCCAGCCAGTTGTGTAAGTGCTCGTTGTCCGGAATCAGTTCTTTGACTTTCTGATCGGTTTTGTAGATGTCTTCCGGGTCACCCGAAAGCGCAACCCAACGGAATGGGCCAATACCTTCACAGAACAGCGGACGAATATAAGCAGGCACAAAGCCCGGGAAGTCAAAAGCGTTATCCACACCAACGTCTTTGGCCATCTGACGAATGTTGTTGCCGTAATCCAGTACGGCCGCGCCCTCTTTCTGGAAGTGCAACATAGCGCGCACCTGCACAGCCATGGATTCTTTCGCAGCATTTACCGTACCGGTGGCATCGCTTTCCTGCTTCGCTTTGTATTCTTCCAGTGTCCAGCCCTGCGGCAAGTAACCATGCAGAGGGTCGTGGGCTGAGGTCTGGTCAGTCACTACGTCCGGCGTTACACCGCGCTGCTGCAATTCCGCATAAACGTCAGCGGCGTTCCCCAGTAAGCCCACTGAAATGGCTTCGTCTTTTGCCATAGCGTCATTAATCAGTTTTAACGCATCGTCTAAGTTAGTGGCTTTATGATCCACGTAACCGGTGCGCAAACGGAAATCGATACGTGACTCGTCACATTCAACAGCCAACATACAAAAACCGGCCATGGTTGCCGCTAATGGCTGAGCTCCACCCATGCCGCCAAGACCGCCAGTAAGTACCCACTTACCTTTCGCGTCACCGTTAAAGTGCTGACGCGAAACCGAACCAAAGGTTTCATAGGTGCCCTGCACAATGCCTTGCGAGCCAATGTAAATCCAGGAACCTGCGGTCATCTGGCCGTACATCATCAGGCCTTTTTTATCGAGCTCGTTAAAGTGTTCCCAGTTTGCCCATTCAGGCACCAGGTTAGAGTTTGCAATCAGCACGCGCGGCGCGTTTTCATGGGTAGGAAATACACCTACCGGCTTACCGGATTGAATCAACAGCGATTCGTCTGGTTTTAAACGCTCTAAGGTTTCAATAATTTTGTCATAGCATTCCCAACTGCGCGCTGCACGACCAATGCCGCCGTAAACAACCAGCGCCTGTGGGTGTTCCGCCACTTCGTCATCCAGATTGTTCATCAGCATCCGCTTTGCAGCTTCCACCTGCCAGTTGCAGGTGGTTAGCTCGGTTCCATGAGGTGCGCTAATTTTGCGACTTTTATCCAAACGGGTGAATGACATGACTTACTCCTTAAAGGTTAAATGGCCGCCTAACTTAAAACGGGAGCCCGGATGGGTCAGCGTGGCGAAAGTTACCACGCCACCAGAGCTCCAGGTGCGGCGCAAAATTCTGAGACAAGGTTCGTGACGGTCGATACTTAAGTATTGGCAGAGAGTATTGACCGGCAGAATAGCTTCAATTTGATGACTGGCTTCGGTGAGCGGGCTGACCACGCATAAATATTCGTGCGGAGTCACCTTGCTGTAGTCCTGCTTAAGATAATCGGGAACCAGTTTGGGGTTAACAAAACGCTCTTCCAGCTGCACCGGCAAGTCGTTTTCATAATGAGTGATCAACGAATGAAACACCGGGCTGCCTTCTTCCAGTTCCAGCGCTTCAGCTACCTGAGTCGAGGCCGGTTGTTCTTTCAGCATATGCACTTTGGCGCGGTAGTCGTGACCGCGTGAACGCACTTCATCGGCAATATTGCGAATGGCCATAAATGAGGTTTGCGACTTAATTGGCGCAACGTAGGTACCAGAGCCCTGGGTACGAATGACCAGACCCTCGTCGGCCAGTTCCTGTAGCGCACGCCTTGCCGTCATTCGACTGACAGAAAACTGCGCCGACAAGGCATTTTCTGAACTGACAGGGTGGTTTTCAGGCCACTCACCGGATTCTATCTTCAGATAAATATGCTGTTTTATCTTTGAGAACTTATTCATCCCGACCCCAACATGTAAATGACATGACTCGATGTTTTTGAGGTTAAAAGTCTAGTTCAGAATAATTGTATATACAAGCAGCTTTTGCTACTCTTTTATCAGAATCAACCTTAAAGGACTGTTATGCAACGCATAGAAAATATCAACGCAGCGACAATGACTGATGATAAGGGTTATGGCCTTATCCAGGACGCTACAGTCATTATTAATAAGGACAAAATTGAATTTGTGGGTGCCGCTTTTGACGCCCCCGCCACCCCAACTGCAGAAGTAATTGACGGTAACGGCGGTCTGCTGACTCCCGGGTTAATTGATTGCCACACTCACCTGGTTTGGGCCGGGTCCCGCGCTAACGAATTCGCACAACGTCTGCATGGTGCCAGCTATCAGGAAATTGCTGAGCAGGGCGGTGGTATCAAGAGTACGGTTAAAGCCACTCGCGAAGCCTCCGCAGAAGAGTTACTGGCACTGGCTTTAGAGCGCGCAGAAACGCTCATGTCGCAAGGGGTGACCACCATAGAAGTGAAGTCCGGTTACGGATTGGATCTGGAAAACGAGCGCAAACAATTAACCGTAGCGCGTCAGTTAGCTAAACAGTTACCGGTGAACATCAAAACGACTTTGCTGGCGGCACACGCGGTGCCTGCCGAATTTAGCAATAACTCCGACGGCTATATTGAAGAAATTATTCAAAACATTTTACCGAGACTGGCTAATGAAGGCCTGGTCGACGCGGTTGATGCTTTTTGTGAAAGTATTGGATTTAGCCCGGCACAAACCGAAAAAGTGTTTAAAGCGGCAAAAGAGTTAGGGCTGCCAATCAAGCTTCACGCCGAGCAAATCACCAACCAGAAAGGCGCCAAACTGGCCGCGGACTATCAGGCATTATCGGCCGATCATCTTGAGCAACTGGATGAAGAGGGTGTGAAGGCCATGGCCGAAAATGGCACTGTGGCGGTGTTATTGCCCGGCGCATTTTACTTCCTGCGCGACACGCAAAAACCGCCGGTTGAGTTACTGCGCAAACACGGTGTCCCCATGGCCATTGCCACCGATGCAAACCCGGGTTCATCGCCGATTCATAACTTACCGTTAATGCTGCAAATGGCTGCGACCTTTTTCCACATGACACCGGAAGAGTGTCTGCGGGGCGTTACCGTCAATGCAGCAAAAGCATTAGGCGAGAACCAACGCGGCGTTATTGCCGAAGGCTGTTACGCAGATTTAGCACTCTGGAATTGCAAAGACGCCGCTGAGCTCACTTACCAGTTTGGCGTGAACCCGTTAAAAACCTTGTGGTTTAACGGCGTCGCTCACGACCGTGTAAATAAGCCGTGGTCAGCTCGCTAAGCAACTGTCCGCATATTTTCATACCTTCGTCGAAGCCTGCACTGCACAATGACGGCGCGGCTTCGGCAAGGTGTAAATAACGCGCTTCGTTCACCTCAGCTAAACGCTTAACGTACTGAAAACCCTGGCCCAGACTTAAGCCAACATAGTTTACAGCACTAGCCGGTACGGCATTTAATGCATCAACATCAACTTCAATACCCAGCGGCCGCTGCCAGGACACGGCTTTCGCTACCACTTCGTCCATCACCTCAACAAATGACCGCTCATATAAGCGGTGCAAGGTATGGTAACGCATTCCGGCATCCTGCAGTTGGCGTAGGCTGCTGGCGGAGTTTTTGCCCTGATGCAGGCCAACAATATGGTAAAACTCCAACGCACCTTCCATATAAGCGTAGCTAAAGCCATTGCCCGAGTGGCGGCCTTCGCGCGGACGGAAGTCTGCATGAGGGTCTAAATTGACCGCACCACAAGCTTCCTCTGTCACTTTATGCAAACTTTTCAGCAGCGGATACGCATTATTGTGACCCCCGCCGATAACAATGACTTCAAAACCCTGCTCGAACAACGGTGTCAGAATTTTCTCGACGCGGGCATCAACCTGCGCACAAAGTTCACGTAAAGTGGCAAGATCATGAGCGTCTGTAGCATCGAGTTCAGCGGCCTTTTCGTTTAAGTCGTCGCAATTAACCGCTCCAACCAACAACAGTTCGTGCGTAGAAAGTAGCCCCGTTTTTTGCAGGTTTAAGAAGCTTTTCAAAAAAGCCTGCCAACCGTCATCGGCACCGGCGCGACCAAGGTTGGCTCGCACACCGATACTCTCGGGAATACCGACTAATGCTACACGCTGGCCGTCTTCCCAAGCTGCCGCCAGGCTTTCTTCGTAAGTGCCCTGTTCAGAAAGCCCCCGAATGGCCTGGCCAATTTTCGTTTCCTGTTCACGTACCGTGACCCATTTTGCCGGGTCGGTCAGTTCTAAGTAAGAGATGTCACTCATCATTCAATATCTAATGGTTCCGGAGACAAGATAACGCCAGTAGTATCGATATAAAGGTGGTCTTCCGGCAAAAAGGTTACGCCACCAAAGTTTACCGGCACATTCAGTTCACCTACGCCTTCGCTAATAGCGCCAACCGGAATAGAAGCAACGCCCAGAATCCCAATATCCAGCTCTTCCAGCGCGTCAACTTCGCGCACGGCGCCGTAACAGACAATGCCTTCCCAGTCGTTATCCATGGCTTGCTCAGCAATAGCTGCATCAACCAGAGCGCGGCGTGATGAGCCACCACCATCAATCAATAGAATCTTACCACCACCGTCGGCAGCAATGGTTTCCTCAATAAGCCCTTTATCTTCGTGGCACTTGATAATAACCAAACTTCCACCAAAAGAGCTGCGGCCTCCGTAAGACTCAAACATGGGTTCAACCACATCGACCATATCGGGGTATAAATCGCAAAGTTCTGAAGTGTTGTATTCCATGATTGTATTCCTGACGTTGCTATAGCAGTAGCTGGCAGTATACCTGCTATCCGGTGCGGACAAAAGCAACCTGATAGCGGCAACGAAACCCTTGAATTATAGGATAAAAACCCGTTTAATCTAACTAACCATAATAATAATAAAGTGAATTGCTATTTTCATGCCCCAGCTCGACCTCATGACCAGTCTGGCTATAGAGACCTTTGCGCATTCAATACAGGCAGTTTTTCTGCTCGGATTTGCCGCTTTACTGATGTATTACCATAGATACTATCAGCGCGATTATCTAGGCTACTGGGCTTTCGCCTGCTGTGCATTTGGTCCTGGAGAAATCATCAGAGCCTTTCTGGCCGGTAGCGCCATGATCGCGCCTGAGTCTGCGCTTAGCTGGTCCAGTGGTTTACAGGGGGTTGCTTTAACCTGCCAGTACCTCGCCATTTCTTTTATTGCCCTGGGTGCCTCTTGCGCCGCTTTTAATAAAAAACCACAAAACTACTGGCAATACATAGCTTATGCGGCGTCTCTGCTGGGCGGCATTATTTCATACTTTTGGCTGGAACCAACCATCAGCTACGCTGGTAGCACGCCCAATGCCGGGTTTATGAGGTTTCTGGTCACAGGTTCTGTCTTAGTGGCGGTCAGCTTGTTCATGTGGCGGAAATTAGGAAGCGGTATTGGACCCAAACTGGTATCCGGTGGCTTTTTCAGCATTGGTTTTAAAAACTTTATTGTACTCGGTGCTATTTTCTTCTTGCCCGGCAACGCCATTGACTGGATCCTCAGCTTTCAGGCACTGTTCACCGTTATTCTCATTGCCGCCGTCATTGTCGGCATAATTATTTGGCTGCTGGAATCTGAACGCAATACCGCCGTGCGCGCCATTCAAAGAGCCGAGTATCTGCATACCCATGACGCACTGACCGGGGTCTCTAACCGTGATCAGCTAGTCAGTAAAATTCCTTTATTCATCGAGTATTGCCGCAGTAATAACCGCCAGTTAACCATTATGCTTATTGGCGTCAGTCGCTTTAAAGTGGTTAACGAAAACATTGGTATTCGCGGTGGTGACCAAGTGTTAAAAGAAATTGCCCGACGCCTGCAGAACTTTCGCAAACAGCCCCTGGCGGTATCCCGTATCAGCGGCGATGTCTTTGCAATTGCCTTTGATCATTTAAAAAGTCGCAGTCTTATAAAAGACTTAGCTGCAGAACTTCAGGACACACTGAGTAAGCCCATTGAAGTGGGTGAAAAAACGTTGAATATTGCCGCTGGTATTGGTATTTCCCGCTACCCTCAGCACGGCAGTCGCTCAGAAGTTCTGCTGAACAAAGCAACCATTGCGCTGACTCAGGCAAAGCAGTCACACCAGCCCAGTGTTACCGTTTATGAGCGGGGCATGGATGAGATGTACTCTTACCTGGTTGATATGGAGCCAATTTTGCGACGCGCGATGCGGGAAAATGAGTTCACTCTGTATCTTCAGCCGCAGTTTGATTTTGACCATCAACAGCTTTGCGGCTTTGAAGCCCTGATCCGCTGGCAACATCCTGATCGCGGCCTACTGAGTCCAGCAGAGTTTCTGCCATATATCGAGCAATTGGGGCTTTCCACCGAACTGGATGACTGGGTGCTGAACCACGCGGCGGCTATCCTTGCCTCCTGGAAACAAAAGTTTGGTCTCTGCTGGCCCATAGCGGTGAATTTATCCGCGCCGCAATTTCAGCATTTTCAATTAATCGAAAAAATGCAGCAACTACTGGAAGACTACAGTATTTCACCTGAATGGCTGGAGCTTGAGATTACCGAAAACGTAGCTATGTCAGATTTACACAACGGCATGAGTGTTATCCAGCGGTTGCGGGAAATGGGTTTTGGTATTTCTATTGATGACTTTGGTACCGGCCATTCTTCACTGGCTTACCTTCGTTCATTACCTATTAACAAAATTAAAATAGACCGCAGCTTTGTCAGCGAACTGCAGCAAAATAATAACGATGTCACCATTTTAAAAGCTATGATCCGTTTGTCTCACGGTCTGGGTAAACGCGTTATTGCCGAAGGCATTGAAACCGAAGAGCAACAGGACATGTTGCAAAAGCTGGGTTGCGACATGATGCAGGGCTACTTCTATTCACCACCAATGCGTCTGCAATTTGCCGAGCAGTTTATTGAACGCCAAATTCAGGGCGACAAAAAGCCGTTGCCACCCGGAGAGTTTGCAACGGCTTTCTAGCTCTACAATTTCTGCAGAGTTTTTTTACAGGATGAACCGGCTTAAGTCTTCGTCCTGTGACAGCTCACCGACATGTTCATTCACGTAGTCGGCATCAATAACCAGTTTCTCACCGCTGTGGTCAGTGGCATGGAACGAAATTTCTTCCATTAAACGCTCCAGCACCGTATGTAAGCGACGCGCACCAATATTTTCTGTGGTTTCGTTTACATGGAAGGCCACTTCAGCAATGCGCTGGATACCTTCTTCAGTAAAGCTTACCTCTACGCCTTCAGTGTTCAGCAGAGCATGATACTGAGTGGTCAGCGACGCGCTTGGCTCTGTCAGAATGCGAACAAAGTCACCACTAGTCAGTGCTTCCAACTCAACCCGAATAGGCAAACGGCCCTGCAGCTCCGGAATAAGGTCAGACGGCTTGCTCATCTGGAATGCACCAGAAGCAATAAATAGAATATGATCGGTTTTTATCATACCGTGCTTGGTATTCACCGTTGTACCTTCAACCAAAGGCAGTAAATCGCGCTGCACACCTTCGCGGGAAACGTCTGGCCCGCTGGTATCACCACGCTTACAAATTTTGTCAATTTCATCTAAAAAGACAATGCCGTTCTGCTCAACCGACTCAATAGCGGCTTCTTTAACGTCGTCAGGATTCAGCAGCTTTGCCGCTTCCTCATCAACCAATTGTTTGTAAGCGTCTTTAATGCGCATTTTGCGCGCCTTGGTCTTATCGCTGCCCATGTTCTGGAACATGTTCTGCAATTGCGACGTCATTTCTTCCATTCCCGGCGGCGCCATGATTTCAACACCCATTTGCGGCATGGCTAAATCAATTTCTATTTCTTTGTCGTCCAGCTGGCCTTCACGCAATTTCTTACGGAATACCTGACGCGTGCCACGTTGGTCATCGTTTTCCGGCGTCTCTTCCTGTTGCTGAGCCCAACCAGAAGAAGACGTCTTAGCCGGTGGCAGCAGTACATCCAGAATACGCTCTTCCGCCGCTTCTTCAGCGCGGTAACGTACCTTCTGCATCATTTCTTCGCGCGTTTGTTTCACAGCAACGTCGGTTAAATCCTTAATAATGGATTCAATTTCTTTACCCACATAACCCACTTCTGTGAACTTAGTCGCTTCAACTTTAATAAAAGGCGCTCTCGCTAATTTAGCCAGCCGACGGGCAATTTCCGTTTTGCCCACACCGGTAGGACCTATCATTAAGATATTCTTAGGTGTTACTTCCTGACGCAGCTCGTCATCCAGCTGCATCCGGCGCCAGCGATTACGCAAAGCAACAGCGACAGCGCGTTTGGCTTTATCCTGACCAATAATATGTCGGTTTAATTCGTCTACAATTTCTCTTGGGGTCATCTCAGACATCTTATTTTTTCCCCTGCTTCGTTTTGTCTTCAGCAATAGACTCTTCTTCTTCAATGGTCTGGTTGCCGTTGGTATACACGCAAATATCGCCTGCAATGGTCAGTGCTTTTTGCACAATGTCGCGGGCATTTAAGTCAGTATTTTCCAGCAAAGCTCTTGCTGCCGACTGCGCAAACGGCCCACCGGAGCCAATCGCGATCAAGTCGTTTTCCGGCTGCACGACATCGCCATTACCGGTAATAATTAATGACGTTTCTTTGTCAGCAACCGCAAGCAATGCCTCCAGTCGGCGCAAAGCACGGTCGGTACGCCAGTCTTTTGCCAGCTCCACAGCCGCACGCATCAGGTTCCCCTGATGTTGCTCAAGTTTGGATTCAAAACGTTCGAATAGTGTGAAAGCGTCAGCGGTGCCACCGGCAAAACCTGCCAGCACTTTATCGTGGTAGAGACGGCGCACTTTGCGCGCGTTGCCTTTCATTACGGTATTACCCAGAGAAACCTGGCCATCACCGCCAATAACAACTTTATCGCCGCGGCGAACAGATACGATAGTAGTCAAATCAAGACCCTCTTTTTTGTCTTAGTGACGTCGATGACAAGTATTTGAGGGTCTATATCGTATTTTTCAATGGTGAATGTCGACTAATCGATATTCCAGTTCCAGATTGCGCAGCCAAACACCTGATTACGCTGCAATTTATGGCGATCACGTTCGGCATCGCGTTTGGTTTCATAAGGCCCCAGAATGACTCGGTACCAAAGCCCATTACTGCCTTCAGTCGAGCGCACCTGAGATTCCAGCCCCGCCATCGCAATTTGTGCACGTAACCTTTCAGCGTCCTCCTGCTGACGGAAAGAACCACATTGCATGAGTTTCGGTGGACCCACTTCGCGTTCCGGCACATCCACTTCCACTTCTTTACTTCTTAGCTCTTCAATGTAACGCCAGCGCTCAGCCGATTTCTTCGGCAATAAGTCCGCCGGAGGCGGTTGCACTAGCGGTTGTTCAACCTGTTCAGACTTACCGCTAATTTGCACCAGAATATAGCTGAAAAAAGCAATGAGACCAATGGCAACAGCGACCACGAACCAAGGCACCGGTTTACGCTCAGCAACCGGTTTCGCGCCGCGTTGCTGTTTTTTATTGGTTCCCTTTTTCTTAGCCGGCTTACGTTTTGGCGATTTTGGCTTACGATTCGCGTAATCCATAGTGCGTTACATCTTCTCCAGGGTTGGAATACCCAGTAATTCCAGGCCTTGTTTCAGTACGTTGGCGGTTAACATCGACAACTTCAGACGGCTGTTACGAAGGGCTTCGTCTTCCTGATTCAAAATTGGGCAGGCTTCGTAAAAACTAGAGAAGCGACCGGCCAAATCAAACAGGAAACCGCATAAGAAATGCGGCATCGCTTTATCCTGAACCTGATGCAGTACTTCGTTAAAACGGACCAACTGATTCGCTAGCGCCAGCTCGCGCTCATCACTCAGAATAATATCTGCGTTACGGTCAAAGGCGGTGTCGCCTAAACGGTCAAAAATACTGTTCACGCGGGTGAAAGCATAAAGCAGGTAAGGTGCAGTGTTGCCTTCAAAAGTCAGCATGTGGTTCCAGTCGAAAACGTAGTCGCTGGTACGGTTTTTCGATAAGTCCGCGTATTTAACTGAGCTAATACCCACTACTTCAGCAACTCGTTTCTGCTGCTCTTCGCTAAGGTCGGTAGTTTTTTGCTGCAATAGTTCCAGCGCACGGCGTTCGGCTTCATCCAGTAAGTCAGCCAGCTTGGTTACGCCGCCGTCACGACTTTTATAAGGTTTACCGTCTTTGCCCATTACTGTACCAAAACCGTAATGGTTCAGCTGTATATCGCCTTCCACAAAACCGGCTTTGCGCGCCAGCGTAAAAATTTGGTCAAAATGCAGTGCCTGACGGGCATCCACAAAGTACATCAAATGGTCGCCGCCCAATTCTTTCTGACGGTACTCAATGGCGGCTAAGTCGGTAGTGGCATAAAGATAACCCCCACCTTTTTTCTGCACAATAATTGGCAGCGGCTCGCCTTCTTTGCCTTTGTATTCTTCAAGGAACACACACTGCGCGCCCTGATCTTCAGTCAACAGGCCTTTCTCGCGCAGATGCTCAATAACGCCCGGCAATTTGTCGTTGTAGGCACTTTCTGCCATCACATCGTCACGAGTCAGCTTAACGCCCAGACGGTCGTAAACGTCCTGACAATGGCTCAGTGAGACATCAATAAACTGATTCCACAGCTTCAGGCAATACTCGTCGCCCGACTGCAATTTTACCACCAGCTGACGCGCACGGTCGGCGAATTCTTCGCTTTCATCAAAACGCTGCTTGGCGGCTTTATAAAAGGTTTCCAGATTGCTCAGTTCGTATTCTGCCGACTGATTATCCAGCGCTTCCATGTACGCCAATAACATACCAAACTGCGTACCCCAGTCGCCCACGTGGTTCTGGCGAATCACTTTGTGCCCTAAAAATTCACACACACGGGACACGGCATCGCCAATAATGGCTGACCGTAAATGGCCTACATGCATTTCTTTGGCCAGGTTAGGCGACGAGTAGTCAATAACAATGGTTTTGCTTTCTTCTGCCACATCCACGTTCAGGCTGTCGCTGTTAAGCATTGCGGTTAGCTGGTCTTTCAACTGGTCCTGCGAAATGGTGAAGTTAATAAAACCGGGACCCGCAATGTCCATTTTTGACAGTAAAGAATTTTCCGGAACCGCAGCAACAATGGCTTCTGCCAACTGGCGCGGGTTCGATTTCGCCGGCTTTGCCAGCATTAATGCCAGGTTTGTCGCAAAGTCACCGTGCGACTTATCGCGGGGTCGGTCCAACTGAATGTTTACTGAGTGATCCGCCGGAATTGTGCCCTGTGCTTTAAGTTGACCAATGGCTTCGGCCAGTAACTGTTCAAGTTGTTCTTTCATTAATGCGACTACCTGTATGAAAAATCGAAGAGGAAATTCAAAGCGCTTAGTTTAATCGCTACGCTCGATAAAAAAAACCGCTTAGTTGTTAATCAGCTGAAGTCTTGTGGATCAATGTCCAGTGACCAGCGCACTTTTTTCAATAACGGCAAGGCGTTAATCTGCGGCAACAAGTGTTCAATAAGCTGAAAACGCAATTTACGTGACTGACAATGTAGCAGTAATTGGTAGCGGTAACGACCAGCTTTACGCTCCATTAAAGCTGGCATCGGCCCCAGTAAAAACGCACCTTCCACCTGCGGCATTAACTGCTGAATTTGCGTCATGGCCT
Source organism: Idiomarina sp. (assembly GCF_048265525.1). Classification (GTDB taxonomy): domain Bacteria; phylum Pseudomonadota; class Gammaproteobacteria; order Enterobacterales; family Alteromonadaceae; genus Idiomarina. The sequence continues at coordinate 131,604 of NZ_JBLXBI010000003.1, read as the reverse complement.
GTACCACCGAGTCTCTGTCGGTTGCTTCCCCACGGAACAGAGCCAAATAGGAGAACGGCGGCAGCTCGCTTTGCTGGCGTTCGGCAAGTGCGGTCAGGGCAAAGTGTGAATAACCGTTGTTGAGTAAGTCCTGAATTAAGTCGTGCTCCGGATGATGAGTTTGCAGTACCACCTTCCCGGCTTTGTGCTCCCGCCCGGCGCGACCAGCCACCTGAGTGTAAAGCTGGCCTAAACGCTCTGCTGCCCGGAAATCCGCACTGTAAAGCGCGCCATCGACATCCAGCAGCGCCACCAACGTCACATGCGGAAAGTGATGGCCTTTTGCCAGCATCTGCGTGCCGACCAGCAAAGGGTACTCGTTATTTGTAGCTTTTTGCAGGTAATCATCCAACTGACCTTTACGGCGGGTTGAGTCCCGGTCAATGCGCAGCACCCCTCGATCCGGAAACATTTCTTTCAGGCTATGCTCTAACTGTTCGGTACCCACACCATGAGAAATCATCTGCGGCGATCCACAGGAGCCACACTGGCGAGGTATGCGCTGCTGGCTGCCACAATGGTGACACTGCAGCTGCTGATGGGTTTTATGTACGGTGTAATAAGCGTCACAACGATGACACTGCGCCAGCCAGCCACATTCGTGACACATTAACGCCGGTGCAAAACCACGACGGTTAAGAAACAGCAGTACCTGATTGCCACGCTCAATTTCTACCTGAATTTGTTCCTGCAAAGCTTTAGAAACACCGGCTTTTATGGGCTGCTGTTTCAGGTCAATAAGTTCGTGTTTAACCATTTGTGCGCCACCAGCGCGCTGCCCCAGCTTAAGCCAGTGAAAGCGCTTGCTAACCGCGTTATTCAGGGTTTCCAGCGAGGCCGTTGCACTACCCAGCACCAGCGGAATATTCAGCAACGACGCCCGTTTAATAGCAATGTCCCGGGCATGGTAGCGAAAGCCGTCCTGTTGTTTGTAGGACAAGTCATGTTCTTCATCGACCACAATAAGCCCTAGCTTCTGGCAGGGCGTAAAAACCGCCGAACGGGTACCGATAATAATTGCCGCATGTCCGTGCTTTGCATCCAGCCAGGTATTCAGTCGCTCTCTGTCGCTCATACCGGAATGCAGCATCACCACCGGCGCGTCAAAGCGTTCTTTAAAGCGCTGCAAAGTCTGTGGAGTCAGGCCTATTTCCGGTACCAGTACCAACACCTGTTCACCACGTTCCAGTACCGGTTCCATGGCTTGCAAATACACTTCGGTTTTACCACTACCGGTAACCCCTTCCAGCAACAAAGTGCTGTGCTTCTGCTGTTGGTTAATGGTCGAAACCGCCACTGCCTGTTCGGTATTCAGCGCATGACCCTGCTCTTTTAGCACCGATGACTGCTTTTGCCAGCCCTGTGTTTTTGCCGGTGCCTGCTCGCGCACTTCAATCCAGCCTTTATCCTGCAAGGTACGAAGCACGGCTGAGGTTACGCCTATATCGGTCAAGTCACTGCGCCTGAGCGGCTGATTCTTGAGCGCCGCCAGCACCTGCTGCTGTCTTGCCGCCCCTTTTAAATCATTAATGGACTGCGCCCGGCCTAAATCGGTCAATGCATAAAAAGTTTCGGTCAGATATTCCGGCGCATCGCCTTTGCGCAACAAAACCGGTAGGCTATTGGCGGCTACATCCCCCAATGAATGGTGGTAATAATCGGAAGACCAGCGCACCAGTTGCCAGATATCATCCGGCCACAGCCGTTGCTCATCCAGTACCGAAGCGACCGCTTTCAGTTCAAATGTTGGCGGTTCGTCATTGGCTTCGGCAACCACATAACCCACTAGCTGACGCTGGCCAAAAGGCACGCGCACGCGGACTCCCTGCGGCAGTGGCTCGGCACTTTTGCACAGATAATCATAGGTTTGTCGAAGAGGTAACGGCAGTGCGACTTTATAACGTCGTTCACTGCCGGTGCTGGCTTGCTTCATGGCTCTATTCTGGAACGCTACCGCGCAGAATACAAGGCAGCAGATTCTGCTTGATCACAGGCGCAGGATCACATAAAATGCGCGGCTCTTAATTCATTGATGTTTTTTTGCGCATGGTGTTCGGCTTTGGATCGAATGGCGATGCGGCCCATAACTGAGGTAACCCCATGAAACAAGGTATTCATCCTAAGTACGAGACTTTAAAAGTCAGCTGTTCTTGCGGTCACACGTTCGAAACGCGTTCAACCCGCTCAGAAGATCTTCACCTGGACGTATGTTCAGAGTGCCACCCGTTCTACACTGGTAAGCAACGTGTAATGGACACTGGTGGTCGTGTTGATAAATTTAAGAAGCGTTTTGGTGCTCTGGGCAAGAAAGACTCCTAAGAAAACCTATAGAAAACGCTGCTTAACAGCAGATTTTAAGAGAAAGGCGCTAAACAGCGCCTTTTTTTGTGCCCGCTCGCCTAAACCTCCTATTGTTAAAGAAAAGTTAACTGGTGTACTTTTGAACACTCGTTAAATTTAGTTCGCGTCATTCGGCATAAAGACGGAGGTAAGATTTGTTTCTTAGCATAAAAGCGATAGACTGATTGGCATTCTGATAACCAGACTCAGGTATCACCGCATGACAGATTTTCGCCAACAGGCACTGGATTACCACGAATACCCGACCCCGGGTAAAATTTCGGTTGAACTCACCACTCCCGCAGAAACCAGCAAGGATTTAGCTCTGGCATACAGCCCGGGCGTCGCAGAGCCGGTTAGGGAAATAGCTCAGGACCCAGACGCTGCCTACCGGTATACGGCCAAAGGCAATATGGTTGCGGTTATTACTAACGGAACCGCCATTCTTGGTCTGGGCAATTTAGGGCCACTGGCATCAAAACCGGTAATGGAAGGCAAAGCTCTTCTATTTAAGCGCTTCGCCGGACTAGACTCTATTGATATTGAAGTGAATCATCGTACTACTCAGGACTTTATCAATACCGTTGCTAACATTGCCGATACCTTTGGTGGCATCAACTTAGAAGACATTAAAGCGCCTGAATGTTTCGAAATAGAACAGGCGTTAATAGAGCGCTGCAATGTACCGGTATTCCATGATGATCAGCACGGTACAGCCATTGTGACGGCCGCCGGTATGCTGAACGCGTTGGAAATTCAGGGTAAGAAGCTGGAAGAGTCGCGCATTGTTTGCCTTGGTGCCGGTGCTGCCGCCATTGCCTGTATGGAGCTTTTAATTAAATGTGGCGCACAACGTGAACACATTTATATGCTCGACTCAAAAGGCGTTATTCACACCCGTCGTGATGACTTAAACGAATACAAACAGCTGTTTGCCAACAATACCGACAAACGTACGCTAAAAGACGTTATTGAAGGTGCCGATATCTTTGTTGGGGTTTCAGGACCAAACTTACTTAGCGCAGAAGAGTTAAAACTTATGGCGCCTAACCCGGTTCTGTTTGCCTGCTCTAACCCAGACCCGGAGATTAAGCCGGAAACCGCTATGGCGGCGCGTGATGACCTGATTATGGGAACCGGACGCTCAGACTACCCGAACCAGGTGAACAACGTTTTATGCTTCCCGTTTATGTTCCGCGGCGCATTAGATGTGCGTGCTACTGCGATTAATGACGAAATGAAGGTTGCAGCGGTAGAAGCCATTCGCCAGCTGGCGAAAGAGTCGGTGCCGGAATCGGTATTAAAAGCGGCCGGTGTCAAAGAATTAACCTTCGGCCGTGATTATATTATTCCTAAACCAATTGACCCGCGCTTGTGCCCACGCGTATCGCGCGCCGTTGCCGAAGCCGCGGTGAAGTCCGGCGCAGCTAAAATCGATTTACCAAAAAATTATATGCAGGATTAATCGTCGAGCTCTTCGTCGGTCGGAATCGGTAATCCCCGGGCTTCCAGCTCTTCGCGCACCGCTTTGGGGATTTTATTCGGATTAGATTTTTGCAAATCTTCATCTTCCGGCAGCGGCTGACCGGTAAAAGCGTGTAAAAACGCCTCACACAGCAGTTCGCTGTTGGTAGCATGGCGCAGATTATTAATTTGGCGACGGGTTCGTTCATCGGTCAATACTTTTAACACGCGCGTGGGTATTGAGACCGTAACTTTTTTCACCTGCTGACTCTTACGACCGTGTTCAGCATAAGGGTAAATATATTCGCCGTTCCATTTCATTGTTATTGTCCCGCTATATAACAAAACCACATAAGTTATAATGAATTGTACCCGAATGAATGACCCCGTCAAATTTTATCCGTCTAGATGGCTAAAAGTTGCTGACATTTGCCTGACAATATTTTAGCCTTAGTAGCAGTTACCTAATTCAAGCGAGTAGTTAAGGAAGGCGGAATGACCACAACTCAGCTCACAGAAGAGCATAAGCAAGCCGTTGCCGACAGCGTTCAGGTGCACAAATTTGGCGGCAGCAGTCTTGCCGATGCGTTCTGCTATCGCCGCGTTGCCCGAATTGTAACCGAGTACGCCGGTGCCAGCGACTTAGTCGTTGTTTCCGCAGCTGGAGATACAACCAATCGCATTCTTGCCATTATTAATGCCAAAGCTCAGCCGGGCGATACCGCCAGCATTCTGCTCGATCAGTTGGAGAGTTTTCAGCAAGGGCTGATCACCGAATTATTAAGCGGCAATTTACAGCAGCAACTACTGCAGCATTCACAACAAGATTTCACTCGCTGGCGTCGTTGGTTGGCCGGTGACGAAGATATTAGCCATAACGCCGAGTTACTGTCGTACGGCGAACTCTGGTCTGCCCGCTTGTTATCAGCTTTACTGCAAAAACAGGGCACCCGCGCCGACCACATTGATGCCCGGGACTTTTTACTCGCCGCAGATGCCCCTGAGCCCGTTATTCAGGTAGAACATTCTCGTGAAAAACTATTACAAAGAGTGGCTCCTCACTCGGGCACCCGCTTTATTGTTACCGGCTTTATTGCCCGCGGTTTAAATGGCGAGAGTTTAACGTTGGGGCGTAACGGCAGCGACTATTCAGCGACCTTAGTCGGCAGTCTGCTGGATACACGCCAGGTTACTATCTGGAAAGACGTGGCCGGCGTTTATTCGGCAGATCCGCGCAAAGTAGAGCGCGTGGTCAGCTTGCCAACATTAGACTGGACCGAAGCCGAAGAACTGGCGCGCCTTGGCAGCCCTGTTCTGCACCCAAGAACCTTTCAACCAGTCGACCGCCAGCGCATGGTCATTTCCGTTCGCTCCAGTTTGAAAGTAGAAAATCAGCAAACGCGTATTGGTCAGTTCCAAAATACCCAGCCCCGCGGAAAAGTCTTCACTTCACTGTCTGAGGTGGTGCTGTTTAAGGTTGAGCTGCACGATAAAGCCTTAGTAAAACGTCTGGATGAACTGGAATTAGAGCCGCTGGTCAGCTGGACCGAGCCAGAAAACCATCAGCAGTATCTGGTGTTTCACCAAAACCACTTAGACTACCTGACCGGCTGGTTAGACAGTCTGGGTGCCGGTGACGCCATAACTCAAATTCGCGGCTATTCCATGCTGGCCATTGTCGGTAACCGCATTCAGGAAACCGACCAGTTCTCGACCTTTAAACTGCAACTTTCCGAGCAAAAAGTGCGGCGCTTTGCCCTGACGCAAAACGGTGACTCTGCTGTTGCCATTCTGGAGCAAAAGCTTGATAACCGTTTACTCAACCGCCTGCACAGCCAATTGTTTAACTATCGTCGCAGCCTGGGCGTGCTGGTTATTGGTCGCGGCAACATTGGGACAGCCTGGCTGGAACTGTTCCGACAACAGCGTGACCGTATTAATCAGGTGATGGACGTTCGGGTTATGGGCATCGCCAACTCACGGCGCTTATGGCTGGATTACAATGGCGTAGAGCTAACTCAGTGGGCAGAAGACTTCGACCGCCTGGCGCGACCTTATGTACTCACGGAACTGCTGCGCGAGCTACCAAATGCACCATACGACGAGCTGGTCGTCATTGATTTAACCGACGCCAAACAAGTCGCGCAGCTGTATCCCAGCTTGTTCGCAAACGGTCTGCACATTATCAGCGCCAACAAACGCGCGGGCTCCGCCGATGAAGCACTGTACCGTGAAATTCGTACCATTCAGCACGAGTACAAGCGTGAATGGCTGTACAACACCACGGTGGGTGCCGGGCTGCCGCTGAACTACGCTATAAACGACTTGCGTAATTCCGGCGACGAAATTCGCAGTATCTCCGGTATTTTCTCAGGAACCATGTCCTGGCTGTTTGAGAATTTTACCAAAGGAGTCACTTTCAGTTCACTGGTAAAAGAAGCCAAAGAACGAGGTTACAGCGAACCTGACCCCCGTGAAGATCTGTCCTGTCAGGACTTAGTGCGTAAATTACTGATTCTGGCGCGCGAAATTGGCTTAAAACTGGACTGGCAGGATATTGAAGTAAAAAGTCTGGTGCCGGAACATTTACGTGACTTGCCACTTAGCGAGTTTATGCAGCGCTTATCGGAACTTGATGAGCCTATGACAGCCATGCTGGACGAAGCGGCTAAAGACGGCAAAGTGCCGCGACTGCTGGCGAGCTTTACCGTCAGTGATGAGCAAAGAGTTACTGCTCAGGTTGGTATTGAGTACATTCCGGAAGGAGACATGCTGGCCAACTTAATACCCGGTGAAAACATCTTCGTTATCTACACCGACTGGTATTCAGAAATGCCGTTAGTTATTAGCGGGCCTGGCGCGGGTAAACACGTTACCGCCGGTGGCGTGCAGTCAGACCTGAATCAGTTACTGAGTAAACTGGCAGTGGGAGCTTAACGCTCCCCTGCTTTTATTACGCCGATTTTACCTGATTAGAATAAGTCGTCGTCATCATCTTCAAAGATGTCACCGTTAGACTGACCGTTGTCGCGACTGTATTCAGTGGGCTCAGTGCCACGTATAAAATATTCAAACCGCGTTGTGTGATCGCTTTTGTGCGACAACTTCCCACTTTCTAAGTCGATACGAACATTCACCACTCCCGGCGGAATGCCAAAGTCGCGAGACGGAAACAGTGGCAGTGCTTTTTCCATATACAGGATCCAGCCCGGTAGCGCGGTTTTAGCTCCCGCTTCACCGCCGGTTATTGCCTGCTGACTGGAATCAACTTCAGGGTGCTTCGACGTGCGTCCCAGCTTACGGGAAACATCATCAAAACCCACCCAGACAGTCGTCGCAAGGTCCGATGTAAAACCTGAGAACCAAGTATCACGAACATCGTTAGTGGTACCGGTTTTACCGGCAATATTGCGGCCAACGGCTTCAGTAATAGGTTTAGAGCGCTGAATACGCCACGACGTACCGTTCCAGCCAGTGCCATTTGGCCAGCTGCCGCCGCCCCAGACAGCTGAGTTCATTGCCTGCTCAACCAGAAACGCATTCTGCTCGCTAATGACCTGAGGAGCCCGCTTGTCACAGTCGAAACAGGCGCGCACAGGGTCGGTTTCCTCAATCACGTTGCCGTCGGCGTCTTCAATGCGTTTGATAAAGTATGGCTCTACCAGAAAACCGCCGTTCGAGAACGCCGCATAAGCACGAGCCACTTGCATAGGGGTCATTGACAAAGAACCCAGAGATAGCGACTCGTTTTCAGGAATTTTTGAGCGATCCAGACCAAACTTAGCCAAATGATCCGCTACTTTTTTAACCCCCAGCTCGCGAATTAAGCGCACCGAAACCACGTTCTTGGATTTAGCCAGGCCTTTACGCAAACGAATAGGGCCTTCATAGACTTCTGGTGAGTTTTTCGGCCGCCAGGCGACACCTGAACCGGGGTTCCACTGGTTAATTGGTGCATCGTTCACCAGCGTAGCCAGGGTTAAACCTTCTTCAAACGCGGCTGAGTAAATCAAAGGTTTAATATTAGAACCTACCTGACGCTCTGCCTGCAACGCACGATTGTACTGGCTCAGCTGGAAACTGTAACCGCCCACAACAGCGGCAACAGCGCCATCATCCGGGCGCAAAGATACCACCGCAGAACTCGGCTCAGGAATTTGTGCCAGGCGCCATTCGCTGTCGTCATTCACCCGGCGCAGCCAAATAACATGGCCCGGCTGCATAATTTCATCTGCGGTTTCCGGTGGCGGCCCCTGACGTTCCTCGTTCAGATACTCTCGAGCCCAATGCATCGCTTTCCATGGCAGGGTTAACTTGCCCTCACCCTTAACTAATATGTCAGCCGATTGCTCTCCGACCGCGGTTACAACCGCCGGCGTTACCGCACCAATAACACGCAGTTGCTCCAGGTACTTACGTATGGCCGGTTCTTTAACAGGTTCTTCGTTTTTCTCTGCAGACCACAATATGCTGACAGGGCCGCGGTAACCGTGTCGTTCATCATAACTGTGCAGGTTATCCCAGATAGCCTGACGTGCGGCAAGTTGTACGTCACTTCTTATGGTTGTGTAAACCCGGTAACCTTCGTTATAGGCTTTGTCTTCACCGTAACGATCCACCATTTCCTGACGCACCATTTCCGCCAGATAAGGCGCATTAACTGTCACTTCGGCACCGTGTCGACGGGCTGTAACGGGCGCATTAGCGGCTTCTTCAAACTCTGCGCGAGTAATTTTCTTTTCATCCAGCATGCGCAATAGCACAACGCGGCGACGCGCTTTAGAGGCGATGGGGTTTGAAATAGGGTTCAGGTTGGATGGCGCCTTAGGCAAACCGGCAATAGTTGCCATTTGCGCCAGCGTCAGTTCGCTTAGCGGCTTACCGTAATACACTTGTGCAGCAGCACCGACACCATGGGCACGGTGACCAAAGGTGATTTTATTCAAATAAAGCTCAAGAATTTCATCTTTACTCAGCAGCTGTTCAATGTGAACCGCAATAAAGGATTCTTTCACCTTGCGCATCCAGGCCCGATCAAAGCTCAGGAAAAAGTTTCGCGCCAGCTGCATGGTAATGGTACTGGCACCTTCCTGAATTTCACCGGTGGTGAGCAACACGCTAAAGGCACGGGCAACACCAATAGGATCAACCCCAAAGTGCTGATAAAAGCGACTGTCTTCGGTAGCGAGAAAGGCGTCAATAAGCGGTTGAGGTACGTCTTCCAGTTTTACCGGAATTCGGCGCTTTTCACCAAATTGCGAAATCAACTCACCATCGGCAGTAAACACCTGCATAGGAGTCTGCAGACGCACTTCCCGCAAGGTTTCCACACTGGGTAGCTCCGGTTTTACATAAAAGTAAAGGCTGCCAACCGTTACCCCGCCAAGAATAATACACACCAGCAAGGTGTAGATTAGCCGCTTAAACCACTTCAATTATCTGCTCCATGACTTCATTTTTATTACGCCAGAACTTACGCCAGAAACACGCCAAAGTGTTGAAACCGAAATCACCGACATAAATTAGCTCATAACTCTTACTGACTATTATGGAGGATTTTTGTTCACAACACTACGCTTGCATCTGGCTTTTCTACAATAAGGATATTGTCTAATGTCATTACTTCGACAACAACCACTTGCTGTGCAAATTAATCGTGAAAATTGTCTGGTTTTACAATTGTCCCGCCGGGGTCGGCATTTTGTTGTCGAACATTTTTCTCAGCAGCACCAGAGCAGCTTAACCGACAAGGGTTTAAAACCGGACAGCATTGTTTCGGCACTGGACTACAGCGCCACCCACTATCAGAAAATTCCGTTAGACAATAACCAGCAGGTTGAAGAGCAATTACTAGAAAAGTTACCGCCCCAGTTAAAACGCAATACCGGCATAAGTTACGACTATTTCACCCATAGCCATGGGAACGAGGCCGAGGCAGTTATTGGTCAGCGTTCAGCACTGGAGGATTTATTGGTATTACTGGCACCACTGAAAATGCCGGTGCAGGTGGTTGAACCCGTATATCAGTCAGTAGTACGGGCAGCTAATGCGGTTTTGCCTTACCTTTGGCCTGACAATGCCGAGTTCGAAACCAACATGGCGTGGGTAGTCGTTGAGCTTCGTCAGCAACAATCCATTTTGCTTTATTGTAAAAACGGCGTCTTTCAGCGGCTCGACTATGTCGACACCAACAATCTAGTGAGTCTTTTGCTTAAGGCTCAGCTTTCTCATCAATTCAGCTGGGTAATGAGTTTTGGCGATAAAGCCATTCAGTCGCAACTTGAACGGCAACTTTCTAATCAGCAACAACTGAAGCATCTGGCGCTTTCTACGGCCCCCTTTTTCCAGAACAACGTTGCCCCCATTATTTCAGCCCTGGACAACGAGCTAGTACTGCTGGGGTTAGCTTTGCGGGGGTTCAGTCAATGGCATCGCTAAACCTGTTGCAGTGGCGGGAACAAAGCCTATGGCTGCGCTACCGCGCGCTGCATTGTCTCGGTATTCTCTTGCTGCTTATTGTCAGCATTTTATCCGTGCAATGGGTCATTTCTTATGAGAGTTACCTGAGCAACTTAAAGCATCAGCTGGCGGAGCAAAAGCTGGTATTGGAAGAGCAGAATGCTCAACTAAAACGCTGGCAGCTTTACCAAAAACAGCAACAGTTGCAAAAAACCTTTATCCACCGAAAACATACTAGCCGCGAGATGCTCAACGCATTTTACGCTCTGCTTGAGCGAACACAGCACCAACTCCGGCAGCGCGAGCTTTCCCTTAGCCATTCACAAATGAAGCTCACCGCCGTCTACCAGCAGATACAGCAGGTCAATAAACAGTATTTTTGGCTGGAAAAGCAGTTAGTGAAACCCGGACTAAAGCAGCAACTATTGCCTCAGCAAGGTGTGGTGTTCTCCTACACAAGTCCTCAGAAAAACGCGGACAGCGGAGCTGAACCTAATGGCTGAATCACTTAAAAAACCGCTGTGGTCATGGATCGGCGCGGTTCTGCTTTTCACGGCGGGGGCTATTGGTATCAGTTACTTTCTTACCAGCTATCAGGCAAGCCAACTAAATGAGCAGCTTCGGACACAACAGAAACAACTGCAGCAGTCCGTTCCCGTGGTTCCGGAGCAAGCCGAGTCGGTTGTAACGGAGCACCCAGAAACGGATGTTTCCACTTTATTAACGCAGGCAGCAAGGCAACACAGTGTCGACCTTTATTATCAACAAAGCCCGGAAAACGCCGAACAGTGGCTGGTTGGTGTTAACGGGACTTACCAGAACGCGCTGCGGTTGGTCGCCTCTGTCATGCAGGCACAGCAGGAAATGCGACAACCGTTTCCATTTACGCAGACACTAAAGTGGCGGGACACTGGGGAAAACGGCGGCAAATTAAGCTGGCAATTTCTCTGGTTAGAAGCCGAAAGCCCTGCACCCTCAGAACTTAGCACTCATTCGTTGTTTAAATCAGACTTTCCGGACGTTATCGCAGAACCTATAAAATGTTTGGGCCAACCTGAGCAACCAAGCGATATTCGCATTAATGACTGGTCGCTAGTGCAATTAATTGCCACTCAAACCTCTCCGGTTAAAAAAGCTCTGCTGAAAATACCGGATCAACCGCTGCTGACACTCGAAGAAAGTAGCTGGATAGCTGATCCGCTCATGCAGTTGCAAGGCGTTAATGGCGAATACGCCGAATTTCAGTTTTGGGAAAAGCAAGCGGGATGCTGGTCAGCAAAGCCGCTGAAACTCCATTTAACTAAGGACAGTTCCTCACAATGATACCAACACGACTCTCTTTTTATGTCTTTTTGCTGCTGGGTATTCTGAGTTTCCAGCCCGTGTCGCCCGTCTATGCAGCCGACAAGAACTGGCAAAGCCTGCTGAGCGAACAGCAGCGCTTACAACCGGTGTCACTCAACACCCGTAAAATGCCGCTACGCGAGCTCATACAATTATTGGCGGATCAGCATCAACTGAACATATTGATGACCGACAACGTGAAAGGCGAGTCCAGCCTGAAACTGAATGGTGTCGCATGGCAGGACGCGTTTGCGACGTTAATCGAAAGCCATAATCTCGCTATTCGTCTGCAGGGATCTATGCTGCGCATTGATGTTGCCGGTCAACAAACCGCAGATAGCAGCGAGTATCGCTCTATTTTACTCAGCGTTAACTTTGCAAAAGCCAGCGACTTAGCCAAGCTATTAAAGAGCGAGCAGCAGAGCTTTCTGTCACCTAACGGCGCGGTGAGTGTCGACGAACGTACCAATACACTAATAGTAAGGGACACACCAGAGCAGTTGGACTCCATACGTCAGTTAGTTAATGACCTGGATGTTCCGGTTAAGCAGGTGCTGATTGAAGCCCGGATGGTTACCGTAAAAGCCAATGTCAGTAAAGAACTGGGCATTCGCTGGGGCGTTTCAGAATACGGTCTGGCGATACCCGAAGACGCAGGCAGTTTTGTCAAAGGCATGCAGGTAGACTTGCCTACCGCCGCACCCGCCGGCACTTTTTCTGCTAATTTAGCGCGGCTGAGTGACGATATTCTATTGGATCTCGAATTAACCGCGCTGGAGCAGGAGAACAAAGCGGAAATTATTACCAGCCCGAAAATTTTCACGTCGAACCAACAGCCCGCCTACATAGAGCAGGGCACCGAAATACCTTATGTTGAGACTGCTGCACACGGTGCTACCGCCGTGCAGTTTAAAAAAGCGGTTATGGGCTTAAGCGTTACACCGCAAATTACACCCAATAACCATGTTCTAATGGAGCTGACCATTACTCAGAACACGCGCGGCGATACCGTTGCCACCCCAACCGGCCCCGCTGTTGCTATCGACACTCAGGAAATGTCCACCCGTGTGCTGGCAAAAAATGGCGAAACTATCGTTCTGGGCGGAATCTTTCAGGAACATAACTTGAATGATGACAGTCGCGTCCCCATCTTAGGGTCGCTGCCATTAATCGGGAAATTGTTCTCTCATCAGCAGCAACGCGATGAAAAGCGGGAACTTATGATTTTTGTAACACCAACGATATTGCCACAAAGTTAGTCCAAAAGCCGATTACTATTGCTAAAGTGGGCTCAAGTTGCGATAATCGCGCTTCTTTTCGTTGGGTTGGGGGACGTCTCCAGACACTCCGGATTCGTGAGTTACAGCTAATTTTAACCAATGATGTAAGCAGGAATATGGCTGAGAAACGTAATATTTTTCTTGTTGGGCCCATGGGGGCTGGCAAAAGTACGATTGGCCGTCAAATCGCCAGACAATTACATTTAGAGTTCTACGACTCAGATTCTGAAATTGAGCGCCGCACAGGTGCCGAAATCAGCTGGGTGTTCGAGCTTGAAGGTGAAGAAGGCTTTCGTGCACGCGAAGAAAAAGTGATCGAAGAGCTTACCGAAAACATGGGCATCGTCTTAGCGACAGGTGGCGGCTCGGTCATGAGCAAAGAAAGCCGTAACAGGTTATCGGCTCGGGGTGTAGTGGTGTATTTAAAGACCCCTATCGAGAAGCAGTTGGCTCGTACCCAGCGTGATAAACGCCGGCCTCTAATTGCTGAAGCTGAAGACCCACGCAAAGTGCTTGAAGAACTGGCACAAGAGCGCGATCCTTTGTACGAAGAAATTGCCGATATTACGGTGCAAACCGATGAGCAAAGTGCAAAGTTTGTGGTCAACGACATTATCGAACAGCTTGAGTCCATTAACGGTCTTGGGTAAGTAACAGGAGCTGCGTTCATGGCTGAGGTTAACGTCTCTTTAGGTGAACGCAGCTACACCATCTACATTGGTAACGCCCTGTTACCCAACTATGTAGAGCGCCTTCCGCACAAACTGAATCAACAACTGCTGGTCATCACCAATCCGACCATTAGTCAGTACTACCTTAAGCCGTTATTAAAAAGCCTTGCCGGTCATCAGGTAAAAGTGTTTGAAATGCGCGACGGCGAGCAGTTCAAAAGTCTGGACAGCTATGCCGAAGCCATGGATATTCTGATAGACGCAGGTTTTAACCGCGACTGTGGCATCATCGCCTTAGGCGGCGGTGTGGTAGGTGATTTAGCCGGCTTTGTGGCGTCAACTTTTCAACGCGGTGTCGATTTTTACCAAATTCCGACCACTTTATTGTCGCAAGTTGACTCTTCCGTGGGCGGGAAAACGGCGGTTAATCACCCCCAGGGCAAAAACCTGATTGGCGCTTTTTATCAGCCTAAGTCGGTGGTTATCGACATTGACTGCCTGCAAACCCTTACTGAACGTGACTACCGCAGCGGTTTAGCCGAAATCGTAAAATACGGAGTTATCTACGACGCCGATTTTTTCCAATGGCTGGAACAACATACCGAAGAATTAAATCTGCAAGACCCGGCCGCACTGACCTACGCTATTCAACGCAGTTGCGAAATTAAAGCCGAAGTTGTGGCGTTAGACGAGCGCGAAAAAGGCCTGCGGGCATTGCTGAATTTAGGTCACACCTTCGGCCATGCCATTGAAGCCGCCACCGAATACGGCGCATGGACACACGGCGAGGCTGTGGCTGCTGGCATTATAATTGCATCTAAGCTGTCAGAAGTGACACAGCGGCTCAATTCGTCAGATTTTCGACGCATTAAAGATTTACTGCTGGCACTTAGCTTGCCAACAAAGGGTCCGCAAATGCCCTGGCAGGACTGGTTAGATTACATGCAGCGCGATAAGAAAGTAAAAGACGGTCAACTGCATTTTGTTCTTCCGGTTGCTATTGGTCAGGCTGAAGTTGTCAGTACTGTAGAACACAATACCGTTGCTGCTGTGATCACTGAATGTTGCTAACGCCAACGCGTTATCTCTATTCGGCTGACAGACAGGAACAGACAGATGCAAGCACTTGCAAGCCCACAACATATTGTTGCCGCGCCGGTAAAAACGAAACCGAGCCAACAGCAGGTTATTGACCAGCTACACGAGCAGTGCCAGCAGAGCGTGTCGCTTATTATGCTGCACGGTAAAGAAGGCAGCGGCAAAACCACCATTGCTGAAGTCTTTCTTGAACAAGCATCGGAATACGCTGAAGTCGCTTTTATCAGCGCCAACGAGCGCTCTACCAATGACCGCCTCCGCGCACAAATTCTGAACCAGCTGTTTGGCACTATCAGCATTAACGACGAGTCGTTAAGTCGTCAGATTCAGCGCCAGCATCCGCTAAAGCACGCCATTGTTGTTATTGATAACGGCGAACAGCTATCCGAAAGCTTTATGGCCGAATGTATTTCTACCGTTACCCAACTGAGTGCCATTGGTCAGCGCACCAGTATTATCATTACCGGAGATAGTCGCTGGGCTCAACAGCAGCGCCCTGCACCGCACTTGCGGGTGCAGGGGCCAACCATGATAGAAGTCCAGCCACTGAACCACGACGAACAAATACGTTTTGTGCAGGCGTTATTACCAGAAAAACAGCGCAGCTTCTGGAACCTGGAACGCATTCAGCAATTTTTAAATTCCATTCATGGGTTTCCCGGAGAAATTCAGCAACGTCTGCAATTTACTCTGACCACTCAGGCTGCCCGTTATCGCGATACCACGACAGACGAGAATTCCCACAAGAATGCCGACGGTAAAGACGCAAGCGAGCAAAGCAAAGCAAAACATAGCCCGGAACAAAACAATCGTCGGAAAATGCGCCTTTGGCCCATTATTTTAGTGACAGTGGTTATTAGTCTGGCTTTTGCCGGCTTTTTGAATAAAGAACAGTTAACCGCCTATTGGCAGCAAGTGAATCCTGAATCAGCGGCACCGGCAGAAACGACCGCAAGAGACGCTGCAAACAACACGACAGAGAGCGCGGCTGAAACAACAGCAGAAGCAACAGAGCAAGCCGCCAGCCTGCCAAGTTTTGAGCCTTTAACCGAGCGTTCATTAGAACTGGTTCCTGCAGAATTAGCGGCGTCTTATCGGAACGCTCTGGGAACATTGAATACTGTCGCTGCCTCTGAAATATCAGAAGGCGAAATCTCACTTGGCTTCATAAAGCAACAACAGCCACAGGAAGCAGAGCCTGTCGGAAAGTCTAACGAGCAGTCGGCGGCCGAGGCAGGCATTGATACCGTTGTAGCCCAACCAGAACCAGAAGTTAAAGCAGAACAACCTGAGCCGCAACCGCAACAGCCCCAACGTGCGCTACCGTTCCAGACCCAATGGGCGCTGGATCAGAGCTCAGGCAACTATACGCTGCAAATCAGCATTATTAGCGACCCGCAGCTACTGCGCAATTTCCGTAACGACTACGGTATTGCCGCTAATACCCAGGTTTACCAGCGTGCCGACCAACGTTATGTGGTTATTTTTGGCAGCTACCCCAGCATTGAACAAGCACGTGCAGCCGCCACGCAGTTGCCAGCTGAAGTGCAGCAAATGGAACCCTGGGCGAAGTCGTTTGCCAGTGTACAAAGCGACATTAATAGCCAGTAGCGGGACGAATCACGCAGTCAGCAATTTTCATCCCCCGGCCTTTGGGTTACAATCCGCAAAGGATAAACCAACGGCCGGCGCATGAAGAAGAATCGGGCATTTTTAAAATGGGCAGGCGGTAAGTACTCACTTATCGAGCCGATAACAGCACGCTTGCCGCAAGGTAAAAAGCTCATCGAGCCTTTTGTGGGCGCCGGTTCAGTCTTTCTGAATACCGACTACGACAGCTACCTGCTTAACGACATTAATCAGGACCTCATTACCCTGTATCAGTTTGTGAAGCGCCGTCCGAAAACTTTTATTCAGGACGCCCGCAAACTGTTCGTTGACCGTAACAACCAGGCCGACGCTTATTACGCCCTGCGCGCCGCCTTTAATGCCAGTAGCGACCCTTACTTTCGCTCTCTGCTTTTTCTGTATATGAACCGCCACGGCTACAACGGCCTGTGTCGTTATAACAGCAAAGGCATTTTTAACGTGCCCTTTGGTGACTACCGCAAACCTTACTTCCCGGAAAAAGAGCTCGAGCATTTTTCCGAGAAAGCGCGCAAAGCCAAGTTTATTTGCCGTCCATTTGAACAGGTTTTTCGACGTGCACGACAAGGCGATGTGATTTACTGCGACCCACCCTACGCACCGCTGGACCAGACCTCTAACTTTACCAGCTACGCCACCGGTGGCTTTGGCCTGACCGATCAGGACGAGTTAGCTCGCCGCGCGGTACAGGTTGCAAAGAAACGCCATATTCCGGTACTGATCAGCAACCACGACACCGACCTCACCCGCGCCTTGTACAAGCACGCCGATATCAGTAGCTTGTCGGTTTCGCGCAGCATTAGCCAAAAAGGCGACGGCCGCAAACCCGTGGCCGAGCTGCTCGCCTTATATGATAGCGAAGTCAATAAAAGCAACGTGGTTTCTCTTAGCAACTCATTGAAGAAAGTAGGCACATGAACTGGCATTTAAAAGCATTTAACGACCTTTCACTGCATGATCTGTACGACTTACTGAAACTTCGGCAGGAAGTTTTTGTGGTAGAGCAAACCTGTCCTTACCTGGACGCTGACGGCGCCGATGAGCAGGCCTTACATTTGTACGCCCGCAACAATGCCGATGAAATGATCGCCTACGCCCGGCTATACCTGGCCACCGCCGATACCGGCTATTCTCGTATTGGTCGGGTAATAACCCACGAGAAAGTGCGAGGTCAGAAGCTGGGTGTTGAAGTCATGCAACGCAGCATCGACTATCTTGAAGAATATGCCCCCAAAGCCCCAATTCGGGTAGGCGCACAGGTTTATCTGCTGAAGTTCTACCAAAGCTTCGGCTTTGAAGCCATTAGCAACGAGTATCTGGAAGACGATATTCCACACATTGATATGCAACGTAAGGCCGCACAGTGACAGCCGTAGTCCTGGTTCCCGTTCTTGCAGGCAGCGATGCTGAAACCGTTGAGGCAAAAGAGATTGCTAAGTGTTGGAGCCTCCCGTCTGAAGCCACCGATAGTGACGTTTTTCAACTGTGGCTGAACGACGATGTACTAGCGCTGCATTGGCTGCAAAGCCCACAAAAAATGTCACCTTTAGTGGTCGACTTTCATCAGGGCAAAGCGGCCTACCGTGCTCAGAACACACAGTTAAAAAACGAAGCAATTGCTAAAGCAGCTGGTGTCACCGGGCAGTTTAAGCCATCGGTTGTCGACGGCACCGCCGGCCTTGGGCGAGACGCCTTTGTACTAGCCGGGCTAGGTTGTGACGTTCAGTTAATTGAACGCCATCCGGTTGTCGCTGCACTGCTCGACAATGGCCTGCACAGAGCCCAGCAGGAAGCCGACTTCATTGGCGAAACCTGCCAGCGCATGCATTTAATCGGAACCGACAACTTATATACGGGTAAAGGCTTCACCCACGACCCCGACGTGGTTTATTTAGACCCCATGTACCCAAAAACCGGCAAGCAAAAGGCACAAGTGAAAAAAGACATGCAAATGTTCCAGCAGTTAGTCGGCAGCGACGAAGACGCTGATACTTTGCTGGAACCCGCCATCGCCCTGGCCAAATACCGAGTCGTAGTTAAGCGCCCGAACAGCGCACCTTTTCTGGCCGGGCGTGAACCAAACAGTCAAATTAAGAGTAAAAAACATCGCTTTGATGTTTATATAAAACGAGGTTTTCATGAGTCAGCAAATTAAAGAAGGCGATAAAATTCCATCAGGTTCACTGACCAGCAAAGGTGATCTTGGCATTCAGAACTACGACCCGGCAGAGATATTCGCCAAAGGCACGCACGTACTGTTTTCAGTGCCTGGCGCGTTTACTCCGACCTGTTCGGAGAAACACCTGCCCGGCTACGTAGAGCACGCCGAAGCATTAAAAGAAGCGGGTGTTCTGAGCGTTAACTGTGTGGCTGTAAATGACGCCTTTGTTATGAAGGCCTGGGGCGAATCTTTAGGGATCGGAGAAAAGGTTCGGCTATTGTCTGACGGCAACGGCGCATACAACCAGATAATGGGCCTTAGCATGGACACCGGTAACTTCGGTGGCATCCGTTCTAAGCGCTACGCCATGATTATTACCGACGGCCAGGTAAAAGCTGTGTTTGTAGAAGAGGACAAGTCCTTTGAAGTGAGCAAAGCCGAATACATACTGGAGCAGTTGCAGAAATAATGTCGAACTGGGATGTGATTATTATTGGTGCCGGCGCGGCGGGGTTGCACTGCGCCGCTCATGCCGCACAGCGCGGTAAGTCGGTGCTGGTATTGGATCACGCCAAGCAGGCGGGCAAGAAAATCCTGATTTCCGGCGGCGGCCGCTGCAATTTCACCAATATGTACGCCGGCCCCGAGAACTTTCTGTCTTCCAACCCGCATTTTTGCAAGTCGGCACTCAGCCGCTACACCCAGTGGGATTTCATTGGCCTGGTGGCTGAATACGGCATTGCCTACCACGAAAAAACCTTAGGTCAGTTGTTTTGCGACGACTCCGCCAAAGACATTGTGCGCATGTTAATGAGCGAATGCGACCGACACGGAGCCAAAGTTCAGTTACGCACCGAGATTGTGTCAGTAGACTACGACGACAACTACCGCATTGAAACCAGCCGTGGCGACTATAGCTGCGATAAACTGGTTATTGCCTGTGGTGGGTTATCTATGCCCAAATTGGGCGCCACCCCGTTGGGGTATCAAATTGCCGAACAGTTTGGGCATTCCATTGTGCCGGTACGCGCCGGTTTAGTGCCTTTTACTCTGCAGGACGACGAAAAGGCCCGCTTTGCCGAGCTTTCAGGTGTGGCCGTCCCCGTAAGCGCAGAAGCCCACGACGGCTATTTCCGAGAAGCCATGCTGTTTACCCACCGTGGCGTCAGCGGACCGGCCATTTTGCAAGTGTCTTCCTACTGGCAACCCGGCGAAGCCGTTACTATTAACCTGCTACCCGACTTAGACGCCTTTGAGTGGCTGAAAACACAACAGCAGCAGCAACCCAAAACCCAGCTTAATACCGTATTACAGCAACACTTCCCCAAACGAGTGGTGACCGCATTAGCAGAGCACCACCAATGGCCGCTGAACAATAAACTGGCCGACACCTCTAACGCACAATTTCAGGCCATAGCCGACAACCTTAACCACTGGCAGCTAAAGCCCAACGGCACCGAAGGCTACCGCACCGCCGAAGTTACCTTAGGCGGTGTAAACGTCGACGAAGTCAGTTCCAAAACCATGGAAAGCCAGAAACAACCCGGCCTGTACTTTATTGGCGAAGTGCTGGACGTAACCGGCTGGTTGGGAGGATTCAACTTTCAGTGGGCCTGGAGTAGTGGTTTTGCTTGTGGGTCGGAGTTGTGAGCAGTTATAGTAAAGAGACAATGGGTACTGTATTAACCCATCTGCGACGTGTCATTGAGTCGGACTGCAATTAAGCCAGAAACCAGAGTTTGCGTTAAAAATTTTTTATATCGGGCAACAGGTTCAACTGTTGCTCGCGCATATTTAACCATACTCAAGGGTTTCGTAACCCATAAAAGCGTCTTAAACTGATAACATGAATCTTCGGTTTAAGACGCTTTTATGGGACAAGTCTCAGGCATCCGCTTTGCGCTTACAGGCGCCACACTTATTGCCATAAGCTTTGGTTTAGCTCGTTTCGCCTTCGGTTTGTTTGTCCCGCAAATACGTGCTGACCTAGAGATCAGCGCTAATACAATCGGTGTTATCGCCGCACTTCCCCTTATAAGTTTCGTTTTTATCAGTTTAGTGGCTCCTTTAGTTACCAAATATTTTGGTGCACGTAACACGACAGTGTTATCTGCTTTGTTTAGTGTTCTCGGTCTGGCTACAGTGAGTCAGGCAACTGGCCCCATAAGTCTCGGCTTAGGGGTATTCGCTTGTGGTATATGCACTGGCTTAATGATGCCAGCTTTAACTTCAGCCATGCAGGCTTTGGTCGACCGCTCCATCCATGGACGGGTCAGTTCAGTAATGAATGCCGGCACAAGCATTGGCGTCGCGCTCTCTGTTCCAGCTGTATTATTTTTAGTTGGGGCGTGGCGCTACGCCTATTTATCATTCACGGTAATAGCCATTATTGGTGTTCTTCTTGCCTGGTATTTAATTCCTTCGGTTTCCAGGCTTACCCCATCAAATGCAGCGCCACCACCTAAAATCAAAGCTAGACAATGGTGGCGTCTATTAAAACTATCTTTATTTGCTTTCACCATGGGCTTTATTGCTTCAGCTTACTGGACGTTTGGGCCGGATTTAGTCACCAATTTGGGCTCATTATCACCTCAACAAAGTGGTTGGTTATGGTTGGCCTTAGGTATTGCAGGTTTGGGTGGCGCTATTATTAGTGATTTGGCCGATAGAAATAACCCGGCTATCACGCATGCACTAATGCTGATGATGCTAACAACCAGTTTGACTCTATTAGCCGCCAGCCCAAGTCAAATCTATCTTGCCGTGTTTTCAGCTTTGATCTTCGGCTTGGCCTACATGAGTCTAACCGGGCTGTACTTGATGACAGGCATTCGTTTATTGCCGGGCCGCCTGTCAATAGGACCTGTGCTACCCTTTGTAGCTTGTGCCTTAGGTCAGGCAGCAGGGTCGCCTATTATTGGCTTACTAGTCGGTGAATTTGGCTATGCCGAGAGCTTTTCTATTTTTGCAGCGGTGGGCGTTCTTATCGCACTAATATCACCATTTTATCCCGGCCATACTGAACATGAAGGTGACATACCTGAAGAGGAAACGGGTCTTCAAGCAGCGTTTGATAATCAGTTGCAAGATGAGGAAGGCGAGCCTCTAGAAAGCAATAGTGCCGAACAGTGAGGAATTTTTCTGTCAACCTTGAGCGAGGATCGGACGCGACTATGTCCTAAGAGTTTCAGGACTCAATTTTCTTTCTTTTATTAGGCATAATTAAAAGCTTCCATACCCAATAACCGGAGGCTATGGCGTAAAGCACATTTTTGCCAAAAAACATCCAATCAAAACCTGTACTCGGCCAGTAAAAGACAATATTCACAATAGCCACTACAAAAATTATTGAGCAAACAATAGCAAATAAAAGAAGAAAAGATTGTTTCAAAGAAGACATAGAAAGACGTCCTTGTTCACTACGAAAACTGAATCTACGATAATTTTTTTAACACTAAAAGACAAACCAGCCACTAATCATGATTATCCGTTTCCCGTTCCGTGTTCCAATCTTCTGCCTTTGGCACCAAATAGCCAGTCCGCCATGAGCGAGGACTGGACCTTAGAATTTTGCCTAACTTAATTGGCTCTTTGGCCCTCTATCATTAGTAAGCTTTTTGGCGGGCGAATTAGGCACGACTCTTTTCTCTCTGCGTTATTGCGCGTTTTTTATTGCGGTGTGTATTTAAGTCTTTTACTATCAATTACATAATGTTGGGCATTGTGTGCTCGTTAGAATATAATTGAGCATGCTCACATTAATTTGGCTTATTTAGAGCGTTTCATGGCTGAAATCTTTTTTACCTTAGTAATTTAAAGCTAGGTAACTACTTATTCAACGAGTGACAAAGTGAGCACGCACAATTAACAGGTGTCAGCTCCCTGTTAATTGATTTAAATTCAAAGGAAATAAAATGAAAAAAATATTACTACCAGTGGCAATAACAGCGGTACTTTCAGCCTGTGCAAGCGGAGTAAAAATAAACAACTATTCAGAATCATTTTCCAGCTTTAAAACAGGTTCAAACAAAGAGGAATTTTGCGCCCAAAACGTTAAACCCGGGAGCTTCAAAGAGGAATGCTTACATCAGCTAATCGTTCACGAACGAGCTACAAAAGCCTGCAGTGAAACAGCTAATGTTCAGTCGTGTATGCGCCTCAATAAAAACTTATGGGAACAAGAAATGTTTAAAGCTCGCTCATTGTTGGAAGGTTTTGCTTTTCACACAGACGGCGAAGTTGACCCTCTAAATTTGCATAAAAACCTGCTATCGATTGCACCTAAGTTCGTTCTTAAATGCTCTGATGGAAGTGGTAACATAAAAGCCTGTGCCTCACAGTAGTTTGCAGAGAAGCTAACAATTGCTTGCACTCGACCCGCACTCCGCTTTGCGGCTCTACTCCGTGCGGTCGAGTGAAGCAAGGCGTTAACGCCCGCTCTTGGCATTTAGCGGTCAACAAGGAGTTAGTGTTACTCTCCACTCAGTTTACAAACTATATTGTCACTTCACAGGTAGGTTGCCCTTAATATTCAGATAGAAAACCCGAACTGTGCTACACTCTCAGCATAGCTTTTTTAGGTTCACAAGCTCCAGTCTTCTCGCATTTACAATCAAAACCTATTCTCCACATCAAAGTACCTGCACATTTCATTCTCGCTTGCAGTAAGAATTGCCAACCACTGTTGGTTCAAACGCTCAAGCACAAGGCAATACCATGAATATGACTTCACTAGGCGTTATTGGCAGTTCTAAAAAGGAAGATGAACGGCGCGTGCCGATACATCCGGATCATTTATCCAGAATCCCCGAAAAAATACGTAAGCAACTCATTTTTGAAACCGGCTATGGCGAACGCTTTGGTATTGATGATGCTGAACTCGCGGCTCAGGTGGGAGGATTGGCATCAAGAGACGAGTTATTAGAAACCATGAACACGGTTGTTATCGCCAAACCAGTACTTGCCGATTTTGAGCAATTGCGGATCGGCGGCGTACTCTGGGGTTATCCTCATTGCACACAACAACGGGAAGTCACCCAGATTGGCATTGATAGAAAACAGACTTTAATCGCTTTTGAAGATATGTATGTCTGGGGTCCCCAAGGCCAGGTTGGGCGCCATACATTCTATAAAAATAATGAAATGGCGGGATATTGCGGTGTTATCCATGCGCTCCAGCTTAAGGGCATAGACGGCCATTATGGTAATCAGCGTAAAGCGCTTATTTTCAGTTTTGGTGCTGTCAGTCGTGGGGCTATTTATGCACTCAAAGCCCATGGCTTTCGCGATATTACTATCTGCATTCAGCGACCTGATCATGAGGTCCGTGAAGAAGTCCTCGATTGTCATTATGTTTGGTTAAGAGCTGGCGGTGCCGATCAAGCAAGAATGATGGTGGTTGAACATGACGGTACAGAAAGGCCACTGTGTGATTTGATCAGCGAATCGGGGCTCATTATCAATGGCATCTATCAAGACACCAACAACCCTATCGACTTTGTCATCGAACAAGAAAAAGCTTGTCTCAAACCGGGCTGTTTGATTATTGATGTCAGTTGTGACGAAGGTATGGGTTTTTATTTTGCTAAACCAACCACCTTTAAAAATCCCATGTTTCAAGTTGAAAAAGTGGATTACTACGCCGTTGACCATACACCCAGCTATTTTTGGGAAAGTGCCTCACGCTCAATTTCTGCCGCATTGGTTTTCCATTTACCGGCCATAGCCGCAGGACCGGATGGATGGCAGCAAAATGAAACCATACGGCGGGCTATCAATATTGATAAAGGCGTCATTCAAAAACCAGATATTCTGACTTATCAAAACCGCCAACAGGCTTACCCGCACCTGCCAATTTAGTGGCTCCAAGCCCATTTATTTGGGCTTCCAAATGGAGCTGTTTTGATGATCCGTTTTTCGCTCATAGCGGACGAGTATAGACGATACCAACTTATGAGCTCTTCGATACTTCAGCGGCGGTGGTAGCGTCGCACCCTTTAACCGGCAAAGAGAAAATAGAGGAAGCTAAAAATAGCGACTGAACCTACAAAAAACATTACAGTTAAAACTTTTGACTGGGTTATTGATCTGAAAAAAGCAATGACAGTCGAGGCTCCGGTTACTCCAAGAGTATAATTAACAGCGTTTTCATGGTCTCTTCGTTTCATCTACTTCTCATGTTAAATGTTCTCAATACTTTTAATAATACTAGCGCCATCGTAACGACTTTCTAACTCTGATCGACAATTGGAAAATATCGACAGTCAGAAAAGACGATGACTGGACAATGTCAAAGCTAAAATAGCTCCTAAGTATTATCCGCTTCAAGTGCTTTTCGTTTTCTATAAGGCATAATCAAAAGCCGCCAAATCCAATAACCGGTGGCTGACGCGTAAAGCATATTTTTGCCAAGAAACATCCAGTCAAAACCGGTACTCGACCAGTAAAAAGCAATATTAATAATTGCCACTATGAAAAGTATTGAGCAAACTAGTAGCTAGCTAATTTGGGGAGAAATCAGAGCCTATAAATTAGGCATTAACAGCCGCTGCGGCAAGCTTTTCACCGTAATATTGTTCGGCCGTTAGAGCAATTGATTGGATGTAAAAATAGAAGAAGAAAAAGTAAAAATTGTTCTCTATGAGAGTAGATCAATCTTCACAGAACACCTTTAAACTTTATTCGCATAAGTATATTTTATCGAAGGAGTATCTTTGAGCAGTGACGCAAACTCAGCCTCATCGATATCACATGTAAAAAAATTTTGATAAATATATTCTTGACCGCTACTCAAAACTAAACTTACTCCTATAAAACCAAATTTTGAGTGCACTAGTCCTATCTTTACCTCATCAAAATTAATAGTTAAGGCCGCACCAAGCACAATGTGTTCGTTTTCAAAATCGAAAATTATCTGTGATGGGTAGCTTCTCGTAGAAAAAATAATACCAACAGCAAAGACGATACAAAGTGGACCAGACATCATCAAAAAGTAAGTCTTAAACATCAAGCCTTTAGGCGTTGTAATAAGCGTTAGGTATGCAATTAAACTAATTAGTGACACCATAACCAATACAAAAGTTAGGGGGTTATACCACTTTTTTATCAATGAAACCTGATTCAACTTGTCTACCACCTTTTAAACTAAAATTACCGCGCGCCACGATGGGCTTCCCAGCTTGCATTAGACAGCCTGTAGATTCTCAAAGTACGGCTATTCAAAATTAGCAGGCGATACGCCGCCTGTATGAGAATAGTGGTTTGCCGTCGTTACCACGAAAGACGGGCGATGACACGCTTCTCATCAGAGAGCAGTGAAAACGACCAGCCATTGCGCTCACACAGCCGTTGCACAATACCTAACCCCAGACCATATCCGTGAGACGACGCCTCGGGCGGCGTGTGTCGATCATCAGCGTCACTGCTCACCTGATTGGTGACTAAGAGCTCGTCCTGTTTAATACGAACAGTGATGGGCCCTTGCCCGTCGAGCGTGTGCTCGAACGCATTTCGCACCAGATTATTGACGGCGATAGAGAAAGCTTGTGGATGTCCGTAGACTATGGGTTTTGCGTGCTTGTCAATTTCAACATCAACGAACTTGCCACTCAACAGGTAGCGCTGCTGATCTACCGCCAGGCTCACCAGAGGCATCACTAAAAACATTTCATTATACAATCCGTCGTCGGTTTCGCGAGAGAGGCACAGAAACATTTCAATCGTGGTTTTCATGTCGAGCGTGGCGCGCCTCACTCTATTTAACGTCTTCACATCAGTCGCTGACAGGTCGCTTTGCTCAAGCAACTCAAGCGCACCGGTTATCACCGTGATAGGTGTCCGCAACTCGTGGCTGGCTGAACTGGTAAAGTATCGCTCCCTCTCAACGAAGGCACTGATACGCTCAAGAGTCTTTTCAATGGTGTCAGCGAGCATGCCAACTTCATCATCGCCGAACCGACTAGACTCGATGCGTTTATGATCTTCGGCCGATAGATGCTCAAGGTCGATGTTCTCAACTGCTTTGGCAAGCTGCGTTACAGGGGCGATTGCGCGTCGCATCACCAAAATTCCCAGTCCGAAACCAAGCACACCGAGGGTGCCCACAACACCGGTAATAATCAGCAGATACCACCAATCTTCGGACGATGGTGCCTCAATTCCGGCAACGTCGAAAACCACGAAGGCGGCTTGTTGTTCATTGTTGGTAGGTATTACCGCAACATGCAACTCTGCGGCCTCGAATTCGTGTATGCCCGCAGCGGGGTTTGTCTGCGCCCACTCTCGGAGAGATTCCGGCAAGCCTTCAACCGTTTCGTAGCCGCGTAAGTTAGTATCCAGCTCGGGATAGTTTTCGGCAGCATGCTGTAACTGCTGGGTTAGCACACGATCTTCGCTCAATCTGACCGCCGCTAAGAACGCGAATCCCCAGACCACGCTGAGCACAGCAACACATATCGCAAATGCAACGGCGACACGCGTGCGCAAACTGTGTCGATACATTACTGAACGTCCTCTGCAATTCGGTAGCCAATGCGATGCACTGTATGAATTAACGGAGTATCAAATGACCTATCAATAGCCTGTCGCAGCTTGTACATATGCGAGCGAAGCGCATCACCATCAGGAGGCTCGTCAGCCCACAACAACGTCTCTAGAGCACCGCGAGTCACAACCGACGGGGCTTCTTCCATCAATCGCTGAAGGAGTTTCATGCCGGTAGGGTTGAGATCAATTCGTCGCCCTGAGCGATGAACTTGCAGCGTGGATCGATTCAGAGTCAGCTCTCCAACCGTTAACAGGTTATCGGTTTTTCCGTGACTGCGTTTGTAAAGCGCTTGCAGTCGCGCATGCAGCTCTTGTAATGCAAATGGCTTAACCAAATAGTCATCAGCTCCCGCCTCGAAGCCCTTAATTTTATCGTCAACCGTGTCTCTCGCCGTTAGCATAAGCACTGGTGTTTCTAGCTTGCTATCAGCGCGCAGCTTTTTGCAAAAACTTAGGCCATCCATCCCTGGAAGCATGAGGTCCAGAACAATAATGTCAAACGGGCTGGTCAACGCCAGGTGCATAGCGCTGATACCGTCGTAGGCAAAGTCCAGTATATAACGATGCTTTTCCAGGTAAGCGGCAATGTTTCCACAAATGTCGCGGTTATCTTCGACAATCAACACTCTAATCGGCGCCGCACCAAGCACGTTTGTCATCTACTGTTCTCCTTATCAGGCTCATTAACAAGCCTCTTTACCAAGCATAATCGAATCGTAAACCAATCAGAGGCTCGGCCTCACTTTCGTCTTTCACTTCAACACCCCGACGGTAGTCAAACTCGGTGTCGTCGCCCGATGATGCAGACGTTACGTTGATGACATCGAGAAAGGCAGTTACATCTACAGGGCCAACTGCGCGCCGATAGTCAACGCGAATATTCAAAATACCGGAACCGCTTTTGCGACCGACATTGCGCTCGGTAATCTCTTTCGAATAGCGCAAAGGTTGTCCTGGCCCTAATACATCTGAGTGAATAATAAATTCGTCGTCTGGCCTGCCAGAAAGATATTTGTAACGTCCGGCGACCTTCCAGCGGTCGTTAATTTCCCAGGTCAGGCCGAGGGTAGCAACATGCTCTCGGTTAAACTCAGCGGCTACATCACCGCGCCCGTCTTTCCGGTCGACTTCAGCATCGTTATAAGAATAGGTTGCGGTAGCGTACAGGCCTTCGCTAATCATACCATTGGCGACAATATCCACACCGTAAGATGTGCCGTCACCAATGTTTGCAAAGGTCCCGTTTGCTCGGTCAAGATCTACCACCAGATTATCGAGATTTTGATAATAGGCTTCGGTCAAAATTGACCAACGTTGGCTCGGGAAGTACTCAAAACCGACACTGCTGTGTGTGATTTCTTCGTTCTCAAGATTGTTAGACTGGTTAGCGGCAAGGTCTAAAAACCGTGGCGACTGATGAAATAACCCAGCACTGGCAAAGTATCGAACCGTGTTACTGGGTCGCCAGTTAACGCTGAACCTGGGCGACACTAAAGTTTCGTCGGCAAAGCCGTCCCGCTCAAGCCGCATACCCGTGCGAAAATCCCAATCACCGTACTCAAAAACTTGCTCCACGTAACTTGCTAAGCTCGTTTCCTTCTGACTGAGTGAAGAGTTAATGTTTTCCGGCGTCAGTACAATATAACGTTGATCAGGGTCTGGCCTAAAATCATCGTCGTCGTAGACAAATCGGTTCCAGTCACCATCTAAGACGGTGTCGTAATCCAAATCCATTTGCGTGACTCGAATACCGGCACTGAACACGCCCCATTGATTCAGCGTTTCGAAGTCGCTTCGCCAGCCAATCTCGGTTTCTTCTTCCCCGATAGTAATGATGTCTTCGCGCACTGGAAAACTGGACGCGGGCGACCCCGAAGGCACTTGCTCAGGAAATGCCTCACCCTCAGAACTGGTTTTTTCGCTTTTGCGGTAGTAAACCTTGTTGGTCAAGACACCAGTATCACCGATCAACGAGCGCAAGGTAAATCCATACATATCGCTGTCTTGTTCGGAATCTTGAAGCGCAGCATCTTCGAAATTGGGTGATGCGAAAACATGAGTTACGCCACGAGTATAATCCTCGTGTGTATCAATCAGTAAAATTTCCAATGTATTTTTCTGATTAATTGGTATGACCGACTTTACGATGACGTCTCTTAAAACAGGCTCACCAATGTCCAGTTCATCGATAGTTTCAAACAAATCGCCGAAGTCCAGTCGTCGAGCAGAAACGAGTAATGTCGCGTCTTCTGTGATACCGACAGGACCATCGTAACCAACTTCATAGCCGGCAAGGTCGTAGCGAAAACTTGCAGAGGGGCTTGGGTTGCCATCGGCGACTTCCAGTTTGAGTAGCGACGCCGCCCGGCCACCATACGCCGCGCCCCACCCACCGGGTGAGAATTCGGCTCCGCTGATAACGTTCGGTGCGAATATCGAGAAGCGGCCACCACCGCCGACGTCTTCCTCTTCACCCAGTGTCGCGTCAAAGTGCACCGCTTTATCAAAGGGGAAGTCATCAACGAATAGCAAATTGTCTCTTGGACCACGGCCGCGAACACTAAAGCTTGCGAATTCACTGGCGGACGCCAGGCCAGGCAACCCGTCCAACGAGAGTAGCGGATCGGCTCCACCGCCCACAGCACTTCGCAACGCTTCTCTATCAAGATAAGTGCTAGACGCTGATGCGAATGAATCGGTTTGCTGTCCCAGAACAACAACTCTCTCAATTTCCACTTCTCTAAGCTCTAATTCAATCTTGATATTTTTGCGTGTAATGACGCGTACGCTTGGTTCGTACACTGCAGTGAACCCGCTTTTGGTTGCATTCACCGAGTAAAGACCCGGGTCGAGCTGTTCAGCGACAATGCGACCTTGTTCGTCGGTTTCGAAAGTTTGCGTGGAAGAGGTTTCCCGTTCCGTAATCGTGATTTGCGCATTCGAGAGCGGCCTGTCAGTATTTTGATCTTTGACTATAACGGTCAGCGCACCGGGCGCCTCTGCTGCGTAGGTAAAAAGTGGAAAGCTAATCAGGAGTGTCCACAGAGCTAACCACGATACCTGTTTGAATTGTCTAATCATATTGTTACCCTCTAAAAACCCACTGTCATTTTTTGATGGATTGCTGCGAGGTTAACAAAGCTGATGTGACTAAAAAGTCGCTGTAATGTGAAAGCTACATCAAAGACATTGTTCTACATTGGCTCGAAAATAAAGATAGTAACAAACATGAAATGTCTTATTTTTTCCGATTAGGGGTTATTTATTGGGCCGTTTATCAACACTAATCTGCCCGTCAGCTAAGAGCAATTAGACTGCAAAAGTGTACAGGCCTCCCTTTTTGCTGTCAGGCAGAGTTAAAACATAGTGTCTGAACCAGCAGCTCTTCGTATTAGCTCATCCACTTATTTTAAAAGAATTCACTATACCGAGAACCGAAAGCTTTGTTCGTTCGTCTATTCTACATAGTAATCGATTTGAGGCGACAAGATGAGTGCTTCTCAAGTAAAGAGTAACCCTTATTCTGAACATGGCAAACACCAATGACAAAACAAAAAGGTGTGCAGATGAAGCCTGAATTAGTTGAGCTATTAGTGCTGGCAGCACAAGAAGGAAGATCATCTGCACTCTCAACACTTTATAAGGAATTCCACCGCCCCATGAAACGGTTTGCATTATTGCGAGTGGGTGATGTCATGGTGGCAGAAGACCTTGTTCAGAATGTCTGGATAAAAGTGGATAAGCGACTGACACGCCTCAACGACGTCAGCTTATTTCGGAGTTGGCTTTATCGTGCATTGCGGTGGGAGGTAACTGACTGGCTCAGAGCACAGCAAAAACTGTCATACCAGGCACCGCCCGAAGCAGAGTTACCATCGCCAGATATTGGATTGAGAGACTTACCCAAATTAATACAACAGTTAAGTGAAGACGAGCGCGATGTTGTCGAACTGTTTTATTTAAATGAATTATCGCTGAGCGAGACAGCTCTCTCGCTAAACCTGCCCGAGGGCACTGTTAAGTCTCGGCTATCACGCGCTAGAGCCAAGCTTAAGCAACTGTTTGAACAACCGGAGTAACGACAATGACACATGATGACCGTATTAAAAAAGAGCTGTCTAACGCATCTCAAGAGCTTGATGAATTGATGGGTGAAAACGAGGGCATTACAGGCTATTTAAAACTTGGCTTCCAATCGTCGACAGGCAAACTCGTGAAAATCGGTTATGCCTTAGCTGTTTTACTGACGTTCGTGATGTTTTTTACTGGCTACAGATTTTTTACTGCAGAGCCTACAGAGCAATTATTCTGGGGTGTCTGCTTAATATTAAGTTTCAATGCACAAGTCGCCACTAAGCTGTGGATTTTTTCTCAAAGCAACCGAAATTTTATCGCAAAAGAAATTCGGTTAATGGAGCTTCGACTTAAAGCCAAGGATGACGCATGAAATTGATAAGTAATTCAAGCTCGCCAAGTGCTGCTGCGGAGCTACGCAAAATAGGAATGAATATCGCAAAAGCGCTTATTAATACCGTTGATTAAGAGACGGTAAGAAGCTGCCGTTGCTGTATACGGCAGCTTCGTTGTTGACCTGGCCTACTTAAATGAGCTGGGACGAACAAAAATCGTCGGAAAGCATCAAGCCGGGAATAAGTACTAAAGCCATAAGTGAGCTTATCTCCTATCAAGAATAGCGTCTGCTAATCGCTTCACCGCTATATCAGGGTCTGATGGTTCATCTGATATTAAAATATCGGGTTGAATCGGCTTTTTACACAGATCTTGACCGGCAGGTCGTGTGAAAATTGCGGTTGGCATGGTTAGTTCTAGTTGTGAACCGTCAAAACTAAACGAGTGAATTCTGCCAGTCGTACATGATCTCGCACCACTAGACTCGCCAGCAATTAAAGCCTGATCTGAGTCTTGAAATGCGGTTAAAAACAAAACGCTTGATGAATAACTTAAAGGACCCATCAACAAATAGGCTTTGCCAGGTATGCGTAGGTCATTCTCTTCCTCGACCACAACTAGGTCGTCATAAGATCCTTCGACGATAGCCCCTAATTCTCCTTTAAACGGTCCTAACCTGATATTGCGCTCAGTCATTCGAATCTTGAATCCTGATAGAAACAAGAAGGACTCATCTGCGACATAAGGGGCAATGCCAAGCTGCCAATAGTGATCGGTTCCACCAGGATTATTTCGAACGTCAATGATTACATCTTGTACATTGGCATTGTGAAATTCCAACCATGATTCTTCCATGAAGTTGAAAAAAGGCTCTTCGTGATCAGGAGAGTAGTAAAATCGGTCGATTCGTAAATAACCAATATCATTGGCCAAGATTTTACGTTGCACAAAATCACCAATTTCAGAATTCTCACTCTCGGTTCTGTTATTGCTGCCAATGATTGAGTACCGCTTAAGGTCGCCACTATCATCAATATCGACTTGGTAATAGCCTGTGTCTCCATATAGAAGCCAATACATCTTGGCAAATCGCTCCGCGGCGAATGCGCGCCGGTTACTGGCGGTATCACCATGCATTCTGTTGAGAATGTTGCCAACAATTTCTGATGCGGCGATGCCATTAATCGCAGCTATTTTGTCACCAACTTCGATATCTTCATCAAGGTTTTCAATACCAGTAACATAGATATTCTGTGATTCATCGATTCCAACTTGAAGGGGAAAGAGCCGCCCACCGTTATCAATATGGTCGTTTAAACGCTGGTTGTACTCTGGATAGGAAATAAGCATGTGACCATCATTGAAAAATGGATTCATGAGCGAGAAATACTGCCAAGCTTCAAGCTGTGTCATTGGCTCTACAATTTCTTGGGTAAGCTTATCGAGTTGAATTTCAACCTCTGCGACGTTCATGGTGAAGCTAGGCTCAGGATGGACGGTTGATAGCAAGGTCTTTAACTCAGCCACGTCATTTTGCAAATCCTCAACTGAAATCAAGTCACCTTGTGGCGGGAATTGTATATTGCTATCGCTTTCTATCTCTATGTCCTTTGCTTGAACATTAAAGACCCCACTTAAAACAACAAGCCCCAAAACTAATAAATTTTTCATGCTTTAACTTTCATCCTGACAATAAAAAAGTATGCTCAATTATCCCTGAGCCGCTGAAAATCAAATTAACATGATGTTTTGGTAAAACGTGAGCATGGAATTGTAAGCTTGTGTTTAATCAGTAACATATGGTTGTTATTCAGGAGAGCGAGCCGCTTATCCGCATTTAGCCAGACATATAACGATTCAATCAACCTATTCCCGGGCAGTCGCAGACTCTGAAGTGTTAGACTCCTCTTCTGCCAGCAGTTTTTGCATTAACGTTCTGCCTAGGAGCACAAACTCCCTACCGCCGCTTGATGTCAAAAGTACGATGCCCGTTTGTGAACCAGGTGAGAAAATATATTCGCACCCATAACCATCAAGATCACCGCCATGCCACAGAACGGTTTGCGGATACAAACCTAATTCCGGAGTGGCTTCGAACATCCCGTAACCATAATTCAAGCCTTCATACAGACCTGTTGCATAGCTTGCTTGTGTTGAGATTAAAGGTGATATTTCTTCGTTTTCAGTAAACCTTTGATACATGGCCATCTGTTGCAACATTAATTTTGAAAGGCTGCTGGTTGATGAATACAACCCACCGTGTGGTGCCAGCAATCCCATGTCCCAAGGTTTAGTAGCTATATTGCGATCGTCTTTTCTGTATGGCGTAACCATAGCTGACTGCATAGCACTGGGGAGTCTAGCGTAAAAACCACTAACACCCAGGTTGTTCGGCAAATACTCTTCGACGAGCTTTTCATAAGACTTGCCTGTTGTTGTGCTGAGGATGTAGCCAATCACGGCATAATTAAAGTTAGAGTAAGCAAACTTGCTGGTGGGTTCAAAATCCAGCGTTGTCGATTTAAATGCCTCCAATAACTGCGACTCAGTGTAACCACCTTCCAAGGGGTCACCATCCACACGAGTGAGATTGTCAGGGTAGTTAGGAAGGCCTGAGCGATGACTAAGCAGAGTATCAAGGGTAATTTTTCGTAACGTTGTTTTATCGATTGATGAAAATAGCCCAGGGAGTAAATCATCAATATTATCGTCTAGCTTTAACTGACCCTCTTCAACTAACGCCAGTGCTAGCATACTGGTGATAACCTTTGACTGAGAACCGATTTGAAACAAGCTCGTTGTAGTTACCAGAGCGTTGGTTTCTCTATTTAGAGTACCATAGGCTTTTGCAAACTTAAGCTCACCATTTTTTATTACGGCAACAGAAATAGCTGGTACGTTCTGCTCTTGCATAAATGACGTTATTCCGCTTTCCACAAACTCGTAGTTTTCCTTCGCATGAGCAAGACTCGAAAGAATACCAACCATCAACAAAAATACTTTAACAAAGCCCACGATAAACTCCTGATTTTAAAATTAACTTTTACATTGAGCACTGAAGAAGCAATCCGCAACGAAATCCCTTCAGCATGCATAAACTTCTTCAAATAATATGATTTAAAGACACCTACTTAACAGAAGTGCTTTTTATACTCGCCCGGTGTGCAACCAAAAGCTTTGTTAAATAACCGGATTAGGCTACGTGAATCCTTAACTCCTACTGCCACACTAATCCGCTGCAAGGGATAACCATCACATAAAAGCAGACTTCTGGCTTTGTCTAACCGCAAGTGCAGCAAATATTGCATTGGTGACATTGCAAACCTGGTTTGGAATACCCGGCGAAACTGACGTTCGCTTAATGCGACCTGTACCGCCATATCAGCGACGGTCAGTGGTTGATCCAGATGCTCAAGAAGCCAATTCTGCAACTGAGTAAAACGCTGTTCTACGCTATGTTGTATTTTTAAAGGGCTCGCATATTGCGATTGGTTACCGCTTCGTCGCAAGTACATAACGAACTCTTGCGCTATTGACTGAGCAATAGCAACACCTAAATCCTGCTCTATCACGGCCAGACAAAGGTCTATACCCGCAGTCATACCTCCAGAAGAGTAGAATTTACCGGTTTTCACGTACAGCTCCGTCGGATTGACTCGTACTTTGGGATAACGTTTCTGTAAATCTTCAGCAAAGCGCCAGTGAGTGGCGAGCGTTAAGCCATCCATTAGACCACTATGGGCTAGCAGGTATGCACCAGTGCAAATTGATAGCAGTTTTTGCGCACTTGAACCTTGCTCACGCAGCCACGCCATGAATATCGGATCCGCCGTTAACGCACGAGCACCTGCACCTCCAGGAATCACCAGATAATCAATGGCCGGGCAATCTTCCAGTGTGAATTCGGCACACAGTTGCAAACCATTCTCGGCTTTTAAATTATTTTTGCTTTGTGACAAAGTGAATATGCGATAACAGGGCTGTCGCCCTGCTGCGGTTAGAGTTTGATTGGCCTGACCAAAACAATCCAAGGCACTTGAAAGATCAATCGCCTGAATATCTGGATAAATTACAATCCCAACTGCAATCATCATGGTCTCTAGTTAGCGAGGATTTATGAACTTTAACACAAACATTAATGTCCAGAATGACATTAAACTCACACTTTCGGCCATTGTGCAGTGGAAAAATGACGAAGAAGCCAAAAGTTATTGTATCCGACTCAAGGCCTAATCAAGAACTCCTGCGTTTGCATCCCGAACCGCTTTTAACATAGCTTGCGTGTCCTCAGATGAATACCAACGTCCGTTAGACATAACGCCCGAAATTGCTCTGGTATTGTGGATATCCACCAGCGGATTACTATTCAGTACCACAAGGTCTGCCTGGTAACCTGCAGCAACGACGCCCGTTTTTAGCCCCATCCACTGTGCGGTTTCAGCCGTCGCGCTTCTCAATGCCTCAGCTGGTTTATAGCCGGTACGAACCAGCGCAGCAAGCTCGTCGTGCATGGAAAACCCGGGAACCATCACAGGAACATTTGCATCAGTACCCGCCAGAACCTTGACCCTATTATCGCGCATAGCCTGCAAAAGTATCTGGTTCGCTTTTGCGTAAGCTTTCCAATAACGCTGATTACCGGGAACGCGCTCTTCAGGATAGTCCTCCGGCAAGCGATAAATGTTTACCTCAGGCAGCCACCCCATGACTTTAATACTTGGGTGTAGAGCCTCGGCAATTCCCCGGTTTACATGCTCTACATGAACATGACTCAGTGCATTTTCTACGCTCTTTTTCTGTGCAGGAAAGCTCTCGACAAGCGCCAGAGTAGAAACCACCGCCATATCATTCTCTGCCAGACGGCTCGCTATGTCGGTGCTGCGCTTTTCTACAAACTCCAGAAATGCCTCAGTATTATCGCGGCCATAGCCACCAAACTCACGGTCCAGGGCTTTAACAACCTCTTCAACATGGGCTATTTCTTTCAGGTTCGACGACCAAAGCTCTGAAAGTGGCAGGTTATATGGAATATGCCCTAAAATTTGTATATCGCTATTGTTAGCCTCCTGGTTAAAAGCAAAGAAGTGGTCACTGCTTAAAAGCGTGTAAATTTTTATTGCATCGTAGCCTGCGTCTTTAATCTCGTTTACCCGCTCAGGTATCTCGTCGATATCGGCTACCGGGTTTATTTTTGCAGCCCAACGGTCGAACAGGCCAGCAATACCACTTGAGCTATTATGACGTCGGGTTGCCACAAATAAGTCCGGGCCCGGCCGTCCGGCTGCAATTTCAGCACGCCATTGCAGGTGCTCTTCACTACCATTGAGCTCACGTACATGGGTAACGCCATTAGCCAGATACAACAACAAATCATTCGCGCTTTGCCATAAGTGTACATGCGCATCAATAAGGCCGGGAATTATAAACTTGCCTGTGCCATCAATGACTTGCGCATCCTCAGGTAATAAGAGGTCGCTCCCCACTTTTGTTATTTTGCCTTCTTGAATCAACACCGTCTGATTAGGACGCATGTACTGTCCATTATCAGACAACACGTTTGCGTTGGTAATGGCGTAAGCTCTCTGAGTTTTTACATAAAGCGCAGGGTCTACAACAGGAACATATTCTCCCCAGGCTTTATTCACCTGGTAGTACATAACACCGAAACTGGTCGCGCTGAGAGCAAGCAATAAAACAACTAACCACAAACCGAGTTTCTTTAAGTTTAAAGCTTTCATAACTAATTACCTTTGGTTCTGATAAGTCCATTCAGAATAGAAAGGCAACCCAACAAAAGCTGGTCGATTATGAAAAAAATCACGTCAATTTTGAAAATTCTGCAGGTTTTTTCGGAATTGAGACGGCGTCATTCCGGTTTCTTTTTTGAAGGCACGATTAAAAGGCGGTAAGGAGTTAAACCCGTTATTCAGTGCAATGGTTAAAATGGGCAGGTGGTCGTTCTCCCGTTCTGAGAAGCAGTCCATCACGCCTTTAAGCCGGAAAGAGTTAATGTAATGGCTGAAGTTAGTGAAGCCCGTTTGGGTGTTTATCAAGGTTCTCAATTTATGCTCTGCCACACCCAGCTTTTTGGCCAAATCAGCAATGACCAGAGCCTCTTCTAAATACACCTTGTCTTGTGTCATTAGCTTGTCGAGTTCGGCCAGTATTCTTTTATCCACTGCTGACAATTGCTTTTTCTGAGACGCGTTCCGATAAAAAGTCAGCGCAGACGTGTCACCCTTTAATACCCATAGGCTCATGGAAAAAATGGGAAGCCAGACGCTCAGTGCATTAATTGTAGACTGGGAGCTTTGCAACCAAATAGACCCCACCAAAATTGCGACCAAAATAGACGCAGAAATAATGAACAGAAAATAAAGTCGATAAGTACGCCGGGCTTCAATTAAGTCATCATTCCGGCCTATTAGCGTAACGAACATCATATGTGCCAACAGAAAAAGTGACAGCGCAATGACAACAACGGGCCACCACGCAGGCAGCTCATTCAACCAACCCAGCCAAACAGCCCGTTCAGCCAGCATAGAGGCGCTTACTGCAATTAAAGCAAGCCAATGGAGTTTTCCTGGCCTGAAATCTCGATGAAAAAGGGTTAACACAAATACCCAGGTAACCGGCAAAAGCAAAGTATCCAGTAACCGAAAGGGAACTTGCCACACCATAGGAAGCGCAAATTCAGCGGGCATAGAGCCAAGCAGAAAGCTTGCCAGGCAGAGGTTTGTAGCCACCATTAAAGTACAACGCCTGGAACGCGGCAGATCTTTAATGGCCAGCACAGTCATAAGCAGCAACAAGCCCAGTGCGGAAAACCGGATAAATGCGTCAATCAATAACATAAGCCTGTGCCTTGGGCTGTCCTGAAAATCAGTATCTTTAGTTAAATTATAACCAGCCTTGAGATAAAATCTGAAAATTAATCTAACCCGGCTTTGTCTTCCAAAATCAGCTCACCGTTAAGACTATGTAAAGCTATTCGGTAATTGCCAGCAGTTGCTGTCTACTTGGGCTATTTGTTCCAATCGGTTATTATTTATTCACGTACACTTCGAAGGTCATCAGCATGTCACACAACAAATTTGACATTATACCTGCTGCCAGCTTCTCTAATATTGGGTTAGAAATGATTCCGCCGTTTCCAGGCCTCTCCAACTGGATTCAGTGCTTGTGGGTTACTAACAACTCGAAGAACAATTCGCGCCATGTTGAAGAAAAACTCTACCCCGATGCCGGGTCCAGTTTAACTTTTGAAATACGTAATACTCGGATCAATGCACGTTATTTTCACCATACTCAAGTCGTTACTCACCGTTGGGATATATCAACAAGGCACATTAGCGTACGATTTCGTCC
This sequence comes from Idiomarina sp., assembly GCF_048265525.1. Lineage (GTDB taxonomy): Bacteria > Pseudomonadota > Gammaproteobacteria > Enterobacterales > Alteromonadaceae > Idiomarina. Next base: position 92,779 of record NZ_JBLXBI010000003.1, on the reverse strand, counting down.
CGGAGGCGCCAAAGCACTACTGGGGCTGGACATCGATGCTTCGCAGAACATCGAAATAGAGTTACTCGACACACCTTTTTCTCAACAACTCAGTTTACAGCCATTAATGAACATGCTGCCCACTCTATCGGTAGACCAGCAAGTACAGGCTGTGCAGAACTGGTTACTGACGCTGAGTTATCGTGCTCAAGAACCGAATCGAAAGTGGTCGACTTTATTGGCTCATGCGTCCGCTGATTTAATACCGCCTCAGCAACTGGCGTTACAAAGCGGTTTTAGTCGACGGACACTGGAAAGGCAGTTGCGCAAATACTTAGGTTTTACGCCAAATCAGCTGCACGGCTTTGCTCAAATCCGAGCCGCCCGACAATATTTGATTATGACGCCAGACAGTCTCAGCGACATTGCTCTTGCCTGTGGCTACTTCGATCAAGCTCACTTTACGAATGCTTTCCGTGAGCAAACTCTGGAAACGCCACTTCAATACCGACTAAGAAAAATGTCGCAAATCTCCAATTGATAGCTAACGAATGTTCCTAAAGTATCCGGAGTTAATCTTTGGAGGACATTATGCAACACCGAATTTCACAATCTTCACTTTATAAACAATGCCCGCGCCTGGTGACTCATTTAACCGCATTAGGTGATGTACCGGAATCAGTAAATCTGTCTCCGCAACTTCTGCATCTCGTCAGACTGCGCGCATCACAACTAAACCACTGTGGGTTTTGTCAGAAAATGCATGCCGATGAAGCCCGAGCTGATGATGAACTCCAGTCAAGATTAGATGTGCTTCCGGCCTGGAAAGAATTATCGTGTTTTACCGCAAAAGAGCGAGCTGCGTTGGCCTGGACTGAAGCACTAACGCTAGTCAACCATGTAGAAATCACAGATGCTGTCTTTCAGTCGGCACTGGATGCTTTTGGAGAAAGTGGGTTAATTGAATTGACCACGGTCATAGTACAGATAAATAGCTGGAACCGTATTGCGGTGAGTTTCCGTTTCCAACCCGACATAAAATAATGGGGCGTAGTATGAAAGCAACATTCTTACAGCGCCTTCAGAAAAACACATTAGGGATCTTGGCTAGCTTGTCGTTCTTTTTTGGAAGTATGTTATTTCTACCCACTTTCGCGAGCTATGCAACGGTCGGTGTGTGGCTCTTCATGACAGGATCAGCTTTGATGTTTATCGATATTATTCGCTCACTACATGATTAGTGGGTGAACTGAGCTTTATACTCTTCAGTTATATCCTCCAATCGTCCGCCATGCAGCTGGATAATACGATCAGCGTTTAGAATGGTCTCTGGCCTGTGAGCGATAATAATGCGTGTCATGTTTTGTTGCTTAATCGCATGGTTCACATGATGCTCTAGCTGGACATCCAAATGGCTTGTCGCCTCATCCATGAACAAGATTTTAGGTCGTCTATATAACGCACGAGCAAGCAGTACCCGCTGCTTCTGGCCGCCGGACAATGTACTTCCCATATCACCTATTAGCGCATTGTAGCCCATCTGCATCGAGGATATGTCCTGATGAATACCCGCCATTTGCGCGCAGTTAACCACTCGCTCCATATCAAGTTTGGTATCGAAAAAGCTAATATTCTCGGCGATAGATCCCGACATGAGTTGATCATCCTGCATCACCGCTGCAATCTGCTGGCGATAATTACGAAGCCCTATGTGAGTAATATCAACACCATCAACTTCAATTTTGCCGCTACTTGGCTGCAAAAGACCCAACATAATTTTCATGAGCGTTGTTTTACCATTACCCGATGGGCCTATAATCGCAACAGACTCGCCTTTTTCCACACTAAGCTCTAGCCCATCAAATAGCATCGGGTCGTTCATTGCATAGCGAAAACTAATCTTATCGAGCTTTAAAGTACCTTCTATTTCACGATGATAAGCACTCGCACCTTCATCTTCTTTATCTGTCAAAGCAATGTCCGACAAGCGGTCTAAATGAAGTCGAACCATTTTAACTTCGACCAAACGGTCAATAAGTCCCGCCATGCGTTCAGTAAACTGGCCTTTATAGGACATGAAGGCAAAAAGCATACCTACAGTGAGATCACCTTCCATAACATACAACGCAGCAAGATAAACAACTACTATGTTCTCTATGCCAAATAAGAGTTGATTGATAGTTTGATATGAAACCTCCCACTGGCCTAAACGGTAAGTTTCATTGACTGTATCTGCATAGCGGTTTTGCCAAAGATTTAAGCGAGGAACCTGGTGCCCAAACAGTTTAATAGTCTGCATGCCGCGCACGGTTTCCATGAAGTTACTTTGCTCTTTTGCTTCGGCCATAATGGCTGCTTCATTACGAGCCTGCAGAGGACGGTATAACAAGGCCCGTGACAATGCATAAATGAGGGTTACACCGATAACGACGAAAGCCAAAGTTGAGCTATATAGAAACATTACTACCAGAACCACGATCGCCATCAGACCATCGATAATGCTTTCTATTAGGTTATTGGTAAATAATTCTCTGACTTGATTTAACGAACCAAAACGGGAAACTACGTCACCCATATGGCGCTTTTCAAAATAACTTAAAGGTAGATGAATCAAATGCCTAAACAGATTCACCCCCATCTGTACGCTCATCACAGCGCCCAGATGGAGCACAACCCAGCCTCTCAAAGCATTGGTTACCACCCGCATAAGCACTAGCAGACCGAAACCAAGTGCAAGTACAACTAGTAGCGGCTGGTCATAACTAACAATAACCTCATCCACAACCGTCTGAGTGTAGTAAGGTGCCGCCAACATAAAAATTTGCAGTAACAACGACAGAATAAACAGTTTGACTAAGGAAGGCACCAGGCCTTTGGCTCTAGTCCAGAAAGAACTTAGTTTCAGCCGAACTCGATCATCCTGCTTTTTAAAGTCACTTGTTGGTGTTAATTCAAGGGCAATGCCGGTAAAGGATTTATCAGCATCCGCCAAAGAAACTTTTCGTTCACCCCGTGCAGGATCGAGAATAGTAATAGATTTACGGCTAACTTTTTTCAGCACCACAAAGTGGTTCATATCCCAGTGAAGAATGCAGGGTAAAGATAATTTGTGCAATTCATCAAGCTCAAGCTTCAGAGCCCGACCAGCTAACCCTAGTTGTTCGCCTAGGTCCATTATCTGCTGCAGGTTTGCGCCCGTTAATGAAACTGAATAACGACTTCGTAGAGTTTGAAGATCAACTTTGTGGCCATAGTAGTTAGATACCATCGCGATACTGGCTAGCCCGCACTCTGCGGCTTCGGACTGATATATATTATCCACTTCAAGTTCCTGAATTCAGAGTATTGCTAAAATTACCGTACCTAAAAATTATGTTTTATCTCTTCAAACAAAAAGACGAACTAATTTCACCAGCTATAATTAAAGCATAGGATACGTTATATTAAGAAAAGTCGTTTAAGGTGGGATAAAAATAAGAACCCTTATTACAAATTTTCATTAAAAATCAAAAACATCATAACGGTAATTTATTCTATCCATATATTGAGTTCAAGAGTTGTAATGCGCCCCTGAAAGAATAGGGGCGCAGCTATTTTATTTAGAAAAGACGCGAAATCTTACGCCCCCAATATCTAAATGAGGCACCAGCTGACGCAGCAGAGTTAGATAGGTAACGATTAATACCTTCCGCGCCTCCAGCTTGCTGATATATGTATGCACTAGCAAGACCCCAAGCAAGAGGATGACCACCAGAAACTTGGTTTAGATTCTCAGATTTTAGTTCTTTCATAAAAAGTACCTTTATAGAGTTTAAATACGCCCTTTCAGGCTCAACAAAGGCTCAAACAACCAAGCCAAAATGCTGCGTTGCTCAAGCACCACATCAGCACTTAGTAGCATCCCTGCCTGCAGTGGCATGGACTCTCCGTAAGCGCGGATCTCTTGCGCGGTCAGTGTTGCTTCTACTCTGTACACTGGCTCTTGAACAGTGACCGGCATATCAATTTCGTTCGGTAAAACAATAGATTTAGACGTTCTGGATATTTTCCCATCAAATAGACCAAAACGCTGATGCGGAAAAGCGTCGAAACGAATCTTGGTATTTTGCCCAGGCTTTATAAAACCATAGGCTCTGGTAGGAATTAATAACATCGCCTTTAATTCGGTATTATTCGGTAAAACCGTTACTAATGAGCCTGCCGGCTGTACTTGTTGGCCCACTTCAGCGATTAAATTTGTTACAACACCACCAACTGGGGCGGTAATCAGAATTTCGCTACGAGCGCCTAGCTCTAGTTGCTGCTGTTCAAGCCGAGTAATTTCCGAATTAATGACACTAAGTTGCTGATCTGTTTCGTCGGGCAGTCTCGCCAGTTCGCCACTTAATTGTTCCAGTTGTGATTCGTGCGACTGCTGAGTAACCCTTAATTCAGCAAGTTGTTGACGAGCATTCAAAATAAGCTCTTGTTGCTGCCTCACTTCATCAGTAGCTAGTAAGCCACTATCACTTAAGGTGCTCATATCTGTAAGGCGTGCTTTATTAAGATCTAGACGTTCCTGCAGCAAATCCTGTTGTTCTTGCATATCACGTAGTTGAGCCGTGTGATATTTTATTCGCTGTTCAAGTTCCTGTTTTTGGGAGTCTGATTGACGACGTGTTTGAGCTGCTCGATTATTTAGAATTTCAACTTGCTCAATCAAGTTACCTGAAATCAACTCGCTTAAACTTTCTCCACCAGCAAGATATTCGGGTGTTTTTAACAATATTAACGGCTGCCCCTTCTTGACGAGCTCTCCGTCGTTCACATAAATAGCGCTAATCACTCCATTTCGAGGAGCAGCAATCTTTGAGATACCTGAGTCAGGCTGCAAAAAACCAGAAACTGTTTCTTTACGATTAAAAGAAGAGCTCGCCAAAAAAACAATAGCGATAGCTACAGCAGCTAATAGGCAGGAGGTGAGTACAGTAGTACTAACTGGTTGAGCGACTATTACATCACCGTCCAATTTATTCGCTTGTGCTTTTATGGCGCTGTTTCGGAAAAGCCCTTCGTTACTCATTATCTATTACTTCTAGCCGTTTGTTAGAATAAAGATAACAATAATAGCAACAATAAATCAACAATGTTTCTTCATAATTATCGATTTTTTTAACGTGAATATAACGAAAAACTTACAACAACGTGAAGGCATCTAATTCAAGCGGGATAAGCCTCTAAAAATCACACTTCCCCCCTAAACAACAATTTTCCCTTTACCTCCACCACTCATCTCGCTTATGCTAAATAGCCGTTTAGACGTCTAAATGGCTTATTCGTTCATTTTGTGAGGTATTTAATGAAATCAAAGTTCTTTACGTTATCAACTGTTGCCGCTGGGCTTATCGCTGCATCGGCATCCCCAGCTCTGTTAGCCAATGATGCTAGCTCCGAGTTGGAACGCATTAGTGTCACGGGTTCCTACATTAAACGGGCCCAGAATGAAGACGCCACGCCGTTGCAAATTATTGATGCCAGCGACATAGCCGCCAGTGGTGAAATTACACTTACGGATTTGCTGCGTGACTTAACGGTGAATACCGGTAACAGTTACGACGAGCAATACACCAGCAGCTTTTCGGCGGGGTCGGCGTCGGTTGGTTTGCGCGGCTTAAGCCCTAAAAACACGCTTATTCTGGTGAATGGTCAGCGGGTCTCTAACTACGGTTTTGCGCTGGGCACTCAGGACACCTTCGTTGACTTAAATGCCTTACCTTTAGGCGCGGTGGAGCGCATAGAGGTACTAAAAGACGGTGCGTCCGCGGTCTATGGTTCGGACGCTATTGCCGGGGTTATCAACATTATTTTGCGCAACAACGTACAAAGCACGCAATTTCGTGCGGGAGTTGGTGGTGCCAGCGAAGGTTCATTAACGCAATACAGTGCGGGCGTTATCAGCGGGTTTGGCGACATAGCAGACGACGGCTATAACCTGACATTCAGCTACGACTATCTGACCCGCGAGCGGCTAAATGCCGACGACCGCGACTTTACCCGTTCCGGTGACTTTCGCGACAAACCCGGCGGGCGCCTGGCTGGTTGGTCGTCGCAGGGCGGTAATTATTTAAGCGATCCGCAGAACCCTCAGGCTTTTGAGAACTGCCCGGGCCTGTCTGAAAAAAGAGACCGAAGCGATTTCACCCCCGGGGCAGACGGGCAGGTGTGTGCCTTTAACGCTCAGCCATACAACACGTTGCAGCCGGAAGTTGAACGGCACCAGTTTTCATTGCAGGGCACTTTGCAGCTCACCGACGATATACAGGCCTACAGCGACTTTCTGTACAGCAATAACCGTTCAAGCCATGTGTTTGGCGCGCCGTTAAGCGTCGGTGCCGGACTGCGGGCTTACAATCAGGAAACCGGCAGTTTAGTCGATATTCCAGTGGAATTACCGGTCGGGCATCCGGACAACCCGGGCTCGCAACCCTTACCTTTTGAATACACCTTTTTTGATGTGGGCGAACGCGTAAAAGCCAATAAACAGGACTTTCACCGCTTTCTGGCCGGTGTGAACTATCGGGGCTTAGACTGGGACTGGTCGGTCAATGTGCTGAACTCACAAAGCCGCCAGCGCGAGTACGTTGATAATTTTATTAACCGCTACACTTTTGAGGATGTGCTGGCCAGTGGCGAATATGACTTCTTTAACGGCAATAACGACGCTGAAACCATTGATGCATTGCGCATTGATACGCGGCGTCCGGGGTTTTATGAGCTAAACAGTATTAACGCCAATGCCAGCACCATTTTAAAAGAGCTGGATAACGGGCCGCTAAGCGTTGCCTTTGGGGTCGACTGGCGGGAAGAAGAAATGGACGCGGGAACCTCACCGGAGGTGTTATCGGGGACCGAACTACGTCCCGCAATCAACCTGGTTAAAGGGAAGCGACAAGTTGCGGCGGGCTTTGTTGAGCTGGACGTTCCTGTTGTGGAAAACCTAAACGTAAACCTTGCCGGCCGCTATGATCATTATGACGATTTTGGCTCAGCCTGGTCACCTAAGGTGGCGTTCCACTATGTATTAGGCGACGACTGGTTGCTGCGCGGTTCCTGGTCACGCGGTTTTCGTGCGCCATCGCTTCCGGAAATCGCAGAGAGCAACACCATCAGTTATGGCTCGGTTATTGACCCGAATGACCCTATTGATCCGGGCGTGCGCCGCGGTTTCACACAAGTGCGTACGGGTAACTCAGACCTCGACGCCGAACGCTCAACCAACCTCAATGCCGGTATTATCTGGTCGCCGCAAACAGGCGCCAGCATAGCTGTAGATGTATTCGAAATTGAGCAGGACGATATTATTGCCCCCGACAACGCGCAGTTCATTATCAATAATGAAGACCAGTACGCAGACCGCATTCAGCGTGACGACGCCGGGCGACTGCAAATTATCAGTAACCAATATAAGAACCAGGGCACCCGCTCTACCCGCGGCTTTGATATTGATGCAAACTACCAGGTGCAGCTAAGCAACTCGACGCTTCAGTTTCAGAGTACCTGGTCACGGCTTTTAGAGTACGAGCAGGCGTTAGTAGCAGGTCAGGAACCTACTGACGGTGCTGGCAGTAATATTTTAGGCGCACTGCCCAAGTGGAAAGGTAACAACCAGTTGCGCTGGCTTGTTAGTGACTGGCAATGGGGCGTTAGCCTTAATTACACCAGCAGCTATAAACAGCAGGTGGCCACGCAAAGCAGCAACCCGGGCTTAGATGAAAAGGTTGATAGCTACTGGCAGGTTGATTCACAATTGGTTTATCAGGGTTTCGGTGATACTCAACTGACCTTGAACATCAGCAATCTGTTTGACGAGAAGCCGCCGTTTGATCCAGCTGGTGGGGCCTACGGATACGATATGACCCAGTACAACCTACGCGGTCGTACGGCTAGTTTATCCGTTGTTCATAACTTTTAACTGATAATGTCAGCAGGGTCAGAAGTTTTTCTTCTGGCCCTATTTTGTAAACGTGTGATCTAAACACCCCTCTTACGCTATAGTACAAGGAATCTCAATAAAGGAAGCTTGCGCTTATGAAAAAATGGATCTGGATAATTGCATCGGGAGTTACCGCACTAGCAGCGGTTAATGTCCAGGCGCAAGAACTGTCTGATATGCAGCAATGTCTGCTGGATGAAATGAACAACACGAAGGCTGACGCAACCATTGCGGATATTCGCTCTACCTGCGAAGAACAGTTGCGGTCAGTTGAGAGTGACGAAGATATAGTGAAAGTCGATGCGGTTGAAGACCCCGGTGCTTTAACCAGCCGCATGAAAAGCGAGCAAGTTACCCAGTTTGACCCTTATGTATTAACTCCACACCGTCGTAACTATTTATTGCCCGTTATTACCACTAATAGTATTAACCGTCTGCAATATGCAGATGTCGAAGGTTACGAAGAGAATCTGGAAGACTACGAGGCTAAATTCCAAATCAGTTTTAAAATACCTTTTAACAAGGAAAGTCTGCTGTTTGAAGACGACCAACTGTTTTTTGGTTTAACCGTGCAGTCCTGGTGGCAAGTGTATTCCAGTAATATTTCTAAGCCTTTCCGCGAAACCAACTACATGCCCGAGCTTTTCTACGCCACTTCAACCGGTTGGCATCCTTTTGGTACCAATACGGCGTTAGTTTTTGGTTTAGAGCATTTGTCTAATGGGCGCAGCCAGCCACTGTCACGAAGCTGGAACCGCGGTTATATGCAATTTGTGGTAGAAAAAGGCCGCTTCGTTTTCTCACTGAAGCCCTGGTTACGGTTTCAGGAAGACCCAAAGACAGACCCCATGCAATCGAGTGGTGACGACAACCCGAATATTACCGACTACGTGGGTGACTATGAATTCACCACCGCCTATAACGATGGTGACTTCGAGTACATTCTCAGGCTTCGCCATGCTGTGGATACCGGCAGAGGGTCGGCGGAGCTTAACTGGACATTTCCTATTGGCGGGAAGTTTATCGGCTATACCTCAATTTTCACCGGTTACGGAGAGAGCCTGATTGATTACAATCACAAACAGACTCGTTTTGGTATCGGTATAGCCTTAAACAACATTCTATAAGGGTTTAAAAACTATAGGCGGCTGACAACCATAAGCGTCGGCCGTCTTCAACATAGCCGTACTCTTCCACGCCAATTTCCTTATCGAATAAATTGTAAACTCCCGCAGCCAGCTTCACGTCACGCGTAACAAAGTAGTTCACACCAAAATCCGCCAGTGTGTAAGACGGTGCGACCAGAGAGCCCTGTGAAGGTCCGGTTGTCGGTTGGCTCTCTTCACCACGATAATGCACACGCAACCAACTGTTCCACCGCTTACTGGGTTTCCAGTTCAGTGAGGTTTGCACTAAGTGCTTAGGTAGCTGGTTTAATGGCTCACCTTTATATTCACCCGATTTCTGCTCAGAGTCGGTGTAGGTGTAGTTTCCTTTCAATGACCACTCCCGGCTGAAATGAGTGCTTAAGGTCATTTCAATACCTCGAGTAACAGCTTCATCAATGTTAATCCGGGTAGTCGGCATAGAGCCAAATTGGTTGGGGCCTGCGTCACAGACCGTTTCAGGGCAATCGACCCGGGTAATTTTGTCATCAAACTCATTGTAGAACACGGTAATTGAGGTTGAGCTGCGACGTCCCCAGTCTGTGTATATTCCTAACTCGTAGTTGGTCGAAGTTTCAGCTTCTAAATCCGGGTTACCGTAAACATTACCACCGCGGCTAACCTGTCCCCAGTCAGCCGTTGTTTCACGCAGGCTTGGCGCACGGAACCCGGTAGAAACACCACCTTTAATAGTGGTCGCACGGCTTAATGTATACACACCGTAAACACGCGGGCTCCAGTGCCCACCAAAAATGTCGTCGTCATCGTAACGAACGCCGGTCGTCAGGTTAAAGTCATTGAATATCGGCCAGGCGGTTTCTGCAAAGGCTGACCATTGTGAGCCTTCAATACGGCTTCTGTCACTTATTTGGTTACTGGTTAAATCTTCCAACTCTTCTTTTTGATAAGCCACCCCAAGGTTCATTGAGCTTTCTTCAAGCAGCGGTACGTTCCAGTGACTCTGAAAGTCGGTATTGGTAATGGTCATCAGGCGCGCTTTGTTTTCATACTCATCGCGCTTTAAATAACTGCGGGCGCCCACCAGGCCCCACTGGCCATTATGAGCAATGGACACGCTGGTATTATCGTATTCGGTAGTTGATGACTCGGGGCATCCACGGCGACCGCATTCTTCGCCCGGTGCCAGCGGCTCAATGGTTTTACCGACAGAAGCGTCGATACTTTGCTGAGCGGTACCTACTTCAAACAAAATTTCATGATCGCGGTTTGGCGTGTAAGCCAGTTTTAAATCGGCATCTTCTGCGGTTTTATCCCGGTAGCCAGAAACAATTTCATCTTCCAGGCGACGCGTATAACCGGCCGACAGTTGAATACCCAAAGTGTCTTTAATTAGCGAGCCGGAGGTGAACAAGTTAGTCTGGTAGCTATTGCCTGACTCTGAACGTTCCTGCAGGGTGCCATCAACGCGAATTTCCGATCGCCATTCTTCCGGCGTTTTACGGGTAATAATATTGATAACGCCGCCTATTGCGTCTGAACCGTAAAGTGATGACATAGGCCCCCGAATAACCTCTATGCGGTCAATTGACGCCAGTGGTGGTGTCCAGGCTCCTTCAACGCCGGGGCCGTCACTGTTTGGGCGGGTTTCGCGCGAGCTCTGACGCTGACCATCTACCAAAATCAATGTGTAGTCGGCACCCATACCGCGCAGGCTAATATCCTGACGGTCACCGCCGCCGGTCACAATAACGCCCGGGGCGTCGGTCATGGCGTCGGTTAAGTCTTTATAAAAACGCTGAGAAAGGTCTTTTCTGTCAATAACGGAGATTGAAGCTGGAGCTTCTTTCAACTGCTGAGCAACACCTGACGCCGTTACCACCATAACTTCCATATCTTTGTGCTTATGATGTTTTCTTTTTGGCTTTTCCTGTTCCTGCGCCTGAGCAACGCCTACAGCTGATGCTACAGTTAATGCTAGAATGCTCAATTTTAAGCCGCTGATACTGCAATTCATGTTCATCCCCTAATGAAATATAAATGCGAATTATTTTCATTAGCGATTTTAACTGGTACTATGGAATCAGCAATTTCAAAAATATTGAAAGCTTCTTTAGCAGGACTTAAAACATGAATCCGAAAATGATTCGATCATTAAAAGCCTTTACCCGTACGGTAGAACTCAACAGCATGAGTGCCGCTGCAAATGAACTGCATATGACAGTGTCCGCTATTAGCCAGCAGTTGCAGCGACTGGAGAACGATAACGGAATTTCGCTTTTTCACCGTAATACACGTTCGCTTTCACTTACCGAAGCCGGTCAGGTTTTTTATCAATCGTGCCTCGACATGTTGTCTATTGCAGCTAAAAACCAGGAACGCTGGGATCAATTAACGAATCAGCCGCAAGGGCAAATAAAAATTATTGCGCCCGTGGGTTTTGGCGGAGGCTTGTTAAGCGAGCCCTTAAAGCAGCTGCAGCAAGAGTTTACTAACGTAAGCTTTCAACTGCATATGACCGACGAGCCTATTGACCTCATTACCGCGGGGGCAGATCTGGCTATTCGCATTGGTCCGCTGGCCGATTCAACATTATACGCCAGACATTTGGCTGACTGGCACATGGTTCCCTGTATTGCTGCTGAACACCCTGCGGCTAAGAACCCGATAAAAAGCTTTGAAGACTTACCCGAAGGTTGTTTTATTGGCCACATACCCAGCTTACCCAATAAGGATTTCCCCAAGCCAAAAGTGCTGCTGAACAACATGCAGACGGTAGTCCAGTTGACGCTAGATGGTGTTGGCTATGCACTACTTCCGGAGCCGGAAATTAAGCATTACATTGAGAGTGGGCGTTTACTGCGTTTGTTGCCAGAATGGGAAGGCAGTCCGTACAGCGTACACGCCGTGTTGCCTATTAAAGACAACATACCGGCGAAAACTGAACGGACTATTGAAGTGCTAAGCCATTTCTTTCATCGACTGCAGTGAATGCTCTACTTCACTGTCACCCGACATTAAGTCAAAAGCTCTGAGTTCGGTACCGGTTTCATCCAGACACCGGCGTAAAACACTGGCGACATCTTCGCGTGGCACTGAACCTGGTGCCAACGATTCACCAACAACCACTTTGCCGGTTGCTTCTTCGTCGGTTAATGCTCCCGGACGCACAATGGTCCAGTTAAGTTTGGTGCGCATTAACTCGCGATCGGCATAATGCTTGGCGGCATAGTAAGGAAGCAGGGCTTCAGCCCAGTTCTCACGGTTGTTCGACTGCCAGGCACTGACCATAACAAAACGTTTTACGCCCACAGATTCAGCCGCTTCCATTGTTTTCACTGCACCGTCTAAGTCGACTAATAAGGTTTTATCGTCACCGGAGCTTCCACCTGAGCCTGCGGTAAATACCACAGCATCAACGCCCTGAAGCAGTTCTTCCAATTTTGAGACGGAGCCTTCTAAATCAGCTAATTTGGCCGTAACTCCGCGGTCTTCCCAGGCTTTTTGCTGCTCTTCCTTGCGTACCACCGCAATCACTTCATGTTTTTTTGCGTGTTGCATCTGTTCAACTAAATGCTGACCAATTTTTCCGTTTGCGCCTATAACTGCTACTTTCATCATCGACCTCCATGAGTGTTTCGTGTCTGAGCTTACGTAATAAAAGCTTAGTTTAGATCGCTAACTTACACCGATTTACAGGCACAAAAAAAGGCAACCCGAGGGTTGCCCTTTTAGACTTCGAGGCGCGTAATTACAGCGCTACGATGTTCTCAGCCTGAGGACCTTTAGGGCCTTGAGTTACTGCGAACTCAACGCGCTGGCCTTCAGTTAAGGTTTTGAAACCTTCGCTAGCAATAGCACTGAAATGTGCGAAAACGTCTGCGCCGTTTTCACGTTCGATGAAACCGAAGCCTTTTGCTTCGTTAAACCATTTTACTGAACCAGTAATTTTATCAGACATAATATATCTTCCTGTAACTTTTAAGTATGTGGCCATTTAGGCCGATGATGCGGGTAATAATAAGAACTTAGAACTACAGGACGATGGTATTAATAATAATAGGTCAACGAAGTGGAGTCTTTTAACTAACTGTCTTTCTATCTATCCGACCCGATGGAGTCTACGCTTATTACACTGGGAGTCAAACCATTTACCAAGTTATTTTCATAATAAGTTTAAACATCGCTTTCACTGGCCCAGACAACACGGTTGCGACCTTCTCGCTTAGCCTTATACAGCGCCTGATCCGCTCTTCTGTAGATACTGGAAACATCATCATCAGGGCGGCTTTCTGACGCACCGACACTTACCGTCGGATTAATGATTTCACCTGAATCTAAGGTAACTACCGTTTCCTCAACGGCCGCCCGCACCCTTTCCAGTACCTGTACGGCACTTTCATGGTCAGCATAGGCAAGTACCACCATAAATTCTTCGCCACCCACTCTAACTACACTGTCGCTGCTACGAACCGCCGCTGACATAGCTTCAGAGCCTGCAATTAATACTTTGTCACCAATATCGTGGCCATAGGTATCGTTAATGGTTTTAAAGTGGTCAAAGTCAATAACTGAGACAACAAAACCCTGCCCTCCATGTTGCCGAACCAGGCTCTGTTCAAGTATTTCCATACCAGCTGAGCGATTTTTTAATCCGGTTAGCGCATCGGTGTAGGCAATTAGTGCCATATCGTCGCGCTGGCGGATTAAATCGGAGCGAACTTTCTGTTCCGCAATAACAGTCTCCAGTGCGGTGCCCATCATTCGCACCATTTCAATTTCCAGCTCAGTAAAAGGCTCTGCTCTTTTGCTTTTACGGGCGAAACCCAAAATCCCCCATACCTGATCATTAATAATAAGTGGCGTACCTATATAAGTCTCCAAACCATAAGTTTGATAACTCGCGTGCTCTTTAAAGCGTGAGTCTTTTGACGCGTCATTGGTATAAATTAGATGGTTAGCCTCAAGCACAACGGAACAATAGGTGGTTGCCAGCGGCAGCTGCGTTCCGGCCGAAAAGTCCATTTTCGCGGTTTGCACCCACTCAATGGTATAAGTGCCGTTTTGAATGGAGCTGGCAGTTCCTATATCAACACCTAAATATTCAACCCCCACTTTTAACAGCTCATCAATAGAAGCAGGGTCAATGCGCCGTCCACGCTTATGGATAACTTCATGAATCGTGCGCATAACATCAACCGACGCATAATAGTCACTGACATCTTCAATAAGCACATAGATACCAATGACATTGTCTTGCTCATCAATTTCAGGAAGGTAGCGAATATCTAAGAAGCACTTATGTCCGTTGCGAAAAGTGACAGAATCTGAAAACTCCATTTTCTCGCCGGTGGCAAAAATATGATCATGATTGGGCTTTATACGTTGATAAGACTCTTCGCTCAGTACGTCGGTTAACGGCTTGCCAAGCATTTCCTTTGGGGTCAGGTCAAAGAACGCCGCATACGACGTATTTACATAGCGAAAAAGCCTGTCTCTGTCGACATAAGCCACCATAGTTGGTAGCTGTTCAATAATTCTATGAGTAATATGATGTTTTGTCATGACGCCTCATCACTTTATGGTTCGACAGAGCAAGCAACGCTAATTAATGTGATATTACTAATAGTGTAGCAACAACTCGCACTCTAGACTGTCAAGATTGCTTTAAAAAATCCAGCGCCTTTACGTCGGGCAAATTCGATATTGCGTTCAGGAATCGATTCAGGGTCGTCATAGTTCTCCAGAGCCTTTTCAATACTGGCCTCACGCAGTAAATGTAAAGTTGGATACGGAGCACGGTTGGTATAATTTGCCGGATCATCCTGGGACTCTCCCTCAAAGCAGTAGTCGGGGTGAAAATGCGCCAGCTGGTATACACCTTCATAGCCTTCCTCAATAAGCGAAGCATCGGCGACATCAACCAGATTCAGAAATTCGTAAAACCCTTCAAACCCCGACGGCAGAATAAGCAGCGTGGTCTCGGTTTCAGGTGTGGTATCCAGGTGTTTAGCTTCATCCAGCAACTGCTGTAAAACAACTTGTGGCTTGCGATTTTCGGCTACACTATAGCGAATACTCTTGCGCTCAACTTCACGGCGTGCAAAAGGGCAGATGTTGTACTTTACAATCAACTGTTGCACCCAGTGCCGGGTTTGCTCAATAATCTGATGGGTATCGGTCGTCATATTTCTTGTCTTCGCTAAAAGGGGCGCCACTTTGCCATGAAATCACTTGAACTCAAAATACCACCTTTGCTGGTTGTTGCCATAGTCGCCGGTTTAATGTGGTTAACGGCTCACTATACGCAGGTCTTTAACCAATTTTATGTCGGCCAGCGCGCCGCTGCTATTTTTCTATTGGTATTAGGAGTCTTGCTGCCCTTGCTTGGCGTTATTGGTTTTCGCAGAGCACAAACCACTGTAGACCCACGCGCTCCGAACAAAAGCACCGAACTTGTCACTACCGGAATATACCAAAGAACACGTAACCCAATGTATTTAGGCTTTTTCTTTTTGCTTATGGCCTGGGGTGTTTTTCTGGGAAGTGTCTTTTCTTTATGGGGGCTGGCGTTGTATTTCGCCTATATGCACCGCTTTCAAATTCTGCCGGAAGAACGTATTTTAACCGAAACTTTTGGTGAAACTTACAAAAGCTATTGTCGTAGAGCCGGGCGCTGGTGGTAACCGGCAGCTTTAGAGTAACTGCCGGTGTTTTAAGCTGCGACCGAGTAAAATTAAGCCTGACAAACTAAACCATAACGCGATGGTAGCGGCAATAATATTCAGTAAGCTGTTAAAGTCGCGTTCACCACTGTAATCCATAAAGTGTAAACGGAACATCCAGTCACTTAGCCACCAATTGTTATTGCGGTGATTGACCACTTCACCGGAGGCAGCGTCAACATACACACGCGTACGAATATCGTCGGTAAAAATGACTCTATAACCGGGCTTGTTCCAGTCAATAATTCCCTCACTGCCCATTACGGCCTGTACTTCTTTAACCGAGCCTGGCCCGTTATAGCTTTGGCGTGCCAGTTTTGCGGCCAGCGGCGCAGAGGTTTGCCAGCGCTCTCCAGTCTGAGCATTCACATAATGTCTGGAGCCATCAATTGTCAGAACAAGGTACTGAGCCGTTTCCGAAATTGAGCGTACTTCCACACTTTTAACGTTATCAAAACGTTCAATTAAGGCGTTTTCAGGGTAAAAAACAGCCCCTACCGGAGCTTTCGGAATGCTTTGAAAGTAGTCATGAGCAGCCAGACTCTGGTGACCCACCCAGCCGAAGTACAGGCCACTGACCAGCCAGATAAGCACTTGTATAAAAATGACCAAACTCAGCCAGCGATGCAGCTTACGCATAAACCTCATGGAGCTCGCCTGCTTCTTCTGCGCGGCCGGAAATGAAAGTAAAGCAGAGCCATACCAGTTATTACAAAAAGTATATTTGCGATGCTAAATGCCTTTAACCACCAGGTTTCAATATCCACTCGGTCTTGGTAATCCATTATGTGAAGCATCCAAAAAAAGTCGAACAACCGCCAGAAGTTATGCCGTTTGGTCACGAGCTCCCCGGTTGTCGCCGAGAAATATAAGGTAGCACCGGCCAAATCATTAAAATCTACTCGCCATACGGGTAACAAAGCGGGGTTAAGTTCACCAGGCGCCCGGTCTTCAATATAGCTAACCTGGGCTTTTGTCTCTTCATTACCGGTGTAGTGTTGGCGGGCAATATAGCCAATATCCATGCGATCAAGTGTTATCGGCTCCAAAGATTCGGCACTCAGCAATTGCGTACTGGTTTGGCTTTCAACACGATAAACCGTCTGCAGCGAGCCGTCTATCCACTGGCGCATAAGCCGCACCGACGTGGCTTCCGGATGTTGCTCTAACACCCAACTTACCGGCGAAACTAACGTGTTCTCTGCTATAGGTTGTTCAAGCTTTTTCACCAGTTGGTCGCCGTGAATGAAGCTTAAATCAAAGAACACCATATAGGCGCCACTAATGCTCCAGACCACTAACTGCAGGCCAAAAAGAAGAGATAACCAGCGGTGCCAGATTCGCCATTGTCGTAATTTCATCAGGGTTATCCGTGCCCGCCGCGTTTAAGTTAAGCCTCTAAAATTATCGACTTGCCCTGTAAAAGTCAAAGCAGTTCTTTCACTCTTTGTCTTAATTCCGGAATAACCTCAGCTTCGAACCAGGGGTTACGCTTCATCCAGATATTGTTTCGGGGACTAGGGTGAGGTAATGGTAATAACTGCGGCCAGTAACTTCGCCAGTCTCTGACACGTTCTGTCAGGCTTCGCTTAGGTTCCTGCAAATGCCACTGTTGCGCGTACTGACCAATAGCCAGTGTTAATTCTAAATTGGGTAGCTGTTGCAGTAACTGCTCGCGCCAGGTGGGCGCGCACTCCTTACGGGGAGGCAAGTCACCGGACTTACCGGTACCCGGATAACAAAAACCCATAGGAATAATCGCCAGCTCTTCGGCATTATAAAAAGTGTCTTTATCAATTCCCATCCACTGACGAAGCCTGTCGCCACTGGGATCATCGAAGGGTTTACCTGAGACATGAACGCGCTTTCCGGGAGCTTGTCCGGCAACTAGAATTCTGGCTTTAGGGTGCAACTGAACAACCGGGCGGGCACCAAGCGGCAGCTCTGGTTCACATAGGGTACACGCACGGACATCACGCAGCAGTTGTTGCCAATGCGGCGGCTCTTCCCATTTCATAACCTTGCTCCAGCAGCTTTTTATCCTGAGTGAAACGCCCTACCGGGAAATCCTCCGGCGGAGCCAGAACGGTCATTTTACAGTCCGCAGGAGGGTTATCAATAAAGTTAATAGCGTCATTGTAAACTTCTGAACGTCTGGCGACTGCGTCAAATAAGGCGGGATGGTGTTTAAAAAAGCGCTTGGTAAACTTAGGTAAGGGTCTTATCTTCTTTCGGAAGCCTCGCGGCCGGGACAAAATAACGGTTATATCCCGCGCACCCATTTCATAAGCTTTAATTACCGGAATAGAGTCACCCAGCCCGCCATCAGTCATAGGCGCTCCACCAACGGCCGGAAACTCACGATAAGCCAGCGGAATAGCGCAGGAAGCAGGGAATAGCTCGTGTAAGTTGTCGGCTGTTACCCTGGTATACACCGGAAACCCGGTATCGACGTTGGTCGTTACAACGTATAAAGGGCGGTTCTGCTCAAGGTAATGGCGGGTATTCAGTGGCACTTGTTCAAACGAAGCGTGCCAAAGCCAGCTTACATCGCAAAAGTGTCCGCCCTTTAAAAAGCGTCGCCAGTTCAAAAACTCTGGTTGTAGCGCATGCTGCAAAAGAATTTTACGGTTACGTCCGTGGTCGCCGGCAAGAAAACCAATCAGGTTTGTTGAACCTGCCGACACCCCAACTGCAAAATCAAAGTCGGTTTGTCCGGTTTCAAGGAAACCGTCCAGCACACCAGCGGCGAAGATACCGCGCATGGCGCCACCTTCTACCACTAGTGCTTTTTTACTTTGCTCCTGGGTCATACACCTGCTTATTTTTCAATACTCTCTACTTCTCAATGCTCTTTATTTCTCAATGAAGGCCTGCTCAATCACGTAGCTGCCTTGCTTACGTGACGTTGCTTTACTAAAACCTCGTTCATTGAGAATAACCATAAGATCTTGAAGCATAGCGTCATTACCGCACAACATAAAGCGATCGTGTTCAGGGTTCAAATCTGGCATACCAATGGTTTTAGTTAAGGTACCAGACTCCAGCAAATCGGTAATACGTTGCTGATGCGCTTCATCACGGAATGGCTCGCGGGTAACTGTCGGGTAATAAATGAGTTTTTCCCGCACCCAATCACCAAAGTATTCGTTGTTTGGCAGAATCTCAGAGATTTCTTTTTGGTACGCCAACTCAGAAACCCAGCGCACACCGTGAACCAAAATGACTTTATCGTACTGTTCGTAAATGTCAGGGTCTTTAATAACGCTCATAAAAGGCGCTAAACCGGTGCCGGTACTGAGCAAATACAAGTTTTTTCCTGGCAGTAAGTGCCCGGGTACTAACGTCCCGGTAGGGCGTGTCGACAACACCACTTCGTCACCCACCTTAATATGTTGCAGGCGTGAAGTTAAAGCGCCGTCCGGCACTTTAATACTGAAGAACTCAAGCTCTTCTTCGTGGTTTGCACTGGCAATGCTGTAAGCCCTGAGCAGAGGCTTATCTTCCAGTTGCAGTCCCATCATTACAAACTGACCATTCTCAAAGGTAAAGCTTGGCTGACGTGTGGTTCTAAAGCTAAACAGGGTATCGTTCCAGTGGCGTACCTGAGTCACTTTTTCCGCAATGATACTTCTCATAACAATTCCTCATTGGCGATTTTGTGCGCATAATAACATAAAAAAACTAAATCTAAATGAGAATTTTTATCATTAAGTATTGCAAATGAGAACGGTTTTTATATAAGATACATTCACTGTTGTTTGTAAAGGAAGAAAAGTGAATGGCTCGACGCTCGGGTGGCCGCAGAGGGTGGTCTTTAAAAGACTGGCATTGGATAAGCTCTGCCGTTTGCCTCATTGGCATGTTGTTGTTTTCAGTCACCGGCATAACACTGAACCATGCTGGCTGGATAGAATCCGCACCCAGCGTCGAAAGCCACGAAAGCTCTCTCCCACAAACGGAATTGGACCGGTTGGCGAATGCTTCAGGGACTGACGCTCTACCAACTTTTTTCCACCGCTGGTACGAAGATAAGACGCAAAACAGCATCAGTTCAAATGCCGAAATCGAATGGAGTGACTACGAATTGTACGTCGCCATGCCTCGCCCTGGCGGGGACAGCTGGTTCAGCGTCGATTTAACCAGTGGTGCTTTTTACTCTGAAACCACCGATCGCGGCTGGATTGCCTACTTCAATGACCTCCACAAAGCCCGCAACACCGGTTTTCTCTGGAGCCTTTTCATTGACGTATTTGCCGTTGCCAGCATTTTATTCACAATTACGGGGTTATTACTTTTGAAAAAATACAGTAAGGGACGCAAGTCCACCTGGCCACTGGTTCTGGCTGGCTTCATCATTCCTTTGTTCGCTGTTATGGGGTCAGCACATGCTGCTGAAAACGAGCTTAATGTCGAAATTCCCCGCCTGTCAGTGGCTGAATACCACGCACCTTACCTGGCGGTATGGCTGGCAGATGAACGCAACCAACGGGTAGCTGATATTGCGGTCTGGTACGACGTTAATTTAAAAGATAACGAAGGCGAAAAGTGGCTTAAAGACATGCGCCAGTGGTGGCGTCGTAGCGGCCGCATGGCCGATATGCCTATCGACGGTGTATCGGGTGCAACTCGCCGCCCCGGCACTCACAAGGTGGACTTAACGCCGTTATTAACCAAACTACCTGACCTTGAGCCCGGCCAGTACTACTTGTATGTAGAAGCCGCACGCGAAGTTGGCGGTCGTGAAATGCTGCGCCTGCCATTGTCTTTACCTATCGATAGCCCAATATCCATCTCAGAGACCGGCGAGCACGAGCTTGGCCGAGTGTCATTAAAACTGGAGCCTTAATCATGAAATTATCTTCTGTACTTACTACCAGCCTGGCTGTGCTGACCTTATTTGCCAGCACCAGCAGTGAAGCTCACCGGGTCTGGATTAAACCCAGCGCCACCGTTGTTTCCGGCGACTCGGAGTGGGTAACTTTTGATGCCGCCATCGCCAATGGCATTTTTTATCCAGATCACTACCCGCTAGGTTTAGATAACGTCAAAGCCATGGCGCCAGACGGCTCTGCTGTGACCCTAGAAAATGGGCATAAAGGTAAGTATCGCTCGGTATTTGATATTGAACTGGAAAAACAAGGTACTTACACCATTTATTCAGCCAGCTCAGGTTTATCCGCACGCTGGGTGGATGACGGAGGTGAACGTCAGTATTGGCCGCCACGTGGTGCGCAAAAAACCAATGAAGACTTCTACAAAGAAGTTCCTCAGGACGCTAAAGAGTTGGAAGTTAGTGAACGCTCACGTCGTGTTGAAACCTTTGTTACCTCTGGTGCGCCAACTTATGACACCCTGGGTCCGACAGGTAGCGGTCTGGAACTTGAACCAGTAACCCACCCGAACGATTTATACACCGGTGAAAACATTACCTTTAAATTTAATATTAACGGTGCTGCAGCCGCCGGAACTGAAATTGTCTTAGTAAAAGGTGGTGAGCGTTATCGTGACCAGGTACAACCAACCAAGTTAACGACTAACGAGAAAGGCGAAGTCACCTTCACTCTGGATGAGCCTGGCATGTACTGGTTAGAAGCAGAATACGCTGACGACAACGGCGAAGCCCCGGCTAGCAAACGCCAGGGCTCTTACGTTGCCGTATTAGAAGTTCTGCCTATGTAACCTGACTACTGAAGACGAACCACTCCCAAGGTGTTGGCGTCGGTGCCGAACCAAATGGAATCGGTATTTTCATCATAGAACATATGACGAACCGTACCGCCGCCACTCTCCAGCTCAATTGGCTCTGAAAACTCGTGGGTTTCGGTATCGAAGCCCACTAGCCGGTTCGGCTGCACACCGGTTTCAACGAACCAGACGTCATTACGTTTATCCACAGCCATACCATAAGGCCGTGAATTTTCTTTAGCTGGTGCCCGCCAGTCTTTATTCTCTCCGCTAGCCGGGTCGTAGCTACCCACATAACCTTTATTATAATCAACATACCAGATGGTACCGTCGTCAGTCATACCAAGCCGACGTGGACGATTGTCTTTTCGTTCAAGCTCAATTTCCTGCAGCTTACCGTTTTCAACAGTCGCTAATTTATTGGTACCAAAGAGCGTAGCCCAAGGTTTGTCGTTCTCGACAATTAAACCGTAAGGCCGGGCCGAATCTGTGGGAACATCCCAAAGCTCTATTTCACCGTCATCGGTTTCCAGAAAGCCTATTTGGTTACCGCCCTGCACCGTAAACCAAATATTATCATCGCTAGTGAAATCCATTGTGTGGCTGTCACGCGTCCCATCTCCGGGTAATTCATACTTTTTAATGTCGCCTGAAGCCGGATTAATTAAGCCAATATGGTTCATAAGGTTGCCGGCATACCAGCCCCCGCGATCATCAACAATAACGGTATGCGGGCCAGCGCCATCGGGCAGATCGTAGCGTTTGAACTCTTCGGTTTCGGGGTTAAATGTTGCCGCGTAATCACTTCCCTGACCCACAAACCAGACAGTGTCATTATGTACCCAGGGGTCACGGGGCCGGGAGTCCTCCCAGGGAACCTGCCACTCCTGAATTTCCGCTTTAGCCAGTCCACTGTTTTTGTGGTCATCGCTTTTAGCCGGCGCACTGCTTATTCCCGCCAGGCCAATGATTACCACACTTGTTAAGCTTAAGTATTTCATTTTATGGCCTCCGTAAATAATTTTGTATCCTGACACTGTAGTAGCCTGACATTCATGTCAGGTGAGATACCGTTCCTGACGTAAACGTCAGGCTACTACAATGGGATGTCAGGCAACTGACTGATTTATCAGTATAGACGCTATTGCTTCAAACCCAACACTGTGCAATCTTCAACCTTTAAACACTAAACGGTACCTGTTACATGCTGGATCAATGGCTCATTGGAATAATCTTAGTCGCCATGTTGGTGCTTTTCGTCATAGATAAATGGCGTTACGACCTGGTTGCCATGATGGCGCTATTGTCCGCAGTTATTCTTGGTCTGGTTCCAACTGCCGAGGTGTTCAGTGGTTTCGGTAACGCTGCTGTCATTACTGTTGCGGCGGTATTGATTATTAGCCAGGCGCTTTGGCGCTCCGGCGTTGTCGATGCATTGGCCTCAGCCATGAAAAACATTGGCGATAAACGGTGGGTACAGATGATAGCCCTGACCTCAGTCACTACGGTCTGCTCGGCTTTTATCAGCAACACGGGGACCATGGCGATAATGATCCCGGTCGCCCTTCAACTTGCCCGCAGCAGTGGCAACAACCCCTCCAAACTGCTTATGCCTATGGCTTTTGGTTCATTACTGGGCGGTGCCATTACTATGGTGGGTACGCCACCAAACATTATTATTGCTGACATTCGCCGCGAAGCTATGGGCGAGTCCTTTGGTATTTTTGAATTTACTCCGGTCGGCCTCAGTATTGCCATAGCCGGTTTGCTTTTTATGTGGTTACTCAGCTCCTGGCTGGTTCCGGAAAAGGCAGGAAAGTCGAAATCGCAGTCGCTGTATGATGTCAGCAGCTACCTGACCGAACTCTATGTACCTGAAGGCTCCAATTTCGTTGGTGAAACCCTTTATGAGCTGGAAAACCGAAGCGAAGAAGACTTTGTAATTGTCGCGCTTCAGCGTGGCGATAAACGCTGGTCTGCACCCGCTCGTTATTTACGGCTAAAAGCTGAAGACGTGCTAATAGTTGAAGCCAATGCGGAGACTATTCAGCAGGTTATTGACGGAACCGGACTGGAGCTTAATGCCGAAGAAGAAATTGATGACCGCTTTTTAAAATCTGATGACATTACGGTTATTGAGGGCATTGTCGGACATGACTCTCGCCTTATCGGCCGTTCGGCGGCCGACATCAAACTGCGCAGCCGCTACGGTATTAATGTATTGGGTGTTGCCCGCGAGGGCCAGAAATTGGGCACCGCACTGGCCAATATTCGCTTTAAACCGGGCGACGTTTTATTACTGCAGGGCGACGCGGAAATCCTCGATGATGTATTTCAGCGCTTTGGCTGTTTCCCGTTAGCACAGCGCAGCTTGCGCATTGGTTCGTCAAAGCGGTTAATGTTGCCGCTGGGTATTTTTGCTGCGACTATTTTATCGGCTGCGTTTGGCTTAATCTCGGTTCCTGTCGCTTTCTCACTGGCAGCAGGCCTTATGGTTATTACCAATATTTTGCCTCTGCGAGAGCTCTACGATGCCATTGACTGGCCTATTATCGTTCTGCTGGGCGCAACCATTCCACTGGGTTCTGCACTAGAGCGCAGCGGTGCTGCCGACACCATTGCCAATGCGGTGCTTTATGTCAGCGAAGGCTCGCCAGAATTTGTTGCGGTGGGTTTACTGCTAATAGTGACCATGTTGCTGTCCAACATTGTGAATAACGCGGCTGCCGCAGTACTGATGGCGCCTATTGGCATCAGCATGGCGAGCAGCTTTGGTGCGAGTATGGACCCGTTTTTAATGGCGGTTGCTATTGGTGCCGCAGTCCCTTTCTTAACCCCTATAGGCCACCAGTCGAATATATTGGTTATGGGCCCCGGCGGTTACAACTTTAGCGACTACTGGCGGCTTGGCCTGCCGTTGTCCCTGCTGGTCTCAGCGGTGGCGCTGGTCATGATACTGCTGGTATGGCCGTTGTATTAATCGCTGGTTTTATAAGGCAAATAGGTTTGCAGTGTTTTCAGGTGTTCGCGTAACGCACTGCTTTCATCCTGACAATACTGCTCAATGGCGTCGCTAAGAGGCGCCTCCATAAAACGGTAAAAGCCTTCGCGCAGAACTGGCTCGAAACCGCGATGCAATTTGTGCTCACCCTGAGCGCCCGCGTCAAAATACTGTAGCCCGTGGTTTATGCAAAACTCAATTCCCTGGTAATAACAGGCCTCAAAGTGCAGGAATTCAAGCTCTTCCCTACACCCCCAGTAGCGTCCGTAAAGTGTATCTTCGCCTTTAAAGCACAAAGAAGCAGCCAGCATGTTGTCGTCTCTGTAGGCAGCAAAAACAACAATATAATCGGATAAATACTCAGCCCAGAGCTTGAAGGTAGCAGGGGTTAAATAGCCGCCATGCCCAGAACGTTTTAAATAAGTACGCTGGTAGAACAAAGTAAATTGCTGCCAAAACTCCGCAGTTAACTCGTTACCCTGCAAGGTTCGCATTTGCACATTTTGCTCTGATATTTTCTGCCGCTCTTTACGAATCGTCTTACGCTTACGCGACACCAGAGCCGCTAAAAAGTCATCAAAATTGCCATAGCTACGGTTTTGCCAGAGAAACTGAATATCGAAGCGCTGCCACCAACCTTCGTCGGTGAAAGCACGGCCTAAGTCAGGTTCAACATACAAACTCTGCAAGTTACTCACGTCATGTTGCTTTAACAACTCAGACTCAATAATGGACAGTATTTCGCCGTGGTTAACGCCCTCGCTAATAGCCAAACGCGGCCCCTGACATGGGGTAAAAGGTATCGCGTTAATTAGCTTGGGGTAGTATTGAAAACCATAGCGCTCAAAGGCTTCGGCGAATGCAAAGTCAAACAGATACTCACCATAAGAATGCGTTTTCTTAAACCACGGCATAGCAGCAACCATGGTGTCATTATCATCATAAACGACAACATATTGCGGCAACCAGCCGCGCTGCAGCCCAAGACTGCCACCCTGCTCAAGTGCCAGCAGAAAGTCATAGCGAGTAAAGGGATAATGGCTCCCAAACAGGCGATCCCAGTCGTTTGTGGCTACAGTAGTGATTGTTGAATGAATAACTACTCGCATGCGTTAGGCGCTCAAAGTAAAAACCCGCACCCAGACATCAGCTGTCAGCTGTAAAGAGCTGAGAACCTCGGCGCGTTTGCGGCCTTCGGCGCTGCTCCGGTAGAGGTGGGGTGTCATGGTGAGTAGGTTTTGAACAGCCTCGTTAGTATTCAGTTCAAATTGGAAAGTCACACGCTGCTCTGATGCTAAAAACCAGTATTCTGAGTTTACAGGCAGGCTATCTGACTTTGTTTTTATCTCAGAATAAATAATAGCTTTTAGCTCTTTTAGATGATCACCAGCCGGGTCTACCATAATCAGCCGACCGCCGGGCTTTAGAACCCGCTTAAATTCAGTTTCAACAGGAAATCCAAACAAGCACAAAATGGTATCGACACTATTATCGTCCAGTGGAATAGAGCTATTGGAAGCGACTATCCAGCTCAGCCGTTTATCGCGTTTTCCGGCGGCCTGCACTGCCCATTTTGAAATATCCAGAGCGGCCACGCTTAAATCAGTACCGTTTTGCTCTGCCTGCTCAACCAAGTAGCGTAGGTAGTAGCCTTCGCCGCAACCGGCATCGAGCACCGCCTGCTCGCCCTGTGCTAACACCGTATCAGCCAGAGCCTGCGCCAGCGGTTCATAATAACCCTGCTCCAGAAACTTGCTCCGAGCCTGCACCATGGCTTTGCTGTCGCCGGGATCTTTCGAGCGCTTATTCTGCACTGGCAACAAATTCACGTATCCCTGTTTTGCCACATCATAGCTATGGCCATTTTCACAGCACCAGCTTCGCTCATTTAAGTGCAACGGCTTGCCATCAAGTGGGCAGATGAAATCGGTTAACGGCTGAGTCACATTCGGTTCCGGTTCGCTTGTTCTGTCATCATTCTACGTTGTTTATCGCTAAAATTCAGATACAAAAAAAGCAGCCCGTGGGCTGCTCTTCATAATTTTTAGCTTACTTAGAAGCTTAATCCATGCAAATTAAATTGCTTGGATGTTCTCAGCCTGAGGACCTTTAGGACCCTGAGTTACTGAGAAAGAAACGTTTTGGCCTTCGGCTAGCGTTTTGAAACCATCGCTAACAATCGCGCTGAAATGAGCGAATACGTCTGCGCCGCCTTTCTGCTCGATAAAACCAAAACCTTTTGCTTCGTTAAACCACTTAACAACACCGTTTACTGTATTAGACATAATAAATATCCTGAAATTTTATAAAATAAGTAGTCGCTCCGGGCGTTCCCAGTTGCGATGATCATGCGGGGTAAAAAATGAAACTAAAAACTGCAGGACGAAGATATTACTAAGAATAAAGCGACGTAGAGGAGTGTTTAACTAACTGTTTCTTATCCAACGCCGACCACTCTACGCGCATTCCATATAAATTAAAAGCATAGTTTTAATTTATTTTATAAATTTCCTTTATAATTACTCTGCAGCACTTGCTACGCCTGCGTTCCGCTAAATAAAAAGAGGCGGTGCAAAAACACCACCTCTTCTTAGCTGCTTTTACCAAGCGTATTTAACACTCAGTTCCACATTGCGCGGAGCACCGAAAAAGCCCTGATTGAAAAAATCGATGCTGGAATAGTACTTTTTATCAAACAGGTTATTGACGTTAAAGCTCAGATCCCAGTTTTGGCTTAACTTATAGTTGGCCATAGCATTCACGACCGTGTAGCTGTCCTGAGTAAAGGTTTCGCCATTTGGACCTATATTCGGATTAGACGATATTTTGCTCTGCCAGTTTGCGTTTACGCCCAGTTTCAGTGCATCGGTGGCAGTATAGAGTACACTGGCTTTCACCATATCTTCAGGCAGATAAGGAGTATAATTAGAGCCATCCTGATCTTCAGATTCATTGTGCGTATAACTAAAGAAAATATTCAGTGAATCGGTTGGCTTGCCATTTAACTCAAGCTCATACCCCTCACTCTCAGCACCCTCCACACCGATATAAGCGGAGCTTCCATCGGGTAAAGGCTCTGGATTATTCAAATCTAACTTACCAACATTATCTTCTTTTACTTTAAATACGGCGAAACTTGCTGTTAATCCTTCGTTGAAAAAGTCCCCTTTAACTCCGGCTTCAACGTTAGAGCCCTCGATAGGATCAAGACGACGATTGTTTGCGTCTTTATTAGCCTGAGGTTGAAATATTTCCGTGTAACTTACATAAGCAGAGACAACGTCACTGACGTCATAAACTAAGCCAGCATAAGGTGTAGAAACACTATTTTGTTCGTAATTATCCCCAGTTCCCTTAATTTTATAGTCACTTAAACGGTTGCCTAGAATAACGGTAACATCATCGTATACATTTAATTGAGCGGCTGCGTATATACCCGACTGAGTTTCCGTGCCATAACTTACAGAAGGGGATTGTTGAAGAGGCGGACGCTCTGGCCCGTTCCCCCAGTCAAACAAGCTTCCGATAGAAACCGTGCTAGTCGCATAAAATGAATCAGAACTGATATCTTGCTCCGAGTGCAAAGCTCCTGCAGTCAACTGATGCTCACGCCCAAATAATTCAAACGGGCCAGAAGCTAAAGCTCTAAATGACGTTTGCTCACGATCGGACTGATAAGTCATTGCCGAGCCGCCAACCAGCCCAACCCCCGTTTCTTTGTCCGGAGAACCTGTCAGCCAAAGTAAATCGCCGTCCATCTCATCTTCGCGACGTTCAACGTCTAATTGTATGTCCCACCCGTTATCAAACGCGTGTTCCATCTGTACGAAAACGTTGGTACTTTCGCGATCCCACTTACTCCACTCCGCCGCGGTCGTTGTACTTACCGGCAAATCATCAGCCTGCGTACCGTCGGCGTAAAACAGAGGCAAAGCGCCCCACATACTGCCTTTCGGGTTACGTTGACTGTAGTCCGCACCAATGGTTAATCGCGTTTGGGTGGTCAAGTCTGCGGTAGCTACAGCATAAATTTGTAGGTTTTCTTTTTCGGCTAAATCGATATAGCTTTCGCCTTCTTCATAAGCGACTGCAACACGACCCTTTATATTTCCACTTTCAGTCAGTGTCTGAGACTGGTCGAGTTCTAACCGGCGATTACTCCATGAGCCAACCTGTGCACTGACATAACCACCATCTTCCGCTTTAGGGCGCTTACGAATAAGGTTAATAGCAGCAGAAGGTTCTCCTGCACCGGTTAACAAGCCTGTCGCGCCACGCACAATTTCAACGCGTTCAAAAATAACGGAGTCCGCCAATGCTTCACTAAAGAAGCTGTTGTATGCAATAGGCACACCGTCAAATTGGAAATTGGTCACATCGCGGCCACGTGCACGGAAGAAAAATCGGTCAGTTTCGGCCTGTTGCGCCTGAATACCCGGAGCAAACTGCATCACATCGGCAACCGTATCGAGTGAGAAGCTGTCTATAAAGGTGCGGTCAATAATAGAAATAGATTGGGGTGTCTGGCGCAGAGTTAACGGTAACCCAGTAGCTGTTGTTGCCTGATCTAAAGAACTACCGGTAACCTTAATGTGTTCAAAAATCTTTTCCTGCGTTCCTGCTTTTTCTTTGTTTTCTTCAGCAGAAGCTTCGTTTTGTGCGGCTACAGCAGCGGAGCTTAACAGCGCGGATGCTACCGCTGTGGCTATAAAATTTCTGGCAAATGCCTTCATGAATTGTCTCCCGACCAAACTTTGTAAATGAGAATTGTTATCGACACATTGTATTTGATAATTGTTCGTATTTACAATATCATTTCGGAAAATTTCTCGGGGGAGTTCGAATGACGCAAAGGCAATGGTTTAAATTACATGGGTGGTGCTCGCTACCAATATGGATCCTGTTTTGCTTTATCTGCATTACCGGTACCATCGCCGTATTCAGTCACGAGCTAACCTGGCTGTTTAACGAAAATGCGCGCGCGGTTAATCCGGACAATTTGCCCGCTCAGCCTATCTCTGAGTTAGTTGCTACCGTCAAAGATCAGTTTCCAACGGCCAACGTTACGACGGTAATGACTTTTGAGCCTTATATTATTAACGCCGTCGTTTTCTCCGATGAAAACATCCCGATGGGCATTGCCTATGTAAACCAGTACACCGGCGAAATTCAGGAAGTTAATCAGGGCATTACTTTTATTAACTTTATGCGCTCACTGCATAGCTGGTTGCTATTCCCCTGGCAAGACGGCTACAGCGTTGGCTACTATTTAGTGTCAGCCATGTCCTTTGTCATGATTGGCGCTCTGGTTACCGGCCTGGTCATTTATAAAAGGTTCTGGCGTGCCTACTCGCAACCTAAAATTCGTGCCAAGCAAGGCAAAAAAACCCTTTTAACCGACTTACATAAGCACGGCGGCGCCTGGTCCATCTGGTTTCTCATTGTTATGAGTTTAACTGGCCTCTGGTATTTTACTCAGCAAGTGCTCTGGCACGCAGATATTGATATTGAAGAACACGCTCCGCTGGTTGAAGTATCTGACATTCCTATGGGAGAAAAAGCACAAGCTCCTGTGTCTTTTGAAGACGCTTTACTCATTGCCGAGCAGCGCTTCCCCGATATCCGACCCAGCTTCATTATGATGCCTGAGCATAACCGTGACATGTTCAAAATTATGGGCGGTGGCGACTTTATCTTCTACGATCAGTACTCCTACAGGCTGGATATTAACCCCTGGAACGGTGAAATAGCGCGAGCCGTTTCGCCCGACAACATGAATACCCTGCAGACCATTCAGCATATTGTTGACCCACTGCACTACGGCACCATTGGCGGTATCTGGACTAAAGCCATTTGGTTTATTTTTGGTCTTATTTTATCGGCTATGTCCATTACCGGATTTTTGATTTGGGGTTCTCGCACGGTGAAAGCGGCAAAAGCCAAACGCACACCGCTGCAAGAGTCGTTACAGAATGAAGGAGCTCATTAATGGCGCGCCGTAAAAATACCTTCTGGAACCGCAATAAATTTAAGCTCAGCGGCTTAATTCTTATTCTGCCCTTTTACTTTCTGTACCAGCAACTGCAGCTACCAGAGCTGCCTCCCGTCTGGGATGAAAAAGCCGTAGGCCCGTTTAAAGTAGCCTTACAACCCGCAAATAATGAAGCGCCTTACGCGCACCATGAAGACTGGGTGAAAGACTTTTCAGCGTACGTTAACGAAGGGAAAGTCAGTGATATTCGTCAGGGTTACGTGAACATTGGCGAGGAACCAATTGCTATTGAAAAACTGCAACAAGATGATGTCGGCATTTTGCACGGCAGTGAGTTATTGCAGCACGTTCATGCCATAGCACCACAAAAGCTAGAACCGCAGCAACGCGTTTGGGTCACTCTGCAAACCTGGAATGGTGATGTTCATCAAGCTCATTGGGAACTTCCTGAGACTTGGGTGAAATAAAGCTTTAAACACGAATCGTTTTCATTTAGGATCCATCTCGATTTAGACCAAATCTAAGATTCGAGGGGAATCATGAACATTCAAAAGACTGTATTGGCGGCTAGCATCCTGGCCGCTTTAGCTTCCACCAGCAGCTACGCACAAGAAGAAAAACAAGAAAAAACGCAAGAAGAGATGATGGAAACCATCAATGTCAGCTCTCGCGGACTTATCTCTTACGTTAGTGCCACCGGTTCCAAATCTGATACACCCATTATTGAAACGCCTTTATCCGTTTCGGTTCTTACCGAAGCGCGTATTCAGGACTTAGGTGCTGTTACAGTACAAGACGCTATCGGTTATGTAGCAGGCTTATACAACGGTCCATTCGGTGTTGATACTCGTGGCGATTGGGCAAAAATTCGAGGTGTTAGTCCAGTTCAATACCTTGATGGCCTTAAATCTCTGTTTGGTAACTACAACAACGTTCGCGTTAACCCTTATTCTCTTGGTCAAATTGAAGTTCTAAAAGGCCCTAGCTCGGTTCTGTATGGCCAAGGCTCTACCGGCGGTATCATCAACTTGGTCAGTAAACGTCCGAAGGCAGAAACTGAGGGTCAGTTCTGGGCGCAGTTGGGTAATTATTCCCGTAAGCAAGTTGCCGGCGATATTACTGGCGCATTGAACGATGATGCTTCATTAACCGGCCGCTTTGTTGGCTTATACCGCGACAGCGATACGCAAACCGATTACGTTCCGGATAACAGCCTGGTACTAAACCCGTCATTGAGCTGGCATGCCTCTGAAGACACAAAAATTACCTTAATTGGCAACATTCAGCGCAATGAGTCAGGCTCTAGCACGCAATTTTTCCCGTGGCAGGGAACCTTGTTGCCGAACGAGTTTGGCCAAATTGACAGCTCTACTTTTGTATCAGAGCCGGGTTTCGACAAATACGATACGGAACAAGACGCGCTAACAGCCATTGTTGAACACGATATTAATCTGGACTGGAGTCTGCGCCTGGCCAGCCGTTACAGCGACAGCAGTTCTGAGTACAACACAATGTACGGCTGGCCGCCGGTGTTCGCGGAAGATAATCGTACAGTCAATCGCGTATCTTACCTGTCGCGTGCTGATGCCAGAGCATGGACCACAGATTTACAGCTTCATGGCAACCTAAATACCGGCGCGGTCGAACACGACTTAGTTTTCGGTATCGACTTCCAGGATGCCTATACTGATAACGACACTGCCTACGGCGCGATGAATACACTCGATTTATACAACCCGGTGTACGGTCAGGCAACTGGCTTACCGACAGAAGCCGATCTTTCAGACGCACCTTCCAGTACAACCTACCAGCTTGGCGTTTATGTGCAGGACAACATGCGCATAGCAGACAAATGGTTAGTGTCAGCAGCTTTGCGTAGAGATCGCGCTACAACGAATCCTGAAATGTCGGACTCAACGGATCAGTACGCCACAACCGGCCGTTTAGGTTTTATGTATTTAATGGACGGTGGCGTTTCTCCTTACGTTAGCTATAGCGAGTCATTTTCTCCGGTATTAGGTACTGACGCTTTCGGTAAAGCCTTTGTCCCTAACGAAGGTAAACAATGGGAAGCGGGCGTTAAATACCAGCCCGAAGGTACAGAGCATTTGTTAACTGCGTCTGTTTACAAGATAACTGAAGAAAACCGCACAACCAGTGTTAACGCAGAACAAGCGGCAGACCCAGACATTGTTGACCCTAATGGCCAAGTGCAAACTGGTGAAGTTGAAATTGAAGGGGTTGAACTGGAAGCTCAGCTGGCCTGGGATTCTCTGGACGTTTACGCCAGCTACGCGTACACCGATGCTGTAGTCAGTGAAAGTAATACCGTCGGAGAAGAAGGAGCAACACTTTCTGCCACTCCAGATCAGCAAGCGTCTGTCTGGGCAACTTATCGCCCAGATAATTGGAACGGTTTTAAAATTGGTGCTGGCGTTCGCTACGTAGGTAATACTTCCGATGGCAGTGCTTACGTTGAGCAAAACGGTGTGGTACTCAATGATCCACTAGAAACTCCAAGCTATACCGTATTCGACGCAATGATCGGTTACGACTGGGATAACTACAGCTTAAGTCTGGATATCGACAACCTGACCGACAAAACTGTATTAACCTCGTGCTTGTCTCGTGGCGATTGTTTTTACGGACAGCAACGCACGATTATGGCGAACTTCCGTTATAACTTTTAAAGCTTACTGAGTGTAGGTTTCACGTGTAGCCCCGGGCGTCTCTCTTCCCAGCGTCCGGGGCTTTTTTTAGGTGTGATTTATTCGTTGGTGTAGTACTGAACGCCAATTTCTATGCGGTCACGGCCATTCTTCAGGCGCCACCGATTCATGTCTCGTAATGAGTAAACGCAGCCGCAGTATTCCTGCTGATAAAAACGCTCACGTTTGGCAATTTCCACCATACGCGCCGCGCCGCCTTGCTTACGCCAGTTAAAAGTCCAGTAATGCAAACCTGGGTATGGTGCTACAGCGCGCTGACCACAGTCGTTTATCTGGTCCATGTTTTTCCAGCGTGAAATACCTAAGCAACTGGTAATGGTGTCAAAACCGTTTTCATGGGCATACAGCGCTGTACGCTCAAAGCGCATATCAAAACATTCGGTGCAGCGTTCACCGCGCTCCGGTTCCCACTCCAGACCTTTAACCCGTTCGAACCAGTTTTTAGAGTCGTAATCGCAGTCAATGAAGTCGACACCCAGCTTCTCAGCAAAACGGATGTTCTCTTCTTTGCGCAGCAGATACTCTTTTTCCGGATGAATATTCGGGTTATAGAAGAAAATGGTAAATTTAATGCCAGCTTCCGCCATGCGCTCCATAACCTCGCCTGAACATGGCGCGCAGCACGAATGCAACAGCACATGATCAGACCCCGTCGGGGTCTCCAAAACAATGGATTCTTTCTTGTTTCTAGCCATAATTCTCTCTTCGCGGCTGAAATTTGTGCGAATTATAACTCAAACAGGCGGGGGTGATCACGTTCTTGGTTAGATGAGCTTATAGTTAAGAGTTTTGACAGAAATAATTTTTTAACTAAACTATGTATATCCAAATTGGATATACATAGGAGCTTATGGCTAGAACAACCATTTTCAAAAGTAACCAAACACAAGCAGTAAGGCTGCCAAAAGACGTTGCCTTTTCCGAAGACGTTAAAGAGGTGGAAGTTTTAGTGGTTGGTGAAAGCCGAATTATTACCCCAGCCAAAACAAGCTGGGCATCTTGGTTTAACGGCGAACCAGCAAGCGATGACTTTATGGTTGAACGCGAGCAGCCTGAGGAGCAGGAGCGTGACCCGCTATGAACTTGCGCTATATGCTCGATACGAATATTTGCATCTATATCATGAAGAATAGACCAGCATATTTAGCTCCTATTTTTGATGAACACTCGCGCGAGCTCTGCATCAGTTCAGTTACAGTAATGGAACTGCAATATGGTGTCGAAAACTCGCAGCAACGTACAACTAATGCCGACAAACTCGACAGCTTTTTGGCTCGTTTGAAAATATTAAATTACGATACTGACGCGGCTTATCACACAGCACTTATTCGTCACAAACTGAAACAACAGGGCACACCGATTGGCCCCTATGATCAGATGATAGCTGGCCATGCCCGATGCCATGGACTCACGGTTGTTACCAATAACACCGGAGAATTTGAACGAGTTCCCGGGCTTATTACCGAAAACTGGCTGCAACAACCACCGCAATCATCAATCAATGAGCCAACTCCAGCCTATCGTTGATTAAGCCGCTAGTGTGACGTCGATATTGAATACTAGAAAGAAACTCAAATTTAAACCGCAAACACTTTAGAGGTAAATATGAAAAGGATTTTATTAGTATGCGCATTTGTTTTAGTTTCTGCTTTCTCTTTTTGGGCAGGCCACCAAGCATCGGAAGTAAATACGCCAAAAACTCCCGATACTTCAAATAAAGACGAGCTCAAACGCGAGCAACTTATTGCAGAAAACCCCAGCTTTTTTGAGGGACAGAATAAGTACTTTGCCGATGATGAAAAGTATCTCGATGGCGCTGAGAAATTTGTACCGCAAAATGGCATCAGTTCGTGGGGAGTTGATCGCGAGAAGGAGCTATCCAATCTGCTGTCTGACCAGGATGGGCTGTTACACGCGGAGTCCGAATGTCGGCTGACCATGTGCATTACGACAGGCGCATTCATGAGCCAGCAAGAATTCCGTTCTTTCTCAATAGAATACAATAACCTGCAATTTTACGGTCAGCATTATGGAACGAAGTCTTTAGCTGATGGACTACTGGTTTTTTATGTTACTACCTATAAGCAGACCGACTAGCCCATAAGTTGCTTACTGAGCATACCAATAATGAAACCAAATACAGCTCCAAGCGCGGGCATCCAGTGGCGGCGCATTTTCGCCTGTGGGGCTATGTCCTGAAACACCAGGTAGAGAATGCCGCCCGCTGCAAAACTCATGATCATCGCTGTAATTTTTGGCGCATCGCTCAACCACCAGTAGCCCATTATTGCTGCCAGCGGACCGAAAAAAGACACACCAAACAGACCGAACAGCGCTGATTTTGTCGTTAACTTCGCGTTCTTTAATTCACGGTAGGCGTTAAACCCTTCCGGGAAGTTTTGCGCGGCAATGAAAATGGCCAGCAGAATGCCCATTTTTGGGTTAACTGCAAACACAGCCCCGAGAGAAACCGCTTCAGGCACAAAGTCGAGCACCATCGCCATAAACTGTGAGACATTGCCCTCATGCTTTTGCAACCAAGCATCAACAAGGCAAAAAGTAACGCCGCCAGCGGCAAATAGCCCTGTCAGTTGCCAGGCATTTAACTCTTTCATTCCCTCTGGAACTAATGCAAAAGCCACAGCGGCCATTAAAATTCCGCCACCAAATGCCGTAACGCAGTGTACGAACTCTTTCTTAAGTGTCGTATTAGCTTTGCCCTCAACGTGCGCTAAAAAGCCGCCGAAAACCGCCATTAAGCCAGCGCCCCAGGCAATGAGCAGCATAATATAAACGTTCATTTTGTCTCTTGTTTCGCCAGCTCAATATGCTTGCAGCATAGCCAAAAATTATCACCTTTGATACCGCCGCTATTCAATATTAGCGTCTTTATTGTTTAAAATTTGTAATAAAAATAAACAATATTTGTAAAAAAGCCTTTAAATCCCGCTTAAATTGTTATTAAATGTAACAAATGGCGTTGTTTGACGTCATCCCGCGCAGCCAAGCGCCGTATCCCCTGCTGCCTTCTTTACAGGCTTCTACAGCCTCAAATAAACAAGAAGAGATTACTCAGTTATGAAAAAACTTAAGTATCTTACGCTGACTGCTCTGGCAGTATCAGTATCATCAGCATTTGCAAAACCTCCAGACGATTCTCAGGCGCAGCCGTTGTTACAGGCACAGGAGCAAGTAGAAAGCTCCGCACCACAGCGTTACATCATAAAGTTTAAGAATAAAGGTAACGCAGTTTTCAAAAACAGTGAAAGAGGTCGCTCTGAGCTTGCAATATCACGGGCAAATAACGTCGTGAAAAAGGCGGGCGGTAAAATAAAAGTCAGTATGCGCAACAACTTAGCAGTGGCCGCTGAGCTTAGCCCCAAGCAGAGAAAACGGCTTGAGAAAAACCCTAACATTGAATACATAGAAATTGACCATAAGCGTCGCTTCATGGCTCAAGACGTTCCTTACGGTATTGGTCAGGTACAAGCGAACTTAGTTGATGACAGTGTAGCGGCAGCATCTGCTGGCGGTAAGAAAATCTGTGTCATCGACTCTGGTCTAGAATTGCCGCACGAAGATATGGGTACACAGGGCGGTACTATTACCGGCACAAATGATAGCGGTACCGGCAACTGGTACGATAACGGCGGCCCTCACGGAACACACGTTGCCGGAACCATTGCCGCTTTAGATAACAGCTTTGGTGTTCGCGGCGTTATTGGTAGCGATCCAAATTTGCACATTGTTAAAGTCTTTAACTCTAACGGCTGGGGCTACTCATCATCACTGGTTTCGGCGATTGAAACCTGTGCAGACAACGGAGCCGACGTGGTTAACATGAGCTTAGGCGGAGCGGGTTCAAACCAAACCGAAGCCAATGCCATGCAAAACCTTTATAACCAGGGCGTTTTACTCGTAGCCGCGGCTGGTAATGACGGTTCAGCCTTTAGCTCTACGGACCCAATGTCTTATCCTGCATCTTACAATGCAGTGGTTTCCGTTGCTGCAGTTGACAGCAGCAAGCAACTGGCCGATTTCTCACAGAAAAACAGCCAAGTTGAAATTGCAGGCCCGGGTGTTGATGTTCTTTCAACCTACCCTGAAGGCACTGGTCAGCAAGGTAACTACGGCACTATGAGCGGTACTTCAATGGCATCTCCACACGTAGCCGGTGTTGCAGCGTTAGTTTGGTCACATCACCCAACTTGTAGCGCACAAGAAATCCGGAGCGTTCTTAATACAACAGCACAGGATCTAGGCCCCACAGGGCGCGACGTCCAGTTTGGTTACGGTTTAGCACAAACCAAAGACGCTGTTGATTATATCGACGCTAATGGCTGTGATGGCTCAGGTGACGGCGGTGGTGGAGATCCAGAACCACCAACAGACAACGAGCTGACTAACGGTCAAACCGTAAGCAACCTATCGGCAACAACAGGTGATGCAGTCTACTACACCTTAGATGTGCCAGCCGGTGCCACAGACCTCAGCTTTAGCATTAACGGCGGCTCAGGCGACGCGGACCTTTATGTTCGTTTCGGCGCACAGCCAACTACTTCAAGCTACGACTGCCGTCCTTACCAAGGTGGTAATACTGAAACTTGTACTATCTCTAACGTACAAGCCGGTACCTATTATGTAATGGTGAACGCGTACTCTAGCTTCTCCGGTGTGAACTTAACCGGTTCATTTACCGAACCTAGTAGCGGCGGTGGCGAAGGCGGTTCTGCCTCAGTTAATGACGTGTCAGGTTCAAGCAATGAGTGGTCTCACTATTACGTCGATATTCCTGCGGGCATGTCATCACTTAACGTGACCATGTCAGGCGGTAGTGGTGATGCTGACCTGTATGTTCGCCAAGGCAGCCAGCCAACGGAATCGAACTACGAGTGTCGCCCATACCGTTCAGGTAACAACGAGACTTGCAGCATCGAAAATCCAGCAGCTGACCGCTGGTACGTTAGTATGAAAGGCTATACTAACTACTCAGGCGTCGACTTATTAGTTGAATGGGAATAAGTTTATTCTCTAATTGAAACTACTCGTTAAACTCAAAGGGCGCCAACACGGCGCCCTTTTTTATCAATAGAAAATTAAACCTTATCAAATACAGAGCCGGTATCCGGGCTGAATAATTTACTGTAAAGCTTGGTTGCGTAGTTGTCCGTCATGCCTGAAATATAGTCGCAAATAACGCGCTTGGGGTTTTCTGCGTTTTTATACTTTTGCAGAGTAGAACCCGGCAGCAACTGTTCAGGGTTTTCGCTCAGTACCTGAAACAACTTCAGTATCATCATTTGGCCTTTGTACTCCAGAACCTGCACCGAAGAGCTGCGAATAACATGCTTAAAAACAAAATCCTTCAGTACTTGCAAAGTAGGTTCAATATGCTCCGGAAGGCTTGCCTGCAGATCCAGCCAGGGCGATTCAAACAGGTTCTGTTCTGTGACTTCAATCGCATCAACAAAATGCCCGACAAGCTTACTAATTGCGTGCTTACGCGCCCGGCTTTGGCCTGAAAAAAGCGCCTCGGTGTAAAATCGCTCTTCCTGCATAATAACGCTGTTGTCGTCCAACACAGCGAGTACGTCTTCGCGCCACTGCTTTTCGGTTACCAGGTTCAGTGCCAATGAGTCTTCTAAATCGTGCACGCCGTACGATATATCATCTGCCAGTTCCATAATGGAGGTATCAAAAGCTTTATACTGAGCTTTCGTTTTACCCTCTTTCGCTTTAGTGGAACGAAAAGCCGCTTTGTCGTTGGGAGTCAGCGGTTCCAGTATCCAGTCCAGCACATCTTGTTCGTCGTCATGAATAGATTTTGGCGGTTTAAAAGCACTTAGATGGTCTTCGGCAGACAGTGAGCGAGTACTAACTTCGCTATGCAACACCGGATACTTAAGCACACCGAGTAAAGTGCGCCGGGTTAAATCCAAACCGTCGTGGTCGGAATACTCACCCAGCTTTGAAATAATACGCAGCGTCTGCCCGTTACCTTCAAAACCACCGCTGCTGTGCATGTGGTAGTTCAGCGCTACTTCTCCACCATGCCCGAACGGCGGGTGACCAATATCATGCGCCAGACAAATGGCCTCAATTTGAAAATAAGACGGGATATGCGTCGAAATAGCATCGTTCTCTTCATACTTTTGCTTTAACTTCTCACAAATACCCGAACCAATCTGAGCCACTTCCATAGAGTGCGTTAAGCGCGTGCGGTAAAAGTCACTCTCACCCACCCCCAGCACCTGAGTTTTTGCCTGCAAGCGGCGAAACGCCGACGAATGAATAATACGCGCCCGGTCACGCTGAGCATCGCTGTCCGGCGTAGCGGCATTAAAGGTCGTAGTTTTTCCTGAGCGGCGTTTGAGCATAGCAAAATGTCTTCGTTTGTTTTTTCAGTTACTCACAGCAAAACAAATTTTTGCGGGTTTGCCCAGAAAAACCTGTTCATAAATGGCACACCTCTTGCAAATTCCTATCCATAAACGCGAATAACACACTAAACAGGCAAAACATTGCCACCCGGCAATGCCAGTTTTGGATAAGGGAAAGCCATGAATATGAACCCTGTGAGTAATAACGCGAGTTATCCGACGACAACAACGACCCAAAGTAATAAAACTGAGGAACCTGGCAACAGGGACATTGCCCCGGAACAAGACCGTGAGTCGCTGATAGACAATGCCTACCGCAGCATATTGCTGAATCGTATGGGTGTTGATACCGGGCATCTGGAAGAAATTGAGCAAAAGATAGAAGAGCTTGAGAGTAAATCCAGCCTTACCAAAGAAGAAAAAGACGAACTTAACAGCCTGATGGAAGCGCGCGATCAGCTATTCGAAGATGCTATGCGTCGCCAGGCCGAAGAAGGCAATAACGGCAAGCAGTCCGATATTCCCATAGCAATAACTGAAAACTTTAATGCCCGCAATATATCACCTAACGACATGAGCGAACTGGCCAGCCAGTTGTTTGATGCTGGCGTTATTACTCGTGAGCAGCGTAGCGCAATGAGTTTTCAAATTTCCAAAACCAGCTTACACAAAACCTTTACGCCAGAGTCTCAGCAGATAGACCCGGATGAGCCCATGGATTTTGTGAAGTTTTGGGAAGACAGGGTAAAAGCCAACGACTATTTTGACGTATCAGCAAAAGAAAAAGCGAAAGATCAGGGAATTTTAGATGTGTTGCGGCAAGTCTGAATGTCACTTGCCGCAGGCTCCATCATTTACTGCGTGACTTCAAATCACTATTCTGCGCTTCAATTTCACTGATGTACTTTGACTGGTGCTCGCGTGCGAACTGCACAGCTTTATTCGAGGCCTTTAGCGCACTCTCGTTGTTGTCATTCATTGCATAAACCGTTGCCAGGCTGTCCCATAAAACTTCGGACTGGTCGAATACCTCAACACCTTTCTCCAGAATAGCCTGTCCCCAGTCAACCTGGCCTTCATAAGCGGCCTTTAAGCCATAAACGTTGTATTGCTGCACCGACATAGGGAAGTCGTAACCCACCATCTTTTCGTAATCAGCGTAGAACGCCTGCAACTGCTCCAGCGACTTAATCTCAATATTCGGCACCGCGTTAAACCCACGAAAAACCGATTTAAGCCCCTCGACATTGCCAATTAGTGGCGTGCTGTCATGGGTTTCGCTGGGAAACTGCTTTGACTCCCAGTTAAAAGCCGATTCCGGCTTCGCTTCAAGCTCATTCAATAAACGCTCATAGCTTTCGGCCATTTCGTTAGGCTCATTCGCCATACTGACAAACCAACGTACCGCCGGCTTTTCTGCCTCTTGCTCTGCCGCTTTTATGTCATTGATAAGCGCAAAGTCATCCCACCAAAGGCTTGGGCTGACCGATATTGCGGCGTTGATAAAATCTGAGTGGTGAGTCGCCAGATAACTGGTGTAGAGCCCTGACAGCGAATGCCCAGTAACCACCGTATAAGGCGACACTCTGTACTTTTTCTGCAACGCTGGCATAAGCTCATCTCGCAAAAACTGGGTGTACTGCTCAGCACCGCCAGAGCGGTCAGCGTAGGCTTCCATTTTGGTGTGAGTAAAACGCTTTAAGCGGTTCCTCGCACTGACCCCGACAACAATCATTTCCGGCACGATAGAAAACGTACTTAAAAAATTAACGTTACCCGCTATGTGCTCAAACTGCGTTGAACCGTCCATAACCAGCAGCACCGGATACTGAAAGCTGTCTGAATGCTCATAGCTTTCCGGCAAAGCAACCCTTGCCGTGACTCCTTCATCAAGGAGCTTAGATTCCATAGTGAAGGTTTCGGACGCATGTACGCTGGCAGCGGTGAACAGAACAAAAAGATAGGCAAATGAACGGGTTAAGCTTTTAAAGGAAAGAGCCATGAGATCAGTAAGTTACTGGGTCGTGGAGAGATCCTAGAGCTAATTGGATTGGCGCACAACTAAAGTGTTAAAGTTTGACCGCGCATAGGTGCCAATATAAGTCACCGATGGTCCGTAATAACGAAGTAAAGCCCCTTAGATATTACTGTTCCGAGAGTTACAAAAACTCAAAACGACAGA
The DNA here is from genome assembly GCF_048265525.1 of Idiomarina sp. Lineage (GTDB taxonomy): Bacteria > Pseudomonadota > Gammaproteobacteria > Enterobacterales > Alteromonadaceae > Idiomarina. The sequence goes on along the minus strand of NZ_JBLXBI010000003.1, from coordinate 51,007 downwards.
CAGACTACTCAAGAAGTAAGATTTTCGCTAACATTAGCGTCTCAATTATCTCAAAACTACATTAACCGTCCACTAAAGTGCTAAGCTTGTAGAGAATTAGTTCCTGAACGTATAAAGGAGGCTCTTTTTCACCCTTTAGCCAACTTTGCAAAGTCCGTTGGGGAACTCCATATAGTTCGCCGCATAACTCACGCTGACTAACATTAAGCTCGGTTTTGTAATAATTTAATTGCTTAGAAAATACCATTTTTATCTCTTGACAATTACGCACTCAGTGCGTAAATTAACAAATCTGAGCTCAACTAATCGGTACATTAATGAAAAATCCAATTTTGTTCTCATTTTTCTCGGGTTCAGGCTTTCTAGACCTTGGATTTGAACTAAATAATTTTAATGTCGTATTCGTAAATGAATATCATAAACCTTTTCTTGAAGCTTATAAATATAGCAGGAAAAAACTTAATATCGCTCCTCCTATTTTCGGCTTCAACGACTCCGATATATCCGAATTAGTGTATGGGAACCTAAAGGCATATCTGAACAGTAAAGTTACCGAAGCCAAAAAGTCGAAACAACCCGTCGGATTCATCGGCGGACCTCCTTGCCCTGACTTCTCAGTTGGAGGAAAGAATAGAGGAAGTTCAGGCGAAAATGGTATGCTAACTAAAACTTATATCGACTGTATAATCGATAATCAACCAGACTTTTTCATCTTCGAAAACGTTAAAGGACTTTGGCGAACAAAGGCACATCGAAAATTTTATGACGCCATGAAAGATGATCTATATAATTCTGGATATCTACTGGCCGATCGCCTAACCAACTCAATAGAGTACTCTGTCCCTCAAGACCGAGATAGAATAATTTTATTTGGAATAAAAAAGTGTAATACATCAGTTGCTAATAATGATGAATTATTATCAGAATTAAGTTGGAATAGTTACCTAAAACAGGACCGAGAAAAAGTAATCTCTAGCTTCCCTTGGCCTACTACAAACTCTTATAAAGAGAACGTAGCAACTAAAATGCCTGAGGAAATAAGCTCTTTAAAGGAGTTAACTATACAGCACTGGTTTGATAAAAATGATGTTAATAACCACCCGAATTCCTCTCATCATTTTAAACCACGAGCCGCTTTAAAGCGTTTTCAATCTATAGAAGAAGGGGATGTCAAAAAGAAATCATTCAAAAGACTGCATAGGTGGAGATACTCGCCAACAGCTGCATACGGAAATAATGAGGTTCATATACATCCTTATAAAAGCAGGCGTCTATCTGCGGCCGAAGCACTTGCGATACAATCTCTTCCTAAAAATTTCGAATTACCGCCTTATATGTCTTTAAGCAATATGTTTAAAACTATAGGTAACGGCGTCCCATACTTACTAAGTGAAGGGATAGCTAATATGATTTCAGACTTTCTTGAAAAGAATTATAAATGATTACCTATATGGGCTATAGCGAATTTATTTTCTTTATAACCTAAAATACCGAAATATATTCGATTAGCATTAGTATATTTCTTTCTTTGATTATCTGAGTCTTTATATGACAATTTATAATGATATTCACAGTTTATATTCTTTCTTTCTTTATTTATAACAACTAATCGCTTAAGACGATCTGACGTTGAGTTATTTCGTCTTTTTTCTTTCCCTCCACCTTCCTCGACTACATCATAAGGAACTCCTGCTTTGATTTCCCTAAGAATTCTTTTTGTATCAACATCTATATTTTCAAAGTTATTTAGGCATAACAGAAAATCGATTATAGCTTTCTTATACTCATTAAAATCTGAATCCAACTTAGATAGTGAGTTATACTCAGGACAAAAATATAAGTTTTTAAAAATACTCTCGATATAACTCGGAAAATTCTCTACGCTATGATTAAAGTTTTTTAGCGTTTCAATACTGGATTGAAAAATATCGTCTTCATTAAAAACGATGTTCTTATATTTTCCAATAGATTTATCTATAGAAAATAAAAAATCTTTAGAAACCTGTTTATCTTTATCATCTTCTTCAATCAGGTTTAATATTTCATTAGTAGAAATCTCACTTTTTTCGACACCAGACAAAACTGGACCATAAATAATACTAGTAATAACTCCTTTTTCATTTTCGTTAAATCCGTTATCCGGCTCATATAGTTTTTCTATAAGTTGCCCTATGTCATTTGATTGGGAATAGCTATTCAGTTCTGATTTTGTTTGATTTTTTATTCTTGACGCTTCATCAAGTAATTTCTGAACTTTCGAAAATCCGCCACTAAGAACTAAGCTATTCTTTGCAATCCATATCCTATTTTTCATCGCGGAGATCCTTTCCTGTAGCTATTTTATACATATCTAAAGCCTGTTGATCAAAGAACCCTTCTGGCCATGAAGACAATGCTGAATTATCCTGAAGTGATATATACTGAGCTTTACTAATCGATTTCTCTTGAGATATATAATATAGAGCAAATTCACTATTATCAAAGCTATCGTTAATTCTAAATATTACTCTAATCCCATTCAGCAAATGATCGCTATGCGTCTCCACAATCACCTGGACTCCTGAAATAGACGTTAAAGCTATTAAGCGACCAAGGTAGCTTTGCCCCTTAGGATGGAGGTGCGCCTCCGGGTTCTCTAATATAACTAATTCTCCAGGCTTAGCTAGCAATAACGCAGTCACCACAGACAATGCATATGAAAACCCAAATCCAATATTTATTGGTCTAGATTTATGTCCTGAAACGCCTATAGAGGTTTCGCTGGCAATATCTATTGAATTATAGCTTACATTGGCTTCGATTATTGTCTCCGGGTTAATGCCATACCCAGGTGAGATTTCTGACATCCACAATACTATATTATGAAAAACTTGAGAGTTACCTTTAGAATTAGCATGCATCCTGTGCTCGTCTGGAGATAACCTCAAAGAAGAGCGTCTTTCAGTTCTAATTTTAGAGAGAACTTCAAATGTGTATTCTCCTTGAATTCCAAGCCAATTTTCTCCTTTTTGACTTTCGCTTAAAACAAGGTTATCTCGAGGCCCTAAGCGTTCAGCGTGCAAGTACTGAAAAATTAGGTTTTCAGGTGTTTTTTCGTTTCCCTGGTTACTGATTAATGGCAATTCTTGAGGAGGAGTATTCTCTCTACCTTCAGCATCAAAATAACCCCATTTAACTTGAAAATCATCGCCAACTATCTCAATACTCAACTCATCCGAATCGACATTAAAAAAACTGTGGATATCTTCTTTTCTTCCTAGTCTAATTAGTTCGCCGTTTAGACGAAAAGGAGAACGATTACCAGTTTGTAAGAAACCAGCAATTGATTGTATTACCGTACTTTTTCCAACAGAATTACTTCCACAAAACAAAGTTAAGTTTTTCATAGAAAACTTTTCTTTTTTATAGGATTTGAAATTCTTCAATTCCACTTCCTTAATCATTTCATTACTCCTAATTTACCAGTAGAGGCCTTAAATTAATATCTGCGCCTGTATGCTTAACCAAAATATTAAGAAAAGACTGAAACCTATAATTTACAGTAACATTCTTTCCAGTTGATGTAGTTATTGAGTATAAAAATCCTCTATCTCTCCCTCTATATGATTCTGATGTCCACTTTGCGTAACTTTCTAAATCATAGTAAATCGCTTCATATAGGGCTTCGATAAACTCTTGAGAATTTTTTCTAATTAATGCTTTTTGTTCATTTGTTGCGAAAAAGAAACTAACAGTTATGACTTCAAACAGAGCTCTATTGATTGGAATTTTTTTATCTTTTGCTGGTTCTTTTTTAAAGTTAAAATCGCCAAAAATTTCTTTAGAAAAATTCAGACTATTGAGAAACTGTTCAATTAGACTAAAAATAAACCCATCAGTTTCTCTAGTAATTTTAGCATCTCCTGAATCCATTAACTTAGCGTCATCAACCTCAAAATTAAACTTGTTTAATTCTTCCATTGTTAAAGATAAAAATTGATCGTAACTATTTTTAAACTTATTAACACCTAAGCAAATAAAGGAGATACTCGAAAGACAAAGCTCCATGTCTTTTTGTCGGTCAGGATTAACTTTATAGTTAGTTGCTGATTTAAACTGTTTAGTAGCTGCTATATACCTCAACATTCTTACACTAGAGCCTTGGTTAAGGGCTGACCGTATTTCCTGATCGCTAAGTTTTACACCATAAGTATTGATTCTATGGAATATCTCAACGACTAAATCATCATAATCGTTGTTCATATCTATAATATGAGCTGTAATCGAATACTCTCTGATTTTCCTCTGCTGAGATCTAGATAAGTTCTTAAAGCTACACCCTTCTAAATCTGGCAGTATAGAAAGGTCTTTCAAGAAAAATTCGCCCTTTATAAAATCATAGAACGTAGTAATTCTTTGCAAACCATCTACAACGACCCAGTCACCATTTGGCTTCTCTCCAAAATAAAATACAGGCAAAGGAAGTCCCATTAAGATTGACTCAATTAATTTAGACTTTTTAGAAACTGGCCAGATTCGATCCTTCCTTTGGAAGTCTGGTTGCAAATCAATTTCCTTGAACTCAACCCTATCGTAAATTAATGATATCACTGGGGTTAGGGGTCTTATTCTTGCACTAACAGTCCTGAGATTGTTTGAGTTTTCACGCGGAGCACCTTCAACCCCTGAAGTCTCACTGCTCTCAATCAAATCATCCATTGCTAAATGGTTAGGTTTTAAATCTTCAGATGAAGACCTAGTTTTGTCAAACTGATAGTCTAGATTTACTATTCCAGACTCAACTTCTCTTTTACATTCATATAAATTTTCCATGCATTCATTAATCACTTGATTTGCAAACTCGCCCGGATATTTATTCCTTAAAGCTTTTAAATTTTCATCTAAGTCGATAAGATTATCACTCATTTTTAGTGATAATCTTGTAAGCGATACTTCATTAAACCCTTCTATTTGCCTTCTCAAGGTTTTTATATCTTCGTTCTTAACCTCTGAAAGTCCAATAGAACAGTTATTTTCACATGTTCTTAGCAGAAGGTGTTTTTTTCCTTTATATTTAAAGTGCTGAATAAATGGTAAGTTTGCCACTAATGTTTCAGGCTGATTTCTGCTTGATCCTGAACCATATAATGCCTGGTCAACATTACAGAATCCATCTCGTTCTAATGTCGAATAAATATCTTTTAGTTCCTTTATATTTCTACTTTGTATTGTTCCTCCACCTGCTTGAGAAATGAAGTATTTTCCTTCCTCTAAATTTATCTCTTTTAGCACAAGATCTGGAGTATTTGGATTAATTGAAGGTAGTTTCAACCCTATCAAACTGGATAGACTTTTTATAAAGTAATCTAAATTCATTATCTGAACTCTTTTAGTTAATATTTAAAATATATAGAAATCGTTTAATTATAGTCATAATCTAATAGACTTAATATAACAAGTCGCCCCCCACCAAACTCAACCGCTCCTTAGCCCGCGTGATTCCGGTATAAAGCAGCTCTTTGCTTAGCACAGGGCTGTCGTGGTCGGGCAAAACCATCACGGTGTGTTTGAATTCGGAGCCCTGAGATTTATGCACCGTCATGGCGTACACGGTTTCGATGTGGGTAAGGCGGCTGGGCAGTACCCAGCGCACGCCTTTATTTTCAGACTTGTTAGTCTGGTCGGGAAAGGCGACGCGCAGGTGCCCGTGTTCCGGGTCTTTAAAGGTTAGGCCAATGTCGCCGTTGTTCAGCTTCAGTCCGTAGTCGTTTTTGGTGACCATAACGGGGCGGCCTTCGTACCAGGTGTTGGCGTTTACGCCGAGTATATCGCCGACTTTTTGGTTAACGGCTTTTACGCCCCAGGGGCCTTCGCGCAGGGCGGTCAGGATTTGGAAGTTGCTTAGGTTTTGTAGAGCTTCCACGGCGATATCGTTGATGTTGTTGGCATCGGCTGTTGTGTCGGTATTGTGCCTGACGTGTAACGTCAGGCTACCCCTGATAAGAGCTTCGAAGGCTGGGTCGTCTAGGCTGCTGACTTCGTGCAGGCTAACAGGATAGTCTTCATCGGCGTGTTTGGCTTTTTCGAGTTCCTGTTTTGTTGCGGCGTTGTCTTGCTGGTTAATAGCGTTAGCTAAGTCGGCAATAGGGCCTTTGAAGCGATAGCTTTTGCGGAATTTCACCACGTGTTGCAGGCGTTGCTTGCCTCTTTCGTCAATTAAGTCGCCTGGGAACGTGGGAGTATCGGCTACTTGTTGTAACCACTGAGCGGTGTCGGTGTTGTAATGGCCTTCATCAGCACCTTCACACAAGTTGCCCAACACAGCGCCGGCTTCTACTGAGGCGAGCTGATCTTTATCGCCAATAAGCACCAAGCGCGCATTTTTGGGTGTGGCTTTTAGCAGCGCGGCCATCATTTCAATGTCTATCATTGAGGCTTCGTCGACTATCACAACGTCGGTGCGCAGTGGGTTATCGGCGCGGTGTTTAAACGCCCGCGAATTCGGTTTTACACCCAGCAAGCGATGCAGGGTTTTACCTTCAGGCTTTATGGAGTCTAAGGCATCTTTCAGGGTGGCGAGCTTTGCATCACCCCGCAGCCTATTCAGCTCGCTTTCTATTGACTCGGTGAGTCGAGCGGCGGCCTTACCGGTAGGCGCTGCCAGCGATACGCGCAGCGGCGGTAGGCCGAGGAATAAAGTCTGATGCTGCAACGCAGTTAGCAAGCGCACTACGGTGTAGGTTTTGCCGGTGCCGGGCCCGCCGGTTATTACGCTAAAGCGGTTACGCACGGTATTGGCGCAGGCCACACGTTGCCAGTTAATGTCATTCGTCTTTTCACCACCGGCTTGGGCAAACAACTTAGCCAGCGTGCTTTTCAGCAAGTCGTCGTTGGTAACTGGCCGGTCGCTCATGCGCGCCTGTAAATCATTCTCTATAAAGGCTTCGTACTGCCAGTAGCGACGCAAATACAGTTTGCCGCCACTTAACACCAGCGGCTGATTGCCTTTTCCGTCGACGTCTACGCAGTGACTTTGAATTAATACCGCTTCAACATCGGTACCAAACTGACGGAACAACTCGCTGGGAGTATCGCAGTTTGGTGAATAGCGGTTTTCGGGCGGTAAATTCAGTACGCTTTCGGGCTCATTCTGCAGCGCCTTTATGTCAATACTGGTATGCCCGCGACCGGCTTCGTGCGAGGCACATAAGGCAGCCAGTAATACCTCACTGCGCGCTTCTCCGGCTTGCTGCAAAAACTCGACAAAGGCTAGGTCTATTGAACGTATCCAGCCGGCATCGCGCCACTCACGCAGAGCATCAAATAAGGTGTTCGAGGTTACTTCTGTCATACCGGCTCCTTACCTGAAAGGTCCTTACCCGCAAAAAGTGCGTCCAGCTGTTCTATTAACGCCCGTGGCGGCCGGTCACAAAATGCCCCGCCGCTTTCCGCCCGGTGCCCACGCAAGAACAGGTACACGGCACCGCCTACATGAGTGTCATAGTCATAATCATTGCCTAGCCGCGCTTTTAACAGGCGATGCAGCGCCAGGGTGTAAATGACGTATTGCAGGTCATAACGGCTGTGCAGAATTTTCTCGCGCATGGCTTGTTCGGTGTAGGCGTGGTCGTCTTCGCCCAGCCAGTTGGACTTATAATCCGCCACGTAATATTTACCCTTGTGCTCAAACACCAAATCGATAAAGCCTTTCAGCATGCCGTTCAGCACATTAGGTTCCAGCGCTGGCCGTTCGTGCCCCGGCAAAATGTGTTCACGAACCAGAGCATCCAGCCTTTGTGCGTTAACTTCGCTGGCACCGAACCAGAATTCCGGCTCGGCTTTGTATTGCTCCAGTGCGCTTAAGCTCACGCTTTCACCACTGTCATTAATGGGGAATTCGTTGTGCAAATAGGCGTCCAGCCAGTGCTCCAGGCTGTTTTGATGTTCCTGCCAATACGGGCTGACACAAAAGCCCTCTACCAGCCCGGTACGCTCGGCAGCGTCACCTGCTATTTGCGCAAAGCCGATATTGGCCGACTCTTCCAGCAAGTTATGTAAGAACGTGCCCGGCCCCGCGCCTTTGGGTAAATGATGAATGCTGTCCGGACTTGGCTCGGCGGCACTGGCAACTTCTGTCTCATCCGGGTCGTCGCGCTCGTCCAACAGGTTCATTTCATCGGGCGACTGCGGTGCCTGCACGCTTTTTGTCACGGCACCTTCGTACTTCAGCGCGCTGTAACTGGCCACCCACCAACGCTCCAGTTTGCGGTCTGCGGGCATGCTGCGCGGTGTGAGTTTAGGCGTTGTTTGTTCCTGCTCCAACGCACGAACTAAAGGCTCGTCGTCTTCCAGTCGCGTTAGTTGTGTGTGCGGTGCCTGCTGCCAGCGCTCGCTGACTTCGTTGTACAGCTCATCGGTTAGTGACTCGCCGCCGTTCAGCAAATAAAACAGCGGATTATTGCGATGCTCTTTCACCGCTTCTAGCGCAATAAAGGTGGCGTATTGCGCGCGGGTAACGGCCACATACATTTTACGTAAGTCTTCGGCGAGGATCTCATTACTCAAACGCTGTTTGTTGTCGTCGTCTTTTGACCACAATACCTGTAGCTCACCGTTTTCATCGTGATACACCGCCGGTGGCTTTATACGGTGGGCTTCCGCCTGGGTGTACGCCACAAAGGGCATAAACACCAGCGGGTACTGCAGGCCTTTTGACTTATGAATGGTGATGATTTTTATCAGTTCGTCGTCGCTTTCCAAGCGCAGCTGCTGCTCGTCACTCTGGGTGCGGCTGTTGCTTCCAAAGCCATGACGTTCGTTTACTTGCTCGGCAAAATGATTCACCAGCGCCGGAATACCGTCCAGCACCAGACTCTGCTGTTGCAGCAACTCGGCAATATGCAGCACGTCGGACAGTTGGCGTTCGCCGTGAATGCGGTCTTCCAGCAGCTTAGCCGGCACCTGATGGTCGTGTAACAGGTTGTGCAACATGGCCAATACGCCCTGTCGCTGCCACTGGTCGTGGTAACTTAAAAACTGCTCTACCCGCTGTTCCCACTCGCGCTCGTGGCTGTGAATATGTTCCAGCTCACTCAGCGGCAGGCCAAGCACCTGTGTGGCCAGGGCGCTGCGTATCAACGACGGGTCGCGTGGTTCGGCGCAGGCACTCACCAGCGCCAGCAAATCTTTCGCTACGCGCTGTGCAAATACCGATTCTCTGTCCGACAAATAAACGCTTTTCAGTCCGCGGTCGCTCAGCGCCTTTTTAATGGCATTGGCTTCATTAAAGTTGTTTACCAGCACTGCAATGTCACTGGTTTTGACGCGCTGTTCGAGCTTGTCGTCTTCAATGTAGTACCCCGCCTGCGGGTCATTAAGCAAGGAGGCAATCAAGTTAGCGTGGTGGTTCGCCGCAGCGCGGAAGAAGGTGTCTTTATTGCGTTTTTCTTCACCGGACACTGACCACAGAAGCGCCGGTGCGGTTTTCAAATTGCTGGATAACAGGCAATGTTTGAAAGTGCGCTTCAGCCCATTTGCACCCACCGGATTAAAGGGCAGCTGATTTTCTACTTCGGTTTTAAACAGGAACGCGCCGCACGGCAGCTCTTCAGCACACTCAAACAGCGCATTAACGCCGTCCACCATAGCCTGCGACGAACGGAAGTTACGTGCCAGATTATAATGCCTACCTTCGGTATCGCGCCGGGCTTTTAAATAGGTGTAAATATCGGCGTTACGGAAGCTGTAAATGGCCTGTTTCGGGTCACCAATAAGGAAAATACCGGTACCCGGGTGCGGCTCTACCAGGTTATAAATGCGGTTAAAAATCTCGTACTGCACCGGGTCGGTGTCCTGAAACTCGTCCACCATAGCCACCGGATACTGCTTACGAATAGCGGCAGCCAAGGCTTCACCACTGGGGCCTTTCAATGCGTCCCGTAAACGCGTCAGCATATCGTCGTGCCCCATTTCGGCGCGCTGGTTTTGCAACTCGGCAAAGCGGCTGCTCACCCAAAACGCCGCGTGTTGTTTTACTTTCGCCAGCTCTTCCTGCTGCTGTACTTTGCTGCGCTTAATGCGCTCCTGCAGCTCACCTAATCCCCCCCAGCTTTCGGGCATACCGCCAAGTTTGGCCTCGGCGAACGTCTGTAACTCGTCGGTGCTTATATTTTTCCAGTTAGCCGCGGTAGCCTCCGGCTCAACTAAGTCAGGGTCGGCACACCAGTCCGCAAATTTCTGAAACTGCTTAAGTTTGGTTGCCGCGCCCTTAGCTTGCGACGCTTGATCAACCAGCTCCTGCAAAATAGGCGCAAGTTCTTGCTTTATAGCTGCCATTCGCTGCTGATGCGCACTTTCGGCGTCTTTCAGCAGGCTGTGCAAGTCACCATTGACTGGTGCCTGTCCGCTTTTGCTCAAACTGTAAGTGAGCCCTAACAAGGCTTCGGGTGATTTAAAGTCTTCCAGCAGTCGGGCACTGAGTTCAGCATCCGCGGGGTAAATAAAGCGGCGGAAGTAGTCTTCGGCGGCCTGCAGGCGCAGCTCTTCGTTGTCGGTTTCAACGTCCTGACTGAACAAACTGCCGCTGGCAAAGGCGTGCTCTTTCAGCATGGACTGACACCAGCCATGAATGGTTTTCACCGCCGCTTCGTCCATAGACTGCGAGGCTAAGTCCAACAGCCGCGCTAAGTGCATCAGGTTTTGGCCCTGCGCTCCACAGTCTTCCCGCAGGCTGGCTAAGAAGGGGTCACCTTCTACGGCTTCCGAGTCACGGAAGTAAGCTGCGGCTTCGGCTAAGCGCGCACGGATACGATCACTCAACTCTTCCGTGGCAGCTTTGGTAAAGGTCATGACCAGAATGTTTTTCGGCACCAGTTCGCGTTCAAACGCGGTTTCCTCCGTACCATTATGCGAACCGTGACCGATAACTAAACGCACATAAAGCGCAGCAATGGTGTAGGTTTTACCGGTGCCTGCACTGGCTTCAATTAGGCGACTGCTGTTCAGCGGAAAGTCGAGCGGGTTCTCTAACTTATGAGAAGACAACTGACTCATGATTTATCCTCCGGCACCAGGGTTAAGCGCATGGGGTCATAGAGTTCGTCCATAAAACGACGGAAGTGCGGTGATGCCTGAATGGCCTGGTAGCTTTCAGCAACTCGCCCACAGTAATCGCTTTGGGTGACCAGCGCCGGGTCTTGAAAGCCTTCTTCTTCGTACTTCTGCCGCGCTGCTTCATGCGCCAACGTTTCATCATGCTCGTTCTTGTCCATTGCGTTTAGCCAAGTCATGGCCACATCCAGATGCATGGCCTGCGGCTGTTGTACCGACAGGGCCACCAAATCTAGTATTTGCTCCAGCTGTTGCACCGCAAGCTCAGCCGGTACCGCCGCCACCTGCAGCTGGCAGCCACCTTTGGACACAATTAAAAGCCGCGTCGGCTTTTGTAAATTTAACAACAACAGACCAAGGTAATACGCGCTGGCATGCTTCCAGCCACCGCTATTTATGCCTTTACCGTTTTTAGCGGCAATGTTGCTGGCAGAGGTAACAACCCATAGCCGCTCGCCGTTCTCATTGCTGTGCAGCCCGGTTAGGGTGTCATCAATAGTCAGCCCGCTGTGCTCAAAAAACACCGCTTCCGGAAACTCATTCACACCCGAGTAACCGGCAATGCTCTGCTGATAGGTTTCCAGTATCTCCTGCGACTGCTCCAGCAACTGAAGCCCATTTTGCTCGGCTATTGCACCAATACCTAAAGCCCCTTCGCGTTTAATCCGGTTCAGCTCTTTTAATAGCGAGGCTTCAATACCAGCCGCTCTCAACAGCGCTCGTTTGCCCGCATCCACCAAGCGCGTGGTTAACGCCCAGCTTTGCAGGCTGTCCATGACAAAGGCTTCGCTGTCGTCCAGATCTTCACTGTTGCGGCTGAAGTAGGTGTCCAGCCGCCAGTTAAAGTACAGCCGCGCGGGCTCTTCAATAAAGCGTTTAATGTCGTTAATGCTCAGAATGCGTTCCAACTCGTCGCCGGTGACAGTTTCCAAAGCCGCGCGGCTCTTAGAAGCTACCGCGCCCCGATGCGCCTGCGCCCATTCACTGGCATAGGTAAAATAGTCCGGGTCTTCCTGGCTGAAATAATACGGGTTAAACGGCTGTAATTTGTGCTCAACGGTCAGGCTGTTTATGTCCACATCCCAGCCCTGCTGCAAGTGCTCCCGCAGTTGCGCCACCAGCACGGACGGCGTGCGCTCGCTGTTGTCTTTAGCGCTGTAACCCACCCAGCTTAAATAAAAACAGTCGCGGGCTGACAACATGGCTTCCAGGAACAAATAGCGGTCATCGTCACGACGGGAACGGTCGCCCGGGCGGTAACGGTCGGTCATTAAATCAAAGTCGACACGCGGCGTTGAACGCGGGTAATCACTTTCGTTCATGCCCAGCACACACACGTATTTAAACGGAATGGCCCGCATGGGCATTAGCGTGGCAAAGTTTACCGCGCCCGCCAAAAAACGTTGGTTCAGGTTCTGCTGATCCACGCGCTCCAGCCAAGCGTCTTTAAATATGGGCAGGCGCAGTTGTGACTCGTTATCCGCCTCTACGCAAATATCCCGCAGCTGATACAACTCGTCACCCAGCTTGGCTAACAGTAAGCGATCACTGTCTTCTTCGGCCTCGAAAAACTGTTCCAGCAACCACTCGCCCTGAGTGACCCACTCCGGCAAGCTGTGTTCACCCTGCGCCTGCTGCCACCATTGTTCCAGGGTGCGCACCACGTCCGCCAAACACCCCACCAGCGCAGCACTTAGCCCGGCCACTTCGGTATAAGGTTCTACGTTAGCCCAGGGCGAATCGTTTTCAGCACCAACTTCGGCCAAATCGCCCATGGCGTAACCGGCTATCATGCGTTTTAAGCCGAACCACCAGCTGTTGGTTTCTTCCGCTGCCGGCATATAAAACTGCCCGCGCTGCTCGGCATTAAGTCCCCAGCGTGCGCCAGCCTCTTTTACCCAGCGCTTTAACTGCGGCAGGTCATCGTCACTTATGTCAAAACGTTGTTGCACCGCCGGAACCGACAGCAAATTGAATAAATCGGTCTGGGTAAAACGCAGCTGGTCAACTTGTAACAACAGCTCCAGCGCTATCATTAACGGTCGCTGATGACGCTCACCCTGGTCGGCAATGGTATAAGGAATAGCACGCGAGTCACGTTCACCAAAACGATTGTGATACCGGCCAAATACCGCATCAATGTAAGGCGCGTAGGTGTTTACATCCGGCAGCATCACCATAATATCGCGCGGTTTTAGTTCCGGGTCTTTTGCAAAGGCGTCCAATAGCTGATCATGCAGCACTTCCAGTTCCCTCTGCGGACTATGACAGACGTGAAACTGTAGTGACTTATCGGCAGTATTCGGCGCAGGCCAAAGCTCGCGGGTTTCCTGTACCGGACGCAGATTCAAAATATCGTCCTGCAACTGGGCGAGTAAATGGTCGGTGTTATGGGGCTCAAACAGCTCCAGCTTAATGGTGTTAAAAGCTTCTTGTTTGGCCAGGGTTTCGTCGTATAAGTCGAGCAGGCGAATGTAGTCCCGACCCTGCTTACCCCAGGACGCCAGCAACGGATGCGCCAGCTGATGCAGTTCGTCGTCATTCGGGTCGTCGGGCAATTCCGGTTTGTGCTTTAAGCGCGAAGAGGCTTTAACCGCCTGCCGCAAGGCTTCTTTGCCATCGACAATATCGGCCCAGTGATATTGCGACGGGTTATGCACACACAGCAGAATTTGGGTGTAACCCTTAATGGCATCCAGTACTTGCAGCATTTGCTGCGGCAGCGAGGAAATGCCAAAAACCACTACGCGTGGCGGCAAGCCTGCCGGACGCTCAGTTAACGTCTTTGCTGTATCAATAAAGCGCTGATGCAGCTCCGCCCGGTTATTCCAGTAGTCGTCTATGCCAATGTCGTTGCTGACTGCGCGCCACAATTCCGGCTGCCACAACTGTTCGACTTCAACTGGTTGTTCCTGCTCCAGCACGTCCTGACCACGCACCCAGTTATCCAGCCAGTCGGCACGATATACCGCGTACTGATCAAACAAATCGGCCAATCGCCCGCTTAGCTGATACAGCTTGCGGCCGTCGTTATCGTCGGAGGTATAGTGCTTAAGCGGTGCAAAGTGCGGGTTGTGCTCAATAAGCTCGGGTAATAAGCGCATTAACCGCCAGGTTAAGCGGTCTTTATCAAAGGGAGAGGTTTTGGGTATGTCATCACCGAGCACGGCTCTGTATGCTTTCCACTGAAACCGTGCCGGCAGCGTGACATCTATCATGGCGGCAATGCCACTGGCCTGGGCTAAATTAATTTTCAGCCACTGAGCAATGCCGTTACTTTGCACCAGTACGGTTTCCTGCTCCAGCGGCGCCAGCGGGTAGTTTTGGGTGAATGTAACCGCCACATCGGTTAGGTCTTCCAGCCGATGTCCATGCGCGACAATAAAGCCGGGGGTCAATTCACTCACTCGCTGCTCTCCGTGTAGGGTTACTGTAAGACATCCATCCTAATCAATAGGGAATTATCTTACTAGTTATAGAGCAACTTATCGACGCGCTTATTTGGTCAGTAACTTGTCCTTGGCCTGACGGTTGGCCTTGCGCATTTCGGAAAAGGCGGAGTCTTTTTTGTAACGACCTTTTTCTACATGGCGGATAATGGATACATCTTCAATATCCAGCGGCTTCCCGTGCGTACCCAGTAACCAGCGAAACGTGCGGTCCTCGTATGTTTTTACCCACCGGTCTTTCGGCTGCTGGTAGCAGTCTATCTGCTCGCAGTAGCCATAGCGGCGCGCTGTGTCACCATCGACTATTTGCACCGGTCCGGACGCTTTTGAAAAGGTGTGGGTACTAAAACTTACCTGTTGCAGGCATTCCTTAACTGAGGCCTCTTTGCCGTTACACAGCACATCATGTTCTTTGCTCAGTAAAGACGTCCGGGCAACCTGCTCAGGAAACGCCAAAATGCAGGACTCTTTGCGTAACGCTTGTTTTAAGCTTGGAAAAGTATTTTCACCAAACAGTAAGTCGCAGTCAGTAAACCAAATCCAGTCAGCTTTGGTTTCTTTCGCGGCTTTATTACGACCAATAGCCCGTCGCATTAAATCGTTCTTCTCAAGCGCAACGAAGTTCCACTCAATATTATCCTCTTTCTTACCAGCATATTCTTCTATTAAAGCAACCGTGTCTTTGTCTTCCGGACAGTAAAAACCGGTCAGGGTCACTTTAAAATCTTTCGGTGCGTGGTCAACCAACGACTTCAACTGGTACACGAATAAATGCGAGTAATTCCAGCAATGACTGACAATTTCAATATGCTCTGGAAGGCTGGTTATATCATCAATTTCTGTAGATTGGGGTACATCGTAAAACCAACTGGCTGGAAACTGCAAATCGTAAAACGAATTCTTTACTCTGCTGTAGCCAATGCTGTGTCGCCATTAAGTTATTGCCCCATTTTCGTTTTTTAAAAAGAATGTGATATTTTCGACACAGGCTACAGAACATTAGTTCACTTTGTAACCGCACTATAACAGACGTTGAGGTTAGTTATTAAAACTATGAATCTGACTAGAGATTTTATTGCACAATTACGTTATCGCTGGTTACGAAAGTATAAGTCACTGGCCGGCTCAGGCCTGAAGCGAAACGCACAGGCAATAACAGAATTACAATGGCAACAGCGTGACACGTTAACAAACCAGGCACATTCATTGCCGTCTCAACTGATAGTGAACCTAACCTCGTTCCCTGATCGGTTTGCTCAGCTACACCTGACATTAAAATCGCTGCTACTGCAGTCGATAAAAGCCGACTCTGTCATTTTATGGTTGTATGAAAACGATATCGCCAAGCTCCCTGAAAGCGTCACTGAACTGCAGAAGGATGGATTAACGATAGCACCAGTCGGAATCGATACGCGTTCTTACAAAAAGCTGATTCCGGCACTTGAGAGCCACCCTGATGCTTTTCATGTGACGGCTGACGATGATATTTATTACCGTCCGGACTGGCTGGCAACTTTAGTTAATGCGTACCAAGGCAATCATCAGGAAATAGTGTGTTGGCGAGCGCACTACCTTCGTCGCACTAAGAGTGGAAAAATAAGGCCTTACCGCCAGTGGTATCCAAAAACTGAGGTACGCGGTCCCGATTCGAATTTATTTTTTACCAGTGGCGCCGGAGTGCTTTTCCCGCCGGGTTGCTTTGATCAACGCGTTACCAACCAGGACCTGGCATCATCACTGGCACCTTACGCCGATGACTTGTGGTGGTTCTGGTTGGCCAGCCTGAACCATTGTGTCATTCGCCGGGTGGGCAACAATCCCAAACTAATCAATTGGAAAAGCAGTGGTGACAGCTCGTTGTGGCAATTTAATAAACGTGAAGATGGCGGCAATGACGCACAACTACAGAATTTAATAGCACATTTTGGTCTACCGCCCACCCTAGAGAAGAAGTAAAAGGATCGGATAATGGAAATCTTTATCGCCGTATTTTTCTTTGCCTTTTCAACCACCATAACGCCGGGTCCTAATAACATTATGATCATGTCGTCGGGGGTAAACTACGGAGTTAAAGCCAGCCTGCCGCACTTTTTAGGCATTTGCTTTGGCTTTCCGGCTATGGTGTTAGTGGTTGGTATGGGCTTCGGTTCCGTATTGGAACAGTTTCCACTGCTCCATCAACTGATAAAGGTTGCCGGCACACTTTATTTGCTCTGGCTGGCCTGGGTTATTGGCTCACAAACACCGAGAACCATTGAAAAAGGCGACCGCAAACCCCTGACTTTCTGGCAGGCTGTGTTGTTTCAATGGGTTAACGGTAAAGCCTGGGTTATGGCAACTGGTGCAGTTGCGGCATTTACTACCGTAGCTGGAACGCTTTGGTCCGAGGTAATAGAGATAACAGCCGCCTTTTTGGCTGTTGCCTTCCCTTGTGTAGGAATTTGGCTCATTGCAGGCGCCGGATTGCGTCAATTGCTGACCAACCACACCGCACAAAGAATTTTTAATATTTCCATGGCCTTACTACTGGTCTTTTCTGTGCTTCCTGTCGTAGAGGATATATTACAATTTTATTTTGCTTAAACCTTTATTGAGTTAACATAAAAATAACAAACCAGACTAAACTCGTTAATGGTTACCTAAAGGTTAAAACAGCACAGGGGTGAGCTATGGATCTAAAAACTGAGCAAATATCTTTTGATCAGCTTATCTCTGAACTATCGACCCGCCTTATTAACAGTGAGCCGGCTGAAACTTACGAATGCATAGAAGAGGTTATTGCTGCCATCGGCGATTACGCCGACGCTGATCGCTGTTATGTTTTTGAATTTAATGACAGTACCGAGCACATGACCAACACTCACGAATGGGTTCGTGCAGACCAACAAGCTCACATAATCGATTTACAAGCAATTGAAACAAAAGACTTTCCCTGGTTTTTTGAGCAGATAAAGACCCACCATAAATGTATTGTGGATAATATTGATTTTTTACCTCCGGAAGCAGCAGCCGAGAAAGCGGAATTTGAACGGGAACAAATCAAGTCAGTCATTTGTGTGGCTCTGGTTGCAAACCAACACCTGCTAGGTTTTGTCGGTTGCGACATGGTGCGACAAGAACGGCAATGGACACCGGAAGAAATTCGTCGTCTGCGCCTGGTTGCCGATATGGTAGCGAATACGCTGGAGCGCCAGCGAACCTATTCTGAGCTTATTCATACACAGCGAGCATTAGAAAAAGCCAACCGCATGCTACAGGCACAAGTAGCGCAGGACGGTTTAACCGGTATAGCTAACCGCCGTGCTTTCGATGAGCGTATTACTAACGAGATACAGCGAGCCTCGCGTCATAAAACACCACTGGCTTTGCTTATTATTGATATTGACCAGTTCAAACCATATAACGACCACTATGGGCATTTGCAGGGCGACCAGGCTCTTAAGTCTGTTGCTGACGCAATGTTTGATCAGTTACAGCGTAATACTGACTTTATCGCGCGTTATGGCGGTGAGGAATTCGTTGCGGTTATTTCCGCTACCAATGAAGAACAAACGAAAGAAAGCATGAATCAATTGCTAGAAGCCGTGCGGAATTTGAAGATAAAACATGAGCCCTCAGAAGTTGAACCATACCTGACCGTAAGTATTGGGGGCTATATTCATAAACCCAGGGCTGATGAAGACACTGAAGACTTAATTGCCCGCATGATCTCTAAAGCAGACTCAGCGCTGTATCGCGCTAAGTCTGATGGTCGAAACCGGGGTTACTTAGACACTTAGTTCCAGCTCGACAGCTGCTTTTGAAGGTCTTTATCGTCAACCTTTTTCAGGCTGGCGATAAGCTGCTGAGATTCTTCGTCATTCCCTTTCAGGGCAAGCAGTTGAGCTAACCGAAAGTTTGCCCAATGAGCTTTTGGCGCGCTGTCCGGTAACTCAGCGTCCAAATATTGTTGTAGTGCCACAATACCTTTATCCAGGTGTTCTTCCGCCAAAACAGAGGTTTTACCGAATTGGTATAAAGCCATTACAGAAGCTTCGCCTTTTCTTGATTCACCCTCAGCAGCTTGTTCAAAAAAAGAGAACGCTTTTTCATAGTTCCCGTCTTTTTGTTCCTGAAAACCAAGATAAACCAGAACGTCGGCGTTATTCGGATGCTCAGCTAAAATTTCATTCACTAGCTTCCGTGCCTGCTCTTCTTTTTCATGATGTTGCAGATATTTAACTCGGGCAAACGCTCCTTCCACCGCATCTATTTCCTTAATGGCCTCAATTTGTGCCAGTGCTTTTTCGTCGTCACCGCCGGCTATTGAAGGTGCCATCATATAAAACTGCAATAACGCAGTGCGATATTCCAGCGAACCAGGCTCAAGCTCTACGGCTTTTTCGAAAGAGTCTACAGACTTTCCGGCATAACTGAGCGCACTGAAAAAAGAGTCCTGCGCCTGCTGGGCCATAACAATACCCCGTATATGCCAGGCTTCAGCATTTTCAGGTTCATTCTTGACCCAGTCTTCCACGGTATCTTCGGCGTCATCCAGCCGCTCAGCACTTAACTGCTGCTGAATCGTTTCCTTAATTGATTCGTCGGCATAAGCTCCGGGAACGAAACACCCTATAATCAGTACGAATACAAGCCACTTCATGATAACTCTCCTTGATCATATTTTTGTGACCAGACATAAATCAGTACCGTACCCACAACTCCCGGCACTACCCAGAATAACAATTGCCATTGGCCAAAATAGTCGAGCACATGACGCGCTCCAAAAGCAAAAAAGGCTGTGTAAATTGCAATTCCCGATCCACACATTGAACTTAAATGTTCTATTAACCAACGATTTTTTGTTACAGACTTAGCGAAGGCAAAACGAAACATTTGCCATGAGTTAATGACACCTAATACTCCAAAGATGACATGTAACCAAGGACTTACAATCACTATATCGGGCCTATGCAAAATTTGCCATAGCAATACAACAGCCATTATCAGCAGAGTTGCAGGCATGAGCAGATAGCTTGGTTTGCGCAAGTTTTCACGATTGCGCTTTGATTTTAAAACCGCCATAGCATTTTGAACTGAGACATAAGTCAGCACTGAAAGGAACAGTAACAGCGTCCAGAAGTGCCGAATTCCCTCAATAGCGGCTTCTGGCTGACGGCTTGCTGAAATTACGTCGGCTTTAAAAAACGCCGGCGCAATTAGCACCATAATTGACATAACCACAGCAGACAGAGCAACGGTGTTCATTGTCCAGACATAGGCTTTACCAAAGCGACGATGGTTAAAACCGCCTTTACGAGTCAGAACTGGTACCCAGAAAAGACCCATGGCTACCGCGCCAAAAGTAATATGTAGATAAAGTAGAAACGTATGTAGTGCCAGCATAAGACAACCCTCTTCCTGTATGAAAGAGCAGATTAATTCAGTCTTAAAGCACCCGTCAGTGCTACAAGTCACTTTATGAAAAGTGACTTTCGGCCTATTGTGAAAGTCGGTAACGCAGGCATACTAATTCGATGAACATTAAAGATACTATCTCTAAGGTAATAGCTCCTAAAGCCCTGGCTGACGAACGCTGGGTAGCTCTGCTAGCCTGGGCAATATTGGCAGCACTCTGCCTTTATCTGCTAGGGCTACGTGAGCAGAGCCCTTTTTTTAGCGCTGTCTGGATGCTTTCTGCCGCTGCGTTTTTGGTCTTTATTATCAGTTTTTATTTGGCCACAGAAGAAAAACCTTACCCTGCTGAACCTTGGTTCCGGGTTGTACTAATGGCACTTCAGGTACTTGCTATTTTTTGTCTCTACTATTTAGTGCCGTACAACTTCACCGCTATTCTAATGACCCTGTTTGTAGCGCAGCTGCCTTATTACCTGAGTATAAAACGCTCTATTCTCGTGTCTGTGGCACTCTCTTTGCCCCACTGGTTCATTTATCAGTTTTTCTGGAATGACGACTATAGCTGGATTTCAGCTCTACTTTTTTGCTCATTTAATTTATTTTCTATTGTTTCAATGGGTGCTCGTCTGAATGAAACAAAAGCCTTAGAGCGTGAACAATCCATAAACCGAGAGTTAAGAGCGACCCAATTACTGCTGCAGGAAGCGAGCAAGCAAAATGAACGAACTCGCATTGCCCGAAATATTCATGACTTGCTCGGTCATCACCTGACCGCTTTATCCATTAACCTTCAGGTGGCTTCCCGGCAATCGGACGAAAACACTAAAAACCTCCTGGATAAAAGCCAGAGTATTACCAAACTGCTTCTTTCTGATGTGCGGGAAGCCGTATCTGATTTACGAGATTCTGCGACATTAGACATTCGGCAAGCGCTGGAGTCACTAAGCCAGACCTCTGACAACAAATCGGTGACGGTGAGCTGCACCACTAATCTGTTAATTCAACGAATAAATATAGCCGAGGTGATTTTACGAGTTTCGCAAGAGGCGACTACTAACTTCTTGCGCCACTCTAACGGCAATGAGTTAAGCATTCGTGTGTTTCGTCAGGGCCGGGAATTAAAGCTAGAGATAGCAGACAATGGTAAGGTAAAATCAATTTGCGAAGGTAATGGCCTTAAGGGAATACGGGAGAGGGCGGAACAAATTGGCGGGCAAGTTAACATAACGCCCTCTATGAAGGGCTTCCGACTGACATTAACGGTTGAGGATGAATAATGATCGTTAAGGTTTTATTGGTTGATGACCAAACCCTGGTTAGAGAGGGGTTGAGCTCACTGCTGGCTCTGTCTGAAACGGTCAATGTTGTTGCTCAGGCCGACTCGGCAAAGCGTGCGTTCGAGTTGATGGCAGAGCTATCTGTCGACGTGGTTTTAATGGATATTCGCATGCCCAATATGGACGGAATTGAAGCCGTCAGGACTCTGCGACAGAAAGGTATTAAAACCCCAGTACTGATGCTAACGACTTTTGACGATCATGAATCCATAATGCGGGCCATTCAAGCCGGAGCCGAGGGCTATCTGTTAAAAGATGTTTCACTGGAGACATTAGTTGAAGCCATTGAAGCACTGGGCAGCGGAAAAAGCTGGCTGCAACCCGCAATTACTGAAAGAATTTTACAGGGTTTAAAACAAGGCTCTCAAGCAAGTACGCCGGACAGTAACCTTACAGAACCACTGACAGAAAAAGAGGTTGCGGTTTTGCGGCTTATGGCTGCAGGACTAAGCAATCAAGAAATTGCCGAAAGTTTATTTAAATCAACCGGAACGGTAAAAAACCAAGTGTCCAGTTTGATGGCAAAGCTCGGGGTACGCGACCGTACCCGAGCTGTGCTAAAAGCCATTGATTTAGGCGTGTTGTAGTTAAAGCTAGGCCTTTTTTTGCTTTTCAACCCACTGGTCAACACGGCGCTCCAGAATGTGCAGCGGTAGTGCTCCACCACCAAGAACGGTGTCATGGAAACCACGAATATCGAACTTGTCACCCAGGGCTTCTTTGGCTTCTTCACGCAGTTCCAGAATGCGGATCATGCCAATTTTATAAGCTGTTGCCTGACCCGGCATGACCAGGTAACGACGAACTTCTGAGCGTACCGCGCCTTCGGCTATTGGGGTGTGCTCCTGGAAATACTTAACCGCTTCCTCTTCAGTCCAGCCTTTGGCATGCATACCAGTATCCACAACCAGACGTACCGCACGCCAGATTTCCGTGGTTAAACGACCAAAGTCAGAGTAAGGGTCTTCATAGGCACCCATTTCCTTGGCTAACTGCTCTGAGTATAAACCCCAGCCTTCGCTGTAAACCGTAAAGCCGGCCTGGGTACGGAATTCCGGTACGGACTCCAGCTCCTGCGCAATGGAAATTTGCATATGGTGGCCCGGGTTACCTTCGTGATAGGCAATGGCTTCCATTTCATTTTTCGGCATAGAGCTCATATCGGATAAATGCGCGTAGTAAATACCCGGACGCTCACCGTCAGGCGAACCGGGGTAATAATGCTGGGCGGCGCCGTCTTGTTCGCGGAAGGCTTCAACGCGTTTTACTACCAAATCGGCTTGCGGCAAAATACCAAAGTATTCTGGTAGCTTTTCATTAATGTAAGCTAGGTATTCGCGCGAATCTTCCAGATACATCTCCGCGCCTTCGTCATTGTTCGGGTAGAAGAAGCGCTCATCGGTACGGATATAATCAAAGAAGTCCTGCAAATCGCCGTCAAATTCGACTTTCTCTTTAATGGCGATCATGTCATTGGTCAGACGCTCGACTTCACTCAGCCCAATCTCATGAATTTCATCAGCCGTTAAGTCTGTGGTCGTATAGTTAGCTAAACGGGCATTATAATAAGCTTCACCGTTTTCCAGACGATGCACACCGGTTGCGATTTCGTCGGTGTTTTCAATATCGCTTTCCAGGAAGCTAATAAGCGCTTCGTAACTTGGCTGGAAACGTTCCAGCAGCACTTTTCGCACTTCTTTTTCGTATTTTTCGGCCTGTTCTGCGGAGATCGCATCACTTTCCTGAAGCGAGCTAAGCTTGTTCTTAGCATCTTCGAGTAAACTTGAGTCACCTTCTTCGTCAAACGGAGCGCCGGAGGTCAGCCCTTTAGCTTCTTTAATGATTTGCTCGTACGCAAAACGCGGCGCGCGAACACCATTCTCTACTTGCTGCTCAGCACGCTGCAATAACTGCTCAATAGCGGTTGCACCGCCTTCCAGACGGGAAATATAAGCTTCCATGTCTTCGGCATCATCAACCCGGTGGAAGTTGATTAAAAACTGCGGTAAGAAAGTGTGCGCGCCACGCATTTGGTCAAATACGTAGTCCATGCCGCGGAATTCGGCATTACGCTTGGCCTGCTCGTATTGGTAAACCCACACGTCGTAAGACGTCTGAGCTTCAAGGTTTAGCTTGTCGTAGTCAAAGTTCGCTTTCAGCTCTTCAACAGTTCCTTCCAGCCACTCTAACTGCTTTTTCTCTGCGGCTACGGTCATATCATCAATGTCGCCGTAGCGATCTTTGCGGCCCAGGAAGGTCATTTGAATAGGGCTTTGCTGAAGTTGTTCTTCGTACTTTTCCTCAAACCACTGATTCAGACGTTCGGTTTCAGATTGCGAGCTTTGCTCAGTCTGTTTAGGTTGCTCAGCAGCCGTTTGAGAATTTTGACCGGAATTGGTCTCTTGCGGTTGCCCACAAGCCGTTAATAAGCCCAAAACAGCCAGGGCGACAATGGAATAACGCATAGCAGTGTCCTTTATTCTTCTTTTGATACAGGAAGAAAAACTATAGCGTGCTTGTTACACTAATGGAAATGCTTAAATTATAACCGAAGAAGTTTATGGCGAAACCAAACAAGAAAGGGCCGGTTCGCACCGTGCAGATTTCTTGTCTGCAGTGCAAAACGCCCATATTTAAATATCGCAAAGGTGGCAAAGGCGCTTTGGTAAAATGCTTTATTGAGCGGATTGTTGAAGACCACACGACCACACCATGTCATTGCCCGGGATGTGGACAGGAGTTCGCGCGCGAAACCATGATACGCGGCACCCCTGCTTACAAAATTATTGGCGGTAAAGTCCATTCAAAATAGGTGCAGCATGTCAGTCTCAATTAGTGAAAAAACCAAAAAGGCTTACCAACACGCCGTTGAACAGGCCAGCGCGTCGCTTTTGCGGCAACCGCAGAACTCAATGGCCGACGAACTGAAGCTGCTTGCGGAGCAACTACAACCGAATGAGAAAAGAGACGTTTATGGCAGCGGCTCGCTTATTAATGACTTTGAAGACGAAGTGGCGGAGTTATTAGGCAAACCCGCAGCGTTGTTTTTGCCAACCGGTACTCTGGCACAGCCCCTGGCTTTGCGCGTGCATGCCGATGAGCGCCAACGCAACGGCGTCGCATTGCACCCAACCTCACATCTAATGCTGCACGAACAAATGGGCTTTGAAGCTTTATGGAAGCTCAATGGCACCACCACGGGTTTTGCCGATAAACCCATAACGCTTAACGACCTCAAGTCGGTGCAAACGGATGATTTAGCGAGCGTACTACTGGAATTGCCCATGCGCGAAATTGGCGGACAACTGCCCAATTGGGACGACTTAGTCATGCAGTCAGAGTGGGCCCGACAACACAATATTGCGATGCATCTGGACGGCGCGCGCCTATGGCAGGTGCCGAGCGCTTATGACTGTTCACTACCCGAGGTCTGTGAGTTATTTGACTCGGTTTATGTCAGCTTTTATAAAGATTTAGGCAGCATTTCAGGAGCGATACTTGCTGGCTCAGAGGGCTTTATTGAGCAAGCCAAAATATGGGTTCGCCGCGCCGGTGGCAATATTATTACGCAATATCCGCAAGTACTGTCGGCTCGTCACGGCCTAAAGGAAAACCTGCCAATTATGCCGGAAGCCGTAAATTACGCCCGCGCACTTGGCGAAGCACTTAACACATTGAGTGATGTACGAGTTAACCCAGAAACACCGCAAGTGGCCATGTTTCATCTGCATTTTGCTTTAAAAGCCAATGAACTCAGTGAAAAAATAACAGATTACGCCAGCAATACTGGGGTCGTATTATTACCACTGCCAAGAGCTGAAATAAACGACCAAGCTATTTGCGAAATTTCAATTGGAAGAAACGCCATGTCGCAACCACAAAACTTTTGGCTACGACACTTTAAGGCGTTTTTGGAAACACTCTAAGTTATTAATGCTGCTTTTTTCGGTCGCCCTTGTGGTGTTTGCGATGCTCGCCCAACACATGGTTCAGCGTGTCTAAGTAGCTTTTACCAAAGCCTTTAACGCGCTGTTTATTCATTTGTTCAGAACCCAGATGAACTTCTTCCAGCGAATTCGCTGCAATATCCAGCTCTTTGCTTAAACGCGCCAGCGCCACTTCCAGTGTGTAGGTCAGTTCATGAACTTTAGCCATGTCCTGTGCAGTTAAATCGCCATTCACGATTTCCTGCAGTTTCGCGTTATACTCGTTCAGGTTCATAATAGCCTGTTCCAGATTCTCGGCGGGCTCTGGTTTAAAATGTTGGTATTGCTGATCATCGTCGTCGGCCATTGCCGCTACGTTAAAAAGCAGTGCTGCGCCTGCGACCGTCATGGACAAAAGTTTCATAAAAACCTCATTTATTGTTAATAGTTATCATTATTGTTCATGTGTCCGTTTTTTACAAGATGAACGGCGGTGAACCTGATATGCTTTAGCTTGATGTATCTCAAGGAGTGAAGCAATGTTTTCCTGGTTTGAGCGCCGATTAAACCCTTTTCCTACGGAGGAACCGACTCAGGCTCCTACCGGATTTTTTGCATTCTGCTGGCACTTTACCAAAGGGGCGACCCCTTTTATTGCGGTAACCGCGCTGCTTATGGCCGCTATTGCCATTGCCGAAGTCTGGTTATTTGGCTTTTTAGGGCAAATTGTTGACTGGCTGTCAGCACAGGACAAAGAAACCTTATTAAACGATCAGTTCTGGCCATTGCTTGGAATGAGCACGATGGTTTTAATCGGTCTTCCCTTACTGGTCTGGTTTCATTCTATGCTAACCCACCAGACGTTGCTGGGTAACTTCCCCATGCGCATTCGCTGGCTGGGGCACCGCTACCTGATGAAACAGTCCATGAGTTACTATCAGGACGAGTTTGCCGGCCGGGTTGCCACCAAATTAATGCAAACCTCGCTCGCACTGCGGCAGTGCATCATGACCTTTATTGAGGTCGTGAACTACGTCGCTGTCTACTTCCTGGGGATGTTTGTCATTATTGGTAGTGCCGACTGGCGAATGATGCTGCCGCTGGCTTGCTGGCTTATTCTGTACGCCCTGTTGTTACGCTTCTTTGTGCCTAAACTGGGTAAAATATCAGCTGAACAGGCCGATGCCCGCTCTAATATGACCGGACGCATTGTCGACTCCTATACCAACATTCAAACCGTTAAGTTGTTTTCACACTCGCTGCGCGAGGCCGAGTTTGCGCACGAGGGTATGGACACCTTTTTGGGGACGGTGCATAAGCAAATGCGCCTGGTTACCCAGCTTTACGGCTTTCTCTACTTTATAAACTGCGCACTGTTGTTCGGCTCTGCCGCCACCGCCATTGTGCTGTGGATGGATAATGCTGTGACTTTAGGCGCTGTTGCTGTCGTTATTGGTCTGGTTCTGCGCTTGTTTGGTATGTCGCAAATGGTCATGTGGCAAATGTCGACGCTGTTTGAAAGCATTGGTACCGTTCAGGACGGTATTGGCTCTATTGCGGTGCCACAGCGCATTATCGATGAACCCAATGCGCCCGCTTTAAACGTGACTTCCGGCGACATTAATTTTGACCATGTTCGCTTCCATTATGGCAAAGGTCATGGCGTTATGGATGACTTTAATCTGCACATTAAACCGGGTGAAAAAGTCGGTATTGTCGGACGCTCAGGTGCAGGTAAATCCACGCTGGTGAATTTGTTGTTACGTTTCTACGACGTCGAGGACGGCGAAGTTCGTATTGATGATAAGCCCATTCATAAAGTGCAGCAGGACAGTTTGCGCGCGAACATTGGCATGGTGACTCAGGACACCTCTTTGCTGCACCGCTCAGTACGCGACAATATTTTGTACGGGCGCCCCGATGCCAGTGAAGAGGACTTAATGAAGGCAATACGACAGGCGCATTGCGAGGAGTTTATTGCGGACTTAAGCGACAGCAAAGGTCGTACGGGTCTGGATGCCCATGTCGGCGAGCGCGGCGTGAAACTCTCAGGTGGTCAACGCCAGCGAATTGCTATTGCCCGAGTCATGCTAAAAGATGCACCCATTCTGATTCTGGACGAAGCAACCTCAGCGCTGGATTCGGAAGTAGAAAACGCCATTCAGGAAAACCTGTATAAGCTCATGCAGGGCAAAACGGTTATTGCTATTGCCCACCGCTTATCCACTATTGCAGCTATGGACAAGCTGGTAGTGATGGATCAGGGGGAGATTATTGAGCAGGGCAGCCACGAACAGCTGCTTGCTCAGGATGGACTCTACGCCAAATTGTGGCGCCACCAGTCTGGTGGCTTTTTAGCGGAAGAAGCTTAATCGTCGTCGTCTTCAAAGGCGGCAACCAGCGAGCGGAACTCGGTAACTCGCCTGGAGACACTCTGAACGTCCTCTGCATTAGCAATAGCGACTTCGTGTGTCTCTTTTGAGGTATCGTTAACCTGGTTTATGCCATTACGAACTTCACCGACGGCCTGACTGTGCTCTTCTGCAGCCGTCGCAATTTGAGTCATGCGGTCACTGATATCAGTGATCGCATCTTGAATTGAAACCATTTCATTCTTCGACTGCTGACCAAGTTCACCGCACTCTTCCGCCAGTTCCCGCTGCTCGGCCATCTGTCGATCCCATTTTTCAATCGCCCCAGCCATTCCGGTAATGGTTTCATCAATTTCGTCAACGGCTTGCTGAGTGCGCTTCGATAAATTCCTTACTTCATCTGCAACAACAGAGAACCCGCGACCTGACTCACCCGCACGGGCAGCCTCAATCGCAGCATTTAGTGCCAGCAAGTTTGTTTGTTCTGCAATTGAATCAATTTGCTGACTAACCGTACGAACCATTTCTGAGCGCTCAACGAGATCTTCGGTAGTATTTGCGCTGGCCGAAACTTGTTTTACTAAATAACTCATCTTGTCCGATGTATTTGAAATGAACTCTGCCGCATGATTCACCGTATTTCGGGCATCTTCTGCAGAGCTGGACGATTCACTTGCATTGGTGGCTATATCAGCCACTGTCATTGACATTTCTTCCATTGCAGTCGCAACTTGCTCGATAGCGGCAACCGCTTGTTGCGACATATCCAGAGTATGCTCAGAACGCTGCCTTGTGCTGCTTAACGTTTCGGCCAGCGCTTCTGTACCATTGTCTAGCCGTGATATTACAGCAGTCATCGCACTGTCTTTCAGCATTAACTCATACAGCAATGCGCCCAGAGTAGAGCTATCGGCGTATATACGCTGTTGAATTGGAGCATGTTCACCCTCCAGAGCATTCAACTGTTCCGCATATTTACGTCCGGGGCTCAGCAAATAATAGGTTATTAGAAAGGCGAGTCCTGTCGGTATTACCGCCCACCAGTTAATCATTGCTGAAGCAAAAATTAAGATTAAACCTGCTATAGCTCCAAGCACCGTCTGCATGGATACCCGTCGGTTTAAACTACCAGACTGGTATATTTTTTCAGCTTTGGAAGCAAGCGCATTTGGCGCATAAGTCATTAACCATTGAGCCCCGGTTACTTTGCCTCTGCGGTAAGTTCCCCGGACAAAAACTTCAAACCAGGCTGTTCTTCCTTCGGCTACTCTTATAGGTAAGACACCACGCCACGGGCTCTCATTACGCACGGCATTGTCTATTTCATCCAACACTGCCTTAGGAACCTCACCGACGATATTGGTGCGGGTGCGATGCTTGAGTTCATCATTGGTTTCTTTTACAAGGGATTGAAAAGCAGGTTTAGCGTCCCGAACCCGGGTGTCGTTATCGAAGGTGACAACAAATATTGTGTCATTATTTATACCTTGAAATTTAGCCCGCTCGCTTGTCTGCACCATATTTCCCCACCCCAAAATATTTAAGGGGCGAACAATACAGGAAGCAAGTTATAACTCAATACAGTTGGATAAAAAACAAACAAAAAACAACATACTATACCTATAATTGGAGTTAATTATGAGTTGCAGATACAAGTAATCAACAACTTATTCGTTTAGCTGGTACGCTTCGTCCGACTCAACCTTGGCGAAGCGTACGTCCAGCTCCATTAGCCGCTTTTTGCCCCGGGCGGTCATGTCGGTAATAAATTGAAACTGCTGTCTGGGGTCTATCGGGTAGGCTTTTAAGCGATACTTTGTGCCCCAGGGTTGTTCTGCTGCAGTAACCGCTATTGGCTTACCCAGTTGCAGATAAGGGCTGGTCAGCGCTACTTCTTCCAGCGCGTCGCGAATTTGATAGGCGTCGGCTTCCGGCTGAGTATAAAACTCAGCAATGCACATTAAGCTGGGACCACCGTTGTTGGCATTATGGATTAAGTTATCCCAGAGCTTTAAGTGTGGTACCCAAATAACGGTGTCATCATTGGTAACCAGCTCAACTGTACGCATGCCAATATGGGTGACTTCGCCATAGCAGCCATCCACTTCTATCCAGTCACCCGGACGGTAGGGCATTTCATGAATAGCTACCACGCCGGCAATTAAGCTGCTGACATAATCTTTTAACGCAAAACCAATAGCCAGCCCGGCGGCACCCAGTGTCGCCACCATATTTTGCAAAGTGGGCTCAATAATACGCGGAATAATCATAACCAGCGCAATAACCAGAACCACTATGCGGATCATTGGCACCATTGCCAGAATGTATAACCGCCTTTTGCCGTGCAAATGCGCCGCTACCCAGGGTAAAACGCGCTGAGTGAGCCAAACAACGGTCAGTGCCAGGGCAAAAATCACAGCAATTTCAAAAATAGCAAAGCCGTCCAGCGACTTGAATAGCCCGGCAACGTCTTTTACTGAACCTGTCTCCATTACTTTCTCCTAAGCCCGCAGCGTTAAAACCGGTCTAACCAAAAACCACGGGACATGAGCAAATCCCTGACAACAGGATAGCCGCGAGCAGTGACATACCAAAGCTCTTGCTCTAGCTCAATCAAGCCACGTTGTTTAAGCACCTGTAACTGAATTTCAAGCTGGCTGCCTGAAACTATCGGCAATACCTGCACTAACTGCGTTTTACTCATGCCCCGGTGAAGCAACAGGGCATAACAGACAAAAGCAGTGGCATCATTTATCTCCGAGGGTAGCGCCGGTGTGTCAAAGGTCTTTTCGCTGCCACGTTGATAACGGTCAGAATAGGCCGCAGCGACACCAGCATTACCCCGGCTTAATGCGGCTAAAGCCCGTAAACGACCATCTCCGCGAGCTAATCCAAGCCGCTCAAGGGCGTTTTGATCCAGCCCCTGCAATGTCCATAACTGATTTACCGGCACCGGCCAGACTTTTTCCAGAAAAGCCCAGGCCCAGCTGTCACAAACAATAACGCCTTTACCCGCTTCACCGGACAGTACCTGAGCGAAGAATTCCCGCACCCAGCGCAAACCGTTCGTCTGGCGCAGAAAACTGTGTGCTAACTGAGGCATTATCCAGGGCTTATTATCATCGGACTTAGGAGAAAAATCCGGCATAGGAGAATCATCAGGGTCGCAAAGTAACTCTCTGTCGGGCAGGCTCACTTCCGCTAGACTATGCTTCTCAGCCCACTTTTGCACCGCTTCCTCAACACCAGAGTGAGGTGGCGCAATAATCCAGCGTAAGCTGCTATCGTCATCGTCATTTAACCAGTCAGAAAAGCAATCATCCAGGGTCTCTGCAGCAGTATCAAAACTCAGTTCCAGTACTTGCGATTGCTCTTCCTCACCTTCCTGTTCTTGTTCTGGTGTTATCCAGCGAACAAATTTTTTCCACCACTTTTTTATCTTTATCGTGGTGGGCACGGCAGGTTTTTCATAGTCATCGACTGTCACCCATTGCCACGTTTTTTCTGGCTCTTCGGCCATCCTGAGAGTCCTTTTCACAAATAAATAAAGTATTGCTTAGCCCCGATAATAGAGTGCCTTGAAGCAGAGTCCAATGAAAATTTTGCAACCCGACTCTTGAAACCAAATTGAGCAGTACACATATAGAAGTTAAGGCTGGTGTCTCTGAGAGAGCCGCCTTAACCGACACATGGTGTGTCACTTAATTAAACATTTTAAAGTTATTGCTTCAAAGGAGAATGACTATGGCAACTATCGACTTAAGCCCTCTATATCGTAGCAGTGTAGGTTTTGACCGCATGGCATCTTTGCTGGATTCGGCACTACGCTCAGATACTGGTGCAACCGGATATCCTCCCTACAACATTGAACTGGTAGCAGAAAACCAGTACGCCGTTACACTGGCGGTTGCAGGTTTTGAAGAGGATGATCTGGAAATTGAAGTAGAGAACGGCGTGCTTCGTGTGACCGGCAAAAAAGCCGAAGAAAACGAAAAACGCGAATATCTGCACCGCGGCATTGCAAACCGTGCCTTCGAACGTAAGTTCAGCCTGGCTGAGCACATTGAAGTCACCGGCGCAGCCTTAAAGAACGGTCTGTTAACGGTCGGCTTGGTGAAGAATATTCCTGAAGCCATGAAGCCGAAACGTATCAACATTGGCAGCTCAACTAAAGACCTGCTGGAAGATCGTTCCAAAAGTAAGGAAAGTGCTGCTTAAACTTAAGCACTGGATGAGGGGCGGCGATTAGCCGCCCTGTTTTTCCTGACGTTGCCACTCTACTGGGTGCCCACAGACAAACCCCTGGATATAGTCTACGCCCAGCTGAGTGAGCTTAATACGCGCTTCATCACTTTCCACGCCTACTGCACATACCTCAATATCAAGAACCTTAGCAATGCGCACACAGCTGGCGACCAGTTCCGCATCAACCGCATCTACCAGCATGTCCTGCACCCAAAACCTATTAACTTTAATTTGCGTTAACGGTAACTGCCGCATAAGCCGGAACGAATTGAAACCAGTACCAAACTGATCTAAAGCGGTACCTATGCCTAAATCCCTAAGCTCTCTGAACAGACGGTAAGTTTCATCAAAGTACTTGTCGGCATCAGGCTCTGCCACCTCAAAGACCAACTGCTCCGGCTGTAATATAGAATGCTTCAGGCTTTGCTCTATAAAGCGAATAAAGTCGACATCTTCTAGGCTTTGCGCGGACAAATTAATATGGCAGCGCCAGGTGCGATTAGCTTCAAAGGGCTGTTCATTAAAATGCTCAATAACTTCCCTGACCAACCAGCGGTCAGCTTTACCCATAACGCCTGCACTCAGAGCGGCTCGTAAAAACTGCTGAGGAGCAATAGCCTCGTCGCTTTCGTTACCCGGCAGTCGCAACAGTAACTCGAAGCAATGCTTATCTTCACTTTTTGCGGCACTGACCAGTGGTTGCGCAAACAACTGCCAGTTTTCTTCCCGCAGTGCCTTCTTCAGCCGCGCTTCCCACTCTTCTTCGGCTTGCCCAATTAAACGTTTCTGATCGGCCTCGCTGTGCGAGTGAACTCGATAGTCACCCTGCTGCATTGCCAGCTGTACGGCTTCCCGAGCCTGGCGCATGATGGTGCTGGCGGCCAGGCTTTCACCAAGACTGTAAGCAATACCGGCGTGACCTGTCAGCTGAAAAATACGTTTTTCACTACTAAAGCGAAACTCTCTGCAAACTTGCAGTAAACGATGTGCCTGGGCAAACGCCGCTTGTTCATCTTCGTTCGTCAGCAACGCAATTTCTGCTTCACTTATGCGTGCGACACGTGCGCTTTTAGGTGCTTTTTGCTGCAACGATAGAGTCAGCTGCAGTATGGCCTGATCACGACCGTCAGCACCGGCTTGATCCGCAATAACCTGCAAACCATTAAGACGAATAATGGTGACGCTGGTTGTCTTTTTTCTATCCAGGCGAGATTGCAGCAGGCGTCGAAACTCACGCACATTTAACAGACCCGTTACGGCATCGTGATGCGCCAGAAAGTTAAGATGAACTTCTGCTTCCATACGTTTTGTTACATCGGCCATACGCCCGGTATTGTCAGGAAATAATTCAATATCGAGCCACACTTTACGACCATCAAGCCGCTCAATAGAAACCAGTTGGCGCTGCCCTTCAATGCTAAAACCTTTTGGCCAATGCATCTGAATTTGTTTTAGAGAATGAGCCGCCAGAATTTTTATCATTTGCCGGTTAACCTGTTTAATACTGCCGTCGGGGTTAACTCTGAACCAACCTTCTCCGGTTCGTTTTAAAATACGCCATAAACGCCGCCTTAAAATTTTGCGGTTACGTTTTAAATTGCTAATACGCTGCACCAGACGACTAAATCGGTAGCGCTCAAGCGCCAGCAAAAACATAGTTGTGACTAAAGTCAGGCCGCTGTACAACAATAACCCGGAAAGCCCTTCCCATATTGGGTTATAGCGCGGTGAAACCAGCAGCCAGGCGG
Organism: Idiomarina sp.; assembly: GCF_048265525.1. Classification (GTDB taxonomy): domain Bacteria; phylum Pseudomonadota; class Gammaproteobacteria; order Enterobacterales; family Alteromonadaceae; genus Idiomarina. The sequence continues at coordinate 17,445 of NZ_JBLXBI010000003.1, read as the reverse complement.
ATATAATGGTCAGAACCATCAATACCGTTTGCCATTTATGACCCGCCACAGGTTGTTTCTGCAGGCTACGGCCAATAACGACTCCGCCCCAGAGCAATAGCGCATTAATTTGCCAGGATACAGAAGCCAACCGCCAGGGCTCCGGTAGCCACGGCAGCAAAATTGTCAGCGCAATTGACGCCATCATTACCGCAAAACCAATACGGTTGAACCGGGAGAATTTGAAGCGAAAACGCGACCACTCCCATATAAACCAACTAAGAGCCAGGATCAGGAGCTGGCTGATATACACCTTCAGCTCCGCAGCAATGTCCGGTGAGTATGGCGTAAAATAGGTAATCCAGATGCCACTGTGTGATAGCAGTGAAAGAGTAAAGGTTAATGTCAGGCCGCCAAAGGAAATTAACAGACGGCTACCGAACAACCGCGCTGAAACAGCCGCTGCTAAAGCCAACAGAATAAGAATACCGGCGTTGACCCCCAAAGCTGTTTGTTGCTGCTGCAGGCGCAGCTGTAAGTCGCCTGGCTGCCACAGACCTATAGACGGCATTTGTTCGGGCCATTGCTGCACCGACACCGCCAACCAGACAATTTTGTTGGCTGGTAAGGTTACGGGCAGAATTTGCTCATGAGACAAATAATTTCGCTGTAATAACGGGGTGGAAAATCGACTAATGTTACTGCTTTCTATCAGCCCATTTTTATCCAGTAAATAAACCCCAACTTGCTCCAGGTAAGGATCGCTGAAATGCAGGTGAAGAGTAAGCGGCGCGTTACTGCGATTAAACAAGGGAACCACGCCCCAGACATTGGGTCGTTCGCCGGCGTAGTTATGGTCCTGCAACTGCTCAGAGCTTAACCACCGCTGCGGTTCATCAATAGCAATGCTCTCAACTTGCAGATCGGCGTTGACCACCCGGTAATTGAAGTGTTCATTCAGCATTAAGCGCGAGCTTTGCGGGGAAACGGTCAGAGGGTCTTGAGCAAAAGCCGGTGGTATCAGGGTTAACGCTAACAGTAGTGTGGCAAACCAATAGTTAAACATAACCATACTCCGCCAGGCGTGCTTCTACTGTAGCTTCGGTTTCTTCCAAAGCTTGTAACCAGACGGCATCACAAATTTCCGAATAGAACAGCAGCCAGTGCCGCTGGTTAATACTCAAGCGCCAGCAAAACTGATCGGCAGCCCATTCTTTTTCGCGGACAGTAGCACCAATACGCTCACAAAGCTCGGTCACCCAAAGCTCATGCTCAGCTTCCGGTGGTGTACTTTTTAGCGTAATGATGTTGTCTTCCATTGCTATTCTTTACCCGTTAAATAATTGTCGCTCGCTGGCTCCGGACAAGAAAGCTTCCACGGCCTGCATAAACTCATTGCCATAACGTGCCAGTTTAACTTCTCCAACACCATTGATTTCTAACATATCTTTGGCTGTTGTGGGATAGTGCACACACATTTCAACCAGCGCTGCGTCACTGAACACCACAAAAGGCGGCACTTGATCACGGTCAGCAATGTCTTTACGCAACTTGCGTAAACGGCGGAACAATATTTTATTATAGTCACCCCGGTCAGTAATTCGGGTTTTGGTTGCGGTTAATTCTATTCGCGGCTTAGCCAGTTCCAGCGGAACTTCGCCTTTTAAAACTGGACGCGCGGCATCGGTAAGCTGCAACGCCGCAAAGCGTCGAATGTCCTGCAGAATAAGCCCCCTGTGAATCAGCTGTCGTAATACCGAGAACCAGTGTTCCTGCGTTTCCGCTTTACCTAAGCCGTAAGTGCTCAACTGGTCGTGTCCCAACTCAATAACACGCTGAGCTTTTGAACCACGCAAAACCTCCACCACATGATTAATACCAAACTGCTGACCTACACGGTACACACAGCTCAATGCTTTTTGAGCGTCCTCCAGACCGTCGTAGCGCTGGGGCGGGTCCAGACACAAATCACAGTTTCCACACTCTTTATCCGAGTATTCATTAAAATAATTCAACACCACCAGTCGACGGCAGGTCTGCGCTTCTGCCATGGCCTGCATTGCTGAGAACTTTTGCGCCTCGACCAGACGCCGTTGCTCATTCTCCTGATCTTCTATCATTCGCCGTATCCACTGCGCGTCACGCGGGTCATAAAGCATGACGGCCTCTGCTGGAAGGCCATCGCGCCCGGCACGCCCGGTTTCCTGATAGTAAGATTCAACGCTGCGGGGAATATCAAAATGAATAACAAAACGAATGTTGGGCTTATTAATACCCATACCAAAGGCCACCGTCGCAACAACAACATCTATGTCGTCACGCAGAAACTGGCGCAGGGTACTTTCCTTTATCTGGTGCTCAATACCGGCATGGTAGGGTGCAGCGCGCACCCCGGCTTGCTGCAGACTTTCCGACAGCTCTTCAGTTTTTTTGCGACTGCCGCAGTAAATAATTCCGGCGGCGCCTTTTTGCTTTTTAACGTAGTCACGAACCTGCTTCAACGGCTTATACTTTTCCTGCACCACGTAACGAATATTGGGGCGGTCGAATGAGCTGCGATGCACCAGAGGTTCGCGCAGACACAGTCGTTCAATAATATCGTGCTGGGTGGCAGAGTCTGCGGTTGCCGTTAATGCCATAAAAGGGACATTGGGCAGGTAATTACGCAGTACTCCGAGTTTGCCGTATTCAGGCCGGAAGTCGTGCCCCCACTGACTAATACAGTGCGCTTCGTCCACCGCAATAAAGTTGAGCTTTAATGACTGTAAGCGTTCAATAAAAGACGGCTGCAAAACTCGTTCAGGACTCACATACAAGAGTTTAATGTCACCGTTCTGCAAGCCCTGAAATGTTGCCATCGATTCCTGCGATGACACCCCGGAATGCAGCGTCGCCGCTGAAATATCCAGAGCTTTAAGTGCCTCGACCTGATCCTGCATTAACGACAGCAGTGGTGAAATAACCAGAGTCAGTCCATCACCACAAATAGCAGGCAACTGGTAGCACAGCGACTTACCGCCGCCGGTTGGCATCAGCACCAGAGAGTCACGCCCCTGCATAGCGGCCTGCATAATATCCTGCTGGCCATCACGAAACTGATGATAGCCAAAGGTAGATTCAAGCTGCTGCTTAAGCGGATCAAATTGTGCTTTTTCGGCGGTACTGCTGTGCATGGTTATATTGACTTCCCGAGTAACATGCTCTTATTGTAAGCGTCCTGTCCGCTAATCACCATGCCGAAAATGAATACACAAACAATACTGACAAAAGTTTCCGAGTTTATGAACACTCAGGTTCCGTTCCAGGCACTGCTTGGCCTGGAAATTACGGAGTTTAACCCTGCGCGTGGTGAAATTCGATTTAAATGGCAGGAACAACTTATGGGTAATGTGCCACAGCGTATGCTGCATGGTGGGGTTACCGCTACGGCGCTGGATACCGCCGGGGGACTGGTCGCTATAGCCGGCATGGTCGACAGGCTGGAGTCTCCTACTGAAGCTTATTTAATGGAGCGTCTTAGCCGTTGTGGTACTATTGACCTTCGGGTTGATTACCTTCGTCCGGGACGCGGTACCGAGTTCATAGCCAGCGCAACCATTATCCGCTCAGGTAATAAAGTAGCGGTGGCACGGATGGAGTTGCACAACGAAGAAGGCACGCACATAGCGTTCGGAACCGGGACTTATCTGGTCGGCTAACGCTGATAAAAAAGGATTCTATCGACATGTCCGATGACGCCGTTCGGGCGCGGCAAGGCGTTTTTTTCGCACTTGCTGCCTATACTTTTTGGGGCATAGCACCGGTTTATTTCAAGCTGGTGAAACAAGTACCTGCACTAGAAATACTCTCCCATCGAATTATCTGGGCATTTTTGATGGTGTTTGTGCTGATCGTTGCCATGAAGCGACTGGATCGCATTCGCCCTATTCTGAAAAGCCGCAAATTAGTACTACGCTTAACCTTGGCAACCTGTCTGCTGGGTGGTAACTGGTTTTTATTTATTTGGGCCGTCAACAGTAACCATATGTTAGATGCCAGCCTCGGCTACTACATTAACCCACTATTGAATGTGGCTATCGGAATGGTGTTTTTTGCCGAACGTATGCGTCGCCTGCAATTAGTTGCCATTGGTATGGCCGTGGTGGGCGTTACCATCCAGATTATTACCTTTGGCTCGGTACCCTGGGTGGCTCTGGCTTTAGCGTCTAGTTTTGCCATTTACGGCGCCATTCGCAAACGCCTGCCGGTCGATTCTATTAGCGGACTTTGGCTGGAAACCGCGATTCTATTCCCGGTAATGCTTATTTATCTATTTGTGTTTGCCGAATCAGCCAGTAGTGATTTAACCGCTAATCCGTGGACGTTAAACCTGTTACTCGTTGCCGCCGGGCTGGTCACAACCATTCCACTACTGTGTTTTACCGCAGCGGCACAGCGCCTGCGTTATGCCACACTGGGTTTTTTCCAGTATATAGCTCCAACATTAATGTTTGCTTTGGCGGTAGTGGTTTACGGTGAGCCTTTAGAAGAAAGTAAGCTGGTCACTTTCATTATTATCTGGAGTGCGCTGGCACTGTACAGTTTCGATTCTATTATACAGCGCCAGCGTGATCGTAAAGCGAAGAAGAAGTTAGCTTCAGCTGAGGCTGGCATCCATTGATATTTCAGCCTTCAGCACTTTGCTGACAGGACAGCCTTCTTTCGCTTTTTCAGCCAGTTTCTGGAATTTGTCTTCGTCAATATCCGGAATACTGGCTTTCACCTTCAGATGAATTTTAGCGATACTGAAGCCATCACCATCTTCTTCTAACGACACTTCGGCTTTAGCATCAATACTGTCCGGCTCATAGCCAGATTCACCCAGCATTAACGAAAACGCCATGGCATAACAGCCTGCGTGCGCCGCACCCAGAAGTTCTTCCGGGTTGGTGCCTTTGCCTTCTTCAAAGCGGCTCTTAAATGAGTATTGGGTACTGTCTAAAACACCACTTTGCGTTGAAACAACGCCTGAACCTTCTTTTATACTACCTTTCCACTGTGCATTTGCAGAGCGTTTCATAAAATGCCTCCGACATTGTATGTATGTACCTTAAGGGTAGTCGAAGAATGCGGTTTTTGATCACCTCTTTACACTTTAGAAAACCGGATCCAGTCTTGCATAAGCAACAACCAGCCACTTGCTGCCGACATTGTCGAAGTTAATCTGAATTCTGGATTGCGGCCCGGTGCCTTCATAATTCAGCACCGTACCCTCGCCAAACTTCGGATGACGTACCCGCTGGCCTAATGAATAACCGGTTTGCTCAAAGCTTTCGTGGCTGGCAGCATTGTTGAAGCGACCGTAACTGTTAGGCTTTTCAACTTTAGTTTGCAGCCGCACTTCATGCAGAGTATCCGCCGGTATTTCACTGATAAAGCGACTGACTTTATGAAACAACTCCTGACCGTAAATACGGCGCTGCTCAGCATAAGTAAGCACTAACTTCTCCATTGCACGGGTCATACCGACGTAGCAAAGACGGCGTTCTTCTTCCAGCCTTCCGGGTTCATCCATGGACTGCTGAGACGGGAACAGGCCTTCTTCTACGCCCGTCATAAACACCAACGGAAATTCCAGACCTTTGGCGCTGTGCAGTGTCATGAGCTGTACGGCGTCCTGATATTCATCGGCCTGTTCTTCACCTGCTTCAAGTGAGGCGTGTGCCAGAAAAGCATTTAACGGTGTCATGTCCTCTTCGGCGTCATCCAGAGTGAAGTTTTCGCAGGCAGTCACCAGTTCTTTTAAGTTTTCGACCCGGGTTTCCGCTTTTTCGCCTTTTTCGGCCTCGTACATGGCCATCAAGCCGCTTTTCTTAATGACTTCGTCACTCAGGCGACCTAATGAAAACTCTTCGGTTTCGTCGTCTAAGTTCCCGATAAAATCCAGAAACGAACACACTGCGTTACGCGCCCGCCCGGCCAGTTGCTTTTCGTTGACCATATATTTTGCCGCCTGCCATAAAGACTCTTCACGTTCTCGGGCAGCCTGGCGGATCATATCCATAGTCCGGTTACCAATGCCCCGCGTCGGCGTATTGATCACCCGCTCGATAGCGGCGTCATCGTCGCGATTACCCAAAATTCGCAGGTAGGCCAGAGCGTCTTTTATTTCCTGACGGTCGAAAAAGCGCAAGCCGCCATAAATACGATACGGAACGCGCGCATGCAATAAGGCTTCCTCTAAAATTCGCGATTGTGCGTTACTTCGGTATAAAATGGCGGAGTCTTGCAGCGAACCGCCCTGATCACGCCATTCTTCAATTCGCGCCACAATATAACGGGCTTCGTCCATTTCATTGAAGCCGGCATACAGGCTTATCGGCTCGCCGTCGTTACCGTCGGTCCATAAGTCTTTACCCAGACGCCCGGAGTTATTGGAAATAACTGAGTTTGCGGCGCGCAAAATGGTGCTGGTAGAGCGATAATTTTGCTCCAGACGGATAGTCTCAGAGCCTTCAAAATCCGATAAGAACTGATGAATATTCTCGACTTTAGCACCGCGCCAGCCATAAATGGACTGGTCATCGTCACCAACAATGGTCACGCTATTCCGGGTCCCCGCTAATAAACGGATCCAGGCGTATTGAATGGAGTTGGTGTCCTGAAACTCGTCAACTAGAATATGGCGAAAACGGTTCTGATAGTGCTCGCGGACAATGCGGTTATTACGCAGTAACTCGTGCGCGCGCAGCAGAAGTTCGGCAAAATCCACTAACCCGGCGCGGTCACAGCTCTCCTGATACAGAGTGTAGATTTCTTTTAAGGTTTGCTCTGTAGGGTCGTAGGTTTCGATATGCTGCGGACGCAAACCTTCGTCTTTTTTACCGTTGATATACCACTGCGCCTGCTTTGCCGGCCAGCGTTTGTCATCCAGGTTTAAGCTTTTAATTAAACGTTTAATTAACCGTTGCTGGTCATCACTGTCAATTATCTGAAAGTTTTGCGGCAGCCCGACGTCCATATAATGCGCGCGCAACAAGCGATGTGCCAGACCATGGAAGGTACCAATCCACATACCACGCACCGAACTGCCCACCAGTTGCTCAACCCGTCCGCGCATTTCGGCAGCCGCCTTATTGGTAAAGGTAACGGCCAGAATGCTAAAGGGCGAATACTGCCGTTCCTGAATAAGCCAGGCAATGCGATGCACCAACACACGGGTTTTACCACTACCGGCTCCGGCCAGAACCAGCATATGACCGTCGGTTGCAGATACGGCCTGCTGCTGTCGTTCGTTTAAATCTGCCAGAAGCGGGTGTGTACTCATTAGCGGTCACCTAAATCATTATTAAGAACTGTATTACGTTATGCCGTCAGTGTAATAGTGCATCACTGTATAAGCAACCAGTAGTTGTTCGCCGGCTTTAATCCAATAAAAGCCGTTGTAGCTGATTCAGGTTATGCAAAGTAACGGTTGGCAACACCGATAAGTGCGCAGTGGTTCCCAGCCCAGAGGTTAGCCAGGCTGACTGCCAGCCATGACGCTGCGCGCCGAGAATATCGGAATATGGATGATCTCCCACATGTAAGAACTCATGCGGTTGCAATTCGGGCAGTTTTCGCTGGGCTGCGTCAAACATATCGGGCAGGGGTTTACCGCGAATGCCGTCTCCGGGCTGAATCACCAGCTCGAAGTACTTAGCCAGACCAATTTTATCCGCATTAACATTGCCATTACTCAGCGCAATTAATTTGTAACGCTGCGACAGGGCATCCAGTAATTTTATACTGTCTTGTGGCACTTCAAAATTACTACGCTCAGACAAAAACACATCCATAATGGTGTTCGCTGCCCGCGCCGAATTATCAACACCGAATTTCTCTAACCCCAATTCCAGGGTTTTCAGGCGAAGTTTGGTCATATCGCTGGCAAGAGTTTCGTCGGTACGGCTGACTTCATCACGGAAGCGGCGCCAGTGATGCATATCCCACTCAGCAGTTTGTGGGTATTGCTCTGCAATATAGCTATGCGCAACTTCTTCCGTACGCTGCATAACCGGTACATTGTCATAAAGCGTGTCGTCTAAATCAAAACTGATAACTTTGGGTAAATGCCAGCGGCGGTGGAACTGCATAACGCGTTACTCTTATTTGATAAAGTTAAGTCGATTTTTTCCGGGCGCGCGGATGGGCGCTGTCATAAACACTGGCTAAACGTTTAAAGTCCAGATGAGTATAAACCTGAGTTGTGGATAAGTTGGCGTGTCCAAGCATTTCCTGTACAGCGCGCAAATCACCACTGGATTCCAGCATATGAGAGGCAAACGAATGTCGTAACTTATGCGGATGCAAGTCGCCAACCACACCTTGTTGTTTACCCCAGTAATTCAGCCGCTGCTGCACAGTACGGGGACTAATACGTTGTAGCCTTTTGCTCACAAAAAGAGCCAGCTCAGGCTTTTGATTTAACCAGGCCTGACGCACTGACAACCATTTTTTTAAGGCTTTTTCAGCACAACGACCAAAGGGCACAATACGCGTTTTGCTGCCTTTACCGGTCACCCGTAATTGCATCATACGGTGGTCAATGTGGTCCAGATCAAGACTCACCAGCTCCGCCAGACGAATACCACTGGCATAGAGCAGCTCCATCATGGCGGCATCGCGAATCGCTAGGTCATCATCTGTGGGTAAATCCAGCAAATGAGAGATACTGTCCACATCGAGGTTTTTAGGTAATCGCTTGGGAATTTTAGGTGCCGATACTGACATGGCCGGGTTATCATCCATAGCGTTAGATTCCACCATGAACTGACAGAAAGTGCGCCATGCCGATAGTTTTAAAGCGATACTGCGTTCACCCAACCCATTGCGCCGCCAGCCAACTAAAAGCCGTTCAATAACAGGGATACGCAGCGCTTTAGGTTCCGTTATTTTTTGCAGTTCAAGAGCAGTGAGATCAGCGGCAATAAGGCGCTGGTAGTTCTTTAGCGTTAGCTCCGCTAAGCCACGCTCTCCCTGCAGTTGTTGCATCCATTTTTGCTGCCAGTCATGCAGCTTCATGGTTTTGCAGTAGCCCCGGTAACAATGCGCTGAGCAAGGCCTGTAGCTGATTGATCAGTAACTTGTCCATGGCCGGCTCAAAGTGACTGGCGTTAGTATTACCAACCGCCAGCATCCCCAGCTCACCGTTGTCGCCCAACAACAGCAGTGCCACTGAGGCTATTTCTTCGTCCTGAAACAACAGCTTATGCTCTTGCTCCGTTAAGCGACCGAGATAAATAGAACTTTCATTGAAACGTTTGCTTAGTAGCTTCTTGTGAGTGTCGGAAGCAAAGCTGTACTGCTCGCCTAAATCGACCGGGCTGTCGAAAAACTTCAACGACAAGGCCGGCATTTCCAGCTCATTCTCGAAGGTTTTTTGCAGTTCATCCAGAACCTGACTCAGGCTCTGACAGCGCAACAGACTCACGTATAAGTTGCTGTAAGCCGAGAAAATAGCTTCATTGCGGCGCGCGTTTATCATCAGCTCGGTAATTTCTTCTTCCAGCTGCTGTACGCGCAAACGCAGCTTTTGCTGCTGCCGTTCAATTAACGAGACGGCGCCTTTTTCACTGTGTTGAAACTGTAACTGAGCCAGTAAGTCATCGTTTCTCGTGAAAAAATCAGGGTTCTCTTGTAAGTATTCTCTTATCAGGCTGTCGTCTAAACGTTCATTTGCAATCATTTTCGATTCGCTACTCATAACACCATTTGTCCATCGTAAACTAATTCTGCGGGGCCGGTCATTTTTACAGGCTGCCCCTGCTGCCAACGGATAATTAAGTCCCCGCCGGGCAAACTGACTTTTACTCGCTCGTTTAATAAACCTTGCTGAATACCGGCTACAGCTGCCGCACAGGCGCCACTACCACACGCCATGGTTTCACCTACGCCACGCTCAAACACGCGCAGTTTAATTTCATCAGCCGATACTTTCTGCATAAAACCTACATTCACGCTTTCCGGAAAGCGTTCATGCGCTGCAAGGGCAGCTCCCAGAGTTTCCACGGGCGCAGTATCGACGTTATCCACGGCAATAACACAATGCGGATTGCCCAGACCCAGAACACCACAAAGAACCGTTTCTTCTTTTACTCTTAAAACGTAAGTCTGTTCTGCTTTTTGCGCTTTAAAAGGCACCGCCGCCGGTTCGAATAAGGGTTCGCCCATATCCACCGTCACCTGACCGTCTTTCTCTAAGTGCAGAACCATTTTTCCGGCCTTGGTACTGACTTTAAGGTGATTCTTATTGCTTAAGTTTTTAGCTTTTACAAACTTCGCAAAGCAGCGGGCACCGTTACCACATTGAGCAACTTCGCTGCCATCGGCATTAAAAATGCGGTAGTGAAAATCCAGATCAGGGTCGTAGGGCGGCTCAACTAACAGCATCTGATCAAAACCAATACCTGTGTGCCGGTCTGCCCAGCGACGTATTTGGTCTGGGTTCACATATAAATTCTGAGTGACGTTATCCACCACCATAAAGTCGTTGCCGAGCCCGTGCATTTTTGAAAAATGTAATAACATTTTTATTTGCCTTCCTGGTGTAACAAGTGCTCGCCCCGGACGAGATCGTTAAAGCTTTCACGTTCGCGGATCAGTGTAGCATTATCACCAGAGACCAAAACCTCGGACGGCCGGCCACGGCTGTTATAGTTAGACGCCATAGTAAAACCATAGGCACCGGCATGTTTAATAGCCAGTATGTCGCCCTGTTGCACATTTAAGTGCCGTGCGTGTCCGAAAAAGTCACCGGTTTCACACACCGGGCCGACAATATCATTCAACTGGTCGCCGCCGCGCTTATTTTCGTGCGCGGGTAAAATATCGTGCCAAGCCTGGTACAAAGACGGACGTAATAAGTCGTTCATGCCGGCATCAACCAACACAAAGTTCTTATTTTCCGAGGGTTTAATATATTCCACTGTGGTCAGCAAAACACCGGCGTCTGCGGTAATAGCACGACCGGGTTCCAGTACCAAAGTAATTCGCGGGTAATTCTCGGCTAACTTAACCAGTTCCTTTAAATAAAAGGACTTATCCAACGGCTCTTCCGGCTGATAAGCCACACCAAAACCGCCACCTAAATCCAGATGTGTCAGCTGGATACCGTCTTTTTCCAGCTCCGAAACCAGGTTAAACATGCGCTGCGCGGCATCGAGGAAAGGCTCAGCTGTCATTATTTGTGAGCCAATATGGCAGTCCGCACCAATTAAATTAATATTAGGCAGGCTATGCGCTTTCAGAAAAACCGGCTTGGCCAGTGACATGCTAATGCCAAACTTATTGGCTTTCATGCCTGTGGCAATGTACGGATGCGTTTTGGCATCAACGTCGGGGTTCACTCGTAACGACACCGGGGCCTGTTTGTCCATGGCCGCAGCAATGTCCTGAATACGCTCAAGCTCCGCCTCAGACTCTACGTTAAAGCAGCCAATGCCCGCTTCCAGCGCCATAATGATTTCGTCTTTTGACTTCGCCACACCGGAAAAGACCACATCTTCGGCTTTACCGCCAGCCATGAGTACACGCTGAAGCTCGCCACCAGAGACAATATCGAAACCAGCGCCATGCTCGGCCAGTAACTGCAAAATAGCTAAATTGCTATTGGCTTTTACTGCATAACACAGCTTATGAGGTGCGGGCCAATATTGCTGAAACTCACGCCAGTTTTTTAGCATCTGACCTTTGGAATAAACATACAAAGGCGAACTAAAACGCTCAATAAGACTCTCGACGTCGCAGTTTTCGATATGAAACTGGCCATTTTTATAGTCAATTAATTCGCTCATTTGGTGTCTTCCGCCGGCGGCTCTGCAGGTGTATTTTGCTCTGGCATAGGCTCAGGCGTCAGTGGTCCTTTCTGACCACAACCGACTAAAGTCATTAAAATGGCTGATAGCACCAGCGTCTTGATTACAATTCGACTAAACATCGCTAAACTATAGGTATTCCGTTTGGGTTTCTATGATGCCTATCATCGCACCAGATACCTAAAAAGTCATTAATCGTCGTAAAGGAAAACGAATGACCCAAAGCGTTAGAATTGCAACACGCAAAAGCAAGCTGGCTTTATGGCAGGCTGAACACATTCAACAACGCCTTGAGGAGCTGCATCCGGGCCTATCGGTAGAGCTGGTTCCCATGTCTACCAAGGGCGATGTCATTCTGGATACCCCGCTGGCAAAAATTGGCGGTAAAGGTTTGTTCGTAAAAGAACTGGAAGTGGCGATGCTGGAAGGCCGTGCAGATATTGCCGTGCACAGCATGAAAGACTTACCGGTTGAGTTCCCACCGGGGCTGGAGCTTCATACCATTTGCGAACGCGAAGATCCGCGCGATGCTTTTGTATCCAATAACTACAAAAACCTTAATGAGCTGCCGGAGGGCGCAGTAGTCGGAACCTGTAGTTTACGTCGCCGCTGCCAGGTAAAAGAGCAGTTTCCACATTTAGTCATAAAAGATTTACGCGGCAACGTTCAAACACGTTTACGCAAACTGGATGAAGGTGAATTTGATGCCATTATCCTGGCGGCATCGGGTCTCATTCGACTGGAGCTGGGCGACCGCATTACCTCCTTTATTCCGGTGGAGCAGTCATTACCGGCTAATGGACAAGGCGCACTGGGTATTGAGTGCCGCAGCGATGACGACGAAATGAAAACCTTACTTGCACCGCTGCAATGTCAGGAAACTCGTACCCGAGTGTTAGCTGAGCGCGCAATGAACCGCGGGCTGGATGGCGGCTGTCAGGTACCTATTGGTGCTTATGCCGAGCTGGAAGGTGATGAAGTCTATTTACGCGGCCTGGTTGGTGAGCCTGACGGCGGCAAAGTGCTTCGTGATGAAGTGCGCGGCCCGGCGTCTAAAGCTGAAGAGTTAGGTTCAGAGCTTGCTGAACGGTTACTTAAACAAGGTGCAGCCGAAATTCTGAGCGCAGTCTATGACAGTGAATCCAGTCACTCGTAAAGCAGTTTTACTGCTGCGTCCGGGGAATAGTCCGGACGACTTTACCCAACAGCTGCGCGAAACTGGCAGAGAATGCTTTGTTCACAGTTTTATTGAAATAGAGCCTTTACCTGTGAATAAAGAGCAGCTGACCCAGATTAAACAAAAGCATTGGGATGGCATTGTTATTGTCAGTAAAAATGCAGCTCATTATGCCTCCCAGGCTGGTTTTAGCGGGGTTCCTTCTAAATATTATGCAGTAGGTCCGGGAACCGCTTCTTTTGCGTGCAGACATTTAAACACAGCGGTTAGTTGCCCGACCTTCATACATCAGTCGGAAGGGTTGCTGGAGTTGTCGGAATTACAAAAGCTGCAGCAACAGAACTGGTTGATCATTCGCGGAGAAGGCGGCCGTGAATTATTAGCGGATGCCATACGAGCTCGCGGAGCTTCTGTCGATTACTGGGAAGTGTATCGCCGAAAACAACTCACATTGAACGACCCTGAACTGATTCAGCAGTGGATAAGCTCAGTTGGTACTATTGTTGTTACCAGCGCTGAACAACTGGGATACTTTTTGTCGTCTATGCCAAATTCTGCCCAAAGCTGGCTGGATAGCTGTCAGTGGATAGTTCCCAGTCATCGCCTGAAAGGTTTGATTCCTTTCGGACAATCAGACAATATCAAAGTGACAGGCAGTGCAGCGGACGCCATATTAATGAATGCGCTAATAGCGGATGGAAAAACTCATGACTGAAGAGAATAAAGTTGAGAACGAAGAAGTTCAGAATAATGAACAAAGTAGCGAGAAGAGCACAGAAGAAGAAACCATAACCGCGGAGAAAAGTAGCGGGCGTTTCTTCAAACGCTTAGTCTGGCTTATTGTTTTAATCGCTATTGTCGCCGCCGCATACTGGGGCTATACGCGTTTCCCTGGTTTATTTAAGACAGACTCTGAACAGGTTAGTGAACAGCCGCAGGAAGATCCGGTTGAAACGCGCTTTAATCAGCTAGAACGTTCAATTGCTAATTTAGAGCAACAATTACAAAGCACTGTTCAGGCTCGCGAGCTGGATAAGTTGAGTAACACCGATCAGCAGCTAGAGCGCGAGTTAACCAGTTTGCGTCAGAGTATTGAGGATGTGCGCGATGACATGCGCAAAACGCCTGCCGAAAAAGCGGCTTACTGGCGTCTACTGGAAATAAAACAGACCTTATCCGCGGCTGCACGAATGATGTGGAGCCAGGACGACTACAAAGCGGCGCTGCAACTTTTGAAGTTAGCCGACCAGCAGCTGTCGGGTATCGACAGCCGTAATGCAATTCGTACCCGCGAGAAGCTGGCGGGCGATATTGAACGAGTGAACGCAGCAGTTAAAGCAGACAATACTGACCTGGCGCTGCAACTCGTGGGTCTGCAACAACGTGTGTCTGACCTGCCCGACGAAGTAAACAGTAATCAACAGCGCTTAAGTTCCAATACTCAGAATGTCAGTGGCGATGTTAATGACTGGCAAACGAACCTGAGTGCTAACTGGCAGTCATTCCTTGATAATTTTATTCGCATTCAACCCGTGGACAGCGATCCTGAACCTCTACTGAGTAGAACCCAACGCACTGCAATAAACGAACGCATCCAACTACTATTTACTCTGGCTCAACAAGCAGCTGTAAAAAATAATGATGAATTGTGGCAGCGCTACCTGGAACAGTTATCTGAGCTAATTGCGCAGCTAAAAGGCTATGGAGCAGCCTCTCAGGATATTATTTCGCGTATTCAGTCGCTGAGTCAGGAGGACTTCGAACAACAGAGCATAGAGCAGCTCGAATCTCTGGATTTCATCGCTCAGGCTATTGAGCAGGGAGATGCCTCATGAAATGGATCATCGCTCTGGTTGTCATCATTATATTGGGGGCTATTATTGGACCACTCGCGTCGGGTAACGCGGGCTATGTTTTAGTTCAGTTTGCCGGAGTAGCGATTGAGACGACCGTAGTCGGCCTGCTTGTCGTTACTATTGTGGCAATTGCCGTACTCAGTGTTGTGGTGTCATTACTGCGCCGGCTACTTAGCAAAACCCGCCAGGGCCGGAAGTGGTTGGCAAATCGAAGCGAGCGTAAAGCTCAGAACATTTTCCAGCAGGGCATACGCGAGCTGCTCGATGACAATCCCGAAAAAGCGACTGAGAGCCTGTCTAAGGCCTACAAAAAGTCTCCTGACAACAACATTGCCGCGTTAACTGCGGTTGCCGCTTGCCTCAATAAAGACGCCGGAAAGGCAACTTATTGGCACGATGAAGCAGGGGCATTTTATGATAATGCAGATACGCTACTTCAGCTTGTTTCCATTGAACAGTTGGTAAAAAAAGACCCGGCAGAAGCGGATAAAGAGATGCGAAGCTTACTGGAAGCTAAGCCACCCTCTGCAAATGTACTTAAGTTAGCTTACCGGGTCTTTAAAGCGTCCGGAAATTGGCAGCAACTGAAAGATTTATTACCGGAGTTGCGTCGTGTAACCGACCTTGCTCCAGCGGAATTTGACCGTCTTGAATATCAAGTCTATTTTGAACGCTTTGTTGCTGAGGGTCGCAGAAGTAACGAGATACTGTACAACGAGTGGCGCAGCCTACCCAGTAAACAACGTAGCGACGCAACCATCAGGTTAAGTTATGCCGCCGCGTTAAAGCATTTAGGTGATTATGAAGTCTCTGCCAGAGTGGTTTTAAAAGGATTAAAAAGAGGGGAGCTGCAACCGGCTGCCGTTAACTCTTTGCATTTATTTAATGCAAAATCGGAGAAGTTGCTGGAATTTGTTCAAGCTCAATTGAAACAAGATCCGGAAAATAGAGATTACCTTTATGCTCTTGCACAAATAGCTATGGATAATCAGGACTTTTCGTTAGCCCAACGTGCTTTGAAAAAGTTAGCAGAAATTGAACCGAGCAGTCACGTTTATCGTTTATTGGGCAACGCCTACCACGCTCTTGGTGATAGTCAGCTAGCGGCTAACGCTTACAAAGAAGCGCTAGCTCACTAACTCTAATGCAGTTGATGCTGTCGGTTATTGACGTACGCCTTCAATGGACAGTGTCAACTGAACTTCTTTAGCCGCTGGCCCGAGGTTATAGTCGATTCCATAGTCGGCTAAGGTTAAGTCTACTTCACCTTCAAAGCCACGACGGAATCCGCCCCATGGATCTTCGCCAGCGCCAATATGCTCAACTTCGATAGCGATTTCTTTAGTCACGCCATTAAGAGTGAAGTTGCCATGCAGTGTACCTTCGCCTTCATCGTCGTCATCCGGCACGTATTTAGTGCTTTCAAACTTCGCAGTAGGGTGATCAGATACACTCAAGAAGTCGTCGCCACGTAAGTGCTTATCACGCTCAGCGTGGTTAGTATCAACGCTGGAGGTATCAATTGTCACGTTAACGGAGGAATTCTCAGGAGCGTCCTCGTCGTAGCTAAAAGAGCCCTCGAAATCGTTGAAGCGACCATATAACCAGCTGTAGCCTAGATGGCTGATCTTAAACTGAATAAAAGCATGCTGGCCTTCAGTATCGATTTTATAGTCTTCAGCCATTGCTGCCGATGTAAATAAAGTACCGCCCGCTAAAGCGGCTGCTATTAATGTCTTTTTCATTATGATTTCCTCTTAGTTTTTCCAAACATTCGAATAAGTGTACTGTCTTTATTAATAAAGTGATGTTTCAGCGCCGCCAGCCCATGACCACCAGCCAGAATCACTAAAGACAACGCTGAATACCAATGCACGTCACCAGCAATATCTTCCTGCTTTGGTAAATCAGTTATTACTGCTGGTACCGAAAACCAGTCAAATACGCTGATAGAACTGCCGTCTGCTGTTGAAATCAAAAAACCGCTGACCATTACTGTGAATAGCAGCAAATAAAGTAAAAAGTGACCCGCTTTCGCTCCTAACCGTTCAAACTTGCTACCTAAAGGTTTAGGCTTAGTATTGATTAAAGTCCAGAGCACTCGTAAAACCGTTACGATAAGTAAGGTAATGCCAAACGATTTATGCCACCAGGGACCCAGACGATACCACTCGTCGTAGTAGGTTAGGGTTAGCATCCACCAGCCTAAAGCAAATAAACCAAATATTATTAAGGCCGACAGCCAGTGAATTAATACTGCTGTCAAACCGTATTTATCTGATGTGTTTTTCCACATAAAGTTTTCCTGATTCGCCTGAGTTTTATATTAGTTCATATTTATAGAATGAAAATACGTATTATTAGTAGATTAACATCTAATTAATAGAATGTAGTAGCCTGATGCTCTGCATCAGGTGAGGTGGTCGGGGATAAACGCGCCGAGGCGGAGTATTCAGTGACTTTACCGGAGCAGGTGGCGTACATCCACATCACACCTGACGTTCACATCCGGGGCTACCGGGCAGACATAAAAAAAGCCCCTCGCATAAGCGAAGGGCTGTTTTATTAATAGTCTGGCGGTGACCTACTCTCGCATGGG
>NZ_JBLXBI010000002.1:0-457099 GCF_048265525.1 Idiomarina sp. | reverse complement strand
GGGGCAGGATTCGAACCTGCGAAGGCTGAGCCGTCAGATTTACAGTCTGATCCCTTTGGCCACTCGGGAACCCCTCCCGTGTCTTGCAATTTAAATTGGTGCCGGCACCAAGAGTCGAACTCGGGACCTACTGATTACAAGTCAGTTGCTCTACCAACTGAGCTATGCCGGCACCACCGGTTAGGTGGAGCGCATTCTATGGTACTAGATTTGATAGTGCAATAGGTGCGCGTAATTTTTTTAATTTTTTTGTTCTGACTGGTCAGTTTTTATCTACATCGAATAAAAACTGACCGTCTTTTAGTAACATACACTACTTTTTCTTACTGCCCAAATGGGTGACGTAAAACAATGGTTTCTTTACGATCAGGGCCGGTCGAAATGATATCTACCGGTACACCGGTTAACGCCTCGATACGAGCGATATAAGCTAAAGCTTCTGGCGGTAACTCTTTATGCTCTGTTATGCCAACAGTGCTTTGCTGCCAGCCCGGCATTGTTTCGTAAATGGGTTCTACCACTTCATAGTCTTCTGCAGACAGCGGCGGATGCTCTGTCACACTGCCATCGGATAGCTGATAGCCAATACAAATCTTTAACTCTTCAAGACCGTCTAATACATCTAACTTAGTTAAGCAGAAGCCACTGATAGAGTTGATTTGTACTGCACGTCGCATTGCCACGGCATCTATCCAGCCAGTACGACGTTTACGACCGGTCGTTGCACCAAACTCATGGCCTTTTTCACCTAAATACTGCCCCACTTCGCAATCAAGTTCAGTCGGGAACGGGCCACTACCTACGCGAGTGGTATAGGCTTTGACAATGCCTAACACGTAATCAATATAACGAGGACCAAAGCCGGCTCCGGTTGCAACACCACCAGCTGTTGTATTGGAAGAGGTCACATAAGGGTATGTACCGTGGTCGATATCCAGCAAAGTACCCTGCGCACCTTCAAACATGATTGATTCACCGTTTTTACGCGCTTTATCGAGTAAAGCAGGTACATCAATCACCATAGGTTTTAATACTTCCGCGAACTCTTCACATTGCTTAAGTACGGTATCGAAATCAATTGCGTCAGCTTTGTAGTATTCCACTAAAGAGAAGTTGTGATAATCCACCAACTCTTTCAGCTTCTCACCAAAGCGTTTCATATCAAATAAGTCACCAACACGCAGACCACGACGGGCAACTTTGTCTTCATACGCAGGGCCAATACCTCGCCCCGTTGTACCAATGGCCTCTTTACCGCGCGCACGTTCACGTGCCTGGTCAAGAGCTACATGGAATGGCAGGATTAATGGACAAGCTTTACTGATACGCAAACGGTCAGTAACAGGAACATTTCGAGCTTCCAGCATTGCCATTTCTTCCATCAGTGCTTCGGGTGATAAAACCACACCGTTGCCAATAACGCATTGAACATTTTTGCGCAAAATACCTGAAGGAATTAAATGCAGAACGGTTTTTTCACCGTCAATAACCAATGTGTGCCCAGCGTTATGTCCGCCCTGATACCGCACAACCATAGTGGCCTTATCGGTTAACAGGTCAACAATTTTACCTTTGCCTTCGTCACCCCATTGGGTGCCTAGAATTACAACGTTCTGACTCATGATTGCCCCGCGTAAAAAAAATCGGAGCGATCTTACCTTTAATCGGAGGGTTTGTACATCGGAGGTGAGCGCCTGATGGTCACATCAGACGCTCGGTCATGATTACTCTTCGGTTTTTCCCATCATATTTTGTAAATAACGGAAAAAGTCACTGTTCGCATCAAGCACTAACATATCATTGCCAGAGCCAAAGGAACTGCCATAAGCTTCCATGCTGCGAATAAATGCAAAGAACTCTGCATCTTTCTGATAAGCATCAGCGTAGATTTTCGCTGCCTGCGCATCACCTTCACCACGTAATTCACGTGACTGACGTTTTGCATCAGCAAGCATTACCGTTACACGCGCGTCGACATCGGCACGAATAAACTCAGCCTGCTCTTTACCTTCAGAACGATGTTCTGTAGCCACAGCTTTACGCTCTGCACGCATACGTTGATAAATGGACTGACTCACTTCAGTTGGCAAGTTAATTTGCATAACACGAACATCCAGCACTTCAACACCTAAATCTGAAGCACTTTCTGATCCTTGTATTAAAGCTTCACGCATTAACTCATCACGCTCACCAGAAACAATGTCAGAAATAGTCCGGTTACCAAACTCGCTACGCAGACCGCTATTAATACGACGAGTTAGCAGAGCTTCAGCCTGGAGGTAGTTACCACCATTAGTACTCAGGTAAAAAGTAGAAAAGTCGTTAATACGCCACATGACGTAAGTATCAACTATCAAATCTTTCTTTTCACTGGTAACGAAACGGTCAGGATCGCCATCTAACGTCTGCAGACGTGCATCCAGTCTTTTCACTTGTTCAATGAAAGGAATTTTAAGATGTAAACCTGGTTCGAAAACCATAGCTTCACCGGTTTCTGCATCGCGCTCGACCTTACCGAACTGGATTAAGATAGCGCGTTCGCCTTCCTTAACCACATAAACGGAGGAAAGACCCAGAACGACCAGGACCACAACAATAATTGCGATTAGGTTTTTCATTAGTTTCGACCTCCGCTACGGTTACTGCTGCGCGTATTTTGTGTCTCTGTTCCGCTGTTGGAGGAACCACCTGAAACGTTTTCAGGAACACGCGCCGGAGAGAATGTATTCGTATTACGACCTTGCTTTTCGAGAAGCTTCTCTAGTGGCAAATACATCATGTTGTTACCACCTTCCACGTCGACCAGTACTTTAGGCGTGTTCGCATAAAGCTCCTGCAGAGTATCAAGATAGATGCGCTGACGTGTGACTTCAGGCGCGTTTTGATATTGAGGCAGCAACTCTTCAAAGCGAGCAACTTCACCCTGTGCTTCCAGAATGATCTGTTCGCGATAAGCTTGCGCTTCCTGCAGCATACGACGTACCTGGCCTCGTGCCAACGGTTCTACTTCGCGGGCATAAGCTTCAGCTTCTCTAATGAAGCGCTCTTCATCTTCCTGTGCGGAAATTGCATCATCAAAAGCGTCTTTAACCGCTTCCGGTGGGCGCGCTGGCAGCAAGTTAATATCAACCACCTGCAAACCAACCGTGTATGGGTTCATCGTTTTCTCAAGCATTTCCAGCGTATTTGCTCTGACTTCTTCACGACCACGAGTCAGTACTTCATCCATGGTGGTGTGACCCACCACATAACGTAAAGCGCTGTCAGTAGCTCGTGATAAAACACCGTCGGCATTTTCTACGTTAAATAAATACGCACGCGGATCAACAACGCGATACTGAACATCCAGCTCAACACGAACCACGTTTTCATCCTGAGTCAGCATGTAGCCGTCGGTTTTGTCCGAACGGATATTGTTTACGTCGACATGTTCTACCGAGTCGATAAATACCGGGCGCCAATGCAACCCCGACTCAACCAAAGTATGAAACTGACCAAAACGCAGTACAACGCCGCGGTCTGCTTCTTTTACTGTGTAGAAACCGGCAATAAACCAAACAATTAATGCGATAATTGCGATGATACCGACGCCTTTTGCCGGGATACCTGAACTGCCGCCCGAGCCGCCGCCTTTTTTCCCACCAAAACCGAATTTGGAAAACAGTTTGCGAACTGCTTCGTCGAGATCAGGCGGGCCTTGATCTTTGCCACCTTGATTTTTCCATGGGTCACGGTCATTGTTATTACCGTTCCCCGGTTGATTCCAAGCCATTGAGTGCTCCAAGTTTTTTAAGAAAACTGTTGCTATAAAAAATTCTATTGCTGCACGACTAAGTCGTCCAGTTGATCGCCATAGGCCTTGTGTAAACGCTGCCAGTCTACCGATGACATGCGCACTTGCAACGCAAGTTCACCATTTTCGTTAACATCTTCCGATGTCACGCTATTCCAACGGTATAATGTACCACGTAATTTACCCATTGAGTGGGGGATTTTCAGAGTCAGCTCGACCATCTGCGGGCCAAGTATCTGCCGTAAAGCCTCCAGTACTTCCTCAATGCCAAGGTCTTGCTGCGCTGAAACCCAGACCCTTATTGGCCTTTGGTTGTCATCGTAATCAATTCGGGGTTCCGCCCCTTCCACTTGATCTATTTTATTACAAATAATTAACTGTGGTACATCGCCAGCATCAATTTCTTCCAAAACCTCAGCAACCTGATCAATATTATTTTGCTGTTGTTCGTCACTGACATCAACCACATGTAATAATAAATCCGCCTCTTGAGTTTCCTGAAGCGTCGCTTTAAAAGCTGCGACCAGGTCATGAGGTAAGTGACGAATAAAACCAACGGTATCGGCCAGAATCACTTCACCAATATCTTCTACAGCAAGCTTTCTAAGGGTTGGATCAAGCGTTGCAAATAGCTGATCCGCTGCATAAACGCCAGCTTCCGTCAGGCGATTAAATAACGTCGACTTACCTGCGTTGGTATAACCCACCAGCGATACCGTAGGAATATCCGCTTTTTTACGAGCCCGACGCCCCTGCTCGCGCTGCTTCTGGACTTTTTCCAGGCGTTTTAAGATATTTTTAATACGCCCGCGAATTAAGCGCCTGTCGGTTTCAAGCTGGGTTTCACCCGGCCCACGTAAACCAATACCACCTTTTTGTCTCTCAAGGTGAGTCCAGCCCCGCACTAATCGTGTCGATATATGACGCAGCTGTGCTAATTCAACCTGCAACTTACCTTCGTGGGTTCGTGCCCGCTGCGCAAAAATGTCGAGAATAAGACCCGTACGGTCTAACACCCGACATTTGCAAATGGCTTCCAGATTTCGCTCTTGCGTTGGTGATAACGCGTGATTAAAGATAACAATGTTAGCGTCCAGCAGCTTTACCTGCTCTGCAATTTCTTCTGCCTTACCACTACCAACAAAGTATCTGGGGGTTGGGGAGTTACGACTTGTGGTCATCACTCCCATAGTTTTCACGCCCGAAGAATCAGCTAAAAGTTGTAATTCGGAGAGATCTTCTCGGTCAACTTCCGCGGGTAAATCCACATGAACCAATATTGCGTAGTCGCCACCTTCATACCTATCGAACAAGTTGTTCAGACCTCTCTTTCACCATTAATCTTCTATTTCAGCCATATCTTCGCCAGCTTGTTGCGGCAAATAATTTTGAGGAATACGCGCAGGTACAACTGTTGAAATTGCATGCTTATACACCATTTGGCTAACCGTATTCTTTAATAAGACAACGAATTGATCAAAAGACTCAATTTGTCCCTGCAGTTTAATGCCATTAACTAAGTAAATAGATACTGGTATGCGCTCACGACGTAACGCATTTAAGAATGGGTCTTGTAAAGTTTGCCCCTTAGCCATCTTGGATTCCTTTTTATCGTTATTAATATCCAATGTGTAAATAGTAAGCTACAGCACTGCTAATTTGCAGTTCCCTGTAAAGACACACTAGACCAGTAAAGAATTTTTGCAATAAGAAAAACGTTAAGAATTACTCATTTAGTCCAGAATTGGATCTGCGGCCTTGGTCGTCTAATTTCAATCCTTACTATTAAAAATCTTTGCGGGCTGCTGCATTGCCGTCATGACTTTAGCCTGCATATTGAGGTCGCCGGTTTCCAGCCAGTGCACTCCCGGCCAGCCCCGAAGCCACGTCATTTGTCTTTTCGCCAACTGTCGGGTAGCAATAATTCCGCGCTCCCGCATTTCATCATAGCTTAGCTCTCCGGCGAGATGCTGCCACATTTGCCGATACCCAACACTGCGTATAGACGGAAGGTCCGGATGCAAATCGGGCCTGGCAAACAAGGTTTCAACTTCTTCTTTAAAAGGTTGCGCCAGCATGTGGTCGAAACGCTGTTCTATACGCTGATGTAAACCTTTCCGTTCAACTGGCGCCACTGCAAACTGGTAAATGGGTTTAGTTAACTTACCATGACGCTCCCTGGTAAGTTCTGTCAGGGGTTTGCCCGCAATTTCATAAACCTCCAAAGCTCGCAAAATTCTTTGAGGATCATTTGGATGAATGCGTTTCGCACTTGTGGGATCAACCTTTTGCAGCCGACTGTGCAATTCGGCTAAACCTTTCTCATGCAGTTCGGCGGTCAGTTTCTCACGCACGCTGGTATCAGACTCGGGCAAATGGGAGAGTCCTTCAAGCAAAGCCTTAAAGTACAGCATGGTTCCACCAACCAACAAAGGCACTTTGCCGCGTTGCTGAATGTCTTCAATTAAAGCCAAAGCGTCTTTTTGGAAATCGGCTGCCGAATAAGTTTCAGCAGGATCGCGAATATCCAGCAGGTGATGAGGAACTAAGCTTTGTTCTTCGGCGCTGGGTTTCGCGGTACCAATATCCATTCCCCGATAAATTAACGCGGAATCGACAGAAATAATCTCACAGTCCAGTTGCTCACAAAGCGTCAGCGATAATGCCGTTTTCCCTGAAGCTGTTGGCCCATAAATGGCAATAACGGCGTCCTTGCTATGCATTATTCTCTCCGGGTAACGGCAACTTTTGTAACGCATCCGCACTTTCAGCCAATTGCGAACGCCACTGAATAAGCCAGTGCTCCGCCTGAGTCAGACTGTACGACTCAAGACCAGCAAACTGTGCCAACCAACGAGCCAGTTGGTCAGTTTCAGCGCCTTCGGTCAGTAAGGTTAATAAGTCAGTGAAACCACTCACCACATTGCCCTGACGTAACATTTCCGGCATTTGCTCAACAATTGCCTGCTCACGCTGAATTGTGTACACCACACCGCACTGGTTTAATTGCTGCTGCGGCCACTGGCTCGCGGGTCCGGGCAGGTTCGCCAGACTGATTGCCACTGGAACCAGTAACGGCTGCCCGTTCAGTCCGTCCTGCAATTGCTGAGTAAGTTTTCTGCTGACACATTCAGTGTGAACTTTAGCCAGATTAAGCCAGGCCAGACTGTACTCATTACGAATAAGGGCATAAATACCGTTGAACACCGACAGTACACGCCAGTTTTGTTCCGCTTTTAACTCTGCCCCTGGCTCAGTTCTTGGCGGCGTGACATCATTACTATGATGAACCCGGGCGGCATTAGGTAACAACGAGCCCGACGCTTTTCTTTCGCCCAGGAAACTCGCACCTGACTCGCCCCGGTAGGAGTCCGACGTGGCCCCTGATGACCGTTCTTGCGAGCTGTAAGAATGCTGATGACTCATCGCAGGTTGTTCATTTTCTATGGCAACCAGCTGGTTTAAAGCCTGTTCAATGCGGGTCAGAATAAAGTCATGCACTTGTCGCTGGCGGTGAAAACGAACTTCATGCTTTGCCGGATGCACATTCACATCAACTTCCTCAGCAGGAAGTTCAAAGTAAAGTACAAAAGTCGGTACACGCTCGTTCGGCAAATATTTTTCATAAGCCTGACGTACCGCATGCGACAACAATTTATCGCGCATCATTCGGCCGTTGACAAAAAAATGCTGAATATCCCCCTGATGCCGGCAATGCTCCGGCGGGACTAACCAGCCGCTTAGGTGGAAATCACCATCAACTGCGTCAATTGCTGAAGCCTGCTCAGCAAATCCACCGCCGCAAATTTTTGCCAACCGTTGTAACTGCTGTTTTTCAGTCTGAGCAGGAGGAAACGCTCTTACCGACTTGCCGTTATGATTAAGCTGGAATCCAACTTCAAAACGGCTAAGCGCAATCCGTTTTATCACTTCATCTATGTGGCTGAATTCAGTTTTTTCTGTGCGTAAAAACTTACGCCTGGCTGGCGTATTAAAGAAGAGATCCTGTATATCGACGGTTGTGCCGTCCGGATGCGCAGCTGGCTCGACAGTCACTTGCATATCCCGACCTTCGGCCCACGCCTGCCAGGCCTCTTCCTGCTCCGGCGGCTTGGATATTAAGCGCAATCGCGACACCGAACTGATACTGGCCAGAGCTTCCCCCCGAAACCCCAGGCTACCAATATGCTCTAAATCGTCCAGACTCTGAATTTTACTGGTGGCGTGGCGGCTCAGTGCCAGTGTCAGCTCCTGCTTAACAATACCACCGCCGTTATCGCGAATTCGGATGCGCTTGCTACCACCCTGCTCTATATCCAGAGTTAACTGCGTAGCCCCCGCGTCTAAAGCGTTCTCGACCAGCTCTTTCACCACCGACGAAGGGCGCTCAACCACTTCGCCCGCAGCAATTTGGTTAGCGAGTTCTATAGGTAATTGTTGAATGGCCATCAGCGACTCGGAATCGTCAGTTTCTGACCGATTTTCAGGCTGTTGCTGGTCAGTTTATTTTCAGATTTTATGGCTTTCACTGTGGTGTTATATCGCTGTGCCAGTACCGACAAAGAATCGCCTGACTTCACTGTGTAGCTAAAGCTACTTTGGTTTGCCAGGTAAGTGTTATCTATTGGGTTACTGACAAAATAACGGCGAATACCATTATAAAGCGCCCGGGCCAGCTTTTGCTGATGAGCATTACTGGTTAACAGCTGCTCTTCACGCGGGTTTGAAATAAAGCCGGTTTCCACCAACAAAGAGGGTTTATCTGGTGACTTCAAGACCGCCAGACTAGCCGCCTGGGGGGTCTTTTTATGCATTTTAGTTATCGTCGACATTTCATCGATAATATGTTTTGCCGCCGTGTAAGCTCCTGCGATGGAACTGTCCATTGACATGTCTAACAAAGTTTCAGCTAAATAAGGTTCATGCCCGTTCTTACTCAGAATATCGGTGACCCCGCCAAGCAACTCAGATTGCTGCTCACGGTTCTCAAGCCAACGACCCACTTCAGAGTCTGCGCGACGTTTGGATAACACCCAGACCGAACCTCCGCTGGGCTGTGGTGTTCGAAATGCATCCGCGTGAATCGAAACAAAAAAGTCGGCTTTGGCATCCCAGGCTTTTTGCGGCCGCTCGTTAAGGCCAACATAGTAGTCACCGGTACGAATCAAGTACGCCTGCATACCCGGGTCGTCGTTAATTAACTTAGCCAGAGCAGTAGCTATACGAATGACAACATGTTTTTCATAGGTTCCGCGCGGACCAATGGAACCCGGGTCATCGCCGCCGTGACCGGCATCAATAGCCACAGTCACACGCCTGTCTTTTAATTCAGAAACGGATTTAGCCGGTCCGCTGCGCTCAATAGACTTACCGGGTAAATCAATCACCAGGCGATCTTTATATGACTCATTAGCCGGCAGGGTAAACAAGTTCGCATCGCTTTTGGAGTCCAGCTCAATAACGATACGGGTACTGTTGGCACTTTTAGGAGAACTTGTACGAATTTTATCGACCAGCAGCGATTCTTTGCCCAAATTTTCCAGGCCAGCTTTTAACGAGGTGTTGTTAAAATCAATAACCAGTCGGTAAGGCTTTTGCTGATACAGAGTAAAGTAAGAATAGTCGGGAGTGTCCGACAAGTCGAAAACCACCCGCGTTTTATCCGGAGATGGCCACACACGCACACTGTCTACACTGTTGTCGGCCCAGACCCACAAAGGAGCACAGGCAAACAAAAACACCCAAAATCGCTTCATCATAATGTTTTAATTATTTTTTGTCCGGCTTCAGTTAGCGCACTGAAAGTTAGTTTACGACCCGTGCCAGCATACTCGATTCTTATCTCAATGTCCGCACCGGGAAGCCAACCATAGCCTTTATCAGGCCACTCGATAAAGTTTAACGTATCCTCGGAAAAATAATCACGAATTCCCATATATTCGAGCTCTTCCGGATCGGCCAATCGATATAAATCGAAATGATGAATACGCCAGCCTTTCAGCTGATAGGGCTCGACAAGAGTATAGGTCGGACTTTTCACCGCCCCTGAATGACCCAAAGCCTGAATAACACCGCGACAAAATGCCGTTTTACCGGCGCCTAACTCACCTTGCAGATAAACTACTAAAGGGGTCTGTAAAACTTGTGAAAATTTCTTCGCAAGTGCTAACGTTTCCTCTTCGTTAGCCAGTTCACATTGGTGTACCTCAGTCATCATCCCTTCCATATCCATTCACCAACTGTCGTATATAAGGCAACAGATCCGAAGCTAAGGTTCCCCTCTCACCATCTTTTCCTGCCTCTTCGCCCGCTATAGCATGCCATAGGCTACCCGCAATAAGTGCTTGTGCCGGAGCCATTCTTTGTGCCAGTAAACCCGCGATTAGCCCGGTTAACAGGTCGCCCATACCGCCGGAGGCCATTGCCGGAGAACCGCGGTCAATCAAACAACGTCCTCTGTCAGTTACCAGCAAAGACCCAGCACCTTTCAATAATACCTGTGCACAGTATTTTTCGCGCAGCTTTGTTGCCGCAGCAAAACGGTCCGACGCTATTTCATCGGTCGTCATTTGCAGTAACCGTGCAGCTTCACCGGGGTGCGGCGTCAGTAATAATTTGGGCGAACGCACAGGGTTACTCGCTAATAAGTTTAAACCATCGGCGTCAATAACTTTCAGTACATCAGTTTCCATCACCTGCGAAAAAACCTCCTGACTCCAGGAGCTTTGCCCCAGCCCGGGCCCCAAAGCAACAGCAGAGGCCTCTCGCAGCAGTGGCTTAAGAGCATCGGTTTCTTTTATGCCATGCACCATAGCTTCCGGCTGCGCTGCTGCAACAATTGCCTGCACCTGCGGATGACACGCCACGGACACTTTGCCCGCTCCCGCACGCAGTGCCGACTGCATTGCCAATATCACTGCTCCGGACATGCCCGGCTGGCCACCGACAATTAGCACATGCCCCTGTTCACCTTTATGAGTGCAGCGTGAACGCGGTGCTAGCCAGCCGCCAACCCGGCCTGCATTGACTCTGAACCAGTCGGCTTCGTTTTGCTGTTTAAACGTGCTGCCAATGCCTAAATCTTCAAGTTTTAACTCACCGGTGTGCTCTTGAGCCTTTCCGGTAAGCAAACCACGCTTTAACGCCACCAGACAGACGGTAAGATGAGCGCGAACCGCAGCACCGGGCACATGACCTGTATCAGCATTCAGCCCCGACGGCACATCCACTGACACCACTGGCGTCGTGCTGCCATTCACTCGCTGAACCCAGCTTACCGGGTCGCCCTCAAGCGCACGATTCAAGCCCACACCAAATAAAGCATCAACCAACACATCAAATTGTTCAGGCGAGCAATCCAACAAGGGCTTTTCACTCCCGCCTTGTTCACGCCACGCAGCGCGTGCTTTGTGCGCGTCAGACTCCATTGGTTCCGGCAATTCAACGTTGGGTTTGAGCGCAAAAACTTGCACCTGGTAGCCCGCTTTCTGAGCCAGCCGGGCGACAATATAGCCATCGCCGCCGTTATTCCCTTCACCACAACAGACCGCAATGCGTGCCGGTGCCGGAAAGTACGACTGCAGCTGATGAAAAACTGCTTTTCCGGCTGCCGACATCAGTTGAGTCATGTTCATTGAACAGGCTTCAGCGGCTTTCTGTTCGCCCTGCTGTACTTGCTCAACGCGATAAAGACAATTGCTAAAACGGCTGTCGTCAGTGTCTGTCATAATGGCTCCCTACAATTTATTTAGTCTGGCTTAAACACCCCAATGACCTGATCAAACTGACGCTGACTACCACCACCTTGCTCTTTAGGTTCACTAAACCGGTGCTTACATTGCACGCACTCAACTTGTTCGGTATCGTTTTCGATAAAGAGCATGAGCGTATCCATGGCATCGCATTTGGGGCAAACGGCCCCGGCAATAAATCGCTTCTTTTCTCTAGCCACAACAGCTCCTGTGTTAGAATTGTGAGCAGAACACGTCTATGATACCGCAGCTGAACAGCTGTACAAAATGAAGAGTAGTTTATGATCCGTGCTGAAGCTATCACCTTACTGCGTGGCGGTGATGTTTTATTTGAAGACAGTGACTTACAAGTATTCCCGGGACATCGCGTTGGCTTAGTAGGCCGTAATGGCTGCGGCAAGTCCTCGCTGTTTGCCCTGTTACGTGGTGAACTCAGTGCCGACAGCGGTAATATTCACCTACCGGCAGACTGGCGCATTGCCAGCGTAGCACAGGATACTCCTGCCCTGGACAAATCCGCTATCGACTACGTAATGGACGGTGATACCGAATTTCGCCAACTGGAAGCACAGCTCGCACAAGCCGAGAGCGATAACAATGGCGAAGCCATTGCGCACTGTCATGATAAGCTGGCTGCGATTGGCGCCTACGATATTCAGCCCAGAACCGCCAGCCTAATGGCCGGTCTTGGGTTTACTCAAGAACAACTGCAACAGCCGGTAAAAGCCTTTTCCGGTGGTTGGCGTATGCGTCTTAACCTGGCCCAGGTATTGATTGCCCGTGCTGACTTAATGCTGCTGGATGAACCAACCAACCACCTCGACGTGGATGCGATATTCTGGCTGGAAAGCTGGCTAAAGCAATACGACGGAACGCTGTTATTGATATCGCACGACCGTGACTTTCTCGACTCGGTTACCACCGATATTACGCATATTGAGCATAAAAAACTGAACAGCTACCGCGGTAATTACTCGCAGTTTGAACGGCAGCGTGCCGAGCACATGGCTCAACAACAAAGTGAGTACGAAAAAGCCCAGGTTATGCGTCAGCATTTACAGGCTTACGTTGACCGTTTTCGCTATAAAGCGAGCAAAGCCAAACAGGCACAGAGCCGTTTAAAAGCCATTGAAAAGCTGCCTAACCAGGCACCGCTACGGGCAGAAAGCGGTATCGACTTTCATTTTCTGACACCCGACAAACTACCCAATCCTTTGTTGACGCTGCGCGATGCCAAAGCCGGTTACGGCGAAACCACCATTCTTGAGCAGATTAAACTAAATTTGGTGCCCGGCACCCGACTCGGCTTACTTGGCCGTAACGGTGCTGGTAAATCAACACTTATAAAACTATTAGCCGGGGAGCTAGAGCCTATGGCGGGGGAGCGGCTGGTTAACCCGGGTCTCAGCATTGGTTATTTTGCTCAGCATCAGCTGGAAACTCTGGACTTGGCAGCATCTGCTCTGTTGCATTTGCAGCGCATTGATAAACAAGCGACTGAACAGAAGCTGCGTGACTTTTTAGGCAACTTTGGTTTTTCCGGTGATCAGGCAACTCGTTCAGTTGAGCCGATGTCCGGTGGTGAGAAAGCGCGTCTGGCTTTAGCCCTGATTATTTACCAACGTCCTAACCTGTTACTACTGGATGAGCCAACCAACCACCTGGACCTCGGTTTACGGGACGCCCTGGTTGCGGCTTTACAGGAGTACGAAGGCGCATTAATTGTGGTTTCGCACGACAGACATTTGCTTCGTACCACTGTAGATGAATTTTGTCTGGTTGCCGACGGCAAAGCAGAAACTTTTGACGGCGATTTAGATGCCTATCACGAATGGTTGCAGCTACAGGCCGCTAATGACAAACGCAGCGAGCAACCCGCTACTCGCCAACGCGATGACCGCAAACAGCAAAAACGTAAGGAAGCCGAGACGCGACAAAAAACCAAGCCTTTACGCCAGCAAATAGAGAAGGCAGAAAAGAATATTCATGCTCTGGAGCTGAAGCTAGTCGATATCCACGAGCAACTGAGTGACAGCAGCCTGTATGACGATGCCAATAAAGCCAAATTACAAAAGCTATTAGACCAGCAGGCGCAAGCGCAAAAAGACCTGCAACAACAAGAAAACCTCTGGATGACAGCAGAAGAAGAACTGGCAGAATTAACCGAAGAGTTGCAGCAATCGGAGGATAAATGATTATTCCCTGGCAGGAAATTGATCAGGAAACACTAAACAATTTAATGGAATCTATTGTACTGCGCGAAGGAACCGATTACGGCAGTCAGGAGCTCAGCTTTGAAACGAAAGTGGAGCAACTGAAGCAACGCCTGAGGTCCGGCGAAGCCGTTATTGTTTACTCTGAACTGCACGAAAGTGTCGATGTGGTCGACAAAGACAGTGTTACCGGAAACGGGCCTGACGGGCAATAAATATTTCTTCCCAGGGCACGTTCTGGTCACCCAGAACTAAGAAGTTCGGGTTCAGCAGACTAACCGTGCGGTTGTAGGTAATGGGCTCAAAATTCTCATTCACTATGCGACCGCCAGCTTCCCCAACAATAACTTGCGATGCGGCGGTATCCCATTCGCCAGTAGGGCCCAGCCGTAAAAAGCAATCAGCTTTGCCCTCGGCAATAAAACAGGCTTTTAGTGAACAACTCCCCGTTGGTAATGGCTGAATATCGCGCTTTGTCTGCAAACGATTAAACACAGGCTCTCGTGCCTGTTGGCGACTTATTGCAATAATAATAGGGTCAGCCTGAGGGTCACTAAACTTGCGCACGCTTATGGACTGCTTTTCGTTCTCTTTTTGCTTAAAGGCGCCAGCGCCTTTCCGAGCATAGTAAAGCGTTTCCCCGACCGGCCAGAAAATAACGCCAATGACAGGCTCGTTGTTTTCTACGTAAGCAATGTTGACAGCAAAGTCTCCGGAGCGGGAAATAAACTCCTGAGTACCATCTATCGGGTCGATAATAAAATAGGCCTTCCATTGACGACGCTCATTATAGTCCTGATGTTCGCTTTCTTCAGAAATAACCGGAATATCAGGGAATGACTGCTTGAGTCGATCTTCTATTAGCTCGCTGGCAACAAGATCTGCGGTAGTCACTGGAGAATCGTCTTTTTTCTCGGCCGTTTTATAGTCATGCCGCTCGTACATTGACAAAATAACGCCACCTGCCTCGCAGGCTATCTCTTTCAGTCTCTCCAGCATTGTCTCTGCCACTACTGTGCCTCACTCAGATTACGCAAAAGCATTAACAGCGCAGCAACACTGCGCGCTTCAGAAAAATCGGGTTGAGCCAGCAGGTTGTCAATATCGCCTAATGGCCAAGTCACTTTTTCCAGCCGCTCAGGTTCGTCGCCTGGCAAGCTTTCGGGGTATAAGTCGCGAGCTACGAAAACACTCATTTTGGCGGAAAAAAACTGAGGCGCGAGCGAAACTTCCATTAAGAATTCAAGTTGACGGCTGCCGTAACCAACTTCTTCTTTTAATTCGCGCTGAGCGGCTTCTTCCGGAGTTTCCCCCGGGTCAATCAGGCCTTTGGGGAAACCTAATTGATAGTCGTGAAGGCCTGCCGCATATTCCCGAATAAGTAACAAGGTCTCGTCATCCAGGCAGGGAACAATCATAACTGCGCCGCGACCGCTGCCTTTCATGCGCTCAAACTGACGCTGCTCACCATTGCTAAATTTAAGATCGACGGCTTCAATACGCATTAAGCGGCTTTGCGCTACGACGCGACGGGCCAGAACTTGCGGGACTTGTTTTTCTTTACTCATACAACGGTTCCAAGTCATTGTCTCTCTTTACTATAACGACTCTGCGCACAGAAAACAGTGTCAATTTACGCTTTTCTTATACAGTGCTACTATCTAAAGCCCGTACACCGGTAGTGAAGCGAGTAATATGACTGCAATAAAGCCTGAAACCGAAACTGAATACGATGTTGTTGTCATCGGTACTGGCCCGGGCGGCGAAGGCGCTGCCATGCAATTGGCCAAAAGCGGCTACAACGTTGCCATAGTAGAGAAACATAAAGCCCTTGGCGGCGGTTGCACGCATTGGGGAACCATTCCATCCAAAGCTTTGCGACACTCCGTCAGCCGTCTAATTGAATACAATAATAATCCATTGTTTTCCGGGCCTGGCTGGCAGAGCGGTATGACTTTCAGTCACATATTGCACTATGCAGAATCGGTTATTCGTAAACAGGTGAAATTGCGTAGTTCGTTTTACGACCGTAACGGCGTTACTGTGGTGCACGGTACAGCTTCTTTTTTAGATAAGAATCGTATTAGGGTCACTAAACTCGACGGCTCTGTCGATGATTTGATCACAAAACATGTCGTTATCGCCACCGGTTCTCGCCCGTACAACCCGGAAGACGTCGACTTTTCGCATCCGCGAATTTACGACTCAGACAAAGTACTGTCCTTGTCTCATGAGCCCAAAACCATTCTGATATACGGAGCAGGTGTAGTGGGCAGTGAATACGCCAGTATTTTCCGGGGTATGGGCGTAAAAGTGGACTTAATAAACCAACGTGAACGACTACTTTCTTTTCTGGACGCTGAAATTTCAGATGCGTTGAGTTATCACTTGCGCAACAGTGGCGTTGTCATTCGTCACAATGAAGAGTACGAAAGCATTACCGGGCATGATGACAAAGTGGTGCTGAAAACCAAGTCCGGTAAGACCATGGCGGCCGACTGCCTGCTTTTTGCGAATGGCCGTTCCGGTAACATTGAACAGCTTGGCTGCCAGACGGTGGGGCTTGAGCCCAACTATCGCGGCCAATTGGAGGTAAATGAAAACTACCAGACCAGTGTCGATAATATCTATGCGGTCGGCGACATTATTGGTTACCCCAGTTTAGCCAGCGCAGCATACGATCAGGGGCGGATCTGTGCTTCCGCTATTATTAACGGTAATTGCGACAAAGCGCTTATCAGCGATATTCCTACCGGCATTTATACCATTCCGGAAATTAGCTCGGTTGGCAAAACCGAAGAAGAACTGACTGAAATGAAAGTGCCTTATGAGGTTGGTCGTGCGCAGTTTAAGCACCTTGCACGGGCGCAAATCTCCGGTGCCGACGTGGGTTGTCTGAAATTATTATTCCACCGTGAAACGCGCGAACTGCTGGGGCTTCACTGTTTTGGCGAGCGAGCTTCAGAAATCATCCACATTGGTCAGGCTATTATGGAGCAGAAAAACGGTGGTAACACCATCGACTACTTCGTCAACACCACCTTTAACTACCCGACCATGGCGGAAGCCTACCGGGTTGCGGCACTTAACGGTATTAACCGCCTGTTGCTGTAATCAAGATTACTGTCGTTGCTGATTCAACGGCAGTTCAATACGTACACACAAGCCGCCTTCCGGGCGGTTTTGCAGTTTTATACTGCCGTCGTGCCGGTCGACAATGCGCTTAATAATAGCCAGCCCCAGACCGGAACCAACACCACCACGCGCTTTATCGCCCTGAGTAAAGGGTTCAAATAATGTTGCCTGCTGCTCTTCGGGAATGCCCGGTCCGTCATCTGTTACCCTGAACCAGACACGCTTTTGCTTCTTATCGTGCCCGGAGCTGACCACTACCTGACTTTTACCGTATCGTTCGGCGTTTTCCAGCAAATTAATAATGACTCGCTTCATAGACAAGGGGCGTAGCCAGACTCTGGGCAACTTGCCTAAATCCAGCTCAAACTGCTTTTGCCAGTTATCCGGAACATTCGCCACAGTCTGCTCTATCAGCTCATTCAGCGACTCTCTGCTGCTCGACTCCTGTTGGTCAAGACGAACGTAATCAATAAACTGATCAATAATGTCGTTCATGTCGTCTATATCTTCAATAATGCCCTGAGCCAGACAATCTTCGCCCTGCGGCATCATTTCCGCAGCCAGACGAATGCGAGTAAGAGGGGTTCTTAAGTCGTGAGAAACACCGGCCATTAAAAGGTTACGGTCATTTTCAAGTTCTCGGATACCGCGCGACATTTGATTAAAAGCGCGGGTCACCGCCACAATTTCTGTGGCACCTTTTTCAGACAATTGCTCAGGGAATTCTCCTCGTCCAACTCTTCGGGCGGAATCCTCCAGAGCTTTTAACGGTCGGTTTAACCAGTTGGCAAATAGCATACCGCCGAACACGCTCAGCAAACCAATGAGTACCAGGTACATCACCAATGGCGAGAAGCGTCCCTGCTGCATACTATCCAGGGGCACGCGTATCCAGAAGTCAGGTGCACGCGGAGGTTTTACCCACAAATAGAATTTATTACCCTGAGCTACCCGCACCTGGGCTTCGCCACCCAGCATGTCGCTCATGTCATCCGATAAATAACCATAATAGGTTGAGTTACCTAAGCCCTGCTTTTCAGCTGCTTCATCATCAAACACTTCGATACCGGTGGCTTCAGTATAATTGGTCATGAGCTCCCGCTCGGTTTCAGCTAAATGCTGACGGGGGATAAACATGGTGCGGATGTGTTTCGCAACCAGTTCATTAATTTGTTCTATGGAGGGCCTGACAACATAATTGCTGACCATCACGTAAGAAACGAGCTGGTTGATAAGCAACACCAGAGCCAGCAGCGCAACCGTGCGGGCAAACGCTGACTTAGGAAAAAGTTTCATCAGGACTTCAGTTGACCATCCGGCACAAACACGTAGCCCAGACCCCACACCGTCTGAATATAGCGGGGTTTCGTCGGGTCGGCTTCCAGCATACGTCTTAAACGAGAGACCTGAACGTCAATCGAGCGCTCAAGCGCACTGTAGTCACGACCACGAGCCAGATGCATTAACTTATCGCGCGAAAGTGGCTGCCGTGCATTATTGACAAGAGCCTTGAGTACCGCAAATTCACCACTGGTTAGCGGCATAGGAGTGTCACCCCGGAACATTTCGCGAGTCCCCAGATTCAGCCGGAACTCACCGAAGGTTATTTCCTGATCTTCCTGCGAAGGAGCACCAGGAGCTTCGGTACCCCGCCGGCGCAGCACCGCTCTGACGCGTGCTAGCAGTTCTCGAGGGTTAAAAGGCTTGGCCAGATAGTCATCAGCACCGAGTTCCAGGCCAATAATGCGGTCAACTTCGTCGCCCTTTGCGGTCAGCATAATGACGGGTAGATTATTTCCCTGGCTACGCAAACGCTTGCAAATGGAGAGTCCGTCTTCGCCCGGCAGCATTAAATCCAGTACTAATAAATTAAAATTTTCCCGGGTCAGCAAGCGGTCCATTTGTTCAGAGTCCTGCGCCACCCGTACCTGAAAGTTTTGCTCAGTAAGATAACGCTCCAGTAAGCTTCGCAGCCGCGCGTCATCATCTACCACTAAAATTTTTAATGTTTCCTGCATCATCAGTTTTGTTTTCCAAGCTGGTATGCCTCAGCCATAAAGATACACCGCCTGACAGCTTTATAGAAGCAGGCTTCTGTTAGCAAATGTTTCAGTTAACGGTGCCAGTAACGCTGCATTTCAACGTACAGAAACGAAGCCGTCCAGGTAATTAAAACTAGACCGGTTAAGCTCTCCACACCAGTTAAAAAACGGAGTGCCCCAGAAGGCACTATATCGCCGAAACCTACCGTACTAAAAACCGTGAAAGAAAAGTATAAAGCATCCAAAAAACTTCCATCGAAATTACCGACTAAGGTGCCAAAACCTTCTTCGTGATGCATAAAGTAATAAGCAAGAGCAAAAATAGCGACCTCGACGGTATGAGCGATGATTGCGAGCATAACCCCAAACATTAGTCGAATTTGACTGAACATTCTCATGTGAGTAATCAGCCAACCTATTCGGTTAAGCGCTTCGTAGTGAAAAATAACGGCTAAACCGACAATAATCGAGTTACAGATAAAGGAAATTAGCATTGCTTAAACTCGCTCATCAGACATCCAAAAATGGCTTGGTTCTGGCCTGGCAAAATAGTAACCCTGAAAACAAAAACACCCCATTTCCTGTAGTTTATGCAAGTGCTCCTCCGTTTCGACGCCTTCCGCGATAATGGCTAAATCAAGACTTTTGCCCAGTGCTATAACGGTTCTTACTATAGCTTCATCGCTGTTACCATTTTTCATGTCTCGCACAAAAGATTGATCTATCTTTAACAAATTTAAGGGTAACCGCTTCAAATAACCCAAAGAGGAGTAACCGGTCCCAAAATCATCTAGCGCAAAAGTCACTCCCAGGCGTTTTAGCCTTTCCATATTCGCAGCCGTGTCTTCAATATCATCAATGAGTAAACTCTCGGTTACTTCCAGCTCAAGCAACTCTCCGGGGATACCCGCCGCCGTTAACCGGGCTTCAATATCTTCTACAAACCCGGGGTATTTAAACTGGCTGGCACTGACGTTTATCGCAACACGTGCACCTTTATCACTTAAATCGTGTGGCAATTTGGGAATAGCTGCCAGTACTTGATTCAGTACCAGCCGATGCAGGTCGGGCATGAGCCCCTGACTTTCGGCTAACGGAATAAACTCTGCGGGAGACACCCAGCCAAGTTCTTCGTCGTGCCAGCGGAGTAAAGCTTCAAACCCCAGACAACGCTGACTGGCTTCATCCGCTAGCTGTTGGTACTGAGGTTGTAAATAAACTTCCAGTGATTCCGTAGTTATTGCTTGTCGCAACCCGGCTATCATCTGTTGCCGATAATTAAACTCGCGCTGTATGCCCGTATTAAAAAACTGCAGCTTCGATGCACTGGTCTCTTTTGCCTGCGACAATGCCAGATCGGCTCCCTGAAGTAGATCGCCAGTGTTTTGCGCATCGGAAAACAAAGTGACACCCATACTAACCGAGACCGACTCCATTTTTGCACCTAACTGGTAAGGTTCACTTAAACGCTCGACCAACACCTGCAGGCGCTGACGCAAATTCTTATCTTCCAGCAGATTAGTACCGCTTTTACTCTTTAACAGCACCATAAATTCATCCGCGCCCAGACGTCCGGCAATTTCAGTCTGAAGCAGTTCAGACTCCAGCCTCTGACCAAATAAAACCAGCAGCTCGTCTCCTGCGTCATGGCTTACGCTGTCATTAACTTTCTTGAACTGGTCGATATCCAGCATTGCCAGCACACCATCATCTCCGCCATTCCGGTAACGATAAAACTCGTCTTTTAAACGCTCCAGCATGAACCGTCGATTCGCCAGGCCGGTTAAAGGGTCGAAGTACGCAAGAGACTGAATTTCCTCTTTCATACTCTGGTATTCTGAAATATCAGTACAAATTCCGCATAAACCAATAACGTTTCTATTGGCATCATATAACGGCACTTTTACAGACCAAAAATGAAGCGGCTGTTTTTTGTCAGGCAAAAAACTCGTTTCTTCCTGAGCTGCCCGTTTACCGCTTTTTATCACTTTGTTGTCAAAAGCTTTAAGCGTATCGGCGGTGCTCTTATCAAATAAGTCGTAGTCCGTTCTACCGATGACGCTATTAAGGTTCAGTTTAAACAATTTTAAAACCTGTTGGTTCGCATACTGATACTTCAGGTCTTTATCTTTAATAAAAATATAAGCTTCAACACTGTCTAAAATAGTATTCAAACGATACTTACTTTCAGCCAGCGCTTTTGTTTTTTCAGCAACCTTGCGACGCAAAAGCAGATTAAACCCAATAACAGTCAAAAACAGCAAGGCCAATACCGCAATTAACCACCAAACGTAAACAGGGATTGTTAAGTGACTTTGTCCTGAACTCCAGCGTTCAATAATTTCATAGTAAGCCGAGTTTTCATTGGCTTTTAGGCGCTTTAGTTCTCTGTCGAGAGTTGTCAGAATATCTGAATGAAAGCCTTTAGGAACAGCAAAGAAAACCTCATTCGGAAGAAACATGATGGGAGTCATCTCAATGTCATATTCTGCCACCTGCTTATCGCCAAAAAGCTGATCTGCCGAAGTGGCGTTGACCTTTCCTGCAACAATAGCATCAAACCCTTCAGCAAGGCTCTGCACCGGATAAAGCTCACTGTTTAGATCAAAATTCTCAATTAATTGTTTTAGATACTCTTCCTGAACAGAGTCCCGCAGTACCGCCACACGTTTGTTGTTCAAATCTAAAAGGTTAGTAATCTTCTCTTCTTTCGGCGCATAAAGCTGTGACCAACTCAATAAAGCTGGCTCATTATGAAAACTAGCCCAAGTCTCTCTTTCATCGTTTTTCACGACATCCGGGAAAATATCAATTCGCCCTTCGCGCAAAAGCTTTAAGCATTGATCCCAGTCACATTCTACCGGCACCAGTTGCCAGTTGTGGCGCTGTGCAATAGTCATAAGGATCTGGCCATGAATACCGCTTAACTGGCCGTATTCATCGAACATGATTTTAGGTGGGTTGTCGTAAACCCCCACTTTCAGTGTTACATCCTGAGCCATTGACTCCGAAGCAAGTAGCAACAAAGCAATAGCAAGAAGGTTTCGCAAGAGGGTGACACCTGATGTTAGTGAGTTGTATAACCCTAGAATAGGCTCATTTGAGTCCTGAGAAAAGACCTAAAATAAAAGGCCCTCCAACAGGAGGGCCGCGCAACTGATGAAATGCTTCACTAAGAAGTGTTGCATCTCTTTATTTCTATCACTTACTTCTTACGGAGATCCTGCAGAGCCTCGTTCATTTTAAACAGAACAATAAGCAGCTCACACCAAATTCTGGCGCCAAGTGCCCCACCGGCGGCAGCAAGTAACCCCATAATAAAGCTACCAAAGGTAAAACCTTCGTATCCGGCAAACATAGTACTTATGCCACCAATGACCGCGGCCAAAAGCAGAATCCAGTATACGAAAGTAATAATCTTCGGCGTCAGCATATTGTTAAAAAATAGAACGTCTTTCATTTTTATCTCCTTGTTATATAGGCGTAAACAGTTTTTATAGTAAGAAAAGAATAAGCCGACAGAGTTTACGCAATGCCTGATATCCCTTTCAGAACAACAACTATCTATTTGATGTTAATCGACTTAGGTAAAGTTAACAATATCCGGCAACTACTGTTTACAAAAGAATGTGATAAATCTCACAGCGTTGACCTTTCATTAACCGACTGTAGTAACCATATAGATTTAAGCGCAACCTAATAAAGAGGGAACTATATGACGACTTATAAAGCCATAAAACTAATTAAGCGCCCGGAACCGGGCCCTGTCTCCGCGGACATTTTTGAAGTAACAGAAAAAGAGCTTCCAAAAGCAGGCTCCGGTGAAATATTGATTAAACAACGACAAATGTCGCTTGATCCTGCCATGTTTGGCTGGATGAGCCCCGATACCGAGAGCTACATACCGCCGGTTGAATTAAACACGGTAATGCGCAGTTCAGGTGTTGGTGAGGTTGTCGAGAGTAACCATCCTGACTTTGAAGTCGGCGACCGGGTTATGGGCATGATGGGCTGGCAGGAATATGCACTGAGCGACGGAAAAGGTATTAACAAGGTTCAGGCCGACGTACCTGACGAAACTGTACTCTCAGTATTCGCCTTACCCGGGTTAACTGCTACGCAAGGGTTACTTAATGTAGGTAAACCTAAAAATGGAGAAACCATCGTAGTAACAGGCGCTGCAGGTTCAGTCGGCTCAATTGTCGGTCAGATAGCAAAAGCCGAAGGCCTTAACGTGATAGGTGTTGTCGGGAGTGACGAAAAAGCCAACTGGATAGTCAACGAACTTGGTTTTGACGGCGCGATTAATTATAAAACTGATGATTTGCGCGACCAACTGACTAAGCTGACTCCTGATGGCGTAGATTTATACTTTGAAAATACCGGCGGCCCCATTCAAAACCTGGTGGTTGAACGTATGAACGCGCACGGTCGTGTGGTGGTTTGCGGCATGATAGCCGACTACGATAAAGAAGTGCCCAGCCCCGGACCAAGCTGGGTGCCTGTTATTAAAAAGCGCCTGACAATTCAGGGCTTTACCATGCCAGATCACTTCGACCAAATTCCAAGCTTGCTGCAACAACTGACGCCTTACGTTATGTCCGGCAAAATAAAACACCGTTCGCATATTCTTGAAGGGCTGGAATCAGCCATTGAGGGACTGAACATGTTCTTTACCGGCGACAATAAAGGCAAATTGATTGTGAAGCTTTAAGCCATTTTATATGCGGCTTTTCAATGAGGCTATGTTACAGCCCTGAAAAGCCGCCTTTCTAATGAACTCGATAAATACTCATCATTTAAGCTCAACATCCAATTCAAAATCCACTGCTTCAGTTTCACCCTTATACCAGATTTCAAAGCTTTCGGGCTGCCCGTAAAAGTAATAGACATCTACTGGCTTGCCATCTTGTCGCGGTAAACTTAATGTACTTATTTCAGCTAAGTAACCCTGAGAGTCTTTGGTAAAAACGTGATTGCGACGCTGTACCCGCCGCGAGTCAACGTCCTCAATTTCTCTCGGCGTAAACTCCGCATAATCAATAGTTAGCTTATTCCCTTCAAGACTCACTCCTGCAGGGAGGTCATTTTTTGCGTAGTTTTCTTTAATGATATTGGGCGCGGTTAACACCGATATATTTGCTTTCACGCGCGCTGGCGGCGCAGTGAAAAGTTCAGGATCATATTCCAGCCGACTAACGGTGAAGCGAAAAGCGCTGTTCTTGTCATCAATTACTGTAACTGGTTTACCGTCGGCATCAAAAAACTGCACATAGCTACTGTCCGCTATATCGTAGCGCTCAAATATATGAATAAATAAGTCGCTTTGCACTGTCGGATAATGCAAAAACACTTGCTTCGGATGTTTTATTCCGGGGTCATGCGTAATATTGCGCTGACGAATTTCAATCTCGTTATGCATTGCTTCTGCGCTCAAATCCACATAGCTGGCATTCACCTCTGAATCGCCGTTGTATATCGGCAATGTTGCCTTAACCTTCGGTAATTCATCGAAATCAATCTGCTTCGCCGGAGCTTTTTGTGCAAACGAATATACGGGTAATTCAAGTGTCTGCTTAACTTCTTTTCGTGACTCGCCACCGGCTAGTATCGTTACTTCGGCAGTTTCAACCGGACCATGAAATGCAAACGCACTATAAAGCGTCGAGCTTTCATCTTCGGCCATACGCTCATTTAAATCATTAAGAGCTTTCTGTGCCTCGGATTTATCGAGGTTATCATTTGCAGCCTTATCAATTAGCTTGCCTAACAGAGACTCCACACGCTCATAGTTTTTTACCGGAACTCTGTCGGTAATGCGGTTCCGGATATATCGTCCGTTCTTAGCTTTCGCTTCGCCGATAATATCCTGCTTACGCAAAGTCGTTTGAGAGTTCGTTTTAACGTCGACTTCAATGACATAAGAATAGTCATTCATTTCAACTAGGGTGACTCTGTAACCGTCTTTATCTTGAGTTTTTCCAACATCATCTGCGGTTAACTCAAACTGAATCAGCTTCTCCGGTAAGTCAGTAGAGAACTCTCCCTTAATCACTGTCGGCTGCGGTGCACTTTTATTACCCAGAGCCGGCACACAATAGGCTTCCCCCCGGCGGACAATGTCTCTAGTTTCCATTTCCCCTTTAGTAAAGTCCGGACTACGGAGCTTTTCGCCATTATCCAGTACCAGCGTATCAAGCGTCAGTTCGTGAGCAAAAGGAAAGGAAAACCCTTTACGCAAAGCAAAGCCGTGCCCATCGGAGTATCTCCTACACTCCATTAAATCCGTACGTTTCACTGCCAGAAGACTACTCAGGAAGGCATCACTCATTGTCTGGCTATCATCGTAGTCGTTCAGACGCGCCAGCACAGAAGTCGAGTATTCAATTTCGTAAGGCTTCATATCTAATGAGAGTGATTCCATCACTCCATAATAATTAGACTCTTCTTCCATCCATAAGAACTTAGCCAATGCTTTGTCATCAAGAGTACGGAGTTGCTTGTAGCGTGCGGTATTGAGTTGTTTTCGCTGCTCTATCTGTTGCTGCATAGATACCTTTTCCTTTGGTTTCGCATCCATGTGCCACAGCAATGTTGTGAACACTACG
The DNA here is from genome assembly GCF_048265525.1 of Idiomarina sp. Lineage (GTDB taxonomy): Bacteria > Pseudomonadota > Gammaproteobacteria > Enterobacterales > Alteromonadaceae > Idiomarina. Next base: position 431,557 of record NZ_JBLXBI010000002.1, on the reverse strand, counting down.
GCGACACCGACTCCTTTCATGCCTATGCTTTTCATCCGCTTATTGTTCCCTAACCACCAACGCTTTTTAAAGTGTACCGAAATATATGAAGCCTCATCTATTTTTACAGAACTTTAACGCTGCCAAGTAAGTGGCTTAACCCGCCAAAAACCGTAGTGCACTCATTACTGTGCTGTACGCAATTGAAGCTATGGATTTGGCGCGTCGGGGCCGGAGTAACTCAGAAATAACGACATTACCGCCTTGCTCCAACTTTGCGCGCCAGAAAATAAAAGAAATCACCTTTAAAGAATAGGTACTGTTGAAAATAACGATATTTGAGCGGATAAATGGCAACAGCAGCAGAGAGCGGCTGTATATCACATCATCTCCATTAGAAATTTTAAACCGGCTAGTCAGGCGATCGTAGGATACCAATATTCGCGTATCTGCCACCTGATGGCTTTGCTGCTGAATCCTTTTGAACATGCTGTTCCATTAAGTAATATTAACAAACTCCCCGCTCACCATAGTTTTTAAATCCTCGGGATTCAACTCCATATCTAGCCCCCTACGCCCGGCGCTTATGAATACGGTGGAGTTATAAGTTGCAGAGGTATCAATTATGGTTCTGAGCTGCTTTTTCTGGCCAAGCGGACTAACGCCTCCCAGAACATAACCCGTAGCACGTTCGACATCACTTTTAGTTACCATTGTAGCCTTCTTTGCACCCAAAGCTTTTGCTATCAACTTAAGGCTTAACCGTGACGAAACCGGAATGATGCCTACAGCCAATTCTTTACCATCAAGGCTGACAACTAAGGTTTTGAATACTTGCTCCTGCGGAACAGCTAACTTCTCAGCAGCTTCTTCACCATAAGATTCACTGGCCGGATCATGAGAATATTCGTGTACTTTAAAAGAAATTTTATTCTTTTTGGCTACATCAATTGCGGGAGTCATTTCGGTTTACTCTCTATTCGCCACTACGTATTTTCTTTAAAAGGTATAGGTTACTAATTACTTATCCAACTTCAAAAAATTGAACTTTCTGTTATCTATGTTAATACTTCCTTATAAAGTTTACCTTATTTTCAGGATTGGCTTCTATGACCAAGACAGCGCTAATGATTCGCCAGCAGATCAATCTTGGGTTTGTAATCGTCTTGGTATTGGCTTTGGCTGTTATTGTTGCCGTTGTCGAAATGAAGGTAAAACCTGATTTAATTTCCCAGCAGCAACAACAGATATCGGTCAATCAAGCCGGGCTGTCTGACTTGCTTACCGCTCGACTCGGTCAAATTGAACTGCTGACAAGTACGTTAGCCCTGGCTGCATCAGAACTTCCTAAAGATGAAGACTTATTTAAACAGCTTTTCCCATCCATTATTGATAACCACGGCGACTCGGCTATTTCCGGCGGCGGTATCTGGCCCGAACCCAACGCCTTTACCGACGGTGTTCAACGTCGTAGCTTTTTCTGGGGGCGCACCGACAATGGCATAGAATATCTGGATGACTATAACGTACCCGGCGGCTCTGGCTATCACAATGAGAGTTGGTATCAGGCAGGAAAAGGAGCGCCTTCAGACCGCTGTACCTGGTCAGAAGCTTACATCGACCCTTTTACTCAAACGCCTATGGTAACTTGTACTATTCCCATTCAAGAAAACAGTCGCTTCGCTGGGGTTGCTACAGTGGACATGATGCTTGACGGCATCACTGAGATATTTGAACAGTACGGAGAAGATAATGAGGGTTATGTCTTTGCAGTTGATTCCGCGGGCCAAATGATTAGCTTTCCACAATCTTCAGTTCAGATTGTAAAAGACGACGACTCCCTAATGACAGCCAGTGAACTGGCGAATAAAGCGGCTTGGCTAGAGGAGACTCTCAATACTGCGGTCAACCTTCAGGAAACCGAAACAATCGAACTGGAAGAAGACGCTATTTTAGATGAAGCCGCACACGTTGACCTGATAAAGCATCCGCAAACTGGTTGGACAATTGGATTAATTGTACCGAAAGACCGAATGACCGCAGTGGCTCAGGATATGGGACTTTTCCTGATGCTGGCTATTGGCGCTCTGCTATTGGCCGTTGGCATTCTGGCGGCATTCTTTTTCCGTAACCTACTGGCAAAAATTCAGCAAACGACCAAACAGATTCAAGGGCTTATCAGCGGCGGTACCGCTCAGGCTCTTGACGTTGGTACCATGAACGAAATAGGCGAACTGCGACAGGCAGTAAATGCTTATGGCAATAAGCTGAAATCGATACTCGACGAAATTCATAATGAATCGAACAATCTGGTTCATGATGCCGATAAACTGAAGATATTCAGCAATGAGTTTCTGGATAAAGCCAACAGCCTGAGTGATGAAAACCACACGCTGGCGGCGGCAACTGAGGAGCTAGGCGCCAGCTCACAGGATGTCGCTAACTTCGCCGATGAAACCAAAGTTACCGTTGAAAGAATTCATCAGGATGTACTGAATAGTGGTCAGGAAATGGCGCGCGCAACAACGACCATGCAAACTCTGGCCAAAGCCATTGCGGACGCGCAGCGGAACATTCTGAAACTGGATGAGAATAGCAAACAGGCTAACGGCATGTTGAGCGTGATTCGTGATATTTCTGAGCAAACGAATCTATTAGCGCTAAACGCCGCAATTGAAGCCGCTCGTGCCGGAGAAAGTGGTCGGGGTTTCGCGGTTGTTGCCGATGAAGTCCGTAACCTGGCAGCAAAAAGCCAAAGCTCAGCGGTAGAAATAGAAGCCGTGCTTAATCAGCTGCAATTAGGTTCCAAAGAGTCGGTCGCTTCCATGGAGCACGGGCAGAACCAAACCAAGAATGCCGTTGAGTCGACTGAATCCACGTCGGCACACTTGCAGCAAGTGGTTGAGGCCTTCTCTCAAATAACCGAAAAAGCCACCCAGATAGCAGAGGCTTCTGCCGAACAACAAAAAGTGTCGAACGAATTGAGCCAGTTTGTTAATCGTCTGCAAGCACTTACAGCCAGTAATGCCGATGATTCAAATCACTTAAGTCAAATGAGCGAAAAAATTGATGCCATTGCCAAGAGGTTAAATGCAATGAATTAGAGAAGCCCCTCTGACGTCATTGCATCCTCTTACTCCTCGCACTCCGACGATACCCAGGAAGCCTCGCGATAGGTCGTTACTGAGCTATCGTTAGTAGTTGTAACCTCACTGGAATAATGTTCGTTGCTGTGTACCGTAATCAGCGCATCGACGTCTGTTGTTCGTCCGCCTGCTTCGCACGACGCCGCAACTTCAATTTTATCGCCATCCCGGGAGATATCCATATCCTGACACCCCGTCTCATTCCAACGTTTGCGCATAGTAGCGACCATATCGCTACCGTCCTCAGCAGTGAGACACTCCTGCGAACTTTGTTCTCGCGTAAGCTGCTTAGGAATTCCCTCTCCTTCCATGGAAGAAGTAATTTCCCATAACCCCGGCTTCAGATCATTAGCCAAAACCGCGGAAGAGCAGGCTAAAAACAGCATACCTGACAATAAAAACCGTGACATAATTTTCTCCTTTAAGTGGGCGCGCAGGCCCGTTAGTCATTTTTTGAATAAAGCTTAGAGTATTTAGACTAACTTGCATGCATCGCACCAGCTTTAGGCACGAAAATTACACTTATTTACATTTCTGGCAAAATATTGACTCAGAAAGCTCTGCCCGATCAGGCAACGAGCGCTTTACTAAACATTCGGGTCAGCTTTTCGAACTTCTCTGCATATGTCTTCGAACCTTTGTTCGTATTTCTCGGGCAGGAATTCTGTAGCCAAAGCAAAAACCTCTGTTTAATACTAATACTGCGTGTTGGCGCGCTCAGCCCTCTTAATGGATATATGGTTTGGCTTACCCGCGTCTTAAAAGCCAGCGGTTAAAATAGAAAAATACAGCACCATGAACCCCACCTACAACAGCACCGGTAGCACTCAAATAAGCTCCCATAAACAATAAGTAGATCGCGGTCTCAACACTAAAGAAACTGGCGTTATCCAAAGGCCCTCCTGCCGCAAGAACTTGCGATGAAACACCCCAAATCAAAATTCCCAAGCCAGTAAGCGCGCCCCATTTTACGCCATCTAAAACATGCCCCACTAGCGAGGTTCTGTCTTCAACAAATAAACTCGCTATCACCGAACCTCGCCACCACACCAAAACAGAAGCGATGAGCAATAAAACCCAAACTATCAGTAAAGCCTCTCCCTGCAATGAAGGTTGAGCTAAACCAATCAACGACCAAAAACCTAAAAAGACGACTCCATCAATCAGGCCGACAATTCTTGGGCTCATAAAGCTTCTCCAGTAAACATCGTAAGATGAACAATCATATGTGCCAAACCAGACCGGAATAAGTCAAAAAACCGGAAAATATGCTACAAATATGACAATAAAGATACTTTATACTCTGGTGCCAAAACAGAAAACCAAGATATTATTGATTTGAGGCGGGTTACGCTTACGGCGAAAAAACGCTAATATGAACAAAATCGCACCATCACCACATGCAAGGGAAGACACATGAAAAGCGCAACCCGAAACAGACCACAAAGTATCCACTCCTGGGTTGCTCAGGAACTGGGTTCTCGAATCGTGGGTGGCGTCTATTTGCCTGGTCAATATATCCCGAATGAAAATGACATTGGTGAAGAGCTGGGCGTATCACGCACAGCATTACGTGAAGCTTTTAAGCTGTTAACCGCTAAAGGGTTAATCGAATCCCGTCCAAAATTGGGCACCAGAGTCCGTCCGCGTAAAAACTGGAATATGTTTGACGCGGAAGTTTTGCGTTGGTGTTTCAGCAGTAATCCGGACACTAAGTTTTACATGTCACTGTATGAAATGCGGGAAATTATCGAGCCTAATGCGGCCAGTCTGGCAGCCATGCATCGTACTGACGACCAGTTATCGGCATTAACTGAAGCTTATCAGGCAATGGAAGAAGCTCAAATTGGTACTGACGCTGTATACAAAAGCGACTTAGAGTTTCACTTAGCCTTACTGGAAGCTACTAATAACGAGTTTATGGCATCGTTAGGTGTAACCATTGAGACCGCTCTGGAAAACTCATTTCGCTTAAGCAGTGCTATAGCGGAAGAGTATGTCGATTCACTCCCCGGTCACAAAGCGGTGTTTATGGCCATTAAAGAGCAGAACCCGGTAGTCGCCCGTGAAGAAATGCAGACGCTTTTAGTCAACGCCAGGCATGCTCTGGAGCACACACTGGCGGAACTGCACAAAACACCGGTTTAAGGTTACAGCTTGGTAACCTTTTGAACCGGGCTTTCTTTCTCTATCTGCAATTCATTGCGCAACGGTTTACCAAAGGTATCCGCCGCAATTTCAAAAACATCACCCGCCTGAGTGCGAATGTTGTCACCAAAACTTAAGGTTGCAGTGCCATAAAAATGTATATGCGCGTCACCCGGTTGGCGGAAAATAGGATACTTAAAGTGGTGATTTTCCAGGTTCTCAATAGTGTGAGACATATTCTCTTCACCACTCAAAAACTCTTTTTCCCACAGCACTTCATTGTCGCGGATGATACGAGAATGACCTTTAATATTCGCTGGTAAATCACCGATGAGAATTTCAGGTCCAATTGAGCATTGACGCAATTTAGAGTGGGCTAATAACAGGTAGTTTTCTTTTTCCGTAATATGGTCAGAAAATTCGTTACCCAAAGCAAAACCAATGCGGTGCGGCTGACCGTCTTTATCATTTATATATAAGCCTGCAATTTCTGGTTCTTCGCCAGCGTCCAGAGCAAAATGCGGAGAAGTCAGGGCCTGGCCTGGCGCAACCACGATACTGCCATCACCTTTATAGAACCACTCAGGTTGAGCGCCCTGCTCACCAGATTTAGGCTTGCCGTTTTGTACTCCGGCTTTAAACATTTTCATAGAGTCTGTCAGTTCGGCGTTTGAACTGTCCGAGCCTTGTGCATGCATATTTGCGCGCGTGTCAGCACTGCCTAAATGCGTCAGACCTGTGCCAGTTACGAACAGATGCGCAGGATCTTCATGATGAAACGGGCTGAGTAAGCGGTTCTCGTTAATTAATTCAGCGTAAGAAATTTGCTCATCGCTTTGCAGTTTTTCTATTAACGACTCTAAACCGGTTTTCTCCTGCAGAGCTTTTTCCGCAAGCTTATAAACACTGACAACTTCCTTTAAAGGGCGAATATGCTCACCGTTAACGACACCGGCCTGTTGCGTGCCAGCCTCTGTGACGTATTGAATCAGACGCATTAGATAGGCTCCTGCTATGAATTTATACTACAAAATTTAAAAAGTAATACTATATTACCTTTTAGGCTTGAGCAATGATCGAGCCCGCTATAAATTTTGGTTAATCCTGTACAGAATTGAGTCAGCGATTGACATTCGAAGGAAGAATCGCGACCATAACGTAGTATTGTATTACTAATTAACAGGTGTAGCCTTGAACAACGACGACAAAAATAAATCTAAACTGCGCTCCGCCCAGTGGTTTGGGACCGCAGACAAAAACGGTTTTATGTATCGTAGCTGGATGAAAAACCAGGGAATTCCTGATCATCACTTTGACAACAAGCCCGTTATTGGAATTTGTAACACATGGTCGGAACTGACCCCTTGTAACGCTCATTTTCGCGACTTAGCCGAGCGTGTTAAAAACGGCATTCGCGAAGCTGGTGGTATTCCGGTGGAATTCCCCGTGTTTTCTAACGGTGAGTCAAACCTACGACCAACGGCTATGTTAACCCGTAACCTGGCGGCCATGGACACAGAAGAAGCGATTCGCGGCAACCCAATTGATGGTGTCGTTCTAATGGTCGGCTGCGATAAGACCACGCCAGCCTTGTTAATGGGTGCAGCAAGTTGCGACCTACCAACGATTGTAGTCAGCGGCGGCCCTATGCTTAACGGTAAGCACCAAGGCAAAGATGTAGGCTCTGGCACCCTTGTATGGAAAATGCACGAAGAATACAAAGCCGGTAATATTTCTCTACAAGAATTTATGGATGCCGAAGCCAGCATGTCTCGTTCAGCCGGCACCTGTAACACCATGGGAACGGCTTCTACCATGGCTTCTATGGCAGAATCACTGGGCGTGAGCCTGCCACATAACGCCGCTATTCCAGCCGTGGATTCGCGTCGATATGTCTTGGCTCATATGTCGGGCATGCGCGCTGTGGAAATGGTTCATGAAGACTTGAAGTTGTCTAAAGTGTTAACCCGTGACGCGTTCTTAAATGCGATTAAAACCAATGCTGCAATCGGCGGTTCAACCAATGCGGTGATTCACCTTAAAGCCATCGCTGGCCGTATGGGCGTCGATCTGGATCTGGATGACTGGCTGGAAGGCAAAGAAGTTCCGACCATTGTTAACTTGCAGCCCTCGGGTCGCTATTTGATGGAAGACTTCTACTACTCCGGCGGACTACCGGTTGTGCTGCGCCGTTTAGGCGAGGAAGGCATACTGGCCAAAGACGCTTTAACAGTTAATGGCAAGTCTATCTGGAAAAACGTAGAAGAAGCGCCTTGCTACAACGATGATGTAATCCGTACCTTTGATGAACCATTGTTAAAACATGGCGGAATCTGCGTATTACGCGGCAATCTGGCGCCACGCGGCGCGGTACTTAAGCCGTCAGCGGCTAGCCCTCATTTAATGAAACATCGCGGTCGAGCGGTAGTGTTCGAGAGCTTCGAAGACTATAAAGCACGTATTGCCGATCCAGATCTGGATATTGATGAAAACAGCGTCATGGTACTCAAAAACTGTGGGCCGAAAGGTTACCCGGGAATGGCAGAAGTAGGCAATATGGGCTTACCTCCTAAAGTTTTGAAGAAAGGGGTAAAAGACATGGTTCGCATTTCTGATGCCCGCATGAGCGGCACAGCATTTGGTACCGTTGTCCTGCACGTTGCTCCCGAGGCTATGGAACTTGGTCCTCTGGCTGCGGTCGAGGAAGGCGATTACATTCAGTTAGATGCGGATGCCGGGGTTCTTCAATTAGAAGTCAGCGACGAAGAATTGAAAGCACGCCTGGAGAAACTCAAAGCAACTCAGGTAATCGTAAAATCTGGTGGTTATTTAGAAATTTACCGGGAACGGGTTTTACAAGCCGATGAAGGCTGTGATCTGGACTTTCTGGTGGGTTGCCGCGGTGCCGCCGTACCAAAACATTCACATTAAACAGGTGTTCAATGGCAGAGCAAAAGACATTAACGAACCAATATCCTAGCCTCAAAGGCCGTACGGTATTTATTACCGGCGGCGGCTCTGGTATTGGCGCGGCATTAGTAGAAGCCTTTGTCGCGCAGGGAAGCCAGGTGGCTTTCGTCGATATTCTGGAAAATGAATCAAAAGCGCTGGTCGAGAAAGTTAATGAACATTCTGGCTCAGGTAAGGCACATTTTTATCCTTGTAACCTGGTTGATATTGAGCACTTACGCAAAGTTGTTGAGCAAGTAAAAAGTGAACTTGGTGCCATTGGCGTACTGATAAACAACGCTGCCAGTGATACTCGTCACGACTTCCGTGATGTGACCCCGGAATATTGGGATGAGCGCATGCATATTAATCTGCGCCCTCAGTTTTTTGCAGCGCAGGCAGTGTACTCGCAAATGAAAGAGCTGGGTGGCGGTTCCATTATTAACTTTGGCTCAATGAGCTGGCACGAAAGCCAGGGCAATATGCCTGGGTATACCAGCGCAAAATCGGCCGTACTAGGCCTGACCCGTGGCCTGGCCCGTGATATGGGCGAGGATAATATCCGGGTCAATACGCTAACCCCGGGGTGGGTTATGACGGAGCGTCAACTGTCCTTGTGGGTTACGGACGAAACGAAAAAAGACATAGCTAAGAATCAATGCATTAACGCACCACTAATGCCCGAAAGCATCGCAGCAATGGCGTTATTTTTAGCGTCAGACGATAGCAGCATGTGTACTGCTCAAGACTTTATTGTCGATGCCGGGTGGGTGTAACAGGATATTTCGGGTCGCGCGACGCGCGGCAGAGTACCTCTAAGTAACAGGATTTATTATGACTATTACAGGTAAACAACTTATTCAAGGCGAATGGCAAGCAGGCAAAGGTGCCTCTTACCAGGCGGTCAATCCAGCTACAGGTGAAGCGCTGGAGCCAACAATAAACCATGCTGACGGCAGCCAGGTTGACGCAGCGGTTGAAGGCGCAGCGAAAGCAGCTCCTGTTTACGCTGCAACCTCACTGAAGCAACGCGGCGAGTTTTTACAAGCTTGTGCCGATGAAATTATGGCCTTAGGCGATGAATTATTAGATCGTTTAAAAGCTGAAACCGGCTACCCTCAGGCTCGTGTTGAAGGCGAGCGCGGTCGTACTTGCAACCAGTTAAAACTCTTCGCTAATACCATTCAAAGTGGTGAGTTTCTGGATGCGCGTATTGATAAAGCAATGCCAGATCGTCAGCCTATGCCTCGCGCTGACATTCGCTTTTACAAACAAGCGCTTGGTCCAGTTGCTGTGTTTGGCGCTTCTAACTTTCCAATGGCCTTCTCTACTGCCGGCGGTGACACAGCGTCCGCATTAGCGGCAGGCTGTCCGGTTATTGTTAAAGGTCACAACTCTCACGCTGGCTCGGCAGAATTAGTTGCTCAGGCAGTACAAAAAGCGGCAGACAAATGCCAAATGCCTAAAGGGACGTTCTCCTACGTAACTGGTCCTGGCAAAGATGTCGGCGCGGCATTAGTCAAAGCGGAACAAGTTAAAGCGGTTGGCTTTACCGGCTCTCACTCAGGCGGTATGGCACTTTACAAACTGGCCAGCGAACGCAAAAACCCAATTCCAGTATTTGCCGAAATGGGCAGCATCAACCCAATTGTTGTCTTGCCAGAAGCATTAAAAAATTCAGCACCAAGCATTGCTGAAGGCTTTGTCGGCTCTTTGACACTGGGTGTGGGTCAGTTCTGTGTAAACCCAGGCTTAGTATTAGGTATTGAAGGCGACGAGCTGGATACCTTTATTGATTCTACTGCCAAAGCATTAGCTGATGTAAACGCTGGTGTTATGTTGAACCAAGGCATTGCAGAAACTTATCAGTCAGGCCGTCAAAAGCTGTCAGGCCAGCCAGGTGTTAAATCGGTTGCAACAGGCCAGCCAGTGAAAGAAGGTGAAAAAGGCTTCTGTGGACAGGCTGAATTATTTACGGTTTCAGCATCTGACTTCGTCGAAAACCCAGAACTTCAGGCAGAAAACTTCGGTCCCAGTTCTTTAGTCATTAAATGTAAAAATGCTGAAGAACTGAATACCGTTGTCAGCCATTTAGGCGGCCAGTTAACTGGCACGCTGCAGGCTACAGAAAGTGAACTGAAGAACTACTCTGAACTGCTAAGCCTGTTACAGGATAAAGTGGGTCGTATGGTTGTGAACAACTTCCCTACTGGCGTAGAAGTATGTGACGCAATGATGCACGGTGGTCCTTCTCCGGCATCAACAGACAGCCGCTTTACCTCCGTCGGTACTAAAGCAATTGACCGTTTTGTACGCCCTATTTGCTTCCAGAACTATCCGCATGACTTACTGCCGGACGCTCTGAAGAACGAAAACCCATGGGGCATCAGCCGTTGGATTAATGGCGAACGCACTAACAAGGCTGTTGAGAACTAAGCCATGGCTTTGTTCATTACAGAAAGTAAAGAAGTGCACGCTGGCTTTAGCCAGCCTCTGCGCTTTTTTACGTTACATAACAGCCAGGGTATGGAAATTACTCTGGCTAACTTTGGAGCCAGCGTCCGTTCACTCAAGGTCCCAGGCAACCAAGGCGTTCAAGAAGTTACCCTTAATTATCAGGACCCGACCCAGTGGTTGAAAAACCCTTACTACTTTGGCGTTATTGTTGGCCGTTGCGCTAACCGTATAGGCCAGAGTCAGTTTTCAGTAGATGATCGGAGCATTAATCTGGTCAGTAATGAAGGCGAAAATCAACTGCATGGCGGTCCGGAAGGGTTATCTTTTCGCTTCTGGGAAACAGAGAGCAAGGAAGCAGCTGATAACGTTAGTGTTACATTCCATATTTTTAGTGCAGATGGTGACCAGGGCTACCCTGGTAACTTTAAAGCCGCGGTAACTTATTCACTGAATGAAGAGAACGAGCTGCTTATCGACTACCAGGCCACCACAGATAAAACATGTCCGGTCAATATGACCAGTCATATGTATTTTAATTTGGCAGGCAAGGGGTCCATACTCGATCATGAACTCACTCTTCATGCCGACCGCTACGTAGAAGTTAACGCAGAACTGATTCCTACTGGTCGCTTAATTGGTACAGCAGGTTCACCTATGGATTTCCAGCAGGCCAAAACCATAGGGCAGGATATTGCGAAAACCGAACAGGGCTATGACCATTTTTGGGTAGCGCGAGACGAAAAAATCCGTGCCTTGCAAAAACTGGCGAAATTACGGGATCCGGTTTCCGGACGTACAATGGAGCTGTTCAGCACAGAGCCAGGCGTTCAATTTTACAGTGGCAACTTCCTGGACTCCTCGATACCCGGCTCTTCTGGTAAACCGTTACCACAGTATGGAGGACTATGCCTCGAACCTCATATTCACCCCGATGCGGTAAATCAGTCCTCATTCCCTTCGGTCATTCTGTCCCCGGGGCAGAAGTATCAACAAAGCAGTCTCTATAAGTTTTCCAGCAGCTAACCGGCTGCTGGAAGCACAGCAACATGAATTTGCCCAAAATAATAAGTAAACAATAAGATAAAAGGCGAAAAACATGAACATAAAGACATTAGCAATGATGTCGTTACTCCTGCTCAGCCAGAACGCAGTGGCTGAAATCGTGGTAGGTTTTGCTCAAGTTGGCTCAGAAAGCGGCTGGCGGACTAACTTTAGTAACGACATGCGAGAAGAAGCTAAACAACGCGGTATCACGCTGAAATTTGCAGACTCTCAACAGCAACAAGCGAATCAAATTCGGGCGGTACGTACCTTTATTGCCATGCGAGTAGACGCCATTGTCGTCGCCCCGGTAGTGGAAACCGGCTGGACACCCATTCTTCGTCAGGCACAACGCTCCGACATTCCTGTCATTATTCTGGACCGCAACATTCGGGCAGACGAAGACCTATACCTTACCCGCATTGCCTCAGACTTTGTTGAGGAGGGAGTGAAAGCGGCTCAGTGGTTAGTTGAAAACGAGCAGGGCGAATGCCGTGTGGTTGAGCTGCAGGGAACCGTTGGTTCCACTGCCGCTATTGACCGGGGAACGGGCTTCAACCGCGTTATCGATAAACACGACAACATTACCATAGTACGGAGTCAGACCGCGGAGTTCACCCGCAACCGTGGTAAAGAAGTAATGGAAAACTTCCTCAGAGCTGAAGACCCATACAGCATCTGTGCCCTTTGGGCGCATAACGATGAGATGGCGTTAGGTGCCATTCAGGCAATTAAAGAGTCCGGCCTTGCTCCCGGAAAAGATATCAAAGTGATTTCCGTAGACGGCATTCCGGACTACTTCCTGGCTATGGCGAACGGTCTGGCGAATGTCACCGTTGAGTTAGACCCGCATTTGGGTGCACCTACTTATGACGTAATTCAACGCTATTTGAAGGGCGATACCGATATACCAAAACTGATCCGTACCACTGGCGATGTTTACACTCAAGCCACTGCAGCTGAGGAATATCAAAAGCGAAGCCAATAGGCCGCCTTTGTCGTTGGGAGAAAATCATGCAACAAGAACAATCAGAAAAAGCACTATTTGAACTCAGTAATATCAGTAAGCAATTTCCTGGAGTAAAAGCATTAGACGCCGTTAACTTCCGCTTATTCCCGGGCGAAGTTCACGCGCTGCTGGGGGAAAATGGCGCAGGCAAATCCACGTTGGTAAAAATAATGACCGGCGTATTGCCCAAAGACAGCGGAAGCATTCAGCTGCAGCAACAGGAAATAAGCCCGGCCAATACCGCCGAAGCCCAGAAGCTGGGTATTGCACCTGTGTATCAGGAGGTGAATTTACTGCCTAACTTAAGCGTCGCCCATAACTTGTTCCTTGGGCGCGAGCCTACGCGTTTCGGCTGCATTCGCTGGCAAAAAATGGCGGAAGACGCCCGCCAGCTACTAAAGCGTTTCAAAATGGATATTGATGTCACAGAGTCTTTATCTCACTACTCTGTGGCCATACAACAATTAGTTGCTATTGCCCGTGGCGTAGCCATGAACGCCAAAGTTCTGGTACTGGATGAGCCCACCGCCAGCCTCGACAACAGCGAAGTAGATATCCTGTTTGATATTCTGCGCCAGCTGAAGAGTGAAGGCATCGCCATTTTGTTTATTACTCACTTTCTGGAACAGGTCTATCAAATCTCTGATCGCATCACCGTCTTACGTTCCGGCAAATTAATAGGTGAATACCCCATTGCTGACCTGCCGCGCAACCGCTTAATTGAAGCCATGCTGGGTCAGGAACTGCAACAGGTTACCGGAGAACAAACAGAGGCCACCGAGCCGACAAAACGTGAACCTTTACTGACGGTGTCAAACGCCACTGTGCCGCACTCAGTCGATGATGTATCACTGACAGTCAACAAAGGCGAGGCCGTGGGCATGGCCGGTTTACTGGGGTCTGGCCGTACTGAAGTATGTCGCGCGTTATTTGGCATCGACACACTGAAAAGTGGAGAAATTAAAATACGCCAACAGTCCGTTACCCTGAACCAGCCCGCAGATGCTATGCAGCAAGGCATCGCACTCTGCCCTGAAGATCGTAAAACTGACGGTATTATTGGCCCACTTTCCATCCGCGAAAATATCGCTCTGGCCCTTCAGGTTCAGGCTGGCTGGTGGCGCTATATCTCTCCGGAAAAACAGAGAGTCCTGGCCAGCCAGTACATTGAATCATTTAATATCGCCACTCCCGACGCAGAAAAACCGATTGAAGAACTCAGCGGCGGTAATCAGCAAAAAGTCATTCTTGCCCGCTGGCTGGCTATTAGCCCGCAGCTATTGATTTTAGACGAACCCACTCGCGGTATCGATATTGGTGCACACGCCGAAATCATAAAGTTAATTAAATCTCTATGCGATGAAGGCATGTCGTTACTGGTAGCGTCATCCGAACTGGATGAGCTGGTCGCCTTTGCTAACCGTGTTGTCGTTATGCGTGACCACCGCAAAGTCGCGGAGCTACAAGGCGCAGAATTAACCTCTCAATCCATAATGCATTCGATAGCCGAGGTGTAAATCAATGAACACAGAAACATCACATTCTTTTGCAGAGCGGCTGCTTAAATCACGCTACATCTGGCCCCTGGCCGCCCTGCTGTTAATGTTAATATTTAATTTGCTGCTGGACGCCTCATTCTTAGACATTCATTTTGATAACGGCCGTTTCTACGGTAATCCGATTGATATTCTCCACCGCAGTGCTCCGGTCGCGTTGTTAGCCATTGGCATGACAGTTGTAATTGCCACCGGCGGAATTGACCTGTCGGTAGGTGCCGTGATGGCCATTGCCGGAGCAGTTTGTGCCAATTTACTGGTGGCCACGGACGTCAGTCTGTTTACGGTTCTCGTGGCCGGTATCGCCAGTGGTTTGTTATGCGGCTTAATCAACGGCGCTCTGGTCAGTTATATGGGCATTCAGCCTATTATAGCGACGCTGCTATTAATGGTGACCGGTCGCGGCATCGCCCAGCTCCTTAACGACGGTCAGATAGTTACCTTTCAGCATGCAGGGTTCAGCTGGTTGGGAAGCGGCACTCTGCTTGGCATTCCCGTCACTATATGGCTGGTGCTGCTGGTTTTTGTCATCAGTCAGTTAATGCTGCGGCGCACTGCATTGGGGCTTTTTGTCGAAGCCGTTGGCTGCAATTCAAGCGCCAGCCGTTATCTCGGAATTAATGACCGCACCGTAAAACTGATGGCCTACCTGTTAACAGGCTTTTGCGCCGCTCTGGCTGGCATTATAAGCGCCGCCGATATCAACGGCTCAGACGCGAATAATGTCGGCCTATGGCTCGAGCTTGATGCCATCCTGGCGGTGGTACTCGGCGGTGCTGCGTTAAGCGGCGGGCGCTTTTCTATTCCCTTGTCGTTGCTTGGCGTACTCATTATTCAAACGCTGAACACAACCATTATGGTCAGCGGGATGCCCTCTAAACTTAATTTATTGATAAAAGCACTGGCAGTGGTGCTGGTATTGCTACTGCAGTCCGATATTTTCCGCAAGCAAATTAGCGGACTGGCCGGCAAATGGAGACACTCATGATTGCACGTCGATTTGTTCCCCTGCTCGCCACATTCTCTTTATTGGTGGTCATGTTTATTATTGGCGGCTTTCAGTTTGAAGGTTTCGCCAGTTTGCAGGTCGTTACTAACTTACTGACTGATAATGCGTTTTTATTAGTCGTCGCCTTAGGCATGACGCTGGTTATTCTCTCCGGCGGCATTGATTTATCTGTTGGTGCAGTGGTCGCACTAAGTGGTGTACTGTGCGCTGTGCTCATAAGCGAGTATCAATGGCATCCGCTGCTGGTCTTTCCTTTGGTACTGGTTATCGGGACGCTGTTCGGTACTCTAATGGGCAGCCTGATTTACTTTTACAAGCTTCAACCTTTTATTGTAACCCTGGCGGGTATGTTTTTTGCGCGAGGGCTGGCAACCACCATTAGTGAAGAGTCCGTAGGCATTGATCATCCTTTATATTATGCCGTTGCTGATTCCGGCATTGCACTTCCCGGCAATGCCTGGCTCCCGAGTTACGCTATTATTGTTATTGCGGTATTAGCCGGGCTTTTTTTGCTCACTCACTACAGTCGTTTTGGCGGCTACATTTACGCTATTGGTGGCAATAGCCAGTCAGCAGCACTAATGGGCGTGCCTATAGCACGAAGTACTATTGGCATTTACGCCATGTCCAGTTTCCTGGCTGCTTTTGCAGGCATTCTCTATACCTTTTATACCTTTTCCGGCTATGCCTTAACCGGTATTGGCATGGAGCTCGACGCCATCGCCGCGGTGGTTATTGGTGGTACGCTGTTAACCGGCGGTAGTGGGTATATTTTAGGGACATTATTAGGGGTGATGCTTATGGGCATTATCCAGACCTATATTATCTTTGAAGGCACCTTAAATAGCTGGTGGGCGCGCATTGCTATAGGCTTACTGTTGTTCGTTTTCATTGCCTTGCAAAAAGTTCTCAACCGGAGTTCTCAACGTGGATAATTGTCATTTTATAACCAGCATTGATGTGACTAACCGACTTGGTGAAGGCATTGTCTGGCATTCATTAACCAATACCCTGTGGTGGACAGACATTCACGGTTGCCAACTCCATTGTTACCACTGGCACACTAAAGAATTGGAAACCTGGAGCACACCAGAACGCCTGACTGCGTTTTCTATCATCGGCACAGAGCCCGTAAAAATGATGGTCAGTTTTGCTTCAGGTTTCGCCACTTACGAACCCGAAACACAGCAGGTTGAATGGATAGCCCGACCAGAACAAGAGCTTAACGGGCACCGTTTTAACGACGGTCGCACTGATCGCCAGGGACGTTTTTGGTCAGCCACTATGGTCGAACAGGACGAAGGCCTAAAAGGTAGCCTCTATCGTGTTGATGTAACTGGCTGCCATGCGGTGCTTGGAGGTTTCCAAATTCCTAACGCACTGTGTTGGAACCAGGAAGGCACGCGTATGTATCACGCAGATACGCCAACAGGGACTATTCGTCAGTATGACTTTGATCCATTAAACGGGGTTCCTTCAAACTCTCAAGTATTTGCTTCGGTTCCACAGGGCGAGCCCGATGGGGCAATTGTCGATGCGCAAGGCTGTCTGTGGGTTGCTCTTTGGGGTGGTAATGGCGTAGCGCGCTTCAGTTCAGACGGGAAACTCGACGGCATTCTCGAACTGCCCGTGTCCCAACCGACTTGTGTTGCTCTTGGCGGTCCCAATATGGACATACTCTTTGTAACCTCTGCCACCGAAGGGCTTACGTCAGAGCAAAAAATCAGGGAGCCTTTAGCCGGCTCTGTTCTTATTTACCAGACAGGCTCTCGCGGCCTGCCAGAACCTAAAGTAAATTATTATGACTAACTATCTGGCCTTACTCAGTTTACTTTTCTTTCCTTTATTCGCCGCGGCCGACGTGTTAATTCCACAGCGTGCCGACCCCTGGGTGCTCAAAGTTGACGACAACTACTATTTTACCGCTTCAGTACCAGAGTTTGATCGTATCGAACTGCGACGAGCAGAGTCGGTAGCAGGTTTAGCCGAAGCTGACGTTAAAACCATATGGCAGCAACGCGAACAAGGTGATATGAGCGCCAATATCTGGGCTCCGGAAATACATCGCATTGATGGCGCCTGGTACATTTATTTTGCCGCAGGCCGCGCCGATGCTCCTTTTGATATAAGAACCTACGTTCTGGAAAACAAAAGTGAAGACCCACTTACTGGTGAGTGGAAAGAGCTCGGACAATTACAGACCGCCTGGGATACTTTTACTCTGGATACCACTCACTTTCGTCATAAGGGCACCAATTATCTTGTCTGGGCTCAGCATCATCCAGAGCATGATTACAACTCAGCCCTTTTCATAGCTGAACTGCTCAGTCCGACAAAAGTGGGCCCACAAACCAAAATTTCGGAGCCTGAGTTTGAATGGGAAACGAAAGGATACGCGGTGAATGAAGGTGCTTCGGCGTTAATTCGAAATGGCCGGATCTTCCTGAGCTTTTCATCCAGCGCAACCGACGAAAACTATGCCACCGGACTGTTATGGGCTGACGCCGATGCAGACTTACTGGATGCAAATACCTGGCAAAAGTCAGAAGAGCCAGTATTTTATACTAACCCAGAACTAAAACGTTACGGACCTGGACATGGCAGCTTTACCGTTGACCAAGATGGTCGCGATTTAGTGATTTACCATGCGCGCAGCTACCGTGAAATTGACGGTAACTCCTTACATGATCCAAATCGCAACACCCGGGTTCGGTTACTTAGGTGGAGTGACGACGGGTTCCCTGATTTTGCTCAACAGGAACCCGACCTGAAACTCGAATAAGCTAAGGTGGTTAATCTGCGGCGTGTTTTAGCAAACGAACGCCGTAGATGCCACCAGCAATGCTGCCTTCATGTGCTTCAAAACGTACTGTTAACGTACTTTCATCGTGCAACTCTTCAGGTAACTCGTACTCGCGGCTAAACAGCTTAGCCCCCTGCTCTCCCTTTAAATGCACGCTGGTCAATTGCTCACCGTTAACCAGAACATCGAATCGGCGATCGCTGTCGCCACCAAAGTAGGTAAGTCTTAATACTCTGGCCTGCCCTTTCGGGTTTTTCATTTCATACCTGAACCAGCCAGAGGCGTCACGCCAGTGGTCGCCGTTATTAACCCCAGCCTGGGTATCTTCACCTTTGAAGTAATGATCCGCCTCAGGTTGCTGCTCGCCCGGTATTAAGCTATCTACCGTCAACTCTTCTAACTGTTGGCGTTCTTCACTCAACGACGACTGAGCGGCGCGGAATTGGTCGGCCTTTTCTTCCGGACTATAAGGCCAGTAGAGCATGTAGCGCGAGTCATGTAGTCTAAAGAATGGAATTAAACGCGTACTACCACTCTGTGCTGGCTGCACCAGATCCTTAACCTCAAAGGTTAGCGGCTCGCCCGCTACCGGCTTTATTTTATCCAGAAAATCCGGACTGTCCGCGACAAACATAGGCACTGATTCAAGCGGACATTGCTCTCCCTGAGCAATGTGTCCCATGCGGCTGTCGTCGGCGACAAAATTAAGCTGCTCGCCCGGCATCGGGTCGGTTTTTGCGGCCAAAACAATAGGCCCGAATAACACCGCATAGTAGTCACTTTTATCCGGCATTTGTTCTAGGGAAAGCTGCATAGGAAGCTGCAGCTCAACCTTATCACCCGGTTTCCAGTTGCGTTGAATGCTAATGTACTCTCCGGGTGACGCGATCACTTCCCGCGCTTCACCATTCACGCTAAGACTGGCCTGACCCGATTCCACCCATTTGGGGTAACGTAACTTCAGAGCCACATCCGTTTTTTGGTTAATGGTAATGCTAACGGAATCGTCGTCCGGAAAACGGGTGTTCATCGTTAAATCCAGTCCCCGCTCCTGCCATTGCAGACGCGAAGGAATAAACAGATTCACATATAGAGACTGCTCGTCACTGGCATAAATCATGCGTCCGTACTTGGCATGACTTTCAATACCCGAACCAACACAGCACCACATGCCATCATGCACTGCAGAATAAACCCGGTAGTGATTCGGTCGCATAGGCGTGAAGTAAACCAGACCGCCACTTTGCGGGTGCTGAGAAGACAAAATATGGTTGTACAGAGTGCGCTCATAGTAATCAATATAACGGGTTTCAGCACCGCGCTGGTAAAGCAACCTGGACAGCTTGAGCATGTTATAACTGTTACAGGTTTCCGGCCCTTCAACGTCCTCAATCATGTCGCTGAAATCGTCACTGTCATGAAAGTGTTCACGCACACTATTACCACCAATAGCAACAGTGCGTTTTTTGACAACATTCCGCCAGAAATACTCGGCGGCCTCACCATAAGCCTCATCACCCGCGACACCATGCACACGCTCAAAACCTACAACTTTTGGGATTTGGGTATTGGCATGCAAACCGTCTAGTTGGTCCTTATGCTGACTTAAAGGCTGTAAAATTTGCTGATGGGAAAATTGCCGTGCCAGATGCAGGTATTTCTCTTCGCCCGTAATTTCATAGACATCGGCAAATACAATATTCAGTCCACCGTGCTCACTCACCAACATTTGCTGAATTTGTTCATCAGACAATTCACTGACTAATTCAATTGTCCAGTCTGTCAGCGCCAGCAACATCTGCAGCGCTTTCTCGTTATCCGTATAGCGATAAACGTCACGCAGTCCGGCATACACTTTATCCAGGTTATACCAGGGAACCCATTTATCGTTCAGCACAAAAAGATCGGCATCAATATTACCAGCCTGAATTTCTTCCCACATGGCTTCACCGCCTGGAATACCACCTAAATACCCATTACCATTGGCTTTCTGCACTTCTGCCAGTGAGTTCAGCATATACTGCAAACGCTGGTGTATTTCTTCATTGCCGGTTGCAGCATAAGTAAGTGCTAACCCACTTAGGTAGTGTCCGCCTATGTGTCCACCCAAACCGTCGCCTTCCCAGTTACCGTAGCTTGGCTCTGGGCTCTCAATACCTGCCTGCTGGCGATAAGGTGCGAGCAAACGATCAGCATCCAGCTCAAGTAAGTAGTTTAGATTAGTATCCTGAGCGTGTTTAAAAGGGCTGGGTAACAAACTGACCTTCTGTAAAGGCACAGTCTCTACCGACTGACTCTGGGCATGGGAAATAAAAGAAAGGGCAAGCAATAATGGAATAAGGTATTTCATAGTCAACTCCAAAAAAGACCCCGCTAGGGCGGGGTCAAGGGGACACTACTCGTTTTCGTTGTTACTCGTCTCTGGACGCTTTGCCAAAAACGGGCATGCCATCTTCATCCCAGCGCAGATGTTTCACATAAGTATGGCGGTTTGGATCCCACAATGGATCACCTTCAATTTCAGTGTAAGTGCGTGCATGGTAAACCAGCAATACAGACTCATCGTCTTCGGCGACAGTAAAACTGTTATGTCCGGGACCGAAAACTTCATCTTTAGGTTCGCTTACTAACACAGGTTTTGTCGACTTATGCCAGCTGGACGGATCCATCAAATCGGCGTCTTCATCCGCCCACAGTAGTCCCATGGCGTAGTTTTCGTCGGTAGCGCTGGCAGAGTAAGTCACGAATACTTTACCGTTACGCTGCAGTACCGCTGGTCCTTCATTTACCATAAAGCCTCGGCACTCCCACTCAAATTCAGGAATGGTCAGGCGAACAGGCTCTGACGACAGCGTCCATGGGTTCTCCATCGTCGCGATCAGAAGGTTAGAATTCCCCGGAATGTCTTTCTCTTTTTGGGCCCACATGTAGTAAAGCTGGCCCTTGTGAGTAAAGGTGGTTGCATCAAGACAAAAGGTATCAATACCCGTGTCTATCTGCCCCAGAAATTCCCACACCCCAGTTAGCGGATTTTCGTCTTTACAGCGAATGGCGTACATACGATGCTGGAACAAATCATCTTTAATTTCGCGACTGGGAGCCGCGGCAAAATACACATACCAGGCGCCTTCATTGAAATGAATTTCAGGAGCCCAGATAAGCTCAGAATAAGGGCCGGTATCCGGCTTATGCCATACCGAGACCGTTTCAGCAGAAGCAAGTCCCTCTATAGTCTGCGCTCTTCTTAACTCTATTCTGTCGTAGGCGGGCACCGACGCAGTAAAGTAATAGAATCCATCGCTATGCTTATAAATAAACGGATCAGCTCGTTGTTCTATTAAAGGTTTTAAAATTGACATATGCCCTCTATCGCTATTGTTAATACTTTATTTCTTCTCAGATTTTAACGTTGGAATAACCACTTCTTCGCCCTCTAAACCATCCGCTTTGATGGTCTTGAAGTATGTATCTGTAATTTTATATTTAAACATCAACAGTCCTGTTAACGTATGAAATAAACCGGGAACTACACTAAGCATGAGAGCAATACCGAACAGTGCAAATTCAGATTGCTCCTGATCTGGAACGTAACCGAAAAAGGTCAGAAGAGACCCGACAATAAACCCAGCTAGCCCCATGCCCGCTTTTTGCGCAAAAGAAATACCACCAAAAGCAAGACCAGAAACTCGTTCACCGGTTTCATGGTGACCGTAATCTACAGACTCTGATATAGCTGACCAAAAAACAGGAGCATGCAAATCAACCACGAAAGAAACAAGAAAGTACAAGACGAAAGCCATGACGACGTCGTTAGGGTTAACGAAAAAGAACAACATGACACTCAATACACCAACGGCTACCTGGCTATAGCGAAATAGCTTCACTTTGCAATACCGTTTAGTGATCCAGGTTGACGCTATCATAGCGAGTAACGCCGCTATCACTCCTGTCGCCAGGAACATTGATAACAGAGTACTTCCTCCGCCCAGATAATACTTAGCGTAGTAGGCCGCGACGGAACCACGAATGACATAACCTATAGTCCCCAGGACGCAGGCACCGACAAGAACTTGCCATTGGTCATTTTTTAACAGGATTTTGAACTGCTGCCACAAAGATTTAGGGTTAATTTCATGACGCACCCGCTCTGTTGTTGTAAAGAAACAGAACAGAAATAATACGGTTGCCATTAAAGCCATTAGCCCCATAGCAAACTGATAGCCCTGAGCTTCCTGTCCTTCGCCCCAACGCGCCGCCAAAATAGGTACAATAATAGTCACCAGAAAAGCCGCTATTTTCGCAAAAAACAGACGATAGCCGTTGGCAGACAAGCGGTCTTTAGGGTCGTTAGTCAGCACCCCAATAAGCGAAATGTAAGGGATAGTGACCGCCGTCGTCATGATAGTCATGAATATATAAGTGGAATATGCCCAGACTAACTTGCTGGCGTATTCTAAATCAGGAGTTGTAAATGTAAGGAAAACGGAAATGCCAAAGGGAACAGAGAAGAATAAAAAATAAGGACGATAACGTCCCCAGCGAGTATCAACTTTGTCCGTAATAACACCCATCAACGGGTCGGTGAAAGCATCTACAAACCGGACTAAAAGTAAAAGTAGCCCGACATCTTCAGGTTTTAGACCGAAAATATCGGTGTAGAAGAAAGTTATAATGAGCATCATGGAGGAAATGACGACGTTTACAGCCATGTCCCCAGAACCAAAACCAACTTTCTCCAGCGTTGTTAATTTTTGTGTTTTCACACATCCCCCGTCCGGCACATCATTATAAATTTGTTATCGAATTTTTTGATTGGTCATATTGTATTACTTATAAGTGGGTGTCAAGATACCTGATAGTAGGTAATTCAGTTTACGTTAACGTAAATAATTTTTTTATAATTAAAACGTACATAGATAAATAAGGGGTTCCACCTATGCCTAAAAATCACTCAATTAAGTGGCTTAGTGCACTGGCTATCTCAGCTTCTGTCAGTCTGAGTTCCGTCGCCAATGCAGAACAAGTGAGTATTCACGATCCGGTCATGGCTAAAGAAGGGGATACCTATTACCTCTTTTCAACCGGCCCTGGTATTACGTTTTATAGCTCAGACGATATGGAAAACTGGCAACATGAAGGACGCGTTTTTGCCGGCGAACCCGAGTGGGCTAAAGAAGTTGCACCAGAATTTGAAGGTCACTTATGGGCTCCGGATGTTTTTCACCATAATGATCAGTACTACCTGTATTATTCTGTTTCACAATTTGGCGAAAATACTTCTGCTATTGGCGTAACAGTGAATAAAACTTTAGACCAGGGCTCTTCTGAGTACGAATGGGAAGACAAAGGCATTGTCGTTCAGTCGGTACCTAACCGTGACCTCTGGAATGCTATTGATCCGAACATCATTATTGATGACGACGGTACACCCTGGATGAGTTTCGGCTCTTTCTGGGCTGGTATGAAACTGGTAAAAATGAAAGATAACCTGACCGAGATTGCCCAGCCCGAAGAGTGGTATACCCTGGCTAAGCTCGACAGACCCGCATTTACACCAGACGCTGAAGCCGGACCGGCTGAAATTGAAGCGCCCTTTATTTTCAAGCATAAAGATTACTACTACTTATTCGTTTCCTATGGCAAATGCTGCCGGGGAGCAGACAGCACCTACCATATGGCCGTTGGTCGCTCAAAAGATGTGAAAGGCCCTTACCTTGATAAAGACGGTGTCGATATGGCGAAAGGTGGCGGCTCTATCGTACTTAAAGGTAATGACGACTGGTATGGCGTTGGTCATAACAGCATTTACAACTTTGGGGACACTGACTATTTAGTTTTTCATGCCTATGAAGCCGCAGACAAAGGCTTGCAAAAGCTAAAAATAGCACCAGTTAACTGGTCGGATGGGTGGCCTGAAATCGATAAGTCGATACTTGAAAACTACCAAAGTGAGCTCATAAAAAAGAACTAAAAATCAGCCTGACATCCTATACAGGGAAGCATTTTGAGGAGTGACACAACTCTGAAAAAGCTTCCCTTATTTTTGCTCTCAACAACTCAGTTAACGTAAACGTTAACCAATGTTTTTTTGAATTTAGGGTTGCAACGGTCAAATACTGGTCATACACTCAACCGTAATATAGTAATACAAATACAGTTAACGTGAACGTCAACCTCATTAGCCGAGTGTTAATAAACGAATAAGAATAAGGCAGACGAGAATATGGCTTTAGGTAAGTTTTCATCATTGAAATTAAAAGCTTTGGTCATCGCAGGTTTCCTGGTGCCAGCTTTTGGCACTTACGCCGAAGAAAATACGCAAGACACTTTTACAAACCCAATTTACGAAAACGGCGCAGACCCCTGGCTGGAGTACTTTGATGGTAACTACTACCTGACAACGACCACCTGGACCTCGCAGCTTGTTATGCGTAAGTCCCCTACTCTAGCTGGTCTGGCCGACGCCGAGCCAGTTTACCTTTGGTCAGAAACAAGCGCTGAGCGTTGCTGTAACTTCTGGGCGTACGAATTTCATCGATTAAAGGGCCCCGACGGTTACCGTTGGTACATGATGTTTACTTCTGGCCGTCAGGAAGACCTTGGGGGACAACACTTAACGGTACTCGAAAGTGCTGGTGATGATCCTATGGGTCCTTACACGCTTAAAGGCTCACCTATGCCTGACAGCTGGAACATTGACGGAAACTATCTACAGTACGACGACAAACTGTATTTACTGTGGTCCGAATGGGTAAACGCCGGTCAGGAAGACGAAGCTCAGTTGAACTGGATTGCTGAAATGAAAAACCCATGGACCATAACCGGCGAGCGCAAGGTATTAACCCGCCCCGAATACGACTGGGAGCGATCTGGTCGCCCAGTAACTGAAGGAGCCGAAACCTTACAGAAAGACGGTAGAACCTTTGTTATTTATTCCGGCAGTTATTGCGACACGCCGGACTATAAATTGGGACTTATTGAGCTAACCGGGAACGACCCTCTTAACCCGAACCATTGGGAGAAAAATCCTGAGCCCGTTTTTGAACGCGGCAATGGTGTGTATGGTCCCGGACATAACGGCTTCTTTTCTTCTCCTGACGGTACCGAAGACTGGATCATTTATCACGGCAATAGCAAAGAAACGGATGGGTGCAGCGCGACTCGTTCATTGCGAGCCCAACCATTTACCTGGAACGACGATGGTACCCCGAACTTTGGTGAGCCTGTACCGGAAGGAGAACCCGTAAACGTACCTTCGGGCGAAGACGGTCCGTTCAAGGTTACCCCACAAGGTGCGTCTTTTGCTATTCGCAGTGCCGCAGACAATCAATGTTTAGCTGATGCAGACTCGACCGCTGAATGCACCAATGACAACCAGTGGGTTATAGACCCAATTGGTGATGGCGAATTTCGTTTGGCTAATGCTGAGGGCGAGTACCTGACAGCAGCCACATGCGGCACTGATAATAGCGCCTGGGAAAATAAAAGCTGCCAGAAATGGCAAGTCAGCACCGACGACAACGGCTACTTGTCTTTTATTAACCTTGAGTCGAACGAATCATTGCAGGGCCAGTGGCAGTTAAGCACGAATGAGCCGGTCGTAATGCAGAGTCGTCAAAGCGGCAAAGTCGCAAGCCTGGAAGACAACCAACTAGTACAACAGAACTGGGTCAATGACGCTTCGCAGCACTGGCATATTCGCAACGCGGAACATGGGTTTGTAAACCTGGTGAATACAGCAAACGAAAAGTGTCTGGCTATTGAAAATAACTCACTGGCCGCAGGCGCAACTGTAACCACAGGCGAATGTGCTAGCGATGCCGGTCAGTGGCAATTACAGCTTCACAGTAGCGGCGCCATGGAGATTATTTCACGTCATTCTGGCTTAACGCTCGATTTAGCAAGCTGCGGACTTAAGGAGGGGATGTCCATTAACCAGGCTCCCGCTAATGACACCTTATGTCAGCATTTTTTTATAAGACAAGTGCAGTAGAACAATAACTTATAGCAGTAGGTTACCTTCGGGTTTTATTCGAATAATAAACGCCACTATCAATAAAACAAAAAAAGTTAGCGGCAAGATAGGAAGGGAAATTTTCATGTTTAAGAAAAAATTACTAGCAACGTCAATTATGCTGGCTTTAATGCCAGGAATGGCTTTAGCCCAGCAACAAGCTGAAGACGAAAATGCGGCGCAACAAGAAGAATCCTCCGATGCTATGGAAGTTATTCAGGTATCAGGTATACGCGGCAGTTTAAACAAGGGACTAGCTGAAAAGCGCGGCAGTGTGCAAATTGTCGATGCGATTATTGCTGAAGATATTGGTAAGTTCCCTGATAATAACGTGGTTGAAGCATTACAGCGCGTAACCGGGGTGCAAACTACAGGACGGGGTGCAGGTGAAGTTACCACTGTATCAATCCGCGGTTTAACAGATGTGCATACCACAGTGAACGGACGTAATATCTTTACAGGCTCTGGTCGAGATGTGTCTCTGCAAGATATTCCAGCAAGTTTACTGTCTGGTGTTACCGTTTATAAAACTCGTTCAGCTGATCACGTTGAACGTGGTATTGCAGGTTCAATCGACATAAAAACTCATCGCCCATTCAATTTCGAAGGTGAGAAAGTCGTTTTAGCTGCTCGTGGTATTTATTCAGATCAACCGGATGAAATAGATCCAAATATCAGTGCGCTGGTCAGTAATCGCTGGGATCTCGATGGTGCAGGAGAGTTCGGGGCATTGCTTAATGTGTCTTACGCAGAAACTCATTACCGCGATGATACTATTACTGCAGGAGCAGCATTTCCATTTTTTACAGATCAACCAGCAACAGGTTATTCACCTTACTCGCGTATTCCAAATAGAGATTCACAAGGGAATCTGATCTGGCAGGGAGGTCGAGAAGACGGATTGCCTACAGAGCCGGGATCAACGCTCAATGTTGATGGCGTACCGACAGAGTATTTAGTCGCCCGTGATGCCATATTTGGCACTTCTTTTACAGGTCTCCGTAAACGTCCGGCAGCTTCTGTTTCATTACAGTGGGCACTTGATGAGACACTAGAAATTACAGCCGAAGGTTTTTACACAGGGTATGAAAATAACTCTCAAAATGCTTTATGGTTTTCAAACACTTTTGAAAATGGCAATGGCAGTATTGATGCGCCCGTCATTTTCGACGGCACGAATGTCGTAAAAGAAAAGCAAGCGATTGGTGCGGGAGGTTTTCAAAGTGGTGATTCTAACGCAGAAAAAACTGATAGCTACTTATATGCTTTAGGTGCCGAGTGGCTACCTAATGATTACTTGACTATTAATACTGAAGTTGTGTACCAAGAAAGTGAATATGAAAGTGACTTTTTTGCTATGCGTTTTGACCGTGTAGCACCGGGCCTGGATGTTGATTTCAATAATAATGATGGTATCCCTGGAATCTCATTTTGGGATGACCCAGATACTGCTGTAAACGAAGCCGATATGGCGGCGGTTGAGAACTGGAACGCAGGCACTCTGTATGATAACGGCGACGGTAACCGGGGTGACTCTTTAGCATTTACCTTTGATGCCGAGTATTTAGTTGGTAATGCCTATATTAACAAAGTGAAGTTTGGCGGGCGTTATGAAGACCGCACCGCTGAAGCGTTCACTCGTACTCAAGAAAGCGGTATTGCAAATACATCCGTAGCCAGTTTAATTGAACAACTGGCGGAGGGCGGCGCATCGGATGATGGTTCGGGCGTAGTGTATCAAGTTGACGACTACCTCGATGGTCGGGCAGATGTATTTGACAGCTTTATTACTACTGACGGCGGCTACTTACTTAACAATGCCAGTGTAATACGCGACATTTATGGCCTTGAAGCCGAAGATGTATATAAAACCTTTGATATTCAAGAGGAATCTTATGCGTTATACGCTACAACAAATTTCTTTTTAACAGAGAATATCAGTGGCGAACTTGGTGTTCGTTACGTTGAATACAAACAAGATATGGCATTTACAGCTGAAACAGGCACAAATACTAATGTGTTTGAGTCAAGCTCAGCTAAAGCTGACGCAAGCAAAGTACTGCCAAGTTTAATGTTAAATTGGAATATTACTGATGACGTTGTTGGGCGTGTTGCTTATACAGAAACCTTACGTATGCCTGCCTTTGCTGACTTAAATGCACTTCAATATTGGACTGACCCTCTCACCGAAGGTGCTACTTATGGTGAAGGTACCGGCGGTAATCCAGATCTTGAACCAACTGAATCGAAAAACTATGACTTGTCGTTAGAGTGGTATTTTGCAGACTCTAGTTCAATTTATGGTGCTTACTTTAAGCGGGAAATCGAAGGGCTTGTAGTACCGGGTCGTAAAACCGTTGTTCGTGAAGGCAATGATGGTGTAACCCGTCCTTATGTCTTAAGTGCACCTGTGAATGCGTCTAACGGCGAGTTATCTGGTTTTGAATTAGGGGCAGTTTACTTCCCTGAAAACTTACCATCTATGCTCGACGGGTTAGGCGTGCAGGCCAGCTTCACTTTACTTGATTCATCACAAAATACCCCAGATTATGATGAAGAAGGTAATATCTCTAATTATATTGATTCAAACATGGCTGGTGTTTCTGATGAGTCGTACAGCATTGTCGGTATTTACGAGCGTGACTCATTCGACATGCGTTTATCGTATGTATGGCGTTCAGAGTTCTACACGGGTAATGAAGCAGCTATATTTGCTAACCCATTACAATTCTGGAATCGTCCAGAACAAAGTTTAGACTTCCAGTTTAGCTACGACGTTACTGATGACTTTGTAGTTACATTTGATGCTACTAACATTCTTGATGACGTTTTCCAAAGCTATTATGGCGAAGGTAACGATAATCTGTTCAACTTTAGTAACGGTGTTTACTCTCGCACATTCGCATTGGGCGTGCGTTACTCGTTCTAATTTAGATTACAGAATAAGTCAGACTAAAACAAAAAAGCTACCAATTATTGGTAGCTTTTTTTATTCGAGTCATCAAGCCTTTAGCTTATTGAGCACAGATTTAACAAAGGGTGATTTGAGCTTGCCGTATGCGTCTTGTTCTTTAATGCCCTGCTCCAAAATCGACTTTTTTGACAGCTCATACTCTTCTCGAGCCGAAGGGTTGGAGAGCAAATAATCTCTATAGTCTTTTTGTCTAACGTGTTCCTCAGAGCCTTTTTCAATCACATGGGCATGAACGAGGTACTTTTCGCCTTCATAAATTACTGCACCGTCTTTTCGGGGGCGCTCAGGAGGAAAAGGCTTTGCTGCAATTTGCTCCTGAAAGCCTAAAGACTTCAATCGGTCTATCGCTAAATCAATTTGGCCTTTTTCGTAAAGCACCGACAAATCGATAATACCTTTTCCACCGACCTTCGCAGACGTTGAACCAAAGTGCATAACGTCAATATCTTCGGTTTGAATTAATTGAATAAGCTCGCGGGCCACTAATAAATAGGTACTCGTCCATGGCTTAAAATCGGCGGGGACTTTTTCATATTTTACTATTTTCATAAACTCAACCTCAGCGGTATACAGCTTATAGGTTCAAAGCCAGTTGGTAAGAGTGTACCCCTGACGGATAAGCGTTTGTAATGGCGGAAATAGCGGCTGCGGAAGCTCGTTCCAGTCAAACCAGTCCCAACCTTCACACTTATCCGGCTCCAGAGCTTTAGCTTCGCCGCTCAAAGGCTCCGCCAGCGCAAAAATGGTTACATAGTGCTTATTATCTGCCTGGAACACGTTATTGGTGAAAGGCCCGTTCCGAACATTTGTGAGTTCCAGCCCTGTTTCTTCCAAAACTTCGCGTCGAGCACAGTCTTCAATCGACTCGCCAAATTCAAGATGTCCGCCTGGCGCAGACCAGGTACCAGCACCGTGAGCGCCTTTCCTTTTGCCCAGAAGTACACGATCATTTCGAATGATAAGAACACCCACTCCAACCTGCGGTGAAGACATAAATAAAACCTCCTTGTGGATTAATGCGTTAGCTCATTTTTATTCTTTCCAGAATAAATCAGCGGCGTCTTTCTCTCTGGCCATCGCTTGCATGTCCGGCATAACTTGCTTCCCCACAAATACGAATACATCCTCGTATACTGCGTTAACAACGTTCCAGCTTAATTCCGATTCACCGGCCAAAGCATATGGATGAAAACAAACCACTCTATCAGTAATTTTATTCCCGACTATTTCTAACCCCGCAAAATTGCCGTTATCTTCTCGGCGAGCGAAAACATAAACTTTCCCAGTGCCAGCTCCTCCTCCCCCAACACCTTCGGTAATAAATTCGTATTGGGAATTCCTGCCCAACAGAGTCCAGGGAGAAAAGTTGTGCAGGTTTTGGCTCAAAAACCATCGCAGAGAGTTGGGTAGATTTTCATCCGTTTTGAAGTCTGTCATTACATTCCCTTGTACGTCTAATCAGATAGTAGAAGCTGTTTATATTATCGATACTTCAAACACTTGTTGAGAAGGTTTGCTTTATCTTTACAACTTATCAGAAACGCTATTTGATGGGCAGAGGCAATGCAGAAACAAGGAAGAAAAACCTGCCGGTAGTTATTCCGACAGGCTTTTTGAAAACATTATTTACCAGGAAGTTCAAACCGATATTCGTGACGCGCCAGCGGCTTTCCAACGTCTACCTGGTAGGTTTCTACCAGTACCTGTCCGTCATCAAAAATACTGAATACACGAAACATTGGCGTGTGACGAGTTTCGTCCGGTATTTTTGTACGTTCCAGTGCGGGCATATGTAAATAATGAACACCATCAATTTGCTTAGAGTGGTTAACCCGTTCCATATCCATATGCAAATCGCCCGATATCACTGCTGCTAAATTCGGTTGCGCAACAATGTCTTCAAAGCCCTTGTGAGTAATACCTTTGTCCGCATTTTCAGGATACACACCCGTTTGTGCCCCGTGAACAACTAACAGTACCGGTTTCGGAGCCAGGCGCTCCACCTGCTTCCGCATCCAGGCAATACCCTCGTCGCCAAAATCCCGACCGAAATCCGGAGAAGCGAACACCAAAGCAACAGAGTCCTGCTCCAGAACGTAGCTTGGTTTCTCTATAGAAATTTTACCGTCATTCCACAAGTTCGCATATTTCAGGTAGCGCTCTACTGTATCCCCATGCTCCTCGTTGCCCATAATAGGATAGAACGGCAGGCTCAGGCGTTGCAGCACCGGCGTCACATTTTCGTATTGAATCACCGTGCCTTTATGCGCAATGTCACCCACGCCAACAACAAAATCCATAGTGCCGTCTTCCGCCAATTTGTTTACATCATCAACGGCGGCCGACACACCCGGGAATTCTGCTTTAGGCTTAGGCTCAGCATCACCCAGTACAGCAAACTTCAATACCAGACTGTCATCAGAACGAGAAGCCTCAGCACCATTAGCAAAAACGCTCGTTAAGGTCATGCATACTAGCAGGGAAATAACAGATAAAACGCGAATTACGGACATATAGCAAAGCTCTGTTGTTGGTGTTGAATCACGAGGGCGGATGCTATCGAATGAATGTGTCATTGGCATGACGCTTTAATGACAGCAGACTTAAAGCTTCACTACTCGCCCGGAATGATAGCCAACAAATCAGTAACACCAACATCGACACCGGCTTGTGAGAGTAACGTAGTGGTTTGCCCTCGGTGGTGTGTTTGATGGTTAAAAACATGAACCAGCAGACTAAAGAGTACCTTCTTAAACTCAATGCCTTTGGTGTTTTTGTAGGTGATTGTTTGTTGCAACTCGCTGTCCGTTACAACTTTTGATAAGGACAGAAATAGATTATCGAGATACAGCCTGTATTCAGCCAAATCTTTTAGTTTTGAATAGAGAATGGTATTCAATGCCTGCGGCATAGATAGCTGGGAAAGTGAGCTCAGTTCCCTGTGATGACTTAAGTCGGTAGACATACGCTTTAACCAAATGGTATCAGCCACGGCCAGATGATTCAGTGTGCCTATTATAGAACCAAAGAATGCCCCCCGGTTCTCGCTGAGTTGCTCGTCAGATAACTGAGAGCATGCATCGTAGAGTTTGAGATTCATCCATTGGTTATATTCGGCCATCAGACAAACATAACTGTTTTGTAGCACAGGAGTTTCTCCTTAGGTTTATTTTTCAGCAACCTAATCCGTCACACATTTTTTATCATTAGTTAGGGACACAGCCGCAGATCACTACCTCGGCAAAGCGCAAACCGGGGCTCTCCCCGGATTATGAGACTCATTATAATTTTGAACATGCTGTAACGTTATTTTCTTTAAACCCACATAATATCGGATACATTTTCGCATGCTCCTTTGTAGGAGCACTAATGTCCAACATATCTTTAAACCTTTTCCATCCATGTTCTGCCATCAACATGCAATAACTTAACTGTGAGTCTTTCTTACATTCGGTTTGAGCTCTTTTAAGCGCCGCATACTCTGCTTCACATACTTTTACTTTCTCTAATTTCTTGAAGGTTGCGGAGCAGTAATTAGAGCTCACGCCATTTTGATTAAGTGTATCCCATGAAACGCCTGAACTTGAGCAGCCGGCCATTAATATCACTACGGTGAGCATCATTGACTTCTTTATCATTTTATAAACCTTTTAATCCATATAACGAGTGGAGTTTATAAACCCGCTTTAATCAAATCGTCAATAATGACCTGAGATACCTGTTTAATATCCCTTGGTTCATCTTCTTCATCCCAAGAGAAAGATGCAATTTCTGCGGCCACCGCTAAATTTTTAAAGTATCCATAGCTCGTTGTATAACGCTTACTTGTAAAAGTAGATACTTCTTCTCCGTTATGAGAAATAATAAAATTATGGGAAACTCGGGGTTTATTTAATGCCTTACCACCTATGTTAACCATTCTTTCATAATCAATATTTATGGCCACTTCTAAAGCATCCTGATCTTCTTGAGCTAGAAGCCCGTTTTCTTGTAAGGTTTCTTCTAAATACTCTCTAAACTGCATTTCCAATTCTTTTTGATCAGCAAATTTGTCATCTTCCGGATTTGCACCATGACCAAGCGTCAGATTTACATTTACTTCAGAAAGCCTATAAATGACACTTTCTTTTTCTACTTGCATTGACTTAGAAGGAGGTGATGAAGGTGATGAGCTACAGGCACTCAAAAATATGGTCAGCGCTATCGCAACTATTGCTTTCATTGATGTTCCTTAATTTAGACTGGGAAGGTTCTTTATCTGAGCACTAAATTGCCCCAAAAATAGACAAGCAGATTACATAATTAAAAGGAACGACTCAACAAGATATTTACATTATTTTTTGGTAATAAAATAGGCTCGTTAAAAAGTCGGTAGGATTTATTCTCTCTTCAAAAATTAAGGTTGAGAACGGCTCCCTTTACTCTTCTCAAAGCTCTTATCAAAGAATAGAACGAACCATATAGTAAAAGCGGTCATCTTCGCTACTCACGCTAAAACCGGTACGCTGATATAACCGAACTGCGGGGCTACTTTTAAATACTTTCAACAGGAGTGTATTGACCTTCTCTTCCCTTGCAAGCTTTTCTGCCTGCGCGAGTGCCTGAGAACCAATTCCTCGCCCCTGATACCCTTCATCCACCTGCAAGTCTCGCAGGTGACAACCATCATCATCGAAAGACAGCCTGATAACGCCGACAGGTTCGCCCTCAAATAGAATGTCGAAATTCATCAGCTCACGCGTCATTTTCTCGATTTGCACGCTGTCCCACTCAACCGAATACTGTTCGTAGTATGAACGCATATTGGCAAGGGTCAGCTCTGCAGCGCTACTCAGGTTTTTAGCGGGACGGAAGGTAATCATAATAACTTCCCATGTTTAAGTTACTTTGTATAACCATTTTTCCGTCAAATATTTCGTTTCTACCAGAGTCCTTGCCGCGGATAACTCTTTCGGTAAATAGTCATCAACTTGGGTTTGATAAGCCTGAGTAAACTGATTCATAAACGCATCGATAATGGCGGTTCTGGTTAAGCCTGTCTGGCTACGCATTGGGTCAACTCGTTTATTGGCACTAGTAATGCCTTTATCCGAGAGTTTCTCACGGCCAGTACGTAATACCTGTAGCATTTTATTGGCATCGATATCATAAGCGAGAGTCGCATGATGCACGACAACACCACTGGCAAAGCGCTTTTGTGCTGCTCCGCCTATTTTGCCTTGCGCAGAAGCTATATCATTTAACGGTTTATAGTAGGCTTTAATACCAACCTCAGCTAACGCAGCCAAAACCCAGGCATCTAAAAACTCATAAGACTTTTCAATGCTCATGCCATCGACTAATGAGGTGGGTACCGTTAATGAATAAGTAATGCAATTACCGGGTTCCATGAACATAGCACCACCACCTGTCGCCCGGCGCACAACTTGCACATTGGCTTCTTTCGCGGCGGCCATATCCACTTCATTTTTTACTGACTGAAAAGAACCAATCACCACCACAGAATCGTCCCAGTCCCAAAACCTTAATGTTGGGCCTCGTAAACCTTTGGCAACTGAATCGGCTATCACTTCGTCTAACGCGGCATGTTCTGCTGCGGGCAGTGTTACTGGTGGAATAAGAGTAAATTGATGATCTAACCAGCTGCTCGCCTTACCTAAGGCACGTCGTACAGCTGTAGCAACAGCTTCGCCGGAAAAACCAAACATCATTACGTCGTCATCAAGCGCTTCATCAATTGCCGCAGCAAGCGTTTTATGGCTTGAGGTTTCGGGTAGTCCAGTTAAGGCCTCATTGATTATGTTTAGCGCAGAGTCAGGTTCTAAGAAAAAGTCGCCTGAAATACTGACTTCACTCAGACAACCCTCTTCTAAATTAACATCAGCAACGACTAACTTACCGCCTGGTACTTTATATTCTCCGTGCATTATTCCACCCTGAATGATTCAATCTAGAAGACGAATGGACGTCCCTGACTTTGCCAGACACTTTTAACAGTTACAATATAACTTAGTCTAAAGATGTTTATGGTACTAACGCTTATCTGCTTAAACTGTCTAAGCGACTTGATTGCGACCGTCACGTTTAGCCTGATACAGACGGCTGTCAGCGGCCTGAATCATGGCTTCGATAGTTTGAGATTCATCCCCGTAAGCGGTCCCCCAATACGGGCCGGCGTATCCGATTCACGCAACAGACTCCGGCAGCGCTCAGCGAAAACTTGAATCACTTCATCGCCTATAGCCTGACCGTATTGGTCGTTTATCGGTTTGAAAAGGTCGAAATCGACAACCAGTAAACTCCAAGGTCTCAATGCGTTCACGGTCGTCAGAATGATAAGACTCTCCAGCATCATCAATATCAGGCTGCTTATCACCTGGCAACATACCATGCAGACGAAACAATTCATCTGACCAAAAAAGAGTACGATCGCTCAGTCTGACAAACCAGTGACCTGATTGTCCGACTTTATGACTCAGTTTGAGAATGCCGTCAGTTTCCAGCAATACCGACACCTGTAAGCCTCGTTGTTAAAAACAATCTAATTCAGGTCATGTTAGTTGCGGGCCACTTAGCTCGACTTATTCAATAGGAAGATAGACATCGGTTACCATCTCACTTTCAGGCATTCTAGGGGAAAGCTAAATACTTTAGCCCTGAAAGGTATTTCTACGCAGCTTCAATTGCACAAATCACACTAACCTTCTAGTCGGGTAAGTTATTGTGTATCCGTGTTAAACACTTTTGCCGGCTCGCCTATGCAAAAGCCTTTTATTCTCCAATGCCCGATACAATACTTGAGCGTCTTTAAACCACTTGAACTTATAAAATTCATTATTACAAAAATTGATTTTCACCCTAGAAGACCCAAAAAAATAACTCATTTTTACTGTTTCTATCTCATCCCAACTTTTCTCAAATTTGTAGCCTGTTGAATGTTGATGAAACACCATTTTCTCGTCGCTAATCGATAGTATCTCGCCTTTATGTAAGTCCAACGCCTCGTGATAATATTTTTCAAGCATACTGGATAGCTTTAATACTAATAAGAACACTAGCAATCCGAATGGCTTATTCTCAACAATCAACCAAGAATTTTCGAAATAAAAAAGTGCTACACAGGCAAAGATGAAAAGATACGAAAACCATCTAAAGTAATTTACTCTAGACTTCAACAGAATTTCATCACATTCGAATTTGATCATAGTTTCTTATTAAGAGTCAAAATACGAAATCGAATCATATTCAATAACATCAAAACTACTTTATCACTCGTTAATTAATATTTGACTTTCCAGGTTCTTAATCAAGTCATAAACAAAAGTATCGAATCGCATTCTATAACCTTCATTTTCCTTTCTGTAATTAGACCAGGATTGGATAAATATTACCTTTTCATCAATACTGAAAAAGTAAATATGCAAAACCTTATTAAGATCATTTCTAACAACCCTTTGATAAGCGACATCTGTTTCACTAAATTTTGAAACAAAGCTTTCTTCCAATAACGTTACATCATCAACTCCTTGCTTTCTCAGGTTTATCACATTGACTTCTGCGAAATGAGTTGCCTGGGATTTTATTGTCTTTTCTTCCGATAAGGGTTCATTTAGAGTTTGAACATAAATAGAAGAAGAAATAAGCTTCGGAGCCAAGTACTTCACCCTTAGGCCTTCTGGTTTTTCTATCTTAACAATTTCTTTAGAAAGAGCTCCAGAGTTTGGAATATGATGAGGGAGCACTAACTCATCACTAACTCTTAATTCTTCATTCTTCATTTCATGAGACGTTTCTTTTTCTACATTTACCTCTGATGCGCTTTTTGCAGAGCATCCCGCTATAGAAATCAGAACCAACATTGCTAATATTATTTCTTTCATTTTAATAATCCAGTTTAAAATAGTAACCAAGATTTTATCCCGTAAGACTCAAAAAAGCGAACATTAAATACGTGTTTCTCTCACTCATACTCTCAGTAAGTTCAACTACGTTAATTAGCCTGGCCACGCTCATGAAATGATTAGTCGGCTTCGCTCCATGAGCGAAGGGAATTTAATCATCTTGGTCGAATTGTCAAAAGAATTGCTGCATCTAATAGACTACCTTTGCCAACCCTACCATCTCGTTTGCCAGCATAAAGCATTCTATCAGCCCTAGTTATCAACGAATCAAGGTCATCATCATTGTTATTAGCCACAGTAATGCCAGTGGTTACGCTCGAGCTCAGTTCACTCAGTTCGTCCTCCAGTGGCAACGCCGTTACATTCTCCTCCAAACGTTGTGGCACTAGGTGGGTGTCATTGGTGCTGGTAAGGGGGAACCCCACGACAAACTCTCCGAACTTAGCGGCAATGCAAAGCGGGACTCGAAACGTACCCGCGTTTTAATGGAGTTGCGATACCGGGACTCTTTGCTGAAATCGAAAAACTATCCCGTCAGCCAATGTATGTCGTATTGTTTTTGTTGTTGCGACAACGCTTTTTCCTGTCTAAACGGTAATTTTGTACATCCGGTAGCTTCTAATTCTGACCTTTTATTCACCGTTTTGCAGTACTTTTTTACGCTCTCCTACACCTCAAATCCTAAAAACAACTTCATGTACTGAAAGAATCCCGGGTTAGCGTAATCCAGCAAAGGTTCTCGACTCACCTTTCGTCCATGCAGATAAATCTGTTCCACTTCAGTTGAAAGACTTAAGTCTTCAAAAATGTGCTTGTCATGCAAAGTAAAATGCGCGGGGCGCCCTTCTTCAATTCCCCAGTCTACGCCGAGGAACTCGTAGGCCTTTAGGGTGGAGCCCAACACAATATCCCACGGCGACATACCCATTTGCTGCAGAAAGTACATTTCTCGATGAAACCCTATGCCCTGAAATACAGCGAAATTGCCACCGTCGGAGCCCACCAGTATATTGACTCCAGCACCATCTAAACGCTTAATCGCATCATTCCGGTTTTCGAGAGCGCCATCTGCTTTTAGCCCTGCAACCCAGTCAAAATACACTTTATTTTCTGCGGTTATCGGGTAGTCGCTCAACAGATCTTCCTCGACTAATGCGTCCGTCATTGGAACAGGAAGTACCGAGGCAGAGAGCTCATCGGAGCCTGAGTCGTGCAAATACAACAGCTCGTTTATAACACTCACCGTAGGAATAATGACGGTACCCTGTTTTACCAATAATTCGGGAATATCGTCAGGCATAGCGTGCCAGGGCAAGTGGGTAACAGCATCAGCGCCTAATTCTGAGGCCGTGCGAATATCACTCCAAGAACCTATATGCACCACCGACTTAATATTTAGACGCCTTGCTTCGTTCAAAAAAGCCTTAAGCGTAGCCTTATCAAGAGTGGGTTTACTGCCGGCATTATCGAATACAACTTTCACCACATTAGGATTTGAACCGCTTAAATCCCTCAGCTCTGTAACCGCCTCCTCTGGTGTGCTGATCAATCGCGTTTCACCAAAGTCACAATGCCCGGTTGGAACGGTAAAGCAAGGGCCCGCAGCAAATACGTAGGCTTCATCGCGCTCCTGTGGAAATTGCTGATCGCGATACTCAAAAATATCATTCTCATCGCTATATAAATCTAGCCAGCCATGCACGCCTGCGTACAACATGGCGTTCGCGGTACCGCGTATACCAATGTATTGATAGTCGCTACGATCCAGCGATGAATTGCCCATGCTGTGGGAATGCATATCGATAAAGGCTGGCATTATCACTTGCCCTTTACCGTCACGCACATCGGAATGCGACAAAGGCACCGAGCTATCCACAATTTGTTTGAATTTACCGTCCGCAACTTCAATGTTAACGGGTGTTAATTCGCGTGTCTGAAAGTCAGGCAGCAACACATTGTTTATTACAAAGTCACTTGCCAAAGCCTGCGTGGTCATAAACAACGCGACGAATAACCATAATTTTTTCATGTTGTTCTCCGGTTATAGGTTGAGATATCTTCTTAGCGCTGCGGCGCCACGTCTGCTGGTCGTAATGGTGTCGTTTACACCCTCGAAACGAAGTAAAAGCGCACCGTTTTGCCACTTTTCTATTTGATGAATATGTTGGGTATTTACGATGCTGTTGCGGTGCACCCGCAAAAAAGAATCCGGCAACTGGTTCAACAGGGATTCCAGACTGTCATCCAAATGATGTTCGCGCTCAAGGCATTGCACTACCACCAGTCCCTGTGAGGCTCTCACAAATCGAATATCGGATGATTGCAGTATGCGTATTTTATCGCCGACTTTCGCGGAGAACTGCACTGTGGCCGGTTCTGCAACCTGGGGCTGCGCTAATACCACGCGCTCTAAAGCATGACGCAGTCGCGGCAAATCAAAGGGTTTCAGTAGATAATCTAACGCCTGTTTCTCGAATGCTTT
Source organism: Idiomarina sp. (assembly GCF_048265525.1). Lineage (GTDB taxonomy): Bacteria > Pseudomonadota > Gammaproteobacteria > Enterobacterales > Alteromonadaceae > Idiomarina. The sequence continues at coordinate 392,089 of NZ_JBLXBI010000002.1, read as the reverse complement.
AACGGCATACTGGCTGTAAGCCGTGGTAAATATCACATGGCACGGATGCTTTATTGCTTCCAGCACGTCAAAACCTGACAACTCACCCAACTCAATGTCTAACAGAACCAAATCTGGTTTGAGCGAGTTAATGTCTTGTATTGCCTGAGGCGCCTCAGCGCATTCCGCAACAACCTCAACGCCTTCCATTTGCGAAAGCTGCGTATTTAACTTCGAGCGTGCAGGCGCTTCGTCTTCGACAATAATTACACGCAGGCGTGAATGGGTAAGGTGATTTCGCACACCGCACCTCCTTGCTCTGACGTATCGTTAAAAAGCGACAGCTCACCACCTGCAATATCAACACGTTGTTTTACAATATTGAGACCCTGCCCTGCTCTCGATTGCTCATTCAACGACGGATCAGAAAAACCTTTACCGTTGTCTTTTACTTTGAATATAAGCTTGCCCTGCTCCGCTCGCACGCTAATGAGCAACTCAATAGGTCGGCGCTTCACGTGCTTCATAACGTTCTCAATCAGCGGTTGCAGTAACAGCGGCGGCACCTTCAATTGCCGCGTATCGACCGAAGACGCAATTTGCCAGCTAATGTTCAAGTTGTCGGTGAACCTCGCTTTCTCAACCGTTAAATAGGTTTCACAAACAGCAAGCTCCTGCTCCAGCGGCACCCACTTATTTTGCTGATCAACGGAGTAACGCAATATGTCGGAGAGTTTATGCAATACATCGTCGGCTTTGTCAGGTGATGAGTGGATAAGCGCGGAAATGGTGTTCAACGAGTTGAACAGAAAGTGGGGATTTAAACGGCTGGTCAAATCAGCCAGCTGAGCTTCTTTACGCAACCGTTGCTCCTGAACAAAGCGCTGGTATAAAAGGTACATGTGCGTCATCGAGAAGATGAACACACCCCACAGAAATGCCGACAGCCCCTGCTCCTTTATCGGAAACTGGTACTGCGGAAACGCCAGCGAATGCAGTCTGCCGACGATATTGGCGCCAGCAAACATCATCAGAACGTACAACACGCCCTGCGCCACCACATGTAAGCGGGCAACATGCTTGTTCTGTTGAGTCCAGTAGAACAGCCAAAACGGGCCGAGGTAAAAGAAGGCCAACCAAATTGGCAGGCTTATCGCAATAACGTGTAAGTTTTCACTATCAAACTCTAACCACTCTAGCCCTGCAGGTATTAAGTAGAGAATAATCAGCAGCGCCGATATCGACAGTTTTTCTTTTTTATTGAAAGTCATACGTCAGTACCGTTAGGAAACTGACTGCTAAGCTAGCCCAGCCGCTCGGCAGATACAAACAAGGAATGCGTGAGCGGTAGAAACTTAGGTGTGAATGGTTCTGAATCGTAGGTTAGATTATTCACCTGCTTGTGGTATTACATACTAATCTTTTAACGCCTGAATTGATTTCTGCGTTTCACGAAGGTTCTCAGCCAACGCGTCGAGTAGCTTCTGATACTCCGAAGACTTTTCTCCCAGCTCTGTGCGTTTTACCACACTTGCCAGTTCTTCATCTTCCTGCAGGCACTTATCCAAAATAGCGATTTTAGAATCCGCAGAGAAAAACTGAGTGAGTTCCCCTTCAATTATTTGCATCAGTTCTTTATCAGGGTCGGGTTTAGCCGGCAGCTCGCCAAGGTCCTTAACGATATTTTCAAACGGCTCAATAAAGGAGGCTCTTTCACTGGCAATGCTATCAAGCTCGTTAGCAAGGTTATCGTCCTCAACCACCTTCGCTATTTCACGGTAGTAATCCTTTGTCTCAATAACTAGCTTCAGAATTTCTATGCTATCGGCCTGATTATCTGTGCGTAATATCGACATATTATTCCTTGTTTTTATTTGGCACTGGCATATCGCCAACAATAACTTCAATCGCCTTTGGGATCACTTCAAACTCAGCCGGAGTATCGGTTTTAAACTCGCCGTCGGCCTGAATCCGTTTAGGTCTGGAAGTTTTAATACTAATTTTCCGGGCTTTTTTACAGACCACGCGCTCTGCCTCTCCTAAATTACCGTGACGGAAATTTACCCCCAGCAATAGCAACCGCCACCACCGTATTGGCTTCAAACAAAATAAATTCAGTTGTCCATCCAGCAACGTGGAGTCATCATCAACAATATTTCCGCCACCATAAAAGCGGCCATTACCCACCGCCAGGTGAATAGCTCTTACTGAGCCTTCCCAGTCATCGGCTTTTATAGCGACTTTAAAACTTTTATTGCGTTTAATTACGCTGGTAAAGGCTCCCAGATAAGCAAACACACCGAAATATTTCTTCATTTCGGATGTCAGCTCGCGGGTTACCTCTACGCCTAAGCCAACATGAGCAACATTCACAAAGTAACTATCGTTCACCTTCGCCAGGTTTATGCGTTCCCGCTTGTCGTCAATGATAGCCTGTGCGGCTGCGACTACGTCCTGTGGAAGCCCTAACGAACGCGCGAAATCATTCGCCGTACCCATAGGTAAAATGGCTAAGGTTTGTTTGCTTTTATAAACCGGTTCCAACGCAGCACTGATAGTTCCATCGCCACCGGCAACAATAACTACACCTTCTTTCTCACGGTAATTTTCAATGCAGGAAGCCATGTGAGACGCACTTTCAGTGAGGCAAACCTCTACCTCAATGCCTGAGTTTCTGAGCAAATCGATGGCTTCTGTTAGCACCTCAGAGTGACCATCCCGACTCTTCGGGTTCACCACTAACAATGCATGTTGCAATGCCTTACCTCTTCCTATTAAACGCTGTTTCAAATATAAGCGGTTTGTTCAAAGGCTGCAAAGTACTGACAGAATATTTTAAATCGACTCATATGAGCCGTTTTCAGTTTCTTGTACAAGGATCATGAAATCAATGTACAGCGAGACCACTTCATCTTGCTCATTAACGCCCCAAAATGCGGGATAAGCGCCATCACCAAAACCGCTGGTGCAAATAACGCAGTCATCTTGCCCAGTCATTGATAACAGCTCCGTTTTCCCCTCCAAACTCCATTCGTTAAAGAGCTTCTCTTTTCTCAAATGGCTTAGTTCCACAATGTTCCCAACATCGAATATAGCCAAGTTCCCAGCGTCGACACCATAAACTCCGTTACCGCTCGGTGTATTCGCTGCATACCATTTTACTGCCTGTTCGCTTTCACTTAGCTTTACCCGAATACCGGCAACCCGGTTATAGGCTGTAACTGTTTCAACGAGATAGTCGCCGGGCTTTACCTTACGCTGTAGCGGCTCAAACCGATAAATATCATAGCCAAAATCTAGAATCCCGAGAATGCCTGAGCTAATTTGCAGCCTTCCGACCTCTTCCAGTTTTGCCTCTCCTTCATCTAAATGCGGGATTGTGACACGCCGGTTTTGCTGAAAAAGAGTCTGTTCATTAAGGTCTAAATTCTCTTGTTTATGCATAAACGGAGCATCAGAGCTCGACATAGCAAGAATATCAGCATGTTGTTCAGGGGCGATAACCGGGCTTTTGGGAGGATGAAAAAGAGTATGTATCCGCGTTATTTTCCAGTCTTTTTCTGCATCAAACTTAAGCTCGTAGGCATGATAATTTGAAGGCCTACCCTCATCTTGGCGCAGCTCGGTAAGCAGTTGAGCCAAGTCGCCTTGAATATCACATTCAATGATTTTTTCGTTATTCGGGTCGTAGTCAGCGGGCCCAAACGAATTGTCAGACCCTGAACCACTACCGGCAACAAAGTGAGCTTTATCGACAGCGAACATAAGATTACGCCAGTAGCCAAAATCAAACCCCTGACCGTTATCCTCTTCAGCCTTGCTTTTTGTCTCGGCTTTCAACCATTGTTCATACCAATGGGAAATAAACGACTTAACCCTCTCTTCAGGTGAATTCATTGGCTCGTCGTAACTACTCTGCTTCCCGGCAACATTATTTGAATTTTGCATGTTTGATTTTGAACTCCAATTTCATCTGGCATCTTGTCTTAACGCTTTCTTAACTTTTACTTTCAACTACGCTATGTGAATATACATACTTAAATTTTGTTTCGAAAGGATTTTGAAATGCCAACAAAGCTTTTTGGTCTTATTTTAATGAGTACGGTTTTAATCGGTTGCAACGACTCTGATTCAGAAACGGAAGTTAAAGAGACTCAAGTTCAGAGTAATGAAAGTACTACTGAGCAAGCTAATAACGAACCAGAAACCCGTACGATTAAAGTATCCGGCAAGGTTATATTTGAAGAGGGAGTTAGCAATGTGGAAGTCTGCGCCGATTTAAAAAAAACCTTCAACTGCAACTCAAAAGATCCTAAAACCACAACCAACCCCGACGGCAGTTACGAGCTCAGTTGGGAGTCCGAAGCTCCTCACCTAGGTTACAACTTAATCGCATCCTGGCCTAGAGAAAACCCTTTACCTAAAATTACAGTAACGCTGGCTCCATATTGGGAAACCGTCACCATTGGAGCCCGCGACATCTACGACGGTGTTATCAATCCACTGACTACAGCAGAACTTTCAGTAGAGCACGCGATGAGCATGCGAGATTACACCGATCAGGAACAGCAGGAAGGGCTCGACGAATTACGTGAAATTTATGCGGACATCTATGATTTACCGGCTAACGAAGTTTATACCAAGGTAGCTGAATCAGGCCGGTACGCCGACACAATGGCGATACAAAACAGGCTTAGCAGTCACACTATCGGCTTAGCCACCGACCCTTTAGCGCCAGCTCACGTAGCGCGTAAGCTTAAAGATGAGATGCTGAATAAAGTCGACGCAGAAAACACCTCTGTTCAGCGTTACTTTATACGGAACTCCAAGGAAATCAAAAAGCGAGTCCGCGAAACACTGATTGAACTCGGCTATCTGACTGAAAGTTAACTGCATGACGCTGCGCGGCTTTGGAGTGCATTCAAAGCCGCAACGAAGAACCACTGCGCCACTTATTTATATTGCACATCAACCTACAGCGATGCCTCGGGCATTTCACCATGCCAACACTCAAGCGCAACAATCATCTGTTCATCACCATCACTGATATACAGCTGACCATCGCTTATCATTACGCCCCAGTGTGTTGAGCGATGTAATTTTTCAGCAATTTCCGCTAGCTCATTTTGCGGTAAAACAAACACATTCACGTTGTTTAAATGGGCAAACTTCGGTAGCACTTTTTCTCGCCACAAACGCGCATTGCCATACACAACTACGGACATCTTCGGTGCACGTCGACTGGCTTTAATAACCCGCGCAGCATCCGGTAGGCCAACATCAATCCAATGCTGAATTTCACCAGTGAGATCAATTTCCCAGAGTGCCGCTTCATCGGTATCGGATAACCCCCGGCCAAAGGAGAGTTGCGGATGATAGAACATCGCATAAGCCAGCACTCGTGAGGCTAAGCGTAGCTCTGTCTCGGATGGATGGCGTGCAACAGTAAATTTCACACTCTCGTAAACACCGCGATCAGTATCTGATATATCCAGTGAGATTTTATAAGGAGTTGCCTGTAATGCCATTTGGGTACCTAAGTGTTTTCGTGTTCGTATTAACCATTTAAGCCATTGGTTATAAGAGTATGAGTGCACATAAACTGCTTATACTGAATACGATACCAACGGTCATGCCAAAAATAAGATACCAGTACGGTATAACCAATGCTTCTGTCCCATTCTTCACTTCAGGTGACTTTGACACAAGATAAGAGCCGTACGCCCAGCCAAAAATATTATGCGCGACGTAAAGAGAGGGAATTAATATCTGGAAGTGTGATAACTCTAGCGTAAAAAAGGCAATGATAGAAACAATAACCCATAAAAACTCAATAGTGGTTGTGAACGATTGTATTTTATTTGTCCAGCAAACACCTTTGGCTTTATATAAAACAACACCATCAACAATTACCGCTATTCCTACAAAGACGCTAACTAAGAAGTACAGCTCTATCATTTTTTAAACTCTCCTAACGCCCGCCATAAACCGCGTATTTTGCCACCGAAGTAAACTTGGGGTAGCTTGTTATCCATTCGTCATCAAACGCCTAAAGATTAAAGACATAATCATACCTACAATTGACAGTCCCATCCCCAGAGCAATGGCGATCATTACGAACCAAGAGCTCCAGATAGCAAATAAACCCAACCAATCAATATATCCATTGCAGTGAAACTCGCATTGAGGATTATGTTCCCAGGCAGCGTACACGCAAACCAGACCAAAGAGAAAGCCGATTGTCGTACTGATTAAAAATGAAATTCGGATGATTCGTTTCATGGATCTAGAAATCCCTAACGCCGCGATAACTGAGATTGCTAGCTGCTCGTTTATTCGAAACAAAAGTGCACAGAGTTTTCGCCTGCTTCAAGTAGACGCCAGCTCTCAAATTTGATCCCGACGCCATGCTCAACTTCCCACTTAGCCCAAAACCCCATACCGAAAGTTCCTACATCCTTCCAAGAGGGAATAAATAAGCTCTGATACAGTAGAATTGGAGCTAAGTCTTCGGCGGAATTGATGAGAGGAACATGCTCGTCGAGGTCTTCACCCCACTCTTCAAAGGCTTCTCGATAAATGTCGGTTTTTGCCTGGTAGTCAGTAAAGATTCGTTCCACGGCCTGCTGATGAATAGTATCAAGTTGCTTAAGATAACCCCGCAGCGTCTTCTGCTGACTCTCCGTAACCGCCTTCTTCTGGCCGACAAAGCAGACTTCTATCGATTCCTTTTGTCGCATGAAGGGCAGGTGCAGCTCACCAACAAGCAAGTCCTCTTCCTTTCGAAGTCCTTTAAGCCACTCAGCTAGGTTTTCTAACTGCACGGACACTCTCCTTTCAGCTCAGATCTCAACCACTCGAACGTGCTAAGTTTCGTATTGCACAGCACGGTAGTCACCAAATGATTGTTTAAGAGCCCCATTAACAAAGCCGCAGACTTTCTCTGGACTTACCTCTTTTTCCAGAAACTCGCTCAATTCTTTTGCTATAGAGTTGATTTGCTCAATGCTTGCATTTTCTATGTCATGCTTTTGAAATTCATTGCCAAATGCATCGGTTAGTATTTCATAACCATCTTGGTTGCAAAGAAGCTCTATATTATTGGGTACGGCATCATTGACTCTGTTGATAAACCCATCACAGACCGAATTGACCATGTCATCGTGGTTATTGAATCCGTTTACCATATTCGTACTATCTCTCCGGGAAACTTAATGTCCGCGGCTCGCGCAGCTTTGGAATAGTAGCGAAGCCACAACGGAAAAGCCATCGCAGGGTCTGGCTTTGCTAACTCTTTACAAGCGACTTAGCTCTAACTCGATTTCGTTAGCAATTGCTAACAGTCACTTTTTCGCCTCCCTACTCTCTTGCAGATCGTCCTAGCTTCGGCAACTAATCTGTTGATACGTTTAAGTGTCTTTTTATCTTGAGTTTGCCAATATAAATAGTCTTTCCAGGTCGCATCAGTCCATAACAGCCACCAGTTACTCATCTAATAACTCTCTCTTTTTAGCTTTACCTTCTCTATATTGAGCAATAGATTTATTCAAATTTTCAGCGTTTGCTGGCGAACAGAGCAAATGGACGGTTTCCATTAGGCTACTGTATTAATTTAAGGACATCACCACGGCATCTTTCGAGTCACGGCGGGTAATTACCGTTGTATCAGCATCGTTTACTACGCTGTCCAACACTGCTTTTAAGCCATTTCGGGCTTCAGTAAAAGAGACTATTCTCATATACACCTCAACATTTTCAATTTATTGAACATGTATAAAATAGGTATTGGTACATGTACAGATTATTGTGCAACTGTAGCTAACGCTTGCTACAAGAGCTCGATACTCGATATTAGGAGCGGCACTTCCAAAACTTCATAGCCACACTATTTTTTGGGGTCTCTAAGCACCTCCTCTGTAAAGGCTTAAAAGCTACAGAGTTTCACGCCTATCTCTATTATTTGGTATAATTTCTTACTCTATAAAAATAGTCATTAAACAAGGATGTCATATGCAATTTTTGTCACGCAAGATCGTTCTAGCTCTTGTCGGAATCATAATCGTTTCTATTAGCATAGCGGCTCTTTTGCCAGAGAAAACAAAATTTCTCCGTTTTGAAGCTGATATCGGTAAAACAGAACAATACCGTTTAGATATGCGTACGCGGATACTAGATATAAACAACCGGGACTGGCAAATAGCAGACACAGCATCCCTGCATAGCATATTACATTACCGTGTAGATAAGGTGGGCCCTGATATTAATGTTAGTGCCGTTCCCCAGGCACTAACATTTTCGTTTAATGAGAGCGTTGAGTTCAGCAGCTCAAACCCTAAACGCAACTTGGAAAAACCGGTTAGAGAACTGATTTCGTCAGGCTTCGACCAGACGATGAACAGGGAAACAGGAAGAACAACAGTAAGTGCAAAACAAGAAAGCAGAAACCTCCAGGAAGCGAGCAAACAACGAGTAGAGCAATTACAGCAAGTTATCCTGTCTCCGGTTGTGAACTGGGCTCTGCCGATGGTTGAAGGGAAATCGGTTACTCTAAATAGCTTTCAAGGGATCCCCTCGTTAGTTCTCAAGGTTGATAGCATTGATGAGAATAGCATTACTGTTGATATTACCAGAGAGACCAAAGCCCCAGCAGATGCCGTGCCAATGATGGGGCACAACCCCAACCTGAAGGTAAGATGGTCGGAAGTTAACGGCCGTATGCGCATTAGCCGCGACGACGGCTGGATTGAAAACTTAGTACTTATTACAACTCAGAAAACCGTCAAAGATACCCCATCCAAAGAAATTGATACGACACTCGTATTAAGGCGAAAAAGCGAACTGGTAATTGGTTCCACGGATGATTTTCTGGCTCCTTTTGAAATGGCAACTTTCCTCGCTGAGAATAACGGTTCATATGAACTATCTATGAGCTCTGCTGGCGAGTCGCCAGATTTTGATTTTATTGGTGATCCTGTTGCTCATACCGAAACAGCATTCGCCATTAACCCAAAGGATAACAGCTTAGAGCTGGAGCTTGAATTTGTTGGACCCGAAGGCAAGGTTATGGGGGGGCTAACTTCCATCAACTCCCTGACTCTAATGGACAACGAAGGAAATAAGCTAAATATTCCCATGATGCTTAGATCAATAGAGCCCAATTACTCCGGGGCTAGCGAGATGAACATTTACTTAGTTCCGCTTGGCTGGGAGAAGACTGACCTGAGCAAAATATCTAGCATAACGGCAGTTATGGACTACATGCCTGCGGTAGAGCCTATTCCTGTCACTCTTCCTCTAGCCAAAGACGTCACTAGTATTCAACAAGGAAATGCGCGGGCGAGCGCAACGCCAACAGATGACGGGTGGATTATTGCAACAAGAGCCAGTGATCGCTCTTACTATATTCTTGACCAATACGCCGACTACCCCGGATTATCAGGACGCTGGAGCGACAAAGCTTTTTATGACTTAAAACCGTCAGTAGAGCTACAACTGAGCCGAGTAGACGCTCCCGAGGCCTGGTACCAGCAGTTTGTTGTTAAAGGTAATAGCGAGAAATTTCCTTTAACATACTACCAGGAACCACCGGAGGCGGAAGTCAAACAAGTGAAGCTTAATTTTGCGAAAAAGCCGTTTTAATCTAAGACCGTTTCGCCTTACCTCAACGGACGCCTCCGACCTCGGCTTGAGGTATTTGAAGAAGCCGGGGTTGGCACAATTACTCAAAGACTCTCTGCTCGCCTATGTTATTTTCTCACCAGACCAGGAGTTAAAACAGAAGTACAGTCAGGTTAACGAACATAGGAGTTATCTGAAAAGTATTTACAGGTTATGTTCTTTTTGCACAGTCCAGCGCAATTGAGACCACGCAAGGCGCCGGCTATTTACAGGGTATTTCAAAATCTACGTGGTAATGCTCGTCATGCCTAACCCAGGAACGCCTTTTTGAAAACTCGACATACTTTGATAAATACTCGGAGTATCGAGTTTTAAGCAAATTAGGTTGCAACTCCGGGTCAAATATTACTCGCCAAAGGTCGTGCCCACGCTTCCTTGATTCCTTATGCACCGCAACGATATGGGCTGCGAGTGCTTCATAATCTATCGTGAAATTTTCGTAGCTGCTATTTGCATCAAACTCGATATTGTAACCAAATTTATTCAGTGGATTTGTCGGTAGGTGAACCGACTCACCATTTCCGTTTACAACGGGAACCATAAAGTCTACCGACAGTCCATTTTTATGGGTTTTATGTGGTTTGAACTGCCCCCCGTCTTTGTATCCAGTTTCTGCGTATTTATATACCTTTCCCGGTTGAGTCGTTTCCAGCTCTTTATAGGCTGCTATAATTATCTCTCTTACTTCGGAATGGACATAAGTTCTGCCCGCCAGTCTGGCTATTGTACTGTACCCCTCGAAATTTTCTCCCGATGCAGGAAGCTCTACGCCCCCTTCCAGTCTTCCGTTCGCGGTAGTACCAAAACAGGTGCTTTCACCAGCCGAAGCCAAAGATGCAAAAAAAATTAAAACGCCAGAAGAAAAGTTCATTTTCTTCGGCCGCCAACCGTTCAAACCACGCCTAGAGATAGCCCACACGCCTTGAAGGGGGTTCTCATTTCCAACCTTGGATCCATTTCTCTTCACTTTTAAGTTCAAGCCAATTGATTGAATATTCATTTCTCGAAAGCACTGATTCAATTTTGCATGAAATTACTGAGCCGTCTTCATCATACTCAACTTCTGATACCAAAAAATGCTTCTCGCGATTAAGCGGCTCTACTGCAGTCCACTTACTATTACGCAGTTTAGCTGGGTTAATTTGATTCATATTGACTCCGTAATAAACTGAATTTACTTATTTTTACCCATCCTTCTTATTCTAATGAATGAGTAACATAGCCGCAAAAACAAGAAATCATATTTAGGCTCTATTCACCACCATTTCCTTCGTAGCAATAACCCAGTAAAATCCCCCCATAATTCAACGCAGGCAATAATTATTCAGCGTATGAAAACCAATTTAATTACCCTTGGCGGTTATGAAAAGTTACAACAGGAACTTGAACACCTTTGGCGTGTAGAGCGGCGCGAAACGGTGGAGAAGGTTTCCTGGGCGGCGAGCCTCGGCGACAGGTCTGAGAACGCAGACTACAAATATAACAAACAAAAGCTGCGCAAAATTGATGGGCGCATTCGCTACTTAACCAAGCGTCTGGAGCAGGTGAAGGTAGTGTATTATGCTCCACAACAGGACGGTAAGGTGTTTTTTGGTGCCTGGGTGGAAATTGAGGACGAAGAAGAGAACGTTCGTGCCTTTCAAATTGTTGGTCCGGATGAAATTTATGATCGCAAAGACGCGGTGTCTATTGATTCACCCATGGCGCGTGCCCTGCTGAAAAAGCAGGTGGACGACGAGGCGGAAGTTAACACACCTCAGGGCAGTAAAGTCTGGTTCATTAATAAGATAAGTTACCAACAGCCCGCGTAGCCAATTCGTGATAGTATTCGTCCCCATTATTTGTCGTAAAGTTTCAAAACTAAGAGATGTACTATGAGCCAGATACCGCAATTACTTGCTAATGAACTGAAGGTTGATGAACGCCAGATTTCGTCTGTTATCCAGTTGCTGGATGAAGGCTCAACAGTGCCCTTTATTGCGCGCTACCGTAAGGAAGTGACCGGAGGCTTAGACGACACGCAATTGCGTCAGCTGCATCAGCGCCTTAACTACCTGCGTGAATTGGACGACCGCCGTCAGGTGATACTCAAGTCCATTGACGAGCAAGGCAAACTAACCGACGAACTGACTCAGAGCATTAAAACCGCAGACTCGAAAACCGAGCTGGAAGATTTATACCTGCCCTACAAACCGAAGCGCCGCACCAAAGGCCAAATTGCCATTGAAGCTGGGCTTGAACCGCTGGCGGACTTGCTGTGGAAAGAACCAACGCAGAACCCGGAGCAGGCAGCGGCTGAATACGTTGACACCGACAAAGGCTTTGCCGATGCGAAGGCAGTACTCGACGGTGCCCGCGCCATTTTAATGGAGCGCTTTGCCGAGCAGGCGGAGTTACTAAAACGCTTACGCTCTCACTTATGGCAGAACGCGCACTTAACCAGCACCGTGGCTGCGGGTAAAGAAAAAGAAGGCGCTAAATTCCGCGACTACTTTGAGTTTTCTGAGCTGTTTAAAACCATCCCCTCGCACCGCACGCTGGCTTTGTTGCGTGGCCGTAACGAAGGCTTTTTGCAGTTGTCGATGGACGCTGATCCGGGCAGTGAAGATAAAACCGCAGGCTCACATTGCGAAGTGATTATTGCCGATTTCCTGAACTTTGAGCACAAAGGCCGCGCTGCCGACGACTGGTTGCGTCAGGTTATTCAATGGACCTGGCGGGTGAAATTATCGCTGCACATGGAAACCGAGTTAATGGCCCGTGTACGCGAACGTGCCGAGGAAGCAGCGATTCAGGTATTTGCCAGCAACTTAAAAGACTTGCTGATGGCGGCGCCTGCCGGTGCTAAAACCACCATGGGCTTAGACCCGGGTGTTCGCACCGGTGTTAAGGTTGCCGTGGTGGATGAAACAGGTAAAGCGGTTGCCACTAACACCGTATTCCCCTTCCAGCCGCAAAACCAGATGGATAAATCCATGCGAACGCTGGCTACCTTGTGCAAGCAGTACAAAGTGGAACTTATCAGTATTGGTAACGGCACCCACTCGCGCGAAACCGACAAAATGGTCGGCGACATGCTGAAACAGCACAGCGACATTAAAGCCACTAAGGTTATAGTGAACGAAGCCGGTGCTTCGGTTTACTCGGCGTCTGAACTGGCTGCGCAGGAATTCCCGAATATGGACGTGTCGCTACGTGGCGCGGTCTCTATTGCCCGCCGTTTACAAGATCCATTGGCAGAGCTGGTTAAAATTGAGCCTAAGTCTATTGGTGTCGGGCAGTACCAGCACGATGTCAGCCAATCGCAATTAGCGCAAAGTCTGGATGCGGTGGTTGAGGACTGCGTAAACGCCGTGGGTGTAGATGCCAATATGGCTTCTGCCGCGTTACTGCAGCGCGTATCCGGTTTATCGAAAACTTTGGCGAAGAACTTGGTTGAGCACCGCGATGCTCATGGTGCTTTCCGTAACCGCAAGCAATTGCTGGATGTTGCGCGCATGGGACCAAAAGCCTTTGAACAGGCGGCAGGCTTCTTACGCATTAGTAACGGCGAGCAGCCACTGGATGCGTCTTCAGTTCACCCCGAGGCTTATACTGTGGTTGAACGCATTGCCAAAGAGAACTCCCTGCCAGTACAGGAGCTTATTGGTAGCCAGCAATTAATTAAAAACCTGAACGCTAAAGACTACACCGACGAGCGCTTTGGCCTACCAACGGTTACCGACATTTTGTCCGAGCTGGAAAAACCCGGCCGCGACCCGCGTCCTGAATTCAAAATGGCAGAATTTAAAGAAGGCGTTGAGAAAGTCAGCGATCTGAAGCCCGGCATGTTGCTGGAAGGTGTGGTAACTAACGTTGCGAATTTCGGTGCCTTTATTGATGTAGGCGTGCATCAGGACGGTTTGGTGCACATTTCCGCACTGGCGGACAAATTTGTCAGCGACCCGCGCGAAGTGGTTAAAGCCGGCGACATTGTGAAGGTAAAAGTGCTGGAAGTGGACATTGAGCGTAAACGTATTGGCTTAACCATGCGCCTGAGCGATGAAGCCCCAGCCAATACTGCAGGCAGCGACAAGCCTAAAGCGAAAACCGGAAGCGGACCTAAGAAAAAGCCTTCAGGTAATGGTGGTCGTGCGCCACAGCCACAAAACTCAGCAATGGGCAGTGCATTAGCAGACGCCTTTGCAAAAGCGAAGAAAGATTAAAACAGGATTGGGGTTAAGCGGTAGCGCTGAATGAGTCCACGGAAGGACGAACGCGCTTATCGTAGAAAGAAGCTATCATCTCGCCTCGTTCAGGAGACGACAACGTCTTTTTACCCTGCTCTTCAGGCGCTACGTCCGAAGACGCTGACTGGCTCTTGCCTTCGCCCTCTAAGCTTTTATTAAACGGCGCATTAATACTAATATCCGGAGTAGTGTTTTCGCCATCTTCTTCACCCGACTTTACCTGTTGCTGAGCCAGCTCTGCACGCGCTTGGGTAGCTTTATTAGCCGCTTCGGCAGCAATTGAACGGTCGGCAGCCGATGGTTGTGCTGGTGCTAATGCGGCGCGTCGTACCAGTTGCATTTTTTGAATGGTAGCTTGCGGATCACCATTAACCGGGCTGACATCTATTTGAACTTCGCCGCCCACAGCATAAGACTTACCGTCAGGCCCGCGTTCATAATCATAGGAAGGAGAACCAGCATACTGACCTCCAACCGCCGCGTGGGCTTGCTCATGTACACGCACTTCCTGGTCACGGCTTTTTAGCTCATCGACTTTTTCAACTTCTTCTTCACTGAGCTTCTGCTGATTCTTTTCAGCATTGTCAGTAACTTCTTTGCTTGCTTTGTCGGTGGCTTTTTTGCTGTCAGGCTTTCCATCAGCTTTCGCGTCGGGTTTTCTGTCGGCCTGGGTATCGGCTTTATTACTGGATTGATCAGGTTTGGCAGGTTCATTCACCAGCGGCCGCTGCAAATTATCCCTGTTCATCGACTCCGCAGGCGGTGCCGACGTTACAGGAATAGGCGGTAACGCTGGTGAGATATTCATGTTAGAACATTAAGCGCGGGTATCAATCATTGTGCCCAACATCTCGTCGGCAGTTTCTACCGTACGGGTGTTTGACTCAAAGTTGGTCTGCCCCTGGTTTAGTGAAACCAGAGAATCAGTGGTATTGGCAGCCGTAACGCTTTGACTGGTTTCAGACGCAGTCTCTGTTGCGGCCTGAGCACCATTTGCAACGGCATTACTTTGCTGCTGAACATCATTACGACCCGATGTTGAAGCAGACGCAATTTCCTGACTCGCTTGTGATACCTGCTGGTTTGCACGTTGCATACCCTGCAGGCCTGAGTTCATTGCTGCACCAATTTCCATCGTTTCCTCCCACACGCTAAAACGTGTTACTACGAATGTATTTGTCAGTATCGTTTATATTTTAAACATTTTCAAGTACTGACAAATGCCATTCGTCGCAATTTCAACCAATAATTACGCGTGCTGCTGAATTTGGTTTAATAGCGCTTTCCAGGAGCGTTTTTGCATTTCCAGCGAAGCCTTCATTTCATCAACCTGACGCTTCAACGCATCAATATCGTGATGAACATGTTCTTTCAACGCTTTAGCTTTAGTATCCAGAAGCGTTTTACGAGCCTGATAATAAGCCTTCAACTGCTGGCCCATTTGGTCATAATGTTCCTGAGCACGTTCAAATAATGAATCCGGCGCTGACAATGCTTTTTTCTGAGCTCGCTTTAACTGCATTTGCAGTTTCGCTCGCTCTACCTGATACGGCGAGCTGCGCTTTAAGTTTTTCGCCAGCCCCAACCATTTACTGGCTACGATCAGCCATTTAGTTGGGTCGAACTGCCACCAGCGAATGCCGTTACGATAATCCGCAGCAAAAATGTGGTGATAATTATGATAGCCCTCACCAAACGTCAGAAACGCCAGCACGCCATTGTCACGCGCAGTGTTTTTGTCGGTATAAGGCTGCTTACCCCAAATATGCGCCAGCGAGTTAATAAAGAATGTGGTGTGGTGGTTCAGCACTAAGCGTAGGACACCAATAACCAGCAGCCCTGCCCACACGTCGCCCAGCATGAAACCGGCGGCAATTGGCCAGCCAAAGTTCACAAACAGGGTTAGCGGCAAGTAATACTTGTGCTGCCACATAACAATTGGGTCTTTCTGCAGGTCTTTAACGTTATCGTAGTCAGTATAACGGCTCGCCTGATATTCACGGATCATCCAGCCAATATGCGAGTACCAGAACCCGCGCTTAGCGGAATACGGGTCTTTGTCGTTATTATCAACATGCTTGTGGTGTTCACGGTGGTCAGAAGACCAGTGAAGTGCACTGTTCTGCAGCGCAACCGCACCGCCAATGGCAAAAATAAAACGAATTACGGGGTTTGCATCGTATGTACGGTGCGCCCACAGGCGATGATAGCCCGCTGTAATAGACAAGCCGGCGAAACACGCCGTACCAAACATAACCCACCAAAACGCGGCTCCAATGCCAACGCTGTATGCGTATAAAGGTACACCAACAATGGCGACAATAAAGGTAATAGAGAACACCAGGGTGTTTAACCAGATGATGGGGGGCTTTTCAGAAATCTTTTGCATGCATATAACCTAAAACATTCAAATAAAGGCAGGCGTCTAATAGCGTACACCTGTACGCTGAATGTACGTGTTTCGTGTTCAAATTACAAGCGGTAAAAGTGTAAAAAGCTGTGTTATCATTCTTAATATACACGCAAAGATGACTATACGACTATGGCCGGAATTCGCGCAAAGCAGAAAGAGAAAACCCGACAGGCGTTAATTAACGCGGCAATGAACCAATTAAGCGCCGAAAACGGTTTCTCCAGTTTGAGTCTGCGTGAGGTAGCGCGCGAAGCGGGTATTGCCCCTACCTCATTTTACCGGCACTTTCGCGACATGGATGAGTTAGGACTCACTTTGGTCGACGAATGCGGCCTGGCTCTACGCCAACTATTACGCCAGGCGCGTCAACGCATTGAATCCGGCGGCTCTATTATTCGGGTATCTATAGAAACTTTTATGCAATTTGTGGCGAACAATACCGCCACCTTCAGGCTATTGCTGCAGGAACGTTCCGGTCGCTCACGCAGCTTTCGCTTAGCGGTAGTGCGCGAAATAGACCACTTCAAAGCCGAACTTGAAGACTATTTAGTTAACGAACAGTCCTTTAGTCGCGAATTGGCCGAGTTACAGTCGGACACTATTGCCAAAATTGTATTCAGCGCCGGAGCCGACTGCTTTGACGTAGACGAAGAAGAACGCGAAATTATTACCGAAAAAACGATTCTGCAAGTTCGCTTAGTTGCCAGAGGCGCCGAAGCGACTCGCCG
Source organism: Idiomarina sp. (assembly GCF_048265525.1). Taxonomy (GTDB): domain Bacteria; phylum Pseudomonadota; class Gammaproteobacteria; order Enterobacterales; family Alteromonadaceae; genus Idiomarina. The sequence goes on along the minus strand of NZ_JBLXBI010000002.1, from coordinate 375,062 downwards.
ATTACTAAAACGAGAGTCATAAAAAATAATCTTAATCAGAACAAGAAACTGGAGAACATTATGCTTTTACGTGCTGTAGGCGGTATGGCATTAGCAGTCTGGGCAGCAGATATTGATGCCCGCGACATGACGCTAATGGAAACCGTAACCACCAAAGCCATTCGTTCGGCTCAATTGTCGCCGGATGGTCAATTCACTGCGGTTATCCGCTCAACACCCCGTACCCCATACGAAGATGACGACGGCTCCAGCTACAGTGAGTTAGTGCTTATTAACGCTGAAGGCGAAGAAACGTCTTACCTGAGCAAAGACAAAAAGTTCGGCCGGGTCAACTTTGGTCCACAAAGCGAGTACTTGTACTTTACCGCCAAAGAAGAAGGCGATGAGTATCAGGAGCTTTACCGCATGCCTGTACACGGCGGTGGTATTCAGTCAGTTTTTGAATTTGACGGCAATATTGGCGGCTACGCGCTGAGCGATGACGGCAAGCAACTCGTATTCTTGTCTTCAGGCGCAAAGGATAGCGACAAGAAAAAGCTCTCGAAAAAAGGCTTTAAAGCCGAAGTTTACGAAGAAGACTTAACCTACACTCAGGTTTACCACGTTTCTCTGAGTGAAGAAGACGCAGAAGCCAAAGCGGTTACTACCGACGACCAGCACGCGCTTTCGGTTAGCTTCCACCCGAATAACGAACAGTTATTGGTTCGTACCGCACCAACCTCACTTATTGACGACAACTACATGAGCAGCCAATATCAGCTTATTAGTCTGGACGGCGAAGTAGTCACTTCTTTTGAAAGTGAAGGCAAGCTTGGTCGTGCAGAATTTTCACCGGACGGTCGTTATTTGGCCATGATCCGCGCTGCTGACTACAACGATCCTTCTGCTGGTTCTTTATTTGTTTACGACACTCGCGAGCAAGAACACCGCAACGTGTTGCCTGACTACAAAGGCGCAGTCAAAGATTTTAGCTGGCGTACCGACGAAGAAATCATCTGGTTAGGTCACCGCGGTACCGAAACCGAAGTTCAGGCATTAACACTTAAGTTTTTAGAAAGCCGCAGCCTGTTAGAATTGGGTGAAGCCGTTTTCACCAGCCTGGACGGCGAAGCCGGTAAATCAGAATTTGTTTTAACAGGTCACCGCCCAAGCCACCCGAGCGAAGCGTTTAAGTACAGTAACGGTCGTCTGGAGCGTTTAACCGACTCTAACCCCTGGCTGGCCGACATCGATATGCCTCGTCAGGAAACCATGACTTATGAAGCACGCGACGGGCTTAAGCTGGAAGGTATTGTGGTTTACCCAACCAACTACGAAGAAGGCAAGACCTACCCGACCATGATGGTGATTCACGGTGGTCCTGAGTCGCATTACAGCAACGGCTGGTTAGATCGCTATGCGTCCCCGGTTAAACATGCTGCAGCCAAAGGTTATGCCCTGTTCTTCCCTAACTACCGAGGCAGTACCGGTCGTGGCGTCGAGTTCTCTAAGCTGGGGCAGAATGACTACGCGGGTAAAGAGTTCGACGACATTGTTGATGCGAAAAAGCATTTGGTTGATATTGGTTTAGCCGATGAGTCGAGCGTGGGTATTACCGGCGGATCTTACGGTGGTTACGCGTCGGCCTGGGGCGCAACAGCACAGACCGAGCACTTTGCTGCCAGTGTTATGTTTGTGGGTATCAGCGACAACTTATCTAAGTTTGGTACTACCGACATTGCCAAAGAAATGCATGCCGTACACGCCCGTAGCTATCCGTGGGACAAGTGGGAATGGTACTTAGAGCGCAGCCCAATTTATCACGCAGAAAAGGCGCGTACGCCAATTCTTATTATGCATGGTAAAGAGGACACTCGTGTACACCCTTCACAGTCTATGGAGCTTTACCGCTACCTGAAAACTCACGGCAAGGTACCGGTTCGTTTGGTGTTGTACCCTGGTGAAGGGCACGGTAACCGCAAAGTGGCGGCACAGCTGGACTACAGCATGCGCTTTATGCGCTGGATGGATAGCTTCCTGGTTGAAAAAGCCGAAGAGAAACCCTCGTTTGAATTACCGCACGCTGAACAGCTTAAATAAAGCGGTTTCCTAATAAAAAGCCGGGATGCTTCATTGAAGATCCCGGCTTTTTTGTCTCTGTAGTTTTTTTATTTACCCGAAACTGCCTGCCAAATTTCCTTCCAGCCCGGTTCTTTTCCGTAATACTGAATGCCCATAGCGAACAAGCGCCCCGCAACATTTCGCATCCAGTAAACAAAAACAAGCAACAGCGCTAAGCTTAGCAGCCATTCCCATACCGGAACGTCAGTTTGCAGTAAGCGTGCGGGCATCATCGCAAAGGAGCTAACCGGCAGAATGCTCATAACCGTGGCTAAGGTTGAGTCTGGCGCACTTACCACACTAAAGCTCAGAAATATTGGCAACATAGGTACCAGCATCACCGTACTGCGGGACGAGTGGTTAGGGTCATCGATGGTTGCGGAAAAACCCGCTAGTAAGGCGTTAATTAAGACTGTGCCCAATAAAACAAAGATAAGACTCAACAGACCTGTGCCAATGCCCCAGTCCAGACCTGAACCGCTCTTATCGGACAATGCCGCAACGACCAGGCTTACGCCCAAAATCATTAGGCCGATAAAGAGCATTGATTTAAGGCTGTGCAAGGTAATGCCAATAATTTTGCCATCCATCCACTGAGTCGGTGTCACGATAGTCAGCAACTGCTCGGTTACACGCTGCTGTTTCTCGGCGGTTATGGACATCATCATCAAGCCGAAACCAGTAAAAACCCCGACCATTATAATCACCAGTAGCATACTGGCTGAACCGTCGTTAGCATCGTCAATGGAAGCTTCTTCGCTTTCTTCAATAGAAAACGCAATTTCCGGCTTTTCATCAATAACCGCTTTTTCTTCCGGTGCCAGTGGTAACTGCTGAATACGCAGATCCTGCAATTGATCCTGTAACTCACTACGCAATTCCTGTTGCCAGGTCTGAGACTTCTTAACCCAGACTTTTGCGGTTAATTCCGGTGTTATGACAATTAATGTATCTAGGTCTTCCGGTAATTGTGCTTTCCACTTTTCTACTTCCATGGTGCCAGCACTGCGAAGGTTTAAGTCTTTTGGCGCCTCAAACTCCCAAGACTGGGGTTTGCCTTCTTCATAGAAAATAGCTCCGTGATATTCATCCGACAAAAGTTGGGCTATTGCGCCCCAGCCAGTGCTCACGGCAAAAATGCCGACCAAAATGACAATAGACAGAAGTTCCTGCTTCCACTTAAAGAAGCGCTTAAACTCCCACCATGAAATGGCTTTCAACTGCTTTAAATAACCCGGATTCGTCTGTTTCATGACTGCGCTTCCTCGCTGCTTCTCTCATCACTCGCTTGCCGACGAATCGTATCCAGATATAAATCATGTAACCCGGGCTGAATCGGCGCAAAGGCTTTAATCGATACCTGCTGTGCCAATTGTGGCCACAACTGATCTATACCGGCGTCGGCGCGAAAGGTTATCTCCACTTGATCTTCACTCACCTTGCGCATGGACTCTATTTGCTCAACGCCCTGCCAGCTATCCAACACAAGCTGAGCATTGGTTGTCACCCGGTAAACCGGCTTAGGCAGCAAGGTATTGCGAATTTCCTGCAAGCTGCCCTGAGCTACCGCCCGTCCTTTATTCATTAACAACATGGTGTCGGCTAAACGCTCAACCAGCTCCATTTGGTGCGCACTTAGTACCACAGTCTTGCCCCGTTCACGCAGTTCGTTCAATACCGTCAGCACGTGCTCCTGGTTTACCGGGTCTAATCCCGAAAAGGGTTCATCCAGAATAACCAGTTGTGGATCGTGCAGCAGCGTGGCAATAAGTTGTACTTTTTGCTGGTTTCCCTTAGACATCTGACGCAAGGGCTCATCTTTGCGATCAGTCAGTTCGAACCGCTCCAGCCAGTTATCAATATCGCTGCGTATATCGCTCAGCTTCAACCCGCGCAAACTGGCAATATAATTCAGGTTATCCAGTATGGTTCGGTCCTGATACAAACCGCGATCTTCAGGCAGGTAAGCAAAGTCATGATAGGTCAGCTCAACACTCTCGCCGTTGTTCTCAACCAGGATCTCACCCTCGTCTGGCTGGGTGAGGCCAACCAGCATACGAACCAGGGACGACTTACCGGCGCCGTTAGGACCGAGTAACGCCTGAATCTTGCCGGGCTGAATATCGAGGGAGATAGCGTCTACCGCCGTTACGGTGCGGTAACGTTTAGTGACATTATTAACTGAAAGGCGCATGTTATTTTTCTGTTATTTGCTTAAGAAGCGCCTATCTTAGAAAGACAAAGGGCCCGTAACAAGTGTTACGAGCCCTTTAATTTGTTTCAAACTATGAATTTACAGCTGAGGGCCTGCGGCAACCAGCGCTTTACCGTTATCGGTGTCAGTAAATTTCTCAAAGTTTGCGACAAAACGTTCGGCTAAGTCTTTCGCGCGAACGTCCCACTCACCGTCATCTTCGTATGTTTTACGTGGGTCTAGAATACTGCTGTCTTCAACGCCGGTCAGTTCAGTTGGCATAGCCAGATTAAAGTGAGGCAACTGCACAAATTCAGCATCTTCAATTGAACCATCTAAAATGGCGTCAATAATAGCGCGAGTCGCTTTAATAGAAATGCGCTTGCCAGTGCCGTTCCAACCGGTGTTAACCAGGTAAGCTTCTGCGCCAGCCGCTTCCATACGCTTAACTAAAACTTCCGCGTACTGCGTTGGGTGCAGGCTTAAGAACGCCGCGCCAAAACAGCTTGAGAAGGTTGGCGTAGGCTCGGTGACACCACGCTCAGTACCGGCTAACTTAGCAGTAAAGCCAGACAAGAAATGATACTGCGCTTGCTCTTTAGTCAGCTTAGAAACCGGAGGCAATACGCCAAAGGCATCGGCTGTTAAGAAAATCACTTTCTTTGCGTGACCCGCTTTAGACACCGGCTTCACAATGTTTTCAATGTGATAAATGGGGTAGGACACTCGAGTGTTCTCAGTTTTCGAGTTGTCGTCAAAATCAACGATTCCGTTGCCATCAACAGCAACATTTTCCAGCAGAGCGTCACGGCGAATGGCGTTATAAATATCCGGTTCAGCTTCTTTCGACAGGTTAATGGTTTTCGCGTAACAACCACCTTCAAAGTTGAAGACACCGTCGTCGTCCCAACCGTGCTCGTCGTCACCAATCAGTGCGCGTTTCGGGTCAGTCGACAAAGTGGTTTTACCCGTGCCTGACAAGCCGAAGAAAACAGCCACGTCGCCTTCTTTGCCTACGTTGGCAGAGCAATGCATAGAAGCAATGCCTTTTAGCGGCAGGAAGTAGTTCATCATTGAGAACATACCTTTTTTCATTTCGCCGCCGTACCAGGTGCCGCCAATTAACTGAATTTTTTCAGTTAAGTTAAACGCCACAAAGTTTTCTGAATTCAGTTCCTGTTCCTGCCACTTAGGATTAATGCACTTAGCACCATTCATAACAACGAAGTCTGGCTCAAAGTTTTCCAGCTCTGCTTCGCTTGGGCGAATGAACATGTTTTTCACGAAGTGCGCCTGCCACGCCACTTCGGTAATGAAGCGAACTGCAAGACGAGTATCTTCATTAGCACCGCAGTAGGTATCAACCACAAACAAACGTTTGTGCGACAACTGCTCAGTGACCAAACCTTTCAGTTCATTCCAGGTTTCTGTTGACAGTGGTTTGTTGTCGTTTTTGCCTTGATCAGCCCACCAGACGGTATCGCGAGTTGTGTCATCGCGGACAATGTATTTGTCTTTAGGGGAACGTCCGGTGAAAATTCCGGTATCGACAGCAACCGCACCCAGGTCCGTTACCGTTCCTTTTTCATAACCTTGCAGGTCGTCGCGAGTTTCCTCTTCGAATAGCAGGTCGTAGGACGGATTATGGACAATTTCTTCGACATCTGTGATGCCGTAGCGGCTCAGATCCAGATTAGGCATGACGTAAGGCTCCTGAGATTACGGTCGTTCGTTAACGTTAACAGCAGCAACACAGCGTAAAAAATCCTGTTTTACAGTTTGGTTACTGGCTAATTTTCAGGGCGCGAATATTAACCTGATTGTGTAAAAAAAGATAGGGCAAAATTTTGCCAGTTCGTTAGAATGCCCGCCTGACTTCTGTAAGCAGCAACGGGTTTCTGATCATTTATGCGCGATTCCTTTCACAGCCGAATTGGCTTTATATTAGCAGCGGCGGGCTCTGCCGTTGGCCTGGGAAATATTTGGGGCTTCCCGACCCAGGTTGCGAACCATGGCGGTGGCGCATTCCTGCTGGTGTATCTTTGCGTAATCTTTATACTTGCCATACCGGCGTTATACAGCGAAATGCTGATAGGCCATAGCGCACAGGCGAATCCGGTTCGCTCGTTAACGCAGCTGTCTGAAGGTCGCGCACGCCCTATTGGCCGCTTAATGGGTTACCTGAATGTACTGGGTTCCTGCTTAATGCTCAGCTTTTACCACGTAGTTGCCGGCTGGATGTTAGTTCATGCTTTAGGCTTTCTGGCTCGCGGCTTTGGTATTGAAGCTGTTGCTGAATTTTTGCTGAACAGCTCACTAACCCGCGACTTAATTTTCACCGCTGTATTTTTATTAGCCACCGCTTACGTGGTTTTTCAGGGTGTAGAAAAAGGTATAGAGCGCTGGTCAAAGCGCCTGATGCCTACCTTAGTCGTTTTGCTGGTGGCGTTAATTGCCTACATGCTGACCTTACCCGGCGCCGACGAAGGTCTGAAGAAATACCTTGTTCCCGACTTCAGCTTAATGACTGACACCAGCATTTTAGTGGCGGCTATGGGTCAGGCGTTCTTCTCGCTCTCTATTGGTTTGGGCGGCATGATGATATACGGCTCCTACCTGAAACCGGGTGCTAACTTAGGTCGTTTAAGCTTATCAGTGGCTGCGCTGGATACTTTTATCGCTTTTCTGGCGGGGCTGTTAATTATTCCGGCTCTGTACGCGGGTATTCATCTGGGCGTTAATGTCGGCGAAGGCTCTAAACTCATTGGCGAAGGCCAGCTCATTTTTGCGGTACTGCCAGAGCTATTTAACAGTATGGGCATTGCCGGACCTTTTGTGGCTTTTGCATTTTTTATGTTGCTGAGTATTGCCGCTCTAACCTCGACCATTGCTCAGGCCGAGGTACCGGTGTCTTACTGCATAGAAGAGCGCAAACTGAAACGGCCAGTGGCAACAGCTCTGTCACTGAGCGTTATTGCGGTGTTTTCGCTGCTGCTAATACTGTTCTTTGAACCGCTGTTTGGCTGGGTTGTTACGGCAGTCACACAGTTCCAGCTGCCGCTGTCAGGCTTATTCTATTTGCTGGTGGTGGGTTGGCTATGGCACCGCAGCAATCACTTAAAAGCTATTGCTGCGGGCAGTGTCGGCTTAACCTTATTACGCTGGCATATTCGCTATTTATGTCCGGTACTAATGAGCATTGTGTTTTACCACGTAGCCTTTAGTTAAGCAGGGTTAACTTTTGCCCGGACGCTTACCGGAAAACTTCTGTTCCAGTGCTGACGCCACCCGGGCGTCAGTAAAGCCGGAAACGTCGCCGCCATGTAGCGCCACCTCTTTTACCAGAGAAGAAGAAATAAACGAGTTTTCCTCGGCCGGCGTCAGAAACACGCTTTCCAGATTCGGCGCCAAGCGTCGGTTCATATTGGCTAGCTGAAATTCGTATTCAAAATCAGACACCGCGCGTAATCCGCGAATAAGCACTGTTGCTTCGTACTCTTTGGCAAAGTTCACCAACAGCCCGGAAAAGCCAACAACAGTGACATTATCGAGGTTTTCAGTCACTTGCTGTGCCAGCAAAACCCGCTCTTCCAGACTAAACAGCGGCTTTTTACTGGGGCTTTCTGCAATACCTACAACAATTTCACTGAACAAGTTGGCGGCTCGTTCAATTAAGTCGGCGTGGCCATTTGTAATAGGATCAAAGGTTCCCGGATAAATTGCTCGACGGTGCATAGAGTCTCCTAAACCGTTATTTGTGCAAGCACTTTATTTGCACGCTTTTCATTTGGCCTAAAGAGTACACGCAAGTGCACACTAAACAAAAGCCCGATATTCAAATTAAGGATGCGAGTTGCGACTAACATCAGTAAACTAGAGGGTAACTTACGTTTTCAAATAGTGGAGTAAAAAATGAGCTCAGCCTTTTATCAGCAACTGGCCGACCAACTGGCCGAAACCAAAGCCGAAGGCCTGTACAAGAAAGAACGTATTATCAGTTCGGACCAAAGCTCTGAAATTACGGTGAATAACCGCAAGGTACTCAACTTCTGCGCTAACAACTATTTGGGTCTGGCAAACCATCCGGACTTAATTAAAGCCGCCAAACAAGGCCTGGACGAACACGGTTTTGGTACGGCTTCAGTGCGTTTTATTTGTGGTACTCAGGACATTCACAAAACGCTGGAACAAAAACTGAGTGAGTTTCTAGGTACGGAAGACACTATTCTGTATTCCTCGTGTTTTGACGCCAACGGTGGTTTGTTCGAAACCCTAATGGGCCCGGAAGACGCCATTATTAGTGACGAGCTCAACCACGCCAGCATTATTGACGGTATTCGCTTGAGTAAAGCGAAACGCTTCCGCTATAAAAACAACAATCTGGAAGACTTAGAAGCACAGCTGAAGCAAGCTGACGCAGACGGCGCACGCCACAAATTAATAGCAACCGACGGTGTGTTCTCAATGGACGGCGTTATTGCCAACTTAAAAGGTATTTGCGACCTGGCCGACAAATACGGCGCGCTAGTCATGATGGATGATTGCCATGCTACCGGCTTCCTTGGGGAAAATGGTAAAGGTACACACGAATACTGCGACGTTATTGGCCGCGTTGATATTATCACCGGTACTTTGGGTAAAGCGCTGGGTGGTGCTTCTGGCGGTTACACTTCAGGTAAGAAAGAAGTCATTGACTGGTTACGCCAGCGTTCACGCCCTTACCTGTTCTCTAACTCAGTAGCACCGGCCATTGTACAGGCTTCTATTCGTGTACTGGATATGCTGGCAGAAGGCGGCAAGTTGCGCAGTCAACTTTGGGAAAACGCCAGCTACTTCCGTGAACAAATGACGAACGCAGGCTTCACCCTGAGCGGCGCAGATCACGCCATTATTCCGGTGATGGTCGGCGACGCCAAACTGGCCTCTGAAATGTCAGACCGCCTGTTAGAAGAAGATATTTATGTGATCGGCTTTTCCTTCCCTGTCGTTCCTAAGGGCAAAGCCCGTATCCGCACGCAGATGTCTGCGGCCCACACACGTGAACAACTGGATCGTACCATTGAAGCCTTTACCCGTATTGGTAAAGAGCTGGGTGTGATTTAAGGAGTATAGAATGAAAGCTTTATCAAAACTGCACGCAAAACCCGGCATTTGGATGACAGACGTCGAGAAGCCGGAATGCGGCTACAACGATTTGCTGATTAAAATTAAGAAAACCGCCATTTGCGGTACCGATGTTCACATTTACAAATGGGACGACTGGTCGCAGAAAACCATTCCTGTGCCTATGGTGGTCGGCCACGAATACGTAGGTGAAGTTGCCGCTATGGGTGACGGTGTTCGCGGCTTTGAAATTGGTGACCGTGTTTCCGGCGAAGGCCACATTACCTGTGGTCACTGTCGTAACTGCCGTGCTGGCCGTCGTCACTTGTGCCGCAATACCTATGGTGTGGGTGTTAATCGTCCGGGTGCTTTTGCAGAATACCTAGCACTGCCAGCTGAAAACGCCTTCAAACTGCCAGATGACGTTACTGACGAAATGGCCGCCGTATTTGACCCGTTTGGTAATGCGGTTCACACCGCTCTGGCTTTTGACCTGGTGGGTGAAGACGTTTTAATTACCGGTGCGGGTCCTATTGGTATTATGGCAGCAGCCGTTGCCCGTCACGTTGGCGCACGCCACGTGGTTATTACCGACGTAAACGAATACCGTCTGGACTTAGCCCGTAAAATGGGTGTGACCCGCGCAGTGGACGTTAGCAAAGAAAAGCTATCTGACGTAATGACCGAGTTGGGTATGAAAGAAGGTTTTGATGTCGGTCTGGAAATGTCCGGCGTTCCCTCTGCGTTTTCGCAAATGCTGGAAACCATGAACCATGGCGGTAAAATTGCCATGCTGGGCATTCCGCCAGAAAACATTGCTATAGACTGGAATCAGGTTATCTTTAAAGGTTTGGTTATTAAAGGTATTTATGGCCGCGAGATGTTTGAAACCTGGTACAAAATGGCCAGCTTGCTGCAGTCGGGTCTGGATATTTCACCTATTTTAACGCACGAAATGCCCATCGATGACTACGAAAAAGGCTTTGAAACCATGATTTCAGGCCAGTCCGGCAAAGTCATACTGAACTGGGATTAACGCGTAAATGAGCAATTATCAGCTAATGGACTTACCCATCGCCGTTGAGCATTGGCAAAATGGCGATGCGGTTTTTGTTGATATCCGTGACCCGCAGTCCTTTGCTGCGGGACACATTCCGGGCTCTCAACACCTGGATAACAGCAACCTGCCGCAGTTCCTGAGTTCGGTTGATAAAAACCAAAAAGTGATTGTGGTTTGTTACCATGGCATTAGCAGTCAGGGTGCTGCTGATTACATAGCAGGCAACGGTTTTACTGATGTACACAGCATGGACGGCGGCTATACGGCCTGGTCCATGTCTTTTCCTGAACACACTGAAAGGAACTAAACCATGCGACGATTGCTCAGCAGCCGCGACTCAGACTGGATGCACAAGCTGTATCAGTATTTACGTCAGCAAGGCATGCCAGTCAGCGTTACCGAACGCGGTGAGCAATTGGAATTGTGGTTACATCAGAGCAGCTATGAAGCCGCTGCTAAGACATTAATTCAACAGTTTAAAGATAACCCCGAGCTAGCCGCTGAGCCGATAAAGGAACAGCAAACTTCAGAACGAGGTTCATCATCACTGTCTTTTAGTTTGCTACAGCAAAGCGGTTGGCTGACTCGAATTGTCGCAGTTATGGCATTGCTGGTGTTTGGGATGGTGCAAATTTATCCCGAAGCCATGCTGGAAACACTGAGGATCAGCCAATATTTTTCGGCGCTTCCCTACGATCAGCCCTGGCGCTTTATTACTCCGGTACTAATGCACTTTACCCTGCTTCACCTGGTATTTAATATTTTCTGGTGGTGGTATCTGGGCGGCCGTATTGAACGTTCGCTAGGGATATCCTGGTTACTGGCTCTGTTGTTATTTTGTGGTATTACTGCAAACGTTATTCAGTACCTGTTCAATGGCCCTAACTTTGGTGGCCTGTCCGGTGTGGTCTATGGCCTGCTTGGTTTCTGCTGGATATACAGCTTCAATCGTCCCACGCCGCTGTATCTGCCACCGGGGCTCATTATCTTTATGCTGCTGTGGTTAGTAATTGGCTACACCGACATGCTGTGGGTTAATGTTGCTAACGAAGCCCATCTGGCCGGGCTGCTTTCCGGCTGCTTCGCAGGCTTTGTGGTACGTTGGTTAAACCCTAAAGTGCGGCAGCTTCACTGATAAATATACTTAGTAAACAGAACATCGCGGATAACCGGGTTACCGGTTTCCTGCTGCATCAGTTCCTTTGCCCTTTCTATACATTTTAAGCGAAGTTGATCGCGACCCGTCATGGTGCGCACCTGGCGTTCCGTCGCAGTACTTAAAATTGACACAAAGGCATTACGCAATAAAGGCGCATGGTGTTCTACCACACTAACGTAACTGGGGTCCGGCACCATCACTTCAATAGCAACCCGAATAAAGCCCAACCGGTAATCGTTGCCTTCTTTCAGGTAATTGGTGGTGATATCAGGCTCAAAGCCGTAGTACGAAACGTCGTCTGCCGACGCCACCGTTACACTGCTGAACCAAAGAAAAATACTGGCGAATACTGTTATCAGAAGTTTCATAGCCCTACCCGGCCCGATTGCTGTTCAATTAAGTTCTCTCTGCTATCATAGCGACAGAGCTTAATAACGCCAACACAAATGACAACAGAGTTTTATGCTACCCCGGCTTTTCCAGTTAGCAAAGCGCTGCAATGGACACCGCCTGAACAACTTGAATTAACCTCAACACAAGCCGACTGGCTGCTTTACGAAGGTTCGCTTACAGAACGTCTGAAGCAGATAAGTCAGCACTTTTCTGTTAAATTACTAGGCCAGCAGTTGCTTTCCCCTAACACGGAAGAAAAACAAAGGTTAAAGGGTAAAGACCAAGTCGTTATCCGTGAAGTTCTACTATACTGTAATGAAAAGCCTTGGGTTTTTGCGCGCAGTCTATTTTCACCCAGCGCCGAAAACGCCGATACACTTAATTTGCAACAGCTGGGGAATCAGTCATTGGGTGAGTCTCTATTTGCTCGTAACGACTTACACTGCGGGCAAATAGAAGTAGCAGAAGTTGCGTTGGCGCACCCGATTGCACTGCTTAATCAGCAGTGGTTTGGGCAAAACCATAGGCTGCTGGGCAGACGCAGAATGTTTTCAACGGGTGGTGAGCAATTGCTAGTCAGTGAAGTTTTTCTGCAGCCGTCGCCACTTTACTCTTCGCCGAATAACAGGAGTTAGTATGCAAAAGTTAGTTGCTTTTTGGCAGTTAATGCGTGCGGACAGACCCATTGGTACCTATCTACTTGCCTGGCCAACTATCTGGGCACTCATGATAGCCGGAGCCGGCGAGCCGCCCCTGCGTATAGTTGTCATATTTTTGCTCGGTACTTTTGTCATGCGCTCTGCCGGTTGTGTTATTAACGACTTTGCCGACCGCAATTATGACGGTCACGTACGCCGCACCCGCCAGCGTCCTATTCCGGCGGGAAAAATATCGGCAACTGAAGCAATGATAGGTTTCATCGCTCTGTTAGCCATTGCCTTCGGGTTGGTTATGCAGCTGAACACTGAAACAGTCATGCTCAGCTTTTTCGCGGCTGGCGTAGCTGCGCTTTACCCGTTTTGCAAACGCTGGACGCATTTGCCACAAATTGTACTGGGCATCGCCTTTAGTTTCGGCATTCTCATGGCCTTTACCGCACTAGAATCTGACCAATGGTTTATTGCTGGCTTACTATTTCTTGCCAATATTCTCTGGACGGTCGCCTACGATACCGAATACGCCATGGCGGACCGCGAAGACGATTTAAAAATAGGCCTGCAGAGCACGGCAATTTTGTTTGGCCGCTTCGACCGTCTGGCTATTGGCTTGATGCAACTCGTTACTCTGGCCTTATTGGGCTGGGTATTGCACTTAATTACAGTTGAACTTTGGGTGTGGCTGGCATTAGCGGCTATTTTTCTGTTGTTTGCTTACCAGCACTGGTTAATACGGTACAGAGAGCCCGGAAAGTGCTTCCAGGCTTTTCTGCATAACCATTATATTGGCATGGTATTCGCTATTGGCTTAGCCGTGCATTACTGGTTCTGATCACTCTCAGTCGGTTTTTGCTCTTCTTTTAGTGCTTCTTTTTGTTCATGTTCTGCCTGCTCTTTTAGCTGCTGAACGAACTGCTCAACCGACTGACGAATGGTTTGTAGCACAGGGCCGTCAATGAGCTCATCGACTTGATCGCTGAGCTCGCCAACTGGCTCGGCAGCAATTTGCTGGCCGTCGTCATTAATTTCTACCAGACCTTGCTGTTTTAAACTGGCAATCAGCGTCGACATGACTTTCTTATCGTAAAATTCCGGGGCATCAATGCCGTGAATGGAACTTAAGCGTTCGGCCAGGGTAATAGACTGCTTTTCAAGATCCGCGCGCATGATAGGCTGCGCCTGTTGCAGCAACTCAAGTACAATGCAATAACGCTGCAAAGTTTCACTGGCACTGTTGGCCAATAGCCGCAGCCTATACCACTGCGCACTTTCCCTTTGCGCAATTGTGCAAACACCGTCTTCCAGAGTAATTAACTGTTGTCGCGCCAACTCTTCGGCTAAAGCTTCCGTCCAGAGCGGCAAGTCTTCAACATTATGACTCAAATAGAGCTCTGCTTTTAATGACGGATAAATTGCCTGTGTCCGCGCCGCAATTTCGGCCACGCTGATTTTTTTCCTGGCCATGATAATTGATGCAACAATACCGGGAACCACCATCATGTGAAGAATATTATTCCGATAGTATGTCATTGCTATGGCTGTCATGCGCTCGAGCGACACGACTTCACCCATGGTGTCGCTATCAACTGTAAATTTGTCAGTACGCAGTGCCTGCTGCCAAAGTTCTTCCGGTGTCTCGTCCGGCACGCTCATCATATTGCTGTAAGGCACTTCGCGCAGAACGCCCAGATAAACCTCCAGCTGAGCCAACAGTTCTTCTTTCATCAGCGCGTGGTGCTCTGAACTCAGTAACGCCAATGCAGTAAGGTTAACGCTGTTAGCCGCCGCTGAATCGTTAATGCCCTGCATAACTTGTTCGGCTAAACCACCTACCACAGGGTTCAACCAGCCTGGACGTTCCGGTTCCTGTGCACCACGTGTGACCGACTCATGCCAGTTAGGCGCCACTTTGTCCAAATGGTGTTTTAAATTAATCGGCTGACCGAAAGTGACGAAACCCTGGCCAAAGTTACGCAGCTTGGCAACGGTTTTCAGAATTTGAAAAACCGACTCTTTTTCTTTGTCCTTACCTTTAAGCTCTTTCAGGTAAGTCGACACTTCCATAATATGCTCGTAACCAAGGTAAACCGGTACCAGCGACACCGGACGCTGCTGGTCGCGCAACATACCCTGCACGGTCATTGCCAGCATACCGGTTTTAGGCGGTAATAAGCGGCCAGTTCTGGAGCGACCGCCTTCACTGAAGTATTCCACCGGGTAACCTTTTTGGAACAACCAGCACAAATATTCACGAAAAACCGCTGAATACAGTTTGTTACCCCGGAAACTGCGGCGAATAAAGAACGCGCCACCACGCCGGAAAATACCGCCGACCGGGAAAAAGTTAAGGTTAACGCCAGCGGCTATATGCGGCGGCACAAGGCCTTCTTTATAAATAACATAGCTGAGCAACAGATAATCCATGTGGCTGCGGTGACAAGGCACATAGATAACTTCATGTCCTTGTTGCGCCAGTCGTCGAATCGTATCCCCGCCTTTTACATGAATACCGTTGTAAATCCGGTTCCACATCCAGGTCATAAAACGATCTAATACCCGGATAAGTGTTGAATTATAATTGGCGGCTATTTCATCGATATAAGATAAAGCGCGCTTGCGGGCGGCTTCTTCACTGATTTTTTTGCCTCGGGCTTCATCCGATACCGCCTTTTTTAAGGCCGGGGTGTTAATTAATGCAGACATCAGCTCTTTGCGCTGACTCAGTTTAGGGCCGGCAACCGCATGGCGCATACGGACGAAGTGAACCCGCGCTACCCGCGCCAATTTGTGCGCGATACGCATATCTGTGCCGTGGTCCCGCGCCATAGTGCCCAGGCTCACCGAACGTGAGAAGCGCAGTAACACTTGTCGACCAGAAAAAATTACCAGCCAGAATTTACGCCAATGGCCCGGGTTATCTAAGTCACCGGTCATGGTGTTACCGGCATGCGCCTCTTCTCCGGCCTGGCGGCCCCAGAATACGCCCGCAGGTATCAGTTGCACATCAAGCTCCGGCTGGTCTTTATGCAGGGTTAATAGCTGGTGAAATTCGGATACCGTTTGATCCGATACATCATTCGCCAGTTCCTCCAGGTACATGATTCGGTTATAGGTTTTACCGTTAACCACAAGAGGGTCGACAGGGTCTGGCAAACCGCGCTTCTGCGCCGCCCGCTGCAAAATGGATAGATCCGCTTTAGAGGTTGAACGCATTACATAGACAATTGGCTTGCCAACAGTCGCTGAATGCTCTTCTTCAGTGCCATCCCAAATTTCCTGAAAGCGCGTTAACCAGCGTAACGGGTATTTAAAAATTGGGAAAAAGCGGCTTATTCCTTTCATATAGAGACCTCTGTTTTAAACAGAAATACAGGATACCAACTTCGTGTAAAAATGTCGTTCAAGAAATTACTTGCGAAATCAATTTACCTGTATATACTCACAGTATCACTGTACAAATAAACAGGTACATTATGCGCCCGTTAACACCAAGACAATCTGAAATTCTTGAGCTTATTAAGGATAATCTGCACGCAACCGGTATGCCACCGACCCGTGCCGAAATTGCCCATAAGCTGGGTTTTCGCTCTGCCAACTCTGCAGAGGAGCATCTGAAAGCGCTGGCCCGTAAAGGCGTTATTGAAATACTACCCGGTATGTCGCGCGGTATTCGCCTTGTCGGCGATGACTACGATATCGCCGATGGCCTGCCGTTAATAGGACAGGTTGCAGCAGGCGAACCTTTATTGGCTGAACAACATGTTGAAGGCCATTACAAAATTGACGAATCACTGTTTCATCCAGCCGCCAGTTTCTTACTTAAAGTAAACGGTATGAGCATGAGAGACATCGGAATTTTAGACGGTGACTTACTGGCTGTACATAAAACCGAACAAGCACGTAACGGACAAATAGTCGTTGCGCGAGTTGAAGACGAAGTCACTGTAAAGCGTTTTGAACAGCGCGGAAAAACTATTTTGCTTCATCCTGAAAATGAAGATTTCTCTACCATTACTGTCAACCTTGCCGAGCAAGTTTTTGCCATTGAAGGGCTTGCGGTGGGTGTGATCAGAAACGGAGCGACCTTATGAAAACTCAATATCAGCAAAAATTACATCACCCAGGTCTGTGGACTGCCGAAACTGCGGTGTCGCCCTTTCCTATGGATGCGAAAAGCAGTCAGGATTCATTTGACGTCGATAGCCTCTCTCCAGTTGTACAGCGGGCTTTGCAACAAAAACCCAGCCAGTGGATAACCGTTATTGGTGGCGATAAAAACGTCATTCAGCAACTTATTGCCTGCGGCGTAGCTGAATCTCAAATCCGCTGGTTACGCAGCCACTCCGCCGAACGCTGTGAATGGGCGCTGGAACAGGCTTTGCTGGCAGGTACCAGTAGTATGGTTATTGGTTATCTAGACTCTGTTTCCAGTCGTACCTGGCAGCGTGCACGAATGGCCAGTAAATTGAGCGAGACACAATATTTTCTGTTTGATAAAAACACACTGACATCCCACCTGCACTAACCCCACCTTTGTTAGTGTGTTTTCTTCCCCAAGGCTGCTTTTGCAGCCTTTTTTTAACAGATTCGCTTATTTTTTGTTCGTTCGTGTGATTTGATCTGGATCTTTCGTTGTAAATTCGTTAATAAATGCAGTACCCGAATATAAAAATAATATAATAACGATAACTACAACAAAGAGTCAGTAGAGAAAGCGATTTCTGGGGAGAAGCTGTACCTTTTTCTGCTTACCTCTTTGTTCTTCTAATTCAGGCTAGCAAAACTTGCTTTGCTGTCTCATTGAAGAATAAGAGGAGAAGCCACGTGAAAATGAAGCCTTTGTGGGCACTATTGGCGCTAACGAGTCTACCGGCCACCGCTAAGTCGCAACTCAATATGACCCAAGGTGTCACTGAAGTTAGTAACCAGGTTTACGATCTCCACATGACGATTTTCTATATCTGTTGCGTCATTGGCGTAATTGTATTTGGTCTCATGTTTATTTCGATAATCCGCCACAGGAAGTCGAAAAACCCAACCCCTTCCAATTTCCATGAAAACGTAAAAGTCGAGATTGCCTGGACTATAGTTCCGCTGCTGATTCTTGCAGGTATGGCAGTGCCTGCGACAACGACACTAATTGCCATGGAAGACACGTCAGATGCAGATGTAACGGTGCAAGTCACCGGGTCGCAATGGAAGTGGCATTACAAATACTTTGAAAACGAAGTTGAATATTTCAGTCGTTTAGCCACTCAGCAAGAGCAAATTAACAATCAGTTTGAGAAAGGTGAAAACTATTTATTAGAGGTAGATCGCCCGTTGGTTATCCCAACCAATAAAAAAGTTCGCTTCCTGGTCACTTCAGACGACGTTATTCACAGCTGGTGGGTTCCTGACTTCTCCATTAAAAAAGATGCGAATCCGGGCTTTATTAATGAAACCTGGACCAAAGTAGACGAACCCGGTATTTACCGTGGCCAGTGTGCTGAGTTATGTGGCAAAGACCATGGCTTCATGCCTATCGTTGTTATAGCCAAAGAGCCTGCTGAATACGAAAAATGGATTACCGAGAAAGAAGAAGAGCAACGCAAAGCGCGCGAGCGTGAACAGGAATTGCTCGCTATGGAAATGTCAGAAGACGAACTCATGGATCTTGGTGAGAAAGTATACAACAGTACTTGTGCAGCTTGTCACCAGGCTAACGGTCAAGGCGTAAACGGCGTGTTCCCGGCGCTTGCTGGTTCTGGCGTTGCGGTAGACCCTGAAGCCAAAAGCAAACACATAGACATTGTCGTTAACGGCGTTACCGGCACGGCTATGCAAGCGTTCGGAAGTCAGCTTTCAATGCGCGAGTTAGCCGCAGTTATCACCTACGAGCGTAATGCCTGGGGTAACGATACCGGAGACCTGATTCAGGCCGCCGATATTAACGAAGTCATGAATCAATAAGGAGACGGTGATGAGCACTGCAGTGGAAGAGACACATCACGACACACACCACGATCATAAGCCGTCTGGTATTGGTCGTTGGCTATTTACTACCAACCATAAAGATATTGGGTCGATGTACTTACTGTTCAGCCTGGCCATGTTCTTTGTGGGCGGCGCCATGGCAATGGTAATTCGGGCCGAATTATTTCAACCGGGTCTGCAATTAGTTGATCCACATTTCTTTAATCAAATGACCACAGTACATGGTCTGGTTATGATTTTCGGCGCAGTTATGCCTGCTTTTACCGGGCTTGCTAACTGGATGATACCCATGATGATTGGGGCCCCGGATATGGCTCTGCCCCGGATGAATAACTGGAGTTTCTGGATACTACCCTTTGCTTTCATTATTTTGTTGGGCTCTTTGTTTATGGAAGGTGGCGGCCCGGCATTTGGCTGGACTGCTTACGCACCGCTCTCCACAACTTACAGCTCCGATTCAACTGCATTGTTCGTGTTCTCAGTACACATTATGGGTATTTCATCCATAATGGGCGCTATTAACGTCATTGTGACCATTATGAACATGCGCGCTCCTGGCATGAACTATATGAAAATGCCACTGTTCGCATGGACATGGTTCATTACAGCTTTTCTGCTTATCGCGGTAATGCCAGTTCTGGCCGGTGCTGTCACCATGTTGTTGACGGACAAATATTTCGGTACTAGCTTCTTTGATGCTGCCGGCGGTGGCGACCCCGTTATGTACCAACATATATTTTGGTTCTTCGGTCATCCAGAAGTTTACATCATGATTTTGCCATCCTTCGGCATCATTTCGGCAATTATCCCGGCCTTTGCCCGAAAGCGATTGTTCGGCTACTCCTCCATGGTATATGCCACGGCCGCGATAGCATTGTTGTCATTCCTGGTGTGGGCTCACCACATGTTCACCACCGGTATGCCGGTATTTGCTGAGCTGTTCTTTATGTACTGCACCATGCTCATTGCCGTTCCCACCGGGGTTAAAATCTTTAACTGGGTAGCTACTATGTGGCGCGGTTCCATGACGTTTGAAACCCCCATGTTGTTTGCGCTCGCATTTGTGATTCTGTTTACCATCGGCGGCTTCTCCGGTTTAATGCTGGCTATAATTCCAGCCGACTTTCAGTATCACGATACCTACTTTGTGGTTGCTCACTTCCACTATGTTCTGGTAACAGGTGCTATCTTCTCGATCATGGCAGCGGCTTATTACTGGCTACCTAAGTGGACGGGGCATATGTACGACAGTACTCTGGCTAAAACCCATTTCTGGACATCACTTATTTCCGTGAATGTACTGTTCTTTCCTATGCATTTTGCAGGTTTGGCCGGCATGCCGCGGCGTATTCCTGATTATGCGACCCAATTTGCGGACGTAAACCAAATAACCAGTATTGGTGGTTTTGCCTTCGGCTTGTCGCAGCTGCTTTTCCTTTGGGTTGTTATCAAATGTATAAGAGGTGGTGAGAAAGCTGAAGCTAAACCATGGGAGGGTGCAGAAGGACTGGAATGGACAGTTCCATCCCCAGCGCCTTATCACACCTTTGAAAAACCACCTAAAGTGGAGTGATAAACCATGTCTGAACAGCGTCCGGACAACAGCATTCTGGTCAAGCGACTGTTACTGACAGTCGCCGGGATGTTTGCATTCGGCTTTGCACTGGTACCACTTTATGATGTTTTTTGTGAAGTGACCGGCTTTAACGGCCGTACCAGTAACGAAGCGGCGGTTTATCAACAGGTTGAAGTGGATGAGTCACGAACGGTTAATGTTCAATTTATTACACGGAATGCTAAAGGTATTCCGTGGAAGTTTGAACCTTCGATCAAACAGATCAAGATTCATCCTGGTGAAGTTAAAGTGGTCAATTTCTTAGCAGAAAACCCGACTTCATCAAACATGGTCGCTCAGGCTATTCCATCTGTTGCGCCAGCTGAAGCCTCTCTTTACCTGAATAAAGTGGAGTGTTTTTGCTTCAACCAGCAACCGCTGGCCGCCGGCGCTGAAACAGAAATGCCAATGCAATTTTATCTGGATCCGGACATTCCCGATCACATTACGACATTTACCCTGTCATACACGCTGTACGATATGACAGCCAATACGTCGGCTGAGCAAATGGTTCAGCTGTTAAAAACAGAATAAGGAAACGACGTTATGGCAGAACAACAAAGTTACTATGTTCCTGCTTCCAGTCCCTGGCCTATTGTTGGAGCAATTGGCTTAGGTTTAATAGCCTGGGGCGCAGGGCACACCGTTATCGACATGAGTAAAGAGCAAGACGGTCATGGCAGTACTGTATTGATCCTTGGCTTAATCGTTATAGCCATCATGCTTTTCGGCTGGTTCCGCGACCAGATTAACGAGTCCATGAGCGGTAAATACAGTAGCCAACTCGGCGACTCCTACAAACAAGGCATGAGCTGGTTTATTTTTTCCGAGGTCATGTTCTTCGCCGCTTTTTTCGGCGCCCTTTTCTATGCTCGCGTTATTGCTGTGCAATGGTTAGGGGGAGACAGTAACAATGCTATGACCAATGAGGTTCTGTGGCCGGAGTTCGTTGCCCAATGGCCGCTGGTGAAAACGCCAGGCGGTACTGAAACTCAGGCTATGGGGTGGTATGGTCTGCCAGCTATCAACACGCTCATCTTGTTAGTCAGTTCAGTCACCTGCCACTTTGCCCACACGGGTCTGGAACAAAATAAACGTAAGCAGCTGACCGCAATGCTCGGCATTACGATTATTCTGGGTTGTATTTTCCTCTACCTGCAAGGTGCCGAGTATGTGCATGCCTATCAGGATTTAAACTTGACGCTGGATTCTGGCATTTACGGTAATACATTTTATATGCTCACCGGGTTCCACGGTATGCACGTAACCTTAGGAACCGTCATGCTTATCATCATGTTCCTGCGGGTTTTAAAAGGGCATTTTACGCCAGATAACCACTTTGCTTTTCAGGCGACAAGTTGGTACTGGCACTTTGTTGATGTCGTTTGGTTGTGCCTGTTCGTCGTGGTTTACATACTTTAAGAAGAAACGCCCCGTCTAATAGGGGCGTGGGTTTAAAGGTAAAAAGCCACTAGCCGTCGCCGCTATCAGTATCACAAGGATAACGGCGGCCACTCCCACCCGTTTCCCCAAGTAATGGGACATGGGTGGTTTATTCGGATCGTTACGCAGCATGCTGAATAATGCGCGGAAAAGATTCACCACCATATAACCAAGCAGCAGTACAATAATGATTTTAAAAAAGACCAACATACGTTTTCCTCTTATCGCTACTTTAGTTACTCTGCTGGCAATTGCGGTGTTGGTCAAGCTGGGTTTTTGGCAACTAGAGCGCGCAGAAGAAAAACGTAAGCTATTTTCCGATTACGAACAGCAACAATCGAAAGGGGATGCAACGGCACTGTCTCAGTTAGGAACCATATCTTCCGAGTCTGACCGATTTCTTTTCGTTAAAATGAGAGGCGAATTTGTTAAACAACCGGTCTTTTTTCTCGATAATAAAATGACCGACGGCATTGTCGGTTATCAGGTTATTGCCTTGTTCCGCTCTGACGCCAAACCCGATAATTATATTCCTGTTAATATGGGCTGGTTACCGGCTCCAGCATCCAGACAAGAACTACCCAAAATAGATATTTCCGAGGGTAGACAGAATCTTACCGGTTACCTGTATTTCCCTTCAAACAACAAATTTGTCAGTAATACTTATGAAACCGAGTTAGCTGATGACCGAATACGAGTACAAGAATTTCAGCCTAATGCCATTAGTCAAAAACTCGATATTCCGTTAACTGACTACACCTTTTTATTGAAGTCACCAGAAACCATAGGTTGGCAACGTAACTGGCAGCCTCAGGTAATGCCGCCGGAAAAACACCAGGGTTACGCGGTTCAATGGTTCTCGCTGGCCATTGCATGCTTGGTGATTTTTGTATTTGCTGTTATAAAACTGAATAAACAACCAAAAAAAGAGGAGACCCGATGAGCTCCCCCAATCGCTCTCGACGCGCCATTATTATTGTTTTCGTTGCCTTTATTGTCCCTTTATTAGCGGCTTGGCTAATTTTGTCACAGAACTGGTATGAGGCAGGCACCAATAAAGGTACCCTGCTGCAGCCGCCTATTACCCTGGAACAACAGGCCGAAACACTACCCGAAGGCTGGCAACTGGGTTATATCGCCCCGGAGAACTGTGAAGCCACCTGTGAGAATACCTTGTACGTTATGAATCAAGTGGATGTCGCTATTGGTAAGGATACTGACCGCCTCACACCTGTGGTCCTGCATCAAAGTGAAAGCCTGCAGGCTAACTTTAATCATAGCGCTCCGCATATTACGCAACTGGTGACACCAGAATTAATTTCGCAACTCTCCGAACTGCCCGAAAATACCGTATTTATTATCGACCCGATGCACAACGTTATGCTGTATTATCCGACTCATGAAGACAAAGAGCAAATGATTGCTGAAGGTAAAAATGTGTTGGCGGATCTTCGTAAACTGCTTAAATTGTCCAGAATTGGGTAGGGAAATGACATGCGTTTACTGGTAAAAATTAGTGTCTTTTTTGCTTTTATCGTTATTGTTCTTGGCGCCTTTACCCGGCTAACTGAAGCAGGTTTGGGTTGTCCGGACTGGCCCGGCTGCTATGGTTTCATGAAGGTACCATCGCAGGAAGAGCACATTCAGCAAGCGGAACTCAGGTTCCCGGATGCGCCTGTGGAACACGCCAAAGCTTGGAACGAAATGGTGCACCGCTACTTTGCTGGCACTCTGGGGTTATTAATACTGGCCATTGCCATTATTGCCTGGGTTAAAAGCCGTCGTTACAGTCATTACCCTACTCCGGTTAAGTTGCCAACTTTGCTTCTGGGGTTAGTGATATTTCAGGCCGCTCTGGGTATGTGGACAGTCACCATGAACCTGCAACCGCTCATAGTTATGGGGCATTTGCTGGGCGGCTTTTCGGTCATATCGCTGCTTTACCTGCTATCGCTGCGACTGTCGTCATTTCGGCTGGCCGGTGGCGACCCGGAATTAAGGCGCTATCGGGGACTGGCATTTTTTACGCTACTGGTGGTTATTGGTCAAATAGCCTTAGGTGGCTGGGTTGCTGCAAACTATGCCGCAGTAGCCTGCACGGAACTCCCTTTCTGCGAAGGTAATTGGACGGCGCAGCTGGACTTTGCCGGAGCCTTCAGCATACCCGAGGCCGACACCTATCAATACGGTGCCCATGACTATAACGACCGCATGACCATGCACGTAATGCACAGAGTGGGCGCTATTATTACTTTTTTAGTGATTTGTGCTCTACTCTTTAAATGCTGGCGAAAAGCGAAGTCGCATTTCTTCCGGCGCTCATTAATTGTTATCGGCTTGTTATTATCTTTGCAAATTCTGCTGGGTATTAGTAACGTAGTCTTTCAATTACCGCTTTGGAATGCAGTAGCACATAATGCCGTAGGTGCTTTGTTGTTACTGTCGCTGGTCGCGTTGAATTACAACCTGTCCAGAAAAGCGTAGAGGAGTTGAAACTATGCAATCCGTTGCCACAAATAATATAACAAAAACGCGCAACGCTCATTGGCGGGACTACCTTGAACTGACCAAGCCCCGCGTCGTCGCTTTGCTGTTACTCACCGCAGTGGTTGGCATGTGTCTGGCCACTGAAGAACTGGTGTCGCTGAATGTACTGGTGCCGGCGCTGACCGGTATTGGACTCATGTCTGCCGCAGCAGCAGCCATTAACCACCTAGTTGACCGCCATATTGACGCGAAAATGGCGCGTACGCTTCGCCGCCCGCTACCTCAGGGGAATTTGTCACCGACAAAAGTAACCGTTTTTGCCGCATCCATTGGTGCTATTGGTTTCGTCACCCTGTATGCCTGGGTTAATCCATTAACTGCCTGGTTAACCTTTGCCAGTATGGTGGGTTACGCCGTGGTTTATACCATGTTCTTAAAACGCGCTACGCCGCAGAACATTGTTATTGGTGGTTTAGCCGGTGCTGCACCGCCGTTACTGGGCTGGACCTCGGTGACCAACGAAATTAACGCGCCAGCGGTACTGTTGGTGATGATCATATTCACCTGGACTCCGCCCCACTTCTGGGCACTTGCGGTGCACCGCGCCAAAGATTATGCCCGTGCCAAGGTGCCAATGCTACCGGTAACCCACGGTATTGAATTCACCAAAACCTGTATTTTCCTGTATACCGTTTTGCTGATCGTGGTTTGCCTTATGCCGTTTTTAATTGGCATGACAGGCATGATTTATCTGGTGGGCGTCAGTGTACTTAACGCCATTTTTCTGGCTTATGCCTGGAAGTTGAAATACGCGCCCAGCAAAAAAACAGCCTTTAACATGTTTGCCTTCTCTATCTGGCACCTCATGCTGCTGTTTGTGATTTTACTGGTCGATCACTACGTATAACTGGAGTAAGAAATGAGTCGTATCGTTACGCTGCTGGCTGCCTTTATCGCCCTTGCAGCCGGGTTCGCGGTTTACAATTTTTGGCCGGAAGAGAAGCCGGAAGCTTTAATTTACGAGCCCCCTCGTGCTTTAAAATCGTTTAAGTTAAACAGCACAGCCGACGGCGCTATTGAAAACGATGCACTGAAAGGCCAGTGGACCTTGCTCTTTACAGGTTATACCTTCTGTCCTGATATCTGTCCAACCACCATGTCAGACTTAAAAGGTGTGCTTCCGGCTTTACAGGAAGAAACCTCCGATCCGGTTAAAGTATGGATGATTTCAGTTGACCCGCAACGCGATGACATTAAACGTTTAACTCAATACGTTAACTATTTTGGTGACGACTTTGTTGGTGTGCGAGCCGAGCACAAAGAGCTGTTCCCTTTCGTACGTGATTTAGGTTTAATGTATTCCATTCCCGATGAAGGCGAGGAAAATTACTTGGTTAACCACAGCGCCGCTATTATTCTGGTTAACCCGAACGGGCACCGTAAAGCGATATTTAATGCCGACCACCAACGTGGGGAAATACCGGTAGTCGACATGGAACAACTGGCAAAAGATTTTGCCATTATCGCCAATTAGTCAGGCCAACTGCCTGACTCGTTCGGACGGATAAGTGCTACGGAATACCAATAGTAACGAGACTCCGATGCGCTGGGTGCTGTGCAATTGACGCGTGAGCGCCCAATGTTAATGTCCTTTTCAAGCGTCACACTAAACTGAGTATCGCTTTCCCATTCAGGTTTTAAGACTGAACCTCCGGCAAAGCATTGCAGCGCATCGGTACGCATATCGTCTAATGTTTCGCCTGCTTCCAGTGTCACACTAATCGTCGGTCGTGCATTTTCATGCGTGACTAAAGGTTCTTCCGGTTGGTAAACACTTACCGGCATGGCTTTCGAATTCAACTTGGCTTTCAGCGTATTTAAGTTCGCGTAGATACCAGACGCAGGAAAACGCGTAATAACAGTATCCTCACTCCACTTAGACCATGGGCCTGAATGCTGAGCAAAGGCCAGAAAACCCCATTCATCCAGTAACGCCCGCAACTCGTTGTTGTACTCACCGTAAGGATAGGCAAAATACTTCTGCTGTTCGCCTAAGTTTTCATCAATGGCTTCTTGTGCGGTAATAACATCGTAATGCATACGTTCGCGCCATTCTTCACCACTCTCACCTTCTTGCTTGCGAATAAGGTGTCCGTGAGTCTGCCCGTGGTTAGCAATAGTAGCGCCGTTCTGCTGAATTTCTTTAAGCTCTTCCCAGCCCATGTAATGGCCGCTGTGCTTACGCATAAGTTCAGGGTTAACGAACACCGTATAAGGCATTTTAAACTCTTCCAGAACCTCTACAGCGTTCTCATAAACGTTTTGGTAGCCATCGTCGAAGGTTATAACAACGGCTTTTTCGGGAAGCTCTTCCCCTTTTTCAATGGCATCACGAGCGTCAGTAATATCAATAACGTTAAAGTTGTTATCCTGCAGATATTGCAGATGTTCGCGAAACGTCTCCGGGTCAATTGACGTTACCGCCGGAGTTGAGTCACTGACATGGTGATACTGCAATACCACCACACTATCGGCGCTGCCTGCCTGGGCTAATGGTGAGCAGCCCAGCAATAAGGCCGATGCGGCACTCAACGTCATTTTGTTCAACATCTTCATACTGACTCCTGATAAAATATAAAAGCCGTTATTAACCGAGTTTACTTAAGGATAGTTATGCACAAGCTGTTTGGATTTTCGCTGTCAGATCACAGCCGCGTTTTTGCGATTGCCCTGCCAATGATCATTTCCAATATTGCTGCGCCCCTTCTCGGTCTGGTCGATACTGCCATCATAGGTCATTTGCCGAACGCTATCTACTTGTCGGCTGTTGCCATTGGCGCCATGGTGGTCAGTTTTATTTATCTGCTGGCGGTGTTTCTGCGCATGGCCACAACCGGTTACATAGCTCAGTCATACGGTGCCGATGACATACATGCTCAGCGCCAGCACTTCAATAACGGCATTATTATTGCGCTGGTTTTAGGTGTTTTAATAGCGGTTGCCAGCCCTTTAATTAATGACTTAGCCATGTGGGTTATCGCCCCTTCTGCCGAGCTCGAAGGCTACGCCCGCGATTATATCGAAATTCGCTTATGGTCGGCACCGGCTTCGCTGATAACGCTGGTCGCTCTGGGGGTATTATTAGGCCGACAAAACAGCCGCAAAGCCATGCTTCTGGTGATAATTACCAACGCCGTGAATGTGGTTATGGATGTGATACTCATTCTCGGCTTTGGACTGAATGTAAAAGGTGCCGCCTGGGCTTCGCTTAGTGCTGAGTGGGTAACCGCTATTGTCGGCTTCTACTGGACTGCCCGCGCGCTGGGCTGGCACTTACGCCTCTGGCAGCTCAAGTTTCAGCAGCTGCGTCAGTTTTTAGGCGTTAACGGTAATATTTTTATACGCAGCCTGATACTGCAACTGTGCATGGCAACCATGACCGGCTACGCGACTCGCTACGGCAGCACTATGGTGGCGGTTAACGCCGTGTTAATGCAGTTTCTGATGCTGATATCGCTGGGGCTGGACGGCATTGCTTATTCTGTGGAAGCTTTAGCTGGCGAAGCTAAAGGTCAGAAGCGTTACGATAAAATCCGTTATTGGTGCAAAATTACCTTGCTCTGGTCGTCACTCTTTGCTGTGGTTTATGCGTTGGTTTTCGCCCTGGCCGGCAGTGCAATTATTCGTCTCATTACCGATATTCCCGACATTATCCGGGTTGCCGAAAACTATCTGCCATGGATAGTGGTATTGCCACTTATCGCGCACTGGAGCTATTGGTTTGACGGTGTTTTCATTGGTTTATCGTTCAGCCGAGGTATGCGTAATACGATGATATTAAGCGCTTTAATTGGCTTTCTGCCTTTATGGTGGGCGGGATTGCCGCTGGAGAACCACGGTCTGTGGTTAGCTCTCAGCGGCTTTTTATTCATGCGTGGTATTACCCAGGCAATTTGGCTTAAATACTTTTCCGGAACTTATTAACTGAAAGCTACGATTAGTAGTAGGAGTGTTCTCCGGGCTCATGATCAGTTATATCACGCACGCCTTTCACTTCTTCCGGGAAGCGCTCAAGCAACTCTTTTTCAATGCCGTTTTTCAGGGTTACGTCAATCATACTGCAACCATTACAGCCACCGCCGAATTGCAGAATAGCAACGCCGTCATCAGTAATTTCTGACACCATCACCTGACCACCGTGGCTGGCCAACTGAGGATTAATTTCTGCCTGAATCACGTATTCCACCCGCTCAATTAGCGGTGCGTCGTCGTCCACTTTACGCGCTTTGGCGTTCGGGGCTTTCAGAGTTAACTGAGACCCCATTTCCTGCTCTTCAAAATCAATAGCGGCGTCTTCTAAAAAAGGCGCACTGCCTGAATCCACTACGGCATCAAACCCATTAAACGGCAGACGCTCGTCGTCCGGTTCGACCGAATCTGGCGGGCAATAAGAAACACCACACTCTGCATTCGCCATACCCGGGTTCACCACAAACACACGAATACACGTGCCATCGGGCTGATCGGCTAATAGTTTCTGAAAGTGGGACTGCGCTGCTTCTGAAATACGAATCATAAATACTGACCTCACGGCTTATACCTGAGTAAATTACTAGGGTATAGTGTAACCGAAACGCCCTGCAGTTTCTAGTCGTGCTGGTTATAGACAACGGCCCAGGCATCGACGGTTTTAGCCCCTTTTTTGTAGAGCGCATCAGCCGCCGCCATCATAGTGGCGCCGGTACTCAGTACGTCGTCCACAACCGCTACCGTACAGCCACTAAAATCCTGTAAAGCGAGTTGGCTGCCCCGACTGTTCTCCCAGCGTAATGCCTTCGATGCCATGTGCTGCATGGGCACCGCTCGTATTTTACGTAATCCGCCCGCAATGTAAGGTAACTCAAGCGCCACTGACACATGCCGCGCCAGTAATGCAGTCTGGTGAAAACCTCTTTTACGCCAGGCTTGTTGCGTCATAGGCACCGCAACAACGCAGTCCGGCAGTGCCTGTTCGCGGTAACAAAGGCGTAAATGAGCCGCTAACTGGTTTGCCAGTAAAGGGGCCAGCTCGGCTTTATGGCGAAATTTAAACTGAGTAATAAGCTGCTGTACCTGCGGCTCCCAGCGTAATGCACCGTACCAGTAGCGGCACTGCTTCTGCTCCGCCACTAAATGCTGTTCAATATCGGACAAATGCTGACAGCAACGCGGATACCAACGCGGCAGTGCTTCTTCGCAATAAGGGCAAAGGCTTGCAGCGGCCACCTTAGAATAACCGCAACTCCAGCATGTGCCCAACTCAAAAGCATTGGCGAAACGCTGTAAAAACGCTAGCATACCACCCCTTAATTAATAACTCGGACAGGTAGTATAGTGAGCCTTTCGGTAACGTGCTGTGGTACAGGAACCCCTATTGTTGTACTCCATGGCTGGGGAATGAATTCGAACATCTGGCAACCCGTGGTACCGGCATTAAGCGAGCACTTTCAGTTGTACTGCATCGACCTGCCCGGCTTTGGCGACTCTGTCTGGTCATCAGAGAATGAGGTGTCGCTGGAGAGTTTTATTGAACAAATAATGCCAGCCCTGCCGCCACGCTTTCATTTAATGGGATGGTCTTTAGGCGGGTTAATTGCGACACAAATTGCACTGACGCATTCTGACCGGGTTATGTCTTTAACCACCGTTGCATCGTCACCTCACTTTGTGGAAAAAAGCGACTGGGCGGGTATTAAGCCAACTATTCTGGAGCAGTTTCAACAGCAACTGGACAGCGACTTTAAAAAGACCATTGAACGTTTTTTAGCGATTCAGGCCATGGGCAGCGAGGACGCACGCGAACAGGTTAAGCAGGTAAAGCAGCTGATATTTACCAAGCCAATGCCAGACCAGGGTGTGCTGAAACAGTCCCTAGGTATATTACAAACCGCAGATTTACGTCAGCAATTACCCGGCATTGAAGTGCCCTTCAACCGTTTTTACGGACGCCTGGACAGCCTGGTTCCGGAGCGCGCTATCAACGATATTTCCGCACTGGCGCCCGAGTCAAAAGCTGTGGTATTCACCAAAAGCGCACACGCCCCGTTTATTTCGGAACCGGAGCGCTTTGTCAGTGAATTGCTTAAGGTTGTTGTTAAGAACTAAGAGTTAAAAGCCAAACTAGCGCTGGCACTGGGTGCAGTACACGGTGCTGCGCTGACCCAGACGAATTTCTTTCAACCGGTTACTGCACACCATGCAAAGCTTACCGCCACGCCCGTAAACCTGAAGTTTCTGAGCGAAATAGCCCGGGTTACCGTCCACCTGAGTAAAATCTTTTAAGGTAGTACCACCCAGTTCAATAGCACTTGCCAGAGTTTCTTTTATTATCGGCACCAGTTTCTGGTAGCGCGCTTTACTGATTTTCCCGGCGGCCCGTTTCGGGTTTATACCCGCCTTAAACAAAGCTTCGTTCGCGTAAATATTGCCAACACCCACGACCACTTTATTATCCATAAGAAAGGTTTTCACCGACTGCGAACGCCCGCGTGAGCGTTCAAATAAATAGTCGATATTAAACGCGTCGGTTAACGGTTCCGGGCCAAGTTGGCTTAGCAGTTCATGCCCGCTCACATCACTTTCACTGTAGAGCAAAGCACCAAAACGCCGCGGATCGTTCAAACGCAGGGTTTGGCCGTTATCGAACTCAATATCAATATGGTCATGTTTGTAGTGAGTTGTTTCGACTGGAACCACGCGCAGCTTACCCGACATACCCAAATGCAATATCAGACAGCCATTATCTGTCTGTAACAACAAATATTTTGAACGGCGGCTAACCGAACGCAGCACGTGTCCTTCGACCTGATGCACAGTTTCAGGGACCGGCCAGCGCAGGCGCTTATCGTGAACCTTAACCGACTTAATTGTGCGGCCTTCAATGTGTGGAGAAATGCCTAAACGGCTGACTTCGACTTCGGGTAACTCTGGCATAAACTTAAAATGTCCTTAATGGCCCAATAACTGACTGGCAGTAAATTCTATAACACGATAATTCTGTTGTTGATTTGGCAAACGGATCATCAACTCGGGGTCTGCGTATAACTCAACACGTGCTTCTTCGCCCCCGACAAAACCAAAATAAATTTCCGTTATCAAATTTTCAGCTGACTGTTCGGTTGGCGTCATGGTTAATGCCAACCAATTTTCAGCGACGCTGGCGGACGCTTTTTCCGATAAACGACATGGAGACTGACATTGCCATTGCCCGTCATTTAGCGCTAACTTCAGTTGGTCAATTTGTATTGCTCTCAAGTTTCCATCATTCGGTATTAAGCCAATGACTTCGCCCGATTCAGCCTCTTTCGCGATGCTGTCAGCCGCCTCTTCTTTAACCGGCGGAGCGACATACCAGAACACCACCATGATAATTAATATCACGTATACCAGAACGTTATTCCACGCCCTTCGGGTCATAGTCAGTCCAAATATTTTTCGCTTCTCATTCACTTTCATCGGCTTGGGCTCTTTGTGCTAACGTGTCGAATAATCTTCTTGTTGCCGTATTCCTTGTTACTGGAGACAGAATACCCTATATTCTCGCGCGACAACAAAGTACGGAGCTTTATTGCATTATGGTGCTATCTGATATTATCGACAAAGTTGCCGACCACGGCTACTGCATTATCGATGATTTTCTGCAGCCGCAGCGTTCGCAGGCTCTGTATCAATATGCTCTGCAATTACCCGCGCAATACTGGAACCTGGCAGGTATAGGCCGCCAGCAAAACCAGACCATTAATACCATGGTTCGTAACGACCGCATTTACTGGCTAACGTCCGAAGAGCCACGTCATAAAGACTACCTCGGCATTATGGACGAGTTACGCCACGAATTTAACCGCGAACTTTTTCTTGGCTTGTTTGACTATGAGTGCCACTTAGCGCATTACCCTAAAGGGGCGTTTTATAAAAAACATCTGGATGCGTTTAAAGGCAGAAGCAACCGAGTGCTCACAACCGTGTTTTATCTGAACCCGGAATGGCAGGAAACCGACGGCGGGCAATTGGTTATTTATGGCGACAAAGGACAGGTGCTGGAAACCGTGCTGCCTAAACAAGGGCGTTTAGTGGTATTTTTAAGCGACCGCTTTGTGCATGAAGTACAACGCTCGGAACGTGACCGCTTCAGCATTACCGGCTGGTTCCGTATTAATGCCAGCATCTCGGGCATTATTGACCCACCACGATAAACTCAAACACCACCCAATAAAAAACCCAGCCGAAGCTGGGTTTTTTGTAAGCTTTGAAACCAATTACTTGATTTTAGCTTCTTTGAAGATCACGTGCTTACGAACCACTGGATCGAATTTTTTGATCTCCATTTTTTCTGGCATGGTGCGTTTGTTTTTGTCTGTGGTATAGAAATAACCTGTACCAGCAGATGACACTAAACGAATCTTATCGCGCATAATTTAGTTCCTTAAACCTTAACACCACGGCCGCGGAGATCCGCTAATACCGTATCGATACCGTTTTTATCAATGATACGCATACCTTTAGTAGAAATGCGTAACTTAACCCAACGCTTCTCGCTTTCTACCCAAAAGCGGTGCGATTGAAGGTTCGGCAGGAAGCGACGTCTAGTCGCATTGCGTGCGTGCGAGCGGTTGTTACCGACTACCGGACGCTTACCTGTAACTTGGCATACTTGTGACATGTCTTTACTCCAAAATTGCTGCAAGCTCGCCTGTCGCCCAACGTGACCTTGCCTATAAATCCGAGGGCGCATTTTATACAGCAAACTGCCCTTCTAATCAAGCTTATACGACGGAAATTTGATCGTCATCGATCGTTCGGTGCGGATTTTACGTGATTTTTAACCAAACCGCCAGTACAAAACTACAACAATCCGCGCTCTGCAAAAGAAATTGGATCGCCGGCGCCCACTACGAAATGATCCAACAACGCCACATCAATTAAAGTCAGGGCTTTTTTGACTCGTTCGGTGACTCTCTGGTCAGCCTGGCTGGGCTCTGCAACACCCGATGGATGATTATGTGCGAGGATAACCGCTGCCGCATTATACTGCATAACCAGCTTTATTACCTCACGTGGATACACCGGCGCGGCATTAATGGTGCCCTGAAACAGTTCTTCGTAACGTAACAGCCGGTGCTGGCTGTCCAGCAGTAAAATAGCAAAGACTTCGCGGCCCTGATGACGCAGCTGCGAGGTTAAATAGTCTTTGACCATGGTAGGTTCGGTAAAGCCGTCTGAACGCTCCATGTAAGTTTTAAAGATAATTGAAAATGTACACTTTTAAGTGAAAGTGTACATTTTTAACTTACAGTCAACATGTCAAATTGATTTTACGGCTCTTTTATGATTTTCAAGTCGCAAGTCTATCAATCCAAGAGCCCTCTGCGTAACATTTTCCAGATAACGCATAGAACTAACCAGATACTCCGTAATCACTGAGCGTTTTACCTTTATATTTAATATACTTATAGGTCGGACGGTTTGAAGCCACTATATCCTGCCTCATTGCACTTGGGTTCTCATAGCGACGATGTTTAATACCTAAACTCGGATTACTATACACTGTAATTTCTCCATCATTGTGAAATTCTCCTCCGGCTATAGTAACTCCATGTATGTCGGTTATTTCAATATTTATCGGAAATGACTCACCTTTTCGTCTAGCTATACTTTTCACTTGATCTAAACAGTGCTGGCGGATTCGTCCCATGTGCACTCTCCTTTTTATTAGCATAAATTACGCTCTTGCAACGGATATTACAGTTCATCATATAAATCTGAAAGTCCTCAGCTCTGATACTTACCGTCCCCCTTAGGAAGAGCAAGTTCAAGAAACGCTAGGCGGAAAAAGTGAACCTAGGTTACAAGTGGTGAGAGTAGAGGAAAGACGCGGATCTGACTCCGGCATGAACCATAGCGGTTATCATAATACAGGCGTTGAAAGTTACCGAAACATCTCTCTTATTAAGGCCTTGCCTCCGATAAAATCGGTAAGAATAGTTTCGATTTTAAGCTTTCTGGAATTAGTTAAAATCAAGTACTAGTATTGTTGGAGGCCAGTCACTACCAGACTAGGGAAGATAATAATGGCAAAATTCAACCTAAAACAGATAAATGACACCATTAAAGAAAGAGCTAAAATTATTTCTAACTTCGGGCGAAAAATACCAAATGAATTCGTTATAGGCGTTGTTGCTTGGTTTGGTCATGAACTTAAAACCAGCTTAAATGGTTTCCATTACGACGTGTCTGATGAACCTAGCTCCGGCGGTAGTGGACGGATAGATATCAGAGGGCAGCAAGTGGGAAGCCCCGCAAGATTGCTCTTAAGCAACGAAATGCGACAAATGTTTGTTCACATGGCAAACGAAGGAAAACTAGACCAGGATGAATTAATCGAGACTGTAGATAACTTTATTGTTCACGAAATAGTTCACCGCTGCCAAGGAATGGGTGAACAAAACCATAGAGGGTTATCCACTCTTGCGCCTAACATTCTACATGAGATTGACTATGAAGCTGATGCATCAGCGGTTATCATAATATTCGTACTGAGACTACTAGAGTTACAAGAAAGAAAGGCTCTGCCAATTCACGTAAACGAGACTTGGCCAATTTACTCTAAGCTAATTAAAGGTGTCATTTACCAAATGCAACTGTTTAATTTGCTAGAGGAGGGCGCAGGTTCGCAGGATAACAGACTTCTAACCAATGAAGAAGTTAAGCACAGAGTCATTAGTTTCACCCGATGGGAACGCCTTTGCGTCTGGCATTTCCAATATCATCGCGCATTATGCTTCAACCAACGAAGTTATATACGAGACTTCCAAATCCTATTTAAACCAGCCATATCGTTTCGGAACCAATATGAAGCATCGAATAACTTTCTTGATGCGGATTGGCCAGACAATGAGTTCGAATTTGTTGAAAAAGAACGAATGAAAAACACAAGGCATTTATCAATGTTTTGTTTGTCGTCTATCAACTGTTGGGGAATAAGGCAACATGCGCATGCTTCTCCACCAATAGACCAAGCGCTGGCTCTATTCTCTGGTTTATTTACTGCTGATGTTGCAGAGTCAGAAAAGTTCTTCCTACCTATTTTCCATAAACATGGATTTCTAATCGGCGACGGAAGGGATATATCGCCACTTCCAGACGATGGAGGTCCAGGTGGAGGTATTGCCCCTGCTAATGATAAAACCGAAGGTCGAGAAAACACGGAGCAAGATGATGCTATGATAGCCGGCATTGAATCATACCTCCAACAAAGCCCATATCAAAGAGTTATAGCTCAAAAGGATGACATGGATGCATTTCAAGTCGCAGCTTTCATGATTTTGGGTGAACCAAAACGAGATCGAGCAATTAAACAAATTGTTGTGGGGCTTGATGAAGAGCAGAAGAAGCCTTCCTCTGGGGATTCAACTAACGTTAAAAAAGAAATGAAAGGGTAAGGAAATCTTTAAGAAATGCCCCAATGTCCATCAAAACGAGCAAAGAGATAACGATTACTATTTGTGGGTATGCGTAGCAGGTGATTTATCGTCTTCTTAATCACCCGCTACGCCTTTGATTCATAGTTAGATGCCCATCGCAAAATAAAACCGTTCTTCGCTACTACTAACGCTCTTTGTTTTCTTGAGAATCAACACTAGATTTTCAAAAACTAAGACCTTTAATGTATTTCTGTAAATTTATGAGGCCTGTTTACGACTATTAGTCGCTCGACTTCCGTCTTTACCTCATCACTCATTTACAAGCCAAATGTTAATTGGCCTCCCCCAGAAGTTTTTCTATTTTGCTTAACTCTGATTTATCAACAGGGTACTTATTTGGGTGATATTCATTCAGCAATCTTATCGACTTTATAATAACGGAAACATCAATTGATGCTGAACTGAGTTCATTTCTTAACCGTGAACTCTCAGTATTGAGCAAAAGAGATTGTAAAATGGCTATCAGTCTTGTTGGGTCACTTTTTTCTTTTAAAAGACTGTATGAGACGGTCGGAACATCTTCTGATTTGAAAACTTGGAAGTTTAACGAAGTACCTTCGTCTTTAAAGGCGGGCTCCCATATAACTCTCCTAATCACTAAGTGCTGCACCATTTGAAACCATTTGTCATGATTCAAAGTACTATCGATTTCTCGCATTTCACTTGCAGCAAAGTAAAGAGTATTAAATAGTTTGGCGGCAGTTCTCGCTTCGATACTGTCTTCATCGGGACTTTCGACTGCTATTTGGTCTAATATTGCTAGGCCTATTTTAAATAATAGCAGCAAGAGGCGGCCTGCTTCCGAGCGTGAGCTATATTCATCTTCAATTGCATCCAAGTCCCCGAATTCAACAATTTCACGCAAGACATAAGCGTTATTCCATAGATCGTCCCATACTTTAAATGGAAAAGAGGATTGCGCAATCGGATAGGCAAGCAAGTTTACAGCAATCCCGGGAGTCTCTCTATTTGAAGCTATAATTAACCTAGAGTGATCACGTAAAGCTTTACCTTTATCGCCCCCCCAGTCCTCAGGTAAAAGTCTCCACTCGTCGACAAAAACTTTCCAGTTTGGAGTTTGAATATGTTCTTCATGAGAAAAAAATGCTAGAGCACAATAATGGCACCATACCTCCCATAAAGGCACACTACTCGAAACTACTTGAGATATAGACTTGCCTTTAAGCTTTTCACCAATCTCGTTCATTAGCACATTATCCGAAAACGCCGAAGACTTAACATCGGTTAACTCTTCTTCGGTACTTGCTAGAATTTGTCTCATTAGCCAAGGCCACCAACGAGAGAAGATAACTAAATAATCTTTACGTTCCGCCAAAGCAGTTACTATTTTTTTCGCTGTTTTCTTTATTTCCCTTTCAAGCCCATCGTGCTCGTCATGAGTCAAACTTGGACCAACGGGGTCTCGCGACTGTAATAATTGATCGCGAGCTTCAACAAGCAGTAGAGGTAACAGAACAGAACCATTCCATTCTCCATTCGCCTCAAAAGCAATAGGCGCAGCGCCAATTATATTTCTCCACTCGGAGAACTTTGGATAAAATGCTCCTATGCCAGCTGCTAAGCACAATGCATTCAATAAATAAGGATTTGTGGATCTTGATATTGTAGCTATGAATTCATGCGGGCTGATTTTGTAGAATACCTCGAATAATGGAAGTTCCTCTCTATAGTTAATAAAACCTGACCAGCTCCTCAACCCAAACCAGACTTCTTCTAGTTTATCTTGCCTATCATTCCAATAGAACCAAACCCCTTCTCTCTCTTTATTCACACGCTCTGACTTAGATTTTAATGAAAAATTATCTAGTGCCGAAAAAACACTTTTAGCAAGTGAATTATAAGGACCACATGCTGGGGGATATATTTCAACATACGCTACCATGGCTGCACTCAGCCAACTTTCAATCTCACATGACTCGCATTTTAGCGCATTAACTTTAATCCAAGTGTCGATTGAAGGATTCCTCGCAAGAGCTACAGCACAAGCTAGCGCCATAAGTGCAGGTTTTTCTTCCTCAAGGGTAACTTCAATTTCATCCGCAAATTCAACGATTCGTTTTTCTAATTCAGAGATGCTCTCCCCTTGCTTCACAATCCAGTTTACTACTTCAATAAAACTTGACTCTTCAGCTTCATCTATTACATTTATTAAGCTTACAAAGTCCGGGACACCTTTAGCCAACGGACTTGAACCTGCTTCTACCTTTTCATTGCGACGTTCGAGTGGCCATTTGTTATTCATTTTCTAACACCAGCATCCCAAATTTCCTCAAAAAACCTGATGGCACCGTGATCTTCTGCTCTCCATCCGCGACTAGTAGCGCTAACCTTAGAATGAAACCCACCGACAGTTCCACCAAAATGCCAAAGCTCGTCATCAATAATAGCAAAGCGATCATGGACAAAGTCACAATCCTTAGTAAGGTGCATCCTAACTTCAATGCGGCATTCTTTAGTGCGCCTTACATCATGACTGTTTATAGCCATAGCATGATTGTAAAACCTTCTCAGATCATCTTTACTAATTTCCTGATGAGGCTTCGTCAGTAGCCTAATGTCACTCGCATCAAGCCATAAAGGTAGCCACTCTAGGATTTTATCAATTCGTTCTACTGGATTCCCTCTATCAGGCATCAGTAAGTATTCATCAACCATCCACACTCGCTCTTGGGCATTTGCCACTGCGTGGCAA
Organism: Idiomarina sp.; assembly: GCF_048265525.1. Lineage (GTDB taxonomy): Bacteria > Pseudomonadota > Gammaproteobacteria > Enterobacterales > Alteromonadaceae > Idiomarina. Next base: position 336,644 of record NZ_JBLXBI010000002.1, on the reverse strand, counting down.
AATTTTTCAAGTGGTACAGCGTCACTAGAATACTTTCGCTCATAAGCAGCGGCGGTTGTAGGAAAGAGTGACTGTCCTCCTTCTTGTGACCCCCAAAGAATTTCTTTGTTTGGAAATGGTCGCTCTGCCTCTGGCGCAAGCGAAACTCGAGAGGAAAGTTTACTAATCATCGTTGCGTCTTTTAGTCTTAAGCTGAGCGCTTTTATAATCTTTAAATGAAGCGGCTTGTTTTAGCATACCTTTGAGCTTTTCAATAACCTCATTTGGGTTGGGTAACTTTACGATGAGAGAGGCTTTATCCCCCAAGGTATTCAATGAATTCCCAAGAAACCATACCGAATCGTCAATGACCATAAAACGATCATGCAAAATAGGTGACAGAAGTACATGTACATTTGCTGTGATTTTTCCAAATTTCTCTAATTCTGCGAGCTTCTCGTCGAAATTATCAATTTTTGAAAGTTCTTCTTTTCTAGACTTAAACGCAAGATTAGAGGTTAATAGGGTCACTCCCGTCGTTTCCGGGTTAACAGCATATAAAAACTGGCCTAATTGCAAACCTGCAAGGTAAGGATCTGCGATGATGACCCTTGATTTAGCCTGTCGTAATTCACTTTGAATAAAACGCATAGCTTCCTCGCGAGAGCCATCAGAAAACCAGCGCTGACCGTAGTACTCTGCTCTTGCAAGACTATCTCGATATGCTTCTGCAGCGGTGACACGGCCACTGTTGTTCGGTATGTTTGGCGTTTTTCCTATTATACTCTGGGAAATAGGCGTTTTAGATGGGGCTGCTGAGTATTCAATTCGAGGAGCATTATCCGACTCATTAATTGGAACACTAATTTTTCTAACTTCTCGAGTACTTGCGTGCATCGAAAAATTCATCTGGCGCATAAACCGAGAGGGGGGGCTATATGCCAGAATCCCATGCTCTTGATGAGACACCACATAGCCGTATGAGCCAATGCAATAGCCTTTATCAATATCTAAAATGCCACTCTCTGTAATATTATGTGTTTTGAAGTCTGTTAGTAAATGTCCCTGTTCATCGAAAGTAGTTACTTTCAAACCTTCAACGGATTCACCAGCACGGGGAACAAACCGGTAAAAAATACGTTCACCTCTTTCCCCCGAAGCAGGGATCATAAAGCAGTCAATTTGCTGAAGAACAGGATCAGGGGCTACCAAAGCCGCACTCCCGAGGTACTCCCTGTAAAGTCGAACATTGAGGTGAATACGCCTAGAAATAAAGGCAACAGCCTTATCATCAGCTAGCAATGAATCAAAACCGTTAGGATTACCGAAACGTCGGTGAATCCGCGCAGAGTGATTGCCGATAAAAGGGGCCGGGTGGCTTCGCTCAGAAAAATGAGTCAATAGCCCCTTCTCAATCGGTAGCCCTAAATGAGGCCACGCAGGGTCATCTGACAGCTCCGATACTTCAATTTTAATTCCATCGTACTTATCACTGCGCTCTTCCTGCTTGGAAGGAATAGGAGACTTCTCATCACCGGAGCCAAGTCCTCGATACCAGTCTATTGCTTCTTGAACGTTCATAAGGGTGCGGCGGAAAAAAACAGTTTCACCGGTTTTTCCGACAGAGCATCTATCTATCCCACTCATTGGATACGGTATTGGCCTACCCCTTGGAAGCAGTGATATAGTTGCAAAAAGTAACTGACCCGCCTGGCCTCTTCTCTTTTGTAAAGTTACCAACCTTATTACAGCAGCTGAATAGAAGTCATTCTTTAACACTTAACGCTCCTGCTTTCAGAAAATACCCTGTCATCATTTAACGAACCCAATTCAGGTAAGTAAGAAATATTCCGCTCATTGCCCGTTACCTCTTTTTAAGGCTAAAGCTTGATTGACGTTGATCACGTTCGAAACCTGCAGGCTGTGACTTAATTTCTTTATACTTTGTATAACTTCTAGTAAATGCACCAAGGTCAATATCCGCCATATTTATAGCAATTTGGCCTGCTCCGTGAACATGTGCGATTATTTTATCGTAGGACTGCTTGTATGGAGCTTGAATGGTGGAGCCACCATAAATACCTGTATTAGCAATAACCACATGCTGATACATATGCCAATGTAGAGCTTTAGCCATATTATCAAAAGTCGCCACATCTTGGTTATAAGCAGAAATAATGAACAGGTCAGACTTATCTCTCAGGTCTGCTGAGAGCTTTATGTCCGTGGCATCATAGCAAATCGCACCGGTAATCAAACGCGACTCATTGTTTTGATCAAACATTTCGAGAAAATGCTGACATGGTCTGTAAGGGTTTACTCCATTCGAGACTTCAAATGGTATAAGATTCTGTTTTCCTTGGTCACGGAGCATCCAGGTACGTTCGGTCCCTCGGTAATTAGGAATGAACCATCTAGCAAAATTTACTAATTTGCTATCTTTCTCAGTGAACACCATTCCTGCAAATATTATAGACTTAGTTTTGTCTGCCAAACTTCTTATTAAGTCTTGGTCATCAATATGAACGGAAGTCTCAGGAAAAACTATAATGTTTGCAAAGCGTTCATCTTTAGTTCCTGTCGCCAACGATTTTGCTTCTAGCGTTTTTAAAACTAAGCTGCAGACGGATGCAATATGCTCACGGTGTAAGGGTTTAACTTCCGAGCGGTCAAGCTTCATGTCGTTTATAAACCACTCCGGCTTAGGAAGTAACGGTTGAACTGTGACTATTCTAAAGTTCTTCAGATCTAGGTTTGGACCTATTCTAGTCGGTAAACCAGGTGTATCAGAGATCTCACAATACAATGAGTCTAGTTTCTTAATCCGATTTTTAATAACAGAAATAACATCCGATATATTATTTGCACTGGCGATATCTGAATGCTGGATTTTATTTACCTCGAAACCAGGCCACTGGAGACACTTCATTAAGAACTCTGAGAACCAATCAGAAATAGTTGCATCTTCACCAATAATCGATTCAGGTGAGTGCATCATGGCCATACGCCGTTTAAACCATGTGGCTTTAACTCCCCGGTATGCAGCTATTTTGCTATTATTCCAAAGGTTACCAGTATAATCTGGTGAGCCAAGGGCAGCCGCTCTTAATACCATTCCAATCCAATATACTAGCCGCTTCTCTGTAGTATCATCTATCCATTCTGGTATGGCATAGCGGGGATCTACGGATCTTTTAAGCTTTTTTCTACTCTGCTCTATATATAAGTCACTTGAGGGGCGGTAAAGGGTGTTCCAATTGTTGGAGTTGTCATCTAGAGCTACAATAATATCTGACAAAGGAGGGGGGTTAAAATCGTCTTCATCACAAAATCTTTCAAATAGTGCTTTTGCAAGCTTTATAAGCGACTGCTCGTATTCGAAAGCATGACTTTCCGACGTAATAAGATTAAAAAGTGATTGCTTCTTACCTAAAAGTATTTGAGAGCCACACGGCCTAGCCCACTTTAGGTTTTCTAAAGCTTCACCGTAATCATTCCGATTTTTTTCCAAATCAGCCCAAATATTATCCCAAAATAAGCCCCCTCTCTTTGCGAATGGTAGAAGCTTAATGTGAAAACTACCTTCGTTTTCATGAGATGTTGCGGTTTCTAAAAATCGTCTTGAATAACTATCGTAATGCCCTGTGATTTGGCTAGCAATCTCAAATAAAACTGAGGTTTGGCGATGGTACTTTATGTCTAAGCCAGATAAAATTCGAAGAAGTTCTTTTTGTAGAGTGAGCTCTTGAAGCCCTTCAACCGAGGATTCGCGAGTGCCGATATTTCTTTTAATGTTACTAGCTAAAGTCGGTCGATTCACAGAAGCCAAAAGCATTAATGCTTGCCGGTTAACAAAGGAAACATTCCTAAGCCTACTGTTAACTGTCTTTACAGCAAACCTCGCTAAAAGCTCTAGTAACGACTTAGGCTCTAAACTGGAGGGGAAATCCATTTTGTCAAAATAGTAAACAAAATCAACTCCGCAGCGGAACATGTCGGCTAGCAAAAAATCCATTACATACTGGTTAATTGATTCATTTTTGTTTTTTCGCGCTCTCATAAGTGGATTTTTACCAAATGAACTTCGCTGGAATATCACTTGCAGTATTGGCTCGAACAATTCTGCGTCCGGATATATTTCCATTGCCTTCCTGAGCAAAAGCGCTAGTGAAGGATCCGTTGTCCAAGCATGGATAAGCTTTTTAGCCAGCAACTCATTTTCAGCTTCCGACAATAACTGAGCGTTAGTGTCACTATCACTTGATGAGGATATCCGTCGTTTTTTTCGAACAACTGACTCAAGACGATTTGCAGCAAACCTTTTTAAGGTGTCTGCTCTAACGTCATGATCGTATTGAGTCAATGAGAGTAAACGCTGCTCATGTTCGTCAGATAAAACATGGCTTTTTTCGCTTTTTACAGTCGGTGTTGTTAAAAAGTTTTCTAGAATACCTAATGTTGTTTCAAGGCTCTCTCTATCATTAGGGCCGCTGAGGTCTTGCTGAACTGCCTTTAATCGGTTAGATATACTGCTAGCGTTCGCTAAATCAGTAACAGAGTTTATTTTTGTCTTATCTTTATTAATTTTTAATGTTGCATTACAAGTATTTTTTAATAGGCGACTGACAAAATCATCGATAATATCTTTTAACTGCTCTGTATCACTAATGTCCGAACTGATAACAAGCCTCAAGTCGTCAACATAACGGCAATAGTCATGTAGCCAAATAGATTTCTCTTTTCCTACACTTTGATTTAGCTTAGAAGATATAGCTTCATCAAAATTGAGCATATAAACATTTGCAAAAAAGCCAGCCGCAACCAAGCCTTGCGGTAGTCCCTTTGTAACATTTTTTAGCCCTAAACTCTCAGCTTTTCTAACCTCTTTATCATTCCACTTCCAAGTCAAAATTCTCTTTGTTGTAGACCAGAAATCACTATCAATACCTTGTGCTTCACCACATGACACCTCCTGAAGAAGGTTATTTAAATGCTCCAAATCAATAGAGTTAAAGAAGGACTCTAAATCCAAGCTTACTACATATACTTCTCGCCCACCGGAAGCACTTTTCTGGACATGCTGACCAATTATACTAGATCGACTTAGAAAGCTCTGGTAGTCAACAAAAAATTTTCGATAAGTTTCAGAGTTCCCCCACCTAAACCAGGCATCGTGAGGAGTACGCCAATCACATAGGAGGCGGTTGCCATAACTGTAAACTTGGTTCTGTCGGTCTACAAATGGATTTTCTGTACACTCCCCTTGTCTACTCTCCACAAAATCAGCAGCACATAACATAACTGCAGTGGCATATGTTTGATCTCTTACAGATAAGTGGGAAAGAGGCCTCAACGGCGGACGATCCTCACGAGCCTTTATTTTTGAGTTAGATGATGACTCGTGCGCTCGTTTAATTAGTCCAGTTGGCTGCCATCCCTCATCTCCATCAAACCCCCACGATTCACTTTTGCCTGCGAGTATCAACTCTACTTTGTGAGTATTAAGACCCGGACCTAGGTCTCTGCTCCACTTTTCAACAGACTCCTCTATGGTCAACGCTGAAACATCTAGAGCTAAGGTGTCGGCATACCAATTGCGAGCACGAATATAGGCGTGAGATTTTTTCCATGCTTGTGTAAGAACTAGTTTATCTGAGAGCAGTTCCATCGAAGGAGTTAACTTCCAGTACTTCTCACGCAGTAATTTCATTGCTATAAGTCCGTTTGCTTAACTTAATTTGTAACTTAAAACTACACAGAATACAGGCTTATGTTAAGGCTTAAATAGCAAAAAGTATTTGGCACGCTCTCTATCTAACTAGTTTTTGGTTGACAAAACTTTGAAGGGTTTAGATCACTACAGCTTTACTGAAACTCTTAAAGCACTTGCCCGCCTTGGCTTCTAGTAAATTGTTTCTACAGAATGAAGTGGAATCTGAAGCATCGCCAGCCTAACAGAAGTGACTTTACAACTCATTACTTCATTAACACTTTATTAGCGCGCTTACTTACTGAAATTTCAGAGGACAAGTTATGAGGTTTCTAGCAAATCACTGCCCATTCAACTAAAGACGAAATCGCTTCCCTAAACTGTAGTCATAGTGTGTATATATCGGTATATTAATATAATAAGCATAATAAGATGAGCTAAAAGTGTTTCTATCAACTCATTTATAAAGTGTAAATTGCCCTCTATGGGCAAAAAAAGCTGATAGCTCCTCGCAGTGATATTGAAAGGAATTTAGTAATGGCAAGACTGGAAAAAAAGACAGTTTCTCAGTATTTTAGAACACAGTGCGATAAATTTTTATTATTTTCTCTATATCGAAGTGATAAAGTTTTCCCGAACGGAGATGCTGTACCAGAACCGATAAAGGCAAGGCCTCAAATAGCTCAAACAATGGCCGAAGGTATAAAATTAGAAAAAGCCAAGTACGACCTTTTATCTAATATGTTTCCCGATAAAACTTATAGGTTAGATGGATTATTAAAATCTAGTAGTCATGAACCTTCAAACGAAAAGTTGGTCGATTGGCTGAAGGAAAGAAACTTGGACGTAGGTTCGTTCTTAATTGAAACCCCGATAAAAACAGACCAGCTAGATCAATTTTTCTACGTAAACATAGGTTATAAAGCTGAGGATAACGCATTTAAAACCTTACCTACTTTAGCTGATTTTCGGCCCGATATCCTAAGAGTTTTAAGTAGCGAAGAAGTCATAAACAAAAGTGGAAACCCCTTTCAGAGCGAGGTTCTTGTCGACGGTACCACGAAGCCAATTGATAGCGATGATGAGCGAATTAGGCTTTCAGTTATAGATGTTAAAAACTCGGAACATGGCAATCCTAGCTATGCTGCTGAAGTAGTTCTTTATACCCTGGTGATTTCTAATTGGATTCACTTTCATAACTTACACAAACAGTATGTGGTGACTGACCAGTGTGCACTCTGGGTTAAAGGAAGTGTTACTAATCAAGCAAGTTACAATCAGGATTTCATTCTTGAAGCTCAAGAAACTGAAAAGCTTGAACTTATTAACAACGAGCTAGCTCCTATTCCTTTCGACCAGTTCCTTATCACATTAAGAAAATTTTTATTGAAAGATATCCCAAGAGTGATCGGTACGTTGGATTGGAGAAGCCTAGATTGGCATATAGAAGCATCTTGTTCTATGTGTGATTGGTTAGCATATGAACCTTGGCTTAAAGAAGAGCATAAAGAAAAAGTTGGATGCGACCATTGTCATTTGAAATCAAAAAATACAGATCACCTAAGCCGGATAGCGTTTATTACTAAGGGTATGAGACGGACCCTAGAAGATGAGAACGTTCAAAGTTGTTCAACGCTAGCATCATTGAACCCACAAAGTAATGCTTTTAAAGCTCACGTTTCTTTGAAAAAAGAGCGTGACTTTCTTCCGGAAAGAGCTCGCTCTTTGGAGAAAGGAACGACTTTTAATTCACATAGAGTGAGTACTGAAATTCCGAAGTTTTCAAATTGTAGTATATACGTAGTGGTTAACTTTGATGCTAGTACTGGAACATTATCATCAATTTCAACGTCCGCTTCCTGGAGTGAACCTCGTGATTATATGGCTGATAGAGAGAAGCAATTATCTCAAGGGAACTACCAATTATGGAGGCCTCAAGCTTATACGACTCTCGAAAATACAGCTGAAGAAGAGTTTCAGGCCTTAAAGGGTTTTTTAATCAAACTAAAAAGTATTTTCGAATATACTAATAATAGAGACAAATATAATGACCCAAGCAAAGTTAAGAATTCGACTACACATTTATACTTTTGGGAACCTAGGCAATACGAGTTCTTAACAAAGGTTATAGGAAGGCATCTATGGCGAATATTGGAAGACAAGTCTTTTAAAGGATTATCATGGCTTTTTCCTCCTGAAGAGTTGAATAAGCACCCCGAGTTAACTAGTGTTCCAGTGATCTCATTCGTAAAAGAATGTCTTCAGAAAATGGCGGCTCTCCCTGTACCTTATTCATATACAATATTGAATGTCGCAAAGTCCATTCTACCCGAAAATGAGCAAAAGTTTTTTCAGGTAAGTGACTATTATTGCGATCCATTTTCTGACGCTATTCCAAAAGAAAGAATATATGAGATTTGGAATAAAAATGACTCCCCACATTATAAAGAAGTTTATGACAAACTGAATAGAACTATGTGTACGCTTGTAAGTGGAGTTGAAAAGATAACAAAGCAGCTAAGGGCTAATTTGAGGCAACAACTCAAAGTAAAAGCAGCCCCGATTAAGCTGAGAGATGCGAAAAGCTATAACAAAATGGCACAAGACTCAAAACTTTGGATGGCATTTTCCGAAGTTTGTGCAAGTATTGAAAATATAGATAACAAGAAAAGCTATTTTAGTTCCGCAGACGAGCTGGAAGCCTCTTATAAATCTATACATGTTTTGAACGAAGTGGAAGACCCGAAGTTTGTCCAAGAGAAGTTTGAAAGCTGGGGGTTACGCCGTAGTAGAGAAAAATTATATAAAATTTCTGAGGATTCAAAGAACTCTAAAATCAAAGAAGGTGACGCTTTTTTAACCATCGTACCCGATCAATCTCCGGGTTTCCCAGAGGATAAGTTCGGAAAGATATTCGACGGCAATATTCCCGAAAACCTCAGTATCGACCACTCGATCTACCCTAACATGAGGGTCGGATCATTTTTAAGAATTAAACTAGTTAAATTTGATCGAGTCGATGGATATATAGCCATTCAGTATACATCAATGAAAGCAGAAGATATCGCGTTTTCAATTCAAAATCTAGCTGACATAGACTTATCAAAAAATTTTTCACTCTTGGGTACCTCGACGGATACGTTAACTCCAAAACTAAAAAAGTGTTTGGCTGATATTGGTAATCCTCCCATAGCCTTTCCGGATCAGAAAGCTCTACTTGCCCAAGGTATTACAAAAGAGAAAAATCCAGGTAGAAGCGTTGTTACACCAGCTGCCAATTTTCTTTGGATAGCAGATAAACTATCTGAAATTACAGTAAGAAACAATATTGATCAAGTTAAGGATAGTCTAAGAGATATGGAGGCTCGCCATGGTGCTTTTCCTCTTGAAGAGAATCAGCGAGAAGCGATTATTAACTCCCTAACAAGGAAACTATCAGTTGTTTGGGGACCTCCGGGAACGGGTAAAACAGATGTTGCTAAATATATAATTTCCTTAGAGGCAGAGCTATCGGCTATTGAAAAGGATTCAAGTAGGATGCTGATAACTGGACCCACTTATAGAGCATGTGAAGTCTTAGTTGCTCGCCTATTACCCATTTTTAACTCTCTCGGTGAGAGTTTAAATATTGAGGTTAATTTATTAGCGTCAGACAGAGCTGGTGGGATTTGGAAATCAATTTTTGAAAAACGAAATGACTATGAGAATATAAACATTCGGGTTTTTGGTGGCCAAAGATGTTTAAGCGATGGCGAAGAGTTAGGTGAGTTAGCCGCTTCGCTTAAAGGTAGAGAAAAAGGAAAGATTACGGTCACAGTGGCTACACCTCAAAGTGTACATAAATTGAAGTCTGAGCTTGAAGAATCTTCTAATGTTGAGCTCTTTGACTACATAGCTATTGATGAATGTTCACAAGTTGATGTTGCGAATGCCATTCTAGTATTAACTAGCTTATCAAGTAATGCTCGTCTGAATGTATTTGGAGATCACCTTCAAATGCCCCCGATTCACGCCGCCTGCCCGCCTAAAGGAGCGGAATACCTTGTTGGGAGTTTCCAAGAATACCTAATAAAACGGTTCAATATTCGTACTCAAACATTGAATACTAACTTCAGGTCTAATCAAGATATAGTTAACTTTGGCCACTATATTGGGTATAAAGATACGTTACAAGCTAAACAGAAATTAAAGCGTATCGTTGTTAATCCCCAGGCGGATTGCAGCAGCGACGAGAGTTTCTATCTATCAGCACTAGATCCTGAAAAGAGAGTAGCCGCTGTAACTTATCCAGATGGGAAAAGTTCACAGGCTAATGAGTTTGAAGCGGCTATTGTAGCAGAGTATGTTTATTATGCTTGGCGCAATGTAAGTGCAGAGCCTAGTATTGATGAAAAATCAAGTTTTTCTAACCTATCCAAGGAGGTTTTCTGGAAAAAGGTAATCGGAATTGTAACTCCGCACAAAGCACAGAAGTCATTAATATTTAGAAAACTACTGGGCTTCTTTCCAGACCATGATCCGACTTTAATAGTTGAGGCCATTGATACAGTAGAGCGTTTCCAAGGTGGCGAACGACATATTATTTTAGTTGCGTTTGGAGTTGGCGACCCATCTATTATCGAAGCAGAGGAAGAGTTTCTATTGCAATTGAATAGAACCAATGTTGCTATCTCTAGGGCCGAATGCAAAGCCGTTCTGTTCATATCCGAAGAGTTGGTTCACCATTTACCCGATGACTTAGATGTGGTCATTACTTCAAGAGCAATTAAAAATTATGTATACCAGTACTGTAATGCCACTACTCACTACCAAGTTAACGCGGCCGATATGACAAGGGATGTTACCTTGCACTGGAGATCCAACAGTATTAGTAGCTAGATTCTCTCGATATGAAAGTCGTATTCAATTGCGGCATTAGACTTAGATTGCATTTGAGTCGCTTGCCGCTTTCCTTTTTCTGCTGTGTGAGCACTCCGAGTGGATATAATTCGCCAGTTAGCTGACGAAGATTCTAACGACATATGCATGAGACTTTTTGCATCTACCTTAGCCGAGGGAATTATGCCAAACCTCACAAACATTTTTAAATTATTGGCTTTAGAATTTGCCATATTGCTCCAAACTTTTCCGAGCGACTTCGCAAAGCCTTCGGTACCTTTGTGCTCAAGTTGAGGGCCGGAAGTATAGTCTACTATTGGCGGCCCTCCTAAAAACCAGTTTCTTAACCACTGATCTTGCACATACGTTTTCATCCCATAATAAGGAGGGGACGTTATGACGAGCGAAAAATCATCGCTAATTTGGTTAGTTGTCGACTCTAACTGTGCATCTCCCTCTATTACTTGATGATAACTTCCGTTTAAAGAATGATTAAAAGTCGGAATCCTGTCTAACTTCCTTTTCAGGACGTCGATTGGATTTATTTTTGGCGGAAAGAGCCCCTTTTGAGACCAGTACTTGATCGAGTAGTCGGGCTTAGATGCGAAAGTCCTAGGCATTTGATTTGAAAAGTATATAGAATTCTCAATAGACTTATTCAAAGGTCCATGCAATGCCCCTAGAGTTAAAGCTCTGAGAACTATTGAAGCATTTGTTTCCTGATTTATTGACAAAAGACCTTCGCGTAACGCGCAAACGCTTTCAAGAGTTGACGAGGAATATAACCTTTTAAAAAATTCATTCTCCGGTACGTCATTAGGAGTCTTTTGTAAGAGTTCTCGCGCGAGTTCTAATATATCCGCTTTAGAGCAACTAGCCATCTTTGCTTTAGCTATAGCGGTTGCAACTGGAGACGTATCTATCCCCCAAGCATTAAGCCCTAACTTTCTAGCTGCAAATAATGTCGTACCTCGACCGCAGAAAGGATCCACTACCACTGGATTACCCATTTTAAACTTCTTCAAGTGTCTTATTGGGTACTCGAGTGGAAACATAGTGAAATAAGGGCAAATGGAATTAAGCGCATTTTCCTTTAAGTAACATAGTTTGCTCATAAATATTCTAATTTAAATTTTCCCTTGAAACATAACTAAGTTTATACAACAATAGTTGAATAATTTCAACAATAATTGGTGTTTTTATGAGTAGTAAATCAACAACTATTGCTGACTCTTTAAAGTCGAGAATGAAAGATCTGAACTTAAAAAACCAAGATATAGCAGACAATACAGGCGTCAGTAAATATATGGTAAGCAAGGCTATTAATGGGCATCTAGTAAAGGTGGATTCTGGATCGCTGTTGAAAATATTCAACTTTTTGGGATTGGAGTTTACTAACAATGAAGGCGTAGCCCTTAAGAGTTTGCAGAAAGACGTAGAGCCTGAGAATTGCACGGTCATCATGGATGCTTTAAAAAGTGTTTGGGATGGTTCACAAGAGTCTGCCGTGGCTATAGCCCAGCTACTGCATACAGCACACTGGATGTCTAAGGTTCGGTAATAGTTAACTTAAAGGAACGAGCATGCTTGATACTGTAAAGGCAATAAGTAGAGACTATATCCCCTATACAGAGGGCAAAACTGTTGCAAGTAACGATAAGTTTTATAAGATTTTTTCGAAAGAGTTGCCTACTGCTTTTCAAAATGCTTTGCAGGGTAGTGAAGAGCTTCTAATAAAAGGATGTATCGCCCAGCCAAATCACCGTTATCCCAAAATCCCTTTAGTTACATTTATGGATGCCAGAGTCACAAACTCAGCGAAAAGTGGTTACTACGTCGCGCTTCTGTTTTCGGAAGACATGAAGAGAATTCTATTAAGCTTAAACCAAGGCTTCGAGAGACCGATTGGAAAAAAGTTGAACAGGACGGAGAAATTTAGAACATTAAAGGATAGAGCTTGCTCTGTTAGAGAGGAACTTCAGCATTTAATCAATGATTTTTCTACTTACGAGGTTTCGGCTGATTTAGGAGCCAGTCTTGAACGTGGTAAGGGATATGAAGCCGGGCATATTATAGGTAAAAGTTTTGAAGTAAACACTCTCTTCTCTTGGTCGCAAATCGATAAGTACTTAGTCTCTCTTCTTTCTATTTATCGAGTGTTGGTTGAGTACTATGGCTCAACTCTGCTCACCACGATAGGGATTGAGACTGAGGACTCCTTTCAGAAAAATATTCAGAAAGCTCATCAGTGCTACTTACCTGATGGACCGCTTCCAAAGCCTAGTCCAAATCAGTTTTCTAATACAGGTAGCCGGCGAAGGAATGTTGCCGTTTCCTCAATTAGTCTTCGTAACTCAGGATACCTTTGTCAATTGGAGCCCGCTCATAAGACCTTTAAGAGCAAAAGCAGCGGTGAGAATTTTGTTGAAGCCCATCACTTGGTTCCGTTAAGTTACCAAGATGATTTTACGTTTAACATAGATGTACCTGAAAATATCGTTGCCCTATGCCCAACTTGTCATAGATTACTCCACCATGGAGGCGGAAAAGAGCTTATAGAGGCTATAGAAGCACTATTCGTAATACGAAAAACGGGCTTAGAGCATAGAGGTTTGCATATATCAAGAGAACAATTGATCTCTTTATACATTTAAATGTTTGCTAGTAAATCATTTTTCAATATATGCTGGAAACACTATCGGAAACTAATGCATTTGGCCAAGAGCCGGAGTTTTATGAAGCTAAATTATTTTACTTATACCATTAAATTTAAAAAAAAAGGCGAAAGAAGGAAGGTTTGCGTTAAAGACGTGATTGATACCTTTTGTACATACCAAAAGAATGAAAATTGTCTAGTAAAAACTAATGACAAGACGGATAAAGAATTATATTTTGCAAAAGCTGGACAATATAACTCCATTTTTTACTTAATGACACCAACAGATCTACACCAATATAGAACTCTTGATAAAAGCTCAGGAAGAATAAATCATTTAAGTACGGTTATAGGCGGAGATAGCCTAGAAAAAGTTACCTATATTTTTATTGATAAGTCACGACCGATTGTCGGTATTGCATCTTCCCAGGGTGGTGCTAACTTTGAGGACCTACAGTTTTACTTGAATGAAGTTTTAAATGGATTGACTTCAGACGAACTTTACGAAATTTCTCTTGAGCCTTTAATATCTGAGATATCACGTTCAGAAGTCAAGAGCTTAGCTATGATATCTCAGGCGGACATCATTCTGGATAGTAGATCTTCACAAATGACTAAGTTAAAAAAGTTTTTAACTAACGGTAAGGTTGCTAACAACCTAGAAATTGAAATTAGCTTTAAACGAACAAATACAGGTGACAAAGGGATTGAAGACGATATCAAGCCTTTGCTAAACCTTCTCGAATCCGATACTAATAGTAGTGAATTTGCTCGCGCCCATTTTAGGGGTAAGCGTAACTCCCTGGCTGAGAATATTAAAGACATGTATTTAGATCATAGTCTTGTTATCTATGATGTGATCTACCCTAAATTAAAAACCACGATCGAGCATCAGATTGAAGAAAAAAGATCAAAAAATCAGTCTGTTAATAGTATCTGTGATAGTTATTTTAATTCAATGACTACAAAGCTTCATAGTGGACCGGTTTGTGATAAATGGTCTATGCTAACGAATAGTGGATCATATTAGGTGGGACTTCTTTAATGACGATGCTCAGCGACAAAGAAGAAACGTACTGGAAGGCGGCTATTTGGCTTTTTACAGTTCTCTTTGTATGTGGCGTATACGGACTGTATAACGGGCTAGTTTATATCCTAGGAGTGGCCACGCTATTTCCCTATATTATGCCTAGTAACCTACCAGTTATTCTCGGTTTCGTTACGACTTTTAGTATAACAATGACAGGTTTTATAGCAGCAATAGGAGCTTATTTATTCACTGTCAGTCGGAATCCTGCATTCGAAGAATGGCGACAAGAAGGTTACCTATCTATATTCTTTCATCTTTATGGAGCCGCAATTGTTTTCTTACTTCTAACCTTTAGCTTATGTATTCTAATGGTACTAGATAACATGTCAATCAACTGGCTAAAGTGGATACTTTCTTGTGTATTCCTAAATCTAGTGCATATAATGTTAATTACTTTTATAGTTGTAAGCCAGGCTAAACAGCAGCCCCATAGCTTTTAAATTAGCTATATCTGACACCCAGCTTCTGCCTTTCTTATTATGAGCAAGCAGTGATCGTTAACCTGAAATATATGGATATCGCGGAAGCTAAAACGGATTAGACAACAACCTTTTGATAAACTATGACATTAAAAAAGTAAACAGTATAGATAGTGAGATTAACTCTCTTAAAATTTTCGAGCGAATTATATCTGATGTAAGAAATTATAAACTATCGATGTACGACTATAACGTTAGCTGCTCCAATTAGTTTCTATTCTCTCTAGGCTTCGATAAGCTATAATTTTTAACAAAGGATGTCGATATGCTTATTCTTACTCGTCGAAATGGCGAGACTCTAAAAATTGGTGACGAAGTAAGTGTTACTGTTCTTGGTATCAAGGGAAATCAGGTACGTTTGGGAATTGAAGCCCCTCAAGACGTTGGCGTTCATCGAGAAGAGATTTATCTCCGCATAGAATCAGAATCGGAAAATGAATAACTAGTGATTTTCAAGACCTAATAGAGCTACTGTTGGCCGCCTGATATTTCAAGCAACACTTGCTCTATATTGGAAGCCCATTTATCTTTTAACTCACTGTTATCTAATGGCTCTCTTTTTCCATCCTTGGTGTGGTGAGTTGCCGGATGTGAAATGCCTAAATGACTATAGGCGCTAAAGTAATTTTTTGCAGCTGCATAAGCTTTATCTGACTTCCATTGATGACTGGCTCTTGGCCATTTATTCTGAACTGCTGTCATTCCTAAAAAAATTCTAAAATCCTCTTCGCCCATATACTTGTAACCGTTCGCTATAACACAAAGTGTACTTTTTCCACTCTCGCTCTCTTTCAGCTCCATCTCCATAATATAAATAAACTGATCATTCCCAAGCGCAATTTCAACCCAAACTATCTGCCGAAGTCTGTCTTGATTTTCGTCCTCAATCAGGTGCCAGCTTTTACGGGGATTATTGCTTTGTAAAAATGTAGTTACGACCTCACCTTCTACTATGATAAGAGCTGAACCTCGATTCCTCGTTCTCAATTCCCATCCACGCTTAGCAACAAGACCTCTTAAGCGCACAATCATCTTTATAAAGTCGGATAACTCTCTCCCCACAGTATCAATATGCGAGTCAAACTCGCCTGTCTGTAATATTTTAGGCTCCCCCTCTGATTTAGATTCAAGCTCTTCTAACGAATAAGCATCTAAAGGTTCCCCTGTATCCTTCTCGTATACCGGGTCTTTTGATTCACCAGTATCGTAATGCTGGAATCCGACGTCTCGCATTGCACCGAAAAAGTTATTAGAGTTTAGCAAGTGAGCGCCACGCCCACGTGCATTTGGAGGTTCTTCACTGTCAGGAAGATCTTCTTCATCAAATTCATCTTCCTCATCATGAGCAGAGCCTCCAGTTTCATTACTCCAGGGCAAAGGACTTGTCGAATACTTATCACTTTCTATTTGAACATCAAAATCAACAGGGCTGCTGCAGTGAAGGAGATTCGCAGCAAAGACACACCAAACCGAACCTTTGTCATTTACGTTGCGGAACGCTTTCCCAGCTACGGTCAATAGGGTTCGGCCCTTGAAAGGGAAGGTAGCTTTCAATACTAGTGGTTCTCGATTTTGTTCTTCCTCATATTGATTGGCCATACGAGTTGCCTTCAAGTGGTTCGAAGGCATATAAAACCACTCTCGTCCCTCTTGGTCGTAATGACCTCTGTAAGCAACAAACTGCTCAAGTCTACTGAGTCTTCGTTTAGCTCTCAGCTTCGGATCATTCCACTCAAAAAACTTCCTTAAGTCGCCCTGAACAATATTGTTCATTAATCCACTGCTAACCCCTAGGTATGCTCGGTATAGTTCATAACATGAAATGACTAGAAACTTTGTATCGGCATCATTCAAGACAGGCACAACTGCATAGAAGGAATCCTTCATTCGATTCAAATGCTTGCCTAACTTAATAGCTCGCGAGGGAAGAGCCGACCTGTACTCTACTCCGTTGAGAGTAACAGGCTCAATCAGCTTTACTATTTGAACTTTAGAAGTATCGACTAGGAATGATTTAGACATAGGTGCAGGCCGGTTAATGCGTTTTCCTTCACCATCCTTTCCACCGCGCCAACATGAGCCTATCAATAAATCGGAAATGCGACTTAAGGGCTCATTTAGCCAAATTTGCTTGCCCGTTACCTGCCCGTTATATAGCGCAACATCACTTCCTTCTTCTTTAATTTGTGATAAAGAGATAAATACTCTTGGCGCACTGTTAGCATACAGCTGCATATTGCTGTAGCCGTCAATACGCCATATTCCTGGGTAATTTGATAACTTTTTTAGAGGTTTTCCCAAATCTAGCTCTTATTAAAGTCCAAGGAGTGACTATCAAATACTAATGTATATTGGTTAAATTCAGTGAGTCAACCTCTGTAACAAGATGATGTAAGAAACGTATACCTTGAGTTATCGTCGACTCATCCCCTTCAAACGTCTATTTAAAGTACAAATATCAATCCCTAGCAGTTTAGCCAATTCTACTTTTTTGAAGTCTGGATTTACCGCTTGTAGGTACTTCATTGCATTTATTACTTCTCGCTCAGTCGTAGCGTAAGGAGTCGAATTCATGTGCTCAAAAATAACTGAGCTTAGCCAAAATGGTAGCTGCTCAATGTCATTTCCAAACGCACTAACTGTAAAGTGGGTGTTCTTTACCAAATTGATGAACTTATGGGGCCAGCTTTGCAAATAGTATAGAACAACGATAAAGATATTAAGCCTTTGCTGAAGCGGGAATCCTTCAAAACTGTTGTTTGGCTTTAAGGGTGAAATTTCTATTCCTGTCTCCCTAAGAATTCGAGCTCTCACTTCCACAGCCCGCACTGAAGCAACCCTTCCAGCCAAAGTCCAAAGTCCGTTAAACACTTGTAAGTTCAGTGGTTGATTTAAGGCCGGTAAAATAGAGCCTCCTGACTCGTATACCGATATAAAATCTCTGTAGGGTGCGGAGAACCTTTCTAAATCTAGCGAAAGCCTTTTTGTAGGGGCATCCCAGAGCGGCTTATGGCAGTTAAAGCAAAGTCCTAAGTCTTTATTGGGGGTATCATAAGACTTACTACCTATCCCCACTCTTTGATAATCAACGTTAGCTTTACAGTGATAGCAGTGATCCCATAAGACACACCCATGTTTTTCGCATAGATTCATAAAAGCCAATCGCCAGCTTTTTCGAAAGTGCCTTACCTCATCTTCTTTCAAACAAAGTGGACAATAGACTATCCCTCTTCTTCTTTTTATTCTGTGATAAAAACCAAGAGGTAAAACCCAGCGAACGCAAGTACCCAGGCTGTCATGTGAAAAAACTTCACCCTGCAATGAGCTCATACACAGCTTTGATAGTTCATCGGCACTTATTCCACTAACCTGCGATAATTTTCCAATAAGTTCGGTGGAATTACTCCGATCGACATCTGTCCTAACGATATCTTCTTTTAAGCCAATGATACTTTTGAAAAAGGAATGCGAGTAAAAGCCGTTTTCTATCGCCAGTCGCGTTATCCACGACGACAATAGTTCACTATTCTGAGGCCTAGGATGAATTGGGAGAATCATTAGATACCGAGAGCCGAATCTCTGATTCGCTCGCTTGGTGGGATATAGCCGCAATTTGCAAGCACCTCGGTATCTATGCACTCTGAGCCACTTCGAATGGCGCAGACTGTCGCCTTATTCAGTAGGGTTGATAGCTCTCCGATTGTTCCCTCAGAAAGAGCAAGTATTTTTTTACTCAATAACCCACTATGCAATTTGGAGGGCCGCTTTAAAGGTAATATAGATTCAAAAGTGCGTAGTAGCTGGCGAAACTCTTTAGTTAACGTCCATTTTTTTAACAGAATTGGTTCAAATCGATTTTGAATTTGGTTATCAATACTGGTAGCTCTCAATAAATCTTCGGTTCCAGAAGCAATAAATGAAATTTTTAATTCATTACCTAAATACTTCAGGGTATTCAAAAAATTCTGTTGCTTCACGGAGGAGCCTGCTAGCGAGTTATGCAGCTCATCAATGCACAACACCTTAAGCTCAATTTTCCTCAAAACATCAATTACCCGACTTCTTTTGGCCGATATAGAAGAAGCAGGGACCCGCTCATAGAGGTTATTAAGTATTTGCACATATAAATCGGACTCGTTAGGAGAAGGAGGAGCTTGCATATACATCACTGGAACGATAAAGCTATCTCCTGAGCTATTGGGGTCTGGAAGGTGTTGTTGGCAAAACTTTCTCAGCAACTCTGTTTTTCCATTATTCGTTCTACCTATAAGCATGAGGTTTGGCATCCGAGATACCCGCGGATGCACTAAAATATCGTCAAACCGATGAAGAACTTCATGAGCTCGAGGATAGCCAATCCACCTAGGTTGTTTTATATCTTTAACTCGAGCTTCTACATCCCACTCTAACTTTTCAATGCAGTTTTTATGTAAGTGAGGGTATGAATTCATATTTAGCCCTTAATTCAGTTCAACATCAGAAAACGGTTGGATATCATCAAAATCGGTCTCATCGAAGTCTTCAGCGTCATCAACATTCGGTCCAAGTATCTTCGGCTCATCATGTTTATCTGGCTTGTTATCCTCTATCGTCCAATTATTTCGTCTTTCGGCCATTCTTCGTTTTCGTTTTTCTGTCGCGCGCTGTTGCTTAGCCAACCGCGTTCTTTCTACTGCTTCAGCTTCAATTTCACGCATTCGCTGGATACCCTTAAAAATTGCATCTTCATCAATAAACGGCTGCTCATCGTCTTTTAAGGATTTGGCGACAGCTTTTAATTCCCATAAACTTACCGTTGGACGAGAAGAATTAAGGTATGGGATCGGCACATACCGGTGAGTATCAGGATCAAAGAAGTGAATAACGCTTATATCCCTGGGATCTCGTGCAAATATGAATTTACGTTTCTTCGTTCGGTCGTTGACTTCCTTTGCACCGATCCATTTTCTCAGGACATCTGAATAATAGTGGATATTGTCTATGATAACGCCTTGTCTCTGTACAGTACGCTCTACATAAGGCGTAAAGTCCAAACGAAGGGTCTCCTCATCTTCGACAGGAGCAGGCAGTCCAATACCTGGTTTATATTTATCACCAAAAACAGCTTCCGTATAAAGTTTGATCGGCGCCATTTTATTAATGCCTTTGTGTGACTTATGATGATAGTAATATACAATGAAATTGGTAAACCAAAGCTCAAGCTCCGCCAATGTCATACATGCATTACCTTCCGAGTCATAATCGAGCTTATCTTTCACAGATGAAAAAGTAGTTCCCGGTATCGTTTGTACTTCCTGCATGAAAGTTCTGAATGCTCTTTCTACATGAGGGCCGTAATTAGGCTGCCCTTTCGGGCGGAACTCTAGAATGATGCCGTGTTGCTGACAGGCTCTTTTAAGCATATTGCTACGAAAGTCCTTCCCGTTATCAACATGTATTTTTTCCATTTTTCCATATATGGGCCACTCAGCATCTATGTCTCTCTTAGCGAGCCAGTTGTCTTTGGACATGATTGCATGAGCAACACACAGTCCGACAGTCGATGCACTCGGAGGATCTAATGTTATTTTGAATCCTGATATCATTTTGGTCGCCACATCAATGGCGATAGTAAGGTAAGGCCGCCCGACTGGCAGACGGTGCGCCTCATCCACAATGATTAAGTCAACTTTTGTATGGTCAATTTGGACGACGGAATTTGGGTAATTCCCACCCGGGAATCGGCCAGTTATAGGCTGAAACTGTTGCTTTGCAGCCTTTGGGCTTATACGCCTTCTAATAGATTCTTTATCGTCGATTCTACGCACTCGAGCGTATACCGTATTTTTGTGTGGGACTGGGAGGTCAGCTTTTATACATTCAGCTTTTATTATTCTGTAGAGCTTCAGTACTGAGGGTCGTTCTTTTCTCAGATATTCTTTCTCAATCTGAGCCTGTATTAGTTCTTCAACCTCATCAACTAATTTATGATCGCCCTTATCAGTTCGAGCTTGTCTCAACAGAGAAGAGACCAAGCCGGTTTCTTCAAAGCGTTTTAACCACCGATAAATTGTAGTTGTTCCTTTTGCTTCTTTTCTAGCAACTTCCTTAACGTCATTCTCGGTTCTGCCAGAGTTCTCCAGTAAAGGTTTTATTACCTCGAAGCGCTCCAATGCCAATTCCCACTCCTTATCTTCGGCGACTAGGTGTTTGCTTTGATGGTTTTTAGCTGCTTCAGCTGGATTTAATGCTAAATCACGAACTGGAACAATATCCGTAGAGCCAGTTTCAATGAACCGAACGATTGCTTTAGAGAATCCTTTTAGCTCCAATACAAGAACAGATTGATCATTCCAATAGGCGACTTTTCCTGGGATTACTGAGTTCATAAGTCTTCTCTTGTCCAAATTTTACTATGCATTGTTAACGGTTCATTTAAATCGCAACCAATACGTAAGTTCGCAATTAAATTCCATAGTAGTGGAATGACAGCTGCCTGGTTCTTTTTAGAATTGAATAGAGCAGCGAGCAGTAATGCCGGATCTGCTTCTTGAAGGTCACTCATAACCGAAAGGATGTAAGACGTCATTTCTTCATCAGTTTCTCGCTGCTTGAATGACCAAAGGAACTTCACATTATCTAAATAAGTTGTTCTTATTTCCTTTTCTGTAAACACCTTAAACATCCAGCCCCGACTTTTAGCAAACTGTTTTGCTGCGCGAAGCTTAGGAATCAAGTTTCTCCATTGGTCTTTGAAGTCAGATCGGTACTTTATTTCATAGAGAATAGGAGGAGTGTTTAACTCCAGTTTATACGTTAAAAGACCATCAGGAGTGTAGTGCCGAGAACCGCCTTGTGTATCGAAATAACCTATGGTCATTGGCTGCGGAATTATTTCTTCGATATTTGAATCAAAGCGGGTCAACTCCATAAAATCTCTCTCCAATGAAGACTCAAAAGAGCCGATATCCGGAACAACCCCAGATACGCTTCGTGTGGTAACACCAATCTTTCTGACTTTTGAGGAGTAGAAATTCATTGTGCTTTTATTTATTAATGGAAATTGATTAGATACTATCAGTTAGCAATAGAACTTACACTCCAGCTGCCATTTCAGGTAGCGTCGTGACAATTCCAGCACAACCCGCAACTGATTCACACGGGCCGGGCCTATGCCGTTGCAAGCCAATAGCTGCTCAGGTGTAGCTGTTAGCAAGGCGCCTACACCGCCAAAGTCACTTAGTAAACGACGCGCAAAACTGACAACGTCCTGCCCGCCACTGCCGCTACCAAGTAAAATAGCTAATAATTCTGCGTCACTCAGGTATTCTGCCCCCTGGGTCTGCAGTTTTTCTCTCGGTCGTTCCGAAACGGGCCATTCCTTGACGCTCATTCTTTTCTCCTTAATTCTTACCTTAATTCTTAAGAGAGAAGTATAACGACCATCTACCCAGTTACGGGGTCTCATGTTATCTTTACACGACTTAACACTAAGGGGTTCGCATGGCACAGCTGCAGAACAAACACATACTTTTAGGTATTACCGGTGGCATTGCCGCCTATAAGGCGCCTGACCTGGTGCGCCGTTTGCGTGAGCAGGGCGCAGAAGTTCGTGTGGTGCTGACTGCCGGTGCTAAAGCCTTCGTAACCCCACTTAGCTTACAAGCTGTGTCCGGCTTTACGGTCAGCGACGACCTGCTGGATCCCACAGCAGAAGCCGCTATGGGCCATATTGAACTGGCTCGCTGGGCGGATCTTATTCTTATTGCTCCGGCAACGGCTAACACTATTGCCCGTATTGCTCACGGCTTTGCCGATGACCTGTTGAGTACCCTGGTTTTAGCCAGTAAAGCACCGCTAGCTATTGCTCCGGCAATGAATCAGCAAATGTGGGCGGCTACTGCGGTGCAGGAAAACATTGAAACGCTACTGAGCCGTGGCGTGCAAATGATAGGCCCGGAAAGTGGCGAACAGGCCTGTGGCGATGTCGGTTACGGCCGCATGAGTGACCCTACAGAGATTGTGCAGGCGTTAATAAAAAAAGCCCCTGAAGCCAAGCAAGATTGGCAGGGTAAAACCTTTGTGATTACCGCAGGCCCGACCCGTGAAGCCATCGACCCCGTGCGCTACATCAGTAACCACAGTTCCGGTAAGATGGGGTATGCCCTGGCTGAAGCTGCTGCACATGCAGGGGCTAAAGTCATTTTAGTATCGGGGCCAACGCAACTGCCCACGCCCGCTGGTGTTCAACGCGTTGATGTGGAGACTACCGAACAAATGCTAAACGCGGTACAACAGCAACTGCCAAACTGCGATGTGTTTATTGGCTGTGCTGCCGTGTCGGACTATAGAGTTGCTGAGGTTGCCTCGCAGAAAATTAAAAAAGAACAAAACAACCAGCCACCGCAACTCAAACTGGTGCAAAACCCGGACATTCTGCAGCAGGTAGCCAGCTCTGAAAAACCACCTTTTACCGTTGGGTTTGCGGCCGAAACTGAAAACCTAAAAGCCAACGCGCTACGTAAACTGGAACGAAAACAACTGCAAATGATTGTCGCTAACGACGTCAGTCAGGTTGGGCTGGGTTTTAACAGCGACAGCAATAACGCCATTATTTTGAGTAAGGACAGTGAGCAGTCACTTCCAACAATGAGCAAGCATGATATGGCTATTGCAATTATCGACGCGATAGCCAAACGTTATTTTAATACTACAGCTCCTTAATTCAGGGCTAATTAATAAGAAAGTGAGAACTCCATGACGCAAGTCGAAGTAAAAATTTTAGATGACCGCATTGGCCAGTCTATTCCGCTTCCTGAATACGCCACACAGGGCTCTGCCGGAATGGATCTGCGCGCCTGCCTGGATCAGCCGTTAACCATTGAGCCAGGACAAACTCAGTTAATAGGCACCGGTATTGCCATGTACATTGGCGACCCGAATTATGCGGCCACTATTTTACCGCGTTCAGGGCTGGGCCATAAGCACGGTCTGGTGCTGGGTAACCTGGTCGGTCTTATCGACTCGGACTATCAGGGCGAGCTTAAAGTGTCCTGCTGGAACCGCAGTAACCAGGCTTACACCATTGAGCCCGGCGACCGTATCGCGCAACTAGTGATTTTGCCGGTTGTGCAGGCGCAAATGTCGATTGTTGAAGAGTTCCACGAGACGGATCGTGGTGAAGGTGGTTTTGGTCATTCTGGTCGTTCGTAGTTACAGCAACTAATCATTCTGGCCTCTCAAATAAGGAAAGTTACTGTCATGGCAGAACAAAAACGTAACCGTCGTGAAGAAATTTTACAGGCTTTAGCGGCAATGCTGGAAACCAGCCCGGGTCAGCGCATTACTACAGCAAAACTGGCGGCTAATTTAGGCGTTTCAGAGGCGGCTTTATATCGTCACTTTCCGTCGAAAGCGCGGATGTTTGAAGGGCTTATCGAGTTTGTTGAAGACACCCTGCTAACCCGTATTAATATGATTATGGACGAGGAGAAAAACACCCTCTCCCGCTGTCACGCAATATTGCAACTGTTGCTGACGTTTGCCGAGCGTAACCCCGGTATTACCCGTGTTATGACAGGTGATGCATTAATGGGTGAGCATGATCGCTTACGGGGCCGTATGGAAGACTTGTTCAACCGTATAGAGAGTTCAATTAAGCAAATACTGCGCGAGAAAGCGATGCGCGAACAGCAGCGCTTTATTGTGGACGAAGCGGTATTAGCGAACTTATTGCTAAGCTATGCCGATGGCAAAATCAGCCAGTTTGTACGCTCTAACTTTAAGCGTTTACCGACCGAGCATTTCTCGGCTCAGTGGCAGGTAATGGAACAACAGCTGGTTAGTTCGTAGGTACGTGCGTAAATAAAGGCGTAAAACAGGTCACTGTAAACAGATCACTCCGTTTTACGCTCACGGCTTAATAAATCAATAGCGGCCTGTTGCGGTTCTTTACCTTCATAAAGGACCGCATATATCTGCTCACAGATGGGCATTTCCACTTCGTTGCGCGCTGCTAAAGCAACCACTTCACGGGTATTACGGTAGCCTTCAACCGATTGCCCGATACTCTTCAGCGCTTCTTCAACTCCTTTGCCCTGACCTAAAGCCATGCCAAAACGGCGATTACGCGACTGATTGTCGGTACAGGTAAGAATTAAATCGCCCAAACCGGCCATACCAGTAAAGGTTTCGCTTTTTGCGCCTAACTTCAGACCTAACCGGGTGAGTTCAGCCAACCCGCGGGTAATAAGCGCCGTGCGGGCGTTAGCACCAAAGCCAATACCGTCGGCCATACCAGCACCAATGGCTATGACATTTTTAACCACGCCACCCAGTTGCACGCCAATAAAGTCGTTGTTGGTGTAAACCCGGAAAGAGCGGTCACAATGCAGAAGCCCGGAAAGCTCTTCGACAAAGGCCTGATCAGTTGACGACATAGAAATGGCAGTAGGTAAGCCTTTAGCCATTTCAATAGCAAAAGTGGGGCCGGATAACACCGCTAACGGATGCTCGTCGCCCAGAGTTTCTTCTGCGACTTCGTACAAAAGACGCCCACTGTCCGGCTCTAACCCTTTGGTTGCCCAGGCAACGCGGGCATGTTCCGCTAACAAAGGTTTTGCCTGCTTCAGCATAGACGAGAACGAGTGGCTGGGAACTACGACCACCACGTTTTTCACGTCTTTAAGGGCTTCGCCTAAGTCGGCAGTAACCTTTAATGATTCCGGAAACGGGCACGCAGGCAGATACTCTTCGTTTTCATGAGCCGTCTGCATAACGGCAACTTTATCGGCATCCCGCCCCCACAAGGTAGTAGGAATACCTTTGCGGGCAAAACAAATAGCAAGGGCGGTCCCGTAAGAGCCCGCCCCTAATACTGTCACCTGAGGTGTCTGCATTATTGTATCTGCTTACGCGTCTGCAGTTTGCTGACCCTGAGCCTGTTCAGCTTGCTGCTGCATATGACGCTGGAAAATCGCATCAAAGTTAACAGGAGCCAGGTTCAACTGTGGGAAAGTCGCACGGTTAACAAGGTTTGAAACGCACTCACGAGCGTAAGGGAACAAAATGTTCGGGCAGAATGAACCCAGCATGTGCGCCAACTGGCCTTCCTGAACCTCTTCACCAATAGTGAAAATACCAGCCTGATGTACTTCACAAAGGAAAGCAACGTCGTCTTCAACTTTGTTGGTTGCCGTCAGAGTCAGTACCACTTCGTAAACACCGTCTTCAATTTTTTCGTGTTTAACGTTCAGGTCTAATTTAAGGTCAGGCTTCCATTCTTTACGGAAAATAGCCGGAGAGCTTGGAGTTTCGAAAGAGATGTCTTTAGCGTAGATACGCTGAATAGCGAATTGTACTTGCTGCTGTTGGTTTTCAGCTGCTGCGCCGTTTGCTTGCTGTTCTTCAGCCATGATTTTACTTCCTATTCTTTTTTAAGTATTAGACGAATTTTATTATTTTTTCTGCGAAACCGGCAATTTGGCGCTGCGCCATGTGTTCATACCACCTTGCAGCACAGCAACTTGAGTAAAGCCTTCAGCCGTTAGCTGGCTAACTGCCGATTTTGCCGTCATTCCTGTTGCACAGACTATCACAATGGGGGCTTCTTTGAACTTTTCAATAGAGGAAAGTTCTTTTTGTTTAATTTTTTCCATCGGTAATGACACCGATCCGTGAATGTGTCCTTTCTTAAATTCATCCGGACTACGAATATCAACAAAAACGCCATCACCGCGGTTTACCCATACCGTGGCCTCTTGCGGTTCTAAGTTTTTTGTCGGTGACATAGCCGAGCGAATCGAGGTCACAATCAGTGCGACTAGCAGCACGACCCAGATACCACTCATCATCGGGTTGCTTTTGACAAATTCCATAATTTCTTGCATAAGACCTACCAGTATTCGTCGGTAACAGAAAAGAGTTGCGGGTCAAGAGTATACCTGTACAAATCGCAGTTTCCAGAAAAATCTTGGGTGGATGCGTAAGCTCTGGAAATCGAGTAGAATGTTGGCTAATTTCATCTGTGAAAACACCGAGCAATGAGGCCCATTATGACTCCTACGATAAAACCTTTGGTATTGTTGATTCTGGACGGCTGGGGTTACCGTGAAGATGCACCCGATAATGCAATAGCCAAAGCGAATACTCCGGTTATGGATCGTTTATGGGAAAAGTACCCGCATTGTTTGGTCGATGGCTCCGGCGGAGCAGTCGGTTTACCGGATGGCCAGATGGGTAATTCCGAAGTGGGTCACGTTAATTTAGGTGCCGGTCGCATCGTTTATCAGGACTTCACCCGCATTAGCAAAGCCATTTCTGATCGCAGTTTTTACGGCAACTCTGTACTTTGCGACGCCCTGAAAAAAACCAAAGCAGCTAAGGGCGCAGTTCATATTATGGGGTTACTCTCTGCCGGCGGTGTTCACAGCCATGAAGACCACCTTATTGCCATGATTGAAATGGCCGTGGAAGAAGGTGCAGAAGACGTTTACCTACATGCTTTCTTAGATGGGCGGGATACACCGCCAAAGTCGGCACTGCCTTCCATTGAACGTTTTGAAGCTTTATTTGCACGTCTGGGCAAAGGTCGTTTCGCCACCTTAAGTGGTCGCTTCTACGCCATGGACAGGGACAAACGTTGGGAGCGCATTGAACAGTCTTACAAAGCCGTTTATCACGGTCATTCGGGCGTTACTTCGGCTAATGCGACCGATGCTGTAGAAGATGCCTATGAACGAGGTGAGACTGACGAATTTGTCACGCCGGTAGTTATTGGCCAGCCTGCGCCAATTGCTAATGGTGACTCCGTATTCTTTATGAACTTCCGTGCTGACCGCGCCCGTGAAATGACCCAGGCCTTCGTCGATAATGACTTTGACGGCTTTGATCGCGGCCCGCACGCTGACATCAGTGAATTCGTTATGCTAACCCAATATGCCGATACCTTAGAAGCACCCAGCGCCTTCCCACCCGAGCCTTTGAATAATGTTCTGGGTGAATGGCTGGCTAAGCATGATAAAACTCAACTGCGTATTTCCGAGACAGAAAAATACGCACACGTTACTTTCTTTTTCAGTGGCGGACGCGAGCAGGAATTTGAAGGCGAGAAGCGTGTCCTTATTCCTTCCCCTAAAGTTAAAACCTACGATTTACAGCCAGAAATGAGCTCAGAACAACTTACCGATGAGTTAGTTGCAGCCATTGAGTCTCAAGCCTTTGACGTAGTCATCTGCAACTACCCGAACGGTGACATGGTTGGACATACTGGTAACTTTGATGCCGCCGTTAAAGCTTGTGAAGCCGTTGACCACAGTGTTGGCCGAGTGGTTTCGGCATTAGAGGCCGTTGGTGGTGAATGTCTGATAACGGCGGATCATGGCAACGCAGAGCAAATGAGCGATGCCACGACCGGGCAGGCACATACAGCTCATACTAACGAGCTTGTACCTTTCATTTATGTGGGCCGGCCGGCTAAAGCAAAAAACGGACGTTTATCTGACGTTGCCCCAACCATATTGCACTTAATTGGCATGGAGCAGCCGGACGAAATGACCGGTACTTCGCTAATGACTTTAGAACAGGATTAACTTATGCCAATAAGGCTGTTTTGGGTAGTGGCGCTGGGGCTGGTTTTTATCAGCCCCAGTTTAGCGCAGGACTATAGCGAAGATGATAAAGCCTCAACTCAAGCCGAAATTGCAGCTGTTAAAGAGGAACTGTCTAAGCGTTTGCAGGCTATAGAAGAGCGAAGCAGCGCACTAAACTCAACAGAACGACAACTGCGTGATCTGGAAATAAGAACCTCCGAAATAGCCGGTTCTTTACGTCAGACCGAAATCGAATTTAAAGAAATTAATACAGCAATAGCTGACTCAGAACAACGCCGCGAAGAGCTTAAGCAAAAACAAAAGCAGCAGATGACACAACTGGAAGATCAACTGGTTTCCGCTTATATGAACGGTAATCACGACTTTCTGAAAATGCTGTTAAATCAACAAGACCCCGGCCAATTTGAAAGAATGCTGAGCTATTACCAATACATGAATGCCGCCAGAGTTGATGAAATTGAGGTTATTCGGCGCACTCAGAAAGAAATTGCCACGCTGACAGAACAGCTTAAGCAGCAACAAAGCCAATTAGCCAGCTTACAGGAAGAACAGCAAAAGCAACGCGCACAGCTGGAACAGCAACAACACCGACAAGAAGAGAAGTTAGCAGAGCTGCAACAACAGCAACGTAAAGACCGGTCACGGGTGAATCAGCTGGAACAAAGCCGGGAGCAATTAGAGCAGGTATTAAGTGCCATTGAAACCGCGCTGGCTCAGCAAAAAGATGTTCGTCTGGTAGGCCTGCAGGCAGTCAAAAACCAACTTCGCTGGCCAAGTGACGGAGACGTGAAACGTGTATTCGGGCAACGCCGGGAAGGCCCTGTTAACTGGAAGGGCGTACTCATTGAAGGACAAAACGGACAATCCGTTCGTTCTATTGCCAATGGGCGTGTGGTATATGCAGACTGGCTGCGAGGCTTTGGTTTAGTCATCGTTATTGACCACGGTGAAAGTTATATGAGCTTGTATGGTCACAACCAGACATTAACAAAAGTGGTTGGTGATAAAGTGCGTAAAGACGAAGAAATTGCACTGATGGGTCAGTCTGGCTCACGCAATAGCGCGGCACTCTACTTTGAAATTCGCCACCAGGGGCTTCCACAAAACCCAAGTAACTGGATACGCTAATGTTAAGGTTTGTGCTAGCTTTGGGGTTATTGCTGTGTCTGGCGGCTCCAGTCTACGCCTCTAAAATTGCCATTGTTATCGATGATATAGGCAATAATAGAAACGATTTAAAAGCAGCCCTGTTACCCGGCAATATCAGTTTCGCGGTGCTGCCCTATACCCCTTATGCCCGCGCTTTTGCTTTACGTGCTCATCATCAGAAAAAACAGATATTACTGCATATGCCAATGGAAGCCGTTGAAAATAACCGCCCGGGTCCCGGAGTGGTTACGGCGGATATGAACAATGCGCAGATAAAACTGCAACTGGTCAATGCCCTGGACTCGATACCTTATGTTACTGGCGTCAATAACCATATGGGGAGTAAACTGACCCAGCTACAAGTGCCCATGCAGGCGGTGATGGAGACACTGGCGGCACGCAAACTCTTTTTTATTGATAGCCGGACATCTGAGTTCAGCGTTGCAGAACAAATGGCGGGAGAATTTGGCGTACGAACATCACATCGGCATGTGTTTCTTGATAACCAGGTTGATGAGCCCTATTTACGGCAGCAATTTAAGCAACTGTTGAGTATAGCCAAACGTCAGGGACAAGCCATAGGCATTGGCCATCCGTATCCGGAAACCCTGAGCTTTCTGCAAAAGCAACTACCACAATTACAAGAGCAGGGTATTGAGTTGGTATTCGTATCTGAGTTAACCACTGTGGCTAACCGCAATGGGTATCTTCTTCCAGTGACGTCAGCAAAATAAGCGCCTCTTCGCGAGTTTCACCACAAACATAGTCATCGGCAGAAAACTCGCCACACACTTTCGGCCGCTCTGGCTTCCCGAATAAACGACACAAATTATCATCATCGAGTTGAACACAACGCACACCCGCCGGTTTGCCCTTAGGCATACCGGGGATGGGAGAACTAATTGAGGGGGCTATGCAGCAAGCACCGCAACCAATGCGGCACTTCATTTAGCTCATTGCGAGACGAAGTTTCTTCATCGCGTTTTGTTCAAGTTGGCGAACACGCTCTGCCGAGACTTCGTATTTTGCTGCCAAGTCATGCAGCGTAGTTTTGTCTTCCGATAACCAGCGAGACTGGACGATATCCTGACTGCGTTCGTCTAAATGACTCATTGCACCCAGCAACTTCTGCTGTGTATGGCTTTCGTAGTCTTCGGCTTCAATTTCTGCGGCTAAGTCGGAACGCTTGTCTTCCAAATACATCGCCGGAGAATAGGCACTGCCCTCTTTCGAGTCATCGTCGTCTGAACTCAGTTCAAACGCTTGATCGTGGGCGCTCATGCGAGTTTCCATTTCCAGCACTTCTTTAGTACTGACACCCAACTCATTAGCTACCGTTTCAACTTCTTTCTGGCTAAACCAACCTAAACGCTTTTTCATTTTACGCAGGTTAAAGAACAACTTACGCTGTGCTTTAGTGGTTGCCACTTTAACAACGCGCCAGTTACGCAGCACGTATTCATGAATTTCTGCTTTTATCCAGTGAACAGCAAAAGACACCAGACGCACACCAACTGATGGGTCAAAGCGTTTCACGGCCTTCATTAGACCAATATTGCCTTCCTGAATTAAATCGGCTTGCGGCAGACCATAACCCGAATAACTACGAGCTACGTGTACCACAAAACGGAGATGCGACATGATGAGTTCTTTCGCTGCATCAAGGTCACTGTTCTCGTATAATCTTGTTGCCAACGCCTTTTCTTTTTCGGCGGTGAGCATAGGAATACGGTTGACTGACTGAATATAGCCGTCGAGTCCTGCCCCTTGGGGAACCGATAATGCCATAGTGTTTAATTCAGTGCTCATTTAACAACCTCTACTTAAAATACCGACTTAATTACTGCTTTTTCAGTCAGTTTTTAAGACCCTTTTTGAGTCTAAAAGTTCCATTATGATCATTGCAGATCAGGTAATTCAGTATAACTAAGCCTATGGCTTTCGCAACCCCATTTTATTCAGGTTCTATGCTTTGTATATGACGTCTTACAGCTAAGTAAGAACCTGCTAAACCTAATCCCACAGCGACCAACCATATAATCAACAGCTCGCCTAACGTCAGACCATTTAATTGGAAAGGCGTTTCGTAAAGTTCAGTTAAATCTACTACGGCACTCTCGACCCACCAGATCAGTAACGCGGTTGCCAACCAGGCAACCAGTCCGCCAATAATTCCGTACCAGACTCCGGTGTATAAAAAAGGACGCTGAATAAAAGCGTTAGTCGCGCCGACCAGTTTCATCACCATAATTTCGTCACGTTTGGACAGTATATTTAACCGAATCGTGTTCCCTACAATAAGCACCACCGACAAACACAGCACCACAGCCAGCGCTCCAAGAATATCTTCAATTAAATTGAGAATTCCCTGTAGTCGGTTAAGCCATTCCAGGTCCATTTTCGCGTAAGCGACTTCGCGCTGTTTTTCCAGCCGGTTGAGCAATTCCTCGGCTCGCTGCGGTGAGCGATGCGACTCAGCCGGAATAACCACCAACACGTCCGGCAGCGGGTTTGATGACAGGTAATCCAGTGTTTCACCAAAGCCTGACTCTTTCTTAAACTCTTCCAACCCCTGTTCTTTGGGAATAAGGCGCACTGACTCAACACCTTCAGAGAGTTCCGTTTGCGTTTTTAATGTGTCGACTTCAGATTGCTGCAGATCTTTCCTTAAAAACAAGGTAACTTCAGAGGCTTCCTGCCAGTTATCGGCAATACTGGTGGTATTTTTGACTAACACGTAAAGCGATGATGGTAGCGTCAGGCTCAGCCCCAGTACCGCCATGGTCATAAAAGAAGCAAAAGGGTTACGCCACAATTCGCCTAAACTCGCAATGGCCTGCTGGGCATGATGCACAGGAACCATAATGAGTCGACGCCACCAGGGTAAGCGCCCGCGATTACTGGCACCTTTTTCAATGCTGCGGTTGCGGAACAATAAACTCATAGTTCACTGTCCTCCAGCCCATCGTTAATCATACGCCCGTCTTTTAAGGTTAGCGTGCGGTAGCGTAAGCGCGCAATGAGACCTAAATCGTGGGTTGCAATGAGGACAGCAACACCCACTTTATTAAATTCTTCAAACAGCCGGATAATTTCCATCGACAACTTAGGATCGAGGTTACCGGTGGGCTCATCAGCCAATAGCAAAGGCGGTTTGGTAACAATAGCGCGGGCAATACCCACTCGTTGCTGCTCACCACCGGACAGCATTTTCGGATAGTGTTTTACTTTGTCGGCTATACCCACTTTCTCCAGCGCAGCCACAACACGTTTGCGCGCTTCCTGAACACTGTAGCCTTCAATAATCAGCGGCAGAGCCACATTATCGAACACGGTTTTATCCATCAACAAGCGGTGATCCTGAAAAATCATGCCGATATCGCGACGCACATAAGGCACTTGCGAGGGCTTAATTTTTCGCAAATCGTGTCCATTAATCAGCACCCGGCCTGCGGTTGGTCTTTCCATTAAACTGATGAGTTTGAGCAAGGTACTTTTACCCGCGCCGGAATGACCCGTTAAAAAAGCCATTTCACCGGGCTCTACGTGGAAGTCGACATGGCTTAGCGCCTGATGGCCTCCACGATAGGTTTTACTGACTTGCTCAAAGCGGATCATGATTAACTCGCTGTTGTCTGTTCTGATTCATCTACGTTACGGTCAAATAGCGCCGCGATAAAGTCTTTTGCCACAAAAGGCCGTAAATCTTCTAAGCTTTCGCCCACACCAATATAGCGAATAGGAATAGCGAACTGGTCTGCGACCGCGAAAATCACCCCGCCTTTTGCGGTGCCGTCGAGCTTAGTCATCACAATACCCGAAACGCCCACAGCCTCGGTAAAGAGTTTTGCCTGACTAATAGCATTCTGTCCGGTACCAGCGTCAAGCGTCAGCATCACTTCGTGCGGCG
Source organism: Idiomarina sp. (assembly GCF_048265525.1). Lineage (GTDB taxonomy): Bacteria > Pseudomonadota > Gammaproteobacteria > Enterobacterales > Alteromonadaceae > Idiomarina. The sequence continues at coordinate 303,204 of NZ_JBLXBI010000002.1, read as the reverse complement.
CTTCCGGGTCCAGCTTTTTCATTACCCGAACCAGCTTCTTCAGCTCTTCCATTAAGTTGGCTTTATTTTGCAAGCGTCCGGCGGTGTCAGCAATAAGTACATCAACGTCGCGTGCTTTAGCGGCCTGCAGCGCGTCATAAAGAACCGAGGCACTGTCGGCTCCGGTATGCTGAGCAATAACCGGAATGTCGTTACGCTCGCCCCAAACCTGCAGCTGTTCTACCGCTGCCGCACGGAAAGTATCACCGGCGGCCAGCATGACCGACTTACCTTCAGCTTTAAATTGTTTAGCCAGCTTACCAATAGTGGTGGTTTTGCCCACACCGTTTACGCCAGTCATTAGAATCACATAAGGAGAATCAGATTCCGGTATTTCCAGGCGTTTATCGACTGGCTTTAAAATCTCAGCTAATTGCTCTTGTAACAACTCATACAAAGCTTCGGCGTCTTTTAACTGCTTGCGGTCGGCCTGCTTTGTCAGGTTATCAATAATTTTGGTGGTGGTCGCGACGCCCAGATCCGCCATGAGTAACTGAGTTTCAAGCTCTTCAAACAGATCGTCATCAATTTTCTTACCGCGGAATACGCCAATAAGACCTGAACCGATAGAACCGGAAGTTCTGCGTAAACCTTGGGTCAGACGTGCCCAGAAACCTTTCTTCTCACCCTTCTCTTTTGGTGCGACTTCGGTTGGTTCTGGCTTATGTTCAGGTTTAGCTTCTGGCTTAGCTTCGGATTTAGTTTCTGATTCTGGCTCTGGTTCAACTGTGGGTTCAGGCTCGTTAACCACTTCAGGTTGAGCTGCTTCTTTCGCTTCCGGAGCAGTTTTTGCCGCATGCGATTCAGCAGTAACTTGCGCACAGTCGTCAACTGCACTGGGCAATTCTTCGCGTGTCTCGGTTCTTTCTGGTTTCGGCTCGTCCTGAGGCTTAGGCTTAGGTTCAGGCTCAGATTCTGATTCAGGCTCTGGCTGCTCCTGTTCTTCTACTACTGCATCTTCTTTTTTCTCTTCGGCCTCGGGTGCTTTCTTATTACGCTTTTTCTTAAACAGCGAAAACATCGACATATTGGTTTCCTTGGAACTGACACGCAGGAATCGTTAAACTATAGGCTTTAGTTTACCATGCTGTTAACAAACTGACGACGGTCTGAATAAAGGAAGCCAAAGAGTGAGACAAAAACGCCAGACAAGCGCCAGCGGCGACTATCGGATTATTGGCGGACAATGGCGCGGTCGTCGCTTACCCGTAGCCGACAGCCCGGGTTTACGCCCCACCACGGACCGCGTGCGCGAAACTCTGTTTAACTGGCTGCAGTGGGACATTACCGACGCCCGGGTGCTGGACTTATTTGCCGGCAGTGGCAGCTTAGGTTTCGAGGCTGCGTCGCGCGGAGCGGCTCAGGTGACTCTGATAGAAGCGGTAAAATCCGTCAGCCAGCAGTTACAGAATAATGTCAGCTTGTTAAGCAGCGAAAACATTGATGTCATTACTCATAACGCACTCGACTGGCTGCAAATTCAATCCGCTGAAGCCTACGACATGGTTTTTATCGACCCGCCGTTTCGCAAAGGGCTGGCTGATAAAACATTAAAACTACTGGATGAAAGCAACTGGCTGGCAGCCGACAATCAGGTGTATCTGGAAACAGAAAAAGAGTGGCCATTGAAATTACCGGCAAACTGGCGTGTGACCAAAGAGAAAACTCACGGACAAGTTTGCTTTCGCTTACTGACTAAGGACATAGAATGAAAGTTATTATTATTGCTGGCAAAGTGGTTTTTGCCGTTATTTGGCTGGGTCTTTTTGCTCTGCTTGCAGGAGCAAACGGCGAGCTCAGCACTCAGTCCATTGGTTTGCTGAGCTTATTATTAGCCATTATGGTTATTACTCACTTGCTGCTGCTTGGTATTTTTGTTGCCACCATGAAAGAGGTCTTTCCCTGGCGCAAAGGCGACAGCTGGCAAATCCTGGCCTTTGGCATTTTCGCCTGGCTGTCTATTCTTCAGCGTCCAAAGCCAGACCAAGGTTCGACACCCCCTCGTCGTTAAGCATCATTTTTAACTGGCTTACCAAAGCTCTGTTTACCGCAGGCTGTTGTTCAAGAAAGTTGATCATAGCCTGCTGAATCGCAACTTCATATTCCATTAATTCATGGTTCTGAACGTGTTCTTTTAACTGCTCGGTACCCACTTCTTCGGCGTCATTTAATTCAATAAATTTCGCCACACTGGCTTGTGATATTTTTGCCACATCCAGAAAGTTAGATCCGTTATCGTCCAGCAGCCCCTGCAACAACGTACTCAACGCCGTGCAGGCATCCATTGCCGGGTAGACACCCAGCATATCGTGCCCGTATTCACTGGGCGTTTGCTCGTCGACTTTTTCCTGCCAGCGGGCAAAGTTAACCTTCGTTTTCTTCGGGTTCGCGACCCAGTCCCAGCAAGCATTTAGCGTGCCATGCAAAGGTTTACTGTCGCCAAAGCCCGTTAGCTGATGAAAAAAGTCATAGTTTGGAACCATACGTTCACAGAGGTATAACGCCATAACAATTTGCTGTTCACGCGGCAGTTCGCGTATGCGCTGAAAGGTATCGAGTTGACTCACGTTCCGGCTCCAGACAGTGTATGCTTATCACTGTGTCGTTTTATTCGTTAAGGGCTCGTATTATGCCGAAGTTATCGCTCCCCTGCCATGCCGATGTCGTACAAGCGCAGCAAAGAATTAATAGCTATACCGTCAAGACCCCTGTACTGACAAACCCTGCGTTAAATCAGCAATTGGGCTGCGAATTATTTTTCAAATGCGAGAATTTGCAACGTACCGGGGCTTTTAAGTTCCGTGGTGCCACTAACGCGCTACTTAAACTTAGCCCGGAGCAGCGCCAGCAAGGGGTTATCACCGTGTCTTCCGGCAATCATGGTGCGGCATTAGCCCATGCAGGTAAAGCTTTGGGTGTAAAAGTGAAAGTCGGCGTTCCCACTAATGCTCCCGCAATAAAACGGCAAAACATTGAAGCCGGTGGTGCAGAAATTACCGACATAGAACCCGGCATGGCCGCTCGTGAAGCCATTGTGGCCAAGTGGCAGAACGAAGGTGAAAGTCACTTTATACCGCCTTATGATCATGCGGATATTATTGCTGGTCAGGGCACAGCAACACTTGAGTTACTGGAGCAAACCGACGCGCTGGATGCGGTAATAACGCCACTGGGTGGTGGTGGCTTGCTTTCAGGCGCCTGTCTTGCCTGTGACGGTACAGAAATACAAGTGTTCGGCGCGGAGCCGGAATTAGCGAATGATGCCTTTTTATCGTTAAAAGCCGGAGAGCGGCAACCGGCGTTACCCGCGAAAAGCCTGTGCGATGGTTTACTGACTCAAATCGGTGAATTGCCATTTGCCATTATTCAGCAACGTATCAGCGAGATCTTAGTCTTGAAGGATGAAGACACCCTAAGCGCCATGCAACTAGTTTGGCATCATCTGAAAATTATTGTGGAACCGTCGTCGGCTATCGCTTTAGCTGCGGTTATACAAAATAAGGCGCTATTTGAAGGTAAACGAGTGGGGTTGGTGCTGAGCGGTGGTAATGTTGCAGCGCAGCCGGAAGATATAAAGCTGCGCCAGTAGTCGAGCCTATATCAAAACTTAGGTTGCGAAGATTTGACTGTCGTCGTTGAAGGTTTTGAATTCTAACGCATTACCGCAGTAGTCGTAGAAAAACATGGTGCCCTGCTCGCCCGGCTTACCTTTAAAGCGAATGTAGGGTTCTATGACAAACTCAATATCCGCAGCTTTCACACGTTCTGCCAACGCTTCCCAGTCATCACGTAATAAGACAACGCCAAAATGTGGAACGGGAACCGAATGACCATCAACGCCGCTGTGATTTTTTAAACCGGCAACATTGGGTGCAACGTGAGTCACAAACTGGTGACCAAAGAAGTTCCAGTCTATCCATTCGTCATTGCTGCGTCCCTGTGACAGCCCAAGCACATCGCCATAAAACGCACGGGCATTATCGAGTGAGCTGACAGGAATGGCTAAATGAAAGGGTCGTACATTGATTGTGTCTGACATACTGCTAAATTGCCTTGCTCTTTAGCCACTTAATGGCTGAGCTTTGCCGTTATGTTTTGTGGTGTACTGGTTTGCGGCGAACGACGCCACATTCTGACACCAATAGCGAACACAAGAAGCGCCCAGTTTACCGGTGGAATGAAACCGGCGGTTAATACCGCTAACAAATTCCATAGTGGTTTTTTCTGATGCTGGCCCACTAAAGTATAAAACAATAGAGCGGCTACGAGTCCTTGGAGTACCATGAGGCTCAATAGCATAAGTCTTTCCTTTTCGTTATTTAAAAAACGTCTTTGCGTTTCTGTTTTTTGTTCTAAATCAGTTTTTACTCGCAAGTAATTACTGATAGATAAAGACTACTCAATTATGACTAAACTGTAAAACTTTGTATAAGCCCATGAAATTAAAAGTAAAAAACCGACCAAGAGGCCGGTTTTACATATTAAATATTGAATTTTTAATCGTTAATAGCGATTAAAATGCATTAAGCGCGTTGTCTAAGTCGGCTTTAAGATCATCCAGATCTTCAATACCAACAGACACCCGCACGAAGTTATCCAGAATGCCTAACTTCTCACGATTCTCTTTTGGAACCGATGCGTGAGTCATAATAGCCGGGTGCTCAATCAGTGATTCAACGCCGCCCAAGCTTTCCGCCAGAGCAAACACTTCTACCGACTCCAGGAATTTGCGCGCCGCTTCTAAATCACCTTTCAGTAAAATAGAAATCATGCCGCCAAAGCCCTGCATCTGCTTTTTAGCCAACTCGTGCTGAGGGTGGCTTTCAAGCCCCGGGTAAATGACTTTTTCCACTTTCGGGTGTTGCTCAAGCCACTTGGCTAATTCCATTGCCGCTTCGTTGTGATGACGCATACGCAATGCCAACGTCTTCACGCCGCGCAGTGCCAGGTATGAGTCAAACGGACCGGCAATAGCACCTGCTGAGTTCTGTAAGAACAGCATACGCTCAACCAGGTCGTCATTGTCGCCAACAACCGCAATACCGCCGACCATATCAGAGTGGCCGTTTAAGTATTTGGTTGCTGAGTGCATAACCATGTCTGCGCCCATTTCCAGCGGACGCTGGTTAAATGGCGTGGCAAAAGTGTTATCCACAACCACAATAATGTCCGGGTTCTTTTTCTTAGCCAGTTTAACTATGGCTTCAATGTCGACCAGTTTCAGCATCGGGTTGCTTGGCGTCTCTACCCAAATCATCCGGGTATTGTCCTGAATGCTGGCTTCCACTGCGCTTAAATCAGCTAAGTCGACATAAGAGAATTTCAGTCCAGCAGAGCGTCCGCGCACTTTGTCGAATAAGCGGAAGCTACCGCCGTATAAGTCGTCCATAGCAACGATGTGGTCGCCGCTATCCAGCAGCTCCAGAATGGTCGAGGTTGCTGCCATGCCAGACGCAAAAGCCAGCCCTTGCTTGCCGCCTTCCAGCGATGCAACCGAACGCTCCCAGGCAAAACGCGTGGGGTTGTGTGAGCGTGAATACTCAAAACCTTTGTGTTGGCCCGGGCTTTCCTGAGCATAAGTAGAGCTGGTAAAAATAGGAGGCATTACCGCACCGGTAACAGGCTCCGGAGACTGCCCGCCGTGAATGGCGCGCGTCGCGAATTTCATTGTTTTTTCATTTGCCATGATTCAGGTTCCTTAATTTACAACAAGTATTACAGCAGGTTTTGCTCACGCATCCAGTCGTCGTTGAACAGCTTGGACAGGTAACGGTTACCCGTATCACAAGCTAGCGTCACAACGCGTTTTGGCTCGGTTTGTTGTTGGCAATAACGCAGTGCCGCTGCAATTAAAGTACCGCTTGATGAACCCACCATAACGCCTTCTTTTTCCAGTACTTTACGCGCGGTTTGCATGCCTTCTTTATCAGAAATGGCAAACGCGGTATTGGCTAATTTGATGTCACAAATGGTCGGGATAAAATCTTCACCAATGCCTTCGGCCAACCAGCTGCCTGCTTCCACTTCTTCGTTACGGTTAACCAATGGTTCTAAAATAGAGCCTGCCGGATCAGCCAATACTAAGTCGATATCGCTTTTTTGTTCGCGTAAATAACGGCCAACACCGGTTAAGGTTCCGCCAGAGCCAACACCACAAACGAACGCATCCAGTTTACCTTCCATTTGTTCCCAAATTTCCGGACCTGTGGTTTTGTAGTGAGCATCGACGTTTGCCGGATTCTCAAACTGGTTAACATAGTAATAACCGTTCTCTTCCGCCATGCGCGCTGCCATATCCTGATAATACTCAGGGTGGCCTTTTTGTACGTCGGAGCGCGTCTGTACCACTTCGGCACCCATAGCACGCAGGTTGTTTACTTTCTCCTGGCTCATTTTGTCCGGCATAACAATTTTCAGCGGATAACCTTTGCTCGCCGCCACTAACGCCAGACCCAGCCCGGTATTACCGGCAGTCGCTTCAATAATGGTATCGCCCGGCTTTAATTTGCCTTGCTTTTCAGCCTGTTCAACCATTTCCACCGCAATACGGTCTTTAATTGAGCCGCCCGGGTTCTGCAGCTCGAGTTTTAAATACAGCTCGCACGGGCCGGTGTCCATATTGGTAACGCGCACCATTGGCGTGTTGCCGACCATTTCCATTACATTATTAAAAACTTTCATATTGGCTCGCTTTGTTGTCGAGTGTCTGGTTCAATATTAGGCCATTATCCCTTGACTGAGCTCGCTAAACAACCTTGCGCTTAGAACCGGATGATAGTTGTTATAACTAACCCCAAAATGAGGCTGTTATGCTGGATTTACGCAGTGATACCGTAACCCTTCCCAGCGCTGCTATGCGCACCACCATTGCCGAAGCGACCGTCGGTGATGATGTTTATGGTGAAGACCCGTCAATTAACGCGCTGGAAAAGCGGGTGGCTGAATTGCTGGGTAAAGAAGATGCTTTGCTGTGCAGCTCGGGTACCCAAAGTAACTTACTGGGGTTAATGAGCCACTGCCGTAATGGCGAAGAATACATTGTGGGCCAGGAATATCACACATACCGCTACGAAGCCGGCGGCGCTGCAGTTTTAGGCAGCATAGTGCCACAGACGGTAGAAGTAGAAGCGGACGGAACCTTGTCGCTTGAAACTATTGAAAAGCGTATAAAACCCAACGACCCGCACTTTCCTATCACCCGCTTGCTGGCCTTTGAAAATACCCACGGCGGGCAGTTAATAGACCAGGACTATTTTGATAAAGCCCGTATTCTGACCGGCCAGAATGGTTTGTCCATGCATTTAGACGGCGCGCGCTTGCCCAACGCTGCTATTGCCAGCGGCCGCAGCATGGCGGAACTCGCCGCCCCTTTCGACAGCGTGTCTTTGTGCTGTTCAAAAGGCTTGGGCGCGCCTATTGGTTCACTGCTGGCAGGCTCGAAAGACTTAATCGCCCGCGCTCGCCGTTGGCGCAAAATGGTCGGCGGCGGTATGCGTCAGGCCGGGTTTGTTGCCGTAGCCATTGATTACGCGTTAACGCATCAGTTTGAGCGTATACAGCAAGACCACGACAACGCGAAATGGTTGTTTGAACAACTTTCTGAGTTGCTGGCAGGTACCGAAGCCAAAGTCCGCTATTCCGGTACCAACATGACCTTTGTCGAGCTACCGGACGGTTTACCGGCAGACAGCCTACGGGAACTGATGACTGAGAATGATATTAAACTGCCCGGCGGCCAGAAACTGCGACTGGTGTGCCACCTGAATGTCAGCCGCGAACAGTTGGAGCGTTTCGTTGAATTGTTTAAACAGTGGCTTAGTAGCGAGCGCTGAGGTTGCATCCCGTAGCCTGACGCAATAGCGTCAGGCTACAAGCTTTGCACCTGATCAATGAGTCGATCTAGGGCTCGGTAATTGAGAGCTTCGGCTAAATGCTGCTGCTCAATGGCGTCACTCTCAGCTAAATCGGCAATGGTTCGGGCTAAACGAAGTGTTCGGTGATAGGCCCGATGCGACAATTTCATTTTCTCGGCCGCTTTTGCCAAAAAAGCTTCGCTTTGTTCAGACAAAAAACATATCTGCTTTAACACTTTTGGTTTTAACTCGCTGTTTAAGCAACCTTGTCGCATTAGTTGGCGATGCCGAGCTTTCTCGACTAAGCTTTTTGCTTGTAATGAGGTCATGGGCTGAGTCTTGTGCTTAGTTGCCCCCTTTAAACTCATAGACTCGCTCTCTCGGGGCACCATCACCTGTATATCAATACGATCTAACAGCGGTCCTGAGAGTTTACTTAAGTATTTTAAGATTTGATCTGGTGTGGACCGGCAGTTAGCTAAGGAGCCATCGAATTGACCGCAAGGAGAAGGGTTCAGCGCGCAAACCAGCTGAAAGTTAGCCGGGAATTTGACGTTGTATCCTGCACGACTAATGGTAATTTCACCGCTTCCGAGTGGTTCACGTAAGCAGTCCAATACATGTCGACTGAACTCGGGCATCTCATCTAAAAATAATAACCCATTGTTTGCTAAGGATATTTCCCCCGGACGAACAGAGTTACCTGTCCCACCTCCCACAAGCGCAGCGGCTGTACAGGTATGGTGCGGATTTCGCAACTCGCGCCGTGTTAACGCCTCCGCATGATGATAATCAAAAGACACCGACTTAACCGCCGCAATTTCCATAGCTTCCTGCTCAGTTAAGGCTGGCAATATCCCATTCAAACGTTGTGCCAGCATGGTCTTACCGGTTCCCGGTGGCCCGACGAACAACAAGTGGTGCTTACCTGCCGCAGATAACAACAAGGCGCGCTTAGCTTGCTCCTGCCCTACAACATCGGCTAAATCACCATCATCGTTCGATGATTCCTCTGCCCAATTTATCGGCTTTGATTCCCTCAGTGGCTGGTGATCATGCAAATGTTCATAAACACTGACCAAGTCCGCCGCCAGCCAGCTTTTTTGCTCCCGTACTAACCCGGCTTCCTGCTCGTTAGCAATAGGCACAAACGCCTGCCGCTTTTTATTACGACACGCCAATAAGGCTGGGATTAAACCATTTACCGCACGCAACTCACCGGTTAACGCCAGCTCACCATAAAATTCCGCCTGCTCCAGAATAGCGTCCGGTATCTGCCCCGAAGCCGCCAAAATGCCAACCGCTATAGCTAAGTCATAACGTGCCCCGGTTTTCGGTATATCGGCCGGCGCTAAATTGACGGTAATACGCGTGGCCGGTGGATATTCAAACCCCGCGTTCATCAAAGCGGTTTTGACCCGATCCCGAGCCTCTTTTACTGTAGTTGCAGGCATGCCAACCATAGTAAATCCTGGCATTCCCCTTGCCAGATCCACTTCAACCCGAATTTCCGGCGCATGAATACCTATCAATGCCCGGGTATAAACTCGCGCTAACGCCATCTGTCTCTCCATGACTAAACAACGCCGTAACTATAAGCTTGAGAAAAGTTCCTGTCTGTAAGCTAAGCACTTCAAGCAATGACCGATATCATTCCTTCTCCACTTGCTTTTGTACCCACTTCTGTCATCATCCTTTCCTTACTTAAGAACAAGACGAATAACCAAGGGTCACCAAAAAACATGTTCCATCAGCTGAATCAACAGTGTCGAAAAGGTCGGTATATAGCACCCTTGCTATTGCTGGTTTTTTCACTGTGTTGGGGACAAAACTTTGGTTGGCTGGAAGGCTGTCCTAAGCATCAGGGCGCACCCGCGGCTGAACAGCTAGCCGGTAGCCATGCAGATTTAGGAGCAAAACACGAAAGCGCTAAGGCCGACTGCGACAAAACAGCGCATTTATTACAGCAGTTCCAGTCCGACATCACTTACGCGGCACTATCCTTCTTTGTTCTTCTGACTTTGGCGCTGAAGACCACTGTTAACAAGCAGTTAGCGCCCCCACTCTTTTTCTTTTCCTGTAAAAGGCGACCCCACGCCGTCTTTTGTTGCTTTCTGGAGTAGCACTTCCAACGGATTTTCATCGTTGGAATACTAACTTCAGGAGTAATGTATGAATAAAATTTTACCGTTATGGCTCGTATCGCTTATTGCTGCGCTGCTGCTTTATAGCGCCCAAAGCTTAGCGGAAACACCGTCTACTGGCTGGCTCAGTCATGAAGACCATCCGCCGGTATCGGTGAAGCTAGAACTTATCGGCCACTATGAGGCTGAGCGGAATCTGCTACCCGCCCTGCTGCATGTTGAGCTGGATGAAGACTGGAAAACCTACTGGCGTTCACCGGGCGAAGGCGGCATACCGCCAACCTTTGATTGGACTAAATCATCCAATATTAACGATATTGAATGGCGCTGGCCGGTTCCTTCACGCTACAACATTCAGGGTATTGATACCGTTGGGTATCAGGGGGCGTTGACCTTTCCGCTAATGATACAGCTAAGCCCGGATGCCCGACAGGCGCACATTAGCGGTACGCTGACTATGTCGTCCTGTACCACCGTTTGTGTTTTAACGGACTACCCAATTGACTTGCAAGTTGATCTGGACACCCTGACCGTCGACAGTGATCGCGCGTTTGCCTTTAATCAGGCCATGGGCAAGGTGCCTCGCGAATACGACAGCAATAACGTCAAGCAGGCTATTTGGTCCGACGCAAACCAACACATTCAACTGACCATTGAGCGCGACGGTGGCTGGCAAGATCCTCAGCTATTTATACACAGCAGCGGCGAAGCTCTGGCCGATGCAGAATTTTCATCACCGAATATTCAGGTGGAAGGAAATACGCTCACGGCGAATATTGAGGTTAGCCACTGGCTGAAACTGCCGGACCTTAGCAGCGCTGAGCTCATCACTACGGTTAGTGATGAAAAGTTTGCCGCTGAATATAAGACCGAGCTAACCGCAGGCACTATTGCTAATAACGCTCCCCCGCTTTGGGCTATTTTGCTTATGGCGTTAGCTGGTGGACTTATTCTGAACATTATGCCCTGCGTGTTGCCGGTATTAGGCCTGAAAGTTCAAAGCCTGATGTTGTCCGGTGCACAAGAGCCGAAGGTCGTGCGTAAGCAGTTTTTTGCGTCGTCACTGGGTATTATCAGCTCGTTTCTTATCATTGCCCTGGGGCTTATGGCGCTTCGCTGGTCAGGCGGTTCTGTCGGTTGGGGAATTCAGTTTCAAAATCCCTACTTCATTGCCGCATTGGTTGCTATTACCTGGGTATTCGCACTGAACTTAATGGGCGCCTTTGAGTTTAAATTGCCGTCCTCTTTAAGCACCAGTGCTGCGGCCGCCGGCGATAACAGCTACAAAGGGCATTTCCTGCAAGGCATGCTGGCAACGGTTTTGGCGACACCTTGTACAGCACCCTTTTTAGGTACCGCGGTAGCCTTTGCATTAGCTGCTGAATCATCAGTTATTCTGCTGATTTTTGCCGCTTTCGGGGTTGGTATGGCATGCCCCTGGTTATTTATAGCCGTGTTTCCGAAAACTGCGAAATTACTGCCCAAACCCGGTCGCTGGATGCAATGGGTGAAACCCATTTTCGCCATTATGATGCTGGCAACCTCCGTCTGGCTGATAACCTTGCTGAAAAACTTTATCAGCAATGAAGTATTCCTGGCGCTTATCGTCGGTTTATCGATTCTGACATTGGTGATTATTGGTAAAGTACATGGCCGCAGGCCGCTGTTTTTATCTATTGGCGGCTTTCTAGTTTTAGCTGCCGCTGTCGGTACGACGTTAATTCTTACCGCGGACCGCTGGGTCAACAAACTGCCGCAGGACCACCAGTGGCAGCCGTTAACGCAAGAGCGTATTGATAAAGCCGTTGCCACTGGCCAAACCGTATTTGTGGATGTGACCGCAGACTGGTGTATCACCTGCCAGGCCAATAAAGTGGGCGTATTACTGCAAGACCCGGTATTCACTGCCTTAGGTCGGGAGCATGTCACCCGCCTGCGTGGCGACTGGACCAAAGCCAACGAGAGCATTACCCAATACTTAAAGGCTAACAATACCTTTGGTGTGCCCTTTAACAAAGTTTATGGACCCGGCGCTCCGGACGGCATAACCCTGCCCGTAGTGCTCAGTAAAGACAAAGTCATAGACGCGCTGGAGGATGCCCATGAGTAAGAGCAAAGCCAAAACGTCCTGGGCAAAACGGCTACGAACCGCAGCGCTTTATATTGTGCTGTTCTCGGCAGTGGCCTTCGTTGTTGATGCTTTTCGTAATAGTGACGTGCCGGAATCTGTTCCGGCCGAGCTTTCGTCATTAACGGACATAAACGGTGAACAATATAACTTACGCGAAATGAGTAAGGACGGCCCGGTCGTTTTGTACTTCTGGGCGACCTGGTGCCCTGTTTGCCCCGCGGTATCGCCCACGGTCGACTACGTAGGCAACCACTACCCGACCATAAGTGTGGCATTGCGTTCCGGCGACAATGACAAGCTGACGCGCTATGCGCAGGCGAAAGGGTATGAGTTTCCTATTGTTAACGACAACCTCAACCGCGTCTCAAATGGCTGGCAGGTATCTGCCACGCCAACCATCATCATTATTGAAAACGGTGACATTGTTTCGGCGACAGCCGGAGTCACAACACCTCCCGGTTTGTTTATTCGTCTTTGGTTTCACCAGTTTTTTTGAAGTAACTCATTTTTAAGTAGGAAAGTTGTATGAATTTTATCTATAAAACGTTTTTCATCGTTGCTTTTATCTTTAGCAGCAACGTATTTGCGCAAGATTTAAACCCACAACAAGAACAAGACTTGGAAAAAGTCGAACAGCTATTGCGTGAGAATCCGGAGCTTATTCCAAACATTCACAGAGGCTTACAGCGCTTTTTAGAACAGCAAAGTGAGCAAAAAAACGCCATTGCTAACCATCAGGAATGGCTGTATCAGTCGGCGGCACATCCGGTTTTAGGTGACCAAGATGCGCCGCATAAAATCATTGTATTTACCGACTACAACTGCCCGTTTTGCAAGAAATTAGAGCCTGGCCTTCATAAACTGATTGAGGAATACCCGTCTATTCAGGTTGTGAACATTTTTGTGCCTTTACGCCAACAGCAGGTCGATGGGCTCAAAACCAACTCAGCACTCTATGGACTGAACCTGTGGCACAATGACCCTAAGGCGTTCTTTGAAGCTCACAACTTAATGATGAAAAAGTCGGGCATGCACACCGCTGACTCGCTACAAAGCGTTGCGCAAGTCACGGGTACCGAAGCCTTTTTGTCACCATCCGGCGAGAACGAGGCAGTTATTCGCAAAAATATGTCAGCATTTCGCGACTTAGGATTTCGCGGCACACCGACTATTATCATTGGTCAGCAGGTAACACCTGGTTACATTCCTTATGACAAGCTTGAGGCCATAGCCGAAAAGCAATTTGACTTGGATTAATCGATAAATAGATAGGGAGCTTGTTAAAAGCTCCTTTAAACTCGGCGAAAGTACGCTTTGAGAATAAAAGGAGAAATCCAACCTCAACTTATTTGCAGAACCGTTTATTCGGCTGGTTATACTCATACCGACGTTTCTGATGGTATCGATATTATTGCATCATTCACTGTGTATCCGGAGTGTGCACGTGAATATCAGACGTTTCAGATAACCGACAATGTTGCCGGAGCTAATTTTCGAGTTTACCTAACAGATGGCGTAGAAGTAATTTCAAGCGGATTGTATGGAACGACCGGTTATCCGCCGGCGGGGACTTATTATTGGGCTGTAGAAAATCTAGGTGGTGGTGATGGCTCCGGTTCCTTTGAATATGAATACGGCTATACTCGTTAGCATCATTTAAAAAAACAATAACCTGACTCATCCTTAATCAGATTGACAGGTCACGTTTCAAGGGGCTCAGAAAGAGCCTCTTTATCTATTGATTGATAAAACTCACGCATGTTCGTCAATAATAAAGCCTCCTTCTTCAGGTAGTAATTCTAAAGCCTGAGCCTGAAGATTCCTTATATTCTCCCCCATAAGAAACTCAGTCATCGTATCTAAATTCTTATCCGCTATCCTTACAGCGTCTGAATAGCTTGAGTGTTCCGCATATTGTCGATTTGCCCATTCTTGGCTATTTTCAAACACATTAGCTACTTTTCTATCTGATATATCTCCCTTTTCAGGGAAAAGTAAACGTACTTTTAGTACACCTGCAGAAAGGCTTAATGGATCATCAACACGAGAATAACCTTCTATCGTCTCTTCTTTAAACGTCATTACGCTCTCAGCCAGAGCAATATATTCTTCAACGGTTATGTCTTTGGCATTTTCGGGATCAACCGACAACAGTCCTTTGAACTTCTCCGCCTGCTCATCGGTAAGCTTTGAGGTATCAATCGCAGGCTCCGGAGGCTTAGTCTCGTTTACTTTCGGCTTTTCTGTGGGCTCGGCTACCACTGTCGATGATGGTTTTTTTATGGTGAACGAGAAATCACTGATGGTTAAAGGTTTCATAAACACCTCCTGTGTTAACCCTTTATATCGGCGAATTATTGGGCAACTTTAATATTCGAAAGTAAAATTACCAGTAATTTTCAGAGGTCACATTACCAGGCTTACGGCGGGTGTTTTTGGCAAGCCCTAATTCCGCAAGCGCAGCGCGTGACTCTTTTATCATGTCGGGGTTACCACAAAGCATGACTTGCGCGCTAGTGTCTAACGGCGTTTCAAGTGCGTTGCTTAACTGTCCTGAGTTGATCAGTTCAGGAATGCGCGCAGAGAGAGCTCCGGGAATGTTTTCACGGGTAATCACCGGTTGATAGCCTAACTGCCCGGGGTATTCTTGTTGCCACTGCTCTATTTGCCCCTGATAAACCAGGTCTTCTGCCACGCGTACACCGTGCACCAGATTAATCCGTTTAAATCGTTCCCACGGCTTTTCGGTTCTTAGCATAGAAATGAACGGACCAATGCCGGTTCCGGTAGAAAGCATCCACAAGCTGTCGCCGTCCGGCACTTCATCCAGCGTGAAAAAGCCACCTGCGGGCTGAGTTATGTCCACGCTGTCACCCGGCTGTAACTGAGCTAACTTGGTACTGACCTCGCCATCTTCCACTTCAGCAATCACAAAGTCCAGTATGGCTTCGTCCGGAGCGCTGGCTAGTGAATAGGCGCGCAACAACTGTTCACCACCAATATTCAAACCCAAACGCACAAACTGTCCAGCCTTAAAATCAAACGGCTCAGCCACAACTCTTAAACTGAAAACGCCAGAACTCCAACGGTAATTCTCGACAACTTTTCCACTAATCCATTGGATCATACGGCTGACTTAGTCCTTGTTCTGGTTCTTGGTCGCTTCCAGCTCTTTTTCCAACAACTCCACGCGCTCGCGCAGGCGCAGTAACATTTGCTGCTGCACATCCAGCTCTTCGCGGGTGACTAAATCCAGTTTTGACAGCTGTGACTGCAAGGTTTGTTTAACGCGCTGTTCCATGTTTCCGGCTAGTTCTTTCACGCCGGATGGCATGCTGTCGTTAATTTGGCGAGCAATATTCTCTATTGTTTTGTTGTCCATAAGTCTCTCTTTGTGTAAATCGTTGCTTATGCGTTTAGCTTAGCAGGAGATTCAGGTAAAATCCGAGCTTCTTATCAGCTTTTTCACGAATCAGGAACTCCGCGGCGCCCATGCTGAACGATCGCCAGAACCAGGCTGTACATTACATCCAGGGCCCTTTATTGGTGCTTGCCGGCGCCGGTAGTGGCAAAACCCGGGTAATAACGGAGAAAATTGCGTACCTGATCCGCCAGCAAATTTACACCGCCCGGCAAATTGGTGCAGTGACTTTTACCAATAAAGCCGCCAAAGAGATGAAAGAGCGTATTGCGCAAACCTTGCCGAAAGCGCAGCTGCGCGGTTTAACCGTGTGCACCTTTCATACTTTGGGGCTAAATATTATTCGTCGGGAACTCAGCACCCTGGGGTTTAAGCCCGGCTTTTCATTATTTGACGACCAGGACACCTACGCCCTGCTTAACGCCCTGACTGAAAATGTATTTGAGGGCGACAAAGCGCTGATTCAAACCTGTCAGCACCAGATAGGCCACTGGAAAAACGCCATGCTGTCGCCGGAGTTGGCTCTACAAAAGGCGTCAAACGATCAGGAAAAAGCCTTCGCGCAGGTCTACCAGCAATACCAGAATAACCTGAGCGCCTGTAATGCCGTGGACTTTGATGACTTGATCCGCCTGCCAACGCAGTTACTGGCGACCAACGAAAACGCCCGCGCACGCTGGCAGAAAAAGTTTCAGTATTTATTGGTGGACGAATATCAGGACACCAACACCAGCCAGTACCAACTGGTTAAATTACTGGTGGGCGAACGCGCTCGTTTTACCGTGGTAGGCGACGATGATCAGTCGATATATTCCTGGCGGGGCGCACAGCCTAAAAACCTGGCCTTGTTGAAGCAGGACTTCCCACAACTGGACGTGGTTAAGCTGGAACAAAACTATCGCTCGCACGGGCGTATTCTGAAAGCCGCAAATATTCTCATTGAAAACAACCCGCACGTATTTGAGAAAAAGCTGTTCTCGGAAATGCAGTACGGCGAGCCGATAAGCGTTATTTTTGGTCGTAACGAAGAGCATGAAGCGGAACGCGTGGTTGCCGAAATTGTAAAACAGCGGTTCCTTCGCAAAACGCCGTATCATCACTTTGCCATTTTATACCGGGGTAATCACCAGTCGCGTCTGTTTGAAAAAGCTCTGATGAACAACCGCATCCCGTATAAAATTACCGGTGGTCAGTCGTTCTTTGCGCGCGCGGAAGTCAAAGACATTATGGCGTACCTGCGGTTACTGGTGAACCCAACCGACGACACCGCCTTTCTGCGCATTATTAATACCCCGCGGCGCGGCATTGGCCCGCAGACCGTTGAGCGTATTGGCCGTTTGTCGCAGGAGTTAGGCTGTAGCTTATTTGAAGCCTGTCAGTCGCCCCATTTAAAAACGCAGCTTAGTACCGGTGTGTTTCAACATGTGGACGTGTTCCGCAACATGATAGATACCCTGGCCCGCCGCGCCGATCATCAGGAAGACGCCAGTGACGCGGTAAAACAACTGCTGAGCGAAATTGGCTACGAAGACTGGCTGTTTGAGCAAAGCCCCAGCGCGAAAGCCGCCGAAATGCGGATTAAAAACGTGTACGAACTCCACCGCTGGGTATCGGACATGCTAAAAGGCGACGCCGAACATGAACCCATGGAATTGAATCAGGTGGTCAGTCGCTTGTCGCTGCGCGATATGATGTCCCGTAACGAAGACGACGAGCAGTTTGAACAGGTGCAGCTAATGACCTTGCACGCCTCTAAAGGTCTGGAGTTTCCACAAGTGTTTTTAGTGGGCATGGAAGAAGGCCTGTTACCGCACCAAAGCAGTATTGATGAAAATAACATTGAAGAGGAACGCCGTCTGGCTTACGTCGGCATTACCCGCGCCCAGCATAAGTTAGTCTTTACTATGGCTAAGGAGCGCCGTCAGTTTGGAGAAAAAACGGAACCACAACCCAGCCGCTTTTTGCTGGAATTACCGCAAGACGATTTAGAATGGGAACATCGCAAGCAAAAATCTGACGAGGAACGTGAAGAGCAACGAAGTCAGGGCCTGGAAATGTTGAAAAACGCTCTGAAAAAGTAGCGCACAACTAAGCTGATACGGAAGAGGTGTCGTCGTCTTTGGCTACAGTGCCTTCATAGTTTTCGTCAATGAAGCTGCCCTGCCCCATAATAACACCTTGCTTTTCCACATCATTTTTTTGCGTTTCAGTTTCCAGTCCATCGGCATAAACAGCAATATCGAGCTCATGACACAAGGTAACAATGTGCTTTAACATGGCCTGCGCCCGGTTATTACTGCTTAGCCGGGCAATGTAATGATGATCCAACTTAAGTATGGTAAACGGAAAGTTATACAGGAACTGAAGCGGCCCGGAGCCACTGCCAAAGTTGTCTATAACGAGCTTAAAGCCAAATTCGGAAAGCCGCCTTAAACTGGCCAGTACCCGGCGGCCGTCTCTGACCAGGTCGGTTTCATCAAACTCCAGTGCGATATTCTCTGGTTTAACACCGCTTTCACTCACAATATTCACCAGCTCATTCAAGTGACTGGTTTTCAATAAATGAC
Source organism: Idiomarina sp. (assembly GCF_048265525.1). GTDB lineage: Bacteria > Pseudomonadota > Gammaproteobacteria > Enterobacterales > Alteromonadaceae > Idiomarina. Next base: position 285,049 of record NZ_JBLXBI010000002.1, on the reverse strand, counting down.
GCACAGATAAATTCAGGTGCAGCATAGTTTCAGCACTGGCACTATTTTCAACAAGCCACTGGCTGGCTGCCCGTAAAGCAAAGCGGTCAAGCTTCACAATAAGGCCGGTGCGCTCGGCCAGAGGTAACAACTCTTCACTTTTAAAGCTGTAGCGCGGGTCTTCCCACACCAATTTAGCTTCTACGGCTTTGACCTCGCCTGTCATTAAATTCACTATTGGCTGAAAACTGACAGCGAAATCTTTCTCAACTTTAGCATGGCGCAACGCCGTTTCCTTACGAACACTGTCCACTAAGTTTTCATGCATGCTGTCATCAAATAATACGTAGCGCCCGCGACCCATACCTTTAGCCTGGTACATGGCTGCATCTGCGTCGCGTAACAGCCGTTCAGCCGAATCAGTTTCTTCCAGACACTCGGCAATGCCGATACTGGCGCCGGAGTAATGCTCCTGTCCGTTCAGATGGAAAGGCTCACTCATTTGCTGGATCATGCGCTTGGCAACGTCTTTGGCGTCATCAATACTGGTAATGGTATCCAGCAGAATAACGAATTCATCACCACCTAAGCGCGCCACCATATCGTTGTCACGTACGCAGTCACCAATACGCTTGCTGACTTCCAGCAAGAACTCATCGCCGGCAGAGTGCCCAAGCGTGTCGTTTATATTTTTAAAGCGGTCCAGGTCAACAAATAGCACCGCAAAATGGTGCTCAGGGTGCCGTCGTTTATGCGCCACGGCCTGCTGCAAACGTTCATTGAACAATATGCGGTTAGGTAAGCCGGTCAGGTTATCGTGGTGCGCTGCGTGGAATAAGCTGGATTCGGTTTTTTTCCGTCGTTCTATTTCGGACACCAGCTCTTCGGTACGCTCCGCCACTTTCTTTTCGAGGAACTGGTTCACTCGCTGAATTTCTTCCGCTGAGCGTTTTCTGTCAATGGCCACGGCAACGTGCTGCGAAACGAAGTTCAGCAGCTCTAAATCATCGCTATGATATAAAAAGTCGCCGTCGTAGGTCTGGACCGCTATAACCCCAAACACCTGCCCGTTCATCATTAAGGGGCTACCGAGCCATTGCTTAGCCAGCTTCATACCACCGTAGCCCAGCTCTATCTCGTTTTTCTTCAGCAGTTTTTGACGTACAGGAGCATCGATAAAGGCAGGTTCACGCATCTTAATAACGTATTCGGTTAAACCTTTACCAGCTCGTCGGCGTTCGGCTTTAGCGCCTGTTTCATCCACATGGTAGGGAAAGTGTATAAACTTTTTATCGTCTGATAAAAGCGCGACAAAGAAGTTGTCGGCATGAATCAATTTACCGATTTGTCTATGCAACTGTCGATAAAAGGCATTCATATCGTCAGAGGTATTGGTCAGTTCAGAAATAGCAAAGAGCACCGAGGTTTGCTGCTCAGCCCTTTCACGAATGGTAATCTCGCTCATTAAGCTTTCATTCGCATGGCGTAGTTCAGCTGTCTGGTGCTCTATTTCGCTTTGCATTAAGTCGCGCTGCTTTAAACGTTCGAGCGCATTCACTACGTGTTGCGATACAAAGGTAAGCAAATCTTCATCTGAGGCGTCATAACGAACGTCAGCGCTGTAGCTCTGCACCACCATAACACCTATGGTCACGTCACCACGTTTTAACGGAACACCTAACCAGTCCTGATGCTCTGCCCCTAAACCTTCTATTTCGGCGTTATCAATTAAGCGCTGATACACTTCCGGCGGGCAAAGCAAAGACTGGCCTTTTCGCAAAACATAACCCGTTAAGCCTTTCTTCAATTGCTCTATAGGTATGCGTTCAAATAAGGTGTCCTGATCAATTTCATCGACAAAATAAACAAAATCGACCAGCTCTTCCTGAGGTTCGTAAAGACAAATATAAAAATTACGGGCGTACATCAGTTCGCCGATAATTTCGTGCAGAGACTGATAAAAGTTGTCCATTTCGCGCGCAGAAGCCGCCAGTTCCGATATTCGGAACAGCGCTTTTTGTACGACTTCAGCAGACCGATACTTTTGGGTCAACCCCTTTAGTCGGGCGATGACTTTGTGCAAGCGTTCATTTTCAGTTTTTATATTCTGAAGCTGTTCCTCGCTATGCGTACGGTCTGTCATTCAGGTTCAACCTTAGACACTGACACTCCTTGCCGCGAAATACATTTTGTTAACACTTGTTGCGTTTAGTAACAGTCGTACAGTATAGACCTGTGTCAAAAAATAGAAAAGATCTGGTTAAAAATTAATTAGCGAAGGAAGTTAAGAGAGCGAATTAACGTCGATTGACACAAAAAAGACCACCGGGTGGTGGCCTTTTGTTACTGAAGATGCAAATAAAACTAAATTTCTTCAGTCATGTAATTTATTGCAGCTTGAATTTCTTCTTCTGAGCAGTCGCTACAGGTTCCTTTAGGCGGCATGGCATTAAAGCCTTCTACTGCGTGCTTCAATACCGTTTCCATACCCTGGTCTAAACGTTCTTGCCAGTCAGACGCTTCGTTAATTTTAGGAGCACCCATAACACCGCTGGTATGGCAGGCAGTGCAATACTTATCGTAAACTTGCTGGCCTGAACGCGGTCCGCTGCTTTCTTCCGCGGCACTGCTTTCACCAGCCACATAGTGTTTTCCTGCAGGTTTAATACGTTCGGCAATTGCTTCACGTGACATATCATCCTGCACTGATGCCGCACTAATACTTAGCGCAAACAGCATTGAAATGGTGCCTAAAACGCTCTTAACGAAAAATGAATTCATAGCTTTCACTGGTTTCTCCTACAAATGGCTGGTGTTCTTGCACGCCCAGTTAGTGGATGCGATTATAACCACAAATGTGCAAAGGATAAACACTTGGCTGAAATTGCTCGCAAAATAGCTTTGCTGGATTTGGATGCGTTCTTTGCTTCGGCTGAAGAATTACGCGACCCAAGCCTTAAAACACGCCCTTTTGCTGTCGGTGGCGGTGGTGAACGGGGGGTTGTTGCAACAGCAAATTATCTGGCTCGTCAGTTTGGCGTTAAAAGCGCGATGCCGGGTAGTCATGCCCGCCGTTTGTGCCCGCAGTTAACCTTTATACGACCCGACGGCAACTACTACCGCGAACTGTCCAATAAGGTTCTGGACATTTTGCATGAATTAACTCCCCGCATTGAACCGGCTTCTATCGACGAGTTTTATCTGGACTTAACTCATTTGGAAGGCTTTAAAGGCAGCGCAACTTTGGCCATGAACTTTGTTCGTGACCAAATTAAAACTCTGGGAATAACCGGCTCTGCCGGCATTTCAAACCAGAAAATGGTGGCCAAAATTGCCAGCGAAGAGCGCAAACCCGATGGTCAGTTTGTGGTTCGTCCGGCGGAAGTTATGGACTACATTGCGGCATTAAACCTCAAACAAATCCCCGGTGTTGGACCTAAAAGTCAGCAAGTGCTCACTAACTATGGACTCACCACAGGAAAAGACATCCAGAATATCGAATTGCAGCAATTACAGGCCATTCTTGGTGATAAAGCCGGGTATGTACTATTTGAGCGCTGCCATGGGCGGGATCGCCGCGAAGTTGTTACAGAGCGCATTCGCAAAAGTGTTGGGGTTGAACAAACCCTGGCAACGGATATGCGATTGGAATCGACAGCTCAGGCTTATGTTCAGGACAATTTATTACCGAAACTGCGTCAACGAATGAAAATCACTCACTGGCGTGAGCAGCCCATTCGTAGCCAGACACTAAAGCTGAAATTCTCGGACTTCACACAAACAACGGTCTCCCGTAGTGCTCAGTTTATTTCACCCAGCCTGTTTTATCAGTTATTAGATGAAGCCTGGCAACGTGGGAAAGGAAAAGGGGTAAGGCTGTTGGGGATCAGTGCAACATTGCCTGACCCCAACGAGCAATTACAACTCGAACTCGAGCTGGATTAGTCTTCTTTCACTGTGACAGTGATTTTTTCTGACACCACGGCCGGGTTATGCGGTACGTGGTTCTTGTCGCCTAAGATAATTTGTAGCGTATGTTCACCCGGCTCTAAGGTCACGGTCGTTTCTGTCTGACCACCACCAAAATGAGTCACGTCACCGCCCATAGGCTTGTCCATGGCTGGCAGTTCGTCTTTATCAATCATCAAGTGATGATGCCCGGTGTGTTTTACGTCAACACCCGCGGGTGCTACACCCATACCACTTAAGCCAAACTTCACTTTAAAGGTTTTACCAACCACTTCACCATTTTGCGGAGAAATAATATAAGCCTGGGCTTGCTCTGATGCTTCTGTACGTTCTACTGCCTGAGCCGTTGTTGCCAGAACAGGTCCGCCAAGTAGTGCTATGGCGCCAATCATCCATGCTTTGTTCATAGGTTTGCTCCAATAGTTGATTTCGATCAATTCAGTTTAAACTGTGTCACCAATTGTTCCAAGCGTTCAAATGCCGTATTCAGCTCGCGACAAGCCTGCTTGGTATTATTTAGATTGTCGACACTCTGATCGTTCATACTGCTAATATCCATAATGTCACGATCAAGCGTTTGGATCACTGAAGTCTGTTGTTCTGTTGCCGACGCTACTGAGTGGTTCACGTCATCAATAGTTACAATGATAGCGTTAATTTCAGACATGTGCTCAGCAGACTCTTCCGCGCTTAACACGCAGGCACTGCTTATTTCCTGACTTTCCTGAATAACCTGAACAACGCTGCGCGTTCCGGCTCTGACCCGTTCTATCATGGTTTCAATTTCGCCCGCCGACGACGAAGTTCGCTGAGCCAGACTGCGCACTTCATCCGCAACCACCGCAAAACCGCGACCGGCTTCCCCTGCTCGTGCCGCTTCAATAGCCGCATTTAGAGCCAGCAAGTTAGTTTGCTCTGTTATGCCTTTAATAACCTCAATGATCTTACCAATGTTCTGTGTGTCTTCATCCAGGGTATGAATTGCCTGGCTGGAGGCATCCATGCGCTCCGACAAGTGCTGAATTTGTTGTCGGTTGTGTTGCAATGAATCTCTGGCAGATGACGCTTTTTCGGTACCAGAGCTTGCCTGTTCAGAGGCTTTTGCAGCATTTTCGGCAATTTCATTAGCACTCGCACCCAGTTCATTCACCGCCGTTGCAACAGAACTGGCTTTTCCGGCCTGTTCACTGCCTATGTCCATTGAATCGTCACTTGCCTTAACCATGCTGCGAATATTGCCTTCCACTTGTTGTGCCGCCGCATTCACTTCCAGCAAGGCTTGCTGGATTTTCTCAATAAACTCGTTCATACGGCGTGAAACAAGGCCAAACTCGTCGTCGGATTCAACCGGCAGCCGCTGTGTTAAGTCACCCTCTCCGCGAGCCATATCGGTTACGGCCTCATTTAGGCGACGCAAAGGTTTAAGCAATAAGCGTAGTAACCAGGTTAATGACACCACTACCGCCACAATGCCAATAACCAGGTAAACAATGGCGGTCCAGGCAAAGGATGACACGTTGCTGTAAGCCTGCTCACGGTCAATAACCACTCCCAGATACCATTCAACTCCCTGAATACCCTTTATTTTATGGAATGACACGAGGCGGTCTGCTCCATCAATACGGTATTCGGAAAAATCAGAGCTAAAAGCAACTGACTGACCAGCGTAATCGTTCACAGATTTTTCAATCCAGTCTTTGTTGGGGTGTGCCAGAATATTTCGATCACCGCTAACTAAGAAGGCATAACCCAGCCCCATAAAATCGATGTCGTTAACAATGTTAGAAATCTCATCCAGCATCATATCGCCACCGGCAACTCCCACCAGCCGGCCATCGCGACGCATGGGTACCACCGCAGTAATGGTCAATTCATTGGTTGTGACATCTATATAAGGCGCGGTATAGGTTGGCTGCCCTTCATCAACCGCCAGCTGGTACCAGGGACGGCCGCGGGCATCGTAATCGTCCGGCAGGTCGATGCTGGGATCATCGAGCAGAAAAGTACCGTCGAGCAAACCGTAATACACATTTTTAAACTTACCAGCGGCTTTGGATTGTTGAACCCGCTCTAGAGCACGGTCTGTGGAATCATCAACATGGTAGGCATTCGCGGTTGCCTGAACAATGCTCATGCGATCATCAAACCACTGCGAAATATTGTTTGATACTGAGTCAGACAAAGCCTGCATTTGATGCTGCAAATTACTGCGGGTTTGATTCGACATCTGCAAAAAGTTGGTCAGCGTGAAGACTCCCAGCACGAGTACCAGTATCAACGACGCAACAATAATGACCTTTTGCGTGAACTTTAATTTTTTCAGCATCTTCGGAGCTTCTCTTGTTATCTTTCTTATATGATCATGCGTTTACCAACAAATTATCCCACTTGAATATCGGTTTCCGGAAAGCGTATATGCCGTTTTCTTGGTGTAGCCAAAAAATACGCCAGAGTTAACGGTCCAACACGGCCCGCGAACATCAAAAACACCAATACCAACTGACTTGCCGATGTCACTTCTGCGGTAATTCCACGAGATAATCCAACCGTTGCCGAAGCCGACAAAACTTCGAAGGTTATATCTATAAACGGCAGCGGATTCAAAATCATTAGGGTAAATATCCCCAGAAACATCAAAGTAAGGGTAACCAAAGTGACCGCAAGAGCTTTCATAACCAGTTCCTGAGGTACCGTGCGGTTCAATAGGGTCACATACTCACGACGACGAAGAAAAGCATAAGTGGCGACCAGCAAAACAATAAAAGTTCCTAACTTTATGCCACCTGCGGTACTCATTGAACCGCCACCGATTAGCATCAGTAGCATAGTATAAACAGCACTAGCGTCGGTCATTGCTCCGGTATCAACCGTATTAAAGCCTGCGGAGCGAGGCGTAGTAGCCTGAAACCACGCCGCCATCGCCTGGTCACCAAGACTTAAATTGGCAAAGGTTGCCGGGTTGTTCATTTCCAGCAGCCAAATAATAGCAACCGACAATACATTAATAATTAATGTCGCCCACAAAATAGCGCGGGTATAAACCGAGAATTTATACCAACGCCGCTTTTCGTAAATATTAGTAATGACCGAAAAGCCCAAACCACCTATAACGAATAAAATGCTGATGATCAGGTTAACCGGAATACTACTGGCGTAATCCACAATACCGTTAGGAGACAAAACAAAGCCTGCGCTGTTAAAAGCGGAAATAGCGTAAAAAATACTTTCAGCAAAGGCGTCCACGAAACCTTTTTCCTGCCACCAGGTTAATGTCAGGCCAACCACAGCTATAGCCTCAACAATCAGCGCCAGCGATACCACCGCTTTTGCCGTACGGCCAATGCTGGCAAGACTGGTTTGCTGCATAGCCTCTTTTGCCAGTACCTGATGCTGAATCCCGACATGACCGCCTATCGAAATAGCAGCCAATACCGCAAAAGTCATAAAGCCTAAACCACCCGCCTGAATCAGCAGAGCCAAAACACTCATTCCAAAAGGCGTGTAAGTCGCTCCAGTATCGACAACGACCAGTCCGGTCACGGTAACGGCTGAGGTTGCGGTAAACAGACTCTCTAACCAGGTTATTGGCTGTTCAGTTGAAAACGGTAACTTTAAGAGTAAAGTGCCTAATAAAATTAGACAGGCAAACCCACCGGAAAGAATAACCGGAGGGCTGGCTTTAAAAGCTCTACGTCTTTTACGCCCGGGGCGACGATACAACCATGCTAGTGAGGATGCCCACTGTTTCATGAAGACTCTTTTAGCTTAGGTGCAACGGATTTTAACGCTTTTAAACTGCCCGCCATAACCAGGGTCTCATTACCTTCCAGAGTCATCGATAGTGACGGGCTTACTGTCACTTCATCACGTCGTTTTATTAATAATACATGAAAGAACTCACTGTCATCGGGCATGATGTCGTTCAGGGTTTTTCCTTTTAAATACTCACCAATACTAATTTCGACACAGAACCAATTGTGCCCGAGCGACATGTATTCATTAACCATAGGGTAATTCAGCGACTGCGCTACCCTTATTCCCATTTCTTCTTCCGGATGAATAATACGCTTTACACCCAGTTTTGATAAAATTTGATGGTGGGATTTAGAGGTCGCTTTTGCCCAAATTTCTTCTACACCAATTGTTTTCAGGTGCAAAACACACAATAGACTGGCTTGCAGATCTTCCCCAATAGCAACCAGAACCACTTCACAGTTGGTTAAATCGAGTTCTTCCAAAGCTTTTTCATCGGTCACGTCGGCAATGGCAGAATGCGTTAACACATCCGCCATTGCTTCAACGGCTTTTTCGTTCGAATCAACGCCTATGACACGATGCCCAAGATCGAGCAGTTCTTTTGAAGTTCGGGCACCAAAACGCCCTAAACCTATGACGCCAAATTCTGCCATGTCAGACTCCTATTGTGCTTTTGCCGGTGCCAGGAACAAGGCGTTCATCAGCAAGGTATTTAAGCCGTCCATATAGGCACGGTACGTGGGTTCCTGAGTAAAGCTGATAATCATGCCTTTACCGCTTGGCTGCCACATTAACAGCGGTTTGTAAGGTAATTGCTGAGCTATATCGTCCCACAAAAAGCCACTGGCTAACAGGCTATCCGCGCCAGCAAACCACGCAATGTTGCGACCGTGATCAATATCAATGGGGGTAAATACGTCGTTACCGTTATAAATACTCACAACCTGCGGTTTAACACCGGCGCTTAACCAGTGGTCTGTATCTACTTCGGTATTTAGCAAAGCACCCGGCACCCAGTCGGGGTCAGCGCCGTGCGGTTTTATTTCCGTTAAGAACTGCTCGCGGCTTTCAATCACTTTACCGTCTACTTTAATTTCTTCATCAGGCTCAGTAACGCCTTCTTCCGGCACTTTGCGTTCCAGCTGGGTATTAAGCAGACCGGTTTCAACCGCCCAGGCAGAAGCGCTGCCTAAGGTCAGCAACACACCACCGTCTGACACCCACTGTTGGATCTTCTCAACGGTTTTGTCGTTAAGCACGCCGGAGTATGCGCCTTGCGGTAATATCAGAACATCCAGACCATTAAGGTCATCTTGCAATAACTGCATGGTACGAATAGCTGTTACCGGATAACCCATCTGGCGTTCAATCACAAAGCGGGTATGCCCTGCACTGTAAGGGCTAACCGGCTCATCCCAGGCAATAGCAATGTTCGGAGCTTCCAGTTTGCTTACGTTGTGCGAACCAAAGTTAGGCCCTTCAGTCATCCAGCTTGTATCAACGCCTTCAACGGTTGCGCCTGACGCCTCAGCGAGCTTTTGTAATTTAGTCTGCAAACCATCAGGGTTGTCTGCGCGGGTTAAAATCAATGAACCACTGGGGAATTCACCAGCGCTTTCGTGGGTAAAGGCTAATTCGCTTTGGCGAACCTCTAAACCTTCGCGCAATGCAGCAGCGAGGAAACGACCTGCATTCATGTCACCCCAGCGAACCAAAAAAGCCACTTTGGCGTCCGGGTTAGTCACTTTGCCAGGCTCAATACGACCTTCTTCTACAAAGGCTGTAGCAACGTCAGGTAAGTCATCACACGTGTGGCTGTCGACATTGAACATCAACGGCAGAGACCAACCGGTCACGTCGTAAATTTGATCCGGCAGGTTATTGTTACGGCGCTGCTCCTGCTCTGCCAGGAAGTCATCCGCCATATCCACCTGTTTATCCATTAAGGTGCGTATCATGCGGTGTGCAGGTTGTGCCATATCAATGATATAAGCACCAGCTTCATAATCAGTACCGCACACATCAAACGCCTTTTCCGCCTGCTTCACTTCTGCACCCTGTTCAACCAGTAAAGAAGCCAGTTTACGTGCGGCAGCCGGGTCGTCCTTGGCGGGCAGAATAATAGAACGGACATCACCGTCTTCGCCGGCTTCAACCGCTGACTTGCGGTATTCCCAGAACTTCTGCAATAAGGCTTCGCGACGCTCAGAAACTGTCTGAATCGTCGAGATAGACGCTATAAAATGCTGCTGAACACCGTCGGCGTAGGTCAGTACGTCACCGTCTGTACGGTCAAACAAATGCCCGCGCGCTGAAGCCATCTCGTAGGTCATTGCAACTGAGCCCTGATACAGCGGCCAACTGGCACCGTAGCCCGGGTAAAACGCATCGAAAATTTCGCGGGTAAAATAATCAAAGCCCTTTTCGTCGAACCACTGGCCGTTATTTTTACCAATCCAGTTCAGCGTTTCGCGTTGTGACTCGGTAATCAGTGGATTATAAGGCCGAGCCTCTGGGGTGAAGTAATAAGTGGAATCGCCACCCATCTCATGCAGATCAACAAACACCAGCGGATAGTATTTTAATAAAGCATCTATTTGCCCGCTAATTTCAGGCTGAGTCAGTGCTATCCAGTCGCGGTTCATATCAAACAGGTAGTGGTTCGTGCGTCCGTTAGGCCAGGGTTCGTTGTGCTCCGCACTGCGGCGATCGCCTGAGTGCTCAAGCCCAACACTCATGTAATAACGATCCACAAAGCGGGCACGCCCGTCCGGGTTTTGCAGTGGGTCAATGAATACCATGGTGTTATCTAACCAGCGTTGGGTCTGCTCACGCTGGTCATGCAGCAAATGATAGGCGGTTACCATAGCGGCTTCCGGTGACGAAATTTCATTGCCGTGAACGCCATAGGACAGCCAGATGCTACCGGGCAATTCGTCAATTAACTGCTCAGCCTTATCGCTGTCGGTTTTGCGCGGGTCGGCTAAGGCCTGCATGCCCTTCATAAAACCGTCAAAGTCAGCCATATTGTCTTCACTGGAAATAACCGCGTAATAAAGCGTACGCCCTTCCCAGCTTTTGCCGTACTCAAGCAATTTTACTTGTTTGGGGTAAGCCTGCTGCAGAGCTTCAAAATAACGGCTCATGTCGGCCGGGCTGGTAATTTTAGTGCCAAGCGGATAACCCAGGACCTGCTCAACAGTCACTTCTGAATTACTGTAGTTCGCTTCGGGGAGTAACGAACTCTCGCCCGAGAGTTGTTGTGCTTGAGTCGGCATGACCAACCATGAGGCGGCTATCAGCGCCGCAAATTTGAGACTGCGCATCTTCATTCCTGTTGTTTTATGCACTTTTAAACTGTGCTTAGGGTTTCTTTTTATGTCTCTCTAATGTAAAAGCTTGAACAAGGGAAGTGAAGCTCAATTTAGGCGCTATGAATAAAAAGACTCAATTAACCACTCTGCTGGCCGCTATAACCACAACGCTAATTTTGGCAGGATGCCAAATAACACCTAATAACGTAAAACGCGTGGTCAATTCCGGCGTGCTTAGCGGTAGCAACCCAAGCGCCGTGGTGGAATCTATGGCACGTGAACGTTTGCATAGCTACCGCAGCAACCCACAACTGCTTATTAGCGACATTGAGGACTTACGCGAGGCTTTGCGCGACCTGCGTGCCGTTGCTGAAGCCATTTGGGGCGACGAGGAAAACACGGTTCCCAGCGCGAAAAAGTACGTTAAATACAGTGATAACTTTCATGCCAAAGCCGTTGTCGATTTTGAGCAGGGCCTGCTGACCGTTGCGACATTGCATGACAGCAATGATCCAGCCAAAACCCGGGAACAACTCAAAGCCGCTATTGTGCGTACGCTGTTAACGCCAACCGACCTCACTGCCGTTGATATTTTTACCGATAAAGAGCCTGAACGGACGGGAAAACCATTTTTGCGCGGGCAAGTTGTTGACCAGGACAATGTGGTCGTCGAGTACGAATGGCGGGCGAATCGCTTTGCCGAGTATTTGGTGAAAAACCAGTTGCGCACCCGGCGCGCTAAAAACAACAAGGTGTATGAGGTTCAAATTGCTTTGGTCGATGAACACCAGGAGCTACGCAAACACCAGTATGCAGACTACGTTATAGCCGCAGCGCGACGCTATAACCTGGAGCCTGAGCTTATTTATGCCATTATTGAAACCGAAAGCAGCTTTAACCCTTATGCGGTGAGCCACGCTAACGCTTACGGCTTAATGCAGGTAGTGGCATCGACCGCCGGACGTGACGTGTTTGAACGCGTTCGTAAAATTCCCGGGCAGCCCACGTCTCAACAATTGTTTGACCCGGCTCAGAACATTGATATTGGCAGTGCCTATTTGCACATTTTGAACACCCAGTACTTAAAAGGTGTGCAACATCCGCGCAGTCGCGAATACGCTATTGTTTCAGCGTACAATGGTGGCGCCGGTAACGTGCTGAAAACCTTTTCTTCCAACCGCAGCAACGCGGTTCAAATTATAAACCGAAGTCAGCCCGGCATTGTTTACCGGGACTTAACTTCTAAGCATCCGTTAGCGGAGAGCCGCCGATATTTAGAAAAGGTGATGTACTTTAAGCAGAGTTACTGACACGAACCGCAACAAAAGTCTTTACCGTGCTCAGGTGCCGATGCTTTCTTTTCAACAAAAAGCAGGTTGTTTTCCAGGTGAATATGCTCGTGCAAATCATCCTGCAGCTCTTTTAAGCCTTTATAAAGAGCTGTCCAGGTACCACAGGCGCCTTCCGGTAGCGTTAAGTTATTGGTCAGTTCGTCAATTCTATTAAGTTCACCTTCATGCTGAACGTGTTCGCTTTCCATTACTGAAATTGGCCCGCCGGGATAAACACCACGTGACAGCAAAGGAAAAAGAATTTGTTCTTCTTTTGTCATGTGGCTTTCCAGCTCCTGCATCAGGTTATCCAGGTGTTCAGTCAGACCAACCGGGGCTTCGGGGTGATCACCATGAACGGCTTCAACGCGCATGGCCAATTGCTTTAACTCAGGAAGCTGTTCGCGATGGCGCTGATGAAAACGCAGATAAATATGCTCTATCAAATGCTTGGGTGAAGCGTCCTGCCATTGTTGCTCGGCAGTCTGTAAACGGTCATCGAAAGTACTCATGGGTCACTCCTGTTTGCTAAATAAAGTTTCTTACTCCGGTCAGGACTGCAACAAACAGGCCAGCTCCTACCCCGTTAGGATTATTGACTCTCCGGGGTGTCACGGTACTATCAACCCAACCAATAAGGGTATTTTTAACCTGGGCAGTCAATTTAACCATGTTGCAAGAAAGTCTATTAGCAGACCTGCTTACCGAGCAGCCTGCAGCGGTTCGTTTACAAAATCTGGTCAACACCTTGCGCAGTCACTTCAACTGCGGCGCAGTGGTTTTATTAAAGCTGGATAATGAAGTGCTGCAACCGGTTGCTATTCAGGGGCTGGTACGCGAGGCCTTGGGTCGTCGGTTTGTTGTAGCACAGCACCCCCGGTTAGCGGCATTGCTGGCATCTCGTAACCCCGTACGTTTTGAGCACGATTCGTCATTACCAGACCCCTACGACGGACTGCTCGCTGAGCAGCCAGGTAATGCGCTGCCCGTTCACGACTGCATTGGTATTAGTTTGTATCTGGAGAATAAGTGTTGGGGTGTACTGACCTTAGACGCACTGCAACCCGGTACATTTACCGACAACTCAATGATTGAACTGCAAAAGTTTAGCTTGTTCGTTGAGACCGCCGTTCGCATTGGCCAGCTGGAGCAAAACGTCAGGGCTCTGCGACAAGGCCAGCAACGCACTATGCCAAAATCCGGCACCACAGAAAGAAACGAGTCGGAAATTATCGGGCACAGCAAAGCCATTGAAAGTGTGCTGAAAGAACTGCGAGTGGTTGCCAGTGCCGATTTGCCCGTACTGCTACTGGGCGAGACCGGTGTCGGTAAAGAGCTGTTTGCCCGTGAACTGCACATACTCTCACAGCGCAGCGACAAACCCCTTATTTATGTAAATTGCGCGGCTCTGCCCGAGTCACTTGCGGAAAGCGAGCTTTTTGGACACGTAAAAGGGGCGTTTTCCGGCGCAACCAGCGACCGTTCAGGACGCTTTGAAGTCGCTCACGGCGGTACGCTGTTTCTGGATGAAGTTGGCGAGCTGCCCTTATCCATACAGGCCAAGTTACTGAGAGTACTGCAAAATGGTGAAATTCAGCGTTTAGGCTCTGACAAATACCGAAAAGTAGATGTTCGCCTTATAGCCGCCACCAACCGAAATCTGCGCCAGCAAGTCAGTAATGAAACTTTCCGTGCTGATTTATACCACCGCCTTTCGGTTTATCCTTTGCCAATTCCGCCATTACGCGAGCGCGGTGACGATGTGTCTATTCTGGCCGGACATTTTCTCGAGCTAAACCGGGCTCGTCTGGGGTTGCGGGCTTTGCGCTTATCGCCGGAGGCTGAGCTTGCCATACAACAGTATCAGTGGCCAGGTAATGTGCGTGAACTGGAACATGTTATCAGCCGGGCCGCTATTAAGCTGCTTAGCCACGGTGTGGAAAAAACCGATATTGCCACCATTGAACCCGACATGCTGGATCTGGATGTGCAACTGCCTTTGTCAGCCACCACCGACTCTGGAAAAAACTCCGTAGGAGCCAGCTTACCTCCGGCTAACGTGTCGATGAAAGAAGCGGTAAATTATACTCAGCGCAAGATGATAGAGGCAGCTTTAAGCCGTCATAACAACAGCTGGAGTCAGGCCGCTAGAGACCTGCAGCTGGATGCCAGTAACCTGCACAAAATGGCCAGCCGGCTGGGAATGAAGTCGTGACGCGGGAGCTGTTAATTCGATTATTGTGGCGCGCTCTGGCGCTATTTTTTGTATTACTTGGACTTATCGGCATTGCCCTGCCGGTAATGCCCACAGTACCTTTTCTCATTGCGGCATTGTGGGCTGCTAGTAAAGGCTGGCCCCGGCTTGAAGCCTGGCTACTTAACCACCCCAAATACGGCCCGGACATAAAAGCCTGGCGCGACCACCGGGTCATTAAACGCCGTTCTAAGATAATAGCCTTAGTCATGATGGCAACCGGGTACCTGGTACTATGGTTATTTGTTCCGCAAGTTCCGGTGTGGCTAAAAGCAATTGTCGGTGTTGTGCTGGTTGTGGTCGGGTGCTGGCTGGCTGCGCGCCCCGACCACTCTCCGGAAGAAACTTAACCCGGGTTACCGTCGGCGCGGGGTGTTGTCAGCACCTTAAAATAAACCACAACATAAATGCCATAAGCCAGAGTCCAGGCTAAAGCACTACACATTAACCAGTGGCTGGCTAAATCGGGAGCCATCCAGATTAAGAAGACCCGGGTTAAAGCGGCTATTAACACCAGTAAAAATGCGCCGGTCATTATCAGTTTTGGTTGCAACGGACGCCCACTATGACCCAACGAAACGCGCGCTACCATGCTGAGGATCATATTTCCCATAGCTCCGGCGGTTAAGGAGTGCAGCGCCAGACTCTGCGTCAGGTCGAAACCCGCATAACGCAATGCAAATAACGCCAGACCAATGGGGATAAACCAATAAGCTAAATGCAGTGACCAAAGCAGCGGTACTCTCCAGGTTATCCAGATTTTCCAGCGCGCAACTCTTATCCCGGTTGCCACCGCTGAAACACCAAATAAAACGACCATTATCTGGTTAGGCAACAGCGTGTGCAGATTCAGAAAGTGTACAGCAAAGATAAGCCACAAGCTGCCTAAAGCTATGCGATCAAGCCAGACTATTGGCGTTACTCTAGGCGTTTGAGTACCGTTGGCAGTAAACATTGGCAGCACTCGTCCGCCAATAATGGCCATTAACAAAGTCACCAGAAATACTGCGTTGTAAGCGCCAAGCACCTGAATGTGATAGTGACCAAAGTGTAAGCCGTAATGCATAAGCAAGTTGCACACCGTCAGCAACAGCAAAATGGGCACAAAGAATAAATTCCGGGTCTGATTTACTTTTAACACCATACGCCCGAACAGCAACGCGGCAACAGGTAAAAGACTGACATCCACAGCTGCAACTAACCACCACGGCAGTTCACCGCCCAACAGCAACATTAACCTGGCGGCTGCCCATAAAACGGTCAGAATAAGCAGAGTCTTGCCATGTGGCGCCCTAAGTCCGGTCCAGTTCTGCACCGCAGTTAATAAAAAACCCAGGACTATGGCAATAACAAAGCCAAATATCATTTCATGGCTGTGCCAGAACATGATGTTGCCGTATACAGGCAAACTGAGCTTTCCGCCAAGAGCTAACCCCCACAGCAGCATCGCTATGGCGCTAAACCCTGCCCCCAAAAGGAACAATGGCCGAAACGCCTGCCGCAGAATAGGAGTTAACTGCTCTTCTTTTTGTCTGTCTGTGATTTGCATCACTGTCACCGCTTATTAATAAAAGATACATTTTTAATATACCTTTTATTTTGACGAAGATCGACGCTCTACCACTAAAAGTCGGTTAATACCTATTTAGAGATTCTAGCCTGTCGCTAAACCCGCCAGTTGTAACCAATAGCCATTATTCTCTTTGCTCGTCAGGGTCACGGGATGTTCCCCATTGATATTATTGCGGAAGCGTTGTAGCCAGTCGAAAGTTCCCTCGGGTTGCGGACTAATACGCACAATATCGACCAGGCCATTCATACCCGGCAGCTGGTTTATCAGGTTATAACGTGTACCCGATTGCGTCTGAATACCATTAAGCACAAACACCTGCTGACCTTCCTGACTTTTCACTTCCCGGCCTTCCGGGTACTTTATGCAACACAGCTCGCACTGATCTTTCGGGCGGTTCTCCGAGCGGGCAGTAAAGCAACGACCAGACCAGGCCAAAGGTATATGACCAAAGGAGAAAACTTCCACTTCAAAGCAGTCCCTCACGGTGTCAATAAGGTTGTGCTGTAAGACGTCCTGCAGCCAGTCGCGGGAAAGTTCAAATGGAACCACCCAGCGGGTCATGCCCATATCAATTAAACGGCGCAGACTCTGGTGATTATAAATATTAATGGCCGGCCCTGCGGTAAAGTTCAACCCCTGCTCCTGCAGCACCCCAATAGCACTGACATCATTGGCTTCAACATCAAACTCGCCATTATCGCAATATTTACCCAGCTCCCGGAGCTCCGCAGGAGCTTCCAACAAGGTCATTGTCGACAGCGTTACTTTTTTCCCGGCTTCTCTCAGCATATGCGCTATCGCCAGATAGTCATCCAGTTTTAATTCACGACGCTTACTGCAAACGGTTTCGCCCAGATACACATGGTCAACATCCGACTCCGCGGCTTGCTGGTAAAAATCAAAAACCTGTTGTTTCGGCCAAAAATACAGAATAGGTCCTAGAGAAAACTTCATATTGGTTACTTCCATTTCCGGTGGTACGCGCCCAGCGTCGTTTGACTGCCTTCAGAAAGTGAGGCCAGAACCGAATTCCAGTTATCTTCCACTTCAAAGGCGTCCGGGTCGGTCATAACGGCATCGATAGCCTGACGCCAGACTCTGGTAATTTGCGACACATAAGCCGGGCTGCGCTGCCGCCCTTCAATTTTTAACGAGGCAATGCCTTCTTTATACAGTTGCGGCAACAAACTTAAGGTATTCAGGCTGGTCGGTTCTTCCAGTACGTTGTAAGTTTCGTCGTCAACCGAAAAACGCCCTTTGCATAAAGTGGGATAACCCGCTTTTTCGTTTTCATCAAAACGGTCGATAAGCACGCCGTTAAGCCGTGACTCCAGTTTATTGTCCTGTTCGTCCCACTCCACAAAAGCCGCAGGTGAACAGGCTCCAGCGGTATTAGGAGACTCGCCGGTTAAATAAGAGCTAAGATAACAACGCCCCTCCGCCATAATGCAGAGACTACCGAAAGCAAAGACTTCCAGCTCGACGTCAGTTGTGCGTGCCAGTGCTCTGACTTGCTGCATAGACAGAACTCGGGGCAAGACCACCCGCGACACGCCAAACTGCTGGTAAAAACGGATGGCTCCGGCGTTGGTTGCAGAGGCCTGCACCGATAAGTGCCTTTCAACTTTGGGGTACCTTTCAGCGGCATAAGCCAGAACCGCGAGGTCTGCAATAATCAATACATCAGCGCCGGCCAGAACAGCATCATCAACCGCCTTTCGCCATTTTTCCCAACTGTTGGCATGCGCAAAGGTATTAATGGCAACGTGCAGTTTACGACCATGCTTGTGCACATAGTCCGCTGCTTCTGCTAGCTTCATCTGATTTAAATTCAGACCCGCGAAATGACGCGCATTGGTTTCATCCTTTAACCCCACATAGACCGCATCGGCACCATTTTCTATAGCAGCTTTTAATGCAGGGATACTTCCGGCCGGACACAGCAATTCCATTTAAAACCTCTATTTAATATTTTGTAGCACCCTAATTATTAATTCATTATAGTGCTCACAACTTTTATTTTGTTGTTGCAAAAGGAGCAAAATATGAATACCACCAATTGGGTATCTTCTAT
The DNA here is from genome assembly GCF_048265525.1 of Idiomarina sp. Taxonomy (GTDB): domain Bacteria; phylum Pseudomonadota; class Gammaproteobacteria; order Enterobacterales; family Alteromonadaceae; genus Idiomarina. The sequence continues at coordinate 266,799 of NZ_JBLXBI010000002.1, read as the reverse complement.
ACCTAAAATAATTCGACCAATAAATAAATTAATTCCGCCTCAATTTATTAACTTTGGATCTGAAAAGTTATTAAACCTTTTATTTAAGGAAGAAATTTCTTCAGGAGAGCTTAATTTTATTTCCGGGAACATAATAGAGATAAAGGTCAAAGACATTGATTTATCTCTATTTTTGACGTTAAAAGGAAACCAACTAAAATCCCTTAAGAGCCCAGTTGAACCCGACGTACAGCTCTCAGCAGACGGTGACGCACTGCTTTTACTGATTTACGGAAAGGTTGACCCTGACACATTATTCTTCAATCGAAAACTAATGGTGAAAGGCAATACCGAATTAGGGTTACATTTAAAAAACTTCTTAGACACTATTGAGGTAAATCAAAAGCTACCAAGGGCCTTATATTTAATAGGAGATCGGTTTAGTGATTTTATTTATAAAGAAAAAGGTGAAACAATACAGATAAGTTAATTAAATAGTTTTTGACTGGGGTCAAGGGGTGGTTATGAGTACAGTTACCTGGGATAAAGAGTTAATAGAAAAATACAACATTAATGGACCTCGTTATACGTCTTATCCCACAGCGTTAATGCTTTCCGAACAATTTTCAGAAAGCCGCATAGAAGCCGCGCTGAAAAATGCAAATGACGGACTGTGTCTGTATTTGCACTTACCTTTCTGTCACAAGCTTTGTTATTACTGTGGTTGCAATAAAGTAATTACCCGCCACCAGCATAAAGCCGATAAGTATCTGGATTACCTCGCCCGCGAAATGGCGATGTACCAGCCAATGGTAAAGGACAAGAAGATCCGCCAGATTCATTTAGGCGGTGGCACCCCAACCTTTTTGACTGAACAGCAACTGACCCGCCTAATGGAACTGGTTCATCAGCATTTTACCTTCGCGGATAATCCTGAGGTCAGCATAGAGATTGACCCACGCAGCTGCAGCGACGAAAAGCTTCGCCATTTACGCGAGTTAGGTTTTAATCGTGTCAGCTACGGGGTGCAGGACTTCGACAAGAAAGTTCAAATTGCGATCAATCGCGTACAGGATATTGAGCTTATTGCACACCAGCTAGAACTCAGTAAAGAGTTAGGCTTTGAGTCAATCAACTTAGATCTTATTTACGGCCTGCCTTACCAGCGTCCGGAAACCTTTAAGAAGTCTATTGAGCAAGTCATTGAAATGGATCCCGATCGCATTTCAGTGTTTAGCTACGCCCATTTACCCCAGCGTTTCGCTGGTCAGAAGAAAATACCGGAAGAGTCCATTCCGCAGCCATCGGTTAAGTTGAGCCTGCTGGAACAAGCCATTACTCAGCTGAATGACGCCGGTTATCAGTTTATCGGCATGGACCATTTTGCAAAAAAAGACGATGGCCTTGCCATAGCTCAGCGCGAAGGCCGCTTGCAGCGTAACTTCCAGGGCTACACTACCGACGGTCAGGACGCACTGCTGGGCTTAGGTGTTTCATCCATTAGCCAGGTGAACGGTGTACTGTGGCAACACGAAAAAGAGCTTCCTGCCTACTACAAAATGATAGATAACGGACAAAAACCCATTATAAAAAGCATGGCGTTAAACGACGAAGATAAGCTGCGTGCCGCATTAATTTCTCAGGTTATTTGCCATTTCGAGCTTGATATAGAAGCTTTTAAAGCAGAATGGGATCTCGAAGATTTTTGGGCTCATTTCGCCGAAGCCATACCACTACTAAAACCATTCATTGAAGACGGTCTAGTCGACGTCTCCGACAAAAAGCTCCGCGTCACCGACTTAGGTCGCCTCTGGGTTCGCAGTATCTGCGCCTGTTTCGACGAATACCTGGATCACGGCCAAAACCGCTACTCCAAAGTCGTTTAGCGGCTGGGGCGGTAACCCGGCCTTCATACGCTTGGGGAGAGCCTAAGAAAGACGCCCGCAAGTACTTCCCTGTAGGGCTTGGGTGGCGCCATCCTTGGCGCCACACACTTTCTTAGGCTCTCCCCGGCGCATATTGCGACCGGGTTACCTCTATCAGCTGACTTTGGAAAGCAAACCTTAATAGTCAGATCAACGGTAGCTTCCGAAAAGCGAGTGCGACGAAGCATCCAACTAGATAGAGGTAGAGCAACAGGGGAAGGTGTTGAGGGAAAGGGCTGTTGCGCTCAGAGAGTGTGTGGCGCCAAGGATGGCGCCACCCAAGCCCCCAGGGATGGGTTTACGGCGTCTCTCTGAGCGCAACAGTCCTTTCCCGAGAGAGCCTTTCCCCTTCCCCGCTAGCTGAGGAAGGTGGCTTGGTTTAGCCATAGGTGTAGCAGGATGCTGGCTGCGTAGCCTATTGCTATTACCGGTGTCCATTTCAGGTGCGACATAAAGGTGTAGTAACCTCTGGCTTGTCCCATTAAGGCAACGCCTGATGCGGAACCGATAGAGAGCAGGCTGCCGCCGGTACAACAGGCCAGGGTTATTAGCAGCCAGTGTCCGGTGGACATTTCAGGGTCCATGGACAGTACTGCAAACATCACCGGGATGTTATCCACAAGAGCGGAGACCACACCTAGAATACTGTTTGCTATGGTTGGGTCTAAACCACCGTAAAGAGACTCGGACAGTAAACCTAAATAACCCATAAAGCCTAAACCGCCAACGCACAGCACAATGCCGTAGAAAAACAGCAAGGTGTCCCATTCGGCACGGGAAACCCGGCTGAATACGTCGAATGGCACGACACCACCAAGTTGTTGCAGGCGTTTTTGGTCGCCTTCGCGTTCTGCCATTGCTCGCTTGCGCGCCAGTGATCCCGGCAGGGTCATACGCAGGAAGTAACCGAAAAACTGTAAGTAGCCCAGCCCCATCATCATACCGAGCACCGGCGGTAAATGCAGCCAAATGTGGCATGCAACGGCGGTTGCGACTGTTAATAAGAACAAGAAAGTAATGCGCAGGGCTCCGCGCTTAAGCTCGACTTCGGTATGCAATGTTGTCGGACTTTTGTTCTCAATAAAGAAGCTCATGATAATTGCGGGTATTAAGTAGTTCACCAACGCGGGCACAAACAGCTGTAAGAACTCGGTAAATTCTACTTTGCCGGACTGCCACACCATAAGCGTGGTTATGTCCCCAAACGGGCTGAATGCACCGGCGGCATTAACCGCTATAACAATACTGGAACAGCAAAGCGCGACAAACTTTTTATTGCCCTCGGCCACCTTCATCACCACCGCCGACATCAGCAAAGCGGTGGTCAGGTTGTCCGCAATAGGCGAGATGAAAAACGCTAAAAAGCCGGTTATCCAGAAGAGTTTTCGATAGGTAAAGCCCTTTTTCATCAACCAGGCGCTGAGCGCATCGAACAAACGCCGTTCTTCCAACGCATTGATGTAGGTCATTGCCACCAGCAAAAACAACATCAACTCTGCGAACTTTAGTAAGTTTTCCCGGAAGGCTTCTTCCGCGAGGACCGCGTTGTCGCCACTGTAAACAAACCCTATGAGTATCCATATAACCCCCGCCGCAACCAGCACAGGCTTGGATTTTCTCATGTGCAGTTTCTCTTCTCCCATCACCAAAATATACGCAAGGATAAAAATAACGATGGCAGCGTAACCAACGGTCGATGACGTGAGATCGATACGGTCAGCAGAGGGTTCTGCAGCCAGTACTGATACCGAAAACAGCAGCGAAATGACGGTAAACAGCAATCTTTTCATAGCGTTTTTTTAGTGCAGTTCAGAACCAAAAGATAAACTGCACCAACTCTCCTTGTTGGTTGGTGGTTAAGAATGAAAGTGGTTGATTATTCCGGCAGGAATTTTCGCGCGGAGATTACCACAAAACTCGAATTCTGAGAGCTACAGAAAGAGGGAAAATTAATCCCTCTCTGTAAGCATTTTGTGCCACTTTAGCTAGCTCTGCGCAATACCCTATTGGATTGTGCCGCACCCACAGCAACCTCTGCAGGCTGCTTGCGGTGATAATGACGCAAATGGTGCTCTTTTCGACGGCCTGCACTAAAAGCAGACACTCGTTTTAAGTAACCAATCACCCGGGTTCCGTAATCGATATCTTCAGAACCACAGTAAGAACATTCGCTTAAAGTGCGTTTATCAATCTGCTCGCAGGCGTTGCAAATGGTAATTTTGACGTTAATGCAGAAGTAATTACAGCCCGTTTTCGCGGCAATATTGAGTAACGACAAATAACCTGAGGTGTTGAGCTTTTCATCAAGGTTCAAATGCAATGCCGAACCGCCATCCAGGTATTCAATCAATTCTTTTCCGTGAAGAACCAGTTTATCCAGTGCATTGGCATCTTCGTCTTCTACGGCATAAAAGTAGGAGTTGTAGCAGTCACGGCTCACTTTATAGCCGTCAGATCGGTCCCACTTGGCGTTCTTCACACCCAAGTTTTCTGCTGGCACAAACTCGGTATTAAACATATATCCGTATTCTTTTTTAGCGGCCTTGTTTGCGTCATAAATCACTTTTAGATGGCTTTGCACAAAGTCTTTATAGGCCTCGTTGTTTCCCGCAGTAATGCCCTGAGATTCAGCCGCTTCAACCATGCCGTTAATACCAATAGTCAAAAACTGCTTGTCCAGGGTAATAAAGCCCGCGTCGTACACGGTTAATAAGCCCGCTTCCTTGTATTCTTCCATCAGCTTTCTGTAAGCCACCTGATATTTGTGAATTTTGCTGATTTCTTCCTCTAAATCTCGGCCATCCTGCACCAAACGGTTCATGTTCATGGTAATGACATTAATAGAGCCTGTCGCGACACCACCGGCACCCAAAGTGTAGGAGAACGTATTGTCGCTAATTTCACTGCGTAGCCGGCAACAGGACGCTAACGAGTCGGCATTGTCGGACAAGTAGACAAAGAAGGAATTACCGCTTGCCATTTCCCCGGCAATTTTTTCGGCAAACAGCTGATCTTTGCACTTTCCGTTGTCCGTCAGCATAGCCACTGTTACCACAGGGAAGGTCAAAATGGTCTTTTCCCGTTCCTTGTTAAACCAGTCCAGGAAGAAGTCCTGTAGTGCGCTAACCGAGCGCCACTCCGGTTTAGTGAAGTCCGCAGGGAAAACAAACTCGCCAAACATACTGTCAAAGTAATGCTGGTCATAAATAGAGATATTCCAGAACACACTCTGGTAGCCGCGAGCCGCCGCAGGCTGATTCAACGCATACACCACGTGCTGCAGATGGTTTTCAATTTGGTGACGATGGGTATTTAAGTAGTCGTCGCCGTAGTCTTTGCGGGCAAAGTAATCAAAGTAAGTTAAGAACTCGACCGTTGCAACAGCCCCCGCAAACTGCGAGCTCACGGCAAAAACAAAGTTAACAAAGGTGCCGCAGAACGACTCTAAATGCTTAGGTGCCTGAGACTCGCCACCCAGCTTAGTTAAGCCGTCACGTAAAAACGGATACATAGTGACCGAGACACAATAAGGCTTCAGACTGGTTTCGTCATGCACGTAAATTTCATGATTCTCAATTTGCCGAACATATTCTTTCGCCAAATCATTACCAAAGAGTTCGCTAATTTTATTGCTGACCTGTTTGCGGTTAACCTGCACAAAAAAATCTTTCATTAACTCAGCTTCAAGCGTTGCTATATTCTTTTGTGTGACATTGGCGTTTGCATCCATTTTCGATCCATCAGCCGCATTTTGAGCATGCAGATACTCGTGAATGAAATCGACTTTGCCAGTGACTTGTTCTTCGTTTAAGCGCAACATAATTATTCTCCTGTTTGAAACTTGCAGTTCAGTAACTGCTGTGTTCGTAAATCATAAAAGCGTTGGTTGGTGGTTGGGCTTTCCAGCCCACCCCGGGCAGCAATCCACGGCCCGGTTTTTAAATAAGTCAGTTGTTCGCGAAGGGTCAGAGAGACGTCTTCATAACCGGTATACAAGCAGGTCTCTAGCCCTTCGTTTCGTACTTGCTTTAATAGTTTCAGTAGTGCTGTGGGCTGCCATTCGCCGCCCAGAAAGAGAACGCAGCTAATTAACCCATGGTATTTTTGCAACTGCTGCGTAAGATGCTCCGGCGTTAGCGGAGAACCACTTCCCACCGGCCAGCTATCCACACTATGGCAACCTTTACAGCCAACCGGGCAGCCGGTAATGGTGTAAGCTAAGGCCACTTCTCCGGGAACCTCCTGCCAGACAATTTGTTCCGCGCTGTAATGTAGCCTTGTAGGGTAAATCGCCATAAAACACCATATATTGTTATTAACTTAAAAATAATCACTACATATTGTGCTTCAGCATAGTTAAGTCTGTTTCGAGTGCATTGATCACGCTCAAGATTTAAGCAAGAAGGAAAAAATGACGGGGCCATAAAGAGATACCCATTAAAGGGTAGAAATAACCTTTAGGGTACTTTTAACCATAAAAGTAAAAACAACCTAATAAACTTAAGTCATAAATACCCTTTTTAAATTAAATCCCTTATTTATCAGTTAATTAAACTATGGCCTCAATATTGCACTTAGATGAATGCATAGCGAATTAATAAAAATTCTCTGCTCATAAACCTATGGAGTAACAATATGAAGCTGTTCAGCATCAAGGAGGTCAATTATGGCCGGTTATCGTAAGCTTTGGTGGACGCTAATTGCGGTTCTCGCAATTACCTTTGGACTTTTAGGGTACTTCGGAACGGAAGTTTACCGGGAGGCTCCGCCTATTCCGGATAAGTTCATGAGTACCAATGGCAAAGTCATTGCAACCGAAGAGTCTGTTTTAGACGGGCAAACCGCCTGGCAGTCTGTTGGTGGCATGCAACTGGGTTCCATTTGGGGGCACGGTGCTTACCAGGCGCCCGACTGGACAGCTGACTGGTTACACCGCGAACTTCTTGCCTGGCTGGACATTCGCGCCAACGAAGTCTTTGGCAAACCCTACGAACAACTTGAGGGTTCGCAGCAAAATCAACTTGAATACGAGCTGAAAGAAGAGTATCGGACTAATACTTACGATAAAGCTTCAGATACCGTTATTCTAAGTGAACGACGCATTCAGGCTATTGAGCAGACCGGCGAGTATTACTCAAAGCTGTTCAGCGATGACCCGGAGCTGCGCCCTACCCGCGTCAGCTACGCCATGAAAGAAAATACGCTTCCTTCAGAAGCGCGTCGTGCGGTAATGAACGACTTTTTCTTCTGGACAGCCTGGGCCGCGTCGACAGAACGTTTTGACTCAGACATTACTTATACCAACAACTGGCCTCATGAAACCTTGATAGATAACGTGCCTAGCGCGGAAAATATTATCTGGTCAATTGTCAGTGTGATTCTCTTAATTGCAGGTGTTGGCTTCTTAATCTGGGCATGGGCGTTTTTACGTCAACACGACGAAGAAGACCCTGTTGCGCCAGAGCATGATCCCATAGCCAAAATTAAGCTCACGCCCTCACAAAAAGCCTTAGGTAAATACCTGTTTATTGTGGTTGCGTTGTTCTCGCTACAAGTTTTACTGGGAGGCTTAACCGCACACTACACAGTCGAAGGACAGGAATTCTACGGCATTAATATTTCAGAGTGGTTCCCCTACTCACTAACCCGTACCTGGCACATTCAGGCTGCCATGTTCTGGATTGCCACCGGGTTCCTGGCTGCAGGCCTCTTTCTTGCGCCGATTATTAATGGCGGTAAAGATCCTAAGTATCAGAAACTGGGTGTCGATATCCTGTTCTGGGCACTGGTGTTAGTTGTTGCTGGTACCTTTATCGGTAACTGGTTAGCCATTGCGCAAATTATGCCTGAACACCTGAACTTCTGGTTAGGTCACCAGGGCTATGAGTACGTCGATTTAGGTCGCTTATGGCAAATTGGTAAGTTCCTGGGTATCGTATTCTGGCTGGTACTGATGATGCGCTGTGTGTGGGGTGCATTCAAAGTCAAGGGCGACAAGAACTTACTGGCACTGTTTACCGCTTCGGTAGTTGCTATTGGCCTGTTCTACGGTGCTGGTTTCTTCTACGGCGAGCGTACTCACATTTCTATTATGGAATACTGGCGCTGGTGGATTGTTCACCTGTGGGTAGAAGGCTTCTTCGAAGTGTTCGCAACTGCCTCACTGGCCTTTATTTTCCACAGCATGGGCTTGGTTTCCCGTCGCATGGCAACCGTTGCAGCGCTGGCTTCTGCGTCGCTGTTTATGCTCGGTGGTGTACCAGGAACGTTCCACCACTTGTACTTTGCCGGCACAACCACTCCGGTCATGGCCGTGGGTGCAACGTTCTCAGCATTAGAAGTCGTGCCACTGATTGTTCTGGGCTATGAAGCCTGGGAGAACTACAGCCTGCAAAAACGCGCAACCTGGATGCAACGCATTAAGTGGCCACTATTGTGCTTCGTTGCAGTTGCTTTCTGGAACATGCTGGGCGCAGGTGTACTCGGCTTTATGATCAACCCGCCTATCTCTCTGTACTACGTGCAAGGCTTGAACACTACGCCAACTCACGCACACGCAGCATTATTTGGTGTGTACGGATTCCTGGCGCTTGGTTTCGTCCTGTTGATTCTGCGTTACATTCGCCCGAATCTACAGTTCGATGAAAAACTGATGAAAATGGCGTTCTGGACCATGAACATTGGCTTAGCACTAATGCTCTTCACCAGCTTGTTGCCTGTCGGCTTCATTCAGTTTTACGCCGCTGCCAGCGAAGGCTTGTGGTATGCGCGTAGTGAAGCCTTCATGCAACAGCCTCTGCTACAGAACCTACGCTGGTTCCGTACAGTTGGCGACATGATCTTCATCGTTGGCGCATTAGGTATCAGCTGGCAAGTTGTAAAAGGCTTAAAGCATAAATCTGATTAACCCTTAATAAACCAAGCTTCTGCAATTGTTGTAGAAGCTTGGTTTTTCTTTTGTGAGGAGTTTACTGGAGGAAGTATGAGCCGCAAACCCGATACCACCGCCACAATAAACTGATGAATTAATCTGCACTTATTTTTGCCCCCCTTTCGAAATGCTATATCATGTACCGGAACTTTCACTCAGGACGTCGCCCGGAATGATACGCAACGCTTCTATAATTAATGTCTTCAGAGTATCGCTTGCGCTTATCGTGATTGTTGCCAGCGCCTCTTCTCTATCTGCATTCTGGCTTTTGGAAAAATCAGAGCAGGACGCCGAGTTGATTAACGTTGCGGGTTCACACCGGATGAAAGCCTATAAGTTTGCGTTACAGTTATCTAGCGGCAAGAATGTTCAGGCCAGCGAAACGGCGCAAGAAATAGAAACACTCTGGGAACAACCCCTGCTTCATCGCCACTTCGTAAAAGCCGGCGGCAGTGTTCAGCAGTTAGCCAAAGATGCCCAAACCGAATGGCAACGGGTGCACTCGGAAATAGCAGAGCAGGATTTTGCTCGCTTTTCCCAGCAGCAAAGTAACGCCATAGACAACTATGTGAATCAGCTGGACACTCTGGTCGGCCAGCTGCAAGATCACTCAGAAAAACGGATGGAGACGGTTCGCAGCTCTCTGGCTCTAGCCTCATTTTTTATCGTTGCCATATTTTTCTTTTTACTTACCGTGCTAAAACGAAAAATCAACCAACCGCTTCGACACCTGCTGGCGGTTTCCAAACGTTTAGGTCAGGGCGACTTTACCGCTAAGTCAAAAATTGATAACGAAGACGAAATAGGCCAGCTGTCCCGCACAATGAACAAAATGTCGGAAACAGTCAGCTACTTTTATGGTGGCCTTGAACGCCGGGTAGAGCAACAAACTCAGGAACTGTCGCGCAAAAACAAAGTGTTGTCCTTTCTGTACGATACCGCACGCTCCATTATCGTGCACAGCTATGACTACAATAATTACCAGCAAGTTATCGAAAAGCTATACGAAATTGGTGAAGTGGATGACATTGAGTTATGTCTGTTAACGGAAGAAGGTAACCGCCCGTTTTTGCAACTGCAACCGCGTCCCAATTCACACGAACCCTGTGAAGCCGGTGACTGCGCAACCTGCCTTAAAGCTGGCCCTGGTGCTTCGGTAATAGATGACAAAATGGTTTATCGCTTTGTGCTAAAACGGGAAGAGCAAAACTACGGTGTATTAATTGTTCGCTGCGAACAGGGACAGCCTCTGGCAACCTGGCAACAGCAATTGATGAGTTCCACAGCGGATCAGCTTGCCTTGTCGCAGAGCCTGAAATCTGAGGAAGAGCAAGTGCGGCGGCTGGCGTTAATGCACGAGCGTACCGTTATAGCCCGCGAACTGCACGACTCACTGGCACAGGCTTTGTCCTACTTAAAAATTCAGGTTACGCGGCTACACAAAGGCATTGAAAAGAACGATCGCGCCACTATAGATGATGTCAGTAACGAGCTGAGAGAGGGTCTAAACTCGGCCTACCGGCAGTTGCGGGAATTGCTCACGACCTTCCGCTTAAAAGTTGATGGCTCAGGACTTTACAGCGCATTGCAGACGACGGTTAAGCAGTTAACCGAACAAAGTAATATGGTTGTCCATCTGGACTATCGCCTTAACAACATTCCACTGGTGCCCCATGAAGAGATCCATTTACTGCAAATTATTCGTGAAGCCAGTCAGAATGCGGTAAACCATAGTCAAGGGAGTGAAGTACACATTAGTCTGTCGCAACCCAGTGGACAAGACGTGGAACTTAAAATTACTGATGATGGCATCGGTTTACCTGAGAATGCGGAGAAGGTTAACCATTACGGGTTAGCCATTATGCAGGAACGCAGTCGTAACCTTGGTGGTGAAATAAAAATCTCAAGACTGGAAAGCGGAGGAACAGAAGTTTGCTTCACCTTTACACCGGACTATTTGCTGCAATAGTGAAAGACACCGTCCACACTCTTAAGGGTTATAGAACTGGCCGCGTCGGCGCAAATAGACAAAACCGTTTAACAAGAGCCCGATAACATAAAAAACAATGAAATCGATATAAACGGTATCCATATTTTGCGACTGCAAAGCCCAGGCAAAGCGCAAGGGCAAATAAACCGCGCCCAGCATCGCGATAGTGCCCGCCCAAATTAACACTCTGTGAGTATAAGTTCTGGGAAAGACTTTGGTCATACTGACAACGACTGAACCGTTCCCTAAAGCGCTGGTAAAAATCAGCCCCAACATGCTGATGAAGAAAGGCTCAAAGTAGAGTTCAGTGGCACCATGTTGAGCAAAATACATGTAGCGGCCAGCCAAAGCCCCAAATATCATCATCAGTAACAAACTCACTTGCGTTATCAGGGCACCACCAAAAATAGTTGCCAGCCAACGCCCGAAGGGCCGGGCTAACAGAGCAATAAAAGGCCCCATCCACACCAGAATTAAGGTGCTGTAACCGAACACAAATTCCAGCATCAAAGGTAATGCCATAGTAAAGCCGATAAAACTGCCAAACGTCATGTTGTACAAAATACTGCAATACCAGACGTGCCCATTGTGAGTCAGCAGCTTTTTTAAGGTAACTTTGGGTAATGACTGTTTGTGGTTTGACAATAAAGCAGCGGCGGCACTCAAAATAGCTGTCAGGCCAAAAAGGATCGCCCAGACAAAACTGAAATTGTTTAGCAAAATAGCCTGACCTGCCTCAATGCGAGCAAAAAAGTGACCACTACTGCGTTCCAGTATGAGAGCAGAATCCACTGCAGCCAACTGCCAGGTAGCCAGCAGAGGAACAACCAACTGAGCTAAAAACAGAGAGAATATCGTCATGCCAATAACCAGGCTCATGGACAATGGCAAGGGGATCATAATCTTTGACTGGCGGGTTAAGTCGAATGCGGGCGCAAACATCATGCAGCCAATGCCTGACCCCGCGGCTAAAGCAACCAATATTGGATAGCTCAGCTGCACAGCTGAAAATTGCACAAAGCTGATAGTACTCATTAGCAGCATAAGAGTGGCAATCACTGTAGGCATCCACCGTCCGAGGATGTTTGCCAGCAACGTTCCTAACAGCTTGGACACTGCCCCGCTTGCACCAGCAATAGCAACTAATGACAACAACTGAACCGGGCTTAACTTGAGGTTTGATTTTGCCAGCAAGACAACGATAACGCTCCAGCTTGCCCAAAATGTGACACCAAGCAATAACACACTCAGTGTTAACCCACGGGAAAGCGCGCGAGAACCGAGGTAATCACGAAAATCGCTCATTGTATTCGCTTGCGAAACTTTGCCCATAACATTGCAATTCGTTGTCATATTCACAGAGTAAGGACTGTGCAACTATGAGGGTTTGGATACAACTCACATCAAGAGTTAGTTTTGGGTTTATTATTGGGTAAACAGCTACCTCTTTCGGGGTAGAACTTTATTCAGAAGTGTAAGTCATGCTTGTCTGCGGTGAATTTGTGCACAAGCTGTGTCAAACTAACCGGGTTAAATTTATAAGGGAGAACACGATGACAACCGAAGCGGCCAGCATTATGCTAGTGGATGATCATCCGCTACTGCGCAAAGGATTAAAGCAGTTGATTGCGATGGAAGATGACATGACCGTTGTCGCAGAGGCCAGTAATGGCCCGGACGCCTTGCTGTTAGCAGCAGAGCATGACCCTGACTTAATCGTTCTGGATTTGAACATGCAGGGTATGGATGGCATAGAAACTCTGAAAAGACTCCGCGACTCAGGAGTCACCTCGCGGATTATCATGTTAACAGTGAGTGATGCTGATGATGACGTGGTTGCTGCTATAACCAATGGTGCCGACGGTTACCTGCTAAAAGACATGGAACCAGAACTGCTGCTGGAACAAATTCACCGCGCTGTTACCGGCAAAATGGTTTTAAGCGAAGCCATTACCGAAATACTGGCAACTGCACTGCGACAACCAACACAGTCAACCACTTCGCAATTGAGTAACTTAACCAATCGCGAGCACGAAATTTTAAGCTTAATTGCCAAAGGCATGAGTAATAAAGTCATTGCCCGCGAACTGGATATTTCAGATGGCACGGTGAAAGTGCACGTAAAACACTTACTGAAAAAACTGGGGCTACGCTCCCGGGTTGAGGCCGCCGTATGGATGGTTAACCTACAGGGCAATAAAGCGCCTCAATAATGACTGATAATAGTCGTTCATAATTGCGAGGGTACTCTGCCAGCACCTACCCTCGCTATCTCTCCTTGATTTGCGTCAAGCTGTCAATTCCCTGATTCTGCTATTCTTCACCGTTAATTTGGTGATACAGGTGTTTTATGTCAGCCGCAAATTTCCGTCCAGAGTTACTTTGTCCTGCCGGTAGCCCCGAGGCTATGCGTATGGCTTTTGCTTACGGTGCAGATGCCGTCTATGCTGGCGAACCTCGCTATAGTCTGCGGGTACGCAATAACAGCTTTACCCTGGAGAACTTAGGCGAATGCATTAACGAAGCTCATAAGCAGGGAAAGCGTTTTTATGTTGTGGTCAATATTGCGCCGCACAACGCCAAGCTGGCCCGTTTTGTTGAACACATTTGCACCATTATCGACATGAAGCCCGATGCCTTAATTGTGTCTGACCCCGGCGTCGTTATGCTGCTACAACAGTACTTTCCCGAACAACCTCTGCACTTATCGGTACAGGCCAACACGGTCAACTGGGCTGCACTTCAGTTCTGGCAACAGCAAGGCATTGAGCGCGTTATTTTGTCGCGCGAACTGGGCCTCAAAGAAATTGCTGAAATGCGCAAGCAAGTGCCCGACATGGAAGTTGAAGTATTTGTACACGGCGCGCTGTGCATGGCCTATTCCGGACGCTGCCTGCTGTCTGGCTATATGAACAAGCGCGACCCCAATCAGGGCGCCTGCACCAATGCCTGTCGCTGGGGGTATGAGGTGCACGAAGCAAAGGAAAACGCTGTGGGTCAATATGAACCAGTACTTCTCGGCGACCCGAAGCGTCCGCAGGACTTAATGTTGCTGGATGAGGACATACACGGCTCCTACATCATGAACTCGAAGGATTTACGCGCGGTTGAATATGTAAAGGACTTAGTTGAGATGGGTGTGCATTCCTTAAAAATTGAAGGCCGCACTAAGTCAGACTATTACATTGCCAGAACAGCTCAGGTTTATCGGCGCGCAATTGACGACGCCGTGGCCGGTAAGCCTTTTAATAACGAGCTGCTTAGCGAACTGGAAGGTATGGCAAATCGAGGGTTCACTGCGGGCTTCTTACAACGCCATACGCCACAAGACTTGCAGAATTATGAACGCTCGCACAGCGAAGGCGAGCATATTCTAGTCGGACAACTGGCAGCAGCAACCGCCGACAACACCTTATATGAGGTTGAAGTGAAAAATGGCTTTTCTATTGGTGATGAACTGCTGCTGATGACACCCAAAGGTAATTATCCGTTTCAATTGGCCCGCATGGAGTCGCTTAAAGACGAGGCCATGATCCGCGCGCCCGGTTCCGGTTATCAAGTGAAACTGCAGACACCGGTTAGCATAGAGAAAAACGATATTCCCTTTTGTTTTCTGATAAAAGAAGCAACCGTGAGGAAAGTAGCATGATTGTTATTAACGATGGCTGTATTAACTGTGATGTTTGCGAACCCGAATGCCCAACCGAAGCGATTTCTATGGGCGACAGCATTTACGAGATAAACCAGGATAAGTGCGTAGAGTGTGAAGGTTATTACGATACACCGAACTGCTACGCGGTATGTCCGGTAGAGGCTGTCGATATTCTACAAGATAAGGGGTAACTCTCATCTCTCTTTAGAGGTAGATAAATTTGCTGGAGGGTTTTGTATAGTGAACCAGATCAATAATTCAGCAGATGAGATGACTATGCGTACCCCAATTCAATGTAGCCAATGCAGCATGCAATCAATTTGCGTACCCGCCGGTTTAGTGCCAACCGATGTCGAAATTCTTGATAAATGCAGCCGCGAACCGCACCTTTTTAACAAGCGTAATGTTGTTTTTAGTGAAGGGCAAAAACTCAATTCAGTTTTCGCAATAAAAAGCGGCTCGGTGAAGTGCTACACCATTGATAGCAATGGTAAGCAGCAAATTACCAGCTTTCATATGGTTGGCGACATTGTCGGTCTTGAGAGCTTAGCCAGCGGTTCAGCAGCTACATATTGCGAGACCATGGAAACCTCTATGCTGTGTGAAATTAGACTGAGCAAATTATTTGCCCAGGAACTTCCTAAAGTTGAAAGTAACCTTCTGCAGCTTATGAGCCGACGTTTAGCAAATTGCAGCAAACATTACTTAAACGTTGTTAATACCAGTGCTGAACAGAAAGTTGTGGCCTTTTTACTTTCAATAAGCACGCACATGCATCAACATGGATTGTCCCGTAGTGAGTACCGATTGCCAATGACACGCACGGATATTGCCAATTATCTGGGCTTAGCCGTTGAAACTGTCAGCCGTATTTTCACCGCACTGAAAGAACAGCAGCTGATTAACACCGAGCAGTCCATTCTCACTATTAATGACTTTACGGCTCTGGAAAGCCGAGTCGCTTAGTACTTTTTTCAGGAGGTTAGATGTCATCCGCTGGTTTTAATTGGTCTGATCCGCTCAACTGGCAAAGCACGTTGTCAGAAGAAGAAAAAATGATTCAGGAAAGCGCTCATCAGTACGCTCAGGAAAAGTTGATGCCTCGCGTACTGGAGGCCAACCGTAATGAGAACTTTGATCGCCAAATTATGAACGAGTTGGGTGAGATGGGGCTACTAGGCGCTACATTACCGGAAGAATACGGCGGTAGCGGTGTTAACCACGTCAGCTATGGCCTTATTGCGCGCGAAATTGAGCGTGTCGACAGCGGTTACCGCAGTGCAATGAGTGTGCAATCCTCTTTGGTAATGCACCCGATTTATACCTTTGGCACCGAAGCACAGCGCAAGAAATACTTACCTAAACTAGCCAGCGGTGAATGGGTTGGTTGCTTTGGTCTAACCGAACCCGATTCCGGCTCTGACCCGGCCAGTATGCACACTACCGCCAAGCGCACTGACAACGGTTATGTGCTGTCTGGCTCTAAAATGTGGATAACCAACTCGCCTATTGCCGATGTATTCGTGGTCTGGGCGAAACTCGACGGCGAAATTCGCGGTTTTGTGCTGGAAAAAGGCATGAAAGGCCTGAGTGCGCCCAAAATTGACGGTAAATTCTCATTACGTGCTTCTATCACCGGCGAAATTGTGATGGATGGCGTTGAAGTGTCCGAAGACCACATTTTCCCGGAAGTTAAAGGTTTAAAAGGCCCCTTTAGTTGTTTGAATAAAGCGCGCTACGGCATTGCCTGGGGCTCGCTTGGCGCAGCAGAGTTCTGCTGGCACGCAGCACGACAATATACGTTAGAACGCAGTCAATTTGGTCGACCGCTGGCAGCAAACCAGCTGATACAGAAAAAACTGGCAGACATGCAGACTGAAATCAGCCTGGGTTTATTAGGTTGCCTACAAGCCGGACGCGAGCTCGATAACGGCACGCTGAGTCCAGTAGCTATTTCGCTGATTAAACGTAATAGCTGTGGTAAGGCGCTGGATATTGCCCGCCAGGCTCGTGACATGCATGGTGGTAACGGTATTGCCGATGAATACCACGTGATTCGCCATGTGATGAATTTAGAAGCGGTGAATACCTACGAAGGTACACACGATATTCATGCGTTAATTCTGGGTCGTTCACAAACCGACATTCCTGCATTCTAGTAGCGAGGCTTACCATGCTCGCCCGGCGAAGCCTGGTGGCAGCTGACTGAAGAAACCTTTCCGATAAAGATGACTTTACCCAGCGACAGGAAAGTGAAGAAGCCCCGGTTATTAGCCTGGGGCTATAAATTCCCTAGTGAATACCTTTGCTGTTGAGATGCCCTTTATAAGCCATATCGCTTTTCATAATGTGGTTCATGAGCCAGGCTTTTACGAACTCCAGTAACTCATCAATCACATCTTCATGGTCATCAACCCGGTGCTTGAAGCGCATGACATCCTGCACTAAGTCGCGATGCTTAAGCTTGTGGTTTTCTAAGTCCGGATAGCCATTACGCTCCATTAACAATTCTTCGTAGTTAAAGTGCGTTGCCGTGTAGTTAATTAACGAATCCACCAGGCGCTGCAACGCATGCTGATCACCGTCACGCAGCTTCAGCCGGTAAAGCTCATTAGCAATGTAAATTAAGCGCTGATGCTGACGGTTAATTTCTTCAATACCGACATCCAGTTTCGGCGACCATTCAATGAGTACGTCCTGCTCTGTAAGACGTCGCTCTATAACGTCTTTTTCAATGTAATAGCGGTCGCCCAGAGACTTAATTTCGCCGCCTAAAGTCGTTAATTGAGCTGAGCTTTCTAACGCTTCTTGCGAGCGTTCATCGACAATTCGTGCACTTTCAGAAAGTGAATTAATGTTTTCCTGAATGTTTATGGTTACAGCAGACTGCTCTTCCGTTGTCGAGGCTATCTGAATATTCAAATCGTTAATGACACCAACATTTTCGACAATGTCGGATAATGAACTTGCAGCCCGGTTCGCTTGCTCGACATTTTCGCCCGCCAGGGTTTTATTGCGCTCCATGGTTTGCACTGCATTGTTCGTGTTGGTCTCCAGCCGACCGATGACACTTTGTATTTCACCAGTGGAAGCCTGTACCCTTTGTGCTAATTGTCTGACTTCATCAGCAACAACCGCAAAGCCCCGACCCGACTCACCGGCTCTGGCGGCTTCAATAGCTGCATTCAGCGCCAGCAAATTGGTCTGGTCGGCAATGTCATTAATAGTCAGCAATATTTTCGAGATAGACTGGCTATCTTCAGATAAGGTTTTTATAACACGCTGGGATTCCGAAACTTCTTGCTCAAGTCTCTGGATAGCAGCCACCATGGTATGAACGACCTGCTGCCCATTTTTGGCGGAGATCAGGGTATTATCAGCTTCTGTTGCGGCCTTCTGAGTTGACTCTGACACCTCACTGATCGCCGACGTCATTTGCTCGACTGCCGCAGCCGCGCTTTGCATTTGCGAAGCCTGAGCTCTTGCCCGTTCGGCCAGCTCTTTAATTGCCTGATAATTACCGTTACCCAGCCTGTCCATGCCGTCGCTCGACTTACGTATAGCATCCACTGAGTAACTGGTCTCAATAGCAACCGAGTTCAGATAGTGAGTTATTTTCGACAGCTCATCATGACCCTCTGTCGAGCTCAAACTATTTAGGTCGCCATTTGCCAGCTGTTTGGCCATTTTGATATTGGCAGATACAGCCCGGTAAATTCCCAAATATAAGCTGGTAAATAACAGTAACTGCAATAACAACACACCGACAATCAAAGCCGCGTTGGTCCAAATCACCGTGTCTAATTTTGTCAGGCGTTGTTCAAGTCTTGAGTGATAAGCCGGAATGACGCTGTCGTAAAAAGCAAATAACGCCCCTGTCGCGGCTGTTCCCTCACGGAAGAAGTCACTGGCCGACATATTTCGTTCCATTAGTTTGCTCGAAGCGGTTTCGCTAAATAACCTTAACTGCTGTTCGGCTGCCTTAGCCTGCATCAACAAGCCCTGGTCGTTAACTTCTTCGGATAAACTCGCAACAACGTCCACAAAGTCGGAAACCTGATTTTCCAGCACGTAGCTTAAAATGGTGACATCCTGTTGTAATTCGGGACTTTCTTTTCCGCTTAACCATTGAGCTCCCAACCCTCTTAAGCGACCCCCCTGTTCGACTAACTCCGGCAGTTCTTCAACAGAAAGACGTGCTAAGAACAAGCTAGGTAAATCATTTTCCAGCAGTTGTTGGGAGTTTTTACCAAGCAGCTTTAACGCACTTTGGACTTTTCCCAAAAGCTCAGTATGCTGATGAAAAGTATCCGTTGAACCGCTTAAGCTCTGCCACTTACGGCGCAGCTCCAGCAATAATGATTCTGGCAGCAAATGACTTTGGCCTGGTTTACTTTGAAGATCATCCAGAGCACTAAAATGACGATTAATGGCTTGTACTGAACGGTTTATTTCACTGGAAAACTCACGTTTTTGAGCTTCACTCCCAGTCATTCCCCGGTGCATGGCGATATGCTCTAAAAGCCCTCTTAATTCTGGCCAGTATTGAGCGGCTTCATGCTTTTGTTCAACCTGATGACTTTTTTCCAGTGAGTCATTAACCATCAACGAACTCAGTACAATAACCGGAATAAAGAGTAAAAAACCAATCAAGCTAAATTTTCGTCTAAAACTCAGTAAATTAAATAACTTTTGGACAGGGCGAGTTAACCAATCGAGCCACTTCATAACCACTCCACTACAGACAGAATCTACAACCACAAACGGTTTATTCTGCTCATTCATCGGCATTAGTCACACATAATACAGGGTTGTTGGTTGCCAAGTGGCTTTTGCTTGATCGTGATCAATAAACCAGTAAACTTTCTAATGTCATCTCGGTCATTTCAGTAAAAGCGGTCTGTCTTTCATTAGCCGACAAGCCATTACCCGTTCTTATTTCATCAGAAACCGTCATAACCGCTAAAGCCTGTTTCTTATGAATAGCCGCTACCGCATAAAGAGCCGCTGCCTCCATATCTAACGCCAGAACATTCATGGCTTCCAGCCGCGACTCCAGTTTTTTGTCCGGATGGTAAAAACTGTCCGTAGAAAATACATTGCCAACGGCTATACGTTGGTTCTTCTTCTGACAATAACCAACGAATTCACTTAACAGTTTGTAATCTGCAATTGCAGCAAAGTCGTAACCGCCAAACAGCTTTTGATTCATTGACGAGTCGGTACAGGCGCCTTGGGCAACGACCAGATCACTCAAATTGAGGTTTGCTGATACGGCGCCGCAACTGCCTACCCGCACTAATCGCTCAACACCGAAATGCTGAAACAACTCTTGTGCGTAGAGTGCACAAGACGGCATCCCCATCCCGGATCCCATCACCGACACCGGTGTACCGCGAAATTGCCCGGTAAATGCCAGCATATTTCGGGTATTGCTTATGAGTTCAGCACTATCCAGGTGTGTTTCAGCAATATGTTTTGCCCTTAACGGGTCGCCGGGAAACAAGCAAAGCTCAGCAAAATCACCGGCTTTTGCCGAAATGTGTGGTGTGGTCATAGAAGTCGCCTTGTTATTTTTTCATCAAGATAGATGACAACTCGGAAATAATCGACTATATTTCGAATTATTCTAAATTAGATTATCAAGAAATAATATGATCGATGTTATTATGAAATTAGCAACAGGCTATCGCAGAAGCGTCTTTTGGACGTTGACGCTGATCACTATTGCTGCCGCTGCGTTCATCCCCTCTATTACCATTGATACCGATCCGGAGAACATGCTGCCGGACAATAACCTGCAGCGTGTTTTCCATAATGAGGTAAAGGAAACCTTCGCTATGCATGACATGATTGTCGTTGGCGTAGTGAATAAGAACACCGTCTACAACCAAAACACTTTAACCGACCTGCATACCGTATCGAATTACGCAGAGTCCCTGGATGGCGTTATCAGTGACGACCTGATGTCACTGGCGAATGTCGATAATATTACTCAGGAAGAGCCCGGCACCATTCGTTTTGAATGGATGATGAAACAACCGCCAGAAAGTAACGCGGAAGCGCAATACATCCAAAAACAAGTAAAAGACCTGCCATTGCTTTACAACACCATTGTTTCTGGCGATGGTAAAGCAGCCGCTATTTATGTGCCCATCGAGAGCAAAGACGAGAGCTATGCTCTGGCGGAGCAACTGCGTGAAAAAATTGCCACTTTGGAAACCAGTGATGACTGGCACATTACCGGTTTACCCGTTGCTGAAGACCAGTTTGGTTATGAAATGTTTGTGCAAATGGGCATTTCAGCGCCGCTAGCAGCTGCGGTAATTTTCGCCCTGCTTTGGTTCTTCTTCCGCAATGTGCGCTTCATAAGCGCAGCGATGATAGTCGCGATGTCTACTGTGCTCATTACCATGGGAACACTCATTGCCATGGGTTTTACCGTACACATTATGTCGTCGATGATCGCTATTTTCCTGATGCCTATTGCGGTAGTCGACTCAGTGCACATTATGTCCGAGTTTTCGGACCGATACCGTGAAAAAGGTAATGCAAAAGACACCATAAAAGACGTGCTGGGGCACTTGTTTACACCCATGCTATTTACCTCAATTACCTCGTCTATTGGCTTTTACTCGCTGATGCTAACGCCAATTCCACCGGTGCAGGTGTTCGGCGCTTTCGTTGGCTCCGGAATTCTTTTGGCCTTCTTAATTACGGTGCTTTTCGTGCCTGCCTATATTTGTGCACTGAAACCATCAACGCTGGAAAGCTTTACTCAAGTGACTCATGACGAGCATAAACAAGGTTGGCTGCAAAAAACGGGAGCTACCGCGGCTCGCCACGCCAAATTGTGGATAGCCTTTTTCCTGGCCGTTTTGGTTTTTTCCTGGTTCGGTATTCAGCAAATTAACATTAACGACAACCCGGTGCGTTGGTTTAAGCCTGACCACGAAGTGCGCATTGCGGACGAAGTATTGAATGACCACTTTGCCGGTACATACAACGCTTACATTGTGTTTGAGAACACCTTAGATACAACAGGGAAGGCGCGGTCAGCGGTGCAGGATGCGTTGAGTAACAATGCGTTGTCAAAAGCATCGCGCGATGCTTTAGGTGCCCTTCTTGAGCAAGAAGAAGTCGACTTTAACCAGTGGATTATCGCTATTGATGATCTGCTCTTCAGCGTCGGTTCCGACCAATTAGAACCATTAGACAGCTTAATGACAGAGCTAGAACAGCTGAATAGCGCCAGCAAAGCGTTCCAGAGTCCCGAATTACTGGCTTACATAAGCGAGATGCAAACGTATTTGCAAACCACCGGTTTAGTCGGCAAATCCAACAGCCTGTCCGACGTGGTCAAGACGGTTAACCGTGAATTACGCTCCGGCGAAGAAAAAGACTACGAATTGCCGGACAATGCCAACGGCGTTGCGCAAACCCTGTTGCAGTATCAGTCATCGCACCGTCCGCAGGACCTCTGGCACTTTGTTACGCCGGACTACAAACGCAGCTTAATGTGGTTGCAGCTGACCAGCGGTGACAACCAGCATGTAACCCAGGTCGTCAACGCTGTTGATAGCTATATTCAGGATAATCCTCTGCCTGCAAACATTGAAATGGACTGGGCCGGCAAAGCTTACCTGAACGTGGTTTGGCAGGAAGCCATGGTCGAAGGCATGCTCGACAGCTTAATCAGCGCCTTTGTGGTGGTGTTTATTATGATGGTGCTGCTGTTCCGCTCAGTGGTCTTCGGTGTACTGGCCATGTTACCGCTGAGTCTGACCATTGCCTTTATTTACGGACTTATCGGCTGGGTCGGTAAAGACTACGACATGCCCATTGCCGTGCTGTCATCGCTGACGCTTGGGCTGTCGGTGGACTTTGCTATTCACTTCATTGAACGCACACGCGCTACATTCAAGCAAACCGGAAACTGGAAAGACACTCTGGTAGTTATGTTTGATGAGCCCGCGCGAGCCATTTCCCGCAATGCCATTGTCATTGCCATTGGCTTTACGCCACTGCTGTTCGCACCTTTAGTGCCCTACATTACGGTTGGCGTGTTTTTAGCCAGTATTATGGCTATATCAGCCATAGTGACACTTATTATGCTTCCGGCGGTAATGACTGCCTTTAACCGCCTGATATTCCGTGGAGATCCATCATGAAAACCCTATTGTTAACCGCTTTATCCGCCGCAGTTTTATTCGTTAGTAGTCAGGCTATTGGCGCAGATAAAAGCGCTCGTGAAATTGTCGAGCAAGCCGAGTTAAATGCCTATTACTCTGGCGATGACGGCCGCAGCGCAGCGCGGATGATCATCACCGATAATCAGGACCGCGAACAAATGCGTCAATTCACCATTTTGCGCAAAGACCAGGAAGACCGTGGAATTCAGGACATGATGATATTCTTCTCACGACCTGCCGACGTGCGTGACACTGTCTTTCGCGTGGTAAAACAGATAAACGACGACGATGACCGCTGGCTTTATTTACCCGATCTGGATCTGGTTAAACGCATATCGGCAGGTGACAAGCGTACATCTTTTGTTGGTTCACACTTCTTCTATGAAGATGTTTCCGGTCGCAATACCGCTTTAGACAGCTATGAAATTCTGTCGGAAGATGATGAAAAGTACGTGTTAAAAGGCACACCTAAAGACCCTGGCAACGTTGAGTTTAGCTACTACGAAGTGGTCATTGATAAAGAGCACATGCTGCCAGTAGAAAGCACCTTCTATAACGACAGCGGCGAAGCTTATCGCAAAATGGAAGTACTAGAAATTGAAACGGTTCAAGGCTACCCAACTGTGACTCATTCACGAATATCGGATCTTGAAAATGGCGGTAAAACCGACATGCAATTCCGCTTTATGCAATACGACATTGGCTTACCGGACAGTATTTTCAGTGAGCGCAGCTTACGTAACCCTCCGGCAGAATGGTTACAACTGAGAGACTAATTATGCCATACCGGAAAATTTTAGCGTTTACTGTTCTTTTCACTTTGGCTCAGGCCGCATCGGCACAGGACTCCTGGGGGGATGACGAATGGGAAAGTGACTGGGGAACGGAACAAGACCAGGGTATTGATGTCTATGGTTATGTTGAGGCGGCAATAGGCGGACGATTTGAATCCTCCCCCTATCACAAGCGTCTGTCTATTGCTGAGCCTCGACTACAGTTGGGTTTTGACGAACGCTGGCAAGATATTGCCTGGACAGCAAAAGCCGACGGCTGGTACGACGGCTTTGATGAAACCTGGCACGGTCAAATTCGCGAACTTAATGCTCAGTTTACGGTTTTCGATAACACCGATATAAAAATTGGCCGTCAGGTACTCACCTGGGGCACTGGCGACTACTTATTCCTTAACGATCTGTTCCCTAAAGACTGGCAGTCCTTCTTTGTCGGACGTGACCAGGAATACTTGAAGGCGCCATCTGACGCACTGCGTATCACCAGCTACTTCGACTGGTTCAATCTCGACTTTGTCTGGTCTCCTGAGTTTGACCCCGACAATTACATTCGCGGTGAACGCATTTCTTATTTTAATCCGCTAACCCAGCAGCTGACAGGCGACGATCCGTCCATTCAGTTTGTTGAGCCCACGCGCGATGAGTACGCTTTGCGCTTGTTCCGTAATCACGAAGGTGTGGAATACGCCGTCTATGGTTACGACGGCTTTACCAAAAGCCCGGAGGCAGTGACTGACAACTTCCAACCCACCTTCGGCCGCTTAACTGTGGTTGGCGCCTCCGTTAGGATGCCTCTGGGACCAGGACTGGTGAATACCGAAGTCGCTAATTACAACCGTCATGACGCAGAAGACCATTGGCGCGCACTGGTTGGCTACGAGCAAGAATTATGGACGCGCTTTACCGGCGGTTTTCAGGCTTACCTGGAGAAAGGTGCCACACAAACGCGCACCGTATTCACCACCCGTCTAACCTGGCGCGACGAGCGTGATGATCTGAATCTGTCGTTGTTTGCTTTTGTATCACCGAATCAAAGCGACGGCTATTTACGGCCGACTTTTGACTACCGCATTGACGATAACTGGTCATTAAGCGGCAGCTTCAACCTATTTTTCCGCGAACGTCCAGAGACCTTTTTTGGCCAGTTCACCGAAAACAACAACGCGTATCTGCGTATGCGGTATGCGTTTTAATAGAAAAACTAAGGAGTTCGATAATGAGTGTAGAAAGAGCTATAACCGCATTTGCAGGCTTTATGGTATTGTTATCGGTAGCTTTGACTTATTGGGTTCACCCCAACTGGGTATGGCTGACCGTATTTATTGGCGCCAATCTATTTCAACAATCTTTCACGGGTTTTTGTCCGGCAGGCATTTTTATGAAAAAAGCGTTAGGATTAAAAACAGAGCGTGAGTTAGAAAAATCAGGAAAATAACGACACCATGAGTGCAACTGAATCACAAGAGATGCTTCAGGAAGAAGCGCAGAATGCGGCGAGCTTTCTGCGCTCTTTAGGTAACCCCCACCGTTTACAAATTTTATGCCGATTGGCTTTAGGTGAACAAAGTGTGGGTCAGCTTCATCAGTTTTTTGACTTAAGCCCGTCAGCTTTTTCACAACATCTTGCGGTATTGCGTCAGCAGCAATTGGTCAGCATTCGTAAAGAATCGCAAACCGTGTACTACTCCATAAAAGACCCGGACACCGAAGCTTTTATGAAGTTACTGAAAGATAAATTCTGCCCTTCGCTTTAAGTGGTACTCCTAAAGGGATGCTACCTTTTGTCGCATCCTAACCACCTAAAAAATAGAGAATAATAGCGACATTACCTTATTAAAGGACAATGTCATATGAAGTCTATTTATCCTCTGGCAACTTGCTTACTCTTGCCAATTCTCAGTTACGCTAACGAAACCAGCGATATTCAGGAAAGAATTGTCATTATTGGCGAATCGATGCAGTCGCCCAGTGAATGGGTGGTCGACTCGAAACAACCAAGACAACCGCTGCCTGCTCACGATGCCGGTGATTTTTTAAAAAGCCTTGCGGGATTCAGTGCAACTCGCAAAGGCGGAGCCTCTGCTGACCCATTATTCCGGGGAATGGGAGCTGGCAGACTGACCATAGTCAACGACGGACAAATGCTACAGGGTGGTTGCAGCAGCCGCATGGACCCGCCAACGGCGTACATAACCCCGCAAAGTTATGACAGCGTGACGATTGTTAAGGGTCCACAAACCGTATTGTTCGCCGGTTCAGCGGCATCTATCCATTTTGAGCGCGAAGAAAAATTCTTTGAAGTGCCCGAGTTTTCCGGTTACTTGAACGCCACCACAGCGCAGTACGGCCGCCTGAATACCACCGCTGATTTAACCTGGGGAGCGCAACCAGGCTATGTACGCGTGAACGCATCTGCCGCAACCGCCGATGACTACGAAGATGGCTCGGGTAATAGCATTAACAGCCAGTATGAGCGTTGGAGTGGGGATGTGGACCTGGCCTGGACACCGTCACGGCAGCATCGTCTGATACTCAAACTTGGCGTCAGCGATGGCGAAGCAGCCTACGCCGACCGCAGTATGGATGGGGTGCTCTTTGACCGTGAAAGCGTCGCGCTGAATTACCAATGGCAACCTGACAGCCGCTCGCTCGAAGAGCTTTCTGTTAATACCTACTTCAATACCATTGACCACGTTATGGACAACTATTCGTTGCGCGAGTTTACCCCGTCGATGATGATGCCCAACCCAACGTCAAGTAATCCGGATAGATATTCCCGTGGTTTTAAACTTGCTACCGAATGGCAGTTAAACCCTTCCGGGCAACTCAAAACTGGGCTTGAACATAATGAATCGGCTCACCGTAACCGTTCCAGCAAAGATCAGTTGAACCAACCATTTGAAAGCCTTAGCCGGGTTGATGATGCCTTTATTGAGCAAGATGGCATTTATGCCGAATACCGCCATGCTATCGACCAGGAGTGGCAGTTAGTCAGCGGTTACCGGCTCGATCACTGGAAAATGACGGACAAGCGCACCACCATTGCGCCAATGTCAGTTCCTGCCCAATCCAACCCCACGGCGAATGAAACACGCAGTGAGAACCTTCATAGCGGATTTCTTCGTATAGAAAAACAGCTTAAAAATGGTTACTGGTATGCGGGCTGGGGTCAGGCAGAGCGGTTCCCGGACTACTGGGAGGCCATTGGTAACAACCGCCAGTCACCAACGTCAGCATCGGCCTTTTATACCAACGCGGAGACCAACCAGCAATGGGATATCGGTCTGGATATTAACGCCGACAAATGGCAACTGGACGCGTCCATTTTCTACAGTCGGGTCGATGACTTTATTCTTTTGCAGAAAGGCATGATGATGCAACCCGATACCGTCCGTAATATTGATGCCCGAACCTGGGGCGGGGAAACAACCTTAAGTTACCAGTTGACCCAAGCCTGGTCTGTGTCATCAGCACTGGCCATAACCCGCGGAAGTAATAAAACCGATGATAACTATCTGCCGCAGCAACCTGCTGATGAACTGCGTATTGCCACTGATTACCGCCACAACGCACTGACTTACTCTTTGCTCTGGCGCCTGGTGGATAAACAAGAGCGCACAGCAGTGAATCAGGGCAATGTCATTGGCTACGATATCGGTAACAGCCCGGGTTATGGTGTTTTATCGGCAAATATCGACTGGAAAATTGATCCAAAGTGGCAGCTAAGTTTAGGAGTCGATAATATACTGGATAAAACCTATGCAGAGCACTTGAGTCGCTCCGCCGCCAGCATTTCCGGATACCAGCAAATTGACAAAGTTAATGAGCCGGGCCGTACTGTCTGGCTGCAGACTAACTACCACTTTTAAGCCCGATGCTGACATTACTGACCTATAAATTTATTACTCATAAAGCCTGGCCATTGTGCTTAGCTTTATGTCTGGACATAGCACTGGGCAACCTCTGGGTTGCCTTTAATGGTGGTATCAGTAACCCATTCACCTCGTTATTACTGATTTTTATTGTCATCGCGTTTTTATTGTTACCATCAACTTTTGCTTTGATTGTTGTGCTGACAAGCATTCTGGGGCAAGTTGCGCAAATAGGTTTACCTTCCGTTTTGCCCGGACAACAAAGTCACACCGCCCATGCCTTAAGCGACGAGATGTTGAAACACGCCATGGGTATGGTCAGTGGTTTTGTGATTGCGGCGGCTATTATTGCTTTATCAATGTACTACCTGAAGCGGCAATGGTTTCAGTCTGAAAAAGCGTTGCAGAATGCGCGTGAGCGCCAGCTGCGTGACGAACAGCTTCTGACGATAGGTGCAGCCGCAGCTCAGTTAACTCATGACGTTGCCACTCCTGTGCAGTCGTTACGGTTACTCAACGAAGAACTTCAGGAATGCGATATTGAGCTGTCACTAAAACAAGAGTTTAGTGAACACCTGGGCAAAGTTGAAGCAAGCCTTGAACAATGGCGGGATGCTGCTGAGGACGTGCGCACCAGACGCCAACACAATTACACTGTTGGGGAAATTATTACTCAGTTACGCCAACTTCTGCGAATTGCCCGACCCGATGCTCAGGTCAACTGGCAATGCCCTGAGCGTTTGAAAGGCACCATTATTAACGCCGACCGAACCCTGTTTCCGGCTATCGCCAACCTGGTTATTAATGCTATTAGCGCTGGCGAGCGCAGTCACCAGCTGGCCGTGTCCGTGCAACTCAGCCTGACGTTAGTTGATGCGCCCCCTCAGCTCACCATCCACATTCTCGATAATGGTGATGGATTAAGCCAGTCGCAACAACGAAAAATAGGCAAATCAATGACCTTGAGTGAAAATGGTATGGGTATTGGCGCGGTTATCAGCCACGCCACGCTTGAACGGCTTGGCGGTCAAGTGAGCTGGCAATCCACTCCCGAGGGCACACTCACCTTAATTATCTTGCCGGTAACCGCCTATGAGTGAGTTCCGGCTGCTTATTATTGATGACGATGAGGGTTTCTGCGGCATTTTGCAGAGGCGTCTCGAACATCATGGTGTTTTGGTGCAAATGGCACATTCGGGTTATCAGGCACTAGCGCTAGAAGGTCATTTTGACGGTATTCTGCTGGATATGATGCTGGGCGACGACAATGGGTTGGCACTTATTCAGCCACTTAAAGAACGCTACTCCCCCAAGCACTTGGTGGTGTTAACCGGATACGCCAGTATTGCAACAACCGTAGAAGCAATGAAGCGCGGCGCAACCGACTACTTAACAAAACCTGTGGGTACCAATGAATTACTACGCCGTTTTACTAATGAAAAACTGGAGTTAGAAGACGCTTCCATAAACCGTTTAACGCCAACCCAAATAGAGTGGGAGCATATTCAAAGAGTGCTTACCGATAATCAGGGAAATGTTTCTAAGACAGCAAGAGAGCTGGGGATGCATCGGCGTACGTTACAGCGCAAATTGTCGAAACGCTCGCCACATTAAAAATGCGCCGCCCGGGGGCGAGCGGCGCAAAGGCTTTAGAAGTTATAGCGAACACCGGCCATAGCAACGTAAGGGTCGATATCAACATCAACACTTTCAATGGTATTACCGTTCACACGAACATCACCTGTGGTATCGATATCCATGCGGCTGACCATGAAATGAAGACCCCAGTTTTCACTCAGATCGACATTTACACCAGCTTGCAGAGCATAGCCCCAGCTGTTTTTCAGGGCTAAAGAGACATCGTCATTGTCGGTAACAACGCCCAGATCGCCTAACGTTGAGCGCAACTGTGGGTCGACTTGCTCATCAAAGAAAGCTGTGTAGTTAACACCAATACCGACGAAAGGTTTAAACATTTCACTGTCGATATCGAAATGATATTGCGCCAGCAAGGTTGGTGGCAAGTGCTTGGTTTTACCTATTTTCAGCCCCGCCAGCGAGCCTGTTGCGGTAATATCATGGCTGAACGGTGTTGCTGCAACCAGTTCAAGCGTCCAGTTTTCAGTTAACTTATAATCAAAAGTTAAACCTAACTGAGTATTCGTGTTTACACCAGCGCCAGTACTGTTCTCTGGTAAACCAGCTACTGACTCAACAACGTTCAAGTGACTACTGCTGTCATCAGGCATGACAGAGATGGCACCAACATTGATGGAAAAATCGTTTGCTAATGCAGAAGTGCTTAGCAAGCCTAACAATACACCGCACGATAATGCTTTAAGCTTCATGGGGAACTCCTTGTTAATGAAGACCCCTGAAGTTTATAAGGTTTACTGAATAACCGAGTTGATCTGTATCAACCTAGTGTTCGGCATTATGGTAAATGTTTTGAACATCATCCAAATCGTTCAGCATATCCATCAAACGTTCAAACATTGGTAAATCATCCTCAGCTATGCTGGTCGTTACCTGAGGTAAAAACTGAATTTCGTCGGCTTCAAAATCGATATCAGGAAACGCGTTAGTTAAGGCCTGACGGGCTGCCGCGTACTCGGTATTTGGCGCAAATACAGTAACCAGACCATCTTCGAATTCAACGTCGGTAACATCAACATCAGCTTCCATCATGGCTTCCAGCACTTCGTCTTCACTGTCATGCCGGAAGGCAAAAATCGCACAGTGGTCAAATGAATGCGCAACGCTGCCCTGAGCGCCAATTTTTGATTTACTTTTGGTAAAGCAGTTACGGACATCGCCGAAGGTGCGGTTTGGGTTATCGGTTAAGCATTCGACAATGACCATACAGTTGCTGGGCCCATAACCTTCGTAACGCGCCGGAGAAAAATCTTCTCCTGCTCCGCCTTGTGCTTTGTCTATCGCTTTTTCGATAACGTGAGCAGGAACCTGGTCTTTTTTGGCCCGGTCTATCATGCCGCGTAACGCCAGATTACCGTCCGGGTCGGTACCACCCTGCTTGGCGCAAACATAAATTTCACGGCCATAACGGCTATAAACTTTACTCTTTGCATTCGCCGTTTTAGCCATAGACTCTTTTCGGTTTTGATAGGCGCGACCCATTCTGAATTTCTCACTGTTTAATTAAAGACCCAAAGATTCTACACAGGCAGCTGTTACTGGTCGAGTACTAGCAGAAATAAGTACCGGCTTAATTGCAGATTATTGATATAGCCAAGCTGTCTACCATAGAAGATTTTGATTCTTCAGTTAATGCTACATGGCAACGTAAACTCAGCGGCAGAAACAAACTGTTGAGTCAATTATGCAAAGCCCGATACCAGTATTATCCATGCGAAAACTTTATCTCAGTGCCTCTGACCGCCAGCAATTCATTGCTGACCTTGGTAGAGCTGCGCGTGATGTTGGCTTCTTCTACCTGGAAGACCACGGTATTTCACTGGCAGAACAGGTTAAGGTACTGGATACCGCTAAAACCTTTTTTGCGCTCAGTGATGCAGAAAAGAAACAGGTGCAGATGATTCATTCACCGCATTTTCGTGGCTACTCAGCAAACTATTCCGAGTTAACGGCAGGCCGGCGGGATCGTCGTGAACAATTTGATATCATGGACGAACTGCCTGCTCAGGCTGCGTCCGCTATACGCCATGAGTGGCAAAAACTCATAGGACCCAACCAGTGGCCACGGCAATTGCCTGCCATGAAAACCCAGTTGTTGTCCTGGCAGGACAAGCTAACCGAAGTGTCTCTGCAGCTTTTAGAGGCGTTATGCGAGAGTCTCGAGCAACCGGCTGACGCGTTGGCTGAAACCATCAGTAACGGTCCTTACCGTCATACTAAGCTTATTAAATACCCCGGCAGCCCAGAAGCCTCTGGTCAGGGTGTTGGTGCACATAAGGACCCGGGCTACCTCACCTTAGTTCTGCAAGACGAAAACAGCGGGCTGGAAGTGGAGTACGAGCAACAATGGTACAAGGTGGCTCCGCGTCCCGGTGCCTTTGTGGTGAACATTGGCGAATTACTGGAGCTGGCTTCTAATGGTTATTTAAAAGCGACGAACCATCGTGTTACCAGCCCTAAAGCGGGGGTTACCCGTTATTCATCGGCATTTTTCATGGCTGCTCAGCTGAATGCTTCGGTTCCTGTGTTAAAACTCCCTTCTCATTTAGCAAAACACGCTAAGGGGCCAACCAGCGATCCGGGCAACCCTTTGCTGCATAACGTTGGCGAAAACGTGATGAAAGGCAGAAAGCGCTCCCACCCGGACGTATCAGCGCGTTTTTACGCGCCAGAAGAAAAATGCAGCTCCTGTTAATTAATTTTTACTATAAAAATATAACAAAACGATATAAGTAAAGTTGTGTAAATCACTCGTGATTTTTAAAAATGACGTCAACTTGCGTGAGCGCTGACTTTCAAGACGTTAACATGGGGGTAACAACCCCTCAAATATTATAGCATTAATTATATTTCCACACTGTTGGCAAGGTTTACTTCTCAAGCATTCTCTACAGAATCTACTTATGTAACATAACGTTACGTATCTAGTGATGCTGTTTATCACTAATTTTAAATTCACAGAAAAACAACAAAGAGAATCTTATGATGACAAAAAATAAACAGCATAAGACGTTAATTGCTATCGCACTGTCAGGCTTGTTAGCTGGCACCAGCGTAGCAGCTGAAACCTTATCGCAGAACGGATCTGATAACGGCAACAATGGCGCAAAGCCATCACTGAAAGAGCGGTCAAATGGACCAGCAACCAGCTTTATCGTCAAGCTCAAGGATGGCTCTCAAGTTGTGCAACAAATGCAACAACAGTCGTCAGAACACCCTTCATCAAATGCTGCGGCTGTCGCCCAACAGATGCGTGGTTTTACATCGGTGCTTTCTAAGCGCACCGGCAAAAGTGTCGCCTTTGAGCGTTCAATGGCTCTGCAACAACATTTCGTAGTAAAAGCACAAGGCCGACTGAGCCCCGAAGAAACGAAAGAATACCTTCAGTCACTTAAAGCAGATAGCGACGTTGAATTCGTAGAGGAAAATAAAATCCTCCGTCACTTTGCCACACCAAACGACCCTAACTATGACGACCAGTGGCATTATTATGAAAGCGTTGGTGGGCTGAATGTTCCAACAGCGTGGGACTCAGTCGACGGCAGCGGCGTCGTTGTAGCCGTACTCGATACCGGTTATCGCCCACACTCTGATCTGGCCGGTAATATTTTACCCGGTTATGACATGATTTCAGATAGCTTTATCGCTAATGACGGCGACGGCCGTGACAGCGACGCACAAGATCCGGGCGACTGGGTCAGTGCCGGAGCATGTGGTAATGGCTACCCGGCTCAGGATCAAGACTCGAGCTGGCATGGCACTCACGTTGCCGGAACCATTGCCGCTGAAACAAATAACTCCAGCGGTGTCGCCGGCGTTGCCTATGGCGCTAAAATTGTACCCGTACGTGTTCTTGGTCGCTGTGGCGGAACCACAGCCGATATTGCCGACGGTATTGTCTGGGCCTCAGGAGGTTCTGTTCCGGGAACAAGCCCTAACGCTAACCCAGCCGATGTCTTAAACATGAGCCTGGGTGGCAGCGGCACCTGCTCCACCACCACGCAAAACGCAATCAACACAGCTCGCAACAACGGAGCTACAGTAGTCGTGGCTTCTGGTAACAGTGACGACAACTCAACCAACTACAACCCGGGTAACTGTAACGGCGTTGTTAACGTAGCGTCTACTGACCGCAATGGCGATCGCGCTTACTATTCAAACTATGGTTCGAATGTTGACGTTGCAGCGCCAGGTGGTGCAATGCAAAGCGCTAACGATCCTAACGGTGTGCTGTCTACTTACAACACAGGTACTTCAACGCCAGGCTCTGATAGCTACGGCTACAGCCAGGGTACGTCAATGGCAGCACCTCACGTAGCCGGTGCGGCCGCTTTAATTAAAGCAGCTGATCCTTCAGCAACACCAGATGATATCGAGCAGATTCTGCGCGATTCAGCCCGTTCTTTCCCGGGTAGTTGCAACGGTTGTGGTACTGGTATCGTTGATGCCGCTGCAGCAGTAGCACTGGCTTCCGGCAGCGGAAACGGCGGTGACAATGGAGGCGATGATGGTGGCGACGACGGCTCATCTGGCGGTGGTGGCACTGTTGATGACTTATCGGCGTCAACTAATGAGTGGAGCCGCTTCTATCTCGACGTTCCGGCTGGCATGTCCACATTGACAGTAACCATCACTGGTGGAAGCGGCGATGCGGATCTTTACCTGCGTCAGGGCAGCGAACCGACTCAGTCAGACTGGGACTGCCGTCCTTATAATGCAGGAAACGAAGAAGTCTGCACTATCGATAACCCTCAGGAAGGTCGCTGGCACATTGGTGTCTTTGCCTACAGCGCTTACTCAGGCGTCGATCTTGAAGCGCGCTATGAACCTTAATTAGCCACTACGCATAATTGCGCAAAAAAAGGGCACCAATTGGTGCCCTTTATACGTTAAAACTTCGGCTTAGCCCAACTCAGCATTAGAAGTTGGCTGTAGCTGACTGGCAAGCTTCAGTTCCGGTTTCACACAGTTCATAAACTACGTCACTGCCATCTGACTTAAAGCGATCGCGGTATCGACCTGAATTATCCAGGGTTTCGATAAACTCACCGTCACGATAAAGATCCACATCTCCGGCAGCTCCGCTCCAACGTAAATCAACTAAGGTTGTATCGTTACGCAAATGAGTCGCACGATAAACGCTCAGTTCGATGTCCGTTATACTGACATTAACCGACTGCGTTACGCTATCCGACAACTCAGTTTCATCTGTAACCGTTAATGTTACGTCGTAAATTCCGGCTTCAGAGTATGCATAAACCGGATTAGCTTCAGTCGATGTATTACCGTCCCCGAACTCCCATAAGTAGCTGGCAATATCGCCATCACTGTCTGACGAAGTATTGGTAAAGGTTACGGTTAAATCATCAACACTGGCTTCGAAGCCGGCAACCGGAGCATCCGGTAAGCCATCGTCTTCTTCCACCGCCGTTAACGTTAATGACCAGTGATTTAATGTTCCTGTATCAGCGCCAGCATTATCTGAAACGGTCAACGTCCAGTCTCCAGTCATATCTTCACCATTAAAGGTATCAACAGACCAGTTGCGCACTAAATCTTCAGTACTACCACCAGCACGGTCGTGCAATACATGCTCAGTACCTTCAGGCGAGGTTAAGCTGACAATCAAGTCGCCTTGCCAGGTATGAGTAATATCAACACTCACATCCGCACCAAAAACAACACCCGTTTCAGGTACGTTAATGACTCGCGAAATACCCTCACTGTCATTATCCGGAATGTCGGTATTCGCCGTATCTTCATAATAGAAGTCAGACAAACCTTGCGGCAGAACATACACAACCGAGCTCGCTTCACGGGTAATTTCACCCGTCTCAACATCAGAGCTGCTAACCGTAATGCTGTATTCGCCCCATTGCGTTTCATCGGTAGTGCTTACCAACACATCGACGCTGTCGCCTTCGCCGGCCTGGCTTGAAGACAGCGAAACATCCAGTTCAGGTTCCGCGGAAACACTTAAATCAACAGTGCCTGACCAATCTGCAATGCTGTCAACATCAAGAGTAAAGGAGGCGTTGTCACCCGCGACAATTTCCTGTCGACCCGGAGACAAAGTTAACAGGTAAGTCGGATCTGGATCGGCAGCTTCTAAAGCACTTAATGCGTTCAGACGCTTTCCTGAAGCAGTTTTACCCGATAATGCCGGAATACTCTCGCCTGAATCCATAAGAATTTGCTTTACTTCAGCAATTGTCAGGCTTGGATCAATTGACCAGACTAATGCGGCAACACCAGCAACATGTGGGCTGGACATTGATGTTCCGCTTGCCGTTGCATAGCCATCGTTTAAGTAAGTTGACAGAATTTCAGTACCCGGAGCACCTAAATCAACAGATTCCAGACCATAGGTTGACGTTCCGGACATACTGTCGGTACGCGTTGTATTGGCAACATTCACAATCCCGTCAAGATCATACCCACCCGGGTAGCTTGGCGTAACATCGGCATCGATACCATCGTTCCCTGCCGCTGAAACAAACATAATACCCTGATCAATACTGTCGCTGATGGCTGTTCTCAAAGACTCTGAATAAGCACCGCCACCCCAGGAGTTATTAGTCGCAACCAAATTTACACCATGGTTCGCCTTTAAATTGGCCATATAATCAATACACTCGATAGCGCCAGCTGTACTACCATAGCCATCTGCATCGAGGAACTGACAACCGATAATTTGCACATCCCAGTTAACCCCGGTAACGCCCACACCATTGTTTGATGTTGCACCAATGGTTCCGGCAACATGCGTGCCGTGGCCGTTTTCATCCATTGGATCACCGCTGGATGTTATAGCCGAGTAACCATAGCAATCATCGACAACACCATTGCCATCATCATCTTCCCCGTTGTCGCAGATTTCACCGGGGTTAACCCACATATTTCCAGCTAAATCCGGGTGAGTGTAGTCAACACCACTATCAATCACACCTATAACAATATTACTGTCACCGGTTGTAACATCCCAGGCTGGTCGCGCATCAATATCCGCACCCGGCGTACCGCCACTCTGACCGGTGTTTTCCAACGCCCACATATCACCGAAACCCGGATCATCCGGGGTAGCAAGTATATTAAACTTGGGATCTTTTGAATCGTTAATACTAATAACGTAGTTAGGCTCAGCAACCTCAACCAGCGGGTGCTGAGACAGACGCTTGATTAACGCATCACGCTGTTTTGCATTGCGTACGTTAACTTTAGCAATTCGGCCATCAGCAATATGACGCATTGCTATATCACGACCACTGTCATCGAGTGCGCGTAAACTGCCGCCCGCATTTTTGATTAAGTCTTGCCGTTGCTCTTTCGTCACTGACTGCTTAAACATCACCAGCAGTGAATCATCATCAGCTTTCTTATCGGTTGCCGCTACAGCTGAACCCGCGACTAACGCCATAGAAATACCAACGACTAACTTTTTAATATTAGCCATTTTGCTTCCTCTGTCTTGTTGTTTTATGAATTATCGTCGTGCCTAAAACTTAAGCACTAGAAAATAACTAGCATATTTTTGACGTAAATATATCTCGAAAGATATAGCTTTACGAAATCTGATCATAAATACGAATAAAGGACTAGGACGTTTGGTGCAGGGAAGCGACTGGAAAAATTCAAAGCAATGAAAATTAAAGATATTTCAATTCAAAAACATCATCAATAAGTCACATAAAATACCCCTTTCATACGATTGTTCAGCTCTCTGAACCACCTATTCTTGTTAGCGGAATTATTAACAAAAGGTGTTCCGCTTTGACTTACAAAAAACAACTTTTAGCAGCACTGGTTTTGCTTTTTGTCTCACTCCCCGGAGTGGCAGTGGCAAAAGACATTCCTGTTGCGCTAGCAGGGTTACTGGAGCGGCAGGCCCTTGCAAACCATGCGGAAATTGCTCAACTCGGATCTTATAACCTCACTTCAGTTATCCAGTCGGGCGAGCAAAATTACGCGTATTTGGTTCAGTCAGGCTTTGAGAACACTCTGAGTCTGGAACAGCAAGGGTTCAATAATTCTGTCACTGCAGAACAATCAGGACGCGGTAATTCAGCAACCATCCTGCAGTTGGGGAATAGCAACCTTGTTCAGCTACAACAGCTGGGTAACGACAACGCTATCACTATCCAACAATCAGGCTCTGCCGCTGAAATGTCCATCACGCAGTTTTGATTACAACAATTACGGAGAACAATCATGTCTAAAATACTCATAAAGAAAAGTGCTATCGCTCTTGCTATAGGCATTGCCTTTGCAGGTAGCGCGGTTGCCGAAAATCATATTGCCGTCATCAACCAGGAATCGGCTGGCGCCGCTGAAATTGGTAACGAAGTTTATGTCGAACAAGCCGGTGTTTTACACTGGGCATATGCCGACCAGTACGGTGACGATAACGTTACATCACTGCTGCAGTTTGACCAATGGCAGGAAGCTTATGCTTACGTAACCGGTGATTTCAACTTGGTCGAAGGCGAGCAGTCTGGATTGTGGAACATTTTTAATGCCGATGTCGTTGGTGACGATAACTGGTTATCAGCTTATCAGGAAGGCAGTTTGAACTCTGCCAATATCTTCCTGCAGGGCGACGGTAACACAGCAATTGCTGATCAGTCCGGTGATGCAAACGAGGCAACCATCGACCTCAGTGGTGACTATAATGCAGCAGAAATTTATCAGTCAGGCGACTCCAACTGGAGCAACTTCCAGATTTCGGGCAGTGACAACCTATTCTTAAGTGAACAGTCTGGCTCACTGAATGAGTCAGGCTATTTCAATGCGTCGGGCGACCGCAATACCTTTGAAGCATCACAAGAAGGTGACGGTAACGTTGCAGGTGTTGTGGGTGCAGACGGCGATGACAACGAAGTTTATGCTCAGCAATATGGTTCATCTAACATTTTCATTGCCGAAGACTTACAGGGCAACGAAAACTTTGTCGATGTATTTCAGGACGGTTCAGCAAACGAATTCCTGATTCAGCCTATTCAAGGCGAAGCTAACTTTATTGTCGTTCAGCAGCAAGGTAGCTCAAACGTTGTTGAAGCCGCGAATGGCATGATTGGTAACGACAACTTAATTGATGCGTACCAACGCGGAGACAATAACTACGCAGTATTTGCAACCGAAGGCGACATGCATAATGTTGAGCTTGAGCAGGCTGGCGATAACAACACTGCCGTCGGTGAATCTTACGGTGAGCAAAACGACATCATGGTCAGCAGCCGTGGCGATGATAACTTTAACGCAGTGGCTGTCCAGGGCGTTTCTAACGACATTCAGAGCCGTCAGCGCGGTGATGCAAACACAGCCGAAGTTGTGTTTGTTGGTGACGACAACGATGTCATGTCTAACCAGGTTGGTGATGGCAACGTCACTCTTGCTTACTCTTACGATGCAGGCACAACCTCAGGCAACACGTTAGATTCCGAACAGCAAGGTGATATTAACTTAATCGATACCATTATTGGCGGCGATGAGAACCTTATCAGCTTCTATCAGGAAGGTAATAGCAACGTTATAGCTGGCGATGAAGGTTCATTCATTGTTGGCGGTAGCGGCGGTAGTGTTGATATTCAGCAAGTAGGTGACTACAACGTTGTTACTGGCGGTCAGGCCAGTGACGGCAACACTATGAGCGTATATCAGCAGGGCGACTATAACGTCGCTACTGTTGTTCAATACTAAGAAGTAAGATTAGCGGCTGCGTCATTTTGGTGCAGCCGCTTTCTTAGTCCTTATGCTAAAGAAACTCATTCTACTCGTTCTGCTGTTTACTCCGGTTAGTCAAGCCGACGAAATAGAGCTTGGCGGCATGGTGCTGGACCGAACCATTTCGCGTTTCGGTAAAGACTTCTTCTTCTACTACACCAGCTATTGGCGTGACATTCCTTCAACTAACGGCATTACCGTTGTTATTCACGAGCAAGTCTATCCGCAGGCTGGCACCTATTTATGGGTAGAGATGGAGCAGACAAAGGTTTTCGAAACTTACTTCGGAAGACGACAAAACGATGTCAAGAAAATGGCCGAGAAAGCCATTTTGATCAGTATTAACGAAGTCGCGCGAGTAAAAGCGGACTCTGTATTTGATACGCCACAAGATAATAATTTTTAAAGGCGCAGATTATGAAATTACGTTGGCTCTTCATTAGTTGTTTGCTTGTGGCAGTGAATGCCGCAGCAACTGAAATTGTCTATCAACCTATCAACCCGAGCTTTGGTGGAAACCCAATGAACGGGAGTTTTTTATTACAAAAAGCACAAAGTCAGAATGCCCATTCAGCACCTGACGCCGACCGCTCTTTTGTTGATCGTTTTCGTGAAGCGTTAGAGCGTAATATCATCAATTCACTTACCCGTCGCATTGCAGATGGCGAAATTGTTGAAGGCCTGTATGACACAGGTGAATACACGGTTGAAGTAGTTGGTCAGCCAGACGGTAGCGTTGTTGTCTACATCACTCATAACGGCAGTGGTGAACAGACTGTTATCACCATGCCTTCAATATAGTTGAGGAGAATTATCATGCGTAAACTTTTCCTCATTCTAGCTTCACTTATTATGAGTGGCTGTGCGTTAATGCCCAAGCCAACGGACATCAATGTACAGCCCGCTGAAATTGACGCTCCCAGCTCGACAATGACGACTTTAAAGCAAAGCCCATTACCTCAAACCCGTATTCCGGTATCGGTTTATTCCTTTAGGGATCAAACGGGGCAGTATAAACCACAGGCTAATGTTTCCAGTTTCTCTACCGCAGTGACTCAGGGAGCAACCTCTATGCTCACTCAAATGTTACTGGAATCAGGCTGGTTCTTACCTATGGAGCGTGAAAACCTGCAAAATTTGTTAACCGAGCGAAAGATACATAACTCCAGCAAAAATAAAGAGCTTCCTCCGTTAAGTGAGGCCAGGCTGCTGCTGGAGGGCGGTATTATAAGCTACGACACCAATGTTAGTACCGGAGGTATCGGCGCAGAATATTTTGGTATTGGTGCATCTGAACTCTACCGGGAAGATCAGGTATCCGTCTATTTGCGAGCGGTAGACGTTTATAGTGGGCAGGTGCTGGTTTCGGTATCAGCAAATAAAAAAGTGTTCTCTCAAGAACTACGGGCAGGCCTGTTTCGCTACGTATCTCTCAACCGGCTAGCCGAATTCGAAGGCGGCTACTCAACCAACGAACCGGTTCAATTGTCGGTAAAACAAGCAATGGAGAAGGCGCTGGTAGAGTTAATAGAAAAAGGCCTGGATATGGGGTATTGGCGTGCAGATAGTTAATCAGCGTTAAACGGATGTCGCGTAACTGGACCACTTTAGTAGTTCGACCCGGTTACGCGCACCGGTCTTTCGAAAAATGGAAGACAAGTGTGTCTTCACGGTATGAGCACTGATATTTAAGTGCTCAGCAATTTCTTTATTGCGGGCTCCGGTAGCAACCAACTCTATAATTTTTAACTCTTGTGGCGTAAGGGAGCTAATTTGAGACACGGTAGTAAAAGAATCATCCGCTTGCCGGCGCAGCATCATTTCTTCAATTTTATCCGAAAGCAATGAACGCGGATAATAGAGCTCCCCCTGGCTTATCACTTTTATTGCAGTCAGTACGCGGTCTAAATGATCGTTTTCATAGATGATACCGCGAGCACCAAGGTTCAGGGCCTGAATAGGACGAACATCGTCTTTTCTCGCATTAACTAAAAATAACGGATAGGTTTTGGTTAATGCAGCAATTTCATTGGTAATGTGAGAACGAGATAACTGCTCCGACCCTAGAGAATAAGCCACCATGGTTTCGGGCTCTGGCGAATGATCAACAAGTTCAGAAAGTGCACGATGGACGACTGACATTTCTAAGGATTCTGCAAGCAACCCTAAGTTCTGCGTACGTTTTTGGTGTTCAATTAACGCTAACCGAGTGTAACGCCCCATAACAGCCCCCTAAACCTAAAAACTTATTTTTATTACTGTGCTTCTCTTCTTATATTCTTCTTATATTACATTTTTCCAACGACTCATGTAGCTCTTTACAATATATGATTAAAATTTGTACTGAAAGACATGGCACCTTAGAACATGTAACAAAATGTAACAAGCATTCTGATTTATCTCATACCATTTAAAATAAAGAGCGACAGGCTTACCTTCCCCGGCGAAATAAGCGACAAAAAGGCTGTGATCCCGTATAATGTTGGTCAGCAGATAAAGTTGAGTGTTTTAGTCAGGTATTTTATACTGTCGGCCAGTAACGGGCGAAACTCCCATCCGCAGCTTTTAGAGTGGGTAAATCATGAGTGAACAGATTGATCAGGCGCTTGCGCGTAAATACGACGCAGGCTTCGTTTCAGAAATAGAGTCAGAAACTTTCCCAATTGGTTTGGACGAAGACGTCATTGCCCGTCTGTCCGCCATTAAGGGTGAGCCTGAATGGATGCTGGAATGGCGTCTGAAGGCTTATCGCACCTGGTTAAAAATGGAAGAGCCTGACTGGGCACACGTCGATTATCCTAAGGTAGATTACCAGTCAATTTCATACTACTCCGCACCTAAGAGTATGAAAGACAAGCCTAAGTCGTTAGACGAGGTTGATCCGGAACTGCTACGCACATACGAAAAGCTGGGTATTCCTCTGCATGAGCAGGAAATGCTGGCTGGCGTAGCCGTCGATGCGGTCTTCGACTCGGTTTCTGTCGTCACCACCTTCCGCGAGAAACTGGAAGAAGCAGGCGTGATCTTCTGTCCTATCTCCGAAGCTCTTCACAAGTACCCTGATTTAGTTAAAAAGTACTTAGGTACTGTAGTTCCCCGTGGCGATAACTTCTTTGCCGCGCTGAACAGCGCCGTATTCACCGATGGCTCGTTTGTTTATATTCCAAAAGGCGTTCGCTGCCCTATGGAACTGTCAACTTACTTCCGTATAAACGAACAGAATACCGGGCAGTTTGAGCGTACCTTAATTGTTGCCGAAGAAGGCAGCCATGTCAGTTATCTGGAAGGTTGTACTGCACCACAACGCGACGAAAACCAGCTGCACGCAGCGGTGGTTGAGCTAGTAGCTTTGGACGATGCTGAGATAAAATACTCTACCGTACAAAACTGGTATCCGGGTGATGAAAACGGCAAAGGCGGTATCTATAACTTTGTAACTAAGCGTGGCCTGTGCGAGAAAAACGCTAAAATTTCCTGGACTCAGGTAGAGACAGGCTCAGCGGTTACCTGGAAGTATCCAAGCTGTATTCTTAAAGGCGATAACAGCGTTGGTGAATTCTACTCAGTTGCGTTAACCCGCGGCAGACAACAAGCCGATACCGGCACCAAAATGATCCACTTAGGTAAAAACACCAAGTCGACCATCATTTCCAAAGGTATTTCCGCCGGTCGCAGTAATAACGCTTACCGTGGTCTGGTGCGTATGGGTCCTGGTGCCGAAGGCGCACGTAACTTTACTGAATGTGACTCGCTACTTATTGGCGACCAGTGCGGCGCACACACATTCCCATATATAGAAAGCAGCAATCCAACGGCGATTGTTGAGCACGAAGCCACCACCTCTAAGGTGAGTGACGATCAATTATTCTTATGTAGGCAACGAGGCCTGGACCCTGAAAAAGCAGTCTCAATGATTGTAAATGGCTTCTGTAAAGAGGTATTCCGCGAACTGCCAATGGAGTTTGCGGTGGAAGCCGGTAAGTTGCTTGAAATCAGTCTTGAAGGTTCAGTGGGGTAAAACATGCTATCGATTAAAGATTTGCACGCACGTGTAGAAGAAACAACGATTTTGAAAGGCCTGAATCTGGAAATAAAACCCGGCGAAGTACACGCCATTATGGGTCCTAACGGCGCCGGTAAAAGTACTTTAGGTTACGTTTTATCTGGTCGCGATGGCTACGAAGTTGAAAGCGGCAGCGTTGAAATGGACGGTAAAGACTTACTGGACATGGAAGTAGAAGAGCGCGCCCAAGCCGGTATATTTCTGGCTTTCCAGTACCCTGTTGAAATTCCCGGCGTAAGCAACATGGAATTTATGAAGGAATCTGTAAATGCTATGCGTGAAGCTCGTGGCGAAAACGCCTTAAGCTCTGCAGAGTTTTTGAAAAAAGCAAAAGAAGCCTGTAAGCAAGTTGAATTACCGCTGGATTTCTTAAAACGTGGCGTCAATGAAGGTTTTTCCGGCGGCGAGAAAAAGCGTAACGAAATTATGCAGCTGATCATGCTGGAGCCTAAACTGGCCATCCTTGATGAGTCCGACTCAGGTCTGGACGTAGACGCGTTGCAAGTTGTCGCCAATGGCGTTAACAGTCAGCGTGACGGTAAGCGCAGCTTTATTGTTGTTACTCACTACCAACGCCTGCTGGATTACATTCAGCCAGATTACGTTCACATTTTGTCTAAAGGCAAAATTGTGAAAAGTGGCGGTCCTGAACTGGCGAAAGAAGTCGAAGCCTCAGGTTATGCCTGGTTAGCTGAAGCAGAAGGAGCAGATGCATGAGTCAATGGTTAAACCACGTTTTAGAGCGTGCCTCGACCGTTGACGATTGGCTATCTCCGGTCCGGGCCCAAGCCTTGGACACGTTAAAGCAACAGCAATGGCCGACACGCCGCACCGAAGCATGGCGTTATACCTCGTTGCATCCGGTTGCTGATTTAGAGCTGAAATCCAGCACCGGTAACGCGACCGCCGAAGCACCAGTCATTGAAGGCTTAAACAGTCTGGATTTGGTGTTTGTGGACGGCCAGCTTAGTACCGACATC
Organism: Idiomarina sp.; assembly: GCF_048265525.1. GTDB lineage: Bacteria > Pseudomonadota > Gammaproteobacteria > Enterobacterales > Alteromonadaceae > Idiomarina. The sequence continues at coordinate 223,048 of NZ_JBLXBI010000002.1, read as the reverse complement.
AGCAAGCTTAAGTTACCTGAAGGCATCACTATTAGTGAGCTGTCAGCGCCCAGCGAACCCGCTGAAGCTATTTTTGCGCAAGTAAAACCCAGCCGTCATTTGTTTGGCCTGGTAAACGACGTATTGGCGCAGCAAGGTGTCGTTATCGACATTGCGGCTGGCGCTAAAGTTGAACAACCCATTCGCATTGTTAACTTTGCGTCTGCCGGTATCGAGTCTCATCAGCGCACGCTGGTACGTGTTGGTGAAAATGCGCAGGCAACCATTATTGAGCACGGCAGCGGCTCAGGTAACAGCCTGAATACGGTCTTTGCTGAATATGACATAGCCGAAAAAGCGCGTTTAGAGCATTACCGTTTTGCCCTGCACGAAGGCGAAGCGATTCATATTGGCGGCAGTCACTTTAAACTGCACGATCACGCCAGACTGAACAGCACCCTAATTGGCTACGGCAGTCAGTTAACGCGTCTGGACGTAGACATTGAACACGCTGGTGAGCATGCGTTCGCCAAGTTTAATAACGTGTATTTACTGGCTCCACGCCAGCACTTCGATCTGCACAGCACCATCGAACATGCCTCACCTAACGGCACGACCGAAGAGAACGCCCGCGGCATTATCGGTGACAGGGCAAAAGCAGTATTTAATGGCCGCATTCATATTCACCGCCATGCGCAAAAAACCCTGGCCGAACTGAATAATCGTAACCTGCTGCTGACTCGTGGTGCGCAAATTAATACTAAGCCCGAGCTGGAAATTTACGCAGACGATGTACAGTGTGCGCACGGTGCAACGGTTGCTGAAATTGACGAAGAAGCGTTGTATTACATGCTGACGCGTGGCATCGACAGGCAACAAGCGCTGGTTATGCTCAACTTTGGTTTCGTACAGGAAATGGTTTTCCAGATGCCAAATAAAGCCCTGGCCGACTGGTTGCAGCCGATTTTGAAAACCCGCTTTGAAAGTATGATGGAGAAGCAATGAGCCTGAACGTTGCACAAATTCGTGAGCAGTTTCCGATACTGCAACGGCAGGTAAACGGTAAACCACTGGTTTATCTGGATAACGCTGCCACCACGCAAAAGCCACAAGCGGTCATCGATGCGCTGACGGATTACTATACTCAGTGCAACGCTAATGTTCATCGCGGAGCTCATTATCTTTCTGATGAAGCCACCCGTCGCTACGAAGCCGCACGTAAAACCGTAGCTGATTACATACATGCTAATCGTCAAGAAGAGGTTATCTGGACCAGCGGCACCACCGAAGGTATTAACCTGGTCGCTAATGGTGTTGCTCAGCGCTTAAAACCCGGTGAAGAAGTACTGGTGACCGAAATGGAACACCATGCGAACCTGGTCACCTGGCAACAGGCGTGTAAGCGTTCTGGCGCCACGTTAAAAGTCGTACCCATTAATGAAGACGGTTCACTCAATACCGAGCAATTTCACGCTCTGCTGAGTGAGAACACGGCTTTCGTTTCAATGCCGCACATTTCAAATGCGCTGGGCACCATCAACCCAATTAAAGAACTCACCGCTGCCGCCAAGGCCAAAGACGCTCTGGTGATGATTGATGGCGCACAAGGCGTGGCGCACGGCGCTATCGACGTACAGGACATCGGTTGTGATTTTTACGCGTTTTCCGGTCATAAGCTATTCGGGCCAACCGGCATTGGCGTATTATGGGGTTGTTACGAGGTTTTAAAAGACTGGCCTATATGGTTAGTCGGCGGGGAAATGATAGCGACAGTCAGTTACCAGGACGCCACCTGGGGTGAATTACCCAACCGACTGGAAGCCGGTACACCAAATATCGCGGGAGCCATTGGTCTGGCGGCAGCGATAAACTGGTTACAGCAATTTAATAAGGCCGATATTTTAGCTCACGAAACCGCTTTACTGGCACGCGCAACACAACTAGCAGAGCAAACCGATGGCTTAACCATTGTTGGTCACGCCGACAACAAAATTGGTGTGCTAAGCTTTATTTTAGACGGCGCACACCCGGCTGATATTGGCTTTTTGCTGGACAAACAAGGTATTGCCATTCGTACTGGTGACCACTGCGCTCAACCGCTTATGAAACGCCTGAATGTACCAGGTACTGCGCGAGCGTCATTTACCATTTATAATACGTTAGACGAGGTTGATAAGCTTTTTGAAGGCATCAACAAAGCTCGTTTAATGCTAGCCTAATGGCAGGAGGAGACTCATGTCTGTAGAAACATTTGTACCATCGTCTTCGTTAATTTCGATGACAGAAAACGCTGTACGTTACTTTGAGTCACGCTTAAAAGATGAACCGGGCAAGCTAATTCGCCTTTCTACTAAGCAAAGTGGCTGTACGGGTTATGCCTATGTGCTTGATTCCGTCGATGCGATGGAAGACGGCGATGAAGTGGTCGATATTAACGACAACATCAAAGTCGCTATTGCCTCTAATGCGCTGGAACTGGTACGTAACACGGAAATTGATTACGTAAAAGAAGGCATTAACGGCGTGGTTAAATTCAACAACCCGAATGTTGTTAATGAGTGTGGTTGCGGCGAAAGCTTCAACGTGCAGTAACGGAAGTTTAAATTATGCAGCAAAAAATGGTGTCCACCACCCGTGAAGTAAAAGCGCGTCGCGTACCAACGGGTGAGCCTAAAGTTATTCCTAAGGGTGAGTTTGTTACTATTACTCAGGATTTAGGCGGTAACTATACGGTTACCTTTCAGGGTAACATGCTGCGCATAGACGGCACTGATGCGGATGCTATTGGTCGTAAGCCAGAAAAGCTCGACTTTGAAGCACCAGCAAACGGAGAAGTTTCGGAAGATCAGGTCTGGGAAGCGTTAGAGACTATTTATGATCCGGAAATTCCGATTAACTTAGTTTCGCTGGGACTTATCTACAAAGTCGCTGTTGATAAAGATTCCGGTATCGTTACTATTGATATGACCTTAACCGCACCAGGCTGCGGTATGGGTCCGGTATTAGTTGGTGATGTTGAATATCGGGTTTCCCTGGTACCGCACGTTAAAAATGTGAACGTTGAGCTGGTTTTTGACCCACCCTGGTCACGTGACATGATGAGCGAAGAAGCTCAGCTTGAAGCCGGCGTCTTCTTTTAACTTTAGTTGTCCTTTTAACTTATAAGTGAAGGTTATTGGTAAGCATGAATTTACCCAGCACAGATGAAATCATTGATGACTTAGAGTTTTTAGATGACTGGGAGCAACGTTACCAGTACATCATTGATTTAGGTAAAGCATTGCCCGGTCTACAGGAAAGCCAGCATAAAGATGAGTATTTGGTGCGCGGCTGCCAAAGTAATGTCTGGCTTATTAGTGAAGAAAAAAACGGCAAACTGTTGCTGCACGTTGATAGCGACGCAGTCATTGTTCAGGGGTTGTTGACCTTAGTTATGGCGGCTTACCACGACAAAACTCCGGAACAAATTCTTGCTTTTGATATCGACAACTACTTTGCTCAGCTGGACTTAGAAAACCACATTACACCGACTCGCGGAAACGGCTTACGTGCTATTGTTGGAAGAATTCAGCAGTTGGCAAAAAGCAGCCAGGCTTAAATGGTATTAAACAACTCCTGTACTTTAGTCGACACGCTCTGATAAGTCGTTAACAGACGCGAGTCGACTTTATCCAGCCGTTCCTTCATTCGAACTAAACGCTCCAGTTTAAGTGCAATACGTAAACATTGGCCCATAGGCCCGGCGCAGTCCTCAACCGCTTTTTTCGTTTGCTCAGATAACGGCAGTTTTTCAAAGAAACTGGCTTTATCCACGCCCAGCATAATATCAACACCCGAGAGTAAACCCACGAAATAGCATTGATCAGCATCTAAATCCGGCGAGTTTTGCCATTTAGCCAGTTCATAGCACATTTGTGCTCTCACTAAGACCATTCGGGACGCTTCAGGGCTACTTGCAGTGACTGCACCAATTAAAGCTATCCAGCGCCGTAGCTTTTCAATACCCAGACGCATAATAACGTCTTTTACCCGGGTTATCGGACTGGCTGTCGGGTATAGGGGGCTATTTACAATTTTAAGTAAACATACCGACAACTGAGGGTCTTCAGAAATGACCCGGGAAAGCTCGGTCAAGTCGGGCTCTTCCTCAAAACAAAGCGACAATACTTTTGCCAGTTGCAAGGATGATGGTTCCATCCTGGTTCCGTAAACAACCGCTGGTTTTGCAAAGTAATATCCCTGGAACAGCTCAAAACCTAACTCTTCGTATTCCTGCTTAGTAGCCTCGTCTTCGACTCGCTCAGCCAGCCATTTACCTTTGAAGCCACTCAGTTTCCGCTTAAAAGCCCGCGCTTGCGCCAAGGTTAAAGTCGATACGTCCACTTTAATGTAAGACGCATACTGTAGCAGCGGCTCCCACGCAGGGTCGAACTCAAAATCATCCAGCGCAAAACGAAAACCTTTCTCATACCAACGCGCAACCGCATTGACTACTGCCCTAGTTGGCTTAATTCGCTCCACCAACTCAATAACCACTTTGTTCGGTTCGAGAGGTAAAAAGCTTTGTGACACTAAAAATTCGCTGGAAACATTGATAAAAGCAGTAGCATCGTAATGTTCGGTTTGATCGGTAATGCCAGCGCATAGATTAAACACGACTTCGCTGGTTGCCGCTGTGTCTCCGACCGTTTCTGCTGTTAAATTCAAAGCACTGCGATACAGCAGCTCAACCGCATAAAACCGATTTTTATTATCGTAAATTGGTTGAGCTGCTAGCAGTGGGAAGCTTTCAGCCATCTTTTTTAGTGTCTTTAGCGGCTTCCATTGCACTTAGAATATCAGATGATAAGGAGTCCAGTTGATTGGTCGGCTGTGGCAACATAATCACTTTACTGGCGGCAGTATCGAAAGAACCCAATACATCGACATAGTTAGTAAATTTCAGCAAATCGATGACATCTTTAGAGGATATATCGTTTGCCTGATCGGTAACCATGGCAATAGAATCCCGCAAACCTTCAGCAATCGCTAAACGCTGACCGGCAATACCCTGACCCTGCAAAATTTTCGATTCTTTGTCGGCTTCAGCCTGCTTCACCAGCATAATTTTTTCAGCTTCCGCCTTATGCTCTGCTGCACGACGCTCTCTTTCTGCGGCGTTAATTTGGTTCATTGAATCTTTAACCGACTGGTCCGGGTCAATGTCTGTCACCAGCGACGCAATAATCTCAAAACCATATTCTTCCATGGTATCGCGCAACTGCTCTTTTACATCTTTAGAAATAGAGTCTTTATTGTCGAATACAGCGTCCAGATTCTGCTTAGGAATTTGCGCGCGCACCGTATCAAACACGTAAGACTGCATTTGCCACTCGGGGTTTTCCAGTTGATAAAACGCATTATAAACTGAGGTTTCATTACTCACGCGATACTGTACTGACACCCGGACAATAACAAACACGTTATCGTTTGTTTTGGTCTCAACATCGACATCCAGCTGCCGCGTTCTCATTGACTGTTTATGAGCGACCTGCTCAATAAGCGGGATAATAAAGTTAAGCCCCGGCGTCAGCATGCGCCGATAACGCCCGAACAACTCAACCAGATACACGCTTTGCTGCGGCACAATGCGCACCGACGCTATCAGTAAGAGTAAAACAACTACAGCGGCAACTACCCACATAATATTAAAGTCATTGTTCATTATTGAATCCTCATAATACGAGAGTGGGAGTGAAAAGAGATTAACGGGAAATGAGAAAAATATAGAAAGAATGATGCAAAGGCTTCGCCGTCTATAGCGAAGCCTTTACTGGTCAGTAATTACTCCGGAAGCTCTTCAAACCCCATGTGATACAAAGTAAAACCGAAGATATCGGAATACTGCTCAATGGTTTTTGAAACCGGTGTGCCAGCACCGTGTCCAGCGTTGGTTTCAATACGAATAAGCTGAGGATTTTCACCGCCCGCTTTGTCCTGAAGCTCCGCCGCAAACTTAAATGAGTGCGCTGGAACCACGCGATCATCATGGTCACCCGTAGTGATCAGCGTTGCCGGATAAGCCACGCCTTCTTCCACGTTATGGACAGGCGAGTAGCCAATCAAATACTCGAACATTTCTTTGCTGTCGTCGGCAGTACCGTAGTCATACGCCCAACCCGCACCAGCGGTGAAAGTATGATAGCGAAGCATGTCCAGAACCCCAACTGCCGGTAATGCGACCGCAAACAGCTCAGGACGCTGAGTCATGACTGCGCCAACTAGCAGACCGCCGTTAGAACCACCGCGAACAGCCAGATGATCAGATGACGTATACTTCTCATCAATCAGGTATTCAGCTGCGGCAATAAAGTCGTCAAAAACATTTTGCTTTTGCAGTTTGGTACCCGCTTTATGCCAGTCTTTACCGTATTCACCGCCACCGCGTAAGTTAGCAACGGCGTAAACGCCACCCATTTCTAACCAGGCTGCGTTAGCAATGCTGAACGAAGGCGTCAGACTGATATTAAAACCACCATAACCATACAGAATTGTCGGGTTTGAGCCATCCAGCTTAGTGCCCTTCTTGTAGGTAATGATCATAGGGACTTCGGTGCCGTCTTTAGACGTATAAAACACCTGCTTTGATTCATAGTTTGCCGGGTCAAAATCGGCACCAGACTCAGCATAAACTTCAGAGCCGCCCTGGTCCGGATCAAACTTATAAATCGTTGACGGTGTGCTGTAATTAGTAAAGGTATAGTACAATTCGTCCGCTTCTTTTTTACCTGAGAAGCCACCTATGCTGCCTACGCCCGGCAACTGCACTTCACGAACCATATCGCCGTTATAAGCGTATTGTTTCACCTTAGCTACGGCATCGACCATGTACTCGGCAAAGATATAACCCGCACCGGTTGATACGCTCAACACGTTTTCTGTTTCTGGAATAAAGTCTTCCCAATTTTCAGGCGTTGGATTACTGGCATCAACGGTCACAACACGCTGGTTTGGCGCGTCTAAGTTCGTCACTAGATAGAGCTTTGAGCCGTCGTTATCTAATACGCGAGTATCCGAATCGGTATGATCCAGAACGGTGACCAGCTTACTGTCTTCTTCTGTAAGATCTTTAATAAAGAGCTTATTGCCAGAGGTGGAGTTTGCCGCCGAAATCATCAGGTAACGGTCGTCATCGGTAACGTAGCCGCCAACGTAACGGTGCTTCTCAGCATCCGTTCCACCAAACACCAGTTTGTCATCAGACTGGTCTGTACCCAGCTCGTGGTAATACAGCTTGTGCTGGTCGGTCTTTGCAGAAAGCTCACTGCCTTCTGGCTTATCATAACTGGAGTAGTAGAAACCTTCATTGTCTACCCAGGAAATACCGCTGAACTTCACATCCACTAACGGCTCTTCCAGCTGTTCTTTGGTTTCGGCGTCAATAACCCGAATTTTACGCCAGTCACTGCCGCCCTCAGAAATTGAATATGCCGCTAACGAACCGTCGTCAGAAAAGGTTAGCTGCGCCAGCGAGGTTGTTCCGTCTTCACTAAAGGTGTTCGGATCCAGGAATACTTCCGGATCTTCGTCACCTTTCTGGCGGTACACCACATACTGGTTTTGCAAGCCGTCGTTTTTGTAGAAATAGGTGTAATCGCCCTCTTTAAACGGCGCGCTGATTTTCTCGTAGTTCCACAACTCGGTCAGACGCTTTTCTATCGTCTCGCGATATGGAATAGACTCTAAGTGTGCGAAAGTCACTTCATTCTGAGCTTTAACCCAGTTTTCGGTCTCTTCGCTACGGTCATCTTCTAACCAGCGATACGGGTCCGCTACTTCGGTACCAAAGTAGGTATCAACCACATCGCCTTTACGCGTTTCCGGATACGACATAGATTGCGTATTCGCCTCTTGTTCTGTTTCAGCATTTTGTGAACAGGCTGTCAGCAAACTGACTGCAACTGCTCCCAGTAGATATTTCATTGTTATTATCCTTATCAACTTTTTGTAGCAAGTTCTTATAGGCAGCACGTTAATTTAGCAAAATCTCCTGTTAGAAAGTAGCACAAATAAGTATCAAGATGTGTACAAACACCAGCGTTTTTCAGCTAATTGCTCCAGCCAGAAACGAAGCTCTCCTTCAAGCGCACGGTCTTCTTTTATCGGCGCAAATTCTTTTTCAATGTCGTTTAGCATGTATTCCACGTCTACAGATAAGGATTCCGAGGTACCCTTTACTCTTTGCCTCAGCCGAACCCCCTGGCACGAGGCCAGAAGAGTCGCGATAGCAACTTGTCCAGTTAACTCCAAAACTCTCACACAGTCCCGGGCCGCAATGGTTCCCATGCTCACCTTATCCTGATTGTGACACTCAGTAGAGCGGGAAAAAACGCTGGCAGGCATAGTCAGCTTTAGTGCTTCTGCAGTCCAGGCAGAACAGCCAATTTGAACCGCTTTAAATCCATGATTAATAGCAGCTCTTGAGGAATCGGCTGCAGATAAGTTTGCCGGTAAACCGTTATTAACTTTCTGATCCATCAACAGCGCCATTTGCCTGTCATGTAAATCGGCCAGATTAGCCACTTGGGTTTTTAGCGTGTCCATCGCCATAGCAATATGGCCACCATAGAAATGACCACCGTGCAGAACCTGTTCTCGCTCGGCGTCAATAATAGGGTTGTCATTGGCGCTGTTCAGTTCATTTTCTATTGTTTGCCTAAGCCAGGGTAGAGCATCTTTTAATGCGCCTACAATATGCGGAGCACAGCGAATGGAGTACCGATCCTGCAAACGCGCAGAATTTCTTTGTGTGGGTATTTCCCCTAAATCATGGCGTATCCACTTAGCCACCTGTTGTTGACCCACATGCGGCTTAACCTGAAATAAATGTTCGTCAAAGTGCTGAGCGTTTCCGTCAAGCGCGTAACACACCAAAGACGTAATACGACTCGACAGACGACTGAAGTAATCCGCTTTGTCAAAGTTCAGACAAGCAACTGCAGTCATAACTGCCGTGCCGTTCATCAGTGCCAGAGCTTCTTTGGGTCTAAGTTTATAAGGGGATAACCCAAAGGTGTTAAAGGCTTCCGCACTTGAAATGACCTGCCCGCGAAAATGCACTTTATTTTCACCAACAAGCGCACTGGCAATATAGGATAAAGGCGTTAAGTCACCGCTGGCGCCAACGCTCCCTTCTTGAGGAATAAGAGGCAATATATCCTCATTTATCATAAGGGTCAGTCGCTCAAGTAACTCCCAGCTTACTCCCGAGTACCCTTGCGCCAGAGAACATAAACGAACCGCGAGAATGGCCCGCACCGTTGCTTTATCAAAATGCTCGCCCAGGCCACAACCGTGAAAGCGCGTAAGGTGCAGCGGCAGTTCATCAACTAAATCGGTGGGAACAGCTACTGTACAGCTGTCTCCATAGCCGGTCGTCACACCATAAATAACACCATCTTCCAACAGGAGTTTATCGAGAAAGTCCGCACCAGCCTGAATCCTCTCCCGGAATAGAGGCTCTGAATTCAGTTCTGCTTTTGCCTCACATCGAGAAAGTCGGACAATATCTTCAATTCTTAAGGTGCCTGCACCAAACCATACGTTTTTCTTCATCACAGCTCAATTATCGTTGTTTGACGTTTAATTTACTTGCTCTCTAACCTGAACGATCAACGTGCCGGCTCAGTATTCTTTTATTTTCTAATTGAACAAGAGAGCTCTTGCGCCAGTTCCAAAGGTTTTCACTCATGGTCCCACGATATTCGTCTTTGTCGACGAGCGGATACGGATAATCGGTGCCCAGCTGAATATCGAACATCGCCGATTCCATGGGTGTCAACTGCCAGGGTTCTATTAGCAACTCATTCGGCAGCTCGGCGAGCTCTGGCAGCCAAGTTCGTATAAAAGTACCCTCGGCATCCTGTTCAAGAGCCTGTTTTGTCGGGTTGTATATGCGCACGGTATTAATGCCGGTTACGCCCGCCTGCATTTGAAACTGCGGATAATGAATGCCCGGCTCAAAGTCGAGGAAAAGTGACGCTAGATAATCGGCACCCAGACGCCAGTCTACTGCCAGATAATGACACAAAAAGCTCACCAACATAGCGCGCATTCTGAAGTTAATGTAACCCGTTTTAATCAGGCAACGCATACAGGCATCCACCAGCGGGTAGCCCGTTTTACCCTGTTTCCAGGCCTCTAAATGCTGAGTAACTAATTCATCATTTCGAAACGGCAAAGTCTCATAACCGCGGTTGATAGGCTTACACTGCTGAGTTACCTCACTTTCAAACTTTTGAATAAAGTGACAATGCCAGTGCAAGCGAGAAACCAGCGCACGCAAGGGTTTTCTCCAGCCAGGTGTCTGCCAGTAGGTTAAGCAATACTGGTACACCTGCCGCAGACTTAAGTTACCCCAGGCAAGGTACGCCGAAAGTCGGCTGCAACTCTCGCGGCTTAATCCCGGTTTGGAAATATTCACTCCGTATCGTTTCCCCCGGCCTTCAAAAAACGATAACAATGTCTGCCGTGCTTCCAGCTCTCCGCCCTTCTGGAACAACGGGTCGTGCTCCTGCCATTCTGCGGGTGGATGGTAAATTTCGAAAGGACTGACAATAACTCTTGTTAAATCCAGAGTTTCAGGCTCAAGCCGCATCACTCTGTTCCAGTTTTTACGCCATCCCGTACGCGACCGAGCCGCCCGTATCACCGCACCGTAGGGAGACTCGTGCCAGTTTATATTTTGCTCACGGCAAAACTTGGCAACCTGTTTGTCGCGCTGGTAAGTATTGATTAACCCAATTTCCTGATAGCTATACAGCTCCATGCTGCCAAATTTATTCTGTATCCGCTGCAACTGCTCTAAAGTGTCGCCACAGGAAATATGCAAGTTTACACCATAGGGTTTTAGCTGCTCATTCATGTCACAAAGACTTTGCCAGATAAACCGCCAGTGCCGCATGTCGTAATGCGGATCATCCAGCAACATAGGCTCAACGTTGTACCACAGCAAAACCGAGTCGTGATGCTTCAGAGCAGCAGCTAACGCATCGTGATCGGACAGTCGCAAGTCGCGCTTTAGCCACACTACTGCGGTGCGATTCATGCTCACCGCACCGGCCAGTCTGCGGCATCAACGCTGTCTATGGGTTGCCCGGACAGATCGCCGGCCCAACGCTCAATAAACTCATTGCCCGGGTCGTAACGTTCCGTCTGCTTTTCCAAATTAAATTGGCGATGCCCTCTGGGGTCGGCTCCCACACCCGCCAGATACTGCCAGTTGCCCCAGTTGGAGGAAACATCGTAATCAATCAGCTGCTGTTCAAAATAGGCAGCGCCGTAGCGCCAGTCCAGGCTCAGCTCGTGTACAAAACAACTAGCAACTAACTGCCGCCCCCGGTTCGACATATAACCGGTGGCATTCAGCTGCTTCATGCAGGCGTTAACTATAGGATAAGGCGTGTTGCCAGAGCACCACTTCTGAAACCTTTCAGAATAAAAGCTGGTTTTGGGTGACTTACCGGAGAGGCCGGCAAAAGCGAACAGGCGTTTTCCATGTTTCAGTGCGTACCAGAAAAAGTACTCGCGCCACAATAACTCAAAACTTATCCAGTAGCTGGATTCACTCTCGCCGAACCGCACTTCGTACTCTCTTAACGCTGCCATAATTTGCCGGACGGAAAGGCAGCCCTGCGCAAGCCAGGGCGAAAACTTGGTCGAGCTCGAAAAGTCGTCTAAGGCATTTCGTGTTTGTTTATAAGTACCGGCAGACTCACCAGAAAAGTAGCTTGTTAAATGCGTTAAGGCGGCTCTTTCTCCACCTTCAAAGTCATCTGACGCCAATTCATTCAGAGTTTCAGCCTTGAACCCCGGATAACTGATGTTCTCCGGTAATGGAGGCAATGCGTTTATCGGCTGAACCGAAAAGTCACGGCTCAACGGCTCGACCTTTTTCCTGAATTGAGAAAAGGTTTCCGGTAAGTCCGCTAGCTCAAAAGGAAGTTCCGGCTCCGAAAACAAGGTGTTGTTTGGTGTTTCATGAAAAGGCAGAAACGGAAACCGTTGCTGTAACAAACCCAATTGAAGCCGTTCGTAGTAGCCCTGATGCTGGCTCAGGAATACTGCATCCACCTGACGTTCAGAAATGAGTTCGGTTAAAATTCGGTCAAATGTCCCGGCCAAAACAATGAGTTTTTGTCCACGTTTTTCCAGCTCGGTTCGCAGTTGCTTTAAGCTCTGCTGCAAAAAGGTAAAACGATGCTTACCCATGGCCGGAATGCCATAATGGCCATACTTATTCTGCGTCGGATTAAAACAAAAGCAGCAGATGAGTGTTTCACTACGCTGCGCGGCCTCATAAAGCGCCAGGTTGTCTTCAACCCTGAGATCATCTCGAAATACAAATAAACCTAGCTGATAATCTGCCATAATGAATAAAAGTTGCTGTTTAGTATTCATTACGTAAGTCATTTAGAATTGGACTAAACGTAAATTGAACAATAATCGTAAAATAAAAATAACTGACTTTTGGTGGACTCATTTTTTATGAACAAAGGTAAAAACTGGCTAATTTATACTCTGGGCTTTTTAGGGCTTATTCCCTTTCTGGCATCATCGCTTGCAGCTTTAATGCATACCGGAACCTGGTGGGGCATTTCACCTTTAGAGTTTTTAATTACTTACGGCGCTATTATTCTCAGTTTCCTGGGAGGCACTTTATGGGGCCGGGCACTGCACCGCGCAGAAAGCGAAAAAACAACAGGTTTACTGTTATTAAGCAATGTTTTCGCTTTGGCGGCCTGGTTCACTATTTTAATTAGCGCGCCAGCCTGGTCATTAGGTATGCAGATGGTGGGCTTTGCCTTAGTTCTGTACTTTGAACAAAAGCTGGCGCGCAGTTCGGCTATGACGTCTTATATGGGCTACTACCGTATACGGGTATTATTAACGACCATTATCATCGTCTGCCAATTACTGGTCTTTGGTAACCACATTTTGTAGCGCTAGCTGCAGCGCTATTTTTTCTCGTGATACCGAGCCAGAGTTTCCGCATAAATGTGGCGTACGTCATCACTGAATTTTTCCACCGAATAATCACGGGCAAAAGCCAGAGCATTTTCTGCCAGGCTCTGGCGTAACGCCTCGTCATCCAGTAACTGTTTCACCCGCTCACACCATAAAGCCTGCTTAGCCGGTGTCTTAAAACCGTTATGCCCGTCTTCAACAACATCGTCGATACCACTGGAGCGCACCGCAACCACGGGTAAGCCCGCTGCCATAGCTTCCAGAATGACCATGCCCTGAGTTTCTGACTGCGAGGCAAATAGGAAAGCGTCTCCTAACTGATACCAGGCGGCCATTTGCTCAGGCGGAACTGAGCCTACCAGAGTAATGTACTGCTGCAGTTTCATGTTATCGATGCGTTCCTGTAACCGGTGGCGTTGATGACCGTCGCCCACAATCAGCAAACGGAACGGCTTATCGGTTTGATCTTTCAGTTGCGCCACCGCCTCTATCATAAAGTCGATATTTTTCTCATTCGACAACCGGGACACACTAACAAATACCGTTTCATCCCCTAGCTTTTGTTGCTGGCGCAGCTCCTCTATTTGCTTGTCGTCAACTTGCTGGAAACGCTCAAACTCAATACCTGTTGGCTGTACAAAGGTAGGCTTCTTAACCCCTATCATACGCAGGTATTCTTCCGTCGATTGCGTCGGCACAATTACGCCATCGCATTTGTTGGCAAAGCGACGCACCAAAAAGTGCGCAATAATATTGCGGAACAACGAACCGGGTAAAAACACAAAGTGCGCATAATGTTCTAGCCGCGTGTGATAAGTATAAACCACTGGCACTTTCAGGCGACGCGCAATAAAGACCCCAAGCGAACCTATCCAGAACGGATGGTGAACGTGAATAATATCCGGTTTAAAGGCTTTAACCTTTTTACGCACGGCACCGGAGAAAATATTGGCAAACTGAAACTCACTCTTTTCACCAAAAGAAAACAGCGACGGCATACGCACCACATGCTCTTCTTTTTCACTACTTTGCTGATAGCGCGGCGCAACAACCAATACCTTATCTTTGAGCTTAACTAATCCCAGACGCAGGCGCTCGATAGAAATTGGCACACCACCGATAAAAGGCAGATAGTTATTCGTGAACATGGCCACGCGCAACGGCTTTTTGAACCAGGGCTGCGGGTCAATATCGTAGTCCGGGTAGTAATCTTTACCGACGAATACCGCGTTGTACAATTTGGTACTAATAACCAAAAACAGGCTCACCAGCAGAATAAAATTCAGGTAGCCCACGTAAAACAACGAGTGAATAAAGAACCACAGGCTTTCCAGTTGCTTCAAAATGGGGTGCTGACCAATTTCCAGCTCTTCAACAGAATGCTCAACCGAGCCATCGGCATTCACTGTTACTTTCACATAGTGATAAAAGCTCTCGTCCTGATTCAGTACCAGACCACCCGCGCCCCCAGTAGTGATATAGGGAATGCCGTTGTGCTCACGCTCTGAGTAAATAGAGATATTGGATGAAAAGACGCGATCAACACCGAAGTTGCTTATTGTCTGCAGTAACGCATGACGGAACTCCATGGGTTGCAGGAAATCGTCCTCCTGGGCTAAAAAAAACTCTTCGTCAGGCTCTAAAGGTGGGTGACCAATAAAAACAAAGCGATGCTTTGAATCGTCGGCTTTAAGAATGTCGGTTAACCAGCGAAGCTGCCATTGCCATGGCGTTTTTCCCGTGCTGTCTAAGAAAATAAAGCGGCTGTCATCGGCAGTAAAACTGAAAAAATGCGGACCGTAATGGTCATAAAAGCGGAAGCTGCCAAACTCTTCATACTCATTGTTACCGAAGGTCAGTAAATACGGCATATCCAGCCGCGACAGAGTACCTTTTATTGCCCGGTATTTATCTTCTCCTCCACTGCTCACAGCATTCCCCGCAGACACTAAAAAATCAATGTCGGTGTCGTTCAACATAGGAATAATGCGACGCTCGAAAATACCAACCGAATTATTGATATTACCCACGACAGCAAAGCTGTAACTGTCCTGTCCTTCCAGCCGGGCACTAATGTCTGAGAGCTGTTCGGTATGCTCCGCCTCAAATTCTGAAGTCACCAGGTTCAAATAAATTTTATAGCCAATAAGCCCAACCACAACCGCAATGTTGAGGTAAAACAGGACTTTCAGTAACTTGGTTTTATTCATTGTATGCCCTGCACTTTAGCCGACTGAACTAAGTAGCGCTGTAAAATAAAGAGTCCCAATAACATACCAAGATAAATGGTTAAAAAGCGCCAGCTAAAGGTGACTAACAGTAAATGGTTATTGGCTAAAATGTCATTAAAAAAGCTACCAAACACACCTTCGGAAATTCCAGAAGCACCGGGCGTTGGCGCGAAATACATGATAAAGGTGGTAACCACCAGCAGTCCCAGGCTGACGAGGTAATCAACGTCGTATCCTAAACCCCACATTAGCAGCGCGGGAAAACTGAATAAGCTGAGCAGAAAAACGACGGTGGACAATACCGACAGCGCAATAGCCACTTTAGAGCCGCGACAATACTCCGAAAAACTCCGGGAGAAACGCAGCATTTCGCGGCGAGTTTTGTATTGCCAGCGCAGATGACGCTCAGGACTAATCAGTTGCAGCTTATGCACCGCTTTACATAAATAGCTTAGCGGCCCAATTAACCAATGTGCCCGCAACAAAACCACCGCGAAGAAGAGCAGATAAAGCACAATGAAAACGGCAAGAGCCGTACCAATTTCACCAATAATAGCTTTGTTCTGCAGTGGCTCCAGCACCAGCAAGAACACCGGCGTCAGCGAAAAAATAAAGAAAATAGCCAACACCGTACGAATAGTAGTGGCAGCGGTCGCCCGCCCAATAGGCACGCCGTGCTCGTGTAAGAACCAAACCTGCGCGAAACCGCCACCAGTGGCCATAGGGGTAATATTGGAGAAAAAGATATTAATAAAGACCAGTTTAGCCATGGCTTTTTTAGGAATACGGTAACCCAGAGCGCGCAAAGTGTAGTAAAGCCGCAAACCGTCGGCGGCGAAGTAAACCAGTAACAGCAAGACTGCGGCACTTAAAACTTCAGGGGCAAACAAACGAAAATCGAAGGTAAGACTGCGGCCGGAAAAGTGGTCATAAATGGCGTAAAATCCGGCAGCCGTGAGTAAAACAAATAACACACTAAATAGCGTTAAGCGTTTCCACGAGGCTTTGTATTGTTTTTCTTCTTCCGCTGAAGCTGCCATCTTGCTGCCGTTTACTCCCCACAAAGCCTAAAGATTAAGGATTATGGAGTTGTGGGGAGGGGATGTCAAAAACCCTTACATTAACTTAACGGCTAAGCTCACCCGATTGCCAGTCTATAATGAAGTTATCGTCAGGCTCACCTTCTTGCAGCGCAAGGAAAATATCCAGCACCGGTCCGAAACGATGCGCCAGAGCAGCCGCCAACTGGTGTTTACTCTCGGTTTCCTGAACCACTTGTTCAGGTGCGTTAACCTTTTTCGCGAGCTCGCTTAGGCTAACGGCAAGTAACTGATACTGACGCAAACGGGACTTCGAAATATCCTTGAGTGCTAACCGGCCAGCATTACGAATGCGGTAGAAATCGACCGCAAATTCAAAGCCCGTCCACTGCGAAAAGTCTGACGGTTTGAAGCCTTTAGAGCGAGCTAAAGACTCGCCTGCTGCTTTAGCCTCCGACCAGGATCTCTGCTCTGTCAGCTGTGATAATGACAACAGTTGCTCGCCGTTTAAAGAAAACACCCAGTCACGTAAATCAGCCGGCCAGTCGTTAGGAAGAAAACGCTGACGGGTCAGTTCGCGAATATGCCAACTGGTAAATTCCTGATAATTTTTTGCCGTTAAAACCTCTTTGTCCCAGAGTTTATCCGCCTCTGTCGACAGCAGCTGCTGGTACTCTTCTCTATAGTGCTCAAACAGTTCGTTAAAACGCGGAACCTCTTTAATAACAATGGTTTCAACTGCTAGCGAGCCCGACTTACCAGGCCTTAAAACTTTATACGCAGGCACATAAGCCGCAAGTGACGGTGCTTGTATATTCACTAAAAACTGTTCGCCGCTGCGGGTAACGCCGGTGTCGTTCATATGCATATGACCGCCCACGTGTACTTTGAGCCCGGTTTCGGCGAGCAGTTTACTAACAGAGTCATCTGGCCGCCTCGCCAGTTGAAACGTCGCCTCACCGAATAATTCAGATATCGTGTCAGACTGTCCGTCATAAAACTCTGTCATAGGAAAATGGCTAAAAGCTAACAGCGTTTTTCCCCGCTCGTCGGCTTGCTTTACAATATCCTTTATCCAGCCCATTAAATGCTTTTTATGCGTCAACACTTTGTTATAGCCAGCGTTACCGGAGCCATGAAAGTCATTAGCCGATAACGACTTCTTGCCTGTCTGCGCTTTAGGAATATAAACATTGGCGTCTATGGCCAGTAACCACAAACCCTCAACCGGCTCCACCAGATAACTGGCATCGGTAATTTCCCCGCAGTTAACCGCGTTTTCAGCCTTAAATTCGCCACCGCTGCCGTTGCTGCAAATTTCGTATTGTCTTGCAGTGAGTTCAGCGCTGGCTTTTCCCTTAGCTAAGTCATAATCTTCGTAGCTGTAACCGCTAAACGGCGTTTCCCAGTAGATATATTCCGGCTGCGGCGAAAATCCGTGCTCGCCCAATATCGATAAAACACCTTTATACCCGAGTTCCTGCACTTCTTCTGTGCAAATGGTCGGCAGCGGGTTTTCGGTTTTAATAACCGCCTGCTTGCCTTTATACCCGGTACATTCTGCGGCACCTTTGCTGAATATTCGCTGTCGGTGGCCGTCTGTGCCCAAATAATCCGGTTTACCGGCGGGACGACTGAAAGGACGAACCGGGTCATGGTTTCCCGGTGCCGCAAAAAATCGCATATCGTACTTCTGCTGATAGTGCTTGAGTATTTTCTGCAGCCCGCGCAAGTGCACCTGTTGTCCGTCATCGCTGAAGTCGCCGGGAAGCGCAATGAGTTTAATCCCTCTGGCTGCCGCATCATCTAGCGCGGCAAGCAGTGCGAAGTAGTTTTCGTTAAACAGACGGGTAGAATGCAGTTGAGCCTGCATAGTGCGGATAGTCGCGTGATCCTTACTACGAGAGTTCGGCAAGCCTTTGAACGAACCGTCGTTAAAGTCGGCATAAACATCGTGAAAGTGAATGTCCGGCATAAAAGCAACTGCCGGAACCTCTTTATTGTCAGCTTTGACTTGCGCTGCCATAAACAGCAGCGCAAGTAACATCGTACTTAATAAACACTTCATAGCTTAGATACTGCCGCGAATGCCCAGGCTTATCCGACGTCCCGAGAACTCATACATGGTCGGGAATTTAGAGTCCATCGTATAGCCTTTAGTCGCTTCGTCGGTTACGTTAATTCCTTCAACCACCACTTTAATTGAGTCGTTAATTTTGTAACCTAAAGAGACATCAACCTGACCGTAGGCGTCGCGGTACACTGGGTACATACTACGTTCGATACGCTCCACGTAGTCGTCTTTGTAATTGTATGAAACCCGTGCATCAAAGCTATTGTTCTCATAATAAGCAGTAAAGTTATAGGTGGTTTCAGCCAACCCCGGCGGTGGTGTTGGAATACCCAAATCAGACGACCCCGTTAACGAATTGTCCAGCTTGGTGTAGTTAGAGTTAATGCCAAAACCTTCTAACGACGAATGCAGCGCTTTAAGCGGGAACTGAGCAATTAATTCAATTCCCGATACATCGTAAGAACCTTCATCGTTCACCTTCTGATACACGTCAAAGTCATAAACGCCATCCAGAGTGCCGTTATCATTGTATTTGGTCACGTCTTTTACAACCCCGGTTAAAGACTCACGGACGACGCCTTCAACGGTTTTGTCAAAATAGGAAGCAGCCAGAATACCACCGTTATCTAAGTACCACTCAACACCAAGCTCCCATTGGTCGGCGTAAGTCGGTTTCAAATCAGGGTTACCATCGAAGTATTTGAACTCGTTGACACTGACTGTCCGTTTATAGGCAATGTCGCCTAATGCAGGACGAATAAAGGTTTCGGAAGCAGCAGCTCGCAGCAAAACGCTGTCACTTAGTTCAACCACCATATTCAGGCTGGGTAAAACCTCTGTATAGCTCCCTTTTTTAGACACGGGCTCATCTGTGTAACCCGTGCTGCCGTCAGGCATCTGAACCTGATGGTAACCAAAAGACAAAACAGAGGTATCAACAGCGCGCACGCCTGTGTTCAGAGACACTGGGAACTGGCCGATATTAAATTCAAAATCTGCCATTGCGTAAATGCTCAGCACTTCCTCGTCCACGCGGTAAAACTGGTTGTCCTGGAACGGCACATTAAAGCCGTCGTAACGAAATTCATTACGCGCATAGCCATTAGAGACCTGACTCCAGCCACCTTTCCCTTCAACTTCCGGCAAGTAAGCGCCGCCTGGTACTAAGTCTGAAATCGGCGTCAACTCGCTGTCCTCTAACGTTCGCTCACCACTCCAGGAGCTGTCTCCCGCAGTTGGTCCTTTTACCTGAACATTGCCCAGGTTCCGCTCTTTAGACTTATCTGTGTAACGCGCGCCGAACTGGATCTTAGCTAATGCAGGAAAGGCATCCCAGAAAATACCGCGGCTGAAGTCAAATTGTGCGGCGTATTTATCGTCGGTAATCTCTTCAAGGTCAACATCGTAGAAATCAAACAAGTACGAACCGGGCGAATTGTACATATCAATAGTATCGGGGTTATCGCTCGGTATGGTTTCACCGCCCGTGCTGGTGTAACGCGTTCTGGATGGCGCATAAGCCGTATGTTTTAGGTTAGTGCGGTCCGACGTTTTCTCAGCACCAGAGTACCCCAGCAACCCGGTAACCGTCCATTCGCCAAGCTGCCAGTCCAGCGACAGGCTCAGTTGATTGTAGTCCGTTTCGTGTACGTTCTCTTTGCTCAAAAATTCGTGTTGCGTTGCAGCATAAGACACATCTGAAAGCACCACCATGCCGTACTCAGAGAAGGTGGTGTCATCGTATTCGTGAATGCGTTCTAACGCACTGACACTTGAGGCTGAATAAGCGGCTGCATCGTATTCGTCCTCGGTATTGTCATAACCGCCTAACATGGCATCAAGCGTCAGGCTGAAGTCATTACTGGGCTTGTATTGGATAGACGCTGTGGCACCCCACTTTTCCTGCTCGTTTAAATAAGCACGGTCACCGACCTTGTTCATAAAAACCACACGGCCGGTTTCGTCACTATCTAACGGATCATCAATAACAACGCCAGTGTCTCGTTCCAGCACGGCAATGGTTTGGTCGGATTGCCACTGTGAATCACCGGACTTTTCAGTCCAGCGTGACAGTGGTCGGAAATCGATGCCGGAGTTAGAATCGGTTCGGTTGGTGCGTTCGCTACGTGAAAACGATACCAACGCGCCCCAGTCGCCGAATGTGTCACTGGCAAGGAAAGAGAACTTCGGGTCAACCTCTTCTGAAATAGAGTTGTGAGCCGCTTCTACCGAAGCCACAAGCTGTGTTTCATCGTAATCAAACGGTCTGGCAGTGGAGATAAGCACAGAGCCTGCAATACCGCCTTCTTCATCAGCCGCCGTTGGCGACTTTTTCACAGTTACTGACTGGATAATTTCCGATGCGAAAATATCAAATTCGACATCACGGCCTCCACTGCCCGAGGCCGTAGCCAGGCCGTTAATGGATACATGGGTAAACTCTGTCGGTAAGCTGCGAACATTTACTCTCGAACCCAGTCCTTTGTTACGCTCAATGGTAACCCCTGGCATGCGCTGTAAAGCTTCTGCCAGGTTCTGTTCAGGGAAGTCAGCAATATCTGTCGCAACTATCGAGTCAGAAAAACTGATATTGGAGCGTTTGATATCAACCGCTTTTTCCAGACTTTTAACGTAGCTTCCGCTAACCGCAATCACTTCAATATCGTCTTTTTCAGCACTATCGCTTTCGTTCAACTCCTGAGCCTGAAGCGCATAAGCCGATGAACTTAATGCCATGCTCAGTAAAACCTGTTGTACTGCCTGACTCAGTTTCGTTTTTTTACTAACTGAGTTTTTATTACGATATTTTCGTGCTTTCATTAACAAAATCCTATGAATAGTGAGTGACTGCCAGGGCTGCTACCAAACGAGAGCACGTATGATAGATGTGGTAGTGTTTCAATAGGATTTCGTTTAACTTACAGTTTTATGAAGCTTATTGTATTAACGTGTTAGCTCAAAAGTCAGGCTGCAATAACATTTCGGGCCGCATGAGTCATTTTTACTAATTGCTTTCTGACCTCACCGGAGGTCACACAGTCCGTTTCAAAAGGAATGAAAACACTGCGTTCATCGGCAATTAGATGGAACCCGTCCGGATAAATACTGCTCATTTTGACGCTACCTGCATAGTTCCTGAACTCCACTTTCTGGTGGCGCAAAATAAGGCCACAAGCGTCAGCATGGTCATCATTCATATGCTGGATCATCTGCAATGCGTCTGCCGAATTCCATTGGGGTTCAAGCAGCAGCCATTCAGCAGGGTTTATCCAGAAAATTTTGCCGAAGCCACCAATGTACCGAATATGCTCAACGTCCATTTGCCAAAATTTAAAGTCATGAGCATTGCGATAACTTAAAGCGCCGGGAAAACGCTGGAAGTACAATTCCCCTAAAGACTCATCCACTAAAAACCGGGCATTTCCCGTTAACGTCAGTCGCCCGTGAGTATTCTGGTCACCGCTTTCAGCTGCATCAAACACGGTAATACTTAAACGGTTATCTACTGATAAATTACGGGCATGCTGGGCAATATCAGACACATAAAATATGACCTGACCTTCTGCTGAAAGCATAAACGGTGATACCGAGCCGAACGGATATCCCAGTAACTTCTTCGAGATAGTAGACAGCACTGCGGTATCGTTATTTTGTGCGAGTACTCGCGCTTCCCGCGCCGCTTTTATTCGTTCATTCATTATAAAATACTCCTTAATGTCGTGGCTCGGTGAAAATCATTGGCTTTAAAAAGCTCGGATGTGAGCTGACATGCACCGGTGTACGATAGGTTCTTTCCAGAATGTCTTCCCGGAAAACACTCTCGGGGCTGTCGACATGCTGAATACAGTTATTGCCTAAAACTATGACCTGGTCGGCATATAAAGAGGCCAGGTTTAAATCGTGCATAACCGACAGAACAAGGTTGCCTTTTTGGCTGAACGACTTAATTTCATGCAACACCGCATGTTGATGATACACATCCAGCGCGGAGGTCGGTTCATCCAGCAGCAACAACTGTTCACCCGGTAAGTCTTTATCTAGCTGGCATAAACAGCGGGCTAAATGTGCCCGCTGTTGTTCACCACCAGACAAGGTTTCAATGCCTCGCTCACCCATTTGGGCTAAATCAAAGCGGCTTAACCATCGGGTTGCGCGTTGTTCCGCATCGGCATCAGACTCCTGTGACCAATATCGTCCCATGACCACCAGTTCCTTAACCGATAACCCTTCAGGCGCGGCCTGATGTTGCTCCATAACCGCTCTTATCGGCGCCAGTTTCAAAGCATCCCACGAGTTCAGTTCTCTTCCATTTAAGTAAATAGAACCGTTATAAGGGAGTTCCCCCGCCAACATATTTAAAAAGGTGGATTTGCCCGCGCCGTTCTCACCGACAATGGCAACAAATTGGTGGGCTTCTAAACTTAGATTCAGCGACGTTAACACTTGCTGCCGACCAATAGATAGATTCGACACATCGATATCAAGCATAAAACCTCCGTCGTTGCTTCATAAGCAAATAAATAAAAAATGGCGCGCCGATAGCCGCCGTAATAATGCCAATAGGTAATTCCGCCGGAGCAACCAGTGTTTTTGCCAACCAGTCGGTAAGCACTAAAATGGCCGCGCCAAATAACATGGATACCGGCATTAACCAGCGCACATTAGCGCCAACCAGCATTCGCGCTATGTGGGGGATAATCAGTCCGATAAAGCCAATCATGCCGGTTAAGGCAACAGCTCCACCAACACCAAGCGCAACGAAAAAAATTATCCGACGCTTCAAAGTGCCGACATTAACGCCCAGGTAACGCGCCTGTCGTTCACCTAAAAGCAGTGTGTTAATTGCCCGGCGCTGAATAAAGAGTCCAACGCAGCTAACGCCCATAAACAAAAAGCCAAGTGGTAACTGTTGCCAGTCGGCTCCGGCCAGAGAGCCCATCTGCCAGAAACTCATAAGCCTCAGGGCGTCATCGTTAGCGTAGTAGCTGAGTAAACCAAGAATGGAGCCGGCCAACGCATTAATGGCAACACCTGCCAGCAGTAAGGTGGCAACATGAACTCCGGAACGACCTCCAGCCAAATGGTAAACCACAAAGGTGGTCAGCAACGCGCCGATAAAAGCCGCGCCGGAAACCCAGAGCTGTCCCTGCAACCCGAACTCGGGACCTAAAGCAATAACTGCCAGTGCGAATACAGCCGCTCCCCCCGAAATACCAATGAGCCCGGGGTCGGCCAGCGGATTACGACACAAGGTTTGCATTGCAGTACCACTTTGCGCCAGCACCGCGCCCACCATTAGTCCTAAAACCAACCGGGGTAACCGAATATCGATTAATACCGTCTTTTGAATATCGGTTGCTTCGGACAAGACTCCCGGTAACCAGATAAAGGGCAACCGCCAGTCCGACATCACCGGTCCGCTGGAAAGCAACAGAATACTGCTGACGGCGATACCCATCACCCCGGCGAGTAACCAATAGCGACGTTCAAGCGGCATAGTCTTACTCCCTTCCCGCCGCTATCTCATTGGCAAACTCAGCAACCACTTGTTGAGCTTCTGCAATGCGGGTTGTCATACCCAGCGCCAGCAGCGAGTCCATAACCAGAACACGGCAATTCTTCCCGGCTTCCATTAGTTTAAGTGCCTGCGCCTGACAAAACGCTTCTTTGCTGCCGTGGCTTTTAACCACGTGCTCAGGAGCAACTAAAAAGTCAGGCTGTTCTGCCAGTAGATATTCAGTAGAAACGGTCTTAAACCCAGCGTGAGCAAACACGTTGTTAATATCGGAATAACTGAAAAGCAAATCCGGTACCGTATCCTTCCCGGCTGCCACTACGCCTCGCTCTGATGCCTGCAGAACAAACAGAGCCTTCAAAGGCTCTTTACGCGAGCTAGTCGTCGTCAAAGCCGACTTGATACCGGCAATCACCTGCTTTCCTTCGGCTTGCGCGCCAAAGCGATCCGCCATATTTTCAATTAGGTCGTACAGCTCCTGAAGCGATGTTGGTTTATTAAATACAACCACAGAAACTCCGGCCCCCTCAATTTGTTGCAACACTTTATCGCTGCCGCCACCTTCCAGCACCCACAGGTGTTCAGGCTCAAAGCTCAGAACGCCCTCAGCGGATAAATTACGGTAGTAACCGACTTTCGGTAACTGATTAACAGCCGCAGGCGAAGTGCTGGAAGTATCTACGCCAATCAGGCTGTCGTCTTTATTCAACGCAAACACGATGTCGGTTAAGGTTCCGCCTGCGGTTATTAACTGGTTAACGTCTTCACCCAGCGTATCCTCAGCCTGTCCGAACCACGAAAACAACAATAGAAAAGCGGCTCCGGTATGAACCAGAAACTGTCGTCCTGTCATCACAATCAAACTCCTGAATTAGGTTTTCTTTTTTTGTCCTAAATCAAAAATAGTAACTTTCACTTGCAAATGCAAATCATTTTCGTTTAGATCTTATTGATTTTTTCATACGACGTGTTAGTCAGGATTGGAGATGAAAAGTGAATAAAGGACATAAAATAACTCGCAGCTTTGCAAAAAGCTTATTGGCGACAGCAATTTTCGCTACCTTACAAACCACCGTTTACGCTGCTGATTTAGCAGAACCCACGCTGGAAACCGATGAAATACTGGTAGTAACCGGTTCCCGCAGTAAAGAAAAACTGGAAGATGTTGCCGGTGCGGTCAGTGTGGTGACAGCCGAAGAAATTGATATTCAGGTTAGTAACAGCCTGTCGGATATTTTTCGTTATGACCCCAGCATCAGTTCAACCGGCAGCCAGGGTCAGGCACAAACCCTGTCAATACGAGGCATTGGCGGTAACCGGGTGGTGTACATTAAAGACGGCCGACGCTTAAACGACGCCTATGCCGGCGGTGGTGGCTATCTGGTTGGCCGAGGTTATCTGGACGTCTCACAATTGAGTCAAGTTGAAGTTGCTAAGGCCGCAGCATCGCCACTTTACGGCTCCGACGGGTTAGGTGGGGTTATTGTTCTGACTACGCCTGACCCTGACGATATGCTACAGGGTGAATCAAACGCACTCTCCCTGCAGGCGGGTTTCGATAGCATTGCAGACGAACGCAGTTTAGGTGTGCAGGCGGCAAAACAGTTTTCCGGGTCGCAGGCATCCATTCAGCTCACCGCCCGCAAAGGAAACGAAACCCAGAACTATGAAAAGTCGTTACCGGAGTTTGATTACGACAGTGTTGGTGTGCTGGCTAAGTGGGCTATCGCGCTTGAAAATAACAATGAACTTAAGTTTACTCTGGATCACTACCAGCAAAACAATGAGCAGTTGCAGGAGCCGCCGGAGCAAACCGAAGATAAAGATAAACAAACCGCCTTTTCCATCGACTATCTCAATAATAACAGCAACTGGCTGACCGATACCCAACACTGGCAGTTGTATTTGAGTCATTACGAACAAAACAGTGACCAGATAGTGCAAGGCGCGGATCAAAGCGGTCCTTATATCGACAATAACGATTACGGATTTGAACAACGTATTATTGGTGCTCGCTGGCAGGGCGAAACCTTGTTGTCCGGCAACCAAGTGGAACAAGATCTGGTATTTGGGTTCGATGTTGACTACTACGACACTGAACGACCACGCTTTAAAACTCGCACCGCAGCAGACGGCACCTTACTGCAGGACAACGAACCGCAAAAAGCCTTTCCCGGTGCAGAAACCTGGTTAGCCGGGCTATTCCTGCAGGACAACATTCAACTGAAAGATAGCCCAATTAAATTCATTGCCGGAGTCCGTATCGACCATTATCGCATGACGCCTCAAGACAATTCACTCTACGACATGTCGCTATTAAGTGATATACGTGAAACGGCTATGTCACCTAAACTGGCGGCTATATACACTTTCTCAAATGATATTCGCGGATACGTTCAATACGCTGAAGGCTTTAAAATTCCACCTCATGATCAGGCGTATCAGAACCACGGCATCGAACCCTTTTATGCCATATTGCCTAATCCCGACTTAGATCCTGAGAGCAGCCGTTCACTGGAAACCGGCCTGAAATTTGCGGACAACAACACTCGCTGGAATCTGTCAGCCTTTTACAGCAAGTTTGACGACTTTATCGATACTCAGGTCGTCGGAACCAGTCCCACCTACATTCCGGGTGTGGATCGCGTCGAGTACCAGTATGTTAATAAGGACGAAGTGACAATAAAAGGCGTTGAAGCCTCAGTGACTCACTGGCTGAATGACAACATTCAATTAGCTTCTTCAGTGGCCTACACAACCGGCAAGGATGAAACAACAGACGATTACCTGACCACTTTGTCACCGCTTTCCGGCAATGCCTCAGTGGGTTACCACGGCAATGACTGGTATGTGCGTGGCGTTGTTACCGCAGTAGATAGCATGAGTCGCGTTCCAACCGATGAATCTATTCAAACACCGGGCTACGCCACCGTTGATGTGCTGGCAGGTTTCACACTGACAAACTGGCAAGTTAACCTTGCGGCGCGTAACTTAACAGATAAATATTATGTGCCCTACCAGAGCGTGGCAGGCCTCCAGAGCGAAGCCTCTACGGAACAGTACAGTCAGCCCGGACGTTCGTTTGGGGTACAGGTGAAATACACTTTTTAGTCTAAAACAGCCAAAAAAAAGCCCCCAAATATTGGGGGCATAAAAACTTAACCAGGGAGTATAACCAAACAATGTTAAGTTGTGGTGCATGTTAAAGATTAAATATGACAGTTTTTAGACGACTTTATTCAATTTTGATGAAACCTGCCGTTTAAATAAAGCCATCACAAGAATCAAATACACCAATTGCGCACCTAAGGTCTCCCAGCTGGCGTAAATACCCAGCCAGTCGAAGGTTACATCCACTGGGAACGCCGTATGACTAAACCAGGCAGCTTCCTGCAGGGCGCTAATGCCTTTGCCCAGCAAAACAAAGACCAGAGCCAGAATGATGTACGTTGTGAACTTGAAAAACGTATTCATTGGCAGTTTGACTGAGTATTTAATGACAGCCCAGGCCACTACCGCCAGAACCGCCAGGCCAAAGACAAAACCGTAGGCGACACTGCTGCCATTATCCTGCGCCTGCAACAATAAAGACTGATAGAACAATACGGTTTCAAACACTTCTCGATACACAGCTAAAAAGGCAAGACCGGCAAGACCCCATAAAGCGCCCTGCTTTAGCTGAGTCTGCACTTTTTCCTGAATAAAGCGTTGCCACTGCTGCGACTGGGTTTTGCTGTGCATCCAGTAACCCACATAGAACAGTATGACGGCGGCCAGCAACGCCGCCCCACCTTCAATAATCTCGCGGCTGGCGCCACTAATGCTGATAAAGTATTCCGCCACCAGCCAGGTACCGACACCCGCAATTAGTGCCGTGATCCATCCGGCGTGCACATAACGCAGGCCGTCTTTGCGCCCGGAGCGCGCCAGCACTGTGCCAATTGCCAGCACAATGAGTAAAGCTTCAAGCCCTTCGCGTAACAGAATAACAGCGCTTGCGGCAAACAATGCGGATTCTGACAGCTTATCTTCCGACATCGTATTCGCCGCGACGTCCAGTTCCTGTTGCAACTGTGCTGTCATTTGCTCTACCTGCTGCAGCTTGCCGGGTTTACTGATAACCCCACGCAACGCCATCATGTCACGTTCTATGGTTCGCATTAGCTCCGGAGCTTTGGCATTAAGGGAGTTTTCAGCTAACTCGAAACCATCGAGATACGCCGAAATAGCCAACCGTTTAGCTTCGCTATAATTGTCTTGTTGGTACGCCTTTAAAGCCTGGCCAAGGGTTGTGCGGGCAATTGCAATAGGACTGTTTACTGAGCTTTCAGAAAAGTAATCACGAGCGTGAGTGCGCGAGTAATCAATAGCGTTAGACGAAATGCCGCGCTGCAATAAGGTATTCGGGCTGTAATTAATTAACTCGCTCAGCGCCACTTTTTGCTCAGAGTCAGCTCTGTCATTAAACGCCAGACTGCCCACGTAGAAAGTTAACGCCCACCGCTCTTCTTCGCTTAAATGACTAAAAGACGCCATTGCCGTACCGTCGATGCCATCGGAAACAGCGTCAAACAACCCAAGTAATGAGCGGTTATTGGCGCGTTCACGGTCGGTAAAATTAGTGGGGGCAGGCTCCAGCCCGGTAGCACCAGGGCCATCACCCTGACCGGCAGCACCATGACAGGCTGAGCAGTTTTGTTGAAATAACTGCTCAACGTGCTTTTCACTTGCCAGCTTTGACGGGAGGCTTAGCTTTGGCAAAGCCGACAGCAGAGTGTCTCTTAGCTCACTGGTTAGCGTAACCACCGCTTCCGGGTCGGCTTTGTCATTAATCAACTGCTTAAGCTTGTCCACCAGCTGACGCATTTCTGGTTGCACCGCCTGCGGCGCCTGTTCAGTTTTTTCACCAATGAGGCCGGCGAACTCGGTCATTTCGCTGTATTCATCGGGATTAATGACTTCACCGTTGGCTACCGCTTCGGAATAGTCTACGCCAACGTATTCCGCCAGCTGCAATAACTGACGCATGTCAGAACTTTGAGTATCCGCTGAAGAACTGGCCAAAGCCTGACCGGAGAAAAGTAATGTGCCTATTAAGGCAATAGGGAAAAAGAATCGGGAAAACACGAGTACTCCTCAAGGCTCATGTCATAATCAGGCTTAAAATTATACAGGAACCTTGAGAAGTATTAAATGATAACTATTGTTGTTTGTCTTTAAAGTCTCTTAATCTGAGCTGAATCAATACGCCGGCATTAAGAACACTTCGCGCACACAATTACGCGGATTCGCATTGACTGAATACAACACCGCATCGGCAACGTCTTCAGGGGCCAGCTTGTCCGGCTTAGGTTCGTCGAAAAACGGCGTATTGACCATACCCGGTGCTATGGTTGTGCAGCGACCGTTCCACTCTTTCATTTCTTCGGCCAGGTTCTGGGCAAAACCATGAACGAACCACTTAGTTGCACCATAGACCGAACCTTTTAGCGTAATTCGCCCGGCGGCAGAGCCTGTCATTAAGAAGTGACCGGTAGTTTTACGTAAGTGCGGCAAAGTCAGTTTAGCCGTGTACAGAAGACCATTGATATTCACATCCACCATAGACTTCCACTCGTCCGGATCGCCCTCTTCTGTTCCGGCGGTCGAAACCCCGGTTCCGGCGTTAGCGAATACCGCATCCAGCTGACCAAACTTATCTACGCCCTGCTTTACAGCCTCGGCTAGCTCGTCATAGTTTCCGGCATCGGCAGCTATGCCAATGGCATTATCCGCACCAAATTCCTCAACCAGCGCATCCAGTTTTTCTTTCCGGCGCGCCGTTAATATCAGCTTTAATCCCTCTTTCGCCGCTTTTCGGGCTGTAGCTTCACCAATGCCGCTTGAGGCACCTGTTATCAATAATACTTTGGACATACTTCCTCCTTAAGTTCGCGTTTCTACCTTTATTGTACTCTTCTGCTTCGCTTAGCGATCAACGACGCATAATAACGCACCGTGCTTTATACCCTTTCGAAGAAAAAACCAACATGTTATTGATACTGATTCGCATTTACATTAAAGTGACGTTCTTATTAAAGCTGACTCACAAGCGAAACCATGGAGAACAAAAAAGTGACCGGAAAAAATGAAAGAATAATAACAGGTTTATGTGCATTCATTTTTGTTGGAGCTGCTTTTACCCCTCCCCTTGTTTCAGCAGAAGACGCTATGGATCAGTCGCAAAAAGACGGCCTGGAAATTATTAAAGTTCAGGGTGAAAAACGCGAGCGCTCACTGTCAGAAACCACCAGTAGTGTCGCCGTAACAACGGCACAAAAAATTGATCAGGAAAACTTGCTCGACCTCAGCGACATTATCTCCCGCACCGCAAACGTTGCTGAAACTTACGGCGGCTCTGGTTTTACTATTCGTGGTATTCGCGATGAAAATGCTTCTGCCAACCCGTTAGCAACAATCTATGTCGATGGTGTTGCTATACCCAGTCAGGTAAATGACGCTGGCCCAACCGACTTATGGGATATTGCACAGGTGGAAATTCTGCGCGGTTCGCAGTCAACGGTGCAGGGTGAAAACTCATTAGCCGGCGCCATCATTATCAGTACTCAGGATCCGACCATGGACTGGACCTGGAAAACCCGGGCCATCTGGTCAGATCCAAACGACAGACGCCTGGCATTTGCCGGCGGAGGTCCGTTAATAGATGACGAACTGGCCTTTCGGGTTGCCGTAGAAAAACGCGACTTTGACGGCTTTACAAAGAATATTACCCGCAACGAGATGGAAGACTCTGTCGACTCTTTAGTGACTCGCCTTAAAGTGCTCTGGAATCCAGCCGGGCTAAGAGACTTCACTGCTAAATTAAACTTTATGCGTGACGACCGCGAAGACCCTTACCGATTTTCTTATACCCGCTACGATGTAGAGAATTATTATGACAACCGGGTAGCCACTTCCGATCACGAAAATGTGACCGATATTACAACGGACATTGTGTCATTAGATTTAAGTTACGAGCTAAGTGAACATTGGTCACTGGCGTCTGTCACCTCTCAGTCAGATTCCGACTCCCTGCGCTTGTATGATATTGATTTAATAGCGGAAGATAACCGTTACGGCGAGATGGATCATAATTATAAAAACCAGTCACAAGAAATACGGCTGAGTTTTGATTACCCTGACTTTCATGGTTTGTTCGGCGGCTACTGGTCTAACCGTGAGAAAGACGCAACGGATAACCAAATGGCTGGTGTTGCAACTCCGGTAGCGGCTATTGTCGGCGCATTACAAAATATGGGATTAGACGAGGCTACCGCCACTCAATTTGCCAACAGCTACTCTCAGGAGTTACCCCTGATTCCTGTTGATTATGACAGCGATGTCTCCGACCGCTCGACCAACCGGGCCGTATTTGCTGATGTTGAATACGCATTAACCAACAACGTGGCGCTGATTGCAGGCTTTCGTTACGACACGGAACGTTATACCTACGAGTCACTCACCGAAACAGCCTTTGCCGGAACTTTACCGGATCCAACCAATTACGGTGAAGCCGGCACAGCTCCACATAGCATTATTACCGGTATCAATCAGGAAGTACTGAACCTGGTTGAGCGCGCAGGTAACAGTGTTCCCGAAAGTACCCGCGACTTTAATGCCTTTTTGCCCAAACTTGCGGTCCGCTGGGACTACGATAACAACGATTCGCTGGCTTTGACGGTACAGCGTGCTTACCGCTCCGGTGGCAGCTCCTACAATATTGCCCGTGCAGAAGTTTTTGCTTATGACCCTGAATTCACCACAAACTACGAACTGGCGTGGCGCAGCCATCTGTTAGATAACAGCCTGTTTGTCAGCAGCAACCTTTACTATATTGACTGGGAAGACAAACAAGTCAGCGCCAACTTCGGCCTAAACAGTTTTGATAGCCACACAGTGAATGCCGGCAAAGCCCATTTATATGGCATGGAGCTGGAAGCACGTCAATACGTTAATAGCTACATGGATTGGTACGGCTCGTATTCTTATTCCAGAACCCAGTACGACCAGTTTGAGGCTATTGCCGGGGCTCAGGTCCGAAACTTTTCAGGAACAGAATTTATCTATGCCCCCAAACATACGGCCGCTTTAGGCGTGAATTTATACCCTGCCCGGGACTGGACGGTGAACGTTAATGCGAATTACCGCGACTCAGTATTGATGTCCACTCGCGAGACAGATAGTAGAGTGTCATCACGAACCTTATTTAACGCAAAAATCAGCTATGATAAATTCGACTGGTCAGCCTATATTTTCGCCAACAATATTTTCGATAAAGGATACATTGAATACGCACGAACTGACGTTCCACTAGCGATATTCGGCGCACCAAGGGTAATTGGTGTTGGTTTTGAGGCAGAGTTTTAAGCATTTAAAAGCTTAAACGGTTCAAAGAAAAAGGGCGCTCGATATCAAGCGCCCTTTGTAATTGCCCACTAACCTGATGTCAGACTATAAATCAAACCGATCTGCGTTCATCACTTTCGTCCAGGCCTTCACAAAGTCTTTTACAAACTTCTCTTGGTTGTCGTCCTGAGCGTACAGCTCTGAGTACGAACGCAGTATAGAGTTTGAACCGAAGACTAAGTCAATGCGGCTTGCTGTCCACTTCAGTTCGTCAGTTTTGCGGTCACGAACTTCGTAGTGGTCATCCGCTTTCTTCCAGACATTGTTCATGTCGGTCAGATTAACGAAAAAGTCGTTGGTTAACGTACCGACACGGTCAGTGAATACACCGTGCTCAGACTCACCGTAGTTAGCGCCTAAAGCGCGCATACCACCGACAAGAACTGTCATTTCTGGCGCCGTTAATCCCATCAAATGGGTGCGATCCAGCATCAGCTCTTCCGCCGGTACCGCGTAATCTTTTTTCAGATAGTTACGGTAACCGTCATGCAATGGCTCTAAAGGCTCGAAGCTTTCTACATCGGTCTGTTCGTCTGTCGCATCACCACGGCCCGGCGCAAACGGAACCGTTACGTTATAACCGGCATCTTTTGCGGCTTTCTCAACCGCTGCCGTACCACCTAAAACAATCAGATCCGCTAAACTCACTTTCTTGTCCAGCGTCGACTGCAGCTCTTCCAGTACACGAAGGACTTTGTGCAGTTTTTCCGGCTCGTTACCGTGCCAATCCTTTTGTGGTGCTAAACGAATACGAGCACCATTTGCGCCGCCACGGAAATCCGAGCAACGGAAGTTACGTGCGCTGTCCCATGCAGTAGAAATCAGCTCGTAAGACGTTAACTCTGTGTTTAATAACTTCTCTTTTAAATCAGCAATTTCTTGTTCGCCTAAGGTGTAGTCCACTTTCGGAATAGGATCCTGCCAAATCAGGTCTTCTTCCGGCACATCGGCACCTAAGTAGCGGTCTTTGGGACCTAAATCGCGGTGCGTCAGTTTAAACCAGGCACGGGCGAATACGTCAGCAAAGTACTCTGGGTCTTTGTAGAACTTCTCCGCAATTTTGCGATAGTCCGGATCCATTTTCATCGCCATATCGGCGTCAGTCATAATGGGGTTATGACGAATGGATGGATCTTCCACGTCAACCGGCTTATCTTCTTCTTTAATGTCGATAGGTTCCCACTGCCAGGCGCCGGCCGGGCTTTTCTTCAGCTCCCACTCGTAGTTAAACAGCAGGTAGAAGTAACCGTTGTCCCACTGGGTCGGGTTGGTCGTCCAGGCACCTTCAATACCACTGCTCATGGTGTCGCGACCCACGCCTTTGCCGCCACTGTTGCGCCAGCCCATGCCCTGCTCTTCAACGTCTGCAGCTTCCGGCTCTGGGCCTAAGTTTTCTTCTTTGCCATTACCGTGACACTTACCCACAGTATGACCGCCCGCAGTTAACGCACAGGTTTCTTCGTCGTTCATTGCCATGCGCTTAAAGGTTTCGCGCACATCTTTTGCGGTACGAAGTGGGTCAGGGTTGCCGTCAACGCCTTCCGGGTTCACGTAAATTAAGCCCATTTGCACTGCAGCCAGTGGGTTCTCCAGTGAGTCACGCTCTTCATCCGAGCTGTAACGGTTTTTCGTTTCCGCCAGCCACTCCTTCTCGCTGCCCCAGTAAGTGTCTTCTTCAGGGTGCCAGATATCCTCACGGCCGCCGGCAAAACCAAAGGTTTTAAGACCCATGGATTCATAAGCCATATTACCAGCCAGAATGAATAGATCGGCCCAGGACAATTTGTTGCCGTACTTTTTCTTAATTGGCCATAACAAGCGACGCGCTTTGTCTAAGCTTACGTTATCTGGCCAGCTGTTTAACGGCGCGAAGCGTTGGTTACCCGTACCGCCACCACCGCGACCATCGGCTAAACGATAAGAGCCCGCCGAGTGCCAGGCCATACGAATCATTAAACCGCCATAATGTCCCCAGTCTGCCGGCCACCACTCCTGGCTGTCGGTCATAAAGTTTTTCAGGTCTTGCTTTAACTCTTCTAAATTAATTTTTTTAAACTCTTCCGCGTAATTAAAATCTTCATCCAGCGGATTCGCTTTGGTGTCGTGCTGACGCAGAATTTCCAACTTCAGCGAGTTTGGCCACCAATGGGTGTTTGTTTTCTTCTCAGAGGTCATGCTGCCGTGCATGATAGGGCATTTACCGCCACCACTTGATTTAGTCATTTAGCCTTCCTTATTTTTTGTGCTCAATTTGAATATTTGTTATGTAAGTTATAGCAACGCTCGGCTACTTACTCAAAGGCAAGATTTCGTTTGCTTTGATAGGTTTTATAGATACAGGAGAAATAGAGCGAAAGATCGGAATGCCGGTTACTTTAAGGCAAGTGTTTAATAATTTGGAATGAACATTGATACAAACCGCCGCATTTGAGGTTTCAGACGCAGCAGCTTTCTTCTCGCTTTTTACACACAGGTATCTTCTATTATCTCTTTTTGCTTTTCCATTTCTTTGGTGTTCTCTTCCGACTCTGCAATAAGGAACTCCATCTTCGCCGATGCGCACTTGTCAGCGAGTTCCTTACTCATGATATAGCTTTGATCTTTCTGATATTGTTCCATACCTTCAGCGCCGCTGTATTTCTCCCTATTCTCAGGGCTGACATCTTTTTCGTAAGGTTCAGGCTTAGTCGCACCGCACGCTGATAGCAACAAAACCGATGCAATAAAAAATATATGTTTATACAATGTCCATTCTCCTTTTCCATGTGCTCAAAAACTAGCTTACTCTAAATCCCTGAGGTAGCATACCCCTATGCAATGTACTCTATGTTCCTCAATATCCCAGCCTTTTTGTGCAGATAAAAAGCGTCAGTATTTTCGCTGCACGGAGTGCGATCTTATTTTCGCAGACCCTGACACCCTCCTGTCTCAAGCCGAAGAGAAGCTCATTTACGATTATCATGAAAATGGTCCAAACGATGTTGGCTACCGTAAGTTTTTACACCACCTGGCAACCCCTTTACTGGATAAACTGTCTCTGGGTATGGAGGGTCTTGATTTTGGCTCCGGCCCCGGTCCAACATTGAATTTGATGCTTGAAGAACAGGGTATGAAGATGTCTGTTTATGACATCTATTACGCGCCGGATACCGGCCAGTTGAGTCGTCAGTATGACTTTGTCACCTGCACCGAAGTAGCAGAACACTTTCGGGAGCCCAATAAGAGCTGGGCGCTGTTAATTAACCTGGTCAAACCTAGCGGCTGGCTGGGAGTAATGACCTGCATGTTCACAAAAGAAACGGCTGACGACTTTAACCTGTGGAGCTACAAAGGTGACCCCACCCATATCAGCTTTTACACACCAAAAACCATACAGTGGATAGCACAACGCTTCCAGTTACGCATTGAAGTAGTTAGCGACCGAGTCATTTTGTTTAAGAAGTAAACCTCTATTTAATAACAACACCGACGTCTTTTAATTCTTGCCGCGCTTTCTCAGCGTCAACTCTATCGATAAAGCGGGTGCCCTCTTCCACTAAAAAAGTTTCATAGTCATTTTTTGTGGCGTCTAGTGCCGTGGCTTTTACACACACTTCCAGCGCCAGGCCGACAACCCATACGCGTTTGATATTAAGGTGCACAAGTTCCGAAACCAACCCCGTTTTATCGAACGCAGAATATTGATCAATATCGAAACGAGCCCCTTTAGAGACTAAACGGGCGTTCTCGGGCAAAATAAGATCAGGATGAAACTCAGCGCCCTTGGTATCCTGTACACAATGCTCGGGCCATGGCCCGCCGCGCTCGTCAAAACTCACATGATGTCGCGGATGCCAGTCTCTTGAAACAAAGACCGGAATGCCAGCCTCCTGAGCCTGTGCGCTCAGTGCATTAATAACGGGCACAACCTCGCCACCTTCGTCCAGCGCCAGCTTGCCGCCCGGACAAAAATCGTTTTGTACATCCACAATGATCAGTGCATCGTTTTGTTCAAAAGTCGCTTTCATGAATATCCTCCGCTGAAAACCTGGGCTAACCCTCTTGTTTAAGGTGTTCGGTTATTTCTTTCTGGTAGCTCGCTAGTTTATCGCTTATCTCGACCGGATAAGACTTCTCCTTGCTGCTTATCGAGGAGACGTACTCGGATAATTTATTTAACTGCTGCTGCGCGTACTGTCGAATTTCTTCAATGTCTCGCTGGTGAGAAGGCAACCTTTTGCCGCTTTGCATCACTTTTTTCAGCAATGGTTCGCCGGGTAACTGCTCTTCTGCACGAGCAATAGTGTCGCGACGGAAGTTGTCCCCAGACTCGCGAAAAACTTGCTTTTCGCCCGGCAAAACAGGCTTGCCACTGGAAAGCTTCAAACGCCCCTTGCCCCCGTATTCAACCAGTTTGTAGGCCATATCAAGTGCCGCTGCATCGTCGGAGACACCCATGCCGGTGCCGACACCAAAACCATCAATTGGTGCTTTGTCTGCTATTAGCTGAGCAATTTTATGTTCGTCCAGACCGCCGCTGGCAATAATCTCTAAATGGTGAAGGTTATGTTCGTCCAGCAGCTTTCTGGCTTTAACAGCAAGATCACCTAAGTCACCGGAGTCAAGCCGAATGCCTTTTACTTTAAAGTCATCGCCCAGCTCATTGGCCAACTGAATGACTTTTTCTACACCTTTTAAGGTATCGATGGTGTCTACCAGTAGGACGGTTTCCGGAAAAACCTGGGTAAAATTCTTTAACGCCTGATATTCCGAATCGTGAGCCTGAATATAGCTGTGCGCCATAGTGCCAGCTACAGGTAAACCGTAAGTTCGCGCAGCCAGCATATTTGAAGTGGCAGCAATACCGCTTAAATACAGTGCCCGGCTGCCTTTTTTGCCCGCATCAATGCCATGCACCCTGCGTGCCCCAAAATCCAGAACCGGCCGCTTTTCTGCCGCATGGGCAACTCGTGCTCCCTTTGAGGCTAATAGGGTTTGCAGGTGTATCTGATTCATCACCAGAGTTTCAATAAGCTGCGCCTGTGGCAGCGGCGCTTTAATCTCGACAATGGGTTCATTTTCAAAGAATACCGTACCTTCAGGAAGCGCTCTGACCTGCCCGGTAAACTCAAAATCACGAAGATAATCGATAAGCTTTTGAGAGAAGTTTTGCTCTTTTAGGTAGCGCAAATCGTCATCGCTGAACGACAGGTTTTCAATGGTTTCAAGCAAGGGATCTAACCCCGCAGCCAACAGAAATTTCCGCTCATTCGGAAGCCGCCGGACGAACAAGGTAAAAACCGCGTCGTCTTGCATGCCTTCCTGCAAATACGCATCGAGCATTGTGAGCTGATACAAATCTGTGAACAGTCCAAGATCTTGTCGCTCAGTACCTGTCATAGCTTTCCTCTATTTAGTGTCTTTGCACTAAGTCTAGACAATGCACTCGCTTTTATGTAGCCAGAAAGCTGCAACTTCAGGCCGTAAGAACAAAAGCCGCCCGGCAGCTTTAACTACCGGACGGCTTTGTCAGTAAGTGTGTGAGAAGTAACTACTTACTTAATGGTTTTCAGAATATTCTCTAACGGCACCAGTTTAAGGTTTTGACCCGCTTCCGGCATACGGTTACGTCCGTCCTGAACAATAAACGCGCCTTGCTCAAACCCTTTACCCAGAGACTGAGTTGTTACGTTAATGCCATCGGTCTCTGACGCGCCATCAATAGCTAACTCGGTATTGGTGCGAATACGGAAGTGCGAAAGCAACGACCAGGGCGCTTGCCCTTCAAACACAATGTAACTGTCGTTGCCCTGACTGGAGAGAAACAACAAGTCCCGGCCATCAACACTGGCAAAAGTGACGCCTTCAATATCTGCGACCAGCTCTTCATGTTGGTCAACAAAAATAACCGGTTCACCGGAGGTTGAACCATCAGCAGCAGCGTCAAATAACCATACCGCGGCATCCTCTTCACCAACGAATAAGCGTTGCGTTTTATCATCCACAACACAACCTTCAGGCTGAGAAGGAACGCTCAATTCTCTTACTTTTTCCATCTTGCCGTCGTTGCTTATAACAAACTGCTGAATAACACCCGATTTGCCGTTTACATAAACGGAGGCCTGTTCTGTCGCTTCGTTATAACCCATGCAAAGACCGTAAATCTCTTCAATATCGGTAAGCGCATTGGTACCAACCGAAAGCTCTCCGTCTGCGTTAATATCAAACAATTGCAGGCTGTTGTTGTCACGCAAGGAAGCAACTGCCCGGGAGCCCCGAACATCGACATTATTCAGGCGGCCCACAGGAAATTCCTGAACAATTTTACCGGACATGTCATAAACGTAGAGACCTGTGCGCTTATCCGTACCCATGATGCGGCTTTTCTCAGGTGTTTCCGGATGTACCCAAACGGCAGGATCATCAATCGCATCGCCGCGTAAAGGTGAGGGTTCGGTTTGCAGGGTTGCCTCGACCTGAGACACCGGCTTTATGCCCGGACGCGGTTTTGATTCCAGAGTATCAATGGTCAGCTTGCTCATTGCCGTCATGTCTTCTTCTGTCAGCAATAGCTCGCCATTTCCTAAATCAGACACATCGGTTAGTGCTTCAGCGTCGTCAATTGCGAAGGCTTTATCAAACTTAAAACCCTGCTCATTCTGACGATACACCAGCAGCCGCGGCGGCTCTTCTTCAAGCACCAGCAAACTGCCGTCATCAAGCAGCTCCAGCGCTTTCACTTCGCCTTCAATAACCCCAAAAGGCTTAGCTGCTGCAATTAAGTCGCGCCCCTGATCAACTTCAGGCTCGGCGTTATACGCCCACACAGCCTGATCCGCTTCGGCAACGTACAGCTTTTGTTCCGCGTTCGATACAACACAAGCCGTGCTGTCAAAAGGTACGTTCATATTGCGAACAACCAGCGGCTCTTTTAACCACTGCTCGTCCTGCTTTAACAATCGCTGCTCTGCACCGCCACGGCCGCCAAGCAGAAATACAGACAGCTGCTGGTTTTCGTTACTCTCATAAAAGCAGATATCCTCTATCACGCGGCTGGTTATTTCGCCCTTCCACACCGGCTGTACATCTTTGCCGCTGGCACGCCACAGAAAAAGCTCCTGAGTGTTACCATCCATAGCTCCAACCAGAGTTTCCCCATTACTCAACGGCATAGTCCGCAGGTGAAAAAAATCGCCTTCGGCAACGCGTTTATCACCCAGGCTTAGTCCATCAGCAGTAACTTTCAGGTAGTCATTATTCAGTGCGACTTTATGACGAAGATTCGTTTCTGTCGCTGACGTACCGCAAGCGGCAAGTAGCATCAAACTTGATGCTACTGCGCTTAAAATCATTTTATTTCTCATAGTTATCCTTTAAATACCGTTATTTCGCATTACCAGTTAATTAACTGCACACCCAGAGTAAAGCTGCGGCCGTAACTCTCGTATTGCGCGTTGTATCGCTTCTGGCCGGTATAAACATAGTAGGGTTCGTCGGTAATGTTGTTGGCCGCAAAGCTAAGGCTGACATGGTCGTTAATTAGCCATTTTGCGGAGAAGTCCAGAGTCAAATTGTCGTCTTCATAAATGTCGTAACGGCTGTCTTCAACATCACCAAGCTCAGCCAAATATTTTGACTTGTAGTTCGCTGCCAGACGTAAGCTGACATCATAAACTTCGTAGCCAAGCGCAAAGTTTGCCGTAGTGTCAGACTGACTTGGCAAAGTAATGTCGCGCGATACGAGCTGCCCGTCATCAGTCCAGTCAACGGTTGCTTCTGAGTCGGTAAAGGTCAGGTTAGTATTGATTAAGAAGTTATCCAGCCAGTTATCAAAACCAGACACCTGGTGCACAAAGTTGATTTCTAAACCATAAACGTAGGCGTCATCACCGTTGATATAAGTAACAGCTTCATCAAAGTTTTCGTAACCCGCACGTCCGGCAACATCGGCTTCATAGACAAAGTTCTTAATGTCTTTGTAAAAGGCCATGGCGGAAATAACACCCAAGGTTTCGTCGTAATGCTCAATACCAAAATCGAGGTTCTGCGTGGTTAATGGTTCAAGATCCGGGTTACCGAATTCAGCCTTCAGGTCGCCGTCGTCATTTTCCA
Organism: Idiomarina sp.; assembly: GCF_048265525.1. Classification (GTDB taxonomy): domain Bacteria; phylum Pseudomonadota; class Gammaproteobacteria; order Enterobacterales; family Alteromonadaceae; genus Idiomarina. Next base: position 182,668 of record NZ_JBLXBI010000002.1, on the reverse strand, counting down.
GATAGTAGCTGGATCTGACTTGCTCAAAGTTTGGTCTGACAAGGCCGGTGCTGTAGGCCGCACGGATAATAGTGTCATTACTTAAGTCGTAGCGAGTCACCACACTAGGAAGCCAGTTTGCATCGCTGAATTTGTCCGAGACCGGTGTAAAGGTTTCCAACTCGTCGTCATAACGGTTACCGCGCCCGGTACGTTCCTCATGTTCATAGCGCGCGCCAGCAATAACCTGCCACTTGCCAAAGCCCATGTCGGCCATCAGGTAACCGGCACTGATGTCTTCATCAATTTCGTAAGATGCGATTCTCGATTCAACTTCATCCCGGAAGTTTTGTAACTCGAAGGTATTAACCATATCCCAAAGTTTGTCAGCGGAAGCGCCGGGGCCAAATCGATCCAGGCCATACTCAACATTTGACGAGGTTTCGTAGTCAGCAAGCGTTAGCCCAGTAACACCCAGGTCAGCAAAGTCTTCCATAATAAAGATGTTTTCTTCTGCGGACTTTTCACGCTGGCTTAACTTAACACCGCCTTTAAAAGTAACCTGATAGCTGGGTTGTAACCAGTCATAAGCCACATCCAGCTTAACGTTCTTTTCAGTCTCTTCGGTGTAGGCGTCACTCACTTCCACTTCATCAATTTCATATTCTGACGCCTGATAAGCGCTGTCCGGGGCAATTAACCCTAAACGTTTGACGCCGGAGTAGCCCAGTCCGCCATCAAATTCCTGCGTAAACTTGGCTCCACCAATAGCAAAAGGCTGATCTTCGCTGGCTTTGCTGGTACCTGCCTCCAAAGTGACATGCCAGTCATCAAACTTCTGTTTAGTGCCCAGCACAACTGCTGTAATTTCCTGAGTCTCTTTACGGTCTTTAAGCTCGCGTACAATTTCGCCGCCAGCACTAGCTTCTGCGCCAATTGGATCAGAAAACTCAGTCACAATACCCTGACGAACTTCAGTATCCGCAAACTCACTGTACAGCGAGCGTAGGTAGAATTCGGAATCATCCGAAGGGCGATAGTCCAGGTTTAAGGCTAAGCCGGTTCGCTCACGGGTAACCGAATAAGCACGTTGCTCAAATTCTTCCAGGCCCGGTTCATCCAAGTCCCAGTTACCACCGGTTTCAACGTTGTCGGTAGTAAATGAGCGATCCTGATAACTACCGGCAAAGGCGATACCAAAACTGTCCGCTTTATCGCCGACATCAAAGGTGTTGCTGACAACACCGGAAACTTTCGGGTTCGTTTCGCTGGCCTGCTCGTTATAACCAACATCAGCAGTAAAAGAGTAGAACGAGCCTTCACGGTCAAAAGCAGTCATGCTTTGCAGTTCAATATTACCGCCAAGGCTACCTGCTGAGATATCAGGCGTCAGGGTTTTATTAACCACAACCGATTCCAGCAAATCCGCCGGAATAACATCTAGCGCCACGGCTCGGCGTCCGGCTTCAGGAGCCGCCAGTGAGGTGCCATTGTATGAAACCGAGTTTAAATCGGGGGCTAAACCACGAATCCGAATAAAGCGTCCTTCACCCTGGTCACGTTCTACAGATAGACCCGGAATTCGCTGCAACGCATCACTAACGCTGTCATCCTGCAGCTTACCCATGTCATCTTTTTTCAGAACATTGATAATACCGCCAGACTCACGTTGCTCCTGCACCGCACGTTTAATTGAATCGCCGTAGCCAATAGTCAGCACCTCTTCAATGCGCTTTTCTTCGGTTGTTTTATCTGTGCTCTCGTCCTGCGCTTCCTGAGCCATAAGTGGCGATGTTGCACCACATGAAACGGCAATAAGCCAAGCTAAATATGTCTTCTTCATAATCATTCAAACCCTGTCGTTTTTTGATTGATGCGACATACCTTAAAAGCAAAAAGTGACAATATGAGGATGCATATCACCCACTTATGAGCTCTTTTGATGCGGGTCAGTTAAGCCCAAAAAGCGAAACCAGCGTCACCAAACTGTCACAACCGGAGGTTAGAGTGTCTTTGTCGTTCTAATGCCTAGATATGCGGAGACTTCAATGCGATTGATTAATTTACGCTATATCAGCAACTGGCGAGTTCTGCTCATTGCCGTAGTGGTTCTGATTTGTTTGCTGCTTAGCAGTCAACTGGGTGTAGTTAAACCTTATGAAATCGTTGATCCGCTGGACATTCTTGGTGAGGGCTCGACCCTGTTCCTGACCATTTTAATTGTCATATTTACGGTTACTGACCGGCCACGGGGAAATGTAACCAACCTGTTTTACAGCGGTGGTCTACTGCTTATTTTTTCCATGACGCTGGACGTATTAGACGAATTTTTTCGCTATCCGGATGCACTGCGGTTACTAAGCTGGCTGGAGTCCTTTCCGCTTCCTGTGGGGCTGATTATCATTAGTTTTGCCGCAGCTGAATGGCGGCGTGAAAACAAAATGCTGTCGCGACAACTTATGGTACGCGAAAAGAACCTGCGGTCTCATCAGTGGGTCGACCCTTTAACCTCGCTATACACCACCCCTTATTTTATCAAGCTGGTTGAACGGGAAATAGCGTTACAAAACAGTACTGATGCAGAGTCGACTGTACTGGTTAGCGTTAATTTCAAGAACTTCGCCCAGTATAATCATGAAATGGGTACAAAAGCCGGAGACGAACTCCTGCATCAGGCCAGCGAGTTAATGGTGTTACTGCTAAGGCCTCAGGACTGTCTGTGTCGGGAACACAGTGACCATTTCTTAATACTGCTTCCGCAAACTCGCTTGTCGCAAGCCGACAGGCTAATGAAGGTTATAGCTCAGAATCTAAACTCCGAACTTGAGTTACCCAATTACATGAGTGTGGAAGTGCATACTCACTGCGTTGAAGAACTCTCAGCTGTTGATGCAATTACCGCATTACACACGCGAGTTGAGGAGATGACTCACTATGCGCCCCTGGCCAACTAACGACCAGCGCCGTTTGCTTGGTAAACCCTTTATTCGGGCACTGCTGCCACTTGCCGAGAGGCGCGGCATTTCCTCATCGGAGCTTTTCAGAGGCACGTCATTATCTGAACAGAAACTGCAGATAAACAACTTTCGGCTAACCGATCATGAAATGCTGTCGTTACTGGCGTCTGCCGAAGAAAAAATTAACGACCCACACTTGTGGCAATTGGTTGTAGAGACACTGTTCAGCGACAGACTGAACCCACTGATTGACCTGACCGTTCACGCTCAAACGCTAAAGCAGGCACTTATTCACTTATCGCGCTTTCAAAGCCTGCTACAGCCCTTTTTATTTACTCCCACCCAACGCTTTGAAAATTACTTACAACTGGACTTTATTCCAGTTGAAGGGCTGTCAGGGAAAATGAATCAACTCTGCTATTCTGCCAACTGTAAAATTGGTGTAGCAATACTTTTGATGCTGGGCAGAGCTCGAGGCTTAGCCGTTAACCAGTGGCATGTTGCTCTGCCTGAGAATATTTCGCCCTTACCCACCTGGAAAAAATGGGTAAAAAAGGTGAGTTCACGCCCTATTTGTGGACTCTCTATTCCGGCGGAGCAACTTCAGGAACATTCGCCTGAGCGCAACTTAGCCCAATATCATCAGGCACTTAGCTTTTGTCAGATGCAGCATCAGACACAGGCTCAAGCTTCTGTCATGCTAAGCGTTTTTAAGTGGCTGGATTATCAGCTTGAAACGGGCCACGACGCCTCGCTGACCGAGTTAGCCGCTGAAATTGGCATTAGCCTGTCCTCGTGCAAACGCCTACTGGCAAGTCATGGCTACAGCTTTCAGCAAATATATGACCTGGTGCGGCTACACAAACTGCTGAACCTGCTGCAAAAACACCCCTACAGCAATGTCGAGCTTGCGCAGAAGCTGGGCTACAGTAACCCCAACAACTTTCGACGCGCCTGCAAACGCTGGCTGGGTATTGTTCCAGAAGAGCTTCGCCAGCAGCAATCCGTTTTATTTGTACCTAATTCTTCTCTCTGACTAATAAGCTATAAATTAAAAAAACAAAATGCTAACCCAGACCACAACCATAAACATTAGGGCAAAAAAGACCGCCGCCGAGGCTAAATCTTTCGACCTGCCACTAAGCTCGTGGAACTCTGCCCCAACTCGGTCAACAACGGCTTCCACCGCCGAATTGAGAAGTTCTGTAATGAGCAGAATAAAAAGACTTGCAAGCAATAGCAGCCGCTCGGCCAGCGAAGCTTCAACGTAAAAAGCAACAGGCACCAAAATCAAACACATTAGTGCTTCCTGTCGAAAGGCCGCCTCGTACTGCCAGGCACTTTTCAGGCCTCGCAGCGAATTGAAAGTTGCGTACCAAATTCGTTCTAAGCCTTTCTTGCCCGGTTTCATTCGACCTCATTTATAGCTCGTTAAAGAGCCAGAAAAATGTACTAAATATATCTCTTAAACTACTTTAAAAACTATCTACTTCGGGGTGCCGAACATAATTTTATCGGCATTGCCGGCTAACGCAATAATCATAGTTACGACCCAGGTTCCGAGTATCCACCAAAAGGTTGGCCAGGACATCCATGCAAGGTCAAGAAACAGCAAGTCGAAAATCCAGACAATAAATGCCGCGAATAAAATCGAAGGCAGAAATACAACGAAAAGAACGCAAAGGGCTAGAGGTATCGTGCCCAGAGTTTTCATCCAGTTTAATAAAGAGGACATAATGGCTTCATATTAGTGAGAATGGACTGAAGCTACCTTTAGTTGATAGAGATATCAACTCACTCCGTGATTTTCCGGAAAAATCGACTATTATTTGTTCTGGGAGGCCTCTATGACTCAAGAAGAAATCAATTCTCAGGAATGGCATGACGAAAGCAACTGGTCACGGCCTTTGTGGCTCGGCATATACTTTAGCAAGAAAGATACGCGCAGCTGGGTGCCGAAATTTTATCCAATACTTGGCTGGACAATTAATTTAGGAAACCGGGCTGGGGCTGCATGGTTTATCGGTATTATTGCCGGGGCACTTGTCGCAGCATTTTTTGCGGGGTGGCTAACAGCCAGCTAGCTGCCACCCCTTTGCCCTTTATTTTTTAAATTGCTGACTGGCCGATTTCAGTGCCGTTGATAAAGACTCTGTCGCCGACTCCAGTCCCTTACTAACGTCAGACCATGCGTCCTTGCTGGATTTCTTAACCTCTTCCAGCTTATTTTCCGCATCATCTTTTAACGCTTCAAGCTCATTAATTTTTTCTTCATACTTAATTTCAGATTCCGCCTCTGACTGCTTTGCTTTGGCTTTTAAGCGGTCAATCTCGGCTTTCATCTCTTCTATTTTTGCTTCGTGCTTTTTCTCAAATGCGTCTTTGTTGTCCATTTAAACCTCCAAGTTTTTACCGTTACTCAGTAACTTAATTAAATAAGCATGGTCAAAAGTCGTCTGGGAATCAAGCGGGCCCTGGTTCTCCTGTATGATTACTGTAAAGATGCTTGTCCGGTTTATGGTTTTCGGGTTTCATATTCGCATTACCCAATAGACAGGGATGTCATGGCAAAAAGTAAAAAGAGCACGCTAGATCTTAGTGTAGCGACATTCGTTGACCCTGTGCGCCTCACCACCGTTAAGCCGAGTTCCAGAGAGCTGGATTTTTCGTACTTTTATAACGGCAAGGTGGTTTACAGCTATTGTCACCAGTTTCCCTGGCGCTTTCACCGTTTTCCTGAGCTGAACCCGGAAACGTTAAAAACCACCACCTGGGGCATTCGGGATGACAACTACGCAGTTATTGGTCAGCAACTTATAAAAGTGAAGCCACGACGTTGCCGTCGTATTGGTAAATACGCCCATTTTTATTTTTTAGTTGATGATCAGGTTTTTAGCCCTAATGAGGTTGATGGTGAGCTGGCACTGGAGCTTGTTCCCGACGCTGATGCGCGTTCATTTAAAGTTCATGATGAGCTCTACGCTGAAGATGCAAACGCCTACTACAGGCTGGGCGGGCGCCGAATTGGCAGCAAAACAGAGGACTTTCCCGGAGTCTCCAGCCCCGACGACTTAACGCCACCGGCACCTAAACCCGCGCAGCAGCCTAAGCCCGACACCTGGTTTCCACAAATACCCGATGGCAACGCTCTGGAGCGCTTTGAATGTATACAGCAATGGTTCGACAGGGATTTTTCATTAAAATGGCAGCGACATCGCAGTGCGCCCCGTTTGTATCAGTTACTGAATTTCGGCCTGCAACTGTGCTGTGAGATAAGCGAAGACACGAATATTACCATGGCGGATCGGGGCATCAGGCTTTATGAACGCTTTAAAGATTATGCGTGGTTAATGCCTGAGCTGGTGCACAATGCCGCCTGCCTTTATGCCATTCAAAATAAAGCTGACCTTGTCGCTTCCTGTTGCGAAGAGGCACTGGGCTATCGCTACGAAAATTCAGACGCATTACTGGCTGAACCCGTTATTAAGGCGTGTCTCAGCGTAGAGGTCCTGAAAAACTTACAGCGCCGAGCCAACGCGCAGCAACCACACACCCCTTATATTTCTCTTGAGCTTATAGAAGCTTACGAAAAGGTAGCTGACGAAGCTAAAAACGACGCTGCATTCAGCAACATGCTGGAGCGCCACATTCTTTACACTTGGCTGTATTATAGCTCCGATGAACTGCGCCATTTCACCGCTCAGGAAAAGGCCGATCAGACCTATTGGAAAAAGCTGGAAGAAAAAATCTACTGGTACATGCAGAACCTGATGTTACTGGATTTAAAATTTATGGTGATGCCGGACGTGCGCCAGCGTATTCAGTCTTTAATTGACGCATATTACCAGCACCCCTACCTGAATCCAGTAGCTATTGTCAGCGTGGCTCATGACTTATTTCGGATGTTTCACAGCGAGGCAAACTGGCAGGAAACTTTCCTTTCCGAACAAGGGAAAAGACTACCGCCCAGTAAGAGAATGCTGCAAAGCGAAGCCTTAATTAAGCTGTTTGAAAAACAGTTAAGCAAGCTGCCGAAGGCGCAGCAGCAACAGTATAAAGCGCAGGCGGAAACCTATTTTGCCTATCTTTTGATGAGTTCAAGCTAATCAACTATCGGAATCATTTTTAGAAAATGGCTAAAAAAAGCAGTTCGACACGTCTAAAAGAAACGCTCTACGCTGTCTTCTCACTTTCAGAGGATACCATTCGCGCCGGAGAAGAGCGTTTCGCCCAGTTAAATAAAGACGAAGTCAAAGCATTGGCGCAGCGCTGGTGTTTTGATGGGCTGACATCCGACGGTTATCAGCCGCTATTTTCCGATGAAAACAAAATCATGTTAATTAACACCATGGTTCACGGCAGCCTGTCAGAGCGTAAAAAGATAGCACAAGAATTTAACTATCAGTCGAGCTACCTCTGTGGTCGTTTGTATCAGCTTGGAATGTTCGAGCTTTTTTATACCTGGGCGACTCAACTGAACAATAAGAAGCTGCTGGAACAACTCATTCCGGGCATCCTAAAATATATGAACGATGAGCGCGCATGGCTGTATTACGAGGAACATCGCGACGATGAAGACTTCCACCTGCAGGTTCTGGACAGCCTGCATGGACCGGCGTATCTCAACCTCTTCCGGTACCGAGACAAGTACCTTACCCTTTGGAAACACGTGGCGGATAAGTTTCAAACCGATGGATGGGGCTCTCACCTGCTGGTAGCAAAAAACTTGGGACTTCACCCTCCTGAACCCGGCTACTTTTCCCTACATTCGGTTGAAAACCCCTGGAATTATTCCGATGCGCCCATTCGTAAGCTGCAACAACTGGGTGTCGATATTCAGCTGGACGGCGAGATTGGCGACCACTACCACCAGAGCAAAAGCGAAATGCTGGTGGGGCTTGTTTTAAACGGAGAAAGGTTTGATCGGTTGTTCTGCGGCCCTTTTTTACCAACCCCGGATAACACCCGCCTGTATTGCAGCTTGTCAGACCCCTACTTCAGTTTGATGCTGGTTGAGATTGATTTAAACACCAACGAGATTTTTTATATCGATTCATCTCCGACAATAAATGTGCCTATGGCCTGCGAACATGACGGAGAAAAACTGATAGCTTATGACTGCTGGAACAATCTTAACCTGGCTTTAGACAAGCAAAAGGCAAAGTACTATTACATTCCTGAGCTGCTCAAAAGCGAACCATTTAAAGCGCAATTTAAACAACTTACAGCAACACAAGCCCCGGGATTTGAGTTTGAGAAAGGCGCAATTATTAGCGTACGGAACTGGCACCAAGGCTTTCCCGACGACTATTATCTGAAGTTCATTCTGGGTACCTTTAGCCTGCCAAAAACCTACCCTCTTCGCATATGTTTGTGCGCTGAGTCGGGTGAGATTTTTGCGCTTTATCACTGCGACACCGAAAGACAATATTACCTGTTTGTGGTCAGCAAAAACCTCAATGACTTTATTGAGAGCATTCAGGTATATCAACGCTTTATGGCTGAAGAGAGTTTTGCGAGCAGCCCACACGCTGAAGCGGCTCAACTTTCTGCGGATCAGGTGAGTAAATTGCGAAGTCGCTTAGCGCCTTTCTTACCTCCAGAGCCGGCTGAACGTAACTTTTGGCTCTGGTTGTTAAGCCGATAAAGCCAGTAAATTACCGACTAACTGTTTTCTAGAGAAATTACTGCTTATTTTTCGCTCATGATTTGTATTTTCAGCCCGATATAGGTATACAACCTTTATATCGGATGCCTGGATACTTTTATGCAAACAGCGTCACTGCGTTTTAAACTTATATTTGGTGCCGCCTGCCTGCTTATACTAAGCATGGGCTCACTGACACTGTACAGCTGGTACTCAATGAACCAGGCCGGACAAAATGCTATTGAGCAAATTAGTGAGCCCCTGGAAGAGCAAGTAACCGCATCTTTAAATGACACAGCATTGCGCTTTGCCGGCAATACTGAGGCTTTATTGAACCGTAGCTTCGATATTCCTGCAGGCCTTGCGTCTATCATGCGTAATACCGCCGTAGGCAGTGAGGGAGAACCCTATACCCGTGACGAAGCACAGCTTCTGGCAAGAAACCTGCTACTCGCTCACCCCTCAGTTTCTTCCATATATAACCAGTACGAACCCAATGGTTACGACGCCCTTGATGACGAATACAGCTCCAGTGAGCCACATACATCGAATCAGGGAACTCTGGAAATTTACTGGGTGTCGGAAGGCGCAAATCAGGCTCGATTTATTGAGACCGAAGACACGTCAGAGAAATACCTTACAAACTTAACCGAACAAGGCTTCCGCGAAGCCGAATGGTACCTTTGTAGTCGTGATAGCTTAAAACCCTGCCTCATAGAGCCTTATTTATATGAGATCAGCCCCGGCGAAGAAATGCTGTTAACCTCACTGGTGTATCCTGTTGTGGTTAATAATGAGTTTCGCGGTGTTGCGGGTGTCGACATTAACTTACCGGTATTGCAAAGCCGTATTCAGCAACAATCTCAGGAGTTTTATCAGGGCAAGGCTAATATGTTTCTGGTCAGCAGTAACGGCTTCGTCGTCGCCAGTAACCAACACCCTAACCGTCTTGGTAAGTCGCTGGAATCTATTAATGCCGAATTAGCTGAGCTTCTCGACAGTCCTGGCCAGTCAGAATTTAACGTCGCCGACAACATAGTGGTTAAGCAACCGGTTTATACCGAAGCCTCTGATACCACCTGGTGGATCATTGTCTCCGTACCCCGCGAATTAGCTTTTGCAACTGTTACTGAGCTGTCAGAGAGCCTTGAAGAAGATACGGCCTCAACAGTCTGGGGGCTATTAATGATTGCCGGATTACTATTAGCCGTATTCGTCACTCTGGTCTTTTTCTGGGTCAGTGCATCCACTCGTCCACTGAATAACCTGAGTATGCTAATGAAAGAACTGGCCGGTGCCGAGGGTGACCTTACCCGACAATTAGAGCGGACCTCGCACAGTGAATTAAACGACCTGGCCGACGGGTTTAACTTATTTACTGCCAAACTTCGCGATTTAGTCCGGGCTTTGAAGAAAGTTGCCGAAAACGTTGCGATGGAAAGCCGACATATGCTCGATAGCTCGAAACAGGCATCCAGCGCGACCGAAATACAGGCTGATCAAGTTCAGCAAGTGGCTACCGCCATGAACGAAATGACCGCAACAGCGAATCAGGTTGCATCATTAGCCAGTGACACGGCACAGGGCGCAGAAGAGTCGAGCAAGTCTTTGACTAAAGCAAACGATCTGGTCAATCAAACCCTGAAAGCCTTCCAGCAAGTGGCTGAAGAATTCGACCAGGCACGCCATCAATTTACCGAAGTTGCTGCCCGCAGTGACGAAGTGACCGGCATTACACAGACCATCGATGGCATTGCCGAACAAACCAACCTGCTGGCATTAAATGCCGCCATTGAAGCCGCCCGAGCTGGCGACCAGGGAAGAGGGTTTGCTGTGGTCGCTGATGAGGTGAGAACTCTGGCACAACGTACCCGCCAGTCGACAGAAGAAATTAACGGCTTGATTCAGGGTTTGCAAAAGCAGGTTCAGGCAAGTGTTCAGCAAATGGAAAGCAGCGCGGTAAAAGTGACACAGACACTCGAAGGCGCAAAACAAGCCTCCGAGCAGCTGAATTCAGCCACTGAGCAAGTACAGTCAATTAATGACAACGCGTTCCAGGTAGCCTCAGCCGCCGAAGAGCAGAATCAGGTAAGTGAAGAAATCAGTCGAAACATCAGCGCTATCAGTGACGCCACGCACGATTTAGAAAAACTGTCGGGGCAGATTACTCAGATTAGCAGTGCGCTGGATAACGCCTCAGGCGAAATGGAGGAGCAACTCAATGCACTTAAAAGCGATTAATATAGCCCTGTTTACCGGTCTCCTGATCAGTGGCACTGCGCAGGCGTCCTGGGACGTAACCGCAACGGCAACCAGCGACTATTTGTTTAACGGGGTAACTCAAACTGACGGTGACCCGGCGCTACAGTTTATTGCCAATAAAAACTTTGATAACGGCTGGTACGCCGGAGGCTTTGCTTCCAATGTCGATTTTGGCGATGACACCTGGCTGGAACTGGACGCGTTTGGCGGCCGCTACTGGCAAATTAATGATGAGATTGGCGTCGAGCTGGGGGCTTTATATTACAGTTATTATGGTGACGGCAGTGACATAAACTACGCAGAAACCACGGCAGCTCTCGATATCAGCGACTTTCGCTTTCAACTCTGGTACGCCTGGGATTACGCCGGCACCGACGCCAAACATCTGGTTGCAGCGGTTTCTTATCAGGTGTACAGCGATGGTGAAAATGGTGTGAATGTAGGATTTAACCAGTCGCGCTCCTTGGATTCTGAAGATTTTCAGTGGGATACCCGTGACCACTACAACCATGCCTGGATAGCTTATGACAGAAACTGGCAGCAGTGGAACTTCATGGTTTCCTATAATCACACCACTTTAAGCAGTGACTGGGGTGGCGGTAATACCCTGGCAGCGAACGTCACTTACACGTTTTAGAGTTTTTCGTTGCCAAAGATCGATGTCTAACATAGGATCGCGCCACTAACATTAGTGGCGCTTTAAAATATGACTATTCTCAAACGTATGAGCTTATGGCTCAGCCTCAGTATCCTTTCTCTTACAGTCCTTGCAGTTATCATTGCGGCCACTCAAACGAGTAATAAGATAAGAGCCGATCTTGATAATGAAACGGCACTAATTGCCAGCACCGTTCAAGATATGCTGACTATCACTGATCGCTTAATGCGTGATGAGGTAGATGCCAGCTTGTCGGTACTGAATCATTTAGTAAATACCCGTGGCGGGCTCAGCGTTGGCGATACGACGCGAGTAGGCGAAGAAAATGTACCAGACCTTTTATTAGACGGTAGACCACTGGCCAACAGTAAGGAGCTGGTAGATCTCCAGAGTCAGCTTCAGGGTGGAACCGCAACGATATTTTCACGTAACGGCGACGAGTTTATTCGTATCACCACCAATGTGAAGAACGCACAAGGTAATCGCGCTACGGGCACCCGCTTAGATAGTTCTACTCAGGCATACCAAACCGTTATGCGCGGCGAAACCTACCGGGGGCAGGTCAACATTCTCGGTCAATCGTACATTACGGCGTATCAACCCATTATAAATAGTGCAAACCGAATAATTGGTATTTTATATGTTGGCTACCTGGCTAATTTTGACGAGTTAAAGCGCTACATTGCAGATTCCCGCATTTTAGAGAATGGTTTCGTTGCCCTACGTGACGACCGCGGCACTATTCGTTTGCACTCTTCACACCTGAACCCGGATGAAATTACCCGTATTGTCGATGGAAATACGTCTGACTGGCAAATTTCAGAGACTCCTTTCCCCAACTGGCGGTATGACGTTTTAGTTGGCGTGGATGAGGAGGAAATACATGCTCTGGTGCTCGAACAAGCCGTTAAGATGATTGTCATTATTATCGTATCCGGCCTGCTCCTGCTGGGCTTGATTTTATGGCTGGTTCACAGCGTTGTACTTAAGCGTATAAACCGCATGAATTCGATGATACGCCGTATTGTTGAAGAGGAAGGTGACTTGCTTCAGCGCATGAACTCAGATTCTCCGGACGAGCTTGGAGATATGGCACGCCAGTTCGATGCTTTGCTTGAGCGTATGCGCTTAACCATAGGGTCGGTGGCAACCTTGAGTAAGCAGTCACATGACGAGTCGGCTAAATTGGCTCAGATAGCGCGCCACTCCGATGAGCTAGCTGGCGAGCAGGCTATGGAAGTTGAAACCATTTCAGCGGCGGTACATGAACTTGCCACAACGGCACGTAACGTGGCCGACAACACCAGTTTAGCCGAAACATCCGCAGTAGAGATTAGCCAGCAGGTTCAATCAATGCAGGACATGATTAACCAGCTGCGCAAACAACAGGTTGGTTTAGCTACTGAATCGGAACGAGCACAACAGGAGCTCGCTTCACTGACCAAAGCTTCTGATGATATCGCGCGTGTTATGGAAGTGATAAATGCGGTGGCGGAACAAACTAATCTGCTGGCTCTGAACGCGGCTATAGAAGCTGCGCGAGCCGGAGAAGCCGGACGAGGCTTTGCCGTAGTTGCAGATGAAGTCAGAGCTTTGGCGTCGAGAACGCAGAAATCCACGGAAGACATCGCTCATTTATTACGTAGTTTGCACGATGGTGTCGAAGCCGTTGGCGGCGTCATTGTGGCTCAGGCCGAGCAGTCACAGCAAAGCCTTTCCGCTGTAGAAGAGGTGTCGGGAATGAGCAACACAGTGAGTCAGGCGGTTGAAAATATTACCAGTCAAAACGCTCAGGTCGCCAGTGCAGCCGAGGAACAAAATGCCGTATCCTCAGATGTCAGTGTGCGCTTAGAGCGACTTAAAGAGCAAAGTACAAACGTTGCAGAACAGGCAGAAGAGACAGCCAGCTCCAGTAATACGCTCAGCGGCCTGATTCAGCAGGTGGACGACCAGTTGAAACGATACAAAGTGTAAATAACCTACCGATGTCACAAAAGCTTAAATGAACTGTCAACGGCGGTTCATTTAAGCAGAGGAGTATGGACGAAACCCACAGTGGGAGATCGTTATGCCTCAGGCTCGCTTGAACGCCCGAACTTTGTTTATTTCCGACGTACACCTTGGCTCTAAAGATTGCAAAGCCGAATTTCTGCTTCACTTACTCAAACGCGTTGACGTTGAACGGTTGTATCTGGTTGGTGACATTGTCGACTTTTGGGCAATGAAACGGCAGATATTTTGGCCGGATCGGCATCATAAGGTACTTCAGCAAATACTGGCTATGGCACGTAACGGTGTCGAAGTTATCTACATTCCCGGCAACCATGACGAAGTTATGCGTAAATATCGCCACCCGGATGTGGCCAGTATTCGCATTCAACGTCAGGCTATTCATACTACCGCTGACAACAAACGTTTGCTGGTCACGCACGGCGACGCGTTTGATGCAGAAACCTGCCACAGCCGCTGGCTGTCGTTTGTTGGTGACCATCTTTATGACTTCTTACTGTGGCTTAACCGAACAACAAACCGCATTCGCAACCTGTTTGGCCACAATTACTGGTCATTGTCGGCCTACGTGAAAAGCCAAATTGGTAAAGCCGAAGAAGTCATTGGCCGCTATCGGGCGGCCTCATTCCGCGAAACTAAAAAGCGTGGTTTAGACGGTATTGTTTGTGGACACATTCATCACCCGGAACTGGTCGAGTCTGACGGCTTATTGTACGCCAACACAGGTGACTGGGTGGAAAACTGCACGGCTCTGTTCGAAAGCCAAGACGGCGAGCTGTCGCTGATGAAATACACATTCTCGGATGCTCAGCCAGCTCGCTTAAGTCGCTTTCGTCGGCGCCGTCGCGCCTATAACAACGCGGCCTAAAGGCTAAGTTAAGGTATCGACAATACCGCCTTCGACTCGCAGCGCTGCGCCGGTAGTGGCGCTGGCCTGCGGCGATGCCACGTAAACACTCATATTAGCAACCTCTTCAGGCGTTGCTAAGCGCTGAATAATGGACGATGGCCGGTTCTCCTGAACAAAGCGGGACTCTATTGTTTCCTGAGAGACGCCCTCTTCCTCAGCCATATCACGAATCATGTTAAGCACGCCTTCTGAGCGTGTGGGTCCGGGCAGTATGGCGTTAACTGTCACTTGAGTGCCGCTAAGTACTTTCGCCAACCCCCGGGAAATGGACAACAGCGCTGATTTTGTCATGCCGTAATGCACCATTTCACTAGGAATATTAATGCCCGATTCACTCGATATAAACTGAATACGACCCCAGTCTCGCGCCTTCATGCCTTTCGCATAATGGCGTGAGAGCCTCACTGCACTCATCACGTTCACATCGAAAAACTGCTGCCAGGTATCATCGCCCACCTCAAAGAAGTCCTCAGGTCCGAAAATGCCGACATTATTAACCAAAATATCAGTATCTGGTTGCTGTTCAGTCAGAGTTTTGCAACCTTCGGCGGTTCCAAGATCCGCAGCGACACCCTCAACGGAAACATTCGGAGCCGCCTTTTTAATACTGGCAATAGCTTCATCGACCCGCTGTTGAGTACGCCCGGTAACCACTACATTAGCGCCAGCCTTGGCGAGCCCCTCAGCAATTGCAAAACCAATACCCGCAGTAGAACCGGTAATAATGGCGTGTTTTCCGTTCAGATCAATGTGCATAAGCTGCTCCTTTTTTCTGAATACCCGTGCTACATAGAAAAACTATGAACGCACGGCTTATTAAGGAAAACATGGGACTCTTTTTATTATATTCAAGGTGCAGAAGGCCGAAAAGTCGCCGCCTCTTTTTCAATATCAGACGAAGCTTTACTCAGCTTCAGGCTGCCTTCATACAATACCAGATAGACCTCTGGATTATCTGCCAAATGATAAGAAGACCACTCACTATTGGCAAGGCCTTCAACCTGCTTAAAGGTCGCGTTGGCGATAAAACTGTCTGAGCCATCATGCTTGCTTACGGTTAACTCACCGTTTTCCGAAACAAGGTAAAAACCAGGTGACGCTTCAGGCTGAAAAGAAACAGTATTCTCCTCACCGCTTAACGACTTCAGATGCCACAGCTGGCTATAGTTTTCTTTCTCACCTGTAGCAGCAACAACGTCGCTGTCACCCTGATAAGTCAGAAACTCTTTAGTTGAAAAGGCCTGCAATTGTTTCGCATTGTAGTGAATACCCGACGCCGTTGGCGTGATTTTCTGGATGCTGCCGTCTTCATCATACTCAAGATGCTCTATAGAAACCGAACGGCGGTAGTTCCCACCCGTTGGCAGCGCGGCGGTGTGATAAACCAAATACCACTGTTCTTCAAACTCAAGAACAGCCTGATGGCTAGTTCCGCTATCAGGTAACACATCCATTATCAGCCCCTGATATTCCCACGGTCCTTCAGGCGAGTCACTTACCGCATACGCCAGCTCTTCAGGATAATTCATTGCAAATGTCAGGTAATACTTATCCTGATATTTATGCAGCCACGGCGCCTCAGTGAAGGTACCTGGCATGTTATTGATATCAACTTTATGAATTTCGCTGTCCAGTTCGGTCATATTGTCTTTCAGACGTGCGTAGTAGAGGTGCGTGTTCCCCCAATACAAATACGCCTGGCCATTATCATCAATAAATACAGTCGGGTCGATATTGTCCCACGGCTCCGGCGCCATAAATTCCGGAGACTCGGTCATATCCGGGGTAACCAGTGGACCGCCTATTGCGTCTTTCCAGCCATTAACCGGGTCATCCGACACTGCCACTCCTATCGCAAAACCTTGCTTTTCCGGAGCGGGGTCATCGTTTAGCACGGTTACATACCAGTAAAACTTACCGTCTCGTTCAGTCGCCTGGGCAGCCCAGGCGGTATCGCCTTTTGCCCACTCAAATTCAGTGCGGGGAAAAGCGCCTTCCAGCGTCCAGTCCTTTAAGTTATCGGACGAATAGATAGACCACTCGCGAAGGACAAAAAAATCGCCGTCTTCTTTAGCTTCGTCATGGCCTACATACAGATAGACCACACCGTCATGAACTAAGGTTGCCGGATCAGCGGTGAAGCGTTCTTTAATAATAGGGTTTCCGGCCACAGCAGAGCCAATAGCTGAAGCCGCCAGCACAAAGCCCCCGAGCATGGTAAGTAATTTATTCGGCATATAACATGATTCCTGGTTTAAGGTATTCGGGGGATAGCTTTCGAGACTACCCCGAACTTAATTCGCACAAATTTAATTTGTATTACTATAAGACATTAGCTTGTTTAACTACAAACCCTAAGCTTTGTTTGTAAGCTGACTTTGCGTATCATTGAGACAAACGACACAGGAGCAACGCATGGCAGACAATAACAGTAATAAAGCGCTCAGGCTGGATAACCAGCTTTGCTTTGCGTTGTACTCAACCTCGCTGGCAATGAATAAGCTCTACAAGCCTCTGCTCTCGAAGCTTGATTTGACCTATCCGCAATACCTTATTTTACTGCTTTTATGGGAGCGCGATGGCGTGACCATTACTGAAATAAGCCGCAAGTTGTTTCAGGAAAAAGGTGCGTTAAGCCCGGTTATTAAGCGGCTGGAGCAACGCGGGTTAATAACCAGAAAGCGCAATACCGACGATGAACGTCAACTGCATTTATACCTCACCGAACAAGGTCGGCAACTGGAACAGTCTGCCTGCGATGTTCCGGAGCAGGTTTTCTGTGCCACTCAACTTGAGCCTGATGAGGCCCTTGCCTTAAAACACACCCTTGAATCACTGCGGGCGCAGTTACAAGACAAGCCCGACCACTAGCCAAGTCCGATGTATCGAAAATATCGATAACTTCGTTCGGAAAATACTGTTATCGCGATAACTATTATTGCACTAACATTATGCGTGTTAGTTCCCAACACACCAACTAGTAAGGTAATCGTTATGGATATTCTGTACAAAGCAGTAGCAACATCAACCGGCGGACGCGATGGTCAGTCAGAGTCTGACGACGGCCAACTGAAAGTAAAACTGACAACGCCTAAAGAACTGGGTGGCGCAGGCGGTGATGGTACCAACCCTGAGCAATTATTTGCAGCAGGTTACTCAGCCTGTTTTATCGGCGCATTGAAGTTCGCTGCGGGTCAGGAAAAAGTGAAACTGCCCAAAGACACTGAAGTTAAAGCCGAAATAGGTATTGGTCAGATTGAAGGCGGGTTTGGTATTGATGCCACGCTGAACATTCATTTACCGGGCATGAGCCAGGACGAAGCGGAATCTATTGCTGAAAAAGCACACCAGGTGTGCCCGTATTCAAATGCGACGCGTAATAACATCGACGTACGCTTGAACGTCACGGTGTAACCGTTATTAACAACAGTGGTGTTAATAGTGTCAGCCGATCAGCTTAACTGATCGGCTGGCTATTTCAGGCTCCAACTATCCCACCGTCTTCACGGGTAACAATGACCGTCGCCGAACGCGGACGCGCACCGTTACCGGCAGGCCAGCTACTACTAAACTTACCGGGCGCCAGTCGGTCACCAGGGTGCTGAACATTCACGAACATGGTTTTGCCATCGGGCGTGGTAACAACCCCGGTAATTTCGCAATCCACAGGCCCCACCAAAAAGCGTTTCAACTCGCCAGATTCCGGATTCGCAGCGTACATGCCGTTATTACCAAAACTGCCCTCACTTAACAGCTCACCACTCATATCGGTTTGGATCCAGAGCGTGCCTCTATGATCAAACCACAGGCCATCCGGGCAGGCGAACTGATTATCGGCCGTTAGGGTCAGGTCTTTCCCTTCGGCATTTGGAGTGCGGGTACCCGCTTCGCCGCCCATTAAGAAAATGTCCCAGTGAAAAGATTCAGCGCTTTGCTGGTTGTCTTCGCTCCAGCGCACAATATGACCGTAAGCGTTCTCTGCACGCGGGTTCATGGCATTTGTCTGCACTTCGGTGCGGCGAGTGTTATTGGTTAAGCTGAAATAGACTTCTTTGGTCGTTGGGTGCACAGCGCCCCATTCCGGGCGATCCATTTTCGTCGCACCCATAACGTCGGCCGCAAGCCGAGTATTTAACAGCACATCGGCCTGAGAATGGAACTCGACGCCCGCTTCGCTGGCCTTTGCCTGAAACTCTGAGTTTTCAATATCTAACGGCAGCCAGCGACCAGTTCCGTCATCATTAAAGTGTGCAACATAGAGCGTACCTTCATTCAGCAGCTCGCCTGAAGCAGTTGCTTTGTAATAAGGTTTCGCCGAAACAAACTTATAAATATATTCAAAACGCGAATCGTCGCCGGAATAAGCCACCAGCGGCTCACCTTCCACTGCCGGAGCAAACACAATACCTTCATGAGCAAAGCGACCCAGCATGCTTCGTTTAACTGGTGTGCTTTTAGCATTGAAAGGGTCTATTTCAACAATCCAGCCAAAGTGGTTCGGTTCATTCCGGTAGTCTTCCGCGGCCGTAGCTCCGGTAGAAGAAGCATTAAAGCGCGCGGTTTCGTCAAGACCCGGCATTGCCGTTTCCCAGTAATAACGACTGTTCTCGCGGCTCACACCGTACCGTTCATGCTCACGAGGATGAGTCTCGTCATCGTTCATGAAGCAGCCCGCCCAGTTTTCTTCGCAGGTTAAGTAAGTACCCCAAGGCGTATGCCCATGCGAACAGTTATTAATGGTTCCGCGAGTCTTGGTGCCGTCAGGGCTAAAGCGGGTTATCAGCTTGTCATGACCGGCAACCGGCCCACTCATTTGCATTGGGGTGCTAGCGGTAATTCGGCGGTTGTAGGGGCTGCCTTCAATCAGCTGCCATTCTCCATCCGGTTTACGAATAATATGAGCCACTGACACACCATGTGCCATCATCTCTTTCAATACTTCCTGCTGCGGGCGTGGTGCGTTAGGGGAAAAATTGGCGTGCAGAATTTGTGGATCAACGTATTCATGGTTCATCACCAGCAGCCCTTCTTTCGAGGAGTCGCCACCTTCTTTCACGTCTATGGGAAAAAAATGCATACCGTCGTGATGCGAGCCAACTTGCCGTGCCTGATCTAACGCCGAATTGCTAGCGTCAGGTTTAAACTCGCCGGCACCTGGCACAAGTGGCGTGCCCCAGGGCAGAAAAGGCTGAGCACGATACCCAACGGGTACATCAACAACATCGGTTCGGTTGCCGGCAACGGCCTGAAAACCAAGCCCCGCGGATGAACTGGCAGAGCCTTTAGGGGACGTACAACCCGCCATTAAAGGCGATAACATAAAGGAGCTGACGGCAACGCCAAGGCCTCCTTTTAGAAAAGAGCGACGGCTTAACTGACGGTTCACCACATCGTAAAAGTCATCACCTTTTGACTCATTACAAATTGGATCAACACCTGAAATATCAATCTTCAGCTTTTTCTCTTTCGTGGTCATGCCGTCTTCCCCGTTCTGAAACCTCTGGCTTAACAAGCTCAGCGTTATATTTTCGAACAGGCAATAGTACTGACTTTAAATGACAGTTTGATTACGTAGGCGATCTGCTTTAATAACGTCTATTTACTACATTTTTTTAATATCGGCGCCCTGCTTTTCAAATTGCTCAAGTACGCCTTGCTGACCACCAAGGTGCCCCGCCCCAACCGCCACGAATACGGTATCAGACTCATTTACCTTAGCGAGCTTTGTGATCCATTCATTATTACGTTTAGTGATCAGCTCGTCTAACGCCTTCGGAGGTAGGTTCTGGTTTAAGTAGTGGGTGAGTTTATCCAGATCGCCCTCTAGCCAGGTCTCCTGGATATCGGCAAAAACCTCTTCAATTTTTTCCACTTCTGCAAGCGTCTGCTCCAGCAATTCCCCCTCACCAGATTCACTTTGAGCTGCGCGTAACGCATCAATTTGCCGCTCGACGGTTTCCAGCCCTTTAACCGGTATGTCCGAGCTTTTTGCCAACTCAAACAGCTTTCCTTCAGAACCACCTTCGGCGGTGTAACCCGATTGCGCAATGGCTTGCGAAACAATGACAATTTGTGCAAACCAGGCATTGAGCTGTTCTAGCGCACTGACGTTCATACCATACTTTTCTGCCAACGTAGTGAGCTGCTGCCAGGTTTCACTATCAACCGAGTCAGATAACTTACCCTCGGAGCGGCGCGCATGCTGCATAAACGAGGACTGAGCACTTCCCAGCTTTTCAGGATGCACTTCAAACCATACCGCTTCACTGTTTTTCAGTGCGTTTTTTGCCGTTTCAGACAGGACTATCGCGTCTTTTTTCGCCGCATGCAGCGTTCCGTAAACCCAAATAATCTGGTCTTCCTTCATGACTTTGTAGAGAATTTCGGCCTGCGCGGAGGTACTCAATAAACACAATACAAAACTGATGAGTATCGTTTTCAACTTCAGCATGGTTATCTCCGGTCTATTTTTGTAGCAGTAGTCTCATATTTGCCAGTATACGACAACTCTATAGCGCTCATCAGCCGGTTAACGGGTAAAACCCACCGCTGGCCTGTGTTTTTACAAAGCCTTAACTTAAAATTGTGCGCTTTAACAGGTACCCTTAAAGACCATGCTTTAAACGAGCAGAACTTTTAGCGCCAACTGGTACAGCTATCAGTAAAACAGATTAGGTACTGTTATGAATAAAAAAGGAATTTTGTTGCTTATTGGTGCGCTTTCAGCGGGCGCTATTACGCTGGGCTGCAACAGTAACGACAGTTATTCAGCAAGAGAGGTACTGAGTGTGGAGCAAAAAGAGGCGGCTTTAGCTGAATTACAGCAAAAGAGAAAAGAGCGTAAGGAAAAGATCCAAACCATTGAGGATAAAGCTCTGTTTGAAGCTCTGGAAGGTGAAGAATTTATAGCCCACCGGAACATTTACAGAACGATAAAATTCGATGAAAAACCTGCGCAGTACTTTTATGTTGAGCCTTTCAAGGCTTCTTATATTGGCCCTTTAGGTCGCCCCTACACCGCCGACCGCTTTAAACGACTAAAAGACTACGAGAGCCCGCAAAAGCTTCTGGATATTTACCGTAACAACTTTGTGGCTTCCACCGCTTCACGCGAGGGTCAGTGGTTTCAGGTCCGTGAACCTTTTGCTTTTCCCTTTAGAAGTCAGCTGCAGTTTACCCAGGTAGTTATGGATAACGGAGACGTTAAAGCCCTACCAGACCTATTAGACTGGGTTGCCCAAACCGATGAAATTCGTTACGACCCGGAACGCTTTTATTTCAAAGAGCCGCGTACCGAAGACGACCCACAACCCGTTAAACTGCTCGGCGACGTTGAAACTGAGTTACCAAAAGATGTGCTTCAGTTCGAGTTTAAAGCAAGCGATGTCGGCAAAACTATAGAGCGGCGCGGATACTCTGTCACTCTGGTTAAGGCCGGTGATTTTAACTACGACATAAAAATTGAAGTACCGGATGACCAGGCAATGCCGCTGCGAGACGAAGACATTATCGGCGAAGCCCTCTCTCCGACAGAGCGCGAACTTCAACTGCGAATGGATACGACACTACAGCCTGATTATCACGAACGAATGGGTGAATGGCTTGACGAAATTATAGAACGATCCATGCGGGGCGAAGTTGATGCAGAAACCGTACGCACCGAGGGCAATAACTTACATGACAAACTTTCAGTGGGCGAAGGCCGCATTCTGCATAAAGCCTTTTCCTTCATGGGACCTGTGGCTACCGCACGAGTGACTTTGCTACCTCGTAAGAAAACCCGCGATAAAGTAACTCACAAAATTGAAATTCCAATTCATTTCCTTGGTCAGCAAGGCAATAGTGATGAGATTGATTTGAGCACTTTGCCTGATATCGGCCTGGAAGGCCCGGTGTACGATGAAAGGCCAAAACGACGAGTCGATTTAACCGAAGAAGAAATGAAACAGCTTATTGATATTCGCTATGAAAAAAGTCGTCACCTTCCGGAGTATCAACACACAGAACGAATCTATCTGAAATACCCGCCGGTACAAAGCCAGCTTTTTATCAGCAGTTCAGACCGCTACCATTTCAACTTAGAGCCAAAATTTAAGCGAGTGATACTGACCGAAATGGTGAAATTTTTCGATGACGCAGACGAAACCATTGAGCTAACACGCGATAAAGATGAGGTATTCAGTTTCACCACATATGGCTTTGCATATACCCCTGAGTATATGCCGGAATCGCCCGCCCGTATCGAAGCCCGCATTCCGGTATTAACGGCACCGGATATTGTCAAAAAAAGCTACAGTGCCGACAATTTACCCGATGGTATACGCTTAGACGACAACCGACTTGTTGTTGACTACAGCGTGTTTATTCCCGAAGAGACCCTGGACGGCACGCGGTTAAACACAAAGCTTCGCAACCGATTTTTCGCAAAGAACGCAGAACAAAAATACCTGCAGCCCTTTGAAAACGTTATTCTACTTGAGCGCGAAGACGGCGAACCGGTGCATGTGTTCTATTATTACGGGCAGCCTGAAAGTATTGAGCTCTGGTATCGCGGCGAAACGAAAGTCGTCGACTTCAAACTGGATGTCGAGACGCGGGAGCAGAAAGGTTAGTTCGTATTGAGAATAATAGGTGTGGCTTGTGCCGGGCGAACTCCGCCCGGTTTTTCCTCAATCAGGTGACGCTGGCGGGTCAGTTTTTAATAATTTAAAAAGCAATCCAGGCTCCATTCTTTGAGCCGAAAGCTCCCAGTTATGAGTTAATGCTATTTCCTGACATATTGCTAAACCTAAGCCAGCTCCAAAGTCGCGCCTATGCTCACCGCGCCAAAAACGTGTAAATAACAACGGCAGCTCTTCCTCTTTAACGCCAGGACCTCGGTCTCTAATCGTAATCTCATGAGGGTAAAGTCGTATAAGAATATTCGTATCCGGTGGCGCATGTTGTATCGCATTTTCCAGCAAATTTTTTAATAAAGTGAAAAATGCACCTCGGTCTGCAAGCCACTCTTCACCTAAACTCTGATCCTCCACAACGAGGTGCACATTGGCTGTTTCCGCCATTCTCAGTAAATAGTTTTTTGCTTCTTCAACTACAGACTTTATTTCAACAACAGCAAAACTATAGTTATGTGGTTCACTGGTTTCTGCTAACAGAAGTAATTGCTGGACCTGTCGCGACATATAACACACATCGTGCAGCAACCAATTGCGCTCTTCAGTTCCCTCCATCAACTCCAACTGAGCACGAATTAACGATAAGGGTGTTTTTAGCTCATGCGCCGTGGTCGCCAAAAACGCCTGTTGCACGCGATAACCGCGCTCCAGACGTTCCAGAACCTCGTTGAAACTGGTCACTAAAGGTGCAATTTCGAGAGGAACATTGTCCTGTTTCAGTCGCGCCTGCAACGAACGAGGAGATATTGCTGAAGCCGATTGAGACAATTCGCGTAAGGGTTTTAAGGTGTGTCTGATAGTAAAGTGAGCACAAGCGCCAAAAACGAGAAACAGCACTAAAGATAGTACCGCCAGCCCACCCTCTAAAAAGGTTAAGCCAAAAGCGTCATGAGCAAAATAGATAAATCGCCTGCTTACCGCTATTTGAACAAACCAGTTTTTACCGTCATGCTCAAATACACCTGTAGCAGCATCCATCGGCATGCCGTTACGCTCAAACTCAAAAGAGCTGGTTAATGTCGGATTTTTAACATCAACATCGGCCCAGAATGACTCTCCGGCGGCAGAGTAAAATACTACAGCTCCAGATTGATCCAGTACCCGGTATGCTAATTCTTGATCCAGGCTTTCAAATAACCAGTTATACTCATCACTCAACCCAAGTTGTACCGGAACTCCTTCGCTATTAAACAACAATTCTTCAGCCAAATGCTGAGAAGCGTCATTAACTTCAAGTTGTGAAAAAATATTATTTTTAAAAACTAGCACCGTTATCAGCACCACAGCGATAAAACTGACACTAAGCACCATACCAACAATAAACGCCAGCAAGACTTTAAAACTTAAACTATTCAGTCGGTCCGCTATCCTGAAGCGCATAGCCTATGCCCCTTATATTTACTATCCGCTGCGTTGAACCAATAGCTGACAACTTTCGTCGAATACGATGTAAAGCCACATCCAGTGCGTTAGGTGTCACTGCATCACTGAACCCCCAACCCGCAGCCTCGAGCGCACTGTGGCGTACCGACCCGTTACATTTTTCCATCAATAACAACATAATTTGCAGTTCGGCTTGCGCCAGAGTTTCGCTTTTTCCTCCGCAAACAATGAGGCTGTCTTCAGGTCGTAGAGTTAAATCACCGCATTGCGGCTCCAGTGAACGAACCTCTGCGGGTCTGCGCAACAACGCGCGTACCCGCGCAACCATTTCTTCCATTGCAAAAGGCTTAGCAAGATAATCCTCCGCTCCGGCATCCAGCCCTTCAACGCGGTCGTTTAAAGCTGTGCGCGCAGTCAGGACAAGGCAAGGAATACTATTCCCGGCTTCCCGCAGAGACCGAAGCAGAGAAAGTCCGTCACCGTCAGGCACGCCACGATCAATAACAAGAGCCTGATAAGGCATTCGCTGCAGCGCTGTCTCCGCGTGAGAAATATGATTAAAAGTATCAACCATAATCCCTGCAGAGGCGAGCCCCTCGGATATCAGGCGGGCTAACCGTTCATGGTCTTCAAGTAACAGTATGCGGCTCATCAGAAGCTGTAGATATAACCGAAAACGATCCGGTTTTCAGTGGAGCTATCGACTAACGGGCTGTCCTTTATTTCTGACGCTAAGCTGGTAACGCTGGCATCGAGAAACACAAAGTGCTTTTGCTTAAACATATAGCCCCCACGTGCACCGACCTCAATATTCACGCCAGCGTCCCCCTGGTAGAAGGAGCGCTCAGCATTAACTTCAGTTGCGCGGACTCCGTAATAGTAATCAACATATTCCTTATCCAGCCAGCTCACCACGATCCGGGGAGTAAATAGAAACTGCTCCTGGAAATGCCACGTTCTCTCTATACCAAAATTAATCACGCTGCCTTCGCTGTCACCGGAAACTTCGGTAACATATTCAGCACTGATATCAGCATAGTTGTTTTGCCATTCTGCTCTAAAGCCAGCCCAGAAACCACCATCGCGATCTTCCATACCGTTCAGTATAGGCGCATCGCTTTGCTCGTAGTCAGTAAAGTCGTATTTTCCGACAAAACCAAAGTTAAACTGATTCGATTCATTCAGCTTATAACTGGGTAATTTGAAGGCCAGTTCAGGGCCTGCCAGCCGAATGTATTCGTTTTCGTACGTCAATATCGGTAACAATTTATTGTCACGGTCAATATCAGTATAAGGCTTTTGACTACTACTGACTCCGACTCCTATTCCCCAGGAAGAGCCAGGTGAATCATCACCAAACTCATTATCTGCTGCAACATTCAGGGGAAGCCCTGCTCCAAGCAGAAAAGACCCAAAGACCAGGGGATTAATTACTTTCGTTTTGAAACCAGCCCGTGTTGATATTACAAAGCGCATAAATAAGTTCCTTTCAGGTAAGACAGATTTATTAGAGCCTGCATCATCCACAACCTCGACTTACCTAAAACTTACCAAAACACATTTTTATTCTTTTTCAGTCAGTAAGTTTCCTGAAAGACAGGCCGGTAGATAGTGCATCGGCGTTCAGATAGAGCTAACGCTGAATAAAAGGAATCAGGAAATGAAAAGGTCACATCAGGTTGTATTAACTGCCACAATTTTTGTGGTGGCAGTTACCGGTGCAATAGTCGCGATTAAGAGTGCAGATAATTCAAAAGCCGATGCGGCAACCGTCTCCCCTAGCCCCGTACTTACAGTTAGCGTGGCCACGCCACAACCTTCCGTGTTACCAGTAACTTTATCAGCTAATGGCGATATCAGTGCCTGGCAAGAAGCTATTGTCGGAAATGAAACCGACGGACTCAGGTTGGCGGAAGTAGCCGTTAATGTCGGTGATAAAGTAAAGCGCGGAGAATTACTGGCTACTTTTTCTGAAGATGCTGTTAAAGCAGAGTTAGCGCAAAGTGAGGCTGCTGTCGCAGAAGCAGAAGCTTTGCTGGCTGAAGCCAGAGAAGACGTACAACGCGCGGTTGGATTGCAAACTAACGGAGCGCTTACAGCTCAACAAGTTCAGCAATATAGTACTGTTGAGAAAACGGCTCTCGCCCGGCTTAAATCTGCTCAGGCTTATCAGGACTCACAAAAATTAAGCCTGAAACAAACTCGCGTTCTGGCTCCGGACGACGGCATTATTTCCTCCAGAACAGCAACCGTCGGCGCCGTTCTGCCTCGCGGTGAGGAACTGTTCCGCCTCATTAGAGGCAATAGGCTTGAATGGCGTGCTGAAGTGTCAGTCCAGGACCTGAATAAGCTCCAGCCGGGCCTAAAAGCCCAGGTCACACCTGTAGGCGGTGAGTCCATTACGGCTAAGGTTCGCACGGTTGCGCCTATAGTAAATACACAGACTCGTTCCGGTTTAGTTTATGTCGACCTTCCTTCCAATAGTACTGCCCGCGCAGGTTCCTTTGCCCACGGACAATTCGAGCTTGGCACCAAAGAGGCGCTAACTCTGCCACAAAGTGCCGTACAAATGCGGGATGGTTTTAGCTATGTGATGCGTGTCGACGATAATGAGCGCGTGTGGCAAACCAAAGTCATAACAGGGCAGCGATCTGCCGATCTGGTAGAGATTGTCAGCGGTATTACATCGCTTGATCGAGTGGTGATAAATGGTAGTGCGTTTCTTGGTGATGGCGATTTAGTCCAAATTGCTCCAGACCAGTCGGACACCAGCGCGAATCTCTCTCAAACAAACCGGAGTAAAAGATGAATCTGAATATTTCCGCATGGGCTATACGCAATCCCACTCCGGCTATCATGCTATTTATCCTGCTGACATTAGCGGGAATTATAAGCTTTCGCGCAATGAAAATTCAGGATTTGCCCGACTTAGATATACCCACAGTCAATATTGGAATTTCGCTACCCGGAGCCTCCCCGGCACAGTTAGAAACCGATGTCGTTCGCAAAATTGAAAGTTCACTGTCCACAGTTCAGGGAGTGAAACACATCTACAGCAACCTCACCGACGGTGAAGCCACTATTTCGGTTGAGTTCATGCTCGAACGCTCTGTGCAGGAAGCACTTGATGATGTTCGGGACGCCGTATCGCGTATTCGGGCTGATTTACCTGCGGATCTGCGCGACCCGGTAATTAGAAAAGATCAGCTTTCAGGCTCGCCTATTTTGACCTATACACTTAGCTCAAAGCAGATGGATGACGAAGCACTGTCCTGGTTCGTCGACAACGATATCAGTAAAGCATTACTTGCGGTCAGAGGCGTAGGAGCCGTTAGCAGAGTCGGCGGCGTAAACCGTGAAATTCGCGTTGACCTGAATTTTGACCAACTACTCGCCTTCAATACCACCGCAGCCGATATCTCACGCCAGCTACGTTTGGTGCAGCAGGAAGCCTCCGGCGGACGGGCTCATTTGGGCGATATGGAGCAGTCGATAAGAACCATCGCCACCGTGCAGTCAGCGGAAGATTTTGCCAGCATGGAAATAACCTTAAGTGATGGTCGGCATGTTCGCCTGAACCAGATAGCCACAGTGTCCGACACAGTTGCAGAGAAGCGTTCCGCGGCTTTCCTTAACGGCAAGCCAGTCGTGGGTTTCGAGATAACTCGCGCGATAGGTTACGGTGAAATTGAAGTTGCTAAAGGGGTAAGTGAAGCATTACAAAAACTGCAAGAAACCCGCCCCGATATTAACATAACCGAAGTCTTTAACCTGACTGAACCCGTTGCAGAGAATTACGCTGGTTCCATGCAACTATTGTATGAAGGTGCTCTGTTAGCCGTGCTGGTGGTATTTGCGTTTTTGCGAAACTGGCGGTCAACATTCATTTCAGCGGTGGCTTTGCCATTATCCATCATTCCCACTTTTGCTGTCATACATCTTATGGGCTTCTCTCTGAATGGCGTCACTTTACTGGCGCTGTCACTGGTTATCGGTGTTCTCGTAGATGATGCCATTGTGGAAGTCGAGAATATCGAGCGTCACCTGCTTATGGGGAAGACCCCCTTGCAAGCAGCTATGGAAGCAGCCGACGAAATTGGTCTGGCAGTAGTTGCAACGACTTTCACAATCATCGCAGTGTTCCTGCCTACCGCGTTTATGAGCGGCGTAGTTGGTATGTTTTTCGTTCAGTTCGGTTGGACAGCAGCGGTAGCCGTGCTGTTCTCATTACTCGTTGCCCGGATGCTGACGCCGATGATGGCAGCTTATCTACTACGAGCACCAAAACAAAAGGTCAAACCCGAACCTGGCTGGATACGCTATTACCTGAAAATTGTGGCTTGGTGTTTACGTCATAAAGGCAAAACGATTATTGCTACAGGTGTTTTTTTCGGTGTGGGAATCATGCTGGCAGCGACGCTACCGGGTACCTTTATGCCCGCCGAAGACTATCAGCAAACACAAGTCACGATTACGCAGCAACCGGGTACCAAAATACACGACACCATAGAATTAGCGGAACAAGCTCGTCAGATGCTTCAGGAGAACCCACACGTCAAACAAATCTATACGGCTATCGGTGACGGAAGTTCTGGTAAGCCCGGGGAAGGCGGCAGTACCACGGCAAATGTTCGCTCTGCAGTACTAACACTTAGCCTTACCCATAGAAATGAAAGACCGGGTTTGCACAAACAGCAAATTGAACAGCAATTGCGTGAAACGATGAAAGCTCTGCCCGGTGCCAGAGTTAAAGTGGGCTTGGACGAAAACTATTTGCTGGTGCTTGCCGGCGAAGACAGCCGCGTTTTACAGCAACATGCGTATCAAGTTGAGCAGGAGTTACGCGGCATCCCCGGAATAGGAACGGTTACCTCAAGTGCCAGTCTTGTCAGGCCTGAATTACTGATAACACCAGATTTTTCACGCGCTGCTGATCTCGGCGTTACCTCATCAGCAATAGCCGAGACTCTCAGAATTGCAACCTCTGGTGACTATGTTGAGGAACTGGCAAAACTAAACTTGAGTGACCGTCAGGTACCCGTCGTTGTGCGCCTTAATGACATAGCCCGTAAAGATATTGATACCTATAAACGCTTACCGATACCTGGCGCACGAGGACCGGTTCCGCTGGAAAGTGTAGCCAGCCTTGAAATAGCCAGCGGACCTGCAGAAATCACTCGTTTTGACCGAATGCGCAATGTTAACTTTGAAGTAGAGCTGAACAATATGCCGTTGGGCGTGGTTGAGCAGGCAGCACTGGAACTACCAAGTTTACAGCTGTTACCTCCCGGAGTATCACAGACAACCTTAGGCGACGCCGAGATGATGGGTGAATTGGGCACA
The DNA here is from genome assembly GCF_048265525.1 of Idiomarina sp. GTDB lineage: Bacteria > Pseudomonadota > Gammaproteobacteria > Enterobacterales > Alteromonadaceae > Idiomarina. The sequence goes on along the minus strand of NZ_JBLXBI010000002.1, from coordinate 152,844 downwards.
GGCTTCGCTAACGCCATGTTAACCGGTATTATCTGTATTTATGTTGTGCTGATACTGTTACTGAAAGACGTTGTTCAGCCCGTCACAATACTTACAGCGCTCGCGTTATCCGTTCCCGGCGCCTTTCTCGCACTATTTCTGACCAACTCCGCATTGTCATTACCCGCGATAATTGGTTTGGTCATGTTAATGGGTATCGCAACCAAGAACTCTATCTTGCTAATCGATTACATCATCATTGCACGACGAGACCACGACCTGGAGCGCTACGATGCTGTCATTGATGCCTGCCGCAAGCGTGCCAGACCTATTATAATGACCACCGTTGCAATGACCGCCGGGATGACACCAATAGCACTGGGAATGGGTGGAGATCCAAGCTTTCGCTCGCCAATGGCCATTGTTGTGATTGGCGGACTACTTACGTCAACTTTTCTCAGCTTATTGGTTATACCCGTGGTTTATAGCTATATCGATGATGCCGCGCGTTGGTTAAAACCACTTTTACAGCGAGTATCTCTGTTGAACAAATGAATTTACCGATTCATTATTCTTTCTCTACCGAGAAATAGCATATCGACGCCTTCTAAATGTCGATTAACTAATGGCTGGTAATGGTCGAGCTTTAGGTCGTTTAAAAAAGAATACTCGTCATTGATAAAATCTTTATAAATGGGTTTCAAAGTTTTAACGCCAACATCAACGTTAATCTCGGAAAACTCTTTTCGCAAACCATTCACGAGTCCACGAAGCGCCCCGTTTACTGCCATAGGCAGAGACGACAAGGCGCTGAATTCATAGGACTCTTCGTACAAAAACTGAGTGACACAACAGGATTTTTGAGACCTCAGTCTGTCAGCCAGTATTCGGTATATTTGCATGACAGACACTATTTGCCGGGAAACCTGTTCATCAATAATTCGTGAAGGTATAGCTTCAATGGCACCAAACTTCAGGTCCCCCGGAAATAGAATCACTTCATCAAAAGAACCAGACTCCGAAAAGGCTCTTTCAAGCTCATAGTTCAGACTCCAGTCATCTTTGGGGTCACAAATACCACTGAAAGAGTGTTTATTGTTGTTTGATGTAGTTACATGTTCATCAGTGAAGCTTAATTCCCAGACCTCAGTTGCTGGAGATTTAAGGCCGCTTGTAAATTGCTTTGCTAAAAGTGTTTGACTGTTAATGAGTAGATACTTATACATTTTTGTTCACCAAAAAATTATTCCTGGAGAGACGTGCGCTAGCAACTAACACCACAGACTGACACTTCTGTTAACTACTAGCGCGTGATCCTCTATCATCTAGTACAAGACTTACGTATCACTTACCGAAATCACGTTTATTGAAAGCTCAGGCCAGAGTCCGAATTACCTTAACTGGATACCGCCGCCAAAGTTCCGGTAAATGTCGACTAAGCGTATAAAACTCTGTTGTTGTAATTGCGCCAGCTGGTCACGGCTGCTCAGCAGTTCGCGTTCGGCATCAAGTAAATCCAGAAACTCGTTGCTACCCGCTTCGTATCGCTGACGGGCAATTTTCACGGCCTTTTTACTGGCCTGCCACTGTTGCTCGGTATTAAGTTGCTGCTCGCGGCTCAGGTTGTAACTGTTAAGCGATAACTGCATTTCGTTAATGGCGTCAAATACCTGTTGCTCGAACTGAGCCAGTGCCATTTGCGCACTGGCTTCAGCCTGCCGAATGCGTGCTTTTACCGAACCTAAATCGGCAGCCTGCCAACTTAAACTCGGTGCCACCGACCAGCTTTGTGTTTCACTACCCAACGTTAGTCCAGGACCGGATAAAAACCCCAGAAACCCGCTCACCGACAGGTTCGGATATAAATCTGCCGTAGCCACGCCAATATTTGCCGTACGGGCAGCTAGTAACCGCTCGCTACTTGCCACGTCCGCCCGGTGGCGCAGATAGTTCTCACCCTCGACGACAGCCACCGGCCGCTTCAGCCCAGGCAATTGCGGCTCAGCACTCAACTCTAGCTGGCCCGGTTCTAATGCCAGCAGTGCTGACAAGGTCGCATCCGCTGCCGACAGTGCCTCCCGGTAAGCAGGCACTGACGCCTTCACCCGGTGCAACTGCACGTCAATTTGTGCTAACTCCAGCTCTGAGGCCATGCCGACTTCCAATCTGGCCATCACTATGGCACGACTTTGCTGCAGGTTTTCCAGGTTTTCCTCGGCAACTTTCAGACGCAGCTGCGCCCCGCGGTATTCGCCGTAACTGGTTGCCACCTGACTAATCAGTCGCACTTGCGCGTCGCGCCATAAAATATCGGCTTGCTGCGCCTGAGCTTCTGCCGCTTCACTGGCTCGGCGTAATTTACCGAACAAATCCAGATCCCAGCTTAAATTAGCACCACCACTGTATCCGCGAGTAATAACGTCATCATCGTCTGCCGACAAAGTACCGTTCTCACTTGCCTGATAACCTGCTTCCAACGTCCCTTTCGGCCATGAATCGTTGTCGGCATCACGGAAGACTGCATAAGCCCGGTCGACATTTGCCCTGGCTTGCGCCAGGGTGCGATTCTGCTCCAGAGCACGTTCAACCAACTGATTAAGCTCAGCGTCGTCAAACGCTTGCCACCAGCTCAAAGCCTGCTCGGCCTGCTGGTAGGGCTGGCTTAGGTTAATGCTTTCTACCTTCTCCGGCCTTTGGTAATCCGGTCCAGCAGAGCAGGCGCTTAGCGACGCTACGAGTAGAGCCAGGGTTGATAGCTTCACTGTATTACGCATGATTAGTTTCCTCCGAAGAGCTTTCTGTCGGCTCTGATAGCGTCTTTTTCTCGCCGCGTTTAGCCAGCATATAGTAGAACAGCGGGGTTAGAATCAGACCGAAAATGGTGACACCTATCATTCCCGAGAATACGGCAACACCCATGGCCTGACGCATTTCAGCACCGGCACCACTTGAGAACACCATCGGTACGACACCCATAATAAAGGCAATAGACGTCATCAGTATGGGGCGTAAACGCAGACGACCGGCTTCCAAAATGGCTTCCATGGTACTCATACCGTGATCCTGCAGCTCTTTGGCAAACTCGACTATTAATATGGCGTTCTTCGTCGCCAGCCCCACCAGCACAATTAAGCCTATCTGGGTAAGAATGTTGTTATCCCCGCCGTAGATAAGCACACCGCTTAACGCCGACAACAGAGTCATCGGAATAATCAGAATGATGGCCAACGGCAAAGTTAAGCTTTCGTACTGCGCAGCCAGCACCATAAAGACCAGCAGGATCACCAGCGGGTAAATGAACATGCCCGCATTACCGGCCAGAATTTGCTGATAGGTCAGTTCTGTCCACTCGTAGGTCATGCCATTCGGCAGCGTTTCAGCGAGAATTTTTTCAATAGCCGCCTGCGCTTCCCCGGTGCTGTAACTCGGCGCAGGACCACCGTTAATTTCAGCGGTGGTAAAGCCGTTGTAATGCATGACTCTATCCGGTCCTGCGGTGTTGGTAATGTTCATAAAGGAGCCCACAGGAACCATTTCACCACTGCCGTTACGCACTTTCAGCTGACTGATCTGCTCAGGCGTTTGCCGAAACTGCTCATCTGCCTGCATATTCACCTGATAGGTACGCCCGAACCGGTTAAAGTCATTCACATACACTGAGCCCATATAAGCCTGCAAAGTCTGGAATACCTCATCCAGGCTCACATCTTGTTGCTTAGCTTTCGTACGGTCGACATCGATATCGAGCTGCGGCACATTCACCTGATAACTGGAAAATACACCGGTCAGTTCAGGCGTCGCCCAGGCCTTTTGCATAACCTCCATGTTGACCTTATACAGCTCTTCGTAACCATGATTAGCACGGTCTTGTATTTGCAGACGGAAACCACCAATAGTCCCTAACCCTTGCACTGGCGGGGGCGGGAATATGGCAATGTAAGCTTCATCAATAGCGGCGAACTTCTGGTTCAATGCACTCGCTATTGCATTAGCCGACATTGAAGAATCCGTTCGCTCATCAAAGTCAGTTAGCGACACAAACACAATTCCGGAATTCGGACTGTTAGTGAAACCGTTAATACTCAGACCCGGAAAGGCAATTGAGTTCGCCACACCAGGATGATCCAAGGCAATACTCGACATTTCTTTAATGACCGCAGCGGTGCGATCCAGCGAAGCGGCATCCGGTAATTGTGCAAAAGCCACCAGGTATTGCTTGTCCTGACTGGGCACATAACCAGTAGGAGTCGTCGCAAACTGCAGACCGGTTAACCCTAATAAAGCCACATACAGAACGCCTACAATGACGCCATAGCGGATCACTTTTTTAACCAGCCAGCCGTAACCTTTAGACAAACGGGCAAAAAAGCGGTTAAAGGGGTCGAATAACCAACGACCTAACAGCTTATCCATACCACGGGTCAGTATGTCTTTTTTCTCGCCATGGCCTTTTAACAGAAGCGCTGCCAATGCAGGGCTCAGCGTTAGTGAGTTAATAGCTGAAATAAAAGTGGAAATGGTAATGGTTAAAGCAAACTGCTTATAAAACTGACCGGTTAAGCCCGACATAAAGGCGGTTGGAATAAATACCGCTGCCAGCACCAGTGTCGTCGCGACAATAGGACCAGTCACCTCTTTCATGGCTTTTTGTGTGGCAGCAATAGGGGACAAACCTTCGCTAATATTCCGTTCTACGTTTTCCACCACCACAATGGCGTCATCCACGACTATGCCAATGGCTAGCACCAGCCCAAACAGCGACAAGGCATTTAACGAAAAGCCCAGCAGGTGCATGAAGGCAAAAGTCCCAACCAGCGACACCGGCACGGCGACCAAAGGAATAATTGAGGCGCGCCAGGTTTGCAGAAACAGCACCACAACCAGTACCACCAGCAATACGGCTTCAAGCAGAGTTTTCACTACCGCATCAATAGAGCCACGTACAAAAACAGTTGGGTCGTACACAATGTCGTAAGTTAAACCGTCCGGAAAACCTTTCGACAATTCCGCCATTTTGGCGCGGACATCGTCAGAAATTTGAATGGCGTTTGAGCCGGATGCCTGGAAAATAGGAAGCGCTACCGCGTCTTTATTGTTCAGCAACGAGCGCAATGCATACGTTGAAGCGCCGAGCTCGACACGGGCGACATCTTTTAAGCGACTGATTTCGCCGTTCTCGCCCACCTTGATAATAATGTCTTCAAACTCTTCGACGTCTGTCAGACGGCCTTTCACGTTGATAAGCAACTGAAAATCAGCGTCACCGCTTGGCTGAGAACCCAAACTGCCAGCTGCCGCCTGTTGGTTTTGCTCACGAATTGCCTCGGTAATTTGCGCCGGAGACAAACCCAGTGCCGAGACTTTATTTGGATCCAGCCAGACCCGCATGCTGTATTCGCCAGCGCCAAATAACCTGACCGCCCCAACGCCTTCTATACGCGCCAGTTCGTCTTTGATATTTAAGTTCGCATAATTCGACAGGTACAGCATGTCGTAGCGATCATCCGGTGAGGTTAGATGCACCACCATGGTTAAATTCGGTGACGACTTCTCAGTCACTACCCCCAAGCGCTGCACCACCTGTGGCAGGCGCGGTTTAGCCCGCTCTACCCGGCTTTGCACCTGAGTTTGCGCTAAATTGACGTCGGTACCGATAGCAAAGGTAACGGTCAATGTCATACGACCATCCGAGGTGGCCTGAGAGGACATATACAACATATCCTCCACACCATTAATTTCCTGCTCCAGCGGAGAGGCCACGGTTTCAGCAATAACCTTCGGGTTCGCACCCGGGTAGTTCGCGGTTACCACAACCGTTGGTGGCACCACTTCCGGGTATTCGGTAATAGGCAATTGCCATACAGCTATCGCACCCGTAATAAAGAACAACAGCGAGATAACCGCGGCGAAAATCGGCCGTCGGATGAAAAATTGAGAAAACATTCAGTACCCCTTAACCGTGGTTATCTTCTGTAGATGTCTGCGCCGTTAACTCGTTATTGGCTTCGTCCAGCAACTGTTGCACTTTACGCAACCGGACCAGTTGCTCACTGCTTGCCATTGGTACGACTTGAGGGTCAACTTGCATATTCGCTCTAACCCGCTGCAAACCGTTCACCACAATTTTGTCTGTTGGCGTTAAGCCTTCTGTCACTATGCGCAGGCCGTTAACTTTTTCACCTAGCTCAATCGCCCGATACTCCAGCTCATTATTACTATTAACCACCAGAACAAACTTGTTATTCAGATCGGTTCCAACGGCCTTTTCGTCAATCAAAATGCCTTCATAAGAGTCGCTACCCACCAAACGAATTCGGGCAAATAAACCGGGTAACAAGTTGTTGTCCTCGTTAGGAAAACTGGCTCGTATACGGATGGTGCCAGTTTGCGAATCAATGCGGTTATCGACAAAATCGACCCGGCCTACGTGCTGATAATTGCTGTCGTTAGCCAGTGCCATATAAACGGGGTTCGAGGTCGAGTCGCGAGTATCAGCTCGTTTGCCTGTTTCAGCCAGACGTGCATATTTTAAGTAGCTTTGCTCGTCTACATCGAAGTACGCATACATCTTCTCGGTTGAAACCAGGCTGGTAATTTGACTTTGCCCCGCGCTCACAAAGTTACCAGCGGTAACCTGAGCATAAGATACCCGGCCGCTAATAGGAGCGGTAATGCGGGTATAGCTTAAATCGAGTTCAGCGCGCTCAAGTGCCGCTTCAACCGAAGCAACGGTTGCCGCAGTTTGCTGTTTCCGGGCTAAACGGCTGTCCAGTAATTCAGCAGAAATTGCCCGCTGACTACTGAGTTTCTCAGCCCGGCGATATTCCTTTTCCGCCTGAATCGCAGCGCTTTGCGCACTTTGCAGCTCAGCTTTTAAGCGAGCCACTTCGGTAGCGAAAGGTTTAGGATCAATCTGTACCAGCAAGTCTCCTTTATCTACCAAAGCTCCCTCGTCGAAATGCACTTCCTCGATATAACCAGAAACTCGCGGTATCAACTGAACCGTCTGTGGCGCTTGCAAACGCCCGGTGAATTCATCCCATTCGGTGATTCGCTCATGAACCACCTGCGCTACGCTAACTTGCGGTGCAGCCGGCGCCGCAGTCTCTTCCGCAGCTTCCGGATTGCTGCACGCGGCTAATACCAGCGCAGCAATACCTCCTAAAAGAACTTTTACAGTGTTTGTCGTACTCATGGCCTTGCTCTCCAAACTATTGCCAGATGCTGCGAAACGAGCATCAAATAAAACTAGCTATTTATGTACCGTTCGGTAAGAATATAGGAATCGGAGTTGCTGTCAAATTAATTTTGTACTGATCGGTAAAATTGATGGTTATTTTGAACTAAATACTGAAAAACAACGTAAGAACAACTGAAGCAACCAAAAACAGGCCGCCTTTAATACGAGGTAAAGTATAGTTAGTGCAAGTAGAAATTAGCGTGCCGAAAACTGCTGATGACTTGCCTATTTCTATAGAGTCGATACGAACTCCCTGTTTTCGATTGATGCCAGCGGTGTTTGTGCCACAGCAGAATCAGACAGAGTATCGCTGGACAGTATTCGCCCGCCTGTTTACTATGTGAGCGTGTCAGCAAGGGCACTAAAGTGTCGATGAGGAGTATAGCTATGACAACGAAAACTCAAACTGTTTGTCGCGGACGACCCTGTGCTTTTAATAAAGAAGAAGCACTGGGCAAAGCGCTAGAACTGTTTTGGCGTAATGGCTACGAAGGCACCTCATTGAGCGACCTCATAAAAGTGATGGGTATTAATAAACCCAGCCTCTACTCAGCCTTTGGTAATAAAGAGCAGTTGTTTTTACAGGCTATCGACCTTTACGAAAAGCGCCCTGGCGCCTTCTTCTATTCAGCGATGGATCAGAAAACGGCTTATTTGGTCGTGCAGTCAATGCTGCGCGGAGCAGCCGACAGCATGGCAAATGGCGAACATCCGCAAGGCTGTGTTGTGGTTCAGGGAGCCCTGTCCTGTAGCGAAGCTTCGACAACGGTCAAAGAAGCCCTAATTAAACGCCGCCTTGAAGGGCAGCAAGAATTGCAGAAACGTTTTGAACAGGCACAGCAGGATGGCGACCTGCCACAGCATGTCGATGCGGCTACTTTATCGCGCTATATCGGCACAGTACTGCAGGGCATGTCGGTACAAGCTAATAACGGTGCTTCTACTGAGGACTTATATGCAGTTGCCGATATGGTACTGCAGAATTTTCCAAAAGCGTGATGTTCCGAGGTTAAACATGCTAAGACATGTAAGATCCTCCTCAATACTTGCCTAATACTATAATCCTTGAGTCATTTACTGGTCGAAACACAACGCCCACACCTATACTGATGAATCTCATTTAAAGGGTGAACTTAGCCACAGCTCGAGGATTACAATTATGTCTGATCAGTACCTTGCCCGGCGAATGGCAGACCTGACACAACGACTGCTTCCGTTACTTACAAAAGAAGACCTGACGCAAACCGCCATTGCTGACATTTCACTGATGCATCGCAGTAATCCATCGCAGGCTCGCCCAATAATTTATCGCCCCGCTGTTTGCTTTATGCTGCAAGGAGCAAAAGAGTTGCTGGTCGGCAATACCAAAGTCACTTACGAGCAAATGAATTATCTTTTGATTCCTGTCATGTTGCCGGTTTCTGGCCGGGTGTCACAGGCTTCTCCAGACAGCCCTTACGTGGGCTTAAGCTTTAATTTTGACACTGCCGAATTGCGTGAATTAATTCTGTTATTGGGCGACCGCATTCCTGCGACGGTAAAATCACAAAGTAGCCTGTGTGTTGGAAAGGTCGACAGCGAAATGATGCAGTTACTGGAGCGCGCAACTGAATTGCTGGAAAAACCCGATGACGCGAAAGTGCTGTTTCCGTTAATTAGACGCGAATTGATGTATCGTTTGTTACTCGGAGAGCTGGGTGGGTTATTGCGGGACTTTAACCTCATAGACACCCAGGCGAGTCGTATTGCTCAAGCTATCGATATTATCAAACGTCGGTTACACGAGCCGCTGCGCGTTAAAGATTTAGCGGGTGCGGTACATTTAAGTGAATCCGCCTTTTATCAGGCGTTTAAAAGTGTGACGGCAATGTCGCCCATTCAATTCCAGAAAAAGCTTCGACTAGATGAGGCACGGAGAATTATGTTGTTTGAAGGAAGCGATGTCAGCACCGCCTGCTATCAGGTAGGTTATGAAAGCCCATCTCAGTTTAGCCGTGAATACAGCCGTTTATTTGGACAGTCACCTAAAGCCGACATTAATGAATTCCGAGTGACATCTGAAAGCAGTTACGCTCAGTTGGCGGGGTAACATTTCGTTTGATTCATTTTTTCGATGGTTGAGATAGATTATTTCTAATTATCTCAAACGAGTGCCCGAGCTAGTATAGGTGCTTCAAAATTGCTTTTACAGCAAGTGCAGTAATTAACAGGAGTACTTAAGGTGTCCGCACTATTTCAACCGTTCGAGTTAAAAGACGTCCGTTTGCGTAACCGCATTGCCGTTCCCCCAATGTGCCAATATATGGCTGAAGACGGTGTCGTTAACGACTGGCATTTAAGCCATTACACCAGCCTGGCGCGAGGCGGTGCTGGCTTAGTCATTGTCGAAGCCACCGCGGTTTCACCTGAAGGGCGCATTACCCCTAACTGCACCGGTCTATGGAACGACGAGCAGGCACAAGCTTTTGCGCCTGTTGTGGAGAATATCAAAAAAGCAGGTGCTGTCGCCGGTATTCAAATTGGTCATGCCGGACGCAAAGCCAGCGCAAACCGTCCGTGGGACGGTGACGACCACATAGCTGAAAATGAGACTAGAGGCTGGCAGCCAATATCGCCTTCTCCTATCGCTTTTGGTGCAAACCTGCCTCGCGAACCTAAAGAAATGTCGCTGGATGACATAAAACGCGTGCAAAACGACTTTGTTTCCGCTGCGGAACGAGCTCGTGACTTAGGATTTGAATGGCTTGAACTGCACTTTGCTCACGGCTACTTAGGACAGAGCTTTTTCTCCCCTCATGCGAACCAGCGTACTGACGAATACGGTGGCTCGTTTGAGAACCGTGCCCGGTTCCTGGTAGAGACAGTTCGTGCGGTAAAACAAGTATGGCCAGATAACTTCCCGCTAACCGCGCGCTTCGGCGTGATTGAATTTGATGGCAATGACGAACAGCAAATGCAAGAGTCCGTTAAGCTGACTCAGTTGCTAAAAGCTGAGGGGCTGGACTTTTTAAATGTCAGTATCAGTTTCTCGACACCAAACGCCAACATTCCCTGGGGCCCAGGCTTTATGGCACCTATTGCGGAGCGCATTCGTAAAGAAGCAGATATTCCAGTGGCTTCCGCCTGGGGCATTGATTTACCTCAACTGGCAGAACACACCATTGCACAAGGGCAACTGGATTTGGTCATGGTGGGTCGTGCTCATCTGGAGAACCCTCACTGGCCTTACGACGCCGCCAAAGCACTGCGTGTCGAGAAGCCTTCCTGGGTATTACCTGCACCTTATGCGCACTGGCTTGAACGCTACTAGGCAATAAGTTTTTCGCACCTCAAGCAAAGGCGGTCACTCTATACGGTGGCCGCCTTTGCTTATTAAGCACCGAGATCCATTAAGTCAGTTTACGCGTATAAAGGGGTGATGAACAAATAACAGGAGGAATAATGAATACAAGTGATAAAACAGCTGAATTCACCGCCCCTGGGATTAAAAACGAATCTGCCCAAGACACTATAGCGCTGCTCGACGACCGTCTGGTCGCACTGCTTGACCTTCAACTGACGCTTAAACATGTTCACTGGAACGTAGTTGGTCCAAACTTTATTGGCGTACATGAAATGCTGGACCCGCAGGTTGATAGCATTCGTGAAATGACCGATACCATCGCAGAGCGTATTGCGACTTTAGGCGGCGTACCCGCCGGTACCCCTCAGTCAATTGTGGACCGCCGTTCATGGAAAGACTATTCGATAGGCAGAGGCTTGGTAACTGAACATTTGGTTGCGCTTGATAAAGTGTACAACGGTGTAAATAAAGACCACAGAGACGCGCTCAATAAGCTCGCTGAACTAGACCCTGTTTCGGAAGACATGCTCACCGGCCAACTCGCCGAACTTGAGCAATACCAGTGGTTTGTCCGCGCTCATATCGAGTCAGCATCGGGCGAACTCAAAAGCTAATTAATTTGTACAATTAGTAAACCAATCCGGAAGCCCGGCAACAATGTTGTTGGGCTTTTTTGCTTTTATAGTATTGCCATAACACTAGATAAATTGTTGCATTTTTGTTTTTTGTTTGCTATTCGTAAACTGAAGGCTTTGCGGAGTTCGATAGTACAAAGGCTTCTTGTAGTTTTTAATCCATACATAATCAATAGGAAATAGATCCAATGGAAAACAACAAGAAACTGTTCGCATTTAAACTGGCGAAAAAGCAAGCTAATCAGGTCAAATCTAAGCCCGAACAATTTAAGGCTCGTGAAGGTGTCGCTATTGCAGGCTGTACCGATCCTTCAGGACGATTCCTTGTCCGATACAGCGATAATGGTATGTATTGCTAAAAACGCCTTTAAAAGCCCCAGTAATTTCTGGGGCTTTTTATACAATTTAAAAAATAATAATAAGAGCTTTTGATGAGTCAAAAACGAATACTTATTATCAGTCATTCTTATGACCTCCACGTTGACATTCTAACCCCAATATTAGAACGAAAAGGGCATACCCCTTTTTTCTTAAAACTAGACGCCTTTCCTCGGGATTACGAAATTTTTCATCAATTCAATGATGGCGACTGGACTGGTGAAATTAGAGATCTGATAACCGGAGATTCGGTTGCTATCGCGGAAATAGGCGCCGCCTGGTTAAGAAAAAGTGCCGAGTTTTCTTATCTAGACGAGCAACTAAGTGAACAAGAAAGAGCTTTTTCTCAGGAAGAAACTAATCATACACTGTTTGGCCTATTCTACGGCTTGGATTGTTACTGGATAAATCATCCACTAGCCAATCGTCATGCTTCATATAAAGGCGAACAAATGAAGCGTGCAGTTGATGTGGGCTTTCTGATTCCACCATCAATTATTACTAATAGCCCTAGCAGAGCAAAAGATTTTAAAAACAGTTCAACAAGTGAGATAGTTTTCAAAACATTATCCTCCCCTCTTCTAGGGGCGGAAAAAATCACCTCAGAAAACCGAGAAGTTGATGGTCTAAGAACTACAATTGTAGACGGGGACTTAAGCGAACTTGATGCCGTAGCGCAACTGCCTTGTTATTTTCAGTCGTACATCGACAAAGCTTTTGAAGTTCGCGTAACGGTAATTGAAGACAACGTTTTCGCGGCACGAATTGACTCTCAAACGGATGCAAGAACACGAGTGGATTACCGCGACTTTAGCGTGAGTATCCCTTATCAAGAAATGGACTTACCTGCCGAAATAAAGCACCGCTGTTTACAATTTTTAAAAAGTTACGGACTCGTTTTCGGCGCACTTGATTTTCTAGTCACTCACGATAATGAGTACATCTTCCTGGAGAATAATCCGGGAGGCCAATTTTGGTTTGTTGAACAATTAGTGCCCGAATTAAACATGATGGAAACATTGGCAGACAGCTTAATAAAAGGGTTGGAATGTTAAGCAACGAATCGATACTTGAGTTAGAGAAAACCCGCAACAGCCGAGTTCTGGTGCTTGCCGCCAGTAATTTAGAGATTGAACTGTTACCAGAACTTTATCGCGTATTACGCTCACTCGACAAAGTCAAAAGACTTGACGTTTTAATTTATAGCCGCGGAGGTGTTGTTAATGGCGTACGCCGCCTGGCAATGATTTTAAGAGAGTACTGTGAACATTTGACTTTTATAGTACCTCATTACTGTGAATCGTCAGCGACGTTACTATGCTTAGCGGGAGACGAAATTATTGCTAATTCAACCGCCATTTTTTCACCCATAGATCCCCAACTCCAAAGCCAAGGTTCAGATGAGCACAGTACACCTGTAAGTATTTCTTCTCAGGATGTTCGTTTATTTCGCCAAGTGATGAGCGACTGGTTTGAATTAAATGACGCTGAGGCCAGCGTTCAGGCCGTACAACAGATAGGCCAAGGAATTTTTCCTACAACTTTGACATCATTTTACCGTGCGACAAGAGAGCTTGAGGAGATCGGAATGCAACTTCTAACTCTCTCATTACCCAAGCAAACTACTGAGTTTCGTGCGTCAATCGTTAATAATTTAATTTATGGTTATCACTCGCATAGTTACGCAATATGCGGGGAAGAATTATTGCAGCTTGGTCTAAATGTATCGCGAGACGACACTGTTGAAGAGCTAGCTTGGCGTCTAGTTGAGAGAATTCGTAGCATTTTAGGGCCAGGAAACGGCGATACGGCTAGTTGGTGCGACGCCATTATAGCTATTTCAGATTGCCAGATGAGTCGTTGGCGTAACCAGAACAACATATCTGCCGATTGGAAAGAGTCACACCAACAATGAGTTATATAGCACTGTTATCCAAGTATATTGTAACAATAATACTCTTAATAGGCGCTATCGGAAAACTTAGCGACGTAAAACAGTTCCGTGAAACCTTAATCTCTTCAATTGACATGCCACACTCGTTAACTTTAATCCTTGCATTTAGCGTTATAGCAATAGAATTTGCTTTAGCTATATTTTTTCTAACTTTGCCAGAAAATGCTTTTATTATATCCATTGCTACGTTTTTTCTATTTCTCGCTTTCTCTGTTTTTCTCTTGTTTAACCTACTAAAAAATAGAATTATACAATGTAACTGTTTCGGTAGAAGTGAAGATCCGGTTAATTGGTGGGATTTGATTAGAAATACTATAATTTTGGGTTTATGTTTAGTTGTCGCATTCTACTATAACCCAGGCCTAAGCATGCCTTACAACCTTAAGCTGCTCGTAATTGGCTGCTCGCTTATTTGGGTTCAATTTTTAATCAACCTCCCTTTAATAGCTTCTATCCTTCGTATAAATTTTAACAGGGTTAGCTAATGGATTATTTTTTATTACACTTAATTTTATTTAGTTTAATTCTATCTGTAATTCTAAATTTATCACTTACCTTACACCTATTTAAATACGTTAGATTACTAAACAAAGAGAAACAAGATGCTCCTCCATTAACACTACCTCCAGGGTATATTATTGAGGATTTTAAAGCCCGACTAATAAATGGAAATCAGATAGTAGCTCTAGAAAATAACTCTAGTGTTATTGTATTTTTATCTGAGAAATGCGGATTATGTCGTAGCAAAGTTCCACAGTTAGAGTTTTTGTTACCTGCAGTCGAAAAAGTCGACGTTTCTCTTTGGATCAATTTAGTGGATAATGTTTCTGCAAAAGATAGCTTCCTTTCTGAAAGTCCCCTTATCAACAAAGCTATTTCAATAGATAAAGAAATAATTAGGACACTAAATCCAAGAACGGCATCGCCATTCTATTTACTTATCGATCATAAAAAAGAACTTCAGGCTAGCGGAATGATTGGTGATGACAATTGGAACAGCTTTATTGAACAGATGGAAAATATATTAAAACAGAACAAAGCTGAACATCATGAATAGAATATTCCGACGCTACCTAGTAAAGCCTCTATTATTTTTAAAACCATCTTTCGGACGATTGACCCTTGGTTTTATAATGATGATAGTCACAATTGTTATACAATTAAGCATTCCCACCGCCATAGCTTACTTCATTGATAACTCTGTCAAAGCGAATGATAATAACTGGCTCACAATTGTCGCTATTATCATGATATTTGTTTTGGTTCTCCATGCAGTTGCAACAGCACTTCGTATATATTTATTTGAATCTGCAGGCACTGTTATTGTCACTTCAATTCGCCAACGCTTGTATCAAACTATCATTTCTCAAAACATAGCTTTTTTTGATCGGAATCGTATCGGAGACTTAAGTAACCGACTGTCTGTCGACGTTGATATACTAAAAGACACCATGACTATGGGATTAGCAATCGGTTTGCGTTCGCTTATAACCTGTATTGGTGGAGTTGCTTTTCTCTTTATTCTTTCACCTACACTAAGCTTATTAATGATTGTTATAATTCCTTTGTCTTTTCTTGCTGCTCGCTTTACTGGTAAACACCTTAAAGAAAAATCAAGAGTAGTACAGGAAGAACTAGCCAATTGCAATCAAATGGCACAAGAGAACTTCTCTAATATTCGTCTAGTTCACACATTTAATCAGCAAGTAAATTCAATTAAACAGTACGAAAAAGCCACAGAGAAAGCGAAAAAAGTTTCTTTGTCTAGTTCTAAGCTGTTGTCTGGCTACCAAGGTATCACGACATTTATTCAGTATATGGTGTTATTAATTACACTTTGGTTTGGAGGGCGACTGGTTTTATCTGGAGAGATGACTATTGGCGGATTAACAAGCTTCGTTTTGTACGGGGCAATGGTAGCCATGTCTGCGACAGGAGTTAGTTGGTTCTGGGGCGAATGGATGAAGGCCGTTGGGGCGACAGAGCGAGTATTTCAATTGTTGAAAGTCAATGACACGAAAGACGGTGATGTTCAGTCCTCAGATTCTATCGTTTTTCGAGGTGAAATCGAATTTAAAAACATATCATTTATGTATCCAGAGCGACCCGATGTAAAAGCATTAGATGCATTTAATTTACACATTAAGGAAGGTGAGCGAGTTGCTTTAGTTGGAGCCTCTGGAGCTGGTAAATCGACTATTGCCAATTTGATTCTAGGATTCTATCAACCCGACTCTGGAAGTCTATTGTTTGATGGAATAGACGCTAGAAAAATCAGTTTGGCGAATATTCGAAAGAATATAGCCGTCGTTGAACAAGAGCCAAGCTTATTTTCAGGATCGATAGCCGATAATATTCGTTATGCAATACCCGACCGCTTAGTAAGTAATGAAGAGGTCATAGAAGCAGCTAAACAGGCAAACGCACATGACTTTATTTGCGCTTTACCTAAAGGCTATGAAACTGATCTTGGTGATCGAGGCATGCAGTTATCTGGCGGGCAAAAACAACGCATAGCCATTGCCAGAGCTTTATTGAGAAAGGCTAAAATTTTAATTCTTGATGAGGCAACAAGTGCCCTTGATGAGAATAATGAAAATATTATACAAACCGCACTAAACCATCTTATGGAGGGCTGTACAACAATAATAATTAGCCACCGTCCTTCTACAATTGAACGAGCAAATCGTATAATTAGATTAGATCGAGGTAAGATTTTAATACCATCCTCAGTTGGATCGCATGACAACCAGAATCTTTAAGCGTTTAAAGAATACGGCTCTGGAATACAATTTTTCCCAGGCCTACAGAAGAACGGATAGCTCAGTGTTATCTCTATCATATAAGGCATCATTATGAATATTCGCGGCATTATAAGCAGCGCCCTACTCATGTCGGTTAGTCTGTTCACCCAGGCTGCCGACACCGAGCACACATCATCGCATAGCCTGACTTTGTCCGAGGCTAATAAGCTGGTCACCCTGCCACTGCATTGTGTCGAGACACCTTATCCGTACAAAACGGGAATAACCTTGGGTAGTGCTGAAGATTTAAAAGAACCTTCGGTTATACACCCAGTATTTTATGGCTGCTTTGACTGGCACAGCGCCGCTCATGGTTATTGGTCAATGGTGACTTTGCTGCGCCAGTTTCCAAACTTAGAACAGGCGGACGAAGTCAAAGCCATCCTTAAACGCAATTTAACCGCCGAGAAAGTGGCTCGTGAAGTCGACTTTTTCAGTAAAGATATTAATGACTCCTTTGAGCGCACTTATGGTTGGGCCTGGTTGTTAAAGCTTTCTGACGAGCTTCATTCATGGCAGGACCCTATGGCGAAAGAGCTCGCCAATAATCTGCAGCCATTAGCCGACTTAATCGTTGAACGCTATATCAACTTCTTACCTCGATTAGTTTACCCAGTACGTGTGGGCGAGCATACCAACACAGCCTTTGGCTTAAGTTTTGCCTACGACTATGCCGTTAACCAGCAGCACACCGAACTACAGCAGTTAATTGCCAAACGCGCGAAAGACTATTTTCTGGAAGATAAAAACTGTCCCATAGGCTGGGAACCAAGCGGCTACGACTTTCTTTCGCCGTGTCTGGAAGAAATTGGCCTAATGCAGCGTGTTCTGCCGAAGCAGCAGTTTTTAATCTGGCTAGATGATTTTATGCCTCAACTCGCTGATCCCGAATTCAGCCTGGCGGTAGGTGAAGTTGGCGACAGAACCGATGGCAAACTGGTTCATCTGGACGGATTAAACTTTAGCCGCGCCTGGAACCTTTATGCGCTGGCTAACCAATACCCGCAGTACAGGCATTTACGCAAAATAGCCGATAAGCATATGGCGCACTCCTACCCTAATCTAATCGGTGATAGCTACGAAGGTGGTCACTGGCTAGGCAGCTTTGCTATTCAGGCGTTAAATCAGACCCAGCAGTAGTTGATACCAGAAAAAAGCGATAAGAGAGTTTATAAACGGCCACTCATTGAAGAGTGGCCGGAAAGTTAAAAGCTAACCCTGCGTGGAGTTACTCCTTAACCACGTTGATTGCCTTAACATTAACAAACTCATGCATGCCAAAGCCGCCATGTTCACGCCCGTAGCCTGAGTCCTTAACGCCACCAAAGGGCATCTCTGGTGTTGCAACGCCGAAGCCGTTTATGAAAACCATACCGGTATCGAAGTATTTGCTCGCCAACTCAGTGGCACGCTGCACATCTTTTGAGATAATACCACCACCAAGGCCGTAACGGCTGTCGTTAGCTATGCGCATAGCGTCTTCGTCATCCTTAGCACGAATCAATGCGGCAACTGGGCCGAACAGCTCGTCATCATAAGCGGGCTGACCCGGCTCGACATTTTCCAGCACGGTCACCGGATAAAAAGCGCCTTCGCCGTCTGGTTTCTCCCCGCCACAAAGTATGCGGGCGCCTTTACTCACGCTTTCTTCAACCTGTTTATGCAATTGGTCTCGCAGATCAACACGGGCCATAGGGCCTACATCCGTATCGCTTTGCGTAGGGTCACCAACTTTCAGAGCTTTCATCTTCTCAACATAGCGCTCTTTGAATGCCTCGTAGTTAGCCTCGGTCACCACGAACCGCTTGGCAGCCACACAAGTCTGTCCGGTGTTGAATACCCGTCCCATAACGCAGGTATCCACCGCAACCTCGAGGTCGGCATCGTCGAGCACCAGGTACGCATCGTTAGAGCCAAGTTCCAGCACCGTCTTTTTGAGGTGCTTAGCAGCCTGAGTCGCCACTTTACGTCCTGCGCCGTCGCTCCCGGTGAGAGTTACACCACGTACCAGTGAGTTAGCAATGACTTCATCGGAAGTCTCGTGGGAAATTACCAACGTGCGGAACACGTTTTCGGGTAGTCCTGCTTCGCGATAAATTTTCTCCAGCAACAAGCCGCTACCGGTAACGTTTTCAGCATGTTTCAGCAGCACAGTGTTGCCGGCCATGATATTAGCTATCGAATAGCGCACGACTTGATAAGCGGGAAAGTTCCATGGCTGAATGCCGTAGACGATACCAATTGGCGAATAAGTGACAATACCGCGCTGACCATTGCTTGGCTTGCGTTCTTCATCGGCCAGCTCTTCTGGGCCATGTTCAGCGGTGTAGTCGCATATACCCACGCATAAGTCGATTTCCTGACGCGCCTGTTCCGGCAGCTTGCCCATTTCTTTAACCATAAGGTCGGAAAACTCTTCCTTGTGTTCCTGCAGAGCCTTACCGATAGCTTTCACACTCTTAGCACGCTGCTCCAGCGACTCAAGACGCCATTGTAAAAATGCAGCGTGGCTCTCCTCAATTATTTGAGTGGCCTCGGCAAGATCCATTTTCGTATAGCTTTTCAGCTGTTCGCCGTTAGAGGGATTGATCGTAGTAATTTGGTTACTCATTCTATCTCCCGTTCATTGTCTATAAATAAACATTGGTAAATTCTCTAAACCAATCAGGTTTTAGATCGACGTGTTTTAACGCCTCGCGCTATAGACGACCGGTCTATTCTTAACTGTAGCGGACAATGAGCAATTCTGTCAAATCGATTCAGAGTGATGACCCGGGGACCCGGGTATGGCGGATAACTGGCTTTTAATCCTTGATATCGCTGCAATCCAGCATTAGAAGAGTTGAATTCCGCGCTTGATGCAGTGGTTCCTTGTCCTGGCTTAACTTAGCGAGCAATGCCGCACCCATCCACATCTGGTAAAGCATCCGAGCCAATTGAAGGGGCTGAACTCCGTCAGCTAGCGAGCCGTCATTACGACCATTCTCAATCAAAGTCGCAATCTTTACTATGAGCTGCTGCACGCCATCATCCAGGATTTGCCGCATAGTCTCAGACATATCCGCAACCTCAGCTGCAAGCTTCACCACCAGACATTCTTCCGCCCAACCACGTGTCGGGTCATCAGGGTCAGCTATCCAGGCATCCCAGTAACGCATTAAATTGTCTCGGCCACTACCCGATGCCGTAAACAGCTGATCAAACTTACATCCGTAATCATCGGTATACTCTTTCAACAACTCACAACCAAAGGCTTCCTTAGATGGGAAGTAATGATAGAAAGAACCTTTGGGGATACCACAACTCTTAAGAATTTCCTGCAATCCGACAGCAGCAAAGCCTTTTTTGAGTACCAACCGGTACCCCGTTTCAAGAATGTGCTGGCGTTTGTTTGCAGCTTTTTTTGTTAGTTGCATTAATAGAACCTCTAATTACGTCGCCGGAACGTGCCTAATTTTCTAAATAGCTTTAAGGCCTACAATATAACTTAAAATAGAAGTACTTATTAGCAAGAAGAAGGATCTTTAATACTGTTGGCTCTAACCCTGTTGCCATGCTAATTCCGTGTCACCGCATTATTCAGAAAAGTGGTGCTTTGGGCGGGGATCGCTGGGGTTCCACGAAGAAAGAGATGATTCAGGCTTGGGAACTTCTGTGCTAAAAACTTTATTAGCTCCTACAAAAAAGCCCAGCATAAATCACACTGGGCTCGGGATTGCGTAATTAATTACGCTTTTTTAGCAGGTGCATGCTCAGATTGCTTTTGGTCTTTTTGCTGACCGGGTGCTGCCTGCTTCTGTTCGCCTGGTTTGTTTGGCGTTTGTGAACCTTTATTTTTTTGCGTATCCATTGTCAACTCCTTAAAGAGTTTGTCAGCATCATTCAATTATGACGCTATTTTAAAGTGTAGACGGCTCTTAGAGATATGTATGTCCATTACCGCAAATAACTTCGTATTTCTTCCTTTCTCTTCGCAAGCATCTAACGATATCTCAACGGATAGCAGCCCCACGCGCGCAGTCATTAAGAATTATCAGGCTTTGAGCTGCGTGATAAAGAGTGCGAACGCCAGATTCGAAAGCGCGTCACTATGTACCAGATAAGACCGCCGATAAACATAACCAGAGGTATCACATTGATTTCGTTACTTTGCTGAGATTCCTCAGAGGTTAAAAAGAACCAGAGCACACCCACGATAAGAATAACGAGCGATAACACGCCTTGTATCTGCAAACTTTTCGATGTGTTCTCGGAGGTAATCGTGCTGTTTTCGCCAGGTTGGTTCTCTTGTTCCGACTTTTCACTCTTCACAAAACCACAGGCCGGACAGCTATAGTTATTATCCAGTACCTGATCTTCACACTTTGGACATTTTTCAAATGCCATTGAGGTACCTCTCTGTTTTATTGATGAGTGTTCATTGTTTAGTGTAGTCAAAAATTACGCAAAAGCAGTAAAACTTAACCCCACATAAGCCACATAACCGGCCAACAATACACCGCCTTCCATTCGGCTGAGGCGACGCCCGGTGTACAGGAACAGTAGTAGGACTACGGCTGTACCCAGCATCATCCATTGATCGAACTGCAAAATACGCTCGGGCACCGGAAGTGGCTGAAGTAGCGCGGAGATGCCTAAAATACCAAGCAGGTTGAATATATTACTGCCAAGAATATTACCCACAGCGACGTCAGCATGACGACGAAGCGCAGCCATTACCGACACAGCGAGCTCCGGCAAGGATGTACCAACAGCAACCAGAGTTAAACCAATAACCGCTTCGGAAACGCCAAAGGATTCCGCCAGTCCAATAGCCCCTGAAAGCATCACACGCGAGCCACCGATTAGAAAAACCAGCCCAATCAGAACGGCCATAACTATCCACAGTGAGGTTTTCGGAACTGCCGTTAATTCCTCTGCTTCTGCTTTATGCATGTCAGCAGATGGTCCAGCATGCTGACGCTCAGAGCGGTAAGCCCAGATCAAATAAGCGAACAAAGCAATCAGAAGGATAAAGGCATCGGTGCGTCCGAGGGCACTGCCACCTACTAATACCAGAAATAGTACCGATGCACCGACCACAGTAACGGCGTCGCGGCGCAGCGCCAAAGGCTGAACGGCCATTGGCATAATAACCGCACAAACACCCAGAATAAGGAGAATATTACCGATATTGCTGCCGACCACGTTACCAATGGCAATATCAGGTTGACCAGTCATAGCTGCGTCAATAGAAACCACCAATTCCGGAGAGGAGGTACCAAAGCCAACAATGACCAGACCGCTGAGCAACGGCGAAATGCCGAAGCGCTTGGCCGCAGCCAACGAACCACGAATGAGCGCTTCACCACCGAAAGTTAACAGCACCACACCTAAAAGCAGTAACAGCAGATCAATAACCATAATGATTACCTTCAGTAAACGAACCGACTAAGTATTTCAGTCTACGGTAGATTTTAAATTTTAATAGCCAATAGTAGGTGAAATCCAATTATTAACACATTATTTCCAGTACGCTGATGACATCCGTTATAAGCTGTGCCGCGTAATAGGGTTTTATGTACTTAAGTATATTTCTAACAGCGTTTCTGGCCGCCACAATACTGCCAGCTCAGTCTGAGTTTGTGGTCGTGGCAGCCCAGCGCATGGATTACGATGTCTGGATAATCTGGTGGCTGGCCTCAATCGGTAATACGCTGGGGTCAGTGGTCAACTATGTTCTGGGTCGTTTTTTGGTACGGTATCAGGATCGCCGCTGGTTCCCGTTCAAACCAAAATCTCTTGCCCGTGGTCATCGCTGGTTTGAACGCTTTGGTAAGTGGTCGCTGCTGATGGCCTGGGCACCCTTCATTGGTGACCCTCTCACCTTTATAGCCGGTATGCTGCGATTAACCTTCTGGCAATTTTTGATTCTGGTTTTCATTAGTAAAGCTGGCCGCTACGCTATTTTGCTGGGTATTACGCAGCTATTTTGATGCGCTGTAACGGCCTGCCTGGTCGAAACGCGCCGACCCCCTAAGCCAGTTGCTTTTTCTCGTTCTTAATACTCGAGTGTATGAAAAACAGAGCAACGCCCAGGCAAAGCACGGCACCAATTCGAGAGGCCGAGAGAGTAACTTCTGAGTTATCAAACCAACCAAGGGTGTCAATTAAAACACTCATCGCGAGTTGACCAAAAATAACCGCCACAGTCGCGACCGCGGTTCCTATCTTCTGTACTGCAAGTACCATAATGACAATATAAGGAACGCCACATAAAGCACCGAGTAATTGCCATTTCGGAACATCTGCTAGCGTCATCGCGTAGCTGGGTTCGAAATAGAAAATGAGCAACCCGGTAATAATGGCGCCCAGCAAGAAAGTCAAAAAAGCACTTTTAAAAACACCAACTTTACTGCCAAGCTCACCGTTTACGGCAGCCTGAATACTCAGTGCAGCACCGCCCACAATGGCGATAATAATCATTAATAATGTCATAATACTTCCTTAATCCAGCGCCATGAGAACGAGTGCGACAACAATAAAAAAAAGTGCAATGAAGCGCCTACCATCGACTTTACGAGATGGCGTACCAAACAAACCATAGTGGTCGATAATAAAGCTCTTGGTAATTTGCCCGACCAAGATTCCGATCATAGTCATGGCAATGCCAATGACCGGAACGGTCAGAGTCAGTGCAACTACATACACCGGACCTAGCAAGCCCCCTGTAAGTGTCCACGCGGGTTGTGATGAGAACGAAGGACTATTGCGAGGACTGAAAAACAGCATGAGAAGGAAGGTCAGCGCAGCGCCGACTCCAAAAATACTTAATGTCGCCCAGAGCTTTCCAACCTGTGAGCCAAGCGGTCCAAGCAGCCCAGCCTCAACTGAAAGGCCCATGCCAGCAAGTACCGTTAATAAAACTATAATAATTTGCATAAGCTACCTCTTACTTTTCAAGAACAGCAGCCTACCCTAGACTCAGCAACCGAAAAATGGGAAAGTTCACTAAACTCCTTTGCAAATTCTGCACAAATGAACTCAATTAACGCAATAAACCTCAGAGCACTTCAGTTTTTTATCGACGTATATGACAGCAAAAGCTTCTCAGTCGTGGCTCGGCGGGAAGGTGTGTCACCCTCTATGGTTTCGCGGGTAATTCAGCAGTTAGAAGATTCGTTAGGCCAGCAGCTGTTTTATCGAAATACCCGGGCGATTATGCCAACCGAGTCAGCTCGCATATTCATTGAGTTTGCTCGCGAAACCAAGGAACAATTTCTTGATGTGCGCAATAAACTGCAAGATAGAAAGGATGAGCCGGAAGGTATAGTCAGAATCAATGCGCCGGTTTATTTCGGACAACGACATATTGCACCCTGGTTACCAGAACTGTTTCTGCGCCATCCTAAACTTCGTGTTGAACTCACTCTAACCGACGACTACGTTGACCCGCACCTGGAGCCTGCGGATGTTATTTTTCGAATTGATACTCTGAATGATTCGTCACTACATGCGCGAGTTTTAGGGAACCAGACTTATCATCTGGCAGCCAGTCCGGAATATGTGAAAACACACGGCGAACCTCACACTCCAGAAGATCTAACTCAGCATAATTGTTTGGTCTATAGCGGAACATCAGGACCAAACCGCTGGCTTTTCAAAGAACCGGATGGCAACTGGCACCAACAGGCAATCACCCCTATTTTAGCTTCTAATAACGCAGATACTCTGCTCACCTCTGCATTAAATAGTACAGGTATTGTGCTTTTCCCGGACTGGCTAATTGGCGACTACCTGAAAAATGGCAGACTAGTGAAACTACTTAAAGACCGCCCTACAGCCATAAGAACAACACCGCAATACATTGCAGCTATTTATCCTGACTCCCGGCACCCACCGCTCAATGTAAGAGCAGTAATTGACTACTTCGTGGAAGTTTTTGGCTCGCCACCGTATTGGCATTACGGTGAGTAGAGCTAAGCAATTCACACCTATCGCAGTCAAAGTGCGGTGGCTAACTAATTTTGTCACCTAATTAGAGGTGCTATCATGCACCATAAGGCAATTAGGTGACAAAATGAAAAAAATAGAAGAAATCCTAAATTTCATAATTGAGATAGAAAAACTAAAAGGCGTGCAGCGCAAAACGAAACCTGTGGGATTTGAACGCTACGAAAACTCAGCGGAGCACAGTTGGCACGTTTGTCTCTCCGCTTTGATGCTAAAAGATTTTGCCAATGAGCCGGTAAATATCGAGCGCGTTATCAAGATGCTCCTTATTCACGACCTTGGTGAAATAGACGCTGGTGACACCATTATCTATGCCAGCGAAACGAACGAGTTAAAAGGCGAGGAAGCAGCCGGTATTAAACGAATTCTGAGCATTTTGCCCGATGGCATGGAACATGAGTTCATGGGGTTATGGTATGAATTCGAAGCGGGTGAAACTCCAGACGCCCGGTTTGCAAAAGCGATAGATAGGGTACCACCCCTGCTTCATAATATTCATGGTGACGGGCACAGCTGGAAGGCACATGGAATTACGAAAGATAAGGTGTTTTCCGTAAACCAACGGATTGAGAGCGGCAGCAAAGAGCTTTGGTCTGTCATGCGCGGTAAACTTGAGGCCGCTGTTAATGACGGAACTCTTAAGTAAAGCGGTCTTTTAAACTGAATTTGAAGGTTTCAAATGTCTGAAAAATTCATGCTGGAAGCTTTGAAAATTTCCAAACAAGCGCTTCCCCACTGTGAACCGAACCCTCCTGTCGGATGTGTACTGGTTAAAAATGACCAGATAGTATCCAAAGGCTTTACGCAGGCCATTGGCGGAAGTCATGCCGAAGTAGAGGCTTTAAATGCTCATTCAGGTGACCTCAACGAGGTGACTGCCTACGTTACGCTCGAGCCTTGTTCTTTTGTCGGAAGAACCGCTGCGTGCGCGAGCACGCTTCTCGCTTCGGGTATAAAACATGTGGTTATAGCCATGCTTGACCCGGACGTAAGAAACAATGGTAAAGGAGCAGAAATACTGAGAGCGGGAGGCATAAAAGTTGAGGTCGGCCTGTGTGCTGAAATGGTGGCTCAGTTCCTTACGCCTTACTTAGGAAAATCGTAGAGATCTTGGGGACCATCAATAGCTTATATCAACAAATTTAGGCTAAAAGTCAAAAAGTAGCGCCCAGAAAGTATCCGCTAAACTCGTGGTCAGTGACCACTACAATTCGATGAGTAGTCGGCGTTTACGCTCTTGCATGCCATCAAAGATTGGTGTCGAAACCCTTGTCGGGAAATCATTGGGTAAATCGTCTTTTACTCGTTCAATAACATCATCAACCTGATCACAAAGGCCAGTGATAATTTCACTCATTCTGGTCGGACTGAATTCAGCTTCTTTCGCCGCGTTTAAAAAATGACGCTTAAAAATTTGATAGATGTTCCACTTTTTACCCCCCGTCCCCCGCAAGCTCATCGCAAGTTTCAAGTCGCGAATATTGAGGCCTGTTCCACCCACAGCAGTATAAGCAGAAATAATGTCGTACAAAGGCGTTAAACGGAAAGCCCCATAAGGCTCAATATGTACAGAGAAATTCTTTGCGTGCCCATCAGTCGCGCCTAATAGAAAGAAAAGAACCTGTGCCCCCATAAAAACCTCACGGTCATACGTAGATTCAGCAGACCCCTGAAGATGCTTCATAATACTGGCAATCGATGGCCCATTATCCGATTCGTACTTTCGTGCAGATGGTAGGCCAAGCACCTGGCAATAGTCTTCTTGAGGGAGTCGCATTAACCAGGAGTGATCACTTGAATATGTGCGATCAAAACGCTCAATGGCGAGGGCTTTAACATTTGGTGTGATAATTACCTCACAATCCGGTGCTTCAAAACCGAATGCTCGTGCAATTTTTAAGCAGAGCATTTCATTTTCGACGCTGTCACTTAAATCGATTGTGTGATCGTGGCTTTGAATCTTACCAATCGGAAGTTTAACGATATGAGTAGTCGGCGTGTTTCCATTTGGAATACACCATGCACCATCTATTTTTAACAGGGCTGTTTTTTCCTGAGCCCCAGCAATTGATATTCTAAAATCATCCAACTCCCGAAGCATGCCCAAAGGTGCCTTGGACTGGTAGCCTTTTAAAACACGTTCTAACTTCTCTTCGGTGAGTTTTTCATAACGCAGTTCACGAATATTCCCTGGTTTTTCTCCTGCCGGGACGAACTGCAATGCACCAACACTATCTTTCCCAATAGCCGCCAGTAGATCAAATGCTTGATCGGAGTCGGCTTGATAACGGGCAACAATCCGGTCTCTAACTTCCTCATTGTCAGGCAGCAGGTTATCAAAAAAGTTAATAACCTCGCGCCCTGAATAAGCGTCATGGCGTAAGGGCATAGACAAAGAGATTGGCCGTGCACCCTCTTTATCAATCCACATCTCATCATAACGAAATGTGTGAGCGCCGGAATCATTTCGACTCAGGTGACCTACGCGGTAGCCGTTCATATAGACGTCGAGCGTATTCATTACCACTCCTCAGTCCATTCATCACCAGGCGTTGACGAATCAACGTTCTTCTTCAGAACGGTGCCTTTAGGTTTCACTGCCAGCTCGAGCTCTAAAGCGGACAGCAAGCGAAACAACGTATCGAGCTGCATTTTCTCTGGCATTGATTCAAACTTAGAGACCGTCCCCTGCCTAAGTCCGACTAAATCACCAACCTTAGCTTGACTCAGGCCGCGATGTCTTCGTTCATCCCGTAGGTAGATCGATAATGCTTTGGGATCAGTAATTTTCATTACATCCTCTCTTATACGCAAATTCGTATGAAACCAGTATTATACGCAACTCCGTATAAGTCAAGATATATACGCGAGTGCGTATAACTTTACATTTATACGCATTCGCGTATAAAATAGATACTCTATTCATCTTACACATGAAAACTTCCCCGTACTTAGCTATCCAAAATCGGATCTAAGGTCAACGAAAGTTTTCCAAGTTTTTTCAGCTTCCAGCTAACCGCCGGTAGCCGATCAATACCATCAAGCCCGAGTAATGACCAATCCGGTTAGCGTGATTTAAACGTCAAAAGAAACGCCCTCTCCTCTTTAACTTCAAATGAGCGTATGACAGTCACATTCTGAATTTCGGCTGTGAGCTTCTTACCTATTTGCTCCAGTATCCATGATAATTTACATCTCCTTGGGTACCGTGATTTGCCATTTGCTTTCCAGACGCCCATCTACCGCTACGACTCTCTTACCTGACCCTAAATCGTATTCCTCTGGCCTCAAGTATTTAAACCAAGGCTGTTGATTACGCTCCGCTAACCAAAAAAATAACCGTTTCACTTTTACATTAAGGCAGCCTTTTAACAGCGTATCCAACTTACGAGGTGACAAGTTATGTAACCCCTGAAGAAGCGCGTCAGCATGCTCGAAACTGACGTGCTTAGGCACCTCGTTGAGCACTTCCAGATAGGCTTTTTCAACACACGAATACGTTATTTCCGGCAGACCTTTTGACCATCCATAATGACGGAGAACGCGTTGGTCGCACATTAATGATTCTGGCCACAATCGCTTCGTTCCGTGCCATTCGAAAGTAGCTTCCACACCAGTTTTATCAACCCATGCAGGCAGCTTCTCAGGACAATATAGACCAATCGTAGGTTTTCCACTTTGATTTACGTAATGGCTTACACCATTTAACTCTAGAGCGGTCAGGCCACCCACATTGACCGGGAACGTCGCCATTCGCTGCAGTGAAACCACAACACCTTGCCAGGTTGGGTAAGCTTCTTCGCGATAATAGACCCCGGGCGTAGCAACGATTAAGGCTCCTCGTCGGACGGAGTTGTCGATATAGTGCAAACTCAAGCCCTGCTCTTGTAGCCAACGCTTCGTTGCTATCATACCGAGAGGAAGTTTTTGCTTTAGCGTTTTGCCTGCTTCATGATTTAACATGTGATGCTCTTTTGGTTTACAATATAATTTATACACGTTAATTATCGACGTGAATAATGCATTAGTCAAACTAAAGGGACAGGAAGACCGTAAACCTGTGGTTAGCTTCTCTTGGCCACTACAGTTAGTGTCGTCCGTCTGTCGTGTATATTTCGTGACCGACACCGACGTTGTTGCTTCATCATTGAGCCTGAATACAGATACCAGGAGAATTTAAATGATTAAAAAATTGCGAGAGCGTAAGAATTGGTCTCAAGAGCAATTAGCGATAATGTCAGGCTTGAGTGTAAGAACAATTCAACGTATAGAAAGCGGTAATAAAGCAAGTATGGAATCTCTTAAATCACTGGCCTCTGTGTTCGAAATCGATGTGTCGAAGCTAACAGAGGAAATTACTGTGATTGATAAAGAATCTAAATACTGGAAGCAACAACCGGTCTGGTTCAAATTAAGTTTGTTTGGCGTCAATAGAAGAAATAAGCTCGTTTGGGTCGAGTACTTAAGCGTGTTGCTAGGACTGGTAACCTGGATTATACATCCAGACATTTTTGCGACATCTGCTTTTTTCTTAGTTGCTTACTTAATAAGTAAATTAGTAAACAGGGCGGATAGCCGGAAAATTTGGTAAAGAATGAGGAGCAAAGGCAGTCAATGCAGAATACCAGCGTGACTGCCTAATCTATTCAGAGAAAATACCAGTTTATTTCGGCTGAAATTGTTGCTGAGCCTTTATAAAAGTCCGGGCAAGTTCCGTAGAAACGCTGCCGAAATCCCAAAAGTTCTCTGTCTTGGCGTTAATATTGACCGCTACTGCCATGTTGTATTGAGGGATAACCATCAACCAGCTTTGTGAGCCTCGGGACACGCCACCATGATTGGCAATCATCAATTCCCCGATACCCTCACCGTAATCGTATGCGGGCACGCGCCAGCCAATGGCATAGTGCTGCTCATTCTCTTCTCCGTTGTTGAGCGTCTGTACTGTCCAGAATTGCTTTCGAACGTCCGCCGAAATAAATCCATTATCGATAAATCCCATCCCTAACTTAACCAAATCTGAAGGCGTTGAAATAAAACCACCTCCGGCTAGGCGATGACTCAGATCCACATTCCGCCATGGTCTGACAATAGGCTTCGACTCGTCACTTCGCCAGTAAAAGCGAGCCATATCTGCCGTGGTTTCACTTATCGGCGGCTCGGGATAAGTTTGCTCCATGCCGAGGGGCGTAAATACTTCGGTTTGCATCAATTTCTGATAAGGGGCGTTACCGGCTTCCTGTATTACTGCGCTGAGTAACACTGTGCCTAAGCTGGAATAACTGAAGTCTTCGCCAGGAGCAAATAACAGCTCGCTGTCGTCAAATAAATGGACGGCATCCAGTACATCCTCATAACGGGTGTTGAGAGTCATAAACCGGTAGAGTCCTGTCCATTCCGTACTGTCACCGTAATGGGGAAGTCCCGCCATATGCGAGGCCAGTTGCCGCGCAGTAATCGTTTTCCAGTTCGGATTCAGGTTGCCCACATCGAAGGAGCCCAAAGGCGTGTCTAAACCCAGATTATTTTCCTGCACCAGACGCGCCAACAATGTCGACGTAAGGGCTTTTGAGGTACTGCCGATACGAAACTGCGTTTGTTTGCTAACCGGCTTGTCAGCCTCTATATCGGCCCAGCCTGCGCCTCCCGCCCAAACCAGCTTACCTTCTATAGCAACCGCCGCTGAAATCCCCGGACTATTGATATTCTGTCGATTCGCTTTGAGTATGTCTGTCGCGTTCTCTGCGGCTTGTATGTATCGGTCATCTTCTACCTCGGAAAAGCTGGGGCTTTCCACTGGAATTGTCACATAGCCCCACGGCGGCATTGGAGCCTCTCCCCGGTGAGCATAAAACTGATAAACGGGTGCGAACATTATGTAGCTAGCGATAAGAATAACAGTGAATAAGGCAAGTTTGCGCATTGCATGCTCCTGAACATTCAATTGACGATGGTTCAGGAAACTAGACAGATCAGAAGCTCATGTCTTATTGATACTGAAAACTTATGATCATTTTTGAAATCGATCACGATATTCACGGGGAGTCATGCTCATTTGTTGTTTGAAGGCGCGGTTAAAAGGCGCAATAGAATTAAACCCAGCTTCCAACGCAATGGTAAGTATGGATTCTCTGGCACGGTTTGGATCCGACAAAGCTTCACGTACGGCCGGTATGCGATAGCTATTCACGAACTGAGTGAAGTTATCAAAACCCATTTCAGAATTGATTATCTTGCGCATCTGATGCGCCGGTACCTTCAATTCACTTGCCAACTGATTTATGGACAAACCATTCTGAGTGTAAAAACCACGGTTCATGGTTTCAGAAAGCACTGTAACTAGGGGGTTATCCTCAATATGAGTAGCTTCCTGCGCTGCACTAGAATTGTTCGGCGCAGACGGCGACTTCGTTGATACGCCTTTTGAGGTCTGGATATATCCCCAGGTAAAATAAATACTCACCAGCAACGCCGTAATTGCATTGCCAAGACTGAAAAGCCAGTAATCCTTCAAGTTCGACTGACTCAACTCAACCAGCGTTAAGATCACCATATAAAAGCTGATGGCGGTGATCATAATCAACCTAAGTCTCCGGCGCCTTTCAACTAGATCATCTTCAAAGCCTCTAATTGCATCGATAAGAGTGTATACCAGTATCGACAAGCCCAACACGTGATGCAGGTCGTGATAGATTCCCCTGCCAACCTCAAACAAGAAGAAGTAACTCACCCATAGCAGCCACACAATGACGAACAGCTGTACCAACCGTGGCACAGCGGACAGAATTAATTTGCTTCTAGTATGCAACCAGTAAAGGTTCAGCAACACCAGCGGGGTGAGATCTGTGAGCAATAGCAGCGGAGGACGCAGCCAGCCATAGTGGTGATTAGCTATCGGTGCGGTGAGTAGCAGATAAGCGATACAACAAACTACCAGAAACCCATAACTCAAGGCTATTTTTGGCTCGGCACGATGACAGATGTTCAGCAGCAAACTGAATAGCACGCCTACAGCGGCAAAGCGACTGAATAAGTCCACAACCAGCAGAGGGGTCAGCAGTATAGAATTGTCCATAGGGTGGTAAGTAATTCAGGCCGTTGGGAATTGAGAGAGTAAAACTTATGCCGAAGTTATTCAACAGGGACTGATTTTGAGGCGTCAGAGTGTCAATGGTGCCCGGGGTATTACAGTTTTACTCACTATATCGGTAACTAAAAATGTTCCAACGCCCTCATTAAAACTATATCTAAGCCTTCTTCATACTCTGCCCAGGACTGGGTAACCAACTCCTCAGGATACACCGCGTCCGTTGGCTTTTCTAAAAAGGGATAGTAGCGAATTGACAGGCTCAGCTTCCGTTTAGAATTAGGTAATTCAAAACGGTAACTTTCAGAAAAAGTGTTTGGGTCTCCGCCGGTAGGTTCACCTATTATCGTTGCATTAAAAAGTTGTTTAAATTGCACAACATTGCTCATAGCTGCTGAAAAAGTGTGTCCATCTGTCAGCAGAATAGCGCCAGTAAGCCAGTCAAATTGCTTCAGTGGCAACAGGCAAGATGAAAAAGCGAGTCCCGTGTAAAAATTACCACCACCGTTACCACGGAAATCAATGATCAGGTGCCGAGCATTGCTGGATTCAAGCTTTGACTGCAGGGCAGCACAATTATCAAGCACATCCTCTAAGTCAGGATAGCGCCGAAAGCGAAAATATGCGGTGGTTTCATTGACTATATCGAGCTGTATCCCCGGCATAGCTATGTCCTTCATGGCCAAAGCGGGTTTACGTGCTTGATAAGGAGGTTCTATTTGGCCAAATAATTCCATCGAAATTGGCTCCATATAATGCGTCGAAAGTGAGCTACCGCTTCTAGTGACAAACTCAGCTTCCTCCCCATCGGCTACAATTCCCAAACCAGTCAAAAGCTTAGCTAAGGTCAGATGAAATTCAAAACTGACTTTTTCACTAAATTCATTATCTACTCCGGCAAGATAGTGTTTGAGTCGCTTGTACAAGCCTGATGTCGGCACGCCATTGATGCTAACCAGCTCACTGCCCAGTAGATGCTCATAATCTTCAGCTGCCGCAATTATCCGCAGCTCATCGCCAAAGTACTTAAACCGCAAAGGGAAATGACGGTGAGGGCCTGACATCATGAAATAATTACTATGCCCGTCACTTAGCGAAGATGTTAGACCCATTAACCTAGTTTCTATTTGAACTTCGGAAAGGGTGTCGAGTTCTGCCTTTAATGTTGCAATCCGCAGATCAAATTCTTTTTCAGATAGCGTATGGAATGGCTTAATGTGTTTGGTTTTCACCTGCTCAACGTAAAAATCAATATCTTCTTCCCATTCCGTCACTTGATGCTTGGGCAATGCAACAGCCTGAGAGCACAAAATCGCAAATAGGCACATCAGGTTGAGTAATTTCTTCACGAGTGAATTCCTTTTGTGAAAGTTGATGGTGAAACAGAGAACTGTCGATAAAATGCCCTACGGAAACTATCGTAGCTGTTAAAGCCAATACGGTAAGCGACCTGCTCTACACTGATGTTTTCATTGCCCAACAAATCCCGAGCGTAGTTAAGCTTTAGCTTTTTAAAAAAAGAGCTTGGCGTGCAGTTCAGGTGTTCTTTGAAAATACGAGTAATCTGCCTCTCGCTAAGATTAATAAAGCTTGCCATATCACTAACTCTTATCGGCCTGTCTACATTTTTAGCGAGCCAGTCAAGAAGAGGAGAGAGCTTGAGACTCTCGCCCGATTGCAGCTGTAACATGTCGGAATATTGGTTCTGCGACCCTGCACGCTGGACATATACGACCAACTCTTTTGCTACCTTAGCGGCGATTGCATTACCATGGTCTTGGCGAATGATAGCAAGCGCTAAATCAACCCCGGACAGTACTCCTGCCGACGACCACACGTGGCCGCTATTCACAAAAAGGGGCTCACTTTGGATATCAATTTCGGGGTTGCGACGCGCCAAGTCGTTGCAGTGCCGCCAATGAGAAGTCATCGTAAGAGTCCGCTCTGGAAACAGCTGCGCAAGGATAAACGCACCGGTACAAATACTGAACACTCGCTTTGCTTTACTGGCGATTTTACGCAGTTGTTCAAGCTGCTTTACGCTTAAAGAAAGCGTACGCATACCGTTCCCACCGCAAATGACCAGGTCGTCTAGTTCAAACTCGTCATCTAAGCACAAATCAGCTTCCATCTGCTGCCCATAAACAGTTTTCACCGTACCTTTTTGTAAGCCCAATAAGCTGGCTTTATATGCGTTAGGTACAAACGAGTTTGTTTCCATAAAAGCATCCAGCGGACCGAATAAGTCCAATGCCTGGAAACCATTTGCGATAAAAAATACTTGATGAACTGTCATTGCTCTCCTCCACAGGCCCAATGTACGGGAAATGACTTTGGCAGTTAATTCATAAATACGACAAAAAAAGACATCGTAGAAAAATTTTACTGTAGATGACTAACGAAGTTACTGCTTTTGAGAATAGGGCCTTTTTGCTTGATATAAAAAAGGAGGAGGTAGAGATCAAAATAACTATGCCGCACCCCTAAGATCACCAGTTTGGACACAAGAGAAATTTAGTTAGTAGTTACTATCAATGCGAGAACTTCAAAAGATGGCGCGCCCGACAGGAGTCGAACCTGTGACCTCCGCCTCCGGAGGGCGGCGCTCTATCCAGCTGAGCTACGGGCGCGTAGTTAGGAGTCTTCAGAGCAGGCGTGGATTTTAGGGAATATCCGCTGCAATGTCCAGTGCTGCAAACCGCGCATGTACCACTAACAATAACCCATAAGCTGCTCGGCGCGTCGCCGCAAGGCTTGTTTCAAGCTGTCGGGGCTTATAATGGTGAAGTCGAAAGGTAAGCGAACCAGCCACCAGGCAAACCAATCTGTGCTGTCTACCACGGTTTCAATAAATATCGCGTTGTCTTCCTGGGTTAAAATACTGGCGCTTGTGCCTAGCTCGCGGGTCGCTGTGTCCAGGTCGGTATGTAATAAAACTCGCACCTTCAGGTTGCCTGGCATAGCACACAGGCTTTGTTTGAACTGTTCGGCGGCGTTGTAGTTTAAAGGCCTTTCAAAGGTCGCTTTAAGTAATGTCACTTCGGCTAAACGGTCTAATCGAAAGGTACGGAGCGCTCGGCGCAAATGGCAGAATCCGCCTATATACCAGTGCCCTGGCCTATAGAACATACCGTATGGATCTAGCTCGCGCTGCTGCCCGGGCTCAGCTTTGCCCACATACACAACTTGTACCCGCCGCTGGCTCTCTATGGCTTCCATTAACGGCATTAATAACGACTGCTCCTGCGGCAGCCCAGAGTCGGGCAATAACAGGTTTGTATGCTGAGTAATGGAACGAGCTCTTGCCTGAATATGCTCTGGCATAACGCGCTCAAGTTTCGCCTGAACGCTGGTCAACGCCGGCGATGCATCGGTTAGTTGAAGAGTTTTCGCTGCCAACAAGCCTAGCGAAAGCGCCAGCGTTTCTTCATGAGTAAACATCATCGGCGGCAACTTAAAACCGGCAACCAGCATATAGCCTCCATGTGGGCCATGCTCTGTGGTAACCGGAATACCCAACTCCTCAAGCGCACTGATATAGCGCCTGACTGTGCGTTTATCCACGCCTAGCATTTCTGCAATTTCAGTACCGTTCAAGCGCTTGTGGGACTGCAATAACTCCAGTAAGGCGAGTACTCGTGTTGTTGGGCCGGTCATAATTTTCCTGATAAAAGGCGATGAAAATAAATTTAGATAAATATTTTTATATAGGCCTAATTATGACCTATATAGCCAATATAGTTCTTATCAGAAATAAAACCCATAATAAAAAGGAGCTAAGCTATGAAAGAAAATATGTCTAAAAACAACAAAGAAATCGTTTTCTATACTAACCCTGAGTCTCGAGCACGCGTTGTTCGCCGTATGCTGGAAGAGGTTGGCGAGCCGTATACGGTCAAAGTACTTAACTACAATGGCGAGATGAAAACACCCGAGTATCTGAAAGTTAATCCGTTAGGGAAGGTTCCGGCAATACAACACGGCGATTTGGTTGTTACGGAAACCGCGGCGATTTGTGCCTACCTTGCCGATCAGTTTCCGGAAAAAAACTTAGCCCCACCGCTGGACAGCCCGGAACGGGGAACTTACTACCGTTGGTTATTCTTTGCGGCCGGCCCGGTGGAAATGGCCAACAGCGCCAAAGCCTGTGGCTGGAACCTTGAAGATAACCTGCAAATGGTTGGCTCTGGTAGTCACGACGATGTTCTGAAAGCTCTTGAATTAGCCGTTTCTAAAGGACCTTACATTTGTGGCGAGCAGTTTACCGCGGCAGATGTATACGTTGGTAGTCATATTAGCTGGGGCATGCAGTTCAAAACGCTGGAGGAGCGCGACTCATTCAAACGTTATGTTGAACGCATTGAGAAGCGCCCCGCTTTCAAGCGAGCAACGAAACTTGATGACGAATTGAGTAAGGGTTGAAGCTTCTGAAGACAGGCAGCCAGAAAGTTCTGGCTGCCTGTCGGTTATTCGACATTTATCCGACTATTGCTTTTCCAGTTTTAGATTATGAAAATCAAAACTAAAGTCGGTAAAATCGGCTACGGCATCCATGGTTGCGGCTTCTACCTGATTGCTCTGACTCACATCGAATTCAATAAAGGCATCCGCTTCTAATAGCGGCTCGTCCCAGCGCACAATAAAGGTATTGCCGTTGTAATGCTCCAGCGAACCTTTCAGCATATTGGTATGGGTGAAATCTATACGCAGAGCGTCACCCTGCTCAGAAATAACGACATCACCATACCAGTCATCTTTATAAGTTCCCGAGTATGTAGACAACGCCAACGCAGGCTGCGGATCATCAACTGCTTCTACCTTAAAATCGGCCTTTTTCTGAATGAACTCATGATATTTTTTGCTTTCCTTTGCCACCCAGTCCTGATCAGGCACACCCAGAATTTCTTCCAGAGACTCTTGCACTATAGCGGTTAAGGCACCGAACGCCTGCTGGTTACTCATAACCGTAATGGCGAACTCTTCCTCAGGGATGACCGTTGTAAAGGACAACATTCCCAGAATACCGCCACTATGAGACACATGCTTAACGCCGTAATAATCTTTCACGAACCAACCTAAACCATAACCTCTGAAATAGGTGCCCTGCTCTGCCGCATCGCCTGATACCGGCAATGGCGTGGTCAGTTGCCACATGTTATGCAACGACGCTTCGGTAAACAAACGCTCTCCTGTGGGTGTCTTGCCTTCATTCAGCAGGGTCAGCAACCAACGGCTCATGTCATCTGCGCTTGCCGCTGTTGCGCCAGCCGCCGAAAAGTCCTCAAGAAAGTCGAGCGGAAAACGATGCAGTTCACCATCCACTTCAATGGTACCTACCGCCACATTGTTGTAACCCTCATCAATGCGCGAAAAGCCGATAGTGCTCTCATCCATCTGCATAGGTTCAAACAACGTTTGTTCCACATACTGCTGGTAAGGCATATTCGTAACTTCGCTGATCACTTCGCCCGCCGTGACGAACATCAGGTTGTTGTAGTCAAAACGCTCACGAAAGCCATGCTCAATGGGCACATTGGCTAAGCCGGCAATCACCTCGTCGGTGGTTTTGTCGGTGTTCGGCCAAATCATCAAGTCGCCGGCACCCAACCCAAGACCAGAGCGGTGACTCAACAAGTCACGAATAGTTAGCTCTCGGGTAATATAAGGGTCAGCCAATTTAAAGCCCGGCAAATGCTCAACGACTTTATCGTCCCATTCCACTTTTCCCTGCTCAACTAAGGTGGCCATAGCCGCAGCAGTAAAAGCCTTGGTATGCGATGCTATACCAAACAGAGTTGTTGACGTAACCGGTTGCTGCGACTCGATATCCCGAACGCCGAAGCCCTCGGCTAAAATCACTTCGCCGTCTTTAACCGCAACAACAGCCAAACCCGGAATATTAAAAGCTTCCAGCGATTGTTCCGCGGTTTGACGAATTTTCTTCTCTAGAGATATACCGTCTTTTTTATCTGCGGACGCTTGTTCTGAGCAAGCCAGTAAGGTACTTGCGGCAAGACTTAAAAACAGAACTTTAGTTAGGTTTTTCATGGCAATTCCTTTTTATTTTTTGTAAAGACTACCACAAGTATTTTGAATTTCACTTTTCGGTAAACGTGTTCTTAACGCCACTACCTGATTCATCGTGCTTTTATCGGGTTTGGCCTTAATCGCTTTGCCTGTCAGTGGGTTATGGTTTTATAGTAACTGCAGATAACTCAAGAAAATCTAATTCAAGGAAAACACTATGTCGTTAAAACAAATTATGAGTGCGTTGACCGTCTCTTCAGTTTTGTCGCTGCCCACAGTGGCCAGTGACTACTTAGATACGTCAACGAGCTTCTCAGATGAAAACAAAAACACCAAAACGCGCGTTATTTTTGTGCCGGAAGGTGCTGCAGTTGAGCTACCGGAATGGTCAGGCTCTGATGTAAACGCCGTTAGCCGCGCTGCGGAAATTGAAGAATTTAAAGGCGAGGCATCGCAGTTAACCACAGTTATTGCGCCTGAAGGCACCAAAGCCAATCACCTGCTTCTGGCTGGCGTCGGTAATCCGTCTGAACTGTCCCGTTTTGAAGCCGAGAAGCTAGGCGCCTCTATTGCTGCCGCTTTAAAGCCTGAGCTAGAGAACGTGGTTTTTGACACACGCCTAATTGGTAATCCAGGCATTGCTGCCGAATTGAGTTCGCACATTGCCCACGGTATCGACTTGCGTAACTACCGCTTTGACCGTTATCAGTCTGAACCTAAAGAACGCCCGCAAACTGCGTACCACTGGTTAGTGAACAGCCCTGATATGGCAGAAAAAAAGTATCTGGCCTCTCGCGCAATTGCTGAAGGCGTATTTGTTGCCCGCGACATTACCGCTCTGCCCGGCAGCGACGGCTACCCTGAAGCCATTGTGAAATTAGCTCAGGAAGCCATGAACGATATGGATATCGAACTGACAATTGTCACGCCAGAACAAGTTGAAGAAATGGACATGGGCCTGCTTCATGGCGTTAGTAAAGGCAGCCAACACGGCTCTTACCTGCTGGCCGCACACTATAAGGGCAGTAACGCTGACCCAATCGCATTGGTCGGCAAAGGTAATACCTTTGACACCGGTGGTTATAACTTAAAAACCAGCTCGTCTTCTATTTTACGCATGCAGACCGACAAAGCTGGCGCAGGCGCGGTCATTGGGGCTGTTATGGCATTAGCGGCACAAGAAGCACCGGTAAATGTGGTTGCTGTAGCACCACTGTCGCACAACCTAATTTCAGGCACAGCAACTCTGCCCGGAGACGTCGTTAAAGCCGGTGACGGTACTTTGGTAGAAATAGCTAACACTGACGCAGAAGGTCGACTGATTCTTGGTGACGCCAACTGGTATGCCAACGACAAATTCAAGCCTCGTGCCATTGCCAATATTGCGACCTTAACCGGTTCGAAAGTTGGCGCTCTGGGTACAGGTTATGCAGCGTTGTTTGCATCTGAGGACGACTTACGTAGCACGATCATTGAAGCCGGTAATGTCACTGGTGAAAAAGTCTGGGAGCTGCCTTTAGAAGGCTATGATGGCATTATAGACAGCCCGCTGGCCGATATTCGTAACATTGGTTCTCCGGGCACACAGGCGGGCGCAGCGTTTCTTAAGCACTTTGCTGGCGACACCCCGTGGATCCATATCGATATGGCCGCTGACGCTATGGTCAGTTCTGATACCGGTATTCATCCGGCAGGACCAACCGGCTTTGGTGTGCGCTTGTTAACTGAGTGGGTTCATCAGTTAGAACAATAAGCAACACCAGGTCTCTCATTAAAAGGCACCCGCCAATGGGTGCCTTTATTTCTGTCTACTGCGCGTAAGCCGCCCGAATTTCCTCAACCTTCTTATCAATAGCTTCACGGCTTAACCACTGCCCGCGCACCATAACCCCTTGGTTCTCTCGCAGAGTATCTGGGTTCTTCAGAGGGTTATCCTTTAACAAAATAAAGTCAGCCCGGTGTCCGGGAGCAATGCGTCCAAAGGTATCCTGTTCGGCAAAGTAGTCGCCGGCCGCTACTGTGGCAGAACGCAAAATATCAGCCATAGGTATACCGGCTTCTGACATCAGCTGTATTTCGTGGTGTATGGAGTAACCCGGAACACTGAACAACTGTGGCGCATCGGTTCCAAAAATGATTTCAGCGCCGCCTTCGTGCAGGGCGTGCAATAGCTTTTGCCGATTTTCCTGCTGCACTTGTGCCTGTTCCTGATTGAAGTAACTGCTGGGGTTATCGTAATAGTTTAGCCAGCCTTCGCGAACCGCCTCTGGTACCAACTGAATTTCCGGATAGTCTTTCAGCTTGTCTGGATCAGCCGCACCTATCAGGGTTTTCCATAAGGCCTGGGTGGGCACAACCGCAACGTCTTGTTCCAGCGTCATAGAAACCAGCAAATCGAGCTCGTCCTGCGTTATTTCTCTGTTCATAGCATCAACGTAAGCGAGGTAACCGTTCAGGTGGTCAATGGTTCTCTGGCCTGCTTCCATGGCGCGTTTTAATCCGACATCTGCAGGCACATGTCCGGCAAAATCCATACCCGCCTGGCGAGCCGTACTAGCCATGGCCTCATACTCTTCAAGGGTTAACCCCGGGTGCACTTTAAGTAAGTCCCACCCTTCATCGCGTTGTGCAATGACCCGCTTCGTCACCTGCTCAACCGACTCAATGGTATTGCCACTGAAGCTGGGGCCGGCCAAGTATAACGTTGGACCCTGCCGCTTACCCGATTCAATATCGGACTTAAGCTGCAACTGGTGCGGATACCCCAGCATGCCACGCACCGTTGTTACACCATTGGCAATGTACAAAAACAACATATCGTCTGCGTAACGTTTGGGGAAGTCACCAAAATCTGTTGCCGGCGGCACATGGCCGTGCATTTCTGCCATGCCTGGTAAAACGTATTGCCCTTCGGCATCAATGACCTGCGTGTTATCGTCAAAAGCCGGGGCTTCAGCGTTCTCAAACACACCGCTGATGTATCCGTCATTAACCACCAACGTCTGCTGCTCACTGACATTGGGTTCACCCTTAAGCCAATCAACAAGGGTCACGTTTTTAATCACGTAATCTGCACTGCGAGTATCATTACTCTGGGGCTCTGCATTGTTACAAGCAGATAAAAATAAGGCCGCAACGGATGCGGCCAGAAGGTGAGTCAATTTCATTTTGGTTGCCTCCGGCGTCAAGTCTGCCTTTAGCCTAGCGCAAGCTTAGAGTAAAGCCCAGCGGATCAGGCCACCCACTAAGGTGACCGCCAGTACGCCCAGGCACCATAACCCCACAAACCACAGCCATTTTTTAAGTACAGGCTTCATCAGTCGTGGTATCCGCTGTCAGGGTCAACTTTGCCGCGAAACACCCAGTAGGTATAACCGGTGTAAGCGAAGATCATCGGCAACAGGAACACAGCACCCACGAGTAAGAACTTCAGGCTGTTGTCCGGTGCAGCGGCTTCCCACAAGGTAATGCTGCGGGGTACCAGATACGGGAATATGCTGACCGCGAAGCCGGTGTAAGCCAGCAGGAACATGCCCAAACCCCATAGGTAGGGGCGCCCTTCCTGTTTTCTATGCAGCGAACGCAGTAAACCAATGGTCATCACCGCCAGCAGTATTGGCAAAGCCCATAGACCAACGGAAGCCGGGTAAGTGAACCAGCGCTCGGCAATGAACATATCGACATAAGGTAAGTAAAGGCTCACAAAGGCAATACAGGCCACCAGCAATATCGTGGTGTACCAGCCGGCACGGTAGCTTTGACGCTGCAGGTCACCGCTGGTTTTCATCACCAGCCAGGTCGCGCCCAGCATCATGTAGCCGATAACCACCGCCACGCCGCAGAAAAGAGTAAAGGGTGTCAGCCAGTCGAACCAGCCGCCGGAGTATTCCCGTCCGGTTACCTGAATGCCCTGCAGCATAGCGCCCAGCATAATGCCCTGACTCATGGCCGCTATCAGCGAGCCGGTAATAAAGGATAAGTCCCAGATGCCTTTGGCGCGTTTGGTTTTAAAGCGGTACTCAAAAGCCACGCCGCGGAAAATAAGCCCCAGCAGCATAGCAATAACAGGCATATAAAGCGCCGGCATCAGCACCGAGTAAGCCAGTGGGAACACCGCCAGCAGACCGCCGCCGCCCAGCACCAGCCAGGTTTCGTTACCGTCCCAGACCGGCGCCACGGTGTTCATCATCACGTCACGGTCTTCTTCTTTTTTGAACCAGGGAAACAGCAGCGCTATCCCTAAGTCAAAGCCATCGAGTGCGACGTAAGCAAATACGGCGACCGAAATTAATATTGCCCAAATCAGTGCGTAATCCATAGCTTACACCTCCTCATCGTAAATGCGCTCAGCGGCCATAGTGGGCTTATGCTTCGCGTAGTCGGGAATAGCAACCTGTTCAGGGTTCCCCGCCATTTTGCGCAGAATGTAAAAAGTGCCCGCACCAAAAACGAGGAAATACACCACAATAAAGGCTATCAGGCTGCCTGCCACTCCGGCTTTATCAATCGGCGATGCCGCATCGGCGGTGCGCAACAGGCC
The DNA here is from genome assembly GCF_048265525.1 of Idiomarina sp. Classification (GTDB taxonomy): domain Bacteria; phylum Pseudomonadota; class Gammaproteobacteria; order Enterobacterales; family Alteromonadaceae; genus Idiomarina. The sequence goes on along the minus strand of NZ_JBLXBI010000002.1, from coordinate 110,865 downwards.
ATAGACCACCCAGGGCTGACGCCCCACTTCGGTGACAATCCAGCCGGCAATGACCGCCACAAAGCCCATGGGCCCCATAAATAAACTGAAACGTAGCAAGGTTTTATTGTCGTACAGTTTGCCGCGCAGGCGCTGGAAGCCTGACCAGAGTCCGGCAAGCACCATCAGCATGCCCACGCCGACCATTATCCGGAAGGCCCAGAATACGGTAGCCACCGGCGGCCAGTCTTCCCGCGGGAACTGGTCAAGACCGGTTACTTCTGCGTCTATATCGTGTTTCAGAATGATGCTGGCAAGACCCGGAACTTTCAGGGCGTAGTCCACTTCCGCGGTTTCTTCATTCGGCATACCGAATAAATACAACGGTGCCCGGGCTTCGGTATGGAAGTGCCCTTCCATCGCCGCGACTTTCGAGGGTTGATGCTCCTGCGTATTCAGTCCGTGGAAGTCTCCGACAAGAACCTGCAGGGGTGCCACAATGAGTGCCATCCACATGGCCATGGAGAACATTTTACGGGCGGCGGCGTTGGTTTTGTCTTTCAGCAAATGCCAGGCACCCACTGCGCCGACCACAAAGGCCACTGTCAGATAGGCTGCCAGCAGCATGTGCGCCAGCCGATAAGGGAAAGACGGGTTAAACACCACCTCAAACCAGTCGGTGACCACGAACTGCCCTACGTCATTCATAGCGTAACCAGCGGGCGTCTGCATCCAGCTGTTTACCGATAAAATCCAGAAGGCTGAAATAGCGGTGCCCACCGCGACCATCAGGGTAGCGAAGAAGTGTAACTTCTCGCCCACCTTGTTCATACCGAACAGCATAACGCCAAGGAACCCGGCTTCAAGGAAGAACGCAGTGAGTACTTCGTAACCCATTAGCGGGCCGATAACCGGACCGACTTTATCAGAAAATACCGACCAATTAGTGCCGAACTGGTAGCTCATGACAATACCGGAGACCACGCCCATACCAAAGGCCACAGCGAAAATCTTCACCCAGTAACGGAACAATTGCTGGTACACCGGGTTGCGGGTTTTGAGGTACAGGCCTTCGAGAACCGCCAGGTAACTGGCAACCCCAATGGTAAAGGCAGGAAAAATAATGTGAAACGCGATGGTAAACGCGAACTGGAAGCGCGCTAAAAACAGTGCGTCAAAACTTTCGAACATAGCAAGCACCCTTAATTAAGGTTTGTCTCAAGTATACGCTTTTGTTGACAAAGATCAGGGGTGCCGATGTAAAACTTGTAGGATAAATACTAATAAATGCCATACTTTTTGTATGGCTAATGAACGAAAAGCCTATACAAGTACTCTGGGAACCCGGCCGCTAACGCCGGTCAGCAAGTGCCAGGAAATAGTATCAGCACAGGCGGCTACTTCTCGCACGTCAATATTAGCTCCCCAAAGCTCGACATCATCACCTAACTGCAGGTTTTCAATACCGGTAACATCAATCGTCAGCATGTCCATAGAGACTCGTCCGGCCAAACCCACTCGTTTGCCGCGGATCATCGCCGGTGTGCCATTTTTCGCTTGCCGTGGGTAACCGTCAGCGTAGCCCATAGCAACTGTCGCTATCACACTGGGTTTATCGGCACTCCAACCACTGCCGTAACCTACCGACTCGCCTTTTTCCAGCTGGTGCAATGCAATAACCGGAGCAACTAAGCGCATTGCAGGCTTCAGTTCTGCCTGCACTTCAGTCACCGTAGACGGATTCACACCATAAAGCAGTAAACCGGCTCTGGCCCAGTCATTGTCCTGAAGTGACCACTGAGTGTCTGGGTTTAAAAGTCCGGCTGAGTTGTGAAAGCTCCGTGCCTGATAGTCGTTAAGGGTTTCCGACAACTGGCAGAATTGCTGTTTTTGACGGGCATTTAAACGATGCTCTGCATCGGCGTTGGCTAAGTGCGACATTAAGGTTACACCGGCGACATTCTTGCTTGCACGCAGGCGCTTTAATGCTTGCGGTGCCTGCTCTTCAGACCAGCCAAGCCGGTGCATACCGGTGTCCACTTTTAACCAGACCCACAAAGGGCTAGTCAACTGCGCCTGCTCAATGTACTCAAGTTGCTGTTCACAATGCACCACCGGGCTCAACTGATGTTCACAACACAGGTTCAGTTCAGTCGCTGAGAAGCACCCTTCCAATATTACCAAGGGCCCTTTGTAACCGGTTTCACGGACCGCTAACGCTTCTTCCATAAAACCCGCAGCCATGCCATCAACCAGCTCTGCCAATGCCTTAACCGCGGGAGCGACGCCGTGTCCGTAACCGTCAGCTTTCACTACGCCCAGAAGTTTTCCACCAGCCATTTTACGACGTACCCACTTAGCGTTGTGCTGTATAGCGGAGGAAGAAATCTCAGCGCGAGTTTGGCGGTAGTGCATGGGGTTTCCTTTTTAATTTTCGTCCGGCTTTTCGAAAAGGCCTTCAGTTTACCGTATTTTCCAACAACTTGAACGGAACTCTTTGCATCGCTCCGCAAGCTTGAGTAACGTAAAGCCATAACCCAAAAGGAGAATAACAATGTGGTTAAAGCAATCTGTCATTGCCGGTAGCTTAGCGCTACTTTTTACTTCCGTTCCAGCCTTATCACAAGAAACATTTCAGGCGGACGATATTTTCCAGCTTGAATACGCTAATCAGGTCAGTATTTCACCCGACGGCAAATACATTGCGTATATCCGCAACAGCTTTGATGACATGAAAGACAGTACCCGGCGCTCATTATGGCTAATTGATACCGAAACCGGTCAACATTTACCGATTTTTGACGATCAGTTTAACTACGGCAGCCTCGCCTGGTCGAATGACGGTACTCGCCTTGCCTTTGCCTCTAACCGTTCTGAAAAGAACCAAATTCATGTGCACTGGATTAAAGAGCAACGCACCGCCAAAGTCACTCACGTAAGCGAAAGCCCGGGCAGTATTAGCTGGTCTAACGACGACACCCAACTGGCTTTTACTATGTCGGTTAAAGCCGAAGCTACGCCTTTTGCTAAAAGTGTGAAAAAGCCAACAAAGCCTAAAGGCGCTAAGTGGTCTGACTCTCCCATTATTGTTCAGGAAGCCTATTATCAGCGTGATGGTCGTGGCGTGTTAGAACCCGCGCATACCCAAATTTTTGTGGTACCTGCAGAAGGTGGCAGCGCTCGTCAGCTAACCGATGGCCCATACCGGCACGCTGGCTCTCTGGCCTGGACTGCCGACGACAAACATTTGATTTTTTCGGGCAACCGTTCTGAAGACTGGGCCTATCAGGTAAATGAAAGTGACTTGTACAGCGTTAACTTAGATTCAAAAGAAGTGACTCAGGTGACCGATAAACCCGGTCGCGAGTCATCACCACAGTTCTCACCAAACGGCGAACATTTAGCTTACTTACACAGCTCTAACGAGCCGGTGCCTTACCATAAATCACAATTGTGGATCATGGACTGGAGTGAGCGCTCGGAAGCCGAGCTACAGGCTGACTTCGACCGTTCTTTCAGCTCACCACAGTGGACAGGCAATGATTCACTTGCGGTTTCTTACGCCGATCAGGGCAAAACCGTGGTTGCTGATGTCACCTTGAGCAATGAGCTGACGAATCGGGTGGATGATGTTTCCGGTGTTTACGTTAGCCGCCCTTATACCATGGGCTCATTCACTGCCTCTCAGACCGGTGCAATTGCCTACACCAAAGGCTCCGAATATCGCCCCGCCGATGTCGGTTATCAGCCGCAAGGGGGCGAGGCGGTTCAGTTTACTCAGCTAAATGAAGACCTGCTTGGTCACCGTAAACTGGGGGAAGTTCACGAAATTCGCTACGAGTCGCGCTATGACGGCCAGGAAATTCATGGCTGGTATATTACGCCGCCGAATTACGATGACAGCAAAGAGTATCCATTGTTGTTAGAAGTGCATGGTGGCCCTCACCTGTCTTACGGCCCGCACTTTGCTGCAGAGCACCAGCGCTACGCAGCGGAAGGCTATGTAGTGCTTTATGTAAACCATCGCGGCAGTACCTCTTACGGTAAAGATTTTGCCATGCTGCTGGACGGTAACTACTCATCACCTTATGACTTTGCCGACCACATGAGCGGCATTGATTTACTCATTGATAAAGGTATTGCTGACTCCAACAACCTATTTATTGCTGGTGGTTCAGCCGGTGGAATTGCTACAGCCTATGCTGTCGGCCTAACTAACCGTTTTAATGCCGCGGCAGCCACTAACCCGGTGATTAACTGGGTCAGTAAAGTACTGACGGCTGACAGCTCAATTGGTCAAATTACTAACCAGTTCCCGGGTATGCCATGGGAAGAACTGGAGCATTACTGGCAACGTTCACCGCTGTCTATGGTGGGTGACGTTGAAACACCTGTACTGCTGTTTACAGGAGAGAAGGACCGCCGTACGCCAATATCGGAAACAGAACAGTTCTACCAGGCGTTGAAGCTGCAAAAAGTTGATACCGCTATGGTGCGCGTGCCCGGTGCTTTTCACGGTGTTACGGCTCGCCCTTCTAATATGATAGCCAAAATTGAACACGCTCTGGCGTGGTTTGAGCAGTATAAGAAATGAGAATAGCGACACTGGGCCCTGCCGGCACCTTTTCAGAGGTTGCGGCAGGGCTTTATCAACCCGAAAAACAGCACCAAATTCAGTTACTGGACAGTCTGGTAAGTTGTCTGGACGCTATTGGTAATGACTGCGACGCTGCGGTTGTGCCTATTGAAAATTTAACCGAGGGCTTTGTCTCTCCTGTTGTGGACTACCTGGTTCAGCGTCCGTTACATATTCAGGCGGAAATTCGCATTCCGGTTGGTTTTCAGTGCCTGGCCAATAGTGCTCAGCCGCAGCAAATATGGGCACAGTTCGTCGCCGCCGGTCAATGCAATCAGTATCTGAATGGATTGGGGCTTCCGGTTATACACACCGCAAGTAATGCGTTGTCGCTCGATGCGTTGCTGGCCACTGAAAAGCCATCTGCGGCAGTGGTTCCCAAGCACGTAAACTGCCCCGCTTCATTACAGATTCTGAACAGCAAAATTGCTGACAACCCACGTAACGAAACGCGCTTCGTGGTATTATCTGCAACGTCTGAAACGCCGGAATTTGATAAAAGTACGCATTGGAAAAGCAGTTTACTGCTCATTGACGACAACGACCATCCGGGTTTATTGGTCGACAGCTTACAAGTTTTTGCGAAACAGCAAATCAACTTAACCTCCATTGTTTCAAGACCGGCGGGCAGTCAGTTTGGTGACTATCATTTCTTTATCGATTTTGACGGGCACCTCAGCGAGCCAGGTGTAGCAGCCGCTTTGCAGGAACTGGCTAAAATGAACAACATTCACTGGCTGGGTTCGTACCCGGCCGCAGCTATAGGGAATCAGTAATGTCTCTGGAAGTTATTAAACATGAGCCGGCGGGTAACGCCGATGCAGTCATAATTTGGCTTCACGGTTTAGGTGCGTCCGGTAACGACTTTGTACCCATGACAGAGCATATAAAAATCGCTAATGCGCAGATTCGCTTTTTATTTCCGCATGCTCCGCAAATGCCGGTCACCATAAATCAGGGCATGGTCATGCCAGCCTGGTATGACATTACGGACATGAGCATTGATCGCCAAATTGACAGCCAGCAACTGCGCGAGTCAGCAGCTAAAGTGCACGCCATGATCGACGAACAAGTTGCTCAGGGCATAGACAGTAAGCGCATTATTATTGCCGGGTTTTCACAAGGTGGCGCGGTGGGTTATGAAGCGGCTTTAACTTACCCTAAACCACTGGCCGGTTTAATGGCGCATTCCACTTATTTTGCTACCGCCGGTGACATTGAGGTAAATGAAGCCAACGCGCAACTGCCTATTTTGGTTCAGCACGGTACGCAGGACCCGGTCGTGCCGGAAGTTCTGGGACAAAAAGCCTGTGCGGTATTAAAAGAGAAAGGTTTTACAGTGACGTATCAGACCTACCCAATGCCACATTCACTGTGTATGGAGCAGGTTCAGGATATGCAGAAATGGCTGAATGAGCGGTTTTAGCCGCTCATTCGCAGAATTATTAACGCCCTAAAAAGTTTAGCCAACCAGTAGTTGCAGCTTTTCAGCCCAACTGCTGGCCAGGTTCTCGCCGCGTTCAAACGAATCAATCATGATATTAACGTGACCCACTTTACGCCCGGGACGTGCCTCTTTACCGTACCAGTGACAGTCGGCAGCGGCGGCTTCCCACAAAGCTTCCGGAATACCGGCAACACCAATTACGTTCACCATTAATGTCGGCGCGATCAGCAAGTCCGGCAATGGCAAGCCGGTAATAGCACGTATATGCAAATTAAACTGATCGCAGTTAGCACCGCTCATCGTCCAGTGACCGGAATTATGAACCCGCGGTGCCACTTCGTTCACCAGCAAGTGTTGGTTGTCACCTTCATCGACAACGAAGAACTCAATGGCTAATACACCGACGTAATCCAGTGCATTGGTCAGTTTCTGATGATGTTCTTTGGCTAAGGCTTCCAGTTCTTTTGAAAAATGCTCTGCACCCGCCAGGCTATACGACAAAATACCCTGGGTATGCACGTTCAACGTCAGCGGGAAACAACGCTGTTCACCTTTATGTGAACGCGCACCGACAACCGACACTTCATCGGTAAAATCGATCATATCTTCAACAATACCCGGACGTTGCCCGGCGTCTTCCGCAACGGCTGCAATGTCGTCACCCGGACGCCAGCGCCACTGACCTTTGCCATCGTAACCGCCTTTTGCCGATTTAATGACAACCGCATGGTCGCAGGCGTTTAAAATAGCGCTTAACTCAGCTGCGTTTTCGTATGCCTTCCAGGCCGATGTAGGTATATCCAACTCATCGCACAAGGCTTTTTGAGAACGACGGTCAACCAGTTGATTAAAGCGTTCAGGTTGCAACAGAAACTTGTCGGCAGCTTTAGCCACCAGCTCTTCACCTAAGTGCTCGTGCTCCCAGGTAGTGACATCAGCCCATTCATTCGCTTCCGCTAACGTCATCGATAACGGCTGCTGGCTACCCAATGCCATGACCTGATCTTGCCGGTCGCTGTATAAAACACATTCATGGCCCTGCTGAATAACAGCTTTACCCAGCATTTGCCCTAACTGGCCGTTACCAAGGATCAGGATTTTCATTTTGGTAATTCCAAGTCTGAGTTAGCCATCACTTTTTCTTTTTGTGCAGTGCGGAATTCGTGTACCCGTTTGCGCACGTCACTGTCAAAGCTGCCAATAACCTGTGCCGCCAGTAAGCCTGCGTTTGCCGCGCCGGCATCGCCAATAGCCAGAGTACCAACAGCGACACCCTTAGGCATTTGCACAATAGACAATAAGCTGTCTAAACCTTTTAACTGCTTGCTCGGAACCGGCACACCAAACACTGGAATAGCAGTATAAGCCGCCAGCATACCCGGTAAATGAGCAGCACCACCGGCACCGGCGATAACCACAGGCACACCATCTTGTTCCGCTTGTTCCATGGTGGATTTAAGTAAGTCCGGCGTGCGGTGTGCAGAGACCACTTTCGCCTGCCATTTAATGCCCAGAGACTCGAGCATTTCTGCCGCTTTTTGCATTACCGGCCAATCGGACTGGGAACCCATTAGAATCAATACCGGAGCCATGGTGTCACCTTTTATTTACTGTTTGGATGTGCATCTGCATTTGGAAAGGCGGGGATTGTAGCCATTGACCGCCTTAACTGCAAATTTCACGCATAATTATTAACCAAGTTTAGACTTTTTGCTGATGGTAGTGTTAATCAGCTAGAGTTAGTATCTGTTATCACTTAGTACCAACAGGAATACATCATGCTACTTTCTGCGAAAGACTCTTTACTACTGATTGTTGATGCTCAGGAGAAGTTGCTGCCAGCCATCCACCAACGCGATGTGGTTACTTCTCGTATGCGCTGGCTGGGTGAAATTGCCATGCAGCTGGATTTGCCTATTCTTATTACTGAACAGTATCCGAAAGGTTTAGGTTACACCGTTGATAGCCTGCAAGATATTATTGAAGCGGCGCGAGTGGTTGAAAAGACCCACTTTAGTGCGCTGCGTGACGACACTTTTCGCGATGTGCTATCCGAGTACAATAAAAAGCATGTGGTTATTATGGGCATGGAAACCCACGTCTGTGTCTTGCAAACAGCAATAGAGCTTCAGGCTTCGGGTTATCAGGTCTTCTTACCCGCTGACACAGTAGGCTCGCGCCGCCCTACAGACAAGGACAGTGCCATTGAGCGCATGCGAAACGCCGGCGTTGAAATTATTACTTCAGAGATGGCGGCATTTGAATGGTTAGAGAAGTCCGGCACCGATACTTTTCGCCATATCAGCCGTAACTGGTTAAAATAACGCAAGGTATTGTTGACTCGGGTTATATTAAGCGTATACTCGAAACCGCTGAGAAAATTTCGGCTATTGATTTGAGATTTTTTACGAAGTCCTTTTTGCTGTACCTCGTTTTGTAAGTCCAAGTAATACCTAAGTTTTTTGAGCAATACATTGATTTCAACATGCACTACGAGGAATATCAGCATGTCTACTACTACTGGTAAAGTAAAATTCTTTAACGAAGCTAAAGGCTTCGGTTTCATCGAACAAGAAAACGGCGCAGACGTTTTCGTACATTTCAGCGCTATTCAGTCTGACGGTTTTAAAACTCTGGCAGAAGGCCAGCAGGTTTCTTTCACCGTAGCTCAAGGCCCTAAAGGTCCACAAGCTGAAAACGTAGTTCCTATGTAAGGAACCTTCGTTGCCCTTACGGGTATCGAACGTTTACACAAAGAATTTCAAAAACGTCGCTTTTAGCGGCGTTTTTTTATGGCTAAATGCCTACTTCGCTAAACTTTTTCTAGAAAATCACGATAACCTTACTAATATTGATGTTAATCAAACAACTTTAAGGCGCTTATGAAAAATAATGGTCCGGTAACAGGAAAGGAAAGCCGCTTTCCAGACCACTATCGGTTGATATCTTCAACCGATCTAAAAGGGGTCATCAGACACTGTAACGAAGACTTCGTTAATATTAGTGGCTATACTCGCGACGAACTAATTGGTTCACCGCACAACCTTTTGCGTCACCCCGATATGCCGGCCAGCGTTTTCGAGCATATGTGGAAAACCATTAAACGCGGCAAACCCTGGATGGGCTTAGTTAAAAACCGCTGTAAAAATGGCGACCACTATTGGGTCAGTGCTTATGTTACGCCAATAATGGAGAACGATAAGCCGGTGGGTTTCGAATCGGTGCGGGTTGCCACCTCAGATGAACTCAAAAGACGCGCACAAGGCGTTTATGACAGGCTTAACGCCGGTAAACATGCCGTTCCACTTGGCAAACGTATATGGCTAGGCTGTAAAGATTTAATACCCGTGATAGTTCCCGGTGTGATAGCCAGTGCCATTATAGCCTTACTAGGTGACCCCGTAGCGGCACTTATCACTTTAGCAGGTACGGCGGTATCAACGCTTGCTTATGGCGCCTATGTTGGCCGTATGCTGCAAGGGCTATTAACTTTGCGCATAGATGCTTTCGACTCTGAGCTGGTCGGTATGACTTACTTCGACAAGCAGGGCCGGGAAGCCAGGCTTGCTATGCAGCTCATTAGCGAAGGCGCTCGTAACCGAACCGCTTTAAGTCGCATGAAAGACGCGGTCGGCGGTCTTCTGAAAGTTACCGAAGATACATACAATCAGGCACAGTTAAGCAGTCAGCACGTCGATAAACAGACCGCTGCTACCCAGCAGACTGCAACCGCAATGAACCAGATGGCGACCGCTATTCAGGAAGTGGCCGACACAATAGAGCGTAATGCGGAGCAGGCCGAATCAGCCAAAACCAACATTGACGAAAGTGTCGGGCTGGCGAGAGAAGCCAGTGAAGTTATTATCAGGCTGCATGACGCAGTAAAAGAAATAGCCAAAACGGTGGAAGAGCTTGATCAATCTACCGGGGCTATCGGCGAAGCCGCTGATTTAATCTCATCTATTGCTGACCAGACCAACTTATTGGCATTGAACGCCGCAATTGAAGCCGCTCGTGCCGGTGAACACGGCCGCGGATTTTCCGTGGTCGCTGACGAGGTTCGCTCTCTGGCCTCAAGAACCACTCAGTCCACCGAAGGTATTCACAAAGTTATTCAGCAACTGCGCGATCGTGCCCGTAATGCCGTAGAAGTATCGAAACAAGGCGAGCAGGCAGCATCGGAAGGGGTGGAAAAAGTTCGTTTAGCGGACAGCGCGCTGGGTGAAATTTCAGTGGCAATTCGGGAGATTTCTGACATGTCAGCGCAAATGGCGTCTGCTGTCGAAGAGCAAAGTGGGGTTGCCGACCATATCAGCGAACAAATCACTCAGATTGCCGATACTGCTCGCGAGACTCAAAAAACGGCAGATCAAACTCAGCACTCAAGCAACGAACTGCAAAATACCAGCAAAGAGCTGTATTCATTGATTGAGCGCTTTAACTTAAAAAGTTAATGGTTCTGCTCATCTGATGCAGAAGCATCATCTTTGTGGGCGCGTCGTTTAGCGGCGCGTTCGCTTTCTTCCAGAAACTCGACGTCATCCATATCAACTTCAGGGATCTCTCCGCAGACATCGCCACCTAGCTTATTAACCGCCTGGCATAGGTCAGACACTTTGTTATCCAGCACCTGCACATGATCCAACATCCGGCCTATTGCTGTTGCCACCGGATCAGGATTATCTGCCGAGATAGCGTAAGCATCAAAACCGTATTCCTGAGCCATTTTCTTGCGCCGCTCAGTCGTTTCTTTATCAACACCAGACTGAGCCACGCGAGCCGGAATGCCTACGACCGTTGTTAACTCGGGTACATCGCGGACAACGACGGCATTAGAACCAATGCGAGCAGACTTTCCCACCGTAATTGGACCCAGTACTTTAGCGCCGGCTCCAATAACTACTCCGTCCTTCAGGGTCGGGTGCCGCTTACCTTTATTCCAGCTTGTACCACCAAGAGTAACACCATGGTAAAGAGTGACATCATCACCAATTTCAGCCGTTTCTCCAATAACCACACCCATGCCGTGGTCGATAAAGAAGCGACGGCCAATTTTAGCCCCGGGATGGATCTCGATACCGGTAAGCCAGCGTGAAATATTAGACACAAAACGGGCAAGCCAATACAGTTTCCAGCCCCAAAGTTTGTGGCTTATGCGATGAAACCAGGTGGCATGAAGCCCCGGATAGTGAAATAACACTTCCATGGTATTGCGCGCAGCGGGGTCTCTTGCAAAAACGCTAGCTATATCTTCTTTTACACCTTTAAAAAACGCCATGCCGCCTCCTCAGGCCGCCGGAAATTGCTTTAATAGCTTATCAACGTCAGCAAGAATAATATCGCGCATGGACTTCTCATAGCCTTCCCGCTCGTCGTCCATTTCCTTCACTTTCTTCTTAGGAAACTTCTTACGCGATTCATGCGTTGGCATATGCTTAATTTTCTCGTACATATCGTGCATTGCAGGGTAGTCATTAGAGTAATCGTAATCGACCGCTTCAGGTCGATGATCAAGCAGTACCACAATTCTCAGGCATCCTTCAGACAGCGGGCATTGCTCCTGCTGCATGGCTTTGGCTATGGTAATAATGCTTTCATCAATACGGTCAACGCGTTTTTGCACCGCGGCTTCGCGAACTTGAGTCTGAGTGCGTAAACGCAGCACCAAAGTGGCTGCGTACCAACCCAGAGCGACAATAATCGCTATGCCTACAATGGCGATAATCCAATAGAGTTCGCTGGACATTAGCTCTCCTCGTCGTCCCATTCTTCATCGAGTTCATAACCCAGTTTGGCAATCAGCTGCTCGTAACGCTCAGATTTCTCGTCCAGGTAGCTTTGCTCTTCTGCTGTCAGAGACTCATCGTTTTCAAAGCGTTCAGCTAGTAGCTGCAGTTTGGTATCTTCCTGCAACTGCTTCAGCTCCTGTTCAGGTGTCATCACCAAAGCTATTTTACGACGACTTCCGTGCCGGGGATCTTTCTCATCCCCTTTTGTTTTGCTTTGCTGCAGAACTTTAGCCGATGAATGTCGCTGACCAGGCGCTTGTCCCTTTCCTTTTTTCTTGCCCTTGGATGCCGCATCTGTTGCGCGTGCATCTCTCGGAGTTTTAGGCTGTGCCAATGGTCCGGCCTTACGTGTCTTTTTCTGGCGAGTCATGGTCGCTCCTGAATAACAACTAATGTGGTCTATTGTAACGCAATAACGTGGATTACGTCAGTGGGGAGCAACGAATTACAAGTCTGAGATGATTTTTAGGCAAGAAAAAAGGCGATGCTTTCACATCGCCTGATTCTCTCATAAAATTGGCAGCGCACTGCAACTATGAGAATGGTTGTCACTGTTTCCGAGTTTTTATTGCGGTTTTCCGTAACCTGTCTGCTTTTTATTATTGTTATTATTAAGTGGAGCAACCGCGAGCCTGTTGGCTTTACTCCCTGGATTATCGAGAAATAAGATAACATCTGACTTTTCGATAACCTCTCGACCTCTTGTTATTTTTTTGTGTCGAGTCAGCTGTATTTTTACAGTCTTTTTATTATTTTCTCAAGGGCTTTTAACATCTTTTTTTTGTTTTTTTCTGTCTGGAAGCTCCCCGAGCGTTGTTAAGACTACTTGAACCAAATATTAATTCAATGATTTTATTGATCTAAAAAACCACTTTTTTATTACTTTTTGTTAACAAGGCACAAAAAAGCACATTGCTCATAACATTTTTCATAGCCATAAAAAAAGCGACCGAAGTCGCTTTTCTATCCGCAAATACGAATTTAATACAGACCACTCAAGAACTTAGACAGCAACTCAATTTCCTCATCTGTCATTTTCTCTGTAACGCCTTGCATCATTTCATTCGGGTCGTTTGCACGCTCACCGCTACGGAACATTTCTAACTGAGACTTGGTGTATGCGGCATGCTGACCTGAAATATCAGGAAAAGCAGCTAACCCCATGCCGTTACCACGAGGACCGTGACAACCGGCACATGAAGGCATGTTGGTCTCAGGGTTCCCGCGGCGGAATAAATCTTCGCCTTTAGCAATGATGTCTTCAGGAGTTTCGCCTTTCGGTGCATCCTTCGCTGCATAAAATGCAGCAAGGTCGGCCATGTCTTGTTCCGACAATGAAGCAACCTGTCCCATCATAATCGGGTTATTACGGCCTTCTTCGCCGCCAGTTTCGGAGGCCCGTTTGAAATCTTTCAGCTGCTTCAACAAATATTTTTCGTGCTGACCGGCCAAATGTGGGTACATATCGGTCGGAGATTCACCATTGGGTCCATGGCAAGCCGCACAAACTTGCGATTTCTCTTTTCCGGCTTCAGCGTCGCCGCTTTGTGCTACTGCGATACCGGCGGTACCGAAGAAAAGTCCCAAAAAGATTGCGAATTTTTTCATGTTTGCTTCTCTTCTGTTCTGGATGGCGCCACGCGCCCCAATAAATCACCTTAAGCAGGTTGCTATTTTACACAAAACTTGTGTGGATTAAATGATTAAAACCGAATCAATTGCTAAATGATCATTGGAGATACTGTCCGGATACTTCATAATGCGCGTAGATGTTCCGTTTTTTCAATAAAAGTGACCTTAATAGTGGCAGATCAGCAATTAGATTACGCATCGGCAAAATTTGTGACCAGTGCACCAGATATCAGCAAACTGCCGCCGGACTCAGGCATTGAAGTTGCTTTCGCCGGCCGTTCTAACGCGGGAAAATCCAGCGCGCTAAACACTCTGACTCGTCAAAAAGCTTTGGCCCGCACCAGTAAAACACCTGGACGGACTCAGTTAATTAACGTTTTTGAACTTACCACAGGTCAGCGACTGATAGATTTACCCGGCTACGGATTCGCTAAGGTTCCATTAGCTGTCAAAGAAAAGTGGCAACGCTCTTTAAGCGAGTACCTTCAGCAAAGGGACAGTTTAAAAGGCATCGTGGTATTAATGGATATTCGTCACCCTTTCCGCGAAACCGATCAGGAATTAATTTACTGGGCTGTAGACTGCGACCTGCCAGTACTGGCTTTATTAACTAAGGCTGACAAGCTCAAACAAGGCGCACGCAAATCAACCGTTTTAAAAGCCAAGCAAGCGGCAATTGCATTCAACGGCGACGTCCAGGTTGAAGCCTTTTCCTCATTGAAGCGCATAGGTGTCGAGCAAGTCGAAGAGAAACTCAACCAGTGGTATAGCAAAGAGTATGACGACGAATAATACGCCACCGCTTAGTGCCTGGTTATTATTAGGGTTACTCGCATTAATTTGGGGTAGCTCTTTTTTACTGATAAAAAAAGGCTTACTGGCCTTTGGTCCAATGGAAGTTGGCGCACTGCGCATCAGCTCAGCAGGACTTGTGCTTGCCCCTTTCATTGCCCGCCGACTGAATAAAATTACCCGCAAACATTGGTTAAAGCTGGCTAGTGTGGGGCTGGTTGGCAGTCTTATTCCGGCTTTTATGTTTGCCATTGCCCAAACACAGCTGGCAAGCGGCGTTACCGGAGTTCTTAATGCTTTAACCCCTATCGCAACACTGGTTATCGGTGCACTGTTCTTCCATCAGAAAGCGCGCTTAGCGCAGGTTATAGGTGTAGCCATTGGCTTGTTTGGTACTTTGCTTCTGGTTACCGCCTCGGCTAATGGCAGCTGGGACTTTAACCTGTACGCCTTATTAGTCCTGGCCGCAACAATTTGTTATGGCCTCAATTTGAACCTCATCAAGCACAAGATCAGTGACTTATCGCCGTTAACCATAACTGGCATATCTTTGCTTATGGCTGCCGTTCCGGCAACAATCTACTTGTTTGCAGGAACAGATTTTATGACTCAGGTTCAGCAGCCGGGCGCAATGTTGTCACTGTTTTCTGTTCTGGCTCTGGGCATTGCCGGAACAGCAGGCGCTTTGGTAATTTTTAATCATGTTGTGCAGCTTACCAATACCGTTTTTACCAGCTCGGTCACCTACCTAATTCCCATTGTCGCTCTTATATTGGGGATACTTGATGGCGAAGACTTTTGGTTGCAACAAGGGTTTGGAATGCTCGCCATTTTAGTTGGGGTTTGGTTCGCTAACCGAAGAGGCCGCTCCGGTATGGCTGGCATACCACAGAAATAGACAGAAAAAAGCCCGACTAAAAAGCCGGGCGAAAAGTAATCCAGGGAGAACAATTTTTTGAGGGAGGATTAATGCCCTCACTTGTTGTGACTAGACCCTTTATAAAAAGTTCAGACAATTCTTAAAATTAATGAGCTTCGTCCCAATTATTACCTTTACCAGCTTCCGCTATTAAAGGCACATCAAGGCTTGCAGCCTTTTCCATTACTTCAGTTAATTGTTCAATGTAATCTGTTAATTTCGACTCTTTTATTTCAAACACCAGTTCATCGTGAACTTGCATTAGCATACGCACATCATCCTGACAGTTATTACGGTCAATCCAGTCGGCAACCTGCAGCATGGCTTTCTTAATGATGTCGGCTGCAGTGCCCTGCATTGGTGCATTGATAGCCGCACGTTCCGCCCCTTTTCTACGGGCTCCATTACTGGCTTTGATATCCGGCAAGGGTAAACGACGTCCAAACAAGGTTTTAACGTAGCCCTGCTCTTTTGCCTGCTGGCGAGTGTCTTCCATGTAACGCAAAACTCCAGGGAAGCGTTCAAAATACTTGTCCATATAGTGCTGAGCTTCATGACGGGCAATACCCAGTTGCCGCGCAAGCCCAAAGGCTGACATACCGTAAATTAGCCCGAAGTTCACCGCTTTTGCCTGACGCCGCTGGTCATTAGTGACTTCATCAGCCTTACAGCCAAACACTTCAGCCGCTGTCGCACGGTGAATGTCCAGGCCTTCGGCAAAGGCTTTAAGCAAAGACTCATCTTGCGACAAGTGAGCCATAATGCGCAGTTCAATCTGGCTGTAGTCGATAGCGACAATCTTGTAGCCTTGCTCAGGAATAAAGGCCTGACGCACTCTGCGTCCTTCAGCGGTGCGGATAGGGATATTCTGCAGGTTAGGATCTGTTGAAGACAAACGGCCGGTTGCGGTAACCGCCTGCTGATACGAGGTGTGTACTCTTCCTGTATCTGGGTTAATCATCTTCGGCAACTTGTCGGTATAGGTTGATTTAAGCTTAGACAGGCCGCGGTGCTGCAGGATCACATCCGGCAAAGGGTAGTCATGTGCCAGCTCGTGCAAAACTTCTTCAGCCGTTGACGGCGCGCCTTTTGGCGTTTTCTTCACAATTGGCAACTCAAGCTTTTCGAAGAATATGCGTTGCAGTTGTTTCGGTGAGCCCAGGTTGAATTCTTCACCGGCAATTTCAAAAGCCTTTTTCTCCAGGGCATCAAGCTTTTCCGCAATTTCCTGACTTTGCTTACCCAGCAAGTTTGCGTCAATACGCACACCGTATTGTTCCATATCGCACAAAACAGGCACTAACGGCACTTCAATGTCGGTAAGAACACTTTGCAGCTCGCTGCCGGTTTCTTTTACTTTATTCCAGAGCACATCATGCAATCGGTAGGTAATGTCGGCATCTTCAGCAGCGTAGGGCCCAGCCTGCTCTAAAGCAATCTGATTAAACGTCAGTTGCTTAGCACCCTTACCTGCAATTTCTTCAAAACTAATGGTTTTGTGATTCAGGTAATGAAGGCTTAAGGTATCCATATCGTGCCGCGAACCAACACTGTTAAACACGTAGGAGGCAAGCATGGTGTCATTTAAAATTCCCGCTAAGCGGATTTTATAGCGACGCAGAATATGCGAGTCGTATTTCAGGTTTTGCCCCACTTTTTGCGGCTTTTCAGCTTCAAGTAAAGGCTTTAACTGCTCTAGTAACCAGTCCCGGCCAACCTGATCCGGCGCTTCCATATAATCATGCCCGACAGGTATATACACAGCTTCGCCAGGTGCCATGGCTAACGACACACCAACCAATTCAGCTTCCATATAATTAAGGCTGGTTGTCTCGGTATCAAAAGCAAAGTAATCGCATTTTTTCAGTTGCGTTATATAATCGCTGACGTCTTTTTCAGTCATCAATACACGGTACGCGTCTCTGTTTATATCGCTGGTCGGTTTTTCGCCATCGGTTTCACCCAGCGCCTGATCCGTTGCCGCACCAGTTTCCATTAATTCGCCAAGCCACCGGCGGAATTCACAACGACTGTAAAGCTCCTGCAGTTTTTCGCTGTCTGCCGTCTGTATTTTCAACTCTTCCGGTTGTAAGTCCATTGCCACATCGAGCTTAATGGTCGCCAGCTCGCGCGACATCAGCAGCTGTCCTTTATATTCATTAAGCTTAGCCGGCATAGATTTCGCACCACGAAAAGAGAGCTCAGTTACTGCATCCACATTTTCGTAAATAGCGTCAATGCTGGGAATACTTTGCAGCAGTGCCTGTGCTGTCTTTTCGCCCACTTTGGGCAAGCCTGGAATATTGTCCGAACTGTCACCCATAAGCGCTAAATAATCGATAATTTGGTTTGGCTTAACCCCAAACTTTTTCTCAACCCCTTCAGGGTCCATTAAAGTATCGGTCATGGTGTTAATGAGCATGACATGTTCATTGACCAGCTGAGCCATGTCTTTATCGCCGGTACTAATCAACGTAAAACGACCCTTGTCGCCGGCCTGGCGCGCCAGCGTGCCAATAACATCATCGGCTTCAACATCGTCAATGCAAAGCAGTGGTAAACCCATAGCCTGGACAATGTCATGCAAAGGTTTAATCTGGCTTCGCAGATCGTCTGGCATAGGCGGACGGTTTGCTTTGTAGTCCTGGTAAATGTCGCTACGAAAGGTTTTGCCTTTGGCATCAAAAACTACGGCCATATGGCTGGGTTTATAGCGCTTTAACAGGCTTCGAAGCATATTAACGACGCCGTAAATAGCTCCGGTCGGTTCACCTTTAGAGTTGGTTAAATGCGGCGGCGCATGAAAAGCGCGGAACAAATAAGAAGAACCATCGACAAGGATAAAAGGGTTTTCTGGAACAGATGTGGCCATAGTTAAGAACCTAAATTAAGCGTTACCTATAGGATGCCACAGAACGGCAATTCAGGCCACTGAACAGAGTGTGCATAACCTGTTAATAACTCTGTTAACAACGAGTCATGCCACAGCCGGAAGTTTGAATTTCCCCGTGTCCAAAATTTACTTAAGTTATTGATAGTATGGGATTTAAAACGGCAGGTTTCCCGAAATACCTAGTACTTTTTATTATTATGTTTCACTGTGGAAACTATTCTGCTCTTGTCCTGAAATGGAAGGAAATGCCTCAAAAGCAGGTCAGACAGATTACCATAAAATCAGCAATGATCTACTGACAAATTCAGTTTTTTTATAACCTTTTGTTCCTCATTTTTCTTTACTTATAAAAAGCAAAGAAAACCCCTTTTCAATCAATCAACTAGAAGTCCGCATTTCGGCCATAACAAATGCAGTATCGGGGCGTTCGCCTCCCATCCAAAGTTGGTAAGATGACGCAGCCTGCTCAATCAACATGCCAAATCCATCGCTGACATTTTTGCAACCGGCCTGCGTCAGTTGATCCATAAATACCGTTGGTTGGTCTGCATACATTAAGTCATAGCCAGAGGCATTTTCGGATAGCAGCGGGGGTAGTATTAAACGCTGTCCATTCAAACTGCTGCTGGTGGCGTTAATTAGCAGGTCTATAGGCTCGTCAATTTCAGACGCAGACGAGAGTACCTGAATTCGGTTCGCTGCAACAAGCCCCAGTGTCTCTAGCTGAGATTTAAGCATTTCGGCTTTCTCTGCCGTTCGATTAACCAAATACAGACACCGCGGCTTTTGCTCCAGTAGAAGAGGTATTATGCCACGTGCTGAACCTCCGGCACCAAAGACAACAAGTGAGCGCTCACTTACCTTAAAACCTTTATTTTTAAGGTCAATGATCAAACCTTCTCCGTCAGTATTATCACCTAACAATTGACCATTGCCGTAAGGAATTAAGGTGTTCACCGCCCCCGCTAACCGCGCACGATCGGACAGTTTAGTAACCAAGGATGCAGCCTGCTGTTTAAATGGTAAGGTGACATTGGCACCCTGCCCGCCATGGCGGAAAAATTCAGCAATCCGGCGGGGAAAATGCGCAGGCGTAGATAAATAGCGTTGATAGTTAATTGAGTCCTGCCGAGTCTGCGCAAATAACGCATGAATACGCGGGGACAGGCTATGCGCTATAGGGTTCCCGAATACGCCCAGGCTGGTCACTGATTTCATACTGACAGCCAGTCTCTGGGTTTTAAATAATACTCGGTAAGCTGTTCTTCCGCAGAGCCCGGCTGAGCTTGCCAGTCGTATTCCCAACGCGCCAGCGGTGGCATCGACATTAAAATAGACTCCGTTCTGCCCCCGGTTTGCAGACCAAACAAAGTTCCCCTATCCCAGACCAGGTTAAACTCCACATAACGCCCGCGGCGATATAGCTGGAAGTCTCTTTGTTGCTGAGTATAAGCTAGATTTTTGCGGCGCTCGACAATAGGCAGATAAGCTTTGGTGAAAGCATCTCCCACTGCTTTTATAACCGAAAAGCACTCGTCAAATGAACGGTCGTTAAGGTCGTCAAAGAATATACCACCCACACCGCGCGCTTCGTCGCGATGCTTAAGGAAAAAGTAATCATCGCACCAGGCTTTATACTCCGGATAGAGCTTTTCATCGACGCTATCGAGCGCGTTTTTCGCCTGTTGATGCCATTCAATAATGTCTTCGTCAAAAGGATAAAACGGCGTTAAATCAAAGCCGCCGCCAAACCACCAGACAGGTTCTTCACCTTCTTTTTGCGCAATAAAAAAACGCACATTCATATGGACCGTCGGCACCATAGGGTTTTCCGGATGCATTACCAGAGAAACACCACAGGCATTGAAGTCGCGACCTTCCAGCTCTGGTCGATGTGCCGTTGCCGAGGCAGGCATCTTCTCGCCGTACACGTGCGAAAAACCCACACCACCCTGTTCAAAAACCGCACCGTTTTTTATGATCCTCGAGCGACCGCCGCCGCCTCCTGGCCGGTCCCAGCTGTCTTCCTGAAAGCTCTGCTCACCGTCCGCCTGCGCCAACTGCTGACAAATAGCATCCTGCAACGACATCAGGTAACTTTTTACCTGCTTCAAGTAATCATTATGCATCGTCTCTGACAACCTGATTATTTAGTGGGTTTATAATGCGAGTAGGGTTCGCAGCTCCACCGGTGCTTTCATCCATTATCCAGTCCACGCTGTCACCAAATTGCTGACGAACTTCTGCCGCGGTTCGGGCGGGTTCCTGCCCGGTTAAATTGGCGCTGGTAGAGACTAATGCATGGCCCAGTTCGCGGCACAGCGCTCTGGCAGGTTCATGCGCGGTCACGCGTACAGCGATGGTATCGCGACCGCCCGTCAATAAGGTTGATACGCCTTTTCTTACCGGCAGAATTAATGTAACCGGCCCCGGCCAATGTGACAAAACGCTGAAACGTTTGTCCTGCGCAATAGCGGAGTCTTCAACATAGGGAAGTAACTGACTGTAATCGGCGGCAATTAATATAAGACCTTTCTCGGCAGGTCGCTGTTTCAGGCTTAATAGCCTCTGCACAGCGACTTCATTGCGGGGGTCGCATCCCAGTCCAAATACCGCCTCGGTCGGATAGGCAATAATGCCCGTTTTTATAGCGCTGTGCGCTGCTTCCCATGTATCTGCCATAATCACTCCTCAACTCAATGAGTCGGATTATAACGCGTCCGACTTATAGTCGCATTGCTTTTGCGGGCAGACTTTGCGAATTCCGGCAGCGGTTTTCTTTTTCACCAGCAGCGGGTACTGGCATTTGGGACAGGTTTCATCGACCGGAGGCTGATTCACGGTAAATTCACATTTCGGGTATTGGTCGCAAGCATAGAATACGGTACCGCGCCGCGATGTTTTTTGGTGTAACTGGCCTTTGCCGCATTCAGGGCAGCGAATCGTCTCTTCTTCCTCAACGTTCGGTTCAGTAACGAACTCACATTCAGGAAAGCCACTGCAGCCAACAAATAAGCCATAACGGCCGCTCTTTAACTGCAATTCTTTACCGCACTCAGGACAGGGAACGCCGAGATCTTCGGGCTCAATTTCAGATTGCTCCCGAAGGCCTCGTTTATAATCGCAGTCCGGGTAACCGGTACAGCCTAAAAAGCTGTTATGCCCAACATGTTTAATAACCAGTGGTCGCTCACAACGGGGGCAGCGCTCATCTGATGACATTAATGCAGGGGTCCTTCAGCTTCCTCAAACAGCAAACCTTCCATTTGGTCGTACGCGGCTTCCTGGCCCGGAACATTAAACAGCACCATAAGTACAACCCATTTCAGGTCATCCAGAGTAAAGTTCGGCGTTTCCAGTTCCATCACACGGTCAATGACTACTTCTCGTGTAGCAAAATCAAGCACACCCAGATTTTCCAGGTACATCAGAAAACCCCGGCTTTGGCTGTCCAAACGAGTCATCTCTGCCGCGGTATAAATACGGGTAGACTGCTGCGGAGCAACATCCAGATAAGACTTGGTTTCCATTTGCTGCAAATCGGCCAGGCGTTCTAACCACGCCAAAGCCTTCTGGATTTCCTGATGACGGAAACCAGCCCGGGTAAGTTCATTGGTTAACTCATCGTGATCAACTACAACTTCCATTTCCGAATGAATGTAGTTTTCAAACAAGTACATGAGGATATCAAACATACTTTAGCGCCTCCCCACTTTGATATAACCGCCTGGTACGGCTGCCACTAGCCCTTCTAATTCGAGTAACACTACTTTCTCCATGACTTCAGCAACCTCGAGTCCGGACAATTGTACCATGTCATCAATTGTTCGTGGCTCTGAACTCAGACTAGCGAACAATCGATTGTTTGCCAAGCTTTCATCGCGACATTCTGTATCACCTTCTATGGCAACCTCAGTATCGTCAACCGAGAACCAGTCGAGAATGTCCTGCGGCGTATTAATTAACTTAGCGCCCTGTTGGATTAACCAGTGGCAGCCCTGATGCTCCGGCAGCAACACAGACCCCGGCACCGCTCCAACTTCACGCCCTTCATTCAACGCGTGTATTGCTGTTGAAAGCGAACCGCTTTTGCGTGCTGCTTCAACCACTACAACGGCCTGACTGATACCACTAATAATACGGTTACGGCGGGGAAAATGATCGATTCGCGCGGTCTGCCCGGGCGGAAATTCGGAAATCAGCAGCCCCTGATGCGCAATAAAATCCTGTAAGGCTTTGTTTCTTCTTGGGTAATACTGATCGATACCAGTACCTAAAACCGCTATGGTTTTTCCTTTTTCGGCTGCAGTTTTATGTGCTTGAGCGTCAATGCCCATAGCCAAACCACTAACCACCACAACACCCGCCGCCACTAAGCGCTCGCTAAACCAGTCAGCAATTTGTAACCCACTGTGAGTGGCTTTGCGGCTGCCAACAATAGCCACACTCACCCCCTGCAGCAGCTCTTTACGGCCCCGGTAATAAAGTAACCAGGGCGGATTAGCTATGGCTTTTAACGCAGTTGGGTAATCTTCACTAAAGTAAGAAATAACGCCCTGATAGTCACTACGACACCAGCTTTCAGCGGCGTTTAACCAACGCGGCTCTACCGGTTTTAGCGATTGTCCCCATCGCTCAAAAATGGCTTCCCAGTTCTCACATTCCCGAGCAGCTTTCTGTACCTTGTTTGATGCGCGTGTCATCCCCATTAATACACATAATTCCTGTGTGTTCACAGACTGTCCTTGACCTACCAATTTAAGGTAAACTAAGGGTAGATGAAGAATTGGAGGTTCTAATGGCAAAAATGACGGTTCTGCAATATCCGGACGAACGTTTGCGCAAAGTCGCACAGAAGATTGAAAAGGTAGATGACAATATCCGCTCGGTTATCGACGATATGTTTGAAACCATGTACGAAGAACAAGGCGTAGGCCTTGCGGCAACCCAGGTTGACGTGCACAGACGGCTGTTTGTTTCTGATTGCAGCGAAGATCAAAACGAACCGCTGGTGTTCATTAACCCGGAAATTACCGAAGCGGAAGGCCACTTTAAGAACGATGAAGGCTGTCTGTCGTTTCCCGGCGTTTACGCAAAAGTTGAACGCGCTGAGAAAATTACAGTGACTGCACTGGATAAAAACGGTGAGCGTTTCAGCCGTTCGGCTGAAGGGCTACTGGCTATTTGTATTCAGCATGAAATGGATCACTTAGACGGTAAACTCTTCGTCGACTATTTGTCGCCACTAAAACGCGAGCGCATTCGCAAAAAGCTTGAGAAAGAGCAACGTTTAGCCGAGAAGCAAGCGGCGGAAGCACAATAATGCGAATTGTCTTTGCCGGTACTCCGGACTTTGCAGCACAACACTTACAGCAACTACTTGATGAATCTCATCAGGTAGTGGGTGTTTATACGCAGCCCGACAGGCCTGCAGGACGAGGTAAAAAGCCACAACCCAGTGCAGTTAAAAAGCTCGCTCTTGAGCACCAGCTTCCTGTTTATCAGCCCGAGTCTTTAAAGTCGGATGAGGATCAGGCTGCACTAGCCGAGCTAAAACCTGACGTTATGGTTGTGGTGGCTTATGGCTTACTGCTTCCGCAGGCGGTATTGGATATTCCCGCAAAAGGATGCCTGAACGTACACGGTTCTTTGTTGCCCCGCTGGCGAGGTGCCGCTCCAATTCAACGCGCGATATGGGCTGGCGATTTAGAATCCGGTGTCTGCATTATGCAAATGGAAGCCGGCCTGGATACCGGTCCGGTGCTGCACGAAGAGCGCTGCGCTATCAGTCCGGACGAAACCTCGGCTTCGCTTTATCACAAGCTTGAAAGCCTGGGGCCTAAGGCGTTAGTGAAAGTACTAAAGGATCTTGGCGGCTATCAGAGTCAGGCTAAACCGCAAAGTGACGACAATGCCACCTATGCGAAAAAACTGACCAAGCAGGAAGGTAAAATAGACTGGACCCAACCGGCTGCCTTTATCGAACGCTGCGTACGAGCTTTTAACCCCTGGCCAATGAGCTGGTGCCAGTCAGAAAATTTAAAAGCCGGACAGAACACACTAAAAATTCACGCGGCCGAACTTATTCAGGGCGCAAGTAATAAAGGTCCGGGAACTATTATGAATAGCACGCACGAAGGCATCGACGTGGTAACCGGGGACGGTATTTTACGTATAACTCAAGCGCAGATGCCGGGCAAAAAAGCTCAGCCAGCCAGTACCTTAGTAAACGGCTACAGTAATGTCTTTAGCCCGGGACTGGAATTACAATGAGCCGGCAGAAAAATTCAGAAAACGGTGGCCAGGGAGCAACTAGCCGAGCCGCCGCTGCAACCGCCCTCTTTCATGTGCTAGAAAAAGGCGAGTCGCTTTCCGCGGCCTTACCCCACGCCACCGATAAACTATCCGATGCAGACAAACGTCTTGCCAGTGCAATTAGCTACGGTGTTTTAAGAGTTCTGCCCAGCCTTAACAAAATGGTTGGGGCTAAACTGGATAAGCCACTTAAAGGTAAGCTTAAAGTATTGCACTACTTACTACTGGTAGGTGCCTATCAGCTTTATTGTCTTCGCATTAAAGACCACGCTGCCGTTAGCGCCACAGTAGAAGCGGCGCGTATTCTGGGCAAACGTAACCACAAAGGCCTGGTAAACGGTATACTGCGCCAATTACTGCGCGAAGCACCAATCGCAGATGAGTCACAGCAGCGCGAGTTACCTGTTGACGCGATGCAAAATCATCCGCGCTGGTTGTTTGATGCGATTCAGGCAGACCACCCACAACAAGCCAGCGACATTCTTTTAGAGAACAATTCACACCCACCCATGTGGTTACGCGTGAACCGTCGTTTTTTCAATCGCGATGACTATTTAAGACAACTGGAAGACAGTGGTATTGCTGCCGAAGGCGACACTCTGGCTGACGATGCTATTCGGCTGCATTCACCTGTTCCGGTTGAAAGGCTTCCGGGGTTTGACCGGGGACACGCATCGGTTCAGGACCGCTCGGCGCAGCTTGCTGCCGACTACCTGAATGCAGAAGCTTCCCACCGCGTACTCGATTGTTGCGCCGCTCCGGGAGGCAAACTGTTGCACTTGCTTGAGCGAAACGACTTTGAACAACCAGTTCAGGCTATTGATATCGATGCTAAACGTCTTGAGCGAGTATACGAGAATCTGGAACGCGCCGGCTTAAGTGCCGTAGTTCATTGCGCCGATGTTGCTGCAACTGATGACTGGTGGGACGGCGAGCAATTTGATCGCATACTTTTGGATGCCCCCTGCTCCGCTACAGGCGTGATACGCCGCCATCCTGATATTAAATGGCTGCGTCGCGCCGAGGACATTAATGAACTCGCGCAATTGCAAAGCCAGATACTAAATTCGCTTTGGCCTCTACTTAAACCCGGCGGACAGCTGCTTTACGCAACCTGCTCTATTCTAAGCCAGGAAAACCAAACTCAAATTGAGTCTTTTCTAAAACAGCAATCGGGTGCTAGTCTGATACCTATTAATGAAAAGCAGAAAACTCTGCAACTGCTCCCGGGTGAACATAACGGGGATGGTTTCTTTTACGCGAGATTGAAAAAAGTCGAATGAAAATTATCATACTCGGTGTTGGCCAGGTTGGCGGCACATTAGCAGAAAATCTGGTTGGCGAACGCAACGATATCACCATAGTTGATACCAACAACGATTTACTGGACGATTTGCAGGATAAGTATGACCTGCGGGTCGTCGTTGGTAACGGAGCGCACCCTGATGTTTTACGCCGCGCGGGTGCCGACGATGCCGACTTGCTTATTGCAGTAACCAACAGCGACGAAACTAATATGATTGCCTGTCAGGTTGCTTATTCCATATTTAATACGCCAAAGAAAATAGCCAGAATTCGCTCCGAAGAGTACATCCGCTATAAAGACCAGCTTTTTCACAATCAGGATGCGCCAGTTGACCACATCATTTCACCGGAACAACTGGTAACCAGCTATATTCGTCGGCTTATTGACTACCCCGGCGCACTGCAAGTTATGGAATTTGCCAACGGACGAGCCAGCCTGGTCGCGGTAAAGGCCTACTACGGCGGAAAGCTCGTTGGCCATGCTATCTCAACACTGCGGGAACATATTCCCAATATCGACACCCGGGTTGCGGCTATTTATCGTCAGGGCAAGCCTATACGCCCTACCGGAACCACAATCATCGAAGCCGATGATGAAGTCTTCTTCATCGCTGATACTCGCCACATTAGTACCGTAATGCAGGAACTGCAAAAGCTGGAAGACAAGTATCGCAGAATAATGATTGTTGGTGGCGGGAACATTGGTGCCGGTCTGGCCAAACAACTGGAAGTTGATCACCGGGTTAAGCTAATAGAGCGCTCAGAAACCCGCGCGGAAGAGCTTTCGCAACGCCTTGAGCATACCTTAATATTCCGCGGTGACGCGTCCGACCAAAAGTTGCTGGAAGAAGAGCACGTTGAAGACATCGACGTATTTATTGCGGTTACCAACGACGACGAAGCGAATATTATGTCCGCCATGCTGGCTAAACGTATGGGCGCCCGTAAAACCATGGTGCTTATTCAGCGTAGCGCCTATGTTGACTTGGTGCAGGGAGGCGAAATTGATATTGCCATTTCACCGCAACGCGCCACAGTTTCAGCTCTACTAACTCACGTACGCCGTGGCGATATTGTTAACGTTTATTCACTGCGAAAAGGTGCAGCCGAAGCTATTGAGGCAATTGCACATGGTGATGAAGACACTTCCCGAGTGGTGGGTAAAGCCATTAAAGATATCAAGCTTCCGCCGGGAACCACCATTGGTGCGGTTGTCCGCGGACAAGAAGTACTTATGGCGCACAGTGAAACCATTATTCACTCAGACGACCACGTGATTCTTTTCTTGCTGGACAAAAAGTACATTGATCAGGTTGAAAAAGTCTTCCAGCCAAGTGCTATGTTCTTTTAGTCCATTTCTTTTAACTGCACTCGGCCACGGGTGGCAGCCTGTAGCTTCTTCTGTAACGCCCCAACATTTACGGGGCGTAGCAACACCTTAAGCCGCACACTCTCTTCATACTCCGAAGATTCCATTTCAGCATTGGCCTCAAGCAAAAGCGGCTCAACATCACCCTGATCGGTATAAGCAAAATTTAACTGAAAGCGTTGTTTAAAAACCCTTTGCTCTTTTTCAAGTTCAGCTAATGCGGCGACTGTCGCGTCGGTATAGGCTCGTTGAAGTCCGCCCGTTCCCAGCTTCACTCCACCAAAATATCGCACAACTATAGCGGTAACCTCACCTACACCACGATTTTGTAGCGCCATAAGCATAGGTCGCCCTGCCGTTCCGGAAGGTTCGCCGTCGTCGCTGTAAGCCATACTTTGACTGTTGTTAGGCGCAGAAAAAAGCGACGCAGAACAGTAGTGAGAGGCTTTGGGCCAGCGCTTTCTTATGACCGCCAGAAACTCAGCGGCGCTATCGGCGTTTGGCGTATGTGCCAGGCACGCAATAAAGCGACTGCCTTTAACTTCTATTTCGACTTCCTTTTCCGAAGCCGGAATGTCGTAATCCTGATCATGCAAGACGGGTAACCTTTTTCACGTAAGCATCTAAAGCAGTTTGGCGTGTAAGGTTATCATTTCGCTCCCGGTAAACCACAATATTATCCTCAACTCGCACGCCACCAAAGGGTTTAAACTCATCCACTCGGCGCCAGTTAATTAAATGCTTATTGCGTGAATTCGCGAGTTTCTGCAGCAAAGGTTCAATAAAGTAAACTCCGGGTTCAATGGTATAAACCTGTCGAGGCTCTACGGTACGAGTGGTTTTTAACGTAAGGTGACCACTAGGTGGTGCTATTGGCGTGCCCCTTTCATCAGCCTGCGCAGCACCAACGTCGTGCACCTGCAAGCCCAAGGGGTGCCCTAAGCCATGCGGAAGAAATACCGTGGTTATACCGTCTTCAATCATTTGTTCAGGACTGCAACTGACAAAACCAAAAGCAAAAAGCACATTAGCAATTTGTTCATGAGCCAACTGGTGCAGCGCAGGGAATTCAACGCCCGGCTTCATTTTATCAATTAAAGCCAATGTAATTTGGTCAAGTGCAGCTATCAGCTCTTCGTACTCATTGTGTTGCTTAGACCAGGTGCGACTAATGTCGGCGGCATAACCGCAAACTTCGGCGCCAGCATCAACCAGCATCGACTTGAGTGAACCAGAAACTTTCTTATCAGGCATCCAGTGATGCAAAACACTGGCGTTTTCATTTTGTCCAATAATGTGATTATAAGGCACTTCGTTCTGCCCTTGCCGAGTAGCCGCCATATATTTCAGCAGACAATCAAACTCCGACTCACCGTTAAAAAAGGCGTCAGCGGCCGCAATATGGCCTTTAGCCGCAATATGGTTTGCCTGGGTCAAACAGGCAATTTCATAGTCGGTTTTAAACAAACGATGATAATGAAAGAAGTGGAGCACGGGGTCTGGGTTTATATTTTCAAAGCCCAAAGCCTTGGCAACCTCAATATGTTCACCAAGGTAAGCTGCATTTTTCTTATCGTAAGGAAGCAGTTTTTCAATGGCCTCTGGCGAATTGATGTGTTCCACGTGGAACTCTTCTAACCAGGGAGCACCCTCGAGGCTTGCTGTCGTATGCCAAAAGTCCGGAGAACTTAATAAAACTAATGTCGGTCGAGTGTTCGGTTTTAGAATAACCCAGGCATTAGGCAGCTGAGTTTCCGGGCACCAGGCTTTAAAGTGAGGATTAGCTCGAAAAGGATAATTCATATCATCCAAAAACCAGCGCTTTTGCTGGCCCGAATGAATGGCAACTAAATCTAAGTTTTCTCGTTTAAAAAGTCGCTCAGCACGAGTCTGAAGCTGCTTTATATGGTCAGGAAACAACGGCCACAAATCTGCTATCGCAGTCATATTGGATCGCCTTATTCAGTATCAACAATTGTCATATCAACAACTTGCTCAAACAAATTATCCTCGTTACCACCCAACATCCTATAAATTTGCTGATAACTCAATACTGCTTTTACATAATCTCTGGTTTCATGGTATGGAATGGTTTCGACCCACACATCGGCAGCAACAGGCTCGCCAGGTAACCACTCTTTAACCCGATAATAGCCTGCATTATAGCTTGCCGTAGCTAATAACCAATTATTCTCAAAGCGGTGTTTCAGTCGACTTAAGTAGTCAGTGCCCAGGCGCACATTAACAGCGGGGTCGTTCAACCGCCGCCAACTATTATTTTTAGTGTCCAGTTGCTTTGCGGTACCAGGCAGAATCTGCATTAGTCCCCTTGCACCGGCACTTGAATACGCATCGTGTCGAAAATTACTTTCCCGGCGCGTAATAGCTAAAGCCCAGTTTTCATCAATTCCGGCGGCTTGTGACGCCCGCCCTAGTATATCTTTGTAGGCTAAAGGGAAACGAATGCCTACAGCGTCAAAGTGCCCTATTTGCGCTAATGTCCATATCGCCTGATCGTGCCATCCCCATTCGCTGGCGAGATATGCCGCAACTTTCTGCTCTTCGCCATCAAGCTGTGTTAATAGATGGTTCCATTCACGCCGGGCGTCGACCCACCGCTCCAATTGAATCAGTTCGTATGCACGTTGCACGCTAGGATGATTACGAATTTGCTCAAGCTGAACAACACTGACTTCGAGTTTTTCCTGCTCGAGACTCACAGGCTTTTGCAACCGCGCAGCCGCTAGAAAACCGTAGTAATGTCGCTCATCTGATAAATCTTCATACAGCGCTTGTGCGGCCAAGGCATTGCCGGTTACCTCCTGTGAGCGAGCCAGCCAGTAACGCCATTGATTACCCTGCCGAATGGCAACGGGCAGGCTTTGAATTGCGTCTCTCAGGCCTTCGTAATCCTTATCTTTAAGATAACTCGCCAGGCGCCACTGTAAAACTCGTTCATTTAACGCGTTGACCGGAACGCGGTCATGCCAGACACGAGCTTCAGGATGAGAGTTTAAGCTTAATGCAACAGCAAATTCTTCAGCAATGCGGCCCTCTTGCTGTTCGGTAAAGGACAGTTTTGAATTCAGCTTTTTATAGCTTCGCAAAGCAATGTTTTCATCACGCCAAACCAGCTTAGTTAAAGCATAGGTGACTATTTGTGCCTCTTTTCCAGGATAGCGTCCCTTGTACCATGTGTCGTCTTCTATAGCAGCGGGTGAATACCTCACCTTGTGATAAAACTCACCCAGATACTGCTGTAACTCAGGCAATAAACCGGTTAAATACGGAAGCAGAGTCGGGTTACCGTGCTCAGCAGCCAATTCCAGTCTTTCCCACACTTTGTCTTCAGTGCGCCCACCCAACTCTTGCCATTCGTCCAGAATTGGGTCACAGGCAGACGGAAGCGAAAACCCATGCTTCCAGATAGCGTCCACTTGGCGTCGAAAAGGCCCGTCTTCCAGACCTTTTTCACGCTGCGACTCTATAAATTGACAGCGATGAGTTAAGGTTCCCGGATGCCGGAAGTCCCGGATAAAGCGTGAATATTCTTTCTGCCCTGCCAAATAAGTAAGCCAGGGTTGTCTTAGCTGCCAGTCGAGGGGGGTCTTTTCATACTTTTCGAGAAAAGCCAGAACGCGGTCTTCATTGGCCAGGTATCCAATTTGCTCAAGTCGAGCCAGTTCCAAATATGGCACCAAAGGGTAATCTTTCAGCTTTTTAAGTAATAGCCGGTACTCACCCAGGCGACCACGTTTAGCCGCGTACTCTGCTTTTTTGAATAGCTCACGCTGCTGCTCCCGTTGTTTTGTATCAACAGGTTCAGACTGAACCGCACCAATGCTTAACAGGGACAACACGAAAAACAATGGCGCACTGTAACGTATGATAAACGACTGCTTTTTCATTAATTCAAACGCATGTTTAAATAACCGTTGAAAAATTGGCGTATTCGCGCCAAACTCTGTCTACCTTAACCCAAAGCTATATCAGAATCAGTTTCTTTATAGCAACAAATTAATGGAAGTCGTGGGAGACCCAAGATGATCTATCAAGGTGAAAGCATTCGGGTCGATTTTATCGAACCTGGTTTCGCAGAATTACAATTTGATGCGAAAGGCTCGGTTAATAAATTCGACCAGGCTACATTAGAAGAATTCAGTGAAGCACTGACAAAATTACAAAACACTAACGACCTGCGCGGCGTCATTGTTACCAGCAGCAAGTCGACCTTTATTGTCGGCGCTGATATTACCGAGTTCCTGACACTGTTCTCTGATCAGGAAAAAACCCGCAGCTGGGTGGCAAAAGCATCTCGCGTATTTGACCAATTGGAAGACCTGCCTGTACCAACGGTTGGTGCGGTAAAAGGTTTCGCATTAGGCGGCGGTTGTGAAGCATTGTTAGCCTGTGACTACCGTGTTGCGGACACCACAGCAACTATCGGCCTGCCAGAAGTTAAACTGGGCCTTATCCCGGGCTTTGGCGGCACCATGCGTTTACCTCGCGTGATTGGTCCGGACAACGCGCTTGAGTGGATAACCACAGGTAAAAACAACAAAGCCCTTGATGCACTAAAAGTCGGCGCTGTAGATGCAGTTGTTGAACCAGAAAACCTGACTAAAGCCGCTCTTAACTTGGCAAAAGATGCAGCCGCCGGTCAACAAGACTGGAAAGCGAAGCGTCAGCCAAAACTTGAACCATTAAAAGCTAACGACACTGAGTTGATGATGACTCTGGTGACCGCTAAAGGCTTAATTGCAGCGAAAGCAGGCAAGCACTATCCGGCACCGCACAAAGCGTTAGAAGCCATTGAAAACGGTGCCCGCGAGCATCGTGAAGGCGCACTAACAGCTGAAAACAACGCGTTTTTCGACCTTACCCAAACCGAGGCATGCCAGGCACAGGTCGGTATCTTCCTGGCGGATCAGGCAGTTAAAAGTAAGTCGAAAAAATACGCTAAAGCAGCAACCAAAGAAATTAAGACAGCAGGTGTTTTAGGTGCCGGCATTATGGGCGGCGGTATCGCTTACCAGTCAGCGCTTAAAGGCGTACCGGCTGTTATGAAAGACATTAAGCAAGACGCTTTAGACTTAGGCATGAAAGAAGCCGGCAAGATCCTGAAGAAAGGTGTCGAGCGCGGTAAAGTTAACAGCGAGAAGATGATTAAAATCTTGTCTTCTATTACGCCTACATTGCTGAATGACGCAGTCAAAGACGTCGATATTGTCGTAGAAGCCGTTGTTGAAAACCCGAAAGTTAAAGGCTCGGTGCTGGCTGAAATTGAAGGCGTAATTGGCGATGACGCCATTTTGACTTCAAATACTTCGACGATATCTATTACTGAACTCGCTAAGAACCTGAAGCGCCCTGAAAAATTTTGCGGTATGCACTTTTTCAACCCGGTACACAAAATGCCATTGGTTGAAATTATCCGTGGCGAGAAAACCTCAGATGACACCGTTAATGCGGTAGTCGCCTATGCGCTTAAACTTGGCAAAACCCCTATCGTTGTTAACGACTGCCCTGGCTTCTTAGTTAACCGCGTATTGTTCCCTTACCTGGCAGGCTTTGCCGGCATGGTTGATGAAGGCGTTGATTTCGTCGGGATCGACAAGGTTATGGAGAAGCAATTCGGTTGGCCAATGGGCCCTGCTTATTTGAGCGATGTGGTCGGTATCGACACAGCTGATCATTGTACCGTTGTTATGGAAGCGGGCTTCCCGACCCGCATGAAGCGCGACGAGTCCAGCGCCATTGCTAAACTGGCAGCTGCTGAGCGTTACGGTCAGAAAAACGGCAAAGGCTTCTATGTTTACGGCACCGACAAAAAAGGTAAGCCAACCAAAGAGGCAGATCCAGCCACTTACGAGCTATTAGGCTGTGAGCAAGGCAAGAAACTGGATGCTGATGAAGTCATCGCACGTTGTATGATCCCTATGGTGAACGAAGTAGTTCGCTGTCTGGAAGAAGACATTGTTGGCTCTGCTGCCGAGGCAGACATAGCGCTGCTTTATGGCTTAGGCTTCCCTCCATTCCGTGGCGGTCCTTTCCGTTATTTGGAAACGCTTGGCATGGACAACTTTATTCAACTGGCAGACAAGTACGCGCACCTGGGTGAAATTTATCAGGTTACCGACGGCATGCGCGAAATGGCTAAAGCCGGTAAATCTTACTTTGACACAACCAGCGCGAAGTAAGGCTTGAGGAGGTTATTAAAATGAAAGACATCGTCATAGTAGATTGTATTCGTACGCCAATGGGGCGTTCAAAAAATGGTGTTTTCCGCCATACTCGTGCCGAAGACCTCTCAGCTGCGCTGATGAAGGGCTTACTTGAGCGTAACCCGGAAGTTGACCCGGAAGAACTGGAAGACATTTACTGGGGTTGCGTACAGCAAACCTTAGAGCAAGGCTTTAACATTGCGCGTAACTCGGCGCTTATTGCTGGTATTCCGCATAAAGTGGCCGGTGTAACGGTTAACCGTTTGTGTGGCTCTTCAATGCAGGCATTGCACGACGCTACGCGCGCTATTATGAATGGCGACGGCGATATCTTTATGGCCGGAGGTGTTGAGCACATGGGTCACGTACCAATGACTCACGGAATCGACTTTCACCCGGGCATGAACAAGTCTGTTGCAAAAGCCTCAGGCAGTATGGGCATGACCGCTGAACTATTGTCTCGTAAGTTCGGTATTACTCGTGAGCAACAAGATGCCTTTGGCGCACGCTCGCATAAGAAGGCGCATGAAGCGACCGTTGAAGGCCGCTTTGCTAAAGAAATTTATCCAATTAACGGCCACAATGCCGACGGCGAACTGGTTCGTGTCACAGAAGACGAAACAATACGTCCGGAAACAACTTCAGAAGGCCTCTCACAGCTTCGCCCAGTGTTTGACCCGGCCAACGGTACGGTAACCGCAGGTACTTCGTCAGCCTTGTCTGACGGCGCCGCTGCCATGTTGGTTATGTCTGCTGACAAAGCCAAAGAGCTGGGTCTGACGCCACGTGTTAAAATCCGTTCAATGGCCGTTGCAGGTTGCGATCCGTCCATTATGGGTTACGGTCCGGTTCCGGCAACAGAAAAAGCGCTGAAGCGTGCTGGTGTGTCTATTGACGACATCGACGTTGTTGAACTGAACGAAGCCTTTGCCGCACAGTCACTGCCTGTACTTAAAGGTTTAAAACTGTTCGACAAGATGGAAGAGAAAGTGAACCTGAACGGAGGTGCTATCGCTTTAGGTCACCCATTAGGCTGTTCTGGCGCTCGTATCTCAACGACGCTAATCAACTTAATGGAAGAGAAAGATGCGAAGCTTGGCCTAGCCACTATGTGTATCGGTTTAGGTCAGGGTATTGCGACTGTGTTCGAGCGCGCATAAGGAGAAACTGAGGCAGCTGAGTAATTTTACTGGCCGGATCAGCAAGTGAAGAGCGGTTGGGTGGATTGACCCGCTGTTAATTGGCGCCGGATGCTCAGAAACTGTCTGCAGCCATGGATGGCTGCAGCCAAGCCCCCAGGGATGGGTTTACGGCGTGTTTCTGAGCATCCGGCGTCAAATAAAAGGGGCGAGCCGTCCTGCCGCTCCTCACTCTTCCGCGAGCAAAGTGTTAAACTACCCAGCTGCCCCATTAATCTCTACTTGAACATAATGACTCAAATTACCTGCGACAAAGAACTCGATACCTTAGGCCTTAAATGCCCGGAGCCCGTTATGCTGGTGCGTGCGGCTATTCGTAAAATGGATGTTGGTCAGGTTTTAATGATTATTGCGGATGACCCCGCAACAACCCGGGATATTCCGGGCTTTTGCGAGTTTATGGAGCATGAATTGGTTGGTTCTGAAACCGAAGAAATCCCCTACCGCTACTGGGTTAGAAAATCTCATTAATAGCCTGATGCTTAGATGTCAGGCTTTGTCTTTATTCAAGTACATTTCCCAAAACTCGGCCTGACCTACGTCACCTAATTCATAAGGTGCAAAGCCGAAGTTCTCATAGGCTTTTTTCGCCCGGTCATTGTTCTCAAGCACTTCCAGTGTCAGCTTCACGCAACCGCGAAATTCCGCCAGCGTTTTCACTTCTTCAAGAAGTTTACGCGCAACACCCTGTCCCCGGTACTCTGGAATGACGGCTATGTCATGAATATTCATTAACGGTTTTGCTGCGAAGGTTGAAAAGCCTTCTACACAGTTTGCAACGCCAATCGGAGTGTCGCCATCGTAGGCCAGCAAAGAAAACACATGGTCTCGTTTTGCCATTTCGTCTATCAAGCTTTCCTTAACGTCATCAGATATGCCCTCACCGCCACCCATTGGGTCTTTGGCATAAGCGTCTAACATAGCAATAACGGCATTACGGTGTTTGGGGTTGCTATAGTCCGCAAGAGTAATTTCTATCATTCTTCCTTCGCTCATTTTACAACGTAAACTGTTTCATTTGGTCAGCAACAGGCTGATAGCAATGACAGCTAGTAACATGGTCGTTCACCATACCAACTGCTTCCATAAAAGCATAGCAAATGGTCGGTCCGACAAACTTAAAGCCTTCCTTTTTTAACGCTTTTGCCATGCTTTGGGAAGCTTCTGTTTCTGTTGGGATCTCACTTTGCGTCGAGTACGCATTAATAATCGGTGAGCCACCTACAAACTCCCACAGCCACTGCTCAAACTTAACGCCCTTTTCTTCTAACCTTATATACGCTTCAGCGTTAGTAAAAATGGCATCAATTTTGGCCTTGCTACGGATAATATCACGGTTGCTGTACAACAATTCACGATCAGCGTCACTCATAGCCACAATAGCTTGTGGATCAAAACCTAAAAAGGCTTTCTCGTAACCTCTCTGTTTGCGCAGAATAGTTAACCAACTGAGTCCCGCCTGCTGCCCGTCCAGACACAATTTAGCAAAAAGTTCTATCGGGTCGCTTACCGGACGCCCCCAAACATTGTCATGATAAGCGCGGTAGTCGTCAGCAGATTCACACCAGGAACACCGTTCTGGCTGATTATTTGTCATGCCTTCCCCTATAACCAAGGCGATTCAGAGGGTATAATCTACGCATATTTTTCGACCTTCGGTCAACCACAAATAACAAAGCAGAGAATGCGTATGTCGACGTACGATGTGAAAACCTTTCAGGGGCTTATTCTTGCTCTTCAGGATTACTGGGCTCAGCAAGGCTGTGCCGTGGTTCAACCACTGGATATGGAGGTTGGTGCGGGTACCTTTCATCCAATGACCTTTCTGCGCTCATTAGGTCCGGAGCCAGCCAGTTTTGCCTATGTGCAACCCTGCCGCCGCCCGACCGATGGCCGGTATGGTGAAAACCCGAACCGCCTGCAGCACTATTATCAGTTTCAGGTCATTATGAAACCATCGCCTAAAGACATTCAGGAACTTTATCTGGGATCTTTAGAAATGCTGGGCTTTGATACACTAACTCACGACATACGCTTTGTAGAAGACAACTGGGAATCACCTACTCTGGGCGCCTGGGGTCTGGGCTGGGAAGTCTGGCTTAACGGTATGGAAGTCACTCAGTTTACCTACTTCCAACAAGTCGGTGGTTTAGAGTGTCGTCCTGTGGCCGGAGAAATCACCTACGGCCTGGAGCGTTTGGCTATGTACATTCAGGGTGTGGACAGCATCTACGACCTGGTCTGGACTGACGGCCCACGCGGTAAGATCTTGTACCGCGATGTTTTCCATCAGAACGAAGTTGAACAGTCGACTTACAACTTTGAGTACGCCGATGTTGATGTGCTTTTCCGTCGCTTTGACGACTGCGAAAAAGAATGCGAACTGTTAATTGAAAAGTCTCTGGCTTTACCCGCGTACGAGCAGGTTATGCGCGCATCTCACGCCTTTAACTTGCTTGATGCCCGACACGCTATCTCTGTAACCGAAAGACAGCGCTACATACTTCGAGTCAGAACCATGGCAAAAGCCGTTGCCGAAGTCTATTATCAGGCGCGCGAAGCTCTTGGCTTCCCTTTAGCCGACAATAAAAACAAACCAGCAGCGAACTAAGGAGAGCGAGCCGTGCAAAAAGAAAACTTATTAATTGAGTTAGGTACTGAAGAGCTTCCTCCAAAAGCCTTAAAGTCGCTGCGTGACAGCTTAAAGTCGGGTATTGAGTCAGGTTTAAAAAGTGCAGAGCTGAGTTTTGATAGCATTGAGGCGTATGCAACCCCTCGCCGACTTGCCGTGCTGGTGAAACAAGTTGAAACCGAACAGCAGGACAAGGAAGTCGAAAAGCGCGGGCCAGCAGTGAATGTGGCTTTTGACGACTCTGGTAAACCGACTAAGGCTGCTGAAGGCTGGGCCCGTTCAAACGGCATTACTGTAGAGCAGGCTGACCGCCTTAAAACAGACAAAGGCGAATGGTTACTGCATAAGGCGACAGTAAAGGGTCAGGCGCTGGTTAACTTAGTTCAGGGTATTTTGGAGGCAGCAATTAAAGCCCTCCCTATTCCGAAACCGATGCGTTGGGGCGACAGCACCGCGCAATTTATTCGCCCTGTGCACACGCTAACAGTCATGCTGGGCAGCGAACTTATTGAAGCTGAAATCCTGGAAACTAAGAGTGCCCGTTTTATTCAAGGTCATCGCTTCCATTCGCCCCAAGGTTTTGAGCTCGATCATGTCGACAACTACTTATCTAAGCTGCGTGAAGCGAAAGTGATCGCTAACTTCGAAGAGCGTATTGAAACCATTCAGTCGGAAGTATCACGTCTTGCCTCAGAACTCGGCGGCCAGGTTATTCAGGATGACGAGTTAGTTGAGGAAGTTGCAGCCCTGGTGGAATGGCCCGTTGCTTTAACAGCCAGTTTCGATCAAGGTTTCCTCGCTGTACCAAAAGAGCCGCTTATCGTTACCATGAAAGACGACCAACGTTACTTTCCGGTAGAAGATGGCAAAGGTAACTTACTGCCACAGTTTATTTTCATTACCAATATTGAAAGCCGTGACCCTCAGCAGATCATTAAGGGTAACGAAAAAGTCGTTCGCCCTCGCTTGGCGGATGCACAGTTTTTCTTTGAGTCCGATAAGAAAACGGCTTTAGAATCGCGAGTTGCTGCGCTGGACTCTGTTCTGTTCCAAAAACAACTGGGCAGTATTGGTGACAAAGCTCGCCGCATATCGGTGTTAGCCGGTAAAATTGCAAACCAGTTAACTGCCGACGTAAAAGCATCTGAACGAGCCGGTCTGCTATGCAAGGCTGACCTGGTTTCCGATATGGTTTCTGAGTTCCCTGAAACCCAGGGCGTTATGGGTAAACACTATGCG
Source organism: Idiomarina sp. (assembly GCF_048265525.1). Classification (GTDB taxonomy): domain Bacteria; phylum Pseudomonadota; class Gammaproteobacteria; order Enterobacterales; family Alteromonadaceae; genus Idiomarina. The sequence continues at coordinate 72,495 of NZ_JBLXBI010000002.1, read as the reverse complement.
TTGAACGACGGCGAAAGCCCGGTAGTAGCCGAAGCAATAGAACAGCACTACTGGCCTCGTTTTTCTGGCGACGAGTTGCCTTTGACACGAGAGGCTTGTGCCGTCGCTTTAGCTGACAAGCTAGATACGCTGGTTGGTATATTCGGTATTGGTCAGGTACCTAAAGGTGACCGTGACCCATTTGCTCTGCGCCGTGCAGCTCTAGGTTTGTTGCGTACTCTGGTAGAACGAGAGCTTTCATTAGACTTACATGAACTGTTAGCGGCATCCGTCAAAGGCTTTGGTGACAAGCTATCGAATAACACCGTCGCTACTGATGTTTTCGATTTTCTACTTGGTCGTTTTCGTCCCTGGTATCAGGATCAAGGCATTTCCGTCGATGTTATTCAGTCGGTACTTGCCCGTTCACCCTCTAAGCCAACGGACTTCGACCAAAGGGTAAAGGCTGTTCAGTCATTTAAGTCTATGGATTCTGCTGCCAGCCTTGCCGCAGCCAATAAGCGGGTTGGTAATATCCTGGCAAAATCAAACGAAGAGATATCCGGTAACGTGGATGAGACTCTTCTACAGGAAGAGTCTGAAACAACACTTTATCGTTTGGTTAAACAGACAGAAGGCGCCATTAAGCCACTTATTGCTGATGGTAAATACAACGACGCTCTCACGCATTTATCAGAGCTTAAAGAGCCTGTGGATGCGTTTTTTGAGCATGTCATGGTCAATGCCGATGACGATAAAGTCCGTATTAACCGCCTCAACTTGCTGTTCCGCTTGCGTCAGCTGTTCTTAGAAATAGCGGATATTTCTTTGCTTCAGTAACTAACGCTTTGATTTTTAATAAATAAAAAGCCGGCTTCATTTTCATGAGCCGGCTTTTTTGTTGCCTGTTGCTTGCTAATGTCGCTGTTAAGCCTAGACGTCCAAATTAGCAACCTTAAGAGCGTTTGATTCAATAAAGGCTCTACGCGGTTCAACTTCGTCACCCATTAACGTGGTGAACAGTTGATCAGCGCCAATAGCGTCTTCAACCGTTACCTGAAGCATACGACGAGAGTCAGGATCCATCGTAGTTTCCCACAGCTGGTCAGGGTTCATTTCGCCCAGACCTTTGTATCGCTGTACATATAAACCACGTTTAGACTCACTGATAAGCCACTCCACCGCTTCAACGAAGTGTGCTACTGGCTGCTTCTTCTCACCGCGAAGCACGTAGCCACCCGGTTCAACCAGAGAGTCAATCTCTTCACCAAGAGTCACTATTTGCTCGTAGTCTTTAGACATTAAGAACTCATAGTTCAATGGGTAATCTGTATCGACACCATGTTGGCGAATGGTCGTTGTCGGCAGCCACATTTTACGCTCAGTATCTTCATGCAAAGAAACGGTATAAGTTGCCGAGTTAATTTCACGGGCGGTTAAATCATCGTTTAATGTTTTAACCCAATTATCCATGTAGTCTTTGTCTTTTAAACGGTCGTCAGTTAAACGAGGCGCATAAAACAAACGCTGTAAGAAACGCTCAGGCATACGACGGCTCAAACGTTTAATATTTTCCTGAGCCATCTGATAGCCATTAACCAAAGTTTCGAGCTTATCGCCCGCAATGCCCGGTGCGGTTTCATTAACATGTAAAGACGCATTATCCAGAGCCAGACTGGTTAGATAGCGGATCAATGCAGGGTCATCTTTAATGTAAACTTCCTGCTTACCTTTCTTCACCTTATACAAAGGTGGCTGAGCAATATAAATGTATCCGCGCTCGATAATTTCAGGCATTTGACGATAGAAGAACGTCAACAACAAAGTACGAATGTGTGATCCATCAACGTCCGCATCCGTCATAATAATAATACGGTGATAACGTGTTTTATCCGGGTTGTACTCATCACGGCCAATACCACAGCCCATAGCAGTAATTAATGTACCAACCTCGACGGAAGACAGCATTTTGTCAAACCGCGCCTTCTCTACGTTAAGAATTTTACCTTTAAGTGGCAAAATCGCCTGGTTTTTACGGTTACGACCCTGTTTAGCGGAGCCGCCTGCAGAGTCACCCTCCACAATATAAAGTTCAGACAGTGCCGGGTCTTTTTCCTGACAATCTGCCAATTTACCGGGTAAACCGGCAATATCCAGAGCACCTTTACGGCGTGTCATTTCACGCGCTTTACGAGCGGCTTCACGAGCTCTTGCTGCATCAATAATTTTATTGATGATAAGTTTCGCTTCGCCCGGATTTTCTAATAAATAGTCCGCTAACTGCTCGTTCATTGTCTGCTCAACAGCAGATTTCACTTCTGAAGAAACCAGCTTGTCTTTTGTTTGAGAGGAAAACTTAGGATCAGGAACTTTAACAGAAATAATGGCGGTTAGACCTTCACGCGCGTCGTCACCCGTTGCAGAGGTTTTTGATTTTTTATTATAACCCCCTTTTTCCATATAGGTGTTCAATGTACGTGTTAAAGCGGCACGGAAGCCGGCTAAGTGTGTACCACCGTCACGCTGTGGAATATTATTGGTAAAACAATAGATGTTTTCCTGGAATGAATCGTTCCACTGCATGCTGACTTCAACACCAATACCGTCTTCTCTTTGTACTGTGAAGTAAAAAGCTTTCTGGTGAATTGGCGTTTTATTCTTATTCAAGTAATTAACAAAGGCAGCAATACCGCCCTCGTATTTAAATAAATCTTCGCGGTCGTCACGCTCATCGCGCAACCGTATACCAACACCTGAATTCAGGAACGAGAGTTCGCGCAGGCGCTTAGCCAGAATATCGTAGTGGAATTCAGTATTGGTAAAAGTTTCGTGGCTTGGCCAAAAACGCAGTTCTGTACCTGTTGTTTCGGTATCGCCAACAGGTTTTACATCGCTGTCAGGCTCACCCATATGATAAGTCTGCTCATAAACCTGACCTTGTCGACGAATGGTCAACTGCAGCTTTTCAGATAGCGCATTTACAACAGAGATACCAACCCCGTGCAAACCACCGGATACTTTATAAGAGTTGTCGTCGAATTTACCGCCGGCGTGCAGTACGGTCATAATAACCTGAGCAGCTGAAACACCTTCTTCTTCATGTATATCAACTGGAATTCCACGACCATCATCTTTCACACTAACAGAACCGTCAGAGTGAATGATAACCATAATTTCTGAACAGTGACCCGCTAAGGCCTCGTCAATAGAGTTATCGACAACTTCAAAAACCATGTGGTGCAGACCAGTTCCATCATCCGTGTCACCAATGTACATGCCTGGGCGTTTACGAACCGCATCCAACCCTTTCAGAACCTTGATACTCGATGAACCGTAATTATTTTCTTCCATAGTATTATCTCGATATCATTCGTTTATTACCCCATGTTCCACGTGGAACATTCGGGGTGATTTTTGAAATTTATCCGACAACTGCTTTCCAGTAATTGCGGTGATAAACACTTGTGCGTCTAGATTTTCTAACTCACGACAGAGTAACGCTTGGTTTCTTGAATCAAGCTCTGACGTTAAATCATCGACTAAATAAATGCAGGGTTGCCTTTTTATTTTTTGGTAATGCTTCCCTTGCGCTAACTTTAAAGCGGTTATCGCGGTCTTTAATTGTCCGCGAGACAGGCGATGTTTTACTTCCACCCCATCCGCTATCACTTTTATATCTGCCTTATGTGCCCCAACTGAGGTAAAGCCGTATTTCTTATCTTTCTCTGTATGGCTTTCTAAGGCGTCAAATAAGCTTTGGCTAGTATCCCAGCCCGATTTTAATCGAACCTCCATTGTAACATCGGAGAGAAAAGATTTCGCTAGTTCTTGTATATAATCATTCAGTTCTTCTAGGTATTTTTCGCGACTTTTACTAATGCGCTCGCCATAATAGGCTAACTGCTCTTTCCAATATCGATCTTCTCTTACAGGAAGCGAGCGCTGCTTGAGTAAACTGTTTCTTTGTTTTAGGAGCTGAGTGTACGCAACCCAGTCAGAATAAAAGGAGTGTTCCACGTGGAACACTCCCCAATCTATAAACTGTCTTCTCTGTCCTGGACCTTCCAACAATATATCGACGGATTCAGGCGTTAATAGTTGTACCGGCACCAAACGCGCAACATCAGACATGCGCTGAACATTCGCGCCATTCAACCTAAGCGACTGTTCACCATCGGTACTGCGTCTTACACCTATAGCGTAATCTTGGGAACGGCAAAATACAGTAAAGCCCGGTTTCCCTTCCTTAATCAACTGACGAAAACCACCCGGCCGAAAAGAACGACCAAAACCGAGTAAATAGATAGCTTCAAGCAGACTGGTTTTTCCGGAACCATTATCGCCGGTTATGATATTAATTTTGGGGCTGGGAGATAGAGCCACTTCCGAGAAGTTTCGAAAGTGGCTTAAATTCAACGTCTCAATGAACATTTATGAGGCAGAGTTACAGGCGCATTGGCATAATAACGTAACAGCAAGACTCGTCATGCTGAGGTTCAATTAATGCACTACTATTTGAGTCAGACAGAGTAAAAGAAACTTGTTCGTCATCAATGTTATTTAAGACATCTAGCAAATAGCTAACGTTGAAGCCAATTTCCAGATCATCACCTTGATAATCCACTTCTATTACTTCTTCCGCTTGTTCCTGCTCGGGGTTCGTTGCCGTAATGCAAAGTTCACCACTACTCAAGTTCAAACGCACACCGCGAAACTTTTCATTAGAGAGAATGGATGCTCGCCCAAAGGACTGCCGCAACGCATCGCGATGGGCAACAATAACTTTGTCTCCACCGCTCGGTAAGACACGACGATAATCAGGGAAACGACCATCTACCAGCTTACTTGTAAAAACTAGCTCTGGTGTTTCCACACGAATATGGTTGTTTCCTATCGAAACTGACACTTCCTGATCGTCGTCACCTAACAACCGAAGTAACTCGACCACACCTTTACGCGGAACAATAACCTGGCGTTGAGCCAAACCTGGCTGATCAATAGCACAAGTGCTCATGGCTAAACGGTGGCCATCGGTCGCTACGGAACGCAACATGCCGTTATCGGTTTCGAACAACATGCCGTTTAGATAATAACGCACGTCCTGATTCGCCATGGAGAAATGCGTTTTCAACATTAAATCTTTTAACACCGCCTGCTCTGTTACCAGATGGATGTCGCTTTTCCAGTCGTCGATATTTGGAAAGTCATCTGAAGACAAGGTACTCAATTTAAATTTACTGCGACCAGACTTGACCGTGGCACTGTCTTCCTGAGAGGTAAACTCAATAGTCGAGCCCTCAGGTAAACTGCGCACAATATCCAGCAACTTCTTCGCTGGTACAGTAACGGCCGCATCCATATCGGCTGACTCAAGCGGTACAGCCGAAACCAGTTCAACCTCAAGGTCTGTTCCGGTTAGTTTTAGCTGGCCATTATCGACCTGAAGCAACAAATTCGACAAAATTGGTAAGGTATGCCGCCGTTCAACAGCGCCACTTACAACCTGCAGCGGCTTTAAAAAAGCATCGCGGTTAATTGAAAATTTCATGACTGAGTCCCCTGTTTATAACGACATACTTTTATGACGACAATGTGCGAATAAGATTTCGATAATCTTCTTTAATGTCGTGCTGCGCATCTTTTAATTCTTGTATCTTCCGACAAGCATGCAAAACCGTTGTGTGATCACGACCGCCGAATGCGTCGCCTATTTCCGGTAAGCTATGATTGGTCAATTCCTTAGCTAACGCCATTGCTAACTGGCGCGGGCGCGCTACAGAGCGGCTACGGCGTTTCGATAAAATATCGGCTAGTTTAATATTGTAATATTCCGCTACCGTCTTCTGAATATTATCAATAGTAACTAATTTTTCCTGGGCGGCAATTAAGTCACGCAAAGCTTCACGTACAAAATCAATAGTTATAGGCCGGCCTGTGAGTTGCACGTTTGCGACAACCCGGTTCAATGCCCCTTCTAGCTCACGAACGTTTGAACGTAAACGTTTGGCAATGAAAAAAGCCACTTCGTGAGGCATATTCAAACCACGTTCATCAGCTTTGCGCATTAAAATAGCCACCCGGGTTTCTAATTCCGGGGGTTCAATGGCAATGGTAAGGCCCCAGCCAAAACGTGACTTCAACCGATCTTCTACTCCGTCTATTTCCTTGGGGTAGAGATCGCTGGTCATAATAATTTGCTGGTTACCTTCCAACAACGCATTAAAGGTATGGAAAAACTCTTCCTGCGAGCCCTTTTTATTCGCAAAGAAGTGAATATCATCAATCAATAACGCATCGACCGAACGATAGTAGCGCTTAAATTCATTGGTTGAACTGTTACGTATGGAGTTCACCATGTCCTGCACAAAGCGTTCGGCCCGAATGTAAAACACCTTAGCGTCCTTTTTGTGCGCCATAATGCCATTACCAACCGCATGCAAAAGGTGAGTTTTACCTAAACCGGTACCACCATAAACAAACAGTGGGTTATAAACGCCGCCCGGATTCTCTGCGACCTGAATAGCCGCCGCACGCGCCAACTGGTTTGATTTACCCTCAACAAAGTTATCGAAGGTGTATTCCGGATGAATATTGCTTTCAAAAGGCACTTCCACATCGGTGTTACCTGATGAGAAGTTAGGTGTTTTTCTGCGGGTTGCAGCCGCGCGTTGCGGTGAGCCGCTATCACGTTGTGTTGGCGAAGCTTCCCCAACTTTTAAAACCACGTTAGGTACTTTGTCGTCACACAAAGCTTCTAAATAGGTATTAATGGTTTTAAGGTATTTATCACGCACCCAGTCTACCGAATAAATATTCGGAGCAAACAAGGTTAATGTTTCGCCATTTAGTTTGGCTTGTAGGGGTCTGATCCACGTGTTGAACTGCTGTAACGGTAACTCCGATTGCAGTCGCTCTGCACATTGTTGCCAAAGCGAATTATTCACACTCTTCTCCTGGATCGTTTCTTTATAAACATAACCAAATATTGTACTTCACTCAGCTAATATTCGCTAGCATAAACTGCCTGAAAACAGCGTCAATAAAGGAGTTAAAAAATAGCCATTCAAACCAAAACTGGCGCATAAATTGCTTAAAAGCCCATATTCCCCTAAAACAGGAAAACAAAGCAAATAGTGAATAACTGTTATTTTATCCACATTATTAATGTTATAATCTCAACAGATTGTGGATGATATTATTTTAGGATTTATTGCCTAAAAAAGCCTCTGGTCATTGACTCAACGAGAAAAGATCGGTAAGATCCGCGCTCTAAAAAATTCCGTTCACGTTTGGTTTCAACTTATTCGGCCAGCGTGGGAAATAGCAAACTGACCGATGGAATATTAGTTATGAAAAGAACATTTCAACCAAGCGTATTAAAGCGCAAGCGTTCACACGGTTTCCGTGCTCGCATGGCAACAAAAAATGGCCGCAAAGTACTGGCTCGTCGCCGTGCACGTGGTCGTAAAGTACTGAGTGCATAAAAGTATCTCATACGGAAGGGAGTTACGTCTGTTAACTCCCTCTCATTTCCAGACTGTATTCTCAAACCCTCCTGTAAAAGCCGTTACTGCTCATGTCACTATGTTGGCAACCCCCAATGAGTTAGGCCATCCACGTATTGGTGTTACCGTCAGCAAAAAGAGAGCTAAGCGCGCAGTTGACCGAAACCGCATAAAACGACAAATACGTGAAACCTTCCGTTTAAGGCAACATAAAATTCCCGCTTTTGACATTGTAATTATTGCTAAGCAGGGTATTGTCGAGCAGGATAACGCCGCATTACGGGATACGTTGAATTATTTATGGCGAAAATTAGCAAAGCGTTGCGAACAATACCAATCGCGTTCATAAAGGTTTATCAGTGGTTTATTAGTCCACTGCTGGGCCCGCGTTGTCGTTTTTATCCATCTTGCTCACATTATGCCTGTGAGGCCATACAAAAACACGGTACAATCCGTGGCATTGGCCTTGCTGCTGTTCGAATCAGTAAATGTCACCCTGCTCATGAGGGCGGCTACGACCCGGTTCCACTTGCTAAGCAAGACGCCAAGCCAGAAAATAACAGCGAATCCGAATCTTTACTAAATCAGCCAACAGAGACGAAATCACTATGAATTCGCCACGCACGATATTATTTATTGCCTTTTTAGTGGTGTCTTTCTTCCTATACCAGAATTGGATGGTGGAAACCGCACCCGGAACAAAAGCACCCGAAAACGTTACCTCAACACAATCGAGCAATAACGCTGAAAACAGCGATGTGCCCTCAGGCAATTCAGCCGTTTCGGCAGACGTTCCGGAAAGTGATCAACCGGTTGTAAACCAGCGGTCTGAAACCACAATTCGCGTTCGCACCGACGTGCTAGATGTTGAGATAGATACCCGCGGTGGTGATGTTGTTTCGACTCACTTACTCAAGTTTGCGAAAACTCAGGGTTCTGAAGAACGCTTCCAGCTTCTGCAAAACAGTTCAAACAACGTTTACGTCGCTCAGTCAGGCCTAATTGGCCCAGACGGAATCGACGGAAAAGAAGGTCGCGCTTCATATAACTACGAACAAGAAAGTTACGAGTCTACAACCGAGGTTATTGAAGTTCCTTTAACCTATACGGCTGAGAACGGCGCTGTTTATCGTAAAATATTCACTTTCACTCCGGGCAAATACAATGTCGACGTCCGTTTTGAAGTAGAGAACAATACTGATAAAACACTGAGCACTCAGTTTTACGGACAGCTAAAACGCTCCGTAGGTTCTGGTGAAAGCGGCAATATGATGATGCCCACCTACTTCGGTGCAGCTTATTCCTACGAAGACGATAAGTTCGAGAAATACAATTTTGAAAAAATGCAGGATAGAAATCTCAACATCACCTCGCAGGCCGGTTGGGTCAGTATGCTTGAACATTATTTTGCTTCTGCATGGATTCCGAAGCAGGGTCAACAGAATCGTCTATTTTCCCGCGTCGCGAATAACAGCCAGGCTATTATTGGCGTTATTTATCCAATAACAGAAGTTCAGGCTGGCAGTTCAGAGACTATTGAGTCACAGCTTTACTTAGGTCCAAAAGATCAGGACGCCATGGCCAAAATTGTTGAGCATTTGGACTTAACCGTCGATTATGGTTTTCTTTGGTGGTTAGCCCAACCGATATTCAAACTGCTGCAGTTTTTACAAAGCATTGTTATTAACTGGGGTCTGGCTATTATTCTGACCACCGTTATTGTTAAAGCGCTATTGTTCCCGCTAACTAAGGCACAATACGTTTCAATGGCTAAGATGCGCATGTTACAGCCAAAAATGACGGCTCTGCGTGAGCGTTATGGTGACGACCGACAGAAGATGTCAGGCGCCATGATGAAGCTCTACAAAGAGGAAAAAGTGAATCCTCTGGGCGGCTGTCTGCCTATGCTTTTACAGCTTCCAATATTCCTGGCTCTGTACTGGGTTCTGCTGGAAAGTGTTGAACTGCGTCATTCCGCTTTTGTGTTCTGGATACAGGATCTATCAACCAAAGACCCATACTACATCCTGCCTATTTTAATGGGTGCTAGTATGTTCCTGATGCAACGACTGCAGCCGACACCGACAGCTGACCCGATGCAGCAGAAACTGTTCCAGTATATGCCGGTTATCTTTACCGTATTCTTCCTATGGTTCCCATCGGGTCTGGTACTGTACTGGCTGGTCAGTAACTTGATTACCATTGCGCAAATGCTGATCATTTACCGTGGGTTAGAAAAGAAAGGGATTAACGTTCGAAACAAGAAGTAATCCAGCATTAAGGCCCGGCTAATGCCGGGCTTTAGTCCTTTTGGGAGCAGCAAAAATGCAAACTGAAACAGATTTTGACGACACCATAGTAGCTCAGGCAACACCTCCCGGACGCGGCGGTGTTGGTATTGTTCGTGTGAGCGGAAAAGCCTGTAAAGAGGTTGCAGAAAAGCTGTTAGGTCACTGCCCCAAGCCTCGTAAAGCAGAGTACTTGCCTTTTTATGACTTACAGGAACAACTGTTGGACGAAGGCATAGCGCTCTTTTTCCCGGGTCCAAACTCCTTTACCGGAGAAGATGTCTTAGAACTGCAAGGCCACGGCGGGCCGATTATTATCGATATGATCATTAAGGCCATTCTGGAAATTCCAGGCATTCGCCCTGCTCGTCCCGGTGAATTTAGCGAACGTGCATTCTTAAACGACAAACTCGATCTCACCCAGGCGGAAGCCATTGCCGACTTAATTGATACTAATTCAGAGCAGGCCGCAAAAGCCGCCTTACAAAGCCTAAAAGGTGAGTTTTCTCACAAAATTGATCAGTTGGTAGACGCCGTTATTCACCTGAGAATATACGTTGAGGCGGCTATCGACTTTCCTGACGAAGAAATCGATTTTCTTTCCGATGGCAAAGTATCCGGCGATTTAGCTGAGATTATCGACCAGCTGTTCCACATAGAACAGAAAGCCAAACAAGGCACGCTTATGCGCGAGGGCATGCGCATTGTTATTGCCGGACGCCCTAATGCGGGTAAGTCCAGCTTGCTTAATGCGCTGGCGGGTCGTGAGTCAGCTATTGTGACGGAAATAGCCGGAACCACCCGCGATGTTCTGCGTGAGCACATTCAAATAGACGGCATGCCGCTGCATATTATCGACACCGCAGGTTTACGCGAAAGCCCCGATCACGTTGAAAAAATAGGTATTGAGCGCGCCTGGGATGAAATACGCCAGGCTGATCGCGTGCTGTTTATGGTTGATAGTCAGGAAACCTCTGCCATTCATCCCGACGATATTTGGCCAGAATTTTTCGCACAACTACCCGAGGACATGCCCTACACCGTTATTCGCAATAAAGTCGATTTATCGGAAGAGCCCACGGGTATAGATGAACACAACAACATTCCGGTTATTCATCTCTCCGCCAAAACCGGACATGGCATAGAGCTACTGCGTGAACACTTAAAACATTGTGTTGGTTACAGTGCAACCTCCGAAGGCAGTTTCATGGCAAGACGCCGCCATTTAGAGGCTCTGGCGAAAGCGAAAGTACATCTACTGCAAGGTCAGGAACAACTAGAAGCCAATATGGCAGGTGAAATACTGGCCGAAGAACTGCGCCTAACTCAGCAGCACCTCAATGAAATTACCGGCGAGTTCACTTCTGATGATCTCCTTGGCCAAATTTTTGGTTCGTTTTGTATCGGTAAATAAAGCTTTTTCTTAGTCATACAACTAAGGAGCACCAGTGAAAGACAAGTTAGCGCAATGGGGGTTTGACTACGTTCGCCTGCGGTTTGGCTTTCGAACCGGCGTTGCTGCCTGCTTATCTCTTATTATTGCCTGGGCTATGGGCCTAGAGCATCCTCAATGGTCTGCTATGACGGTTTGGGCTGTTTCCCAGCCAACTCGTGGTCTTCTTATAGAAAAAGCCGCATACCGGGCGTTAGGCACTCTTTTAGGGACTATGTTCGGTATGGTGCTGGTGGTTTCTGCCGGTGGCGAGATCATTTGGCTGGTGGCAGGCTTAACTCTGTGGGTATCGCTTTGTGTCTACACAGGTAATTTGCTGCATGGTCTTATTTCTTACGGCACCATACTTGCGGGGTATTCAGCGTCCATGGTGGTGTTATTAACACAAAGCTCAGACGCACTCATGCCTCTGGGGGTTGACCGTTTACTTACGGTTTTTGTCGGCATTATGACATCGCTCGTTATTGGCTGGGCTTTTACTTATAAACGAGCCGAACAAAGCTTAATTAACCAGCTTCGTCGCCAAACTGCAGTTAATTTACACGATATTAGCCGCTACTTCGCCGAACCGGACAATAACGATTTAAACCTTGCCGATAAGTTATCAAAACTGGCGACCCTGGAAGCCCAGTTACTCGATCACGGTACCGGCTCTGTTAGTGCTCATGAATCGGCCAAAACGTTACGCGTAGTTATTAACAGCCAATTGGGGTTTCTGGCTGAACTGAATATTCAGGAGCCAGAAAAAAACCAAAAAGTAAGCGATTACTTACTCGAAGCGTCAAATAAATTAAATGCTTCCGCTAAACGTTCCGAAATTGTAGAACCTCTAAAAAATGCTCTAGAATCCATTAAAAACGCCGCATTGAAAAAACGCTTTCATGAATTTGTTGAAGCAACCAACGACCGGTTATCTTTTCGTGATTCAGGCAAAACAGCCACTTCCACCTTACTCAGCAAAACCATTTTGCATCGCGACTGGTTGGGTGCACGCCAGGCCGCCATACGCACTTTAGTTATTATGGGGCTCATTGGCGCAAGCTGGTGGTATACCGAATTATTTCAATTCGCTTATTTAATGCTGGGTGCTTCAGTTATGTTGACGCTATTCTCCACCGCAGACAATCCGGCATTAACCATGAGATATGTGTTTTTCGGGCAGTGTGCCGGCGCGCTAACAGCAGTACTTATTCAGGCAACGGTCTGGCAATATCAGGATTCCATTTTATGGATGCTGGTTGCTTTAATGCCGGTTATTTTGCTGGCGGGTTTCCCTATGGCTCATCAAAAAACGGCGAACGGCAGTATGGATTTCAACCTGGTCTTTCTACTGTTAATGCAGCCCTCTATAGGTTATTCGTTCCATCTTGGTCATTCAGCGAGTATTGCTCTGGCAGTCGTTGCCGCCCCCCTACTTTCGTTAATTGCTTATCGGCTTATTTATCCAACCAATTTAAAAGCGCGTTATCAAAGCTTACTGCAAACTCTGACCGAAGAAATTGACCAGCTGAATAAAACAAAACTCACCGAAAGCCAGTACAATCGACGTAAAGCACGTTTCTACCATCGCGTAATCAAGCTCACCCAAATTAGCGACAAACTGGGAATGAAAGACAAAAACGCCATTCTCGGGCACCTTTTAACCGGCCAAAAGCGGTTAAATTCCACCGGTTAACTCAACCTTTTTAGCGCGCGGCCAACGTTTAATTTCATATTCACGCTGGCATGCTTTAGTTCGGTTCGGGTGCTCTTCACTCCAGACAAGTGCCACCGGACGACGCGCCCTGGTGTACTTAGCTCCTTTTTTATCGTCCGTATTATGCTCATTCACACGCCGTTCAATGTCAGTTGTGACACCGGTATAAAACGTATTGTCTGCACATTTAATTAGATAAACCGCCCAGCTCACGACTTGAACTCTCTCCAGCTAAACCCAATACATAGTGTAACAACAGTTACTCAATGAACCGACTAAGGATGACATTATGAGCAGACATTTTGATGAAGCCAAGGGTCTGTCTGAACAACATGACCCCGCAACACACGACTTTGTGTTTAACCAGACTATGTTCCGTATTAAAGACCCCGAGCGCACCTTAAAATTCTACAGTGAAGTTCTGGGCATGACATTAGTTAAGCGCTTCGACTTCCCGGAAATGGAGTTTACGCTGTATTTCATGGCTGCCATGTCGCCTGAACAACGTAAAGGCTGGTCAACCGACCACGACAAGCGCATTGAACAGACCTTTGGTCGACCGGCCATGCTGGAACTGACTCACAACTGGGGTGACGAGAACGACGACTCAGTGTCTTATCACAGTGGTAATGAAGAGCCTAAAGGCTTTGGTCACATAGGTTTCGCCGTACCAGATATTGATGCCGCTTGTGAGCGCTTCGAAAAAATGGGCGTAGAATTTCAAAAACGCCCGAACGACGGTAAAATGAAAGGCATTGCCTTTATTAAAGACCCGGATGGCTACTGGATTGAAATATTCACACCGGATCGCCAACCGGAATTGCTGAAAGAGCACTTAAAATAACGATGGTACCGTGAAAAAAGGCCAGTTCATCCGCATGAGCTGGCCTTTTTCTCTTCTGTAGTACCTTTGCAATTCATTTTACTGTTCTGAAAGCATCGACTTCACTCTATCTTCCAGAGACGTCATTCCATGCTCGCGTCCAACTTCCAACGCGTTTTCTACTGACATGCCATCTAACCAGCCGGCACGCAATGCCATTAACGCCCCAACGCGGTTACTGGAAGCACAATGAACCAGCACGGTTTTATCGCTGTTCTCTAATAAAATACGATCAACCAGGCGTGCGTTAGCAAGCGTTACTCCATCAGCTCCATTTACCGGAACATGGTAATACGCCATACCATTAAGGGTAACCACTGCGGCTTCCTCACTGTCGGTCATTTCTTTCTGCGACAGCAGATTAATCACCACATCACCACCTTCATCAGCAAAGTCAGTCAATTGCTCGTTTGATGGTGTGCCCATCACCCATAACTTATCCGACACCTGTTTCGGTGACTCAATGCCTGCAAAAACATTCGTTGAAACTATTGCTACACTAAAAGCGACTAATACATTAACCAGAGCTTTTACCATTTGGGTTCTCCTGTATGATTCTCGTGTTTTTAATAGTAGCAAATGAGTTAGAAATTTTATGACCGTTTTACATCTTTTAGTGGGTACAACCTCCGGAAATACCGAGTTTTTAGCCGATACTGTCAGCGAAAAGTTAAATCAGCAGGGCATTGAAACCGAACTCCATTACGAACCGGAGTTTGAGAAGCTGCCCAGCGATCAACCCTGGTTAATTTTTCTTGCCAGCCATGGTGCAGGTGATTATGCCGACTCCATGCTCGATTTCTACGACGAAATAAATGATCCCCAAAGTCCTGATTTAGCCGGACTGAACTATGCCGTGGTGGCTGTTGGTGAATCCTGCTATGACACCTTCTGTGAAGCCGGTCGACATTGTGATAAACGCTTACAGGAATTAGGTGGAACTCAAATAACCGATCGTTTAGAAATTGATATGCTGGAAGACGATCCGGAAGAGAAAACGTTAAACTGGCTGCCCGCGATCGCTGATGCTGTAAAGGCTCTGTGATCATACCCACAGGCTTGTGCACAAGGATTTCAGCTTGTGACTAAGGTTGGAATAAGATCACTTAAGCACTGTCAGTGAAGTGGGTATAACACTGGGGATAAACTGATCTGTGTATAACTACCCTACTTATCCACGATCTATGATCCCGGTTCAAGGTCACTTATCTACAAAGAGTGATCTTACTCCAGGATATATAAAAAAAGGGCTTCAGCGATCTATTCACAGAAATCCGCTGACTAGTAGTAATAGTAATAAAAGATCTAAATAAGATCCTTTACTGATCTTCTTTAAGATCTTTAACAGCACTGAACGAAATTTAACCATTTAGATTTAAGTGAAATCGCGTTAAAATAACCGGCTAACTTCCTATTCTTCAAACAAAGGTCACTTTGCATGTCACAACAGAGCCAACAACACTTTGACGTTATTGTTGTCGGTGGAGGACACGCCGGAACAGAAGCTGCGTTAGCCGCCGCTCGTTTAGGTGTTAAAACCCTATTGCTTACGCATAATATTGATACTTTAGGGCAAATGTCCTGTAACCCAGCCATTGGGGGAATAGGAAAAGGTCATTTAGTAAAAGAGATCGATGCACTTGGCGGCGTTATGGCCAAAGCAGCTGACAAAGCCGGAATTCAATTCAGAACACTGAATTCATCCAAAGGCCCTGCAGTGCGCGCGACCAGAGCTCAAGCTGACCGACAGCTTTACAAACAAGCGATCCGCTACGCACTGGAAACCCAGCCAAATCTGTCAATATTTCAACAAGGTTGTGACGATTTGATCGTCGAGAACGATCGCGTTACTGGCGTTGTTACCCAAATGGGTCTTAAATTCACGGCAAAAACCGTGGTGCTAACCGTAGGAACATTCCTCGGCGGACAAATTCATATTGGTCTGGATAACTACCAGGGCGGTCGCGCAGGCGATCCTCCATCAAACGCGTTAGCTAAACGATTACGTGCATTGCCATTACGAGTTGAGCGCTTAAAAACCGGCACACCACCACGTATCGCAAGCCACAGTGTCGACTTTTCCGTTATGCAGGAACAACCGGGTGATACCCCGACCCCGGTATTTTCTTACATGGGTTCTCGTTCTGATCATCCACAGCAGATTCCGTGTTACATCACGCATACCAACGAAAATACCCACGAGATTATTCGTTCAGGGCTTGATCGTTCACCCATGTATTCTGGTGTGATTGAAGGCGTTGGACCACGTTACTGTCCTTCAATTGAAGATAAAATTGTCCGTTTTGCTGACAAAGGTTCGCATCAAATTTTTGTTGAACCTGAAGGCTTAGATACCTTTGAAATTTACCCTAATGGCATTTCAACCAGCTTGCCGTTTGACGTTCAGCAGCGTCTGGTTCAATCAATTAAAGGCTTCGAAAATGCGCATATCACACGTCCCGGCTATGCGATCGAATACGATTACTTTGATCCACGAGATCTGAAACAATCTCTGGAAACCAAAGTCATTAACGGTTTGTTCTTCGCTGGCCAGATTAACGGTACAACAGGTTACGAAGAAGCCGGTGCACAAGGGCTTATTGCTGGTTTAAATGCCGCATTGCAGGCGCAGGATAAAGAATCCTGGGCACCACGACGCGATCAGGCCTACATGGGTGTGTTGATCGATGATTTATCGACTCTGGGCACTCAGGAACCCTACCGTATGTTCACTTCGCGCGCCGAATATCGCCTGTTGCTGCGTGAAGATAACGCCGATATGCGATTAACTGAAATTGGCCGTAATCTCGGTTTAGTGGATGATGAACGCTGGGCCGCGTTTAATAAGAAAATGGAATCAGTCGAGCAGGAAAAACAACGCTTAAAAACTACCTGGGTGCATAAAGATCATGCATCTGTAGAGCAAATTAACGCGCTGGTCAAAAGCCCTGTCACCAAAGAAGTGAGTGGCGAAGAGCTGTTACGCCGCCCGGAAATTCATTACAAAGATTTAGCCAAAACCGACTTTTTTGCGCCAGGGTTAAACGATCCTTTAGCGGCAGAACAAGTTGAGATTCAAATTAAATACGCGGGTTATATAACGCGTCAGCAGGAAGAAATAGCAAAACAACAGCGTCATGAAAATACCTTACTGCCCTCGCCTTTCGATTACGCTAAAATTAAGGGCTTATCGAACGAGGTGGTTGCTAAATTAAATGACCATCAGCCTGAGACCGTTGGTAAAGCCGCGCGTATTTCCGGAATTACTCCGGCAGCTGTTTCAATGTTGTTGGTTCACCTGAAAAAACAGGGTTTATTACGTAAAAGTGCTTAAGGAAGCGATGTGAAAGAGCAGTTAAAGGGATTATTAGATCAAGCACAAATAGACCTGTCAGAAGAACAGATTGAGCGACAACTGGCGTTAGTAGGGTTACTGGATAAGTGGAACAAAGCCTATAACCTGACTAGCGTGAGAAATCCGAAGGATATGCTGCCCCGACATATTATGGACAGCCTGGCTGTTCGTAAGTATTTACACGGGCAGCGCTTCATTGATGTAGGCACAGGGCCAGGGTTACCGGGTTTACCCTTAGCCATAGCCGAACCGGATAAAGAATTTGTTTTACTCGATAGTTTAGGCAAGCGCATCCGTTTTATTCGTCAGGTTTGTCATGAGCTAAAACTAACCAATGTCACGGCTGTGCAGGCGCGGGTGGAAGACTATCAGGATGAAAAGCAGTTTGATGGTGTAATCAGTAGAGCCTTTGCCTCGCTTAATGATATGCTTTCGTGGTGTGAACATTTACCGGCTGAAAACGGTCGGTTTTATGCGTTGAAAGGGCTGTATCCGCAAGACGAACTGGAGCAGTTGCCCGAGCAATATAAAATTGAAAGTATTGAGCAAATTAACGTTCCCGGCATTGACGCGAGCCGGCATATCGTCATTATAAGCAAACGGTCATAAAACAACCGACAGTCGACTATCCGACAACAACAAGAGGTTATAAAACCCGTGGCTAGAACCATTGCTATTGCGAATCAAAAAGGCGGAGTAGGAAAGACAACCACAGCAGTTAACTTAGCTGCGTCCATGGCTGCTACCCGTCGCAAAGTGTTGTTGATTGACCTGGACCCTCAGGGTAACGCGACTATGGGTAGTGGCGTTGATAAGTACGATGTCGAAAATACTATTTACGAATTGCTGATTGAAGAAAAGCCAGTCGGCGACGTTGCCGTAAAAGACACTAACGGTAAATACCATTTAATTGCAGCTAATGCCGATGCTACGGCTGCAGAAATTAAGTTAATGGAAGTTTTTGCGCGCGAATTGCGTTTACGTAATGCGCTTAAAGCCGTTCAGGATACTTACGACTATATTTTTATCGATTGTCCGCCATCACTGAATATGCTGACCGTTAACGGCATGGCCGCCGCTGACTCGATTCTGGTGCCCATGCAGTGCGAGTATTATGCACTGGAAGGTCTTACCGCATTAATGGAAACCATTCGCCAGCTGGCCGACGTGGTTAATCCCGGACTGGAAATTGAAGGTATTTTGCGGACTATGTACGATCCGCGTAATCGTCTTGCTAACGATGTTTCAGAACAGCTTAAAAACCACTTTGGTGAAAAAGTTTACCGGACCGTTATTCCACGCAATGTCCGTTTAGCCGAAGCGCCTTCATTTGGTGCGCCGGCTATGTACTACGACAAGTCATCCACCGGGTCAAAGGCCTATTTGGCTTTAGCGGGTGAACTTATCCGACGTTCTGAAAATCGTAAAGAAGTAGCAAAAGAATCATAACAAGGGAATAAAGCGAATCATGTCGGCAAAAAAACGAGGTTTAGGTCGCGGTCTGGATGCCTTACTGACCAGTAATCAGCAAAACTCTGACCGTCAATCAGAGCAAGTGACGGAAGAAGTTAAAGGTGAGTTACAGAAGCTGCCGGTTGAGTTTTTAAAGCCTGGCCGTTATCAACCTCGTAAAGACATGTCACCCGAAGCTTTGGAAGATTTAGCCGCTTCGGTAAAAGCTCAGGGGATAATCCAGCCCATTGTTGTACGCCCTGTTGGCAAAGACGAATATGAGATTATTGCGGGTGAGCGTCGCTGGCGTGCAGCGCAGCTGGCAAAACTTGATCTGGTCCCTTGCCTGATTAAAGATGTGCCCGATGAAGCTGCTGTGGCTATCGCGTTAATTGAAAACATTCAGCGTGAAGATTTAAACGCGATGGAAGAAGCCACTGCGTTACAACGTTTGTTGGTCGAGTTTCAGATGACTCACCAGGACGTTGCTCAGGCAGTCGGTAAATCACGGACTACAGTGACCAATTTGCTGCGTCTGAATAACTTGCAGGACGGCGTTAAAGTTTTACTGGAGCGTGGTGATATTGAACTTGGTCATGCCAAGTTGTTACTTGCGCTGGAAGGTGAACAACAAGCCGATGTAGCACAACAGATTGTCGCAAAAGATATGACCGTACGTGACGCAGAAAAACTCGTCAGACGTACAATTGACCCTCCCAAAGAAACCGAAAAACCAGAGCCAGACGCTAATATTGAACATTTAGAAACCAAGTTGTCTGAGACCCTGGGAGCCAAAGTTTCCATTAATCATGGTCGTAAAGGAAAAGGTAAACTGGTTATCAGTTACACCAACCTAGACGAACTGGACGGAATTCTGACTCACATCAAATAATAATTTCCAATGCATTGATTGTTGTAGAACTTTTGTTAAATGGCATAGAAACCGTCGCCTACAGGCAAATTTGTTTGCAATTACATGGCAGATCTTTATACTAGCGCGAGTTTCGTTGTGGCTGGTTGAAAGCCTCAAAAAAATAGCCGCCAGTTAAAAGGTTTTAGTCGTGACACAGGCACTTAATGCGGTAGGTAAAAAGCTGGCAGGAAAAGTTGTAGGTACACAATTTATAGCGGTTTTGATAGCCGCACTTGTCACGATAGCAGTTTCAAATACACAGTCGGCTTTGGGTATTCTGTGTGGCGGATTAACCGCCGTAATACCAAGCGCTCTATTTGCACTTATCGCTTTTAGACACGCAGGAGCGCGCGCTAATCAGAAAGTTGTACAAAGTTTCTTTTTAGGCGAAGGCGTTAAGCTACTGCTTACAGCAGTGTTGTTAACAATCGCATTGCTGGTAACAAATTTATATCCTGTGTGGTTATTGGTCGGTTTTGTCATCGCCGTCACCATGCAGTGGATAGCACCGGTTTTATTTTTAAAATCAACCTAACTGGGAAACAACATGATAAGTGGAGAACAAACTCCGACTCAGTATATCCAGCATCACCTCCAAAATTGGACGGTTGGTGAAGGGTTCTGGGCGGTGAACGTCGATACTATCTTCTGGTCCGTGTTACTGGGTGTGCTGTTTCTGTGGAGTTTCCGCAGAGTAGCTAAAAAATCCTCTGCTGGGGTACCTGGTAAATGGCAATGCTTTGTCGAAATGATTGTCGAGTTTGTTGACAACAGCGTCAAAGAATCCTTTCACGGTAAAGATAAACTGATAGCACCTCTGGCATTAACCATCTTCGTCTGGATATTCCTGATGAACCTGATGGACTTAATTCCGGTTGACTGGTTACCAACAGCTGCTATGTATGGTGGTTATTGGTTAGGCTTTGTTGACGACCCGCATGACGTGTACATGAAAGTGGTACCAACAACAGACCTGAATACAACCTTTGCATTGAGTTTAAGCGTATTTGCGCTAATTATTATCTACTCAATCAAATACAAAGGCGTGAAAGGTTTCGCTAAAGAAATGACTTTCACCCCGTTTAATCATTGGGCATTAATACCAGTGAACTTTGTACTGGAAAGTATCACGTTATTGGCAAAACCAGCGTCACTGGCACTGCGTTTGTTCGGTAACCTGTATGCAGGTGAATTGATATTTATTCTAATTGCAATGATTGGATTCTGGCAGCTACCGGCGCACTTTGCGTGGGCAGTGTTCCATATTCTGGTTATTACATTGCAAGCGTTTATTTTCATGATGCTGACCATTGTTTACTTAAGCATGGCGTCATCTGAACACTAGTGTTCGAAACAAAAGTTTTTAGCTTTACTTTTAACTTTAATCTACTGAAAAACTGGAGAAATCAATGGAAACTGTAGTTGCTTTTACTGCTATCGCTGTATCAATCATGATCGGTCTGGCTGCACTGGGTACTGCCCTGGGCTTTGGTATTCTGGGTGGTAAATTCCTGGAAGCTGCTGCTCGTCAACCAGAACTGGCACCACAGCTGCAAGTTAAAATGTTCATCGTTGCAGGTCTTATCGATGCTATCGCGATGATCGGTGTTGCTGTTGCATTGCTGTTCACGTTTGCGAACCCATTCTTAACCCAGGTAGCAGGCTAATCGTTATTCGACGGTCACCAACTGAAGGAGGTCCGTTGTGAATATCAACGCTACTCTAATTGGACAATCGATCGCGTTTGCCGTGTTCGTGTGGTTCTGCATGAAATTTGTATGGCCACCGATCATCAAGGCTATTGAGGAACGTCAGAAGAAAATTGCTGACGGCCTTAATGCTGGTGAACGTGCTCAAAAAGATTTAGAGAAAGCCCAGCAAGAAATTGCCGAGCAGCTCAAAGAAGCTAAACAGCAAGCCGCTGAAATCATTGAACAGTCGAAAAAACGTGGTGCTAAAATTGTTGAGGAAGAAACTCAACGTGGCCACGAAGAACGTGAAAAAATCGTTGCGGCCGGACATGAAGAAGTAGCTGCTGAACGCAATCGCGTTCGCGAAGAGCTGCGCAAGCAAGTTGCCGTATTAGCGGTGTCTGGGGCTCAGAAAATCATTGAGCGTGAAATTGATAAAGACGCTCATAGTGACATTGTTGAAAAACTGGTCGCTGAACTTTAATAAAGGGGTTTGAGCTTATGTCAGAACTGACTACGGTCGCTCGCCCTTACGCAAAAGCAGCTTTTGATTTTGCTTTAGAACAGGGAGCGCTCGATAAGTGGGCAGAAATGCTTAGCTTCGCTGCTGCGGTAGCGCAAGACGAGACTATTGCCTCATTTTTGAGTAGCTCCTCGACTGTTGGGAAAACAACAGAGGTTTTCTTGGGTGTTTGCGGCGACGAGCTCGACGACAGCGCTAAGAACTTCGTTAAAGTACTGGCTGAAAATGAACGTCTGCCAGTGCTACCAGCAGTTAGTGAGCTCTATCAGACGCTTCGTGCTGAACATGACAAAGAAGTCACTGTAGATGTTAAGTCAGCAGTTAAACTGCTGAAAGCACAACAAACGGCTTTGATTAAAGCACTTGAGAAGCGCCTGCAACGCAAAATTAAGCTGAACTGCAGTGTCGACAAGTCCATTATTGGCGGACTTGTTATAGAAGCTGGTGATACCGTTATTGACGGCACCTTGCGCGGCAAGCTCGACAGACTTGCTTACGCACTGCAATCCTAATTGGGGACTTGAGCATGCAATTGAATTCAAATGAAATCGCAGAACTGATCAAACAGCGAATTGAGAAGTTCGAAGTCACCAGCGAAGCTCGCAACGAAGGTACCATCATGTCTGTTCAAGACGGTATCATTCGCATCCACGGACTTGCAGACTGTCTGCAAGGTGAAATGGTTGAGCTACCTGGTAATCGTTACGCTATCGCACTAAACCTTGAACGTGATTCTGTTGGTGCGGTTGTTATGGGCCCTTATGCAGACTTGCAGGAAGGCACCAAAGTAAAATCAACAGGTCGTATTCTGGAAGTTCCGGTTGGCGAAAAACTGTTGGGTCGTGTGGTTAACACACTAGGCCAGCCTATCGACGGTAAAGGTCCTATCGAAGCTGACGGCTATGAGCCAGTCGAGAAAATCGCACCGGGCGTAATCGAACGTCAATCAGTTGATCAGCCAGTACAAACAGGCTACAAATCAATCGATTCGATGATTCCGGTTGGTCGTGGTCAGCGTGAGCTTATCATCGGTGACCGTCAGACAGGTAAAACGGCTTTAGCAGTAGACGCTATTATCAACCAGAAAGATTCTGGTATTAAGTGTGTTTACGTAGCCATTGGTCAGAAGAACTCAACCATTTCAGCGGTTGTACGTAAGTTAGAAGAGCACGGCGCAATGGAAAACACCATTGTAGTTGCAGCTTCTGCTTCTGAATCGGCAGCCCTGCAATATCTGGCAGCTTACTCTGGTTGTACCATGGGTGAGTACTTCCGTGACCGCGGTGAAGACGCTTTGATTGTATACGATGACCTGTCTAAACAGGCTGTTGCTTATCGTCAAATTTCACTGTTGTTGCGTCGTCCTCCGGGTCGTGAAGCATTCCCTGGCGATGTTTTCTACCTTCACTCTCGTCTACTTGAGCGTGCTGCGCGTGTAAACGCTGACTACGTAGAAAAATTCACTGACGGTAAAGTGAAAGGCCAGACCGGCTCATTAACTGCCTTACCTATCATTGAAACTCAGGCAGGTGACGTATCGGCATTCGTACCGACTAACGTTATCTCTATCACCGATGGTCAGATCTTCCTTGAAACTGACTTATTTAACTCAGGTATTCGTCCTGCGGTTAACGCTGGTGTCTCGGTTTCACGTGTTGGTGGTTCAGCACAAACGAAAATCATCAAGAAACTGGGTGGCGGTATCCGTCTTGCCCTGGCTCAGTATCGTGAATTGGCGGCGTTCGCTCAGTTCGCATCTGACCTTGATGAATCGACTCGTTCACAGTTAGAGCACGGTCAGCGTGTTACCGAACTGATGAAACAGAAACAGTACAAGCCTATGAGCGTGGCTCAAATGGCTGTATCAATTTATGCCGTTGAAAAAGGCTTCTTGAAAGACGTAGAAATTGACAAAATCATGGATTTTGAAGAATCTCTGCAATCTTTCATGGCGAGCGAATACGCCGAGCTAATGGCTGAGATTGATAAAACTGGCAACTATAACGACGACATTGATGCGCAACTGAAAGCCGCGCTTGAGAAATTCAAGCAAACGCAATCATGGTAATCGCACCTGGCCGCGGTAGCGGCCATTTGTCGTTGAGTTAACAGGAGAATCGTCATGGCCAGCGGTAAAGAGATAAAAACTCAGATCTCGAGTATCGGTAATACTCAGAAGATCACCAGTGCTATGGAAATGGTCGCTGCGTCGAAAATGAAAAAGGCGCAGGAACGTATGGAGGCAAGTCGCCCCTATGCGGACACCATTCGCAAGGTGATTGGTCATGTGGCGCGCGGTAACCTCGAATATCGTCATCCATTTATGGAAGAACGTCAGGTTAAGCGTGTGGGTTACATCGTTGTGTCTACTGACCGTGGTTTGTGTGGCGGCTTGAACGGTAATGAATTCAAGAAAGTCGTTAAACACGCTCACGAGTGGAAAGAGCAGGATGTTGAAGCGGATTTTGCCGCTATAGGCAGCAAAGCAACCAGTTATTTCAAGCGCTTTGGTAAGTTGAAAGCGCAATTTTCAGGTATGGGTGATAAGCCAGAACTGAAAGAAATCACTGGTTCAATCCAGGTTATGCTGGATGCTTTTGAAGAAGGCAAAATCGATCGCTTGTACGTTGTATTCAACAAATTTGTGAATACGATGACCCAGGAGCCGACCATTCATCAATTGTTGCCATTGCCGCAAGCAGGATCGGAAGAAGAAGTACAGACAGGTAGCTGGGATTACCTGTATGAGCCGAGTCCGGAAAGTATTCTAGATACGCTAATTCGTCGCTTCGTAGAAATGCAAGTGTACCAAGGCGTAGTGGATAACTTTGCTAGTGAGCAAGCCGCTCGGATGATTGCTATGAAAGCTGCAACCGACAATGCCGAAGACATTATTGACCAATTACAATTGCGATATAACAAGGCGCGTCAGGCAGCAATTACGCAAGAAATTTCGGAAATCGTGTCCGGCGCCGAAGCGGTATAACGCGGCAACGGTTAACAGAATTGAAGAGTTAGAGGAAACGTCATGAGTCAAGGTAAGGTCGTACAAATTATCGGCGCCGTTGTGGATTTAGAATTTCCACAAGACGCTGTACCAAAAGTATACGACGCACTAAAAGTGACCGAAGGTGGCTTAGAAGGTTTGGTTCTTGAAGTTCAGCAGCAGCTGGGCGGCGGAATCGTACGTGCCATCGCAATGGGTACAACTGACGGTCTGCGTCGTGGTGTCACCGCTGAAAACACCGGTGAATCAATCATGGTTCCAGTGGGTAAGAAAACCCTGGGCCGTATTATGGATGTATTGGGTAACCCAATTGATGAAGCGGGCCCTATCGGTGAAGATGAGAAAATGTCGATTCACCGTGCCGCACCAAGCTACGAAGAACAATCAAACACGAACGAACTGTTAGAAACAGGTATCAAAGTCATCGACTTGATTTGCCCGTTTGCTAAAGGTGGTAAAGTTGGTCTGTTCGGTGGTGCTGGTGTTGGTAAAACCGTTAACATGATGGAGCTTATCCGTAACATCGCTATCGAGCACAGCGGCTACTCAGTATTCGCTGGTGTTGGTGAGCGTACTCGTGAAGGTAACGACTTCTATCACGAGATGAACGATTCAAACGTTCTGGATAAAGTATCACTGGTTTATGGTCAGATGAACGAGCCACCGGGTAACCGTTTACGTGTTGCTTTAACGGGCTTG
Organism: Idiomarina sp.; assembly: GCF_048265525.1. Classification (GTDB taxonomy): domain Bacteria; phylum Pseudomonadota; class Gammaproteobacteria; order Enterobacterales; family Alteromonadaceae; genus Idiomarina. Next base: position 47,051 of record NZ_JBLXBI010000002.1, on the reverse strand, counting down.
ACTGTCGCTGAGAAATTCCGTGACGAAGGTCGCGATGTGCTTTTCTTCGTTGATAACATCTACCGTTACACCTTGGCCGGTACAGAAGTATCAGCACTGTTAGGCCGTATGCCTTCAGCGGTTGGTTATCAGCCTACTCTGGCCGAAGAAATGGGTGTTCTGCAGGAACGTATCACCTCTACTAAGACAGGTTCAATAACGTCTGTACAGGCCGTTTACGTACCAGCGGATGACTTGACCGACCCATCTCCGGCAACAACCTTTGCTCACTTGGATGCAACCGTTGTACTTAACCGTGACATCGCGTCGTTGGGTATCTACCCTGCGGTTGACCCGCTGGATTCAACGTCACGTCAGTTGGACCCACAGGTTATCGGTGATGAGCATTACGACACAGCAATGGGTGTTCAGGAAGTACTGCAACGCTATAAAGAGCTGAAAGACATTATTGCGATTCTGGGTATGGACGAGCTGTCTGAAGAAGACAAACTGTCAGTATCTCGTGCTCGTAAAATTCAGCGCTTCTTGTCGCAGCCTTTCTTCGTAGCCGAAGTATTCACTGGTGCTCCAGGTAAATATGTATCTTTGAAAGATACTATTGCCGGCTTTAAAGGCATTTTGGATGGCGAATACGACGATATGCCAGAGCAGGCCTTCTACATGGTTGGTACCATCGAAGAAGCGGTAGAAAAAGCCAAAAACCTGTAACCGACCGGGAGGTTTGAATGGCAACACAAACATTAAATCTGGACGTTGTCAGCGCTGAAGACAAATTGTTCTCAGGCGTTGTACAAACGGTTCAGGTCACTGGTAGCGAAGGTGAGCTGGGTATTTACCCAGGTCACGCGCCCCTGCTGACTAAAATCAAACCAGGTATGGTTCGTTATGTCAGTGAAGCGGGCGACGAAGAGCTTCTGTATGTTGCCGGTGGTGTGTTAGAAGTACAGCCTGGTCACGTTATTGTTCTTGCGGACGTTGCTGTTCGTGGTGACGAACTTGACTTGCAGGAAGCCGAAGCAGCGAAAAAACGCGCTGAAGAAGCCATTGCCGATTCAGGTTCTGATGTGACCTATGCAGAAGCTATTGCTGAGCTATCGCGTGCGTTAGCTCAAATCGATATTATTCGTAAGCTTAAGCGCTAAAACTTCTGCGTTAAAATACGTAAAAGGCCTTGTTGTTAGTGCAACAGGGCCTTTTTTGTCGTTACAATAAGCTAATGTCATAAGGCTTACGCCAGCGATACTGAATTAAGGATCCATTAATATGAAGTTACGCGTTGTTATTCTGGCCGCAGGAAAAGGAACTCGCATGCGATCGGAGCTACCTAAGGTGCTGCATAAAGTGGCTAATAAACCTATGGTAGAGCATGTTATTGATACAGCCAGGTCACTGAAGCCCGACGCCATTAATTTAATTTACGGCCATGGCGGCGATCAGCTTAAACAAGCGGTAGCAGGTGATGACTTAACCTGGGTTGAACAACGCGAACAATTAGGTACAGGCCATGCGGTTCAGCAGGTTATTCCACACCTGAAAAGCAGTGAAAAGGTCATTATTTTGTATGGTGACGTGCCGCTGCTGACCGAATCCACCTTAATTAAACTGGTAACAGCCAGCGCGAACACTTCGCTTGGCCTGCTGACTATGACGCTTGCCGAGCCTACAGGCTATGGCCGCATCGTGCGTAATGAACGTCGCAGCGTAACCGGCATTATTGAGCAAAAGGATGCCAACGCTCAGCAATTAGCTATTAAAGAAGTGAATACCGGCATTATGATTGCCGACAGCGACAAGCTAAAAAGTTGGCTGGAAAACTTAAGTAACGATAATGCGCAAAAAGAATATTACCTGACCGATATTGTCGCAATGGCCGCGCGGGAAGGCGTTAATATTGCCACTGCACAGCCTGACAACGCTCAGGAAGTCGAAGGAGCCAATAACCGTCAGCAATTAGCCTCTTTAGAAAGAGCACTGCAGCAGCGTCAGGCTGAAGAGCTCATGACCCAGGGCGTCACCTTAATTGACCCTGCCCGCTTCGATTGTCGCGGTAAACTGAGTGCCGGCAGTGATGTCACTATTGATATTAACGCAGTGTTTGAAGGCAATGTGGTTCTGGGTGACCGGGTTGTTATTGAACCAAATTGCGTCATAAGAAACTCTGTTATTGGTGATGACACCGTTATTCGCGCGAACTCCCATATTGAAGACGCAAAAGTGGCGAAAGGCTGTAAAGTCGGTCCTTTCGCGCGTTTGAGACCAGGAGCGGAACTTGCAGATGAAGCGCAGGTCGGAAACTTTGTCGAGATGAAAAAAAGTCGCCTGGGTAAAGGCTCTAAAGCCAGCCATTTAACCTATTTGGGCGACACCCAGGTGGGTGAATACGCAAACATTGGTGCAGGTACCATTACCTGCAATTACGATGGTGTGAATAAAGCACTGACCGAAATTGGTGATGGCGCTTTTATAGGCTCAAACAGCTCTCTGGTTGCGCCTGTCTCCATTGGTAAGAATGCAACTGTTGGCGCCGGCTCGGTCATTACCCGGGCGGTGGCGGACGAAGAACTGGCTGTTGCCCGGGGCAAGCAGCGTAATATCAGCGGATGGCAACGTCCACAGTCGAAAAAAGGAAGTTAACTTATGTGCGGTATTGTAGGCGCCACGTCGGAACGTCGGGTAACAGGTATTTTGCTGGAAGGTTTAAAACGACTGGAATACCGGGGTTATGACTCGGCGGGTGTGGCTGTTATCGACGCTGATAATCACCTTAAAAGCGTACGCCGTACCGGTAAGGTACAGGAATTAAAAGACGCCATAGACAAGAACCCCTTAGACGGCACTATTGGTATTGCCCATACACGTTGGGCTACGCATGGTGGGGTTACGGAAGCGAACGCTCACCCTCACCGTTCTGAAGATGAAATTGCGGTGGTTCATAATGGCATTATTGAAAACCACGAACGCCTGCGCGAAGAGCTTCAAGCCGAAGGCTATGTTTTTAATTCGCAGACTGACACCGAAGTAATCGCTCACTTAATTCATCATGAACGTAAAACTCATGGCGACTTATTGGCTGCGGTTAAATCAGCAGTACGTCAGCTGGAAGGTGCTTACGGCACCGTGGTTATGGACACCCAATACCCGGAGCGTTTAGTGGTTGCCCGTTCTGGCAGCCCTCTGGTTATTGGTGTGGGTATTGGCGAGAACTTTGTTGCCTCCGATCAGCTCGCTCTATTGCCAGTCACCCGTCAGTTTATTTACCTGGAAGAAGGTGATGTTGCAGACATTAACCGCACTGATATCGACATTTACGATTCTGAAGGCAACGCGGTAGAGCGCGAAGTTGTTGAATCTGACGTTAGCTACGATGCGGGTGGTAAAGGCCAGTATCGGCATTTTATGCTGAAAGAAATTTACGAGCAGCCTATTGCCGTGCGTAATACACTGGAAGGCCGTTTGTCCGAAACCACCGTGTTGGATAACGCTTTTGGTGAAGATGCGGCGAGTATTTTAAAAGACATTGAACACGTTCAAATAGTTGCCTGTGGTACCAGTTACCATGCGGGCATGGTGGCGCGCTACTGGCTGGAATCGATGGCGAATGTGTCGTGCAATGTCGAAATAGCCTCAGAGTTTCGTTACCGCAAGTCCTATGTTCACCCGAATAGTTTGTTGGTAACCATTTCACAAAGCGGTGAAACAGCGGACACCCTAGCTGCACTGCGGTTGTCGAAAAAACTTGGTTATAAAGGCAGCCTGACCATTTGTAACGTGGGTTCATCGTCTATGGTACGCGAATCTGACTTGGCGTTTTTAACCCGCGCCGGCGCGGAAATTGGCGTGGCGTCGACCAAAGCCTTTACTACTCAGTTAACCGGCCTGTTGATGCTGACCTTAGGCATTGGTAAATACCGGGGCATGCCAGAGCAGCAGCAAGAAGCCGTAGTTCATGCCCTGCAAGCTTTACCAACCAAGCTGGAAGAAGCGGTGTCATTGGCTGATGAAATTGAAGAGTTAGCGCAGGACTTTGCCAACAAAGAGCATAGTCTGTTCCTGGGGCGTGGTAACCAATACCCTATTGCTATGGAAGGCGCTTTAAAACTGAAAGAAATTTCATACATTCACGCCGAAGCCTATGCCGCCGGTGAGTTAAAGCACGGTCCTCTCGCACTTATTGATGAGGAAATGCCGGTTATTGTTGTGGCACCGAACAACGATTTGCTGGAAAAACTGAAGTCCAACGTTGAAGAAGTTCGCGCCCGCGGCGGCTTGATGTACGTTTTTGCTGACAAAAACGCCCGCTTCAAAGGTGATGACTCGTTAACCGTACTTAACGTCTGCCATTGCGACGAAGTGATAGCGCCTATTGTCTATACCGTTCCTTTGCAGCTGCTGTCTTACTACGTAGCTCTGATAAAAGGCACCGATGTGGACCAGCCTCGTAATCTAGCGAAAAGTGTAACAGTCGAATAAATAAGAAAGGGGCCGAAAGGCCCTTTTGTCGGCGTACATTAAAGTTCTTAATAAACATTAAAGTTATTAAATTTTAATGTTTCAAGGATTCGAACCTGTAATTTAGTCATTTTTAGATTTTTTCTGAAATGTCAGGGTCATCCTTTTTTTCTTTGTAGACTAAGTAAACTTCCCCTTCAATGGTTTTAAGCTGAGCCTCGTAAACAATATTTTCTATTAGACGGACTCTTTCAGGCTTCATTATAATTTCATTATTGGCTTTATGAACACTCAAAAAGCTCGTGAAATACGAGCGCTCTACCCAATAGATTTTGGAATCTGATTTTAAAGTGCTGACGACAGAAATATTTTGTCTAACTGGTAAAAACATCAGAGCCAGTATAGCTAACGACAGTAATGGGATGACTGCTTCTTTTAAACTAAAAGCGAGTAACGTTATGACGATAAAATACAGTGACAAGATGCCTGTTACTATCAACCCTATTCCGTTATTTCCAGTAACTTCATTTATGAAACTGAACTGAAAAAAGTAAGAAAGTAAACTAATAATAAAAGGTAAAGCGTACAAAAACAGGGTGCTTTTTTTACTTAACATGCAGGTATACCTTAATTGATTTAAGGAGGAAATCGGCCCACCTTTTTGAAAATCCTTTTACTCTAACTCTATATGTAATGGCTAAACTTTTGAAATTCCATTATGGTTTCAGTTAGTTATTTTAATTTCTGCCTTGCTCGTTTTTATATATGTAATCCTGAAATCGAAAGGCCAAGAAGATTAGGCTATCTGATGTAACTCCTTGCAGGCTAAGGTTTTTTAGCGTTGATGGCCACCAGCGACCTGAATCGTCCGGCTCTATTTTTTATAGCAGACGACCAGCATCTGCATTGTGCCTTTAATTCAGGAAGCTGAATCACTAATACCTTCAACGAACTCTCTTAAACGACATGCTTGGTTTCTCGAGTTGTCATCTTCGAGGTTATCGTCGTCTCTCTGAATACTCTCGTTCCGTTAGGATAAATTAAATTGCTGGCAGAGTTGTGCGAATAGAGTTGCCGCCCACCCGACAAAGCCTGATAATCCCCGAGTGATCACTTAAGGAAACACTCCAATGTTTAACCGAAACTGGACTGCTGTAAGTTTATTGGTTTTAGCCTGTTCGCAATTGACCGCCTGTAACTCCGATTCGTCGTCAGAAAATACGGATAATGGGGAATCTGGCATATGGCAACCCAAGCCAGGAACAAGCTGGTATTGGCAGCTCGAGAACTACGACAATCTGAATATAAACAAGGACGTCGAGGCATTCGATATCGACTTATTTGAAGGTTCAGAGGGTGGCGACGAAAGCATTATCAGTTCATTAAAGGCCAACGGTAAACGGGTTATTTGTTATTTCAGTGCCGGAACCCGAGAAGACTGGCGGACCGATGCCAATGAGTTTTCGGAAGACGCAGTTATTGCCGATGGTGAAATGGCGGACTGGCCGGGTGAGGTATGGCTGGACATAAATAACGAAGCTGTCCTGAATGAAAACATCAAACCTATTATGGAATCGCGTCTGGACCTAGCTCAATCTGCAGGTTGTGATGCGGTTGAACCTGACAATGTTGACGGCTATATCAACACTGACGAGACAAAGGGCATTATCACTTACGATGATCAGCTAAATTACAATAAATGGTTAGCAAATGCCGCACATTCGCGGGGGTTAAGCATTGGTTTAAAGAACGATGTAGACCAACTGAATGAACTGGTTAATGACTTTGATTTTGCCGTAAACGAACAGTGTTATGCCTACGGGAATGAATGCGTCAGTTACGAAGACACTTTCCTGAAAAATAACAAAGCGGTTTTTGTGCAAGAGTACTATGAAGACGGCTCTGAGGGCGAAATCAGCCAGCAGGAATTCGAAAACAATGCCTGCCCTTACTTCCTTGAAGCTGGAATTTCTGCTTTATGGAAAGAGGGCTTTAACCTTAACGGGGAAAACGTTCTGAGTTGCGGCGAGTAAAACCGTTATTCTACGCCAGAGGATTCTCCGAAGTCGCGCCTAGTTTCAAAAACCATTTGCTGAACTAGGCTAGAGAAAAACGCAAATTGTGTGTTTTCTGTCATTTTTGAGCGAAACTCGTCAGAAGCGAATTGCGTGCTAACACGCTCTGTCATTTCATCACGAATGCCGGAATGCATATCTGTAAGCGATTCGGTAAACTCAGTAAGGGTCATTTTCTCTTCAGCTGTGCTGTCATGTCGAGTTTCTTCAAAGGCGACCAATGTAGTGACCAAGTTGCCAACATCGGCTTTGTAATCAGCAAAGGCTTTGGCACTGTATAGGTTTTCAGACTCATGCCCTTTTACTGAGTGACCGTTCTCCATTTTAACGTTGTTTGTCGCTCCAAGTAGTACCCGCGAATTATCTATCGCGGTATTCATATCCTGGAAAACCGCAGCGCCTTCCAATGCAACGACTGTCAGCCCTTCCTCAATATATGGGCGCTCAACCAGGGTTACATCATGATACTGAGCACGATTAACTAAAGAAATAACGTCTTTATCCTGGCGCAGGGTGTCTACAATATGCATCGCTTCATCAAGGTTTGGCTTGTTGATCCGGTTAAATACCTTTTGTTTAAGCATGGAATCTAAACCGGTGGTGGTGATTTCTATATAAGCACGTTTTTCCGGGTTGGAGAGCGCGTTTAGATCCGTGCCCATGCTCTCGAGCTGTTTATCCGAGAAATCATATTTCTCCATCATCGAGATCATGTTCGTGACAGAGTCCAGTGCAAAGTCTCGGCCCTGACTTTGCCAGTTATCCTTTAATAGGGCTTTATCACCCGTTAATGCACGGCCATAATTTTTCAGTGGTATCATCGGCACTTTTATCTCACCAATAATTTCGGCAAGCGCAGTTAACAGGCTTTCCGGAACCTGATTAGCGTCTGAGCCCATGAGTTTTGCTAAGCGCTCACCCAGGCCTGTATCTAAACCAGAAACACTCAATAGCCCTGCTTGTGCCTCATCGCTCATTTTTCCGAGCTGTTTAGTCAGGGCTACCGGGTTATCCGAATCAATTACCGCAGTGATATAGTTGTGCAGGTTGTTCGCAGAGGTGTCGTCACGATAACGTTGCAGCTTACTGAGTTGGCTAAAATCTTGCGACAGAACGGTTGTTTTAAACGCCCTCAGATGGCCTTTGTCCACTTGTTCAGCATAACTAGCTGCTTTTTCCAGTATGGCGTTACGATCCGTTTCGTTGCTGTTCAATAAAACGTCAGTAAACTGGGCGACTTTATCCTGATAGGTGCGCTTGGCTTCGTTGTGGGAAGTGAAGTTCTCTGTGGCCGGCAAATATAGAGTTTTTATCGTTTGTGCAAAGTCTTCTAAAGCCTTATCGCTTAAAGAAGATGTCATATCAATAAAGTCAGTATTGGTCAGTAAGCCTGCGCGTAAGAAATCTCGCATGCCGCCCTGATAAAAGAAGTGATTATTGTTGGACTCAATAATCGGTCCATCTAGACGCTCGGCCAGCACTTTCGCTTTCGCTCTTAATTCAGGGTCATTTTGATACAGCTCGTAAGGGTCGCTTTTTGGGCGATTAAGAGTAAATTCTGAGTGGTCAGCAGGCGTATTGAGTGCGGATTTCGCCTGATCTTGCGCTAGCGTTGTTAAAGTCTCATGCAAAGGTGCTGGGCTTGGCGACGGTGCCACGAAACTGCTTTGGTTCATGCTTTTTAGTTTGCCACTAAGCTGCATAGTGTTTAAGGCATTCATTGAAATATGTGTCACGTGAGAAGCCACTTTAACAAGGTTTATAAAGGTTAACGGCCGGCATAGCAATAAGTTGAATAAAATCTGCTTGCTATGGAAAATGGCTTTGATCAATTTTGGACAGGCTTAACGTAAGCTACTATTTTGAATGTAGTCATACTTTTATTTTAATAGCCTGAATTCTAAAATAATTTAACCAGACCAAGGAGCCAGCATGGAGAACTTTCTATCGCTATGGGGCGAATCGGCTTACACCAGCCTGGGATTTTTCTGGATGGCGTTGTGGGCGTTTGTATTAGGCTATTTGATCAGTAGTTTAATCCAAGTGCTTATCACCAAGCGGCGAATGCGCAAGGCTATGGGCGGTAATGACTTGAAGTCGGTGTCGCTTGGCACCTTTTTTGGTTTTATTTCCAGTTCCTGCAGTTTTGCTGCGTTATCAACCACCCGGGCTTTGTTTAACAAAGGAGCGGCGTTCAGTGCTTCAATGGCCTTTATGTTGGCCTCCACGAACCTGGTTATTGAACTGGGTTTTGTTATTTCTATTTTCCTTGGCTGGCAGTTTGTGGTGGGTGAATACGTTGGCGGGTTGTTGCTGATTCTATTCGTCTGGCTCTTTATTACGCTAACCAACCCTCAAAACCTGATTAAGAATGCGCGAAAAGAAGACGAAGAGGACGACGAACATCAACACGAGAGCACATTATCGGATCTTTTCAGTAAGGATACCTGGCAGAAAGTTGGCCAAAAGTACGTAATGGAATGGCAAATGGTCTGGCAAGACGTACTAATTGGTTTTACCGTTGCCGGCGTTATTTCAGCCTTTGTGCCTAGTGCGTTTTTTGAATGGTTGTTTATTGGTGTGGGTACAGAGGGTGACCCGGGTTTCTGGTCGTTACTTCAACAAGCGGTAGTGGGTCCGGTGGCTGCATTTTTCACTTTTATTGGTTCTATGGGCAACATTCCATTAGCGGCCGTTTTGTTTGGTGAAGGTGTGGCCTTTGCCGGGGTTATGGCGTTTATTTTCTCCGATTTAATTGTACTGCCGGTGGTTAAAATTAATGCGCGTTATTATGGCTGGAAAATGGCACTGTATATTACCTTAATGCTATTTACCTGCCTGGTAGCGGCGTCTTTAGCTATGCATTATGGTTTACTGGCGTTTGATCTACTACCGGAAGCCTCGCAGTGGTCCTCTCCGGCTGAACAACAGCACTTTAAGTTGGACTATGGCTTTGTTCTGAACCTTATTTTCTTACTGCTGAGCGTGGTTATGGTTGTGCTTTGGCGACAGAAGCAAAAAGAACACGAACATCATCATCACCATGACCATGGCGGCTCTTCTTCGTTGAGCGACAAGGTTATGAATGGGCTGTGTGGTATCAGTGTTCTTTGGCTGCTAGGCGGAATGGGCTTTTATCTTACAAGTAGCGCGGGTCAGTTCTGATCCGCGCAGTGCTCGTGCTTTAAATGAAAAAAGTGACCACTAATTAAGGTCAGCGAACCAATAACAGTGAGTAAAATTTCAACTGGGCCATGAAAAAACTGGGCAATAACGACCGCTAAGCAACCAAGCGGCAGTAGTACCCGACTGAGCTTAGCCTGCGGGTTTTTCCAGGCATAGTACCCCTGAAATATCGCCATGGTTAACACCGGGAGCAATAGTAACCGGTGAAACAAAGGCGTTTCCAGAGTACTTACTAACGAGTTGGCTCCCAGAAAAATAAGCACTACTGGCGTTGCCAGACAATGGACAAAACACAGGCCAGAGAAAAACATACCGAGTCGATCACTCATTCCTTTCTCCTTAACCATCATAAATATTTCACCCAGGCTTTATTGCTGCGACGTTTGTATCGGTTAAACACTTGCGTCGGCTTGTACAGTAAGGCGGCCAGCACAATGGTGGTTAACCACACCCAATAAATGTTGGGCAGACTCATAAAGCCTTCCTCCGGCGCCCCTAAAATTGCGGTAGCCAGAGTATAAAGCAGCAATAAAACGTAAAGGTGGACTATGTAGAAAAACATGGGTGCGCCACCGAAAGCGGTCAGAACTTCTGTCCATTTTCCCTGTAAACGCTCCATTAGGTACAACATGGCGAACATGCCGGCAAAGGTTATTTGCAGAAAATTCAGCGATGGCGGGTACTTAGTCACATTGAATATAGCCCGCACAGTGGCGGCTAAACTCTCTTGCTGAGACCAGAGTTGCGTCTCGCCGTAGATATTAAAACCACGCAGCAACAGAAAGCTGGCGAGACAAAAGGCTGTTAGCCCCAATAACCAATAGGCTCTGCGCTCGGACGAGAAGGATTTGGAGTACAAAGGTCCGGCTGCGTAACCCAGCAAAATAACGCCTATCCACGGCAATAATGGGTAGCTGGCTCGTATTGATAATGCGTCGGACTGCAAAATATAGCCGCGGTCGTGAAGAATGGTCCAGGCGGTATAACCCCACTCACCGGGGTTCAGCTGGATAAAGTCCAGTGCATTGTGCCCTGCGACAATAAGCAGGCCCAGCGCAAACAGAAGCCGGTACGGTAAATTGACACAGGCACCCAGAATGAGCATGCACAGACCAATAACCCATATCACCTGCAGGTACAGTATTTCGTAGGCGCCAAACCAGGAAAAGTTAATGACCGTAACTTCTAAGATCACCAGGAACAGTCCGCGCTTCCATAAAAACTCGCGAGCGACACTAGCTGAACCGTCATGCTTTTGTTGATATAGCCAGGCTGAAAGGCCGGTTAGAAACACAAATATGGGTGCACAAAAATGTGCCGCAAAACGGCTCCAGAATAAACCGGGTTCCGTAGTTTCCAGCATCATTGGGTCAGCAACCGGGTGGTTATAAAAGAACCGTTCCCGTGCGTGGTCCAGCAGCATCAATATAATGACCAGGCCACGCAACGCATCAATACTGTTAATTCTTTGCGTGATAGTTTTAGAATTCATAAGTCAGACTCATTGAAAACTGTCTTGGGGCTCCTGGTGTTGTCCAAAGCGCAGAGTAGGCGTTCGACATGTAATACTCGTCAAAAAGGTTATCAACGTTTATCTGTAATTCGGTGTTGTCGGTTAACCGGTGTGTATAGAACAAATCGAACACCTGATAACTGGGCAGACGATACGACTGATCGACCGTAGCGCCTAAACGGTCATCCACATAGCGAGCGGTAAGCCCTATATCAGCATTAATTTGCCAGTGCCTGAGATCGTGTTTAACCATGGCGTTAAAGGTATTCTGAGGAATATTTACCAGGTCGCTACCGGCAGGGACATTCACGCCCCAGTCGTAAACGGTAATATCATTTTTTGTTTCGCTGTCTATGTAGCTGTAGGCAACCCGTAAGTCGGTGTAACTGCCTAGCGACATGCCCCCTTCTATTTCAAACCCGCTACTGGTTGCAGCGCCCAGCGTAGCCGGATAGCCTGGGTGAGCCGGGTCATCCGTAAGAATGTTGGTTTTGGTGGCATCGAAAATAGCGGCGTTTAAGCGAAAACCATTAGCGGAATATTTCATGCCCAGTTCTACCGAGTCGCTCTCTTCCGGGTCAAAACCCTGACCTTCGAAGTCGGTGCCGCTAATAGGAACAAAGCCTTCTGAATAACTGGCGTACAGGGTTAGGTTATCTGTTGGCAGGTAGCTCAGTGCCACGCGCGGGCTAACCCGGCTTTCATCCTGTTCAGATTCCGTACCTGACACCAGCTCTAAGGTTTCTTGTGTGTATTGATCCAGTCTTAATCCCAGTAGTAGGTGCCACTGGTCATTAAGCTCAAGCTGATCCTGCAGGTACAAACCGAAGCCTTTTTGATTCTCATCGTTAATGTACTGAGTCTGAAGTTCTGGCTTAGCTGCACCATACTGAGGGTTAAAAATATCCAGCTCGTAAGTACCGGGTTCCGGACGAGCACGAGCCAGTAAGGTGTATAAGTCATAACGGTATGCGTCGGCTCCCATTAATAAGTGATGGGTCATACCGAATAATTCCGCGTTACCGCTTAATTCCAGCCTTAATGATAAATCATCGGAGTCGTAGTCACGACGGCGGTGCTGACGGGTCAGAGTGCGACCGTCTTCAAACAGTTTCTGGCGCGAGCCGGACAGCTCGGCATCCGACGAGTAGCCGTCTAACTTTGTGCTTCTGGCATTAATACCACCGGTTAAAAACCAGTCGTTTTGCAGATAGTGCTCAAAGGTTAACTGGTGGCCTTGTGAACTGATTTTAGTCGGGTCATCGCTTGGTTCACCCAAAAAACGGTCTCGTGGAACGGTTTTAATGTTGTTATCTAAAACTACAATGCCGCGGTCAAACAGCTGCTCCTGCTGCATGAACTCAAAGGCATAAAGTATGGAAGTGTCTTTATCTAGCTGCCAGCGTAGCGACGGGTTAACCACCTTTTTCTTACTGCTGACATGATCCCGGAAACTGTCGTCATCTTGTAGTGCACCGTTTATCCGCATGGAGAGGCTATCGCTAAGACCGCTGGTGTAGTCACCTTCAAGGCGATAGCGATCATCACTGCCAAGCGAGGTCTTCAAGTACCCTTCCGGGGCGTATTGTGGTTTACGGGTAACCACGTTAATAACTCCTCCCGGGTCCGAGCGGCCATACAAAGCAGAGCCCGGGCCTTTCAGAACTTCTACGTACTCAATATTGGAAACGTCCCGATGCCCGCCGAATCCGCGACCACTGGAGAAACCATTAACTAAATAACCGGTCGGCACATTTTCGTTACCCGGGAATCCGCGCATGGAGTAGCTATCCCATAAGTTACCGCCGTCGTTTTGCAAAGCAATTGACGGAGAAAACAGCAAAACATCGCGAAAACGGGAGATATTAATATCATCCACCAGGCTGCGGTCCAGCGTAGTAATTGCCTGAGGAATTTCTGAAACAGGAACATCTCCGCGGTAAGCCTGACGATAATTGACTTCAATGTGTTCGAAAGACTCCTGTTCTTGCGCGAACGAGCCTGTACTCATGATAGAGAGTAAACTTAGGGTAACTGCTTGGTATTTCATGGGTGCAACACAACTCAATTAAAAACGTAATGTTATATTATAACAGTTAGTTTTTCGTGTCGAGCCCCTTATACAGTTCTAAACTGGTGTGAGGCATGAGCTTTCTAAAAACTTAATGGTAAGAAAACCATAAAATAACTTAACCATTTGGCTCTCATATGCCATGTTTAGACTATGAAAGTTCTTATTTGTGATGATTCGAAAGTTGCTCGTAAAAGTATTGAGCTTGCTCTGCCGAAGGGCTGGAATATTGAGGTGCGCTTTGCTGAGAATGGGCAAGAGGCACTCGACTTAGTAGAAAAGGGTTTGGCAGAACTGCTTTTCCTGGACTTAACCATGCCTGTAATGGATGGTTTTGAGGTATTGCGGAGGATTAAGGAAAAGCAGCTGGACTGTCTCACCATCGTCGTTTCCGGTGATATACAAGCAGCCTCCCAGCGAGAGGTTGAAAAGTTAGGCGCCTTAGGCTTTATTAAAAAACCGATTGTAATTGAGGAGTTACACAGTTTACTTGAGCGCTACGGGCTCATTAAAGAACTGTCACCCGAAAATTATCGACGCGAAGAAGCTAAGACCGGGCACATTGAACCTACCGATATTTTAAAAGAAATGAGCAATATCGCCCTTGGTGATGCCGCTAAGCTGCTTGGTGATATGTTGGGTTCTTTTATTCAACTGCCGGTCCCTGATGTCGCTAAGCAGCCTTACGATCAACTCATTCATGAACTTCATGACGAAAATTACCGGATTAATATGGTGTCTGAAGGCTTTGTTGGTAATGCTATCGCGGGAGAAGCTATTTTATGCGTCGACAACCGCACGTTTAATGACTTGCCATCTAAACTCTCGGACTACCACGGTTATGAATTTCAGGACGATAGCCAAAGTGTCTTTTTGGATGTGGCCTCAACCCTTATAGCGGCTTTTTTGAAAAGCTTCTCTTCTCAACTCGATTTAGAGCTAAACATTAGTCAGCCTGCTTTTCTGGGAATGAGCGAAACGATCAATAATGTCTTTAAAGAGGACGTTAAGGATAAACAGGTTTTAATTATCACCATCGATTACGAGATCCCTGATTATAATCTTAATTGCGATCTCTTTGTTATTTTTACTGAAGCTTCAATTGCCGCACTTGAAGAAAGAGCTGGGTACTTTATCGATGAGTAAAGATGAACTAGATATCAGCAACTTACATTGGGTACTACAAATTCTTCAGAATATCGAAGTGGGTTTGGTGGTTTTTGACAGGGATTATGAAGTCAAAGTATGGAATGGCTTTATGGAAAACCACAGTGGTATAAGCAGCGTCGCTGCCAAAGACAAAAATTTGTTCAAGTTACTACCAACCCTGCCTGAAAGCTGGTTCGAATACAAAGTTGAGTCTGTACTAAAGCTGGGGATCCAGGCGCACTGTAACTGGCAACAGGAACCTCATATTCTGAACTTTGAAAATACCAGGCCTTTTACCGCAAAATCTGATCTCATGTTTCAGAACGTGACGCTATTTCCGTTGTTCTCCACAGATAAGAAGATTAACCACATTTGTGCGCTGGTTTACGATGTGAGCGATGAAGCCAATAACTTATTAAAGCTGAAAACAATCAGTCAAACCGACGCTTTAACTCAGTTGTTTAATCGCGGGCATTGGCAAAATATGTTCGAGCAAGAGTTTCTTCGTTGTCAGCGTTATGACGACACCGCTTCGGTTGTCATGATGGATATTGACCACTTTAAGGCCGTTAATGATACCTATGGGCACCAACTGGGTGATAAGGCTATTCAGTTGATAGCGAAGATCATATTAGACAGTCAGCGGGAAACCGATATTTGTGGCCGTTACGGTGGCGAGGAGTTTGTCATACTCTTACCGCACACTTCAGTAAATGAAGGTGTCTTAGTGGCCGAGCGTCTGAGAGAGAAAGTAGAGAACACGTTACTGCCTTTGGGTAAAGAGCATAACAATGAACAATTACAGTTAACGATTAGTGCTGGAGTTGCGGAGTTTTCGGATGAATTTTCGACTGCAGAAAATTGGTTGGAAAAGGCAGACGCTGCATTGTATAAGTCTAAAGAGAATGGGCGAAATCAAGTGGCAAAATAAAACCTCCGGCAAAAACCGGAGGTTCAGGAAGTTAGAAAGTGGCAATAATATTCAATTTATCTGTCACTTTACTTTTATCAGAGATATAGCCAATACCCTGAGGGTTGTTTAAAACATACTCAAGAACTGCGTCGTCCCCGTTTAATTCATTAAGTGGCGTAGCGCGACCGGTAAATTTTAACTTAGCCCAGTGACGCTTCAGTTGTTCGCCGCTTTGCCCTAAAAGCTTCTCTTCAAAGGCTTTACGAACAGCAGAATCTTCCGGCAGGTTCACACCATTTAATACACGAGACTGACCAAGATAAATACGTGGCACAGAGGCATCGTCGATTTCAGTCTGCGAGACAACCACACCGTTTTGGGCGGATGCTGGAACGCTGAATATTGATGCCGTTACCAAGATGAGAAGTACGACTAATTTTTTCATCATAATTCCTTAAAATACAAATTGAACAGCAGCGGAAACCAACACGTCAGACGCATCTGTGCGCTTGTCATCGGAATGCGTGACGTCAAATTTAAATACCGCGCCAGGAGCGACGTTAAAGTTAACACCAACGGAACTATAAGTGGCTTCGTTCACAACACCGCCTAGTACTTGGTTAACAATGTTTTGTAATTGTGGAGCAGGCACTGTGAACCGTTGCTCAGCGTCAACTATCTCATCGTCTGTTTGGCCAAGGGTGGCGTGTAATGACCAATTCTCAAAGCGTTTACCGGCAGTGATGTAGCTTGAACGCTGTTTGGGTATATAACTGTTTTCAACTTCAAGTTGTGTGTACTCTGCACCAACAAACCAGTTGAAGTTGTCGTACATAAAACCGACGCCGGCAAATGAGCCTTTATCTTCAGAAGCTTCCAGTTCCGAAGCAACATCACCGGCACCAATTTGTTCCAACGATGTTAATAAGGTATCAATCTCTTGAAGATGAACATTGGTATCGTTGGTTTGATAATACGCAATACGCATGGTCAGATTGTTGTAGATGGCGCTGGCATTAAAACCAATCAGGTTGTTGAGCTCTGCTTGAGACAGCTCACTACCACCTGCTTCAACATCGTCTTTTACTGTACCGGCAATAACTTGCGTGTTGAAAATGAAGTCACCAACAAAAGCGTTATGTTGGACACTGACTCCGGTGTAATTATCAAAGGCCACGCGATAAACGCTTTGCGGTGTGCGCAGCCAGTGGTAGCTGTAGCCTACATCCAGTGAATCTGAATAGATGTAAAGTGGTAAACGTAACTTACCCATATTGACGCTGGTAGAATCGGTTAACTGGTATTGCAGGTAAGCCCATTCAACGCCAAGGTCGAAGTCGTCGGAACCGCGGGACATAAGCTGTGTTGTAACGGTTAGTTTATCGGACAAATTTGCTTTTGCCTGGAGTGCAAAAAGGGTTTCCGGATTAAAATCCAGATCATTGTCGTAGCCGAATAGCTGGTCATCGCTGCCGGTCGTCATACCCGCGGCAATATTACCAAAACCACTCCACTTAATTTTATCTTGTGCTTGAGACGGGAGGCCAGTAAGCAGTGCTGCTGCACCTATACAAGCCGATAAATAATACTTCATTTAAAGCTCCTGAGAAAGTTTACATCTTCGTAATTTAGAGAAATCTAAATTTGGCGGGATTCTGCACGTTTAAGTTTTTATAGGCAATAGTTCATTTGCCCTACGAAAAAGTGTTAAATTATAATCAAACTGTCATTTTTGCGTATTTTTTATTCTTCACAAGCGCAATTAATCAACAATTAAGGTCGTTATGCACCATCACCATCATCACCACGAGAGCTCATCGGAGCGAATTGGTTGGGCGTTTTTCCTTAATCTGTGCTTTACCGTGATTGAATTTATCGGTGGAATATTAACCAATAGTACAGCCATTTTAGCTGACGCGGTGCACGATCTCGGCGACAGTATTTCCATTGGCATGGCCTGGTTGCTGGATAAATTCAGTCGTAAAGATGCCACGCAGACCTTTACCTATGGCTATCAACGCTTGTCTCTGGTTGGCGCTTTTATTAACGCGGTTGTACTGACTGCAGGCTCAATCTGGATTTTATTTGAGGCCATTCCTCGCTTATGGGATCCGGTAATGCCGATGGCGGAAGGTATGGCGTTACTGGCGGTATTCGGCGTTATTGTGAATGGCTATGCGGCGTTTAAGTTGTCCCATGGTAAATCGTTAAACGAACGCGTACTTAACTGGCACTTATTAGAGGATGTTCTGGGTTGGGTGGCGGTTTTAATTGTGTCGATTATTTTAATGTTTGTCGACTGGCCTATTCTTGATCCTTTGCTGTCTATTGGCTTCACTTTGTTCATTCTGGTTAACGTTATTCGTCACCTGGGTTCTACCGTGAAGCTCTTTGTGCAGGCCTCTCCAGACCCTGAAGTGTACCGGAAAATACGTGAACAACTGACCTCGCTGGAACTGGTTGAAGACGCCCACCATTTGCATTTTTGGTCACTGGATGGCGAGCGTCATGTATTAACGGCGCATATTGTGGTATCAAAAGGACTGGAATGTTCAGAGCGCGCAATTTTAAAGCAGCAAATATCGGAAAAGTTGGCCGTGTTTGAGTTAGCTCATACCACCATTGAACTGGAATACCCTGACGAAGCTTGTCGAGACCATTAACAGGAGAAGATCATGGAATTGTTCGGAAGTTATACCTCGCCGTTCGTAAGACATTGCCGTATTGCTTTACTTGAGACCAAGACAAAGTTTTCATTTACCGAAACGGATTTTGAAACCAGTGCCAAATTAAGCCCGGCGAAAAAGGTTCCCTTTCTTCACCACAATGACTTACGCTTGCACGACTCTACCAGCATTCTAAAATACGTGCGGGACAAGGCGGATGAGCGCTTCTTTGCCGATGTAAAAGATTTTGACCAGTATTGTTTGGTCAATACGGCGATGGATTCGGCAATTAACGTGTTTTTGCTGGAGAGAGAAGGCGTAACAGCGGACAGTGTTAAGTATGTTAAGCGCCAGCAGCAGCGTATTGATGACATACTGCAGTTAATGGAAGATAAAGACCATGCGGTGGCGTATGAAGGTCCGCATCCTTTTAGTGATGGTGAACTGAGGTTGGGTTGTTTCCTAAGCTGGGGGCTTTTCCGCGAGCGTTTTAATTTGGATAAGTATCCGCGACTTCAGGCTTTTGTCGATAAGTTAAACGACTATCCTTACTTCGCGGATACTGATCCTGGCCGCTCTTAAATATCTTTAATGGCGCGGCTGCGTTCGGGTATTTCCTCGTTCAGCAGCCGGTCATTTTGTGAATAATCCACGGGTACATCAATAAGGTGTACGCCGGGTTTGTTCAGGCAGTCTTTTAACAGCGGTATCAGGTTTTCGGTTTTATCTAAGCGGTAGCCGTTAGCGCCGTAAGACTCTGCATATTTCACAAAATCCGGGTTATCGAAATCTAAGCCGTAGTCGCTCAGTTTCATATGCTGCTGTTTCCACTTGATCATGCCATAGCCACTGTCGTTTAAGATAACGACAACAATATCCAGCCCCATGCGCACAGCGGTTTCAAGCTCCTGAGAGTTCATCATAAAACCGCCGTCACCGCATATTGCCATGACTTTCTTTTCCGGATTAACCAGCTTAGCGGCCATTGCAGACGGTAAGCCCGCGCCCATAGAGGCAAGAGCGTTATCCAGTAGCACAGTATTCGGCTGACGGGCTGGGTAATTACGGGCAAACCAAATTTTGTAGATGCCGTTATCCAGCGCAATGACACCGTCATCTGGCATCGCTTCACGCACGTCTTCTACCAGACGCTGGGGTAACACCGGAAAGCTGCCATCATGGGCGCCTTCATCAGTGTGGTCGCGCATATGATCGCGAACTTTCAGCATAAAGTCGAAATCCCAGTGACTCTGCGGCTCAATCCCTTCTTTCAATTGCCAAATGCTATTCCCAATATCGCCGATCATGCTGGCATGAGGAAAGTAAACCGAGTCAACCTGAGCACCCTGAAAATTAATGTGTACGACTTTACGGTTATCGTTGTCGCCGGTTTTCATCATAAAGGGCGGCTTTTCCACCACGTCGTGCCCGACATTAAGAATCAGGTCAGACTTTTCGATGGCGCGGTGTGGGTAATCGCCATCGGAAACCGCCGCATTACCAAGCCAGCGTGGGTGGTCTTCGTTAATAACACCCTTACCCATTTGAGTGGTAATAAAAGGAATACCGGTTTTATCGACAAACGCGCGCAGCATTTTCGCCGTAATTTTCCGGTTGGCAGCAGCTCCTATCAGTAGCACCGGATGTTTGGCCTCACGCAGCAGATTGAGTACGTGACGAACCGACTTGTGCTCGGTAATGGGGCGGCGCGAATGACTGGCTTCTATCGGAAGGCTGCTGACCTCTTCACGACTGATATCATCCGAGAGCTCCAGGTGAGAAGCGCCGGGGCGTTCATCTTCAGCGCGGCGAAAAGCTTCACGGATGTGCGCCGGAATACTGCTGGCGCTAATAATCGCCTGAGTGTATTTGGTAATGGGAGTCATCATGTCGACCACATCAATGATCTGGAACTGACCCTGATGACGTTCCTTTATGGGTTTTTGTCCGGTAATAACAACCATAGGCATAGCGCCGAGTTGCGCGTAGGCCACCGGTGTAACTAAGTTGGTTGCCCCCGGCCCTAAGGTAGAAAGACACACCCCGGGTTTGCCGGTCAGTCGACCATAGGTGGCAGCCATAAAGCCAGCACCCTGTTCGTGCCGGGTTAAAATGAGTTCAATGCTGGATTTTGAGAGGGACTCAAGTAAGTCCAGGTTTTCTTCGCCGGGAATGCCGAAAATGTACTTCACACCCTCGTTTTCAAGTGCTTTTACGAATAAATCGGATGCTTTCACTTCGCTTTCTCCTTGCGTTAAAGAATATTCTTCTAGTTAGGCCTACGTAAAGCATAGGAGAGATGATCAAAAAAATCCGTAACCAGAGTTAACTGATTACGGATTTTACAGAACTTTAAATGTCAGATTTTAGAACGAGTAACTGACTTTCGAGTAAACAAAGCGACCACGAGGGTTGTGAACGCTTGATGCATAGCCGTAAAGGTCATCGTTAAATGCTTCTGGGGGTTCTTCGTCGAATAGGTTAGTTGCACCTATAGTTAAACGAAGCTCTGACGTTACATCGTAATAAGCTTGTAAATCTACAAGCAGCTGCTTATCAACGGTACGAGCTTTACTCGCTTCAACTTCAGCTGGTGCCTGATAGTCTTCAAACTCGCCAATGTAGTTCAGGTTCAAATTAACGCCTAACGCATCACGAGACCACTCCGCGCGGGCAGTCCAACGGTGTTCTGGATACTCGTACTCACCGGCGTAATCAATACCGTCTTTTTCAAACTTACTCATATAAGACCAATCAAGCCCTAAGCGAACATCGCCAATGTCTTGTAGTTCCCAATTATAGTTAGCAGAAAAATCGACCCCTGCAGCTTCTTGGCTGGAAAGGTTAACATAGGTATTGTAAAGGGTTGCTAGCTCACCCAACTCATCGCCTGGTAATGGGTCGCGGCGCTCACAGATTTCACTGTCTTGGTCATTACAATGTTCCGCGTAGACGTTCTCAAAGTCGTTTTGAACAATTTTGTTATCTTGTTCAATTGACCAGTAATCGGCAGAGAGATCAAAAGCGTCACTAACCTGCCAGACACCACCGATGTTGTAGTTCGAAGACTCTTCTGGCTCTAATCCTTCAGAACCTGAGAAAACAATAGTGTAGTCAAGTGGTACGCAGCTTTCTTGATCCGCTTCACAACGATAGGTATCAGTGAAGAAAGTTGACACTTGTGACGGACCAAGGCCGATTTGTGCAAGTGATGGGGCACGGAAACCTTCACCGTATGATGCACGTAAGGTTACGTCTTCAGTTGGACGCCACTGTAACTTAAACTGTGGATTAAAGGTTGAGCCAAAGTCACTGTAGTCGTCGTAACGTCCAGCAACCGTTGCTTCTAGTTGATCGGTAATTGGAATTAGGAATTCGACATAGGCTGCCCATTGATCGCGCTCGGCTTCAGCTTGTACAGACTCAGTACCAAAAATTAAACCACGCTGAAACTGGTCATCCGGCTGGTCGAAAACGTCTTCCTCACGGTATTCAAGGCCGGCGGCCATGGAGACCCAACGTTCACCCAACTGGAAAGCTTCGCCCGCGATACTGGCATCAATGGCAGTCAAGTGTGACTTACCACGGCGCACAAGTGATGTAGTAATATCGTTAATTACATCGGGATCATTGACTGTACCACCAAACGGATTGTAGTTACCTTCGTTAATTTCTTCTTGTAAGAAATCGGTACGCACCCAACCCTGCTCACGAGAGCCAGTCTGCATACCTTCACTACGTCCTTTTTGATAGGAAACATCCCAGTTCCAGCCGCCTAAGTTCCCTCTTAGCCCAGCAATAAAGCGGAGGGTGTCAGACTCGACGTCCCAAATACGGGGACCTGCATCAACTGTTCTAAAAAAGTTAATATCAACACGTTCGCCCCAGGGGTTATTAGGGTGGTCGGCTGGCACATAGAGTCCGGCGTCAGCATCGAGAGGAGTTGGTGCTCCACCTGCTTTCGAACGGTTGTGCTGAGCTGCGATTTCAATATAGCCTTCTACGTCTCTTGAAAACTCTTTTCGAGATTGAACAATTGCACCCACGCGTTCAGCTTCCGGAAAAATTTGAGCATAAGGCCCGTAATCGAAAACACAGCGTGTTCCAACTAATGAGTCTGAAGGGCAGTCCGGATCCGCTTGCTCTTCACCGTCTACAATAAAGCTTCCTGGGAAACCTCGCGATGAACGGAAATCGTTACCGCCCCATGGGCTCTGATTTGCCGTACCATTCCGGCCAAATTCTGCACCGGTTATTGAGGTATTTTTCCAGTAGTCCAGAATCATTGTGGTGTTACTGTCGTCGTCGCCAGTACCCCAGACCAGGCTCATACTGGTTTCTTCGTAGTTAACATCACCAGTGGTGCCACCGTGACTGGCGGTTAATTCTGTACCAACAAAGTCATCTCTTAAAATGATGTTAACCACACCAGCTACGGCGTCTGACCCATATATTGCTGACGCGCCGTCTTTTAGAATATCAATTCGTTCAATGGCAGCTACCGGAATTGAGTTGATATCAACAAAGGAATTGGCTACGCCTTCTGCAAATGATGACACAGCGACTCGGCGTCCGTTTAGCAGAACCAGTGTTGAGTCCGCACCAAAGCCACGCAAACTGATAGCCGCTGCACCGTTAGCTGTGGTGTCCTGACTGTTGCCTTGTGTAGAGAAGGTTCCCACACCTGCCGATGGTAAACGCTCTAATAGCTGTTGTAGGTTGTTAAAACCTGAAGCTTCAATGCTCTCTCTGTCAATTACCTCTACCGGAGAAGCGCCTTCCATATCGGTTCGTGAAATTCTTGAGCCAGTAACCTGAATACGTTCAAGGTCGTCATCGTCTGCTTGACTGTTTCCTTGTTGTGCAAAGCTGGGAGATGCGGTGAAAGCTGCACCTATAGCCAATGCACAAAGAGAATATTTAAAACTTGTTGTCATTATTGTTCTCCCTGGGTTTTTCACTATTAAACTGTGTGCAAAATGAACAAGGCACAGCCTTTTATTACATTATAGTAACACTTGGTCAAGTGTATTAACTGTAAATACCGGGGATTAAAACAAGACATATTCGACTTTAGTCGAAACTGTAATTTTATGGGTTATTGGCGGGCTAAAAATAAAAAACCCGCAACTTAAACGAGTCGCGGGTCTTGGTGTTCTTATCAATGAGTCGATTAAGAGTTTTCGTCACCAGTCAGCTCTTCTAAGCGACCACGAAGTTCTTCGTCGTTTTGCGCTTGCTGAATAATCATGTTGTACTCTTGTGGAGTCAGGCCAGCGTCTTCAACTGCTGCAATCATTTCTTCCTGTGCAGATTGTTGAATCTCACGAGCTTCTTCCTGGTTTTCAGCTTCCTGGAACTGGTCACGGTATTTTTCAGTAACGCCCTGAACATCTTCCATAGCGGTTGCAAACTTAACCAGCATACCTTCAGTAATTTCCTGAGTTTGCTGCTGTTGTTGCTGAGCCATTGGGTCTTGAGCTTGTTGCTCTTGAGCCATTGCGGCAGTGCTACCCAGTGCGAATACAGTTGCTAATGCGATAATTGTCTTTTGCATGATAATCTCCTAAATGAATTTATCAGTTTTAATTACGCTCTAACTAAAGCGAAGACTGTGCCAATTTTTCAAGTTGCTGATTTATATGTACTTTTATTTATGGGCGGTTTTTGGCCAGAAAATCTACCTAAAAATGTGTATCCTTAGTACACAGTCAAAGGAGGCAGTGTGACAAAAAGATACAGTTGGTCACTATCCAGCCTGCAGCGGCGACTTCTTATTTATGTTGTTGTGCCTATGCTAATGATTTCCGGCGTGGCAATAAGTGTCGGTTTACAGGTTGCATCAGATGAAGCTAATGAGCGTTTAAAGAGCGACCTGGAGCTTCTCGGTAGAGCCATTAGCTTACCCATTAGTGATGCGTTGCTGAATAACGATTTGTCCACAGTCCAGGCTAACCTGGACTCGGTGTTCAATATTGGCCGGGTTTACGGCGCTTCGGTGTATAACGTGTATGGTCAGCAGGTAGCGGAAGCAGGTATTACTGAAACCGATTTAAGTAATAGTCAGCTGGCGCTGCAAACCGTCCAGACAGGCGTCAAGCAAGACGACTACCGACGAGTAGAAGGGCGAGATGTTTTCTCTCAATTCCTGCCTATTGTTGACCGTGGTGGTCGAATTATTGGTTTATTACAAATAAACCGGCGTGCCAGTGATTTTGATGAGTCCTTTAAAACACTGAGTCAGTACGCTTGGCTCAGCTGGGCGGCGTTCGGCTTAATTACCATTGCGGTGTTGGTGTTTGGTCATTATCGCGGTGTTGGTCGGCACGTGGTTGCACTTAAAGACGCGATGTTGCGGGTAGCTGAAGGGAATCGCAGTACACGGGTTACACCGGCTGGCCCGTCAGAATTGCAGGAGGTTGCTCAGGGTTTCAACCGTATGCTTGATAGTATCACTGAGGCTGAGCAAGAGCTGGAGCAGCGTCGGGAGCACGAGGCCTCTCTGCAACAGGCATTACGAGAGCAGGAAAAAATGGCAGCTATTGGGAGTGTCGCCAGTGGTGTTGCGCACGAGTTAGGTGCTCCGCTTACCGTTATTGACGGACGCGCAAGCCGATTATTACGCAACCATAAAGACGAAGACAGTCAGCGCCAGCTAAAGGCAGTAAGAGGCCAGGTGCAGCGGTTAACCGGGTTGGTAAACCAGTTGCTGGCTTTCTCTCGCACGCCGGTACAGCAGCGCGAAGCCATTTCTCTACGTGACCTGATAGCAACAGCCATGACCAGCATCGAGTTTGAGCAGGATAAAGGATCGGCCAAAGTGGTCATTAAGGAGCTTGTCGACGTTATTCTGAAAGTGGATATCAAGCGACTGGAACTGGCGTTGGTGAATGTTCTTCGCAATGGTTTGCAGGCCGCTGAATCGGAAGTTTTAGTGGCAGCTGAGTTTGCTGATGAGGGCGTTATTATCACCATCGATGACGACGGCGAAGGTTTGCCCGAGTCGATGAAAGATAAAGCCTTACAGCCTTTTGAAACCAATAAACCTCAGGGCAAAGGTACCGGGCTTGGTTTAACCATAGTTAAACACGTATTAAATGATCATAACGGGGAATTGTCTTTAACAAATAACCCTAATGGTGGCTGTCGGGTCACCCTGAGTTTACCTGCGCAATGCCTTCGGCAAGCAGTTACCAAAGGAGGTAGTGAATGACCGCAGCAAAAGCCATGATAGGCGTAATTGAGGATGATCCTGCTCTGCAGGAGCTATTGGTTGAAGAACTGGAGGCCGAAGGCTATAAAGTTACGGCCTGGGGAAGTGTTGAAGCCTTTAAAAAATCGGTAACGCCATTGGATTTGGTTATTAGCGATATCCGCTTACCTGGGTTGTCAGGTCTGTCTTTACTAGAAAGTTTAAAAAATGAAGATAACTCGCCCGCGCTGTTATTAATCACCGCTTTTGGTACGGTTGATCAGGCGGTTGATGCACTAAAACAAGGAGCCGATGACTTTCTAACCAAGCCGCTGGATGTTGAGCATTTATTGCTTAGCGTCAAACGGATCTTAGAACATCGGTCATTGCAGCGTGAGCTTAAACGGTATCGCCAGCAACAAAAAGGCCCCGGGGGATTAGTTGGACAAAGCCCTTCAATGCGTAAACTGTATGACCAGATAGAGCGCATTGCTCCGGCAGACGGTAGCGTGTTAATTACCGGTGAAAGCGGTACGGGTAAAGAGTTGGTGGCCAAGGCACTGCATCAGTTAAGTGACCGTGCTGAGCAGAGTTTTCAGGCGGTGAACTGCGCGGGCATTCCTGCCGATTTAATGGAAAGCGAATTCTTTGGTCACGCAGCCGGCGCGTTTACCGGTGCTCAGAAAAAACGTCAGGGGCTGCTTAAGCAGGCCGATGGCGGTACTTTGTTACTGGACGAAATTGGCGAAATGCCAATGGCGTTGCAGGCCAAACTGCTACGTGTCTTGCAGGAGGGCACGATTCGCGCTGTGGGTAGCGACGAAGAAGAAACGGTGAATGTCCGGATCCTGGCTGCAACCCACCAGGACTTAGAGCAACAGGTAGAAGACGGGCGCTTTCGGCAGGATTTATTTTACCGTCTGGAAACCTTTAGTTTACGAGTGCCACCTTTGCGCGAGCGCGGTGAGGACATAGAGCGCTTAGCTAATTACTTTTTACAGCAGTTGCAGAAGAACAGCGATAAAACGGTTCGCAGTATTTCTCCGGCTGCACTGGAACAACTTTATAGCTACCGCTTTCCGGGCAATGTACGTGAACTACAAAATGCTATTGAGCGTGCTTTTACCTTTTCCAGAGACGATAAAATAGCGGTTGAAGATTTACCGCAAAGGATCCTGGATAGTGAGCATGAGCCCGACGTGGAGTATGGCACCGAGTGGCCGACTCTGGATGAATATCAGAATCAGTACATTCGTAAGGTACTGTCTCATGCCGAGGGGAATAAATCTAAAGCGGCCGAAATTCTCGGAGTCACAAGGCGCACCTTATACCGTTGGCTGGAACAGCATGGCGAGTGATCAAACGCGCGTTTAAGCACGTAGTCTATACTAAGTTTTTGAATCATCTAACGGGAGTACTAAGTGAAAGTATTAATGGTATTAACCTCACACGATAAGCTCGGTGACACAGACCATAAAACGGGTTTCTGGGTAGAAGAGTTTGCAGCTCCGTACTATGTTTTTACCGATTCTGGT
Source organism: Idiomarina sp. (assembly GCF_048265525.1). GTDB lineage: Bacteria > Pseudomonadota > Gammaproteobacteria > Enterobacterales > Alteromonadaceae > Idiomarina. The sequence goes on along the minus strand of NZ_JBLXBI010000002.1, from coordinate 20,302 downwards.
GTGGATGTGACTCTGGCATCGCCTAAGGGCGGTAAGCCACCGATTGATCCAAACAGCACAACGCCCGATGCGCAAACTGAAGCAACCGAGCGTTTTGAAAAAGACGAGACGGCTCAGCAAAAATTAGAGACCACCTGTAAGCTTGATGAAGTTGATCCTGAGGGTTTCGACGCAATCTTCTACCCGGGTGGTCACGGACCATTGTGGGATTTAACCAACAATGAGCACTCTATTAAGTTGATTGAGCATTTCTGGAGCAAGGGTAAGCCAGTTTCTGCTGTTTGCCACGCACCGGCTGTGCTTCTAAATGTGAAAACCCCAAGTGGTGACCCGCTCGTTCAGGGGCGTACTGTTACTGGTTTTAGTAACAGCGAAGAGGCCGCAGTAGAACTGACCGACGTGGTTCCGTTCTTGCTGGAAGACGAGTTGACCGCCAAAGGCGGCCATTATCGTAAGGTGGATGACTGGCAGGCATACGCTGTACAGGACGGTATGTTAATTACCGGTCAGAACCCTGCTTCATCTGAGCAGACCGCACAGCGCCTGCTCGATGTGTTAAGAGCCAGCCTGTAATTGGCTTAAAAGCGTCGGCGCCAACTAATGCCGACGCTTGCCTGCCGGCCTACTGCAGGTTCAAATGAACGTCCGCTGCCCTGATTAACCACAACAGCTCCGACGTAGTCTTTGTCCGTAATGTTATCAACCCGAGCCCATACATCCAGCTCGCTCTTAGCCCATTGCCAATCGCGGCTTACGGCGATATCCCAGGTCGTATAAGAGGGTGCAAAGGTATCGTTTGCATCATTAACCGGTGTCTCGTTACGGTACTGACCAGCTAACTGAACCAGCCACTGCTCTGTGGGCTGCCAGTTAAGACGTAAATACCCCTGACTTTTTGCTACGCCGGGCAACTGATTCCCCTGCAACGGACCATTATCAAAGGTCGCATCAATGTAACTGTATGAAAGCAGTAAGTCTAACTGTTGCGTTAATGCGCCGTTAATACTGAGTTCAGCACCTTCGCGCGAGGTTTCCGACGCGTTGCGGTAGGTCGTGCGGCCGTCGTTTGATTGATCCACCAGTATTTCGTCTTCACTTTTAATACCGAAGAAAGCGAAATGCAGACGCCAGTCTTGTGGTAGTTGGTGTTTGATACCCCATTCCCACTGATCATTTGTCGAAGGGCCCAGTTCGCGGTTCAGACCCGATCCCTGATTCCGGTATGCCAGCTCAGTCAGTGTCGGCGTTTCAAACCCCTGCCCGATGCTCAGATAAGTCGCCGAGGTAGGCAGAAACTGCCAGGTAACTGAAACTGCTGCCGTGGTCTCGCTAAAGTCGCTGCTGCCGCTGTCATCGGAATTATCCAGTTCGGTAAAATAGTCTTCTACCTCATAATTGATGTCGCTGTAACGAACTCCGCCTGTTGCTGAAAGCTCTTCCGACAACTGCCACTGAAAACGCAGATAAGCTGATGCATTTTCAATCCAGTTAAATTCGTTGCGGCGCAAGTCACCTTTTTCACCGTTGTCATTCACATAACCAAAGCGGTGATCTTGCTGGCGTTCTAATTGCGCCCCCACGGTAGCTGACCAGTTGACACCGCGCTGACGCCAGCGCGCATGGGCACCTTCAAACTGACGGGAAACGTCAATTACGGCACCAGAACTGGTGTTCCCGTCACCGGCAAACGGCAGAAACTGTTCAATATCGCGATCGCCCTGCCACAGTGATAATAAGCCCTCACCATTATCGCGTTCGTGGAACCAGCTAAAAGATCCCTGACGGTGGTGAATATCTTTCCGCGTGTTGAAATCAACCGCCCGCTGTACCGTCTGAGTTGGGTCTTCGCGCCAGTCTTCGGGCGTTAGTGCGCTGGGGTCCTGTAATAATGGCGCATCGTTATTGTCGTAACGAATAACAAAACGGTTCTGGTCGTCCCACTGATGATACCAGCGTATCGCCTGCTGCTGGCGCTCGGCAGAGTTGTGCCTGCGCGGGCCGTCGGTCTGAAAATCTGAGGCTAGAATTTGAAGCTGATTGGTGTTGGTTGCCCACTGGGCATTAACATTGTACCGTTGAGTATCATTCTCGCTGAACTGTCCACCCCATTCCAACGCAGTTTCTGTTGGCTTGCGGCTGAACCATTCAACCACACCGCCACCGGAGTTCCCGTAAAGCGTCGCTAACGGGCCGCGCAATACTTCCAGCGAATCAATGCTGTCGAGAAAAATGCTCGAAGTTTGTGCCTGGCCGTCCGGCATAGATAATGGAATACCATCGACATTTAACTGCAAACCCCGCACCCCAAAGGCTGCACGCGAACCAAATCCGCGGACCACCAGGCGTGTATCCTGCGCGTAGTTGTAGCGGCTGTCCGCCTGAATACCGGCCACACCGGCTAAAGCATCGCCAGCGTCAATTTTCATAGAAGGTAAGGTATTTTCCACGCTTACCCGGTCTATACTGGCCGCGGTGGTTAGCCATGGGGTTTCGCTTTGTGTCGCTGTAACAACAACGGTCTCATCTACGTCTGCGGAGTGAACAACGAAAGAGGCCGCCAATAAAGGCAGCCCCGTGTAAGTGAGTTTTTTTAATACAGCTGAATACAACATAATTAATCCGCCGGTTTTATTTGAATAATGGCGCCATCAGACTGGTCGGTTAATAAATAGAGGTAACCGTCAGGGCCTTGGTTAATGTCACGAATACGAGCTTCAACAGCATCTTCAAATAAACGCTCTTCATGCATCATGCGGCCTTCATATAAGTCCAGGCGAGCAACCAGTGAGCTTTTCAAAGCTGCGACAAAGAAATCGCCTTTCCACTCGGGAAACGCGTCACCGGTGTAAAAGGTTGCACCGGCCGTTGCAATGGACGGAACCCAATAATAAAACGGCTGCTCAGTGCCTTCTTTTACTGCATCTTCGCTGATAATGCCACCACCGTAATCAACACCGTAGGTGACTTCTGGCCAACCGTAGTTTTTGCCAGCTTCCGGAATATTTACTTCGTCACCGCCTTGTGGGCCATGCTCTACAGTCCACAGCTTGCCCGTTTCAGGATGAATATCGGCACCTTGTACATTGCGGTGACCGTACGACCAGATTTCATCCAGAGCGTTGTCATCGTTAACAAAAGGATTGTCTTCCGGGATGCTGCCATCAGGCCAGATACGAACCACTTTACCGTGATGGTTATCCAGTGTTTGCGCGTCATCCATGCGTGAATAGCGGTCACCTAAAGTAATATATAAGTGCCCTTCAGGTGAAAAAACTAACCGAGAACCGAAGTGGTTATTGCTTTCGTACTTAGGTGCCTGACGAAAAATAACTTCTTTATCAGTAAATTCTTTATCGTCAAGTTTCGCACGCATAACGGCGGTACTGTTACCTTTTCCATCGTCCTGTGCGGCTTCAGAATAACTAATATAAATCCAGTTATTCTCATCAAAGTCAGGGTCAATGGTAATATCCAGCATACCACCCTGGCCTTGTGCGACTACTTCCGGTGTTCCGCTTATCTTTTCGCGATAGCTGCCGTCGGCAGATACCCAGTAGATGTCGCCGGAGCGCTCGGTAACTAAAATACTTTTGTCAGGAAGAAAGGTCATACCCCAAGGGTTAGTAAAGCCATCAGCAAGTGTACTAACGCTCACTTTATGGCGTTCGGTTTCGACGTCTTCGGCTATGGCTGCAGTGCTTACTGACGCCGTTAACATTGCCGTTAAAACAAACTTTGGATTGAACATAGGTCTCTCCTTGTTATTGAATTATTTAGAGTATACGTCATTCTTCAGAATTTTGATGACACTGTGCTTGATCTGTTTGTCGCTTTGACCGTTAATACTCATATCAATTATTAAAAATGTATTAGGTACCCATGAGCGGCAACGTTTTTAGCACCGACTCCTTACTTGTTTTAGCACAATGGTTAGCCGCAATTTTTGTTTTGGCTATTATTACGCTGGTGATTTCTATTGGCGTTATGTATGTCGTCGATAAAACCCAAAACAAGCATACCATTCGCCATAATTATCCAGTCGTGGGGCGCTTCCGCTACTTATTCGAACGTATGGGAGAATTCATGCGCCAGTATTTCTTTGCTATGGATCGCGAAGAAATGCCGTTTAACCGAGCCCAACGAAGCTGGGTATACCGCGCTGCAAAAAATGCTGACCGTAACGTCGCTTTTGGCTCCACCCGCGATTTAAGCCGCATCGGTACCATTATTTTCAGTAACGCTCCTTATCCCCCTATGGCTGAGCAGGCGACATCTCCAGAGCCTGTTATTATCGGCCCTTATTGTCAGAAGCCCTATTCTCCGGTTTCCTACTTTCATGTGTCCGGAATGAGTTATGGCGCTTTGTCACCGGTTGCAGTTAAGTCATTGTCTCAGGGCGCGGCGAAGGCTGGCTGCTGGCTCAATACCGGCGAGGGAGGTTTATCGCCTTACCACTTGATGGGGCATTGCGATATTGTCTTCCAAATGGGCACCGCGAAGTTTGGGGTACGGGATAAAGAAGGGCGGCTGGACGAAAATCGTCTTGCTGAGCTGGGCCGCCACGACAATGTGAAAATGTTTGAAATAAAGCTGAGTCAGGGCGCTAAGCCGGGCAAAGGCGGTATTTTACCGGGCATAAAAGTCAATAAGGAAATAGCACAAATTCGTGGCCTTGTAGAAGGCGAAGATGCCATTAGTCCGAACCGGCACCCGGAAATCAGCAACAATGAAGAGTTGCTCGATTTCATCGAAAAAGTGCGCAAAATTACCGGCAAACCCGCCGGCTTTAAATTTGTTATGGGTGACCCGTCCTGGATTGATGAGTTGATCGATTGCATCCTGACTCGCGGAGAAGAATACGCTCCCGACTTTATTACACTAGACAGCGCCGATGGAGGAACCGGAGCAGCACCACAGCCGTTAATGGATTATGTGGGCCTGAGAGTGACAGAAAGCTTACCTATGCTTATTGATAAGCTCACCGCAGCGGGGTTGCATGGCCGCGTTCGCGTGGTTGTCTCCGGTAAAATGATCACACCTGCTGATGTTGCCTGGGCCATTGCAATGGGAGCTGATTTTGTCACCTCGGCGCGAGGTTTTATGTTCTCGTTGGGTTGCATTCAGGCTATGCAGTGTAATAAAAATACTTGCCCAACAGGAGTCACTACCGACGACCCTAAGTTAATGAGAGGGCTTGATCCAGAAGATAAATCGGTACGTGTCGCCAACTACCATAAATACATGGAATATGGCGTTAATATTATTGCACACTCCTGCGGTGTCACCGATCCTCGTCAGTTGAACCGTCGTCATGCCCGGGTCATTAAGCCCGACGGGGAAAGCATTAGTCTGGCCGACCGTTATCCGTTGCCGCCGGCCAGACGTCGTTAGTTTAGTTCAGGGTATTGATAGGCAGCAGCCTGGCAACCTCTTCCGCAACTTTACGGAAGGTCTGCCGGCGGCTGGTGGTCGGGCGGTATACCAGGCCAATATCGCGGGAAGCTTCCTGCCCGGTGGGTTTTAATGCAACAAGGTCGGTATTTTCCAAAATCCCTTGATCAATCGCCATTTGCGGAATAAAAGTAGCGCCTAAGCGAGCGTCAGCCATTTGTACCAAACTGTGCAGGCTTGTTGCTGTAAAAGGGTTCATCTTAATTGAGTCGGTTAGCTGGCAGGCTGCGACCGCATGGCCGGTCATGCAGTGCTCTTTTTCCAGCAGGAAAATACTGCGATCAGGCAATTTATCGTAATCGACTGGTTCGCCGACGGTTTCTGCCAGCTCTTTATGCACCACTAACTTGAACGGGTCACGACCCAGTATCCACTTCTGATTCCCTTGAATATCCATAGGCAGCGCCAGCAAAAGAATATCCAGTTCGCCGTTACGCAGGCGATGCAGTAAGTTTTGTGTGGTATCTTCAGAAAGTTGCAGCAGCAGTTTAGGGAACTTGTTCTGTAAATTTTTACTAAGCTCACCAATCACAAACGGGGCTATGGTCGGAATAATACCGAGTCTTAACGGACCTTCCATAATATTGCCCTGCCCCTGAGCGTAATGGAGTAATTCTTCTGAGGCGCTGATAATGTCCCGCGCTTTCTCCACAATTTCCTCGCCTAAAGCGGTAAAGAGGAACGATTTATGGTCACGCTCAATAAGTTGGCAATCGAGTTGTTCTTCCAAATTTTGAATGCCACTGCTCAGTGTTGACTGGCTGACATTGCATTCCGCTGCCGCACGATTAAAGTTTTGTTCCTGGTGCAGTGCCAGTAAGTAGCTCAGGTTTTTCAGGCTCGGCAATTTACTCATAGGTTATCCGTCGCGTTATCTGTTTAATTGGTATTTCCGATTATCATAATCCGTTTTATTCGTTTTATCCAATCTGTCTCCGTCCGTACACTAGCTTTCGACTCGTTAAGGAACGAATACATTTTAAATCCCAATCAAGGAGACAATTTATGTTAACAGTAGGCGATAAATTACCAGAATTCAGCGTAATTGCGGCAAAACCTAAGTTCAACATGCCAGAAGAGAATGGCGAAAGCGCTTTTGAAACTATCGACAACAACAGCTTTGAAGGTAAGTGGAAAATCATTTTCTTCTACCCGAAAGACTTCACCTTTGTTTGCCCAACTGAAATTGTTGAGTTCGCAAAACTGAACGAAGACTTCGCTGACCGTGACGCAGTTGTTATGGGTGGCAGCACCGACAACGAATTTGTGAAATTGGCATGGCGCCGTGAGCACCCTGACCTTGACCGCCTGAACCAGTACTCTTTTGCTGACGACGGTTCTTTGGTCGACGGATTAGGTGTTCGTGACAAAGCTGAGAATGTTGCTCTGCGTGCTACGTTCATTGTTGACCCGCACAACGTTATCCAGCATGTATCGGTAAACAACCTGAACGTAGGTCGTAACCCGGCAGAAATCGTTCGTATTTTAGACGGCTTACAGACCGATGAACTGTGCCCTTGTAACCGTGCACTGGGCGGCGACACCCTTTAATCGGTGTTTATTCCCCAAAACTAAGCGCTGATGGCAATGCCATCGGCGCCTGTTCCGCACTTTCAAAGGATTTCAGGAGTAAAGTATGGCAATTTCAGACTACAAACAGTTACTGGGTGATCACAGTAAAGACACCAAACTTAACCTGTCGAGCTTGTTCTCAAACGTTGAGCAGTCCGGTTTAACGAACGACCAGTTCTATGGCACAGCACTTTCGCTGGTTTACACCTTGTCGAACGACGAGCTGACTCAGGCAGTGGAAGAAGAAGCCGAAGGCAAAATTGAAGAAAACGTTAAGACAGCAGCGAAAACGGCAGCGTCGTTAATGGCTATGAACAACATTTACTATCGCTTCCTGCATTTATCTAGCGATAAACAATTTTCTAAGCTTCCTGCGGGGCTCCGCATGAACGCAATGGCTAACCCGGGTGTGGATAAAGCCGACTTTGAGTTGTTCTCACTGGCGGTATCGGCACTGAATGGTTGTGGTATGTGTATTGATTCGCACGTACAAACTCTGCTGAAACACGACGTTTCAGCTCAAGCGATTCAATCGTCAATTAAGTTGGCGGCGGTACTTAATGCAGCCTTAACTGCACGCAAACTGTCGTAACCCTCTAGGGGCTCCCCTTTGCCCCATGCAACCTTTGCCCGTACCTTTTGGTGCGGGTTTTTTTTTACGCTTTTGGTGCTCCTTAGTTTATGTCCTACGCTTAATAATAAATGCAAAAGAGGTGACTATGCTGAGCATTAATGCTGACCGTTTAAAAAAATCCGTGCTGGAGCTCTCCAAAATTGGTTATAACGAAACTGATCATGGTATGTACCGTTGGGGTTTTACCGATGCCGATATGGAAGCCCGCCGCTGGATGATGGAGCAAGCTAAAGCCGAAGGTTTCAAAACCTTTATGGATGGCGCCGGTAATGTGTTTTTTGGTATTGGCGACTACTTAAAAAAACCGGCTATTCTTACCGGTTCACATCTCGATACCGTTCCCGCCGGGGGGATATTCGATGGCGCACTCGGGGTTTTAGCAGGCTTCGAAGTTTTGCGCTCGATCAAAGAAAATGACGTCAAATTAGCGCATCCTGTATGGGTGGTTGGTACAGCCGAAGAAGAAGGTCGATTTGGCGGCATGATGGGTTCTCAGGCTATTGCGGGTGTGCTGAATCCGGACTGGCTTATGTCAGCTCACGATGCCGATAATGTGTACTTAAAGGACGCAATGGCCGCCCATGGCATGGACGTTATGAATGCGCTGGACGCTGCCTGGCCTCCGGAACGGCTAAAAGCCTTTTACGAGCTGCACATTGAACAAGGCCCTGTGCTGTTCCAAAAAGAGATAACCATTGGCGCAGTGGAAGGTATTTCCGGGGTGTTTAAATGGATAGTTCACTTAAAAGGCAAAGCCGACCATGCCGGTACAGCACCAATGAATATGCGCAGTGACGCTTTTATGGGGCTGGCAGATTTTGCTCACGAAATTGAGCGCATTATTGCCGAAGATGGCACCGATAAAACGCGCATTACCGTGGGCAAGGTGGACTTGAAACCTGGTAGCCCGCATACCGTGCCGGGTGAAGCGGTGTTTACTATTGTTGGTCGAGACATGAATCTTGATGTAATGAAAGAGCTGGCAGACTCTTGCAACAAAGCGTTGTCAGCAATAGCTCGTAAGCACCGTTTGAAGTTTGAATACGAACAAGTCAGTTGGCTGAACCCTCAGGCCTGTTCAGAAAAGCTGACAAAACAAATAGAAGAGAAAGCCAAAGCTCGAAATTATTCGTGTCTTAAAATGCCCAGTGGTGCAGGACACGATGCCCAATTTTTTACAGAGATTACGGAGTCCGGGCTAATATTTATCCCGTCTGTAAATGGGGTCAGTCACGCACCCGATGAGTGGTCGCACTGGCATGACGTGGAAGCTGGTTGTAACATACTTTTAGATTGCATTATTAATTCAGCCCAGTGAGCTGCGCAAACAGTTAAGATCCGTTATACTGTGCGCACCTCGCCGTGACACTATGTGGTATTGCTCATGGAACAAAAAATAACGGTTCAGTCTGCCGATAAAGTCAAAATTCAACGTCCAGACGGACAGAAACACAACGATAATTATTCCCCCCGTAGCCGAATTTATGTGCGTGATACCAAAGGTGCCATGGAGTATTTTAGACGAGGGTTTGGCTTTCTGCTGCTGGCCGTCTTTGCTCTCATTCCCTGGTTGACTTATCAGGGCGAACAAGCGGTTCTGCTCGATATTATGGAGCAGCGCTTCCGTATTTACGGCTTAACTTTATGGCCGCAGGACTTCACTGTTGTTGCCTGGTTCGCCATTGTGGCCGCCGTTGCGTTATTTTTTGTGACAACCGTTTTTGGTCGGGTCTGGTGTGGGTTTATGTGCCCGCAAACCACCTGGACGTTTATTTTCATGTGGTTTGAGAAAAAGTTCGAAGGCCCGCGCAATAAGCGTATAAAACTGGATGAACGCAAAATGGACTTTGACAAGTTCTGGCGCAAAACCGGTAAACAGACCGGCTGGGTACTGGTGTCTTTATTAACCGCGATGACCTTTGTTGGTTACTTTACCGACATACGCGAACTTTTCCTGAACTTCTTTACTCTGGACGCCGGCTTCTGGGCAACCTTCAGTGTGCTTTTTTTCGCATTCTGTACCTATGGTAACGCCGGTTATATGCGGGAAATTATGTGTACGCACATGTGTCCTTATGCGCGTTTCCAGTCGGCTATGTTCGATAAAGACACTTACACCGTGTCTTATGATGCTGAACGAGGCGAGCCTCGTGGCCCTCGTTCGCGCAAGGCCGACCCTGCTGAAAAAGGCTTAGGTCACTGCATTGACTGCTATATGTGTGTGCAGGTATGCCCAACCGGTATTGATATCCGAAACGGTCTGCAATATGAGTGCATTGACTGTGGTGCTTGTATTGATGCTTGTAATGACGTTATGGATAAAATGAATTATCCAAAAGGACTTATCCGCTTTACCACCGAACGTAATTTAGCCGCGAAAAACAAAAAAGAGAAAACCAATCCGTGGCGGATGAAGAGCATCGGCTACTTTATTATGGTTCTGGTGGTGAGTAGTGTACTGGTATGGGATGTCGCAACTCGTGTGCCTCTGGAGGTCGATGTATTACGTGATCGTAACCAGCTGTTCAGAGAAAACATTGAAGGACAAATTGAAAACGTCTTTACCTTAAAGCTGGTCAATAAGTCGCAACAGGACATGACTTACCGCGTGGAAGTTAAAGGCTTTGACGAGTTCGAGTTAATTGGCGATTCCACAAAACAGGTTTCTGCAGGTGAAGTCGGAACATTGCCGGTAACGGTAGCGGTTCCACCATCATTATTAGAAGGTCAGGTCACAGAGTTTTACTTCGTGGTCACAGCGGTTGATAATGCGGATATAACTAATACGCATCAGAGCCGCTTTTTATATGAATGATTTTACAGAGAACGCGTCGGACTTTGCTTTTCAGGGACTGACGCCGGATCTGGTTGTTAATGCCTTAGAAAGTGTCGGTTTGTATCCCGCATCGGGCTTGCTGGCACTTAACAGCTACGAAAACCGGGTTTATCAGTTTGCTGACGATGATCGCAAACGTTACGTGGCAAAATTCTATCGTCCGCAGCGCTGGCGCACAGAGGAAATTAACGAAGAACTGGAATTTGTTGAGGAACTGGCGCAAGCCGAAGTTCCGGCGGTTTCGGCTCTGAAGCTTCAGGGAAAGCGTCTGCACGAGTTTGAAGGCTATCGTTTTTGTGTGTATACAAGCATTGGCGGCAGAGCCTTTGAGCCGAATGACCTGGACGAGCTTGAGCGGTTGGGACGTCAAATAGGCCGTATGCATGCGGTGGCTCAGGCGGGCAAGTTTAAAGTCCGGGAAACCATTGACTATGAAGGTTTTGTGGAACGGTCCGTGGCCGAGCTACACCAGTCCGCTTTATTACCCGCGGAATTAAAAGACGCCTTTTTTGCCATTCTTGATCCCTTAAGTGAACGCTTACGTTCTACACCTTTGCAGGACTTCGAGTATCAGCGTCTGCATGGCGACTGCCATATTGGTAATATTCTGCAGTATGAAGAGCAACTGACTTTTGTCGATTTTGATGATTGTCGCTCCGGGCCTGCGGTTCAGGACTTATGGATGATGCTGAACGGATCGCATCAGGAGCAAACATTACAGATGGATGCCCTGCTGACTGGCTACGAAGATTTCTGCGAATTCGATACTGCGCAATTGATATTAATTGAACCTTTGCGCAGTTTCAGAATCATTCAATATATGGCATGGTTATCACGCCGGTGGCAGGATAGTGCCTTTCAGCGAGCGTTTCCCTGGTTTGCAGAAAGCCGATATTGGGAGCAGCAGATTCTGGCACTGAAAGAACAACTGGCGGGGCTGGATGAAGCGCCGCTGAACCTTGGCTTTAATGGCTAATTTGAATAGATAGTTTTAACAGATAACAGGAAATGATAATGAAAAAGTGGTTAATGGGTTTTGCCGGAGCATTAATGGTTGCAGCGGGTTTTGCTCAGGCTCAGAATTTTGAAGAAGATGTTCATTACGAAGTGATAGCCGATGAAGCGACCAGTAAACCGGAAATTACCGAGTTCTTTTCGTTTTATTGTGTCCATTGCTACCGCTTTGAACCTATTGCAAAAGAAATGAAGTCTGAATATCCGGATGCTTTTAAGAAGGCTCACGTGTCGTTCATTAGTCCTCGCGGTAACGTGGGCGAGACCATGACTCAGGCTTTTGTCGTTGCGCAAAAACTGAATAAGGAAGAAGAAATTGCCGCGGCTATTTTTGATTACAACTTTAATAAAAATAGCATGCTGACCAGCAAAGAAGACATTCGTAATGTGTTTATTGTAAACGATGTATCCGGTGATGAGTTTGATAAAGCCATGGCGAGCTTCACTGTTCGTGCAGCGGCTTCCAACATGGATCGTCGGGCAAGTAACTTAGGAGTTAACTCAACACCAACTTTTATCGTTAATGGTAAATACAAAATGCTGCCACAGGGTTTCCGTGACAGCGACAATTTCCAGGAAGACTTTTCTGATTTAGCTGGTTATCTTTTAGAAAAATAACTCAGTGCCCTGAATTACTTTGAGAATGAGTGCCTTCTCCGCTTTGCTCGGAGAAGGCCTGATTATTGTTCATATACTGATAATTCTTCAGTCCAAAGTCCGCCATAACACTGTATAAATACTCCAGAATAGAGCTTTGTATTGCCTCATATTTTGTCCATTCGGTTTCTTTCGCGAACGCATAAATTTCTAATGGTATGCCGGCCGCTGTCGGCTGCATCAGACGTGCCATGTGCAGGAGATCTTCCCTCACCTGCTTGTGGTTTCTCAGGTAGTTATTAGCAAAGACACGAAATACCGTTAAATTACTGACGGGCTTTTGCAGTTCGTTTTCGCTCAGCCAATCCTCAACCGATTGATCAAAGTGCTTTTCGGCAACTTCTTCCAGTTCCTCATCGGACAGAATTCTGGAGCTGTCCAAGTCAATCATTAATGACCGACGCATGCGGCGTCCACCGGTATTAACCATGCCCTGCCAGTTTTTAAATGATTCGTGAATCAATATATAGGTGGGTAAGAAAACAATGGTTTTATCCCAGTTCTGAACTTTTACGGAAATGAGTCCTACTTCCTGCACTGTGCCATCAACGCCGTGGTCGGACAGCTCTATCCAGTCACCAATGGCGACCATACGGTTGGTAGCCAGTTGTACCCCGGCAACAAAGCCCATTAAAGTGTCTCTGAAAACCACCATGAGAATGGCTGTCATTGCCCCAAAGCCGCTGAGTAAATACATGGGGGATTTGTTCATAATAATGGCGACGGTAATGATAATGGCCATTAATACCAGAATTAACTTTGCCACCTGTATTACACCGGTAATAGGCACTTCCCGAGCTTTATAAGAGTAGTCGTAGGCAATGGAAACGACGTTAGCTAAAGCCGTGAGAATACTGGTAATAACCCAGGTGAGGTAAACACCAACAACGGTGCGCAGCGGCGACTGCCAACTCTCAAAGTCATCAATAAAAAGAATCGGGATGAAATTGTGAATGACAATAATAGGAGCCAGGTTGGCACAGCGCTTGAAGAAACCACTGTTGACCAAAGAATTATACCACCGCTCCGGTGCTTTGCTTAATACTCGGTCGATGGCATGATTGATAACCCAGCGCGCGACAACATAGGAAATGTAACAGCCAATTAAAACCAATAATGAACTAACAATCAGATCAAGCTCTGGTAATTTCCCTTCAATGCCGAGCTTTGCTAGCCATTCTTTTACGAACTCAAAGTTCATTATAAAACTCCCTTATCGGGTGCTGTGAATTTCCTTACGCATTTCGTCAATGGTTTGATCTTTTTCCTGCCAGCGCTGATTCAGCCATTGTTGAAAATGGGCTCTAAATTTTTCATCACTGGCATAATCACCAATTAAGTCATCTGTAATAGGCCGCGTCTTTATATCAACATAGACGTTTTTCAACTGTCCGCTTAATAAATGCCAGACTACCGGGCGTTTATCGGTTCCCGGATAGACAATGGTAATGTCCAAAATGGCTTCAAACTGACCGCCCATAATTTGCAAAGAGAAAGCGGTACCGCCTGCCTTAGGTGGCAGCAGGTTGCGAAAAGGGCTCTGTTTTTTTGCGTGTTTCTCTGGGGTAAAGCGCGTGCCTTCACAGAAATTCACCACAGTTGTAGGAATGTGGCGGAATTTGGCGCAAGAACGTGTCGTCGTTGCAATGTCTTTGCCTTTTAAGTGTGGCTTTTTCTCCAGCAACTCTTTTGAGTAGCGTTTCATAAAAGGCATATCCAGTACCCAGCAGCCCCAGCCAATAATGGGTATCCACATAAGTTGTGACTTTAAAAAGAAGCGCGGCATAGGCATGTGGCGACGAGTCAAATGCATTAACACCAGCACATCGACCCAACTGCGATGGTTTGCCATAACCATATACCAGCCTTTTTCGTGGATATTGAGGTCACCTTTAATGTGCCATTCCATACGTTGAGTCAGCTGGAACATCATTGACATACAATACGCCCAGACTCTGAATAGAGCATTCCCCAGAAAAGAACAAATGCGCTGAGGTGTTTTAAAAGGCAGTAACACTTTGAAAATACCAATACTAATAATCGAAACACCAATAATAGCGGTGGTGATTAATCCCCATGAAAAGTTAATAACAACTCTGAAGGGAATGAGTATTGATGTCAGCATGCTGCCCTATCCTAATTAGAAACAATGAGATAAATGATAACTGAAGCCAGTAATGATGTCTGTTGGTAACGAGTAAAAATTAATGATACTGTATATATGTACAGTATTTGGAGGTTTTATGCAGACAAAGCTTCAGGCTCTTATTCAGCAAGGGCTTGTTTGGCATGGTCAGGTTACCGACAGTCAGGCAGCTACCTTAAGCTCCGGTTTTTCGTCGTTAGATACTGCGTTGGGCGGCGGCTGGCAATACCCGGGGTTGCATGAGTGGCAGTTGCAAACTCCGTTTTCGGAACAGGCACTATTGTTGCCATTAATACAGCATGCGGTGCAACAAAAGCTGTCGGTTTTCTGGGTAAACCCTCCGGCCTGGTTGTCGGCTGCTGGCCTACATCATTATGGACTTAATGAGTCTATGCAGGTGGTTGTTCAGACCAGTGCAGAGAAAGCTGCCTGGGCGTTTGAGCAGATATTGCAGACAAAAAATGCGCTGGTTTTAGGCTGGTTTGCACAAAAAGAGACGACAGCTCAATCTGTTCGGCGTTGGTATAAAGCTGCCCAAACCGGGCAGATGGGCGTGGTCTTGAGCGAACCCGCTTTAAATGAAGAGGCGCGGGCTTATTCTAACCGCGTACGGTTAAAGCTTGGTGAAGCGGGAGTCACGCTCGACATACTAAAACGCAAAGTGGGCTGGCCACTGGAACACGTTGCTCTGAACTAATGTGGTTATATTGTCATTTTCCCCAACTGCTACTGGATAATCGGGTGCGCTTACAGCCTGACAGCAACACCCTGCCGCTGGCACTTTACCAGTTACAGGGTAACCAGTCGGTTATAGTACAGTGCAACACCTTGGCGCGGGAGGCTGGGGTCAAACCCTCTATCCAGACGGTTATGGCAATATCGCTTTGTGAGCAACTGCAACTCGTTGAATATATTCCGGAGCGTGAGCAGCAGGTATTGCAGCAATTAGCCACCCGACTTTACCAGTGGGCAGCTAAGTTAGTTTTGTATCCACCCAAAGGTCTGGCAATTGAGTTGAGTAGTTTGGTGCAGTTATATGGCGGGATGGATGCGGTATTTAATACTTTATCCCGCGAGATTCATGCGCTGCCAATTAAGGCTCATCTGGCAGTCGCAGACAACCCTTTAGCAGCTCAATTATTAGCAGAATATGACTGTCCGGTTTCGTTAAACCCCAAAGAGTCTGCACAGATGCTGGCTCAGCTGCCTATAGGTGCTGCCGGTTTAGGAACAAAAACACAGAAGCATTGTAAAGCCGCAGGTTTTCGTCAGCTGGGAGAGCTCATACAGTTATCGGGAGATGAAGTCGGCCGGCAGTTGGGGTTGGAAACACAGTTATATCTGGAGCAAATTCAGGGTCGCCAGCAGCAAAGTTATAATTTTTTCACTCCACCGGAACGTTTCCGGCAAAGTCTGGATCTGGTCACTGAAATTCCTCACTGGCAAGGGTTGTTATTCCCGTTAAAAAGGCTGTTCGGTGAGCTGGAAGATTTTCTCTACCAGCGACAAAAAATAGCCCAGCAGGTCAGTATTGAACTGCATCACCGCAATGAACCTCCTTCCGTTGTTCCCGTCGCTTTAGCGGAGCCCGGCTGGCGGGGGCAGAGTTTTTTGTCGTTACTGCAGTTGAAAATGGAATCCATACCTTTGCCTGAAGCGGTTATGGAAATTACGCTGGTGGCTAACGAGCTATTGCAGTCTGAACAGCACAACAGTCACTTTTTTGGGGGGCAGCAACACCGGCACGAAACACTGCAGCTCATTGGCCGATTACAGGCAAAGCTTGGCAACAATGCCGTGTTCTCGCCGGCCATGAATGACGACCCACGCCCAGGTCATAACGAATTTCGTCGCCCGGCGGGAGAAAAGCCTCAGGTCTTATCTGCGACACCTAAGCGGCCTCTTTGGCTGTTACAGCCTCCGCAGCCAATCTCAATCGACTTATGGCAGCTACGGCACGGGCCGGAACGCAAAGTCTGTGGCTGGTGGGATGCCGGTGACATAGCGCGCGATTACTGGATTGCCCGGGACAAGTTTCAGCGTGTGGGCTGGCTCTATTTTGAATCCGGACAATGGTATTTGCATGGCTGGTTCAGCTGATATGTTTAAAGACTCCAGTGGAAAGCCCTTTGCTGAGCTACACAGTTTAAGCCATTACAGTTTTTTGCGCTCAGCCGCTTCGCCGGAGGAATTGGTGATGCGCGCAGATGAGTTGGGCTATAACGCCATAGCAATAACTGACGAATGCTCTGTGGCAGGTATTGTAAAAGCCTATCAGGAGTCAAAAACGCGGGATATTAAACTCATTGTGGGTAGTGAATTCAGGGTGAGCGAAGTGGGTACGCTGGTTGTTCTGGCGCCAACCAGAGAGGCCTATGCTGAGCTTTGTAAAAAAATTACATTGTTCCGTAGTCGCAGCGAAAAAGGACATTATCAGGCCAATATCGATGATTTTTTCGAAGGATTTTCTCAGTGTCTTTTATTGTGGCAGCCAGACTTTTCTCAGACTCAGCTTCTGGCCATTGGTGAAAAGTTGAAATCGGTATGGCAACAGCGCATTTGGTTATTATACGAGCGGCATTACCAGCCTGACGACGAAAGGGCTTTTCAGGCTATGGTTGAGCTTCAACAGGCCGTTAAAGTGAAAGTCGCCTGCGCTGGTGGCGTTCGCATGGCAACCACTGAACAACAGCCGCTATATGATATTCTGAACGCGATTCAACATGGTGGCTCTTTAGCGCATCAGCCCGGGTTAGCCAGTAACAACGCGGAGCATCATCTGCGAAGCCTGAGTGAGTTGCAACAGTGCTACCCGCAAAAGTGGCTAGCCGAAACACTGGTTATTGCTCAGCAGTGTCAGTTTTGTCTGTCGGAACTTCGTTACGAATACCCCGCCGAACTGGTTCCTGAAGGTATGAGTGCCTCCGGCTATTTAAAGCAGTTAACTGAACAAGGCGCTCGCTGGCGTTATCCGCAAGGTGTGCCCGAGTCGGTAAAAGTGCTTTATTTAAAAGAACTTAGCCTGATAAAAGAGCAAAGCTACGAGCCTTTCTTTTTAACCATTCATGACTTAGTTCGTTTTGCCCGTGAGCAGGGAATCTTATTTCAAGGGCGTGGTTCGGCAGCAAACTCGGTAGTCTGTTATTGTCTGGGCATTACCGCGGTTAACCCGACGCAAATTCAGGTGTTGTTTGAACGTTTTATTTCTAAGGAACGGAACGAACCTCCCGATATCGATGTGGACTTTGAGCACGAGCGCCGCGAAGAAGTCATTCAGTACATTTACTGCAAGTACGGTCGGCAGCGCGCAGCGTTGGCTGCAACGGTTATTACCTACCGTTTTAAAAGTGCTTTTCGCGATGTTGGCAAAGCTCTGGGTTTTAGTGAACAGCAAATGCAGTATTTTCGTCGCAATTTAGACCGGCGGGACAAAGAGCAAAACTGGCAGCAACAGCTAGCGCAACAACACCCCGAAGTCACAAATTCAGTACGGGGCCAGCACCTTTTACAATTTACTGAGCAATTGATGGGTACTCCCCGGCATTTGTCGCAGCATGTCGGTGGTTTTGTTATTGCTGCCGATGACTTGTCACGGTTGGTTCCGGTAGAAAATGCCTCGATGACGGACAGAACCGTTATTCAGTGGGACAAAACTGATCTCGAAAGCCTGGGCTTATTAAAAGTGGACGTGCTGGCGCTGGGCATGCTGACAGCCTTGCGGAAAATGCTGGAGCTTATTAATTCGCGCTATGACCAGCAACTGACCATGGCAACCATTCCGCAGGAAGACAGCCGGGTTTATCAGCAGCTACAAACCGCCGATTCTATGGGGATTTTTCAGATAGAATCGCGGGCGCAAATGAACATGTTACCGCGACTAAAGCCCAAAACCTTCTATGATCTGGTCATTCAAATTGCGATAGTCCGGCCCGGCCCCATACAAGGCGACATGGTACATCCCTTTTTACGTCGCCGCGCAGGTCTGGAAGAGGTTGATTACCCTAGCGACGAAGTAAAGTCGGTATTAGAAAGAACGCTGGGCGTACCTATTTTTCAGGAGCAGGTAATTAAACTGGCTATGGTCGCGGCTGGCTTTAGCGGTGGTGAGGCGGATCAGCTTCGCCGGGCAATGGCGTCGTGGGGGCAAAACGGACATTTAACCCGCTTTGAAGATAAGCTTATTAACGGCATGCTGGAGCGGGGTTATAAGCAGGAGTTTGCCGAACGCTTGTTCCGGCAAATTTGTGGCTTTGGACAATATGGTTTCCCTGAGTCGCATTCTGCGAGCTTTGCTAATTTAGCTTATGTGTCGTCCTGGTTTAAGACCTACCATCCGGCAGCTTTTTATGTGGGCTTACTGAATAGTTTACCTATGGGGTTTTATTCGGCATCGCAGTTGGTACAGGACGCACAACGCCACGGCGTAGCGTTTTTAGCCGCGGATATTAACGCTAGCGACTGGGACTATTGTTGGTTGCCTAAAGAAGATACGAACTCTGATGAGACTGTACGCATGGGCTTAAGGCAAATTCAGGGCCTATCCGAAAGCAGAATAAAGCATACGTTGACGCAAAGACCGGAGGACGGTTTCACCAGCATGCATGAGTTGCGACAAAGCGGATTGCGGGATTCTGATATCAACGCCCTCGCCCGCGCCGACGCATTAAAGAGCATTGCTGGACACCGGCATCAGGCACATTGGCAAAGCTTGTCTATGAGCGATCAGCAAATGCCGTTGTTTGAGAATGTTAAGGATCGCCCTGCCCGCCAACTGCCCGCGCCTGATGAGCCGGACAATATAAGAGCAGATTATGAATCGACCGGATTGACCTTAGGCCGCCACCCATTAGCTTTGCTGAGAAATACCCCCGAATTAAAAAACTGTGTCATGGCCAGCGACCTAATGACCTGCCGCTCAGGACAAGTGCTGACCTTGGCCGGCTTAGTCACCTGCCGGCAAAGGCCTGGAACCCGTAGCGGCGTCACTTTTTTAACTTTGGAAGATGAAAGCGGAAACAGCAATGTGGTGGTCTGGGCGAATACCGCCCGCCAATTTCGACAATGCTTCCTGACCAGCAACCTACTTTGGGTAAAAGGCATTGTCGAAATTCACGACGGTGTGGTGCATGTTATTGCAGGCCGGTTAAAGGACTTATCCGGCCTGTTAAGTTTCTCTCGACTGGAAAGCCGTCGTTTCCACTAAGCTTCCATTAACTTAAGAAACTGGACTCACCTGTAAAAGGTAGTCGTTTTTCAAATCAACGTAGTTTTGTGCCGATTGGCTTAAAAAGCTCGTCTCACCACTATTAAGGCGTCTTTTCTTTTCAACCGGGCTGCCGACATATAAGTAGCCACTTTCTAAGCGTTTGCCTGGAGGAACCAGACTACCTGCTCCAATAATGACATCATCTTCTATTACGACATCATCCATTATAACGGCAGACATGCCTACTAATATGCGGTTACCTAGTTTGCAACCATGCAACATACAATGGTGGCCTACGGTAACTTCGTCCCCAATAACTAAGGGATGCCCATCAGGGTTGGCTTTGGATTTACGCGTAACATGAAGAACGGTTCCATCCTGAATGTTGCTACGCTTACCAATAGTAATACGGTTAACATCGCCTCTTGCAGCGACCATAGGCCATACGCTGCTGTCATCGCCTATTGTAATATTACCGACAATGACCGAACTGGGGTCCAGGTAAACGCGTTCACCGATAACTGGTTCATATTCACAGTAACTACGGATATCTGCCATAAGTGTGCTCCTGAGTTAAAAGCTGTTACAACCTTTATAGCAGATAGAGGTAAATAGGTCATGTCTGGCCTAAGTTTGGCGAGAAAAGCAGCGTGTTGCTGAAACTTTACGCAGTCAGTAAAGAAACAGTTAGAAAGGTGCTAAAAGCGCTTGACGGGACGAGTTAAATCTCTAAAATGCGCTCCACGTTCAAGGCAGGCAACGAAGCCGCCGAAAACCTAAGTTTTC
>NZ_JBLXBI010000001.1:0-1138219 GCF_048265525.1 Idiomarina sp. | reverse complement strand
CGACACCATATACTTTTGCAAGTGTAAGCACTTGCAGGAGATAAATGGCCACCTCGTTTTCCCATTACAGCAAGTGTTTGATGACTTTTGCGTTGATGATCCTGTGGGAAAAGAGTGGTTTCGACTGACGATGGGCGGCTAACAATGTGGTCAACGGGACGCCAACTACGCTGCGTTCCGTTGCCGCCCATTACCACCAGCGTTAGGCCTGAATACCTATGGAAACATTCATCTCGAATTATAGTCAGTACAGGGCCTACGACCGCAGGCTAAAGCAAGAGGGTAGCCTTACCCAGTGAGCTATTCAAAAGATTTTTCTACAGCGAAAGATCGAGACTTTTATGTGGAAAGAAATTTCGAATTCAGAGCCAAGCTGGCATAACAAGTTGTTGTAGTTTGTTCCGGCCTGCGGCCTCTACCGGACGCCCTGGTGCGCCGCTAAACAAGAGCGTGAGTCACTGTAAGGAGGTCTCGTGCGATACATAGATGTGCGATGGATTCATGATTATGAAGAAGAGCCTATCCGCCTGGTATCTGAGATCGGCCCTGATAACTTTGAAAGAAGGAAGTTGGAGTTCTTTCGCAATGGGAAGGTCGGAGTAGCCAGCAAGTCAATTGAAGTAGCTGGCACTCGTGTGGGAATCGTAGAAGTCCCAAGCATAGAAGAAATCACTTCACAGCAAGAGTTCGAGGGCTGTGAAATAAACAAAAACGAATTTGAGTTGCTTTGGCAGAAGTATTTGCCAAGCAGCTCATAACAAGGCCATCAAGCATCGCCGTCCGTTGAGCGGACGGCTGAACCTCAAAAAACTGGCGGTTTTTTCGGCCGCTTGTTGCAGGCGTTAAGTGTCACTATGGAAATCGAAGAAATATCCAAAATTGAGATATTAGAAAACGGTGAAATGTTTGTCTTGCTAGCTAGCGGCGGCAAGCCTATGTATCAATATATTTATCGAGAGGCAGCTGAGGTTTATTGGGATAATGAAGCAAATGGTTTCAAAGCTCCCGTATCAAGAAAATGGACTCACACAGACTGGTATAAGCAAATTGTCAGTGTTGCAGCTTCTGGATTGGGCATTACTCTAAAGCTGTCAAATTCCACAGCTTGGGTTAATGTACCTGAGCAAACAAAGACAGAAATATGTACTGTGTAAAACACTTAACAAGCCAAGCCAGCAGGACTTATTTTGCTGTCGCTTTGCTCCAAAACGGGAAATAAGCCTCTGCTTGGGGCGTTAAATATCAAAGAGTAACCAGATTATGAGTCAACTTCAGGTCTCGATCGAAAATTGTCTAAGAGAACTAGAAATGAGAGGGGATATTGTCATTACAACGCCGATTATATCTCGCATAGTGGATGGGCTAATTTCGTCCTTTCGTCATACTTACGAAGGTATGTACGAGGAAGGCGCGTTTACAACTTCGGAATTAGAGGCAATATATAGCCTCATTTTTGAGGCGGTTCATGACGAAAGGTTCTTCGATTGGGAGAAGCCAATACTAACCGGCATGACAAAGAGCCAATTCGAGGCACTGGCACGCAGGATTCGTGATCTTACGTAAATAGTTAACAATGCGCTGTAGCAAGCAGGCTAGGGCTGCAGAATGCCCTTTTATGAATAAAGGTTTTCGTAGCGTATCGCGCTGCGTTGTTATATCACTGCGGAAAAAGTACAAGAGTCTTCTTACACCGCCCGTATGGTTAAACCGTCGCCTATTGGTTTGCTCGAAGGTACTGGCGAGAAAACGGCTGACATTGCAGGCACTATCAATACTGAAGCGTTGCGTTTTTATAATGAGCCTGATATTCGATATGAAATTTGGAAAAAGGCATAATCAATACAGTGTTGAATTCAATTTTTCTGCTACTGGATGCGGATAACGGTATATTTGATTTCGACTCTTCAGGATGTTAGAGCGCACCGCGAAACAGAGATGAATTACTTTAATATGGAAATCTGTCGGCTGGCCGAAGAAATGAAGATGCAAACGGATCTTTCTTTAACTCGCACGCTAGGAGCTTTGACTTTAAAAAAAGGCTGAGCTCGCCAATGAACAACCGAACTAAGCACTGACTTCACGAATGGAGGCGGGCAATGTCAGAAATAGATGAAACACACTTGAAAATATCAAACGCTTGCGAGGAGATACAAGCCAAATTTGCTTCCTACCCGGTAGAGGCACAAAGGCAGCTTGAAAATGTTCGCAACCTAATTTTTTCAGTAGCCGAGGAAAATGCTTTGGGTACTGTTGAAGAAACTCTCAAGTGGGGTGAGCCTAGCTATCTAGTGAAGGGCGGCAGTACCATTCGAATGGACTGGAAGCCCAAAGATCCCGATGTCATTAGGGTTTACTTTCATTGTCAGACTGTCTTGGTAGAAACCTTTAAAGAGGTCTACCCGGATGAATTCCAGTACGAAGGAAAAAGAGCTATTGTTATTCCCTTAAGTGCGTATCCCGCGAGCGGACCATTAAGTCATTGCCTCCAGATGGCGCTGAAGTACCATAGCTTGAAGCATCTTCCATTACTTGGAGCTTGAGTTGGTGACACTCGCAGCAGTATTAAACTTCCGGAGGTTTCGGTGATTGTCAGGAAAATGGAAGAGAAGGATCTTGAAGCTGTAAGCGCCATCTGCTTAGCCTCGTTTTTTCAATCTGTAGCTGATACCTTGTCTGATGAGAGCTACAAAAAGAAAAGGAGTATCGAATGGAGTATTTTTACTTACTAAGCTTATTAGGGCCGCTTTCATTAGTTGTTGTTCTTTTTATGCTTCGCTCATCGCGTTTAAATAATCCCGAACATGTTTTGCAAGAAACGGGAGATTCTGTACGGATTCTTCATACTCCTTTGGCCAGGGTCGCGCCTTCGCTGGGGAAACTCATTAACAAACACAAGGTAGCTCGTATTCAGAAAGCTGACAGAATTGTGACTGTTTTCAATCAGAGCTCAAATGCAATTGATATCACTCTCTCGAAAAAGCATACCGACGTGGTGTTTAACCGAGCTGGCTCGTTATTCCCAAATGCTGAGAAAGTGGTTATCAATAGCTAGTAATGAGCATACTTGGGCTGGTCAATGCTGCTGTGGAAAAAGATTAAACTTTAACCAGTAGCTGCCGTTAACAAGTTACGGGCTATACTAAAATCAAGCTATAGCCGAACTTTTCAGGAGCAATATTATGTCAATTACTACAGGTAATAGCACCTCCGTAACGGGTTCTGGCAAGCAGAACAGTCCGGCAAAAACCGACGACAACCGCAACAGTATGAAAGAGATGGCGGCGCAGTCTAAGCAGGCAAACAATGCCGGCATTTTGCGCGCTCATGAGCGGGTATCGCTGAACAGTAATAATGATTCGCTCAGCTTATTGTACAAAACGGCGCTGGAAGGCATTAACGCCGAGCTGGAACCAGTAATGGGCAAAAATGCCACGCAGAAAATTTACGATTCCGGCGTTGATACTTCTCCCGAGGCCACGGCAGATCGCATTGTTTCTTTTGCCACCAATTTTTATGGTCGCTACAAGGAAATGAACCCGGGCGAATCGGAAGAAGACACTCTGAATAATTTCATGGAAGCTATTACTGGCGGTATTGAAAAAGGCTTTGATGACGCCAAAAATATTCTGACAGGCTTGCAAGCCTATGAAGGTGAAGTCGAAAGTGGTGTCGACAAAACCTATGATTTAGTCATGAAAGGCCTGGACAGTTTCCGTGAAAAAATGCTGGAACTGGCAGCCGAATCAGAAGAGTCTGAAAATAGTGCTGAGGACTAACCTCAGCGCTTTGCTCCCCGAATACACCTCTGCCTAAGTACTTTCGATAAGTTCAGCATCTAACCCTTGAATTGTTGATATAAAGAGTCATCAAGTTAAGTAAAGGTGCTGGTAATGTTTTAATTTCAAAAGGTAGTATAGTCTCCTCAATACCCTATGGAATACAAAGGACAAACTGTTGGCTCCCCCTGATCACAACACAGATATTGTAGGAAAGTTTATTGATGTGTCTTTGTATCGGGAGCTTGCAAAGACAATACCGGATGAAAATCTGGAAATTATTGAACAGATTCCCCAGAAAGACAAAGAGCAGATTGCGAATGCCTACAAACCCTACCTTAACGGCATGGAGCTCAGCCCTTTTGCCGTCACCTTAGGCGATAACGTGCTTTTTACAAATTCTGTTGGTACTGTCTACTATGTTGATTTTGACTTTGGTGTTTTCGATATGGGTAGATCTCTCGATGAGTTTGTTGCTGAGTTGAAGAACGGGTTATGAAACACGAACTATGGACTGAAGGTGAAAAATCACAGACGTTTTGTCTTTCCGGCCCTCGGGGTGATAGTGCCCGGGGTTTGTTAGGGCCTGGAGCGAAACTAGCCTGGACCTGCGAAGCTTCATCTTACTTTGAAGCTATGACTAAATATTACGAGTATATGGGCTGGGGAGAATACAAAAGTGGCTTCCCGGAGCAGGATAAAAAAACATATAAAGAGCTGGGTTGGGAATGAAACTGGGTATTGGAATAATCATCGCTATTTGCCTTGTGGTATTAGGTCTATGGGCTGCCGATATTGCTAGAGATCGTGGCAATAAAGTAAAAATTACGGAAGCTGTCTCGGCATACAGCAATTGGGAATGTGGTTACTCCAATAAACCGGGTTGCAGCGTTGTATTCGATGTTTCGGCCGGAACTGACCATGACGTTAAACGTATACGATACGGCAAAGACTTTATGGCCATTCAGATTAACCAGGATGGTTTAAGCGGCTGGGTATTTTCAGGGAAAGGAGTGCAAACCCTTGCGAAACCAAGTAGTTAATCAATTTCACTATTGCGTCTCTGTTCAACGCCGAGAATGCCATGTTTAAGCGATTACGCAATTGGTTTGAGAATAGACGCATTAGAAAAATGGGTTTCACGATAAGTGAGTGGGAGTCAGCGGTAGCAGACTGGCCGGTAATGGCGCGTTATCAAGGGGCGGAGCGTGATGCTCTGCGAGATATGAGCTTCCGTTTTCTGGTTCGTAAAAACTTTGCATCAGGCGGGGGTTTTCAGTTCACCGATGCGATGTGTTTAAAAATAGCGACCATGGGCTGCGTACCTGTTCTGCACCTTGGGTTAGATTGGTACGACCATTTATATAGCATTATTCTTTATGAAGGGGACTTTGTTCCTAATCGTCCGTATCGTAGCGACGACGGCGTTGTTCACCCTCAAAGCCCTGGGTTAAGCGGTGAAGCATGGCTGCGCGGTCCGTTAATTCTCTCCTGGCAGTCGGTATGTCAAACCGGGCCTCATGCTCGTCATGGAAAAGCCAGTAATGTTGTTATTCATGAGTTTGCCCACAAGCTTGATATGTTGCGCGATGGTGCTAACGGTGCGCCGCCGATGCATCCGGATATGAAGCCCGGCGAATGGCACGATATTTTTTCGGCGGCCTGGGAAAGGTTGCAGAGCGATTCTATCCATCATAGGCCGTTACCGCTTGATGGCTATTCGTTAACCAGCCCGGCTGAATTTTTCGCGGTATGCAGCGAAACCTTTTTTGAAGACCCACAGAACATGAAAGAGCACATGCCCGAGGTTTACCGGTTATTATGTCAGTTCTATCGACAGCGTCCTTGCTGACGAATATTGCTGTGCTCCAACCGCGTGGGCGGTTTAATCCGTTGTAACAGCAAGTTCCATGGCAATCCGTTCGGCTTCTACTGAATCAACCTCCTGAGGCGCTGTAATACGCACCCGGTCAGCAGATATACCGCTATCCGAATTGTTGACCAAAGCGTCGCGCACTGCCTCTGCACGTGCATTTGCAATGGCTTTGAGCTCCTCATTTGTAATCGACTGCGCGGCTATAACCTTTTCAGCTAAGTGGTTGCGATAGGCCAACGCATCGAACTTCGCTTCATTGGATGCTTCACTTGGTTTTTCAGTGAAGCGATCTTTTACGGTTTCGAGTTCTGTGTCCGGGTAATGAGAGGAGAATATTGCCTCCATAGCAGCCTGATTCGACTCGCTTGTCAGGCTGGGCTCCTCTACCTCGCTTCCTTCTTCCGCCAGACGTTGTTGTAAAACTTTCACCGCTTTATCTTCTTTCAGAGCAGGAGCATCGAAAGCCTGGTTGAATGGACCTGCTAGCTCCAGAGCCAGAGCGGGGCGCTTGTTGAGTGCTTCGCGAAGCTTAGCAATGCGTTCACGCTGGGGAGGGAGCAAATGGGTACGTCCCTCCGGAAATTCAACTTTACCCATTTCTTCTGAGTCCGCGCCCACAAGGTTAGCTAAAAAGCTGAAAGGTGCGGTAACGACAGACTTAATAGCGTCTCCCACAGCCTGTTGGATAACTTTGCCAAAGTCGAACTGCGGGTTGCCAACATCTCCACTCACCGGCAGATTTAGGTCAATGACACCGTCGCTGTCCTGCAGCAATGCAATGGCGAGGTCCAGCGGTAGATCCATAGCGTCGCTGGATTCCATTTTTTCGCCCAGTTTCAGGTCATGTAGCACCAAGTTATTTTGTCCGTCTAGCTTTTCCTCATTAACGGTGTAATCGAGATCAAGATCCATCGTGCCGTTTGCTATTTTTCGGCCGGCGAAGTTCACGGTGTAAGGAGAGTATTCCGGGATCTGAAGGTTACGGAATCTGACATTAATAGTAGTCTGTCGCATTGGATGCCAGGCGTGAACGGTGCCGTTTACCTGTGCCAGGCCATATTCTGCTACCTCACCTTCAAGCTTCACCCGTGCCGGCTCAGACGAACCGGAACTCAAAGTAGACACTTCTCCGCTTAGCGTATGAATACTTGTAGAGAAGGGCAGCGGCAGAGATTTATCGGCAAACTGAACGTCTCCGTCAGACAGCTCAACACTTTCGATAGTGATACTGAACGGTTCGCCTTCCTCGCTTTTACTCGTATCGTTTTTTGTGTCGGCTGGCGCATCAACGATAAGTTTTCCGAAGTTAGTGGTTTTGTCCTGGTTAATGACCACCCGGCCGGACAAACCTTTAACGACAATGGGCGCTGTTTCAATCTCTTTGTTTGCTATGTTCAAATCCAGCTGTTCGGTTTTAAGGCTATCCCATCCAAGGAGAGTCTCGTCGTTAGAGGCTTCTTTGATATTCAGCGTGTTAATGTCGGCAGTGCCTTTAAAAGCAAAAGGTTGTTGTGCATTGGTACTCATTTTCCCATTCAGGGTCAGTGTTCCGTTTTCGAGCTGCACGTTCATAAACTGCTGTAGGTAAGGGGCTGCCTGCTTAAGCGCCAGCTCACTAATTTCGGCATTTCCTTCCAGAGCTGGGCTCGGCAATAATTGAAAGGTTCCGTCGAAGGCGAGTTTACCGCCCTTTGTAAGCTGACCATTCAGGCGCAGCGGGAAGCTGGCGTCATTTCGTAGGGTGAAATCCTTTACCGAGAGGCCGATATTCTGCAGAGCCAGTGACACCTGTTTGGGTTCGGTATCATCATTAGTCGTCACGTTTTTTAAGTTGTCAGCAAAACGCAGAATCCCGTTCTCCAACTTAAAGTCTTTGATGCGTAAGGCAGGCATTTCCGCCGATTCTTCTTTCCCGGGTTCTTTTTTCTCCGATTCTGGGCCAGAGCTTTCGGCGGCGAGACGGGATAAGCGCGTTTCACCCGAGGCAAAGCGTTCTTCCTGAATCATTAGCTTGTCTATGCGAATTGCTTCGAAAGTCCAGGTTTGGTCAATAATGCTCGACCATTCCAGGTTGACGAACAGATTGCCCCAGCCAAGTAACTGCCGATCATCTTTGTCATTTAGCGTAACGCCGTTCATTCTAAGCGTTAGTGTATACGGGTTAGTGTGCACCGACTCTATGCGCAACTCACGGCCAAAATCTTCTTTAGCGGTATTCACCGCAACGTACTGGATTATCCAGGGCAAGGCAAAAAAGCCCACTAAGGTGTAGAGAATAACCAGTACCAATAGCCAGAACCGAACGCGACGCGGGGAGACCCATTTTTCTCGCAGATAGTTGCCGAATTGACCAAGTGAGCTGCCGTGCATAATAGAGCCTCCGTTAAAGCGAGTAATAATGCACAGTGTAGCCGCCCGAGCGGCCAGCGTCACTTTCGTGTAACGTAAATTTTATTGCGGTACTCTTGCTGGCTATGGTGTAGTAAATAGTTGTGGAACCTAAGGACTGTCGAAGCACCATTTCCACAGATGCCAGTTAAGTAAGCCATAGAATAAAAACGTAGCGCCAGACCTTTTGGAGACAACATGAAACTTAGCTTATTTACGCTTTTTATATTGAGCTTTGCCGTTCCCGTTTGTGCGGAGACTCAGGAGCGCTCTGATTGGGGAAGCGTATTCGAAAAATATGAAGTCCAGGGCACTATTGTCGTAGTCGATGGACGTAAAAATGATCAGACGACATTTGTGTTTGATAAAGAAAGAGCTGCAAAACGGTTCTCACCCGCTTCAACATTTAAAATTCCACACACACTTTTTGCCCTTGATGCTGGCGTCGTTCAGGACGAGTTTGAGGTGTTTAAGTGGGACGGAGTAGAGCGAAGTTTTGCCGGACATAATAGTGACCAGAACCTGCGCTCGGCTATACGTAACTCAACTGTTTGGGTTTATCAGCAGTTCGCAGAAGATATGGGATCCGAAAAAGCGAAAGGCTATTTAAAGCGTATTGATTATGGGAATGCAGCTCCGTCTGACGATGTCCGTAATTATTGGCTAGATGGGAAGTTGGCTATTTCTGCCAATGAACATATCGCCTTTTTGCAAAGGCTCTACCGTAACGAACTGCCTTTTGCGGTAGAACATCAGCGGCTAATAAAAGATCTGATGATTGTTGAAGCTGACCGGAAGTGGATTTTACGAGCAAAAACCGGTTGGGAAGGTCGCTTTGGCTGGTGGGTAGGCTGGGTGGAATGGCCTGAGGGCCCGGTGTTTTTCGCATTGAATATCGACACGCCGAACCGGATGGCTGATCTTGGCAAACGTGAAAAAATTACCCGTGAGATTTTGACTTCTATTGATGCCTCACCGGGCCGTACAGCTGAAAAGAAATAGTCAACGTCGTTGAAGTGGCGCAACAGAAAAAGTATAAGAAATGAAATATGAACATTGAAATTGAAAGTTACTATGAGTTGTTGGCCTTACATAAGACGCTAATGGCCGTTAAGTTCGACGAATACTCTTCTCTCAAAGACGCGCAAGGTAGCCCTTTGACGGCAAGTCTGGCTTTTAAGGTGTTCGATTTGCTCGTTTCATCCAGTTTTGACGAAGGCCAGAAAAAACGAGCTCAAGACTGGCTCGAGTGGCAACGCGCCGACAGGAACCGACTGGAAACAAAGTTACTTCTTAAGCATATAGCTGACTCAGGTTGGTGGGGCGAGGCCGCTCTCCAGGAACGAGAAGAGTATGTACGGGACTTTATGGCTCCGTTGATACTGAGCGATGAAGCATTTAATGAAATTCTCAAACATGAATAACAACCCTTTGAGGCTTGCACTTAATGGTATTCGAAAACTTTCTTGAGGCAGTTGAAGGCCCTGACCGAGACTTAAACTTTGCCATTAAGTCCGGTAGCAAAAAAACATTAGGCATTATTGGTAAGCTCTCGCAGAACGTTAATGCTTATGATGATGAAGCAAAGCATACACTCGTACGCCAGTTGTTCTCGTTGGCAGCCAATATTGATCTTCGTGACAAGAAAAGTGGTCAGCTTATTGCGGCTATTGGAACGTACTTTTTAAAAGCGGCTAAATCGGCAGAGAGTGCGAAATTTATATTTAACGAGTGGTCTGGCCGACTGCTTTATCTGGACTATAACAAGAAAGAAGAGTGTCAGGCTGCGTATCAATGGTTACTGCTACTAAACCAGAGCGATGGAAGCGCACGGAGCCCGCGTGAGCTGGTAAAAGTATTTGATGAGTCGCAACCTATTCTCAGCGAAATCTACGAGAAAATATCAGCGGTTTCTAATGCCGAAGGTTTGCTGGTTGATAAATCAGGCCTTCAGCCGGGTTACAAGCTCGTCGAAACCTTTTTAACGACCTGTTTTTATCATTCAGACAACTGCCCCTCCAATTATGAGTTATGGGTGCTTAGCTGTGTCGAAAGAGACATCAGCTTCGGTAATGGCTTGATTCTGTCTGTATTGCAACGCTCCGATGAGCACCGTCAGGTTGCAGCTCGGCTCATTGATTTATATATAACCTCTATGGTTGATGAAAACGATGGTGGCCTGGCCTGGCGGCTTTTCTTTGACTTATTCGACTCTGAGGAATACCCGGCTCAGCAGCTAAATCAAATAATCGTTTATCTGGAGCCTAAAGTCAGACAGTGGACTGATGAGCAAAACGAGCACGCAATTAATTGTCTATTTGCTCCTGAGCAGGACGAAAATGACTCGGTTAAAAAATTACTCACTCGCTCAAAAGGGGTCGGGAAGCTGGCGAAATTACTGGCGTCCAATGGCCATGGTCGTGCTGCTACGCAGTTATCGAGTTTGCTGGCGCTGGATTTGAGTCCGGCATACAAGCTTCCTACCGGCGGTGAAGCTCAGTTCGAAGATTTGAATTTTAAATTAATGGTTATTGATGAGCTCATGTACATTCATAAGTTGTTGTCTCCTGAATTTAATTTAAGAGACTTCGCTAAAGCCTATGACGCCAGAGAAATTTCAGTTTCCGGTTATGAAAGCATACCGGAGGCTCTGGATTACATGAGGGGGCTGGCTATTCCGAAGGAGCTACTGTCCCGTATTACTCATTTAAGTTATGACGCTTCAAGAGAAATTTACGGTCAGCTAGTACCTTTCTGGGATGGTGAAGATGACCGTTTTGAGGTGTCGTCGTTAAGCGACTTAGATAAGTTGGAAAATATTCAGAAAATAGAAGGTTTCAACGAACAGCTGGTTGAGTCATTTTCACCAGTTATTGAAAGCAAAAATATAACAGTTATTAAGTAGCTTAAAGATGAGAAGAAATGTCTTTTTAATAATTACGATATTGTTCAGTGTATCTGCTTTTAGCCGCGAATTTGTTCAAAATGGCTCTTCAATGGAGCCGACAATAAAAGCCGGGCAGACAGTTGAAATAGGGATTCTTTCGTCTTTGGGCTATGAACCCAGCCGCTGGGATGTGGTTGCTGTGAAAAATCCTCAGCAATTTAATCTTTTGGTTTTCAGAATTGTAGGTCTTCCTAATGAAACGATTCAGCTCGAAGAAGATGGTGTCTATATAAATGATGAGAAAGTAAAGCTACCAGAAAAGCTGATTGAGTCTGGAGTGCAGTATTTGCCGGCATCTGCAGTGATAAAAGATAAAAAATATTCTAATAGCTTATATACAACAGGCGAAGAAGAATATTTCCTTCTTGGTGATAACACGGTTAATGCCAACGATAGCCGCTTTGAACTTGGTATTATTCATCGCAGCTTGATACTCAATAAAGTTGAGGGTGATCTCTGATACCAACCTATTCCGCTAGCCTGGGGTGTACTCTCGAATTTTGCAGATGTCGTCGAAAGGAACTATCGTGTCTAAATGCTTACCGAAACAGTAACGATTAAAAGTTAAACTAAGGACTTGCACATGCGTACCTGGATTTATACCGTGTTTACCGCTTTTCTATTTGGGCTGACAGCGTCGACTTCTGCTGACGACCACGCCCCGAAATACGACGCTCGCTTGAGTGGTTATTCTTACCCTTTTGAAGTTCATACCTTTGAATTTGACAGCCAGCGACAGAAACTGGAAATGGCTTATATGCACTTACCGGCGAAAGACGAACAGCCAACGGTCTTGTTGCTGCATGGAAAAAATTTCGCGGCAGACTACTGGGAAGAAACCGCTAACTATCTTCACGAAAAAGGCTACGGGGTGCTTATGCCGGACCAAATCGGTTTTGGTAAGTCCTCCAAACCTGAGCATTATCAGTTTTCCTTCGAAGCTCTGGCCAATAACTCGAAGGCGTTAGTAGAGTCGCTTGGAATCGATAAGCTTGTTGTTATGGGTCATTCCATGGGCGGCATGCTGGCTACCCGCTATGCTCTGAACCATGCCGACAATGTCGAGAAGCTGGTGTTGGTTAACCCTGTTGGCCTGGAAGACTATTTGCGTTATGTGCAATACAAAGACCCCGCCTTCTTTTATAAGAACGAGCAGGGCAAAACCATTGATAAAGTTCGGGCCTACCAGAAGAAAAATTACTATGACGGTAAATGGTCAGAGGATTACGAAGCGTTAATTAAAATTCACGAAGGCTGGATAAACGGCGATGACTGGGATCTGGTAGCCTGGAATAACGCGCTGACGTACGACATGATTTTTACCGGTAATGTATCTAACGAGTTTGACCAATTAACGGTACCAACGCATCTAATTCTGGGAACCCGGGACACCACCGGCCCCGGCCGTGGCTGGAAAAAAGAAGGCGTTGATTATCAGCTGGGCCGCTACGACCAACTAGGCGAAATAGTGGTTGAGCAAATTCCTGATGGTCATTTGTATGAGCTGGAAGGCCTTGGTCATATGCCGCAGTTTGAAGCGTTTGACCGTTATCGTGAGCAGTTGGACATGATTTTTTAGTAACAAAAAAGGCGCCTTTCGGCGCCTTCCTTAATCATTCACAAGTTTGCTTTAGGCAAAGTTCTTGTTCACGAAGTCCCAGTTTACCAGCTTCCAGAAAGCTTCTAAGTAGTTAGGACGAGAGTTACGGTAGTCGATGTAGTAGGCGTGTTCCCAAACATCAACGGTCAGCAGAGCTTCTACGCCGTCGTGAGCGACAGGGGTATCTGCGTCGTCAGTGTTCAGTAAATCGACAGAACCGTCAGATTTTTTCACAAGCCATGTCCAGCCAGAACCGAAGTTGCCGGCAGCGCTTGCGTTGAACTCTTCTTTGAATTTGTCGAAAGAACCGAATTTAGCGTTAATTGCATCAGCAATCGCGCCTGTTGGTTCGCCACCGCCGTTCGGGCTTAGGCAGTTCCAGTAGAAAGTGTGGTTCCATACCTGTGCAGCGTTGTTGAACAGGCCGCCTTTTTCAGACTTAATAATGTCTTCCAGAGACTTGCTTTCAAGGTCGGTACCTTTAACGGCGTCGTTCAGTTTGCTCACGTAAGTTGCGTGATGCTTACCATAATGGTATTCCAGAGTTTCTTCTGAAATGTGCGGTGCCAGAGCGTTTTTCTCGTATGGAAGAGCCGGTAGTTCAAATGCCATAATTTTTTCTCTCCGTTCTTTATGAGTGCAAATGTGCGACCTGCACGTTAACTTGTGCAGGTTCTTTCTTGTTATACCTTACGATATATAGGGCTGACTGGATTGCTTTTCAAGGAAATCTTCCAATTTAGGACAAAACTTTATAGGCTGTGTTAAAATACCTGAGTGTTTTAATCAACCATTATATTAAGCAGAGGTGTTATGGAAACGGTTGACAGAATTAAGCAGCAAATCGAAGAAAACCCAATCCTGTTGTACATGAAAGGCTCTCCGAAGTTGCCTAGCTGTGGTTTCTCTTCACAAGCATCACAAGCCTTAATGGGCTGTGGGCAGGCATTTGCTTACGTCGATATCCTGCAAAATCCGGATATCCGTGCAGAACTGCCTAAGTACGCAAACTGGCCAACTT
Source organism: Idiomarina sp. (assembly GCF_048265525.1). Lineage (GTDB taxonomy): Bacteria > Pseudomonadota > Gammaproteobacteria > Enterobacterales > Alteromonadaceae > Idiomarina. Next base: position 1,124,611 of record NZ_JBLXBI010000001.1, on the reverse strand, counting down.
TCCCGCAGCTTTGGGTTGAGGGTGAACTGGTCGGCGGTTGTGATATTATTATGGAAATGTTCCAGAACGGCGAACTGCAAGAATTGGTTTCTGAAGTTGCAGAGCGTCATCCGGAGCCTTCGGCTGAATAAAGAGCCTTCAGCGGGGTAAGTAGCCTTCAGCTGAATAGAATTTAAGCAAATAGTAGACAGTCTGTAGTGAATGTCGAGAGTGACCTTGTTTTTTCATTGAGGCATCCCCATCACTACAGGTGAAGATTTAACACACTCAACATTAAATGGAGAGAATCGATGTCTGTATTAGTAGGTCGTAAGGCACCTGATTTTACTGCAGCAGCAGTATTAGGTTCAGGTGAAATTGTTGAAGATTTCAAACTGTCAGATGCCATCAAAGGTAAAAAAGCAGTGGTTTTCTTCTATCCGTTGGACTTCACTTTCGTATGTCCTTCAGAGCTAATCGCATTTGATAAACGTTTAGACGAATTCAAAAAACGTGGCGTAGAAGTCATCGGTGTATCAATTGACTCTCAGTTTACTCACAGCGCATGGCGTAATACGTCAACCGACGCTGGTGGTATTGGTCAGGTGAAATATCCGTTGGTTGCTGACGTTCGTCACAGCATTTGTAAAGCGTATGACGTTGAACACCCACAAGCTGGCGTTGCGTTCCGTGGTTCATTCTTAATTGATGAAGAAGGCATGGTTCGTCACCAGGTCGTTAACGACTTGCCATTAGGCCGTAACATCGACGAGATGCTGCGTATGGTTGACGCACTGAACTTCCACGAGAAGCACGGTGAAGTTTGCCCAGCAGGCTGGGAAGAAGGTAAAGAAGGCATGAAAGAAAACGCAGAAGGCGTTGCTTCTTACTTGTCTAAAAACGCTGACAAACTGTAAGCGTTTACTGAATTGAGAAAGCCGCTCGTTTGAGCGGCTTTTTTATGTCCGAATTTCGTGTGTAAAGTTAACTTTTATCCTGACGTGATTCCGGCGGCCAGCCACCGAGTTCCTTCCAGCGGTTAATCATCCAGCAATAGAGCTCTGCGGTGCGTTCGGTGTCATATAAGGCTGAGTGTGCTTGTTTGCTGTCAAACTCAATACCGGCGGCCTGGCAGGCTTTAATCAGTACGGTTTGCCCTAAGGTCATTGCCGCAAGCGATGTTGTATCAAAACTGACAAAAGGATGAAACGGATTACGTTTTAAATTGGCACGCTCAGCGGCGGCCATCACAAAACCGTGATCAAAGTTTGAATTATGTCCCACTAAAACACTACGCTGACAACCTGCGGCTTTCTGTGCTTTTCGTATAGGCTTGAAAAGCTCACGCAGCGCTTCACCTTCCTCTACGGCGCCGCGCAAGGGGCAGTGCGGATCAATGCCGTTAAAGTCGATAGCTGCCTGTTCAATGTTGGCGCCTTCGAAGGGCTTTACGTGGTAATGAACCGAGTCGACCGGCTTTAGTATTCCGTCGTTATCGAAATCCAGCAAGACTGCAGCTATTTCCAGTAACGCATCGGTTTTTGCGTTAAACCCCGCTGTTTCGACATCGACGACTACCGGCATGTAGCCGCGAAAGCGTTGTTTCATAAGCGAGTTAGAGCTGTCTGACATAGAATTTCCGTAGTGAATAAAACATAACGCCATTATGCCAAAGATAACCGAGTTCTGCTTGCAGAAATACTAAAGCAACCGCAATGCTTGCCGATAACAGACGTATCAGAAATAAATCAGGGGCGCTTATGAAAAATTGGCCGATGTTGACTGCTGTTTCAGCCTCGCTGCTGCTATTAAGCGGGCAGGCACAAGCAAACTCAGTCAGGCACTACAGTGCAAACCTGGATAACTCCGCCTGGCAGATTAGTGAAAAAAACCGCTTAGCCTGCGAGATGGAACATGAAATTCCGCGTTACGGTAAGGTTCGTTTTCATAGTGAAGCGAGCAAAGAGCTCAATTTGCGCATGAAAATGGAGATGCGGAAGTTACCGGACAGCTATGGTGTGTCTGCTATCGAGTCGGTGCCGCCGCGCTGGCAGCCGGGTGAGTCCAGTTACCGCATTGGCAGTATGCAGCTGTATAAGCAATTTGACGGTGAGTTACGTAAGCAGCTTGCATGGACCTTGTTAAGTGAGCTGGATAAAGGTCGGTATCCTACGTTTTTCTACGATGACTGGTACAACAACCGTGATCAGGTGGCAGTGTCTTTGTCGTCGGTGAACTTTCGCCGTACTTATGATGACTTTATGAGCTGTGTAAATGCGTTATTGCCGTTTAGCTTTGACGATATTGCATACACGGTGCTTAACCATGAAGCCGACAGCGAAAAACTGACGATGGCTTCACAACGAAAGCTTAAACAGATTAGCGACTATCTTCAGGTGGATAATGAACTGGAACTGGTTCTGGTAGATGCGTATACCGATTCGCTTGGAGCGCGCGGGCCAAACCAGGAATTAACCGAACAGCGTGCGAAAGAAATTCAGCAGTTTTTTGTTGAGCGTGGCATAGACGCCGAGCGGATTAAAACCGTCGCTCATGGTGAAGATCGTCCGGTTAAATCCAACGACAATGAGATAAACCGTCAGATTAACCGCCGCGTTATTGTACAACTGACTAAACCATCGTCGATTGAGCTGTAATAAGCTCAATCGCTGGTTTTTTCTTTAAACTCACACAAGTCTTCAATAACGCAGGAACCACACCTTGGCTTGCGGGCTATGCAGGTGTAACGGCCATGCAAAATTAACCAGTGGTGCACATCGACTTTAAACTCCGCCGGCACCACTTTTATTAGCTTTTCTTCTACTTCTTTGACGTTTTTCCCCGGTGCCAGTTTGGTGCGGTTAGACACGCGGAATATGTGCGTGTCTACGGCAATAGTCGGCCAGCCGAAGGCGGTATTTAACACCACGTTTGCAGTTTTACGACCAACACCGGGCAGGGCTTCCAGTGCCGCTCTGTCTTCTGGGACTTCGCCGTCATATTCTTCAACCAGAATTTTGCAGGTTTTGTAAGCGTTCTCGGCTTTGGAATTAAACAGGCCGATGGTTTTTATGTATTCTTTTATGCCATCTACACCCAGAGCCAGCATTGTTTCTGCGGTGGGTGCTACAGGAAAGAGTTTACGAGTGGCTTTATTAACCCCAACGTCGGTAGCTTGTGCGGATAACAAGACCGCAATCAGTAACTGAAAGGGTGAGTCATATTCCAGTTCCGTGGTTGGGTTTGGGTTGTTGTCCCGTAGCCGGCTTAAAATTTCGTAACGCTTGGTTTTATTCATAATAAGTCATTTGTTGTTATGTTTTTCAGGCAGTGACCCGTGCGCGGGTAACGGTTTTCTTCTCGGCGCGGGCGCTGCGTACTGAATCTATTTTATTTTTCAACGCAATAATAAAGCCCATTCCAATAAAGGCTCCGGGGGGCAGTATCGCCAGCAATAATGGGTAATTTACCGTGAATAGCTCAATTCGCAATTGTGCGGCCCAGTCACCTAGCAAAAGTTCTGCGCCATTAAACAGCGTGCCGTTACCGATAATTTCGCGCATTGCGCCCAATACCACGAGCACTAAGGCAAAGCCTGCGCCCATTGCCAGTCCGTCGAAGGCGGCGCGTTGCCATGGGTTTTTCGAGGCGTAAGCTTCTGCACGGCCAATAATGGCACAGTTGGTCACAATGAGCGGAATGAAGATGCCCAGCGACTGGTACAGCTGAAATACGTAGGCGTTCATCAGTAATTGAATAATGGTGACAAAGGTGGCAATAACCATAACAAAGACCGGAATACGAATTTCCGATGGCACAAATTCGCGTACCAGAGACACGGTAATGTTAGAGCCAACCAGAACGAACAAGGTGGCCAGTCCAAGACCCAGGGCATTGGTTACCGAAGCGGTAACCGCTAATAAAGGGCATAACCCTAGTAGCTGAACTAACGCAGGGTTGTTGTCCCATAAGCCTTGCTTGGTTAAATGTTTGTATTCATTCATTCCTGAACCTCCTGACAGTGAGGTAAGTCGGCATTAAATAAAACGTCAGCCTGTTGTTGAAGTTCTAAAGTCGCACGTTTTACTGCCGAAACCACGGCGCGAGGCGTAATGGTGGCGCCGGTAAACTGATCAAACATGCCGCCGTCGCGTTGCACCGCCCAGCGGTCATCGTCTGCGCCGCGAACTTGCTTCTCAGCAAAGCTTTTTATCCAGTCGCTTTTTTCAACTTCAATTTTGTCGCCTAAACCGGGGGTTTCCTGATGGCGCAGAGTTCTTACGCCCAGGACTTCACCGTCGGGTTTAATAGCCACTAACAAACGAATAGCACCGGAGTAGCCGTCAGGTGCAATGACTTCCGCTGCCAGCGCGGTTGGCTCTTCGTTAACCCATGCACGATATAAGGGTTGCGGCTTTCTGCTGCCTAAGGCCGGGTTTTCCAGTAAACGGCAGGACTGATATAAGTCGTTGTCGTGCATGGTTGGCGGTATCAGTTGGTTCAATGTGCGCAATACCTGCCGCTGCTGCTGCATGGCAATTTTGTCTTCGGTCAGCACCTGCACACCAATAACCAGAGACGTGGCAACAACTGCGAATGCCGCCAACAACAAACCGTTTTTTTGCATACTGTTCAGTGTCATATCAGTCTCCGTGTCCGTAAACAACAGGCCGCGTGTAACGGTCTATAAACGGTACGCACATATTGGCAAGCAACACTGCAAAGGCGACTGCGTCCGGGTAGCCGCCCCAGCTGCGAATAACAAAAATTAAGAAGCCAATAAGTAAGCCAAATATAACCCGTCCACGATTCGAGGTAGCGGCAGATACCGGGTCGGTGGCTATAAAGAAGGCACCTAACATTGTTGCTCCGCTTAAGGCGTGAACGATTGGTCCGGGCATCAGATCCGGGGCAAATATATGCGCGATAAATGCGGGTATACAAAGACCACCAAGAAAGCCGAGTGGAATGTGCCAACTGATAATGCGTTGCTGAATTAAGAGTAAACCACCGACGAAAAAGCCCAGATTTATCCACTGCCAGCCGGCACCGGCAAAGTAACTGAATTCTGGGCGCTGATAAATTTCAGTTAGTGTGTAACCCTGAGTCAGTCCGGTTTTTATACTGTCGAGAGGGGTTGCCATGGTGACGCCATCGATACCCGAGCGCAGTTGCTCAACGCTATAGCCTGCTGGCGTGTACTCAAACAATATGGTGTGCAACGTTTGCCATAAGTTAAGCGAGTGCTCACTAATGGCTGAAACTGGTAACCAGTTGGTCATTTGTACCGGGAATGACACCAACAGAAGAACGTAGCCGGCCATAGCCGGGTTAAATAAGTTTTGCCCCATGCCGCCATAAACATGTTTGACTACCACAATGGCGAATAATGTCCCTATAACGATGATCCACCAGGGCGCTAATGAAGGAATGCTAATTGCCAGTAAAACGGCGGTAACTATGGCCGTATTGTCGCGCAAGGCTGAAAATGCCGGACGCTCCCGGGCTACGGTGCAGGCCATTTCGGCGGCAACTGCAGTAACCACGGCCAGAAGAATTTGAAACCAGATACCGGAACCAAAAAAGTAGCTGTGCAGCAGTACGCCGGGAACCAGTGCATAACAAACCCAGCGCATCATCTCGCTGGTGCTGCGCTGGTTATGCCCATGGGGTGACGATGCAATTCTGAAACTCATGACTCATTTCCTTTGGCTGAGTTGCTTTCTTCCGGGCTTTCTTTAGCAGCCTGAGCGGCCTTTTTAGCTTTAGCGCGGGCAATAGCGGCAGCAACCGCCGCTGATTTACCAGTCGGTTTCTCAGTGGCTTCTTCCGATTTTCTTCCCGGTTCGTCGCTGTTTTTCTGCTGCGCTTCTTGTTGCATTTCCTGCTGCATTTTTTGGCGTTCTTCGGCGGCTTTTCTGTGACGCTCTAAGCGCTCTTCTTTTTCACGCTCCAGGCGTTCCTGCCTTGCTTCGAAACGTTTACGGGCTTGTTCCGCCTTAGCTTTTTCGCGGGCGATATTGCGCACTTCGGCTTTGGCTTTCCGGTAATAGTGCACCAGCGGTATCTCGCTGGGGCAGACATAAGCGCAGGCACCGCATTCAATGCAGTCGAACAAGTTGTGTTTTTCCAGTGACTCGTAGTCTTTGGCCTTGGCCAACCATTGCAACTGCTGCGGCTGTAATGTTGCCGGGCAGGCGTCGGCGCAGGCGCCGCAACGGATACAGGCCAGTTCAGGTCCGGGAGAGGGCAGTTCCTTCTCCGTAGGAGCCAGAACACAGTTCGTGGTTTTTATGACCGGCACTTCTGTAATGGGCAGGGTGAAGCCCATCATTGGCCCGCCCATAATAATGCGTTGCTTTTTCTCCGGGGTAAAACCTGACTCATCCAGCAAGTGTTGAATTGGCGTCCCTAATAAGGCCCACACGTTTCCCCGCTGTTTAAGAGACTCACCGGTCAGCGTAACCACGCGTTCTAACAACGGCTCACCATGAATAATCGCTCGCTTGACCGCATAAGCTGTGCCGACGTTTTGCATCAATAAACCGATATCCATCGGCAACTTGCCACTCGGTACCTGATGCCCGGTAAGCAGTTCAATCAGTTGCTTTTCTCCACCCGAAGGGTATTTGGTGGGTACTATTTTAAGCTGTATTTGCGGGTTGTCGTCAATGGCTTCTGCCATGGCCTTTATGGCCTCGGGCTTATTATCTTCGATAGCGAGCAGAACCGAATCGCAACGGGTGATGTACTGTAAAATGCGAATGCCGGCAACAATGTCATCGGCATGTTCCTGCATTAAGCGATCGTCTGCGGCAATGTAAGGTTCGCACTCAACACCGTTTATAATAAGGTGTTTCAAAGGCTTTTGTTGTGCCAGCTTTTGAGCGGTAGGAAAACCTGCACCACCTAAACCAGCAATACCAGCTTCCTGAATCAGTTCCAGTAAGCGTGAAATTTCAACGTCATGGTAATCGGGCAGTGCGTGCTTATTGCCCCAGCGGTCTTCGCCGTCCGGGTGAATGACAATAGCCTGTTCCGGCAAGCCCGATGCATGTGCCGTAGGGCGCTCTTCAATGGCGGCAATGGTGCCAGACGTTGGAGCGTGCAAGGGTAACCCTTGGCTTAACCCGGCTTCAGTTAAACGCTGACCTTTATCAACGCGCTCGCCGACCTTAACCAAAACCTTACCAGAAGGCCCAATGTGCTGGCGTACGGGCAAAATTAGCTCGTGCGGTAATGTAAGCTTGCGAATGGGCTGGCTGCTGGCCGGCTGCTTGCGCTCAGGAGGATGAACGCCGCCTGGGAAGTGGCCTATCACATTGGCGTTTAAGTCATGTTTTTTTGCCTGCACGTCGCTCATTCCACCACCTTAACCGGAATGCTATTGGCTTTGATGTTTTCTTTCACGGTATCCAAATCCCACTGCCAGGTTTCGGGTTTTGCTTTTACTTTTACCATGTCGATACAGTCGACCGGACAAGGTTCAACACAAAGGTCGCAGCCGGTACATTCATGTTCGATAACCGTGTGCATTTGTTTTGCTGCGCCTAAAATGGCATCGACCGGGCAGGCTTGAATACATTTAGTGCAACCAATGCACTCGTCCTCGCGGATAACCGCAACTTTTTTAACGTCTTCTTCGCCATGGGCATCATCCAGCGGCTTGGCTTCTACGCCCATTAAATTGGCTAACTGTTTTATGGTCGCTTCGCCGCCCGGCGGGCATTTGTTAATGTCGTCGCCGTCGGCGATGGCTTGCGCGTAGGGGCGGCAACCGGGGTAACCGCATTGGCCACATTGCGTTTGTGGCAGAATTTCATCAATCTGGTCGACAATAGGATCGCTCTCGACGCGGAACTTAACCGCGGCAAAGCCAAGAATCACTCCGAATATCAGCGCTAATATACCCAGCGCGATAACTGCTCCGAATAAACTCATTAACTGCTCACCAATCCGCTAAAGCCCATAAAGGCAAGAGACATAAGCCCTGCGGTTATCATCGCAATAGCTGAACCTTTAAACGCTACCGGCACGTCGGCGGCAGCTAAGCGCTCACGCAGAGCTGAGAATAAAATAAGTACCAGCGAGAAACCAATAGCGGCTCCTAAGCCATAAACAATAGACTGCACAAAGTTGTGTTGCTCGTTGACGTTAAGTAAAGCCACACCTAATACAGCGCAGTTGGTGGTAATAAGTGGCAGGAAAATACCCAGTAACCGATACAGCGTTGGGCTGGTTTTGTGTACCACCATTTCTGTAAATTGTACGACCACTGCAATAACCAGGATAAAACTGAGCGTTTGCAGCGACATTAAGTCGAGCGGCTCAAGCAGGTATTGATTTACCAGATAGCTACAGACCGAGGCCAGAGTCAACACAAAGGTGGTCGCTGCTGACATGCCTATTGCCGTGTCCAGCTTGCCGGAAACGCCCATAAAGGGGCACAACCCCAGGAACTTCACCAGTACAAAGTTATTAACCAGCACGGTGCCTATCAGTAGCAGTAAGTAATCGGTCATTTACCTTTCCGGATACTGTGTTTAACAAAGACCGCATATTATCGGTGTTTTGGCCGCCATAAACAACAGACAGAGGGCATGTGTTTTGGAGAAAATTTGTGCATTGTCATACTTTCTTCACGAAACTGCTCATTTAGTGTCATAAAGGCTTGGCAAGGTAGCTACAACTGAAGCCAAAATGGGTTCTAAACCACATGGTAATAATCAGTTATTTACAACGTTTTGATCGCTATTGTTATTGTCTATTTTCTGGTTTGCGGGCTAAGGATTTGCCCGGACAAATTGCACTGCTGACGTCGCGCAGTGGTGACGGTTACGGTTACCTGGTTATTGCATTGATGGCCTGGCTTCTGGACGAATCCGGCGACGACTATTTTGCCCACCTGTTACTTGCCTTTGCACTTGAGCTACCGGTTTACTGGATAATGAAAAACAGTTTTCGGCGCCAGCGACCCAGTGAGTTAAATTTATCCTTTGCTGCTTTGGTTGTCGCTAGTGATAAATTCAGTTTTCCTTCCGGCCATACCGCCGCTGCGGTTCTGTTTTCTACAGTAACCTATCAGTATTACCCAAATCTTGGCTTAGTCTGTTTTGGCTGGGCTGCCGCTATTGGTGCCTCCCGAGTTGTGGTTGGCGTCCATTACCCCAGCGATATTGTTGCCGGCGCTTCGCTGGCTATTGTCGTATCGGAGTTCGTTATATGAAAATTCTTTATGGTATACAGGGCACGGGTAATGGTCACCTGAGTCGCTGTCACACCATGGCAAAGTCTCTTGCAAAATATAATGTTGATATTGATTACCTGATATCGGGGCGTGATGTTGCCGGTTTATTCGATATGGACGTTTTCGGCGATTATCAGTGGCAGCAGGGTCTGTCTTTTGTCACTGAAAAAGGGCGGTTACGAAGACGTAAGACGTTGTTGAACAACGACTGGAGTCAATTTTGGCAGGATGTAAAAAAGTTACCGGTAAAAAATTACGACTTAGTGATCACAGATTATGAGCCCGTAACTGCCTGGGCGGCTAAGAAAGCCGGAGTGCGTTGTATTGGTTTAGGTCGTCAGTATGCGTTTCAGGAGCCGGAATTGTTCCGACGCTTGTCCTGGTGGCAGAAAAAGCTGATATCTTCATTTGCGCCCTGTTCAGAGCCTGTCGGTATGCACTGGCTTTCAACCGGAAATGCGATTCCCCCCGTGGTCAGGCATGAAGAAAATAACTGTGGCGGCTTAATGCAACGTGTGGTTGTGTATTTACCCTTTGAAGACCCTCGGCATGTAATTGAACAATTGCAGCCTTTAGATAATTACGAGTTCTCTTTTTTTCATCCTTTGGCTAAGCGCGAGTCTTTAGGTCATATTGAGTGTTACCCACCTTCAAGAGCGGAGTTTGCCGCTCACTTCAATAAGGCCTCGGCTATTTTGTCTAACGCGGGGTTTGAAACCAGTTGCGAGGCGCTGAGTCAGGGCAAAGCGCTTGCAGTAAAGCCTTTAACCGGTCAGTTTGAGCAAAAATGGAATGCGCAGATACTGCAGGAGCAGGGGTTAGCGCATGTCCTTAAGCGAATCGACAGCGTATCAATTGATAGTTGGTTAACCCAACGTAATCCGCAACGGTTATATTGGCCTAATGTTGCAGATGAATTAGCGCAGTGGATATCTAAAGGCGCTCAGCAGCCTGTTGCTGAACTGAGTGCAGGGCTGTGGTCCAGAAACGAAAAAACCGCCGTATAGGCGGTTCTCTCTAAATGTGGCTCCCCAGGTTGGATTCGAACCAACGACACATGGATTAACAGTCCACCGCTCTAACCAACTGAGCTACTGGGGAATTGAATAGGTTGGATGTTGTTTGGCTCCCCAGGTTGGATTCGAACCAACGACACATGGATTAACAGTCCACCGCTCTAACCAACTGAGCTACTGGGGAACAACATTCAACGGCTGCGAATATTAAAGCTCATACGCAGGGGTGTCAACTATTCTGCGAAGGTTTTTAAAGGAAAACGATTCGGTTGTCGAAAAAGTCGACAAAATAGCTTTTTTAATCATATCAGCGCTAAAACAGGCGCCAATCGTTATCGATGACAATGTCAAGTAACTGTAAAATATTCAGGCATAACATAAGTACTATGTTTATCGCTGATCTCATTATCCACAGATATCTGAATGTCGCAGTAGATAACGGCTACATGATCTTATCCACGGAATCTGTGGATAACCTTGTGTTTAACTCTGTTAAGTCGTAAGAGTGATGCGGGTTTGAAGGCATTTTTAGGCCTGGTTAAAAAATAACGCAGTGATTTAATTCCTATAAAATACAATAGGTTATGTTATTTTGATGAATAAACACTCATGTTGGTGATTCCGTCACCAACCAATGCCTGAAGAATCAGCAACTTGTGTATTTCTTAGTGGATTTGACTAAAAAACGCGCCAAAAAATCTTTCTGAAAATAGGTTGATCGGTCTTGACATTGATTAAATTGATCGGGATCTAATTGACTTTATCTGAGTTGGACTTTTAGTAATTTGTAATAAAACTATCAAAATAGAAAAGGGCAATATTGGCGTGATTTAAGCTGGAATGACTGTTCAATTAATAGGGTTTTGGCGCTCATTCAGGAAAATGGCGCCAAAACCTTTATTTTATAAACTTTCTGAGAAGTCTTTAATTCTCTTAACCGCTTCTTTTAATACATCCATGCTAGTCGCAAAGGACAGACGGCAATATCCATCGGTACCGAAAGCCGAGCCCGGCACTAAGGCTACGTTTGCTTCGGTGAGTAGTTTTTCGCAAAGTTCAACGTCACTGCTGACCTTAGCTTTAGCCATTAGTTCGTCAACCTGTGCGAACGCGTAGAAGGTGCCGTCACCGGGTACACAGTTAACGCCGTCGATACTATTTAAGGCGTCTACCAGGTAGTCGTGACGCTCTTTAAATGCACTTACCATGGTATCAATGCAGCTCTGGTCACCATTTAATGCTGCCGCCGCCGCATACTGACTGATGCTGGTTGGGTTTGAAGTACTTTGTGACTGCATTTTTTTCATGGCTGCAATAATAGGTTTAGGCCCGGCAGCATAACCGATACGCCAGCCTGTCATTGCATAAGCTTTGGATACTCCGGTCAGGATAACGGTGCGATCTTTAAGATCCGGAGCTACCATAGGGAAGTTGGCAAAAGCGGAATCACTCCAGAGGATATGTTCATACATATCATCAGTGGCGATAAGTACCTTTGGATAGTCACGCAGTACTTCAGCCAGAGCTTTCAGTTCGTCAGCCGTGTATGCGGTTCCCGCTGGGTTAGACGGGCTATTAATAAACATTAACCGGGTTTTATCGGTTAGTGCTTCGCGCAGTTGCTCTGGTGTGATCTTAAAACGCTGATCAATACCGGCTTTAACAATAACGGGCTCTGCGCCAACCAGTTTGGTCATATCCGGATAAGAAACCCAATAAGGCGCGGGGATAATGACTTCATCACCCGGGTTTAACCAGGCACTGAGCAAATTAAAAATGCTGTGTTTGCCGCCGGCAGAGACAATAATTTCTTTGCGCTCATAGCTCAGGTTATTGTCTCGCTCCAGCTTTTTAATGACCGCATCTTTTAGCTCGTCGATGCCATCAACTGCAGTATATTTTGTTTTACCATCGCGAATCGCCTGAATAGCCGCTTCTTTGATAAAATCTGGTGTATCAAAATCTGGCTCGCCGACGCCCAGACCAATAACATCTTTGCCTTGTTGGCGTAATTCATTGGCTTTTTGAGTAACCGCCAGAGTCGGCGAAGGTTGAATCGCATTGATACGATCAGAGAGTTGATAATCCACGTTCAGATCCTGTTTTTCGCAAGGGTTGAAATGCCCATTACTATACGGATCGCAATGGCTAAAGTCTATTCTCCGTAGCCACAAAGCACAGTCTCATGTACACTATTCGGCTATCGAACTGAGGAGGGATTGAATGGCAGCTGCCGACGCATCAAGAAGTCTTATCAGCGCGCCGGTAGGACAAAAACTCTGGGAAATGACCTGGCCGGTTATTTTCGGTGTGGCTACTCTCATTAGCTTCAATGTTGTCGATACCTTCTTTATCAGTATGCTCGGAACAGACCCTCTTGCGGCTGTCAGCTTTACCTTTCCCGTTACTTTCACCGTTATAAGCCTGGCCATAGGTTTAGGTATAGGAACTTCCGCTGTTATTGCCCGTAAATACGGCTCAGACAGGCCGGAAGAAGCTCATTTTGATGGTTTTTCTGCGCTTTCAGTATCCGCCATACTAGTTGCTGCGTTGGCACTCATTGGCTATCTGCTGATGGACCCGGTTTTCAGTTTATTGCAGGCACAGGAACGGCTAATGCCGTTGATACGGGAGTATATGACGCTCTGGTATCTGGGCTGCGTGATGTTGGTTACGCCTATGGTTGGGAATGCGGTTCTGAGGGCTGCCGGTGACACACGAACACCATCGCTTATTATGGCTTCCGGTGGGTTGGCGAACGCCATTTTCGATCCCATTTTAATTTTTGGGCTAGGGCCTATTCCTGCCATGGGTATTGAGGGCGCCGCTCTTGCCAGTGTTATTTCCTGGTTTAGTGGTGTCTTTTTAGTGTTTTGGTTGCTGCGCAGAAATAAGCTGATTTCTTCTAAACCGCCTGCCGGACGGCCTTTTTTTCAGGCATGGATTAAGTCAGCCCGCGGTATTTTAAAAATAGGTATGCCGGCAGCCAGCGCCAATATGCTGACTCCATTAGCTATGTCAGTGATGACTGCTATTGTCGCATCTTATGGAGCTCCAGCCGTGGCAGCGTTCGGTGTCGGGTCCCGACTGGAGTCACTGGCCAGCGTCATTATACTGGCGTTGTCCATGTCGTTGCCGCCATTAATTAGCCAGAACTACGGTGCGGATCGTATTGATCGGGTGAAAGAAGCCTACCGGACTGCGTTAAAAGCCGTGCTGGCCATTCAGGCGGTCATTTATTTACTGATGTTGGTAACCGCACACTGGATAGCTCAGGTATTTGCTGAAGAGCAAGCGGTTGCCGACATTGTTAAGCTCTTTATTTATATTATGCCGTTGGGTTACGGGTTGCAGGGCATTATCATACTGACCAATTCCAGCTTTAATGCTGTGCACCGGCCGATGAACGCGCTGTGGTTAAGTATCATTCGTTTATTTGTTTTATTCGTACCGCTCTCTTATTTGGGGAGTGTACTCGCTGACTTAACCGGTTTATTCATTGGCGGGGTGGTCGCTAATCTGTTTACTGCTGTCATTGCGTATTGGTGGTTTTCACGCGAGTTGAGGAGAGAACGTGGCTAAGAAATTTGAACTGGTTTCTAAATACAAGCCGGCGGGTGACCAGCCCAAAGCCATTGAGTCACTGCTCGACAATCTGGACGCCGGTTTGGCGCATCAGGTGCTGTTGGGTGTAACTGGTTCAGGTAAAACCTTTACCATGGCGAATGTCATTGAACGCTCGCAGCGCCCTACGTTGATACTGGCACACAATAAAACTCTGGCAGCGCAGCTTTATGGTGAGATGAAAGAGTATTTCCCCAATAACGCGGTGGAATATTTTGTTTCTTACTATGATTATTATCAGCCAGAAGCTTACGTTCCTACCACTGATACTTTCATTGAGAAAGATGCTTCAATTAATTCTCATATTGAGCAAATGCGTTTGTCTGCCACAAAGGCGTTAATGGAACGGAGAGATGTGGTTCTGGTTGCCTCGGTTTCCGCTATTTATGGCCTGGGCGACCCTGAATCGTATATGAAAATGATGCTGCACTTGCGTCGTGGCGACATTATTGACCAGCGAGATGTTTTACGACGTCTGGCTCAGCTTCAGTACAAACGTAACGATGCCGCTTTTGAGCGGGGTACTTACCGGGTCCGTGGTGACGTGATTGATATTTTCCCGGCCGAGTCAGAGGAAATAGCGGTGCGTCTGGAACTGTTTGACAGCGAAGTTGATCGCATTAGCTTTTTTGAGCCTTTAACTGGGCAGGTTACGGAAAAAGATGTTGCGCGCGCCACTATTTATCCGAAAACGCACTATGTAACGCCACGGGAAGTGCTGGTTAAAGCCATTGAAAAGATAAAAGATGAACTGAAAGATCGCCGCGATATTCTGCTTAAGCAAAATAAACTCATAGAAGAGCAGCGGATTAATCAGCGTACGCAGTTTGATATTGAAATGATGCTGGAGCTTGGCTATTGCTCGGGCATTGAAAACTACTCCCGTTATCTGTCGCGTCGTGCGCCCGGCGAGCCGCCGCCAACGTTAATGGATTATTTGCCGGATAATGCTCTGCTTATCATTGATGAGTCCCATGTGACGGTGTCGCAGATTGGCGCTATGTACAAAGGTGACCGATCGCGCAAAGAAAACCTGGTTGAATACGGTTTCCGTTTACCGTCAGCACTGGATAATCGGCCGCTTAAATTTGATGAGTTTGAGGCTATAGCGCCACAAACCCTATATGTGTCAGCGACACCGGGCAAGTATGAATTAGAGCGCAGTGGTAATGAAGTGGTTGAGCAGGTTGTCAGGCCGACAGGATTGATTGACCCGCAGATAGAAGTGCGTCCGGTTGCCACCCAGGTGGATGATTTAATGTCTGAAATCCGCTTGCGGACAGAGGTCGGCGAGCGGGTGCTGGCGACAACTTTGACTAAGAAAATGTCGGAAGATTTAGCAGACTATCTGGATGAACACGGCATAAAGGTGCGTTATCTGCACTCGGACATTGATACCGTTGAACGTATGGAGATTATTCGTGATTTACGTCTGGGTAAGTTCGATGTACTGGTGGGTATTAACTTGCTGAGGGAAGGTCTGGATATGCCGGAAGTGTCGCTGGTCGCGATATTAGACGCAGATAAAGAAGGTTTCTTGCGCTCCGACCGCTCGTTGATTCAGACGATTGGTCGTGCTGCACGTAACGTGAATGGGCGTGCTATTTTATACGCGGATCGCATTACTGGCTCGATGCAACGAGCCATGGACGAAACGGATCGTCGTCGCGAGAAACAAATTGCTTACAACAAAGAGCACGGTATTACCCCGCAGGGACTGAATAAAGACATTACCGACGTGATGGACTTGGGACAGGGTTCAGCTAAAGCTCGTCAGAGTAAGGCTGAAAAAGCGCTGGCTGAAGTGGCCTCCGGGTATGATGCCCGCACTGTGGTTGTCAAAGACGCGAAAGCGGTCATGAAAGAAATCGACGCTAAAGAGAAAGAGATGTACAAAGCGGCGCAGAATCTTGAGTTTGAACAAGCGGGTAAACTGCGCGATGAAGTCGCAGAACTGCGTGAACAACTTAAACGAGCGGTTTAAAGATAAATCCCCTGCAACGAACAGGGCTATCGCTTTTATCAATTGGCTGTAACAATCTTAATCGGCAATAATCAACAAAAGTCGACGCGGGAGATTGTTATGAAAGACGCAGTAAAGACAGTATCATTTGGTATCATGCATTTTACTATCGCCTTTGGCGTAGTCTGGTTAATGACAGGCGATGTTGTGCTTGGCGGTGCTATTGCTCTGATTGAACCTTTAGTGAATACAGTAGGTTATTATTTCCATGAAAAAATCTGGCAGCGAGGCGACAAGCGCCGGGCAGCGATTGGTAGAGAGAGCACGATACCTGGATAAAGAGGGCAGGGCGAGTATCCCGCTCTCGCTCTTGCTGATGCTTTTATTTGAAATGCGTGGCTATGTCGCTGCCATTATATCTCTGACCTTTTCTGAAGACCGAACGCGATTATTGAAACTCTTCTACACCAGTTCAGAGCAGTTTGGACTGATGCTACTGATTGGCCTACCTGCTTTAATTGTTTTGCTGGCAACCACCTTTGTCGGCGAAGATAAACCTAACTGGGCAAATAGGTTAATGCGTTTTGCGCAACCTCTGTTATTACTTTCTTTGGTTTTTGATGCCGTACTTATTTTTTGGTTATTCATTGAGCAACATGGTGCTTTTTCATTTGGACGAGCCGCAATTGTTTTTGGTTGGTTTATTTGTGCCTGGTATTTAATAAAGTCGAGACATTGGCGTTTTTATCGACAGCATCTGATTAATATAGAATAACTAGAGTAAAGGTAGTTGATTTTTAAGGTTTAACGTTCTTTAATGACGGTCTGAGAACTGATTCGGGCCAGCATGAACTTCTTAAATAACTTTTTTCTGCTTAAAGACGAAGGAACGTCAGAAAATGGTGTTCCTAATTGGCGAGTCAGCGCACTAAGAATTATTCTTTTCTCCGGAATGCTTCTGTGTCTGGTTGTGTTTTTACACAGCTTCGATGACGCTTTAGAAGCTCAACTTCCCCATATTATTGCAATTACATCCGCTTTCTTAGTTAGCATGTTAGGCTTACTTTGGTTAAGCAAGAATTACTATTATTTTTGTGCCAACTTTTTGCAGATTACTATTATTGCAGCAAGTGTCTCCTGTAATTTGTTCCTGGATGATATGAATCTTGCAAAAATAGGTTCGATGTATATGTATGCTTGCCCCCTAATTGCTTTAATGCTTCTTGGCGGTAGAGCTGCGATATTTTATGCCGTATTGAATATCGCGCCTTTTTATATTGTTTTTAACAACGTTAATTTGTCTTTCTTCGCTGAACCCAATGTGCTGTTTCCTGACGCTGCATGGTATATCGCAGGAAATATGTTTCTATTCTTTAACATCTGCATTCCTCTGGCCGTGGCTCGTACCATAGTCGCCGCAAAACGTCTGAATAAGGAAACGCAAAAATCCAATGATTACTTAAAAGGCAAGAACTCGCTTTACCGGGTGTTTTTTGCCGAGTCCAGAAGACCCAAAGTTATTGTTAATGAAGGCGGATTAATTACAGACTTTAATAAACAGGCCGGTGATATTTTCGGTTTAGATGAGTCCACGAGAAGTGGTTGTCAGTCTATTTCTAACTGGTTTCCTGATATAAACCATGCCAAATTACCCACGGGTGGCAAGATTATTCGGCATGAGCATACATACCAACAGGTTGTCAGATTAGAAGTTCCGGAAGCCAGCTCTTATGTTTATGAGTTTGTTGATTGTACACAAGAGAAAACGCTGGAGAGTAACCTGACGTTTTTAGAGCAGGAAAACCGCCGTTTGCGTTATCTGGATACTCAGACAAACTTACCGAACAGTGACTGGTTTGAGTTGCAATGCAATAAATTAATTTCTAAGTCAGATCGTGAATTCTTTGTGGTTGTCGCACAAAGTGAAAGCGAAGACTACCTCAGATTAAAGTATGGTGAGAGTGTTATCAGAAAGCTTTTAGCGTCCTCTTACAGTCGGTTGAAGAAGCACAGACAGCAGCCGCGTTTAACTGCGACTATTGCGTTAAATAAGCTGGTGTTTATTTTGCCAAAAACGGTAGAAAATGAATTGAAAGACGTTTTACTGGATATTAAAAACTCTCTCGATAAAGAATACACCTTTCAGGGTATTAAATGTCAGCAGTCTTTTCAGTTTGGTGTGGCCAGGTTTCCTAAGCATGGTGAAACCGCCGACGTTGTTGTTTCCCGTGCGTTGGAAGCAAAAAAATTCGTTTCTGTGAACCAGTTTTATCATCTTTATGATACTGAAAATTCAGAAGAGTTTATGGAACGCCATGAAATCTCAATTCTTTTGGATGAAGCCATACAGAACGATGAATTGGATGTTTGTTTTCAACCGAAGGTGACTGCCGACGGCACTTGTGTCGGGCTTGAAGCCCTGGCCCGTTGGGACAGTCCTGTACTGGGTTCCATTTCTCCGGCTATTTTTATACCAATTGCAGAAGAGTACCGAATGATAAGTCGTTTAACCGACTTAATTGTTCAGAAAGTTTGTGCTCAAATATCGCTATGGAAGAAAAATGATTTCCCGCTGTTGCCCATAGCCATTAACATTTCGCTGCTGGACTTTTCTCAGCCCGATTTTATTTCGAAGCTGGTCAAATATCTGGCCGATTTTTCGGTTAAACCTTCACAGATAGAGCTGGAGTTAACAGAAACCTGTCTGGAGTCGGACCGGGTCAACTCCTTAGAGCTTATGAATGAATTGAAGTCCTGGGGCTTTAAGGTATCGGTTGATGACTTTGGAGTCGGTTATTCCAGTGTTACCCGCTTAGCTTATTATCCCATTGATAAATTAAAACTGGACAGAGCACTGCTTCGCGGCATAAAGACATCCGGGCGACAATACAGCTTAGTTAAGGGGATTTTTAATATTTGCTCTGAATTGAAAATTAAATGTGTCGTTGAAGGTGTAGAAGAAAAGTCTCAGTTAACGAGGTTAACCGAAATTGGCTTTTCAGAGTTTCAGGGGTTTTACTTTTCTAAGCCGTTAACGGTAAGTCGCTATGAAAAGCATGTTAAAACCCACGGTCTGGTCTTTTTAGATAAAACTGGTCAGCGACTGTCTTAATTTGTCTGGCCAGTTAAGTAATACCACTTGCCATCCTCGAAGATAAAGTCAGATTTTTCTTCCATAAAAGCAATATCATCTCCGTCACGATAAAATGCGCGGAAATGCACTTGTCCTTTATTTTGCTCTACGCTGGAAGAAATAACCTGCAGTTTAAGCCAGTTTGGTGAGTCGCTTAAATCGAGAAAGGCTGGACGGTAGCTGCTATGCCATGTTGCTTCTAAGTAGCCTGCTAAATGTCCGACAAAGGCACTGTACCGTGAACGCATTAAGGCTTCAGGTGATGACGCAAGCGATTCTCCATTATGATATGGATAGCAACAATTTTGATAGGTTTTATCGAAGCCGCAAGGGCAGGGGTCAGATAGTTTCATAGCGCGAACTTTACCAGCACGCGCACTGATTTCAACTGCAATTTTTAATCTATTTTGCCGGAGTGGTTCTTACCCAAGCCACCACTTATTGTCAGCTGCAGGGCATCGGCAGGTTTCATAGTCAGTGACTCAATACAATCCGCCGGCACAATGACCATATAGCCGCCGACGTTATAACTCATGGGCAAAAATACCGCCACCTGGTCGCCTTCCATCAATTCCGACAGGCGGTCACCCTTAATACCGCTTTTCTTGGTGACAATACCAATAAGCCGCAGTTTGCTGCCGGGCAGTGTGACTAATACCACAGATTCTTCAGCGAAGTTTTTGCCCGACATCATTTCAAATACATCGTTAATGGTACCGTAAAGACTGCGCAGCAGAGGCAGCCTGTTGATGAGCTTTCCGGGAAGTTGCCAGAGAGAATCAATGAAATTCCAGCGGGAGCTAAAACCAATAAGCAGGGCTATACCTAAAAAGCTAATAAAGGCGAGCCCCGGAAAATATGAAGACTCCCCCAGTAAGGTTATCCATATTGGTTTAAGCCAGGTTTCGATGGTAACTAACAGCCATTGCAGTAACGCAAAGGTCACAACAATGGGCAGTAAAATGGCTAACCCTTTAAACAAATACTGCAGCGTTCTTTTCATTATCTAACAAGCCTTTTGGCATAGAGTTAGCCGCATTGTGAAACGAATAGATCAATCGGACAAGTAATATTCTATGGTGGATACAACCCGTACATTTTTCAGGTGAGGGTTATGTCGGTCGCGTGCGCTGATACTAAACTGCCCCTGACGCGCTTGTTTGATTTTTCCCAGTTGAGAGTTCGAGTCTATAGCGAACTTCTCTGCTACTTCCCGGGCTTTCTTGGTGGCCTCTTCTATCATTTCAGGCTTTACCTCATTCAAACGGGTAAATAAGTACTCTGGTTGCGCCTGATAATCGTCGCTGCTGAGGACAATACCTTCTTTACCCAGGTCGGCAAGGTCTCCCATAACGCTGCGAACCTGCTCAACCTTATTGGAGTAAACCGTAATGGCCTGTGCGGCGGTATAACGGAATTCTGCCGGTTGAGATGAACCGTAACGCTGGGCTGATTTATCGGTAATGGAAGGGGCTGACGAAGATATTTCATCCGGCTCAATGCCTTTTTCCCGTAAGAAGGCGATGACCTTTTTATTGGATGCTTCCATGGTTTCATAAATTTCTGATAAATCGTTGCTGGCCGCGGTAAATTGAATAGGCCAGATAACGGTGTCGGCAAGGTATTCTCGTTCAGACAAGCCTTTTACGGTCACACTGCGCTCCATCGATTTATGCTCAAGCACGGCATTTGAGCCGATGATGCCAATAACGATAAAGCTAATGATTAGCGAGATGCCTAATATCAGAGTATTTTTGGTTGAGCTCATCAAAATCCCCAGAGTGTTTGAAAAAATTGGCTTGCGATAACGGACTGCCATACGACTATTCGCCCATCTATTTATAGGTGATAGGCGGCGATTTATCCAGTGGGAATTTGCCCCCCGCTGCTGTTAAGCAACGGGGGGGGGGAAGAACCGTTCAGCGAATTAGAATGAATAGCGGACAGTTGCGCTTAAGCTGTCAACATCCAGGTCCTGAGTTTCTCTATGAGTTTCATAGCCAAGACCGAAAGAGAAGTTTTCCGTAACGTGATAGAAAGCGGAAAGGTTAAAGCGAACAAGTTC
This sequence comes from Idiomarina sp., assembly GCF_048265525.1. GTDB lineage: Bacteria > Pseudomonadota > Gammaproteobacteria > Enterobacterales > Alteromonadaceae > Idiomarina. The sequence continues at coordinate 1,103,584 of NZ_JBLXBI010000001.1, read as the reverse complement.
TTCGTCAAACGCTACATAATCAAGTTTTGCGTCAACTTCAACGTTCGGAGTCAGCATAGAACGAAGTCCAATGCCTACACCCCAGGTTTTGTCAGAGCCAGACTCTGAAAGTCCAAAAGCTGAAGCCTCGCTCTCAACACGTTCAAAAGACGCCGTCGCGTATAAATCTGTCGTTTCCGTTAAGTGTTTGTACGAGCCAATACCTGCGGACAGAAAATCGATGTCTAAATCGAAACCTGAGTCATCATTGGAGACAGAGTCGAAATCTGCAAATACGAAAAGGTTATCTAAAACGACCAGATCCGGGTTAATAGCGGCCGAACCGCCGACTCGGAATCCGTCAAAAGAAAGATCACCAGCTCCGTCAACGCCAACATCGGTATCAAGATAGGACGCATCAACTTTATTCCAGTTAGGGGACTCAGCTAGAACAGCGCCAGGTAAGGTCAGCATTGCCAATGCAATTACAGTTTTTCTCATAAATCGCTCCTTGGTTGAGAAAAGCGGGCAATATACCTTTAATAGCTAAGTGCTTCAATTTGTTTATATTTAACCTATCTGAAGATTGACCGACGTCTAATCTCCGATACTGTAAGACAGAATTCGTGACAAATGACTGTAAGGTAGTTGGGTTTGTTCGTGCCAGCGGTTGAATGCGCTCTGGGCTTGTTTTATTCCCTTTTGACTGGTGGGGGAAGCGTCTATTAGCTTGTAGTTGGTCAATGCGGTGACAACGTCATTAGAAAGAATAAAACCATCCCAGCCAAGCTCGCGCAAAACATACTGTGGGGTAACGCCGCCTAAGCGTGAACCGTTCTTTTTAAGATAATGCAGCAACCCGGCTTGCTGGCTCGATGGCCATTGCGCCAGAAACTGACCAAAACTGCCGTATTCCTCAGATACTTCCACAATCATGCGTGCGTTAGCGGGCACGGTGTTTATCTTTTGCTGGTTGCGGACAATACGTTCATCTTTTGAAAGTTCTTCTAAGACTTCTGGTGGCACTTGTTGCCAGTAAAGAGGTACAAAGCCTTTAAAGGCTTCTTCAAAGCCCGGCCATTTTGCTTCAATAATGCGCCAGACAAAACCGGCGCGGAAAATACAACGGGTAATGGTTGATAAAATGACCCGGTCATCCAGCTGTTTCAGCTCGCTTACAGGCGTTATTTTGGGCATGCGTGCGAGCATAGCGCTTTCGTCGCCTTTACGCTGGCAAGCGCGCTCATAAAATTGAGAAAAGTCTGTGGTTAGGTTTGTCATGGTTAACCTGCTGTTATTTCAACATCCAGTCGGCAATAGCACGGCAGTGAAGTTCCGTGGTATCGAACAATGGCAAAGCCGAATGCTCTTGCTGAACCAGTAAACCTATTTCCGTACATCCCAGAATAACACCTTGCGCGCCTCGTTCGGCTAACGAATCAATAATGCGAAGGTAGTGCTCCCGGGCTTTTTCAGTAAACTGACCGTGACAAAGTTCTTTAAAAATGATGCTGTCGACGGTAATGCTGTCCTCTTCCTCTGGCACCAGAACTTGTACATTGTTTTGTTCCAGGCGCTCTTTATAGAAAGGTTGCTGCATGGTGAAACGGGTACCAAGCAGTCCAACGTTATGGACACTATTTTGTTTGAGATGAGCGGCTACCGCGTCAACAATGTGCAGTAAGGGTATGTTTACGGCGGCTTCAATCTGAGGTGCCACTTTATGCATTGTATTTGTCGCTATAACAATGCATTCGGCACCCGCGGACTCAAGTTGTCTGGCTTTACCGATAAGAGCCTGCGCGGCTGCATCCCAGTCGCCCTGACTTTGCATTCTTTCAATAGGCGCAAAGTCAACGCTGGCAAGCAAGAGCTCTGCGCTGTGCAGACCACCAAGCCGTTCGTTGATTAGCTGATTCAGGCGTCGGTAGTAAGTACTGGTTGATTCCCAGCTCATACCACCAATAATACCGACTGTTTTCATTCAGACCTCCGTTCCGCAATAGGCTGTTTAAAAATAGCCTAGCGCAGTTTGGGCGTTAAGTTAACGCTGATATTAGATGAAAACAGTCTAGCTTATGTTCAGTCCCCAGTCGTCGTAGGCCGCTTTAGCCAGTTCTTCACGGAATTTAGGGTCGGCTATGTGGATAAGCTCCCGTGCGCGTTCACTCATGCTTTTCGCTCGTAAATTCGCGATACCGTGCTCGGTCACAATGTAATGGACGTGCGCGCGAGTTGTTACGACTCCGGCTCCCGGTGCTAGCAGTGAACTAATGCGCGATACGCTTCCGCCACAAGCCGTTGACGGCAGCGCAATAACTGAGCGACCGCCTTCGGATAAGCTGGCGCCGCGAACGAAATCCATTTGCCCACCAACGCCGGAATAAATGCGAGTGCCAATTGAGTCAGCACAAACCTGACCGCTTAAATCAACCTGCAGTGCGCTGTTAATCGACATAACCTGTTTGTTCTGACGAATAACCGAAGTGTCGTTAGTGTATTCAACATCAAGGAAGAACACTTCCGGGTTGTCATCCACAAAGTCATATAATGCCTGAGATCCCATCGCAAAGGTGGTGACAATGCGTCCTCGGTGTTTACGCTTGCGACTGTTATTAATAACGCCGCGCTCAACTAAGGGCAGCACACCGTCTGAAAACATCTCGGTATGAATACCTAAGTCTTTATGATGATGCAGACAAGCCAGAGTCGCATCGGGTATCGCTCCAATGCCCATTTGTAAGCAGTCACCGTCGTTAATGAGTCCGGCAACTTGTTCACCTATTTTTTGTGTAATAGGGTTTTGTTGCGGTTGTTTATGCTCGGGAATAGGTGCCGCTTCTTCAAAATAGCGATCGAAGCGCTTAAGTTGAACCAGTGCATCGCCATGGGTGCGTGGCATATTCGGATTTATCCAGGCTATAACCTTCTTTGCAACTTGCAGGGCGGCTCGCGTTGCTTCTACCGAAATACCTAAACTGCAGTTACCGTGTTTATCTGGCGGCGATACCTGAATAATGGCTGCGTCCAGCGGTTGTTCGCCTGAGCGAAATAACTTCGGAATTTCGGACAGGAAAATGGGAACGTAGTCGGCCAGTCCCTGATTAACAGCCTGGCGGGTTGATGCTCCGACAAAAAATGCTCGTTGTCTGAGATGCCCGTTTAATTCCGGGTCACCTAAAGCTTCGCTGTATTCCGTATGCAATTGCAATAGCGTTAAGTTTACACGCTGTTTGGCTACTTCCTTTAGACCCTCTAATAATTTGTAGGGAGTTGCCGCCATCGACTGACACCAAATAACATCTCCATCGTTGAGAACTGATAACGCTTGTATTGCCGAATTAACTTTCATTACTGCATCCTGTTTTGAGCTTGGCGCGATTATAACTGGTTCTGAAATAAGGGTATTTACCTAGTAAGTGATACCTCTTACTTTGACATAGCGTGTCACTTAGCTAAAGTTGTTAACAAAATAGATCATTGCAGAACATTTGTTCAATGACTATTATTTCGCCAGTTTCTAAACATGGGCTTACCTTATGTCAATTCGCAATAAACTTCTTTCTGTCGGTGCGGTAACAACGGCTGCTTTTATCATACTACTAATGCTGATGATGTTTTTTCAGTCTCAAATTAGTCAGCTGCATCGCGCCAGTGAATTGCGGGAATCTGTGCATAACGGTTTATTACAAGTGCGTCGTGCCGAAAAAGATTTCCTGTTGCGAATGGATGAAAGTTACGCGGATAAACTACAGCAAGAAGTTAGTATAACGATTGAAAGGTTAGAACAACTTAACCAGTTAGTCGCTGATGAGGGCTCTACGCGACTCATTGATGGTCTTGGTGAGCAGATATCGCAATATGAAGAAAACTTTAATCGTTTAGTTGTTGCGTTTAAGCAGCGGGGGCTGGACGAGAATAGTGGAGCCTATGGCGCGCTGCGAACGGCAACGCATGAGCTGGAACAAGCTATTGATACAGCCGACCGAACTGAATTGTTGGTAACTTTGTTGCAGATACGCCGTAGCGAAAAAGACTTTATGCTGCGTTTTGACGACAAGTACCTGGGCCGAGTTAACAATTTACTGGATGAGCTGAAAGCCGAGCTATCGGCATCGCCGAATCTGGCTTCCAAAGTTGACGCTTATCGTCGTGACTTTGGCCGTTACGCCAGCTTGTCGAAAGAAATTGGTTTGGATGAAGAGTCCGGCATTAAAGGTGAAGTCAGAACTATTGCCAGTAATATGGAGAGTTCGTTAGCTGAGTTAGATGAGAATCTCAATGAGTTGCTTCAGTCACGTCAGGCAACCATGAAATGGGTTCCTATTGTGGTCTTTGCTGCAATTGCATTTATCGTCGTTGCTATGCTGTTCTGGGTTATTCGCTCAATTAATCAGCCGTTAACTCAGCTACGTGAGGACATGAAAAAAGTCCAAGGTAGCAATGACTTAACTCTGGTATCAGAAAAATTCCGTAGTGACGAGCTGGGTGATTTAGTCGATAGCTTTAATGAACTTCTGAGATACTTCCGTAACGTCATTAAGCAAATTAATGAGTCAGTCGAGACGGTTAACGGGTTAACCCAGCAGGTGTCGGATACCGTCACTCACACGTCTGAAAACCTGGATATGCAGTCGCATGAAGTTGACCAGGTGGCAGCCGCTATCAACGAGATGGGGAGCACGGCTCATACTATTGCCAATGATGCGGAAGACACTGCAGAGCAGGTGAACAGTTTGTCCGACCAGGCTAAGCATGGTAGTACTTCAGTACAGGCCGGTGTTGAAAAGGTTCGTTATCTTGCGGAGCGTTTAAACAGCAGTGTGAGCGAAGCGAATACCTTAGCAGAACGCAGTGCGTCTATTACTCAAATTGTCACCGTCATTAACGGGATTGCGGAACAAACGAATTTACTGGCACTTAACGCGGCTATTGAGGCTGCCCGAGCCGGAGAGCAGGGGCGTGGCTTCGCGGTTGTTGCTGATGAAGTCCGTACGCTGGCATCACGCACGCAAAAATCCATTGGTGAAATTGAATCTATTACCAGCCAGTTGAACCAGCAGACACAGGTAATAGTGAAGACCTTGCAGGAGTGTAATGAACTGGGTGAAGAGAGTGCTCAGCATTCATCGGAGTCGGATGAGTTATTTAATCGCATCCATATGGAGCTTTTAAAAATTAACGACCGTTCTGCATCTATCGCAACGGCAGTTGAAGAACAATCGGCGGTTGTGGATGAAACGGCCAGAAATATTACCCGTGTGCGGGACGCCGGTGTGGAAGCCGCGAATGATGCGCAGTCAAATGCCGACGCAGTTGCCCAGGTTCGTAAACAAACCGAGCAATTGCGTCAGGCGGTTATCAAATTCCGCGTGTAGCCTGATGTTCACATCAGGGGAGATATCTCACCTGACATAAATGTCAGGCTACGTCGGCGGCGTGTTACGCGTTTAAATACTTCGCATGGAAGCGAAGCTGGGCTTCTATAAACGAGGATATAAAGTAGTAGCTGTGGTCGTAACCGTCGTGTAGGTGAACGGTGCCACCACCCTCTACTTCAGCAATGGCTTCTTTCAGGTTTTCAGGTTTCAGCTGTTCCTCTAAAAAGCCATCAGCTAAACCTTGATCTACTCGAATTGGCAATGTCTGACCTTTCGATTTAATAATCTCAACAGCGTCGTATTGCTTCCATTGGTCGCGATCATCGCCTAAATAAGCGCTAAAGGCTTTTTCACCCCAGGGGCACTGTGTTGGGTTAGTAATAGGCGAAAAAGCAGAGATACTGCTGTAGCGGTCGCTGTTACGTAAACCAATAACCAAGGCACCATGGCCACCCATGGAATGACCTGCTATAGCGCGCTTATCGTTAATTGGTAATTCCGCTTCGACCAGTCCAGGAAGCTCCTTAACGATGTAGTCATACATCTGATAATGGTTTTTCCATGGCTCCTGAGTGGCGTTGACGTAAAAACCGGCGCCTAAGCCTAAGTCGTAAGCCCCGTCCGGGTCATCAGCTACGTTATCTCCACGCGGGCTGGTATCCGGTACAATTAAGGCAATACCGAGTTCCGTTGCTACCCGTTGCGCACCGGCTTTAGTGGAAAAGTTTTCGTCAGTGCAGGTTAAGCCCGATAAAAAATAAACCGCCGGAACTTCTGCTTTTTCTGCGCGTAATGGCAAAAAGACACTGAACTGCATAGCGCAGTTCAGTACTTCAGAGTCATGTTCAAAGCGTAACTGGCGTCCGCCGAAACAGCGGGTTTCGCTAACTTGTTTCATTACAGACTCCATTAATAATGAATAACTGAACGAATCGACTTACCTTCATGCATTAAGTCGAACGCTTCGTTAATCTCTTCTAACGGCATGGTATGAGTTATAAAGGTGTCTAAATCAAACTTACCATCCATGTATTGTTTTACATAGTCAGGCAGTTCGGTACGGCCCTTAACCCCACCAAAGGCGCTACCACGCCATACACGGCCAGTAACCAGCTGGAAAGGGCGGGTCGAGATTTCTTCGCCAGCGCCGGCAACACCAATAATTACGGATTCGCCCCAGCCTTTATGGCAGCACTCTAACGCGGCGCGCATAACGTCAACGTTACCAATACATTCAAATGAAAAGTCCACACCACCGTCAGTCATATCGACAATAACTTCCTGAATAGGCTTGTCGTGTTCGGTTGGGTTAACGAAGTCGGTTGCGCCTAACTCTTTGGCGATCGTTTGCTTGTCGTCGTTTACGTCAATGGCGATAATGCGTGAAGCTTTGGCTTGTACGGCACCAATAATAACGGCCAGACCAATACCACCTAAACCAAATACAGCAACTGTGTCACCTTCCTGGACTTTGGCGGTGTTTTTAACCGCGCCCATGCCGGTGGTAACACCACAACCTAATAGGCATACCTTTTCTAAAGGAGCGTCTTTCGGAATTTTAGCCAGTGAAATTTCTGGTAGAACGGTGTATTCAGAGAAGGTTGACGTGCCCATATAGTGATAAATGGTTTCGCCGTCTTTTGAAAAGCGGCTGGTGCCATCGGGCATTAAGCCTTTACCCTGAGTGGCACGAACGGCCTGACACAGATTGGTTTTACCAGAGGTACAGAATTTACACTCACCACATTCCGCGGTATATAGAGGAATAACATGATCACCCACTTCAACCGAGGTGACACCTTCACCGACAGATTCAACAATACCGCCACCTTCGTGACCTAGCACAGAAGGGAAAATGCCTTCAGGATCTTTACCGGAAAGTGTGTAAGCATCGGTATGGCAAACACCTGTTGCTATAATACGAACCCGTACTTCGCCTTTCTTCGGTGGTGCAACATCAATAATTTCTTCTTTCAGCGGTTCGCCGGGGCCCCAGGCAACCATGGCGCGTGACTTAATGGTTTCCATAATAATTCCTTATAGTCTTTGATTTTCATCTTATTAGGTAAAAGCGTAGCGTAAGTTTAACTTTTTCTCATTAGCAGGTAATCTACTGTTTTTACAAATTACTTTTTCATAAATGAAATAATAGGTGCAGAATGAAGCCATGGCAGGGAATTAGTGAGTTTGCGGCAGTGGCTGAGCAACAGAGCTTTACTGCGGCAGCCCGGCAACTCAGGTTATCTGTGGCACAGGTCAGTCGCAATATAGCGGCGCTTGAGCACAGGTTGCAGATGCAACTGCTGTACCGCTCAACCCGCAGTGTCAGTTTAACGGAAGAAGGGAAGCTTTATTTACCTCATTGTCAGCATTTGGTCGCCAGCTTAAGAGACGCTGACCAGGCCATTCAACAGCGAACACAGCAGCCGCAGGGCCTCATTCGCATTACGGCACCGGTTTATTATGGTGAGCGCTTTATTGCACCTTTGTTGAATGACTTTTTACATATTTACCCAGAATGCCGCCTGGATTTTCAGTTAACCAACGAGCAGGTCGATTTAATAGAGGGAAGCTACGACGTTGCAATTAGATTAGGGCAGTTGGGTAACCCCCGGTTACGTGCCCGCAAACTTGGCTCGCGTCGACATTTTGTAGTGGGCTCTCCTGCTTATTTTGAAGAGTTTGGTCGCCCGCAAGATATTAACGCACTGGATGCGCATCGCTGTTTTACCGGAACGGTCAGACAATGGCGTTTTCAGGTTGAGGATAAACTGGAAACGGTTCGTCCGGAATCATACCTGCACTGCAATAATGGTCTGGCGCTTCGTGATGCTGCTATGAAAGGCCTGGGACTGGCTATGCTACCGGACTATTATGTAACGAACTCACTAGCTAACGGACAGCTAGAAGAAGTATTAGCGGACTACCGGCAACCCGATGACGGTATATGGGCGTTGTATCCGGAAAACCGTCAGGTGATTCCCAAAGTACGGGTGTTGCTGGATTATTTGTCAGTAAATTTATCAGAAAATTGAATATTGGAGAAATAGAGAACTGAAGGAGTAAAAAAGTGGTGGTTGCTACTGGGCTCGAACCAGTGACCCTCGCCTTGTAAGGGCGATGCTCTCCCAACTGAGCTAAGCAACCATCCTGAAGGTCTGCAATTGACGGAAGAAGAGAAGTGGTGGTTGCTACTGGGCTTGAACCAGTGACCCTCGCCTTGTAAGGGCGATGCTCTCCCAACTGAGCTAAGCAACCATTTTTCACTGTGACACTTCTGCGTCGTTGCGAGGTGGCATTATAGGGCGCAGATCTAAACTGTCAAATAAAAATTGCCAACTTGTGTTCGTTTGCTGACATTTTAATCATTTCGAATAGCAGATGCGTCAGGCGCTCAGTCTTGATAAACTTGCGCCCATAAAATTGACTGGTTTTAAAGAAAGGAACAAACATGAGTGTGGTAACGCGTTTTGCCCCCAGCCCGACTGGGTATTTGCATGTTGGTGGTGCCCGTACGGCATTGTATTCATGGTTAGTCGCAAAAGCGCAGGGCGGCGAGTTCGTACTGCGTATAGAAGACACTGACCGTGAACGTTCAACTCAGCCTGCTATTGATGCCATTTTAGAGGGTATGGAATGGTTAGGTTTAAGCTGGGATCGCGGACCTTATTATCAGACTCAGCGTTTTGAGCGCTATAAAGAGTTAATCGATAAACTACTGGAAGAAGACAAAGCCTATAAATGCTATTGCTCAACCGAGCGCTTAGAAAAAATGCGTGAAGAGCAAATGGCTGCCGGTGAAAAGCCTCGCTATGATGGCCATTGTAGAGACAACCCGAATGTTGGCGGTGATAAGTACGTCATTCGTTTTCGTAATCCGCAAGAAGGCAGTGTTGCGTTTGATGATCACATTCGCGGGCGCATTGAATTCGCCAATACTGAACTGGATGATTTGATCATTGCCCGTACCGACGGTACACCGACTTATAATTTCTGTGTGGTGGTTGATGACTGGGATATGGATATTACGCACGTGGTGCGTGGTGAAGACCATATTAATAATACCCCGCGTCAAATTAATATTCTGAAAGCTCTGGGCGCACCGGTACCGCAATACGCTCACGTGTCGATGATTTTAGGTGATGATGGTAAGAAGCTGTCGAAACGTCATGGCGCAGTCAGCGTTATGCAATATCGTGACGACGGTTACGTACCTGAAGCGGTCGTAAATTACTTAGCACGTTTAGGCTGGTCTCATGGTGATCAGGAAATATTCAGTCGTGAAGAGCTGGTTGAATACTTCAAGCTGGATGACGTTAATAAAGCAGCGTCAGCTTTTAATACGGAAAAACTTAACTGGCTAAACCAGCACTACATGAAAACTTTGCCTGCGGAGCAAGTTGCACCGCAATTGCAATGGCAGTTTGACCAAATTGGTGTGGACACAAGCAATGGCCCTGCGCTAGAGAAAGTTGTGTCGTTGCAGGCTGACCGGGTAAAAACCTTGAAAGAAATGGCTGCAATTAGTCGTTACTTCTTTGAGTCATTCGATGAATTTGACGAAAAAGCGGCGAAAAAACATTTACGCCCGGTAGCCAAAGAGCCGCTGGTAAAAGCCAAAGAACTGCTCGGAGCAATTAGTGACTGGAATGCTGCTAATATTCAGGCAGCAATTAACCAGACAGCTGCCGATTTGGATGTTGGTATGGGTAAAGTGGGCATGCCACTGCGTGTTGCCGCGACGGGCGGCGGTAACTCTCCATCGTTGGATGTGACTCTGGAATTAATTCCACAGCAGACTGTTCTGGCACGTATAGACCTGGCGTTAGAATTTATTGCTAACCGCGAAAACGCGTAATTTGATGCTAATAAAGATTACGCCTGGCCTGATAACGCCAGGCGACCGCCACGATGGGATGAATAATGGCAGATATAAAACATTTGATTGCAAACAACAAAGAGTGGGCGGAGCAACAGGTAAAGAAAGATCCTGACTTTTTCAAACGCTTAGTAGGGCAGCAATCCCCGCAATATCTATGGATAGGGTGTTCCGATAGTCGGGTGCCGGCGAACGAGATTGTGGGGATGGCTCCGGGTGAATTGTTTGTACACAGAAATGTCGCCAATCAAGTCATCCAGACTGATTTTAACTGCTTGTCGGTTATTCAGTTTGCCATTGAAGCGTTGAAAGTTCGGCATATCCTTGTGGTGGGTCATTACGGTTGTGGTGGTGTAAAAGCGGCACTTGAGAGTAAACCTCATGGGCTGGTTGACCACTGGCTGTATCCAATTCGTGATGTGTACCGCGAGCATGCCGAAGAGTTGGAACAACTGGGCGAGACCGAGCAGATTGATCGTTTGTGTGAACTGAACGTGATTGAACAGGTTAAAAACCTGGCCAAAACCAATATGGTGCAGGAAGCCTGGGACAAAGGTGAGTCACTGACAATACATGGTTGGGTCTATCGTTTAGATAATGGTTTGGTTAATGATATGAATGTATCGGTTTCAAGCAGGGAAGGCATGGAGCAGGTGTATCATGTTTACCACCAAAAGTTGCCGAAAGGCGGTTAAAGTTAAGATTTGATGAATTACTGAGCAAACTGCCATAAAAACGCTCAAACAGAAGTATTTTTACAAAAAATAGTTGACACATTAGCTCAGGTCACAATAGAATGCGCCCCGCTGTCAAGGCAGTCTGCGACTGTCAGGTGCGGGGCTATAGCTCAGCTGGGAGAGCGCTTGCATGGCATGCAAGAGGTCAGCGGTTCGATCCCGCTTAGCTCCACCAAGTTGTTTTGGTAAAGCATTATTTGGCAGTAAGTATTTGGTTGTTGCGTCCCCTTCGTCTAGTGGTCCAGGACACCGCCCTTTCACGGCGGTAACAGGGGTTCAAATCCCCTAGGGGACGCCATTCAAATACAAAATGTAAAAAGTAATTACTGCGTCCCCTTCGTCTAGTGGTCCAGGACACCGCCCTTTCACGGCGGTAACAGGGGTTCAAATCCCCTAGGGGACGCCATTACTTTTCTGCATATATTAATTAAGTTCCATGGGTCCCCTTCGTCTAGTGGCCTAGGACACCGCCCTTTCACGGCGGTAACAGGGGTTCAAATCCCCTAGGGGACGCCACTTAAATCAACCGCCCGCAGGCGGTTTTTTTGTTTCTGGCTTTTGCTACTTCGCCAACTCCAGCAAATAAGGTTCCAGAAAATCAGCTATCTTAGGCTGCGCTTCCGCGGTTGGGTGAATGCCATCATCCTGCACATAATCGGCATTTGTTGCTATTTCTTCCATAAAGAATGGTATGAGTGTCACATTCTCTTCTTTTGCAACCTCCTCAAACATTTTTCGGAACTGTTCAGCAAAACGCTGGCCATAGTTTGGTGGCACCATAACCTGACTTAAACCGACTTTAACGCCTTGTTGCTGCGCCTGGTCGATGATTTGTTTCAAATTTGAACGAACTGTGTTTAGGTCGAACCCACGAAGTCCGTCATTACCACCCAGCTCAATAAATAACGCATCGGGTTTATGACGCTCTAAAACGCCTTCTAAGCGGCGCAAACCACCACGAGTGGTCTCGCCACTAATGCTGGCGTTAATGATGTTAATATCGGGGTGAGAGCTCTCCCAGCGGCGATCTAACTCGGCAACCCAGGTTTGTTCCTGAGAAAGCCCATAACCGGCGCTTAAGCTGTCACCTAAAACGACAAGTGAGACATTTGCGGAAACGCTGCGTATAACCAACAACAGCGCTAAAAATAAACACGTTTTCAAAAGGAAGTTTTTCATTTTATGCTCATTCAAGCTCAACAACTGGAAAAAACCGTAGACACCTCTGAGGGTCCATTACAGATTCTGCAGCCAATTAACGTCAGTATCAATGCCGGTGACACCGTAGCCATTGTCGGCGCTTCGGGCTCGGGGAAGTCGACGTTATTGTCACTACTGGCGGGTTTAGACCTCGCATCCTCCGGAGAGGTTCTTATAGAGAACGAAAAATTAAGCGAATTGGATGAGGAGCAGAGGGCAAAAGTTCGCGCTGACAAAGTCGGCTTCATTTTTCAGTCGTTCTTATTGGTGCCAAGTTTAAGTGCCTTAGAGAACGTTATGCTGCCGGCGGAACTGGCTGGCCATAAGGGTGCAGAAAAAGAAGCCCGGGAACTGTTGGCGAAAGTGGGACTGGAAGATCGCTGGCACCATTACCCGAACCAGTTGTCTGGCGGTGAGCAACAGCGGGTCGCTATAGCCAGAGCCTTTGTCGGACAACCCAAAATTCTGTTTGCTGATGAACCTACCGGTAACCTTGATGCGAAAACCGGCGGCAAAGTTGAGGAACTACTTTTCGACTTAAACAAGGATTATGGCACCACACTTGTTGTGGTCACTCATGATCAGCGACTTGCTGCGCGTTGTCAGCGCGTGTTGCAAATGGAAGCAGGCCAGCTATCGGAGGCAGCTCGGGATGTGGCATAAGATTTCATTTCGTCTGTTAAAGCAGGAGCTGAGACGCGGTGAACTGACCATTATGGCACTGGCTATTATCTTGTCGGTGACCGCGGTGCTTTCGTTGTCCATTTTCAGTGACCGTCTGCAAGCAGGATTAACTGAACGTAGCAGTGAGTTTCTGGCTGCCGACAGAGTATTAAGTTCCAGGCGCGATATTCCGCAGGAGTGGCTAGAGCAAGCCGGGCAAATGAATTTAAAAACTGCCTGGAAAGTGGTTTTCAATTCCATGGCTTTTGCCGGCGATAACATGACTTTGGTTGATGTTAAAGCGGTGAGTGACGGTTATCCGCTGCGCGGTGAGCTGGAAATAGCGGATCAACCTTTTGGACAAGGTTACGTTGCCAAGGGGCTTCCCGCAGAAGGTGAAGCCTGGGTGGCATCGCAGCTGTTTCAGGCGCTGCAGTTAGATATTGGCGATGATATTGAAGTGGGTAACAGCAGCTTTAAAGTAACTAAGGTGGTTACTTACGAGCCTGACGTTGGCTTTTCAGTTTTTACCGACAGTCCTAACGTACTGATTCGCCATTCGCAGTTGGAAGAAACCGGCCTGGTTCAACCCGGCAGCCGGGTTCGTTTTAATGTGCTGATGGCTGGTAATAACAGTGATATTAACGCCTACGAAGACTGGCTGCTACCGCGCTTGAATGACGATACGCACAGCTGGCGCAGCATAGAAGATGGCGACAGCCCGTTGTCGCGCTCGCTGAACCGCGCTGAGCGCTTTATGATGCTCGCGAGTCTGTTGGGTGTGGTTCTGGCTGCAACGGCTGTTGCGGTTGCAGCACAGCGTTACTGCCAGCGAAATTACGATGTGGTCGCCATATTCAAGACCTTAGGTGCCAGTCGCCAGCAGATTCGTCGTATTTTTATGCTGCATCTGTTGCTATTAACCGCAGCGAGTGTGGCCATAGGTATGGCTCTTGGCTGGGCTCTTCAGTATTTGGTTATTGAGTGGGTCGCACAGAAACTGGATGCGACCTTACCTCAGGCTGGCTGGCAGCCTTATGTTTTAGCTGGGGCCACCGGTGTTATCAGTGCTGTCATGTTTACTCTGTATCCGTTATTCCGACTGGTCTCTATTCCGCCGCTGCGCGTGCTCCACCGTCAGTTAACGGCGGGTAACGCGGTACGCTGGCTACAATGGGTACTAAGTGGCGGAACCATATACGCATTGCTGGTTATTTACAGCCAGCAGTGGTGGTTGTCGACAGCCTTATTCGCAGGTGGTGCGGTTGCCGCTGTCTTACTCCTTGGGTTAGGGCGCTTGTTTATTTCTGCCAGCCGTAAGGCAGGTATGCAAGCAGGCAGTAGCTGGCGCCTGGCTATGGCGGGCTTACAAAGAAGAGCAGCCGCCAACAGTGTTCAAATGCTGAGTTTTTCAACAGCCATTATGCTGTTGTTGCTCGTTATTGTTTTGCGTAACGACTTACTGGAAGACTGGAAAAGTCAGTTACCAGCGGATGCGCCAAACTATTTCGCCATCAATATAGCCGAAGACAAAGTTGATGACATGCAGACTATGTTTGAGCGGGAGAATATTCCGTCGACTGATCTGTATCCCATTGTACCGGGACGCTTAACCCATATTAATGGCGAGAAGCTGCTAGACGAAGTCACCAAGGAAGATCGTGATGACGATGAAGCTGAAGGCCGCGAAGGTATAGGAAGAGAGCTTTCACTGACCTGGAGAGACACCTTACCACCTAACAACGAACTTACCGCTGGAGAGTGGTGGGGCGACAACGCTGAACCTCAGGTCTCTGTCGAATTAAATGTCTCCGAACGACTGGATATAAAAGTGGGTGATGAACTACGCTTTAACTTAGGTGGCGAAGAGTTCACTGTGCCGGTAACCAGTTTACGTAAAGCCGACTGGAATACCCTGCAGCCAAACTTTTACATGATCTTTAATACCTCGACACTGGAAGATTTTCCGGCAACTTACATCACCAGTTTTAGACTGGGTGAAGACCGAAAAGACGAATTGTACCAATTGTTTAAACCTTTTCCGCAAACGTCGTTGATTGATCTGGACGCTATGATTAATCAGATTCGCGAGGTGATTGGGCAGGTCAGTTTAGCCATTGTTTTTGTACTGGTGCTGGTCATTATTGCTGGAGCTTTAGTGCTGGTTGCGCAAGTGCAGGCCAGTATGGAAGAACGGCAGAAGGAATTGGTGATTTTACGAACCCTGGGAGCGCCGGGTAAACTATTGAGTCGCAGTATTACTTATGAGTTTCTGGTGCTTGGGGCAATTAGCGGGCTAATAGCAACCTTAGCCATGGAAGTCTCGCTATTTATATTGCAAAACCAGGTATTTAATATGACGCCAGTTATTCATTGGAAACTTTGGTTGTTAGGACCGGTATTTGGTGCTGTTGTGGTGGCTGTTTTAGGTCGTTTATCCTGCCACCGGCTCATTCAGAGAAATACGGCACAGCTTATACGTAAGCTGGCCTGATGGAACATAAAAGAGGTGACCGATGAACATTTTAATGACAGGTGGTACCGGGCTTATTGGCTCAGCGTTTATTCATAAGTACCAGGACACGCATCAGTTTACGGTCACCACTCGCAGCAAGGAAAGGGCGAGAAAAAAGCTGGGCGACAATGCAACTTTGCTGTCTTCGGTCGATGAAATTGTGGATATTGGTCAGTTTGATGCGATTATAAACTTACAGGGCGAGGGTATTGCTGATAAACGTTGGTCTGATTCCCGTAAGCAAGCTCTGAAAGACAGTCGTTGGCAGGTGACAGAAAAGCTCGCCGCCATGATTAATAAAGCAGAAAAGCCACCTAAAGCCTTTTTGAGTGGCTCGGCCATTGGCTATTATGGTCCGCGTGATGCAGAGCCGGTTAATGAAGACCATGTCGCTGAGCATAAGGACTTTGCTGTTACTTTGTGTCAGGAGTGGGAGCGACGAGCTTTGGCAGCAAAAGATGCAACTCGTGTAGTTTTGCTGCGTACCGGTGTCGTTTTGGCAAAAGGAGAGGGAGCATTAGCGAAAATGCTGCCGCCTTATAAGTTTGGTTTAGGTGGTCCGTTGGGTAAGGGCAATCAGATGATGTCCTGGATCCAACTGGACGATATGATTCGAGCCATTGAGTATCTGTTGGAGCACGATAATTTGTCCGGGCCCGTTAATATGACGGCTCCCGGACCGGTGACTAACGAAGCCTTTAGTCGTACCCTGGCATCGGTTATGAATAAACCGCACTTTATGAGAGTACCGGCGTTTGTTCTTAAGTTAGGCTTGGGTGAAATGTCGTCGATGCTACTTGAAGGGCAAGCTGTGGTGCCGGATAAACTGCGCAATCATGGCTTTCAGTTTGAGTATCCGACAGTTCGTGAAGCTTTTAAGGGAAGTGTATAATTCTTTACACGTCTTTTGGGTTTCTTAACGGACAGTGTTTTCGGAACTCAGTAAAATTAAGAAATGAAAACAAAAAACCAGTATCCACTTAAACAATTCACCCTTGGCGTTGGCATTTTTATGCTGGCGCTTACCGGGTGTACTTCTATTCCCGCTGAAAGCCCTCAAAACTTAGTTGGTACTAGAGAATCTGGTAAAGCCTCCTACTACGCCATGAAGTATCAATTTAGAACAACGGCAAGCGGTGAGACTTATAACCACTTTTCCAGCACCGCAGCACACCGGACACTGCCGTTCGGGACCAAAGTGCGCGTCACCAATATTGCTAATAACAAAAGCGTTGTGGTCAAAATTAATGACCGCGGACCATTTATTGACGGCAGAGTTATTGATTTGTCGCGCTCCGCATTCGATAAAATAGCCGATCTTGATTTAGGGGTTATCAAAGTGACTACTGAGGTCATCAGGTAATATCAGAACTCAGAATTTAGTGTTACAAAAACTAACAATTTAGTGCGTGACCTCTTAACGCATTGATATTAGCCTTCTTGTTTTAATTAAACTGTAGAAGTGAGATGCCGGTGTCAATGTTTAGGACTTTAGTATCAGTAAATACTTTGGCATTGCTAACACTGGTATTAGCAGGTTGTAGCGCAAATTCTGTAACAACAATAGAAAACGAATCTCAGCCAACTAATGAGAAAACCGGGCGCTTTCAAAATCTGGACGCGGGTAAGAAGAGCTATCCTTTAACCTGTAAACAAGACTGCTACAAGCCTCGTAGCGATATTCAGTGTGGTAGCGATGGATTGTGTCAGTACACTGGAAATAAGAAAGCCTCCCACGGAGTGACGGATTTCTCTGTTAAATGGCTGGGTCATGCAGCCTTTGTTATTAAAACCCCAACCGGAGAAACATTTTTAACGGATCCGGTATTTAATGACTTTGACTGGCCAATTAATTGGCTGTTTTCACTTGATGGGGGTGAACAGCGAGAAGTGGATGTGGAGCCAGATCCAGAGCTTATTGATGTCACTGATGCGGTATTATACTCCCATCTTCATTACGATCATTTTAATAAGAGTGATATTGAAACCATAGGAGTTGAACCGGAGTACTTAGTGCCTTTAAATGTGGCCGCTCACTTTCCATCCATTGGGGCGAATATAACTGAACTCGGTTGGTTCTCCTCGAAGAAAATAGGCGAGTCCCTGGTGACCGCTGTGCCTGCTCACCACTTTAGCAGCCGCACTTTCGTGCCACTTATTTACGAAGATAACAATAAAGGCTCCTGGAGTGCCTGGTTAATCGAAAATAAGGGGAAGACGTTATTTTTCGCAGGAGATACCGGCTACTCAGAACACTTCAAAGTAATAAACAAGCGTTACGGTGATATTGATGTGTGTCTGTTGCCGATAGCGTCTTATTACAGTGAAGAGTCGCCTGAATGGTATCGCTACGTCCACTTGACTCCGGAAGATGCTCTGGCGGCAGCCGCTGATCTTAATTGCAAAGTATTTATCCCCTGGGGTTACGGCAACGCCAGCTGGGGAATGGGAGACTTGTCATCTCACTCCGCACTAACTCGGTTTTTAAATATGGCAGAGAAAGTTGGAACATCAGCTGAAATCGTGATTTTAAACGAAGGGGAAAGCTTGTAGCTTTCCCTTTTGCTTGTAACCTGGCAGCTAAGAAGCTGTGCAGTGGACTACCAGCCAGTAATGCGTTGCCAGGTGTTATGCGAACCATCACTCATTAATACATGGTAAACCGGATGCATAGCTGCCGTGGCACAGGCGTGGTTAGGCATAATACGTAGCTGACGACCAACGGGAAAGTCTTCTAATTGGTAAGCGTTGCTTAACTCTATAACGCCGTGCTCTTGAGAAGTACTATTAATACAAAGGTCATCAAGAACAGAACCGTCTATTTTGCATACTTGTCCATAGCCAAAGTCCTGGCTCTGGGTTGCCGTTCCATGGTCGCTGGACAGGGCCATCCAGCCGCTGTCGGTTAGCAACCAATTCTTCTCTTTGTTGTGGCCAATGACTGTGGTGACCACCGACATGGCTATATCAGAAAAGTCGCATACACCAATGTTTTTCATTACCAGATCAAAAGTGGTATAAACGCCGGCTCTGACTTCACCAATGTCACTAAAGTCCTCGCCAAAATGAGCTGTCGGCGTTGAACCAACGCTGGTTATAGCGCACTTAATACCGGCGGTTTCCAGTTTGTCTCGTGCAATTCGAACGGCATCGCATTCTTGTTTGGCGAAGTTTTTTAACCCTTGTTCCGTATTGCAGGCGTATGAGCCACCGGCATGGGTCATTAAACCGGTGAAATGTGAGCCTAAAGCTTTGGCAATAGTGATTAGTTCAGGAGCCTGAGGCTTAATGCCGCCACGGTGGTCATCGCTGTCTATTTCAATAAAAACGGAAAAGTCTTGCCCTAACTTTTCAGAAAAATCGGTAACGGCCTGCGCCTGTATTATATTGTCTATCAGAATATGCAGGTTAATACCTTGCTGCCTTAGTGCGGCTACCCGCTTGAGCTTTGCCGGTGCTATGCCAACAGCATAAAGTAAATCGGTATAACCTGCCTTAGCGTAGGCCTCTGCCTCAGCTAAGGTTGATACCGTGGCCGGAGCATTCTTATTATCGAGTAGATATTCAGCCGCTTCCAGAGTACGCAGAGTTTTCAAGTGCGGGCGTAAATGACTTCCCAGTGACTCAACCCGTTGTTTAAGATACCGAATGTTACTCTTCAATTTAGCTTCATCGATGAGCAAATAAGGTGTATCCGGATGTGCGATCCAGTCAGGAACTGATTTCATAGTGGTTGTCCTGCGTTAGTGATGATTAAAACTGCCAAAAGCCGTAGAGCAACCCCGGGATAACGCTTAAAATCATGTAAACAGCGTAACGATAGTGCAATTTAATGCCAGCGACAGAAGCGAACATAACGCCTTTAAGCAGGGTATTGCTGACACAGGCTAAGATAATTCCCATAGCGGCTACCTGGCTCGAAAGTTCGCCCTCAGCGGAGCGTGACAGTGACAGGGTAATGGCGTCAACATCCATCAGACCGGATATTATAGCAAGGCCGTATATCCCGGCATCACCAAACCAGCTTTTCATCCCCTCCGCCAATAACAAAATAACCGCTAATAAAATACCAAATTGGATAGCCGTGGTTAGTTGCAGTGGGTTACTGATGGTTATCTCTCCGGTTTCGGGCGGAGGCGTGCGTTTTTGTTGTCTGTACATGAGTACCATGACAGCTAATAACCCGGCGAACATGAGAAGAGTAGGCGGCCACAATAATGGTAAAAGTTCACGGTTAACCACAAAGACCTCAATAAGAACACGCGGGAACATAATGCTACAGGCGAGCAGCATGCCGCTGACGTAAATGACGCTCTGAGAGTTCTTTTTCGCAAAACGAGCCATAGTTAAGGTAACCGCGGTGGATGATGCGAAGCCTCCGGCGATTGCGGTGATTAAAGTGCCGCGCCTCTCTCCCAACAGTTGGGTAAACAGGTAGCCAATAAAAGACAGACCCGAAATTAAAACGACCATCCACCATAGCCAGTAGGGGTTCAATGCCTGCCAGGGACCGTACCCTTCATTTGGCAGCAAAGGCAGGACAACCACAGATATCAGCAGTAAGGTGATACCTGAGTAAAAAGTCTTTGGTGAAATGCGCTTAAGCAATTTGTGCAGGCTTTTTTTATGGCCAAGAAGCGCAACCACTACCGCACCGCAACTGAGCGCCGGCAGCGGGTCGCCGGAGGCTGCCCAAATTGCCAGCGCAAAAGTCAGCAGCATCGAGAATTCGGTGGTAATACCCGGGTCATCGGAGAGCTTGCTATGACTTATATAAGACGATGCAATGAGTATGGCAACAACTATGAACCCGGTAACGATAAGCCAGACGCCCCACTGTTGAGCTAAAATAGCAAAAACACCACCGCTAAGACCTATTAAGCTGAAGGTTCTTACACCGGCAACACGCGTGCCGTCATCACTTTCTCTGTCGCTCCAGCCGCGTTCAATGCCTATCATCAGGCCCAGTGCCAGAGCTGCCAGTAAGGATAACGCCAGTTCCATTTGGTAGTGCATTGCTAAGCGTCCTTATCAATTACGCTGATTCTATAACGACTTTAATTGACCTGTAATGCTTCTAGCAAGTTTTTACGCCAGAGAGATTCTTTGAATTGACTCCGAAAAAAGTTGAAGTGACCAATACCTTTATTCTCGGTCATTTCTGGATTCAGGTCTTTCAATACCTTGGCTGCGTTAGGGTAGTGCGCGAGCAGGTTTTCGATATTGGAGCGTTGCAGCAACTCGTCGTCAGTAATATGAAAGGCGCTGATGGGTGCCGAAAATTCTTTATACCGGGCTTTCTGTTCCGTGCTGATGTTATCGAACAAGTAGTCCTTACTGCGGCACCAGCGACTCCATTGCTTCATGGCTGCTCCTGGCATATCGCCGACCATATTTAAACGTTTGCCCGGGAAATAACCGGCAATGGGTGTGCTAATAGGAGCTGCAAAATACCAGAGTAACCACGATGTCCAACGAACCTGTTTGCTGGCTTTCAGCCAATATCCAGTGCCACTGGCTATGGTGACCATTTTGTCAATTTTGCTGCTATTGTGTGCCATGGCGACAATTTGCCCGCCCAGGCTGTGCGCTAGCCAAACGAGCGGTTCACCTCTTTGGCTGGACTGCGCGTAATCAATCACGGCGGTAATATCGAGCTCGGCCCATTCGATAATGTCAGACTTAATTTGTTTCAGCGGTTTATCAACTGACTGGCCAATACCGTAGTAGTCAAAGGTAATGACCCGGTAGCCCTGTTTGCTTAACCAGAGGGCTATGGGTTGGTAAAAACGTTGTTTCACACCTAACGCCGCAGCTATAACAATTGTGGCCTTAGGGCTCGCTTCAGGTTCAAAGCGGACACAGTGCAGGTAGCGATTATTGGCGGTGAGTTCGACGCTCTGCATAGTCACTGATTAACCTGACTAGTTCGGTAAAACGGCGTTAAATGGCTTAACCGTTGCTTTTTTATAGACACCGGCTTGCCAGTAAGGGTCGTCGTTAGCCCATTGCTCTGCTTCTTCCAGAGTCTCAAATTCGGCGATAACGACAGAGCCGGTAAAACCAAGCACACCCGGATCAAGCTCTGCAATAGCGGGGCAGGGGCCGGCTACCAGCAGACGGCCATCGTTTTGTAACGCTTTTAAACGTTCAAGATGAGCAGGACGCGCCTGCTTACGACCTTCGAGGGAATTCTCATGGTCTTCTGCGAAAATAACAAACCACATTAGTCCTGGGTCTCCTCATCAATGGCGTGATGGTACATATAGAATCCGGTACCAATTGTGAATACGAGTGAAATACCAAGTATGCCAAAGACTTTAAAATTAACCCATGCTTCCTGGCTCCAGAATTCCGCAATGTAAAGGTTTACTGCTGCCAGTGCCAGACAGAATACGATCCAGGCGTAGGTTAAGCGCAACCAGGCCGTATCTGGCAGCTTTATATCTTTACCCATCATAGCCTGAATTGGACTGCGTTTTTTCCATATCAAGCCGCCTAAAAGCATTAGTGCTATGGCCACGTAAACGACGGATACTTTCATTTTAATGAACCAGTCGTCGTGCAATAACAGTGTTACTGCTCCAAATACCATTACTACAGCCAGTATTACCCAATGACGAGTCGTTATTGGCTGCTTAAGTAGCTTCAGCGTCAGAATTTGTAACACAGTACCGGCCATAAGCACCCCGGTAGCGACGTAAATATCCGCTACTTTGTAAAACACAAAAAAGGCGATTATGGGTAAATATTCTAACAACAGGGCCATTAACTACTCCGGTGGCAACTCTATGACAATTGGGTTGCGGCTTTCATAGCTTTTACAAAAGCCTTTAAGTCCGCTACTTGCTGCGCGTTATTGTCGAGGTTTTTCTCAATAAGCGCAACCACAGCCGAGCCACTAATGGCACCGTCGGCACCTGCTGCAAGCGCCCGCTGAACATGTTCAGGCTGCGATATACCAAACCCAAGCAAAGTCGGCGGTGCACCGGCTTCTTTCAGTTTATTAATCAGTTCCGACGCAGGTGCCTGCATTTGTGTGTCAGCGCCGGTAACCCCTGAGCGACTCAGTAGGTAAACATAGCCGGCACATTGCTTCGCGATATCAATTAATAGCGCATCACTGGCGTCTGGTGGCGCAATAAACACCGCTTCAATTCCAATTTCTTTGGCTATGTCGGCGAAGCGTTTGGCTTCTTTGGTCGGAACATCAGCAATAAGTACTGAATCTACGCCAGCATCTTTCATTTGTTGGTAAAAGTTGCGAACACCTTTCGCGTAGATGAGGTTTGCGTAAACCAATAAACCTATGGGGATTTGCGGTGAATAGTCTCTAACTTCTTTTAAAATCTCTAAAATATGCTTAAAAGTTGTTCCCGACTCCAAGGCTCGTAAATTTGCCCTCTGGATCATGGGGCCATCGGCAACCGGATCTGAAAATGGCAGACCGAGTTCCAGCGCATCTGCGCCACCATCAATAAGAGCCTTGATAACTTCAACACTTTGCCCGGGAGTTGGGTCACCAAGCGTGACAAAAGGAACGAAGGCACCCTGGTTATTAGTTTTTAATTGTGCGAAACAACTTTCATACCGGCTCATTTTTGTTCTCCTTTCGCGCTAACTTCAGCATTTTCCTGAGCACTAAAAATACGACGTACGTGGTCAATGTCTTTATCGCCGCGGCCGGATAAGTTGAGTAATAATATTTCCGGAGCGTCCGGCTCAGCGGCCCGCTTGAGCGCGTAAGCCAGCGCATGGGCAGGTTCCAGCGCAGGAATAATACCTTCATGACGGGAGAGCAGTTTAAAGGCTTCCAGTGCTTCTTCATCGGTTACTGATTCGTATCGCGCGCGACCAATGGCTTTTAGATGCGCATGTTGAGGGCCCACGCCAGGGTAGTCCAGACCGGCTGATACTGAATAGGACTCCTCAATTTGTCCTTCGTCGTTCTGCATTAGAAACGACAGGCAACCGTGCAAAATACCGGGTTTACCCGCAGCCAGTGTGGCACCGTGCTGCTTGGTTTCCACGCCCTTACCTGCGGGCTCAACACCCACTAGAGCAACACCTTCTTCGTCGATAAAGTCGGCGAACATGCCAATAGCGTTGGAACCGCCGCCGACACAGGCAATAACTTCGTCCGGTAAGCGACCCGCTTGCTCAATAATCTGGGCTTTAGCTTCTTCGCCAATCATACGGTGAAACTCACGCACTATAGTCGGGAAGGGATGTGCGCCTGCAGCTGTCCCTAATAAGTAATGGGTGTTGGGGTAACTTGCAGTCCAGTCACGCAGAGCTTCGTTGACCGCATCTTTTAGCGTACCGCTGCCGGTATCTACAGGTACCACTTTCGCGCCCATTAATTCCATACGGAAAACATTGGGCTGCTGGCGCTCAACGTCTTTTTTGCCCATATAAATAATGCATTCCAGGTCCAGCAAAGCGCAGGCAAGGGCTGTTGCGGTGCCATGCTGTCCGGCACCCGTTTCAGCAATAATGCGTGTTTTTCCCATGCGCTTAGCCAGTAACGCTTGGCCAAGAACCTGATTGGTTTTGTGGGCGCCGCCATGAAGTAAGTCTTCACGTTTAAGGTAAATTTTGGTTTTATTAGGGCTGTTCAGCGGTAGGTTACGGCACAAACTCAGTGGTGTCGGTCTACCTAAGTAGTTTTTCAGTAATCCGCGAAACTCAGCCTGAAATTCCTCGTCCTGCTGCGCCTCAATAAATGCCTGCTCCAGCTGCTCTAATGCGGGTAGTAAGATCTCAGGAACGAACTGGCCGCCGAAATCGCCAAAATAAGCGGGTAATGACTGACTCATACAGCCTCCTGTTGGGTATTCTTATTTAAAAGATGTTTTTCTGAAAAACGACCATAATGGCGGATTTTCGTGAATGTTTGAGCTACTTTGTGGCTATTTTTAATGCCGGGTTTCCATTCGGCTCGAGAGTTAATGTCCACTCCGGCAAAGCCTAATTCAATTGCACTGGTGATGCTTTCAGGGCCAATGCCTCCTGCTAGCAGACAGCGTTGACGTTCTTCAGTACTTAATGGTTTCAGCAACTCCCAGTTAAAAGCCTTGCCGCTGCCGCCACCGCGGTTATCCAGAACAAAGGCATCAACCGGAAGGTCCGGCAACTGTGCCGGGCTTTCAATAGCTAATGCTTTCCATATTTTTACTGCTTCCAGATTGGCCTGACGCAATTGCTGACGTAATTGAACAACATAGTCGATATCTTCATGGCCGTGCAGTTGAATAGCAGAGAGCCCGACGTTTTTAGCCGTGTCGATAAGGCTCTCTAATGGTTGATCAGCAAAAACACCAACATACTCAAGCCCGTTTGCTTCAGTTGTTATTTGCTTTGCCTGCTTTAGTGTCACACAACGAGGTGAACGCTCAACAAATATCAGCCCGCCGAATACCGCACCCTGAGAACGTGCGTTTATGGCATCTTCAGCGCGAGTCAGACCGCAAACTTTATTTTGTCCATAAAGCAGTTTTCGACAGGCTAAATCAACGTCAGGTTTAGAGCTCAATGCGCTGCCGATAAGAAAGCCATTAACAAAAGGGGCAACCCGGCGAATGTCGGCGTGCTCAGCAAAACCTGACTCTGCAATGAGTAGAGCATTTGGGGGAGCCAGCGGAGCTAACTGCGCACTGCGGTTCGGCTCAATGCTCAAGTCTGTTAAGTCGCGGTGGTTAATTCCAATGATATTCGCATCCAGTTTTGCCGCACGTTTCATTTCTTCTTCGTTGGCAACTTCGGTGAGTACATCCATCGCGAGCGATTTGGCAATATCGCGAAGGGCAATATATTGCGTATCATCCAGTACTGATAACATAAGCAAAATAGCGTCCGCACCAAAGTAGCGGGCGCGGTAAACTTGCTCTTCGTCGATAAAAAAGTCTTTGCACAATACCGGCTGAGTCACTTGCTGGCGTACTGCGGTCAGATAATCCAACCGGCCCTGAAAAAACTCTGGCTCGGTTAATACGGAAATAGCCGCGGCATACGGCTGGTAGCTTTTTGCCAGCTGCGGCGCGTCAAAGTCAGCACGAATTAAACCTTTTGATGGAGAAGCTTTTTTACACTCCAGAATAAAGCCTGCCTGTTCACCACTTAACGCTTTATATAAGCTGCGGTCACTGGGTCTAAGTTGAGAGTGAATTTCCGCTAACGGCATCAGCTCAGCCTGAGCTTTGTTCTGCTCAACCTTGCGCTCAACGATCGTTTTCAGCACGTTCTTTTCTAAACGAATGGTGTCAGACATGATAGGTCTCCTGAGCATCTTGTACGCGGCGTAAATGCAAGAGTGGCTGACCGGTATCTAAATGTTCCAGCGTTGCTGCGGTTGCGGCTTTCATGTTGTTGTATTGTCCACTTAAATAAAGCAAAGCGGCAACGTTCATTGCAACCGAGTGGCGCTGAGCCGGGCTGCCGCCTCCGGCCAGAATGTCTTCCAGAATACGGGCGTTAAAGTCAGCGTCGCCGCCTTTCAGTTCGCTCAGAGGAGCTGTCGGCACACCGAAATCATCTGGTGTCATCTGGTAATCAGTAAGTTTGCCGTCGCGTAATTCAATAACCCGGGTTGGCCCGTGCAGAGCCAGTTCATCCAGCCCGCTTCCGTGCACGACCATAGCACGTTTAACCCCCAGTCGTTGCAGGGTTTCAGCCATTGGCCTTACCCATTCCTCACTATAAACGCCAAGCAGTTGAGCATCGGGGCGCGCGGGGTTAACTAAAGGACCTATCAAGTTGAATAAGGTGCGTGTTTTCAGTGTTTGTCTTACCGGCATCGCATGCTTAATACCCGGGTGATAATGCGGGGCAAATAAGAAGCAAAAACCATTGTCGGCCAGCTGAGTCGAGGCATCCGACGGGTCCAGGTTGACGCGAAGTTTGAGCGCTTCGAGTACATCGGCGGATCCTGAACGTGAAGACACACTTCGATTACCATGTTTGGCCACAGCCAGACCCATACTGGCGGCAACTAAAGCCGCTGTCGTAGAAATATTGATGGTGTTGCTGCCATCGCCGCCGGTGCCGCAACTGTCAATGACCGTGGTGTCGGGACGTAAAAATGGCTTCGCTGCGGATAATATAGCTTCCGCGGCGCCAGCTAATTCAGCGGGCGTTTCGCCTCGCATCTTCATGGCGATAAGTGCGGCGGATACCTGAATATCATTGAGCTCGCCTTTAATTAAGCGCTGGAAAAACTCACGGGTTTGATCTTGTGTCAGAGCCTCACCAGACATCAGAGTTTGTAGGGCTTTCATGGCTTTGCTCCTGTTAATAAATACTGAATACTGTTGCTAAGTAATTGCTTTCCCTTTGGCGTTAGAAGCGATTCAGGGTGAAACTGAAAACCAATGGCATTGGTGTTGTTTTCTTCTTTACCGAAGAATTCAGCAGCCATAGGAATACTGCCGTCAGGGCCATCCAAGCTAGCAATTATGCTCACTGCAGAGGGCAGGTCATAACCGCTAAGCGAGTGGTAACGAGCCACAACGCATTGGTTGTTGTCTGTCGCGCTGACAAACACCGGGTGTGGCACGGTGTCTATTTTTGCGGTTTTGCCATGAACAATCTCACCGCAGGTATCCACGCGGCCACCGGCGTGTTCAATTAGCGCCTGAAAGCCCAGACAAATACCCAGCATGGGTATGCGACCACTGCAGTATTGGATCACTTCCATCAGGTTGCCGGCGTTTGCCGGGTGCCCGGGGCCGGGTGACAAGCAGACCAATTGAGGGCCACTGTAACTTTCCAGCTGTTCAATCACATCGGCTGCTGCCAGCTGGTTACGATAAACGACCAGCGGAAAGCCTAACTGGCGCAACTCATCCACCAGGTTGTAAGAGAACGAGTCGACGTTATCTATCAGTACGATACGAGCTGACTGAGTCATTATAGCGCCTCCTGGTCAGATAAAGTGTGAGCCTGCTGAATTGCCAGGATAACGGCCTTAGCTTTGTTTTCGGTTTCAGCTACTTCACTGGTCGGGTCTGAGTCATGCACCACGCCAGCACCGGCTTGCACTATGGCTTCGTTGTTCTTAACAAAAGCGGAGCGAATAACAATACAGGTATCCATGTCGCCATTCCCGGCCAGATACCCAACAGCGCCGCCGTAGCTGCCGCGGCGTTGCTTTTCAACCTGACGAATAAGCGTTGCAGCGCTTACCTTCGGCGCACCAACCAGAGTCCCCATGTTCATGCAGGCACGGTAAGCGTGAAGGGCATCGCAATCGTCCCGCAGTTTTGCTACCACACGTGACACCAGGTGCATGACGTGGGAATAGCGGTCAACCTGAAGTAGATCGGCAACGTAGCGAGTGCCAGTTTCGCTAATACGGGCTAAGTCGTTGCGGGCTAAATCAACCAGCATTAAGTGTTCTGCCAGTTCTTTTTGGTCCAGGCGCAGCTCGAGTTCCATGCGGCTGTCGAGGTCTGGGTTAATACTGCCGTCGGCGCTCTTACCGCGGGGGCGAGTGCCGGCAATAGGATAAAGCTCTACCTGATTGATGTCCTGCTGGTATTTCAATGCAGATTCAGGCGAAGCACCGAACAGACAAAAGTCCGGATGACTCATAAAAAACATATAGGGCGAGGGGTTGTTCTTTTTCAATTGCTGATAAGCGGCTAACGGGTCAGGGCAGGGCATTTTAAAACGCCGGGACGGCACAACCTGAAAAATGTCACCCGCGACAATGTTTTCTTTTAGCCGGGTCACAATGCGTGCAAATTCTTCCGCTGAGGGCGTGGCCGTTACTTGTACATCAACCGTTTGAGGCTGAGGTTCTATTGCCGGTAGCTGACAACGTGCGGCCAGTTCTCCTATACGCTGGCTCATAGCTTGATAACGTTGGTCGTGGCCTTTACCGCTGAATACACTGCCAAGCAGCTCAGTGGTTTGCTGTTGGTGATCAATAATTAGCAAGGTCTCCGCCAGGTAAAAGACATAGTCAGGGCAGTTGTTCTCGCCTTCATCAACTTGCGGTAGTTGCTCGTAGCTGGCGACGAAGTCATAGGCAAAAGCACCACCGAGGAAAACCGAGAACGGATGCTGTTTTGCTGTTTTGTTGGCTTTATTGAGCTTTTGTTGGAGTACTCGCAGCGGCTCCATGTTACTGATTTGACGTAAGCGGGAGTCTTCGTCAATCGGTGGATTTGCTGCACTGAAAGTTAACCTCAGTTGTTCAGGCGTTCTTTCAATGGCGGCACTATCTTTGAGCTGCTCTTCAATCCAGCTGAGCAGAACAGCACCGTTATCGGTTAGGGCAATAATAGTGACTTGCTGGTCGTTACAGGTAATTCGTAACGCCGCATCAATCAGTAGCAAGCTCTTTACTTGTTGCTTGGTGCCGATATCAGCTGAGTCCAGCAGTAAATGTTCACCTTGTGTGCTGCAAGTATTCTGAAATACTTTTAGTGGCTCCGCCTGATAGGGCAGCGACACTCGTAGTGTTTCTAAATTGCCGTTTTGTTCAGTTGTCAGGTTTTTCACCTCAGACCTCGTATTCTCTTGTTGTTGTTCAAACCTGCTCCAGTGAAACGGCAATAAAAAACCCGCTCAAAGGAGCGGGTTTCTCAAAGTGAAGCTATTTACGTTACACGCACAACTACACCACCCGCTCGTTTGGGAAGTGCCACCACCAATGTTGTGTTGTTGTGCGTAAAAACATAAGTTGTATAGCTCTCTTAATTCAATTTAATGCTGACAAACTAACGCTTGCGCGAAAGTCTGTCAATAGTTGTTTTTCTTTCAGTTTATACTTTCTATTTATATTCTGCCGGTTTGCCTTTTGAATCAGACTTACGAATAAACTCGCGTAAATCATCATTCGCCTTCTCCAGGTCAGCACGACGCAGATACATCATATGACCGCTACGGTAGCCTTTAAAGTCAATGCGATCAGTCATCTGAGTACTTGGATCCAAATGCCAGGTTGTGTACTTCGCGTCGAAATAGTTGGTTGCACCGTCAAAGTAACCTGACTGTACTAACACGTTCAGGTAAGGGTTTTGTGCCATGGCCTGGCGCAGTTGCTTACCGGTGTTGTTGTTCGTACGATCCCACGGGTGAACTGGGCCAAACATGTTGTATTTAATGTCGGTCACAAAGTTTAATTCTTCACGCAGGTAGTAGTTAATGGCTGGCGTGAACGAGTGTAACCATGAAGTCAGTTCGGCGTTAAAGTCCGGACGGTCACCAGCGCGCTTTTCATCAAGTCCAAGGTAGCGCGAGTCTAAACGGCCAATGGTACGGTCACGGTCACGCAGTAACTCCTTCCAGAAGTACCAGGTGCTCGGTGCCAGGTTGTTATCCAGTACTGCCTGCTTAGATAGCCCAGAGTATTTCGCCACTTGCTCTGCCATTTGCTCGCGCTCGCTTTCCGTAAGCATGGCGCCTTTGGCTAATGCAGGTAGGTATTGATCCAAAGTGAAACGCTCCACTTCAGGTAATAACTCGTCTAAATCTTTACTCTGTAAAGCTTCTGGCAGTGCGTCGTGATACCAGGCGGCTGCCGCAAAGTAAGGTAACTGGTTCGCTTGCTTGACGGGGCCGTCACGGTCAATGCCAATATCGGTTGGTGACACCAGAATTACGCCGTTTAGGTACATCCACTGGCTATTCTGCAGTTCTAGTGCAAGACCTGAAACCCGTGTTGTACCATAGCTTTCGCCAATTAAGTACTTAGGTGACTGCCAACGATTCATGCGCGAGGTAAAGGTATTCATCCACTCCGCCAGATATTTAACGTCGGAGTTTACGCCGAAGAATTTCTCTTTTTGTTCTGCACGCGAAGGCATTTCACCTTCTTCATTTGGCAGTACGCGCGAATAGCCGGTGTTAACCGGGTTAATAAAGACAATGTCAGCAACATCGAGAATGGAGTGCGGGTTGTCCTGCACGCCATAAGGCTGAACTGGGTAACCTTCGTCGCTCAGGTTTAGCACTTTTGGACCGGTGTAAGCAATATGCATCCAGACCGATGCCGAACCTGGACCGCCGTTAAAGGAGTATACAACCGGACGAGATTCGCGGTTATCAACGTCCTGACGTTCATAATAGGTGTAAAATAGTGATGCGGTCGGATTACCTTCATCATCCCACACTGGCTGAGTACCGGCGGTGGCTGTGTAATCCACAGTTTCGCCATTAATTTCTACGCTGTGTTCGGTAACGACTTCGGTGTCGACTGGCAGCATGCGCTTGTGGTTATTCGGTGCTTCTTCTGCAATAACGGGGGCAGAAATGACTGAGCAGCCCATTAGAGATAAAGAGGCAACTAAAGCGAGACTCTTTCGCATAATATTGTTCTCCGTTTTTATAATCTTGCCTCAGATTAACAAATAATTACTTTAAAGAGTCAAAGGTTATGCGATTATTGGGTTTATTCCTGCGACTGGAGCCGATTTAAATGAGGTCATCAATGAAATTTACAAATATAACGCGGGCGGCTTTTTGGTTGTTCTTACCCCTGCTGAGCTTCTCAGTTGCGGCTCAGAATCTGTCTGATGCGATGAAAGAGGGGTTACAGACAATGGCTTCGGAGCAGTTAAATGCGGACCTGGAAGTAGGCGAACTTGAGGTTAACTCGTTAACCGATGGTCTGACCGCAAATAATGTTCGTTTTGCGACCCGGGTTAAAGCCTTGTCGGAGCCTGAAAATCAACTTCTGCTGGCTAAGCAATTAATGCTAACTGGTGATTGGCAGGCGCTTGGCAGCAGCCGTGTGGATATTTCAAAAATTGAGATGTCCGGAGCTCAATTAACCGTCGCATATTACGATACCGGGCGCTCAAACTTGCATGAATTTCTAAAGCAAATGAGTGGTGTTAAAGTTCAAAAGGTGAATTCGGTGCCTTTAAATTGGCGGGTTGATGAGTGGTTGATGGAAGACGTTACCATTAACTTATTTGATAAAGGTGAGCCAATTTTAAGTGTGCATGTTGACCAGCTTAAATTGAAAGACCTGCAGTCAATGCAAGACGCGAATGATCAGGTACAGGAACTGCTGTGGCCGATTTTTGAGCAGGTCTCGAAACAAGTGCGCAACGGAAACCCGAACGTACAAGTCGATAGCATGGCGCTTTCGCGGTTTTTATTGCGTGAAGCAATGGCGTTCTGAGCTTGAGTTAAACGGGTTTAAGCAGTAAAGTTAGAAAAATTAAACACCCGTTTAAAATAAGAGGTTGGCGTGGAAAAATCATACCCAAATTTACTGAAACCCCTGGACCTTGGTTTTACGACATTGAAGAACCGAGTCTTAATGGGCTCAATGCATACAGGCCTGGAAGAAGAAAAAAATGGCTTTAGTAAATTAGCCAGCTTTTATGAAGAGCGCGCCAAAGGTGGTGTCGGTCTTATTGTCACCGGCGGTATCAGCCCTAACTTTCGTGGGCGTCTGGCGCCTTTTGGCAGTGAAATGTCCAAGCCCTGGCACGTGGGAAAACATCGTCAGGTAACCGACGCCGTTCACAAATATGGCAGTAAAATATGCCTGCAGCTTTTGCATGCCGGGCGTTACAGTTATCATCCGTTTTCTTTGGCTCCCAGCGCCATAAAAGCCCCGATAAACCCGTTCAAGCCAAAAGCCATGTCGGAGCGCCAGATTAAAAACACCATCAAGCATTATGCCCGCGGCGCAAAGCTGGCGCAGAGGGCTGGCTATGATGGTGTGGAAATCATGGGCTCGGAAGGTTATTTAATTAACCAGTTTTTGTGTCCAAGAACAAATAAGCGTGATGATAACTGGGGCGGCAGCTTCGAAAATCGTATGCGTTTTCCACTGGAAATTGTCAAAGCTGTGCGCGCGGCTGTGGGTGAAAAATCGATTATTATTTTCCGTTTGTCGATGCTGGACTTAGTTGAAGACGGTCATCAGCTGGATGAAGTTCTGCAACTAGGTAAACTGCTGGAGCAAGCAGGCGTTACTATTATTAATACGGGTATTGGTTGGCACGAAGCCCGGGTACCGACCATTGTCACCTCGGTACCACGTGGCGCCTTTAGTTGGATAACTGAGCGCGTGCGCCGGGAGTTATCGGTTCCTGTGGTTGCCGTTAACCGTATCAATACGCCGGAAATTGCCGAGCATATTTTAGAAAGCAACCAGGCGGATATGGTGTCCATGGCGCGACCGCTACTGGCTGACCCGGAGTTTGTGAAAAAGGCGGAACAAGGTCAGTCTGAACGTATTAATACCTGTATTGCCTGTAATCAGGCCTGTCTGGACCATGTGTTTGAGAATAAAAGGGCGTCTTGTTTAGTTAACCCCCGAGCCTGCTTTGAGCAGGAGTTGGTAATGAAGCCGGCTGAGCAGAAAAAGCGCATTGCGGTCATTGGTTCTGGCCCGGCAGGGTTAGCCTTTGCCTGTAATGCTGCAGAGCGCGGT
This sequence comes from Idiomarina sp., assembly GCF_048265525.1. GTDB lineage: Bacteria > Pseudomonadota > Gammaproteobacteria > Enterobacterales > Alteromonadaceae > Idiomarina. Next base: position 1,070,829 of record NZ_JBLXBI010000001.1, on the reverse strand, counting down.
CACCAGGTCGATTTGTACGATAAGTCCGAAGAAATTGGCGGTCAGTTTAACTACGCTAAACAGATTCCGGGTAAAGAAGAGTTTTATGAAACCCTGCGCTACTTTAAGTACCGCATTGAAGACACTGGGGTAAATTTGAAGCTTGGAAAAGAGCAGACTTGCGAAGGGTTGCTGGCAGAAAAATACGATGATGTGGTTCTGGCAACCGGCGTCAGTCCTCGTCAGGTTGATATTCCGGGTGTTGATTTGCCGCATGTGCTGGGTTACTTAGATGTTTTACGTGATCACAAAGCTGTGGGTAAAAAAGTGGCTGTGATTGGTGCCGGTGGTATTGGTTTTGATGTATCCGAATACCTGACTACCGAAAAGTCACTGACACTGGATGAACCAGAGTGGTCAGAGCGTTGGGGTATTGATAAAGGCTACAGTGATCGCGGCGGTCTGAAACCGCAGCAGCCAGAGCAAAGTCTGCGCCAGGTTTGGTTGCTTCAGCGAAAAGAGAGCAAAGTCGGTAAAGGCTTAGGCAAAACCTCTGGCTGGGTTCATCGTAACGAACTAAAAAGTAAGTCTGTGAATATGTGGAATGGGGTGACCTATCATCGTATTGTGCCAGAAGGTATTGAAATAGAACGTGAAGGTGAAAAACAATTGCTGGAAGTTGATAACGTTATTATTTGTGCGGGGCAGGTACCGCAACGCTCCTTGCACGACGCGTTGCAGTCGGCCGGCCAGACTGTGCACCTAATTGGTGGCGCTGATGTTGCTGCTGAACTCGACGCTAAACGCGCGATTCGTCAGGGTACAGAACTGGCGGCGGAGATTTAATGCCAGTTTACGACTTACATTGTCACAGCACCTGTTCTGATGGCTCTTTGTCAGTTTCAGAGCTTGTGATGCGCGCCTGCGAGCAAAACGTCGATGTACTGGCGATAACCGATCATGATTGCGTTGACGGGCTGGCAGAAGCGAGTCGTCTCATCAAACATGAGAACTTGCCGATTGAGCTGGTGAACGGTGTTGAAATTAGTTGTCGTTGGCACAGCTTTGAAATTCATATTGTTGGACTTAATATTGACCCTAGGGCGGAACCTTTAAAGGCTTTACTGAGCCAACAACAGCAACGTCGCTATGATAGATTCGATGCGATGCTGGAAAAGTTATACCAGCGCGGTGTTAGTTTATCGGCAGATGAGTGCCAAACGGAGGGGTTGCCAACACGTAAGCACATTGCTGACGCTATGGTACGGAAAGGTATCGTCAGTAACCCACAGAAAGCTTTCGATCGCTATATTGGCAAAGGTAACAGCGCCTATGTCAATCCCGAATGGTGCGATATTTCCACCGCGATAGAAGCCATCCACAGCGCCGGGGGGAAGGCGGTACTGGCGCATCCTCACGGTTACAAAATGTCGAATAAATGGCTGCGCAAGCTTTTAATACAGGGTAAAGAGTGGGGGCTCGATGCCATGGAAGTCAGTTTGTGTCAGCAGTCTCCCGGTCACCGTGATGCCCTGGCGAAAATGAGCCAGGAATATGGCCTGTTAGCCTCGCAGGGGTCGGATTTTCACTATCCGGGGAATTGGCGCGAATTGGGTAAAAATCTTTGTCTGCCAGCGGACTGTGTGCCAATATGGGAGCATTGGTCACAGTAGAAGGATTGAGGTGATATTATGAGTCAATATTTTGAAATTCATCCGGAAAATCCTCAAGCACGTTTAATTCAGCAGTCGGTTCAAATTATTCGTAAAAGTGGGGTGGTGGTTTATCCTACCGACTCGGGTTATGCCATTGGTTGTCAAATTGGTGATAAAGCAGCGGCTGACCGTATTTGTCAGATCCGTGAAATAGACAAAGAGCACAACTTTACTCTAATGTGCCGTGATTTATCTGAGCTTGCGACTTATGCGCGGGTTGATAACGATGCCTTTCGGTTGCTGAAAAATAACACTCCCGGACCTTACACTTTTATTCTGAAAGGAACGAAAGAGGTTCCCAAGCGGCTGTTAAACCCCAAACGTAAAACTATCGGTATACGGGTTCCGACCAATCGTATTGCGATGGCTCTGCTGGAAGAGTTAAATGAGCCATTAATGTCGACCAGCTTGATCCTTGGCGAAGGAATGCTGGCTGAATCTGATCCGGAAGAGATTCGGGATAAGCTGGAAAAGCTGGTGGATTTAATTATTGATGGCGGCCATAAAGGTGAAGAACCAACCACGGTTGTGGATTTATCTGAGGGAGCACCGACCATTCGTCGCGAAGGTTCCGGGGACGTAGAGCCTTTTGATTTTTAGTCATTTAAACAGGCACTCGGTTTAATTATGGCGGAACAACAGTCACTGCCTTTAGGCTTTGTTCGCGGCGAACCGGTTATAGAAAAGCCTGAAGACCTCTATATACCACCGGATGCGCTGGAAGTTATACTCGACACTTTCAGTGGTCCGATGGATCTTTTGTTGTATTTAATTCGCAAACAAAAGCTCGATATTGTGGACATGCCTATTCTGGCTATTACCCGGCAATACGTTGAGTATGTGGATATGATGCAAGAGCTGAAGCTGGAGCTTGCCGCCGATTATTTAGTGATGGCGGCCATTCTTGCCGAAATAAAAAGCCGTTTGCTGTTGCCGAAACCGCCTCAGGAAGAGGATGAGGAAGAAGACCCTAGAGCGGAGCTCATACGGCGTCTGCAGGAATACGAAGCGATACGCCAGGGTGCTGAATATATTGATCAGCAACCGCAGGTGGGGCGGGACATGTTATTGAGTGAAGTCGGCAGTAATGCACGCGAGTGGTTAACAGCTGCACCTCCGGAAGTTACTCTTGAAGACTTAACTCTTGCTTTTAGTCGTGTGTTACAACAAGTGGAGTTAAAAGCTCACCATCAGATAAAGCGCGAGCAACTATCGACACGAGCGCGGATGAGTCAGGTACTGGAGTTGTTGAGCCATAAAAAGTACGTTTCTTTTAGCCAGCTCTTTACCCGAAAAGAAGGTCGCGCCGGAGCTGTGGTCAGTTTTTTAGCAATTTTGGAACTTGTGAAAGAATCAATGGTAGAATTGTCACAAGTAGAGCCGATGAGTGATATTCGCCTGAGTTTGAGACAGCACAATCAAGATGAATCCGTTACAGCTTAAACAACTTATTGAAGCGGCCTTGTTTGCGCATCCGCAGCCGTTATCGGCTGAGCAGCTGTATCAGCTGTTGCTGAATGAAGGCGAGGCCTCGCTGGCGGCTATAAGGCAGCAACTTAAAGAGTTGCAGTCAGACTACCAGGAACGTGGTATTGAGTTGGTAAAAGTGGCTTCCGGTTACCGTTTTCAAACCCGGGCAGAGCTGGGGCAGAGGTTAGCAGGCCTTTGGCAGGAAAAACCGCCTCGTTACTCAAACGCGTTGCTGGAAACTTTGGCGTTAATTGTTTACCGGCAGCCCATTACGCGTGGCGAAATTGAACAAATACGTGGTGTCAGTGTCAGTAGCCAAATAATGAAAACATTGCAGGAACGAGGCTGGGTTAAGGTTGTCGGGCACAAAGAGGTGCCGGGAAGACCCCAGCTTTATGCCAGCACTAACGATTTTTTAGATGATTTTAATTTAAGTGACTTATCAGAATTGCCTGATATCGACACACTTAATGAAGATGATGAACGTACCGCTGAGACAGCGACTAACGAGAGAGATGATTCGTAATGACCGAGAAATTACAAAAGGTTTTAGCCCGATCTGGACATGGTTCACGCCGCGAAATTGAAACAAAAATTTCAGCCGGACGAATTCGTGTGAACGGCAAAGTAGCACAATTGGGTGAGCGTATTGATGCCGACGCAAAAGTACGCATTGATGGCCACGAAGTTCAGATTAAACCTGAAGAAGAGGTCATTTGCCGAGTTCTGATTTATCACAAGCCCGAGGGTGAGTTGTGTACGCGCAAGGATCCGGAAGGACGACCGACCGTTTATGACCGCTTGCCAAGAATGAGCGGTGCGCGTTGGGTCGCTGTGGGGCGGCTTGATGTGAATACCTCGGGTCTGTTGTTGTTCACTACTGACGGTGAACTTGCTAATCGTCTGATGCACCCCAGCCAGCAGGTTGAACGTGAATACGCGGTACGGGTTTTTGGCGACGTGGATGAAGCCATGATGCAACGCTTGAGAAAAGGTGTGCAACTGGAAGATGGCCCTGCGCATTTCAATAGCATAAAGCCTGCCGGTGGTGATGGTATGAATCGCTGGTTCCATGTAACCATCAGTGAAGGGCGTAATCGTGAAGTTCGTCGCTTGTGGGAATCGCAGGAAGTGCAGGTGAGTCGTCTTATCCGTGTTCGCTATGGCGATATTCCTCTGGAACCCGGCTTGCCGCAAGGTGGCTGGGCGGAAATGTCATTGCCTCAGGTCAATGCGTTAAGAGCTCAGGTTAACTTACCGGCGGAAAAAGAGTCGTTTCTCGACCCTCGTCATGAAGAGTCTAAACAGCGTCGCTTTGCGAAAATTCGTAAAGCCACCGCCCGTCACAGACTGGATAAAAAGCAGAGTAAACGACGGGGTAAGTAAGTGACCACGACTGCGTGCTGGTTACCTGATTTTATGGAAAACCAGCGCTTGTTGCTGGCCTGGCCATACCGGAGTGATGTCTGGCGTAAGCACGCTGAACCAGCTCGTGACGCTCTCATAAAGCTAATAAAACAATTGTCTGCTAACACGCCGGTTTCGCTTGTTGTTCCTGCGAGCATAAGCGACAGTGTACCCGAGGCACTTAAATCCGTTCAGCGCATTGAAATTGATTATGACGATATCTGGCTACGCGATACTACGCCACTGTGGCAGTTAAATAGCGACGGCCAGCTGGCGGCATTGTCTTTTGATTTTGATGGCTGGGGTGGTGTCCAGAACGATATTGCTGCTGATAAAGTTTTTAGTCAGAGTCTGTGTTCTCGCTTGAAAAGCCCATTAACAAATAGCCTGCTTATTGCGGAAGGCGGCGCTTTTACGCACAACGGTCAGGGTGATTGGCTAATTGGCCTGGCCTGTATTAAGCAGCGAAATCCGGCAATGACAGAGCAGCAGATGACGTCTTTATTAGCCCAGCTTTTGCCCGGGCAGCGTTTACATTTTTTTGATGGTGCCTTGGTTGCTGATGAAACGGGCGGACATATTGATAATATGGCGTTATTCGTTGACGCTAATACTTTGCTGTATGCGGCCACCGATAATACAGCGCATCCTGATTATAAAACCTGCCAGGCGCTTAAAAAACAACTGGATAAACTGCCTGCTTATATTCAAACCATTCCGTTACCTTTGCCACCTCCACAACTGCCTGCTAGTGAAGAAAGAGAGGAAGTTGAGCTTACAGCGTCAAGTTTAAAACGTACCGTTGAACTGCCTTTACTGTGCAGTTATGTGAATGTTTTGCAAACGAGTAAGCTGGTTGCGGTACCTCAATTTGGTTTAGCCACAGACGGGCAAGCCTTACTGACTGTTCGCGAAGCTCTTCCTGAGCGCAAAGTTATTGCCGTTGACGCACGTGAATTTGTCTTAGGGGGCGGAGGTTTGCATTGTATCAGTCATAATTTGCCTGAGTTTAAGGCTGATGAGCTTTAATCAGTGATGATTAGGCGCTCCCGGCCTTTATCCTTAGCTTCGAACAAAACATCATCCGCACGTTTATAAAGAGAATCAAAGCTATCTTCCGGGTGAGCGTTGGTAAAGCCCATGCTGAAGGTAATGCGGTAGTCTTCCGGCAAACCGCTAATGGGCTTGCTGTTCATTTCCTCGGTAATACGCTCAAAGATGTTCTTTGCGTCCTCTTTGCTGACATCGAAAAATACCAGCAGCCACTCTTCACCTCCCAGGCGACCAAAGTTGTCCTGATCACGCAGACTGAGTTTGGCAACTTCTGCAAAACGTTGTAAAACGCGGTCACCAACGTCGTGACCGAACTGATCATTTATTGCCTTAAAGTAATCGAAGTCGACTACGGCCAAGGCTAACTGACGCTGCTGTTCACGAGCTTGCTCCAGACCTTTTTTGCAAATACGGACAATGGCCCGTCGATTCGGCGCGTTAGTTAAGTCGTCTTTTAATGCCAATTCGGCGAAGTTTTTACGAGCCCGCCATTGTTGATAGAGGAAAGCCGAAACAATAATAACCACCAAAAGGCCAGAAATAATAATCCACACCAGCAGGTAATATGAGGTTTGCTGCTCCTGCAGTTCTAACTGTTGTAACTGATTTTCTTTTTTAAGTAACTCATTGGTGGTCTCCTGCTCTTTAATTTCCAGGCGCACCATAATTTCCTGTACTTGCTTGTCCTGAGTTTGCTCCCGCACTTTCTGCATATAATTGACAGAAGTCTTGTAACGCTCCAGAGCTGATTCATAATTTTCTATACTTTGATAATACTCAGACCAACGCTCATTAAGGGTTTGATATAGCTGATTATCGGTCAGTGTGTTAATAACCGAGCTGGAGGCTTCTAGCTGAACAAGTGCATTTTCAAGTTGGTTAGTACCTAAATAAGCTGAAACCATGGCTAGCCGGCTCTGTGCTTCCATAGGGTGTGCGCCGGCCGACTTAAATTGCGGCATAGCTCTGTTGAGACGTTCTAAGGCCTGTTGATAATTTTCGTTTTTGACATCAATTGAGGCCATTTGGAAGAGGGCGTAAGCGACGCCAAGATCATCGTTAATGGCTTTACTGATTTCTAAAGCCGTCTCGAAATGCTGTCTGGCTTTTTCATTATTTCCGGCTGCTTGATAAGCAGTGGCTAAATTGTACTCGAGTACAGAGACATCCCATTGACCTAAATGGTCTCTGCTGATGTCGAGTGCATCCTGAATGTGTTCTAAGCCAATATCGTTTGCCCCAACATCAAGATAAATAGAACCAATTAAAGCGTGAAATTCTACCTGCAACCTGGGGTGTGCCGTGTAGGCATTACGATTGAGCTGCTCCAGAGTTTGCAGTGCATGGGCTATATCCCCTGTATTCTGCATCACTTGCGCATGAAGTATGTCTGCTTCTATCTGTAAATCTTTATTACCTGACGCTTTAGCGTTTTCTATTGCATAGATAATGCTGGTGTTGGCCTGGCGAAGTTGACCTCTTTGTAAGAAATACCAAGTTTGGTTAATTCTCAGCAGAGTTTTTGCAATTTTTGAGTTGGCCAATTCAGCAAAGCGTAAGCCCTCATCTATGGCTGCATGTGCTTTACTCTCATGGCCGGAATATCGGTAAGCTTCAACTTGCAGTGCGTAAGCCATTGCCAGTTCTTCAAACTGGCGCTGGTTATCGTACTGTTCTATCAATTCAGAAGTCTTTTTGATCCAGGCATCTGGATTACTGCTGGCATCAACACGTTGCTGCTGCCACTCCTGAGCTGAAACTAATGAAGTGACAGCGAGTAAGGTGATAAATAAAAGACTTTGAATTTTTAGGAACAAAATGACTCTTTCTGTTACAAAATTGTTAGATATTGAGCCATTTTACTCCGAGTATTCAACATAGCAACGATTTAATTGTCAGAGCCCGACTGAGTTTTGGTTGAGAATATAACCTCTACTTGTGCTTCAATGGTTTGCTGACCAGGCAGTGACACTTTATCTGAGCGGCTGCTCATTTCTGCCATTTGCATAACTACCGGCCGTGACATAGAACGTTCCGCTATACTTAATGTTCCCGTCAGCTCGAGACCTGCAGCCGTAGCCAAACGCTCGGCTTTATTTTTTGCTTGTTCATAAGCGTTAATCAATGCTTGTTGATACAAACCCTGCTGATCACTAATTTCAAACTTGACCTGGCCAACACGAGTGACTCCGCGCGCTAGCGCCAAGTCTATAATACTGTCGTAGTTCTCAGGCTCTAACAAAGTGACCTGAACTTCGCGTTGAACCACAAAGCCATCTTGCTCTGTTTTCCCGTCATCGTTTTGTTCGTAGCGGGGATAAATTTGTAATTGGTAAGAACGAATATCTTTGTCTTCTACACCTTTACGATTCAAATCTTTAATTAAGCGGTTGGTGGTGTCATCAACCACCGACTTTTGTGAACTGAGTTTATTCCCGCGTTCTTCTATCCAGAAAGTCAGTGACATTTGATCCGGAATAGCAGAAACACTGCCGCTGCCGGATATTGATAAGGTGCGCTCGTCTGCTTGAGCGAAAGTGGTAAATCCTGCCGTAAGAAAGGCAAGACAAATGAAGAGAAACCTTGATTTTGAATTACTCTGAGTCATATTAAGCATCCTTAGACCAAATTCCATAGTTAGGTGTTGGAGTATAGACCATGGACGAAAGTTCAGAGTATGACGAAAAAGCACTGCGTGACAGTGCTTTTCGGTTGCTGGCAATGCGGGAGCAGAGCAGAACTGAATTAAAGCGTAAATTAATCCAGAAGCAATGGCCTGCAGAAATGGTTAACCGCGTTGTTGACGAACTTAAACAGGAAGGCTGGCAGAGTGATGAACGCTTTGCCAGTAGCTTTATTCGTGAAAAAGTAGGGCAAAAGCAGGGGCGATTAAAAATCATGGCGCAGGCCACTCAGCAAAAAGGCGTTGCTACTGAAATTGTTGAGGACGTGCTCGAATCCATGGAAGTCGACTGGTTTGAATTGTGTGCAGAGCTGAAGCAGAAAAAGTTTGGCGATGAGGACCCGGCTGACGAAAAAGAGTGGAGTCGGCAGGTTCGCTTTTTGCAGCAGCGAGGCTTTACACCGGAGCAAATTTTCGCTTGCGTCAATCGACCACGACGCTAGGCTAGACGGCTACTTCGTGATAGTCTTAGAGCATTAAAACATTGACCTAAAGTCACTCAGTTAAGAAAAGTAGGACTCAATATGAGCATGAACAGTGCCCAAATTCGTGATGCATTTTTAAATTACTTTGCTGAGCGAGGACACGAAAAAGTTCCTTCAGCATCAATGATCCCCGGTAACGATCCCACCTTGTTATTTACCAATGCAGGTATGGTTCCATTTAAAGACGTTTTCCTGGGTACTGATAAACGTCGTTATGATAAAGCCACGTCGGCGCAGCGTTGTCTGCGTGCCGGTGGTAAACATAATGATTTAGAAAATGTTGGGTACACAGCCCGTCATCATACTTTCTTTGAAATGATGGGTAACTTCAGTTTTGGTGACTACTTTAAAAAACAAGCCATTCAGTATGCCTGGGACTTTTTAACCAAAGAGTTGAAGCTGCCGGCGGAAAAGCTCTGGGTTACGGTGTTTACTGAGGATGACGAAGCCTACGACATCTGGGCCAAAGACATTGGCGTACCGGAAGACCGTATTTCGCGCATTGGTGAAAAAGATAACTTCTGGTCTATGGGTGATACCGGGCCTTGTGGTCCATGCTCTGAAGTGTTTTATGACCACGGTGAAGAAGTATGGGGCGGTCCTCCGGGAACCCCTGAAGAAGACGGTGATCGTTACATCGAAATCTGGAACCTGGTCTTTATGCAGTATAACCGTCAGGCTGACGGTACCCTGGAACCTTTGCCCGATCCTTCTATTGATACGGGCATGGGGCTGGAGCGTATTTCTGCCATTATGCAAAACGTTCACAGTAACTATGAAATTGATTTGTTCCAGGCGCTGATTAAAGCGGCGGCTGAAATTATTGGCACCGATGACTTGGACAATAAATCATTGCGCGTTATCGCCGATCACATTCGTTCATGCTCCTTCTTGATTACCGATGGTGTTATGCCATCAAACGAAGGCCGTGGTTATGTTCTGCGCCGTATAATACGTAGAGCTGTGCGGCACGGGAACTTACTTGGCGCTAAAGACACCTTCTTTTTCCGTTTGGTAGACGAATTGGCTCGCCAGATGGGTGAAGCGTATCCTGAGCTGGAGCAGAAAAAGCAAATTATTAAAGACGCCCTGGAACGGGAAGAGCAGCAGTTTGCGCGCACGCTGGAGCGTGGCTTGGTGATTCTGTCAGACGAAATTGCCGAGCTGAAAGGTAAAGTTATACCGGGTGACGTGGTATTCAAACTCTATGACACTTATGGCTTTCCGGTTGATTTAACCGCAGATATTGCCCGTGAGCAGGAATTGACAATTGATGAGCAAGGCTTCGAACAGGCGATGTCAGAGCAACGTCAGCGGGCTCAACAGGCTTCTCAGTTTGGCATGGATTATAATCAACAGCTTAAGTCTGACAATAAAACCGCATTTACTGGTTATGATGACGTTGCCGGGCAGGCAAAAGTGCTCGAGTTATTTAAAGATGGTAAGCCAGTAGAGCAATTGCAGGCGGGCGAAGACGGTATTGTGGTTTTATCAGAAACGCCGTTTTATGCAGAAAGTGGTGGCCAGATCGGTGACAAAGGTGTTTTGGTTGCCAACGGACTAGCATTTGAAGTGACAGACACTCAGTATATTGGCAAAGCGATAGCGCATCACGGCGTTGCGAAAGCTGCGGTTAAGCTTAACGACAGTGTAAAAGCCGAAATTGATTCTGAGCGTCGTGAGAATATTAAACGCAACCACTCTGCAACGCATTTGCTGCATGCAGCACTTAGAAACTTGCTGGGCGAGCACGTCACGCAAAAAGGATCTTTGGTCGAAGCGGACAAAATGCGTTTTGATTTCTCGCACTTTGAACCAGTGACGACTGAGCAGTTGGCTCAATTAGAGCGTGAAGTAAATGCACAAGTTCGCGCTAACCTGCTACTAAAAACACAGCTTATGGCCATTGATGAAGCAAAAGAAGCGGGCGCAATGGCTTTGTTCGGCGAAAAGTATGACGAGCAAGTACGAGTTGTACGCATGGGCGATTTCTCCATGGAGCTTTGTGGCGGTACCCATGTCAAAGCTACAGGTGATATCGGTTTATTCAGAATAACCTCAGAGGGTGGTATTGCTTCGGGTGTGCGTCGTATTGAAGTGGTAACCGGAGAAGCAGCCGTACGATATACTCAACAGCAGCAAAGTGTATTGCAGCAAATTGCCGGAGAGCTGAAAACAGAACCAAACTCTGTGGCCGATAAAGTCCAGCAGTTGCAGCATAAGTTCCGTGAATTAGAGCGTAAGAACGAGCAACTGCAACAAAAACTGGCACAGCAGGCCGGTGGTGGATTAATCGCTCAGGCTATTGATATTAATGGGGTTAAAGCAATTATTGCGGAGCTAGACCAGGCCGATCCGAAATCTTTGCGTGGATTAGTTGATGATCTGAAGAACCAAATGGGTTCAGGTATCGTATTATTGGGGACTGCAAACGGTGATAAAGTCAGTTTAATTGCTGGCGTTACTACCGATTTAACGTCTAAAGTTAAAGCAGGAGATATCGTGAATCAGGCTGCAAATGTTGTTGGTGGTAAGGGCGGAGGTCGTCCTGACATGGCGCAGGCAGGTGGTTCACTCCCGGAACAGTTAAATGAAGCTTTGGCTACTGCGACGACTTGGTTACAGCAACAGCTTTAGCTGTCGCTGTAAGCGATTAAAACACAACGAAGAAATATGCGCTTCGTTATAGTGTAATCACTCTCAGTGTTGGTAGACTGCTTACGCCAGTTCAGGGAAAAGTTCGATATTCGCGGTAAGAATCGGAACAGTATTGAAGGAGCAATCTATGCTAATTTTAACTCGCCGTGTAGGTGAAACATTAATGATAGGTGATGATGTTTCGGTCACCGTTCTCGGCGTTAAGGGAAACCAAGTACGTATTGGTGTTAATGCCCCGAAAGACGTTTCCGTTCATCGCGAAGAAATATATATGCGCATTCAGTCTGAAAAAGACGATGAGCAAGATAAAGAATAAGTGATTAGAAAAGACCGGCGAAAGCCGGTCTTTTTTTATGTTTTTGAGCATTCTGAAGAAAAATCACGCGAGATGGTCAATTATCCCACACTTAAACCCTAGTTTTTAAAAAAGCGATTGACATTATTGCCAACATCGCTAGAATTCACGCCACAACGATTTGGAGAGGTGGCCGAGTGGCTGAAGGCGCTCCCCTGCTAAGGGAGTATAGGGTTTGTAGCCCTATCGAGGGTTCGAATCCCTCCCTCTCCGCCAGTCGTTTACAGTAACAATTACGCGCTCGTAGCTCAGCTGGATAGAGTACCTGGCTACGAACCAGGCGGTCGGAGGTTCGAATCCTCCCGAGCGCGCCATATTGTTACTAACCTGAATACGCGCTCGTAGCTCAACTGGATAGAGTACCTGGCTACGAACCAGGCGGTTGGAGGTTCGAGTCCTCCCGAGCGCGCCATTCTTTTTTATATCCCCTTAATTATCTTCTTTGCACACTAATCCTTTTGAATATTTTTTAATCTCATTTAAATCCTGAATACCCACTATTTACTGCTGTATCTCCTTGCGTGACTTGCTACCATGGTATTTAATAATTTTATAACAATACCTTAGCAACCAATCAGGAGTGCTTCGTGTCAGAATTGCTCAGCCAAGCTGCGCAACTCATGCTGGTCGGTATGGGCGCAGTCATCATCTTTCTTTGCTTATTGGTCGTTGCCATGAGCGTTATGAAACGCTTGATCCCAACACCAGAGCCTGTTGCCAGCACCCAGCCATCAGTCAAAGATAATAACTCTGATGCCGAAACTCCTGCGGTACTGGCTGCAATTTCTGCTGCGGTACACAGTTACCGCCAAGGTAAAAAAGCAGCGAATAACAAGGAGAAATCATAATGAGTAAACCCCTGTTACTAACAGAGTTGGTACTTCGTGACGCACATCAGTCACTACTCGCAACGCGTATGCGCCTGGACGACATGCTTCCCATTGCTGAAAAGCTTGACAGTATCGGCTACTGGTCAATGGAATCCTGGGGTGGTGCGACTTTTGATTCTTGTATTCGCTATCTCGGTGAAGACCCCTGGGAACGCATTCGCGAATTGAAAAAAGCCATGCCGAATACTCGCCAGCAAATGCTGCTTCGCGGACAAAACCTGCTGGGATATAGGCATTACGCCGATGACGTGGTGAAACGTTTTGTCGAACGCGCAAAGGAAAATGGTGTTGACGTTTTCCGTATTTTTGATGCTATGAACGACGTTCGTAACTTAAAAACAGCGATAAAAGCAGCAAAAGACGTTGATGGTCATGCGCAGGGTACTCTTGCTTATACAGTTAGCCCGGTGCATACGCTGGATACCTGGGTGAATATGGCTCAGGAGTTAGAAGACTTAGGTTGTGATTCTATTTGTATTAAAGATATGGCTGGTTTACTGCGTCCGAATTTTGCGTATGAACTTGTCAGTGCGTTAAAGAAAAATACGGATCTGCCCATTGCAATGCAATGTCATGCCACAACCGGCCTGAGCGTTGCTACTTATCAGAAATCAATTGACGCTGGCATCGATATGCTGGATACAGCTATTTCGTCGATGAGCATGACTTACGGCCACTCGCCAACAGAAACTCTGGTTGCGATGACTGAGGACAGTGATCGGGACACCGGCTTGTCACTACCTGACTTGGCTGAAGTGGCCAGCTATTTCCGCGACGTGCGTAAGAAATACGCTAAGTTTGAAGGGTCTCTCAAAGGGGTTGATGCGCGCATTCTTCTGGCGCAGGTGCCGGGCGGTATGCTGACCAATATGGAAGGGCAATTAAAAGAGCAGGGCGCGCTGGACAAATTCGATGAAGTTTTAGAAGAAATTCCAAAGGTACGTGAAGATCTTGGTTTTATCCCTCTGGTTACGCCAACCTCACAAATTGTAGGAACCCAGGCGGTTCTGAACGTGTTGAGCGGTGAACGTTACGAGAATATCTCTAAAGAAACCGCTGCGGTTCTTAAAGGCGAATATGGAGCAACTGCTGCAGAAGTTAATAAAGACCTGCAGAAGCGTGTTCTGGACGGTGAAGAGGCTATTACTTGTCGCCCGGCGGATTTACTGGATAACGAACTGGATGCGCTGACCAAAGAACTAAAAGATAAAGCGACAGATGAAGATATTCGTTTAGCTGACGATGTTGTTGATGATGTCTTAACTTATGCGCTGTTTCCGCAAATTGGGCTTAAATTCCTGAAGAACCGTGATAATCCGGATGCTTTTGAGCCGGTGCCCGGAGAAGAGCCTGAAGAGAAAACGGAATCTAAAGAGCAGGCAGCTCCCAATGCAACCGGAGATGTTGAGCAATACGAAGTTGAGGTTGAGGGTAAGCGTTATAATGTAAAAGTCGGCCCAACAGGTCAGCTCGATTCTGTGAAGTCATCGTCCTCAACAGAGTCTTCACAATCATCACAGGAGCCATCGCAGGACTCGTCAGGTGGTTCAGGTGAAGGTGAAACCATAAAAGCGCCATTAGCCGGTAATATTTTTAAAGTTGTAGCCAAAGAAGGTGCAGCAATTAAAGCCGGCGACGTTGTCTTAGTAATGGAAGCGATGAAAATGGAAACCGATATTAAAGCACCAAAAGACGGTACCGTTCAGTCTCTTCATGTAAAAGAAGGTGACGCAGTGACCGTAGGTGATGCTCTGGTGACGGTAGGCTAATATGGAGAAGCTGCAGATTTTATGGGAAACCACTGGTATTGCTGCAATGACATTCGGTCAGTTCAGCATGATTCTGGTGGGTGGGTTGTTGTTGTATTTGGCAATCTCAAAGAAATTTGAACCTTTATTACTATTACCTATTGGCTTTGGAGCAATACTGGCAAATATCCCTTTAGGTGGCTTCACTGAGCCTGGGGGAGTTCTTTACTACGTGTATAGCGTTGGCATCGACACCGGTATGTTCCCATTGCTTATTTTTATGGGGGTTGGCGCATTAACCGATTTTGGCCCCTTGCTGGCAAACCCTAAAATGCTGTTTTTGGGTGGGGCAGCTCAGTTCGGTATTTTTGCTACCTTATTTGGTGCTGTTGCTCTGAATGGCATACCGGGTATTGAGTTTTCGATGTCCGACGCGGCGGCGATTTCAATTATCGGCGGCGCTGATGGTCCCACGGCTATTTTCCTGGCGTCGAAGCTAGCACCGGATTTATTAGGCGCTATTGCTGTTGCGGCTTATTCTTATATGGCGCTGGTGCCTATTATCCAGCCGCCAATAATGAAACTGCTGACAACTCAGGCCGAGCGTGAGATTAAAATGGAGCAGTTACGACCGGTAGCTCGTCGTGAGAAGCTTTTCTTCCCGCTAATAGCTATGGGGTTAACGTTGTTGTTTTTGCCTTCAGCAACGCCTTTGGTTGGCATGTTCTGCCTGGGTAACTTAATGCGTGAATCTGGCGTGGTGGAGCGCTTAACTAAAACCACTCAGAACGAGCTGATTAATATTGTGACCATCTTTCTCGGTTTGGCTGTGGGTTCTAAACTGCAGGCGGATCAGTTCCTCAGTTTCCAGACGCTGGGCATTCTGGTGTTAGGTGCTGTTGCATTTTCCATTGGAACCGCCAGCGGCATTTTAATGGCGAAATTGATGGGTAAATTCAGCAAAGACCCGATTAACCCGTTAATTGGTGCTGCCGGAGTTTCCGCTGTGCCTATGGCAGCAAGGGTAGTTAATAAGGTTGGTTTACAGGCTAATCAGCAAAACTTCCTGTTAATGCATGCGATGGGGCCGAATGTAGCCGGGGTACTGGGTTCAGCTGTTGCTGCGGGCGTTCTGTTAGCTTTGGTTTAACGCCCGGTAACAAACATCATCGTCGTGTAAAAAGCGGCGATGACAGCGCTGAATACAGCAATATAAATAAAACCTTTATAGCCCTGTTTAATGCTCCAGCCATTTGTTCGTAAATACAGCAGCCAAAACAAGCTGAGCAGCAGCGGAATAATAAAAAAATATCGAGTCATAGTAATTCCTCAAGACTGATGTTGTTGAATAGCTTCTAAGTCTACAGCCGCCTGATGCGCATAGCGTAAACGTTTTTCCAGCTCAGTGATCTGGTCAGCAACTTTATCAATATTACCCTCTGCCATAAATTGCTCTAAGTCGGCGGCTTTGCTTTGTAACTGAGTAAAGCCAAGATTAGCAGCGGCTCCTTTCAATGAATGGAAATAGCGGCGCGCACTTTCATGCTGCCCCCGGGTAATAAAGTCGGAGACTTTAGTGGCGCTACCCTGGTAGGTTTCATATAGCTGCTCTACTAACTTCAGATATAGCTCAACATTGTACTGTAAACGCTTTAATGCCGCTTCAAATTCAATTCCCTTCACTTGTGGAATACGAACCGGCGGTTTATTAACCTCATCCTGCTTGGATTCTGGTGGTACTTCTGGTTGTTGGTTATTGGTGTAGTCACCCGGGACCGCCCATTTAATAATGGCTTTAATCAGTTGTTGTTCATCAATTGGCTTAGCAATATGTCCTTGCATACCCGCGGCAAGTGAACGCTCCTCGTCGCCACTCATTGCATTGGCCGTCATTGCCAGAATAGGAAGCTGCTGATAATTGAAGTCGGCGCGGATTGTTTGCGCCGCTTTCAGCCCGTCCATGACCGGCATTTGAATGTCCATTAATACCAGCGAATAATTTTTGTTATGAACGGCTTCTACTGCTAGCTGCCCATTTTCCACTATATCCACTTTAAACTTGTGGCTTGAGAGAATTTCTCTGGCGACTTGTTGGTTAATCTCATTGTCCTCTACCACCAAAATAGGCGCTCGCAAAATACTTTCCGGGATGCCGTCACCACTGTCAGCATCGTCCGCATCGGAGAGCTCTCGCTGAAATAATGTTGAGGTCAGGCTTCTACCTAATGTCGACGCGGTAAAGGGTTTTGAAATGATGTCATTGACGCCTGCTTGTTTCGCTTTTTCTGATAATTCTTCAGCATAATACCCCGTCGCCAGAGTCATTTTCGGACGAATGTCTTCTGCATAACGCTCGGTTATCTTCTGGCAAAATTCCAGACCATCCATACCCGGCAAACGCCAGTCAACCAGAACCAGTTGATAAGGGTTGTTGTCCTCGACAGACAGCTGAAACACTTGCAGTGCCTGTTCAGCGGTGCGGCAGACTTTTACGTCAACCTGGTAACTGCGCAGCATTTCATAGAGCATTTCGCGGGTACTTAAGTTGTCATCAATAGCGAGAATTCGAACACCTTTAAGTTTCTGCAAAAGATACTGATGATGACTGTTGTCCTGCTCTGTCTGTAATGGTAGTTCTACTTCGATATAAAATGTCGAGCCCTGACCGGCAGCACTGGTTACGCCGATATCACCGCCCATTAATAAGATTAAACGCCGGGAAATGGCTAAGCCAAGGCCAGTACCGCCATACTTGCGGGTTGTAGACGTGTCTGCCTGAGTAAAGGCTTTAAAGAGGTTGGCGCGCTGCTCTTCGTCCATACCAATACCCGTATCGGTGACCGATATCCGCAACAAAACATTGTCCGGGGAACTGTCCAGTAGATTAACGGCAACATTGATTTCACCGTCTTCGGTAAATTTAATGGCATTACTAATCAGGTTAACCAGTACCTGATTCAAGCGCAGCGGGTCACCAATTAAACGCGTGGGTATATTCGCCGGTAAGTTAATAATAAACTCGAGATCCTTATCGTAAGCCCGGTACGCAAACATATCCGCCAGAGAGGTTAGTACGTCCTGCAAGTCGAAAGGAATGCGCTCGACGGTTAACTTACCCGCGTCAATTTTAGAAAAATCGAGAATGTCATTAATAACGCCCAGTAACGCTTGTGAAGAGGAGTCGATGACTTTGATATAGCGTTTTTGTTTTTGGGTAAGCTCGGTTTTCAGGCAGAGGTTTGCCATACCCACAATAGCATTAATTGGTGTGCGAATTTCATGGCTCATATTCGCCAAAAATTCACCTTTTGACTGGTTGGCGCGCTCGGCGGTTTCTTTGGCTTTTTCCATTTCTTCAGCAACCGACTTAATGCCGGATATATCGTAGTAGCTGCCGAGAATGCCGATAATATTGTGGTCGTCATCGTAAAGTGGAACACTGGAATGCTCGACCCACTGGCTCTTGCCGCTGACTTTTAGTTCGATTTCTGCATTAACTGATGGAGCTTGCTGACTAAAGGTTTTTTTGTCGCGCTCCAGTAATACGTCATTACTGGCAAGGGAGTCGATTTCAGCATCCGCTTTACCGGCTAAAGATTCAGGATCAATACCAAAGTCATTAGCAAAAGCACGGTTCCCGCCTAACAGTTTCAGTTCAGGATCGCGCCAGTAAACCCGGGTGGGCAGGTCATTAAATACTTGCTCAAACAGTTGTAATGAATCGGACGATAAAAAGGGTTGCCGAAAAGGCGCTGTCAGTGCGTTGCGCCGGGACCACCACCAAATGACAATGCCAATAATCAAACTGAACAGAATCATCGCGACTAATACAGTGTCACTCCAGGGGGAAGGTAACAGGGCATATAACGCAAGACTGGTTACCTGAAGAATGACAAAAATGAGCTGTAAAAATGTCCAGAATGAATTCATGGTTGATCCGTAACCGAAAGGTTATATAAACAGCAGCTAGTCTGCCACGTTGAGCCGTAATCGCCAAGTTATGTGGCCAAATTAAGAGTGACAACCATAGACCTTTTAGCGAATTACCAGTAAGCTTAGCGGCAGAAAACCTTCCGTCTTAGTGAATGGAGTTGTCTTTTGCAAGCAACATTTCAAGCAGTTATCGAAAAGCTTAAGCAATCGGGTAAAACAGCAGTTTGGCAAGGCATTAAGCGTGGTATTGAACGTGAAGCTTTGCGGATAAAAGAAAATGGGACGCTGGCGCCGGGTGACCACCCTCAGGAACTGGGAAAAACTCTGACGCATCCAACCATTACAACCGATTACTCAGAGAACCTACTTGAGTTTATTACTCCGGTTGCCTCCGATATTGACACAACGCTATCACAACTCCGTGATATTCATCGTGTGGCTTATAACGCCATTGATGACGAGTTGCTGTGGCCAATGAGCATGCCTTGCTACATTGGTTCTGATGACGATATTCGTATCGCTAAGTATGGTGACTCACACTCGGGACGCATGAAAAGCCTTTACCGGCGTGGTCTGACATATCGCTACGGTGCCACTATGCAGGTTATTGCCGGGGTGCATTACAATTTTTCTGTGTCCGATGCGATGTGGGAAGAATTAGCGGAGATTGAAGGCGTCAGTAATAACCAGAGCTTCCGCACGGAACGCTATTTCGCTCTCATCCGTAACTTTAAGCGCGTGGCCTGGGTTATTCCTTACTTGTTTGGCGCTTCACCCGCTTTGTGTAAATCGTTTTTCAGTCAGACGAAAAACGAAGAGATTCTGCAAAAATGGAATTTTGATACGGTAGGTAAAGGCACGGTATTTTTGCCTTACGGTACCTCGTTGCGAATGAGCGACTTAGGTTATACCAATAAAGAACAGGCAACGCTGGAAATTACGTACAATTCATTGGATGAGTATGTGACAGGTCTGCGTCGCGCAATTACAACGCCATCTCAGCAGTTTTCGAAAATCGGTGTAAAAGTAGGCGACGAATACCGTCAGCTTAACGATAATATTCTGCAGATAGAAAATGAGTTTTATTCGCCAATTCGTCCTAAACAGACAGCACGCGATGGCGAAACGCCGAGTCAGGCTTTAGAGCGGGGCGGAGTAGAGTACGTAGAGATTCGTGCGCTGGACGTGAACCCGTTTAGTGATGTGGGTATCACGGCGCAGCAAATGCACTTTCTGGACTTAATGCTTCTGCATTGCTTATTACAACCAAGCGAAGAAATGAGCTGGGAACAACAACAGCAAGCCGATAATAACTTTACTAAAGTGGTTATGCATGGGCGTGACCCGCGCTTAAGCTTGCAGCAATATGGCATTGATCGCCTAATGGCCGACTGGCTGGAAGAGCTTTTTGCAGATTTCTCTTCAATAGCAAAAGCACTGGATAACAGTTCGGACAATAAAGTTTATCAGAATCATTTAGCGGATTTGTACGAGTGGGTATTAAATCCGGAAAGTACGTTATCGGGTCAAATTTTACGATTGCTCAAAGAAGAAGACCGGGATAACAGCAATTTAGGTATGCAGTTAGCTAAGCAATACCGCGAGCAATTAAAAAATGAGTCGCTCAGTTACTATCAACAAGATGATTTTGTTAAATGGGCGGCCGAATCAGAGCAAGCGTTTGAAGAACGTTATCAGCAAGACAATAACGTTGACTTTGATACGTTTCTGGAAAATTATTTCAAACAGGCGGCACGCTCTGGCCAGGTAGCTGACTGATAAACATAAAAAAACGCAGCCCAAATTTGGACTGCGTTAAATAAAACGTTCAGGGGATGAACATGAATGCGTTTCTCAGCTACAACATGTGTTCAATTACTGAGAGTTTAACGAGTGAATAAAGTTCAATGGCGATAAAACTTTTTTTCCCAATTCAGCCGAAGATACTAGCAGGCGCTATATTTGTAGCGACGCTCAGTGGTTGTGCAACGCCACCTCCGGCGAACCCTGAAAATGTCTGTCATATTTTTGAAGAGCACCGTGACTGGTATCATGCGGCCGCCGATGTGCGTGAACGTTGGGGCGTGCCTATTCATGTACCAATGGCGATGATGTATCAGGAAAGTTCCTTCAAGCATAATGCTTTGCCTCCCAGAGACTACCTTTTAGGTTTTATTCCATGGGGTCGGGTGAGTTCGGCTTACGGTTACTCGCAAGCGAAAACTATGACTTGGGAAGATTACCAGCGTGAAACTGGTAACGGTTGGGCCAGCCGTGATGATTTTGAAGATGCTATTGATTTTATGGGTTGGTTTATAGCAAAAACCTATAAAATTAATGGGGTATCTAAATGGGATGCTTACGGACAATACCTTAACTATCATGAAGGTTGGGGGGGCTATCAGCGTAAGTCTTATTTAAAGAAACCCTGGCTGGTAAAAGTATCCAGGGTTGTGAAAAGCCGCTCTATGACATACGCCGCGCAATTGAATAAGTGTGAGGAAGATTTAAAGCACGGCTGGCTATGGCGTCTATTCTTCGGTTAGTCATTGGTTTGGTTGTCGGGTTTTTGGTAGAGCTCAGGAAACACTCTAATTTGTTTTATCATGGTGTCACCAATTTCAACAAGCTCCACCGGATAACCGCCTAAACGCAGCGACAACCGGGCATCAGGAATATCTCCGAACTGTTCAATAATAAGGCCGCTTAAGGTTTTTGGACCATCAGTCGGAAAATCCCAATTCATTTCTTTGTTTAATTCGCGCAAGTTAGCTGACCCGTCAACTAAAAAGCTGCCGTCAGTTTCCAGTGTGACAGATTCACTGGGGGCCGGCGCCATAGAAGTCGTGAAGTCACCAACAATTTCTTCCAGAATATCTTCCAGAGTAACGAGCCCCTGAATGTCGCCGTATTCGTCAACAACCAGTCCGATACGTTCTTTACGACGTTGGAATTTCAGCAGTTGAACATTCAGTGGTGTGCCCTCGGGAATAAAGTAGCTGTCTCTTGCCGCGCGAACTAATATGGATTTATCAGCGGTAAACTGGTTCTTGCTCATTAGGCGCATAATATCGCGGGCATGCAAAAAGCCGATAGCATCATCTATTTCATTGCGATAAAGCAGTACGCGGGTGTGCTGGCCATTCGACAGTTGTTTAACGATAGATTTCCAGTCGTCACTAATATCGATACCCACGATTTCATTACGGGGCACCATTACGTCTTCTACCGTAACTTTTTCGAGATCCAGAATGCTGACCAGCATTTCCTGGTGCGACGTAGGAATTAAGTTTCCGGCTTCGTTAACCACTGTGCGTAACTCGTCGGAACTTAACGCGTCAGCCATTTGTGACTGTTTCGGGTTAACCCCCAGCATGCGCATAAAGGAATTGGTGATGAAGTTCATACCAATAACGATGGGGTACATGACTTTCAGCAAAGGCATCAAAATTAAGGAGCTGGGAAAAGAAATGCGCTCCGGATGCAGTGCTGCAATGGTTTTCGGCGTAACTTCAGAAAAAATCAGAATAATTAAGGTTAAACCAAAAGTAGCGATAACAATTCCGGCGTCACCAAACCAGCGCAGACAAAGGATAGTTGCGATAGCGGATGCGCCAATGTTGACCAGGTTATTGCCAATAAGAATAAGGCCGATTAACCGATCGGGACGATCAAGCAGGTACTGGACACGCTTAGCTCCGGGATGATTGTTTTGTACCAGATGGCGCAGACGGTACCGGTTGATAGACATCATACCAGTTTCGGAGCCAGAGAAGTATGCGGATAAAAATAACAGTACGGCTAAAATCACGAGCAACATGCTCGTTGATATCTCGTCCAACGGTTTATTCCTTAATTATACTGTGAATGTGACAATGTAGAGTTCTCAGCTATGAAGTCAAGTGTCATTCAGGATAAGAGAAAATCTTTCACGAACCGACTGCCAAAATATCCTAAGGTTAATAGGGTGCTGGCAAGTACAGTAATGACCACAATAATACGCCCACGTAAGCCTGATGTTCTGTGCAGAACAACGGCCAAAAGATAAAGCAAGGCCGCGACGCTGGTTAAAATGGTTTTGTGTGCCTGCTGTTGAGCAAGCATGTCATCGAGGAAAAGAAAACCTGAGCCCAGAGCGAGAAACAACACAAAAGTGCCCAGCGCCAGAAGGTTAAAGAAGTATTTTTCGACGGTCATTAATGGTGGCAGTTTGCTCAGCAGAATATGGCCTTTGCGGTTTTTTAATACCCGGTTTAAATAACTGGTTTGTAACGCGTAAAGCGTGGCTAAGGCCAAGATTCCATAGGCGACCAGCGACAAGGTGATGTGAAAAACCAATCCGTGTCCAATGCTGATGTCAGCACCCCAGTTAACCGGAGTGAACACAAGTAACAATGTGGTAAGAGCAGAAAATAGATAAATAACCGGCTTCAGGAATAAGTTACTGGCCTGGTTATTCTTCACTACGGTTAAAGCGGCTATCAGAAAAGCGACAATAGCCAGACTGGATGAGATATTAATGTGATCGAAATCATCGTTAGAAAGTTGTATTAAAATGAGCCAGCCATGCGCAGCAACCGCCAAAGCAGCTGGTACAATCTGATAAGCTGGGTGAAGCACTTTGTTTTTTAATATATTTTGTAGAATAACAAAAGCGCTGGCACTGTAACCCAATAAGCTGATTAGCAACAATAAAGAGAGCATCACGCGCTCGACTTCCCTGATTCCTGTTGTTCGTGTCCTGAGTATACGACGTCAGTCGGCTAAACCCAATACTTACGGGGCGAAACTTTCTTGCAAATCAGATATACTGTCCCCATTACTATTAACGTCAGAAATCGCAATATAAGAGACGATCGACATGTTTGAGAATTTATCGGAACGTTTGTCGCAAACGCTACATTCTATTGGCGGCCGAGGCCGACTGACCGAAGACAATATTAAAGAGACGTTGCGCGAAGTTCGCATGGCGTTGCTTGAGGCCGATGTTGCCTTGCCTGTGGTCAAAGACTTTATTAGTAAAGTTAAAGAACGGGCGGTGGGTACAGAGGTCAACAAAAGCCTGACGCCGGGTCAGGTTTTTGTCAAAATTGTCCAGTCTGAGCTGGAAGCGGCAATGGGTGAGGCGAATGCGCCACTGCAATTAAATACCCAGCCGCCGGCTGTTATTTTGATGGCAGGTCTGCAAGGTGCAGGTAAAACCACCAGTGTGGGCAAGCTGGCTAAATATTTAACTGAGCGCCAGAAGAAAAAAGTCATGGTGGTCAGTGCTGACGTTTATCGTCCCGCGGCTATTAAGCAATTGGAAACTCTTGCTGAGCAGGTTGGGGTGGAGTTCTTCCCTTCCACCACTGAGCAGAAGCCAGTTGATATTGCCAATGCCGCTATTGCACAAGCGCGTAAGCAATTTATTGATGTGGTGTTAGTGGATACCGCCGGTCGTCTTGCTATTGACGAAGACATGATGCAGGAAATTCAGCAACTGCACTCGGCCATTAACCCAGTTGAAACTCTATTTGTCGTTGACGCTATGACGGGTCAGGATGCGGCAAATACCGCCAAAGCATTCAGCGAAGCGTTGCCTTTAACGGGTGTTATTCTGACGAAAACCGATGGTGATGCTCGTGGTGGTGCGGCTCTGTCTATTCGCCATATTACCGGTAAGCCTATTAAATTTCTGGGTGTTGGTGAGAAAAACGATGCGCTCGAGCCTTTTCACCCTGACCGCGTAGCCTCCAGAATTCTTGGCATGGGCGACATGCTTTCTCTGATTGAGGAAGTAGAACAAAAAGTCGATAAAGAAAAAGCGGAGCGAGTGGCGAAAAAAGTCATGAAGAAAGGCCAGTTCTCACTGGAGGATTTTCGTGATCAGCTCGTACAAATGCGTGAAATGGGCGGCATGATGGGATTAATGACCAAAATGCCGGGCATGGGTAAAATGACTGAGCAAATGAAAGGTCAGATGGACGACAAAATGACCTTGCGCATGGAAGCCATTATCAACTCCATGACCCCTAAAGAACGGCTACGTCCCGACGTAATAAAGGGCTCGCGTAAGCGCCGTATAGCGACCGGTTCTGGTACTCAGGTGCAGGACGTGAACAAGTTGCTTAAACAGTTTACTCAAATGCAAAAAATGATGAAAAAAATGAAAGGTGGCGGCATGCAGAAAATGATGCGCGGCATGGGCGGAAAGATGCCACCAGGAATGTTCCCCGGACGCTAGGAAAAAGCGCGTCAAGCTTGCATTTGCAGTAAAAATCAGTAGAATTGCCGAGCCTTCCGACTCTGTCGGAGGGCTTTGCTATTTTTTACATTTACAAAACAGTTATATTGAGGAACGCAATGGTAACCATTCGTTTACAACGTGGTGGCGCTAAAAAACGCCCCTTCTACCAAATGGTAGTTGCTGACAGTCGCAATGCTCGCGACGGTCGTTTTATTGAGAAAGTAGGATTTTTTAACCCTGTAGCTCGTGGTCAGGAAGAAAAACTTCGTGTTGATGTTGACCGCATCGAGCATTGGGTAAGCAAAGGCGCTCAGTTATCTGATCGTGTTGCTAAATTAGTTAAAGATGCAAGCGCTGCGGCGTAAGCATTAACAGATTCAGGTAGGTAAATTAATGCAGCAATCAGAGCAAATCGTCGTTGGTCGCATCGGTGCGGTGTATGGCGTAAAAGGCTGGTTGAAAGTGCAGTCATTTACCGATGATCCAGAATCGATATTTGAATACAGCCCTTGGTTACTCAGCCAGAAAACTGAGTGCGAAATGAAAGTTGTCGAGTGGCGTCGCCACAACAACGGACTTATCGCCAGGTTAGAAGGCATATCCGATCGCGAGGAGGCTGTACGCCTTACTGGTGCGGATATTTGCATTACTGCAGATGAGTTACCGGCATTAGCTGATGACGAGTTTTACTGGCGCGATCTTATTGGTATGCGTGTAGTGAACAGCAACGGCTATGATATGGGTGTGGTTGAACAAATTATGCCCACCGCATCGAACGATGTGTTGGTCGTAAAAGCAAACAGCAACGATGGGTTCGGGAAATCTGAACGTTTAATTCCTTTTATCCAAAGTGAATATGTCACTGCGGTTGATAAGGAAGCCAAACAGATTCAGGTTGAGTGGCCATCGGATTTTTGATGAGCAAACCATTGCAGGTTGGCGTCATCAGTTTGTTTCCTGAAATGTTTTCGGCCGTCACCGATTACGGTGTTACCGGCAGAGCAATAAAGGAAGGTTTGCTGACAGTGAGTGTTTGGAATCCGCGTGATTTCACTCATGATCGCCACAGGACTGTTGATGACAGGCCTTATGGCGGAGGTCCGGGTATGTTGATGATGGTGCAGCCACTTGTGGATGCTATCAACGCAGCAAAACAAAGCCTGGGTGAGGATACTCCTGTTATTTATTTGTCACCGCAAGGGCAAAAACTTGATCACAGCGGAGTGCAACAGCTCTCCAGCAATGATCGAATGATTTTGATTGCTGGCCGTTATGAAGGCATTGATGAACGTGTTATTAAGCAATACGTTGATGCAGAATGGTCGATAGGGGATTACGTATTAAGCGGTGGTGAGTTGCCAGCAATGGTGCTTATTGACGCGGTATCACGGTTAATTCCCGGAGTATTGGGACACCAGGATTCAGCAGCAGAAGACTCTTTTGCCAGCGGGTTACTGGATTGCCCTCACTATACTCGACCGGAAACTTATAATGAGCAGCAAGTACCGCCGGTTTTATTAAGCGGTGATCATGAAAAGATACGTCGCTGGCGTTTACAGCAGTCTTTGGGTAAAACCTGGCTGCAACGACCAGAGTTAATTCATAGCCTAGCTCTGACTGACGAGCAGGAAACATTGTTGAACGAGTTTATCGCGCAGCAATCATCCGGCGAATAAAGTACAGTTTACCTAGGATAGGAGATACGAAAATGGCAAAAGTTAGCCAAAGCATCATTAAGGCTCTTGAAGAAGAGCAGATGAAACAAGATTTACCTGAGTTTGCACCAGGTGACACTGTTGTTGTAAATGTAAAAGTAAAAGAGGGTAACCGCGAACGTCTTCAGGCGTTTGAAGGTGTTGTTATCCGTGTTCGTAACCGCGGTCTGCATTCAGCGTTCACAGTACGTAAAGTATCGAACGGTGAAGGCGTAGAGCGTACTTTCCAAACGCACAGCCCATTAGTTGACGGCATTAAAGTCAAACGTCGTGGTGCGGTTCGTCGCGCGAAACTGTACTACTTGCGTGAACGTTCTGGTAAGTCTGCACGTATCCGCGAGAAGCTGTCTTAAGCTTTTAGCAAACAAACGAAATAGCAAAGAAAAACCCAGCCTTGTGCTGGGTTTTTTGATAGTGTTTTAGAATGAACGAAGATATCGAAATATTAACCCAAATTTTAGCGGAGAACCTGGATGCTCAGCACCACTGGACTGAGCATGAACTGATTGCGTCTTTGCAGGGGCCGCCTTATGAGTTCTTTGATAAAGAAGCTCTGCGTGATCCCCTGACCTTGTTTCAGACTCACTTTTTATTGTTTCACTGTCTTTATAAATTGCGTGAACGCTGGCGGGAAGAAAAAAAGTACGAGCTTTTTATTCATACCCTGAATATTGAATGTCAGCCATGGCAACGTGGCGTTTCTGCATTGACAGAAAAGGACGCGTTAGCAGAATATTATTTAGATCTGAATCAACTGGGCTCAACATCCGGCGCTGATGTTGAATCTATGCTGGATGATTTTTGGCAGCGCATGGGGCACTCTTCTTCTAAAGTAGAAACTAGTATGCCCGTGAATGATGCCTGGCAGATTATGGAAGTTGAACCGCCGGCAAGTCAGGCCTTTATTAAAAAGCAATATCGTAAACTAGTACACAAATACCACCCCGATAAAGGTGGAAGTGTGGCTAAAATGCAAAAAATTCAAAAAGCCTACCATCGTGTTATAGAAGCCATAAAAGAGGAATAAGATAACAGCTCATGAGCCATGACCCGGACCAACAATTATCAGAACTGCGCAATGCAATTGATGCCACTGATAACGAATTAATTGAGATAATTGCCCGTCGAGCAAAGTTAACTGCCGCTGTGGGAGAAACCAAACGTTCGTTGAAACAGCCTCTTTACGTTCCACAGAGAGAACGTTCTTTAATAAAAGCGCGCAGAAGCAAAGCTAAAGAGGCAGGCTTGTCGGAAGACTTAATCGAAGATGTTATTCGTCGTATTATTCGAGAATCGTATCGAACGCAAACGGCACAGGCGGCTGCGACTTCGACTCAACTTGAACGACCGGTTTTTGTGTTTGGTGGAAGAGGGGCTTTGGGCGCACGTCTGGTCAGTCAGTTGCGGCAGACAGGCTATTCGGTAATAACCATTGATAAAGACGATGATTGGCCAGATAAGGACGATTTAAGCCAGGCGCAGTTGGTCTTGATGAGTGTGCCGGTTAATAAGACTGTTGACCTGATAAAGCAGTTACCACCTTTAGCGGAGGACTGTGTTCTGGCCGATGTAACCAGTATTAAAGCGGCTCCTTTAAATGCCATGCTGGCACAGCATAGCGGGCCGGTCGTTGGTTTGCATCCTATGTTCGGTCCTTCTGTACAGAATTTGGCGAAGCAGCTGGTTGTTGTTACTCACGGCCGACAGCCTGAGCGTTATCAGTGGTTACTGGATCAGTTCGTTAACTGGGGCGCCCATTTACACGAAGTTAATGCCGATAAACATGACGACGCCATGGGCTGGATCCAGGCGATGCGCCATTTAAGCACCTTTGCTTACGGTGTTCACCTGGCTAATGAACGCGTCGATATTAAAGAGCTGTTGGAACTGAGCTCGCCTATTTATCGGATGGAATTGATGATGATTGGCCGTTTGTTTGCGCAAAATGCGGAACTTTATGCCGATATTATTGCTGCGAACAAAGAACAATTTTCGTCTATTAGACGCTATCTGCAGCAATTCTCAGCAATCATCGATGATATAGAAAACGGTAAAAAGTCGGATTTTATCTCGCTTTTCGATGAGGTTAGCCAGTATTTCGGTGAATTTTCCGGTCAGTTCCTGAAAGAAAGCGAATCTTTGGTGCAGTTGGCCGACGACCAAAGATTCAAGCATCAATAATAGTTGTTGCTTATCGGCTTTATAAGTATTCAGTCATTAACTCGCTAAGCGCTTCTGGTGAAACCGGCTTATGCAATGTCGCATTCATGCCGGCTTCACGGCAAGCGCTCATTTCGCTTGCGCTTTGATGACTGGTAATTGCGATAACCGGTGTGTTCTTGTGCATATCACTTTGTCGCAACTCCTGGCAGACTTCAGCTCCTGACATGTCCGGCATTTCGTAATCCAGAAAAATGAGATCCGGAGCCTCTTCAGCCAAAGTCAGGGCTTCTTCTCCTGTCATTGCCGTTAATATACTTACCTCAAAATTGGCAAGCATCGCTTTTAACACTTCAAGGCTGATAAAGTCGTCGTCAGCAATAAGAACTTTGCGCATAGTCACTACCCATTTAATGGAATTAATTATACCCTAGCACTTAGCTTTTTATATTCCCAGTAATTTGGAGCTAACAATATGAAACAGAAAGGAAATTCTATAAAAGTTTGGGATAGCTTTATTCGGGTGTTTCACGGCTTGCTTATTGTTCTTTTAGGCGGGCTTTGGTGGACCGTTGAAAATGGCCGCATGGAGCTGCACAAGGATATTGGAGTTGCACTACTTGCGTTACTTTTAGTCAGAATTTGCTGGGGAATATTTGGTAGCGAAAATGCCCGCTTTAAAACCTTTTTAAAGTCGCCTAAAGCTATCTTTAAACATTTGCATAATGTTTTTAAAGGGCGCTATGAAGCGGAGAACACCCACAGTACGGCTGGTGGCTGGGCTGTCATTATTATGCTTGGGTTGCTCTTAAGTCAGGTTATTACGGGATTATTCTCAACCGACGGCATTTTATTTTCGGGGCCATTATCTAATTGGCTATCTTCGGATGGGCAAAAAGCGGTAACCAACTGGCATAAAACCCAGTTCGACGTGATATTAATTGTTATTGCCGTACATATTTTGGCAGTGCTTTTTTATCGCCTTAAAGGAACACCTTTAGTGGCTTCCATGGTGCATGGTTACAGAACCACCAGTCAGCAAGCGCCAAATCTGAAACCCGGTTGGCAGGGGCTCATTTTAGCGGTTGCTGTCTGGTTAATTTTGATGTTGCTGCTTAACTAGTCTTTATACTCGTCGTGGCAACCTTTGCAGGTTTTTGCGGCGTCCATAAAAACGGGTTTTATTGAGTCAATAGAACCTTTTTGACTAACGTCCGCCAGTTTGGCAGCGTACTCTTGCAAGTCATTAGCGCGCTGCTGAAAATCATCCCAGTTATCCCATATGGCGGTTAATGCATCAGAGTTATTGCCTGGCATTGCGCCTTCAACACCGAAACCTGCCCATGGAATACCTGACATTTTTTCAAAATCATCTGCACGACGTTGGAAAAAGTCCGCGTTGTATTCAACTTCGCCTTTAACCATTGCAGCCATAGCCGCAAAGTTTTGCTGCATAACAGATAGCGCCTTTTGACGATACTCCACAGCTTTATCAGCATCATTAAAAGCGTTCTCGTCAGCGGTTACGTTAAATGACAGAGTCATGAGGCCAGCTATGGCCGTTGTTAATAGTTGTTTTTTCATTGAAACTCTCCGTTTGTTAAATTCACTGATCGTTAATAATACACGATCTGTCGGTTAATGCTTGTCACCTCTATGTATAACAAAGTAACTTATCTAATGAGATAACTAAATGACAAAAATAAGTCAAAATGGGGACAATTCATGAAAAAAGTGCATCAGCTCAGTGCCTTGACGTTAGCGGTAACGTCGGTACTGACCGCCTCGGTTGCGGCTGATCAGACTTCCCGAACAAACGGGATGCGGGATAACACGCCAAGTCTGAC
This sequence comes from Idiomarina sp., assembly GCF_048265525.1. Classification (GTDB taxonomy): domain Bacteria; phylum Pseudomonadota; class Gammaproteobacteria; order Enterobacterales; family Alteromonadaceae; genus Idiomarina. The sequence continues at coordinate 1,040,502 of NZ_JBLXBI010000001.1, read as the reverse complement.
GGCAATTCAGAATGCAACAATTATTACTGAGCCGGGAAAATCTATTACTAACGCCACTTTGGTTATTGAAAATGGCGCCGTTCAGTCAATTGAACGTAATAATCGGGCTCCTGCCGGAGCGCGGGTGATTGACGGGACCGGATACACGATTTACCCGGGATTCATTGACCCCTACAGTAGCTATGGAATTAACGTTAGTAATAAGCAGGAACGTTCAGATACGCCAATTTATAACAATGAGCGTGAGGGTGGTAACGCGGCAAATGACGCGATTCACTCGCAAAAGAACTGGTTCAGTGAGTTTAAGACCAACTCTGAAGACGCGAATAAATGGGTGTCACAAGGTTTCACCAGTGTGCAGTCAGCTAATTTAGACGGTATTTTTCAGGGGCAGGCGGTAACTGTTTCTCTGGCTGACAAAATACCTAACGACGTTATTTATCAAAGCGAAGGAAAGCACTTCGGTTCATTTGATAAAGGCTCCTCACAGCAGCAGTATCCGTCGTCTTTAATGGGCAGCATTGCGCTGGTCAGACAAACCTTATCTGACGCTAACTGGTACGAAAACTCTTATGGAAAGCAGTCGCATAATCAATCGGTTGAGTTTAATGCGGCGCTTGATTCACTGACAGATATCGAGAATACAGGAATTGTTTTTAAGGTCAGCGATGAGAAATCATTGTTACGTGCCGACGATGTTTTCGATCAGTTTGAAGTGCCGTCGGTTTACGTTGGCTCAGGCTATGAATACGCGCGCTTAGATGCAGTAAAAAATGCCGGAAGTGACTTAATTCTTCCGCTTAATTTTCCGGCTGCACCAGATGTTGGCGATGTTGATGGGCACCTCGATGTCGATTTAGCAAAATTGCGCCACTGGGAGCGCGCTCCGTCTAACCCGGCAATGCTAGCCGAGGCCGGTGTCAACTTTGCTCTGACTTTGCACGACTTAGAAAAGGCGGACAGCTTCTGGCCTAACCTGCGCAAAGCCGTGAAGCATGGCTTGAGCGAAGAACGGGCTCTTGCTGCGTTGACGACTATTCCGGCGAAAATTGCCGGGGTAGACAACAAAGCAGGGAAGCTGGCTCAGGGTTACAAGGCTGACTTTGTTATGGTCAAAGGCGATTTGTTTGCAGATGGCACCATTCAGTCAGTTTGGTTGCAGGGCGAAGAAAACGAGCTGGTATCCCGGGATAAAGTCGATTTTGTCGGCAATTACAACATGAAACTGAATAACCAGGATATCGAAATTGCGATTAATCCTGGTGCCACGCTTAGCGGTGAAGTTAAGGTTAATGAAAAGACCAGCGCTTTACGTCACGTGCAGTCGGGTAATGAGTCTTTGTCTTTTGTTGCCGACCTGGACGCAGAACCGGCTGGAAGCTGGCGCTTTAAGCTGGAACCTGAAGCCCAGGGAACCTTTTCAGTAACGGCGGTTTCTCCTGAAGGCGAAGAAGTCAGGTTACAGGCTCAAATGGATTCAGCCGAAAGCGAGACTGAAACAAGCGATGAAGCAGAACCAGTGGAATATGTTAGTGAACTAACGTTCCCGAATGTGGCATACGGCCTGGACGGTTTGCCGGAGCGTCAGGATGTTCTTATCCGCAACGTAACGGTCTGGACTGCAACTGACGACGGTATTCTTGAAGAAACGGATGTGCTGGTTCGAGATGGCGAATTTGCAGCCATCGGCAAAGACTTGTCTGCACCTTCCGGCGTGACTGAAATTGATGGCGCAGGAATGCATTTGACTCCGGGCATTATCGACGAGCATTCACATATTGCTATTGAAGGTGGTGTTAACGAAGGTTCTGAAGCGGTGACATCTGAAGTTCGAATTGGTGATGTGGTTAATCCGGACGATATTCACATTTACCGTTCGTTGGCCGGCGGGACGACCATGGCACAGTTGCTCCATGGTTCAGCTAACCCTATTGGCGGTCAGGCGCAAGTGATCAAGTTACGCTGGGGAGCCGATGCTAATGTCATGAAGTTCGATGCAGCCCCTGAGTCTATCAAGTTTGCATTGGGCGAAAACGTTAAACAGAGTAACTGGGGCGACAACATGACCGTTCGTTACCCTCAAACTCGTTTGGGCGTTGAAACCATTGTGCGTGACGGTTTCCAGGCGGCGCTTGAGTACCAGCAGCGGAAACAGGCTTATGAACGTATGAGCCGTTCAGAGCGTAATAAAGCTGCAGCTCCACGGCCGGATTATCGTCTGGAGACGTTACTGGAAATTCTGAACAGCGAACGCTTTGTTCATGCGCACTCTTACGTTGCGTCAGAAATTTTGATGTTAATGGAAGTCGCCGAGGACTTTGGTTTTACTCTGGATACCTTTACTCACATTCTGGAAGGCTACAAGGTAGCTGACGAAATGGCAGAGCATGGCGCCAGCGGTTCAACCTTTGCGGACTGGTGGGCTTATAAGTTCGAGGTTTATGATGCCATCCCACACAACGCGTGCCTGATGAGCGAACGAGGCGTGCTAACCAGTATTAATTCTGACAGTAACGATTTACAACGTCGTTTAAATACTGAAGCCGCTAAGTCTGTTCGTTATTGTGGTATGGATCCACACGAAGCGCTGAAAATGGTCACCATTAACCCGGCTAAACAGTTGAAAGTGGACAGTTATGTAGGGTCTGTTGAAAAAGGCAAACACGCCGATTTCGTACTTTGGAGCCATTATCCGTTAAGTGCTTATGCGCGAGCAGAGCAAACCTGGATTAACGGCCGTAAGTTCTTCGACCGCGAACTGGATAAACAAAGACAGCAGGCGGTTAAACAAGAAAAGAACGCACTTATCCAGAAAGTTTTAGCGGCAGGTGATGATGCAAAAATAGGGGCTAAAGACGGTTATAAATCGGATCAGCCTACCTGGCACTGTGATACTGAACACGACTTTTGGTTAGATCACTTTACCGGTAAAGGGCATCAGCACGGAGGACAACACTAATGAATAAATTACTTACAACCGTTAGTGCCGCATTAGTCAGTGCGCTGACGCTTAATAGTGCTGCGGCACACGATGAAGTGCCGGGCGAAAAGCAGAGCAACCCTATTGTACTTCAGGGTGGTACCTTGCATACCGTTTCTGATGGGGTGCTTACCGACTCAGATTTAGTATTTGAAAACGGTAAAATCACCGCTATTGGGCAAGATGTCAGTATCCCGGACGGCGCTGAAGTCATCGATATTTCCGGTCAGCACGTGTATCCGGGAGTTATTGCCATGGATACCACTATTGGCCTGAATGAAATTGAAGCAGTAAGAGCAACCCGCGACGCGCGTGAAGTGGGTGATGTGCATCCGGAAGTTGCTGGTCACATTGCCTTTAATGCTGATTCGGAAATTATTCCGACGGTACGTTACCACGGCATTACACACGCTCAGGTGGCTCCTGAGGGCTCGCTGGTAGCAGGCCAGTCATCCTTAATGCACTTAGACGGCTGGAACTATCAAGACGCTCTGGTCGCCGGAGAAATAGGCGTGCACGTTTCCTGGCCGCGCACTTACGTTGTGAATACCTGGTGGGAGAGACGTTCACCTGAGGAACAGCGTAAAGCGAACGAAGAATCCCGTAAGCAATTAATGAAAGTCTTTGCCGATGCCAAGGCTTACTACGATGCGAAGCAGGCCGATCGTAAAATTGATCTGGACCAGCGCTGGGAAGCTATGGCGGGCTTGTTTGACGGCAGTAAGAAGCTTTACGTACACGCAGATGACAAACGTCAGCTGGAGCAGGCCATTGATACTGCTCAGGAGTATGGTTTTGAACTGGTGTTGATGGGAGCCAGAGATGCCTGGCGTATTGCCGATAAGCTAGCTGAGCTGAATGTTCCTGTTGTTTTTGGTTCTCCTTACGGTCTGCCGGCTCGCAATGATGAAGGCTATGATCAGGACTTTTCCTCACCAGCGCGTTTGGCTGAAGCCGGAGTCAACTTTGCTATCTCTTACCCGGGTTACTGGGACGTGCGTAACTTACCTTTTGCCGCAGGAAACGCAGTTGCTTTTGGCCTGGATCAACAGCAGGCTCTTGCGGCTATTACTTTGAAGCCAGCTGAGATTATGGGAGTTGCCGATAAGTTGGGCTCACTGGAAGTGGGTAAAAGCGCTTCACTGAGTGTGTCTGAAGGTGACTTACTAGATCCAATTGGACAAAAGTTAACGCATCTTTATATTGATGGACGCAAAGTAAGCTTAAGCAGCCGACATACTGAGCTTTACGAGAAGTATCGCCAGAAGCCATCTGAATAGACGCTCTTTGATTAAATTTAAAACGAAAAAAGCCCCTGTCAGTTCAACTGGCAGGGGCTTTTCATTTTAACGGACAATATTCATTCCTGAATTCAGGATCAGCTGTTTAATAAACGGGCGATGAGTTTTCTTAACGTTGCCGGTTCAAAGGGCTTGTCGGTTAAGGCATCGACACCACTTTGTTTTACGTTAGCAAGTTGTGGCTCATTGGCGCGTGCAGTCACCATCAGTACCGGAGTGTGAGCATGTGCTGAGCTATTGCGAATGTATTGGGTGAGTTCACTGCCGTTTACCTCCGGCATATGAAAGTCAGTGACGATCAAGTCAAATTGATGCTTCACTAAGATATCAATTGCCTGCTGACCATTTTCTGCTTCAACAAAGCTCTCAACACCCAGATTTTCAAATACACGTCTTAAGACATGGCGCGAGGTCATGCTGTCATCAACAATCAATACCCGCAAATCCTCGACATCATACAGCTCAAGATGAAGAGGCTCGGGTTCCATCATGTCCATGGTGGCGGTAATAGCCCGCTGGAGCTGATCTGGCGTAAAAGGTTTTGGTAAAATGGCAATAATACCAGCTTGTTTGAACTGCTCCAGCTGATCGGCACGATGTTCGGATGACACCAACATAAAATGTAAGGTATCTTTTAAGTCGTTAGTATTAATGAATTCAATGAGTTCATGTGAAGTGCCGTCAGAAAAATACATAGCGCTGGTAACAATATCGGGTTGCCAGCGGAGTATTTCTTCTTTTGCTTCAGCAATGGTTGAAGCGCCACGGGTATGTTGAATGCCCGCCTGGTTCAGGTGCTGAGTAATTACTTTTCTTTGCACATCGGAAGGTTCGATAAGCAAAATACGGAGTTCGTCAAAGGCTATTGCCATAATCACATAATTAGGATTTATTGTGATCGAAAGAGTAGGGTATTCAGCAGATAAACTCAATCAGAAAATCTGTGTTATGCTCATTAAAAAAAGAGGTGAGTATGAACGTTAGTCGCGACTTTTCAAATGATGGTAAGCAATTAGTTATTGCTATTAAAGGGAAATTTGACTTTAGTCTGGTACAGGAGTTCCGCCAGGCCTACAGTCATATTGGTGATTCACAGCCAACCGTAATTATCGACTTGAGGGAAACCGATTATCTGGACAGCTCTGCGCTCGGTATGCTGCTCAACATGCGTAAGTCTTTAGGCAGCAGTGTGAAAGGTATTCAACTGATTAATGCTAAACCGGACGTGCGTCGTATTCTCGATATATCCCGCTTTGATAAGATGTTTGTTATTGCCTGATGAAGGTACTGATTGTCGATGATCAGCCTGCTAACCAGCTGATGCTGAGTGGCTTGATTAAACGCTTTGGCCATCAGGTCACCTGCGCTGATAACGGCATTGAGGCTATAGATATTTTCGCCAGTCTGGCGCCGGACGTGGTGCTACTGGACGTTATGATGCCGGTTATGGATGGCTTTCAGACTGCTCCCCGGCTAAAAGCTCTAAGCGGCGATGTCCATTTGCCTATTTTATTTATTACGGCACTGGATGATCAGGAAACCTTGTTGAAATGTCTTGAGGCTGGAGGGGACGACTTTATTAGTGTGCCTTTTGAACCAGTTGTCTTGCAGGCAAAACTCAATGCTCACGCGCGGGTTCGCGAGTTAAGTTATTCCCTCAAAGGGAAAAATGAGACCCTAGCTTACCATTCTAACCGAATGGAGCGTGAGCAGAACGTTGTCAGGCACATGTTGGCTAACGCGCTGCAGGAAAACGAAACGGAATATCCATTCTTAAAAACCTACCTTGCACCGGCCAGTGAATTTAACGGTGACTTAGTTCTCTCTAAAGCGGGACCTCTGGGAAATTTTTACCTGTTTGTTGGTGACTTCACCGGGCACGGCTTAGCCCCCGCCACAGGCGCTCTGCCGGTTGCTCAAACCTTTTTTGATTTAGCTGAAAAAGGACTCTCAATAGCGAACATGGTTGAAGAGTTTAACCGGAAGCTGGTTAAGCTGTTACCTGACGACATGTTTTGTGCCGCTTTTGTTGCTGAGTTGTCTGCCAATGGTGAACGTTTAACGTACTGGAATGGCGGCATTCCCGATGCGCTGCTGATAAATGAAGCAGGAGAAGTCGAGAAGCGGCTGGTGCCTGAGCATATGGCATTGGGTATTTTGTCGCCGGAAGAGTTCAGTAGTCAGGTGAGTCATTGTTTTGTTGAGAAAAACACACGCTTGATAACTTATACCGACGGTGTAGTGGAGATGACTAATAAGGCAGACGAGCGATTGTCTGAACAGGGGTTCGAGGCTTTGTTGTTACGTTATGCCCGCGAGCGAGACTTCGTGGGACTGGTTGGCTCATTCCAGACTTTTCAGCAAGGACAGGAACAGTTTGATGATATTTCACTGGTGTGCCTGGATTGTGCAGCCACAAATTTACCTGTTAGTCAGCCTGATACCAACGTCACTCACTTACCTTTCCGGTTAATGGTTTATTTAAAAGAAAACGAGATTAAAGGGCGCGATCCAATTATTAAATTGGTGGATTCCTTAAGTCATCTTGAAGGTATTCGCGCGCATAAAACAACCTTGTATTTATTGTTAGCTGAAGCTTTTAACAATACTCTGGAACACAGCGTTTTGCAGCTGGACTCGGGAATTAAAGAAACTGGGCAGGGGTTCGATGAATACTACCGGACTAGGGAAGCGCGTTTGGCTGTTTTAGAAGGGGTAGAAATAGAAATTGATATTGAATACAAACCGGATAATAGTTTGCTTTCGTTTAGTATTTCATCCAATAGCGAAAACGGTTTTTCTGAATATCAGCAAGTATCGGAAGATGACGAACAACAAGCGTTTGGTCGTGGATTACAGCTGATAAGAAACTTTTCAAGCCACGTTGAGTGGCGTGACGACGGCCGACGTTTATATATTGAATACGACCTTAGCCGCCCGCACGCTTAACTTTATAGCCTTCCTTTTTCAACCAGCTTTCAATACTGTCGCGCTGGTCGCCTTGTAGTTCTATTTCGTACTCTTTAACTGATCCACCAACACCACAGAGCTGCTTGAGTTTTTTAGCTATCGCCTTTAAATCTGACTGTGGTTTATCCAGTCCGGTAACAATGGTTACTCCTTTGCCTTTTCGACCTTTGGTCTCCCGGCGTAGGCGAACAATGCCATCGCCTTCGGGGACTTCCTCTGGCTCAGGCTCCGGATCAATACGTCCCGAGTCTGTTGAATATACCATTTGGCTCAGTTGGTCTTTCCAGTCCGGCATTCTATCTACCATTTTCTCTTAGGTTGGAACAGTTCTTCTAAATCGTCTTCTTTTTTGTGTTTTTCTTTGTCACGCGCATGAGCATCTTTCAACTCTTGTGCAATTTGTTCCAGCGCTTTTTTAATCGATTGCTGGCGCGACGTAGTGTAGTCGTCGCTAAAGCTCTGGTCTTCTATAGTACGTAACGCTTTTTCATAATACTGTCTGGCGGAACCTAACATCTGGCTTTCGTAAGCATGACGGCCCCGACGTATTAAGGTTTCAATACTAATTTTCAATTGCAACTTGGTCAAACGCTGATCTTCGACACTAAAAACATTGCTGTCGACCCGACCGCGGGAATGCTCATTGCGTAAAGTAGAACGTAAACGCTTGAGCCCATTGATCATTGCTATGATTTGCTTGTTGTTTTCCGGGATCTCAAAATCTTCACTGATTAATGAGGTGTCGTTACGGTCAACACTTTGTATGCGTTCTTCGTAATCCTGTATTCGAGCCTTATAGTCTTTTGAAGGCGAGACAGAATTCATACTCTTAAGTATTTCTAACGCACGGCTATTAAGAACCACCAGCATAGATTTACCAATAGGGAAGAAGCTCGACATATGAATGAGATCTTCAATTTGTTCAAGCGAACTGCGAAAGCGCGCCATCTTCTTGCGACGCTCTAGTTCTAAACGCTGTCTGTTCTGTTGTACCGCACCAACTATAATTGCCATTATTATTAGTAATATAATCAATGCGATGACAATGGTGTAAATCATATTACGCTCGTTAAGTTATAATTATTTTTCAGGGTAATGTTAAAGAGAAAACACCACCACCTAAGTGTCCATTATTTTTCAGCTCGATAAAACCTTTTTTATTATTTCGCTCATGAGCGCTCGCTATCATCTGAGCAAAGTATAGACCTAACCCTGTCCGGGATTGCTGAATATTTAATTGTTGTATCGGCATCGCGGCGTTTTCCAGCATTCTAGCAGGAAAACCGTCGCCGTTATCGTGAACCATAATACGACATCCACCATCTTCGGTTATCTCTACTTTTATAAAGAGCTTATCGGCTGTATAGCGCATTGCATTAATGATGATGTCATTAAGTAGATGAAAGATCAGGTCTCTGTCGAACCAGCCTGTTGCTGTTTCATCAATGTCGGTGCTGACAGTAATGTTCCGCTGCTCAAGATAGAGCTCATTGTTTAGCAACAGCTCTTCTACAAGTTCGTCGACGTGGTGCTGGTCGCTATTGAGAGGTAAAGCGTTATTGTCGTTGCGATAAAGCGTGAGCATTTGCATCAAACTTGAATTGATACGCTGAGCCTCATAATGGACTTTCGCCATTTTTTCTGTTGCACTGCTGTCAGCGACCTGTTCTGATACTTCTTCTATCATCTGAATGAGTAAGCACAGTGAATTTTTCATGTCGTGCACGGAAGAAGCCAGGACGGTTGAAAAATCAAATGCGGGTTGGGTCATAGATGACAGTTCCTGTGGTCCAAATAGAAGCCTCGACAAAATACTGTTGCGATAGCTTTTATATTTGTCATAGTTATCAAGATTATTATAGTATTTTCTTATATCACATTTAGCAAACTAGAGTGGCACGTTCCTCAATGAAATTACAGCAGTTACGTTACATTGTTGAAGTAACAAATCATAACCTGAATGTTTCTGCTACGGCCGAAAGCTTATTCACCTCGCAGCCGGGCATTAGTAAACAAGTCAGAATGCTGGAAGACGAGCTGGGCGTGCAGATATTTGGCCGGACAGGCAAACACCTGACTCACATAACGCCAGCGGGTAAAGACATCATAGCGGTTGCTCAGCAGGTTCTGGATAACGTCCAGTCGATTAAGACGGTTGCTGCTGAGCACACCTTGCCAAACCAAGGCAAGCTCAACATTGCGACGACCCATACTCAGGCTCGTTATGCCTTGCCGTCCGTTATTCAGCGATTTATTCAACAATATCCAAAAGTTTCACTGCATATGCATCAGGGGTCCCCGGAGCAAATTAGTGAGGCGGCGGCGAAAGGGCGGGCAGATTTTGCCATTGCGACCGAGGCGCTGCATTTATATCACGACCTCATTATGTTGCCCTGCTATCACTGGAACCGATCTATTGTTGTGCCTAAATCACACCCGCTTACGCAACTGAGTAAGCTAACTATTGATGATATTGCTCAGTTTCCTTTGGTCACTTATGTGCATGGTTTTACCGGTCGTTCCGAATTGGATAAAGCTTTTGCCGATGCGGGGCATGAGCCTAAAATTGTTTTTACAGCAACCGATGCCGACGTGATAAAAACCTACGTCAGAATGGGGTTGGGCATTGGGGTTCTGGCGAGTATGGCTTACGACCCGAAAGAAGATACCGACTTAGTGGCGATACCTGCGGAGCATATGTTTGCTCATAGCACGACTAAGATAGGTTTCCGGCGTGGTACTTTTTTACGTACTTATATGTACGACTTTATTGAGAATTTCGCACCGCACTTAACGCGCGACAGGGTGCAAAAAGCTACTCAGCTAAAAAGTCAGGATGAGATTGATAAACTCTTTGATAGTTGCTCACTGCCGATGCGCTAAGCACCGGCAGTAGCATCAACCGGTTAACATTCAATAATATTGACTGCCAGACCGCCGCGAGCGGTTTCTTTGTATTTGGTTTTCATATCGTTGCCGGTATCCCACATGGTTTTAATCACTTTATCCAGTGACACTTTGTGGTCGCCTTCGCCTCGCATGGCTAAGCGGGCAGCATTAATAGCTTTAACTGAACCCATGGCGTTTCGTTCAATACACGGCACTTGTACTAAGCCGCCTACAGGGTCGCAGGTTAAGCCCAGGTTATGTTCCATACCGATCTCTGCCGCATTTTCGACTCTTGACGGGTCACCGCCCATAAATTCAGCTAAGGCACCAGCGGCCATTGAACAGGCAACACCCACTTCACCCTGGCAACCGACTTCGGCACCTGAAATTGAAGCATTTTTCTTATAAAGAATACCAATAGCAGCAGAGGTCAGAAGAAAGCGGACTACCGAATCTTCGTCCAGCGTTTCGATAAACTTATCAGCGTAACTCATTACCGCAGGAATAATACCGGCCGCTCCATTGGTAGGGGCTGTCACAATACGCCCGCCAGCGGCATTTTCTTCGTTAACCGCTAAAGCGTATAAATCGACCCAGTCCATGACTTGCATGGCATCGCCAGATTTTTCTTTTTTCAGACGCTGATATAAAGACGACGCGCGGCGACGCACTTTAAGTCCACCCGGCAGAATGCCTTCAGTAGTAATGCCGTTTTTGATGCTTTCCTGCATCGTGCGCCAAATCTTCATTAATCCGGCCCGAATATCCTCCTCACTACGGAAGACTTTTTCGTTAGCCATCATCAATGAACTCATGCGCATGCCGTGCTCTTTGCAATGCGCCAGAAGGTCCGCAGCACTGTCAAACGGATATGGAATAGGTTTAGACGACTGTTCTATCGCTTCTTCCAGAGTTTCGTCAAAATCTTCATCGCGCACAATGAAGCCGCCGCCGATGGAGTAATACAGGTCGCTATAGATGATTTCACCGTCTTTCAACAGTTTCAATTCCATAGCGTTGGCGTGTTTGGGCATGGTTTTGCGGCGGTGAAAAGTAATTGCGCCCTCACTGGGAAAGGAAACTTCTCTCTCTCCAAGCAAGTTCAGCTTTTCAGTCTTGCGAGTTTGCTCCAGAAAATCTTCAACAGTTTCAGTATCTACTGTTTCGGGAGTTTCACCGACCAGTCCAAGAATAACAGCTTTGCCGGTACCATGACCTTTACCTGTTTGGCCAAGTGAACCGAACAGTTCGACTTTTATGCCATCTGCGTTATTTAGATGCCCTGATTTTTTTGCGGCATGCAAAAATTCATAGGCTGCTTTCATCGGTCCTACAGTATGAGAACTGGAAGGACCAATACCAATTTTATAGATATCAAAAACGCTGATCATATTTATCCTTACCTGTCGCGCATGCGTATTCTGTTTATTATAGTATTGTCGCATGATTCATGTGGGGGGAAGCAAGTTTTAAGCAAAAATAAGTGGTCAGTTCAGTGGTCTGAAGTGATTTTTGCCGTCGGGCTGCAGTTGCTCTGATAACTCACGTAAAATACCGGCGGTTGCGCCCCAAATATTCCGGTGCTGCCAGGGAATAAAATACACCCGGTCGTAGATAAATTTCCGAATACGATAAACGTAGTGGTTACCATGATCGAGAATATCAGCCAGCGGTACTTCAAAAATTTCAGCGACTTCACTTTCCTGGGCGACCAGCGGCTGTTGCGGTGAGACAAAAGCCACGTAAGGTCGGATCATAAAATAAGACAGCACTGGGTAGTCGTGTAAACGTCCTATGACGTCTACCTGACTGCGGGGTAAGCCGATTTCTTCTTCGGTTTCCCGCAATGCTGTATCCAGTAAGTCGCTATCGGTTTCGTCAAAGCGGCCTCCGGGGAAGCTGATTTGACCCGCATGCTTGCGCAATTTGCTGGAGCGCCGGGTAAGTATTAACGACAACCCATGCGGACGCTCAACAATAGGAATTAATACTGCAGCCGGACGCAAGCGTTTACGCAGAGGTTCATCAATTCGTCGCTCAACCGGCGGTGAAGGATAAAGACTAAAGCGACGAATAAAGTCTGCGCGAGTATTGATTGTCATGAAGTTAACACCGGCAGTATGCGTGACACTTTGTCTTTGGTTTCCTGATACTCATCTGCTGCTGTTGAGTCAGCAACCAGACCTCCACCAGCCCAGCAATATAAGTGATCATTTTCGGCGAGCAGCGTACGAATAGTAATGTTGGTGTCGCTGCGGCCGTGCTGGGAAAAATAGCCCACACTGCCACAGTAGATATTACGCCGATGCGGCTCCAGCTCTTCAATAATTTGCATGGCCCGAATTTTCGGTGCGCCGGTAATAGAACCGCCCGGGAAAGCGCCGTTAAACAAACTTAATGCGGTACGGTCGGGCTGCAGTTTGCCAATAATCGTCGATACCAGATGGTGAACCGCCGGAAAACTCTCTATGGCAAACAAGCTTGGTGTTTCGATGCTGCCCGCCTCACAGTTTTTACTGAGATCATTACGTAGTAAATCCACAATCATCAGGTTTTCTGCCCGGTCCTTTTCTGAGGTTAACAGAGCCTGCTGACTAGCCTGATCTTTGCGTGTATCGTCAAACCGCGGACGCGTACCTTTAATGGGTTTTGTTTCTACTTGCCCCTTTGCGTCGGTTAGTAAAAAGCGTTCCGGCGACAGGCTCAGAATAGTGCTGCCGGGAAGACGCATAAAGGCAGAAAACGGCGCTGAATTAGCTTGTCGTAATTTAAGGTAAGCGGCCCACTCACTGCCTTGATAACGGGCTGAATACCTTTGCGCTAAATTAATTTGGTAGGCATCACCGGCCAGCAGGTAGTTTTGTACGGCCTTAAATTTATCGGTGTACTGCAGCTCGTTCATATTGCTTTGCCAGTCGCTTAATAATTGAAAAGCGTCAGGCTTTTTTGTTGCTACTGGCTGCTCCCAGAATGCGAGAAGCTCGTCTGACCGTTCTATTGGCGCAACTAACCAGACCGCGTTGCTCTGCCGGTCGATGATCAACGCCTGGCTGTAGTAGGCCAGCACGGCATCGGGAGACTGATAGGTGTCTGCATTAAACTCAGGGATGACTTCCAGCGAACGACCATGGTCATAGCCGACAGCTCCGGCAAAGCCGCCTTGAAAAGGCAGTTCAGCAGGCCCCGAATAATGACCTGATAACTGATTCAATTGCTCGGCATAACGGCAAAGCTCGGCTGCGTCTTCGGGGGCTGGCGGTAGTTCTAAAGGAGCGTCTGTTGCTACATTTAACTTGCCTGCTTTGCAGCTTAGAACCAGATCTGGCTGTCGGAAGATAATATCGTAGGCACAGTTCTCGTGGCTTTGTGCGGCAGAGTCCAGTAATAGAGCGTAGCTTTCATGCTGACAACGCTGAAACAACTCAAGAGCTGAGGCCTCGCAATCAAGTTTTATCGCACAGAGATCCGGGAAAACACTCACATCATGCTCGCAATTCAGGCTGGTTATTCATTACCAATATACTACCACAGCAAATAATCGCGGGTCAGTGGCACTGGTCAGTTGTTAGCGAAAACGCTATTATAGCGCCACGCAAAAGTTAACCAAGAGGCAGTTCCATGACCACCATTCGTCAGGCCGATTTTATTGACAGTATTGCCGATGCGTTGCAGTACATTTCTTATTATCACCCACTGGATTTTATTAAAGCACTGGACGAGGCATACCAGCGTGAAGAGAGCGAAGCGGCGAAAAACGCTATTGCTCAGGTGCTGACTAACTCGCGTATGTCGGCACAAGGGCACCGTCCAATTTGCCAGGACACCGGTATTGTGACCTGCTTTGTGAAAGTGGGCATGGGCGTGCAATGGGATAAAACCGACCTGACCGTTCAGCAAATGGTGGATGAAGGTACTCGCCGTGCTTATAACAACCCGGACAACCCCTTACGAGCATCTATTGTGGCTGACCCAGCGGGAGCTCGCAAAAACACCGGCGATAACACGCCAGCTGTGGTGCATATTGATATGGTGGCGGGCAATGAAATTGAAGTGATGATTGCTGCAAAAGGTGGTGGTTCTGAGAATAAATCGAAAATGGCGATGTTAAACCCCAGCGATTCGATTGCGGACTGGATTGTGGAAACCTTGCCAAAAATGGGCGCGGGCTGGTGTCCACCGGGTATGCTTGGAATCGGTATTGGTGGTACAGCGGAAAAGTCTGCGGTATTAGCAAAAGAATCTTTAATGGAGTCTGTCGATATCCATGAGCTTATTGAGCGCGGCCCGCAGAATGCCGAAGAAGAGCTGCGTTTAGAAATTTTCAACCGCGTTAACGCATTGGGCATTGGTGCACAAGGCTTAGGCGGCCTGACAACAGTGCTGGATGTGAAAATTAAGTCACTACCAACCCACGCGGCCTCTAAGCCTGTCACTTTAATTCCGAATTGTGCAGCCACTCGTCACGTGCACTTTACTTTAGACGGCAGCGGTGCGGCAGATTTAACTCCGCCGAAATTGGAAGACTGGCCGGATGTGACTTTTGAGCTGGGTGATGATGCCCGCCGTGTGAACCTGGATGAAGTGACCAAAGAAGACATTCAGGACTGGAAAATGGGTGAAACCGTGCTCTTGTCCGGTAAGTTGCTGACTGGTCGTGATGCGGCACACAAACGCATTAAAGGTATGCTGGATAACGGTGAAGAGCTGCCAGTTGATTTCAACAACCGCTTTATTTACTACGTAGGGCCGGTTGATCCTGTGGGTGATGAGGTTGTTGGTCCGGCAGGTCCTACAACCTCTACGCGTATGGATAAATTCACTGACCAAATGTTGGAGGAAGCCGGTATTATTGGCATGGTCGGTAAAGCAGAGCGTGGCCCCGAAGCTGTGGAGAGTATTCGTAAGCACAAAGCCGTTTACCTGATGGCTGTTGGCGGCGCTGCCTATCTGGTAGCTAAAGCCATCAAAAAGTCCCGTGTGGTGGCTTTTGAAGACTTGGGTATGGAAGCCATATACGAATTTGAAGTGGAAGACATGCCGGTCACTGTGGCTGTGGATAGCGACGGTCAAAACGCGCATACTCAAGGCCCTGCAATTTGGAAAGCGAAAATTGCTGACCTCAATGAAAAATTAGGAGCTTAATTATGTCGCTGGCACTGTGGCAATGGATGGCAATAATTGGAGTGCCGGTTGTGACTGTAATTGCGGCGTTGTTGTTGCTTTGGCAACAGCAGCGCCGTTTGCGTTTACAGGCAGAACAACAAAATGCGGCACTGGAGCAAGACGCGGACATTCTTCGTGAGCGCGTCGATGAACTTCAGCTCGAAGTCTATGAAAAAGACAGCCGTCTGCGTGAAACTCTGGCTAGATCTGAGCATGAGCAGAAAACCGCAGAAGAAAAGCTGAACCTACTGAAGGTTAGCGAAGAACGGCTGACCCAGCAGTTTGAAAATTTAGCCAACCGTATTTTTGATGAGAAGTCCAAAGGGCTGCAGCAACATCATCAGCAGTCTTTGCAGGCAACATTAGAGCCTTTCAAACAGCAAATTGATGCGTTTAAAAAGCAAATCACCCAGCAATACACGGATGAAACCAAAGAGCGTTCTGCCTTAAAAAATGAAGTGATGTCGCTTAAGGACCTGAACCGCCAAATGGCGTCTGAAGCTGAGGCATTAACCCGGGCATTAAAAGGCGACACCAAGCAACAGGGCAACTGGGGCGAAGTGGTACTGGAGCGTATTCTGGAGCAGTCCGGGTTACGTGAAGGGCACGAGTATCAGACACAGGAGCATCACCGCGATGAAGACGGTAAGTCGTTCAAGCCGGATGTGATTGTGCATTTGCCGAATAAAAAAGACGTGATTATCGACTCGAAAGTCAGCTTGTCGGCCTACGAGCGGTACTTCAACTCTGATGACGATACAGAACGTGAACGGGCGTTAAATGAGCACGTTCAGTCGCTGAAGCAACACATAAAACAGTTGGGTAAAAAGAGCTACCATCAACTGGAAGGGTTGCGTACGCTGGATTATGTATTGATGTTTATTCCGATTGAGCCGGCATTTTTGCTGGCTGTTGATCGTGACCCGGAGCTTATCCGGCTGGCGCTGGACAACCAAATTATGCTGGTAAGCCCGACTAACCTACTGGTTGCGCTGCGCACGGTGCATAACATCTGGCAGTATGAGTATCAGAATCAGAACGCCGAGAAAATAGCGACCGATGCGGCACGTTTGTACGACAAGTTTGTGGGCTTTGTGGAAGACTTAGAAAAAATTGGTAACGGCTTACAAACTCTGGATAACCGTTATCAGGAAGCCATGAAGAAGCTGAGTACGGGGCGCGGAAACCTCATTGGACGGGTCGATAAATTCCGTCAGATGGGTGTGCAAACCAATAAGCGGTTAAATCCGGATTACCTCGACTCCGACGAAACAGGTCAGGAAGGCATTGAATCTGACGGTGTAGATAAGAAAAACGACTGAGCCCAGGCTCAGTCGTTTGCTTTTATCAACTTAATGCGCTGCGACGATAATGATCAACCCACAGTGAGGTTGCTCCACAAACCGCCAGCGGCATAATAATCAGGTTAATCAGCGGTATCATAGTCAGCACAGTTACCCCGAATCCAAACCCTAACGTTTTACTGCGTTGTCGGTGCAATTCAGAACGCATACGCGGAAACGACAGTTTATGATTGTCGAATGGGTAATCTAAGTATTGTATCGACATCATCCAGCAGACAAAGATATACCAAAGCACCTGCCCAATAACCGGAATAACCAGCGACAGCAAAAAGAAACCGAGCGCCCGTGGAATGTAGTACATGAGTTTTTGCATTTCGCGTTTTAGCGTACGTGGAATATCTTTAAACAGGCCTAAGAAACCTTCGTCGCCTAAGCTCTCGCCGCTTTCATAGCGTTCCACTTTTTCCGCCAGAAGCCCGTTAAAAGGGGCTGCAATTAAATGCATGATGGTACTAAAAATAAACGAGAAGAGCGCAATAATGGTAATAACCGCCAATGGCCATAAAATAAACTCCAGCCATTGAAAGAAGTCGGGCAGCCAGCTCATAAAGCGGTTCAGCCAATAGTCGACTTCGCCATACAGCCAACTGAAAGCAAGCGAGAACAGGATAAGGTTGGTCAGAATAGGCACCAAAACATAGCGGCGCAGACCTTTGGTTCGAATAAGTTGTAAACCGCGTCCTATGTAAGCTAATCCCGAGTTGCTGTAGGCTGCTTTTTGCATGAAAACTCCAGAGGTTTTAATTTGCTTAGTATAATAAGGCAATACAATGGCAATGTGCGGGCTAAATTGTTACAAATGGCTACCGGATCTGCTAGAGTCTTGTGATAATAAACCGTCGTATTAAATTGATAATAAAAACAACTGAATGCGCCTAAAACACATCAAATTAGTTGGCTTCAAATCCTTTGTGGATCCAACCAAAGTTCCCTTTCCTGACCAAATGACCTGTGTCGTCGGTCCGAACGGCTGTGGCAAATCCAATGTGATTGATGCCGTGCGCTGGGTGCTGGGCGAAAGTTCAGCAAAAAACCTGCGTGGCGATGCCATGAGCGACGTGATTTTTAATGGCTCCAGCGCCCGTAAACCGGTTTCTCAGGCCAGTGTTGAACTGGTCTTTGATAACAGTTCGGGGCGCATTCAGGGCGAGTACGCGGCATTCAATGAAATTTCTGTTAAGCGCCTGGTGACCCGTGACGGCCAGTCTACTTACTTTTTGAACGGCAGTCGTTGTCGTCGCCGTGATATTACCGATTTATTTCTGGGAACCGGGCTGGGTCCGCGCAGTTACGCCATCATTGAGCAGGGCATGATTTCTCGGCTGATTGAATCACGTCCGCAGGAATTGCGTGTTTTTATTGAAGAAGCCGCAGGCATTTCAAAATACAAAGAACGCCGCAAAGAAACTGAAAACCGGATGCTGCATACGCGCGAGAACCTTGAGCGCTTGAGTGACGTTCGCGAAGAGCTGGGTCAACAGTTGGAGAAGCTGGAGCGTCAGGCCGCGGCTGCCATCCGTTACAAGGAATTAAAAGCTAGTGAGCGTAAATTTAAAGGTGAACTGCAAGCTCTGCGTTGGCTGAAACTGGATAATCAACGACAGCAGTTGCAGGCGCAATACGCCGAACAGCAAACCGAGCTTGAGCGTTGGCAGGCACAGCAAAGTGGTGATGAACGGGGCGCTATTGAACTGAAAGAGCAGGCTGAAGAAGCGCGCGACAGAGTAGAGCTGTCGCAGGAACAAATGTTTTCAGTGGGCAATGAAATTACCCGTATTGAGCAAACTCTGAAACATCAGCAAGAACTAAAAGAGCAGCGCAGCCAGCGGCAACAGCAGTTAAATGAAGAAATAGAACAGCTTAATGAGCAGTTGGCGGATGATCGCTTGCAAAGAGAACAACTGGAAGAACAGCAGCTGATGCTGGAGCCTCAGCTGGAGCAGGTTGAGGAACAGCTGGAAAGCGTGGCTGAACAGTCTCAGCAAGCTAATGAGAAATGGCGTCAGTGGCAGCAACAACAACGACAGCAGCAACAGCAGCAACGCGATGTCGAAAAACAGCAACAGCAGGCGCAACTTAAACTGCAGGAGCTGAAACAGAGCCAACAGTATGCGTTGCAACAAGTGGAGCAATTTCACAGCCAGCAACAAGAGTTGCAGCAACAGGAACACGCATTATCTGTTGACGAGAACGAACAGGCTCTGGTGGAGTTAAAACGTCAGCTGGAGCAGGAAGAAATTCAGTATCAGCACAGTAAGCAGCAACTGCAGGCTTTGCAGCAAGCATTTAAAGATCAGCAGCAACAGCACCGACAGAATCAGCAGCAACAAGATAAAGCTCAGGCTCAGTTAACCGCCATTGAGCAACTGTTGGAAGGGAAGCAAAATAACGACAGCCGCAGTGAACAATGGTTACAGGAAAACTATCCAGACAGCTTGAAGGTAAGGGAATTACTGCAGGCTGAAAGTGGCTGGGAAATGGCAGTTGAACAGTTGGCTTACGACTGGTTGGATGCCGTGGTTCTGGAACAAGCTCCGGAAGAGCTGGAAGCGGTTTCTGGGGTAAAGTTGGTGTGGCCTGTGAGTGGGCAAGAGCCTGAAAGCTGGTCTCTGGCCAGTAAAGTCAATGGTCCGCTACGTTATTGGGCTCCGTTGCAGCAGTGTCTGGCGATTGAGCAGGATATTAACGCGGAGCTGGAATTAAAACAAAGCAACGCCAGTTTTGCTGTATCGAAAGCCGGCAACTGGTATTGGCAGGACGGTTTTATCGCGGCTCGAGTTGACGAGGATAACAGTGTTCTTCATCTGCAGACACAGCGCCAAAACTTACTAGAACAACTGCAAGTGCTGGCTTCCAGGTTGTCTGAAAGTGAAGCGCAGCTGGAGCAAACTCAGACACAGGTTGAACAGGCGCAAGAGCAGCTAGAGCAGGTTCAGCAGCAAGTCCAGAAGATTCGTAACGAGCAGGGTAAAGTTGAAGAGCGGCTGCAGTGGAACTTACAGCAGGCCGAGCAAATACAACAGCAGTTAACGAGCCTGCAAGATAAGCAGCAAGAGCAACGACTGCATGCGGAAAATGCGGCTGAGCAGCAACAGCAAATTGAAATGCAGTTGGAAGAGTTTGAACTGTTACTGGAGCAAACGGAGCTGGTGGATGAAGACTACGGTGAACAACTGGAGTCTCAAGTTCGTGTCGAAGATGAACAACTACAGCAACTGCGCAGCCAACAGCAACAGATGACAATGCAACAGCAGAATTTACAGGCTCAGGCCGCACAGTTGCAGAAATTACTGCAACGCAGTGAACAACGCTACCAGCAACTTTTGCAGGAACGAAGTGAGCAGCAGACTGCCGACACGGATGAAAATGAAAGTGCACTCGATGAACAGTTAACCGAGCTGCTGGATAAGCGTGGTGAAGTTGCGGAACAATTGCAGGAGCAACGCCAGCAATTGTCGCGGTTAGAGTACGACTTGCAGCAGATAACTCAAGGACAATCTGCAATTCAGGTTAAAATAAGCCAGGCCAAAGAGGCAATGCAGAGTACTGAAATTGAGCAGGTTAAATTGCAGGAACGTAGTCAGGCTGTCCTGGAAACTTTGGCTGAAACAGGCCTTACATTGAAAAATATACTGGAAGAACTCTCTTCTGACGCGGATGAAAAGCAGTGGCAGCAAGAGCTGGAGTCAATACAAAATAAAATAAAACGCTTAGGGGCGATTAACCTGGCGGCAATTGATGAAGCCAAAGCGCAAAGAGAACGTAAACAGTACCTCGACCAGCAAGTGGATGATCTATCATCGGCGCTAGACACTTTAGAAGCGGCGATTCGTAAGATTGATAAGGAAACGCGACATCGGTTTAAAACCACTTTTGATGCGATAAACCATGATTTACAAATTCTGTTTCCGAAAGTTTTTGGTGGTGGCAGTGCCACGCTCGAACTTACCGATGATGACTTATTGGAAACCGGGGTTACCATCATGGCAAGACCACCGGGCAAGAAAAACAGTACAATTCATTTGCTTAGCGGTGGAGAAAAGGCACTGACCGCATTATCATTGGTATTCGCGATATTTCGCTTGAATCCGGCACCTTTTTGCCTGTTAGATGAGGTTGATGCGCCATTAGATGATGCCAACGTAGGACGTTTCTGCCGTCTGGTGAGTGAAATGTCGGAATCGGTGCAATTTATTTATATCAGTCACAATAAAGTGGCAATGGAAATGGCTACCCATCTGGCAGGGGTAACAATGCAGGAAGCGGGCGTTTCGAGATTGGTAGCGGTTGATGTTGAACAGGCTGTGGCGATGACAGACGCCGGATAACAAAATAAGCTTGATGGAGCAAAAATGGGCAGTTTACAAATAACCCTCAGTATTCTTGGGATCCTGGCAATCGCAGGTATTGTTGCGCATGGCGTATGGAAGATACGTAAAGGTAACCAGCAACAACGGCAGCGTGAACAACGGGTTGCAGAGAATCGTCAGCAGCAATCGTCCGGTTTTGATGACGACGGCATTGGCGAAGTTCGGACTTTAAAGAAAGAGAGTTCAGATGACGGCTACAACCATGACCAAGCCGTTGAGCCAAAAGCAAAAACATCGTCGCACAGTAATGTGAGAACACAGGACAATGATGCCGACGCTGTTGAGCAAATGTCTATGGACCTTAGCAATGACGATGATATGTCTGACTCATTACCGTCTATGCGAGTTAGTAACGATGAAACGGTTGAAGTAGAGCAAACAGAGCTTAAGTTTGATGGGGATGTTCCTTCAGAGCCGGATGACTCTTATAAAAGTGCCGCCGAACAGAGCTCTTTGCAAGAGTCGGAGCAGGAGCTTGAGCAAGAACCTGAACCTGAAGTCAGTGCAGATACGACCGATGATTTTGAATCAGCTCCGGAAGAAGTTATTGCGTTACATGTTAAAGGGCCGGTACAGGGCGCAGTATTATTGCAAATGATGACCGAGCTGGGCTGTAAATTTGGGGAACTGGGTATTTTCCACCGCTATGAAAACACCGCAGGCACCGGACCAATGATTTTTAGTGTCGCCAACATGTTCAACCCCGGGACGTTTGACCTGGATAACATGGAAAACTTTGAAACCGACGGCGTGGCTTTCTTTATGGCCTTACCCATGAAATTTGACGGTCAGCAGGCCTTTAATATGATGTTGAATGCGGCTAAAAAACTCGCTACCGAAATTCCTCAGGGGCAGGTTCTGGATGGCCAGCGTCAATTATTGACCCGCCAGTCTATTCACGAAGCACGACAGCGTATTCGTGAATTTGAACGTAAACACTCAGCTTAATTACAGGTCACTATGAATCAGTCTGTTCACCAGCGCATGCAAGAGCTGGAGCAATTACTTAATCGTTACAACCAGGAATATTATGAGAATGACGAACCGTCAGTGCCGGACGCTGAATATGATCGTCTTTTTCGGGAACTGAAAACTCTGGAAACTGAACACCCGGATTTAAAAAGTGCCCAGTCTCCAACTATGAAAGTGGGGGGTAAACCCTTAGGTCAGTTTAGAAGTGTTCAACATGAAGTTCCGATGTTGTCACTGGATAACGCTTTTTCTGTCGATGAGTTTGAAGCTTTTAGCAAGCGCGTAGCACAGCGGCTGGATACCAACCAAACCGTGACTTTCTGCTGTGAGCCTAAGCTTGATGGTGTTGCGGTCAGTTTACTCTATGAAAATGGCCTGTTAGTGCGTGGCGCAACCCGTGGCGATGGACAAAGCGGTGAAGATATTACCGAGAACGTTAAGACCATACGCAATGTCCCCTTAAAGCTCTCTGGTAACGTCCCAGAACGACTGGAAGTACGGGGTGAAGTGGTTATGCCTCTGGGGGCTTTTGAGCGCTTTAATGAGCAAGCCCGGCGGCGCGAAGAAAAGGTCTTTGCTAATCCCCGTAACGCAGCAGCAGGCAGTTTACGTCAGTTAGACTCCAGAATTACCGCAAAACGTCCTTTGCACTTTTATGCATACAGTCTCGGGTTAATATCAGAAACCACACAACTTCCCGACAGTCATCACCAGCGCTTGCTGCAGCTGAAAGACTGGGGACTGCCAGTGAATATTGAAATAAAAACTGTAGACTCTGTGCAGGGCTGTGACGACTACTACGAAGCTATTTTGGCCCGCCGGGATACCTTAAATTACGATATTGATGGCGTAGTTTTTAAAGTGGATTCTATTCGCTTGCAACAAGACTTAGGCTTTGTCGCACGTGCGCCGCGCTGGGCTATTGCACGTAAGTTTCCCGCGCAGGAACAACTGACGACCATTACCGGAGTTGACTTTCAGGTTGGCCGTACTGGCGCGATAACGCCCGTAGCGCGCTTAGAGCCCGTTAATGTGGGCGGCGTTACAGTATCTAATGCGACTTTACATAATGCGGATGAAATTGAACGACTGGGCGTGCGTGTTGGCGACTGTGTCAGTATTCGCCGCGCAGGCGATGTTATTCCGCAAGTGGTCAGCGTCATAAAAGAGAAACGTCCTGATAACACTGAGGCAATTGAATTTCCTCAACATTGCCCAATTTGTGAATCCGAAATTGAACGCGTTGAAGGCGAAGCCGTTGCCCGCTGTACCGGTGGTTTATACTGCGCGGCTCAGCGAAAGGAAGCGATTAAACACTTTGCTTCCCGCAAAGCCATGGATATTGACGGGCTAGGCGATAAAATTGTCGAGCAACTGGTGGAGCGGGACTGGATAAAATCACCGGCCGATCTTTATCGTCTGTCCAAAGCTGAATTAGCAACTTTGCCGCGAATGGGCGCTAAGTCTGCTGAAAATCTACGAAATGCTATTAAAGCGACGCAGGAAGCAACCTTAGCCCGCTTTATTTATGCATTAGGTATTCGGGAAGTAGGGGAAGCGACGGCAAACGCGCTGGCGAATCATTTCAAAAACCTGGATGCTTTAATTGCCGCTGAAAGTGAACAGCTACAGGAAGTTCCGGATGTTGGTGCTGTTGTCGCTAAGCATATTGTGGCTTTTTTCCATGAGACCCATAACCAACAAGTGGTAGCGGAATTGCGTGAGTTTATTTCCTGGCCAGAGGGTGACGAGGCAAGCTCTGTGCAAAGTGACCGCTTATCGGGCAATACCTATGTTATTACCGGTACCTTGTCGACCATGACTCGTGACGAGGCTAAGTCTGCTTTAGAAGCTTTAGGGGCAAAAGTAGCTTCCAGTGTTTCTAAAAAGACAACCGCGCTGGTTGCCGGGGAAAATGCCGGCTCAAAACTGACCAAAGCCCAGTCCCTTGGGCTCGATATATTAGATGAAAATGCGTTAGCTGAGCTGCTCAGCGACTAACGTCCTTTTGCGCTCAGGTCTTTCAGCAGGCCTGAGCCATTGATATCGACAATGCCTTTTTCTTCGTCAAACTCAAACCGGATAGTCGGGTGAGTGGTTTCCAACAGAAAACTGCGATCATCGATTTGTACACGCAAGTGCTTTAAGGGCTCATCTTCGTCAAACTCTTGGCGATGATTAATGCTGACTTTATGGTCCCCAATATTGAGCTCGAAACCTTTGAAAAAACCGTTAGCAAATTCTGCTACGTAAACCTGCCCTTGCTTATTTACAAACAGATTAAGAATGTAATTTGGCGGCATTTCGGACGTACGCATTTGCGACTTTCCGGCAGTAAAAATAATGGTGTCATAAACCTTTTTATACTCAAAACCAAAGGTTAAAGGTTCCGTACGGCCTGACGGGTAGATAACTTTACCACTACCTTCGGCTTTCCAGTCGGCTAAAGTTTGAGCGCTAAATAGCAGCGCTGCAAAGACAAAAAAGTACTTTACGTTGTTCATAGGTTGCCTCAACTACTCACCTCGGTGACATCGACTTTTAACTTAAGCATTTGTCCGGGTTGTAGATAACGATTGCGTTGAATGTTATTCCATTGCTCAATTTGGCGAATGGTGACATTAAATTTATCAGCAATCCTGGCTAATGAGTCACCGCTACGCACACGGTAGCTGATATTACGCATAATACTGTTAATACTGCTTTGTACCGTTGACGATGGCTTGGCTTCCGTCCAAACCACTAACTCTTGTCCAGGTCTTAAATAATCGCCCGGAGCCATTGAGTTCCAGCGAGCCAAATCACGAAGGTTTACCTGATAGGCGCGACTGAGATCCCAGAGCGTATCGCCAGACTGAACGACGTGTTCAATACGTTTACCTGAACGTTTCTGATCTTGACGGTCTTCACGGCGCTGATCTTGCGATAATGTGTAATTGTCGATATCGAGTGTGGCAACTGGCACTAACAAATGATCGCCTGCGCGGATGATATCACTGCTGATGTCATTAACCTGCTGTATCACGTCAACAGAGGTATTGTATTTTTTGGAAATAACGAGCAGGCTCTCACCCGATTTAACCTCGTGGCGGGTCCAGCTCAGCCAGTCTTTTGGCTCTGTTTTATCCAAAGCCTGTTTAAATTTATCCGCATTTTGATTAGGCAGAAGTAAACGGTGAGGGCCGTTCGGCGCCGTTGCCCAGCGGTTATAACCAGAGTTGTACTGGTGCAGTAAATCCAATGGCATGTCAGCCATGTCGGCGGCTAATGCCAGATCAATTTGTGCTGGTGTCTCAACAACCTCAAGCTTTGGCTGATTTTCGATCGGGTACCATGCCACACCATACTCTTCACTGTTAGCTAATATTTCTGCTAAAGCTAATAACTTGGGCACGTATGCACGAGTTTCGCGAGGTAGCGACAAATTCCAGAAGTCAGTTGGTTTGTTCAGACGCTCATTTTTGCGAATTGCAGCGGCAACTCGGCCTTCACCTGAATTATAGGCTGCTAGTGCGTGCATCCAGTCACCGTCAAAGTAACGATGAAGCGCCTGCAAATAATCGAGTGCAGCGTGTGTTGCGGCAAAAACATCGCGACGACCATCGTACCACCAGTTGATATCCAGACCATATTGACGCGCGGTACCCGGAATAAACTGCCAGACACCGGAGGCACTGCCGTGCGAATAGGCAAAGGGGTCAAAGGCACTTTCCACTATCGGTAATAAGGCCAGGTCAACTGGCATATTACGCTTTTCCAGCTCTTCAACAATAAGATGAAGATAAGGTTCGGCGCGCTTAGCAACACGGTCTAAATACTCCGGATGACTGGCATACCAATTGCGCTGGCTTTGTACTCTGGGGACATCGGGCACATTGAAGCTGAGTTGCTGACGAATGCGTACCCATAAATCATCCTGCTGCTGCGGAGTCAGTTCTACAGGCTTACTGATCTGGATTTCTTCTTCGGCGTGTTGAGTGATCACTTCTTCCGGAATAACCGTCAGTTTGAGCTCAGCGGGTTCGTTCTTTGTGTTTACCGGATCATTATGACTAAACAGCGTTGTGCTCTGGCAGCCACTCAATGCCAGGCCACTGGCCACCATACAATACTTTAACCATGCGTTCTTTCGCTTGCTGTTTATCATGCGCAATTTACTTCCGATAATTATTAAAATCTTGAGGAGTTTAAAGAATCACGCATTATCTTTCCACTGCCTAATTGTATAAAAAACATCCTCAGGGCTATTTTTTACACTTCCGGCATGCTTATTTGCTGCTGCAATAACACTTTTTTGGTCAAACCGGAGAAAGGGATTAATGGCTAACTCCAGTTGCAGCGTGCTTGGCAGAGTGATCTGCTGTTGTTCACGTAACATTCTGACCTTTTCAGCGTAACTTTGCAGCACAGCGTTCTCTGGCTCAACTTTTAATGCGAAATTTACATTTGCCTGAGTATATTCGTGGGCACAAAAGACCCGAGTTTCGCCCGGCAGCTTACGCAGCTTTAGCAAGGACTGCGTAAATTGTTCCGGTGTGCCTTCAAACATACGGCCACAACCACCGGAAAAAAGCGTGTCACCGCAAAATAAAAAGCCGGGAGTATAAAAGCTGATGTGATCCAGTGTGTGCCCCGGAGTGGTTAATACCTGCCACTGAATCCCTCCAACGGTCAGCTCATCTCCTTCTGCAACTGTTCGGGTGAGCGTTTTTATATCAGGGTTTTCCGGGCCTATAACCGGACACGGGGTTTGTTCCAGCAATTCAGCTATGCCACCAGTGTGGTCGTAATGGTGGTGAGTGACTAAAATAGTCTCAATACTTTTATTATTTTGTTCCAGCCATTGTTGAACGGGTTTGGCTTCGCCGGGGTCTACAATAATAACTTTGTCATTATTATTGGTTTCAATTGCCCATATGTAATTGTCGTCAAAAGCTTCAATAGCGTGCACTCGCATGTTAACCCCTATAACGCTAGGATGAGAAACCCAGCGAGTAAGTTGAAGATAAGTTCATAATACAGGAATTAGCCGTGTTAATTAAACCAGCATATTCGAAAATTGATTTAGCGGCACCCGGGAACTGGCAGCAAATGGCCTGCGGGCACTACATGATGGAGCAGACGGCTGATTTAATTCGCGCTCATCAGCGACGACTAAAGCCGGGGAAAACCGTGGCTATAGGCTCTTTGGGTCCGGGGCTTAATGAGTGCCTTAAAAATGGGGCTCAGTGGTTGACTGTCGGTACAGGCAGTGACGTAGCGGTTCGCAGCAAATTAACAGCGTTGGCTTTAAAGGAAGACAGTGTCGATAACCTAATTGCTCCTTTTGTCCTTGAATTTTGTCGGCATCCGCACCAGCTACTTAGAGAGGCAACGCGAGTCCTGGACGATGATGGTGTATTAATACTTACAGGGTTCAACCCCTACAGTCCGGCGGTGGCCAGTGGCTTTTTCATTCGCCATAAAAAGAGTTTCCCATGGTGTGGGAGGTACTTTACACCAGTAAGAGTTAAAGACTGGCTGGAATTGTTGGGGTTCGAAATCCTGGAGTCTGAATTTTACGTTTCGAATTTTCTGCATCATAGCGAGCATCGGGGAAGTGACTGGTCAACGAAGCTGAGTAACCTGATACCGGGGCTGCGCGCCGCTTATTTCATAGTGGCACGCAAGCAAACTCTGATTAACAGATTAAAACCGTCGGCTCAAAGAAAGCAGCTTGCGGTTAACGGAAGGCAGGCAGCAACAGCAATGACGACGAAACAGTTTTCAAAGTCTAATAAACAAATAAGAGGTAAATTATGATTACAGCACAAGAATTATGTGGAAAAGCGAAATCGAACGTCAAAGAAGTGAACACCGAAGAACTGCAAAAAGCTATAGAGCAGGGTGCGCGCGTTATTGATGTAAGAGAACCGGCTGAATATGGTCAGGGGCACATTCGTCAAGCAGTGAATATGCCACGCGGTGTATTGGAAATGCAGTTAAACCAGCATCCTGACGTGGCCGGATATGACAACGCGCTGGAGCGCATCGCCGAAAAGCCCTTGTATCTTATTTGCCGAACCGGTGGTCGTTCAGCTCTGGCCGCAGAAAGCCTGCAACGCATGGGGCTGGATAATGTCTATAGCGTAGATGGCGGCATGAGTGCGTGGCAGGAGAATAAACTGCCGGTAGTTGCTGGCGAGTAATTTACTCGCCCCCAAACCCTTTATCTTCAAGCATAGGCTCGCGCGTTGCGGCGTCGCGGGCCAGTTCATCACAACGCTCATTCTGTTTATGCCCTGAATGGCCTTTTATCCATTTCCATTCAACTTTATGGCGTTTAACTTCTTCGTCCAGTTGTTGCCATAAATCTTTATTTTTAACAGCTTTACGAGCCGATGTGCGCCAGCCGTTTTGCTTCCAGCGATGCATCCACTGCTCGACACCTTGCTTCACATATTGGCTGTCGGTAGTCAGAATGACATGACAGGGGCGTTTCAATTCGCGCAGGCCAGCGATAGTAGCCAACATCTCCATGCGGTTATTGGTGGTCAGACGATAACCCTGGCTTAATTCTTTGTGATGTTTCCCGTATTCCAGTACGGCGCCATAGCCACCCGGGCCCGGGTTCCCCAGGCAAGAACCATCAGTATATAAATGAACAGTTTTTGAGTTCGACATGTTACTTGCTACTATATCCCTTGTTTCCAGCGAGTATATCAGGATTTCAGCATGCGTCAGGTCGTATTAGATACAGAAACTACCGGAATTGACCCCGCAAAGGGGCATAGAATTATTGAAATAGGCTGTGTGGAGCTTATTAATCGCAAATTAACCGGTAATCATTTCCATGTTTACATTAATCCGGAGCGGGTGGTCGAGCAGGAAGCGATTGAAGTTCACGGTATAACCAATGACTTTTTAACCGACAAACCCGTATTCGCTCAGGTGGTTCACGATTTCATTGAATTTATTAAAGGATCTCAGTTAGTTATTCATAATGCGCCATTTGACGTGGGTTTTATGGATGCTGAATTTAGTCGTATTCGCCCGGCTGTTGGTCTGACCAATGATTTTTGTTCGGTACTTGATACCTTGCAGCTTGCCCGTGAAATGCGGCCAGGGCAAAGAAACAGTCTGGATGCATTATGCCGCGCCTATGACGTTGATAACTCAGCACGTGAACTGCACGGCGCCTTGCTGGATGCCGAGATTCTTGCTGATGTTTATTTGATGATGACCGGCGGGCAAACGGCATTAAACCTGGCCAGCCACGGAAAAGATAACCAAGGCGGCTCACAAAAAGTAGAACATCAACGAGTCACCAATCGTCCTGCATTAAAGGTTTTACGGGCAACGGCCGATGAAGAAGCATTACATCAGGAGCGTTTGGCGCGAGTCAAAGAAGAAGGTGGACATTGTCTGTGGCAAGACTCTTAGCAGTATTATTGATTTTAATAGGTAGCTCATCAGCCTACGCGGTACAGAGTTTTAGCACAGTTGACTCTGACTCGAAAGAGGAAGTTGAAAAGCGTGCTATGAGCCTTATTGAAGGCGATCTTACTAATAAATTGCCAATTAAAGGGCAAAGCTTTCGTATAGATGAGAACGTCGAAGAAATTACTCTGTTGTTTTTTCGCGAACCGGGCAGTAAGCCTTTGGTTCTCATCAAGCCTGACGGAAGTAAATGGTACGACGCCCGCTATCCGGCAGAAAAAGTAACCTGGTACACTGACCCTAATTTTGACATTATCCGGATAAAAGAGCCTCAACCGGGGCCCTGGCAGGCTGCCGGGCGTATTGATGAGGAAAATAAAGCTTTAGTCATTTCTGATATTCGCTTTGAAGCCGAACCTTTACCCAGTCCATTATTTCAGTACGAAGAGCTGAAAGTGGAAGGGAAACTCTATAATGGCGATGAAGTCGTTAAAACATCACGTTTTCGTCAGACTGTGCTATTGGATGTCCTGTTTATCAGTACTAATAACTCGGACTTTGATAACTTTGGTTCGAATCCGTCACGTATAGCGCAATTTGAAGATGACGGCCGTGGTCATGATGAGAGAGCGGGCGACGGTATATTTACCGGTTTCTTTAATTTGGATGTGGTACCAGGTGAGTGGATGGCCACATATGAAATGACCACGCCTTTGTACCAACGAGTGTTTGAATCCGGTCCTGTTGTGGTTGAGCCGTTACCGGTTGAATTTGACGTTATTCAGTCAGAGTCTGTGGACGATAATCACCAGTTTGTTATTCGTGTTGATGAAGACTGGATAGATCCGCAGAGCCTGGTGATTAATGGTGAAACCAGCTTTCCGAACGGAGAAGTTCGGAAATTTACGGTTAGCCAGATAGAGAGTTTTCCGCACCGTGTCGACATTGCAAACCTGGCTTTTGGTAAACACCTTATAGATTTAGATATTTTTGCCACCAGTGTGGGGGGGCGTGAATTTGAAGCCCGAATTGATGACTTTAGTTTTATTGCAAAGGAACCGCCTCCACCTGAACCGACAGCCGCAGAGTTGGCTGAACGGCAGCAAATAGAGCTTGAGCGTCAACGTGAACAGGCAAGGCAGGAGCGTGAGGCTAAGCAAAAACAGGCGATGACTAATCTGATCATTATTGTTGTTGTTAACATTATTCTCATTGCGTTAGCTTTAGTCGGGCTTTGGTGGTTTAAGTTTCGTCGGAAAAAAGTTGCGGTTGAGAGCGATGAAGCGATAGCTGAAAAACCAGAGAAAAGTAGTAAAAATTGACCTTTGTGGTTAAAAAAGCGCAGATCTGAATATAAATCAGACAGTCGGTTAAAATCTTTAAAAAAAGTGTTGACTCATTTGCCCCTCACTCGTAATATGCACGCCGCGTTGAGGGAGACTTCAAAGCAAAGTACTAATGCGGAGTGGTAGTTCAGTTGGTTAGAATGCCGGCCTGTCACGCCGGAGGTCGCGGGTTCGAGTCCCGTCCACTCCGCCATTTAGTACACCCCAAAGAATTTTTGCGGAGTGGTAGTTCAGTTGGTTAGAATGCCGGCCTGTCACGCCGGAGGTCGCGGGTTCGAGTCCCGTCCACTCCGCCATTATTCCCTTTCTTAGTAATTAGTAATATCCCCCTGTAAAACTCAAATTAATTTATCTTTTTTATTTTTTTCGTCTGTTTTATTTTTCACCTGTCTTAAGTTTTACCCCGAAGATCATGCTTTTTGCCGTTTAGCTCTTGAGCCTGAGGCTCCACAGGGATAGAGTATTGTCACCAAAATCATAATGACAAACATAGACAACGGGAGATACCCATGCGTAAAACTTTACTGGCTGTAGCTGTGGGCGCGGCAGTATCGTTGGGGGCTTGCAGCGATGCAAATGACTCATCAACAACTGAGAACAAAACTGCTTCAACTGAAACGTCTAAAGACAGCAGTCAACAAGCAACAGAAACTAACCCATTCTTCGAGGCCAGCTCTCTGCAATATCAGGCACCGGACTTTGATGCTATTGAGTTCAAACATTTTGAACCTGCATTTGAGCGCGGAATGAAAGAGCACATGGCTGAAATTGAAGCTATTGCAACGAATTCAGCAGAACCTACTTTTGAAAATACCATTGTTGAAATGGAAAAAGCTGGCGAAATTCTGGGGCGTGTAAGCTCTGTGTTCTATAACCTGTCTTCTTCTAACAGCAGCGATGAAATTCGTGAGTTACAGGGCAAGCTAGCCCCTGAGATGGCCTCTCACCGTGACAACATCATGCTGAACCCAGATCTGTTTGCGCGAGTTAAGAGCTTATTTGATAATCGCGACTCTTTAGATCTTGATTCTGAGTCTGAGCGTTTACTGGAAGACACTTACAAAGGCTTTGTTCGTGCCGGCGCAGAGCTGAACGACGAGCAGAAACAACAAATTCGTGATATCAACGAAGAGTTATCCAGTTTAACAACTGAATTCCAGAAAAGCTTAATGGCGCTGACTAACGAAAACGTCATCGTTGTTGATGATAAAGAACAACTGGCTGGACTTAGTGACAGTAAAATTGCGTCGTTAGCTAAAGCGGCAGAGAGCCGTGATATGGAAGGTAAGTACGCTATTACTCTGACTAACACAACTCGTCAGTCTATTTTGACCGATTTAGAAAACCGCGAACTGCGCCAGAAAATCTGGGAAACCTCAGCTAATCGTGGTTCAGGTAATACGGAAACTGATACACGTCCTATGGTTCAGCGTTTAACTAAGTTGCGCGCTGACAAAGCAAAACTGCTGGGCTTTGATAGCTGGGGTGACTATGTACTGGCAGACAACATGGCTGGTACGCCTGAAGCAGCGCAGTCTATGTTACGTGACTTAGTTCCCGCTGTGGTCAGCAACGTAGAAAAAGAAGCTGAAGAAGTTCAGGCAATGATTGAAGCTGAAGGTGAAGATTTTGAGCTCAAGCCATGGGACTGGTTCTACTATGCTGAAAAAGTACGCGAAGAAAAATACGCAATTGATGCTGATGAAGTAAAGCAGTACTTTGAGTTTAACCGCGTATTAGAAGACGGTGTTTTCTACGCAATGAATCAATTGTTTGGTATTACTTTTGAAGAGCGTAATGACATTCCGGTTTACCACGATGACGTAGTTGTTTATGAAGTGAAAGATGTTGATGGTTCAAGCCTTGGTTTGTTCTATGCTGACTACTTCACTCGTGACAGTAAGCGCGGCGGAGCCTGGATGAGCTCGTTCCGTACTCAGTCTGAGCTGATGAATCAGAAGCCGGTCATTTTGAACAACATGAACATCACCAAAGCGCCTGAAGGTGAACCAACCTTAATCAGCTTTGATGAAGTATCAACTATGTTCCATGAAATGGGCCATGCGCTGCACGGTATGTTCTCTGACGTAAAATATCCGTCGCAGGCGGGTACTTCTGTACCGCGTGACTATGTTGAGTTCCCTTCAACTTTCCAGGAAGACTGGACTCTGAACGAAAAAGTGATTGCCAAATACGCCAAACACTACGAAACCGGAGAACAAATTCCGGATGAGTTGCTGGAAAAAGTATTAGCAGCGCGTAACTTTAACCAGGGGTTCGATACGCTAGAGTATCTCTCTGCTGCGTTATTAGATCTGGAGTACCACACGATAGAGCCGGGAACAGAGATTGATGATGTTGCTGGTTTTGAGCAGGACGCGTTGGAGAAAAACGGTGTAGCGATTGAAGCTGTACCACCACGTTATCGTTCAACTTACTTTGCTCACGTATTTGCCGGCGGCTACTCAGCTGGTTACTACGCTTACATGTGGAGTGAAGTGCTAGCAGCCGATGCATTCAAGCATATGGGCAATAACGGTGGTTTGAGCCTTGAAAATGGCCAGGCTTTCCGTAAAGAAATTCTGTCAAAAGGCAGCAGTAAAGATCCTATGCAACAGTACATCGACTGGCGTGGTCAGGAACCGACTGTTGAAGCCTTGCTTGAGCGCCGCGGACTAACGGATCCTAGTATCGACTAAGTCATACTGAAATAATTACGACTGAACAGTCGTTATCTAAAGCCACTGGCGTTATCATCGTCAGTGGCTTTTTTATTATCTGCAAATAGGCGAGGCACAAATGCAAGAACGGATTGTAATAGTTGGTGGCGGTGCAGGCGGATTAGAATTGGCGACTATGCTGGGAAGGAAACTGGGTCGCAAGAAGAAAGCAAAGATAATACTAATTGACAGAAACAGTACTCACTTGTGGAAGCCGTTGTTGCACGAAGTTGCCTCAGGTGCTCTGGACTCGCGGCTTGCTGAACTGGATTATCGCGGACAAAGTGCCCGCGAGGGTTTTCAGTTTCTGGTTGGCACTTTAGAGGCTGTGAATAAAGACGAAAAGTCTATTCAATTGGCGGCAATAAAAGATGAGCAGGGTCATGAAGTGTTGGCACCGCGCAGTATTGAATACGATAGATTAATTCTTTCCATTGGTAGTGTTACCGCAGATTTTGGAACCCCCGGCGTTAGCGATCATTGCTATTTTCTGGACTCACTGCGTCAGGCGGATGAGTTCCATGAACATTTATTAAATGAGTTTTTACGGGTAAACCAGTCGATCGAAGACGGCGAAAATACGAAATTGTCGCTGGCTATTGTGGGCGGTGGGGCGACCGGAGTTGAACTGGCTGCTGAACTCATTCATTCGGTTTCATTGTTATCTATTTATGGTCTTTCTTTCCTTGATCAAAAACATTTTGAAGTTCGTTTGGTTGAAGCCGGTAAACGGTTATTGCCAGCGTTGCCTGAGCGTTTGTCTGCATCGGTAGAGAAGAAATTGAAATCGCTGGGTGTTGAAGTCATATTGGGTAACCCGGTTACTGAAGTAAAAGAAAATACCCTGGTGTTGTCTGAAGGAGAGAATATCAGTGCCAATTTAATGGTTTGGGCAGCTGGTGTCCGGGCTCCCGATTTTGTTAGCGAATGGGGTCTGAAAGTTCGCAAAAACAACCAAATTGAGGTAAATGAGTATCTCCAGTCGGTCTCTGACGAAAGCATTTATGCCATAGGTGATTGTGCTGGTTGCCGTATAGACGATGAACGTTGGGTACCACCAAGAGCTCAGTCAGCACATCAGATGGCTGAATGTTTATATCAGAATATTGTGCGTGAGTACCGCGACAAACCAGCAAAAGCCTTTAAATATAAAGACAGAGGCTCGCTCGTCTCACTGAGCCGTTTTTCGGCGGTGGGTAATTTGATGCAAAGTAAAAGTCTGTCAATGTCGCTCGAAGGTACTTTAGCGCGTTGGGCTTATGCCAGTTTATACCGCATGCACCAAAGAGCCTTACACGGCTGGTGGAAGATGTTTTTGTTGCTAATGGTGGACAAACTTAATCATGTTGTAAAACCGCGACTGAAGTTACACTGACGATATACTTCAGAGGCTGCTTAAGGCACAATAACGACCCTAAAATTATAATGAAAAAAGCCAGACTGTATCCGTAAAATGACTGCACCAAATTTTGTTCACTTAAGAGTTCATAGCGACTTTTCCATGATAGATGGACTGGCGAAAGTTGGTCCAATTTGTGAGGCTGTTGCTGAAGCAGGTATGCCTGCTTTAGCCATTACCGACCAAATGAACTTTTGTGGTCTGGTTCGCTACTATGGAAAGGCGCATCAGTTGGGCTTAAAGCCCTTAATAGGGTGCGATTTTTGGGTGCAGGCTGACTATCCTGAGTCTGAAATCTTCCGCCTGACCGCTCTGGCAATGGATAACGAAGGTTATCAGCAAATAACTCAGCTTATTTCAAAAGCCTATTTGCGGGGTAATATTAAAGGCAAGCCGGTTATCGACAAAGACTGGCTGAAGGAGCATAACGAGGGCATTATCTTATTGTCCGGAAGCCGTCAGGGCGATGTAGGGCAGGCTCTAATTAAAGGCCACGACAGCCAGTTAGATGCCGCCCTCGATTTCTACCAGCAATATTTTCCTGACCGCTATTACCTGGAACTGGTGCGCACCGGCCGACCTCAGGAAGAAACCTACTTACATAAAGCGGTGGCTTTAGCCGGAGAAACTGGCCTACCTGTTGTCGCGACTAATGAAGTGGTTTTTCTGAAAGAGGAAAACTTTGATGCTCACGAAATTCGTGTGGCTATTCACGATGGGTACCAGCTGGAAGACAAACGTCGGCCGAAAAAATATTCACCACAACAATATTTGCGCTCCAGCGAAGAAATGACAGAGTTGTTTTCTGACATTCCTGAAGCAATAGAAAATACTGTTGAAATAGCCAAGCGCTGTAATGTCACTGTGCGTTTGGGCGAATACTTCCTGCCTAAGTTTCCAACTGGTGATCTGACCACGGAAGAGTTCTTAGTTAAGGTTTCGGAAGAAGGGCTGGAAGAACGTTTAGAGTTTTTGTTTCCTGACGCGGAAGAGCGACAGCAAAAGCGTCCAGAGTACGATGAACGACTCAAGCGCGAGCTTGGCGTTATTAACGATATGGGCTTCCCTGGGTATTTCCTTATCGTTATGGAGTTCATTCAATGGAGTAAAGACAATGGGATACCCGTAGGCCCGGGACGGGGTTCAGGTGCCGGGTCTCTGGTGGCTTATGCGCTTAAAATAACGGATTTGGATCCGCTTGAGTTTGACTTACTTTTCGAGCGATTCCTTAACCCTGAACGGGTTTCCATGCCAGATTTTGATGTCGACTTCTGTATGGATCGTCGAGATGAAGTCATCGATCACGTTGCTGACCTATATGGTCGTGAAGCGGTTTCGCAAATTATTACCTTCGGTACCATGGCCGCTAAGGCTGCGATACGCGATGTCGGACGGGTATTGGCTCATCCCTATGGCTTTGTCGACCGAATTTCCAAGTTAATACCGGGCGATCCGGGAATGACTCTGGCCAAAGCCTTTGAAATTGAGCCTCAGCTTGGCGCAGCGTACGACGAGGATGAAGAAGTTAAAGCCATTATTGATATGGCTCGTATTCTTGAAGGCGTGACTCGTAATGCTGGTAAACACGCTGGTGGCGTGGTTATTTCTCCAACCAAAATAACCGACTTTTCGCCGCTGTATTGTGATGACGAAGGCAACAACCCGGTCACTCAGTTTGATAAAGACGATGTTGAGTCTGCAGGTCTGGTTAAGTTCGACTTTTTGGGTCTGAGAACGCTGACCATTATTCAGTGGGCGGTCGATATGGTGAACCGTCGGCATGCTCAGAGCGGTAAAGATCCGATTGATATTACGTCGATTGATTTAACTGATCCGGCGTGTTTTAAACTGTTGAAAAAAGCCGAAACAACGGCGGTGTTTCAGTTAGAGTCGCGTGGCATGAAAGAGCTGATTAAAAAGCTTTTGCCAGACTCTTTCGAAGACATTATCGCCTTGGTGGCGCTATTCCGGCCGGGGCCACTGCAGTCCGGCATGGTTGATAACTTTATTGACCGGAAGCATGGCAGGGAAGAAATTTCTTACCCCGATGCCGAGTATCAGCATGAGAGTTTGCAACCCATACTGGAGCCGACTTACGGTGTCATCCTCTACCAGGAACAGGTAATGCAAATTGCCCAGGTTCTTGCAGGCTACACTCTGGGTGGCGCAGATTTGTTACGCCGTGCAATGGGTAAGAAAAAACCCGAAGAAATGGCTAAGCAGCGAGAAATTTTTGCTAAGGGTGCGGCGCAAAATAATATCGACCCTGAACTGGCAACGAAAATCTTCGACTTGGTAGAGAAATTTGCCGGTTATGGATTTAACAAGTCGCACTCGGCTGCTTACGCTTTAGTTTCATACCAGACCTTATGGATGAAAACCCACTTTCCGGCAGAATTTATGGCTGCGGTGATGTCCGCCGATATGGATAACACCGACAAAATTGTCACTCTGGCGGACGAATGCGAACGCATGGGACTGGACTTGTTGCCGCCGGACGTAAACAAAGGCGAATATAAGTTTACCGTCGATGAACAGCAACGAGTGGTGTACGGTATAGGCGCAATAAAAGGTGTGGGTGAAGCGCCAATTGAGTCTATTATTAAAGCCCGGGAAGAAGGCGGGCCGTTCCGGGATTTATTCGACTTCTGTTGCCGGGTTGATCTGAAGCGAATGAATAAGCGCATTCTGCAGCGCTTAATTCGTGCTGGCGCAATGGACAACTTAGGACCTCACCGTGCTTCATTAATGGCGACGCTGGAAAAAGCCATTCGTCAGGCCGAACAGCATTTGAATGCGGAAAAAATTGGTCAGTCGGATATGTTTGGGGTGCTTACCACCGAACCTGAAGCGGTTGAACAGGAGTTTGTCAGCGTACGTAAATGGTCGGAAGCGGTCTGGTTGGAAGGAGAGCGCGATACCCTCGGTCTTTATTTGACTGGTCACCCCATTAACCGTTTTCGTGCAGAGCTCAAACATTACATTAATAGTACATTGTCCAATGTTACTCCTACCCGTAAAGATGAGAGTATTGCTATTGCCGGGCTGGTGATTGATGTGAGAGTACTGACCAATAAAAGAGGTCAGCGTTTTGCTATAGTGACTTTAGATGACAAAACAGCGCGCATGGATGTACGCTTATTTAGTAACGAATACGAAAGTTATCAGGAATTGCTCGAAAAAGACCGAATTTTGTGGATAAAAGGTGAGGTCAGATTTGATAACTTCAGTAATAGCAATACAATGACTGCCAGAGAAGTGATGGCAATTGAGCAGGCTCGGGAAACTTATCTCCGGCATTTAGCAATTACAGTAACGGATGAGCAGCTTGCTAAAGGTCTTGCCGGAAAACTGGAAAAGCTATTACAGCCCTTTGCTGAAGGGACTTGTCCGATAAAAATGCGGTATCAGTCGGAACGCGTTGAAGCCACGTTAAATGTTGGCGCACAATGGTATGTGAATCCGTCTGATGAATTAATATACGAATTACAGAATTTGCTGGGAACTCAGCAAGTTTCACTTGAATTTTAAAGGAAATGACAGCGAATGAGCCTTAATTTTCTGGATTTTGAACAACCTATTGCGGAACTTGAAGCGCAAATCGAGGAACTGAAGTCTGTTGGCAACCGCGGGCAACTGGATCTTAACTTAGAAGAGGAAGTGCAGCGACTGACCACCAAGAGTCAGGAACTGACAGAGAAAATCTTTTCTGATTTAGGTGCGTGGCAGGTTGCACAGCTGGCGCGTCATCCGTTGCGTCCTTACACGCTTGACTATATTCGCATGATATTCACCGAGTTTGACGAAATGGCGGGTGATCGCTCTTTTGCTAATGACGAGGCGATTGTTGGTGGTATTGCGCGTTTAGACGGCACTCCGGTTATGGTTATAGGCCAGCAAAAAGGCCGCGAAACCAAAGAGAAGATCCGTCGTAACTTTGGTATGCCAAAGCCGGAAGGTTATCGTAAGGCGCTACGCCTGATGCAAACCGCAGAACGGTTTAAAATGCCAATTGTTACCTTCATTGATACACCGGGTGCTTATCCGGGAATTGGTGCGGAAGAACGCGGTCAGAGTGAAGCCATTGCGCGCAACTTGAAAGTTATGGCTCGCTTAACTGTTCCTATCGTTTGCACTGTTATTGGAGAGGGTGGTTCTGGGGGTGCTCTGGCTATTGGTGTCGGTGACCGCGTTAACATGCTGCAATACAGTACGTACTCGGTTATTTCTCCGGAAGGTTGTGCTTCTATTTTGTGGAAAAGTGCCAGCAAAGCACCATTAGCAGCAGAAGCTATGGGTGTAACCGCAGCGCGGAGTAAAGAGTTGGGTCTGGTTGATTCTGTAATACCTGAGCCTTTAGGCGGCGCACACCGTCATCAGGAAGAAATGGCGGTACGCCTTAAGCGTCAGCTGATTGCTGATTTAGGAAGCTTACAGGGGTTAAGCCACGAGGAACTGCTGGATCAGCGTTATCGTAAACTCATGTCTTTTGGTTACTGCTAATTACCAATGATGAAAGATGGTCTCTACGACCTGTTTTGTGAAAGCTTAGAGTCTCTTGCATTAAAGCCGGGGCAGCAATTAGTTGCTGCCCTTGGTGGCGGGGCCGACTCGCAAACTATCCTCGATTTGCTCATGCGGTTTCGTCAGCAGAACCCTCAGTATCAGTATTTAGCCATTCATTTAGATCATAGCTTTCACGCCAATTCAGCTGACTGGTCATCGACTATTGAGCATGCTGCTAAGGCCTATGGTGTAAAAACAGTTTTTGAACCGCTTAATGTGCCCATAGAAAACCGCCAAAGCAAAGAGGCCGCCGGGCGTGAAAGCCGTTACCGGAGAATGGCCGAGCTGACCGACGATGATGCGGTATTGCTGTTAGGGCAACACCGCAATGACCAAATTGAAACCTTTTTTCTGCAATTAAAACGCGGCAGCGGGCCAAAAGGCTTATCCTCAATGGCCGCTATTCAGCCATGGGTGGACAACCGTCGTCTCTGCCGTCCTTTGCTTAGTGTGAGTAAAGAAGAAATTTTAAGCTATGCGCAGCGACACAAGCTAACCTGGATTGAAGACGATACAAACTACGATACCCGTATTGAGCGAAACTTTTTGCGGCATAAAGTGGTGCCGTTATTAGAACAGCGCTGGCCTCAGTTTGGGAATAGCGTGCTGAGGTCGGCAAAGCTTTGTGCCGAGCAACAGCAGGTGATGGATGAGTTGCTGCTGGAAAAGCTGGATAAAGCGCAGCAGTACAATAGTCACTTTCCTTTAAGTTTACTTAGTGATCAGTCTGCGGCTATGCAGCGAGCGTTATTGCGAACCTGGCTACAAAAACTAGAATATTCGTTGCCCAGTTACGAGCAACTGGAACAAATTCGGTTACAAGCTCAAAGCGCAACAGACGACAGCCAAATGCAGGTTCAGTGTGATGGCTACAGTGTGCGCTACTTTCAATACGCACTGTGGTGCGACAACAATGTCGGGCAATTACCTGAAGATTGTTGGTTAGCTGAGGCTAATGTTGATCTGGGTGAATGGGGTACATTAAGCGTGCCTGACGGACTGCTGGCGGATAATAGTGAGTTGAGATTAACCTTCTCGTTAACTACAGAAAAACTCGCAAAACCCGGACGTAAGGGACGCAAAAAGCTGAAAGACTGGCTGAAGCAGGCCGGAGTTCCGCCATGGTTAAGGGCCAGACGACCAATACTTGAGTTGAATGCTCAGTACGTGTGGGTAGCCGGACTTGGCTGGTTCAGCTACCAGGTTATTGAGAAAACAGAATTCGACAGTCTTCAGTTACCTGAGCCAAACTGGGTTAGCTCAGGTGTTGATTCTTGCCGGCTACTTTAGCGGCGTAAAGGCGTCTGTCGGCTTCATCAATAATATCCTGCGGGCTATGATAATTTTCCATAACCAGGCTACCGGCGCTAACGCCAATATTAAAAGTGGCAAGATTAATGTCGTTATTGAGCGCATCCCGAATACGGAGAAAAACGTCTTCTGCTTGTTCTGGCTTTGTGTTTTCCAGTATTAACACGAATTCATCACCACCGTAGCGAAATACCCTATCCGTATCGCGCAGTTGCTGTTGCAATAAATTGCCAAACAGCTTCAGTACTTCGTCGCCTTGTTGGTGTCCATGACGGTCGTTGACGTTTTTAAAGCCATCCATATCCAATAACATGACAATATGAGACTGTTTGTTATCGCGCTTTAAACGTGCACTGATGTGCTCAAGAGTTTCGTCCAGTAAGGCTCTGTTGCCAAGGCCGGTTAAATGGTCTCGTATCGCAACTTTTCTTAAGCGTGAAAACTCTATAGCGTTACGCAGAGGGAAAGTTAGCTGTCGGTGCATTTGTTCCAGGCGCACTTTATTAACATAGGATGGTTGACGTTTGAATTGGTAAACCATTTGTCCTAAGTATTCTTTATCGGCATAAAGCATTACCGAGTATTCGCTCTCAAGGCTTTCGTAGTCGCCAATCAAATTAATAATTTGGTCATCAGAGATAAATTGCAGAGCACTTACCGGTAGACGCTGAACCATGTATTCTGCGTAAATAGACAATACCTGATGCAAATCGAGAGATGTCTGCAACCGTTCAGTTAACGGAGTTGATTTACTTTGCAAGTCAGCCGATGAGGTTAATTGACTGATAATTGCCTGAGTTTTTTGCTCAGTTGCCTTACTCTCAGTTTTTGCTACAGCTCTGTTTAGCATGACAAACCTTTTTGCCTGAATTTGATAATTGAAAATTTATTTGCAAATATTAGGCCAAGAATAGAAAAGCTATATTTTACAAAACGTTATAAGAGCTAGTTTTTCTGAAACAAAAGAGTGTTACTATTTTGACACTCATAAAAACAAAGAAATCCAGGAGTTTATGAATGAACGGTACATTTTCCAGTCTTCTGCTTTTATTAGCGGTTGCCGTTATTCTTGTCTGGCTCTTCAGAAGGGTGAAATTGCCGGCAATTTTGGCTTACTTAGTTGCCGGTATTATTGCCGGGCCGGATGTTATGGGTTGGATAGCTGATCCTGATGATTATCATCTGGTAGCTGAGCTGGGTATTGTTTTGCTCCTGTTCTCACTGGGGCTTGAATTCTCCTTACCGAAGATGATCGCGATGCGGCGGTGGGTATTCGGGTTAGGTGCGGCTCAGGTTCTTGGTTCCTTGTTAATCTTTTTGCTTATCGGGTTTATCTGGCTGGATGAATGGGCTGCATCTCTGGCTATTGCTGGTGCGTTGGCACTGTCCTCTACCGCGGTTGTTATCAAGCAATTAAAAGAAAGCGCACAGACGTCAACTCGTCGCGGGCAGATGAGTGTCGCCATTTTGCTGTTTCAGGATATAGCGGTGGTACCACTGCTTATTATTATTCCTTTACTGGCCTCCGATAATGGCAACATTGGCTACACCTTATTATTGGCTCTGGCGAAGGGTGCCGCCGTTATTGCTGTGCTCATGACTATAGGCAAATGGGTCTTACCCTATTTATTCAAAGAAATAGCCAAGCAAAGAACCGATGAGCTGTTTGTTCTAGCGACACTTCTGGTCGCACTGGTTGCCGGTGGTATGACTCATGTTTTCGGTCTTTCTATGGCGTTAGGTGCTTTTTTAGCCGGAATGATGCTGGGGGAAAGCCAGTATAAACACCAGTTGGAAGCCGATATTCGCCCATTTCGCGATATTTTAATGGGCTTGTTCTTTACGACCATAGGCATGCAGCTTCAGCTCTATGGTTTCGTCCAGAATTTTCACTGGATACTGCTGGCTTTGATTGTAATGGCCGTTATTAAAATTGCTTTAATTAGCTCGGTAGCACGTTTTATGGGCGAGCGGGACGAAGATGCCTGGGGCAGTGGTATTTCGCTATTTCAAATGGGGGAGTTTGGCTTCGTTATCGTCGCGTTGGCAAGCAGTCATGGTCTACTGAGTAAAGAAATAGTCACCAGTATGATAGGTATTGGTGTATTGAGTATGGCGATAACGCCCATTGTGATTCATCGCCTGAAATCTTTGGTGAATCTGGTTGTTCGGCACCCAGATCCTCTAGTCGATATTGAGCAGCAGCGAACTTCAGGCAATGAAGGGCTGGAAAACCAGGTACTTATTTGCGGCTTTGGTCGGGTTGGCCAAACCATGAGTCGATTCTTAGACGCCGAGGGTATTACTCACATAGCTGTAGATAATGATCCCATGCGAGTTCAGGAAGCTGTTGCCGGTGGCGCTCGTGTCTACTTTGGTGACAGCGCCCGAAAAGACATCTTACGGGCGGTAGGAGCTGAGAGTGTCGATCTTATTATTATCAGTTTCGCCGACGACCTGCGCGCACTCGAAGTGCTAAAAGAGCTTCGTCAGTTAAACCCTGACGCTTACATTATTGTACGGAGTCGTGACGATATGAGGTTAACTCAGTTACAGGAAGCCGGGGCATCGCAAGTGGTGCCGGACACACTGGAGGCGAGTTTAATGCTGATTTCGCACGTGCTTAGCCGCAGCGGCATTCCAATACGCCGTATTCTTGCGCGGCTGGATAAAGAAAGACGTAACCATTACGGTGAAATGCATGGGTTTTTCCAGGGGGATGAAACTGAGATTACGCCGGAACTGGCTGATAAACTTGAGTTTTTGCGTGCTTTAACTTTACCGGAAGGCGCCTGGGCGACGGGTAAACGCATCGATGAATTAGACTGGGAGAAGCATCAGGTGCAACTGAAGGCTTTACGGCGTGACGACGAGGAAATTCCGGAGCCTGATAGCGATACCGAGTTACAACCGCAGGACGTGGTCTTGCTGGTGGGTAAACCGCGTTATGTTGAGGCCGCGGAACGTTGGCTACTTGAAGGCTGAAACAGTCAGTTACAACTTAGTGCCGGAATCACACAACTGGCAACAGTTAACGTCTAACATTTTACATTATTAACAGCAATAATAATGCTGTGAGTTAACCAATTATGAGAACAATAAAAAATGAAATTTAAAAAACGAGCCTTTATTCCGCCGTTAATTATTGTT
The DNA here is from genome assembly GCF_048265525.1 of Idiomarina sp. GTDB lineage: Bacteria > Pseudomonadota > Gammaproteobacteria > Enterobacterales > Alteromonadaceae > Idiomarina. The sequence continues at coordinate 996,582 of NZ_JBLXBI010000001.1, read as the reverse complement.
GGAGCTATCGTTTTATCGATACTTGCAAGCATGTCTGCGGAGCCGCCAAAACAGAAAGATACAAGTAAACCCGCTGCGATGGTTGAAATTCTGGAAGTGAGCCCTCGTGACATGACCTTTATCGTTGATTCTCAGGGAACGGTAAAACCAAAGCACTCAACCACACTGGTTGCAGAAGTGACCGGACAGATTGTCGACGTTGCTGAGAATTACCATGCCGGTGGGTTCTTCAAAAAAGGCGATATGCTGGTTCAGGTTGATCCGTCTGACTATGAGGTTGCAGCTCAGCAGGCCCGGGCTAACTTGTTACAGGCCCAGTCCGAGTTAGAACAAGAGAAAGCGCGTGCCCGAGTTGCTGAAGAAGAATGGTCGGCATTTAAAGAAGGAAATGCACCCGAACTGGGCTTACGCAAACCGCAACTGGCCAGTGCCATTGCGGCGGTAGAGTCAGCCGAAGCTAACGTCGCCAAAGCAGAGCGCGATTTAGAGCGGACCACCATAAAAGCCCCATACGACAGCGTACTTCGCAGTAAAGAAGCTAACCTGGGACAGTTTGTGTCAACGGGCAGCCAAATCGCCCTGGTTTTCGATACCCGTACCGCAGAAGTCCGGTTGCCATTAAGTGACCTTGATATGACTTATATTCTTGATCCGGCCGTTGCTGAAGAAGCGCCTCGAGTGCAGTTAGAGTCAATGGTTTCCGGGGAGTCGGCAACCTGGCAGGGACGTCTGGTTCGTACAGAAGGCGTTTTAGATGAAAACAGCCGGGTTATCTATGGTGTCGTAGAAGTCTCTGACCCATATAACCTGGGTGAAGAGACACATCCAATACCTTTGCGCTATGGACGTTTCGTTCAGGCTAAAGTTGAGGGCACTGCGGCTCAGGGAGTTATTGAAGTTCCTACCTATGCGCTGAATCCTGATGGGTCTGTCTGGATTGTTCCTGAGAGTCGCGAGCTGGAAAAACGTGATGTTGAGGTTGTGCGAACTCAGGGGAATACAAGCCTTATCAGCTCCGGACTGGAAAGTGGAGATAAAGTGGTGCTGACGCAGCTGAAAAACGCGTTACCGGGTATGAAGGTGCGTTTGCCCGGCGATCCACTGCCGGAGCAAATGGAAACAACGGCCAAAACGGATGAAGACGGCGATAAAGAAGCCGAAGACTCTGAAAATGTAGGCGGGTAAACATCATGACGACTGAAAAACAAACCGGTCTGATTGCGTGGTTTGCACGCAACTCGGTAGCCGCAAATTTATTGATGATCATTATTCTGGTTGCGGGTGCGCTGTCAGTGTTCACTGTGCGCAAGCAAATGTTTCCGGAAATTGAACTGAATATTATCAGCATTCAGGTGCCGTTCCCCGGTGCAGCTCCACAGGAAGTAGAGCAAGGCGTTATTATGCTGATAGAAGATGCCATTGAAGATGTTGATGGTATTGAAGAGATGACCTCTCAGTCGCGAGAAGGCGGCGGTAGTGTCACTCTGGAAGTTGAACCTGACTATGACGTACAAGTTGTCATGGACGAGGTAAAAATGCTGGTGGATGCAATTCCTAATTTTCCCCAGCAAATTGAAAAACCAAATATCTACCGGGTAAGACCACAGCGACAAGTTATCTGGATGTCGGTTTACGGCGACCTGGATGAACGCTCCCGTAAAGAGCTGGCAAAGGAAGTTCGTGATGAGCTCAAGACTGTCGGCGGCATAACGAAAGTTGATGTTGTTGGTAGCCGTGATTATGAGATTTCGGTTGAGATTTCTCAGCAGGACCTTGAACGCTACGGACTGACCTTTTCGCAAATTGTAGATGCAGTTCGCGGAACCTCAATTGATGTTGCGGGTGGCTCAATTAAAACGCCCAATGGTGACATTCTATTGCGTGCCAATAACCAGGCCTATGTTGGCGGTGAGTTTGAGAAAATCGTTTTATTAAGCCGTGCTGATGGCACGCGCTTGACCCTGGGTGATATTGCCAAGGTAGAAGATGGTTTTATTGAAGAAGAGTCTTATACCCGCTTTGACGGTAAGCCGGCAACTTTTGTCCGCGTACAATCAGTGGGCGATCAGAACGATCTTAAAATAGCAGAATACGTCCGCGGTTATACGGAAAGAAAAAATGAAGAGCTGCCCGACGGCGTTCAGGTAGCACAATGGGGAGACTCGTCTTATTACCTGCAAGGCCGTTTAGACTTAATGCTGAACAATATGTGGATGGGGGGACTGTTGGTATTCCTCATGTTGTCGCTGTTCTTGCAGCTGCGCTTAGCGTTCTGGGTCATGATAGGCATTCCCGTATGTTTCCTCGGTACTATCGCGTTAATGCCGCTGCCGATGTTTGATATCTCTATTAATATGATATCGCTGTTCGGCTTTATACTCGTGTTAGGGATAGTGGTGGATGATGCAATAGTCATAGGGGAAAGTGCCTATACCGAAATAGAGGAAAACGGTAAAAGTATCGATAACGTTATTGCCGGAGCTAAGCGAGTTGCGATGCCGGCTACCTTCGGTGTATTAACAACCATGGTTGCCTTTGTACCTATGTTGACCGTTGAAGGGGGCATGGGGGCTATTTGGGAGTCTATTGCCTGGGTGGTTATTCTTTGTCTGGCGTTTTCGTTGGTGGAGTCAAAACTGATATTGCCAGCACACATCGCCAATATGAAGTACTCCAAACAAAAAGGTGAAAAAGCCAATGCGTTTCAGCGCTTCCGTAATAAATTTGCAGGTGCAATTAAGTCATTTGTAGAAAACTACTATCGTCCATTTCTTAAGAAGTGTCTGCACTATCGCTATACGACTTTAGCCTGTTTCGTTGGTTTACTGATACTAATGGCTGGGTTGATGAGTGGCGGTATTGTGCGTTGGGTATTCTTTCCGGATATTCCCAGTGACTTTGTACAGGCTAACGTGGAGATGCAGCCGGGAACGTCAGAAACTCGTACCATTGAAGTTCTGAACAGTGTTGAAAAGTCACTCAATGAAGTGAACAGTCGGATTAAAGAAAGCGACGGTGAAGCCGTTGTCCGTCATACTAATATCTGGATGAACGGCAATACTTCAGGCACCGTTTTTGTTGAATTGGAAAAAGGTGAAGATCGCCAGATAGACGGGTTTGAAATTGTGAACCAGTGGCGTGAAGCTGTTCCCGAACTGGCCGGAGTGCGAGCCCTTAATTTTCAGGGAAGCATGAGCGGCGGCAGTGGCTTTGATATTGAATTTCAGTTAGTGGGCGAAGACCTGGACGAACTGAAAGCCGCTGCGGATGAGTTGAAGCTGGAACTGGCTGATTACGACGGCGTTTTCGATATTGAAGATACCTTTGGCGACGGTAAAGAAGAAATTTTGCTGCAGACGAAACCTTTAGCAACGGCTATGGGTATTAATCTGGCAGAGCTTGCAACACAAGTTCGTTACGCCTTTTATGGTGCAGAGGCACAGCGTATACAAAGAGGCGACGAAGAAATTAAAGTCATGGTTCGCTATCCTCGAGACCAGCGTGAGTCGGTTGGCAACTTACAGGATATGAAGCTGCGTGCAGCGGATGGTTCTGAAATTCCGTTTACTGAGCTGGCAGATATTGAATTTGCCGAAGGTTACAGCACCATTACCCGTATTGACCGTCAGCGCTCTGTCAATGTTCGTGCGCGTGCCGACAAAGACAAGGTAGAGCCTTTCCGGGTCGTTAAAGAAGTGCGTGAAGAGAAAATCCAGCGAATTCTGGATAAATACCCGAGCGTTGGCTTCCAGTTGCAAGGCGCCACTCAAGACGAAGCCGAAGCAACGGGCTCGCTGGCAATTGGTGGTCTTCTGGCAATGTTTGCTGTCTATGCGTTAATGGCTATTCCGCTGAAATCCTATAGCCAGCCATTAATTATTATGTCGGTGATACCTTTCGGTATGATTGGTGCGGTTATTGGCCACTGGGTTATTGGCATGCCGGTCAGCATTTTGAGCTTGTTTGGTATTATTGCGTTAGCCGGGGTTGTGGTGAATGACAGTCTGGTCATGGTCGATTACGTGAACCGAGCCCGGGAAATGGGCACGGATTTGCGTAAAGCCGTGCTGGATGCCGGTTGTCGTCGCTTCCGTGCAATAACCTTAACCTCGTTAACGACTTTCTTCGGTTTGCTTCCGATAGTGCTGGAGAAGAGTCTGCAGGCTAAAATAGTGATACCAATGGCAATATCACTGGCCTTCGGTATTATTTTCGCAACGGTTATTACCTTGCTGTTAATACCTTGTCTGTACTTGATTTTGGCTGATACTAAGCGAGGAATGCGTACCATGTTGTCCTGGTATGGGCTGGCAACACCGCCTGAACCTAAAGATATGAGTACCAAAGAGGCACTGGAACACTACTAAGTGCTTGAGCAAATGAAAGAAAGCCGGAGCTAAGTCTCCGGCTTTATCGTATGGTTCGTCATAAACTGGTAAACTAACTATTCTAAACTGTTAAATTATTAATAACCGAACACTCCAGAGGAAACGCTGACATGTTGCTGTCGCTTCTTGATTTTGCCGCATTGCTATTTTTCTTTTTCTGCTGGATAGGCTATTCATTGTTTGCCCGCAAACGAGCCCGAACCACGCATTGTCTGTCGAGTATTCTGTGCTCGTTAAGAATTGACTGGTTTACCACTGTCATGCACAAAGAAAATCAAGTTGCTGACGCGTCACTTATTGGTAATGTCGAGCGCACTGTAACCTTCTTCGCCTCTTCTACCATTTTAGTTCTGGCCGGTGTTATTACCGTCTTAGCGCATGCCGATGAAGTTGTGTTGGTGCTAAATGAAATTCCGATGAGTCCCGATACCAGTTCTATTTTGGTGCAGTTTAAACTGTCGGTGTTAGCCATTATCTTTATCTACGCCTTTTTTAAGTTTACCTGGTCTATTCGTCAGTTCGGCTTTGTGTCTGTACTGCTGGGAGCTTCCGTTGAGTATCATCAGGGCAATAAACCAGAAGAAGAGCGTCGGCGTTTTGCTATGCACGCGGCAAAAGTATTGGATCAGTCCGGGCATGAGTACAACAAAGGTCTGCGCACATATTATTTTGCTTTGGCATATTTATCCTGGTTTCTGCATCCCGTCATCTTAATTGCTTCAAGCGCTGTGGTCGTCGCCGTGCTTTATCGTCGTGAATATCGCTCACGAGTATTACGTGAATTGTTGGCAACGAAAGGCTATGTGCCGGGAAAAAAATAATAGGAGAAGGTTGTGAATAAGGTATTTTCTGATTTTCTGGCCTGGACTCGTGAACATGAGTGGGGTTGTGACGAAAGTTATGACTTAACATTGAGCAATGGCACGAAACTGTCGGTCTGGGATAGCGGAGTGTTAGAAGTTTTGCCGGCTAATCCGGGACACAAGGATATTGTGTTATCCTGTGCAGTGCATGGCAATGAAACTGCTCCTATCGAAATATGCCGGGATATCATTAATGACATTATTGATGAAAAGCAGACAGTAACGCACCGCACGCTGTTTTTAATTGCAAATCCAGCCTCAATAAACAAAGGTGAGCGGTTTGTTGAAGAGAACATGAACCGGCTGTTTAGTGGCGAGCATAGTAAAGGCAGTACGAAGAATAAAGAACGCGGGCGAGCAGCAAAGATAGAAAACTATGTAGAGCGTTTCTACCAATCGGCTCCGGAAGGTTCCCGCGAACGTTTTCATTATGACTTACATACTGCCATTCGCGACTCTAAACGTGAGAAATTTGCCGTTTATCCGTTTACCCATGGCGCACCTTACAGCCGCCAACAGCTTCAGTTTTTGCTGGCTTGTGGCGTTGATACGGTATTATTAAATCAGGCGCCGACAACGACATTTTCATATTTTAGCGCACGTCAGTTTAGTGCCCATGCGTTTACCGTTGAGCTGGGTAAAGTCCGTCCATTTGGCGAAAATGACAGGACTAAGTTTGCCGCAGCTGAAACCTCTTTACGCAACTTACTTTCGCAAACGGAGCTGGATTTTGGTCCTTTTGAGCCAGAACAACACTATGTGTTCAAAGAAGCACAAACCATTAACCGCACGCAACCTGACTTTGAGCTAAACTTTGCGGATGATGTGGCTAACTTCACCTCTTTTAATAAAGGGGAGTTACTGGCCTGGGATGGTGACAAGGCATGTTACGCGCAGCATGACGGTGAACATATTATTTTCCCTAATGCCAAAGTGGCGCTGGGGCACCGAGCGTTATTAACTGTGGTTAGAGTACCCACAGAGTCGCTCGATTTAGTCTGAAATTATTGAGCCTAAGTTGCCGAACTTTGTTAAGACTGTTCGTTTCTATTTACACTTAGCGCACTCAGTTTTCATTAGGGAGTGGTTTGCATGTCACTTTACGTAAAGGTAAAGTAGCGGCAATTTCCAACCCAGCTTAAAACCGAAAGAGAAGGTTATGGTCAAGGATAAAAAACACGACACAGAAATTGTGACAAAGCCGAAATGGTTTGATAAAGACTCAGTCACAATTCCAATGCTGCAAATCTTAAAAGAAGATGGCAGTTTTCATAAAAATGCCGACATGCCGGAATACGATAAAGAGCTGATCGTGAAAATTCACGACACCATGCAATTTATCCGTATTCTTGATGAACGCATGATTGCCGCTCAACGTCAGGGCCGTATTAGCTTTTATCTTGCTTCTCGCGGAGAAGAAGCAGCAAGTGTGGCCTCTGCGGCAGCACTTGATGCCGACGACATGATCATGGGCCAGTACCGCGAGCAGGGCGCATTGGCTTACCGTGGCTTTACCGTTGAGCAGTTCATGAATCAACTGTTTTCCAACGAGAAAGACTTAGGTAAAGGCCGCCAGATGCCGGTTCATTACGGCTGTGCTGACTTGAATTTTATGACCATTTCTTCGCCGCTGGGAACTCAAATTCCACAGGCAACCGGCTATGCGTTTGGTCAGAAAATGGATAAAACCGACAAGTGCACCATCTGCTATTTTGGTGAAGGTGCAGCGTCGGAAGGTGATTTCCATGCCGCTCTGAACATGGCGTCGGTCTATAAAGTTCCGGTCATCTTTTTCTGCCGTAATAATGGTTATGCTATTTCTACTCCGGCGCAAGGTGAACAATACGGCGGCGATGGTATCGCACCTCGTGGTATTGGTTACGGTATGAAAACCATACGTATCGACGGTAACGATGCTTTTGCTGTGTTGAAAGCCACTCAGGAAGCACGTCGTCTGGCTGTAGAAGAAAACGAACCCGTTTTGATTGAAGCCATGTCCTATCGCATGTCAGGCCATTCAACGTCGGATGATCCTACCGGTTACCGTACCCGTGAAGAAGAAGCTGACTGGCAGGCGAAAGATCCACTTGATCGCTTACAGAAATGGATGATGAACGAAGGCTGGTTGGATAAAGACCATATCGAAGAACATCATGCAGAAGTGAAAGCTAAAGTTCTGGCAGCCTTAAAAGAGTCAGAAAAAGTGCCGGTCCCGCACATTGATGAACTGATCAATGATGTTTACGACGAACCGACTGACATGCTGAAAGAGCAGTTAGACGAGTTAAAAGAGCACATCCGTAAATACCCGGATGCCTACAGTAAAACGTCGGGGAGACTGGACTAATGGCTAAAATGAATTTACTACAGGCCATCAACAGCGCGCTAGACCTGGCGATGGCTAAGCATGACAACGTATACAGTTTTGGTGAAGATACCGGTGGCTTTGGCGGTGTATTCCGCGCCACTTCAGGCTTGACTGAGAAATACGGCAAGCACCGTAACTTTAATACCCCACTGGTTGAGCAGGGTATTATTGGTTTTGCTAATGGCCTGGCGTCTCAAGGCAGTTATGCCATTGCCGAAATTCAGTTCGGCGACTACATTTTCCCGGCGTTTGACCAAATCGTGAACGAGACGGCCAAGTTCCGTTATCGTTCAGGTAATGAGTTCAACGTGGGTGGTTTAACCATTCGTACCCCGTACGGTGGTGGTATCGCCGGTGGTCATTACCACTCACAGTCTCCGGAAGCCTACTTTGCGCATACGCCAGGTATTAAAATTGTGACCCCGCGTAACCCGTACGAAGCTAAAGGGTTATTGTTGAGCGCCATTTTTGATAAAAACCCGGTCTTGTTTATGGAACCTAAGCGGTTGTACCGCGCCTCAACAGGCGATGTTCCAGAAGAAGAATACACCATTCCATTAGGCAAAGCCGACGTGGTCAAAGAAGGTAAAGATATTACCGTTCTTGGCTGGGGCGCGCAGATGGAAATGATTGAAAAAGCGGTGGAAAAATCCGAAGAAGACGGCGTTTCGTGCGAAGTAATTGACTTGCGTACTATTTCTCCATGGGATGTTGAAACTGTTACAGAATCGGTTTTAAAAACCGGTCGCTTGGTGATCACTCAGGAAGCACCTATTACCGGTGGCTTCGCCAGCGAAATTGCGGCAACAGTTCAGGACAAATGCTTTCTGTATCTGGAGTCACCAATTGGTCGAGTATGCGGTATCGACGTACCGTATCCGCTGTGTCACGAGAAAGAGTACATGGCTGATCACTTGAAGATTTATGAAGCGATCAAACGCTCAATGAATTACTAAGGACCCATCGACATGAGTAAAGACTTTATTCTGCCCGATATCGGCGAAGGGATCGTAGAGTGCGAAATCGTTGAGTGGCTGGTTGCCGAAGGTGACGAAGTTAAAGAAGACCAACCCGTAGTTGAGGTCATGACCGACAAAGCTATGGTTGAGATCCCGGCCAAAGACGACGGCATTGTGGAAAAACTGTATTACCAGAAAGGTGATATAGCCAAGGTTCACGAACCGTTATTTGCAATAAAGCCAGCTGACGGATCTTCTGATGAGGCGCCTGCTAAAGAAAGCGAGCCGTCTAAAAAAGAAGAACCGAAAACAGAGGAAAAACAAACCTCAAGCAACGGCGATACAACCGACTTCATTTTGCCTGATATTGGCGAAGGTATTGTTGAGTGCGAAATCGTTGAATGGCTGGTGTCTGAAGGCGACGAAGTGAAAGAAGATCAGCCGGTTGTTGAAGTTATGACGGACAAAGCAACAGTTGAAATTCCTGCTAAAGACGACGGTACCGTGGTTAAGTTGTATCACAAAAAAGGTGATATTGCGGAAGTACACAAACCGTTGTTTGCGTTGAAGCCAGTTGGTGGTGTTCAGTCTCTTGGTTCAAATGCCCCACAGAGCCATGTTGACCCCGACGCTAAGACTTCGCCATCGGACTCAAAAGCAGAAGCTGAGCCACCAGCGAAAGCGCGTCAGGGCAAAGCCATTGCCAGCCCGGCAGTGCGCCGTCTGGCACGTGAGAGCGATATTAACATTGCTGAAGTGCCAGGTTCAGGTAAGAAAGGCCGGGTTCTGAAGAAAGATATTGAAGCCTTTAAATCGGGTGAGCAGAAGTCAGCGGCCCCAAGCGATAGCCAGCAATCGCAGAAAGCAGCGGCTACTAGCGGCGGGACTCGTACCGAAGCGATACGCGGTGTGAAAGCTGCCATGGCTAAGCAAATGATGAAATCGGTCAGTACGATTCCGCATTTCACCTACGCCGATGAGTTTGATGTTACTGATTTAATCGCATTGCGTGAAAAGCTAAAAGAGCAATACAAAGAGAAAGGCATTCGTTTAACGGTAATGCCATTCTTCATTAAAGCTCTGTCGCTGGCACTGAAGGAATTCCCTGTGATGAACGCACAGGTGAATGAAGACTGTACTGAGATCACTTACTTTGATGACCACAACATTGGTATGGCCGTTGATACCAAAATTGGCCTGTTAGTACCTAACGTCAAGCAGGTGCAAAACAAGAGCATCATCGATGTAGCCAATGAAGTCACTCGTCTGACTCAGGCATCGCGCGAAGGCAAGTTGCCACAAGCCGATATGAAAGGCGGTACCATCAGCATTTCAAATATTGGCGTTATTGGCGGTACTGTGGCAACTCCTATCATCAACAAGCCGGAAGCCGCGATTGTGGCTTTAGGTAAGGTGCAGGAGCTACCGCGCTTTGATGCCAACGGCAATGTGGTAGCCCGTAAGATAATGACGGTAAGCTGGTCAGGCGATCATCGCATTATCGACGGCGGTACCATTGCCCGTTTCAACAAACTCTGGCAGGAATACCTCGAAGACCCAACCAGCATGCTGGTAAATATGGTCTGAGATAGAGGCTGAGCCAGAAACAAAGAGTTAGGCTAAGTTAAGAAACACGCCGTGAACCCCTCCATGGGGGCTTGGGTGACGCCATCCTTGGCGTCACACAGTTTCTTAACTTACACCTAACTCTTTTTTTGTTTCTGGCTATCTACATCTGCGTTCAGTAAGTTAAATAAAGCTAGCAGATCCTACGGATAGTGGGCGTAGCGCCTGAAGTTAAACCCCTCTGATACAGGAGTGTCGAAGGCCATGGATGGCCTTCGTCAAGCCCTCATGGATGAGCTCGTTGCGGCTCCTGTATCAGAGGGGTTTGACTCCAAGCGGAGCGCTCTATCCGTAGGAGCGTTAACACTTCCTTTCACCTTATACTTTGCAGCTGTGCTATTGTTTTCTTATCTGAGAAGCATCGAGAGCCAGCATGTTTGAAATTATTTATCTTTCCTTGGCGGTATTACTGTTGGTACTTACCCTCGCGCCATTGTCCCGAGCGCAAGTTTGGTGGATACGTGGTTTGGACTTTCCGCGTTTACAGCTGTCGGTGTTATTAGCTGCCTTGCTCATAGTGGGGTTGGTTGTTATACGTGACTGGAGTTCAATCACTGCGGTGACGCTGGGTCTGATTATTGGTTGTCTGGTCTGTCAGCTCTGGTGGGTTGTGCCTTATACCTTTTTCTTCCCTAAGGAAGTTGAAGCTGTCCGGCCGGGGAATGCTAACGGGCGCTTGCGCATTATGACCGCGAATGTTCTTACTCCTAACCATAATAGTGATGGTTTGCTAAAGCTTGTTCATGACTTTACGCCAGATGTACTGGTCACGCTGGAATCTGATGACTGGTGGCAGGAGAAGCTGGATGCGATTGAATCGGATTATCCGCATACGGTAAAGGTACCTTTGGATAACCTCTATGGCATGCATGTGTATTCTCGTTATGCTTTGTCTGATGTCAGTGTTGAGTATCTGATTGAAGACGATAAACCGTCGGTACATTGTTTTATTGAGCTGCCTTGCGGGCAGAAAGTAAAAGCGCATTTTGTGCACCCTGCGCCACCCAGCCCTTCTGAAAATGAAGAGTCGGAAGAGCGGGATGCTGAACTGGTGCTGGTCGCTCGTCGGGTTGAGCCGGAGAAATATCCGACTATAGTCACTGGAGATTTGAACGACGTAGCCTGGTCGCGCACGACGCTTCTTTTCCGCAAACTTAGTGGCTTGTTAGACCCTCGTATTGGGCGTGGCATGTTTAATACTTTCCACGCGGAATACTGGTTTGCCCGTTGGCCGTTGGATCATATATTCCACAGCCACCATTTTGCTTTGGTTTCAATGACTCGTTTACCGGGTTTTGGGTCAGATCATTTTCCATTACTGACGGAGCTTGCTTTAGCCCCGGGAGAAAATGGTGCTGGTGATGGTCCGTCGCCGGATGAAGATGACAAAGAAGCCGCTGATGAGATTGTGAATAAAGCTATGGCTTAAGCTTACGCCGAAAGTGAATGCGTTGAACTAACAGTCCGAAAATAATAAGCATAAGCCCAACTAGCGTACTTGGATAAATGGTTTCGCCAATCACGACCGAGAGCAGCAACAGCGAGATAAACGGCGAAATAAAAATTAAGTTGCTGATAAGTGCCGTATTGGTGGCTGTTTTCATGGCTTTTAACCAGAATAGGAAGGTTATTCCCATTTCAAATAAGCCTACGTAGCTTACCGCTGCCCAGCCTTGCCAGGGTATTGCCGACCAGTCACTCCATATGAAGCTGGCGACAATAAGTATGGGTAAGGCCAAGCCAAAAGAAAGTACTAAGCTAACAACAGAATCGGCGTTACGGCGCGTATTCAGGATCCAGTAGCCAGCCCACAAGAAAGTGGAAATTAACGCCAGCGTAACGCCCCAGGGATCACTGAAGCTAAGCTCCAGCACATTACCTCGTGTGGCAATAACCAATACTCCAAAATAACCTAAGGCGCAGGCAACCCAGTCGCGACGGCGTATGCTTTGTTTTAAAAACAGAGCGGCCATAATGCTAAGGGCAATGGCCCAGGTGTAATTGAGTGGTTGAGCTTCGGAAGCCGGCAGCAGTTTATAAGCCTGGAAAAGCACCAGATAATAAATGAGTGGATTAATAAGCCCCATGAGCAGGTAATACAAGGGCATTTTACGTAGCTCGAGTATTAATTCGCTGGTTTTCTTCTGAATAAGGCAGACCAGCGCTAGAATGACAAAAGAAACACTACTGGCAGCAGTAACCATCTGCAATGGGGTCATGTACTGCAGGGTTATTTTGAATGCGGTAGCCACCGTTGACCATAAAAGTACGGCGATGATCGCATAAATAAAGGCTTGTTTATCAGCGGCTATGGTGTGATGGCATGGTGACCCCTTAACTCATACGTCGATGAGTACTGCAGCTTGTTGGTATTCAATCCAGACCAGCGCATTTTGCTGGTACTCTCGTGCCAGGTCAATGGCTGTTTTCTTCTTGAGACCTAAGACCATAAAACTGGCTTCCGGCGGCCATTGTTTGTCGCGGTCCTGACCTTCTCCTAAAAAACAGTAAATTTCAGTCATTTGTTCTAAACGAGTCGCTAATTGCTTATTTCTGCTCTTATTTTCGGAGTTTGTAAGCAGTTGACTTTGTGGGTTAAAGGCTGTGATAAAGCTGCCTGTAGTGTGACGAAGACGCTCACATAAACGGTCAAAGTCATTATTCTTTTGACCTATCGTCAAAGTGAGCGTCTCTTTTCCAACGGCGAACCAATAATTCGTATTTTTATAGTTGTTTAGCAGTTCTTTATCCATGCTTTGACCCGAGTATCGATGTTGATTAGAGTACATAGCAAGATTTTAGCGTTAACCGTGAAGATGTTCTATGAACCCCAGTATTAGTGTGATCACTTTAGGTGTTGATGATCTGAAACGTTCATTGGCGTTTTATCAGGACGGCCTGGGTTGGGAAACCGATGGCATTATTGGTGAAGAGTTTGAGCATGGTACCGTCGTGTTCTTTAAGTTACCTAGTGGGCTCAGACTGGCTTTATGGCCACGTAAAAGTATTGCTGCAGAAATGGGGGTTGAAGTTACCCGTGCGGCAAATGAAGTATTGTTAAGCCATAACGTCAATTCGCGCAGTGCGGTTGATGAGGTTATGATGGAAGCGGAAAGGTCAGGTGCTGATATCCTCAAGCCGGCGAAGGATTTGTTCTGGGGTGGCTACGGTGGTTTTTTCAAAGATCCAGACGGACATATTTGGGAAGTAACCTGGAATCCTGCCTGGAGTGCTTAGCAGAAGTAAAAAAATCCCATCAGCGAGTCATTGATATATTTAGATTTATCTGAATTCCCACTCAATAAAACGCTCACAAATGATCCTGAATCATTTTGCTGAGCGTATCTTCTCATAATATTTTTTATTTATTATGAGTAGGAAAGCCCCATGTTTGGCTCAAAAACGAAGTATCAGCTTGCACAAACCCATAAAGAGCTGAGTGAATACGAGCAACTGATAAACGCTATTGACGGTAATATCGCTCGAATTGATTTTACCCCTCAAGGTTACATCATAAATGCGAATAACCTGTTTTTGGAAGCCATGGATTATAGGCTTGACGAGATAGTATCAAAGCACCATAAAATCTTTTGTGATAAGAACTATGCAACAAGCACGGAGTACCAGAACTTTTGGAAACAACTGGCGCAGGGGCAATCTCACCATGGCCGCTTTAAAAGGTTCTGTAACAACGGCAACGTTATATGGCTGGAGGCTTCTTATTTTCCGATTAAAAACTCAGAGGGGCAGGTCGAATATATAACTAAAATAGCGAAAGATGTGACTCGCGAAGTTCTGGAGTTAGAACATCAGATAGCTGTTAGCACTGCAATTGATAAGTCTATGGCAACAATAGAATTCTCTCCATCGGGCGAGATTCTTCGTGCCAATAAGAACTTTTTAGACACAATAGGTTACCGGGCAGATGAAATTAAAGGGCGTCATCACAGCCTGTTTTGTGAACAGGCGTTTTATGATGAAAACCCCAGCTTTTGGAAAGAACTGAGTAATGGCCAGTTTAAAACAGGGCAATTTAAACGCCTGAGTAAGCATGGAGAGGCGATTTGGCTTGAAGCCAGCTAAACCCCATTTTTGATGAGAATGGGCAGGTGACAAAAGTTATTAAATTCGCCAGTGACGTAACGGCCAGCGTGGTGAAAGCTCAGCAAACAGCGGAAGCTGCTGCAGTGGCTTATTCTACCTCACAGCAAACGGCTGCTATCGTCAGAGATGGTAAAGCCTCGATTGAGGTTTCTGTAGAAACTTCGAATGAGATTTTGTCGAGAAGTAATAAAACAGATGAAGTTATTGAACAGCTTCATGAGCAGGCTCGCAATATCGAGGATATTGTGAAAACGATTAACGGTCTGGCAGACCAAACGAATTTATTGGCGTTGAACGCAGCTATTGAGGCGGCCAGAGCCGGAGAACACGGACGAGGATTCGCCGTTGTTGCAGATGAAGTAAGAAACTTAGCGTCACGTACTACACAGGCAACCAGTCAAATTTCCGGCGTTATGGAACGCAGTTCTGAGGTCTCGCATGCAATATCGACTTCGATAGATGATATTCAAAAGATGGCAGAATTGAGCAAAGAGCAAATTGAAAAAGTGAAAAGCTTGATAGAAGAGATTGACGAAGGGGCGACGAATGTCGTAAATGCGGTGAGCCACCTTTCTTAAGGTGACTCACTGGTTTTTCATACGAGTTTAAATTCAGATATTTAGCCCGCAGGGTAAACGTAATTTGCCTGGATACCCAGAGGAAAGCCAAGAGTCCAGTAGAGAATAAGGAAGGCAGACCATAGTATTAAGAGCGCTACAGTATAGGGCAGCATCATTGCCACTAAAGTACCTATGCCTGTGCCTTTAACATAGCGCTGACAATAAAGAACGACCAGCGGGAAGTAAGGCAACAACGGCGTAATAATATTACTGGATGAATCACCTACACGATACGCCGCCTGAGTTAAGTCGGGGGAATAACCTAACTGCATTAGCATAGGCACAAAAATAGGGGATATCAGCGCCCATTTAGCCGATGCTGAACCTACAAATAAGTTAATAAAAGCCACTAAGAAAACGATACCGACCATAGTGACTCCACCGGACAGCTCTAAGCTGGCCAGGAAGTTCGCCCCTTTTACGGAAATTAAAGTTCCGAGTTGTGAGTCTCCGAACGCTTTTATGAATAAGGCACAGAAGAAGGCCATAACCATGTAGTAGGCCATGCCTTCCATTGACTTAGTCATTGCGCCGATAACATCCTGTGAGTTGGTAAAGTTACCGGACACATAACCGTGAACAATACCCGGGATAATAAACAGCAGGAAAATGAGCGGTACAATCATACCCATAAGAGGTGCGGAGTAGGATGCCAATTCACCGGTCGCTGGGTCAGCCAAAGGAGTATTTTCAGCCGTTGCTGAGAAATACAACAGAGCTAAACCTACCGCCATGGTGATTACGCCAGCATAAAATGCTTTGCGGTCACGTGGGGATACGTCGTCTAGTGTAGGCATATCTTCGGCGTCACCATCAATTTCGGCACCGCGTAAACGGGGTTCAACCACTTTGTCCGTCAGGAACCAGCCAATGGCAACGACGACAATTGACGAAGCGGCTGTAAAGTAATAGTTGTTCAGTGGATTTAACTGCATGTCGGCGTCAATAATTTGTGCGGCGCTTTCAGTAAAGCCCTGCAGCAACGGATCAATAGCCGAAGGTACGAAGTTGGCACTGAAACCACCGGAAACACCAGCAAAGGCTGCAGCAATACCTGCCAGCGGATGTCTGCCGGCAGCGTAGAAAATAACACCACCTAAAGGAATAACCAGAACGTAGCCTGCATCAACTGCCGTATGACTGACTATAGCAACCAGAATCAAAACTGGGGTCAGCAGCATTTTCGGCGTAACGTTCAACATGAGTTTAATGGCAACATTAATAAAGCCCGAGCGTTCGGCTACACCGACACCCAGCATAGCTACCAGCACAACCCCCAGGGGCGCAAACCCCATAAAGGTATCAACCATATTGGCAAGAAAAGCCGTAAACTCGGTTCCGCTTAATAAGTTGATTACGCCAATAGAGTCACCCGTAAGCGGGTGTTTCTCATCAAAGCTCACGCCGGACAATAGCCACGACATTACCCAGACAATGATTAATAAGCCAAAGAACATGACGGCGGGATCGGGTAGTTTATTACCGACCTTTTCAACGCCATCTAGAAGGCGATTTAACAGACTGTCCGGCTTTTCCTTTTGCGAACGGTCTGGTTGTGGAGATTGAGCCATGGTGAAACCCCTGGTTGTTATTTTATTGGTCTAATTATTATGCGCAGGTATCATAACCATTATTGTAAGGTGGAACAAAGCGAACAAGGTGAAAAAGTGTCAATGATTTGTGGTACAGATGAAGCGGGTCGAGGACCTATTGCCGGGCCGGTTGTGGCAGCAGCTGTCATTTTAGACCCGGACAACCCAATTGAAGGGCTTAACGACTCAAAAAAGTTGAGCGAGAAAAAGCGTGAAAAACTGAGTCTGGAAATAAAAGAAAAAGCACTGTACTGGACTATTGCTCAGTCTGACCCCGACGAAATAGAAGCCATTAACATTCTCTGGGCGTCAATGAAAGCCATGCAGCGAGCCGTGGAAGCACTGCCGGTAAAACCCGATATGGTGCTGGTGGACGGTAACCGGGTTCCGGAGTTGAATGTACCGGCAAAAGCCATTGTTGGCGGGGATGCCAGCGAACAGTGCATTGCTGCTGCTTCAATCTTAGCGAAAGTTGAGCGGGACAGGCAGATGCTTAAGTGGCATGAATTGTACCCACAGTATGAATTTGATAAGCACAAAGCTTATGGTACGCCCAAGCACCTGGAATTATTAGAAAAATACGGGCCTTGTCCTATACACCGTAAAGGCTTTAACCCGGTTAAGCGGCTCCTTGCTAACTTGTGATTTAACCCGAAAATTCATACAATAACGGCCTATTCACTAAGCTCTTTCAGGAAGTTGGAATTCACCATGCAGTCTATCCCGCACGTTGATATGCGCCGTTATCAGAATGATTTTGATGCTTTTACTCAAGATGTCGGTAATGGTTACGAAAAATACGGTTTTATTGCCTTAACCCAGCACGGAGTCGATACCGCGCTTATTGAACGGGCACTGGATACCTGTCGTGAATTGTTTGCATTACCTGAAGATGTAAAAAAACAATATCACCGCCCGGGTCAGGGCGGCGCCAGAGGCTACACGCCCTTTGGTACTGAAGTGGCTAAAGACGCCAAGCATGTCGACTTAAAAGAGTTCTGGCATGTGGGTCGTGAAATTGAAGGGGAGCCCGCATACCCACAATTACTGCCAAACGTCTGGCCACAAGAGCTGCCTAAGTTTAAAGACGATATGCTGGCTATTTACGCGGCTTTAGATAACCTGGGTAATCAGGTGCTGGAAGCTCTGTCCGTTTACCTGGGTCAGCCGAAAGACTTTTTCCGCAACAAAGTGAATAACGGCAATTCAATTTTGCGGCCTTTACACTATCCACCTATTATTGATGAAGATACGCCATCGGTTCGTGCTGGTGCGCATGAAGACATCAACGTTCTGACACTCCTGGTGGGGTCGCGTGAACCTGGCTTAGAAGTGCTGGCGAAAGACGGCACCTGGGTGCCGGTAACGATTATTGAAGGTGCTATTATTTGTAACGTGGGTGACATGCTGCAGCGCTTAACGAATCATGTGCTGCCATCGACAACGCATCGGGTGGTTAACCCACCTGCACCATTTAATGAAAAGTCGCGTTACTCAATACCCTTCTTTTTACATTTTAATCCGGATGTGATGATCACACCGCTGGAAAGCTGCATTTCGGATGAAAATCCGCAGCGAGATGAACCTATTACAGCGGATGACTATCTAATGCAGCGCTTACGTGAAATTGGTTTGATAAAAGACTAAAAGGAACAGCTGGTGAAAACAGGCGAGTTTAATCTAAAACGCATAGTTCGGGGTGTGGCTGCTGTCACTGTTTCTGCATTATTAATCAGTTGCGCATCAGCTCCGCAGGAGCCTGAAAGCAATGAGTTTCGATTGACGTTGCTGCACATTGACGACCACCATTCTAATTTGGACGCCAAGCGGCAGACCTTAGTGTGGGGTGAACAGGAGTGGCAAGCTGAAGCCGGCGGTTTCCCTCGTGTTGGCGCGCAAATCAAAAAGCTACGCGCGGCTAACGAAAATGTACTGACATTGCATGCTGGTGACGCTCTGACAGGCAGCTTGTATTTCACCTTGTTTGGTAGTGAAGCCGACGCCCGCATGATGAACAACATTTGTTTCGATGCCTTCACTATTGGTAACCATGAGTTTGACACCGGCGATGCCGGACTGGCCGAGTTCCTGCAGGAATTGGGAACTGAAAGTTGCCCTACCGTGAAGCTCGGAGCGAATATTAAGCCGAAAGTCGGGCAGTCGCCGCTGACCCCTGACCGCGAGTGGCAAATGTTTCAGCCGTACACAATAGTCGAGCGTGGCGGTGAAGAAATAGCCATTATTGGTCTGGACATTGCCAGTAAAACCAAAAAGTCATCGCAACCAGACGAAACTACTGAGTTTTTAGATGAGCTGGAAACGGCGCGCAAGTATATAGCGGAAGTTCAACAGCAGGGTATTGAGAAAATAGTGCTGCTGACGCACATTCAATACGAGCGGGACAAAGAACTGGTGCAACAGTTACCGGGCGTGGATATTGTTATTGGCGGTGATTCGCATACGTTGTTAGGCGATTTCAGTGATTTTGGTATGGAATCTGACGGGTCTTATCCAACCGAACTGACCAATGCTGACGGCGACAAAGTTTGTATTGGCCATGCTTATCAATATTCATTGGTGGTTGGCGAGATGCAGGCCGTATTTGAAGGTGACAAAATTGCAGAGTGCGGCGGGCGTCCGCATTATCTTCTGAGTGACGACATTCAGGTCAGCGACGGCATTGTGACGACTTACGAGCCGATTAAAACCGCACTGGAGGACAGTGACGTATTCAGCTTTGTTGAACCTGACGCTGAGCTGCAAAGCATGTTGCAAGAGTATCAAGGCAAAGTTGAAGAGTTTTCTGCCGAAGTGCTGGCGCAAGTGCCACAGCAAATTTGCAGTCAGGAAATTGATCTGCCGAGACGCGATGGTTGTGCTGACATCCTGAGTTCTGGTGCTCACCGTCTGGTTGCTGAAGCTTTCCTGAACTCAGTGCCGGAAGCTGACTTTGCTATTCAAAATGGTGGTGGTGTCCGCTCTGGGATTAGTCAGGGAGACTTCACCGTGGGTGACGCTTTCAATGTACTGCCTTTTGCGAATACTCTGGTTAAGCTGGAACTGAGCGGCTCTGAGTTCAAACAGGCAATGGAAGAAGCACTGGCCTATTCCATTTCTGATGGCGGCTCAACCCGAGCTTACCCCTATGGTGCCGGTATTCGTTACTCGGTGGATTTAACTAAAGAAAAAGGTAGCCGCGTGTCCAACCTGCAAGTGTGGGATAAAGGCAGCAACAGTTGGCAGCCAATGACCGCCAGAGCCACCTACGTGATGGTGACAAACAGCTTTATTGCAGGCGGTCAGGACGGTTATGACACCTTTTACCGTGTTAGTGAGCGCGGACGTGCCCGTAATACGGGAATAGACTATGCTCAGTCGCTGGTGGATTATGCCAGAGAGCAGGAGGTTCTGAAGCGCCCGCAAGAATTTGCCACGCAGTCGTATGTTCCTGTGGGAGATAAATAATGGCTCGACCATTCGAGCCAGCCCCTGTTTCCGATAACGCCAGATTCGATTTTATAGTTGTTATTCTGGCGTTATTGACGGCCTTTGCGCCACTTTCCATTGATATGTACCTCCCGGCTTTCAGCGCTATTGCGTCGGACTATGCGACCGATACACATCACGTTGAACTGTCGCTGACGGCATTTTTCTTCGGTCTTTTTATTGGACAGCTGCTCTATGGTACAGCGACCGATAAATTTGGGCGTAAGAACCCGTTGTATATCGGTTTAGCTATATACGTGGTGACATCCATTGGCTGTGCTTTTGCGCCGGATATTCAGTGGCTTATTGCTTTACGCTTCCTGCAGGCTATAGGGGCCTGTGCCGGTATTGTTATTGCAAGGGCTGTGGTGCGTGACTTGTATACACCGCAAGCGTCGGCTCGTGTGTTTTCATTCCTGATACTGGTAATGGGAGTTGCACCTATTCTGGCGCCTCTGTTTGGTGCCTATGTAACCGAATGGATGGGATGGCGTGCTCTGTTCTTAATTGTCGCCGGTTTAGGTGTGGCCTCCGCTGTGACTATTCACTTTGTTTTGCCGGAAACCCGCGGGCGCCGTTACGACGTGCGTATGCGCAATACCGGCAGCACTTACTGGGCGGTTTTACGAGATCCCTCATTCCTGCGTTACTCGTTAACGGGTGCTATTGCTCAGTCGGGGTTGTTTGCCTACATCACAGGTTCGCCAAAAATGTTTATTGAGGTTTTTGGTCTTGAGCCCATGCACTACAGTTGGCTGTTTGGATTAAACGCTATTGGTATTATTGGCTTTTCGCAGCTGAATGGCTGGTTACTGAAATACCACTCCTCACGCAAGATCCTTAATGTTTCTTTACCGATATTGGCCGTAGTATCCATTGTAATGTGCGTTATGGCGTATTTTAATGCCGGCTTCTGGGGAATATTGCTGCCGTTATTTGCCTATATTTCGACTTTAGGCATGGTTTTCCCGAACGCTATGGCCGGGGCTTTGGCTGAACAGAAAGAACGTGCAGGTTCGGCGTCTGCCGTAACCGGTAGCTTACAGTTTTTAATTGCTGGTTTGGTTTCTGCCGGAGTGAGTCAGGCTGGCTCATTCACTGATTACGCCATGGCATGGGTCATAGGTGTGGCCGGCTTACTCGCGGTAATTGCATACCGCGTAATGCGCCGGCCAGAATAAGCTTTTTAGTTATAATAAGTCGGTGCGGCTGGTCCTACAGGGAATCCAAAGACAAAGACCCAAAGGAAGAAAAGCACCGACCAGCCAACAAAGAAGAACATGGAATACGGCAACATCATGGCAACCAGAGTGCCGATACCTAAATCCTTCTTATAACGGGCCGCAACGGCCAATATTAAGCCAAAGTAACTCATCATTGGGGTAATAACGTTAGTGACTGAGTCACCAATGCGGTACGCCGCCTGAATGACTTCCGGCGAGTAGCCAACCAGCATCAGCATCGGCACAAAAATAGGAGCGGTAATAGCCCACTGTGCAGAAGCCGAGCCAAGCATCAGGTTCACAAAGCCGCAGACCATAATGAAGAACAGGAAAATGATAGGGCCGGTCATGCCAATATTGGTCAGAAACTCCGCCCCATTAATGGCAAAAATAGTCCCGAAATTTGTCCATTTAAAGAAGTTAACGAATTGCGCCGCAAAAAATACCAGCACAATGTACATACCCATAGTGCTCATGCTGTGCGACATCGCATCTATAACATCTCGGTCGTTTCGCATGGTCTCGACTGTGCGGCCGTAGACAAAGCCGGGAATGGCGAAAAAGAAGAAGATATAAACAACCACGCCTTTCAGGAATGGCGAACCTTTAACATCACCGGTTTCCGGGTGACGTAAAATACCCCACTCAGGTACAACGGTTAATGCCAGAATACCGGCCAGAACCAGAACGCTTAACCCCGCGTAAATTAATCCTCGTTTTTCCCGTTTGCTCAGAGGATCCATTGAGGATTGATCGGACAAATCAATAGAGGCTTCGTCTTTGTTGTATTTACCGAGTTTAGGTTCGACAATTTTGTCGGTTATAAACGCGCCCATAATGGCAATCAGAAAGGTGCTGACCATCATAAAGTACCAGTTGGCTTCCGCGCCAACGGTATAGGCCGGATCAATAATTTTGGCCGCTTCTTCAGTAATACCCGATAGTAAGGGGTCTACTGTACCAATTAGCAGATTGGCACTGTAGCCTGCGGAAACCCCGGCAAAAGCGGCCGATAAACCGGCTAACGGGTGACGCCCCAGGCCGTAGAAAATCATGGCAGCAAGTGGTACCAGTACAACATAGCCCAGTTCTGCTGCGGTGTTAGAAATAACACCGGCAAAGACGATGGTTACGGTTACCAGGCGCGGCGGAGCTTTCATGACCAGCCCGCGCATAGCCGCAGAAATTAAGCCTGAGCGCTCAGCAACACCGACACCTAAAAGAGCAACCAACACAGTACCCAAAGGCGTGAAGCCGGTAAAGTTGGTGACCAGATTAGTGACAATACGTTGTATTCCCTCAGCATTAAGCAAGCTGACAGCTTTGATAACGGTTTCACCGTCTCTTGGGTCTACTGCGCTGACGCCAAAATAAGCAGCGACGCCACTAATGAAAATAATGAATAAGCAGAAAACTGCGAATAGGGTAATGGGGTGGGGTAACAGGTTACCAAGCCACTCAACGCCATCGAGAAAACGGGTAAACCAGCCTCGTTTGCTGGTAGCGTTATAGTCATTATTGGGAGACTGCATAACTCGCGCCTTTATTATAAGTTTTAGACCAGCGCAAGATTCTAGCATAAAAAAACGGCGCCGCTGAAATCAGGGGCGCCGTTTATAGGTTAACCTTCAGCTGTTATGCAGCTTCATCTTTCTTAAGGTTTTTCAGGGCATAATCGAATGCTGCCTGACCGGCTAATAAATCTTCCGGAGCAAAGTCATCAACGTTAATGGTACGCAGGCGACCAACTTCCGTGCGCTCAAGCAGAGCCACTTCGTCGTCACTCAATACGCCCAGCTCTTTACCTTTAGCGGCTAGCTGGTCTAATTGAGTAAAGCTGAAGCGTTTACCGGCTGCTTTACAAACTTTGTCGTACAGTGGCTCTGAGGCAATCACGTTTTTCAGGGTTTCTTCAAGGAAACCAAAGTGACCTTCAGGGCTCAGGAACTGGCCTTCGCCTAAACGTGTACGAACGTCGTTTGGTGACATCAGCATACGGGCAATTTCATGATCGTTTTTATCTGTAGGACGTTTAGCAATACGGCCTAACGGATACATGACGGCGCGCATGAAGCTACCAACACCGCCAAAGTTCGCCAGCATTTCCAGCTGTGCTTCCTGTAACTTATGCAGAGTGTCCTGCATAGCCCAGTGAACTAACGGCAAGTCTTCTTTAATGCGACCCTGATCATGATAACGTTTCAACACACAAGAACCGATGTACAGGTAGCTGAGCATGTCACCTAAGCGCGCAGAAACGCGCTCTTTACGTTTAAGACTACCACCCAGTTTACCCATAGCAATGTCTGACAATAATGCCATGTTGGCACTAAAGCGGTTCATCTGCTGGTAGTATTTACGGGTTTCGTCGCTAGCCGGAACAGAGCTCAGGCGGTGACCACCAAAACCATAGAACAGTGAACGAACAAAGTTACTGATGGCAAAGCCAATATGACCAAATACGGCTTTATCAAATTTCTTCAATGCAGCCGGGCCTTTTTCAGCCGAAGCTTCCATTTCTTTCAAAACAAATGGATGGCAGCGGATAGCACCCTGACCGTAAATCATCATAGTACGAGTAAGAATGTTGGCGCCTTCTACTGTAATGGCAACCGGAACCCCCTGGTAACCACGGCCAAGGTAGTTATTCGGACCTAAGCAGATACCTTTACCACCATGAATGTCCATAGCGTCGTCCATACAGGCGCGTAGCTTCTCGGTCATGTGGTATTTGGCAATAGCACCAATAACTGAAGGCTTCTCGCCTAAATCAATACCTTTGGTGGATAACATAGTCACCGCATCCATCAGGTAAGCGTTACCGGCTATGCGAGCCATTGGCTCTTCAACACCTTCCATTTTACCAATAGGTAATTTGAACTGACGGCGGATGCGTGAATAAGCACCGGTTGCCAGAGCAATGGATTTAATACCACCAGCGCTGTTTGACGGCAGAGTGATTGAACGGCCGACTGACAGACATTCAACCAGCATACGCCAGCCTTTACCGGCATTTTTCTGGCCACCAATAATGTAATCTAGAGGAACGAATACGTCGTTACCGCGGATAGGGCCGTTCTGGAATGGAACGTTCAGCGGGAAGTGACGGCGACCAATTTCAACACCTTTGGTGTCACGAGGAATAAGCGCACAGGTGATCCCCAGCTCTTCTTCTTCGCCAATAAGGTTGTCAGGGTCGTACATTTTAAATGCCAGACCTAAAACAGTAGCTACTGGCGCTAAGGTAATGTAGCGCTTATTGAAATTCAGTTTGATACCGACAATTTCTTCGCCGTTCCATTCACCTTTACAAACCACACCTGAGTCAGGAATAGCACCTGCGTCAGAACCGGCTTCAGGGCTGGTTAAAGCAAAGCAGGGAATTTCGTCACCGCTGGCTAAGCGTGGCAGGTAATGGTCCTGCTGCTCTTTCGTACCATAATGCTGCAACAACTCGCCCGGGCCTAATGAGTTAGGTACGCCGACGGTTGAGGCCAGCACGGTGCTGACACCGGCAAGCTTCTGTAAAACACGAGACTGTGCGTAGGCAGAAAATTCCAGACCACCGTATTCTTTCTTGATGATCATGGCGAAGAATTTCTCGTCTTTCAGATACTGCCAGACGTGCTCAGGCATGTCCGTTAATTCGTGGGTTACTTCCCAGTCGTCCAGCATTTTGCAGACTTCTTCACATGGGCCTTCTAAAAAGGCTTTTTCTTCAGCCGTTAACTCGGCTTTAGGTACCTTATGAAGTTTTGACCAGTCAGGGTCACCACTGAATAAATCGCCGTCCCACCAGACCGTACCGGCTTCCAGTGCATCGCGCTCGGTGTCAGACATTTCTGGCATTACTTTGCGATATGCGCTAAGAATAGGCTTAGTCAGCAGGTTTAAACGAATTGGCGCTATATTAAGCGGAACCAGAACAATTGCCAGAATAGCCCAAAGTACCGGACCGACAATGTCGATTGCGCTGCCAATAGCGAACATAATAACAAGACCAGCGCTGAACATAGCCAGGCTGGCTCGTTTGTAGATTAATGCAGCCGCGACTATAACAGTAGCGACAATCCAAAGTGCAATACTCATAATGTAATACTCCGATTTGGAGGTCTGACCAGTGATACTGTGCAAGTTAGATCAACCGGAGTATATTTTCAAGGAAAAATTGAACGGGCGTTTGAATTTTGTTGTCAATATAAACGTCCAGTAGTGAACAGAAGGGGAGAAGTGAAAGTGAAAAGGACCGTCAGTTGGCTGGTATCCAGCGTATTATTAAGTGGTTTGGCAATGAGTACTGCTGTCGCAGATAGTCAGAAGAACGCCGAGCAACCCATCGAACAATCAATGAAGCCGTATCAGGCTGACTATGTGATAACGCGTGGCGACAGCGAATATGGTGAAGGTTATCGTTACCTTGAAGTGTCGCCTGAGGACGAATGGCAACTGCGAACAAAGTCGGATATTTCCTGGTTTATTTTGTCGGACACCCGTGAAGCTCGTTCGGTGTTTATTGTAGATGAAGAGAATAGCCGACTGGAGCCTCGTGAGTTTATTTATATGAGAACCGGCACCGGATCGGATAAGTCCTTTCATGGCGAATTCAAAGCGAATGAGAAAAAGGTTCGTAATGTGGATACCGGGCGCATGCTGGATGTGAACTGGGAAGACGCTTTGTTTGATGAAGCCAATGTGACTGAGCAGTTACGTGTGGATTTGGCCAGTGGCGCTGAAACCTTTAAGTACAGAGTGGTTGATGAAAAAGGTCAAGAAGACGAATATCGCTTTGAAGTGCTGACAACAGAAAAATTGTCGTTGCCTTATGGTGAGGTTGAAGCAATAAAAGTCGGGCGTATAAGGGATAATAACCGGCGCCAGACCTTTTTCTGGTTCGCGCCGGAGCTAAACTACGTCATGGTTAAAATGCAGCAGTTTAAAGAAGGTGACGAGCAAGCGACCATGTCACTGAAAAGCTTGTCTATGTAAATTAATCCGCTGCGTAACCTTGAGCGCCTAAAACTTCGCCATCAAAGGTTACGCGGCCGCCTTGCAGCTTCAGACGCTCCTGGCAGAACCAGTTAACCACCAGCGGATAAATACGGTGTTCCTGCTCGTGCACGCGAGCCTGAACTTCTTCCACTGTGTCGCCCTCAAAAATAGGTACTTTAGCCTGCAATACCACCGGGCCACCATCAAGTTCTTCTGTCACAAAATGTACACTCACGCCGTGTTCGGTATCGCCCGCGTCTAATGCCCGCTGGTGCGTATTCACACCTTTATATTTAGGAAGAAGAGAAGGATGAATGTTGAACATGCGGCCTTCATAGTGGCGTGTAAAGTCACCCGTCAGAATTCGCATAAAACCCGCCAGAACCACTAAATCGGGCTGGTAACTGTCAATCAGCGACTTCAGTTCGGCGTCATAAGCCTCGCGAGAGTCAAACTCTTTATGACTCAATACCTCGGTATCAATGCCTTTAGCAGCAGCTTTTTCCAGGCCTTTAGCCGAGGCTTTATTGGAAATGACCGCAACCACTTCACCGGCTACTTTTCCATCTTCGCAGGCCTGTTGAATGGCCTGCATATTACTACCGGTGCCTGAAATTAGTACAACAATACGCTTCATTAGTGAGTCTCGTCGGCCAGAATGTCGACTTGCTCTTCACCTTCAGCAGCGTTGGCAATACGGCCAATTTTCCAGGCGTCTTCACCTGCGTCCGTCAGAATTTGAATGGCTTTATCTGCTTGCTCGTTAGGGACAGCGATGACCATACCCACACCACAGTTAAAGGTGCGGTACATTTCTTTCATGCTGACATTGCCGTTCTCTTTTAACCAGTCAAAAATAACCGGCCAGTCCCAGCTGTTGCCGTCAATAACGGCTTTGCTGCCTTTCGGTAAAACGCGTGGAATGTTTTCCCAGAAGCCGCCACCGGTAATGTGTGACAATGCATGTACAGGTACGTGTTTAATCAGCTCCAGAACCGGTTTAACGTAAATGCGGGTAGGTTCTAATAAATGATCAGCCAGTGTTTTACCCTGCAGGTGAGACTCTAAATCCGCACCGCTCACTTCAATGATTTTGCGAATAAGCGAGTAACCATTTGAATGAGGGCCGCTGGAGGCCAGAGCAATTAAGGCGTCGCCGTCGGCAACTTTGGTGCCGTCAATAATTTCAGATTTTTCAACAACACCCGTACAGAAACCGGCTAAGTCATAATCGCCGCCTTCGTACATGCCCGGCATTTCTGCAGTTTCGCCACCAATAAGAGCACAGCCCGACTGTTCACAGCCGTCGCCGATACCGGCAACCACGTCAGCTGCTACGTCAACGTCCAGCTTGCCCGTTGCGTAGTAGTCAAGGAAGAACAGAGGTTCAGCGCCTTGTACAATAAGGTCGTTGACGCACATAGCAACTAAGTCGATACCCACACCACGATGGCGTTTAAGGTCTATGGCTAAACGGAGCTTGGTACCCACACCGTCGGTTCCGGACACCAAAACCGGTTGTTTATAACCAGCCGGAATTTCACACAGAGCGCCAAACCCACCAATGTTCCCCATGACTTCAGGCCGGTGCGTGCGCTTGGTAACGCCTTTAATACGTTCAACCAATGCATTACCAGCGTCAATGTCGACGCCCGCGTCTTTATAACTTAGAGAAGGTTTTTTATCGCTCACAGAATAATCCCGACTGGCAAAATTTGCGCGCAAGTTTAACACGATTTAAGCCATAAAAGGTAGCTTAAGCGGCTCCTTATTGTGTCAGGATTTATCTGCGATAAACCGGTACCCAACACCGGGTTCTGTTTCTATATACTTTGGCTGTGCCGGATCATCTTTGAGCTTTTTACGCACCTGGCTGACAAAAATACGCAGATAGTGAGTGTCTTCCTGGTGCGTTCGACCCCAAATTTTCTCCAGCAACTGTTGCTGAGTAACGAGTTTTTGCGGGTGGCTGACTAAGAAATCCAGTAAGGCGTATTCTTTACGGGACAAGGTAACCATCTCGTTTTGCAGAAACACTTTGTGTTGCTCGCGGTCGATGAGTAACTCACCAAAACGAAGCTGGGCTTCGGCTGTGGGTTGTTGATCGGAGAGGTCGCGCAGTAAAACATGAATACGCGCCATAAGCTCCCGAATACCAAAGGGTTTGGTCAAGTAGTCGTTAGCGCCGCCTTCCAGTAGTTTAACTTTCTGCAGTTCGTCGTCACGTGCGGTCAGTACCAGTACCGGCACCTGACTCCATTCGCGCAGCTGTCGCATTACCTGATAGCCGTCAGCGTCAGGCAGGCCTAAGTCCAGAATAACCAAATGCGGGTTCTGGCTGGTAATCTGCTTTATCCCTTGCTCGGCTGTCGCTGCTTCCAGGTAGGTGTACCCTTCGGCGGTGAGTGAGGCGCGCATAAAGCGTCGTATCTGTGGTTCGTCATCAATGACTAAAATGCGGGGGCCGTCGGTGCGGGCTTGTGCATTCATGAGACTTCCTCTGTGATGTTGGCGCGTGGTAATTTAATTCGGACAAGGCAGCCATCAGAGCTTTCTTCAATACCTATGTGGCCGTTATGAATGTCGATTATTCCTTTAGCAACGGACAGCCCCAGGCCGGTTCCGCCGGTGCCCGAGTCTTTCTCGCGCGACGAATAAAAAACATTAAATACAAGCGAGCGCTTACTGGTTTCTATGCCGGGGCCTTCATCTTTAATATCAATGACAATGAACTTGTCGGTTTCTGACAGTGACAAAGTAACCGGCGCTGTCTCGCCGGAAAAGCGCATAGCGTTATCAATGACATTAAACAGTGCCTGCTCCAGCAGCGAGGACTGAACTTCAACCATAGCGTGCTGTAAATTATCTTTAACCAGTAACCGTTCTTGTGAAGCAAAGCGCGAAAGAGTTTTACTGATAACCGGACGAATATCCTGCACTGCATGAGTTAGACGAATTTCGCCGTGCTGCAGTCGGGTTGCCTGTAAAAGGTTTTCGATATAACGATGCAGGCGGTCACTTTCATCCAGCGCACCCTGTAACAGCTCGGCCCGTTCTTGCTCCGGCAAGCGTTCCTGATACGCCTGCAAGGTACTTAAATTACCAATCACGCTGGCAAGCGGGGTTCTCAGGTCGTGTGAAACCGAAAGCAAAATGTTTGAGCGCAACTGAGCCTGACGTAAGCTTTCTTTCTGGTTTCTGAACGAGGTGGCTAAGTGGCTGGTAATAACGCCCACGGCAATAAATACAATTGCAGTAACCATTTCGTCTATGTCGGTCATGTGCAGCGAATAGCGTGGCTCTGTAAATAAAAAATTAAACAACAGCAAGGCCAGAACAACAGCAAGTAGTGCCGCGCGAAAATTGGTTAAAAACGCAATAAGCAACACCGCCAGTTGAAGAATGAGTACCGTGCCGGAGGTGGGCAATAACCAGTGATCGAGCAGGTAAGCAATACCCACTGCCGTGCCGGTGACGGCAACGGAGACCAGGTAACCTAACCAGGGCTGTTTACTCATGTTCTAATCTCATGTGCTAGTCTCGCCAGAATTGAGGAAGTAACAATGTTAGCAAAGTAAAGTATTCAAGGCGTCCTAAAATCATTGCTAATGTCAGTACCCAGGTGCCGGTGTCTGATACCGGAATAAAGTTACTGGAAACTTCGCCAAAGCCCGGGCCAAGTACGTTCAAACACGCCGAAACGGCGGTAAATGCAGAGAAAAAGTCCAGTCCGGTCAGCATCAGTATGAGGGTAAGTACCATTGAGCTAATTGCGACCATTAGCATAAAGCTCATTACCGCCTGAATAACGTCGTTAGTCACCGCTTTTCCCTGATACACCACTTTCATAATGGCACGGGGATGTATGGCCTGCAGCATTTGATGTTTCAGAATGCGTAAGGTAATGACATTACGGATAAATTTGTTGCCTCCGGCCGTAGAGCCGGCGCAGCCGCCCAGGTAACTGGCTGCCACTAAAAAGCCAGCGGTAGCCGCAGGCCACGCCGAAAGGTCATCGGCGCCGTAACCGGTACTGGTCATAAAGGAAACGACATGAAAAACCGCCTGATTCAGAGACTCCCCGAAGGAATGATGAGTTTGAGCGTTAAATGCCAGAACAGTCAGAATAACGCTGAAAACCGCCAGCGCAATTAAGAACCAGCGGGTCTCTTCGTCCTGCCAGTAGCCACTTATGGCTCTGGTTGTAAATAGTTTATGGTGCAGGGCAAAACTGATAGCCCCCAAAATCATAAACACATCGGCCACCATCAGAATAATGGGTTGCTGAAAGTGGCCCATGCTGGCGTCGTAGGGCGAAAACCCGCCGGTTGATACGGTCGTCAGACTATGAGCTATGGCGTCGAAAGGAGACATTCCGGCCAGCCAGTAACTGCCAGCACAGCCTATTGTCAGGCACAGATAAACTAACCAGAGGTAACGGCTGGTACTGGCGACACGCGGCGCTAACTTTTCATTTTTAATAGGGCCCGGAGTTTCCGCTTTAAGCAGGCGCATACCACCCACATTCAGCATAGGAAGAATGGCGACCACAAAAATAACGATACCAAGCCCGCCCATCCATTGCAGAAACTGGCGGTACAGTAAAAAGCTTTTGGGCATTTCATCAAGGCCAGTAAGAATGGTGGCACCGGTGGTGGTCATAGCGCTGACCGATTCAAATACCGCGTCGGTGAAGCTGACCCCGGTAACGGACATAATAGGTAATGCTCCCAGAACGCCCATTAAAATCCAGGTAAAAGAAGCGAATGCCAGGGCTTCGCGGAAAAAGATTTTCTTTTGCTCACCGCGGTTAGTGCGGATAAAAAGAAAGAACGCCAGAATAAGGCATAATAGAGAGGGGTAAATAAAATCGGTAAAGGTTTTGTCTCTAAAGACAAAAACCGATAGCAAACCAAAAAAACACTGAATTGAGGCAATCCAGATCATAGGCCAGGTTAATAGGCGCAACGTTGCTTTTAGATTCACTGTTACCTCATGCGAAGAGCCGACTTTTTCTATTACTAAGAGTAATTCTGCAGGGCGTAAAATCTCTATACCGAAAGCGTCTTTAGGCGTAAAATCTGCGTAAAATTAAGGGGTTTATTTTATGGCCAGTATTCAACCGGCACGTAATGAGCATTTAGACGCCGTAACGGCGCTAGAAGCTGTCACTTTCCCCGAAGATGCGATCAGTAAGCGCAGTTTTCGGCGGTTTATTGAGTCGCCTAGCGCCGATTTTCAGGTGTTACTGCTGAACGAAAAGGTCATTGGGTATACCGTTGTCCTGTACCGAAATAATACAAATCTGGCTCGACTCTATGCTTTGGTTGTCGAAAAGGAACATCGTAGTAATGGCTATGGTCGCCGTTTGTTGCAAACTGCAGAAGACTTGGCCGATGAACGACACTCCCTGTTTTTACGTACCGAGGTAGCAACCTCTAATACCGTAGGGCAACAGCTGATGAACAGCGAAGGCTTCCGTGCAATAGAGCTGCGCGAAGCCTATTTCCCGCCTTCTGCATCGCAATCGACAGATGCTCTGGTTCTGCAAAAACTGTTGCCTCGTTACGAAATGGGCGAAGATGCGGGCGTGGGAGCAACCGAAGAATACGTTCCTATGTTGACCCAGTCGACGGAATTTACCTGCGGTCCGGCTAGCCTGCTAATGGCTATGGACTATTTCGGCCGGCCCAGTAGCGACCCGCAAGCCGAAGAGCTGGAAATTTGGCGTCAGGCGACGACCATTTATATGACCTCCGGGCACGGCGGCTGTGGCCCTCATGGGCTGGCGCGGGCGGCGTTTCAGCGTGGCCTGAAAGTTCGGGTGGAAGTAAATACCGACCAGCCATTATTTGTGGATTCGGTTCGTCAGGAGCAGAAAAAGACAGTAATGCAACGCATACAGCAGGCCGATATGACTTACTTGGAAAAACATGGTGTTCCCATTGTTGTGCGCGACTACGACGTAACCTTAATAAAAGAAGATTTAAGCCAGGGCTGTCTGGTTATGGTGCTTATTTCTACTTATCAGTTTGATGGTATTCGGGCACCGCATTGGGTCTTAATTTGCGCAGCGGACGATGACTTCATTTATATAAACGACCCCGATTACGACACCTTGCCCTGGGAATCTCCTACGGAACGTCAATATTTACCGGTGCCTATAAGTACCTTCAGCAAAGCCTTTGGCTACGGTGGTCGTAAGCAAAAAGCAGCGGTTGTACTTTCAGCTGATTTAACAACAAAGTGATCAATTCCCCTTGAATTCTGCGTAATTATGCTCAAAGTCATATAACAGTATTGGATGAAAAAGGAATTCCGTATGAGTTCAGCATTTGATGATTTTGAATTAAAAGACCACAAGCTTGAAAACCGTTTTGTTGTGGCTCCCATGACACGAACCAGTGCCGACAAGAAAGGCAAGCCAACGGAGTTAATGGGCGAGTATTACGAGCGTTTCGCGAAAGGCGGCTGGAGCATGATCATCAGCGAAGGCGTATACACAGATCGGCAGGCAAGCCAAGGGTATGAGAATCAACCGGGTATTACCGACGCACCACAAACCGACGCCTGGAAAGAAATTGTCGAACGAGTACACAAACATGACTGCAAGTTCATTATGCAGCTGATGCATGCGGGCGCTCAGTTGCAGCACAATGAATACACCGATACACCCATTGCGCCCAGCGAAGTAAAGCCTAAAGGTGAACCGTTGGATTTGTATGGCAAAACCGACGGCTGGCCTGAAGTGAAAGCCATGGATGAAACGGATTTTGATGCCGTTATGAATGGTTTTGTTGGTGCCGTGAACCGGGCTAAAGAGGCTGGTTTTGACGGGGTTGAGCTGCATGCGGCTAACGGGTACTTGCTGAATGAATTCTTGAGCGATTATTTTAACCAGCGTCCTGACCAGTGGGGCGGAAACATGGCAAAACGCATGCATTTTCTGGAATTAGTGGTTAAGGCTGCGAAATCCGCTGCAGGCGATGACTTCATTGTAGGTGTGCGTTTAAGCCAAATTACCGTGACTGACTCTGATTATCAGTGGCCGGAAGGCGAGGACGCCATGATAAAAGTGGTGAAGGCCATGGAGAAAGCCGGTGTGGATTACATTCACACAACAGATACGGACGTAATGCGTAAGCCATTTAAAGGTGGCAGTAATAAGTCATTGGGCGACATTGTGCAGGAGTTTTCGGACATTCCGTTAATTGTAAATGGCGGTATTAGCGAGAAAAACTATGAGCATGTCGCGGGGCATTATCCTAATGCTTTGCTCGCTATGGCGAAAACGTCGTTAGCGAATCCGGACTTTCCTATTCGCATTAAGTCTTCCGAGCCAATACGTCAGCTAGATTTTGCCATGCTGCAACCAACAGCTACACTTGAAAATGAGTGGAAGTGGCGCGATGAAAACGATGCGCACATTGAACTGGATTAAAGCGAATTTTAAGTAGCGGACAGGAGGTTTCGACTATGAAAAAAGTAGCAGTTATTTTATCCGGCTCCGGTGTTTTTGATGGAGCCGAAGTGAACGAAGCTGTATTAACCCTATTGCACATAGCAAAGCAGGGTGCCAGCTACGAATGCTTTGCACCGGACATTGAGCAAATGCACACCATTAACCACCTTAAGGGTGAAGAAAGCGGTGATAAGCGCAATGTGCTGGAAGAAGCTGCACGTATCACTCGCGGTGAGGTTAAACCCTTAACCGACTTAGATTCGTCTGAGTTTGACGCGTTAATATTGCCGGGCGGTTTTGGTGTTGCCAAAAACTTCTGCGATTTTGCCGTTAAAGGTGCTGATATGACGGTAAACGACCAGGTGTTGAAAGTTGGTAAAGCCTTTGTTGAGGCGAAGAAACCAGCAGGCTACATGTGTATTTCCCCTGTCTTGTTGCCACATATTTACGGAAAGGGTGTGAAAGTGACTATTGGTAACGACGGCGAAGTTGCCAGTGCTATTAATAAAATGGGCGGCGAGCACGTGAACTGCGGTGTTCGAGATATTGTTGTTGATGACAAGCACCAGTTAGTGACCACACCGGCCTATATGCTGGCTGAAAACCTGCCGGATGCCGAAGAGGGCATTAGTAAGCTGGTTGAAAAAGTCTTGTATATGGCGGCCTAATACCTGACTTAACGTCCAATAAATAACCGCTTGAGTGCGGAACTTATAGCACTTAAGCGGTGTCTGAGTTATAGTACACAAGTTACGTAAGTAATAGCTTTGGGGCTGATCTGGATTCGACGGGATACACGAAACCCAAGGTGCATGCCGAGGTGAGGCAGGCCTCGTAAAAAGCCTCAACCTAATAGTTGCAAACGACGACAACTACGCTCTAGCGGCTTAATAACCCGCTAAGCCCATCCCCCGGCGCTTTGTCTGCGAGACCGGACCAGGATGGCTCAAACTAATGTAGACTCGCGTGGAGGCTTTGTCCGGAGCTGAAGCGTTAAAACCAATCGGACTCGTCAGTTGTGAAGCCTGTCAGTCGGCGTCACACTGATTAACTAAAAGACTGACTAAGCATGTAGGACCGAGGATGTAGGTATTGCGGACGCGGGTTCAACTCCCGCCAGCTCCACCAATTCCATATAAAAAGCCGCTCACTCGAGCGGCTTTTTATATGCCTGTAGCCTGACGTTCACGTCAGGCTCATAGTTATGTACCGTGCTTCAGAGTCTGCTGACTATTTTTTTCCAGCAGATGTATCAGATCAAGTCGAGACTAATTTACCTAATGATGATGCTTGATTTTCAAGCTGACGATAGCCCTGGAAAGGAGCTTTAATTAGTTCTTGGCTCTTGCTAGGGTAAACTTTTTAAAAAGCTCTGTTGATGTTGTCCATCAGCCGATCAATTACACGACAATGTAAAAGATTCATTCTCGCGCGACACAAGTTCAACAGCAAACCTTACTAAATGACTTAGTTCATCGTGTTGACTTTCAGATAGCTCTGGCCAAAGATTTTTTGGTAAGTCGTTGAAAGGCTCCATATCCGTAAAGATATTCAGGAATGCATTGCACTGCTCATCATTCATGTCCTTTGCTTTTCCTTCAAGATGTATCACCATAAAGAGGTTATCGGGCTCTTCTTTAACGGAAAAGCGTTTAACTTCAAAGTCAGTTCCTTGTACTTTTTGTTCATTGTACTGCTGAGTTAGAACTAATGAGCCTATTTCCATTGAGAGCTTGCCTAATTCAAATTTGGAAGCTGGCGTTGATTTAAGATATTCCATCGCGTTTTTTTCGTTAGAGCCGCCTTCTGCTTGTGTGGTGAAGGAAAGAGTAACTAAGAGCGCGACCCAAAATAGACATAACTTATATTTCATATTAATTCCTTTTGATTTAGGACAATCCGTAAACCTAGTCAAGTCAAAATGAAGAGAACAATTCTGATGTTACCTTAGTTATGCTAGACGTTCCACGATCAGAGACTTATCGTTATTAGAAATGATATATATTCGGAGATCTTTCGGGTCAGTCTTAAATCAATTTAAAGGATTACTTGACCTGCGTAAGCGAAGTTCTGAAGTTCTCGTCAGCTCCACTAATTTCTTAAGAGAAGCAAGCCGCTCTCCCGAGCGGCTTTTACTAGCTCGGAATAAATATTAAATTCTATGGAGGTACTGGTGATTGTCAGGAAAATGGAAGAGAAGGATCTTGAGGCCGTAAGCACAATTTGTCTGGCGTCGTTTATTCAATCTGTAGCTGCGACTTTGTCTGAAAATGGTGTTTCAACCTTTTCAAAAATTGCTGCGGCTGATTCATTCTGTGAGCGAATGCAGGGCGATAACTTGATGCTTGTTGCCGAGGTAGACCGTAAAATTGTCGGTGTCATAGAGCTCATGGAAGGGCGTCACGTAGCCATGTTATTCGTAAGCCCTGACTCCCAGAAGAAAGGCGTTGGCAGAAAGCTGCTGTCAGCCGCTCTGGAAT
Organism: Idiomarina sp.; assembly: GCF_048265525.1. Classification (GTDB taxonomy): domain Bacteria; phylum Pseudomonadota; class Gammaproteobacteria; order Enterobacterales; family Alteromonadaceae; genus Idiomarina. The sequence continues at coordinate 960,422 of NZ_JBLXBI010000001.1, read as the reverse complement.
GTGCGAGAAACCCTATTGTCACCGTAAGTGCTTCTTTATCCTCCGTTCCCGCTTATGAAAAATACGGTTTCAAGTGCAAAGGTTCTACCGCAGAGTCTGCGGGCTTGATTTATCAGCCGATGGAAATTGAACTGAATAAATCAGTATAGGGTTGAGTTCGTATTAGCATCCTTGCTACAAAACTACTTATCGATTCAACAGCTCCTCGACCCAATTTAGATATCGGGCTGCACTCCTGGTCTCAAAGCTGCACTTATTTGGTATGTAATAGCACAAATCAGATTTTACCGGCTGGGTTCCAAATTGCTGGAGAAGGTTAGCGTTTAGCAACCGTTTTGTAAGTGTGGTAGAGCAGAATACCAGTCCCTTTTCTGACATAGCCTGCTGGATCCCGAACAGTTCCTGGTCAAATATTTCGAGTTTAATGTTCGACCCTTCCAGTCCATTCACTGCTAACCAAGCCTCTAATGACGCATCTGGTAACGCTTTATTTTTCCATTCAGTGGTAAAAAGGGTAATGGGCTCATTTGACCAGGAAGGGGGCTTCATTCCAGAAGCACCGAAAACATTGAAGGATTCGGATTTAATGACATCTGAAGGCTCAACGCCTGTAGCGTCACCAAAACGAATCGGAATAATGTAGGACTGATTGTCGACCGATTCACCGGTAGATATTTCGACAGAAATACCAGGGTTGATTTGCTCAAATTCCTTCTGCGAAGGAATAAGAACCATAGCAGCTAATGATGATGTTGTTGTCACTCTAACTGTATTGCCGGCGGTTAGCAGCTCTTCCAGAGAACTTTCAATTTTCCGGAATCCGTCTGAGGTCGCTTCAGCTAACCTTCTACCAGCCCCAGTTAACGCTATTCGTCTTCCTTGTCGGTGAAACAAGTTTACATTTAACCGACCTTCCAGGTTGCTAATGTGGTGAGAGATGGCTGTTGGTGTCAGCGAAAGCTCTTCTGCAGCCAACTTGAAACTTCCCCGGCGCGCAGCCGCCTCGAAGGCCTTAAGTGCTTGTAGCGATACCTGCATTGTTATCCTCGGTCGGCAACCAATTTATCGAATAGTTTAGATGAGTTATGCTCATCTATAAATGTATTTTTCTCGTTTGTCTTACTCTGCTCAGACTCACAAAATAGCTCCTGTTATTCAGCAACTAAGGTAATGAACATGAGCACGTTATTACATATAGATTCAAGCGTGAGAGCCGTAAGCAACACGAATCCAGACCACAATTCGATATCGAAGAACATCGCTCTGCGATTTATTGAGACATGGAAACAGCATCGGCCTAAAGATGAGTATATTTATCGTGACGTTGGAGTGAACCCGCCTGATTTTATTACTCAGGATTGGATTGGCGCAGTGTTTACTCCCGATGAGAAAAGGACTTCAGAGCAGAAAGAGAGACTGGCGTTATCAGATAAACTGATAGATGAAGTGTCAGCAGCCGACGTTATCGTGATTTCATCACCCATGTATAACTACGGAATGCCGGCTCAGCTAAAAGCTTGGTTTGATCAAATTGTGCGGATAAACAAAACCTTCGATTTTGATCTTTCACGAGGGGATTTCCCCTTGCAGCCTATACTTTCAGGTAAGACATTGATAACAGTGACTTCCAGCGGTGAGTTTGGTTTTGAAAAGGGGGGAGTAAGAGAAGACTCTGGCCACCTGACACCACACCTACGAACACTGAGCAAATATTTAGGCGTGGACACAATGTATGAAATAGCCTCTGAATACCAAGAGTTTGGTGACGATAGACACCGTATGTCGGTAGCCAATGCAAAAGACCGGGCAGAATGTCTTGCCTCGGAACTTAGTATTTCAGCTCCGGACTCATCGTTGAAGAGTGAGAGCGCTGGTTCTGATTTAGGCATAACGCTTTAATTTCCCAAAGTATCTTCCACTATTTTCCGGGCTTCCTTAGCCGCATTAAGGTTGCCCTGAACGTACGCCAGAGAGATAGCTCCTTCCTTTAATAGAACAATTAACTGCGTGATCTCTTCAGCTTTCTTTTCCGAAAGAGACAACCGATTCACGTGTTTGCGAATTAATGTCGTAACGCAGGCCTTATGTTCAGCACAAGCTCTGTGAATTGCGCTTGTTTGATCTCCAAACTCAGCACTGGCGTTGACGAAGAAGCAGCCATGGAAGTGGTCGATATCCGGTACGCGGTCGTGAAACCAATCATCCAGGGCATTAAAAAGTTCTAATAAAGCGTCCTTGCCCGCAGGCACATGCTCCAGCCTCGATATAAGCCAGTCCCGGTAACAGCGGTCACGATACCTGACGGTTGCTTCAACTAAGTCATCCTTACTGGGGAAATGATGATAGAGCGTTTTTTTGGCCACACCAGATTCCGCTAACACGAGATTCACTCCCACGGCGTGGATACCCCTAGTATAAAACAGTTTAAAGGCTGTACGAATTAACAATTCCTGCTTGTCCATGTTTACACCTTGTTTCATCACATACCCTTATCTTGACACAAGTAGACAGACCTGTCTATTCTATGTAGACCAATCTGTCTACTTAGGGTTTTACTTATGTATAAACGTCTTACTGCATCTCGGTTTTCTGTTGCATTAATAGCGGGTTTGGGGGCTATGTTGTGTATTACCGTCTTAAGCGGCCTGAGCACAACTGTTGAGTCTTTTGTGTGGTTAATGGCACCTTTTGGAGCCACCATGGTCATCCTGTTTGGGTTACCAGAAAGCCCTCTGGCGCAGCCCCGCAACATCGTCATGGGGCATGTATTAACTACGGCAATTGGTTTGTCTGTTGCTTCTGTCATAAGTGTTAGTCCCTGGTCTCTGGGGTTGGCAGTAGGCCTGGCGGTAGGTTTGATGCTGCTGACCGACACTACTCACCCACCCGCGGGAGCTAACCCGCTTGTTGTCATGCTAGCTGGCGAGCAATGGGATTTTTTGTTTATGCCAGTCACAGCGGGAACCGTTCTGATTGTCGTTTTCGGAGTCATATATCACCGACTAATTTCAGGGCATGATTATCCTAAGCGATGGTTTTAAGGGACGATTTTAGTAAGAGTATTCAGGTCATTGTTCTCCAATAGAGCGGACGAATGCCTTTGCTGATGGCGATAGGTGGCGGTGACTCAGGACCAAATCGAATTCGGGCTCAGAACCCGTTAATGGATGATAGCTTATCTGGTCTCCTCGAAAGCCACTCATACTTTGAGGGACAACGGATACTCCTGCTCCAACAGAAACTAACGACAGTACCGCGTGCATCCCGTGAGCCTCCTGAGTAACCGTCGGCACAAAACCAACGTTTGCACATAGTCGAATAACCTGTAAATGAAAGCCGCGCCCCTCAACCATTGGCCATAATATGAATGGCTCTTCTGAAAGGTCAGTCAGTGTCAAATTTGACCGTTTATTGAGGGGATGCCCTTTCGGAATAGCTAAGCACAAGCGATCATGATCAAAGGGTATTTGTTCAATATCTTCAGCATTCACAAGAGGTGGAATCAAAATGCCAACATCCAATGCGTTATTGCGTAGTGCTGCGACCTGCGCTGCGGTAGTTGCCTCTTTCAGCTCAAGACGTACGTCCGGATGACTCTCCCGAAAATCACGAATGACATCAGGTAATCTCCCATAAAGTGAGCTTCCCACATAACCCAGGCGCACTAAACCCGTTCGTCCGGCAGCTGCGTCTTGTGTGGTCGTGACGACTTGTTCTGCTTGTCTAAGAGTTTTACGTGCTTCATCAATAAAGTTCTTTCCCGCAGGAGTTAATCCAAGTACGCGTTTCCCACGCTCAATCAATGTAACACCAATATCATCCTCCAGCTTGCGTATAGCACTGGTAAGAGGAGGCTGCGACATGTTCAGTCGTTCTGCGGCACGGTGAAAGTGTAATTCTTCTGCTACTGCAATAAATTGCTCCATTGCACGTAAAGTGATCCGTGTTCTGGTACCTATCGCCATTCTCGTCCTCGCGAAGATTCATTTGAGCATCATATTTTTAATACTATAAATATATTACCTGTAATTAAAAATAGTATTTTTTATATCGTTAGATCAATTTTATTCTATTTTCTTAAGCACTTTCGTGAACGGAGGGAACGACATGGTGGATTTCAATGATCGAGTAGTATTAATAACCGGGGCTGGCCAAGGGCTTGGCTTCTCTTACGCCAGAACCATCGCTCAGCTCGGTGCGATGGTTCTTATCCAGGATATCGGTGCCGACTCCGATGGCAATGGAATTGACCCAAAGGTCGCAGAGGTTGCGGCAGAAAAGCTTAGGTTGGAAGGGTTAAATGTACAAGCGATTCCCGGAGAAATAGGGTCGCGTGAAGGCTGCCATAAACTTTGTAAGGACGCTTTGAAAATAGGCGGACGACTAGATGCTTTGATCCATAACGCGGGTTGGGTTGCTTATGAAAATATTGAGTTGATAGAGGAAAGTTCTTTTGATCATATGATGGCTATTTCGGCCAAGGCTCCTTTATGGCTCGCACAGGCGGCGTGGCCCTCAATGAAAGGCGCAGGGTATGGTCGGATCGTTGTGACGACCTCTTGCCGGGCTCTCTATCCGCAATACGTTCAGAATGGTCTTGCGTCATACGCAGCGGCCAAAATGGCTGTAGTGGGGCTGATGAATGTCCTTGCTTTTGAAGGTGAAAGGAACGGCATTATCGTTAATGCGGTTTCTCCAGTCGCCAAAACACGTATGTGGGGTATAGAGGGGGAACCTGACGAACTACGCCCAGCCGAGGTGGCGCCAGGGGTCGCGTATCTAGCATCCGAGGAATGCTATGAAGGTGGATGGATACTTCGCGCCGCGAATGGCCAGTTTCATGCGACTAAAGCCATGGAGGCCAAAGATGTCGACTATCCTAGAAATCTTCGAGCGACTAAAGCCTCAACAGCTCACGAGGTTGCGGAGAACTGGTCGTTGATTGCTATTCCTTGTGCCGAGCCCCGCGCATAAACAACCAATCGCAAATGGCGATCAGCATCGACAGTCATCGAAGTGTGCTCGAATGACACTGTTTCATTTTCTATTTTCATATCCCTGACGCCCTGACATGGGGCGTCGACATCGTGGCGATTCCACCATTGGCTGAAGTCAGGAGAAGCCTTTTGTAAATTGGTAACCAGAGCCTGAATATCTGCTTCTTGCGTTGCATGCGCGTAATCTCGCCTGAAGCTGGATAACATCTGAACGGCTTGACTGTCCCAATCTACTAGTCGTTCGCGGAGAACGGCATCCGTGAACAGCATCCAAAGCAGGTTGCGTTGTCCTGGAGCGTGACGACTGAAGCCGAAAAGTAGGTCTGCCTGCTCGTTGAAAGCCAACACATCCCATCTTAAGTTGAGTATATAGGCACCATGGGGTGAGAGATCTCTCATCAGCCTCAATATCAAAGGCGGAACTTCACAAAAGGTCTTGCCCGGTTCTGGCGGTAGTCGGCCATGGGCGAGCAGAAATAGGTGCCTGCGTTCAGCGGCATCCAGTTTTAGTGTTCGTGCCAGATTATCGAGAAAAGAGGAGGAGGCACTAATATCGCGCCCTTGTTCAAGCCACGTATACCAAGTCAGCCCTACGCCTGAAAGCGCTGCAACTTCTTCGCGCCGCAACCCTGGTGTACGTCGACGGCCTCCACAGGGAAGACCTACTTCCGTGGGAGATAGGCGCTCTCTCCGTGATTTTAGGAAAGTAGCAAGTTCATGACGCTTGCGTTCTAGTTTACTCATCACATTCCTGTTGCTTTTAGTAATAGTATAAATAGTTAAATTGTAACACCTTAATCCTGCTCGTAGAATGCTCATTTTTCTTCACCGGAGAATCTACGATGAGTTTCAAAAGCACATCCTCAGTGTCGCCCACTGTTTACTTAATTGCATTAGGCGCTTTTGCGCTTGGCATGGCTTCTTACGTTACAGCCGGACTTATTCCAATGATTGAGCAGGCGTTTAGTGTGTCTACTGGTGTCGCTGCACAGCTTGTAACAGCTTTCACTCTTGCTTACGGCATAGGCTCGCCAGTTGTTGTTGCTTTATTGCCCGGGAACCGACAGCGAAATGGGCTATTGGCAGCCCTTGGCTTGTTTGTAATTTCAAACGCCGCCAGTGCATTGTCGACGGACTTTTTGTGGTTGCTTATATTTAGGGCGTTAGCAGGAGTTGGCTCGGGTGTTTACCTTGCGGTAGGGATTTCAGCCGCCGCAATGCTGTCGCCTGCCGGACGGGGCAAAGCTATAGCGGTGATTATGGGAGGGATGGCTGCGGGGACCGTTCTGGGTGTTCCTATCGGGCTTATTCTCGCAGAGAAATTAGGTTGGCCATCCGCATTTTGGTTGGTAACACTACTGGGGGCAATTTCACTTACTGGACTTTTTTGGCGCCTGCCAGAATTATCTGGATCAGAATTTATCCCTTTGCGTCGGAAACTCTCTGTGTTGGTCGATGGTCAGGTAACCGTTATTCTGTCCGTATCCTTACTTGCAGCTATAGCCAGTCTCGGAATGTACACCTTTCTGGCTCCTCTAATGTCGGCTCCGGAGTATGGTGGGGTAAAATCAATTACTCCTTTTCTTTGGGTGTGGGGTATCGGTGGTGTTGCTGGAAGTTTTCTGGTGGGACCCATGGCCGACCGTATTAAAGGTCCTCGGATGACTCTATTTATTATGTTAACCCTTGCTCTGTCTCTGGCGGTGTTACCGTTAATTGCATTCTGGAGTGTATGGTTGGCAATGGTTCCAATCTTGATCTGGGGAGCTGTCGGCTGGGCTTTGCAGGTGCCACAGAATAATCAGTTGCTCCACGTTAGGGAGTCACAGGGTGACGGTAACCTTGCGGTTGCTCTCAATGAATCAGCTTTGTATCTTGGCAGTGCTATTGGAGCTGCAGTCGGAGGCTTGGCTTTAGCTCTTAGTCTGCCGATATGGTTGTTACCTGTTGGTGCTGCGATAATCGCGGCTATAGGAGCATTATTACAATTCATCAGCGTGCGTAAAAATGTACTTTAATTAATAGCGTAGAGACGGTTGGATAGCCTGGGTTAAGATGGGAGTCTCCTCAATTAAGTATTGACGATATTCACAAACGATAAAGATAATGAACAATGGGAATTGTCCTCTTAGTCGAAAAAATTTGGCTTATTATTAAATCAGAGAGAGAGCATGAATCAAGGACAGGCACAAAATTTACTGAGGATCGCGCTAGGTAACCCCGAGGCAGAGTTTCGCAGTGGTCAGTGGGAAGCTATTGATTCGTTAGTTAATCATCGACAAAAGCTTTTAGTAGTACAACGCACTGGGTGGGGTAAAAGTTCAGTGTATTTTATTAGTGCTAAAATTTTCCGCGACCGTGGTATGGGTCCAACGATTATTGTTTCTCCTTTATTAGCGTTGATGCGCAATCAAATAGAATCAGCTCGACGTTTAGGCGTTACTGCGGAAACTATGAACTCCTCTAACCAAGACGATTGGGATGCAATAACCCAAAGGATTATGGGAAATCAGGTCGATTGCTTATTGATTTCTCCTGAACGTCTGGCCAATGACAATTTTATTGAAACAGTGCTACAACCTATTTCTGATAAAATAGCATTGATGGTTATTGATGAAGCTCACTGTATTTCCGACTGGGGTCATGATTTTCGTCCCGATTATCGTCGTATTGTTAATATATTGCGTCAATTACCAGACAATACTCCAGTATTATGTACTACTGCTACGGCTAATCGTCGTGTGGAGACTGATATTCAGGGGCAAATTGGCAATATTCAAGTTCAACGTGGATCTTTGATTCGTGAGAGTCTTGCTTTGGAAACTATTGAGTTACCCGATCAAGCTTCACGCCTTGCTTGGCTGGCGCAAGTAATCCCTACATTACCTGGTACCGGTATTGTTTATACATTGACGGTGAGGGATACAGAACAGGTTGCTGATTGGTTAAGTGAAAATGGGATTGATGCCAAAGCGTATCATGGGAGTATTGAGGGTATCGACTTTGAAAACAGCAGTACTTATCGTCAGCACCTGGAAGGACTGTTACTCCAAAATCGACTTAAAGTATTGGTAGCGACAACGGCTTTGGGAATGGGTTATGACAAGCCTGATTTAAGTTTCGTCATTCACTACCAGGCTCCTGGTTCCATAGTATCCTATTATCAACAGGTCGGTCGCGCAGGGAGAGGTATTGAAGAGGCCTTAGGTGTATTAATGTCTGGAGCGGAAGATAGGGACATTCATGAATTTTTCAGGGATTCTGCATTTCCTTCAGAAGCTCAAGTTAATGAGATTCTGCAGGCACTGGAAAATAGTGATGGCTTGTCACTTCGTGATATTGAAGAACGGACGAACTTACGTCATAGTCAAATTGAAAAAGTTTTGAAGCTATTACGAGTGGAAAATCCTGCTCCGGTGATAAAAGAGGGGACACGCTGGGTAAGGACGCCAGTGCACTATCAGATGGATCAGGCGCGTATATCGCACCTAACTAGCCAAAGAGAAAAGGAGTGGACTGAGGTACAGGATTACTTAGCTTGCAATAGTTGTAAGATGACATTTTTACGCCGCTCTCTGGATGATAATGATCCTACTCCTTGTGGGAAGTGTGTCTCATGCAAAGGACAACCATTAACTCAAGCGTCTATTGATGCAGGACTGATTCACAAAGCAGCAACTTTTCTTAAACACGCGGAAATGGTAATTAAAGCTAAGGCACAGGTAGCCGCAAATGCATTTCTTGAATATGGCTTCAGAGGCAACTTGCCGATACATTTGCGAGCGCAAGAAGGCCGGGTAATGTCCCGATGGAAAGATGCGGGTTGGGGGAAGCTAGTTGCGGAGCATAAGAACTCAGGAAAATTTGGTGATGAGTTAGTTGAGGCTATGGCGGAGATGGTTCAGCAACGCTGGGAGCCGCATCCTTTTCCACAATGGGTTTGTTCAGTGCCTTCTCTTAATCGTCCTGAACTGGTTCCTGATTTTGCCCGAAGGTTAGCGATCCGACTGGATCTGCCTTTTATTGATGCGGTGGCTAAAGTGAGCGATAATCAGCCTCAAAAGCAACAACAAAATCGCTATCATCAATGTAAGAATCTGGATGGGGTATTTACAATTAATCAGCCTGTGCCAGATACCCCAGTATTACTAATTGATGATATTGTTGATTCAGGTTGGACGTTAACAGTTATCGCCGCACTATTACAGCAAGCAGGCAGTGGTATTGTGTATCCTTCAGCATTAAGTTCCTCTTCGGTAAAAGACTCATGAATTTATCGCTAACAGCTCAAGCGACCTTACTGCTCACTAGTTATTTTTCTAAAGCAAGCAGCGAAAATGTAAAACCCCTTACAAACGCGGAATGGGGGCGATTTGCATTATGGTTGAAGGCAAAATCCATAACCCCGGCCGATTTATTAGGCGCTCCTGATCCTCAATCACTGCTTTACGGCTGGCAGGATAAGCATGTTAGTTCCGAAAGAGTGATTAACTTGCTTAATCGAGGGCATAGTCTGGCGCTGGCGTTTGAAAAATGGCAGCGAGCTGGCTTATGGGTTGTTACACGTTCCGATCCGGAATATCCACGTCGCTTGAAACAGCGTTTGAAAACAGACTCTCCTCCAGTGTTATTTGGTTGTGGCAACAAATCTTTATTAAATTCAGGAGGTGTTGCGATTGTAGGTTCACGTAATGCTAGTAATGCTGATTTACTGTTTACCGAACAGGTAGGGGCGAAAGCCGCGGCGGAGAGCGTTGCGGTTGTTTCGGGCGGGGCCCGAGGTGTAGACCAAGCTGCTATGCTGGGGGCTATGAGTAGTGGGGGAGCTGTTATTGGAATTATGTCTGACAGCTTACTGAAAAGCGCAACCAGCAGTAAATGGCGAAAAGGTTTGATGGATAGTCATGTCGTACTAGTTTCACCTTTTTATCCCGAGGCCGGATTTAACGCCGGTAACGCCATGGCACGTAATAAGTATATTTATTGTCTGGCAGATAGTTCGCTAGTGATTCATTCAGGTAAAAAAGGAGGAACGTTAAATGGTGCGCAAGAAAATTTAAAGAAACGTTGGGTACCACTCTGGGTGAAACCGACTGTCGATAGCGAAGCTGCTAATACAAGCCTAGTTGCAAAAGGGGGGCAGTGGTGCAAAGCTGACATTCAAAGCTTGAAAATTTCCGAACTTCTATCAAACGAAAATACTGCCACACTAGAGTTTAGAGAAAAACAAGTCGATCTTTTCTCGATGCCGGAACAAACTCAGTTGGTTGAAGAACAGTTGTCAGAAAGAGAAACTTTTTTAACTAAAACTGCTGAATTTAGCTATTCTTCTGTAAAGCAATCGGAGCCTGTTGTCTCGATTGTTAATAATGATAAATCAGAGAAAGCTCAAATGCAGGCTGTAGATTTTTACCGAACATTTGTTAAAGAGCTGTATCGGTTAGCGGCTAGTCCTATTACCTTAGAGGCTCTGATTGAGGCTACTGATTTAGATAAATCACAACTCAACACTTGGTTAAAGCGAGCGATTAATGAAAATCTGGTGATAAAATTGAATAGACCGGTTCGTTATCAAGTGAACGAAAAAAAATAGAATGCCTCTACATTTTCACCATAAAAGGGGTTGGGAAGTCTCAGTCCTTATCATTAATCAGAAGGTAGGGTTGATAAAAAAACTTACCCCCGGCTATGAATTGACAATCGATACCGGGAGGGTGTAAGGTACCCGGATTGTAATTAATTATGAGACCGGGGATATGGATAGAGCAAAGTATACGGGTGTATTGAACATCGCAGGTAACGAAATTAGCTGTGCAGTTCTGGATAATGAAACAAGAGTCGTAAATGGTACAAACGTTTTAAAGGCTTTTGGACGGAAACAGATGGGTACGGGGAAGCACTCTGGGTTGTCGCCTATTTTGACTTCTAAAAAGCTCGAAGAATTTGTTGCTCCTGACGAAATTAGAGCACTCCAGCCAATTACCTACCTCGCTAAAAACGGAAGGGAGCAAAGTGGTTACCCTGCCGAGGTAATACAGATCATTTGCGAGATTTACCTTAGAGCGCGAGATGATAACTCCCTTGAGAAGGGTCAGCTCCACTTGGCTGAACAAGCCGAAATCATCGTCCGGTCACTAGCCAAAACTGCTATCGTTGCGTTAATTGATGAGGCAACTGGATACCAGTATGAGCGGGAAAAAGACGCTTTACAAAAGATTCTGTCTGCTTATATTCGCGAAGACTATATGGTTTGGCAGCAAACGTTCCCAAGGAAGTTCTATAAAGAATTATTCAGACTCTGCGATTGGGAATATAACCCATCTAACGTGAAACGTCCTGCTTATCTAGGTAAACTAACTAACAAGTATGTTTATGAGCTACTTCCTCAGGGGGTACTCGAGAAACTCAGGGAACTAAACCCTACTACTGAAACGGGTGGTAGGCGACGAAAACACCACCAACACTTAACTGACGATGCCAGAACACACCTCGAACGTCACCTTACAAAGATAATTACGTTGATGGAAATTTCGGACGACTTTAACCAATTGGATCACAGCGTGAACCGAGTATTTAGAGATGTCGACCAGCTCAGTTTGGAGCTCATTAATAGATGATAAATGTAGGTTTTTCGGAGAAATCCAAACTAACCATTATTCTCTAAGCGATCGTTCGCGGAAAAGCTGGTTTTAGGGGGACAAGTCAAAATAGAGAAAATTTTATTGAAATGAGTAATTGATTATTGAGTTCAACTCCCACTGCACCACCAAATTATTAAATCGGGGCGCTCGAATAGCGCCCCTTTTTGGTGCATAAAACAGAACCTAATCCACTATTTATCTTTGCTCGAGAAATTTTCTCTCAGTGAGTTAACCCAGCTTGAGAATTTATTTATTAAGTCACCGCCTTTACCAAGCAGTTCCCTTAGTTCTTCTTCAAAATGCGTTTGCTTTTTCTCCTCCGGTTCGGGCAGCGGCGGCAGTATGTGGGCAAAGTAGGTTTTGTCGAGTAAGCGGTGGAGCATACGTTCGCCAATAAAAGGCTTATTGCTATTGAGCGCTCTGGCACCTTTTATGATGTTACGAATGTCGTATTGTGTGGGGCTTATATCCGGCACCTGTTTGGGAATATTCAGCAGTTTATACACACCAATACGGGCGGTGCGAATGGAGGCTTCCATGGTGAATATTATGTCGTTGCGAGTTTCTACAAATTGTCCCACTAAGCCTAAGTTGGTGCAGCCGTCAGGCACTACTCTGGGTCTGTCGCCTGCTGCTCTGGGCATAAACTGGGCAGTAATATAAGGCATAAGTGCAATGCGTATTTTGGTGTTGGCTATAACCTCATCTAACTGGTCTTCAATACCCAGATGATGGCAAAGCTCGGTCAGAATTTCTTTGCCGGTACATTCCGGCATGGTTTTGTTTACACGGTTGCCTTGCTTATCCATCAACAGACCATAAACCCACAACACCAATGTGTCATCTGGCTGATCGGGGAAGTGCGGTTGCCGATTACAGGTAACGCTTAATAGCCAGTTAGAGTCAGTAAACGTCACTATTCCGCCGGTAACTGTTCGACCTGAGTATGGGTCGTTTACCGATAAGGTTTTCAGTTTATCGACAAGGGGCGAGGGTTTGCAGGTAAGGGTGGCAGACTCCCATATAGACTTGTCTACGTCACCATAAAACTTTTCCGGCTTACCAAAAACAGGAGACTTTTTGGCGAGGTTCTTCCATAAGTTCCAGCCGCTTTCGCTACCCGGGTCATGCTTTTCACAGCTAAGCTTCGGCGCATCATCCATACCGGCATAACCTGTATGTTCAGTCATTGAACCGGTAAGGGCGAACACTAAATCATTCTTGCCAACTTCAATATATTGCTCTTTACCTTTAATAACGGCCTGAATTCCGGTTACTGTCTTATTGTCTCCGGTAAAGCTTATATCAAGGTCATCTACTCTGGCTTCAAAGGTAAATTTCACTCCTTTTTCGCGCAGAAAATTGGTCAGTGGCTTGATAAAGGTGTCGTACTGATTGTATTTAGGGAAAAGCAGAACAGACATGTCAGCAAAACCGTCAATTGAATCCAGAAAACGATGTAAATAGAGCTTGGTTTCCAGCAGGCTGTGGCAGTTTTTGAAAGCAAACATAGTGCGAAATAAGAACCAGAAGTTGCTTTGCAAAAAGCCTTCACTGAAATATTCCTCAATGCTGGTGTCGTCTAACTCTTCCTTCCGTTTCAGCATTAAGCGAATAAGTTCCCACTGCTGAGATTTACTCAGACCCAGGTCTTCTGAGTCAAGAATTTCGCCGGACTTTTTAATTAAACGGGCCTTAGAATAATTCGGGTCGTTGTCGTTTATCATTCGGTATTCATCGAGAACAGAATACCCTTCAGGAAGCTCAAGGGCAGGAATGTCCTGGAATAGATCCCAAAGGGTGTCGTAGTTCCAGTTCATTTCACGGCCACCGCGAATGATGTAACCGTCTTCGGGGTTACCCGCACCATCCATAGAGCCGCCTTCTACACTCATTTCTTCTAAAATAGTGATATTTTCGGCGGACATATGACCATCGCGAATTAAATAAAATGCCGCGGCAAGCCCCCCGACACCACCACCAATTATCCAGGCTTTACGCTTTTCGACTCCCTGAGTAGGTAAGGTTTTATGACGCGAGTAGGGCGATATAAAATCCCCCGGTGGCAAAGTGTTAAGCGGTTTATGGCACCAAAAACCGCCTGTTGCGTCAGGCTCATGCTCAAAACCTTCTGGTGCAGTTGTCGAGATATCAAATTTCGCAATTGTCTTTTTAGCCATTACGGATTCCTTCCCTTACTGAATAGAAATATTTGCTGTTCTCGCTGATACCCTTAGTGGTATTGCGAACGGCACTTTCAGTATAGTCGGCATCAAGAGTTACCTAATGTAGTTAGATCAATTTAATTCCCGTTAATGAGTTTTCTCAGCTTTTATAGCTTAGCTTTGATCCAATCCCCCCTCATAAGAACTACAATTGAACACACACTCTAGTTAAAGGACTACCAACATGACTGAGAAGATTAAAGCGCTACGACTCAAAAAACCGTTTGGGCTGGATAATATTCAGGTAACCGAAATGGAAGACCCTGGCCAGCCGGGGCCGGGAGAAATTCGAGTTAAAGTTAAAGCCAGCTCACTCAATTTTCATGATTACGGCGTAGCATCTGGTTTTATCCCAACAGAGGATGGACGCATTCCAATGTCTGACGGCGCTGGTGTTGTTGAGGCTGTAGGTGAAGGCGTGGAAGAATTCGCGGTAGGGGACAATGTTGTTTCTACCTTTTTCCCGTATTGGCAAAGTGGACCGGCGCCAGTCGGCGACTTCCGCAATACGCCGGGTGATGGCATTGATGGCTACGCTCGCGAAGTTGTGGTGCGTCCGACTCAGTTCTTTACTCATCAGCCGAAGGGTTATAGCCATGCGGAGTCAGCCACTTTGACGACTGCGGGTTTAACAGCTTGGCGCGCTCTGGTCGTGGACGGTGGCATTAAGCCGGGCAATACGGTGCTGGTGCTCGGCAGTGGTGGCGTATCAGTATTTGCCTGCCAGTTAGCGAAAAGCCTGGGGGCAACGGTATTTGCGACATCCTCGTCTAACGACAAACTCCAACAGTATAAAGAGCTTGGAGCGGATCATCTGATTAACTACAAAGAAGACCCTGAATGGGGCAAAACGGTTCGTAAATTAACCAATGGCCGTGGTGTCGACCATGTGATTGAAGTTGGCGGCCCAGGCACCTTGCCACAGTCTATTAATGCGGTCGCGATAGCGGGGCACATTGCGTTAATTGGTGTTCTGACCGGAAGCGAAGGCGAGGTTCCAACTGCTAAATTAATGGCTAAGCAGGCACGACTACAGGGGTTAATTGTTGGCAGCTGCGACAATCAGAGAGACTTTGTGCGTGCTTTAGAAGCTAATGGTGTGAAGCCGGTAATTGATAAAACCTTTGCTCTGGAAGAATTAGCGGATGCGTTCCGTTATGAAGAATCAGGTAAGCACTTCGGTAAGATTTGCATAGAGTTTTAGCTTTCTGAAAAATATTTTAAGAAAATGTGCATTCTCATACTAATATCAGATAGGTAGCCTAAGGCGATATTTGATTGATATTGGTACTCAAAATGATGAATGACTCTAAAGCGCGTTATGGTTCTATAACGCGCTTCTTCCACTGGTCGATGGCCATTTTGGTTAGCTGGCAATTTCTAAAATTCTTTGACCGTATAAACGATGGTGAACACTGGGTAGGTGAAACGCTGGTTCCCTGGCACATATCCATTGGTTCCCTGCTATTGGTACTTATTGTTTTACGCTTAGGTTGGACAGCAAAAGAAAAGGGAAACCGGCCCGAACATGAATCTATTATTGGTGTTCTGGCAAAAGTTGGTCACGGTTTATTGTATGCCGCGTTGGTATTGATGCCTGTGACCGGAATTTGCTACATGGTGGGTAACGGCTATGGGTTGAGTGCATTTAACTTTGAAATTATTGCAAAAAGTGAGGAAATTAGCTGGCTGATAAACATTGGTAGTCTGCATTCTTACATAGCCTGGGGCTTATTGTTTCTAGTTGCAGGTCATATCGGTATGGCTTTCATTCATCAGTTTATTATAAAAGATGGAACACTAAAACGGATGATGTAAAAGCCTTGCTGCTTTGATTTTGCCGTAACGGGCTTTCTATAACAGTTAAAACAATAATCTGTTATTATTTAGCTCGTTCGGTTCATCAGAGTATTTTCATGAAAAAGTATGAGCTACTGGCAAATCAGCTAAGGCTTCAAATTGAGAAAGGCATATGGCTACCCGGTGAAAAACTGCCTTCTTTAAGAAGACAGGCGGAGCAGTCCGGTTACAGCTTGATGACGGTCTTACACGCTTATCAAATGCTTGAGTCTCAGGGTGTTCTGGCGGCGCGTGAGCGTTCAGGCTACAGCGTTTCTGCCTCGGTAAAATACCCTCAAAATCAGTCTCATTCTATTCAGCCAACTGAAGCTGTTAGTGTGAACGACTTTGTGTTTGAAGTCCTGCAGGCGTCTCGTAACGTTCATACGTTGAGTTTAGGCTTTGCGTACCCTGATCCTTCGTTGTCTCCGCGCTACCAACTGAATAAAGCGGTTGCGTCAGCAGCAAAACAGTCTTCTTTAATGACTGCGCTGGATAACCTGCCACCCGGTAATGAAGAGCTGCGGCATCTAATTGCTAAGCGTTATGCGGCGCGGGGGATGAATATTTCGCCCGATGAAATTGTAATAACCGCAGGGGCGCTGGAGGCGCTGAGTTTGAGTCTTCAGGCTGCGACTCAACCCGGCGACTGGGTGGTGATTGAAGCACCTGCGTTTTATGGTGCGATGCAGACCTTAGAGCGGCTTGGTCTTAAAGCTATTTCTGTGGCGGTTGATCCTGAGCATGGTTTGGATATGTCGTCTCTGGAACGGGCGTTTCAGAGCTATGACGTTAAAGCCTGCTGGTTAATGTCTAATTTTCAAAACCCGGTGGGCTATTCGCTAAGCAATGAAAAGAAGTCGCAGGTGGCGCAACTGCTGGAAAAGTACAACGTCGTGTTAATTGAGGACGATGTGTACAGCGAGTTGTATGAAGGAGACACGGCACCGCTGGCAGTAAAACAGTTTGATAAGAGCAATAACGTGATGCTGTGTTCGTCATTTTCTAAATCGCTTGTGGCTGGATTTCGTATTGGCTGGGTGGCGGCAGGGAGCCGCGCACTGGAAGTACAAAAACGTCAGCTAATGAGCACTTTAGCGACCAGTGCTCCTATTCAGTTATCTTTAGTTGAATATCTGTCGACAAAAAACTACGAGAAGCACCTTAAAGAATTACGCAAAACACTGGCTTCCCGAAAACGTAAAATGCATGAGTTTTTACAGCAACAGCTAAGCGACGTTGCTAAAATCTATAACCATAGTGGTGGTTATTTTTTATGGCTTGAGTTTGATGCCAGCGTCGATACCACGTTGTTATACCGGGAAGCGCTGGATAAAAATATTACGCTGGCTCCGGGTAAATTGTTCGCGTTACAGGATGAGTTTAATCATTGCTTACGGGTGAATGCTTCGTTTGAGCTAACCGACGCCAACAAACAGCTGCTGCAACAGCTTTGCCAGCACCTGAGGGAATACATCGCTCGCCATTCTGCTGACTGATCTAGCTTTTTAACTCGTTTCTGTATCTACCCCCGAAAACCACGGTAATTAGAATACCTCTGTGTTGTTCATTGCGGAGTAATTACGGTGAGTGCCAAGCAAATTTCAAAAAAGGACGTTATTTTCCAGACTGGCGTACCAGATGGGAAAATTTATATAAAAGAGGAAACCGGTAAATATCAGCGAAACCGCCGTTATCTGAATGTTTTCCTGATGCTGCTTTTCATTGCCATTCCATTTATTCAATACAACGGACAACAAGCGATTTTGTTTGATGTCGCTCAGCAAACGCTTCGCTTTTTCTCTATTAAGCTGTTTCCGCAGGATTTAATCATTTTCAGTTTAATATTTATCCTTTCTGCGTTTGTCTTATTTGCTGTGACTGTGCGTTATGGCCGGGTGTGGTGCGGCTTTACCTGTCCGCAGACAGTATGGATGCTGATGTTCAACTGGATTGAGCGGCGCATTGAAGGAACTGCTAACCAGAGTAGAGCACTAGATAAAGCGCCACTTAGCGTGGAAAAAGTCGCTAAAAAAGGATTTAAACACTTCATCTGGGCGGCAGTTGCTTTACTGACTTCTCTAACTTTTATGTCCTATTTTACTCCCGTAAAAGAACTTTATTCTGGCTTTTTTACTCTTTCAAGCTCGGGTCTTATTTACGGCTGGGTTCTTGTTCTGGCTGCCTGCACTTACGGCAATGCGGGCTGGTTGCGTGAAAAAATGTGCCAGCACATGTGCCCCTATGCCCGTTTTCAATCTGCAATGTTTGATTCTGGCACCAAACTCGTGACTTACGACGCTACCCGTGGTGAAGACAGAGGGCCGAGGAAAAGAGGCAGTGCTCCTTCGGAGCTGGGTGATTGCGTCGATTGTAAGCTCTGCGTGCAAGTTTGCCCGGCAGGTATCGATATTCGCAACGGCTTGCAATATGAGTGCATTAACTGCGGTTTGTGTGTGGATGCCTGCAATAAAGTGATGGATAACTTTGGCTATGAAAGGGAACTCATTGGCTTTCGTAGTGATAAAAAGTCTGCACGCAATGGCGGCGGGCAATGGTTATATGGCGTGGTGTCTGCGCTCATCATTACCGGGATCATCGTCTGGATGCTGACATGGCAGAGTTTTGAAGTAGGCGTGATAAGAGACCGCCATGCTTTGTACCGAATTAATAACCAGGGCTTGGTTGAAAACGCTTACACCGTCACCTTGCTGAATAAATCCAGCTACGTAAAAACCTTCGACGTAACGGCTTCCGGGCTGGCAGGCGCTCAACTTTCAGATACCGGACCTTTTGCTGTAGGCCCGGGAGAGAAACGAAGTGTTGTACTGACATTAACGACGGAAGAAGAACCGCAGACTACAATCTCACATTTTGATTTCGTTATTGAGTCTCGAGAGTCTGAAGAAACAGTTGTTCATGAAACTATGTTCTATTCAGGGTGATGCTTAACGCTTAGTTTTAAAGTGCTCTTAATTGCTTCCTGAGACGTAGGTATTTAATAGATAAAACCAGGAGTAATTTATGAAAGTACTGTTTAGTCTGATTTTATGGCTCGGTATTTGTGGTGCTTTGGCGGCAACCGAGTATTCAATAGAGAAGGTTAAGGGTAATGTTTATCGGTTTTCTGCCGGGCATTACCATTCGGTGTTTATGGTAACTGAGCGGGGGATTTTTGTTACTGATCCTATTAATGCGGATGCGGCAGCTTACCTTATAAAGGAACTCAACGAGCGTTTTGAGCAACCGGTACGATACTTAGCTTATAGTCATAACCACGTTGATCACACCTTGGGCGGTGATGTTATCGCCACGGATAATGTAGAGGTGATTGCGCATGAGTATGCGGATGAAGATTTACGCTGGACTAAAACGCCAACCGCTTTGCCCACAATGACGTTTAGCGATGAGCTGACTATTAAACTCGGCGAACAATCGGTTCAAATGAAATATTACGGACCAAACAATGGGCGTGGTTCTGTTAGCATGCGCTTTATGCCGGAGAATGTACTCTTTGTGGCTGACTGGATTGTGCTGGGCCGCATGCCTTATCAAACGCTTCCGGGCTATGATATTCACGGAATGATACGCTCGACAAAAGCCGTGTTAGATGAAAAGCCATTTGATGTGTTTGTTGGTGCTCATGCGGATATGGGAACGCGTAAAGATGTTGAACGCTATTTAAGCTATCTTCAAGCCTTATACGCTGAGGTTCGCGACGGTATGTTGGCTGGCAAAAGTTTGGAAACACTTCAACAGGACATAAAGCTTGATGAATTCTCTGATTTAAAAATGTACGACCAGTGGCTGCCGCAGAATATCGAAGGT
Organism: Idiomarina sp.; assembly: GCF_048265525.1. Classification (GTDB taxonomy): domain Bacteria; phylum Pseudomonadota; class Gammaproteobacteria; order Enterobacterales; family Alteromonadaceae; genus Idiomarina. The sequence goes on along the minus strand of NZ_JBLXBI010000001.1, from coordinate 940,892 downwards.
GTTTATAAAACGCTAAATGAGCAGTCTTATTTTGACCAACGTTAGACCGAATTAAAGCTGCTCATTTTTCGCCTTCTTTTTACGCGCTTCCCACCAGTGGTAAAGCGATGAAATAAGTAGTGCTATGAGAAAGTCTTTGAATTCTGAACTGTGTAGAGTGAATTCACCTGTTTGAAATGATTTAATGATGGTACCACCAACAAGGTAGGCGCCAATAAAAACCAGCGCCAAGTATATGGTCGAAAGTATTTTATTATCTGTTTTCATATCTGCAACTCATAGCATTCTCAGTGTTTCTGAAACCATCCTCGCATGGCAGCCAGTGCGGAGTCATCAATACTGTCGCCATTTTCTTTTCAAGATTATTAGTTAAGCCCTTTAATCACAAACCATTCTTTTCGGGTGACCGGGAGCAAATGAATAAACGCTAAACTACAACTTTTGGTAGCATGCTTTCAAAGTACTTTAGTAACCATAAGCATTGGAATAAACCAACATGACCATAAAGCCGGGTATTTACGAACACTACAAAGGCGGGCGTTACCGCGTTATTGATATTGCTCGCCATAGCGAAACAGAAGAGTGGATGGTGCTTTATCAGCCCCTGTATGGGGAACAGGAACTTTGGGTTCGCCCCTTTGACATGTTCGTGGAAGCGGTGAACATAGACGGCAATGACGTGCCCCGATTCTGTTTTATTGGCAATGAGTAAGGGAAGACAATGAACGAAACCAATAACAAGCTCTTTTTAGTTTATGTGGGCGGCACGGCGCCTGGAGCCAATATTGAGTTGCATGACATTCGCTTTGTAGTAGGGCTGAGCATGGAAGAGACTTATCCGGCTATTCGAAAAGGCTGGTTCGGCACGCAAAAAGGACTGCACCTGGACAGCTTTGTCCATTTGCACCATGTGGATGGCTACCGAATTCATCTTACTTCTAAAGCGCCTGAAAAACCTGCGGAAAAACGCTTGTACTTCGTTAATTTTGGTGGCTATTTTCCGAATAAGCTGGCCGAGTATCATGACTTTACCGTAGTGGTTGCAGACTCACCACAATCCGCAAAGCAACTGGCTCGCGCACAAGTTTCCAAAGCCGGCTTAGCGGACGCTGAGCAAATTCATAAAGACGACTTACTGGCGGTGGACGACTGCTTGTGCGTCGATTTGGTGGGTAACCACTATGTGACGCTTGAATTTGACGGTGAACAACAGCCTTTGGTACCCGACTGGAAAGGGTATCAGCCACTGCCATAAACTGTCGATATATGAAGTGCCAGAACATCGCTGTTTGCCTAAAGAAAAAGAAATAAGGAACGAAATGATTTCCTGGTTCAGAGCTAACTGGGAATAAACTCTTCATCAACTGCATGGCCGGTCGTACGAGTTTCATTCTACGGCCGGAACATAAAGCCTGTTTGTCACTACGCTGTCACCGTTAACAACAACCTGAAATAAGTCACCGTAGTCATCTTCTTCAAGTGTTTTGGCGGTTCCGCCTGCGGCTTTTACTAACTCCGATATCGTGTTGCTGTGACCGATAATAAGTGCATTCTTTTTCAGGCCTTTGATACTGGCTATTATTCCATCAAAATCTTTAGAAGGGTAACTCTGAACGGAGAGGCCAAGATGCTTTCCAAGAGCTTCGCCTGTCTGTTTGGTGCGTTTAAAATTGGTAGAAAATATAGCCTCAATATTACTGTTTTTTAAAGTTTGAGCCAGCATGTGCGCCCGCTGTTGACCCGCAATACTTAGCTCGGGGTCAGTTTTCTCATCGGTTTTCTCCATGTGACGAGTAAAGTAAAGAGTATAAGTGTCTGCAAATGCCATAGTAGTGAAAGTACTAACGAAAATTAAAAGACAAAGTAAACGGCGCATAAGATTTAGAGGTCATAGTTTGTGTTTGGTTTTTGAGAGTAAAACATAACTTTATGTTCCTTCTGGAGCAAGTTTGTGGCGCATTCTTTTTATTAAGCTTTTAACGTTTAAAAACCTTATGCTCTCGTTTGCGTTGCTGCTGAACAGCTAATAGCGCGGAAATAAGCAGTGAAGCGAAAGTCAGAATACCAAACCAGATCAGTATTCCGTCTACAGGGTTTGGCATTAAGCTTGTGCCGGCCAGAGCAAGACCGAGCAATATAAAGCCTGCAGTTTTATAGATCCGCTCGGCACGCATAGTTAACGGCTTTAAATGAAATAGCTTTCGGTGCCGGGCTGTGACAATACACAATAACCAAAAGCCCGCTATGCTCAGAAGCCAAAGGGTAATAGATATCATGATGTCACCTCAGTTGACGTTGGCTGGTCTGAATTATGGGACTGCAGTTGCGTAAAGCCAATAGTCAGAGCAATACCACAAAGCAACAGTATGAGACTCGTTTTCAGTAATTTGCGAGTGGCGATAATCCACATAATTAGGCCGCAGTAGACTCCGAAACTCAGTAACATCATCCACATTAAGCTTGTGGCTTTATTCCAGCCAAAAACCGATAAAAACAGTTCAGGCGTGAAGACTGTAACAATAAGCGTAAAAATGAACCCACCGACTGTTGCTAGCAGAACTCGATAACTTACGGACAGTTTAGACGGCGCATTTGCTATTTTATCTTTCAACATTATTTTGCGTCTCCTTTGAATTCCATTTGCGAAACAGATACCAGGTAAGCCCTAGAAACGCGGCTGCCGTTGAAATGAAGCTGATATCCATGCCAAATAAAGGCCAGTCGCGCGGGTACTGATAATTCAGAAGGTGCCGGTCGACAGTCATAAAGCTGACAATGGGCAAGCTTAGGTAGGCAATGGTATTAAGCAGTGCGCCGTCTCGCCAGGTTTTTCGGGCGCCGCGAAGCAGCGGATAGCAGACCATTAAAAGCCAGCCAAAGAAGAACCAGGCAATTTCAAGCTCAGCCCGTTTGTCGGCCGCTATGGGTAGCAAACGATTACTGAGGAAGTAGGTGGCAACGGCAAGTGGAAGACCCATAATAAAACCTGCGTTTAATCCGCTGACTAGATAATGACCGAATGACAGGTTGCCACTGGCTTGCAGTTTCTTTTTGCGTTTTTCAAACCACAGCACTAAGCCTGTGGCTATCATCAAGGTACCCAGAATTCCTGAGAAGAAGTACAGCCAACGCAGCTGAGTATCGGCAAAGCGACCGGCGTGCAGGCCTATCATGGTGCGCCGTGTCAGTTCTGCGCTATTTTCTACGGGCTGGACATGTAACTGCTCACCAGTGACGGCTGAATAAGTCAGCGTCGTATAGTCTGACATAAGCGATTGAGTAGGCGCTTCGTAGAAAGTGACGGTGGCATTCGTATCTCCGGGATGACTAATTTGAGCTAAACGAATGGGGTTGCCCTTTATGTCTTCCCGCGCTTTAAAATAAAGCTCCTGCAAGTCAGCTAAATCTGCGCTTTCACCACTTGCCTGTAGCGTAGGGGGTTGGGACTGTAGGTCGTTAAAAAACTCACCTCTGTCGCCATAGCTTAGCGACACGGCCGAGGACATATACATCAGCATTAATGTGACTAAGCCGGTGTAGGTGATCATAAAATGGAAAGGTAGAGCTAATACCGACGTAATAGTATGCCCGTCGAGCCAGCTGCGTGGACCTTTACCTGGCTGAAAGGTGAAAAAGTCTTTGAATATTTTTTTATGTATGACTACGCCGGTAACTATGGCTATCAGCATAAGCATGGCGCATATGCCGACCAGCCAGCGGGCAATAAATACCGGCATATAGTGAAGGTCAAAATGAAAACGATAAAGGAAGTTGCCGCCGCGGGTTTCACGTTGCTCAATTCTTTTACCATCACCGTCAAGAACGGCGAACTCAAAACCACGGCCATTACTGGCATTACGGTCACGCCAAAAAATAGTGGTAATGGGAGATCGCTCATCGGGCAAGGTAATGGACCAGCCCGGCGAGTCAGCGGCTTGCTCTTCAAGGTAGTCTTGTGCTTGTGCAACCGCCTTTTCGGGCGTTGCATGTTGCTTTACATCGGGAAGCATCCATTGTGTAATCTCGAACTGAAAATAGGCTAATGTTCCGGTCAGAAAAACCGCAAACAGTATCCAGCCTACAACTAATCCAGCCCACGTATGGAGCCAGGTCATACTGTCTCTGAATCGTGCTTTCATAATAGTAAAAGTGATTTGTTTAGTTTTTGTCAGAGCAGTATTAAACCATAGAATGCATACTAATGAAAACCATTATCATTTGCGTTATCGGTGTTTAATTTAATTTTTGGAGACTTTATATGGTTGCTAAAGCGAACGAAGTTATCGAATTCTGGTTCAATGAACTGACGCCAAAGCAATGGTTCGTCAAAAGTGACGAGCTGGATAAATCTATTAAGAAGCGGTTTTCTGACACCCTGGAAGCTGCTGAAAAAGGTGAGCTTTGGCATTGGCGCGGGACTGAAAAAGGCCGTTTAGCCGAGATTATTGTACTCGATCAATTTTCGCGCAATATCTATCGGGATACGCTGAAAGCCTTTGCACAGGACGCTATAGCTTTGGTGCTGGCGCAGGAAGCTGTAGCTCAGTGTGCAGACGAATCGTTAGAATCTCATGAGAAATCTTTTTTATACATGCCCTATATGCACAGTGAGTCGAAGTTGATTCACAAGCAGGCTATTGAGCTTTTCGACCAACCAGGCCTAGAAAACAACTATCAGTTCGAAGTGAGGCATAAAGAAATTATTGATCGTTTTGGTCGTTACCCGCACCGAAATGCCATATTAGGTCGTGAATCCACCTCTGAAGAGGAAGCGTTCCTTAAACAGCCGGGGTCCAGTTTTTAACTTTGTCGCCAGATTCAGCCTTTTGCTCTCAAATTTTCACCGGGAGTGCTTTCCGTAAGGTAAACTGCGAAAAATTTTGAGAAGGGATAACTCTGTCAATGAAGACTTTCAAGCTCGCGTTTCTTTCTGTGGTTGTTTCAGGTGCTTTGTTTAACTCCGCGCAGGTAGCTGCGCACGATGGTATTGAACGAATATTAATTTCTGGGCATCAGGCGAATTTGCTGGGGCAGGCCATGTCGGCTTCTGAAGGTGTTCTAGGGCAACCTGAAATAGAAATTCGGCCTATGTTGCGCACCGGCGAGTTAATGGAACTGATTCCGGGAATGAGTGCAACTCAGCACAGTGGCAGCGGCAAAGCGAACCAGTACTTTTTACGTGGCTTCAACCTCGACCACGGCACTGATTTCGCCACTTATATTGATGGTATGCCAGTTAATATGCCAACTCATGGACACGGTCACGGCTATACCGATATTAACTTTCTTATTCCTGAGCTGATTGAACAGGTGACCTATCAGAAAGGTTCTTATCACGGTGATGTGGGCGACTTTTCCAGTGCCGGTAGCGTGGGTTTCAGTACCCAAATGAACCGGAAAAAAGGCCTTGCAAAAGTGAGCCTGGGTGAAGACGCTTATCAGCGGGTTTTGCTGGCTGACAGCGTTTCTCAGAACAGTACTAATACGACATTATATGGGCTTGAGTATCAGACTTATGATGGCCCCTGGACGGATATTGACGAGGACGTTGATAAAATCAATGCGGTAGTACGTCACAGCATCCGTACTTCTGAGGGTGTTCTCACCTTTGGAGCTATGGGTTACGAGAATGAGTGGAACAGTGCTGACCAAATTCCTTCCCGGGCGGTAAGTCAGGGCATTATTGATGAGCTGGGTTCTATTGATGACACTCTAGGCGGCAAAACTCATCGCTACAGCGTCAATGCCATTTACACAACGGCCGATTATGCGCTAACCGCCTATGTTATCGACTACGAGTTGTCGTTATTCTCAAACTTTACGTATTACCTTGATGATCCTGTGCTGGGCGACCAGTTTGAGCAAGTTGATGACAGAAAAATTTACGGTGCATCGGGTAGTTGGCATCCGGATGACAACCTGACTCTGGGCTTCTCAACCCGCTACGACGACATTGGCGAAGTCGGCCTGCACAAGTCGCAACAACGAGAACGACTGGGTACGGTAAGAAGCGATGAGGTTAACGAATGGAGCACCGGCGTTTATGCCAGCTACGACTATCAGTGGACTAGCAGACTACGAACGAATGTGTCATTGCGCTATGACTACTTTGATTTTGACGTTAACTCCTTAGTTGATACTAATATCTATAACGTGGCACTTGCTCCGAACAACGGTGAAACTTCGGATGACCTCTGGTCTTTTAAAGGAAGTGCCAACTATTTATTAACTGACGACGCGGAGTTGTATCTGTCAGCCGGGCAGGGCTTTCATTCCAATGATGCAAGAGGCACGGTGACAAGTGTTGACCCGAATAATGGCGACGCCGTTGATTCAGTTGATCCGTTGGTCAGAACCTTTGGTTACGAAGTTGGTGTGCGCTGGCGGCCTAATGCCAAATTTAACAGTTCACTGGCACTGTGGTCATTAGAACAGGACAGCGAGTTATTGTTTGTGGGAGACGCTGGTAATACAGAGGCCAGCCGTCCATCAAAACGGCAGGGCATCGAATTGGCTGCCTATTACAATTACAGTGACCAGCTAAGTTTTGATCTTGAATACGCTTATACCGATGCTGAGTTTGATGACAGCAATGTGCTTGAACAGGAAATACCTGGTGCTATGGAAGACATTCTTCAACTGGGCGTGACAAAACGCTTTGATGACAACTGGTTTTCAACGGTTCGTCTACGCTACTTGGGAGAGCGTCCGTTGGTTGAAGACAACTCAGAGCGTTCCGATAGCTCGACGGTTGTAAACTTCATGGTTGGCAAGAAATGGAACGCTTGGGCGGTGAACCTACAGGTTCTTAATGTGTTTGACAGCAATGATCATGACATAGACTACTTTTACGCATCGCGGTTGCCGGGCGAGCCGGCAACCGGTGTGGAAGACTTGCATTATCATGTAATGGAGCCAAGAACCGTTCGCTTTGGACTGTCGTACGAGTTTTAAACCTTACTTTATATTTTCAATCAGCTGCGAAAGCGAGCTTACGGTAATGGTAGGCTCGATTCCCCATGGGTCAAACTGAGCCTCTTTTGTTCGTTTTACCCAGGCGGTTTTCCAACCAGCGGCATTAGCCCCGATAATGTCAAAACTGTTACTGGAAATAAGCCAGGTGTTCTCAGCCTGACCGCCCGTTTTATCAAGAAAATGTTGATAGACTTCCGGGTCAGGCTTGAAGCTTTTAATGTCTTTACAGCTTATAACCTCATTAAAATAGCTGCTTAATTCGGCTTTCTCCAGCAACCCGGAAATGGCCTCCTGGCTGCCATTGGAAAAAGCAAAGCAACCCATGCCCGATAAGCTCAACTTGCTAAGCGCCGCCTTGGCATCATCAAATGCGGGCAGACGCGTATAGGTATCGAGCAAGTCTTCTTTTTGCTCTTCATTTAAAGGCGAGCCGTATTCGTTGTTGGTAAACTCCAGCGCTTCCTTAGTGCAAATTGCAAAGTCCTGATATTGCCGCATAAGTCCGCGACGAAACGAATATTCTAATTGCTTATCACGCCAACGACTGGAAAAACTCTCTGCTTTGTCTGTGCCAAGGTATGAACTTAATGTTGAAACCACACCTTGTGCGTCGATAAGCGTGCCATAAACGTCAAAAGCCAAATTCGTCAAAACTACACTCCAGATACTTTAAATACAGGTTCTTCTTCTACGAAAAAAATGGCAATTTAGCTCGCTTTTATTTTTGCTAATACGAATTATTGTTATTTGTATTTACATTTGTAAACAGCATGGGTAGCATACGCAACCGCTTAACTCATTAAATTAAGGATAAACAGAAATGGACAAACTTGTACCCAGTTCACTGGCAATACTTATTGCATCGGCTCTAGGAAGTAGTGCCTTGGCAGACGAATACACGGTTCCTGACGATATTGAGCGTATTGTCGTAACAGCCGCTGGATTTGAGCAGAAAATTACCGAGGCACCTGCAAGTATTTCTGTTATCTCAAGTGAAGAAATCCGCTCGCGTTCTTTCACTTCGCTGCTCGATGCGGTGAAGTATCAGGAAGGTATCGATATAGGAACCAGCCGTGACAAAACCGGCCAGGGCAGTATCAGCATGCGCGGTTTAACCGGCGACTACACCTTAATTCTGGTGGACGGTATACGACAAAACAATCATGGTGATATTTATCCGAATAACTTCGGTGGTAATGCCTTTAACCATATTCCGCCACTGGAAACCATTGACCGGATTGAAGTTATCCGTGGTCCGGCGTCCACCTTATATGGCGCCGATGCGCTTGGTGGTGTCATTAACGTCATTACTAAAAAACACACGGAGGACTGGTCAGGTGCTGTAACCTTCGGGCGTAGTCTGCAAACTAACGATAACTTTGGTGATGATTTTACAACGGACTTCAGTGCCACAGGGCCGTTAATTAAAAATGTTTTAAGTCTGGGAGTACGTGGAAGCTTGTATGATCAGCAAGCGTCTTCGCCAGAATTTGAGCCAGCAGTTGACCCAAATGGCACGGTACATGTTCGTCAGCTGGGTTTTGGCAGTGGCGGGCGTACTGTTGACAACAAAGACGAGCATTACGGATTTTCACTGTCATACACGCCAGCAAAGAACCATCATATAAAGTTCGATTACGATGACTCACATCAGTCTTACGACAACACGCCTTCTTATGATGTAGAAAACGACACCATTACCTACCCTCTGGGCACAAAAGACAGTATTGAGGCTCTTTGGCAGGCGCGTGGAGGAAATGTAAACCCTCGTGCAGGCTACGCGGCTGATCAGACTTTTGATCGCAGCTGGTGGTCAATAGCACATGACGCAGACTGGTCGTTTGGTACCAGCATGATTTCTTTATCTTATGTAGACACACAAAATAATGGCAGAACTTTGCCGTTAAGCGTGGATGAGCGTTTATTGCTGCAGGAAATGTACGATGGCACCGGTGAGTATGCTGGCTTGGGCGAAGATGAGCGACGCTCAATTGCAGAAGAAACTTTCTTACCGCGACCCGCTCGTCAATTAGACAGTAGTCAGTATACCGTCGATGCACGACTGGACATTCCTGTTTCAGGTTTTGCCGGACATCATAACTTTGTTATTGGTGGTCAGCTTATTGATGGTGAACTGGAAGACGGTGTATTTGGTTTAGAGGAAGGTAGTGCTGGCGCCATTCAAGAGCAGAAAATGTACTCCCTGTTTGTGGAAGATAACTGGATGCCGATTGCCGATTTCACCCTGACCGGCGGTGTTCGTTACGACAAACACGATGTTTTCGGAAGTCAGGTATCGCCGCGCCTTTATGCGGTTTATAACCTGAGTTCTGCATGGACGCTGAAAGGGGGCGTTAGCACCGGTTATAAGACGCCAAAAACTACCGACTTGTATGATGGCATCGTTGGGTTTGGTGGACAGGGAACCATGCCTTTTGCCGGCAACCCGGAGCTACAGCCTGAAACCAGCGTAAACTCTGAAATTGCACTTTACTGGAATTCAGACAACGGTGACCATAACTTTAACATCACCTACTTTAATACACGCTTTGAGGACAAAATTGCCCGCGGCGATACAGTTTTAAGCTGTGAAGCAACCGATAACGTACGTCCTTGCGTTAACTTGGGTGAGTATGAGCAGTTGGGTTATGACTCATGGGCACAAAGTATCAACATTGACGAAGTTGATGTTCAGGGCGTTGAAGTGGCGGCGCGTTACGCAATAAGTGAAGCCTGGTCACTACGCGGTAACTATACATGGACCGACAGCGAGCAGAAAAGCGGTAGCCAGATTGGTCAGCCTTTAACGAATACAGCTGAGCACATGGCCAATTTATGGTTGAACTGGAGCGCTTCAGATAACCTGGCTATCTATTTGCAGGGTGAGTTCCGTTCCGATCGCTACCGTGGTTATGACAGTGTTACCGAACAACAACTGTACTTTGAGAACTACAGCTTGTTTAACTTAGGCGCTAATTATAAATTAACGGAGTCGGTAGATTTGAACCTGCGCATCAATAACTTATTTGATCGTGACTTTACGACCTACTCAACAACTTATACGGACCTTAACGGTGATGGTGAGTTTGAGTATGTCACCGGACGTGGTGCCGTTAGCGAAGTTGTTTTCACGGATGATTACAATGTGAAAGATAAAGCCAGAAACTTCTGGTTTGGTGTTACCATTAGCTTCTAAATTGCCAGCAGGTAAGGCACTATTATGCAGTGCCTTACCTGTTCTGAATTCTCTGGATTGAAGATATGGACATCAAGACGTTTGCAAAGGAGCTGTGGTTATTTGGTGTAAAACAAGCTTACGCCTGTGTTTTCGGTGGTTTTTTACTGGCACTCATGCTGATAACCAAGTTCTGGTATCCGCTGGAAGCATTACATCGTTACGACTTCATTTTCCTGGCCGCTATCGGCTTTCAAATTCTTCTTTTAATCTTCAGGCTTGAGACTCTGCGCGAATGCGTTGTCATTCTGGTGTTCCATGTAGTAGCTACGGTTATGGAGCTGTTTAAAACCTCAGACGCAATAGGTGCCTGGGTTTATCCTGAAGACTATGTGTTTGGTATTGCCAACGTGCCTCTATTTACAGGGTTTATGTATAGTGCCGTTGGCAGCTATATTGCCCGGGTCTGGCGCATCTTCGAATTTGAATATTCTTATTATCCACCCAAGAGCCTCACTTTGGTTTTAGTGACCCTGGTTTATATCAACTTTTTCAGTCATCACTATATTTGGGATATGCGTTGGGTTTTATTAGCCTTTACTTTTTTCCTGTTTTACCGGACAGCTATTTATTACAAAATTAATAGAACGCATCGCAGTATGCCTCTTTTACTGGGATGGTTTCTTGTTGCGCTATTTATCTGGTTTGCTGAAAATATTGCCACTTATGCCAATATTTGGATTTATCCGAACCAGGCCAGCGAGTGGCAAATGGTGCCGCTGGCCAAGTTAAGCTCCTGGTTTTTATTGATGCTACTGAGCTTTGTATTAGTGGCTTCAATTAATAAAATTAAAATACGCAAAAGAAACGAAGCGATATAAACAGACCACAAGGAAGTGCCATGAGGTTTTCTATTTCTCATATTATGGCTGGGGCGACAGCTGTTTTTGTTGGTTACAGCAGTGCGGTTGTTTTAATTCTCGAAGCCGTAAAAAGCCTCAATGGCTCGGTGGCGTTGCAGAGTTCCTGGTTGCTGGCTTTAGGTTTAGCTATGGGGCTAAGCAGCATTATTCTGTCGTGGCGATATAAAGCCCCGATATTGACTGCATGGTCCACACCGGGTGTTGCACTACTCATTATTGCACTTGCCGGTGTTTCAGTCGCTGAAGCGGTTGGCATTTTTATTTTTTCATCGGGTTTAATTTTACTTAGCGGCCTAAGCGGTATCTCTGACCGACTTTTAAAATACATTCCTGTCGAAATAGCGGCTGCCATATTGGCCGGCATTTTACTTAAGTTTGTTCTTGCTTTAGTTCCAGCCTTTGATAATCAGCCTTTAATTACTGCAACTTTAGTCATTGTTTATTTTGTGATGCGGAAGCTTACACCCAAGCTGGTTTTTTTCTGGGTGTTGCTGGCTGCAGTGGGCTTGCCGGTGCTGACAAAGCAATTCGATACAAGCCAGTTGATAGTCTCCGCTCCCGACTGGGTCTGGGTATGGCCTGAATTCAACTTCTCTTTACTGGTTGGGGTTGGCATTCCTTTGTATGTTGTGACTATGGTGTCTCAGAATCTGCCGGGTATTATGATGTTGCGCAGTAACGGCTATGCGGTGTCGCTGTCTCCGCTGTTACGGGTGACAGGATTATTCGGTGTCATTATGGCTCCGCTAGGGGTTTTCGCAATAAATCTGGCCGCAATTACAGCCGCAATTTGTCAAACCACAGATGCCGATACTGATCGCAATCAGCGTTACAAAGCGGCCATAGCAGCGGGCGTTTTCTATATTATTGCCGGGCTTGCTGGCTCATTAATTGTTGGGCTGTTTCTGGCTTTACCAACCGAAGCGACATCGGCTCTGGCTGGCTTAGCTTTACTACCAGTGCTTGCCGTTAACTTCCGGCAGGCGTTTAGTCATGAAGAGACTTTGCTGGCTTCGGTTATGGCTTTTATTGTTACAGCATCTGGGGTCAATTTCTTAGGTATTAATAGCTCATTCTGGGGCTTATTAATTGGTTTAGTCGGGTATTATTTTCTGAGTAATGTCGGCAGGGAAAAGTAGATGAAGAAATTTATATTATTAAGTGCATTCATATTATCTGGTGCAGCATTCGGAGATACGCTGACAACAGAACACTATATTGTTGAAATTGAACGCCACTGTCAGGAGGGTTCTGTTACATGCGATAACGTGAGTTATGTCGGCGTGTCGAAAATATCAGGCAATCGCATAGAGCTTAACGGCAAAACTCTTCATTCACTTTGTGCTGATGGAGTGACTCCTTGCAGTTTTCAGGGGTATCAATTCAAAAACGGGAATACGACTTATAAAGTCTTGGAATCAGGTTTACTTCAAATTATTCAAAATAATGAAGATGTTCTGGTGGAAGAACAGGGCGACTGGTCATATTAAGTACTTAATTGAATTATCAGTGTAAAGGATCTGTTAAGACTGGCAGTCTGTATTGAGCCAGGATTTAATACTGCTTATTATATGACTTTATTCATATTCGTTTATAAATTTTAAGGAAGCTTATGTTAGGGCGTCTATCATTCGTGGCTTTTTCAGCTCTTCTCGTTGTAGCTTGTTCTGAAAGTGGCCCTCCAACGACCTTATCGTTTAACCCCGATGACGGTGAGCAGCGACGGTATCAAATGTACTCGGATACCAACATCAAAGTTGAGAGTAAGCATTACGGCAACCGTTCAGAAAGACTCAAAACTATGATGTTACTGGACTATGAAGTGTCCGATAAATCCGATGTCTACAGCATAAGAATGAAACCTCAGTATATGCGAATGGAGTTTCCGCAAGGAGATTTTACGAGCTTTGAAGATGATGGTCGTGGAAGCTCTGGTGATAGCATTCGGAAAATGATGGATGCCGGGTTCACTGTTGATATCGATAAAGACAGTAGCGCAATGGTGGACTTCATCATTCATGAAGAGCCGGAAGATCTTCGTAAGCAAGGGTTGGATCCTTTACAAGAAATATTAAACGACGAGTTCGGACGTCCGGGTTTTATTAATGACTTAAAAGTTGAAAAAGGCGCAACTCAGACCATAGAGCTAAAAAAACCATTACCGGAAATTACCTTTCAAGTAGAAGACTTTACCGATAGTACGGTGACTTTATCAGCGACTGGTGAAAATAATGAGGCAAAAGTGTTCGGTTATGTTGTGCTGGAACGTGACACTGGCTGGACTCAGCGTTTAACTATGATTATGGATATGCCGCTTCCTGAAGAAGCTGCGGTATCTAATGGCTCAATGCGAATGGTGACGTCAATTTACCCGGAAGACTGGCTGTATGGTCAGAACCTGGAGCATTTGGGTTATGACGAGCCTTTTACCATTGATAATACGGACTTTAGCGAACTTAACTCAAACAACAAAGCGACCGATGCAGAAGTATTAGCTAATGATTCAGGAAAAATGGATTTTTACGGTGGTCATATTTCTTTGACATATAGCCATCCCGGGGTAAGTTTTGAAAGTATGGGCTCTATGTCGATAAAAGCGAAAGACTTTATAGCTAAAGATAGTGAGGGGAACGCTCTTGATATTAAGCTTCATGAAAATGGGGTTTTTACATATACAGACAGTAGTAACGAAAAATCAGAAACGTTAATGCATTTACTCCCTTTGGGCTGGACTGATGTCGTTGATGATCTTGAGCAAATGACATCAATAGAAGCGACTCTGGAACGCTATGAAACAAGCTATGAAATTGTTGAGTTTCCAATAGATAAAGATGGCTCGAGCATAGAAATGCATGGCGCCAAAGCGATTTTGGTTCCCACCAAAAAGGACAAAGAGTTTGAACTGAAATTAACGGCCACTAATGACGCTTATTTCGATAGCCAGGTAAATGGGGTTAGCCGGGCGGTTTTAAATTACGACACAGATGCATCGGCACCTGACTGGGTATCTAGTGCAGAGAGCCGCGCGTTAGCTATTGCCAAACGAGGAGACTATGCGGTAACTCTGAGAATAGCGTTTGAGGATGAATTGCCTGAGACAATTGAGCTTAAATTTAACCGTGTTACAGATAATAAAACTTCTGAGAAGAAAATTGTTTTTTATGATGAAGAAACGCTTAGAAGTGATACCTCGATTGCCCCGGTTGATACCGTTCCTTTGTTCAAATCGGATGAGATGGCGGTCTCAGTTAATGATCGGGATCTTGAGTTTTCTACATCGACATTGGGTGAGTTAGAGCCTACCAGTTTTGACCGCCCTCAGCTGTACTTAACTCTAAGCCCTGAACAGGCGGGTGTTTGTGAGCTGGATACCGAGGGCAAAAGTGAGGGAAACAAACATAAGCTGGTCATGAGAGAAAATGCTGATCCCAATAGACGTAATGTTGTTTCGCATTTAAAAATGCCGAAAAAAGTGGTCTATCAATTAATGACAGACGACGGTGTACAGCGTTTCTTTTACGATACTGAAGTTGTCTTAGAACTTCGTTGTGACGGGCAGCCGGAATGGCAGTCAGTCGATATCGCTTTAGGTGAAAAAAGCTGGATGATTCCGGTTGAATCTCTGCTGGGCGAAGACTGGGACGAACAGCAGGCTGAAGTCGCTATGAGTGAGTTCTTAAGAAAGTATCGTTTTCTGAATGCCAAAGGAAAAGCGTTAGCAGTCCTGCCACAGAACGATGGGGGCTATTCTGTCGACTACTTAAATTCAGAGTTTAGTGACTTTGTGTCCAACGATGGTTTTTTACGTATTGGTGGGCGAGTAGACAAAGTTGAGCAACTTATTGCTAAAGGTGACCCGGTAACAAAAGAATGGACTCACCAACTGCCCCCTATGCCTGATTTTGAATCTTTACAGGAGGCCAATTAATGACTTTCAGTAAAGTACTTTTTGCTATCGCTTCCAGTTTAATTGTGTCTAATGCCTTTGCATTTTCTGCCGAGCAAAATGGTCAGAATAATGAAGTGCCGGAAACAGTGGCTGAAGCTGAGAAGTCAATTAAATGGCTGGATGATGAATTACAGCCAACAGATGACAGAAGTGAAGCCGAATATTTATTAGATAAAGTAGAAAAGACAGACGACGGTTTTCGTCTTTTTATCAACTACATTGATGGCGGGCCTTATTATGAAACTGGCTCAGATTCCCTTAATTTTGCTGAGGCCATAGCGATTGGGCCGTATAAAACCTACTTTGAATCTGGTGTTTTAAGATCGGAAGGTCAGCGGGATACTAATGGTGAACAGCAAGGTGAAACTACCGTTTACTCCAAAAATGGTCATAAAAAACGTGAGATGACCTATAAAGATGGTGAGCTCAATGGACCTTACAGAACTTATGCGTCGACAGGTTACTTATTGACCGAAAAAACCATGAAGGACGGCGAGCGTAATGGTTTGATGCGTCATTATTATGAAAATGGTCAGGTTAAGTATGAAGCTGAATATAAAGATGATGTTGAGCAAGGAATAGGAAAACGTTGGGACTTTGAAGGGAATTTGGTTAAAGAATCCTTTTATGAAGATGGTGTGCTCAATGGTTTGTCAACTGACTATTATGAGGATGGTTCGGTTAAACGAACGCAAGAATATAAAAATCGTAAACGGGTAGGCGAAACTAAGCTGTATCACAAAAACGGCGAATTAAGGCAATATGAAAAGCGTAACGACGATGGAAAACTGCTTACATCCCGTAGCTATGATGAAAACGGTCAGTTAATTCGTTCAAGCGAACATGTTGAAACCGCCGAACACGGCTTAGTTAAAGTAAAAAAATGGTACAACGATTCGGAGCAACTGACCCGCTTAAACCGTCAGGCTGTTGATAATAGCTGGCGATTAAATGAAAGTTATGATGAAGATGGAAACGTGCGAGACCGCCGTGAGTTTAAAGGCTACGATCTGCATGGCCTTTATATTTCTCGATATGGAAATGGTCTGGAAAAAGTCCGTTTTGTTGAAGGTAAGCGGCATGGCCCCTATACGATAACCGATAAAGACGGAAAGGTTACGACCTCCGGTGAATACGACCATGGGAAGAAAGTTGGTGAATGGGTTTCAAAAGACAGCTACGGTGAGATAAACGAGCATTACGACCAAGAGGGTAAGCTTGATGGTGTCCGTGAAGTCTATGGTGAAAATGGTGATTTGCGTTTACGCGAGCACTATAAAGATGACTTGCTAGACGGGGCTTATCAGGAATACGCCGACGGTGAACTCGTTGTTGAAGGCGAGTATGTCGAGGGTAAACGCGAGGGAGAGTGGCAAGTTGCTCTTGGCTATGCGCCTTATGAAATATCCCGGGGAAGCTATGAAAACGGCGTTAAAGTAGGGGAGTGGCGTACTTATTCTCCACAAGGTTACTTGCGTGGCGTTGAGTCATTCGATAGTGACGGCTACCTGGACGGTATTGTTGTGAACTTCACTGATGAAGGCGCGTTATACAATATCAGCAAGTATAAAAGAGACAGGCGACATGGAAAAAGCTGGTCTTATACAGAATCAGGGCAGCCGTTTTCAATCTCTGTTTACGAGGATGGCAGGTTGAAAGAACAACGCTTTGAGGACGAATTTGAACTGAGTGAATTTCCTTAAACGAAAGCTTATTAACCTTGATTAATACGTGTTGGCAGCGTGAAAATAGCTGCCAACACATTAATATTCGAAAGTTAACTCAAGTTTTAGTTCTTGCCCTGAATACTCTGAATATTTTCGGCAGTAAGCTCCACAATGCGCTGCCGCGCTTCAGGTGATGTCCAGGCGTTGTGAGGTGTGACAATCAGGTTTAATCCCTCGTTCATCGCATCCAACAAGGGGTTGCCACCTTTAGGCGGTTCCTGAGGCAGAACATCAGCGGCAACACCACCAATTTCTCCCGCTCGTAGCGCCTCGACAACATCCTGTTCATTGATAACACCACCTCGGGCATTATTAATAATCAGTGCGTCTTTTTTACAAAGTTTGAGATTATCTGCGTTAAGTGAGTTTTTGGTGTCATCCGTTAACGGACAATGAAAAGAGATAACGTCTGCCGAAGGTAGCAGCTCATTTAGCGTTGGTCGCGGGTCATCTTTCTTTCCGGGGCGTGCTGAGAACTCAACGTGCATTCCTAAAGCTTCCGCCAGAGTTTTCACTTCCTGGCCGAGCTCACCAGAGCCGACAATAACTAACTTCTTGCCAGCCAGTTGAATAATGGATGGGTCTAACAGGCAGAACATGGACGAGCTTTGCCAATCGCCGGCTGCAACGCGTTTTTGCATGACCGGTTGCTTAGTCGCCAGCGAAAGCATCATCATCAAAGTATGCTGAACCACGCTCTCTGTACCGTAAGCTTCAACATTTTTAACCGGAATATTCAGTTTCTTTGCTGCTGCTAAGTCGATATTGTTCATTCCGGTGGCTAACACGCAAATTAGCTTTAACTGCTCAGCGGACTCAATAGCCTGTTCATTAATGACGACTTTATTTGTTATAACAATTTCAGCATCGTTAATCCGCTCATTAACCTGCTCGGGCGTTGTTGAATCATATAAAATCAGCTCGTCGACGGACTTTTCAATGGCGGAAAGATCAATACCTTTGCCCAGGGTTTCTGCATCGAGTATGACAGCTTTCATTAATTACCTCTTAATGGCGTCTTTGTTTGCATAGGAGCTAAACATCTTACCAGAAATTATAAAAACACATTTAGTTAGGCTTAATTTCGTTTTTTAGCACCATTTAGAGTCATAAAATCAGTTTGTTATGGGAAGAGTTTTACAAATATTGACTGGTATCGAAAAGACCGAAGCATTAAACTGACCACCTATTTTTAACTAACTTCTATGTTGATTGCCGTGTTCTATCAGAAAAATAACAAAGCCCTTATTGAATTGCTAAAGCGCACTGAAACGCAAGCGCTTAACAGCCGTACCAGAGAGAATCTCGACGCGGTAATTGATGACTTGAAAGGTTTTTCCGGAAGCTACCAGTTTAATATGAAAGCTTACTGGATAGCCTTTACTGTTCTTCTGTTGGCAACCGCCGCATTAACATACTGGGACTGGTCTCAGTGGCAACGTTTTCAGCAAAGTACCTGGATTATTCTGGCTGTAGGTAGTGTTTTAACTTTGGTTGCCGGAATTACCGCTTTTTACCCGGGCAGGCTTATGACCAAGGCGTCGCATGCTTTACTGCAACGCGATGGTTTACTGGATAATGACTTGTCGCCTGCTGTATTTGAGAGCAGAGCGGCGTCAAATGAGTTCCAGCATCGCTTTAGTGATTTTAATCGGGGTAATTACAAACGTGAAATTCGTGCGCTTTATGATGGAAGCTACAGTGGCAGCGAATATTCCTTTCAGTATCAGTATTATCACTTTCACTATGTTGATGAGCGGATTGTCACTGAAACCTATACGGACAGCAAAGGTGAGGTAAGAACACGCAGAAAGAAAGTCTACGATCATTATGATCGCTACGGGCTTATTTTGCCTTTCGGCTTGTTACGCAATGTTGCTGTTGTAGGTTTTGGCCTTCCGGGGGCAGGAAAAGCCACTTATAAGCCAGCGTCCAACCGTTTTAACAAAGAGTTTAAAGTGGTCGCTGCCAGTGAATTGGAAGCTGCAAAAGCGATGAAGCCAACCGTGGTTATCGCTTTTGAAGAGTTCTCTGAGGTACTATCGCAAATGAACTTCGAGGTGAATGACGCTGCTGATTTGTGTCTTTCGTTCGCAGACAAAGACCTTATTGCCACCACTAAAGACGCTAAGATATGCGACTATGAAGCCTTTATTGAAGCCTTAGAAGGCGAGCAGGAATTTGCAAAGTTAAAGGCATCGCTTGATTTTATCCACTATGTAATGACCAAACTGGACAGTAACTTTTAGGAGTAAAACAATGACAGGAACATGGATAGCTATTGGCATAGCCCTTGTTTTAGTAATAGCCGTTATTGCTATATATAACGCCATTATTAGCCGCGCAAACGCTGTCGAGAGAGCATGGGCTAACGTTATTACGCAAGAGCGCCAGAAAAATAAAATTATTCCGCACTTAGAAGATGTCGTGAAAGACTATAAAGAGTTTGAGCAGGGTACTTTGACTAAAGTAACCGAACTGCGTAGCGCTCTGCAGGGGTTGGATAGTGGCAAAGTCGATACGGCTAAACTTGAGCAGGCGGAAGCCAGAACTGGTGAACTGCTTAAAAGCCTTAACGTTACTGTCGAGAACTACCCGGAACTGAAGGCTTCAGAAACTTATCAGAAATTGATGAGAGAAATTACCGACCAGCAGGAAAACATTGGTGCGGCAATTCGTATCTTTAACCAGAACGTAGAAGACTTTAACAACGGTATTGAAGTGTTTCCAAATTCATTGGTTAACTCTATGCTGAACCATAAAGAGAAAATAAAAACCTTCTCCGACTCTCAGGCTGAAGAAGGTTTTGAGTATAAGCCGAATATTTAAGGTTTTTCTGAATCACCCCTGGAGAGCCCGTTTATTGTCACGCGGGCGCTCAGCCTGGAAAGAATAGCTGCCAGTAGTTCATGCCAGTACGTCCTTGATAGAGCAGTTCAGTTTTAAAGTTGCCAGGTCATCGGCGCGTGTTTTCCCCAGAGTTAACAGGGCGACAGGTTGATTGCTTTGGTGAGCCTGGCGGGCAAAGCGATAGCCGGAAAAGACCATGAGCGAGGTGCCAATAGCCAGCAGGGCGTTGCTGTCTTCTATAGCCTTTTGAGCTTCTTCAACCCGTGGGCGAGGCACGTTGTCACCAAAGTACACGACATCGGGTTTTAGAATCCCCCCGCAGCTTCTGCAGTCGGCGACTTTAAACTGTTCAAAGTCGGCTTCAAGGTCAGCATCGCCGTCCGGTGCGGCGGTTGCGTCTAAGGCTGCAAAGTCCGGATTCAATTTTAGGCTGCGTTCATGCATCTCCAGTCGTGGGGTTATTTCCCTACAGCTCATGCAGACCATGTCGTTGGCGTATCCGTGTAAGTTAATGACACGTGTGGCTCCGGCTTTTTGGTGCAGGCCGTCCACATTCTGCGTGATAACACAGCCAATAAGCCCTTGCTGCTGCAATTTTGCTATCGCATAATGCGCTGAGTTAGGCTTCGCATGATAAAGCACTGGCCAGCCAAATAAGCTCCGCGCCCAGTATCTTTTTCGTACCGCTTCGCTGTGCATGTAATCCTGATGCTGAACCGGAGGTGTGCGCTTCCATTCGCCTTCATTATCGCGATAGTCGGGAATTCCTGAGTCTGTACTTATGCCTGCGCCGGTAATGACTGTTACGGGCGCATTATCTCGCAAGAACGTTATTAAAGCCTTACGAGCCTCTGTAGGGTCAGTTATGGTCATATAAATGGAAGCGCATATGTGAGTTACTACTTTTTATAAGGTATCACTGCTGGGCATTAAGAGAAAATAAGTTAAGTAAAAAATTCGCAAATCTCAACAGTGACTATACTAAAGCATGCTAGCTTTTTGGGCATTCATTGTTTTTATGGAGTTAGAGTATGAAAAAGTTAGTTTTGACTATGATGTTCTCTTCGTTAGCACTTGTGGGTTGTGAAAATATGAGTAACACCCAGAAAGGCGCGTCTATTGGTGCTGTCACTGGCGCTTTGCTGGGTAAAGGTACAGGCGATCATGATAAAAGTCGGTATGTCTGGGGCGCTGCGGTTGGGGCATTAGCCGGAGGTGCCATTGGTTCTTATATGGATAAGCAGGAAGAAGAATTTCGGGAAGAGCTGGCCGATAGTGGTGTGAAGGTGATACGTGACGGCGATAATCTTCGTTTGCAGTTACCTAGTAACATTACGTTTGCTACCGGCAGTGCAAACATTTCTCAAAGCTTCAACCCAGTACTGGATGATGTTGCGCGAGTACTGAAAAAGTATGAAAAAACCACCATGCTGATAGAAGGGCATACCGACAGCACAGGTTCTGCTGAATACAACCAGCAACTGTCGTTAAATCGTGCTAATGCCGTACGCAATAATTTAGTGGGTAACGGCGTGGACTCCCGCAGGGTAACAACCGAAGGTTATGGAGAAAGTATGCCTGTTGCAGATAATGATACCGAAAGCGGACGTCAGTTAAACCGTCGGGTAGAGTTACGTATTGTTCCCAATACTAAATAACGGCCTAGCTTTCGTTAGCCCTTATCACTTATCAATAAAGGGCTAACGTTTAAATTCCAGCAGCTGGTTATTGGCAGGCAAAGCGTGTATCTTTTTCAGCTCAAAGCCTTGCTGATTGGCCAGCTCTGCAATCCATTGCCAATCACGTATCCCCATGTCGCTGTTACGCGACTGCAGCGACTGGTGAAAGCGACGATTACTGTCGCTGGTAAAATGACCGTTGTCGTTAAAAGGTCCGTAAATACATAAACGCTTCACACTACTAAGTTCGCTTCCCAAATGCTTGAAGAGCCTTTCAACCCCTTCTTTCGGCATAATATGGCAGGTATTGGCGGCGAAAAGAGCGTTGAATGTTCCTTCCGGTGCGTCTGCAAATACATTAAATTCAACCGGTAATGGCTGGTTAGTTACACCTTCCTGCTTTATTCGGGCCGTTACTCCCGGTAGGTACTCTGCTTGATCACTGGCTTGCCAATGAATATTAGGCAGTTGGCTGGCAAAGTACACGGCATGTTGGCCTGTACCACTGCCTACTTCTAAAACACGAGTGCAGTCTGAAAACGCCGTTTTAAGAACCTCGAGTATTGGGTCTTTGTTGTTTTCACAGGCTTGCGAGAAAGGTAATTCCATATTACATCCAGGACTTTTTTAATGCTTCCACCTGATAAAGGCAGGAGTCTATGAGTTCTTCACCGATTCTAGCATTAATAAAAGGCAGAGTCTGACCACCAGAAGCCAGGACAAACTTTACTGAGCATAACTGAAAGCGGCGCATAAACCAGCTTTGCGAGAACGTTGTCTGTTGAACTTTATGAATAGGGAAGCAGCGGTAATTTACTCCAATAAGGCCTTTTCTGAGATAAATGAAGTTACTGTCAATTGCATAGCCGCGGCGTTTCCAGCTTAGAACGATAAAGGCGGTAGACAGAACAAAAGCCGCAATTGAGGCTGTTGCCAGCTCTGTTTTTTCAAAATAAGCAAGTGCGGAAGCAAGAGGAACAAACAGCCAAAAGGCGATGAGCGTATTTCTAATAGCGAGTCGCTTGCTGACCGGATTATAGCTTATGCTGCTTAATTGATTATTGGGCCAGGTTTCCGTTGCCAAGTTATGTGCCTCTTCGAGAGTAACCGATGGCACAATAATTTTTCCACCTGAAGTTCCTGCGGACTGGCGCTCAAAGTTGGCATTAAGCTGCTCGAATTTTAAGTTAACTCTTTGCAGTATGCGATCAAGCCAATTTTGCTGTAAAGCAATCATTTGCAGTCGAGACAGCTTCATAACGACTTCGTGACGGGTAAAAAGTCCGTTGCGGCGAATATAACGATCGTCGCTGCGAGTTAGTTTAAAGTCGTAGAATGTAATTACAGAGCCTAAGACAGAAATTAATGCCATTAGGGCAATAACAACAAAAGCGATAGAAAAGAAAAATAATACGTACTGCCAGAATGCATATTGTGAAGAGGCCATGAGCGCATCAACATCCACTCCGAAGCTTTCTATGGCTTTAATAAACTGCTCTGAAAGCGAGTTAAAGAAAGGCGCTAACGCACCCAGTACAATCCAGATACGGTTACTGGCCAGGCCATGAATAACTAAGTCTCGTAAGGAGCGTGAATTTAGCAGGCGTTCCTCATGAGGTTGAGGTTGGTGGTCTGTTGCTGGATGAGTATCTTCGGTTTTATGAGCGAGTATTTTTTGCTTTAGAGACTCGGCTACGTTTTTGGGTAAAGCAATAATTTTTGCTTCGAGTTTATTGGAACCCGCGGTGTCCAGAAGCATGCAGACATGATTCGTCGGGCGGTAAAAAATGGGTTGTTCAAAACGGACATTCTGTATGCGCTCGAAGGGAAGGTCGATATGCGTTTTCTGAAACACGCCGGAATGAATCTGAACTCGACCTTCGCTCAACCGGTATTGATAGAAATAAAATTTGAGCAAAGCGGAGATGGCAACAAAGACTAATAGAGCGCCAAGCCCCGATAGTATTATCAAGGAATTTTCAGAAAACTGATTGTAGCCAACAAAAATAGCCGGCAGTAAATAAAATAAATTGTTACCAATGGTTTTGATGAACTGAACAGCGAAATAAATAATCGCTACGGGTGATAGTTTTAGCCATCGGTCCTGGTAACTAGTCATTGGCTGCGATGTCGCTATGGGTTAGTACGTAGGAACGGATTTCGCGAGCTTTTTCTTCTGGTAATCCCGGTATTGCGAAAGTGTGCATGGCACCGCCGGCGCTAAAAATCTCTAAACTGGACAGTCCAAAATGGCGGTCAATAGGACCATGTTTTAATTCAACGTGCTGAATACGTAAAATGGGCTGACTGACTACTGACTGGAATATAACTCCACTACGATAGCTAAAGTCGTGCTCACGTATTGCGTATCCTTTGTTTTTGTCAGCTAAAATTCCATAAGCCGAACTTAATAAGCCAAGCCCTCCGGCAGCTAATTGTATCTGAGGCAAATAAAGTTCGAGCAGCTTAGGAAGAGCAACCCAAGGCTGACAATAAAGAATTAATAAGGCACTCACGACCATTAACCAAAAAACTAAGCGGCACATTAGGTTGACCTTAATATAGGTGTTACTCAGCGGTGTAAAGTATTGAGCGCTAACCTGCGGAAGGTCTTCAGGTGTTAAGGTGTGGTTGCTAAATGCATTTTTTGACATAGTTTCGATTCTTATTTTTGTTATGCCGTAAAGTTATCAGTAATTTACTCTGTGTTCTAGCTTTAAGGGTATAAAAAAAGCGGCTTAGAAGCCGCTTTTTATCAGGGAGTATTTAAAAAATAATTAATCTTCTTCGCGAACCTGAATATCGTTTTCGATGTCTTTAACACCTTTCACTGTAGCCGCCAGATTCTC
Organism: Idiomarina sp.; assembly: GCF_048265525.1. Classification (GTDB taxonomy): domain Bacteria; phylum Pseudomonadota; class Gammaproteobacteria; order Enterobacterales; family Alteromonadaceae; genus Idiomarina. The sequence continues at coordinate 916,765 of NZ_JBLXBI010000001.1, read as the reverse complement.
TGCGGTATCAATATCGGCATCGCTTTCAACAAAACCTGACAATTGAACAATTCCGTTGTTCGTTTCAACATTGATATCCATGCTGCTCAGGTTATCGTCTTCGAAGATAACGGCTTTGACTTTAGTGGTGATGACAGCATCATCAACATACTCACCAGCATCTTCAGCTTTTTCTTCAGTGTAGCTTTTGGCTTCCTGAGCTTTGTCTTCAGTCTCTTGCATCGCGTTTTCAGCTTTATCTTCAGTTTCCTGCATAGTCTTTTCAGCTTTTGATTCCGCTTTTTCGGTTTCAGCGTCACTGCAGCCCGAAAGAGTCAGCATTGAAATTGCGATTAAACTTGCTGGTAGTGCCATTTTAAAGTTCTTCATGGGTAACCTCCTGTTATTAAAAAATCATTACCACACTCACTATAGCTGTAACTGTATGAGTTTACGGTCATCTTTACAGATGTTTTGCAAAACTGCTGGCACTTTGAACGCCAGCAATTAACCTCAATACTTTAATTACTATATTTGTGGCAGATTTTTTCTCGCCGGAAGACTCTGTCTGCTTTTTCGGTCTATCCGACATTTCTCCGATAAAAAAACCTGCACCTACGGCAACACAAAGAGCCGTGGGAGAAGCTAGTTTGTCATGAGTTGTTGAAATAACGCCTTGTGAACGGACCTTAACAGCTAATTTACGAAGCTGAAGGTCTTTTTTCGTTTGCGCTATTTGATAATCAAGGCTTGATGCCATAAGCCCTCCACTTAGAGACTGCTACTGGTTTCTGCAAACAGCAGATCGCGACTTCTTCGTTTTATATATCTAACAATATAAAAGGCCGCTGCCAGATGAGCGACGGCAACAATGATTAATGCTGTTGTCAAAGATATTACACTACTGTTTACAACCGCTATTACAGCAGCCGTAACTAAAACCGCCCAAGCCGTAAAAGCTAAGCAAGCTGCCAGCACAGCGAAAGCGACCATACGTACAAAACTCTCACCAGCTCTACGGGTTTCCATACCCGCAAGCTGCAGTTGAGCTTTTACAACACCACGAACTTCGCTTTCCAGTGCCTTAACTTGCTTAAGTAAGCTTTCCGTTTCGTTCGTATCAGTTTGATTATGAGCGGTCACTGAATAGCCTGCTTAATAAATAACCACTTGCGGCTGCAATACCTAAAGATTTAATTGGGTTATCTTTAACGTAATCAGTTGCAGTCGAAAGCCATTTTTCCTGAGTTTCTTTAAGGTTATGTCCTTTTTCACCCAGGTTGTCAGAGGCATGTTTAGCTGCGTCCGCCACTTTATCGATGGTGTCGTGAGCTTTATTTGCTGACTTGTTTACTGCGTCTTCTGCTTTTGCTTGATTATTACTCATAATACCCTCGGTTTTTATTGAATGTACCTATTAAGGAAAGACGTAAATTCTGATATACGCAAATTTTTTTACACTGCTTTACAAACTGTAAAGATGAATATTTTTCGGTATTCGATAGGAATAAACTAAAAAGCCCCTAAAAAAATCAGTGTTATTCTTGTTATTGATTGGGATCAATATCGTCACTGTCAAGTTTGAATAAACTGAAATCAAGAATTCAAACAGGGGAATAACCATGAGTTTATGGCAAGAGTTTTTTAAAGATCCAGTCATCTTTTTTTCTTTTACAGGCTTAGCTATTGTTATTGGTATGTGTGTTTTTTACGCTATTTTCTTTTACTTAAAAATGGTTAAATCAGAGAATAAACGGAAATAGTGCTAGAAGAGGATCTATGAAGTATATTTTCCAGGTTCGTATCAAAGAAGGTCATACGGCAGAGGAATATGCAGAAGCCTGGGTAAAAGCCAGTGAAATAATCCAGCAAGCGCCAGGAGCCCGAGGTACGGAGTTACACCGCAAAATCGGTGATGACAAAAAGTTAATAGCCATAGCGTCGTGGGATAGCAAAGAAAAACGCGACGCTATGGAAGGGCAACATAACTCCGAAGTGGCTAATATTATTCGCAGTGCTGCCCCATTTTGTGAAATAACACCTTTAGGTGAATTCGAAGACCCTGAATGGGTGGTAAGGCCGCCTAAAGGTTAGATTTTAGTTAGCCAACCGTGTTTATCTTCTGCTTTGCCCCACTGAATATCATTCAGTGCTTTACGTAATTTCAATGTGGTAGCACCTGAGTTCCCGTTACCGACAGGAAACTCTTTTCCGTTATGAATTAATGTACCAACTGGCGCAAGTACCGCTGCGGTGCCGGATAAAGCCGCTTCGCTATCCGGTTTTGAGGCGCGCTCCAGCAGTTCATCTACGCTAAGCTCTCGTTCAGACACCGTCATTCCCATATCTCGCGCAATAGTGAGAATAGAGTCTCGGGTTACGCCATGTAGAAAGCTAGTGTCCAATGCTTTGGTAATAATTTCGTTGCCGTCAATAAGCAAGAAGTTGGCGGCTCCAGTTTCCTGTACGTCGCCATTAGGGCAGAACAGAACTTGATCCGCATTCACGGATTCCCGTGCCTGAAGAATGGGCTGTAACGCACTGGCGTAGTTGCCGCCGCTTTTAACCATACCCATATGAGCCGCGCAACGTGAACCGTCTTCCTCGAGCAACAAGCGTAGGGTTTTATCCCCGCCTGAAAAATAGTCACCGACAGGCGATAACAATACATAAAGCATTGAGGAGCTGGTTGGCGAGGCGGCCTTGCCGATCGCAGCTTCGGTACCAACGTGAGTAGGGCGTATGTACATTGAACCCGGTGGTTTTGGAACCTCGTTGCTGAAGTGCTTCACAACATCTGTAATCATTTGCTGCAGCAAACTGGCATCAAATGCCGGTAAGGAAAGCAAACGACTGCTTTGCTGCATGCGCTCAATGTTGCGGTTCATACGAAATAGATTGATAGAGCCATTTTCATGACGAAACGCCTTTAACCCCTCAAAACAAGTACTGGCGTAATGCAGAACATGGGCTCCGGGGTGTAACTGTATTGCGTCAGAAGAGACTAATTCAGGTTTACTCCAGTCTGAATTCTCGAAAGTTGCCATCGTCATTTGTGGCATAAATACGGTGCCAAAGGCTGCCATAGGGTTGTCCTGATCTAGAAAATAATGCGCAGTAATATACCATAATTTTTAACATTCGGATGACTCTGGCGGTTTGCTTCTTTTGCATCATGCTCTTACATTGAGGAACTGTGATAAAGAGCCAACAGGTATGTGATAAATGAATAAGACATTAAAAATAACTCTGGCCAGCATGTTGCTGGCAACTGCGTACACTCAGGCTGAAGAAACTGAAACAACCTTAAATGCTTACGCCGCTGGTTATACTGCGGGTTTTACCTGTAGTGCCGTATTTAACGCTAATAAGTCTATGGCGCAAGTTCGGGAGCATGAACTGAGTGGAATTTATTCTTTAATTGCTGAACGCGTAAAGAGTATGGAGCCAGAAGTTGATAAAGAAAACAACTGGGTCAGGGTACCTTATGATGAGGGGCGGCGGGAGCGAATATCAGTTTGGCGATCAAAACTTGGCTGCGTCGATCTGCCGGTAGGAGCGAGCGTTGATGACGCTAAATTTCTTGCTGATCCTTTTCGTGGGGATAAAGCTGCGGATAAGGACAGTGGAGCCCCCTGGGAGAAACGAGCAGAGGTTAACGCAAGAAGTGATAATGCTCAGTTAGAATCCGTACTAAAACAGGCCTTTACCAAGAAGTATGGCTCTGGTTCGCGTACCTCGGCAGTATTGATTGTGACGCCGGATGAAATTATTGCTGAGCGTTATCTTGAAGGTTTTAGCCCTGAGACGGCGCAGCGTACCTGGTCTGTTGCAAAAAGCATTGGTGCCAGCGTTATTGGTGCAGCTATTCAGCAAAATAAAATAGAGCTGGATGCTCCTGCTGGTATTTCGAACTGGTCACATCCGCTCGACCCGCGAGGACATATTACCTTAGAAAATCTATTGCACATGGCGTCTGGTTTAGACAGTAATAACGCAGGCAATCGCACCGACCGGGTTTATATGGGTGGTGGACTTGTAAGTGACACGGCAACAGAAACGGCACTTGAAGTGGCTCCCGGCAGTCGTTGGAAGTACGCTAATAACGACACTATGCTGGCTTTAAGAGCACTGCATGAGCGTTTTGATACAACTGACGAGTACTTACAATTCCCGTATAAAGCTTTGCTGGAAAAAGTAGGAATGCAGCATACTTTTGTCGAAACCGACTGGCGCGGAGACTTCATTTTATCGTCTCAGGTGTGGACAACATCTCGTGATTTAGCTCGTTTGGGGGTTTTGCATTTGCAGGAAGGGCTATGGCAGGGAGAACAAATTTTACCGGAAGGCTGGTTGGATTATATTAGTACGCCAGCACCGGCTCAACCACCGGAAGATGCTCCGGGCTACGGTGCGCAGTGGTGGCTTTATAACGAGCGCTTTCCAGAGTTACCTGACGATACTATTGCAGCCCGCGGAAACAGGGGACAGTTTTTGGTCGTTATTCCTTCAAAGAATTTAGTGGTGGTTCGTCGTGGTTATGACATTGCTGGTGAACAAGGATTTAACGAGCATGACTTTGTGCGGGATGTACTAAAAGCCCTATAAAAATCCCCTCAGAGTAAGCCGAACAGTGATAGACTGTTGCCACCATACGGACGTATACAGAGACTCTATTATGAACGAAGAACAGCAAGTAACTCAAAGCAAACATACCCAACAATACAGTGCTGACGGTAAAAATGTAGAGATAGATATTTACCGTACCGAGGACAGCGGTTGGATTCTGGAAATTGTTGATGAGAATAATAATTCAACGCTTTGGGAAGATGCGTTTGAGAACGAAGATGATGCGCTTGCTGAAGCCCTCGACGCTTTGAAAGAAGAAGGCATAGATAACTTTATCCAGCCCGCTGAGTGATGTGGGTAAAATCGTTTAATTTTTTTGGTAATAAAGAGAAAAATGATTCAGATATCGCAGCGAGTTGAGTTAGCAGAGAGCGAAATTGAATGGCAGTTTATCCGTTCCAGTGGGGCGGGTGGGCAAAACGTGAATAAAGTAGCAACTGCGGCTCAACTCATTTTTGATATTCAGGCCTCTTCACTTCCCGACTTTTATAAAAGCCGATTACTGAAAAAATCTGACCACCGCATTACCCAAAGCGGAAAAGTGATTATCAAGTCTCAGGAAACTCGCAGTCAGGCACGTAATAGAGAGCTGGCACTTGAGCAACTAATTGATTTAATTCGCAGTGCATCTCAGGTTCAGAAAAAACGTATTCCGACTAAACCCAGCCGCTCGGCTAAAGAAAGACGACTAACCACTAAAAAGCAGCAGGGACAGAAAAAAGCACTTCGAAAGAAAGACTTCTAACCGTCGAAGTTCTGCAAAGAGCCGGAACAGTTTATTCTGGCGCATTCAAGTATCAACTGTTTAAGCTCGCACTGACTGCAGTAATCACTGCAACGAATATCACTGGCCACTAACTTTTGCTCAAGCAGTAGCTTTTTAAGTTGCTCTTTACTCATTGAAAGTTGCAAGCGTTCAGGTTTGTTCATGCGCATAACCGGATTCCTCTAATTGTTGCATACAGTGCCCCAGGCAACGAGAATGCTGACAACCGGTAATTAATAGTTGATAGCAGTAACGACACAACTCTTCTAGCGGCTGAGTTTCAGCCTGATTAAGCCATGACGTCAGTTGCTCAACACTCTCTTGTTGAAGCTCATAGGCCTGTAGCTTTTGCTGGCGGCGAATATGGGTAGCAATTAACAAAATAGAACAGGTTGTAAAGCTTTGGATGGCATTACCCACCAGTACAGGTTCATTAAAAGCCCGTTTTGCTGAGTCGCGTGCCTGGCTAAGAAATGTCGTTGCAGTGCGATAATCTTTTTGGTTGAGCAGTGAGCTCGCTATTTTTAGCTTTTCCTGAGAGTTAAAGTACTCTTGATAGGCGTTAGTCATTATGCATCCTTTATTCTGGCTTTGATTAAACAAGCTAACGCAAATGATAATAGTTCGCAATAAGTTATTTGTAAACGATCGTAATTGAGAAATAAAACGTATAGATAGCCGACAAAAACAAACTGGAGCTTTAATGAAAACCTACAAACAGCAAGATTTAGCGAAAATGAATGACCGCGATCGAGCGCGTTTTGTGAACTGCTTATCCGGGTTTAAAAGCGCCAATGTTATTGGCACTCGTGACCGGCATCAGCAAAACAATTTAGCCATAGTCAGTTCTGTTGTTCATTTGGGAAGTAATCCGCCTCTGTTGGGATTTGTTATGCGACCGCAGTCGGTTACCCGGCATACCTGGGAAAACATTGAAGAGAGTGGCGTTTATACTATTAACCAGGTTAACGAAGGTTTTTTCCGTCAAGCGCATCAGACATCGGCGCGGTATCCCAGAGAAACTTCAGAATTTGAAGCCTGTGGTCTGACGCCGGAATTTGTCGATGGTTTTCATGCTCCTTATGTGGCCGAGAGTTCGCTCAGAATTGGTATGCAACAGGTTGAAATTATTCCGATACAACATAACGATACGGCGTTAATTGTTGGGGAAGTTCGTTGGGTTGAAGTTAAAGAAGAGGCGGTAAAAGGCGATGGTTTCATTGATATAGAATCGCTGGGGGCAATGACTATCTCAGGGCTTGATGGGTATCATAGCACTCAGCGGGCCGCGCGTTTGTCTTATGCGAAGCCCGATGAGGAGCTCAGTGAGTTAGATGCAGAGGGCAAGCCTAAAGACTAACTATGTTGGGTGTTCTGCGGCTGTGCTTTTTAGTGACCCAAAATAATAGCAGGCCGGCCAGCGACAGTGCGCACCCAACCCAACCGGTTCCTTGCCAGCCAAGCGGGGAAATGATAGCAAGACCACCTAGCCAGGCACCTAAGGCGTTAGCCGCATTAAAAGCGGAGTGGTTTAACGATGCTGCTAAAGTCTGGGCTTCTCCGGCAACATCCATTAAACGTACCTGCAGAGCCGGAACCAGCGCAGCAGAGCTACCGAGTAATAACACCATAGGCATAACCGTCCATAGACTCTGTAGTGTTAAGGGAAAAATTGCCAGCACAATTGCCGACCACACCAAAGAACCGCCGATGGTTAATTTCAAGTTTCTGTCGGCAGCCCAGCCGCCGACCAAACTACCGGCCAACGATCCCAGTCCGTAGATAAATAAAGCTACGGGTATCCAGTGAGAATCTAATCCGGTGGCGTTTATTAGTGTTGGGGCTATGTAGCTCAATACCGCAAACATTCCACCGAAGCCAATGGCTCCTATGGCCAGAGTCAGCCAGACCTGAGGGTTTTGCAATGCCTGCATTTCGCCTCGGGCGGACGTTTTCTTTTCATTCGGATGTTTGGGAACCACAATGGAAATCATGACAAAAGCCAGTAAGCCTAACGCTCCTACCGTGTGGTATACGGTGCGCCAGTCAATAAGCTGCCCTAACCAGGTGGCTAGCGGGTTTCCGACCAGAATCGCCACAGTGAGTCCCATCATCACCATAGTTACTGCCATACCACGTTGGTTTTTACGTACCATATCGGCTGCAACCAGGCAGGCAATCCCGAAGTAAGCACCGTGAGGCAGGCCAGTTAGAAAGCGTAACACCTGAAGTAATGTGTAATTTTCTGCTGAGGCACTGGCGAAGTTGCCCAGAGAAAATGCCAGCATCAGTGCCAATAACATAGGTTTGCGTGGCAGCCTGGCAAATAAAATGGTAATGAGCGGGGCACCGATAACCACACCGAGCGCATAAAGACTGATTAAGTGGCCTGTTTCCCGGGTGTCAGTATTAAAGTCTGCGGCTACGTCGGGCAGCAGCCCCATAATGACAAACTCACCAATACCAATGGCAAAGCTTCCAATTGCCATTGCAAAAATGGCCAGTAGAACTTGTATTTTTGAGAACTGCATAGGGCGGATTTACTTCCTGTCGTAACGAAGGCCTGTTCGGAGTGCGCAGTTTAGCGAATGCTACAACTATTGCAATCTATGTCACTTTACTGTACAAATAAACAGTATATTTACACATCAGCAAAGGACCATACCATGGCTGTAGTAACCCAATATGTAGTTATTCGCGACGGAGCCGAGAAAATGACCTTCACTTCAAAAGCCGAAGCCGATGCGCACGATAAAATTCTGGATATGGCGGAAGCCCTGAACCCATTAATTAAAAGTAGCGAACTGTTCACTGATGAGCAACAACTCGAGGATATGGCTCTGTTTTTAGCGAAAGAGCGTGAAAGTATACTTATTGCATTAGGGGCTAAAAAGCCAAAGAAACCTAAGACGGAAAAGACATCGACAGAAAAAACTGAAGTGTCTAAGCCTGCGGATAAGGAATCGACAAAGGCGGCTTAGCTACCGGTAAAGACTTTGCTAGTATAGCAGCCTTGTTTTAAGTGAATAGGATTAAAATATGACGCAACAAACGATTTACCATATTGGAACACCGGGCACGCCCTGGGGAGCGACAGAAAAAGCTCAGTGGCTAGCCGAGCAAACGAAAAAGCGCTCTTACTTCGATGATGTGGTTAGTAAGATTGAAACCTTTAAAAGCGATTTCGATGTAGACCAATACGGTGAACTTGTCTACGACAGCGGTACTTATCCTTTATTTGTGGTCAGAACAAAAAATTGGGATGTGTCGAAGCCAACAGTTTTAATTACCGGCGGAGTACATGGTTATGAAACCAGTGGTGTCCATGGTGCGTTGCGTTTTATTGAAACTAAAGCGAAAGATTACCAGCCACATTTCAATGTGGTGGTAGCGCCATGTTTGAGTCCCTGGGGCTATGAAACCATCAACCGCTGGAATCCGGCGGCCATTGATCCTAACCGCTCTTTTGTCGCTGATTCACCAGCCGGGGAATGCGCGCACATTATGAATTATGTTGCTGGCTTAGGCGTAGATATTCTGGCCCACATAGATTTACACGAAACAACGGATACGGATAACAGCGAGTTTCGTCCGGCCAAAGCGGCGATGGATGGAAAAGTGAATACGAACTGGAATATTCCGGATGGGTTCTATTTGGTTGGAAATTCTGAAAAGCCTTATTCTGAGTTTCAAAAGGCGGTTTTAGATTCGGTGGAAGAGGTCACTCATATTGCCGATGCCGACGATGAAAATAAACTGATAGGCGAGGACATTGCTCAGCGTGGCGTTATTTTATTGCCAACGGCGAAAATGGGATTGTGCATTAGCTTTAGCAAAGCAGAGTATGCGACGACTACAGAAGTGTACCCTGACAGCCCGAAAGCAACGCCTGAACAGTGCATTCAAGCACAGGTTGCTGCGGTAACCGGAGGACTGGACTTTTTAAAGTAAAGTCCGGTCCTGCTGGTCAGCGGTAGAATTAACGTCGTGTGTCCGGGCGCTTCTGGCGAGGCGCACGACGAGAGTTTTGAGGACGACCCGTACGAGGCTTCTGAATAGGCTCCGGCTTTATGCTGGGGTCTGGTTCAAAACCCGGAATAACTTCTCTGGGTATCTCATTTTTAGTTAGCTTTTCTATATCGCGTAGCAGTTTATGCTCATCAACACAGACTAAAGACGCCGCTTCACCTTCACTTCCTGCACGACCGGTACGGCCAATACGGTGTACATAGTCTTCAGCGACCTGAGGCAGTTCAAAGTTGATAACGTGTGGCAATTCATCAATATCAATACCGCGTGCAGCAATATCTGTTGCTACCAACACTCGTAACTTACCTGCTTTAAATTGCGATAAAGCTTTCGTTCTTGCGCCTTGGCTTTTATTGCCGTGAATGGCCATAGCAGGCAAACCATCATCACTTAATTGCGTAGCCAGTCTGTTGGCACCGTGTTTTGTACGGGTGAAAACTAATACTTGTCGCCAGTTTCGGCTTCCTATTAAATAGCTTATTAGCTCTCTTTTACGCTTTTTATCAACCGGGTAAACCCGCTGTTGTATAGTATCTGCCGCTGCATTCTGACGCGCAACTTCAACCAATTTGGGTTGTTGCATAAATTGTTGTGCTAATGCTTTTATCTCGCTTGAGAAGGTTGCAGAAAACAGCAGTGTTTGGCGTTTTTCAGGAATGAGCTTCATGACCTTTTTAATGTCATGAATAAAGCCCATATCCAGCATGCGGTCAGCTTCGTCCAGAATCAGTACGTCAATTTTACTTAAATCAACGGTTCCCTGACGGCTGTGATCCAGCAAGCGGCCGGGTGTTGCAACAAGAATGTCGACACCACGACGTAAGGCATTAATTTGCGGGTTAATACCAACACCACCAAAAATCACCAGAGACTTAAGACCGGTATATTTTGCATAGGTATTCAAATTGTCTTCAACCTGTGCTGCCAGCTCTCTGGTTGGCGTAAGAATTAACGCCTTAATAACAGGTTTTCCGTCGGTCTTTGTTTGCGACAATTTGTGCAGCAAAGGGAGCGTAAAACCAGCTGTTTTACCGGTCCCCGTTTGCGCCGCGGCTAATAAGTCGTGGCCGGCCATAACGGTCGGAATCGCTTGCTGTTGAATTGGTGTCGGGGTGGTGTAACCGCATTCAGTGACGGCTCGTAAAATATCGTCGCTCAATCCGAGTGACTGGAATGAGGATGGGTTTTGTTCTGTGGACATGAAGCTCCGGGAATTATGATAGTAGATACCGCGCTAATGTGCGGCTTTTCGGCATTGTATCACAAACGAGATTAAACCTTTATTTAGAAAAGTGCGTAATAGTGAAAGTTTTTCTTGATTCGATGAAAAAGTGAGCGCATTATTCGCGCCGCTTTTAGCCCTCATTTAGCTTCTTTAGAGGAAATTACATGTTTTACCGTCCCTGGGTTAACTCGGCCAACCGAGTTTTCATCGGCGTCCTGATTGTTCAGTTCTTAATTACGCTCTTGATTGCCTCCTTTACCAATGACTGGTTTTTACCAGTATTGCTTTCACTATTTATTGTTGCTTTGCCTTTATTATTAATTCGTATAGCAGGCCAAAGAAAGCTCACGCATCATGTTATAGCCGCGGCAGTTCAACTAATAACTGCGGTTCATATCGATCAGACAATGGGTTTGGTCGAAATGCATTTTGAAATTTTCGTAGTGATGGCATTTCTAATTTATTATCGCGATTGGGCTATTGTGATAACCAGCGTTGCTGTAGTTGCAGTGCATCATATCCTCTTCTTTATTCTGCAATCTAATGGTGCAGACGTTTATATTTTTGCTGAGGGCTACGTCACTCTAGGTATTTTAGCTATCCATGCGGGATTCGCCATAGCCGAAGGAGCCGTGCTTTGTGTTATCGCTAAAAAAAGTGACGCTGAAGCTAGAAGTGCTCAGGCCTTGCGTGACAGTATTGCTAATATTGTTAAACAGTCTGACACGTTAGATTTAGCTGTAGAGATTCAGGGTGAAACGAATGAAATTGTGGCTTTCCGGGAGCTTATCGAACAATTCAGGAAAAACATCAGAAGCACCCGGACTCTGGCGGAAGAAGTTCAGGGCGTTTCAGGTAAACTTTCTCATCAAACGACAGAGTTAGTTAGCAGTCGAAAGCATACATCCCGTGAAGTGGATCGTATTGCGAGTGCAATTGAACAAATGACCGTAACGATAAGAAGTATAGCTGAGCAGACAAGTGAAGTGAAAATTTCAGCCGAGGAGTCTATAGACCGTTCGGAGCATGCCGACAGCGTAGCTAAAACAGCAGCCGATGCTATTGGCTCATTGAAATCTAATGTTTTGGAAACCAATAAAAAGCTGAGCACTTTGGATAGTCAGTGTCATCAAATTTCAGACGTCGTTGAAGCAATAAACAATATTGCTAAGCAAACTAATTTACTGGCGCTTAATGCAGCAATTGAAGCTGCCAGAGCCGGGGAAGAAGGCCGAGGGTTTGCGGTGGTTGCCGATGAAGTCAGGTCGTTGGCAGCTACAACGGCAAAAAACGCAGAGGAGATTAGTCTCATAAGTAAAAGCATAATAACTGAGGTTGCTGAGGCTGTAAGTTCAATGGATGCTTGTGTTCAGCAGATTGATGATGCGGTGAGATATTCTGATGAATCAGGAGAATCGATGAGAGAAGTTGCGGAGCGTATAAAAGAGGTTTCTCAACAGGTTATTGCGATTGCAACTGCAACCGAACAACAGCGAAGCGCAAGCGAAGATATTTCGAAGTCTGCACAAACAATGCGAGAGTTGTCACAAACAGAAACTCAGTTGTTGCTGATTGGTCAGGAAAACTCCGATTCGTTAAAAGAGGCTTCAGCAGAATTAGACTTGGAAGTAGGGCGTTTCATTGTCACTCATGAAATCAGGTAAGGCTCGTTCCCGTTGGCTTATTATCGCTGTTGTGGCCTGGTTTGGGCTAGTGCTTCTAGGTATCAGTTATCTATTGGAACAACGGCTGGCTTGGTTTGATGAAAAAGGTGAATTACTGGAACTCAGTAACAACGAAAAACTGGAACCGAAGCTAGTGGGTGAGCTCACGCGTCTGGGTTATTCCTTAGCTGGCAGCGTTTTTCATATTACTTCTGAGGATTGCTCTTGTAACTGGCGCTCATCCGGGCATATGGCCAGCGTAAAAAGAAAGGTAGCGGAATCTGAAGGGGAAAATTTGATTGTTGATATCGATCAATATCCAACCTTAAAGCGCTTCGTTCCGGCAACTCCAGCTATTATCATGTTCAATAAATCATCAAAGCTGATTTACATTGGCCCATATGCCGATGGTGCTTTTTGTACTACTGAGAGTAGCTTTGTAGAAGAGCTGATACCTTCCGTTGCGGAGGAATCAGCGGCTCCTAAATGGGTTAATACCGTTGCAAAAGGGTGTTATTGCAAAGTTTAATGCGGCAGAACAGTGGAGCCACATAACGATGAAAGTAAAACAAACCTTTATTGAGTTCCTTGAAGTGATACCGGACGGCGCAATAGTCATTAGCTCACAAGGGCTCATTGTTGGTGTTAACCAGGCTGCCGCGACAATGTTTCGCTATTCCTCGTCATCTATGCTTGAACTGCATCTTAATGAACTGCTACCTGAAGGTATGCGTGAAAAGCATGACCAGCACTTAGAAAAGTTTTTTAAGTACCCGGGCAGGCGCTCTATGGGGAATGGCTTGATTTTCCCCGCAATTCGTCGGGATGGTTCAACTTTTTATGCCGATATTATGTTGAATCAACTGGATATCGAAGACCAGTTGTATGGCATAGCCATAGTGCGGGATTACACTCTGCAGAAAAAATCGGAAGATAAAATTCGTCTCGAACTGGAGTTTGAAAAGCGTCAGGCTCTTACCGATCACTTAACCGGAATAATGAACCGACGCGCGTTTACCGCGCAATTACAAGATGAGATAAACCAACTGGAAACCCATGGTACGCCCTTTGCTGTAAGTTTTATCGATTTGGATGACTTTAAAGAAATAAACGATGAACATGGACATCACTTTGGCGACGTGGTGTTGCAAAAAATAGCCGATTTAATTCGTTTACACAGTCGGCATACCGACTATGTTGCCCGTATTGGAGGTGACGAGTTCGCTACCATTCACCCTATGATTTCCGCTGAAGACGCCAGACTCATGATGCACCGTTTACGTTGCCAGTTAGTGAGTGGAATAGGGCATGCTGAGTTACCTGTCACGTTGTCTATCGGCCTTTGTCAATGCGATAAACCTTCAGAGCATTACACTATTGAAGGCATTATGGCCCGGGCAGACAAAGCTATGTATCAGGCAAAGAGCGAAGGTAAAAACGCGGTCGTGCTGACAAGTTAAGTGTAATGAAGCGTAATTAAGTTTGATTGTCGCTTAAGGTCTGCTCTAAAGTGGTTCAGGGCTTTTAAGGAGAGACCATGGCAATCTTCACTTCCTATCTACGAATTATTCTGCTGGTTTCGGGGGTACTCGCCGGAATACAGTTGCCCGGCTTTGTTGATCAGTACGGTAAAAGTTTGCAGGCTCATATGATTGAGTCAGAGCGCAGCCTGAACGAGTTTCGTGATGAAGCCGAAAAATTTTTCGATGGTAGTATTGAGGAACTTATTGCTCACTATCAGGCCAGTGACGACAGAGTGTTTCAGGAAGGCGGGCAAAGCATCAGTGCCATTTATCAACGTAATCAATTGTTGGAACAAGCCTATCGTAGTTTCAGTCAAAATGCCTGGAGTGCTTATCAACAGGCATTTTTTACCCCAGTTGAGGACATTCAGCGCGAGGTTCGCAGCAGCTTTTCTTATACTGTAAAACTCAACCCCGGCGCTATTTTGTTTGGTTTAGTTTCAGGCTTGTTGCTGGCTGTATTTGGCGAACTTATTGTGCGTCTGCTGGCGAGGCCCTTTCGACAATCGCTGCACAATTAAGCCCTGTGGGTAATGTGCCATAGTTGAGTCCGGTATTTGTTGCTAAACGGCTGGCACAAAAAGCATCGGCAACGTCCGTGCTGGCATGTTGAACTAATAAAGCGGCTTGTAACCCAACGGCCATGTTGTCCGTTATACTGCGTGCACGATACTGAAGCATATTCCTGTCAGTAAACTCACTTTTCAACCGCATAATAAACTGGTCGAGTCGTTTATCTGCACCTTGTGCCCGTTGCAGTTCGGCAAAATAGACATCGAGAACCTCAGGCTGTTTTTCTATTGCTCTGAGGACATCCAGACATTGAATATTACCGCTGCCTTCCCATATAGCGTTTACTGGCGATTCTCTGAACAGTCTCGGCATAATGTGGTTTTCCATAACACCGCTACCGCCAATCACTTCCATAGCTTCATAAGCATGATTCGGTGTGCGCTTACAAATCCAGTATTTTCCTATGGGTGTGGCAATTCGGGACAACAGCTTTTCATGCTCGTCGTCCTGGTTATCCATGGCCCGCGCTATGCGCATCATGTAAGTCATGGCGGCTTCGCTTTCAATGGCTAAGTCCGCCAGCAAATTTTGCATTAGCGGTTGTTCACTTAATTTAGTGCCAAAAGCTTCGCGGTGGCTGGCGTGGTGAATGGCCTGAACCACCGCTTGTCGCATGCCGGAAGAGGAACCAATCATGCAGTCGTAGCGGGTAGTTGCCACCATTTCTATAATAGTGCGAACGCCTTTACCTTCTTGACCTACCATCCAGCCCAGTGCACCTCTTAACTCAGTCTCACTTGAAGCATTGGCCGCGTTCCCCATTTTTTGTTTCAGTTGTTGAATCTGAATTGGGTTCTTTGAACCGTCCGGACGCCAGCGTGGCACCAGAAAGCAGGATAACCCGCTGGCTGTTTGAGCAAGCACCAGAAAAGCATCGCACATTGGTGCTGACACAAACCATTTGTGACCAACCAATTCGTACGCCTGGCCTGAACCTTCTTTGTCTAGTGGGTAAGCGCGAGTGCTGTTCAGCCGGACATCAGAGCCACCTTGTTTTTCGGTCATTGCCATACCAATGGTCACGGCACTTTTTTCGGTATGAGGGATATTTCTGGGGTCGTAATGCCTGGCGGTAATTTTGGGTCCCCACTCTTTGAACAAATCGGGTTGGTGTCTTAGTGCGGGTATAGAGGCAAAGGTCATGGTAATAGGGCAGCCATGAGAGGCTTCTACCTGAGTATGCAGATAGTATTTTGCTGCCCGTGCAACATGAGCCCCTAATTTGGGTTCGCTCCAAGGGCTTGCATGTAGGCCATGCTCAATGGCTGTCGACATAAGCTGGTGATAGCTCGGGTGAAAATCGATGAGATCGATACGGTGCCCGTAACGATCGTGAGTTCTCAGTTCAGGCTGGTATTTGTTTGCCTGAAACCCCTGTTCGATACTGTCAGTCTTACCAGCCAGTTCGCCAAAGGCAATAAGATCGGAATAAGCCCAACTGGCACCTTCGCGCTCAACGGCTTTTCGTAGTCCTTTATCAGCCAGGTAAAGATTATAGTTTTCCAGCGCCGGTGGCTGATTCTTAACCTGGTGGGTGCTGGCCATAAACTGATCGGCTCGGGGGTATTTATGAGTCATGTTCTTACTCCTTGTCTTAATTGAGTGAAGCAAGATTATTAAAGATCGTCAATGCACGAATAGTTGTCTTTCGTCTATTTTTCTACGACAGTGAAGTGAGATACTTTGTTGTCGGTTTAAATAAGGACACGCAATGAGAGTCGTATTTTTAGGTGGTGCGGAAACGGTTACCGGTTCCAAATATTTAGTTGAAACAGAATCAACCCGAATTCTAATAGACTGCGGTCTTTTTCAGGGCTACAAGTGGTTGCGGCGGCGTAATTGGCAGCCTTTGCCAATGGGTATTAATCAGGTTGACGGTGTCGTATTGACTCATGCTCACCTTGATCATTCTGGATTTGTTCCAGTGCTATATAAAGAAGGTTTTCGGGGACCGGTTTTCGCACATCATGCAACATCTGGTTTGTGCGATATCCTGTGGGCAGATAGCGGAAGAATTCAGGAAGAAGATGCGAAATACCTCGGAAAACATAAGCTAAGCCGCCATGAAAAACCAGAACCTTTGTATGATGAAGCAATGGCAAAGTCAGCCATACGGCTGCTTCAGGGCGTTGAGTTTCATCAACAATTTGAAATTGGCGATATTAAAGTGACTTTGCAGCCAGCCGGTCATATTCTGGGTGCTTCAAGCGTCATTATTGAAGCCGAAGGTAAACGCGTTGGCTTCTCCGGTGATATTGGGCGTCCGCAGGATATTATGATGTATCCACCTGAACCGCTACCGGATCTGGACTTGCTACTGCTTGAGTCAACTTACGGCAATCGGCTTCATGCTAAAACCGAAGATGCGGAAGAACAGTTGGCAGAAGTGGTCAATGAGACGGCTCAGTCCGGCGGTGTGTTATTAATTCCTAGCTTTTCAGTCGGCAGAGCACAACTGCTGCAATATCTGTTAGTTAAATTGATGGATGAGGGGCGGGTACCTAAACAACCTATTTATTTAGATTCTCCCATGGCTATTAACGTTTCAGGGCTTTACCAGCGTTTCCATAGTATTCACAAACTGACGGACTCAGAGTGCTCCCGAACCTTTGCAAGAGTCGAGTACACGCGTTCTGTCGATGAATCAAAAGCTATTGCGTCTCAGTCGGGGCCTCATATTATTATTGCCGGCAGCGGTATGGCGACAGGCGGACGAATTCTGCATCACTTTAAACGCTGGTTGAGTGATCATCGTGCGACGGTTTTATTCAGTGGACACCAGGCCGGAGGGACTCGTGGCGCTAAAATGCTGCAGGGTGTGGAATCGATAAAACTGCATGGCCAATGGTTACCGATAAAAGCTCGAGTCCGCTCCTTAGAAGGACTGTCAGGACATGCCGATTATCAAGAAATTGCTGAGTGGCTAGAACAATCCAGTTTAAAACCAAACACTCCAATTCAATTAGTACATGGTGAGTTAGATGCACTGGAAACCTTCCGTGACTATTTAATGCAGAACACCTCTTATGATGTCGATGTTGCTGATTACCAAGGGGTATATCACCTGTAACAGAGTCTGGTAAACTACTCTCACTTAGGGTTACCAGATTAATAAGGAAGTCGCATGAAGTTTTTGAAAGCTGTTTTATGTGGTAGTACGCTTTTATTTGTCAGTGTGTTTGCCCAAGCGCAGGACAGTGGCTACTACGGGGCTGCATCTTTAGCTCAGTTGAATGTTGATACCGAGCTTGAGGGAGCCCCGTCATTTACCCCTCATGCGATTAACCTGATGCTGGGTTATCGTTACAGCAACAGCCTTTCGGCAGAGGCGCGCTACGGTTTCGGCGTACGCAGCAGCAGTGATAACGGCACCAAGTTTGAAACCGATTACACGGCCAGTATTTTAGCTAAGCCTCGTTTGTATTTGTCACCCGATGTCGCTTTGTATCTTACCGGTGGCTTTTCGCGCGGTAAATTTACGGTAGGGGGTGAAGATACAACGCTTAACAGCATCAGTTACGGCGGCGGAGTTCAGTATGATCATAACCCCAGAACAACTTACTTTATTGACTGGATAAAATTGATTGATAAAGACGAATACACAATTAATGCTTTAAATATAGGCGTAACCTATCGATTTTGATCAAGCTATCTGTTGTAACAGGCTGTCATTATCGGAGCGGATTCGGTACATTACAAAAAAGTAACATCTAATTTGTTGACCTTGACTGAGCAGGCATTGATGCGTAATCCATTTTTATTAAAGCAGTATATAAATACGTTAGAGTCTGCTGCAATATGTGCACGCTTGTCGCCGGACGGTAATATTCGCTGGATGAGTGAATCGCTGCATAAATTGCTAGGAGTTCACTATTTAAAGCGCACAACCGCATTTTCTGAGTTTCTCCACATTGATAGTCGCAACGATGTGACTGGCGAGATAAGTCAAGCTGCCGCTAATGGTGAAGTCTGGAATGGACGACTTTGCCTGACAAGTGCCAACCGCAGGCGCTGGTGTCGCTGTATTGCAATTCCCTTATACGAAACTGATGGCCTTTTAGCTGAGCAAATATTGTTGTTTCAGGATATCTCACGAGAGATTCACCTGGATGAATTACTACAAGAAGCCCGCTTTGATCAGGTTACCGCTCTTCCTACCCGAATAGACTTGCTCAACGACCTTAAGCAGGTAGGGGCTCAATGTCTCGCCGTACTGGATATCCGTAAATTTCGAAGTTACGCCGATTTCTATGGTTTAGAATTTGGTGATGCATTACTGCGTGAATTTAGTGACTGGGCTTCGGCGTTTTTGAGAACTAAACACATTAATATTTATCGTTTGCATGGTGATAAATTTGCGTTAATTCCAGACTTCAGAATGATCCCCAGTTTATTCGAGAGACAATTGCTTAGCTTTTACAAGGCGTTGTCGTTACACAAACTCAAAGTAGAAAATAGTGATGTCACTCTGGATGTCGCGATAGGCATGGGTGTTGGGCGTAAAAAGCAGTTACAGCTTGCGGAAAGCGCTTTGTCGAAAGCGAAAGCCATCTACTCCGGCTACAAAGTGGAAGTGGTTTATGAACGTGAGTTGCTGGACGAGAATAAAGTGAACTGGCTTCCTAAAATTCAGTCAGCGCTGGTTGATCATCGTTTTGTCAATTACTACCAACCCATTCAAAGTACGAACAAAAATCAGCCCAGCTATTACGAGGCGTTGGTCCGGTTAAGAGACAAAAATAAGGATTTAGTGCCGGGGCTGTTTTTAGACGAGGCAAAAACAACACGTTATTACTGTGAAATTACCCGTTCTGTTATTGAACAGGCGGTGCTAACGTCCGAGCAATACCAGGTCGCAATATCCGTGAATGTGTCCATTGAAGATATTTTGAATGACGAGACGGTCAGCTTTATTCATTATGTGTTGTCAGAACATAAGAAAGCGCAGCTTATTTTCGAAATTACGGAAACCGAATCGACAGAAGATTTTACCAAAGTTCAGGCTTTTGCCAGAGATGTCAGACGTTTAGGCGGACAAATTGCGATAGATGATTTTGGTGTCGGTTATTCAAACTTCTCACGCCTGATAAGTCTTCGTCCGGATTATTTGAAGATTGATGGCAGCATTGTGCAAAACGTATTACATGACCCCACAAGTGCCAGTATTCTGAATGGCCTGATCAGTATCTGTAAGGAATTACATATTCCTATCGTGGCTGAATTTGTTGAGAATAAAGAAGTGAACAGCTATTTGTGTGACCAACAAATTGAGTACTTACAAGGCTACTACATTGGTAAGCCATCGCCGGAAGTCAGTCGCGTATTGAATTAATTTTTTTAAAATGCTATTTCGGGCAAACGTATAGCTATTGGAAAGAGTCATCTTTATGAATGATTTTATCGAAACCTATGATAATGCGTTACCCCACGAACTGTGCCAGCAGTTCATTACGGTTTTCGAAAAGTCGCCGCATACCTTCCAGGGGCGCACCGGAGGTGGTGTTGATGTGAGTAAGAAGTCGAGTACGGATCTAGCGTTGAACGCTCACCCGGAGTACCAGAAGCTGCTGCTAGAAGTACAGAAGATCACAGCCAGACATGCGCTGGAGTATTTTAAAAAGTATCATTTTGCCTTGATAGCGCCAGTCGCGCTAACGTTGCGGCATCCGGAAACTCAGCAGCCAGCCGCTTTAACTCACGATAATTTCGATGAGATAGCGAAAGGCAATGAAATGGCAATTATGCAAAAGCTGTTTCGTGTAGGTGCAATACAAATGCAGCGTTATCGAAAAGGTGAAGGAAATTATAATTACTGGCACTGCGAAGCTTTTCCGCAAAAAGGTTCAACTGAACCATTGCATCGGGCTTTATTGTTTATGTATTACTTAAATAATGTAGACGAAGGTGGCGAAACTGACTTTTATTATCAAGAACGGTCGTTAAAGCCACAAGCGGGGCAAATGGTCATAGCGCCAGCTTATTTTACTCACACCCATAGAGGTAGAATGCCAGTTTCCAATGACAAGTATATTTTAACCAGCTGGATCCTTCATAGTCGCGCAGAGCAATTATTTGGTGAGTAATGAGAGAGAAACTCCCCCAGTCAGAAAGACTGGGGGAGACGATATTACTTAACGTCGCTTTCTTTTAGAATAGTCACTTCACCTAAATTCAGTGAACGTACTTTATCTTCAATTTCAGCCAAGTCACCAACGATAACCCAGGTCATAGCGTCAGGTTTTAAAACCTTGTCCGCATTATCCTGAACGTCGTTAAGCGTAATGGCGTTTATGCGCTGACCATAGTTCTCGAGATACTCAACATCTTTGCCTTTATTAAAGGTGCTGACTAAACCGCTCAGCAAGCTGCCTTTGGTTTCGTAGGCGCCCGGTAATTTAGCCGTTTTATTGGCTTTTACTTTGGCCAGTTCGTCTTCGGTTGCAGGCTTGTCACCTTCGTACTGAGTAAACTCTTTAATAATTTCCTCAATCGACTCTTTGGTTTTATCCGTTTGAACAGGAGCAAGAGCAACGAGTAAACCAGGGCCTTCATTATCTAACCAGATAGAGCGAGCACCATAAGACCAGCCTTTGTCTTCACGTAAGTTCATATTCAGACGACTGGTGAAACTGCCACCAAGAATGGTGTTCATTACGTCAATAGTATCAGCATTATCGACTTGGCCAGAAGGAGCCAACTGACCTGCTATTATCACTGATTGAGGGTTTCCTGGCTTATCAATCAGAAATACGCGACTGGTTTCAGAAGCCATTGAAGCATCAAGTGTCTTTTCTGGTTTATCAGAAGCTGGCGCCAGCCAGCTGGCAAACTGCTCTTCTAATAAAGATTGAGCTTGTTCAACATTGGTATCACCCACAATCACCAGTTTTGCGTTGTCCGGGCGTAGCCAGGTTTGAGCGTGCTGGACTAAGTCTTCACGAGTTAATGACTTAATGGATACAGGTGTACCTGAGCCTGTTAATGGCTGACTGTAGGCGTGTCCTTCGCCAAACATTAAGCCGGGCAACACGCGTAAAGCTTGAGTTTGAGGGCGAGCTTCTTCCTTGCGAATACCTTCTATCCAGTTTGAACGCTTGCGTTCAATTTCTTCCTCGGCAAACGCGGGACGCTGAAGTATGTCATTCATTAGCGCTAAACTCTCTGCGAAGTTAACGCTGAGTGTGTCCATGCTAATACGCGAGCTATCCAGGCTGGCTGACGCGTTCAAGTTGGTTCCTAAAGACTCTAAACGCTTATTTAATTCGAGCGCGCTGAGGTTTTCAGTACCTTCTTTTAGCATCGACATGGTGTAACTTGCTGTACCGAGTTTTCCGCCAACATCGGAGGCATAGCCGCTGTCGAACACCAGGCTCATTTCTACTGTTGGTGTATCGCTACGCTGAGCCAGATAAACCTCTAAACCATTAGATAAAGTGAACGTTTTAACTTCAGGCAATTCCAGCTGTGGTAAGTCGCCTACATTTGGCAACTGTGAGCGGTCAGCATCGGTTTCCTGAGCCGCATAGTCAGGCTGTGGCACAACATTAAGAACGAAGTCGCCGTCATTAAGCCATTGTTCAGCGGCATTTTGCAGGTTGCTAACGGACGCTTCTTTAGTCCATTTCATTTCTTTTTCATAAAAACCGGGGGCGTTATGGTAAACCGCTCCAGAAGCGAGAATGTCTGATTTACCGCCAAAACCTCCGACTTTTTCAGCGCGACGAACAAAGTCGGCTGTGGTGCTGAATTTGGTACGTTGCAGTTCTGCAGCCGTTGGGCCTTCAGTAATTAAACGTTCAAGCTCTTCGTCGATAATTGCTTCAATTCGCTCAAGCTCAACACCTGGTTTGGCATCAGCGGTAATAAAGAATTGACCGGAGAGTTTACGACCATATTGGAAGGCACTGACCGAGCTGGCAATTTGCTCGTTATAAACTAATCGTTCATATAAGCGAGAGTTTTTACCATTAGCAAGGATATCAGCCAGCAAGCTCAGGTACTCCGAGTCCGCAGTTCCCATTTGCGCGGTATTCCATACCTTATAAACTCGCGGAGCCGGAACGCGGTCTTCCATAGTAGAGCGTTTTTGCTCATCGCGTTTAGCAACCCAGGCTTCCTGTTTTTGCAGTGGTTTGCCCGGGCCTATATCAGCAAAGTACTTGGTCATTTTTTCTTTAGCGGTTTCAACATCAATGTCACCGGCTAAAACCAGGACTGCGTTAGCTGCGCCGTAGTAATCCTCAAACCACTGGTGTACGTCGTCCAGAGAAGCAGCGTTTAAGTCTTCCATGGAGCCAATAACTGACCATGAGTAAGGGTGTCCTTCGGGGAAGGTTTGTTCGGCGATATAACTCCAGGCCTTACCATAAGGCTGAGCTTCACCCTGACGTTTTTCGTTCTGTACAACGCCGCGCTGTTCGTCGAGCTTGTCCTGAGTTACGGCTCCTAACAGGTGACCCATACGATCAGATTCCATCCACAAGGCCATGTCCAGTGCCGGCGTAGGAACGTTTTCAAAGTAGTTGGTACGGTCATTGTTGGTGGTGCCGTTCATTTCTGTAGCGCCAGCACGTTCAAAAGGACCGAAGTATTCGTCATCGTAGTTTTCGGTGCCGTTAAACATTAAGTGCTCAAATAAATGAGCAAAGCCAGTTTGGCCTGTCTTTTCGTCTTTAGAGCCAACGGCGTACCAAACGTTTACCGCAACAATCGGTGCTTTGCGATCTTCATGGACGACTACAGTTAAGCCGTTATCTAAAGTAAATGTCTCGTAGTTGACTTTTACTTCGGGAAATCGTGACTGGCTGACAGCCTGTCCGTTATCAGCCGACTGAGTTGTCTGACAACCGCCTAGTAACACCGTGGCTACGGCAACGGCAGTTAACGTTTTCATCATTTTCATAGTGGTTCCTGGATTATTTTTTTATTTAGCGAACTTACTATACGAGAGGGCACACAGATATGCATGCTTATGTTCAGGCTAAATTGTAACGAAATTAAATATATGGGAGATTATCGGCCAAAGTTATGACAATAAAGGTGTCAGTCAAGTCTTTTAATTACACAGACAATCAAGGATAATTGCGCGCGGTTTGCAGCAAATAGAAACGGAAGCTTGTGAGTAAAATAACAGTTATAGCGATAGCTGGCGCCTCAGCGTCGGGAAAAAGCCTGTTTGCCTCCACGGTGTATCAGGAGTTAGTGGCTGAATTAGGAACTGACGGCATTGCTATTCTGGCCGAAGACGCTTACTACCGTGACCAGAGTCATATGACCATGGAGCAGCGGGTATTAACTAACTATGATCAACCTGCTGCTTTTGAACACGATTTGCTGATGCAACATTTGCGGCAGTTAAAGGCCGGTGAAGCGGTCGATATGCCGCAGTACAGCCATACTACGCATACCCGCCTGGAAAAATCGATACGGGTTGCTCCGGCAAAAGTCGTAATGGTTGAAGGTATTTTGCTGTTAACCGACGAAAAGTTACGTGAACAGTTTGATATCTCGGTATTTATGGACACGCCGTTGGATATTTGTCTGCTGCGCCGTATCAAGCGCGATATTGAAGAGCGTGGGCGTACGCTGCAGTCGGTTACTGAGCAATATGAGCAGTATGTTCGTCCCGCATTCTTTGACTTTATATTCCCGTCTAAGCAGTTTGCCGATCTCGTTGTCACTCGCGGTGGTCAGAACGAAATCGCCATTGATATTATAAAAACAAAAATACGTCAGTTGCTGGCGGAATAAAATTGGTTCTTCTATGAATAGTATTCTCGGCATTGCCGTCATCTTTATCGTTGCCTATTTAGTTTCAACGGATCGCAAAGCCATTCGTTGGAGAACGGTTCTCGGAGCCTTCGGCATTCAAGTAGGGTTAGCGTGTATTGTACTCTACACCACTGTAGGAAAAGAGTTACTACTGAGTTTTGCGGCCGGGATTTCCGAGGTCATTGGGTACACTCAGGCAGGTATCAACTTTTTATTTGGTGGATTGGCATCAGAAGAGTTTGGTCTTGTTTTTGCCATTCATGTTTTGTCGGTCATTGTTTTCTTCTCCTCTCTTATTTCCGTTTTGTACTATTTAGGCATTATGAAATGGATTATTCGCATTTTAGGCGGGGGGCTGCAAAAGCTGTTGGGTACCAGTCGCCCGGAATCGATGTCAGCAGCTGCCAATATTTTCGTGGGACAAACCGAGGCGCCTATGATGGTCAGGCCATTTATCGGCACTATGACGCGCTCTGAGCTGTTTGCGGTTATGGTGGGCGGGATGGCCTCAGTATCTGGCTCTGTTCTTGCTGGTTTAGCTGAAGTTGGAATCGAGCTCAAGTATCTTATTGCGGCGAGCTTTATGGCAGCGCCTGGGGGATTCTTAATGGCTAAAATGATGATTCCTGAATCAGAAAAGCCGCGTAACGATCTCAACGAAATTGAAGTGGAAGATAATTCCGCAAATGTCATTGACGCAGCAGCTCAAGGGGCATCTAGTGGCCTGCAGTTAGCAATGAATGTTGGTGCTATGTTGTTAGCCTTCGTTGCGCTTATTGCACTGGTTAACGGCATTTTTGGCTGGGTTGGCGGTTGGTTTGGGTATTCTGAACTGACCTTACAGCAAATTTTTGGTTATGTATTTCAGCCTGTTGCCTACGTATTAGGGGTCAGCTGGGATGAAGCGAATCTGGCCGGAAGCTTTATTGGTCAGAAACTGGTTATTAACGAATTCGTAGCGTTTCTCGATTTTGTCAATTACAAAGATCAGTTAAGTGAAAATTCTCAGGTCATTATTACCTTTGTGCTTTGCGGGTTTGCGAACTTTTCATCTATTGCTATTCTGCTTGGCGGGTTAGGTGGTATGGCGCCCAGCAGACGCCATGACATTGCTCGTTTAGGTATGCGGGCTTTATTGGCAGCGACTTTGGCAAACATGATGAGTGCGGCAATTGCCGGTTTCTTTGTTTCTCTGACCTAATCAGCAAATGCCAACATGTCCTAATATCGGGATCGCGTTTAACCGCGGTCCCGTATAACACCTTCCTGAATTGTTGACGCAACCAATACGCCGTCACGTGTGAATATTTGCCCGCGAACTAAACCGCGCTGACCACTGGCCGAAGGGCTGTCTATTGCGTAGAGCAGCCAGTCATCCATACGGAAATCGCGATGGAACCACATAGCATGATCAACGGTAGCAACCTGCATATGGGGTTGAGCAAAGCTGACGCCATGAGGCTGCAGTGCCGTTGGTAAAAAGTTAAAGTCTGACGCATAAGCCAGTAAGTATTTGTGCACGCGCTGATCGTCCGGCATGTTGCCGTTTGCTCTGAACCAGACATAACGGCGTGGTTCGTCTTTTTCAGGTTTAAATGGGTTATAAGGGGTAACGAAGCGCATTTCTATGGGCTTGTCGCAAATGAATTTTTTGCGCAGCGGAGCCGGTATCAGCTCTTCGTGCTCGCGATAAATATCCAAATCTGAAACTAAGCCTTCGGGACCCGGTACTTCAGGCATGGTGTCCTGATGCTCAAAGCCTTGTTCCTGTTGCTGGAAAGACGCAGTCATGTAGAAAATGGGTTTACCATATTGTATGGCTTTGACTCTGCGTGCTGAAAAACTTTTACCGTCGCGTATGGTTTCAACGTCATAAACAATGGGTTTTTTGGCGTCACCCGGACGTAAAAAGTAACTGTGAAACGAATGGCACACTCGTTCCTGAGGTAAGGTTTCTTTAGCCGCCGAAAGCGCCTGTCCAATAACCTGACCACCAAAAACAGCGCCAAAGCCTAAATCCTGACTTTGTCCACGGTAAAGGCCGTCCTCAATGCTTTCCAGGGTTAGCAGGTCGAGTAAATCATCGAGTACCTGACTCATTCATTATATCCTTATTTTATTCGCTAAGACTGATGTCTGATTGATCTTAAACACTTTTTACAGACTATGTAATATAAACACAATTTATAATAAAAATAGTTGCTTAACTGACTACTTAACCAGCAGTTAATTGGCACAAACTTTTGATTTATGTTTTCATCAAGGTACATATTTGATGGCTGAAACGGTTCTGTTTGTCTATATTTAAGAAACCGTTTAGTTCACAACGACGCTTTGGAAGCGAATGGGAGAGAATCTATGTCAGGCAAAGACAGTCTGAAAACCTTAAGTTCGTTAGATGTTAAAGGAAAAACCTTTCATTATTATAGCCTGCCTAAAGCAGAGGAAGCCTTAGGAGACATTTCTAAACTTCCTGCTTCAATGAAGGTTTTACTCGAAAACCTATTGCGTAATGAAGATGGCGAAACCGTCACGAAAGACGATTTGCAAGCCATGGTCGACTGGTCGAAGAAGAAGAAAATTGACCGCGAGATTCAGTACCGCCCTGCGCGGGTGCTGATGCAGGACTTCACCGGTGTTCCGGGTATTGTCGATTTAGCGGCAATGCGTGACGCCGTGGCGAAAGCCGGGCATGATCCTGAAGTCATTAACCCATTGTCGCCCGTCGACCTGGTCATTGACCACTCGGTAATGGTAGACAAATACGCAACCGAAGGTGCCTTTAAAGAAAACGTCCGCTTTGAGATGGAACGTAACAAAGAGCGTTACGAGTTTCTGAAGTGGGGGCAGGGTGCCTTTGAAAACTTCCGAGTAGTACCGCCGGGTACCGGTATTTGTCACCAGGTGAATCTGGAATATCTAGGTAAGAGTGTCTGGACTAAAGAGGAAGACGGAAAAACCTTTGCTTATCCTGACACTTTGGTTGGCACCGACTCGCACACCACCATGATCAACGGTATTGGCGTATTAGGCTGGGGCGTTGGCGGTATTGAAGCCGAAGCTGCAATGCTGGGTCAACCGGTTTCCATGTTAATACCGGAAGTTGTCGGCTTCCGTATGACCGGTGCGCTGAAAGAAGGTGTAACCGCGACAGACTTGGTCTTAACCGTTACTCAAATGCTGCGTGAAAAAGGCGTAGTAGGTAAATTTGTTGAGTTTTACGGTCCTGGTCTGGACAACTTACCGTTAGCTGACCGTGCGACGATTTCAAATATGTCGCCGGAATATGGCGCAACTTGTGGTTTCTTCCCGGTCGATGACGAAACCCTGCGTTATTTCCGTCTGTCAGGTCGTGATGAAGAAACCATTGAATTGGTTGAGAAATACTCTAAAGCACAGGGTTTGTGGCGCGATAATGACAATGAACCGGAGTTCACTGACACGCTGGAGCTAGATTTAAGTACTGTAACGGCTTCATTGGCTGGTCCGAAACGTCCTCAGGACCGGGTGGATATGGAGCAGCTTGGCAGTAACTTCGACCTGATACTGGAAACTAACGGTAAATCGGGTGAGAAAGACAAAGAAGTACAAGTGAAAGGTAAGGATTACTCCTTGTCGCACGGTGATGTTGTCATCGCTGCTATAACCTCTTGTACCAATACGTCAAACCCAAGTGTCATGATGGCGGCTGGTTTGGTTGCTAAAAAAGCCGTAGAGAAAGGTCTGACACGTAAGCCCTGGGTTAAATCCTCGCTGGCACCGGGCTCTAAAGTGGTTACCGACTACTTTGAAAAAGCCGGTTTAGATGAATACTTAGATAAGCTTGGCTTTAACTTAGTGGGCTACGGATGTACTACTTGTATCGGTAACTCCGGCCCGCTGGATGATGAAATAACACAGGCCATTAATGAAGGTGACCTGACAGTATCTTCTGTGTTGTCAGGAAACCGTAACTTTGAAGGCCGTGTGCACCCAGAAGTTAAAGCTAACTGGCTGGCGTCACCGCCGCTAGTGGTTGCCTATGCGCTGTCGGGTACAACACGTACTGATTTGAGTAAAGATCCTTTAGGTAAAGACTCAGACGGTAATGATGTGTTCTTGA
Source organism: Idiomarina sp. (assembly GCF_048265525.1). GTDB lineage: Bacteria > Pseudomonadota > Gammaproteobacteria > Enterobacterales > Alteromonadaceae > Idiomarina. The sequence continues at coordinate 888,504 of NZ_JBLXBI010000001.1, read as the reverse complement.
AGGACATTTGGCCTAGCAGTTCAGAAATTGCCGAAGCTGTGAAAATGGTTGATAACGAGATGTTCGGCAAAGAATATGGCGAAGTCTTCGAAGGTGATGAAGAATGGCAGTCAATTAGTGTTGCCGAAGGCAATACCTATAACTGGCAGGACGACTCTACTTACGTTAAGAATCCGCCGTTCTTTGAAGGTATTGATAAGCCTCTGCAGGCACCGAGCGACATTAAAGACGCTAATGTGCTGGCGGTATTTGCTGACTCGATTACTACCGACCACATTTCACCGGCAGGCTCTATCAAACCGGATTCACCGGCAGGTAAGTATCTGCAGGAAAATGGCGTCGAAGTTAAAGACTTTAACTCTTATGGTTCGCGTCGTGGTAACCACGAAGTCATGATGCGCGGTACCTTCGCTAATATTCGTATCAAAAACCAGATGCTGGACGATGTCGAAGGTGGTTACACCAAGTACATTCCAACTGGCGAGCAAATGGCCATTTACGATGCCGCCATGAAGTACATGGAAAATGATACGCCGTTGGTTGTATTAGCTGGTAAAGAGTACGGTACCGGTTCAAGCCGCGACTGGGCAGCAAAAGGTACAACGCTGTTAGGTGTTAAGGCCGTACTGGCTGAGAGCTATGAACGTATTCACCGTTCTAACCTAGTGGGTATGGGCGTTCTGCCGCTACAATTTGCTGAAGGTGAAGGTGTTAAAGAACACAAGCTGACTGGCGAAGAGCAGATATCGATTTTAGGTCTTGATGATAATCTCAAGCCTGGACAGATGCTGAAAGTTGTTGCTAAACGCAAAGACGGAAGCGAAGTTGAGTTTGAGGTTAAGTGCCGTATCGATACTGGTAATGAAATGAGCTACTACAAAAGTGGTGGTATCTTACATTACGTATTGCGCGGAATGCTTAAATAAGAGTCGCTATAGTGAATTGAAACCCGGCCATTGCGCCGGGTTTTTTTATATCATCAAGCCACGACCGCCGTCGACTTTAATGGATTCGCCCGTAATAAATGGGTTATCACGTAAAAAGCGAACGGTTTCTATCATGGGCTCTAATCCCCCTTCAACCTGCAATGGTGTCTCATCCAGAACCTGCATACGATGTTCTTTATCGTGCTCTGGTAAAAATAGAATAGGACCTGGCTGAATGGCGTTGACTCTTACTGACGGCGCTAAGCTTTTAGCAAAAGCCTGGGTCATGTTGGCGAGTCCGGCTTTCGCTGCGCAATAAGCAATATAATCGGTAGACGGGCGGTCAGCGTATATGTCTGTAATATTAATAACCAGACCATTCTCTGAATGGCTTAATTGCCGTTGCAGACCGCTTATGAGCAGGTATGGCGCCATTCCGTGTACCTGGAATACCGCAGCTAATGCGTTGTTGTCGTTATCAACGGTCTCGTTGTCGAAAAAACAGGACGCGTTGTTAACCAATAGATCGACAGTTTCCGTAGCACTGCTAATAGTACGAACCATGGCCTGAATACTGTCTATGTTGGTGAAATCTGCTTGTACGCCCTGAGCACCTAGTGCTTCCAGCTCGTCAATACCGTCACGAGAGCTATTGTAGTGAGCAAATAATTGGTACCCCTCAGTCAGCAAGGCTTTGGCCAGTTCAAAACCAAAACGTCGTCCGGCGCCTGTAATAACTGCTGTTTTTTTCATGAGGTGAGTCCTAAATCTGGTAATAAAGAGGTTAAGTATTCCGGTACCGGAGGCTTCTCTTCAAGCCGGCCCAGGATATCAATATCTATGGTGCGATCTTTAAAGCTTCTTTGCGGATCTGAACGGTCGCGGCCCATAGCTTCTTCAATAGCATTAAATTCTTGCTTTAGTTCATTCGCAGACATAGGTGTACGAATAATAAATAAAGCGTTCAGAAAGTCGTTGTTCGTGTCCATATCGACGGGTGAAGTCGGTATGTTTCGTGAAAAGCGTATATCGCCGGATAAAGCTTTAAGGGCCACTTGTGCCTGAGGAAAATGTGTTTCAGGCTCAATGTTTGAACCAAGACTGCATAAATACTTTTGCATTGAATGACTGACCACTAAACGTAAATAATATGTTGAACTGATTACGGGTTATAACAGTAAACAGATGACTATTTTAAACAGTTGAAATTAAAAAATTCTGCTGCTAGCCTGAGATTTCAACTAATGCTGATGAGCAGAAGTGTTAATGACAACGCAGAAAAACGGCTTTAACTATTGCTATATTTTGTTTGCTTTATGTTTGTTGGTAATGTTGCCAACAACCGCGCATGCGAGCTCGTTAAAACTGAGCGGGCCGGACTCTGTTGTAAAAGAAGGTTACTTCACCGTTTCTGTCAGTGCTCCGAATTTTGACGAGCTTAACAGAGTTACTATTGAAGTTGCCAGCAATTCAGAGTTTGCCAAGAGTACTCGTCAGTTTCCTACGCTAGGTGACTTCCAGGATATTTCACTTACCGGTTTTAGCAACGGCACTTACTATGTGCGCGCTCGAGCCGAAGGTCCTGATAACCAAATCTATACCAGCAATACTATTGAGATAACTGTGGAGCACTATCCGCTCTGGCAATCTCTGACCTTATTCTTCGTCGGCCTGGTTATTTTCATTACTCTGGTAGCCACCTTATTGCTGCTTCATCGGCAATGGATTCACTCCAGACAAGAGCGCCATGACTGAGTTCGCACTGGATACGAGTACCGGCATCACGATTATCGTCCTGTTTGGGGTGTTCTGGGTAGCCTTTGGTTATTGGCTGGGGCGGAAGAACCGCAGCCACGAGGACTTTGCTCTGGCAGGCCGAAATGTTGGTTTTGCTTTTGCCGCGGCAACAGCTATGGCAACCTGGGTGACCAGTAACACCACGCTGGTAGCTCCGCAGTTAACCTATCAATTCGGCATTTGGGGCATGATAGGGTATTCCTTTGCTGCTCTGGGCTTAGTGCTGTTTGCACCTATGGCTAAACGCATTAAGGAACTGCTTCCTAACGGTTATACATCGGGCGACTTTGTGCGTTTGCGTTATGGTAATCTGGCCTGGCTCGTGTTTATTATCATTTCTGTGGTTTATGCTTTTGGCTGGTTAATTAGTCTGGGTATGGCCGGTGGTATTTTGCTTGAGTCACTTAGTGGACTCGATTATCACATTGGCATGACCACCATACTGATAATTTGTGTCGGCTATACACTCTTTGGCGGAATGCGGGCGGTTATTGCCACCGACTTTATTCAGGCTTTAATTATCATTGTCGGTGTCAGTTTTATCGCGTACTGGATAATTGATAATGTTGGCCTGGAGAGCATCCACAGCAACCTGACAAGTGAGCATCCTCAGCTTTTGGATATGTTATTTCCGGCTGCCGTCATGTTTCTGTTTAATAATATCTTTTTCGGCCTTGGGGAAATCTTTCACTCGAACGTCTGGTGGTCACGGGCTTTGTCTTTTAAAAAGAATGTGGCCTACAAGGCGTATTTAACTGGTGGCTTATTGTGGTTGCCCATTCCTATTGTTACCGGATTCATTGCGTTAGCAGCGCCTCAGCTGGGAATCTTCCCGCCAAGCCCCGATATGATTGGTCCTACCGTTGCTGCGGCTGTACTCGGTAAAGCCGGAGCCATTATTGTTTTTATTGTTATTTTTTCTGCGTTGGCGTCCAGCCTGGACTCGTTACTCGCAGCTACTTCAGATTTAGTCACGCAGGATATTTTCCATAAAAAACTGAAACCTAAAGCCAGCGACAAAACATTAATGCGCTTTAATCGCAGTTGTATTCTAGGCTTAGGAATCGTTACCTGGTTATTGTGCTTGCCGCGTGTTGCGACCTTAGGTGCTTTATTGAATTTTGCCGGAGCTTTTGTTGCCAGCACCATCTGGCCAATAGTACTGGGGCTGTATCATCGTCGGCTGACAGGAACATACGCGGCGTGCGCTATGGCGTTCGGTACGGCGTTTGGTATGCTGAGTTATTTTGTTGTCGGCTTTTATGTCGCCGCTTTAGTGTCATGTGCGGTTTCCGGTCTAATATGTCTAATAGGCATTTTACGTAGTAGCGAAAAGTTTGACTGGGACACACTAAATGAGAAGGAGCAGTCAAATGCTAATCAGTGAACTGGCTTTTGAGTGGCTAATTTCTTTGGCGCTAATAATGACTTGCTTAGCTCCGGTTTTGTTACTGGGACTTTTTATTAAAGATTTTATTTCTAAAACCATATGGTAATTGTATGACTATAAAGGATGTCTCCTTTGAACGAGAGCGCCCCGATGTTTGCGGCGATGCTCACCCAAAGGCGTTATTAAAAGCAATTCAGGAAGATGGTGATTACTTGCTGAACTTGTCGAATCAGCATGTTGTGTCTGCAGACCAATTTTCGCGGTTGGGCATGCTGCAGTTGTTTCGGCTTGCCGCCAAGTACGAGGCTAACCCTCGTCGCTTTAGTACGTCGTTACAAGGAAAAATTCTAATCAGCGCGTTTTACGAGCCAAGTACTCGTACTCGTTTGTCGTTTGAAAGCGCCTGGCACCGTCTGGGCGGCGATATCATGTCAATTACGGACCGTTCTACTACCGGCATAGCCAAAGGTGAGCGTTTAGCCGATGTGGCTGAAATGTTTAATAACTATGGTGATTGTGTGGTGTTGAGGGACAATAATGAAACCTCACTGGAAGAGATGATCGATTCGCTGCGCATTCCCATTATTAATGCGGGTAATGGTTCAGATGAGCATCCAACTCAGGCGCTTACGGATATGTACGCACTGTTTAAATGGCGCCCCGATTTAGTGACGGACGAAGCCGATAAAGCACCGATAAAAATTGGTATTATTGGTGTGCCAAATAAAATGCGTACCGTGCGCAGCTTTATTAAATGTTTAGTAAAGTTTCCAAAAGCAATTGATGAAATTGTCATTATTCATGACGAGGAATCGTCGACTCAGCTGTTCGGAAGTGAGCAACGAGAACAGATCGAACAAGCCGGAATAAATATTCGTACTACCCGGGATTTAGAGCAGGTACTACCAGAGCTCGACGTAGTTTATATCAACGCTATTTCGTGGGAAGGTGATACCTTTAGTACTTATGGCAGTGAGTTTCACTTAACGGCGCAGTCACCGCTAAAAGACAGCGCTATTATTTTACATCCATTAGCGCGCGGTGAAGAACTATCCGCCGATCTCGACCATACGCCTCATAACTGGTATTTCAGCCAGGCACGGGGGGCGGTGTTTTTACGTATGGCGCTACTGACCTGTATGGTACAGCGAGCTGAACGCGTCATTGATGTCGTCTGATACGAGGAAAAGCAAAGAATGTGCGGAATTGCTGGCGTTTTTCATCATCAAACGGAAAGAGCGATTGAACCCCAAACCTTAGTGAATATGGCTGCGATAATGCATCATCGTGGACCCGACGGGTTTGGTTATGAAGTGCAACAAGACTATGGCGTGGGGTTTAGTCACGCCCGTTTATCCATTATCGACCTGGACGAAAAGCGAGGTCGGCAACCTTTTATATCAGCCGATAAACGACTGATGCTGACTCATAACGGTGAGTTTTACGACTTTAAGCGCATTCGTGCGGACTTAACCGCTCGCGGCGCAAGGTTTAACAGTAAAAGCGACTCTGAAATTGTTCTTCACCTATTTGAGCGTTACGGACTGGAGGACACTCTAAAAGAGCTGCGGGGTGAATTCGCTTTTGGCCTGTTCGATGCCAAAGACGAAAGCCTTTACCTGGTGCGCGACAGGTTTGGAATTAAGCCTTTATACTGGACGGAAACGGAGCACGGTGTGGTGTTTGGCTCTGAGCTGAAAGTGTTGTTTGCTCACCCGGACGTTAAACGGGAGTTTTCAGCAGAAGGTTTATATCACCAGTTAATTCAGGTCATGGTGCCGGGCTCTACCGCCTTTGAGGGGATTAATCAGGTTCAACCGGGTTATGTGGTTAAGTTGCAGCGCAAAAATGGGAAAGTGGTTGCAACAGAGCATAAGTATTGGGATGTCGACTTTCCACCGGAAGAGAGCTACCCAGGAGCGGATGTTGATGAAGAGATTTACATTGAAGGTGTCCGTGCTAAGTTACTGGAAGCCGTTCAGCACCGAATGACAGCTGACGTTCCTGTCGGTTGCTACTTGTCCGGTGGCATTGATTCATGTGCCATTCTGGGACTTGCGTCCGCCTCAACCCAAACCTCGGTAAAAGCTTTTACCATAGGTTTTGATTCTGCGGACTATGATGAAACACCTATTGCAGAAGAAATGGCTGAAGCGACTCAGGCTGATCACCATATTATGCGGCTTAAAGCCGATGATCTTTATGACCATTTTGTGAAAACCTTGTGGCACACCGAGCGAACAATTTATAACACTCTGGGCGTAGCCAAGTATCTGATGAGTAAAGAGGTACACGAAGCCGGTTATAAAGTTGTGATGACCGGAGAGGGCTCGGATGAGCTCTTTGCAGGTTACCCGGCTTTTAGAAAGGATATGTTCTTGCATGGGCTGGATCATTTACCGGAAGTGGAGCGGGTGGAATGGCAGGAGTTGCTGGAAAAAAACAATAAACTCTTTAAAGGGGCTATGTTGGCTCGCGAAGAGTTTGTTAGCGAAGCTTTTAACCAGAAAATGGGCTTCACTCCAAGTTGTGTGCAGCCGTGGCTTTCTTGCTCATCGGTTGCTTTACCGCTTATGTCGGAGAACAAGCGGAAACAGGTTGAAGGCTACGACCCCAGTCTGGCTATTGCCAACACGCTCGATAAAAAGATGCTGGATGGCCGGCACCCGCTGGACAGAGCTCAGTATGTCTGGATTAAAACCATGCTGGAGGGGCAAATTCTGACCTGGGGTGGCGACCGGGTCGATATGGCGAATTCAATGGAGGCGCGCCCGGCATTTTTAGATCATCACTTAGCGGAATATGCTTTTACTGTGCCGCCGCATCTGCGCATTAAAGGCAATAAAGAAAAATATGTGCTGCGTGAAGCCATGAAAGGTTTGTTGCCGGAAACGCTGTATAAACGTGAAAAGTTCGCTTTTATGGCACCGCCGGCGCACACCGACCCGGAAAAGTGGAAAGCCGTTGAGAAGCTGGCAGATCAGTTTCTGAATGCCGATGCAGTGAAGTCAGCGGGTTTGCTGGACTACGACGAAGTGGTGCGGACCTTTGAACGGCATCAGGATGAGAATGTTCCCAACGAGGAACGTGTACAGCTTGATGCGGTCATCAACCACATGCTGGGTGTTCAGGTGCTGCATCACCATTTCGTGGCAACTGATGTGCCCGCGCAGGCTCAGCAGCGTGCTACTGAGCTTGGCTGGACGGCCTGATTATATTGCTTAATCATCGGTGACTGCAGGAATGTAGTCACCGTAACCTTCTTCCTCCATTTTTTCTAAAGGAATAAAGCGCAACGCCGCAGAATTCATGCAATACCTTAAACCGGTAGGCTGAGGGCCATCCTTAAAGACATGGCCGACATGTGAGTCTGCTTTGCGGCTGCGAATTTCAGTACGAGTGTAGAACCAGCTGCTGTCATCTTTTTCTACTACCGCGTCAGGGCTTATGGGTTTGGTAAAGCTTGGCCAACCGGTACCCGATTCGTATTTATCTGCTGAAGAAAAAAGCGGTTCACCGCTTACCACATCCACATAGATGCCGTCACGTTCATTGTCCCAGTAGCGGTTATCAAAGGCCGGTTCCGTTTTATCTTCCTGAGTCACCGCATACTGAATATCTGTTAGGCGCTGCTTTAGTTCACTGTCACTAGGTTTAACGAAGCTTTGCTGCTCAGATGTACCTGTGGGGTTGTCATTCGTAAATTGCTGATAGTCAACGTCCGAGGTGTCGCCCCAATGCTTCTCGACGAAGTCATAACGCCCCGAGTTGTAGGTATAAATACGGTAGCGAACGGGATTTTTGTCGTAATAGTCCTGGTGGTATTCTTCAGCTTTGTAGAAGCTCTTAAATGGTGTTATTTCAATAACCACCGGATCAGGAAAGGGGCCATTTTTATCCAGCCACTCGCGCGACTCCATAGCTATGCGCTTTTGTTCATTATTATGATAAAAAACAGCGGGGCGATACTGTTCGCCGCGGTCAACAAACTGGCCGTCGTTGTCTGTCGGGTCACTGATACGCCATAACTTCTGAAGTAATGCTGCGTAGCTTACGACATCCGGGTTGTAGTATATCTGGGCTGCTTCCGTGTGCCCGGTTTTACCTGCTGAAACCTGCTCATAGGTTGGGTTAGCTTCATCGCCTCCGCTGTATCCCGAGATGACTTCCCGGACGCCAGGCATTTTCTCGAAAGCTTCTTCAACACACCAGAAACAGCCGCCGGCAAAAGTCGCGACTTTTTCATTTTTTTGCTTTGTTGGCTCGCTATTCTGTGCCATGCTGAAACAAGATACTAACAAACCGACAATAACAATTATAAGGCGAAACGACATAGTGTTCTCCAACCAAAGGTGGTGTTTAGTTATAGACCGTTCAATATGAAAAAGATTACTTGGTTAGCTTTTATTTTTAGTCTTGGTTGCCAGTCAGCTACAGCAGCTCAACAGGCTGATGAAGAAGATGATATGTGGCTGGACAGCTTCCGCAGCGGGCTTGGAACCTCGGTAGATGCAACTGCGCGCTGGTTTGACGGCTTGTTCGGAGATGAAAGCATTAATCAATATGAACGCTCTTATGGGCGGCTTTCGGTTGCGCCGCAATGGGATCAGTACGATGGCTTTGAAGTTAAGTCGCGTTTCAGAGCCCGGGTAACCTTACCTAAGCTAAAAGAAAACGTTTCAGCTTTCATTGGCCGGGTTGATGAAAATGAGTTTCTGGATGATGACTCAACCGGTCGCCCCTCAGTTATTCGTTCCCCACAGTCAGACGAAGAGTGGCTAGTGGGCTTAGGTTTCGATCCTGAAATTAATGAAGCGCATCGAGTATCCTACAGTATAGGTATACGTGGTGGATTACGGCTTGATACCTATGTCAGAGCCCGTTATATGACCGGTTTTGTTTTTTCAGGTAATCAGCAAGTTCGTATGCAGTCTTCGGCTTTTTGGCGCGATAGCGACGGCTTTGGTGTTGCGCAGAAAGTGGATTATGAAGCTACGTTAACTGACACCTGGTTATTAAGGTGGGCTTCTAAAGGTACTTTTGCAGAAGAAACGGACGGTGTTCGCTGGAGCAGTACTGCTCGTTTATACCATTTATATGGTGAAGAAAAAGCCTGGGCGACAGAAACCTGGATCGAGGGCAATACAGATCACGAGGTGCCAGTTCAGGACTATGGATTGCGATTTCTTAATCGTCAGCGATACCTGCGGGACTGGTTTTTTGTGGAAACTTGGGCTGGGTACCACTGGCCTCGCAATCTTATGACGGAGCAGCGTAGCGGCCAGTGGTTAATTGGTGTTGAGTTCGAGGTTCACTTCGGAACCGATAATGCCTACATGCCCGAGCCGGAAAAATCTAAGTCCAGTACTAGTGGGTCATGGTCAGAAGAGCGGAAAGGCCCTTCTACAAAATACGCCTCATCGCGGTAATCATATACCTGGGGTTCGTCAGCATTAAAGGGTAGGTGATACACCTCCTGAATCGCGTCTTTAAGTGAATCTGCAACAAAAATGTGATCTAAAGCCCCAGCCTGACTGTCGTATACGTAAGAATATTCTTTTGCGCCTGAAGGGTTATAAAAACCATTGTCAGCAAAATAACGCACCGGGTCTTCCTGATAGTAAGCATTAAAATCACCCAGTAATACCGGGTTTTCTAAAGACTCGCTCTGAATCCATTGCGTTAATTCTTGCGAGGACTGAAGTCTTAAGTCATTCCAGCAGGCCTGGCCATCATTTTGGTTACTGTTTGGGCTTTCGGAGTCTTCCGGACAACTGCCCTTCGACTTGAAGTGGTTTACCACAACACTGAATTCTTTATCGGTGTTGGCATCGATAAAGCTTTGCGCAAGAGGAGGGCGGCTTCCCCAGGAGAAAGGGCCCTGACGTGTAAATATCGCGTGAGAACTTGGTTTTACACGCTGTGGTTGATAAATAATACCGACAGTAATTTGGTCTGTTCCAATTTTTTCGGCACGCGGCTCAGCTATTGCGTAATCTTTTCCTGATGCTTTCTCCAGTGCCTTGACCAGTTGCATTATTGCGCTGCGCTCACCAAATCCGTCATTCTCAATTTCCATTAAGCCAATAACATCAGCATCAATAGCTGTTAGTGCGGCAACAATTTTTTTCTGTTGTCGTTGCATTTGCTCAGGCGTATCGGCTCCTCTGGGAGTGGGGAAACCTTGTCCGGCACCGTTTCCATTAAAGAAGTTCAGTACATTAAAACTGGCGATGCGCAGGGCCTTATCTGACTTCTCTGCCAGTTGCGGTTGCACCGACGGTGTTTCTAGTTCTAAGTCGTCGGTTGGCTGAATTCGGTAACGGTTATTGAACTGGCTGATAATACCGGAGAAGCTTTTTATGGTAGAGCCGGAACGCAAACTGCTTTGTTCACCATGCTGAAGCTCCGAAAACGGCAGAGGACGTGGCTTGATAACATTACTGTTGTCATCAACCTGCAAGCGGTTCAATTCGTTTTCCTGTGCCTGAAGTTTCGCGTCTTTTCCCGGCATAACGACCTGGGTCGGCGTCCATAAGCGCCCGGCGGAAATATCGAAAAAACCGTAGCGAGGGTAATTGTAATTTCCGGAAACTGTCAGGCTCTCACCTTTGGTAGCGGATAAAATGACAGGCATACCTTCCAAAGCTTCAAGTGCGTCCAGTGACTCAAATGGAAGTCCCAGCTCAGTTGTCGCAGGAAGAGCTTTTGCATCACCGCAGGTTGTTATATTGGACACTTCTATTAACGAGGTTAATTTGGAACGCTCTTCAACTTGTCCCGTCACTCTTACCCATTCACCGTTATTAACTTGCGAATGCTGCTTATTGGTGACTATAAATAAGCCCTCTGAAGTCGCAGGGTTGTCATCCATGTCTTCAGATAAGCTGTGAATAAAAAAGCCGCCAAGTTGTTCAGACGGCTGCCAGCTTGCGGTAACAATACCGCGCACGGTTACTTGCTTACCAACCTTTGGAGACTGTTTACTTTCTCCCTGCACCTGTGAAATAGGAATAACCTCTTTATCACTTCCACAGGTTTCTGCAATTGCAGCACCTGATAAAAGCAGAGCTGGTAATAAGCTAAGTAGTCGTTTGTGCATGTTAGTGGTCCAGTTTGTGGTAGCTTCCAACTTCAAGTACGGGCGCGGCGTCGAGACGTTCCGCATCCATCATATTGGCAATTCTTTGCATTGACGAAAGCAGCAACGACTGCTCCCATTCATCCAGTGCCTGAAACTTTTCTATGAAATCTTCCTGCAACGGCTGTGGCGCTTTTTCCAGCAGAGTCAGACCCTGCTCAGTGAGATACAGAGACACACGGCGTTTGTCTTGTTCATTACGGTGTCTGTGGATTAACTGGCGATGTTCAAGGCGTTCTATGACATTAGAGACGGTTGCCGGGCTTAGGTTGATATTTTGTGCAACCTTACTGGCGGTTATACCGTTTGCCGCATTTATTTCACGCAAAATTAATAACTGAGGCGCGGTTAATCCGGAATACTTATTTAACTGCTTAGAGTATAAGTCGATGGCGCGAATAACTTTTCTTAAGGCCAGCAGCAGCTCTTCGTACTTTTCCATAATTGCCTCGTAACTTATTAGTATCTTGGAGCCGATAAGTCAGTACGGCGAATTTGAACGACAACCCCGAGTTTAGGGTGATCGAAGTAATGTGTTTCGTGACTGATAACGCGTCGTAACTGAGAAAAATAATAGCTACGTAAATAAGGTGTTTGTTTACTCGCACCATTAAGAGCATAAGCCGCCTGAGTTTCTAAGTCGTTGGCAAGACGCTTGATTTCATCTTGTTCGCGTAAGTTGAACTCACCGTCAATATGCAGATAGTTACCGACCAGAAAAATATGCATTAAGCCGTCAAATTCCCAGGCAAGCTGAGGATTTCCAGCCGCCGTCAGAGGCGGGCGAACTGGGGTATTATCTTCCGGGCTGATAAAAGGGTCGGTGCCTGATTCAATAACGCTGAACAGGCGTTGGATATTATCCATACGCTGCTCCTGGCCAGCACTGGACAGGGGTGTATCGAGTTGCTCCTGCTCTTTGGGAAAACCATTATAGAAGAAGTCGTTACCATAATTTTTGCCGCCAAATAAGCGCATTCTACGACCGACACCCCGGGTAAAAACTGGTTGTCTCCAGGCTAGATGCAACAACGATTTAGCCTGACCTTTGCGCTCGAGTTCGGTTCTGATTGGAGAGAGTTCGAGGGCGTCCGCAGGCATCAGGAACGGTTGCGAGGCTTGTTCTATGTTGCCACCGGGGCCATCAATAACAACCTCAGTAGAGGCCATTTCAGATAACCTATGTTCCGGGGCGAATGGGTTACCGGCAATGGGTACCCATTGGTCTTCGTTGTCATACCGACAGGCAACATCAATTTGCCAGTTTTGCTCAGAAAATGCTTCGCAAACAGGTAGCGCGCTGCGAAGAGAGCGGTTTTGTTGGCTGTAGTGAGGCGTCAATAAATCCCGGCTCTTATTAACCGCAATAGGCTGCATGGTTAAAGAAAAGTTTTCACCGGACTGATCGGTAGCGGTTTGTTTGAAGACCAGAACTTCAACTTCAAACCAGCGCCAATAATCTTTATTTGCTTGAGCCGCAGCATTTACAGACATTAAAGCCGTTAATGCGGTTGCTAAACCCAGTACCGATTTTACACCCCGATGTACCAGCGCCATTTATTCACTCCTGTGTTACGCCGCCTGAGATTGTTCTGCAAACTCGTCTAGCAGAGACTCTACCAGTTTTAAGCGGCTTTGAGTATCTTCCAGTGGTTGACTCAAACGTAAACGGTTTGGCCCGTCCAGCTTATAATAGCTGGGCGCTTTTTGAATTAACCCAATAATTATCTCGGGGTTAATTTTCGTGTCGTCGGCAAACTCAATAATACCGCCCTGATTACCAATATCAATTTTGCGTATACCTAACTGTTCAGCATTATTGCGAAGTTGTGTTTGTCGAATCAGGTTTTTCGCGGCGTCCGGTAACAGGCCAAAACGATCAATCAATTCTACTTGTAGATCATCAAGCTCTTTGCTGGTTTCGCAGTTGGCTATTCGCTTATACAAACTTAAACGATTATTGACGTCTGGTATGTAAGCTTCGGGTAAAAGTGCCGGCAGTTTCAAGTCAATTTCAGCACGTTCGTGTAGCAGTTGCGCAAGCGCAGGTTCTTTGCCTTCTTTTAAAGCTTTAACCGCTTGCTCCAGCATGTCCATGTATAAAGTAAAACCAATGCTTTCAATCTGGCCACTCTGATCATCGCCCAGCAGCTCACCGGCACCACGAATTTCCAGATCGTGAGTTGCAAGCATAAAACCGGCACCCAGGTCTTCAAGTTGAGAGATAGCTTCAAGTCGTTTGTGCGCGTCTTTGGTCATGCGTTTGGGGTGTGGCGTTAATAAATAGGCATAAGCCTGATGATGGGAGCGTCCAACCCGGCCTCTCAGCTGGTGCATCTGCGCCAGACCCAGGTGATCGGCGCGATCCATAATGATGGTGTTGGCGCTGGGTATGTCGATACCGGTTTCAATAATGGTGGTACAGACCAGAACATTAAATCGCTGATGGTAGAAGTCCGACATAATACGTTCAAGGTCACGTTCACGCATTTGTCCGTGAGCAACCACAACTCGCGCTTCCGGAACCAGAGCTTCAATATCAGCCGCGGTTTTCTCAATAGTGTCGACATTATTGTGCAAGAAGTAAACCTGACCGCCGCGCAGAATCTCACGCAATATAGCCTCACGAACCGTTGGCTCGTCGTATTCGCGGACAAAGGTTTTTACTGCCAGTCGCTTCGCTGGTGGCGTGGCTATAATTGACAGGTCACGAATGTTGTTCATGGCCATATTAAGGGTACGCGGAATCGGTGTTGCTGTTAGCGTCAGAATATCTACGTCAGCGCGCAGGCGTTTAATGGTGTCTTTTTGTCTTACACCAAAGCGGTGTTCTTCGTCGACAATAAGCAGGCCTAAGTCATGGCACTTCACATTGTCTTGCAGCAACTTGTGGGTACCAATGACAATATCGACTTTACCGTTGGACAAGTCTTCAAGAATACCTTTTGACTGCTTTGCGGTTTTAAAGCGCGACAGCACTTCAACCCGAATGGCCTGCTCAGCAAAACGGTCACTGAAGTTTTCATAATGTTGCTGGGCCAGCAGGGTGGTCGGAACCAACACCATCACTTGCTTGCCTTCATTAACCGCGATAAAGGCTGCGCGCATTGCCACTTCGGTTTTACCAAAGCCCACGTCGCCGCAGACCAGTCTGTCCATAGCGCGGGGCTGCTGCATGTCCTGCTTAACCGCATCAATTGCAGCCTGCTGGTCAATGGTTTCTTCAAACGGAAATCCGGCGGCAAAACGTTGGTAATCTTCTTCGTTGATATTAAATGGGTAACCGGGCTTCGCTTCGCGGCGGGCGTAAATATCGAGCAGTTCAGCCGCAACATCACGAACTTTTTCCGCAGCTCGTTTTTTGGCCTTGTCCCAAGTATCGTTCCCCAGCTTATTTAACGGAGCATGGCTTTCTTCACCGCCACTGTAGCGGCTTAAAACGTTAAGGTTGGCGACCGGAACGTAGAGCTTGGCGCCGCCAGCGTACTCAATGGTGACAAATTCGGTGGTGACATTCCCGGCATCCAGTGTCGTCAGTCCCTGATAACGACCAACACCGTGGTCCAGGTGAACAACCGGCTGACCGGCTTGCAGCTCTGCTAAATTGCGAATCAGCGTATCGGCGCTGACAGTGGCTTTTTGCTGACGTCGACGGCTTTGCACCACGCGGTTACCAAATAATTCGGTTTCGGTAATAAACCAAAGTTTGGCGTCTGGTAAATAAAATGAATTAATAATGGGGCTAATGATTAACCCAATTTGTTGGGTTGGGCATTCATCCAACCCGGAGCAAAGTCTTACCTGAAAACCAAGCTTGCTGACAATTTCACGCAAGGCTTCGCGGCGGCCTGCGCTTTCGGCTGAGAGCAGAACTTTTTCACCCTTTGCCAAAGCCTGTTCCAGTTTCGCCTTTAACTTGGAAAAGGGTTGTTTTTGCTGATGGTCAGCTGCTATTTCCGTTACTGCTTCTGTCAAAAACGGCGTCGGACCGGGTTGTGCCATTTCTGCAGGCACATTGGCGCGCACCCGGCGGTATTGTTTGAAACCGGCGTGAATATTATCGACCGGAAGAAAGAGCTCATTGGGGTGCAGTAATGGCCGCAAAGGGTCGAATTGACGCTGATCGTAGCGGTGATTAATATCCTGCCACAACCGTTCTAGGCTCGCCTGAATATTGCCGAAAGTAACCAGTACCGTGTCGTTGGGAAGGTAATCAAACAAGCTGGCTGTTTCTTCAAAAAATAACGGAAGGTAGTACTCTATACCACCGGGTAACTGGCCTTTGCTGACTTGCTGATACACCGATTCACGCTCAGTGGTGGCCTCAAAATGCTCACGGTAATTTGCGCGAAAGCGTTCAATCGCCGTTTTTGTCAGTGGAAACTCGTGTGCGGGCAGTAAATTAATGCCGTCTATTGGATCTTTTGATAGCTGAGTCTCAGGGTCAAACGGCCGAATGGTATCGACTTCGTCGTCAAAAAAGTCGAGCCGGTAAGGTGTCTGACTGCCCATAGGGTATAAGTCTAAGATTGAACCGCGGGCGCTGAACTCGCCGTGTTCCATTACCTGATTAACATGCCGGTAACCGGCATTTTCAAGCTGTTGTCGCAGCTTCAGGCTGTCGAGTTGCTGGCCTTTTTCAATTTGTAACGCTTGCCCCTGCACAAAAGAGGTTGGAGCAATTCGGTGCAGCAGGGTATTAATGCTGACAATCAGTGCCCCGCGCTTGGCATCGGGAAGGCGTGCCAGCACGCTGAGTCGGTCAGAAATAATGTCCTGATGCGGTGAAAAGCTGTCGTAGGGCAAAGTTTCCCAGTCGGGGAACAGCGTAATGTCGTCATGGTATTCGGTGTGTTCACCGGCAAAGTATTTCACTTCCTGTTCTAACCGGTGTGCCTGGTTAGCATCTGCGGTGACAATTAAAACCCGCCCGGGCGTGGCGTCAATTAGCCTGGCTATCGCCATTGCCGGCGAGCTGCCATGCAACTCCTGCCAGGTAAGGTCTTTGTTTGCTGCCGGAGGAAAAGGGGGTCTTAATACAGATGCCTTAGTCATGACTACTCAACTGGTTTGGAAAAACGTCGGTATTATACCGAAATCAATCAGGATTTGGATGACAGGTTGTCGTTTTGTTTTTCTTCGCGGCGTTGCTTTGAACGTTCTTTAAGCTGACGACTCTGGGCATGAAGACTGGCCCGAATTAACAGCTCCTGATCTTCCTCGCGAATTTGAGCAAAGCTCAGCGTGCAAAGGTAAGTCTCACCGCTTTCCTCTGGCTCTGAGTTTTCAGCTGTCAGATAGCAATAAATTGCCAGGGCCTCTTCTTTAAAAAACAGTTTGGCCTGGAATGTCTGACCTTCGGTTAGTGGCGAGTCATTTATTATGCGAATACCACCGCCACCGTATTCGACGCCTTCAAAGCGGTGAGCCGGATCATCCTCGTTGCGGAGCATGTAGCCCAACAATATGTTCATGCGTTTGTGTTGCTGTTCTAGAAAGGCGACCAGAGCGCTGCCTGACGACTGTTCAACTTTAATACTTTGCAGTTGCTGCTGGTCACTTTCAGCCATACTGGACGCAATCGTGAACAGTTCCGGAATTTCTGCAATAAACGCGTCTTCGTCAGGGGTACTGTCAGCCGACTCCAGCGCAATTAAATTGACCGGGAAACGATCTCTTACGGTGAAGAAATCTCCGATTGGTGATGTCATTGATGTCTGCGATTGCGTCATTGTGTCGGCTTTTAGTTGTCAGGCTCAATACAACTCATTATCCTTGCTCGTTATGAATTAGCAACCATCAAATAATTGAGGGTATATGTTTCAGTCGGTCGTGCTGTTTATTGGCCTGCGTTATAGTAGGGCAAGGCAGGGGTCTGCGTTTACCGCCTTTATCAACCGCTTTGCCTTTGCCGGTATTGCCCTTGGGGTTATGGCTCTGGTGGTTGTCATGTCGGTTATGAACGGTTTTGAAGGCCAATTGAAAGAACGCATTCTGGGCGCTGTTCCTCAGGTGACCCTAACCGATGCCGACAGCACTACGGAACTGTCAAACTGGCGTAAAACACAGGAGCAATTGCCTGAATTAGAAGCCATTAAAGGGTCAATGCCGTATGTGCAAACGCAGGGCATATTGCAATTTTCAGAAAAGATGTCGGTAGCCAATATACAGGGCATTTACCCAGATGTGGGCGAGGTACCTCTTTCGCTCGAAGATAAAATGGTTGTCGGCGATTGGCTCAGTCTGACGCCGGGGAATTATCACTTAGTGATAGGGCAGCGGCTGGCGCAGAAACAAGGAATAACCGTTGGTGATAGCATTCGTATTATTGCAGCGCAGGGCGGGGTTTATACACCTTTTGGACTGGTTCCGTCGCAGCGCCGCTTTGTCGTCACCGGGTTCTTTTCTATGGGGTCTGAGGTCGATGAATCGGTTGTTTTTGCCCATGGCAGTGACCTGGCTCGTTTAATTCGGTTACCTGAAGGAGAAGTGAGTGGGCTGCAGTTATTTTTAGATGACGCCTTTAAAGCTCCCCAAGTGGCAGAAAGCCTGCGCAATAAAACACAGTTAACGATAAGCGACTGGCGACAAAATTACGGCCAGTTATTTGAAGCTGTGGGCATGGAAAAACGCATGATGTGGTTGATGCTGGCGTTAATCATTGCGGTTGCGGCGTTTAATACTTTATCGGCTCTTATTATGGTGATAAACGACAAACGCCATGATATCGCCATATTACAAACTTTGGGTTTATCTAACGGACGGATACGCACGGTATTTTTATTGCAGGGGCTTTATAATGGCGTGCTGGGCTCACTAATTGGCGTTATTCTGGGGCTGGTGTTGAGTTGCTACCTGAATGATATTCTGGCGTTATTCGGTGCACAGATCTTTGCCGGATCAGATGAAGGCCTGCCAATTATCATTAATGTGTCTCAGGTTATTATTACCGCTGTTGCTGCAATTGCCTTAACTTTGGTGGCAACGCTATATCCCGCATCACAAGCCGCACATGTTCAACCCTCGGAGGCATTACGCTATGACTGACGCGCTGTTGCGTTGCAAAGAATTGAGTAAATCCTATCAGGACGGGGGCGACCAGGTTACCGTTTTAAAAGACATTGATTTTGCGCTGCAAGCCGGAGAAATGGTTGCCGTAGTCGGAGCGTCAGGCTCGGGTAAAAGCACCTTGCTGCATTTGTTGGGTGGACTGGATAAACCCTCATCTGGCCAATTGTTTTATAAAGATCAGGAAATGACGCCCTGGAAAGCCGACAAGTTGGCGCAGTGGCGTAACCAGAACCTTGGCTTTGTGTATCAGTTTCATCATTTATTGCCGGAATTTTCAGCGTTGGAAAACGTTGCCATGCCGCAACTGATAGCCGGTAAAAGCCCGGCGGAAGCTAAACAGCAGGCTGAGCAGCTTTTAGTACGCGTGGGGTTAGAGCACCGGTTGTCGCATCGTCCGGCACAGCTTTCCGGCGGTGAACGTCAACGGGTTGCTATAGCCAGGGCTTTTGTGAATAAACCACAGGTTGTGCTGGCTGATGAGCCGACCGGTAACCTTGATGGTGAAGCGGCTGAGAGTATTTATCAGTTAATGCTGGAGCTAAATCAGGAAATGGGCACGGCCTTTATTGTGGTCACTCACGACTTACAGCTGGCTGAGCAACTGCAGCGCGTAGAAGTTTTAAAAAATGGAATTTTGCGTAAGGAGCAAGACTAATGCAGCTTGCCTGGTTAATTGCCCGCCGCTTTCGTAAAGGTACCGCAAAGCAGGGTTTTTTGTCTTTTATATCGGCGTCATCGACTATTGGTATAGCGCTCGGATGTGCGGTTTTAATTGCGGCGTTGTCGATGATGAACGGTTTTAATCAGGTGCTACAGGAGCGGCTACTGGCTGTTGTTCCTCAGGTTGAATACAGTGCGGTAGAAGGTGCATTGGAAGACTGGCATGAGATTGCGAAAATCGCCCGGCAACACCCTGAAGTTATAGCTGCGGCTCCTGGAATTAATTCCACTGTTATGGTGCAGACCCAGTCAACTTTTCATGGTATTCAGGTTCGGGGAATATCTGCAGAGCAGGAACAAAACGTATCGGCTTTATCCGACTATGTAAGCAACGAAGACTGGCTACGCTGGCAACATAAGGGCGGCTTGTTGTTAGGGGCTGGCTTAGCCGAAAAGCTGGGCTTGGCCGTTGGCGATTCCGTTTCTTTGTTAACGCCGGAAAAGTCTGAACGAGGATTTCGTTCTCCAGAACGGGTGCGACTGGAAGTCACTGGATTGTTTAAATTTGGTGGGCAAATCGATTATCAAAATGCCTATGTCTCTCTGGAAACGGCTAAGAATGAATTGAGTTTTGCTAGTGATGTCAGTTCGGTACGCTTGCGGTTAAAGGATGTTTTTTCGGCTCCAGCGGTTGCCCGGGAAATAGGTAACCAGTTGCCAGAATTAGTCTATCTGGATGACTGGACCCGAAGTCATGGCCATTTATATCGTGATATTGAGTTGGTGCGCTGGGTCGTGTATTTGGTTTTGATTCTGGTTATGGCCGTAGCCTGCTTTAATATTGTTTCAACGCTGATTATGACGGTAGCGAAAAAGCGCAGCCAAATTGCTATGTTGAAAACTCTGGGCATGAAAGACAAGTCCTTACTGCAATCCTTTGTATTTCAAGGGCTAATGAATGGCCTTTATGGGGTCGTTATTGGTTGTGCCTGTGGAATACTTCTGGCGCAGTTTCTACCTGATATTATGCTGACACTTGAATCCTGGTTTCACTTTAAAGTGCTTTCCAACGATATCTACTTTGTTGGCGAGGTGCCTTCTGAATGGGTTTGGGGCGACGTTATTTTAGTCGCCAGTGTGGCGCTGCTAATGAGTCTGTTAGCTACTATTTATCCTGCCTGGCGGGCGGTCAAAGTTGAACCCGCCAAGGCTCTGCACGAAAGTACTTAATTGCCTTCAGGATTACGACGGCGCCAGGCTTTGACCACAGACTGGCGCCAAAGTAAGCGAATACCAATATAACCAACAAAGCTGGATAACGTGCCCAGTACCAGACAGCCAAGCAAAAATGCAGGGCCTATAGTTGAAATGCTGTGCATTAACCATTCCCAGCTGGCTTCAAAGGCAAAGGGTTGCGGGGGTTCAGCCAATATGGCGTTACCGACTAAATAGCAGAGGTAAAACATTGGCGGCATAGTAATAGGGTTTGAGATCCAGACAAGCCCGACCGAAAGAGGCAGGTTAACGCGAAAAGGAATTGCCGACGCTGCCGCTAATAACATTTGAAAAGGAACCGGTATAAAAGCGCAGAATAGACCGACTGCAAATGCGCCTGAAGCTGACCGTCGGTTTAAATGCCATAAGTTTGCATCGTGCAGAAGGCTGCCGAATAAGCGAATCGCTTTGGATTCGCGCACTTTTTGATGATCAGGCATTAAGCGTTTAATGAAGCGTCTGGCCATAATGTGACGTTTATTACCTATCCGGTTACTGCCCCAGGGAAGGAGCAACGATGGATCGTTGGTTACTGGTCTTTATTAGCGGAATATTGTCCGCTTCATTACACTCTGACATTAAATTTTGGCTAATTGTTTCAACTATTGCTCTACTACTTTTGGCGATAGCTTATGCCTTTTTTTATTTTAGACAGAGGGAAGTAAAACAGCGAACCATCGTACTACTACTGATGGTGTTATTTTGCGGTATTTTATGGGCTAATGCCAACCTTTATTGGCAAAATTTACGCGCTGTACCAAACGAGTTAATTGACCGGGAAACTCAATTAACGCTTGTCGTAGATGAAATATCGCGTCGCTACCCTTTTCATTTGCGTATGACGGGTAGGGTAGAAGTTCTGGCTGGTAAAGTTTTGCCATTCTGGCAGCAACCCCGGGTTCAACTGAATTGGTATAACAGCCACCATAAACAGGTGCCGAAAGCTGGCGAGCGTTGGCAACTGGAAGTGAAGCTGAAACAGGCAACGGACTACCGTAACCAGGGGAGTTTTCGATATCGGCAATACTTACTGCGCAATAATATTTATGCCTTAGGCACAGTTAAAGGCGGCGAAAAACTTACCAGTTTGATCAGTTTTCGTCAGAAAATTTTTGATGACATTAAACAAGCTGATTTATCTGAACCGGGTATATTGGCTGCATTAACTATTGGCGAACGCAGCTTGTTAACCTCTGCCACCCGCGAAACCTGGCAAAAAGCGGGGTTAGCTCATAGTCTGGCCATTTCAGGATTGCATCTGGGGATGGTTGCCGGCGCCGCTATTTTATTCTTTCGTTTTTGCTTCCACTGTTTTCCCATCAGCTTACAAACACGAGAGCGGCTAAACATTCGGCTGGGGTCGCTAGTCTTCGGGGCAATTGTGGTAAGTGGTTATGCTGGCCTGGCAGATTTCTCAATATCTACTGTAAGAGCTTTAACCATGTTTCTGGTGGTTCTTCTGCATATTGTGTTAAATCTTAAGTTAAATCCGCTAAGTTTATTGCTACGAGTGGTTGCTGCTGTGCTAGCGGTTGATGTTTTCGCTTGGCAGGATCCCGGGTTTTGGTTATCTGTTACTGCCGTTGCCGCACTTTTTCTTGCCAGTTGGCGCTGGAGCAAAAGTCGTGGTCGTTTCTCTGCGGTAAAAAGCCTCTGGTCAATTCAATGGCTGCTGCTGGTGGTGATGTCTCCATTATCATTCTTATTGTTTGGCGGCTTTTCGGTTTTTGCTCCCGTTGTCAATTTGTTGGTGTTACCTGTTATCAGCTTTTGGTTATTGCCGCTGGCTTTAATAGGAACGGTTTTGGCGCTGTTTGATTCTGGTCTTGCTGTTTTTTTCTGGCAATTATCCGAACTCCCCGTTACCTATTTGAACCCAGCGTTGGAAGCTATAAAGGGGTACCCGGCTAATTGGCTGGAACTGAACCAATGGCCAATAACTCGTGCCGCGCGGTTTGCTGCTTTGTTCGCGCTTACTGCGGCTCTGCTTTTGCCGGTTAGCCGCAGTTGGCATCGGTTGGGTTTATTATTATGCTTGCCCGTTGCTGCTTATTTATTTTTTAATCAACGGGACGGGAAGTTGCGTCTTCATGTTCTGGATGTGGGTCAAAGCCAGGCTGTGGTGCTAGAGAAAGACGGCAAAGCCATGCTAATTGATACCGGTATTGAGTTTAACTCCGGTTTCAGTGTTGCAGAATCTGTTATTGAACCTTTTCTAAATTACCATGGTTTGCGACCTGAGCTGGTTTTTATCAGCCATGGCGATAGAGATCATAACGGCGGCAGAGACTTTCTGATGCAAAGGTATCCTCAGCTAGAGTGGCGCGGAGATGCCAGTGATAAACCCTGCCGCGCAGGTGACACAGGTGAATGGAATAGCATGCAATGGAAGGTTCTGTGGCCAACGCCTGCGTATCAGAACTCAAATCGGTTAAGTAAAAATAATCGTTCATGTGTACTACGCATCAGTTATAAAAACTTCAGTATTCTTCTGCCCGGTGACATTGAAATGATAGCAGAGCAATTATTGCTGAGTTCTTTACATGAACAGTCTGAAGCTAACTCCAACGTTCTGTTGATTCCGCACCATGGCAGCAAAACGTCGACCAGCTGGCCTCTGTTACAGGCGGTTGATGCCGATGTCTATATTATCAGCTACGGTAAGCATAGTGGGTATGACTTTCCTCACCGCTATACACTAGAAAGGCTCGCCCGTACTCAAAAGCCCTGGTTTGGAACCAGGGATAACGGCCAACTGACTATTGTTAGTGACGGCAACACATGGAGTTTGGAGTTACCCTTTGAAAACAGGTAGAATACCAAAAGTGTTAATGACTTATTTGAGACTACATGGATTCTCAGCTTAAAAAAAAGACGACCTTTAAACGCTTGTTAGGTTATATCAAACCTTATAAGGCAGCTTTTATCGCTGCTATCCTGTGTATGATTGGTTACTCTGCCATTGATACATTGTTCTTATCCCAAATTGAAACCTTAATTGATAATGGGTTAACAGAGCAGGACTCTAATATATTGCTTTACGGTGCCCTCTTTGTTCCTTTTATTTTCATCCTTCGCGGTTCTTTGAATGTTGCTTCCAGTTATTTCCTGCATTGGGTGGGTTTTAAAGTCGTTACTAAAATGCGGCAGCAGCTTTTTGACCATATGATGAAACTGCCGGTTGGTTTCCATGACCAGCATTCAACCGGTGATTTGATTTCAAAAATAACTTATGACACGCAGCAGGTAGCAGAAGCGAGTAGCCGGGCTGTTCTGGTCTTGGTGAAAGAGGGCGCGTTTGTCGTTGGTTTGTTGGGTTTGATGTTTTATCAAAGCTGGCAACTATCATTGGTATTTTTGGTGATAGGGCCTCTGGTTGCAAAAGTCGTAGGGGTTGTTTCGCGTCGCTTCCGTAAAGTAAGCAGTCGTATTCAAACAGCTATGGGTAATGTAACCACAACTGCAGAGCAGATGATCAACGGCCATAAGGTTGTGATCATGCACCAGGGTCAAGAAGGTGAGTCGACACGTTTTTCGGAAATAAACAACATTACTCGCAACCAGAATATGAAGTTGGTGAACACCCGGGCTATAAGCACTTCGGTTATTCAGTTTATAGCTTCGCTAAGTCTGTCTATGGTTCTGGTTATTGCCAGTTTCCCAGAAATGCTGGGTGAGCTTTCGGCCGGTGCTTTTACTACGTTACTTACCGCCATGATCATGCTGCTGCGTCCGTTAAAGCAGCTTACTAACGTAAACAGTGATTTCCAGCGCGGTATTGCGGCTGCAACCAGTGTATTTGCGATTCTTGACGAACCGATTGAAGTTGATAAAGGCTCGCGAGTGGTAGAGCGGGCAGCCGGTGATATTGTCTTTGATGACGTGACCTTTTCTTATCAAAAAGATGATGAACCCGCTCTTCAGCACATAAACTTTAAAGTTGATCAAGGCAAAACCGTGGCGCTGGTAGGGCGGTCAGGTAGTGGTAAGTCGACAATATCGAACTTACTTACGCGCTTTTACGATGTGGAGCAGGGCAACATTCTGCTTGATGGCCATAATATTAACGATTATAAGCTGAAATGCTTAAGACGTCAGTTTGCGCTGGTGTCTCAGCATGTAACCTTGTTTAACGACACCATAGCAAACAATATTGCCTATGGTGCTTCGCAAGATGTATCGCGTGAAGACATTATTAAAGCCGCTGAGCAAGCTTACGTTACTGAGTTCACCGACAGTATGCCAAAAGGGCTGGATACTATGGTGGGCGAGAATGGGGTGATGTTATCCGGTGGTCAACGTCAGCGTATTGCTATAGCCCGAGCGTTATTACAAGACGCTCCCATTCTTATATTGGATGAAGCAACATCGGCGCTGGACACTGAGTCCGAGCGTCATATTCAGGATGCGTTAGGAACCTTGCGTCAAAACCGCACAGCTATTGTTATTGCTCACCGTTTATCAACCATTGAAAATGCTGATGAGATTTTGGTTATGGACAACGGTGAGATTATTGAACGCGGTACACACCAGCAATTGCTTGATCAGGAAGGTGCATATTTTCAGCTGCATAACTTGCAGTTTAGCGGGAGCGCCTAATGTGGCTTCAAAAGCAGTGGTATAAAGCCAGTCTGCACCCTTTACTGTTTTTGCTGGCACCACTGTCGCTGGTGTTTTGGCTGGTAACGAATTTGCGTCGAAGTTTTTATGCTTTTGGGTTAATGCCTAGCTATAAAGCTGATGTTCCGGTCATTGTGGTGGGAAACATTAGCGTGGGCGGCACTGGCAAAACACCTATGGTTGTGGCCTTAAGCCAATGGCTAAAAGATGAAGGGTGGAATCCGGGCATTATTAGTCGTGGTTACGGTGCGAAAGGCCCTTTTCCCTACGACGTTTCAGCGAGTGACTCGCCGGAGAAAGCTGGCGATGAACCCTTGCTCATGCGTCGCCGAACTGGCTGCCCTGTTGTTATTGCGCCAAAACGAGCTCAGGCCGCAAAGCTTATGGCTGAACAACATCCAAAAGTAGACGTTATTATTTGTGATGACGGGCTGCAGCATTACGGGCTTAAGCGCGACATTGAATTAATTATGATAGACGCTGAGCGAGGAACCGGAAACGGATGGCTTTTGCCTGCAGGTCCATTAAGAGAAGGCCCCTGGCGTCTGAAAGGCGCTGACTGGGTTATTTCTAACTATGGTCGCCACGCATTCGCCCGGCATGTTGTGGATGTAGAGCCAGG
Organism: Idiomarina sp.; assembly: GCF_048265525.1. Classification (GTDB taxonomy): domain Bacteria; phylum Pseudomonadota; class Gammaproteobacteria; order Enterobacterales; family Alteromonadaceae; genus Idiomarina. The sequence continues at coordinate 863,002 of NZ_JBLXBI010000001.1, read as the reverse complement.
CAACTGGTACCGGGTTGATAACAATGAGCAAATTGCGTTAAAAACCGAGAGCAAATTTAATGCAGTGGCTGGTATTGGTTATCCGCAGCGCTTTTTTAACTCGCTAATTGAGCAGGGTATTGAACTGGAGAACCGTCAGGGCTTTGCGGATCATCACGCTTTTAGCCAACAGGACTTTTCTAACCTGGCCGGTAACCCTATATTAATGACAGAAAAAGATGCCGGTAAATGCCAGCCTTTTGCCCAAGCTGACTGGTATTACCAAACAATTGAAGCGAAGCTGCCCGAAGTGATGAAAACTAACTTATTGGCAGAGCTGGAAAGGAAGAAAAATGGCCATCGATAAAACGACATTAGCAATATTGGCGTGTCCGAAGTGTAAAGGAAAGTTGACTTATTACTCGGATAAAAACGAGTTAGTATGCCGCGGAGAACGCCTTGCATACCCTATAGACGAGAATATTCCCGTGCTTATAGCGGATAAGGCCCGCGAATTATCTTCAGAAGAGTTAGAAAAGGTTCCTTCATGAGTTTTACCGTTGTCATTCCCGCTCGTTACGGTTCCAGCCGCTTGCCGGGCAAACCTTTAGCCGATATAGCCGGAAAGCCGATGATTCAGCATGTGGTTGAGCGAGCTGAGGCTAGTGGCGCTGCCGAAGTCATAGTTGCTACCGATGATATGCGGGTTAAAGAGGGCGTTGATAAGTTCGGTGGTCGTGTAATGATGACCTCAAGTGAACACTCCTCTGGTACGGAACGGTTGGCTGAGGTTATCGAGCAATTAGCTCTGGCAGAAAACGAAGTGGTGGTTAATGTGCAGGGCGATGAACCCTTTATTCCACCTGAAATTATTCGACAGGTTGCCGATAACTTAGCGAATCAACGACAGGCACCTATGGCGACGCTGGCCGTGCCTATTACCGACGCTGAAGATATTTTTAACCCCAACACAGTAAAGGTGGTTACCGATGCTGCCGGTTATGCGCTGTACTTTAGCCGTGCGGCAATTCCCTGGGACAGAGAGCACTTTTCTGCCGATCGGGCGACTGATGTTGTTACTGAGCATTACCATCGTCACATTGGTATTTACGCTTATCGGGCGGGGTTTGTGAGACGTTATGTTGAGTGGCAACCAAGCCCTATTGAACAGCTTGAGTCGTTAGAGCAATTGCGGGTACTTTGGCACGGAGAGCGTATTCATGTCGCTGAAGCCATTCTCGCACCAGCTACAGGCATTGATACCGAAGAAGACCTGCAGCGGGCACGAAAACTGGCAGGCGATGGTTAATCCATCGCCGACATTTGTGAATACTCATCTTCGAAAAAGAATTTCTCTTCACCAAAAGCTGGTTTCAAGTGATGCAGCCAGGTGGCATCCGGGTCGTATTTAGCGAAGAAGGGGCGTTGTACCCAGTCTGGGTTGCGTCCCTGAATAAAGCGTAAGGCAAAGACTTTCTCACCGGCAATTTCAGTAACCCCCTGAACTTCTACTTTTCCAGGGCCTGCGCTCATCGAAGGGCCTCGCACGGTACGAGCAATACCGGAAACCTGTTGATACGCTTTTTGGAAAATTTCCCAGGTACGCTCCAGTGGCACTTCAAAGTAACGTTTCGCGCCAGTATCGCGTTCGACAAACATGTAATAAGGGATTAATCCCAGTTGTACCTGCTTCTCCCACATAGAAGCCCAGACATCCGGGTCGTCGTTAATGTGTTTGAGCAAAGGAGCCTGACAGCGGATTTGAACACCTGTAGCGCGCAGGCGGCGAATGGCTTCCTGACAGACTTCAGTGCGCAATTCATTCGGGTGGTTTAAATGCGCCATTATCGATACATGCTTGCCGCCAGCAACTAAGCGCTCTAATAAACGCAGTAAATCGTCCGCATCGGGGTCGGTGATAAAGCGATATGGCCAGAATGTGAGTGATTTAGTGCCGATGCGTATGGTTTTAATATGCTCGAACTCAGGTTGCAGTAAGCCTTCTAAATAATGAGCCAGCTTACGCGTGCGCATCACCATTGGGTCGCCGCCGGTCACCAGCAAGTCAGTAACTTCTTTGTGTTGGGCCAGATAGCGGTGCAATTGATCAGCGTCGTTTGAATTAAAGCGGGTAGCCTTACCAACAAACTGCGCCCAGCGGAAGCAGAAAGTGCAGTAAGAATGGCAGTATTGTCCCTGAGCCGGGAAGAAGAGTACCGTTTCGCGGTATTTATGCTGCATACCTGGCAAAGGTTCACCGTCAACATGCGGCACATTCATTTGCATTTGCCCGGCAGGGTGAGGGTTCATCTCATCGCGTAATTGAGTCGCTAAATCAAATACCTCATTGGTGGTGTGCTTGCCTGACATTAGGTCAGCCATGCGCTGATACGCAGAAGGCTCCAGCATATCTTTTTGCGGAAATGTCAGTTGAAACAGCGGGTCATTGGGTACATTTTCCCAGTCAATCAGTTCGTTAAATACATATTCATTAACTCTGAATGGCAGTACATTAGCGACGACTTTCATTTCAAAACGCATGTCAGCAGGAACTTTCTTTAACGCCTCAATTTTATCTAACTGGCGATGCTGATATACCTTGAATTTACGTGGTGTAATGATGGGTTGTTGTACATTGACTACTTGCTGCATAAGCCTCTCTGTAATTATCTGCAACCTGCTAAAGCACGTTGAAAATGAATTTGTCTGTCAGCTCTCTCTTTGGCGACCAACGAAATGCGACGTAGTATAAAGAATTTAAGGCTTCGTTGCACGTTCTGTAAGGTGTGAAAAGCAATGTACTCAAACTAATTAAGAGCGGGCATAAAAAAAGGCGCTCAACCGAGCGCCTTCTTAACTCAAACCAATTTATTTTTTAATTGGTGAAAACTCGCGTTTTGTATAACCAGTATATAACTGACGAGGACGACCAATTTTCTGGTTTTCTTCGCCCATCATTTCGTGCCAGTGAGAAACCCAGCCGACAGTACGTGACAGCGCAAAGATAACGGTGAACATATTGGTCGGAATACCAATAGCTTTCAGTACGATACCTGAGTAGAAGTCAACGTTAGGGAAGAGTTTCTTTTCAATGAAGTAGTCGTCTTCCAGAGCGATGCGCTCCAGTTCCATTGCGACGTCAAGTAATGGATCATCACGATCCAATTCTTTCAGTACTTCGTGGCAAGATTCACGCATTACCGTTGCACGAGGGTCGGTGTTTTTGTATACACGGTGACCAAAGCCCATTAGACGGAAAGGATCGTCTTTGTCTTTTGCTTTCTCAATATATTTTGGAATGTTTTCAACAGAGCCAATTTCAGCCAGCATACGCAAGCAAGCTTCGTTTGCACCACCATGGGCTGGTCCCCATAAAGACGCAACACCCGCAGCGATACATGCGTAAGGGTTAGCACCAGAAGAACCGGCAAGGCGTACTGTTGACGTTGATGCGTTTTGCTCGTGGTCAGCATGCAAAGTAAAGATGCGATCCATAGCGCGAGCTACCGCAGGGCTTATTTTGTAGTCTTCCGCAGGAACCGAGAACATCATGTTCAGGAAGTTTTCTGCATAACCTAAGTCGTTACGTGGGTAAACGAAAGGTTGACCAATGCTGAATTTATAAGCCATTGCTGCAATTGTCGGTATTTTAGCAATCAGACGGTAAGCACTGCGTAAACGTTGGTTTTCATCGTGAATCTCCAGGTCATCATGATAGAACGATGATAAAGCCCCCGTTACGGCACATAACATTGCCATAGGGTGAGCATCGCGACGGAAACCATTAAAGAAATTGTGAATTCCCTGGTGCACCATAGTGTGTTTAGTAATGGTGTCTTTGAATTCATGGTATTGCTTTTCGGTAGGAGCTTCGCCGTGCAACAACATGTAGCAAACTTCTAAATAATCTGCTTTAGTTGCTAATTCACCAATAGGGTAACCGCGGTGTAATAAAACGCCGTTTTCACCATCTATATAGGTGATAGCCGACTCGCAAGAGCCTGTAGCCAGAAACCCCGGGTCAAAAGTAAAATAACCATGTTTTCCCAGAGTTCGGACGTCAACTACATCCTTTCCTGCCGTTGGTGATAGTACCGGCAATTCAATGGATTGGCCGTCAATCTGTAAAGTGGCTTTACGATCAGCCATAAGGAATTCTCCTCGCTATCTACTTTGAAAAAGTGCGCTAATTTAACTCGATCATGCCCTTAAATGTCAATTTTAATCGGGGAACATGAACCAATTATAGCTAAACATACGTAATAAACATGACGAAAAGATTACTCAGATTGAAGAATTATAACCTTAAGTTAGACTTTAGTAGTAAAGCGTATTTTAGTCAGCGTTCAAATCTGAGTTTGTCGTTGTAATTAATAGCTTGGCTAGATATACTTTGCGCCGTATTGGTGGCATGTTTCTGTGTCGCGCAAACGAAAATTGCATTTCTTTTGTGCTTTATTAAAAGGCAATCTATCGTGAAAAAAGAAAGACCTGTTAATTTAGACTTATCAACTATCAAGCTTCCTGCCGCTGCCAAAGCATCCATACTGCATCGTATTTCCGGTGTTGCTATGCTGTTCTCTCTGGCTTTTCTAATTTGGGCTTTTGCCGTGTCACTTAGTGGCCCTGAAGGCTTTGCTCAAATCGAGAGTATCATGACCAGCTTTATCGCTAAATTTATTGGCTGGGGTATTTTGACAGCGCTAGGATTTCACTTAATCATTGGTCTGCGTCACTTAGTAATGGACATGGGCTACTGGGAAGAACTCGATTCCGGAAGAATCAGCGCAATTGTCTCAATTGCTCTTTCTGTGATCTTTTCCGTATTAGTAGGAGTTTGGCTATGGTAACAGCAGCAGCTACTTTTGGTCGTAGCGGTTCTCATGACTTTATTTTATTGAGAGCCAGCGCGATTGTAATGGTTCTATATTCACTGTTCATGGCTGGGTTCTTCCTTTCTACGCCAGATGTAACTTATCAAGTGTGGAGTGGGTTGTTTGCCAACATTTGGATGAAAGTATTCACTATGCTGGCCTTGTCCTCTGTGCTAATTCACGGCTGGATTGGCATTTGGCAAGTATCAACAGACTACGTGAAAGCGTCCGGTCTCAGAGCTTTTATCCAACTGGTTTTCAGCGTTGGTCTGATCGCTGTTTGGCTCACTGGCTTATTCGTACTGTGGGGTGTTTAAGTGACTGTTAAAACTTTAGAATATGATGCAGTGGTGATTGGTGCTGGCGGTGCCGGCATGCGAGCAGCACTGCAAATTTCCCAAGAGGGATTGAGTTGCGCGTTGATGTCCAAAGTGTTTCCAACACGCTCTCACACAGTTTCTGCTCAGGGTGGTATTACCGTAGCACTAGGTAATGCGCATGAAGATAACTGGGAATGGCACATGTTCGATACCGTTAAAGGTTCGGACTATATTGGTGACCAGGACGCTATCGAATACATGTGTAAAGCTGGCCCTGAAGCTATTTTAGAAATGGAAAACCTAGGTTTACCATTTTCGCGTTTTGAAAACGGCAAAGTTTATCAACGTCCATTTGGTGGTCAGTCGAAGAACTTTGGTGGCGAGCAGGCCGCTCGTACTGCCGCTGCCGCTGACCGTACTGGTCACGCTTTACTGCATTTGCTTTATCAGCAAAACGTGAAGAAAAAGACCACCGTATTTTCAGAATGGTACGCGCTGGATATCGTTAAGAACCAAGACGGCGAAGTTTGTGGTGTAACCACCATGGATATCGAAAGCGGCGAAGTTTACTTTGTTAAAGCTAAGGCCGTTGTTCTTGCTACCGGCGGTGCTGGTCGTATTTATTCTTCAACGACCAATGCTCATATCAACACGGGTGACGGTATTGGTATGGCTCTGCGCGCAGGCGTTCCAGTACAAGATATGGAAATGTGGCAGTTCCACCCAACCGGTATTGCCGGAGCGGGCTCGCTTGTTACAGAAGGTTGTCGTGGTGAAGGCGGTTACCTGCTGAACAAAGACGGTGAACGCTTTATGGAGCGTTATGCGCCAAACGCGAAAGATTTGGCATCACGCGACGTTGTTTCACGCGCTATGATGACTGAAATCCGTGAAGGACGTGGTTGTGAAGGCCCATGGGGTACTCACCTTAAACTGAAACTGGATCACCTGGGTAAAGAAACCCTCGAGAGTCGTTTGCCGGGTGTTTGTGACTTATCACGTACATTCGCACACGTTGATCCGGTGAAAGAACCAATTCCGGTTATTCCTACCTGTCACTACATGATGGGCGGTATTCCGACGGATGTTAACGGACAAGTCCTGACTGTTGGTGACGATGGTCAGACATCTCATGTTAAAGGCCTGTTTGCTTGTGGTGAAATTGCTTGTGTATCTGTACACGGTGCTAACCGCTTAGGCGGTAACTCACTGCTTGACCTAGTGGTATTTGGTCGTTCAACCGGTATGCACCTGGGTGAAACTCTTGCGGCTAACGTAGAAGCCAGAGAAGCAAGTAGCGACGACATTGACGCTGCACTAGCGCGTTATAATCGTTGGGAAAACACCCAAAAAGGCGAAGATCCGGCACAAATTAAGAAAGACCTGCAGCAGTGCATGCAACTTAATTTCTCGGTTTTCCGCGAAGGCGATTCAATGAAAGAAGGGCTTGCTGAGCTGCGCGAAATTCGCGAACGCCTTAAGAACGCCCGTCTTGATGACACCTCTAAAGAGTTTAATACTCAGCGCGTCGAGTGCCTTGAGCTAGATAACTTGATGGAAACGGCTTACTCAACTGCAGTTGCTGCTAGCTTCCGTACAGAAAGCCGCGGTGCTCACAGCCGTGCAGACTACCCGGATCGTGATGATGAGAAGTGGTTAGTACACACTGTTTATCGTCCTGAAAAGGAAGATATGGTGACGCGGGAGGTCAATATGGCACCTAAACTGCGTGAAGCTTTCCCTCCGAAAGCTCGTACCTACTAAGTTGGAGGGTAATATGAAAAAGTACACATTTTCAATTTATCGTTACAATCCTGATGTCGACAACGCGCCTCACATGAAAGAGTACACGTTGGAGATGGAAGACAGTCAGGATTTGATGGTGCTAGAAGCATTGATCAAATTGAAAGAACAAGACCCATCGCTGGCGTTCCGCCGCTCGTGCCGTGAAGGTGTTTGTGGCTCCGATGGTATGAATATTAACGGTAAAAATGGTTTGGCATGTATCACTCACTTGTCTTCTTTGAAATCAGACAAAATTGTGATTCGTCCGCTACCAGGCTTGCCGGTCATTCGTGATTTGATTGTTGATATGAGCCAGTTCTATCAACAGTACGAGAAAATCAAACCGTACCTTATCAACGATGACAAAACGCCACCAGCGCGTGAACGACTACAGTCGCCGGAAGACCGTGCTAAGCTTGATGGTCTTTACGAATGTATTTTATGTGCATGTTGTTCATCTTCGTGCCCATCGTTCTGGTGGAACCCGGATAAATTTGTTGGACCTGCTGGTCTGCTGCACGCTTATCGTTTCTTAATTGATAGTCGTGACACAGCAACAGACGAGCGTTTGGACGAACTTGATGATGCCTTTAGTGTATTCCGTTGTCACGGAATCATGAACTGCGTTAACGTATGTCCAAAAGGGTTGAATCCAACAAAGGCTATTGGACACATCAAATCGATGCTTTTGAGTCGCGCTGTTTAACTCGTTAAATCGTCGCGCCAATTTGAACGGTTGATGTTGTGGATGGCCATCCCACAAAGGATGGCTATTTTTTTATAAAAACGGTTTATCTATTCAGGTGAAGGAAACGCAATGCAAGATGGTGTAATGCGTGAATGGTTAGAAACATCGCATCTAGCCGGTGGTAACGTTGCCTACATTGAACAAATGTTTGAGGCGTATCTGGATGATCCGACGGCAGTCAGTGATGAATGGCGTCAAATGTTCGATGCGTTGCCGAAGGATAATCACATTGTTGATACTAAACTCAGCGATGTCCGGGAGCAGTTTCGCCAGGCCGCTAAGAATAAGCTCAAGCAATCTCAAACAGGCAGCACGACTGCCGCAGATCAGAAGCAAGTTAAAGTTTTACAGCTCATCAATGCTTACCGATTCCGCGGCCATCAGCACGCCAACCTTGATCCTCTTGGTTTATGGAAACAGGAAACCGTTCCAGACCTTTCATTAAACTTCCACGATTTAAGCAAAGACGACTTAGAACGCGAGTTTAATGTGGGCTCTTTAGCTGTTGGCAAAGACACAATGAAGCTGAGTGATATTCACGAAGCACTGGAAAATATTTATTGTGGCTCTATTGGTGCCGAGTACATGCACATTGTTTCAACCGAGGAAAAACGCTGGATTCAGCAACGGTTGGAAGGTGTCCTTGGAAAACCCAAGTTTGAAAAAGAACAACAGACTAAAATTTTAAAAGAACTTATAGCCGCTGACGGAATGGAAAAGTATCTTGGGTCAAAATTCCCAGGTGCTAAGCGCTTTTCATTAGAAGGTGGCGACAGTCTGGTTCCGCTGTTAAAAGAACTCATTTCACGCTCTGGTGAGCAAGGTGCCAAGGAAGTTGTTATTGGTATGGCTCACCGTGGTCGTTTGAACGTTTTAGTCAACGTTCTGGGTAAAAAGCCACAGGACTTATTCGACGAGTTTGCCGGTAAGCATGACAGCAGTAAGGGCTCGGGTGATGTTAAGTATCACATGGGTTTCTCTTCTGACTATGCAACGCCAGGCGGCGATGTCCACCTTGCATTAGCATTTAACCCGTCGCACCTGGAAATAGTTAACCCGGTCGTTATGGGCTCGGTTCGTGCGCGCATGGATCGCCTGAAAGATCCTGAAGGCAAAAAAGTTCTGCCTATTACCATTCACGGTGACGCTGCTGTTGCTGGCCAGGGTGTGGTACAAGAAACGTTCAACATGTCGCAAACACGTGCTTACCGTGTTGGCGGTTCTATCCGCATAGTGGTGAATAACCAGGTTGGTTTCACTACCTCTAAACAGGAAGATGCGCGTTCTACTCAGTATTGCACTGACATTGCCAAGATGGTGCAGGCGCCAATTTTCCACGTTAATGCGGATGACCCTGAAGCCGTTGTTTTTGTCACTCAGTTAGCGCTTGATTACCGTAATGCATTCCAGCGCGACGTGGTTATTGATTTGGTTTGTTATCGTCGTCATGGACATAACGAAGCCGACGAGCCAAGTGCAACACAGCCGCTGATGTACGCAAAAGTTAAAAAGCAGCCCGTTGCCCGCGAGCTTTATGGTAAGCGTCTGATAGAGAAATCGATAGTTGATGAAGACACCGCTAAGCAGTGGATGTCTGACTATCGTGATGCGTTAGATAAAGGCGAAGTAGTGGTTGATGAACACCGTCCTATGCGTCAGCATTCTGTTGACTGGTCTCCCTATATAGGAAACGACTGGGACGTTGAGTACGACTACAAAATCTCAGCAGATAAGCTGAAAGAATTGGGTGAAAAAATCACTCAGTATCCGGAAGAAGACAAGCTGAATTCCCGAGTTGAAAAAGTTTATCAAGAACGTCTGAAAATGGCGAAAGGTGATAAACCAATGGACTGGGGTTTCGCTGAAACTTTGGCTTATGCCACCTTAGTTAACGATGGCACTCATATTCGTTTAACTGGTCAGGACAGCGGGCGTGGTACCTTTTTCCACCGTCACGCGGTTTTGCATAACCAGAAAGATGGTTCAACTTATATGCCACTGAACAACTTAGGTTCAGATCAAGGGCAAATGGAAATTTATGACTCGGTTTTATCGGAAGCCGCGGTTGTGGCTTTTGAATATGGTTATGCGACAGCTGAACCACAGTCGTTGGTTATGTGGGAAGCTCAGTTTGGCGATTTCGTAAACGGCGCCCAGGTGGTTATTGACCAGTTCTTAAGTTCTGGCGAGCAGAAATGGGGACGTTTATGTGGTTTAACCTTGTTATTGCCACATGGTTACGAAGGGCAGGGTCCTGAGCACAGTTCAGCCCGTCTGGAGCGTTTCCTGCAATTATCAGCTGATCACAACTGGTCAGTTTGTGTACCGACAACGCCTGCACAGGTTTTCCACATGATCCGTCGTCAGCACTTACGCCCGGTTCGCCGTCCGTTAGTTGTTATGACGCCTAAGTCATTGTTACGTCATCCGTTAGCGATATCAGAAATGGATGATTTAGCGGATCATGGATTCCAGAACGCGATTGGTGAAATCGATGATCTGAATCCGAAAAAAGTAAAACGCGTGGTATTCTGCTCAGGTAAAGTTTACTACGATTTACTGAAAGAACGCCGCGAGCGTGAACAAGAAGATGTTGCCATTATTCGTATCGAACAGCTGTATCCGTTCCCTGCGGAAGAAGTGGCAGAAATTATGAAAGATTATCAGCACGTTAAAGATTTTGTCTGGTGTCAGGAAGAGCCTCAGAACCAGGGTGCGTGGTATAGCAGCCAACATCACTTCTGGGCCGCAATTCCGAAAGGAGCTCAGTTGTCTTATCGTGGTCGTAGTGCGTCAGCCGCACCGGCGGTCGGATACATTTCAGAGCACAACAAGCAGCAGCAAAACCTTGTTGACGAAGCGCTAACCATTAAATAGGTGAAGATGAACCATGGCGATTGATATTAAAGTTCCTCAATTACCCGAGTCTGTTGCAGATGCAACAATTGCAACATGGCACGTAAAACCTGGCGATAAAGTGTCTCGCGACCAGAATCTGGTTGACATCGAAACCGACAAGGTAGTGCTGGAAGTGGTTGCGGAAGCAGACGGTGTTTTGGGCGAAATTACTGCCGAAGAAGGCACTACCGTAACAGCTGAAGAAGTTATCGGAAAAATTGAAGAAGGTGACGGCGCGTCGGCATCTGACGATAAATCAGAAGATAAAGACTCAGGCGACGACAAGAAGTCAGAGAAAAAAGAATCTGATTCTTCAGAAGACAAAGGTTCTGACAAAAAAGGTTCCGGCGAGAAGATGGAAGTTAAAGTTCCTCAACTGCCAGAATCTGTTTCTGATGCCACTGTTTCTACCTGGCACGTTAAAGCCGGTGATGCGGTAAAACGCGACCAGAACCTGGTTGATATTGAAACCGATAAAGTGGTTTTGGAAGTCGTTGCTCCGGCTGATGGCGTTTTAGCTGAAATTAAACACGAAGAAGGCGCGACAGTCGGTGCTGATGACGTTATCGGTATTGTAGAAGCTGGTGGGTCTGCCGGCAGTAGTTCAAGCAAGTCTGATGAGAACAAATCCGAATCTTCTTCAGAAAGCAAGGACGATGACGGTGACAACGAAGTAGCGGGTCCAGCGGTTCGTCGTTTACTTGGTGAACACGGCCTTAAGCCAAGTGATGTTAAAGGCACTGGTAAGGGCGGTCGCGTCACTAAAGAAGACGTGGAAAAACACGTAAAAGCACAGTCTTCTAAGTCTTCGGACAGCAGCAAACAGCAGTCTTCACAGCCTGAGGTTTCAGGTGACCGTGAGCAGAAGCGTGTACCTATGACACGTCTGCGTAAGCGTATAGCCGAGCGTCTGTTGCAAGCTAAGAACGACACGGCCATGTTGACCACGTTTAACGAAATCAACATGAAGCCAATTATGGACTTGCGTAAGAAATACAAAGACGTGTTCGAAGAAACTCACGGCACGCGTCTTGGTTTCATGGGCTTCTACGTAAAAGCAGTAACTGAAGCACTGAAACGTTTCCCAGATGTAAACGCATCCATTGATGGCGACGATATTGTTTACCACAATTTCTTCGATATCAGCATCGCGGTATCAACGCCTCGTGGTCTGGTAACCCCAGTTCTGCGTGACACAGACCGCCTAAGCATTGCGGATATGGAAAACGGTATTCGTGACCTGGCTATTAAAGGCCGCGACGGTAAGTTGACTATGGATGAAATGCAGGGTGGTAACTTCACCATCACTAACGGTGGCGTATTTGGTTCACTGCTTTCAACGCCAATTTTGAACCCACCACAAAGCGCTATTCTGGGTATGCATAAAATCCAGGAGCGGGCGATGGTGGTAGACGGTAAGATCGAAATCTTACCGATGATGTACCTGGCTCTTTCTTATGACCATCGAATCATTGATGGTAAACAATCGGTAGGTTTCCTGGTTACCGTGAAAGAGTTATTAGAAGATCCTCAACGTCTTATCCTGGATATCTAAAGACGCTGAGAACCAGCCGCAATGCAATTTAGCTTGCGGCTGTTAATTATGCGCCGAGCAGGTTAAAATTCGGCGCGGTATTCGGGTAGGCAGCACTTTAGCTGCTTAAGTTGTTTCAACGAATCGGAAGAGCATCATGAATTTGCATGAGTATCAGGGTAAACAACTCTTTAAAGAGTTTGGTTTGCCAGTATCTGAAGGTTATGCCTGCGACACTGCTGATGAAGCGGTAGAAGCGGCAAAACGTATTGGTGGCGACATTTGGGTTGTCAAATGTCAGGTTCACGCTGGTGGCCGCGGTAAAGCGGGTGGCGTGAAATTAGTGAAAAGTTTAGACGACGTTCGCGCATTCGCTGAGCAGTGGTTAGGTAAAAACTTAGTAACTTTCCAGACCGACGAGAAAGGTCAGCCGGTTGCTAAGATTTTAGTTGAAAGCTGCACTGACATTGCAGACGAGCTTTACTTAGGTGCAGTTGTTGACCGTGCTTCACGCAAAATCGTGTTCATGGCATCAACCGAAGGCGGCGTAGAAATTGAAACCGTTGCTGAAGAAACACCTGAGAAAATCTTGAAAGCTGAAATTGACCCTACGGTTGGCGCGCAGCCATACCAAGGTCGCGAGCTAGGCTTTAAACTGGGTCTGACTCCAGACCAGGTTAAGCAGTTCACTAAGGTCTTCATGGGCCTGGCGAAAATGTTCGAACAGTACGACTTAGCACTGTTAGAAATTAACCCATTGGTTATTACTGACGAAGGCAACGTTCACTGTCTGGATGCGAAAGTTGGCATCGACAGCAACGCATTGTACCGTCAGCCTAAAATCCGTGAAATGCACGATCCGTCACAAGACGACGCTCGTGAAGCAGAAGCGGCTAAATGGGAACTGAACTACGTAGCACTAGATGGCAACATTGGTTGCATGGTTAACGGTGCTGGTTTGGCGATGGGTACTATGGACATCGTTAAACTGAGTGGCGGCGAACCAGCTAACTTCCTTGACGTTGGTGGCGGCGCGACAAAAGAACGTGTTTCTGAAGCGTTCAAAATTATCCTGTCAGACAGCTCTGTTAAAGCCGTATTAGTTAACATCTTCGGTGGTATCGTACGTTGCGATATGATTGCTGAAGGTATTATCGGCGCTGTTGAAGAAGTGGGTGTTAAAGTTCCAGTTATTGTTCGCCTTGAAGGTAACAACGCTGAACTGGGTACCCAGAAATTGAACGAAAGTGGCCTGAACATTATCGCTGCAGAGAGCTTATCTGATGCTGCCGATAAAGTGGTTGCTGCGGCAGGAGGTCAATAATGAGCATTTTGATCGATAAAAATACCAAAGTTATCTGCCAGGGCTTTACTGGCGGTCAGGGTACTTTCCACTCTGAACAAGCTATTGCTTACGGTACGCAAATGGTTGGCGGTGTTACACCTGGTAAAGGTGGTCAAGAGCACTTAGGTCTGCCTGTATTCAATACTGTAAGAGAAGCTGTAGAAGCAACTGGCGCAACTGCTTCAGTTATCTACGTACCAGCTCCTTTCTGTAAAGATTCAATCATCGAAGCAGCAGACGCTGGTATCGAACTGATTGTTTGTATTACTGAAGGCATTCCTACACTGGATATGCTGTACGTTAAAGAATATCTGACGCACAAAGGCGTGCGCATGATCGGTCCAAACTGCCCGGGTGTTATCACTCCGGACGAGTGCAAAATCGGTATCATGCCTGGTCACATCCACAAGAAAGGTAAAGTGGGTATTGTGTCACGTTCAGGTACATTAACGTACGAAGCGGTTAAGCAGACTACTGACGCTGGTTTTGGTCAGTCTAGCTGTGTTGGTATCGGTGGCGACCCTATCCCGGGTTCTAACTTCATCGATATTCTGGAACTGTTTGAAAAAGATCCAGAAACCGAAGCTATCGTAATGATTGGTGAAATCGGCGGAACGGCGGAAGAAGAAGCGGCAGAGTACATTAAAAACAATGTATCTAAGCCGGTTGTTTCTTACATTGCTGGTGTTACTGCTCCTCCTGGCAAACGTATGGGCCACGCTGGTGCCATCATTGCCGGCGGTAAAGGTACTGCTGACGAGAAATTTGCTGCACTTGAAGCAGCAGGCGTTAAAACTGTACGCAGCCTGGCCGATATCGGCAAAGCTGTAGCAGAGAAAACTGGCTGGTAATAACGGCCAACGCTTAAACAAAACCCGGCCTTCGTGCCGGGTTTTTTGTTGCTGGCTTTGAGTAAGGTCGAAATAGCAGGTCGCCGGTTGGATGTTGTAGCCTCACCATGTCGGAGACGCTACGAGCACGTCCGTGTGCGCTTGTCTCAGGCCATCCTTGGCCTTCGACACCCCGACATGGTGAGGCTACAACATCTGGCACCAGCTCTCAGCTATTTCGCCTTTCTGGCTCAGCAACAAACACAGCACCAACTCTTTTTCTGGGGATTAAATTAGTACAGAATTAAATAGGAGAGCGGGCATAAAAAAGCTGAAGGAGAGGGCCATTGAACCCGTGAGTACAAGCGCGGCGCAGCAGAATGTTGCCTGGGTAATAAACACAGATGGTTTGGTCGACGCGCTTTGCGTGAACGACAAATAAGCTGTAAAGAGTTTAGCTTCTAGTTCGCTGTATTTAGCCTGGAGCCACAGCAAAGTGGGTTTGAGGTACAAAAGTAAAAATGCGAAAGCGACTTCAATGCCACCAAATTGAACCAGCATGGCAAACTCGGGAGCAAGCAGTGCTAAAGCCATTAGAACAACGCCAGCTACCGCCTTTTGTAAAAAGGTTAAATCTTCCCACTTTTTCTTCATAAAATCCCTTTAATAAACAGCCTACTATGGCTGGAATCCTTATCTGATAATTATTTTAAGTTACACTAAACTTTGTGCGTTGTACAGATTGCGACCATTTGTAGTTTTGGTGTTAAGGAATAAATTTACTCTGAGTAGTTAGAGTTTTTGGTTTTAAGCTGTTCAAGCTGCGGCGAAATTGACGTGGAGGTGTTGCTGTATTCGTCGAAGACAGCTGTAGTGTAGATGAGTGCTACAACGCTTAGTACAAGCGATAAACTGCCGGTAATTCCGAGCCATTTGGCGGTGTTTGGGTCGCGCTTTTGAGTCCGCAGATAGTGCATTCTCATTCCACCAGCGACTAATGCCACTAGCATGAGCCCAAAGAAGGCGTATATAAGTTTTACGGGTAGTCCGGAGAAGTCACCAAAGTGGAGTGGGTCGGCTGTATCAGAAATTCTGGCAACAATACCTAAATTGCCGGCGTACTGAGTTCCTGCAACCTCTCCGGTAACTGGGTCAAGATATACTCGATTAGCGCGGTCACGCACCAGTATTGAACCATTTTGTCCGGTAAAGGACATGGGCTGGTTGTATTGGTGCGGATAGTAGAATCGGGTAATGTCCATATCTGGTCGGTCGGCTTGCGCAATACTAACGAGTTCAGTGAGTGAAAGCGCGGTTTGTTGCTGTTGCGCTTCGGTATGCTCAACTGTTGGTGCTGTCGGGTAATGCTCAATGTCAAAATTGAACATCATATGTTCGGCTAAATACCATATTCCCGTAATTGTAATAGTAGCGATGAACCACCAACTCCAAAGCCCTATCCATTTGTGCCAAGAGGACCACTCCGTTCGTTTTTTCCAACTGAGCTTACCGGGTTTCGCGAGAAATCCGCGCCACCATTTGCGGTAAACATAAAAGCTGGAAACAAGCGAAATAAGAAGCAGGAGGCTGGTGAGGGTAACAATGTATTTACCGACGCCACCCATAGACAAATACATGTGAATATCGCGTAAGTAGCGTGAAACTTGCCCCCAGCCACCTTCTCCCAGCAATTTTCCGCTGGCTGCATCGAAATAAACAAAGCGAAAGCCATTTGGGGTCATTAAACGGACTTCGCCGGCGAGGTAGTTTTGCGAGTGCACCTGCGCCCCTAAAATATGGCTCTCAGGGTATTTTTCGCTCAGATTAGACTCTAGCTCTTTCCAGGCTACCGGGCCTTCACGTTCTTCTAAAGCCCGGTATTTTTCGTCACTAAGGTATTGAATTTCGTAACTCAAAGTAGCTAAAACGCCAGTGATACAAATGAGCAGCAGAAGCCCCGCAAAGGCGAAGCCAGCCCAGGAATGAAATTTGAACCACTGGCGGTTAGTCATTGAGCAAAGTCCTTAAAAACGATATTTAACCGATGCGTAAATGCGACGAGGCTCGCCCGGGAAGTGACCGGTACGGGTTAAGAAGCCGCTTGACGCATATTCCTTATCAAATAAGTTTTTGATATTAACCTGAACTAACCACTGGTTAAATTCAGTTTGCCAGCTGACATCAAACACTGTGTAGGGTTTAACTCGTTGAGCGGGGTTCGAAAAGCTTATTTGCTCGCTCACGTAATCCATACCACCGCTGATAGAGGAGTTCAGTGCAGGCAAGTCATAGCGCGTCCATACACCCATTTGGTGCATAGGAGCGTTTGCGAACTGGTCACCGACTGCGTTGGTAATACCCTGGCCAGGTACGGTTTCTACCACTTTTGCGTCGTTGTACGCATAGTTAGCATTAATGACCCATTGGTCGGTAATGTCGCCCAGCACATCAATTTCAAACCCACGGCTGCGCACTTTGCCTACGTTGCCTAAAACATTGCGACCGTCTTCGCTGACTTCACCGGTTGCCTGCAAAATGTTTTCGCGGTTTATCTCATAAACCGCGGTGCCGACGCGAATGCTGTCGTTAATCAATGACCAACGGGCGCCCAACTCAGTAATATCCGATTGTTCCGGCTCAAAAGGACCGCCAACCTCTGGCTCTTGATCCCCGGCCGATTGCGGTGAGAACCCGGTACCGTATAACGCATAAGCCCGAACCCAGTCGGCAAATTCATAGGTTCCACCAATACGGTAGGTTAAGTCACTGTCATCAAAATCTGCTGCATTGGTCTCGTCCTCAAACTGGTCGTAACGCAAACCCAGTAACAGGTTCGCTTTTTCGTTAAACGCAATTTGATCCTGAAGGTAAAAGCCGTCGCGCTGAGTTTTGGTAACTCTCGGGGTCGCATTCTCCAATGCGGTGGAGTAGGGGCCCGAGGTTAGTCCGTACACTGGGTTATGGATCTCTAAATTGGGAACTTCGCCAGGGTTTGCGTTGTTGCCAATAAAGGTGTTGTCTGCCGTATAACTTTCGGCTCCCATTAACACAGTATGTTCCAGACCTGAAATATTGAGTTCACCAATTAAGTTACCTGTAACACTGGTGGCTTCGTTTTCACGATACTGATTACGGAATTGTCGTTGACTGTAAACCGCCTCTCTCGGGTCGTCCACAGGATTTAAATCGGCATCAAGCAGGCCGCGAGGCTCATGGTAATTCTGACGCTCGGTGTTTTCATAGTGACGAATGGTTAAATCGCCGCGCCAGTTAAGCGAGAAGTCGTGATTAATACGGGCCTGATAAACGGTAGCTTCTAATCTTTGGAAGTCGCTGGCTTCGTTATGGTTCCATTTACGGTCGGTGACAAAGTTACCGTCGTTATCAACCGGCACGCCGCGAAGGCGAGCGCCCTGGTAATCTTGCTCGTAGTCGGTTAGTTGAAGAATGATCTCGCTGTCGCTTCCTACATCAAAAGCGTAACCTAAATCGAGTATTTTATTAGTTTGTTCGGTGTTATAGCGAAACGGTTTTTCGTTGTCGTAATAGTAACCGGCACGGTAACGCTGAGAAGCATCTTCTGTTAGCGGGCCGCTTAATTCAACAGAACCGCGCTTATAGTCGTAATTTCCGAGTCCCAGTTCAATGGAACGCTCCGTTGTTGCTGTTGGCTTTTTAGTCACGTAGTTAATAACGCCGCCGGGCTGACCGCTACCGAACATGGCACCACTAGGCCCTTTTAATACCTGAATTTGTCCAATGTTGAACAGCTGAGGAACCGCGAATCCGTTAAAGGGGTCACCACGAACACCGTCATAAAAAATGTCATCCTGACGGAAACCGCGGAAGGTAATAGTTGAGTAACTGAACGAATTCACACCACTGATACTGCGGTACAAATCGGTTATTTGGCGGGCGGCCTGATCTTTCATCAGTTCTTCGGTCAGCACCTGAACGCTTTGTGGAATTTCTTCAATGGGCGTATTCGTGCGTGTGGCGACACTGCTTGAGTCCTGACGGTAGAGCGTTTGAGCCCGGCCTTTAACGTTAATGTGCTCTATGTTTTCTTGAGCGCTAGTTGAGTCTGATTCGTTTGTTGTTTGTGTTTCTTGTGCCAGCAGTGGTGTGCTTGTCATACCGGCCAGAGTCAGTGCGATAAAGCATTTTGTCAGTTTCATTGATACCCCCGTGAAATGTCGGAGGAGGATCATAAATGAGAATGATTTGCGTTTCAATGTAAAGGTGAAATAAGTTTTCAGTTTATTTGTATACAGGTGGAATACGAGCTTTAGAGTGTGTTGATGATGGTCTTGGTCAAAAACGTTCCCTAGCCGCAGCTAGGGAACAAATTTGCACTTCCAGGGAGAGGAAAAGCAAAGACCTGTATAAGCAACACTTAAGAGTGCTTAAGTAATTGCGCGATAGATCATAATGAGAATTATTACTGTTTGCAAGTTTGTTTTGAGGTTTTCGAGAAAGTGGGTTGCCAGTTAGCAACCCAAAACCGCAAGCTTACTTATTCTGGCTTTCCAGTGCCTGAATTTTATTCCAGAGTTCGTCTGCTTGCTGACTGATATGCGAACTATCGCGAATGTTTCCGTTACGTTGCATTTCCATGGCTTTTTCTTGCAGTTGCTTTAGTTCTTTGCGCATTTTCTTCGTAGGGTCTGACTTAAAAAGTCCAAACATTAATGACTGCCTCAAA
Organism: Idiomarina sp.; assembly: GCF_048265525.1. GTDB lineage: Bacteria > Pseudomonadota > Gammaproteobacteria > Enterobacterales > Alteromonadaceae > Idiomarina. The sequence continues at coordinate 843,984 of NZ_JBLXBI010000001.1, read as the reverse complement.
TTATTAAATGTATTTAGCAGTACGATAAAATCTGGTGAAAAGTTTATTTGTCGTTTAGGGATTTGAACTTTAGGCGAGTCCATACAAAGGTGGTTATCGGAATCAATACCAAAATACCTAAGCCAAAAAATAGCCAACTGGTATTAGCCGCCCAGGCATTCGGGCAAGTCGGTCGTTTACTTATGCTGCTTCTATAGCCTGAATGGCTTCTTTCGCGGCTAGTCGAGCAAGGTGTATTAAGAGTCGGTACTGGGGAGCCGTTCGTGGGTATGTGTTTGAATTGCGGTTTTAATTCGTTTAATGTCAGTTACATAACTAAATTAAAATTAGCGTTATTAGTGTTTTGTAGAATGTCGTGAGTAATTGAGCGAGTTACTAAGTACGTGTGCACAATATATAAATATCAGGCATCCAATGGACTACGAAGAACAGCTCAAAAAATGGATAAAAGAAGACTCGGAACGCATGAAGGCACTTTATTTGGCTGCTGAACTGCGCCTGCCGGACTGGTGTCTCGCTGCAGGCTTTGTCCGCAACCTCGCTTGGGACAAGATGCATGATTTTTCATCTGCAACGCCGCTTAACGATATAGATTTAATCTACTTCGATCCGAAAGATATCGCCAAGGCTAGAGATCGCGGTATAGAAGAGAAGCTCAGCGGCATATCTGATTTTCCCTGGTCGGTAAAGAATCAAACGAGAATGCATGAGCGGAACTTGGATAAACCATATACGTCAGCCTCAAATGCTATGAGTTATTGGATTGAAGTTGAAACAGCTGTCGGAGCTACGTTGGATGACAATGGGGAGGTCGCCATTGTCGCCCCTTTTGGCGTCGAGTCTTTATTTAATTACTCCATTACGCTGAATAACAAGAGACCTAAGCCAGTTGATTTTAGAAAGCGCATAGCTGAAAAAAGATGGCTGGAAATTTGGCAGAAACTAACGGTGAAAAGTGCTTAACCAAGCGCTGCATCTAACAATCCCGTGAGTGCGGCATTAGCACTCCGCAGTAAGGAAACACTGTGCAAAAACTAATAGGTATTTTTCTTTTCATCTTTCTGAGTGCTCAGGCAGGTGCATCATCCATGATAGAAGTGGATGGCGGTCGTATCGAATATGAGATAAAAGCAGGTGGTGACACAGTCGTTCTGTTTGATGCGGGTGCGTTGTCAGGAATGGCCGGCTGGGACTCAATTTGGAGTGATTTGCCAGAGGAAATAACCGCCGTACGGTTTTCCCGGCTGGGTGAGGGTAACTCCGCCCCCTGCACAGGACAGCGGAGTATTTCAGACTACGTGAATGAAGTTGACCAGTTGCTTACCAAGTTGAATATAGACAGACCTTTCGTTTATGTGAGTCACTCTCTTGGTGGAGTAACAGCGAGAAACTTTGCGGCTAAACATAAGGGCGACGTTGCGGCTTTACTTATGATTGATCCTGCAAACCCTCGCGATGTTGATATCGTCACAGAGCTAAATCCTTCAGGCGGACAATATGAAATCGATGCAATCAAAAAGAACGATTACGCGATGGGCGAGGGGAAATGGTGCTTTTTGGATGTGATTTGGGATAAATCCGAGGCTATAGGTTTTTCAGAGATTGGTGATATACCTGTCACCTTGATAGCAGGTGTTAAGGTGGCAGAACAACCGTCAAACGCATTTGAGACAGCGCGAGGTCGTGAACTGTGGGGACAATATCAAAGCGAGTGGGTGAATCAATTCCCTCAAGGTGAAGCGATTCTGAGAGAGAATAGTGGCCATTTTGTTCAGGTCGATGAGCCTGAGCTTGTGCTGAATGAGTTAAATAAGCTTTTAGGTAAACTATAAATGCCTAAAAGCTCATTCGATGGCCACTTCTGATATTGCCGAAATCATCAATATGAGAGAGTCTGCGGCTTTCTTAGTAAAAGCTAAAGTCAGTTATAACGAGATGCGATCTTTTAGCTTTAAATCGCCGCATTCTGTTCGGCCGCTTGTTTTCCAGCATAGATTCACGAATGGCTCATCACTGCTTAATAACGCGCGCAGCTCATCAAAGTTGTCTTCAGTTATTTTTTTGCCGTTAATTTCATTTATTATCGCTGGTGCAGTAATGCCAAGTTCTGCTGCATGAGAATTTTCTGCTACCTGTTCTATGAGACCTCCCATCCGGTGTGGTTCCATTACCAAGCCACTGCGGTCGATATAGGTTTGATTACTAAACAGCTTATTTTTTACGAGCGTAATAGTGCCTTCTTCGTAATTAAAATGGACGTCAAATTTCCGAAGCAGCCCGCTGCCTATTAAACCAACTCCGTGAGAGTCTTTAAAATGCGGTAAATCATGTGCCGCTACATTCTGAAATTCTGCATCGCCCAGTCCCAAAAAGTCGATGCGACTCGTTTTAAATACCTGTTTGCCGTCAAAGTTTTGTGTTTTCGTTTCAAAATATTCCGCTGGAAACTCTATGCCATCTGCCAATTTTTCATTCAAATAAACATAGTCAGGGGCGCCTGTGTCTACGACAAAAGCATATTTTGTTCTAACTCCGTCTCTATTTTTCATTGTGGCATCAATGTAGGGAATTCTGCCATGAATCGACAATGGTAAAGTAATGCTGTTTTCGTTGCTGAACGCACTTTTCGTGTCTTTTTGAGAAAACTGTAGCGACTGTTCCGCGAAAAGAACCGTTATATTGAAGTGATTCAGTAAGTCGTAGCCAATTGCGCCGTCAAAATAAGCTGTGTCATAGTCGTTAAAGAGCGGGTTTTGCTCAATAGGAACGTGAATAAAAGTCAATTCTGAAAGCTCTAGCTCCCCAATTCGGATAACCCCATTATTAACCACGTTGACTTGCCGGCCCTGAAGATCAAGCTGTCTTTCCACATCTAACGGCAGTTTTTGAGTTCGGGGAGTATCAAAAATAACGGTCGCAGCGGCAGCTGAATCAAAAGCGAGCCGTAAAGACTCCGTATCATTAACATCTACTTCAATAATGATATGGCCGTCATGCCAAATGAAGGGGACTTTGAAGCTTTCTTCTTTACTTAACCACGTTTGCGACGCCAGAGCATTGCCGCTTTGTAAGTTTATGATCCCCTTGGCAGAGCAACTAGCCGTTAATAATGCGACGGTTACCACTGCAATCAATTTAGCGAAAACGGTGTAGTGTTTAATCAAGATATATACTCCCAATGAATGTTTGGGCTATAGTAGCTCGGCTAGCCTATATGTTATTGAACGATATTGCGATTATATGAATAAAGTGACATGAGCCTTTTTAAAAAATGCTTTGGCACAACCCCGAAAACCTGGGCTAACTTAAGTCAGTGATGTTCAAAAATGAGGTCGTTTTATTTATGGTTGCACTGAAAAACTTAGGAAGCTGCTTTAAGACTAGTACCCTGCGATAAGCAGACATAGATTTTAAATCGTAGTACAGTTAAAGAACACGAAATCAAATCGTAAAGGACTATAATTTGAAACTCCTCATATTACTCGCAGGCTTATTGTTCAGCTCATTTAGCTTTGCCAACAACACGATTTACGATGAGTCCAGAGACAGAAATATTCCTATACAAATTTCATATCCCACCTCTGAAGAACAGTGTAGTGAAGCTCAAAAATGTTCGGTAGCATTTCTTAGTGCTGGTTACGGAGTTTCGCATACCAAGTACAGTTTTTTATCTAAGCAGCTAAACCAGTTGGGTTATATGGTTGTGGCTATTGGCCATGAGCTAGAGAGCGATCCGCCGCTGTCTGTATCGGGTGATCTTTATGAAACCAGAAGCGAAAACTGGAGCAGGGGCGCTAAAACGCTGGATTTCGTTAAGCACAACCTCGAGCCAACTTACCCGAAATACAATTTTAATGACTTGCTGCTGATTGGCCACTCAAACGGCGGCGATATCTCGTCCTGGCTTGCGAATGAAAGCAAGGATTACATAGAAACTGTTATTACGATTGACCACCGGCGCGTTCCGCTTCCCCGCAATAAGGATATTGGTGTGCTCTCAATTCGCGGCAGCGATTACCCTGCAGACGACGGGGTGTTGCCGTCACAGCAAGAGAGTGAGAAATACGGTATATGCGTTAAGAAAATACCAGAATCCCGGCATAACGATATGACGGACTACGGGCCTGCGTGGCTTAAAGACGAAATTAACAGCGCTGTGGAGAGCTATGTGAAAGGACGGGGGGTGAGAAACGTTAATGGTTGATGCGGCCAAAAAACAAGCCTTTCAGACTGCAAAAATCACAATTACGGCAATAATGTTGTGTGTGTTCTGCTGGCTTTTTTTTACTAACCCTGACTCGACAACAAATACTCAGCTCGTTGTAGCCGATGCGTTCGTTACGTCCCAGGCAAATGACGACACTGCTGTCTCGGCTTCACTATACTCAAGCGCAAGTCAATTTGAGCATCATAAACAGTCGGCAAATTGGCAATTCGAGCGCATTGATGAAACTAAGTTCAGCGTTGCCGTTGCTAATAGTTATTTACTCACCGAACCTATTCTTGTCGACTGGTTTTTAATAAAACCATCAAGTCGTTTTCGCCTGTCCGGGTGGAAAGACGTTGGTATACAATTCAAAATCAAGAACGCCTTTATCTGAATCCGTTAGTTCCTACACGAATAACAATTATTGGACTGGTTTAAGCCAGCCCTTACTAATGGATTTTTAAAGGTAAACTCATGAAAAGTATTTTACTGAAACCGTGCAGATTTATTGCTCTGCTATTTTTGCTTATTTCTCTGCTGTCCAAATCGGAGCTATCTCAGGCCGATGAGATCAACCTGTCGTCAGAACATGTTCGTCAGCTGATGACTAAAACGTTCGATGTTATGCAGGCCAATTACATAGAACCGGAAGTGGTTCCCGAGCTAAAACAGCTATTTCTTAACAAGCTGGAGTTGGGGCAGTACGATTCGCTGACGTCTCTGGAGGACTTCGCGCACGTACTGGGACAAGATTTACGAGCGGTTACAGGCGACAACCACCTTAGTTTGTATACCGTTAACCCAGACGAAGAAATTACCCATATATTGACCCATAAAGAAGGGAAGTTAACCAATAACTATGGGGTCGAGGAAGTGCGTTACCTGAGCGGTAACATTGGCTATTTGAAGTTTAATAAGTTTTCGCCGGACAAGCAGGCTAGGGACGCCGTTGACGCAGCTTTTAACTTTCTTGGCCAGAGCGACGGTATCATTATTGACTTGCGAGATACCGTTGGCGGCTCGCCCGATTTAGTTCAGTACATGCTGAGCTATTTTCTGCCCGACGAAACGCCCCTTTGGTATGTGCTGAATTCTTCAAACGAGAAGACAGCAGAGATTTCAGCATCTGATACCGCAGCTCACCACAGTTTTCGCGGTGACTTTCCGGTTTGGATATTAACCAGTCGCAATACAGCTAGCGCTTCTGAAATTTTCGCCGGTGTCTTGCAGGCTAATTCAAAGGCCGTACTGGTTGGTGACATCACCGCCAGCGCCGGCTTTTATGTCGGAGTACGCCGAATTACCGACATGCTTGCGTTTCGTATTTCACTATTCAAGCCGATAATAACGGCAACCGGGAAAAACTGGGAGCGCACCGGAATTAATCCGGATATTGAAGTACCGGCTATGGATGCTTTAGACCGTGCTCATGAGTTAAGTAGCAAAGCCACTCGTTAAAAACTTGGATTGCTAACCGCTTTATTTGAACGGGTACTTTATACGGGGAAGGCTCTAAACTTGAGAGCCACTCCGTATTCTTCGATGTTTCCGCATGGCACATACCTGTATGAATTGAAGCCTGACATTCGTTAATCGTTCTTCAGGTTTACAACTTACTTAGTGCTATTATTGTCGACAAAATATCGGATATAATCTTTATTTATTTCGAAAACCTCATATTTGTAGGTATATTGTCGACAAATCAACTTTCATCGAGCGCTATGCTTTTCAAGTTCTTTGGTACTTTAAACTCAATTTTGATTGTGGTCAGCTTGGTTGGTGTTTTCTCACAGGTGCGAACTGTTTGGGCGCGAAAGAGGGACTGTGAGACCGGAGCAACTGAAGTCCTTTCTCTCAATAAGTTCTTCGTTAGTTTTTTGGCTTATTACTCATTTTTTGTTTACGGCATGTCTATCGAGCCTTTTAACCACTTCATTGTCTGGCCGAGGCTGGCTGCTGCTCTTTTAGTAGCTGTCCTTTTGTATGAAATATGGTTCGACCGAAAAGCAATAATCCCTCTAACTTTATTTATTTTAGCCGCGCTTCTGCTTGTTTCAGGTATTGTTTTTGGTCTGGTGGCTGGCACATACGAAGATAATGGACGTCAGTTAATGACTGCAATGATTGTTGTGATTACGGCCTTTCTTGCTCAAGGTTACATTCATCAAGTTATGCAGGTATTGAAATTAGGAGATACCGGCGCACTGGATATTAAAATGAGTCAGTTCATTCTGTTGATGGATGTATCGACAATCGCATTCGCATTTACTATGGGACTTGAAAACGGCTGGCCGTTATTGCTGCTGGCAATAGTGAGCGCCTGTACCAAGCTCGTTATTCTATATCTGTTTCGATGGACTCGAACGAGCTTAGCAGCGGAGAAAAAACGTCAGGCTGCTCGTCAAGCAAGTATCGGTAGTTACCAGAGCGTTTTATAAAGGCTTTTGAATTGACCGCCAGCTATATGCAATTAGTTTATAAAGGTTGTGGCTACGTCTCTATACAATCAGAGTCGGATCTAACACGCGTGACGGAGCGTGTTGCCCAAGCTGTCAATAAGCTGAAGGGTTGTGGGGTTTAAAAACTAGCCACATTAAAATGGACGAGCTAACCTAACTCAGTGGGTTTCCCGGACTTCGCTAGTCCCTTATCGGGACTTAGCTTTTCGCTTTTTGGGGGAATTTAGTCTTTAGTCAGAGCCGTCGTCGTTCCGTTAAGTTCGACGTCGGCGAAACCTTCCAGATTACGCTGCTCAATCGGCTGGCCAATCAGTTTTTCAATAGCTTTCAGGAAAGTAAAGTCTTCGTCGGTGACCAAAGATATGGCATGACCAACCTGGCCAGCACGACCGGTGCGGCCAATGCGATGCACATAGTCTTCAACAACTTGTGGTAAGTCATAATTGATAACGTACGGCAGCTTTTCAATATCGATTCCCCGCGCGACAATATCGGTTGCGATAAGCACTTGAACCTTGCCACTTTTAAATTCAGCCAACGCTCTGGTGCGGGCACCCTGGCTTTTCGCGCTGTGAATAGCGGCGGCAGAGAAACCGGCTTTATCCAGTTGCTTAACTAACCTATTAGCGCCTTGTTTGGTGCGGGAAAACACAAGCACTTGCGGCTCGTTAAGGCTGTGCAGTAGTCGTAGTAGCATGCGCAGCTTTTCGCTTTTCTGTACCGCATACATTGTTTGTTCAATAGGCTCGGCAGTAGCGTTGGGTGGTGCTACGGAAATTTCTACCGGTTTGTTTAGCAGGCCTTTAGCCAGGGTGCGAATATCATCTGAAAAGGTCGCTGAGAACATAAGTGTCTGGCGCTTAGCCGGCAGTAACTTAATAATTTTCTTAATGTCATGAATAAAGCCCATATCGAGCATTCGGTCGGCTTCATCAAGTACCAACATTTCTAACTTCGGGAAGCGAACAGCGTTTTGTTTGTACAAGTCGAGCAGACGGCCGGGTGTGGCGACCAGAATATCCACGCCTTTGCGAAGCTTCATCATCTGCGGATTAATTTTCACACCACCAAACACCACCGCGTAATTCAGCGGCATACCCGCGCTTAAGTTAGCAACACTTTCACTCACCTGAGCCGCTAATTCTCGAGTAGGCGTAAGAATGAGCGCGCGTGCTGTGTTTGCCTTTGCGCGCTCGTTACTTTTGAGTATGTCTAAAATTGGCAAAGTAAAGCTTGCGGTTTTACCTGTGCCGGTTTGCGCTGCTGCCATTACGTCCTTACCAGCAAGGATCGGCGGAATCGCTTGCTCCTGAATGGGTGTTGGTTCTGTATAACCTTGACGCGTAAGAGCGGCAAGTGTTTCAGGGCAAAGTCCGAGGTCAGAAAAAGTCATGTAGTCGTGTGCAGTTTCAGGTGTTTAGGGTGTGTATTGTACTTTAGAAGGGGGTTGTTTGGTATAGCGCATCGCCGCTTGCTAAGGCAAACCAATTGAGTGATTTGCGATGTGGCTTTTGGCAAATACGTCTGGCGTCATTCATTGCGCACATTTGTCGGAGGTATTGCACGATTTGGTATTGTTTTACGAAATTAACTCGTTTATCGTCAAAGATATAACAAGAAATTAAAGTTTGATATTGTGTGTTTACCAGCACGAAAGTGAGTGTGCTCGGATTGTTTTTCCAAGCTTATTTGATCTTTGATTCATAATATTAATTTTACCAGTGAGTTAAAGGTTTTCGAGGTACTGTTTGGGGCGTTACAAAATGCGCATGCGCAGTATAGAAATGTTATGCGGCGGGTATCAGAATGGCTCTGGTCGTCAGGTGATTTCCAGTACAAGTTCGGTTTAGGCGAGGTAGCAATCACATTGGCCAACAGTACACAGTTAAGAGCGGAATACGCCGAACGCTCATGGGATTATGAGTTACCTGACCATTTAGAGCAGGCACTAGAGGATGACTATGTTCAAAACAGTCATTTGTATTCGGAGAAGACGTTCAAGTACATCCATATGCTCTCCACCTGGGAGTAACGTCAGAAAAACTTTTTAAACTGGTGAGAAAATGTGCGGAAATTTCGTGAAAACCTGCAACTCGCATAACCAATGCAGGCACGGCGACGCCCATTACATTGGGCCTTCGGCTCCATTTCATGGGCGCGCATGCTGCAGGCGTTAAAGGTCACGATGGATACGTCTGAACACTGCAAAGAAGTCTACGCATACTTTGGCCTCGCAATGTATCGAGCACAATGTGTTGAGCAATCAATAGTTCAGTTACTCATTTTCTATGATTTTTTTAAGGAGAACGTGCCTAAGTTTGAAAGTCGTGAGAAATGGGAGGCAGATTTTGACCGATTTGATGGCGTATTGTCGAAGAAAACTATGGGCCGCCTACTGGGTGCAATAAAAGAAATGGGTGTACTCGATAGCGATATTGAAAATACACTTTCACTAGCGTTGCAAAAAAGAAACTGGTTAGCTCATGCCTATTTTGTTGATCGTGCTTTGGATTTTATAAACGAAGCTGGAAGAAACAAGATGATAAATGAACTTGAAGATGCTATTAAGTTATTTAATTCAGTTGAAGACATTTTGAATCCGATTTCTAAATCTGCTGCAATTAAGTACGGTTTAACTGACGAGATCTTGGAAAAGCTTAAAAATGAAATGTATGAGTCTGCGAAAGGTGACCTTTAACAAGGCCAGTCAGCATCGCTCCCTTTGGTCGCTGTACCTCAAACCCGCTGCTGGCTGCGTTAAGTGAATGCAATGACCACCACTCAAGTTTCAATTATCGCTAGCTTTAGTAGAGAGTCTGGAGAACTCGAACTGCATCTGCGCTCACACTTGTGTGGGGCATCCGAGTCTTCTGAATTATGGGTTGGCTCGAAAACTGAGAAGTATATGCTGGTTTCTCCCGATAGCTACTACAACGATGCATTGAGAGAGCGCCGTAATAGCGGAAACATGGTGGCAACATGGGATAAAAAGGAGCACGTCATCTTGGTGGGACAGGTTTGGTCGCCTAGCGTGCCGGTACCTCCGTCGTCAGTAATCCTTGTGGCATCCGCAATCGAGGCTGAAGTCAGTGTCACTTAACAAAGAGCTGCACGCGGGAACATATTACGGAGAGCTTGGCGTTAGTGGGCAAGTTCTTGAGTGAGCTCAGCAATAGAACCAAGAAGATAATTCACGATTTATACAAGTCGCGTGAGGCTCTTGAGGTATGCGACATGCTGGAAACTGAGTGTGGCACAGAGGCATCATATTGTAGTGGTTGGTCCCCGGAGCAGATGGAAAGAATACATTTCGCCATATTAAAGCTAGCAAAAGATAACTCTATGGATCTAGACTCGGCAATACAGTTAGCACAGCGAGATTGTCGGGATCTGCTCATGTCCGTTGGGTTTGGAAATGACACCAAGGCACATGAAATATGGGCTAAAGAAAATGCCCACTAACAAAGCCATTAAATTCGCTCCCTCCTGTCGCCGAACCTCGTTTCACTTGGCTGTTTATGGTGGGGGTTATGAGTAAAGCATATGGAATTTGAATTTTTTAGATATCCTGAAAAATTTGCTTATAAAGTAGATAAACCGAAACCATGCTCTGTGTGTGGCAAGGTTGATCTTTGCTTTGATGTTGGTGGCTATGCTGGTATCAACGATATCGATTGTATCTGCACAGATTGTTTAAAGGCTGGTGCATTAATCGAGCTTGGAATCGAACCAAACATGAACTTTGACGATGGCTCTAAAGCTGCAGAAACTATTACATATAAAACACCGGCATTGCCTACATGGCAAGATATCGGTTGGCCGATGGTGGCTGGTGAGTTTCCGGTTTTCGATTGCATCGCGTCAGCTGAGGATTTCAGTGACAAAACTGAGTTTCTCAATGCATTTATTGAAGAAGCTCAAAAGATAGAAGATATTGAGTGGTTATGGGATCGCCTGCCTAAAAAGAAACTCAAACACTACAGTGAAGGTGGTGATATCTCGGTGTATTTATTCACCTTGAAAGGAAAGAAATACTGGATATGGGACGCCAACTAGAGCTCATAACAAGTATGCGCAGGGGATTGGTTACGCTGCGTTCCACCAACCACTGGCGTAAGTGCTATGAAACTATTAACTCAAAGAGAAAATAGAGCAATGGAAATTTTTGTTTCAGCACCAAATGATCTGGATTCACAGCCACAGCATAGTGAAAAAATTAAAACGATTAATATAGCAGCGGACGCAACTAGGTATGTAAAATTAGAAAGAATTTTAAACTTCATTATGTATTTCAATAACGCAGATAACCTGATCATTGATGATGATTACCTTAGATCACATGATCCTGAAACTATATATTTTCTAAAGCGCTTAAAAGAAGAAAAACCTCATTTGAATGTAAGGTGGACATATGCACTGAAAATCGACGGGCAACACGGAAGGTAAGTTAAAATAGGGCTACTTAAAAGCCACCGAGGAGCCACTATGAATACACCGATAGAGTTACAATTAGATGGGGTTAAGGTTGCCACTATTCTTAGCTTTACCTACGAAACACCATGGGCTACGGGAAAAGTTGAATTCGAAGATGATTCTCTGTTTAAAAAGTTGGTCGCTGTAACTTCGATGTCTTCCTTTGATTTAGAAATGGATGAACTTGGCCTGGAAGATGATGAAGAAGAGAAAATGTGGGAAGCCAAATTAAGTGAGCTGAATCTTTCCTGGCAGGACCTAAACTTAGCTCGACATGGTAGATGGTCGGTTACTCCTAGAGGCAGTGATTTACAGTTGATTTATTCTCCAAGATTTTATGAGTCAAAGTTTATGGATTGGCGTCTATGAAAACATATAACAAGTTAATCAACTTCGAGGCTATGGCGCCGGACGGAGAAAACAGCGCCGGCTATTGAGGCGTTATGGGGTAGCTAACTCATGAGCATCATTCAGGAAATCAAAGATTCATGGGGGTGGGTCGGAATTGAACCGCTCGCAACTGTTGCCGAAAACGATTTCGGTAATCTGATGGTTGAAGATGTGTACGGTAAGTTTTGGCGCCTAAGTCCCGAGGATCTCTATTGCGAGATTGTGGCTAATGACCGAGCCGAATTAGAGCTACTGTCTGAAGACCAGAACTTTCTCAAAGATTGGTATATGCAGGCGTTAGTTGAGCAAGCAAAAGAAAGCTTAGGTGCGATTCCGGAGGGCCACAAATACTGTCTCGTCATTCCCGGTGCGCTAGGAGGGGCATACGAAACCTCAAACATCAAAACTACGCCCCTTATCGAACTTGTTCGTTTCTCAGGTGATCTAGCAAAACAGATTAAAGACTTTCCTGAAGGAGCGAAAATTCAACTCAGGGCGGTTGAGTGATTCGGCATAACAAGCGGCATTACTGTGACTGCTCTCCTTCCACTTCACGGCTCCAAACCGGCGCGTGTGCCTGGCATTAAATGACCTAAATATGCTGCAGCGATTTACAATTTAAACCGAATGAACTTGTACAAGGAATATTCATGAGTTTTATCAAAAAACTATTTGGTAGAAAAAAAGGTAAGAACAAGGGGGTGAAACCCAATAGTTCTGAGCCAGGCGAAGTAAAATCGAAAGACGATATGATTAAGGCTTATGATGACTATGGTCGTGAAATTTATATCAGTAAGAGCAGCTGGTTAAACAGTGTATTAGTAGGGAACCTCGAAAAAAATAGAGACAACCCTGATGAACTCTACAACCTAATCGTATCCGCACTGAACGATGGCTTTGAAGCACATATTCAAGACGCCAGCGCACGGCTATATGGGATAGACCCTGTTAAAGAACGAGGTGCTTGTATTTACGCCATCGTGTTAATGAAAAACAACGATTTAGATCAAGCGGAGAAAATTTTAAAGGAAACCATGGCTTCTATCGGAGAGTCAGGCGTTCTATTAACTAACTTGGCTAAGGTCTACGCTAAGCGTAACGACCATAGGATGGCAGAAAAGATTTTGTGGAGTGCGCTTGAAGCAGACCCAAATCAAGATAATGGACTTGAATGGTATGCAGCCATTCATAATGAACGTGGTGGAAAGTCTTCTTATATTGACGCCCTTACAAGAGTCAGCAGGCTTTCTGGAGCTTGGAGACCGCAATTATGGTTAGCCCGCGAGGCTCTTGATAGCGGGGAAAAAAATGTAGCAATATCTTTGTATGAAGAAATATTCCGACTTTCTGACAGTCCAGATTCACAGGTTTTACAGCAGATAAGTGGGGATCTTGGGTTGAAGGGTCATATAGAGGAAATTATTACTGTTGTAACGCCCCATTTTGATATTGAGCAGCATGGCTTTTCGGTTGGCAATAACCTGATCAAGGCCTTTATTGAACTAAAAAGGTTTCAAGAGGCAAAATCTCTTGTCGAAGCTCTTTTTGCACAAAAACGACCAGATTGGAAAGAAGGATTGAGCTATTGGGAAAATGAGTTAGATAATTTGATGGGAGGCTACGGCCCTTTGGAAGACAGTACACCACCTAAATTGGCTTTGATGTCTGTTGAAAAGCCCATATGGCTGCATAAGTTAAATTCAGTGGACGATGTTCTTCCGCCTAAAAATGAAAAACCTTTTACCATACTTACTACCTCAGGTAGTTGTTCTGTTAACGAAAAACATGATCAGCTAATAAAGCAAAAAACTAATCAAGAGGGAAGCTTATGCCGTGGTATTCCTTTGTCTATTTGCGACAAACTGAATTTGGAAACTAGCGGTCAAGCCGTCATGTTAGTTCCCGTCGTTGAAAACGCGGGCTTTGCTTTTTTTGGAGAACGATATGAGGAACACTGGGTTACTCAGCTAGCAGAGCGAACCCCTTGTGACTTGATAATTCTTCCACATCTTTATGCTGAATCTAACCAATGGAAAATGGAATTTCGCATATTTGATTCAACGGGTTCTTCGCTAATAAAAACTATTGCGATAGGGTTCAGTCCTGACCAGCCATCGCTGGCTTTAAAAGAACTAGTAGATGAAGTGTGCCTTTATATCACCGAAAACTATTCGATTAAGCTAGCTAGCTCTCCAGTTCGTGTCAGTCAGGTGACCCCTAAGTTATTTGCTCATTACGTGGATGCCAATGATAGTTGTTTAGCTCTCTCGTTGGCATGTAATGTTGACGATGGCCCAAGCACACTATATGGAGAACGGAATATTTTCGATAAATTGCTAAAACTCGCGCTTGAAGAGCCAAATAGTGATATCCGTAAATTAATGCTAGTTTCTGCAATGGCGAAGAATAAGGCATATCATTCAAGGATATATCTAGAGTATGAAAAAAAGCTTAAAAAGTTACTTGAAGAACAAACTTCTGGAAGCGCAATTTCCATTGCTCTGACAAAAGCTGTAGACGATATTTATGAACATAGAAGTGTGGTGTGAGAGCCTGCCACGAATGAAGTTTTTTGCTCAAGAGGTACCAATGTACGGTTTACTTTTACTACTCCACATTCTCGCGGCAACCATCTGGACAGGTGGGCACATTGTCCTGTCCTTCGTTGTGCTGCCCAAGGTTTTAAAAGAGCGGTCACCTCAGTTACTCCTCGATTTTGAGTCTGTCTACGAAAAAATTGGCATGCCCGCACTCATCATTCAAATAATTACAGGCGTAATTCTGGCGCACAGGCTGCTCCCAGATTTCAGCCTGTGGTTCAATACCAGTAACCCGGTTGCTTATCCAATAATGGCAAAACTGGGCTTGCTTGCGTTAACGGTTGGTTTTGCTATTAGCGCAAGGTTTTTCGTCATACCCAACCTTTCGCCAGCAAACCTCAAAGTAATGGCGTGGCACATTGTGTCGGTTACTGTTATTTCCATTCTATTCGTTGTTGTGGGTGTCTCGTTTCGAACAGGCTGGTTTTATTGAAGAACCCTGAAAGGGCGCTCTCATGAAGCCAAAATAGTCGCTCCGTCGAGCGGTATATGAACTTTGTCTGTTAATAGCTGTTCTTTAACAGAATCCATTAGTTGATTCCGAGTCACCGGGCAATGATCCAGTGCCTCTAAATGGTTGGCGACAATATTTCCCTTGCTTAATGTGCCCACTTCCAGAACCTCTTCAATACCCATAATGATATGTCCTCCAACGTCAAACTGCGCTCCACCAGCGGGTAGTACTATCCACTCTGGCTGTTCTGAAGTAATACAGTGGCGAACATCGTCAGTTAAAAGGGTGTCACCGGTAATATATAAGCTGGGTTCATTGGCTTGCTTAATTAAAAAGCCATGACCATGTTCCATGAGTCGGCCAATAAAGCCTTCTCCGTGAACACAGGGAATAAGGTTAATAGTACCGTGTAAAAAGGAGTTAGTTTGTTCAGTACTTAGCGACTGCACGTTCAGTCCTTTACGTGCCAGAAATCGTGCGTCTTTATCGGAGCAATAGACAGGAATTTGGTGCTGTCTAAGCCACTTTGCTGCAGCTCTGTCTAAGTGGTCAAAGTGTCCTTTTTGACAATGCGTGATCAAGCACGCTGTGACGCTATCCAATAGTTTATCGGTATTGTCAGGAAGCGGGGCTGTTGGGTTCCTTGTCCGCGTAGTAGTGAGATATTTCAGTGGTGGAATTGCGCCTTTTGGTGCAAGCATTGGGTCAACAAGAATAACTTCATTTTCGTAATGAATAACAATGGTCGCGTTTCTTATTTGGGTAATTTTCATCGTTGGCAGCTTCCTTATTGGTAATGAAGTCATTGTATTTTTATTGAGCACTGAACATAATGGCCGTTTACGACATTAATCATTCAATATCAGCCATATGGGTGGAAAATGAGAATTGGTCTGGTGGTTTACCCTGGATGCATGGCGTCCGGGCTGTTGGCATTCGCGGAGCTGCTTGAGGCTGCCAATCAACGCTCTGGAAAAACGCAATTTGATGTTGTCTGGACAGGCGTTAACGATAAGCCCGTAAACATTCAAGTGACGCGGTACGGCGCTAATGTTTCTGTCGTACCCGCGTTGCCAATGACAGACGACTCACTAGAAGCATTGCTTATACCTGGTTTCTGGACGGATGGAGAGGACGACCTAAGCGGTTTACTGGATAACTATGATGACCTTATCAGTATCCTGAAAGGTATATCTCCATCGACCCAACTTTGGGCTTATTGCTCCGCGGTGAGTCTATTGGCTGAAGCCGGTCTTTTGAAGAACAGGAGGGCAACATCAACCTGGTGGCTGACCGACTTTCTTTCTGCCCGAAACCGCGAAACGTTCTGGCGTTTTTCTCAGACCTTTGTTGCCGACGGAAATGTCATGACAGCCTCTGGGGTTAATGGGCATTTGCCCATCGCACAGGCGATTATTGAACAGGAGCTTGGACACAACATACTGAGGGATATTATTGAAGTTATGGTTGTTCCCAAGCCGGAACATAAGGTAACCCCCTTACGTGCTGTCAATATGATGCAGTTTGAAGAACCATTGATCCGCCAGGTTTATGCCTGGGTTGAAGAAACATCAGCGAATTGTTTAATGGTATCTGCTCTGGCTCAAGTACTTCATACAACTGAACGAACACTTGCGAGAAAAGTGAAGGCAATAACCGGGCTGTCATGCGCTCACTTTATGCGGCTTGTGAAAGTTAAACAGGCATCGGATTACCTAATCTATAGTTCACAATCGGTTTCGCAGATCAGCGACCAACTAGGTTTTACCGACGATACCTCATTTCGCAGAACCTTTAAAAACATTACTGGCTATACTCCTTCCGATTATCGCAGCCACTTTGGCCGTCTCAGCTTCATTTCAGGTAGTTGAATCTACTCTTTCTGATTGGCGAGTTTTAGTCCCAATGTACAATAGAATTTTGTGGTCAACTCTGGTTGTACCACCAACCCTTTCATGTCTACAATGCTGTTTAACGTTGGCTGGGAGCGGGTGTTATGGATTTTTCCTACAGTGCGAAAACAAAGGACTACTTAGCGCGGTTAGATGCCTTTATGCGCGAGCATATTGAGCCGTATGAAAACCAGTATCAGAAAGAAAATTATCGTCTGAACAGCACGCCGAATTGGCGTGAATGGCAGGTGCCGCCGCGGGTGGCTGAGCTTAAGCAAATGGCGAAAGAGCAGGGGCTTTGGAACCTGTTTTTGCCGGACGAAGAGCTTGGTGCTGGTTTAAGCACGCTGGAATATGCGCCATTAGCTGAGCGCATGGGTCGCAGCCTCTTAGCACCCGAGGTCTTCAACTGCAACGCACCTGACACGGGTAATATGGAAGTGCTCTATCACTTTGGTGATGACCCGCAGCAAGAGCAGTGGTTAAAACCGCTTTTGAACGGCGACATTCGCTCGGTGTTTTGTATGACCGAGCCCGATGTCGCGTCTTCCGATGCCACCAATATGCAAACTACCATTAAAGCGGATGGCTCCGATTGGGTCATAAACGGCCGTAAGTGGTGGAGTACTGGTTTAGGTCACCCGGACGCTGAGATTGCCATTGTTATGGGTCTGACCGACGAGGACGCCGACAAACATCATCGCCATTCCATGGTATTGGTGCCATTGAACACGCCCGGCGTAAATATTGAACGCATGTTGCCTGCCTTAGGTGAGTACGATGCCCCATACGGTCATGGCGAGGTGGTATTCGATAACGTTCGCGTACCGAAAGAAAACATCATTGTCGGCCCTGGTGCCGGTTTTAAAATTGCGCAGGGACGTTTAGGTCCGGGACGCATTCACCACTGCATGCGCGCTATTGGCGCGGCAGAACGCGCGTTGGAACTCTTTATTGAACGGGGCGTATCCCGCATTGCCTTTGGCGAACCGTTAATGAAGCTAGGTGGCAATACCGAGCGTTTAGCTGACTTGCGCGTAGCCATTGATCAGGCAAGGTTACTGACACTGCATGCGGCGTGGCAAATCGACAACGTTGGTGCCATGAAAGCCATTAAAGAAATATCGGCCATTAAGCTGGTGGCACCCAATGTGCTGCAGCGGGTGGTGGACGAAACCATGCAACTATTTGGTGGTGCTTCTCTGTGTCACGACACGCCACTGCCGGGCTTATTAACCGTTGCGCGTTCGCTGCGCATTGCCGATGGACCCGACGCGGTGCACCGTGCGACTATTGCAAAAACAGAGTTAAAACAATGGAAAGGGCGCTCTAATGACTGATCCATCATCCGCCGTAGTCGATCAGGCGAGTGACGTACGCGAAGAAGAAACTTTGCCCGTAGAGGCATTAGATAATTGGCTGGCGGCGCATATAGGCGACGAGCTTCCCGAAGACCGCGGTACTTTGCGCATTACCCAATATACTGGTGGTGTGTCGAACTGGACTTACCGTTTAGATTACAACGGCCTGGCACTGGTGCTACGCCGCCCACCCGACGGCACAAAGGCCAAGTCAGCCCATGACATGGGTCGTGAATTCCGTCTTCAGAAACGCCTGAGACCGGCGTTTCCTCATGTGCCCCGAATGCTGGCGTATTGCCGTGACGAGTCGGTTATTGGCGCCGAGTTTTATGTGATGGAGCACGTAACAGGCATTATTCCGCGGAGGCGTTTTCCTAAAGGGCTGGATCTTAGTTCTGAGCAGGCGCGGCAGTTATGCACGAACGCGTTGGATAAACTGATAAAGCTGCACCAGGTGGATTTAGACAGCACCGGCCTACGCAAAATAGCCAAAGGTAAAGGTTACACCGAACGTCAGGTAAATGGCTGGTGTGGCCGTTATGAAAAAGCAAAGACCTGGAATGTATTCGGCGCGGGTTCGGTTATGCGTTGGCTTAAAGAGAACCAGCCGCCAAGCGAGAAAATTTGTCTGGTTCACAACGACTTTCGTTTAGACAACCTGATACTTAACCCGGATGATCCAACTGACATTATCGGTATTCTGGACTGGGAACTGGCGACTTTAGGCAATCCGTTAATGGATTTAGGTAACTCGCTGGCTTATTGGATAGAAGCGGGCGATGACAAAGTGGCGCGTGCGACCAAACGTCAGCCGAGCGACTACCCGGGCATGCTAACCCGCAAAGAAGTTATCGATTACTACTGTGAGCGCACTGGCACCAAGGTAGAAGACTTTGCTTTCTACGAAGTGTTTGGTTTATTCCGTTTAGCGGTGATAGCCCAGCAAATTTATTATCGGTACCACCATAAGCAAACCACCAATAAAGCCTTTAAGAACTTCTGGTTTTTGGTGAACTACTTGCTGTGGCGTTGCCGCCGTCGTATCGCCAAAGCTTAAAAAATATGAATAAAAAGACAATAACAATAAAGAGAGCTCAATAATGTCTCAAGAAAGGAAGACCATTTTAATTACCGGTGCCAGCTCTGGTCTGGGGCAAGGTATGGCTCGTGAGTTTGCCGCTCAGGGCAAGGATCTATGCCTGTGCGCGCGTCGGCTAGACCGGCTGGAAGCCTTGAAAACCGAACTGGAAGAAAAGTATTCCGGCATAAAAGTGAGCATTAAAACTCTGGATGTAAATGTCCACGAGGACGTGTTCCGAGTGTTTCAGGAGTTTAAGCAAGAGCAGGGGCAAGTTGACCGCTTTATTATTAATGCTGGCATGGGTAAAGGCGCTGCGCTTGGCACTGGCTACTTTGAAGCAAACAAAGCCACGGCTGAAACGAACTTCGTAGCCGCGCTGGCGCAGTGTGAAGCGGCTATGGAAATTCTACGAGAGCAAAAACAGGGGCACCTGGTGACTATCTCGTCCATGAGTGCTTTCCGCGGTATGCCGCGGGCTATGACGGTTTATGCGGCTACCAAAGCTGGGTTGGCATCATTAACGGAAGGCATTCGTGCAGACTTAATGAAAACCTACGGCAGCAACAGCCCAATAATAGTCTCGACTATTTACCCGGGCTATATTCGTTCGGAAATTAACGAGAAGGTGAAAAACACACCTTTTATGGTGGACACCGAAACCGGCTGTCGCTTGCTGGCCGAAGCCATCAATAAAGAGCCGGTTAAAGCTTATGTACCGCGTTGGCCCTGGGCATTAATGGCGTTTGTAATGAAACGCCTGCCGCTGAAATGGGTGTTAAAGCTGGCTTAACTCTCGGTTATTCACCAGAGTCAGAGCAAACGGCGTCGCCGCTAGTAGAAACCTGCACTGACAGAGACTGGCTGACGCCTTGTGCATCGTTAAACAGAAATACCGGCTCGACTAAAAACATGTCGCCGCGCTTGCCATCGTGGTTGATTTCCAACCGCTGATCCGCCAGTTCCAGTTTAATGCAGCCATCGTGTTCGGTGGTCATTATGCGCTCCCATTTATCCGGCTGTGGTTCGTGCAGCCAGATTTCATGGCCCTGCCAACTTTGTTTTTCACCCCGTTCGCACCAGTAGCTATGAACTTCCAGCGCGCCGTCTTCACTGGTTTCCAGTTGACGAATGTCGCACTCGTCTTCATGCGGTAATTCTGGTTCCATGGCGGTGTACTGGTACACAACAACACTGACAAAAATGACGAGAAGGGTGACGGCCGAAGCGCCTAACCAGATAAGAATTTGCTTTAACATATGGCTCCAGAACCTGATACAGTATAAGTTCTTAGTATAAAGACAATAATTATAAGAACAATGACTTGGGGGAAGTATGTGGCAACGGGTTTTGGCATTACTGATTCTGATTGTCGGTCTGTTAATGGCCGTTTTGGGTGTGGTGAGTGACAACGATACCAATGTCAGACTGTCGGGTGCGGTATTGATGTTAATTGGTATTATCTGGCTGTATAAGCAACCGACGTTGAAGTCGCTTAATCGTACCGATAAGCCAACGTTAAAATGGTATCAGTCTCCAATTCTCTGGATACCTATTATTGCGATCATCATCTTTGTGATTAGTCTGTTTATGTAAACAGAGACTCAGTTAGGAATCGAATTCATGAATATAGCAAAACGAATTGTTATTTTGGCCGGCGCGGTGGGGCTGTTTTTTTACACCGCAGAGCAGGAAGACCTGATTACTCTAATTGCGAACTTTAATCTGAGCTGGTACAAACTGGGCGTTCCTGTTGCCTGGGGCTTAGTCATTGGTGGGCTGTGCGCACTGTTAAAGTTCCGCTGGCTGCTTTCCTGGATGGCACCTGTTACTTTAGTTGCCAGCGCAATAACGACTATGGGACTCACTGGTGCAGCAGCTGTATTTGTGAAACATCAACTGGTGGTGCTTTGTTTGCCGCCGTTACAACTCGCCGCCGTAGGTGTTGGTTTGTATTTATTTGCCGTGGGTCTGGTTAAGCTAATGGGAGACATTGAAGCCAGAAAATCCGAAAAAGGTGAGGAATGAGTCGTCAAAGTAGCCCCGAAAGTAATCCGGGAATTACATTAAACAGCGATATTGGTGAAAGCTTTGGAACCTGGAAAATGGGCGCCGATGACTTAATTATGCCGCACATCGACTGCGCTAATGTGGCTTGTGGTTTTCATGCATCAGACCCTCTAACTATGCTGAAAACAGTCAAGTTAGCCAAGCAGCATGATGTGACGATAGGCGCGCATCCTGCGTACCCCGATCTTGTTGGTTTCGGCCGACGTCATATGGCGTTAAAACCCGATGAAGTAACCGCTTTAATTCAGTATCAGGTGGGGGCTTTACAGGGCATTTGTGCAGGCCAGAAAACCGAAGTGAAATATGTGAAGCCACACGGCGCACTTTATAACGACATGTTAAGCGACGGTCAGCAATTCGATGCTGTTTGTCAGGCCATTGCCGCCTTGCAGGACGACAGACATGAACCCTTGCCGTTAATGGTTATGGCAACTCCCGAAAATGACGCCTGGCGCCACCGCGCGCAGCAGTTTGGTGTGGAATTATGGTTTGAAGGTTTTGCCGATCGCGCTTATGACGATAATGGGCAGTTGCGTTCGCGTAGCAATCCTGACGCCGTGCACGGTGATGTTGAAGCCATGTATGCTCAGGCGGAGGCTTTTGCGACAGGTCGTGCTATTGAGAGTGTGTCGGGTAAGTCGCTGCAAATTGAAATTGATTCTCTTTGTGTTCACGGGGATAACCCCAAAGCGATAGAAACCGTAGAGAAGCTGCGGAGTATTGTCCGGCAAGCTAACGAATAAACTTAGGAATGACCTATAGTTCAGTTATGAAAGAAGAGTCTGATTTTCCAAAACTCGTTTCAGCCGGCGCCGATGCCGTTATTGTCTATTTAGGCGAGGGCATTAGCGTGTCAGTTAACCAGCGTGTTCTGGCTGCGGTTAAGGTAGTAAAAGAGCAACTGTCTGACGTTGTGCTGGATTTAGTGCCGTCCTACAACTCCTTAATGGTTTATTACAACGTGCTGAGCATTGATGAGCCCGAAATACGTGAACGCTTGCGTAAAGCTTTAGCTGACCTCAGCTCTGATACTAGCGAGCAGAGCGGCAAGCTGCATCGCATTCCGGTTTATTATGATGAAAGTGTCGGGCCTGACCTTGCTCGCATTGCTGACATGAACAACTGCTCTGTGGATGATGTAATAAAAATGCACACCGAGCAGACGTACCGCGTATATGCCATGGGCTTTGCGCCGGGCTTCGCTTATTTAGGTGAAGTTACTGAGAAGATCAGAACGCCTCGTTTAGATAACCCCAGAAAGCGCATTACCGCAGGCAGCGTCGCCATTGCTGAAAGTCAGACGGCGGTTTATCCGTCGGCATCGCCCGGAGGCTGGAATATTATTGGCCGTACTTCTACCCAGTTATATGACCCCTCATCGGGGACCATCAGCCCGCTGAACGTAGGCGATGAAGTAGAATTTTACGCGGTAAGTAAAGAGCAGTTTATTGAGGAAGGCGGTGACACGGAGGCCTTGTCATGATGCGTATTATTGAGCCGGGTATGCGCTCAGCCGTTCAGGATTTCGGGCGTTTTGGTTATTTATCAAAAGGTCTGACCCGGGGCGGTCCAATGGACGAACACGCGTTTTTATGGGCGAACCGGTTGCTGAGTAACCATTTTAATGCCGCTCAAATAGAAATTACCCTGGGCGGCTTTGAAGTAGAATTTGACCGTGACTGCCAGTGTGCTGTGACCGGTGCTGATGTTCAATTGACGCTGGACGACGAGGTGTTAAATACCTGGCAAAATTTTAAAGTACGCGCGGGTCAACGCCTGAAGATGGCGTACGCCAGTGCCGGTGTCAGAGCCTATTTAGCGGTGCAGGGCGGTTTTCAGGTGGAATCTAAGTGGGGCAGTTGCGCAACCGTTACTCGTGACGCGGTTGGCGGCCTGCATGGAGACGGCTCGTTTTTAAAAGCGGGTGATGAACTGAGTTTTAATGAGCAGAACTATCAGGTATCGCGGCGCGTGGGCTGGGCCTACAGAGCAGACTACCAGAAAACCCCGGTTATTGGCTTAATACCGGGCTTTCAGTACGACGCCTTTCCCATGTCTGCAAGAGAAGCTTTCTGTTACGAAGATTACGAAGTGACTAAAGACAGTGACCGCATGGGCATTCGCTTGTCCGGTAAAGCGTTGGAATATGACGGTGAGGGTTTGGTGTCTGAAGGCGTGAATGTGGGGTCTGTACAGGTGCCCGCAAATGGCCAGCCTATTATTATGATGAACGACCGCCAGACCTTAGGTGGCTACCCGAAACTGGGCACCATTAACCCGTTCGATTTAGGTCGGTTGGCACAATGCCAGCCGGGGCAGACCGTTCGTTTTACCCGCATTGAGGGTAAAGTTGCACAGCAGCAATTGCGCCGTTTTTATCAGTTTTTTAATGTTCGCTTAGCTTGTCAGGCTGACGATAACCTGCGATCATAGCCGCTTCATATTATCCGGTGTTGATTTTGTAGCGGAGACAAAAGGTTCATGGCAGATACTGACTCTCGTCCCAGTAATTTTATTCGTCAAATCATTGATAAAGATTTGGCCAGTGGTAAGCACGCAACTGTACACACCCGTTTTCCTCCGGAGCCGAATGGTTACCTGCATATTGGCCATGCCAAATCGATAGTGCTGAACTTCGGTATTGCTGAAGACTACAACGGTACCTGTAACCTACGTTTTGATGATACCAACCCACTGAAAGAAAAAGTGGACTATGTGAACTCCATTAAAAAAGACGTGGAGTGGCTGGGGTATCACTGGGAAGGCGAACCGCGTTATTCCTCTAATTACTTTGATCAGCTGCATGCGTTTGCGGTTGAGCTGATTGAAAAAGGCCTGGCCTACGTTGATTTCAGTTCGCAGGATAAAATGCGCGAAATGCGCGGTACTCTGAAAGAGCCGGGCGTAAACAGCCCTTACCGTGATACTTCTGTGGAAGAGAACTTAAAGCACTTTGCTGACATGACAGCAGGTAAGCACGAAGAAGGCACCGCCGCATTACGGGCAAAAATTGATATGAGCTCGCCGTTTATGTGTATGCGCGATCCGGTTATTTACCGTGTGCGTTTTGTACACCATCACCAGACTGGTGATAAATGGTGCGTTTACCCAATGTACGACTTCACCCACTGCATTTCGGATGCGCTGGAAGGCATTACACATTCACTGTGTACGCTGGAGTTCCAGGATAACCGTCGCTTGTATGACTGGGTGCTGGATAACATCAGCATTGACTGCCATCCACAGCAAATTGAATTCTCGCGCCTGAATCTGCAATACACGGTAATGAGTAAACGCATTATTAATACGTTGGTAGATGAGAATAAAGTAAGCGGCTGGGATGACCCGCGTATTGCCAGCATTGCTGGTTTGCGTCGCCGTGGTTATACACCAGATTCAGTTCGTGAGTTCTGCCGTCGTATTGGTGTGACCAAAATGGATAACCAGGTAGAAATGAGCATGCTGGAAGCCTGCATTCGTGATGACCTGAACGTCAATGCACCACGCGCTATGGCGGTGATGGATCCGGTTAAAATTGTTATTGAAAACTACCCTGAAGGCGAACAGGAACTGCTGGATGCGCCAAACCACCCGAATGACCCGGAAATGGGCTCGCGTCAGGTGACTTTTAGTCGTGAAATCTGGATTGAACGGGAAGACTTCCGTGAGTCGGCTAATAAGAAGTTTAAGCGTCTGGTGCTGGATAAAGAAGTGCGTTTGCGTAATGCTTACGTTGTTCGTGCAGACCGGGTAGAAACCGACGACAACGGTGAAATTCAGACCATCTACTGCCATTATGACGCCGACACTCTGGGTAAAGACCCGGCGGACGGTCGTAAGGTGAAGGGCGTTATTCACTGGGTGTCTGCAGAAACCGCAAAAGCAGCAGAATTCCGTGTGTATGACCGCTTATTCCAGGTGCCTAACCCGGCAGCCGAGGAAGACTTGTTCTCAACCCTGAACCCGGAGTCTTTGGTTATTAAGAAAGGCTTTGTGGAAGCTAACTTAGCGAGTGCGAAACTGGGCGAGAACTTCCAGTTTGAACGTCTGGGCTACTATTGTCTGGATCAGGATGCTGAGACTGAAGGCCGTTTAATATTCAACCAGACCGTTGGTTTACGCGACAGCTGGGCGAAAATAGAACAGGAACAAACTACTGGATCTTAAACTGGTCCAGTAGCTTAGCGCCATACAAACGTGAGGGGGTGTAAAAGCCCCCTGACTGTTTCTGACTTAAGGTATGAATAGCTACCTCAACAGCCCCTTCGGCAGTTAGCGAATAACCGTTTTTCACTTTAACCCGCATACTTTTCTTATTGCCTTTGGCATCGCTGATTTCACCCCAAACGTAAGTCGGGTTATTCTTCCGTTCTTTTTCTTCAGGGCCAGCAGGCTGTGATTCGAGTTTTTTCTTCAGCTTAGCCTGAACCCATTTCCATTTAAATACCCAGCGGAACCAGTTCATCCGGCGCATTTTCTTGACTAGGCGCGGGCTGGCCGGTATGTACACTTCAATGTTGGGTATTTCCGTGGTGTAGTAGGCGGTAGAGACATCGCCCCAGGGAATGGTCATGGCATATTTTTCACCATTACCAAAATCTATCCAACGGGAATGCCAGGCGTGAGGAACATCGGTAATTTGTCCTTTAATACGGGCAGCGCCGCCACGACCTAAACGTTCTATGCTGGTTCTGGCAGTGCCACGACTCATGCGTGAACCTGAATCAAAACCTAAGGCTAGGTGTGTTGCTTCCGGCATCTGGGCGTTGAGTCGCGCGGCAATACAGTCGGTTGGAATAACGTCAAAGCCAACGCCAGGACATATAACAATGCCGGCTTCGCGCGCGGCTTTGTCCATAGAGTGAGCGTATTCAAATACGTCTATCTCGCCGGTAATGTCTAAATAGTGGGTTTTGGTATCAATACAGGCTTGAATAAGGGGAACTGCGGTCTGGCTGAATGGGCCGGCGCAATTAATGACTAAGTCTACGTCTTCTAATTGCTTTTGAACTTCATCAATACTGTCGAGCGAGAATGCCCTGTATTGAAAGTCTAAATGGCGTGCCACTGGCTCAAGGGCGTTTTCGTTACGGCCAGCTAAAATAGGTTGGTAACCGCGTTTTTTAGCCTGATGGGCAATAAGTTTGCCCGAATAACCGTATGCACCGTAAATGAGCCAGCGCAGTGCCATATTATTACTCTGCCTCAGCGGCAGCTTTGTATTCGCAGCCTTCACCACGCTGACATTCACCGTAAAGGTACAGACTGTGGTTAGTCAGTTTAATTTTATTTTCTGCGGCTACTTTTTCCTGACGCTCTTCTATTACGTCATCTTCAAATTCAAAAACGTGGCCACAGGTTAAACACACCAGGTGATCGTGGTGGTGCTTTGCACTCAACTCAAATACCGAACGCCCACCTTCAAAGTGGTGGCGAGTAATAATACCAGCGTCATCAAACTGGTTTAGTACCCGGTAAACGGTAGCCAGGCCAATTTCATCTTTTTGTTCCAGCAGAATTTTATAGACATCTTCGGCACTGATGTGTTGGTTATCTGGTTTTTTCAAAATCTCCAGAATCTTCATCCGTGGGGAAGTGACTTTTAGTCCTGCTTTTTTCAGCTGTTCGTCGTTACTCGCCATAATAATTAGTATCTCAGTTAAACATGTATAACAGCATACCCTGTATTAGCTGTCACTTGCCAGTTCTGCCAGACACATTTCTTCATAAACTTGCTGGCACCATTTGCTAACGCGTTCTTTGGTTAACTCTGGCTGACGGTCTTCATCTATACCCAAACCGACAAAGTGTGTGTCGTCGGCCATGCCTTTAGATGCTTCAAAATTGTAGCTCTCGGTAGGCCAGTGTCCGACAATAATGCCACCACGGGCTTCCACAATGTCGCGAACCATGCCCATGGCATCAAGAAAGTATTCCGCGTAATCTTCCTGATCGCCACAGCCAAAAATGGCAATGAGCTTGTCTGTAAAATCTATCTCTTCCAGTTCGGGGAAAAAGTCATCCCAATCGCACTGAGCTTCGCCGTAATACCACGTCGGAATACCGAACAATAGTAAGTCGTAATTGGCAATATCTTCTTTACTGGATTTGGCGATGTCTTTTACATCAACGAGCTTTTTACCAAGCTCTTTCTGAATCATCTGCGCGACGGCTTCGGTGTTACCGGTGTCGCTTCCAAAGAAAATTCCAACAGTTGCCATAAGTCAATTTTCACCTGATTATACGAATAAACAGTACTGAATGGATTGCCATTCAGCGGCGTAAATTATCAATTGGGTTAAACTCCGGATTCCCAGAGCACCTGAATAATACCTTTAGCGATAAAGCCAAAACAGCCAAGAAAGAGCACCATCCAGACAATAACCTGGCCAAATTTGGGCACTGCAGAACGTTTTAACACGTCCCGAATGGCTAAGCCTATTAGTAAGAATAGTATGCCCAGCGTAAAATTGGTGGCCAGAACTTCAATTTGTTCGTAATACTCAGCTAACATACTGCTTAACCTCGCTGGTACTTAACCTAAGAATGCTTAATGCGGTCTTGACTGTTTTTTACGGCGCTTAGATTACCATAAAGCACGGCTGGTGGCGAGATTACTGCGCTATAAACTCAATGACCAGGCGGTTAAATATTCTTGGTTTCTCGGCATGTAGCCAGTGGCCTGCACCTTCAATAACTTTTACCGAGGCATTGCTAAATCGGGCTGCCACGTCTTGTTGATGCTTTTCTGTGAGGTAGTTTGAGCTACCTCCTTTTATAAAAAGTACCGGTCCGTCGTATTGGCCTTTGCTGACGGCCGCTGAAATTTGCTGATAATTTTCTCTTAGGGCTTTTAGGTTAAGCCGCCATTGGTAACCGTCGTCAGTTTTTTTCAGGTTTTTCAGCAGAAACTGGCGTACACCTTTTTCTGAAATTGTCTCGGCTAACTGTTTGTCGGCGTCGCCGCGGCTTTTTACCTGGTCTATGTCCAGGTTAGAAAGAGCGTCTAATATGCTGTCGTGGGTACCGTCATAAGCTGCGGGTGAAATATCGGCAAATATCGCCGCTTTAATCCGTTCAGGGGCCTTTATGCAAGTTTCCATTGCTATTTTGCCACCCATGGAATGACCAACTAAATAAAACTGTTCGAGGTTCAGCGAGTCAGCCAGTTTGATAATGTCCTCTGCCATGTCCGGGTAAGTCATGCTGTCGCTGTGAAACGATTCACCATGATTACGGGCGTCGGGCAAAATGCAGTAGTAGTCTTCTGACAGTTCACGGGCAAGACTTTTTAAATTGTCTTTATCGCCAAACAGACCGTGAATAATGATGATAGCCGGATTGCTATCCGTACCTAATGTTTCGTGATTCAACAATGAAGAGTCTGCCATCGAACTGCCTTTAGTGATAAACTTTGGTCTATATTTTCAAGGCTTTGTCGGGGTGTTGCAAGTGACAAAGCGCAACCTTTCAATTTTTAGAGGTAGAAAGTCAACAATGAAGCGGATTGACATTGACGATGACTTATACACGTACATTGCAAGCCATACCAGACAAATAGGCGAGAGCGCATCGGATATTCTGCGTCGTTTGCTTGACGTGAATAGCAGTGAACCTGAAGCCGACAGCAAAAGCGAACTCACTGAGTCGGTTTTTAACCGTTTGAATGAGCAGGATGTGCGTATTCAGAAAAGCGTAGTAGCGCGCTTTCTGTATATTTTAAGCATGTTGTACCGCTGCCACCCGAGCGAATTTTCGCAAGTGCTGGATATTCGCGGTCGTGATCGTCAATATTTTGCCCGCTCAGAAGAAGCTTTACTGACATCGGGGAACAGCACGAACCCGAAGCAGATTCCGGACTCTCCATTTTGGGTAATTACCAATACCAATACGACTAAGAAAAAAGCCATGCTGACTCAGGTAGCAGAAAAACTGGGTTATCAATCGGCCGATGCAGAAAAAATTAGGGACTTTTTATAATGGCGGATCACGAGCGAGCAGGCCAGTTGGCGCAGGCCAGCGACTTGACCAATATAGCGCAATTGACCAGTGCGTATTATGTTTATGAGCCGGACCCACGCAAAGCGGCTGAAAAAGTCAGTTTTGGTACCTCGGGTCATCGCGGCAGTTCATTGAAGCGTTCCTTTAATGAAGCGCATATTCTGGCTATTGCTCAGGCTATTTGTGCTTACCGCGAGGAGCAGGGCATTACCGGACCTATTATGGTGGCTAAAGACACTCATGCGCTGTCTGAGTCCGCTTACATTAGTGCGTTAGATGTTTTTATTGGCAATGGCGTAGAGGTTCAGGTTCAGACTGAGCATGACTACACACCAACTCCGGTTTTAAGCCGCGCGATTATTGAGTGGAACCGTGAGAACACAGCTAAAGCCGATGGCGTGGTGATTACACCCTCGCATAACCCACCAGAAGATGGCGGTTTTAAATACAACCCGTCACATGGTGGTCCGGCAGACTCTGACGTGACCCGAACCATAGAGAAATACGCAAACGCGTTACTGTCTTCAGGACTTGTCGGCGTGAATACCTGTGAGAGTGAAGACGTATTACAGCACCCGAAACTAACCTTTGTTGATTGGCGCACGCAGTATATTAGCCAGCTTGATGACTGCATTGATATGTCGGCTATTCAGGATGCGAAACTGAGACTGGCGGTTGATGCCATGGGTGGCTCGGGCGCTAAGTACTGGACGCAAATTGCAGAGCACTACAACTTGTCGATTGAGGTTCGCAATGCCGTGGTTGACCCGACATTCTCCTTTATGCCGCTGGATAAAGACGGCAAAATTCGAATGGATTGTTCGTCGCCTTTTGCCATGGCCAGCTTGCTTGAGCTAAAAGACAACTACGATTTGGCTTTTGGTAATGACCCGGACTACGACCGTCACGGCATAGTGACTCCGACACACGGGCTGCTGAACCCGAATCATTATTTATCTGTTGCAATAGACTATTTATGTAAGAACCGCGACTGGGATAACAGCATTGCCATTGGGAAGACTCTAGTGTCCAGCGCCATGATCGACCGCGTGGTGAGCGCAAACGAGCGATCTCTTATGGAAGTGCCGGTGGGTTTTAAATGGTTTGCTAAAGGGTTGTTTGAACGTTCAATTGCGTTTGCCGGTGAAGAGAGTGCCGGTGCTACTTTACTCGACCGTAAAGGCAATACCTGGACGACCGATAAAGACGGCATTGTCATGGCACTGCTGGCGGCTGAAATACTGGCGAAAACCGGTAAAAACCCCGGTCAGTATTACGATGAGTTATGCCAGCAACATGGTACGGCTTATTATCGTCGGGTTGATACGGCTTCCAGTGCACAAAAGAATGGGCGCTTTAAAGACATTCGCGCCTATAAAGTAAAACTGCCTGAACTGGCGGGCGACAGTGTGTCTGACATTTCTACCAAAGCGGCAGGGAATGACGCCCAGTTTGGTGGGATAAAAGTGACTACCGATAAAGGCTGGTTTGCGGCCAGACCTTCAGGCACAGAGCCTGTTTACAAAATTTACGCAGAAAGCTTTGTCAGCGAGCAACATCTGGATGACATTCTGGAGCAGGCCACTATCTGGGTGAATGACCTGCTCTCAGACTAAGTCTCTTAACGAAGGACGGCGTTGGATTCCATTTCTTCGTCGTCTTCTTCTTCCGTTTCCGGGGCTTCCTCAGCCATTGACGTTAAAAGCTCATCAGAAGTTTGTGACGGTGCCAGTATGGCAAAGTTGCTGTGCAGCTGGTCTTCTGCTTTTGCCCGCCGTGTAATGCGGTACAGAGAATAAAAACCAACACAGGAGGTAAGTGCGGCTAAGAGTAAAAAGAAGTAATTAATGGCACCAAACTGCATTAACGCAGCTACCGCAGGCGCACCAATAATAGAGCCTGCTCCCCCAATTTTAATGATGGCACCGGTTGCTCCTACCATTTGATCACGTTCCAGATAGTCGTTGGTGTGTGCCATACCCAGAGAGTACAAGGGCAGTATGAAGGCGCCTAAAAGTCCCACATTTAAGTAAATGAGAATGGCGTTTGATGCATCAAGCTGCGACAGAGCGGCAGCCGTCAGGGTTCCTCCGGCGGCACAAATAGCAATAACAAAACGACGGTCTATTCGATCCGATAACAAACCAAAGGGTGCTTGTGAAACTAGGCCACCGGCAATAAAGGCTGCCATGAAAAAAGTAATTTGCAGAACACTAAGGCCTATATAGGACGCATACATTGGGCCTATACCGTAAAACATGGCATAACAGGCCTGCATTATAAACGCATTAATTACGCCCAGCGGAACGGTTTTCAGTAGCAGTGAAATGGGTACTTTACGGTTTTCGTGCGTTGTCGGCTCTGCCGTAACGCTGACAAGAATTGGAATAAGCGCTAAGTTAATGAGTAGAGCGACAATAGCGAAAGCAACAAAGCCGGCCGGGTCGGCCACGCCGAGAATAAGCTGCCCGACAATAAGCCCGCTATAAATAATGACCAGATAAACTGACAGCAGGGTGCCGCGACTGCGGTTATCGGCCATGGTATTAAGCCAGCTTTCAACAATGACGAAAATACCAGAAATAGCGAAACCGGTTATAAAACGCATAACAAACCAGACTACAGGGTCGACCCAGATAGCCTGCATGAGAATACTAAAGGCAGCCAGCGCGGCAAGGCCGCCAAATGAACGAATATAACCCACCCGGCGAATATCTTTTGGCGCGCGGGTCGAGCCAAATAAATAGCCGATAAAATAAGCCGACATGATAAAGCCGGTAACCAGGGTACCAAAACCTTCAATGGTAGCGCGCAAACTTAACAGGGTACTGGTCATGCCAACACAGACCCCAATTAAACTAATGCTGCCAAGCAGTGAGCTGATACCGCGAAGTTGTTGTTTTAGCATGCCTTTGTCACCCTTCGTCCGTTTGTCGCAATACTACCGTTAGTGGCTTTATTTTCCTAGTGAAGATTCCCACAAGCTTATCCACAAGTTGTTACTTGCTGTTCGCTACCTGGCTGTTTAATATGCTCTCAAAGTCTTATTTGGATAATGACATGTCAAAGTCGCAGATTCATTACTTCGCTGCCAGTTTATTTTTTCTGTTTAGCCTTTTTATAGCTAAAGAGGTCGAAGCGCGGTTGATTGAAAATTTATATTCAGCAGAAGTGGAAGTGGCTTCGCAAAGTTCGTCTCATCGGCAGCAGGCAATAGGGAAAGCCTTTGACCGTGTTATTACAAAATTAACCGGACAGGCTGAATTGGCCGGGCATGATGCGATACAGCGAGCAAAGCGTGATGTGAATAATTACCTGGTGCAATACGGTTACAGCGAAAATGAAGAAAAGCGAACTTTAACGGCGACATTTGATGGTAGTAAGCTGCGCGCGTTGCTGGCGGAGCAGCAGTTACCCTACTGGGGTAGTCGGCGACCGCAATTGATGCTGTGGATAGCGAAGGAAAACAGTAATGGGCAGCGCGTGATTATCGACAGTAATAGCGAGTCAGTATTTACCCAACAACTTAGATTCTTTGCGCAGCAGTACAGTATTCCAATTCAGCTACCTTTAATGGATTTGACCGACAGTTTCACCATAAACGCAACCGATGTATGGGGGCGCTTTTTAGACCCGGTGAGAACCACTACCGAACGTTACGGTACCGATGGTTTATTGGTCGGTCGTATGATTCGTCAGGACGACGAGGAAGAGCCGTGGAGTTTAAACTGGTTTGTTGAAGTGGGAGACGACCGTTTTTCTGGCGAAGTTACAGCAACCAGCCCGGACTGGCTTGCCGAGCCCCTGGTTGAGCAGTTAATGGCGCAGTTAGCGAAGCAGTATAGCGTTACCGCTGGCGATGAAAATGTTCGCAATACCTTAATGGTTAAAGTTGAAAAATTAAGTAGCTTAAGCCGTGTTTTAGAGTTGGAAGCGTTTTTGGATAGTATTGTCTCTGTTCGCGAAGTCCGTTTACTTGAATACTCGCAAGCTATGAGCGAATTTGAGATTGTGGTTAATGGTCCGGTCGATCAGATACTGCAGGCTATTAATCTGGATGGGCGCCTGGTATCGCAGGAAGTGGGCCCCTTTGTTGCGGCGCAGCAGGCCGAAACACCGGTTTACCGTTGGAATGAGAACCGCTGATGTCACCACAGCAATTACCGTTAGCTGTGCAATTGCCGGATGACGAGATATTTTCTACTTTTCTTGCGGGTGACAACTTAACCTTATTAAGTTGGTTAGAAAGCTTGCCCGCAGCCGAGCCTCCACTAAAGCGAAATCAGCAATTGACCTGGCTGTCGGGAGCGAGTGGGGTAGGCAAAAGTCACTTAATGCACAGCGTCATAGCCTCGGCCGGGTCACAATATCGCATTGCGTATTTACCTTTGTGTGAACTGGCTAAAGCCGATGCATCCGCTGTTCTGCAGGGAATTGATCAGGCAGATCTTATTTGTCTGGATGATATTGATACGGTAACTCAGGAACAAAGTTGGAGTTTTGAGTTGTTCTCGCTTATTAATCGCGTAACCGATAATGAGTCAACGCGTTTAGTGATGACGGCCAAGCAGTCGGCGGCTCAAACTAAAGTGTTGTTACCGGATTTACAATCGCGTTTCCAGTGGGCAACGGGCTTTCAGGTTCAACCGCTGAATGACGAAGAAAAAATTAATGCGTTAATTTTGCGGGCGCAATGGCGCGGACTGGAGTTGCCGAGCGATGTCGCAGCTTTTATGACTCAACGACTGGGTCGTTCCATGCGAGATTTAATGAAAGCGTTAAACGAGCTTGATAAAGCCTCTATTACTTACCAACGCCGCTTAACAATTCCTTTTGTTAAGCAGGTTCTCGAAATTTAGTCGTAGTCTTTTAGTTTTTTCAGCCCTAATCCCTGAGCTCTTCCCTGGTATCTGGCATAACCTGTTGCGCCAATAAATGCACCGGTGGTAAATATCAGTTCCAGTATTGACCACAAACGCTCATCCGGGTGGGTGTAGACCACAGTTAAGCCATGCAGAAAGTAAAACATCAAAACAAAGTTAGTCCATGCGTGGGTATAAGGTTTGCCTTTAACCAGCCCATGCAGAGGGAACAACAACGGCAGCACCCAGAGGAACAAAGCAATATAAGCTGGCAATGTGCCCGGCGCATCGGTTGGCATACCGTGCCATAGTGCAACTAAAATGAGCAGTGGCCAGTAACAAACTTGTGTTAACCAGCGATAAAAGCGTGGAGAAGTCGGCATTGGTAATTCCTATGATGAGAGCTTAGAAGCGGTTTGCGTGACTCGTTTACCTAAAGCGATAGCACATTGCTTTTCATGGTCAGTTAACTTATTGCTGTGCTCATGATGGCTGGCACCATAAGGTGAACCGCCGGACTGAGTCTGATGCAGAGCCGGTTCAGAATAAGGAATGCCAACCAGCATCATACCATGGTGCAACAGCGGTAAAGCCAGAGTCAGCAGGGTGGATTCCTGCCCCCCATGCAGTGAACTGGAGGAGGTGAATACCGCACCGGGTTTGTCCGTTAACGTAGCCTGTAACCATTCGCGCGAGGTGCCTTCCCAGAACTTTTGCAAGCTTGAGGCCATATGACCGAAGCGAGTCGGACTGCCCAGAATAAGGGCATCACAGCTTTCAAGATCGGCGTTTTCAATCGCCAGATCGCGGTCACTGACCGCGTTGCTGCCGTGTCCGGTGCTGCGTAAAACCGCTTCGCCTCCGGCCGCCGTGACGCCTTCTGCTATCGCGTCAGCGAGCTGTTGAGTAGCCCCATTACGGCTGTAATAAAGAATAACGACACGGGTCATTATAAAATATCCAGTACAGCTTCAGGAGGGCGGCCAATGGCTGCTTTATTACCCTGAATAACAATGGGACGCTCAATAAGCTTAGGATTGTTAATCATTGCGGTAATCAATTCATCTTCGTTATTGATACCGGCCAGACCGAGTTCTTTATAAACGTCTTCTTTTTTGCGCATTAGCTGATCGGCAGAAAGCCCTAACTTTTCCAGAATATCTTTTAGCTCTGCAGCATTAGGTGGAGTTTTAAGGTATTCAACAACTTCCGGTTCAATGTCATTTTGCTTGAGTAATTCGAGAGTCTGTCTTGATTTTGAGCAACGCGGGTTATGATAAATTGTTACTTGGCTCATAAGTATCGTACCTTGTAGTATCTGATTATTAGGTAAGTATAAGTTAATAGTAACGTAATTGAGGTAAGGAATGAAACTGAGAACGCTAGTGTGCGCTGCAGCTGCTGTGCTGATAACGGCTTGTTCGCAAGAGCCGGATGTGGTTACCGATGCCGACAATGAGTTTCGCTGGGGCGACCTTGGTGAAAAAACGGTGGTGGTAAACTACTTCGCTGAGTGGTGTGCTCCTTGCTTAAGAGAGTTACCGGAGTTAAACGAATTTAATCAGCACAAAGCAAAAGATGTTGAGTTAATAGGTGTCAGTTTCGACCCAATGTCTAACGCTGAGCTGACAGAGCTGAAACAGCGTCATGGCATTGAGTTTCAGTTGGCGTTGATGGAGCCTGCGCCGAAGTTTCCGTTTCAGCGCCCGCAGATGTTACCGGCTACCTACGTCATAAAGCCCGATGGCAGTGTCAAAGGGCCGTTAATGGGTGAGCAGGATCTAGAGTCGCTGGAAAATGCAGTTAACTCACATTAACGACTTTATTTGCTGCTCTAAGCTGCGCATTTGATCAATACGTGCATTCAGACGTTTATGCGTCAGATCGTTATCTGTATGGTTATGCGCAGTGTGCAACTGGTCAATGGCCAGCCGGAAGTTTCCTCTTAACGCCAGTGCTTCGGCGCGAGTTTCGTACATAGCGGCTCGCTTACCACTGCGCTCATAAACTTGAGTTAGAAGGTCAAGCGCCAGCGCATGTTTTGGTTGTTTTAATAAAAAGTCGCGCAGAAGCTTTTCGGCTAAGTCTGTGTCTTTTGCTTTGAGTGCTGCGTTAGCAAAGTTAAGAGTAATGACAGGCTCGGTCGGCTGCTGAATGTACTTACCGCGCAACCAGTCTAAAACCGTCTCGTAATCTTCTTGTGCCAACAGAATGTCTGTCTGGACATCAATATAGAACGGGTCATTAGGATAGCGCTCAAGTAGTGGCTGCATGAGTTTATATGCTAAATCAATTTCGCCACTGTCTAGCGCACGTATGGCTAAACCATATTGCCCGGCTTGTTGGTTAATTGAATTGCTACTGGAGCGCATAGATTCAAAATCACTATTCGTAGTGTTACCAATATACCGGGCCTGGACTCTGGTTTTAGCCAGGGCAAAGTCGAGGCTGGGAGCCACATCCACCCGTTGCATATTTTCAGCGCGTGCACGTGTGTCGGCTATGCGAGACTCCGGTAATGGGTGAGTCATAAGCATTTCCGGGGGCTTGCTGACATAACGGTATTTTTCTGCCAACCGGCCAAAAAAGTCGGGCGCGCCACGGGGATCAAAGCCCGCAGACAAAAGCGTAGAGAGACCGATGCGGTCGGCTTCCATTTCATACAGCCGAGTGTAATTAATTTGCGACTGACCAGCCATGCCCATTGTGGCGTAAAGGCCAGCAGCTCCCGCTTCAGGGTTGGCCATACCGACTAAAATAGAGCCAATGATACCAGCTATGGTCATGGGCATACTGCGTTGTTGTTCCTGCATTCGGCGAACCATGTGGCGCTGAGTAATGTGCGCAACCTCGTGTCCAAGTACGGCAGCGAGTTCTGACTCGGTTCTGGCTTCGTTAATTAACCCCGTATGTACACCCACGTAGCCACCCATAAAGGCGAAAGCGTTTATTTCTTTGTTGTTAATC
The DNA here is from genome assembly GCF_048265525.1 of Idiomarina sp. GTDB lineage: Bacteria > Pseudomonadota > Gammaproteobacteria > Enterobacterales > Alteromonadaceae > Idiomarina. The sequence goes on along the minus strand of NZ_JBLXBI010000001.1, from coordinate 807,170 downwards.
CAGAAAAAGTTAAAAGGGTAGCGTACGCCGCCGGTATTCCTGACTAACCGCTGGCCCATGCTGTTTAAATAACTGTCTAATACCGGATCGTGGATAATGGGCGCTTGTGAGCGTACCTGGCGCATATAGAAGTCGCCGACAACACGTTCGCGTTCAATACTCATGAAAGCAGCGCCGGTGGTTCCAATTTCGGGCAAACGTTGATTATCCTGCACAGCACTGCTTGCAGCACTAAAGCTGATTGCGAAGGTAAATAAGCAAGCGACAAAAAGGTGTATTATTTTGGTGGACATCAACTACTCATAGGCTAAATGAAACGGATTTAATCTTCTCTTAAGAGCAAAATTCTTATCTTTAGTTCCTTTTTACTCTATGGGGTTATGGAAAGATTGCAAGGACTGATATTATCATCTCAACAAAGGTTAAGAGATAGTCGTTATGTGGGAATACGTTCAACAATGGTATCAACGGAAGTTTTCTGACCCTAATGCAGTAACATTGTTTCTGTTATTGGTTGTTGCGGTATTGGTCATTGTGTTTTTCGGTAGCTTAATTGCACCGTTGTTAATTGCTATTTCTCTGGCCTATTTGCTGGACTGGCCGGTAATGCGACTGATGGGGCTTGGTTTATCCCGTTTAACTGCCACGGTTATTACTTTCTCGTTATTTCTGGCAATAATGATTGTTACTTTGCTGACTCTGGTGCCGGTTATATGGCAGCAAAGCACCACTTTGATTCAGGAAATGCCGGATATGGTCACGAACATGCAAATTTGGCTGCATAAACTGCCTGAAATGTTCCCGACTATTGTCGATGACAGCCAAATTACGGAGTTCACTCAGGAAGTAAAAAGACGAGCCGTGAGCCTAGGGGAAAGCCTGTTAACGGTTTCATTAACCTCTATTGTGAATGTCATGGCGATGCTGGTGTATCTCATTATCGTGCCGCTTTTAATCTTTTTCATGCTAAAAGATCGCGATATATTGATTGCTCATTTCAGCCGTCTGCTGCCTTCAAACCGTCAGTTGATTTCGCAGGTAGGGCAGGAGATGAACCTGCAAATTATGAACTACATTCGCGGCAAAGCGATTGAAGTGGTGGTTGTCGCGATAGTTACTTTTGTCACCTTTAGTTTATTTGGGCTGCGCTACTCGGCGCTGCTTTCCATTATGGTTGGTTTGTCGGTTTTAATTCCATATGTTGGCGCTGCGGTCGCAACTATACCGGTGGTGTTAGTGGCGTTATTCCAGTTTGGACCAACGGCGGCATTTGTTTGGGTCACCGTAGCCTACCTGGTTATTCAGGCTCTGGATGGTAACTTACTGGTACCGCTATTGTTTTCAGAGGCAATAAGTTTAAACCCGGTTTACATTATTGGTGCGGTATTAATTTTCGGCGGCATATGGGGGTTCTGGGGCGTATTTTTTGCTATTCCGCTGGCCAGTCTGGTCAAGGCGGTACTGACAGCATGGGACAGTGGCACCGGGGAAAAAGCAGAAGAGCAAACACCGCTTTAGCGCGGTGTTTGCTGATTAGAGCTTAAGCTTGCTTAAGGTGCTCCAGTACCACGTCGTGGTGTTCTTTGGTTTTGAATTTATTGAAGACTTTTGAAATGCTTCCGTCCTGTTCTACCAAAAAGCTAATACGGTGAATACCGTCGTATTCTTTACCCATAAACTTTTTCAGGCCCCATACGCCAAAATCTTCAGCCACTTTATGGTCTTCGTCGCTTAACAAAGTGAAATTCAGCTCATCTCTGTCAGTAAATTTTGCTAAGCGCTTAGGCGCATCCGGGCTTATACCAACAGAGACAACATTGAATTCCTCAAGCTGTTTGCGGCTGTCGCGTAAATTCTGTGCCTGCACTGTACAGCCTGGCGTCATCGCTTTCGGATAAAAGTAGACCAGTACCCGGTTCTCTTTCAATAACTCCGATAAGGTCACTGAGTTCTCGTTCGCATCAGGTAAAGTAAAGTCAGGTGCTTTATCGCCCTGTTGTAGTGTCTGCATTGCATTCTCCTGGAACTTAGTTAACAGTGCCAACATCATAGCGGACAGATGCCGTCTTGGAAAATGCCATACTGGCAAAAGTTTACGGAACCTTCTTGGCAAGTTACGTTCCTATCACTTGTGTTTCGTCAGGGCTGGCATTACCATTGGAGCCCCAATTTAGGACTTGGAGAATGTATGCTTAAGGGCAGTATTGTCGCTTTAGTTACCCCTTTTACAAAATATGGCAATGTTGATTACAGTGAACTTGAGTTTCTGGTCAACAAACATTGCGAAGCGGGTACCGACGCTATTGTAGCGGTTGGCACGACAGGGGAGTCAACAACCTTAACGCATGAAGAACATATCGCTGTCGTTAATGCCATGGTCGAACTCAGTGCCGGGCGCATCGATATTATTGCTGGAAACGGTTCAAACTCGACCAGCGAAGCCGTGCAACTTACAGAAAAAATGACCCAGGCGGGTGTAAGTGGCTTCTTAAATGTTACGCCATACTACAACAAACCTTCTTTAACAGGCTTAATTGCACATTATAAGGCTTGTGCTGATGCCTCTGATAAACCCCAAATTCTATATAATGTTCCGGGGCGCACCAGTCTTGATATGACACCTGACATGGTCGAACAGTTGGCAAAAATTGATAACGTTATTGGTATAAAAGAAGCTACCGGTGACGTGAGTCGGGTGCAGGAACTTAAAAAACGCTGCGGCGATGATTTTATCTTATTAAGCGGTGACGACCCTACTGCACGCGAATTTATGTTCGCGGGTGGTCATGGTGTTATCAGTGTTACTGCTAATGTTGTTCCTGCCAAAATGAAAGAACTGGTAACGGCGGCACTTGCTGGTGATAAAGAAAGTGCAAACCAAATAGATGCCGAGCTGGAACCTTTGCATAATATGTTATTTGTTGAATCCAACCCTATTCCTGTAAAATGGTCGCTCGCTTTAATGGGCTGGGTCAGCGCAAATTATCGTCTGCCACTGACACCTCCGGAAGAGAGTAATCAACAGTTGATTGAGTCAGTGTTACAGAAAGCAAACCTACTGAATATTCAGGAGTCGTAATGAAATTGTCTCGCCTTGCGTGGATGGGCGTAGCTGCCGTAGTTGTAACAGGTTGTTCGTCGGTAGAAAAAGAACGTGCCAGCGGCGGGTTTGAATATGTGAACATTCAACCTACTGCCACACTGAATATTCCGGATGATCTGGAAAAACCGGAAAAAGGAACGCAGTATCAAATTCCGGATACCGACATTGCACCGGCACCAGTCGGTTATAAAGTCAATATCATGGCTCCTCAGCAGGTTCGTCCTATTGGGCTGGGTAGCCGGGTTTTAGAAACTGAAACAGAAACTCGGGTGTACTTCGATATCGTCGATGGCATGGGCGATTCAGTAACCGAGTTTGTTCGTCAGGCGGCATTTGATGTACTGGAAAGACGAGATATTGAATGGGAAGAAGCCGGTGATAACCGCTGGCTTACTGAGCAAATGACGGTACAACAGACCATAGAGGGCGACAGCGGCTTTTTCGGATTTGGCGGAGAGAGCGACAGCGATCTGGAAAGAACCTTTCACTACGAGCTGACTCAGGAAACCGAATCGCATCAGCGCAGCACCGGGCTACGAGTTGATATTAACGACTTTACTCAGGTTGTTGATGGTGAAGAGCAAGAAGTTGCGCCTTTGGTTGTTCGCAATCTGGAAGCTGACTTACTCAATGCGATTATTTCGGAAGTTAACCGGAAACAACAACTGGCAGTAGCTCGTGAAAAAGCCGCCGGTATTGAAACTAGCTTGTCAAAAGCTGCAGAAGGGCATTCAGTTTTCATTGTTGAAGACAATTTTGAGCAAGCATGGCCATTAGTTAATTTGGCTCTTCAGAATATTGGTTTTGAGGTTGAAGACTTAAACCGCGAGACAGGAACCTATTTTGTTGAGTACAGCGAACCCGGCAGCGGCTTCCTGTTCATTGGTGGCGATGACTACGAAGACTTGGGTATTGCCGAAGGTGAATACGAATTCCGGTTACTGGAAGATGGCGAAAATACCTCTGTTACGGTTTACCAGGGTGAGGAAATTGTTTCCGACGAATGGATTAATCAAGTATTTGAAGACTTTAAGAACGCTGTTAAACAGCAAAGCCAACTTTAACTTAAGCGCGAGTGGAAAGATTCATGGAAAAACGCAGTGAACTGTATCGGGGAAAAGCAAAGACGGTCTACCATACCGACGATCCTAACCGTCTGGTGCTGGAGTTTCGTAATGATACTTCAGCGTTCGACGGCGAAAAGGTTGAACAGCTTGATGACAAAGGCATGGTGAACAACAAGTTTAACCATTTTATTATGTCGAAGCTGGAAGAAGCTGGTATTCCGACGCAGTTAGATGAGCGCTTGAGTGATACCGAGTCTTTGGTTAAGAAACTGGATATGATCCCGGTTGAATGTGTTGTCCGCAACGTGGCAGCTGGTTCTCTGGTGCGTCGTTTAGGTGTTGAAGAAGGTAAAGAGTTAAACCCACCGACATTCGAATTTTTCTTAAAGAACGATGCGCTGCACGACCCTATGGTCAATGAATATCATATTCAGGCCTTTGGCTGGGCAACAGCAGAGCAAATTGAGAAAATGAAAGCGCTCACCTTTAAAGTGAACGACGTTCTAAAAGCTCTGTTTGCTGATGCGGGTCTGTTGTTGGTGGATTACAAGCTTGAGTTTGGTGTGTTTGAAGGCCAAATTATGCTGGGTGATGAGTTTACTCCAGATGGCTGTCGTCTTTGGGACGCAGAGACACGCGAGAAGCTCGATAAAGACCGTTTTCGCCAGGGCTTAGGCGGTGTTGTTGAAGCCTACCGTGAAGTTGCTAAGCGCCTTGGCGTAACGCTGGATTAGTCTTTATTTTTAGTGTCCTGGTCGGAGTCATCTTCCGTTTTAGATGATTTCGTACCAGGCCATTTAAACTTAGCGGTATACTTCAGCACCATGAGGTTACTCACAACCACGCCTACTACCAATAATATTATTAGCCACACCAAATAGTCGTCCATCCGTCATCCTCCGTTATCGTATCAATGTACTGATTTTTTATTTGAGCCAGGTTATCCAGAATAATGGTTTTTCCCTCTATGGCTAATGAGTCAATGGTTTCTGCTAACAGCTCAAGGCTTAATTGCTTATGGCATGGCTGTGAGACCGCACGGTAGCTCATGTGCCAGGGTTCCTGTGCAACACCTCCCTGATAGCGTGCATAGGGAAAGAAAAAGCCACTTTCGTGAGCATGTCGAGTTAACCATTGCCAGAGTTCATGACAAGGGCCTGATTCGTCAATGTACTCGCCGGGCACCAATTGCAATTTCAGTTCACTGTCCTGAAAAGGGCGGGGATCGTAAATATCGAAGTCACTTCCCCAGTGGTGACGGCTGCTGCCCGGTAACGCCGACCAATGCAAAATGGCGTGCATTTTCTCTACGTCGTCTAAGTTTGATACATCCAGTAGCTCACCCTCTTTGGAGCGAAGGGGAAGCTTTCCTCGCCATTTTCTATTCCAGATAGACAGTTGTCGGTCCAGTGATCGGAAACCACTGGCTATGGCCAGTTCAATACCCTCAGCCGCTGCTGCTTTTTGCATGGCAAGATAAGCTTCTGCTGCATCAGGATGCAGTTTATGCCCGTCTACTGCCGTTAAGTGTGTTTCGCAGGAACCTGTCAGTTCTGTGCTGCTTAACATAAAAGCTTCTCCAGACAGCGGTAGTAAACATCACTGAGTTTATCCAAATCACTGGCTTTCACGCATTCGTTCACTTTATGAATGGTTGCATTTACGGGACCCAGCTCAATGACCTGAGCACCGGTTGGTGCAATAAAGCGCCCATCGGACGTGCCACCCGCAGTAGAGAGGGTAGTTGAAAACCCACATTCGTGTTCAATTGCTGCCTGCACGGCTTCAACTAATGCGCCTGATTCAGTTAAAAAGGGTGGTCCGTTAAGCTTCCATTGCAGGTTGTATTTTAACGAGTGCTTATCGAGAATGGTCTCAACTCGTTGCTTAATTTTCTCGGCAGTCAGTTCGGTGGAAAAGCGGAAGTTGAACTGAGTATCAATACGCCCGGGTATGACATTACCGGCACCGGTTCCTGCCTTAATGTTAGATACTTGAAAGGTGGTTGGCGGAAAACTGGCGTTGCCTTGGTCCCATTCTTCATTAATAAGCTCGCTGAGCGCGGGTGCAAGATCATGTACCGGGTTTTTTGCTAAATGGGGGTACGCGACATGACCCTGTATGCCTAATACGGTCAGGTCCCCGGTTAAGCTGCCTCTGCGCCCGTTTTTAACGATGTCACCCAGAGTGTCAGTACTGGATGGCTCTCCGACAATACACCAGTCTATGTTTTCGTTGCGTTTCTGCAGCGTTTTAATAACACGTTTGGTGCCGTTAATAAACGGGCCTTCCTCGTCACTGGTTATAAGAAAGCCTATGTCAGCATCCACATTCGGATAGTCTTTAATAAATCGCTCAGTCGCGGTTATCATCGCCGCCAGGCTGCCTTTCATATCAGCGGCTCCGCGCCCGTATAAATACCCTTCGTGTGTAGTAGGTTCAAACGGTGGGAACTGCCAGTCATTGATGTCGCCGGGCGGAACAACGTCGGTATGGCCAGCAAAGCAAAACAGTTTACGGCCTTGCCCGCGGCGAGCCCACAAGTTAGTGGTGTCTTCAAATATCATAGACTCAAGGTTGAAGCCCAGAGCCGCAAGCCGTTCACCGATAAGCTGCTGACATCCTTCGTCTTCCGGTGTAATGGACGGGCGGGAAATAAGCTCACGGGCAAGCTTCAATGTCTCTGAACTCATAAGTAGCGTTCGCTCCAGAGTTTCTCATTAAAACCACAATGAACAGCCTGGCCGGACTCAACTAACGGACGTTTAAACAGCGTTGGTTGTTCGGCAACTAATTCCGCTATGGCGTTGGCGTCTTCAACAGATTTTTGCTCATCTGACAGGTTGCGCCAGCTGGTGCTGCGCTTGTTTAGTAAAGATTCCGCCGGCAGTTTTTGTAACCAGCCGCTGACGGTTTCTTTTTGCAATGGCTGCTGGCGAACATCAATAAATTCGTAATCGACTTCGTTTTTATCTAACCATTTAAGTGATTTTTTAACGGTGTCGCAGTTTTTAATGCCATAAACGCGCAACATAGGTACAGCTCCTGTCGATGTTAATAAGTAATAAGTGGACTGTCTTTCGCAGTAATAAGTCCTGGGTTAAGCCATTCGGGTGATTCGCTATTGTGCCCGGAGTTCAATGAACAAAGCAAAACAGCAAGGCGTTGTTGTGAAGGTTTCAAGCTGCGCAGTAATGACTGGTTAATCTTAACCAGAGGATCACCACACTTAACCTCTGCCTGTTCGCGACAAAGCACAGTTAAAGCGGCATGGTTGCCGAACGCATCGCCGGAACCTATGACTAATTGTAAGGAATAGGTGTCGTTTAAGCGTAACGACAAGTAATCGCCGCTACTGCTGATATGGCTCAGTGAGCCATCGGCGGGGGCGTATAGTGTACTGCCGGTCATTTCAATGACAATGCCTTTACCAAGCAGGCCATGCTGGCATACTGCGGCCGAAGGTTGTGCTGCTATGATGCGACCGGTAACCGGCGCATAAAGAGAAGGAAGCTGACTTGTTGTCACTGCTGACACCATGCGACTGACTAATTCAGGTAGTATAGTGGCAAAGCTAAAGCCTGGGTGCAACTGTATCCACATTAACTGTGGATATCTTTGTGAACTACACGGTTGTAACAGTGTAACTTAATGAAAAATAAAGATAATATTAAAAGTGCGAATATCGTACAATAGCTCAGTAATCGATTATAATTACAGCAGGTTTGTCTAAGAGGTCACCATGAGTCGTTCATTTTTTGCGGTTTTAAGAGATGGAAAGAGGTATGCAGATAAATGGCCTCATCATTCAGTTGTTGCCGCTATGGCTGAGTCGCGAATTATCCCTATAACTCGCAAAGCCATTAGTTGGACTCCGGGAATAGCGGTACTCAATGCTGCTCTGACCTGGCAGTTTATGCCACAGGAACAATTGGCTCCGGGGCTGATGCTGTCACTCATTATGTTGAGCTTACCCTTGCAGGGTTTGTACTGGCTAGGCTGGCGTGCCAGACAACCGTTAAAACCAATGTTGCGGAGCTGGTATAAAGAGCTGAGAGAGAAACTTAGAAAGCAGGGCGTTGAGTGTCAGCCACAGGGTGAGAAAGGCCCTGAATATATGGATTTAGCGATTATTTTGCGTAAAGCACTGGAAACATTGCCGCCGGAAGAGCATTAAAGCCAGCCGACGGCAAAATGATTATCAGTCTTTGAATGTGGACCAGACGGGTGCATGATCCGAAGGTTTTTCTATGCCTCTGAGATCATAGTCTATACCGCTGTCTTCGCATTGCCCGGCCAGAGCTTTAGTGGCAAGAATAAGGTCGATACGTAACCCCCGGTTGTCATCAAAGCCTCGCGAGCGATAATCAAACCAGCTGAACTGGTTATCCACATCTGGATTCAGCTGACGATAAGTGTCAGTAAAACCCCAGTCCATTAACCTTTGTATCCATTCCCGTTCTTCCGGAAGGAAGCTGCATTTCCCGGTTTTAAGCCAGCGTTTGGCGTTGTTCTCGCCAATACCAATATCTAAATCGATACGGGATATATTTACATCGCCCATAACAATCACTGGCTGCTCCGGCGAAAGATCGTTATCCAGATAGCTCATTAAGTCCTGATAAAACTTTTCTTTAGCTGGAAATTTCGTAGGGTGGTCACGGCTTTCGCCCTGCGGGAAATAGCCATTTAAAATACGTACATGGCCACCATTTGCAAGCGGATAATCACCCATTATCATGCGCCGCTGTGCTTCATCATCGTCAGTAGGGAAACCAAACTGCGGGTTTTCCAGTGGCTTTTTACTGAGCATGGCCACACCGTAATGACCTTTCTGACCGTGGTAAATAACGTGATAACCCATGGCCTCCACGTCTTTCAGCGGAAATTGGTCGTCGTGTACTTTGGTTTCCTGCAGGCCGATAACATCGGGCTGATGTTTATCAATTAATGCTTGTAACTGATGCAGTCGCGCTCGTATACCATTGATATTGAATGAAATGATTTTCATGAAATGTCCTGTAAATAAGCCTCTTTATCGGCTTAGGATAACACAGCAAAGCGCAAACTTGGGATGCGAAAGCGACAGAAAATTCGTATACTCGGACGATGCTTTTCAGAGGGGTACTAGCGTGCAGAATGTGTTAAATAATTTGGGCATGATGATCCGCCCGCATTTCTACGAACTGGCTATGGCGATCATTGCCACGCTATTGGTTATTTATGGCGCAGAAGTGAATCGCATGGTGCAAAAGCAAGTTGCGCACTGGCATTTTGTATTCAGGACTTTGGTCTTCATCGTGGTTTGCGCATTTGGTTACGGTTGGCTGATAGTCTGGTTTACGCCAGTTTTAGCCGGCTGGTTAAGTCTTATTCCTTTGCACCTGCTGGCGGTAAGTACCATTGGAATATTGTTCTTCTTAGGTTTTCTCGCAGAAAGAAAACGACAACTGTAAAACAGGGAAGTTGTATGACGGATTGGATTAACATAAAAGCAGGCTCGTCGGCTTATCAACATATTCAGGAGCAGGGACTGAAAGCCGACGACATCGGTTTGCTATTAGGTGCTTCCGGCGGGCCGAAGTGGTTTGTGCTTCAGGGGCTTGATAAATGGATGTTCGGTGAATTCTTTAAAGACAAGAAAGCGCCGCTGAATACCCTGGGGACTTCCGCAGGTGCCTGGCGTTTCGCAGCATTGGGGCAGCAAGACCCGGTTGCTGCGAGTGATTTATTTTGTCGTTTATACAGAACCCAGACCTACAGCGCGAAACCCGACCGAAATGAAATTACCAGTGAAGCCAAAGCCTTGTTGGCCAAGTACGTTCCTGATCAGGCAGTAACAGAAATACTGGGGCAGTCGGCGGTTAGACATCATTTTATTGTGGCGCGTTGCCGGGGCTGGACCGCAGCCGAAACGAAAAAGCAAATGCTGGGGTTGTTAAGTTCAGCTTTTGCCAACAGTGTGAACCGCCGCTGGCTAGGCCGGTTTTATGAGCGCGTTATCTTTCATCATCCACAGTCAGACTTAAGCTTTGCAAAAGGCTGGAACGACTTACCGACACATCATGTTGAATTAACTCAAAATAACTTTCAGCAGGCGTTACTGGCGACTGGTTCAATTCCTTTAGTACTGGATGGCGTGGTTGATATTCCCGGAGCACCTGAAGGTATTTATCGTGATGGCGGTGTTACCGATTATCACTTTGATCTGGATTTCTCTGACGTGAATGGTTTGGTGCTTTACCCTCACTTTCATAAAGAAGCTATTCCGGGCTGGTTTGACAAGCGCTTGAGTTGGCGCAGAACTACCGGTAAGAAATGGCCAGGCGTGGTATTTATTACGCCGTCGGAAGACTTTATTCAGTCACTGCCTTACGGGAAAATTCCTGATCGCACTGACTTTGCCAAGCTGGACGCTGCGACTCGTATTGATTACTGGGAAAAAGCGGTGGATGCAGGGAAACGTATGGCGGATCAGCTTCAGGATTGGGTTGCTACCGGAAAAATACGAGAAAAAACAAAGTTGTGGTTACCTTAAATTACAACCCATGTACGTCAAAACTGGCATCGCAAATTTGCTCAAATCGCTCGGCGGCAAGCTGCCGGGCGCTGTTTAATTGTCTTGCCGTAAGCTGATGTAGAAAACCATCAATAATTTTAGCGGCTTCACTTTCACCGGCCCGGTCCGCTAAGGTTAGCCAGCAGCATGCGTGAAAAATGCTCTCTGGTAAGTCCTTACCTTGTAAAAACATTTGCCCTAAGTACAACATGGCCTTGCTATGGCCAAATAACGCCGCGCGGCGAAAGTGCTTGGCGGCTTCAAATCCCTGTCCGGCTTTAAGTAAATCCGCGGCTCGCACATAATGATGCTTAGCAAAACGTTGCCAATATTCGGGCCCCCGAATCGTTGGCTTTTGTCGACCAGGCAGACGGGTTTGCGCCAACTCTATGAGTTGATCAACTTGTGTTAGTAGTGCGGTTTGCCATTCATTGACGTTTGCCTGGGTCATCCGAGTTTCGTTGTTTTTATGTTATTGTTTTTGCCAGTGTACACCAAGTTGCTACTGCGGCAAACTGGTTACGAGAAAGCCTTTAAAGTGAGTCTGAATAGATGCCAACACGTATTTCCAATGAAAATCTAGCCGCTTTGCTGAATGTCGGAAGTCATTTAAGTCTGTTTATCTGGGAAGATGCTCCGGGGTGGCCGGTACGTTTTGTTTCAGACAACATAGAAAGTCTTTTAGGCTATAAAAAAGCGCGTTTAGAAAGTCATGAAATTCAGTACCGGGATCTTATTCATCAGGACGATTTGCCGCGCGTAATGGAAGAGGTTAAATCGCTTCTCAGCAGTGAATCCGGGTCATCACTATCGCACGAGGATTATCGGGTAAAGCACGCCAACGGGCATGACATTTGGGTATCTGACACCACGGTACTATTACGTTATGAAGACGGTAAGAATCATCTTTATGGTTACCTGATTGATGTGACTGAACGTAAACAGTTACAGATAGCGCTTGAAATGGAACGTAACCGGTTACAGCTTATTCTAGATGCTACCCGTTTAGGTACCTGGGAGTGGAATCCGCAAACCGGCGTTACCATTTTTAACCAACGCTGGGCCAATATGTTTGGCTGGGACGTCTGCGAGCTGGAAGCGAATGTAGAAAGCTGGTCGAGCCGGTTACACCCTGAAGATTACGATGACGTATGGCAGGCCATTAAGAATCATCTGGACGGAGTAACGCCTTTTTACGAAAGTCTTCACCGCATAAGGCATCGTGATGGCCATTGGGTTTATGTACTGGATCGCGGAAAAATCATAGAACGGGATAACGAAGGCAGAGCCATTCGCTATACCGGAACGGTTACCGATGTGACGGAACAGAAAAAAGCCGAGTTAGATGCGTTAAAAGCCGCTCATGCAAAAAATGTGTTCCTGGCGAATATGTCACACGAAATCCGGACGCCGCTACACGGTATACTGGGTATCGCGTCTGTGCTGGAGTCAACTGAACTCAACCCGTATCAACAGCAATTGCTGGGTACTATAAAGAATAGCGGCGATTATCTGTTGACAACGTTGAATGATGTGCTCGATTTAACTCAGGCCGAAGAAGGGCAGCTAAAAGTCAAAAGAGGTGTTCACTCGCCGGCAAAAGTGTTGGGCCATGTTATTCAGCTGTTTGAACAGCCTGTAAAAGATAAAGGTCTGGAATTTATTATCGATATTGATGCTGATATTCCGGAGCGAACATTAATGGATCGGGCTCGTATTGCCCAGGTGATCAGTAATTTAGTCAGTAACGCTTTAAAGTTTACCGAGCGAGGCTCCATAACAATTAAAGCGGGTTGGGAGGCTAATAGCGAAAAGCCAGTTGAGGGCGACCTTATTGTTAAAGTTCAGGATACCGGAGTTGGTATTTATGATACTCAGCGTATTTGGCAACTTTTTGAGCAGGAGCAGGATGGGTTAAACCGTCCGGAAGGTGGCAGCGGACTGGGCCTTGCCATAGTACGTAACCTGGTGCAGTTATTAAGCGGTACGATTCAGGTGGATAGCGAACCAGAACAGGGTTCCTGCTTCACGCTTTGCATACCAATGAGCGTTCAGTCTGAAAGCGCACACCAACCAGAGCCGAATGATGTGCCTAAGCTATCGAAAAAACAGGTTCTGGTCGTTGATGATAATAAAATCAACCAACTGATAATAAAAGAAATGCTGCTGTCACTTGATCAGTATGTTGATTTGGTAAGTGATGCCCATAACGCGTTAAAGATGATGCAGGCCAGAGATTACGACGTGCTGTTTATGGATCTTCATATGCCGCATATGGACGGTATGGAGGCGACCAGAACGTTGCGGAATATGCACATTCATCAACCATATGTGATTGCGCTTACCGCGGATGCCTACCCTGAGACACGAACCCAGGCATTGCGCTCCGGTATGGACGATTACGTGACAAAACCCTTTGTTAAAGCGGATATTGCCAGAGTGCTGGAGCGCTTTGATATGCTGTTATCCAGAAAGCCCACTGATTAGCACCGCCAGAGTGTCTGTTGTACCATAGGCTCAGTTTTAAGCCTAATGTAAGGGATATGGAATGGATTTTAGCAGTAGCTCTCAGTATGTCGTGTCGCAAGAACTGGCGACAGCCGTTAACGCCGCCGTAACACTAGAGAAACCTTTATTACTGAAAGGTGAACCGGGCACGGGGAAAACTCGTCTTGCCGAGGAACTGGCAAATGCTTTAGATACCGAGTTACTGCAATGGTCAATTAAATCGACTACGAAAGCACAGCAGGGTTTGTATGAGTACGATGCTGTCTCTCGTTTACGTGATAGTCAGCTGGGCAGTGAAAAAGTACATGATATTAGTAACTACATTCGCCCCGGCAAACTGTGGCAGGCGTTTACCGCCGAAAAACGTCCCGTTCTGCTCATTGATGAAATTGATAAAGCGGATGTTGAGTTTCCGAATGACTTATTGCATGAATTGGACCAAATGGCGTTTCACGTTTATGAAACCGGTGAGCAGATTAAAGCCGAGCAGCGTCCCATTGTACTTATTACCTCGAACAATGAGAAAGCCTTGCCTGATGCGTTTTTACGCCGCTGCTTTTTCCACTACATTCAGTTTCCTGACAGTGACACATTAAAAGCCATTGTCGATGTGCATTTCCCTGATTTACATCGTGACTTACTGGACACCGCGTTAGCGCTGTTCTTTGAGTTGAGAGATGTGCCCGGGCTGAAGAAAAAGCCATCGACATCGGAGTTACTGGATTGGCTGCGCTTATTATTGGTTGAAGATATTGATGCTAATGAATTGCGTAAAAGCCGTGAACAAGGTGGGTTACTGCCTTTATCAGGCGCTTTACTCAAGCACGAACAAGATGTCGAGCGCTTAGCTGAATACGCTCGCATTCAACGGCGCTAATTCGCATTATGTTTATAGATTTTTTTCAAACCCTGCGGCGGCACGGGCTAAAAACCAGCATTACCGAATGGCTGGATTTACTCAGTGCCATGAAAGCGAACTTAGCTTTTGCCGATGTAGAGCAATTTTATTATTTATCGCGGCTTATTCTGGTAAAAGATGAGGCCCAGTATGACAAGTTCGACCGTGCTTTCAGCGAGTATGTGGATAAAGTTGCTAAGGTTGATGTGACTGAGAAAATCCCGAAAGACTGGTTAGAGAACGCCCTGAAACGTAATCTGAGCGATGAAGAAAAGAGCAAAGTTCAGCAGTTGGGTAGTCTGGATGAGCTCATGAAAACCTTTCAGGAGCGCTTAAAAGAACAACAAAAACGTCATCAGGGCGGGTCTAAGTGGATAGGCACCGGCGGAACCTCTCCTTTTGGTGCTTACGGTTATCACCCCGGTGGTATCCGCATTGGACAGGATGGCAACCGTAACCGCAGCGCAGCTAAAGTATGGGACAAGCGGGAATTCCGTGATCTGGACGATAATGCCCGGCTTGAGCAGCGAGGCTTTCAGGTGGCGCTTAGGAAGCTGCGTCAGTTTGCCCGCACCGGCGCCGCGACAGAGCTCGATTTAAACGGCACCATTGAAGCTACCTCAAAAAAAGGCGGTTTACTTGACTTGAAGTGGCAGTCCGAGCGTCATAATGCGGTTAAAATCATTCTGCTGCTAGACGTTGGCGGCTCAATGGATGACTATGTGTATCAGTGCGAGCAGTTGTTCACCGCATTAAAAAACGAGTTCAAGCATCTGGAGCTATTTTACTTTCATAACTGCGTGTATGAAGGCGTGTGGCGGGATAATTCGCGCCGGCGTGAGGAGCAACTTCCGACTGAGCAGTTAATTCAGACTTATGGCGAGGACTATAAACTGCTATTTGTCGGCGATGCTACTATGGGGCCGTATGAAATAGCTTACCCGGGTGGCAGTGTCGAACACTGGAATGAAGAGCCCGGCGAAGCGTGGATAAACCGGCTGACTCGTCATTTTGAAAAAGTCGCCTGGCTTAATCCGCAGCCAGAGGAACATTGGCGTTACTATATGTCGGTAAGAATGATTCATGACTTAGTGGGTGGAAGAATGTACCCATTGACTCTCGACGGGCTCGAAAGGGCGATGAGCGGACTGCGATGACAGCTTTACTGCCGGCATGCCCGGACAATCAGTTTCAATTGCTGGGAGATGCTCACCGGGCGCTGATTGAACGAGTGAGGTTAATACGCCAGGCCCGGCAGCATATTGCGTTACAGTATTATTTGTGGCGCCCCGACAGCAGTGGTCTCACCATGCTTAAGGAACTATTGGATGCTGTTGAGCGTGGTGTGCAGGTTGACCTCCTGCTGGATGATTTGCACAGTAAACCGTTAGAACCCTTATTACGGGATTTATCCTCCCGCGCTAATTTTAATATTAAGTTTTTTAATCCTTTTAAACACAGACGCTGGCGCTGGTTAAACTGGTTAACTGACTTTAAGCGCATGAACCGACGAATGCACAACAAGTCCATGTTAGTAGATGCAGAAGTGGGTATTGTCGGTGGACGAAATATTGGTAATGAGTATTTCGGCACCCATGCCGGGCAGTTGTTTTATGATCTTGATGTTATTGCGAAAGGTAAAATCGTTAAAAAGTTACTTGAGGACTGGCAGCAATACTGGGATTGCGCTTTATCGGTTGCGGTTAATGCAATAAGATCGTCAGATAAGCCCCGGTTATTTGACGATACTTGGAAGGGGTACCAAAAACAACCGGAGCTTAAAGATTTACGCCAGTTTGTCCTTTCTGATGAGCACCTGACGGACACTCGCCAAAATGACACCGAAAACTGGTATCAGGCAACCGCAACGGTTGTCAGTGATGACCCTTTAAAAGCTCAGCCTGATAGTAAACCCAGCCGTCTGGTAACGCAGCAGCTGGCACAAACCCTGGGTTTGGCAAAGCAATCTATTGTTATGGTTTCTCCTTATTTTGTGCCGACGCCTGCCGGTGTTAAAGAGCTGGAGAGTTTGTCTGAGCAAGGAGTAAAAGTCCGGGTGCTGACTAATTCACTGGCCGTGACTGATGTTCCGGCCGTACATGCGGGCTACCAGCGACACCGACGAAGGCTGTTGTTGTCAGGTGTAAAACTGTTTGAACTGAAACGAACAGAGGAAAAATCTTTACGCAAGAATGTGCGTCCTTATTTCAGGCGTTCTGCGTCTAGCTTACATGCTAAAACGGTGACAGTGGACAATGAAAAAGTCTTTGTTGGTTCATTTAATTTTGATCCGCGTTCAGCGCAAATTAACACAGAGTCGGGGCTTTTAATTGAGTCGGCGGAAATGGCGGAACGAATTAACGCGATGTTTGAGCACGAACTGCCGTTACGAACCTATGAGGCTCGAATCAACCGTTTTTATAAACTGTACTGGCTGGATAAAAGTAAAATACCGGCGTTACGACTGTATAAAGAGCCGGGAGCCGGTATTTGGCGGCGTCTGGCGGTTTGGTTAACCGCACGGTTGCCGGTTGATCATTTACTCTAGTTTAGAGTTGTTGGGCAACCCAACGTTTCACCTTACGTTCAAGCACGGTAAGCGGAACAGCTCCGTCTTCTAAAACCACGCGGTGAAAAGCTTTGATGTCAAAGCTATTACCTAGCTTTCTTTCTGCTTCGCGGCGCAACTCACTAATTTTTAGTTGTCCAATTTTATAAGCTAACGCTTGTCCGGGCAGAGCCATAAAGCGTTCCGCTTCAGATACTGCTCTTGCTTCGGCTACCGGCGCGTTGTCGTACATGTAATCCAGCACTTGCTGACGGCTCCAGCCTTTTGCATGAATTCCGGTGTCCACTACTAGCCGAATAGAGCGCCACAGTTCGGCGGCAAGCTGACCAAAACGCTGGTATGGATCGTCATAAAGCCCCATGTCGTAGCCCAGAGCTTCCGAATAGAGCCCCCAGCCTTCGGTATAGGCGGTTTCCCGCCCAAACTTGCGAAATCTGGGTAAGTCTTCCAGTTCTTGTTGTATAGAAATTTGGAAGTGGTGTCCGGGAGCGGCTTCGTGCAGGAATAAAGCGGTTTTAGCCCAGTTGGGACGAGACGACAAGTCGTAAGTGTTCAGATAGAAAATGGCCGGGCGCGAATTATCTGTAGGAGCCGCCTGATAAGACCCAGAGCTTGCGGATTGTTCGCGAAACTCTTCAACTTTACGAACTTCGTATTCAGCTTGAGGGAAGATATCAAACAGTTTATCGACGGTATCATCAACCGCACCGCGTAAAGAGCGGTAGTCCTCCAGCATTTCATTTCTGCTTTCATAAATAAATTGTTCGTCGTTGGTCATGAAATCGAAGAACGCCTGTAAATCGCCGTCAAACTCCGTTTCTTCCATAATGTCACGCATTTCATCATGAATACGGGAAACTTCGTCTTTACCTATGTTATGAATGCGATCGGCACTGAGTTGTGTCGATGTGTTGGCTTTTATTTGATATTCATACCAGTCCATGCCGTCGGGTAGTTGGCCCAGGCCAAAGCTCTCAGTGCGAGTTTCCGGTAAGTACTCGTCACTCAGGTAGTCGCTCAGTTTCTGGTAAGCTGGAATGACCGTATTGGCAATAATGTCGCGGTACTGTTTACGAATAGCTTCGGCATCAGTGTCGGCAATGTCGTCCGGTAATTCAGCAACAGGGCGCCAGAAAATACTCTCGGTGACATCTTCTGTAATTTGGGCATCAATTTGAGGAATGGCTTTTTCAATCAGCACGCGAGGTTGAACAATATCCTGCTCAACACCTTTTTTCATATTCTCAATAGTCTGATCGAACAGTCTGGGTATTTTCTCCATGCGACTGGCCCAGGCACGATAATCTTCCGTAGTATCGAAGGGTTGTGCCGAGGTGCCAGACGCCAGCATCGCGAGTCGTCCGGCAATATTGTAAAACTGATTAATAGGTATCAGATGATCGGGATATTGAGCACCTTCAATAGCCAACTCGCGGTTACGCTTAAAAATGTCATAGCTAATTCGTTCAGAGCGGGGTAGCTGTTCAGCGTTAATATTCTTAATTTGCTCTAAATAGCGAGTTTCTAACTGCAGAGATCTATTCCGGTGTTCTTCGGAGTAGAAGTTAGGTAGCAAATTATTGTAACGGTTATCGCCAATGTAAGTGGCTAATAAAGGGTTAAGTTGCAGTTGCTCATCAAAATAGTCGTTATAAATTTCCTGTAATTGGTCGGTTTGAGACGACTGCTTTATTGAACTTGTTTGTGATTCTGAATTTTTATCCGTTTGTTGTGGTTGTCCGCAACCGGCCATAAGCAGTGACAATGAAATAGCGAGAGTGGCCTTTTTTATCATGTTAAATACCTGCTATTGATTATAAGCGATTCAGTGGAACCTTCAGATAAACAGTGCCGTTATCTTCTGCAGGCGGGAGCTGTCCGGCGCGAATGTTTACCTGAATTGATGGAATAATGAGTCGGGGCATATTCAGTGTTGCGTCGCGTTCTTCACGCCATTTAACAAACTGCGCTTCTGTAGCTTTGCCGCCAACATGAATGTTATTTTGCTTTTGCTCTGCTATCGTCGTTTTGCATTGATGTTGACGTCCTTCCGGTGGGTAGTCGTGACAAATATACACTTCGGTGGTGTCTTCCAGTTCAAACAATTTCTGAATAGAACGGTACAGGGTGCTCGCGCTGCCGCCGGGAAAATCACATCGGGCAGTGCCTACATCGGGGTTAAAAAGTGTGTCACCGACAAACACTTTGTTTTCATTAATTACGTAGGCAATATCTGCGGGTGTGTGTCCCGGTGTATGTATCACCCGAATTGTCATTGAACCAAGCTGAAAGGTTTCGCCATCTTGCAGAAGCTTGTCAAAATGTTCTCCGTTAGGGAGAAATTCTTTGTCCAGGTTATAAACCTGCTTAAACGTTTTCTGTACTTCTGTAATGTGTTCACCAATAGCAATAGGTGCCAGAAGATGTTCTTTTAAATAAGGTGCCGCGCTTAAGTGATCAGCATGAGCGTGAGTTTCTAATAACCACGCAACATTAAGCTTATTGTCTTTTACAAACTCGATAATACGGTTAGCACCTTCGGTGTAGGTTTTACCGGAGGCGTAGTCAAAGTCGAGTACCGGATCAATAACAATGGCGTCTTTACTTTCTGAATCGTAAACTACATAGCTGAAAGTTTCGCTGTCGTTATCTAAAAACGCCTTAACCTGAATTTTTTCTACTTCACTCATGGTTTTGACTCCACGCGGTTGCGGCCTTCACTTTTGGCCTGGTACAGAGCTTTATCTGCAGCAACTAGTAAACTTGAATGATCAGCATAGTCGTAGCTGCTGGCTACACCAATACTAACGGTAATCTTCATATCCTCAACCAAATCGTCAAAGCGCGTTGTGGCGATACGCTCGCGCATTCTCTCACTGGCTTCTCTGGCAATTTCCAGTTCAGAGTTGGTAATGAGGACCGCAAACTCCTCACCACCCCAGCGGGCAACGTAATCTATCTCTCTTATTTCATCATTTAAAATTTCGGCCAGACGAATAAGCACTTTATCACCGATAGTATGCAAATAGCGGTCATTAACTTCTTTAAAGTAATCGACATCAAGAATAGCCAGGCTTAAATAGGTTCCGTCGCGGCGACAACGATTAAGTTCATGTTGCAGGCGCTCATCAAACGCCCGCCGGTTACCCAGGTTGGTCAGGGGATCTTGTCGAGCCATGGTTTCCAAGTCGGCGGTTTTCTCTTTGACCATCTGTTCGAGTTGTAGACGAGTTCTGTTGTATTGATTAAGACGCGCCCGAACGATAATTAAAATCAGCAGGGCAGTGATCAAAGAGGCTATAATCCAGAACCAGGGTTGCATCCAAAAATGAGCTGACTGTCGAAATGAAAAATAGTCGGGTTGACTCCACTGGCCTCCCGGGTACCTTGCTCTTACCTGAAAAACATAGTCTTTGGCTGGTAAAGTCGTGTATTCAACCGAATTGAATGAGTTTTTATCCACCCAGTCTTCATCAAAACCTTCTAAGCGTACCTGATAATCAATGTGCTCAGCCATAAGGTAACCGGGAGCAACAAATTCAAATACAATGCGATCAGTATCTGCGCTCAACCCTTCGCCAAAAATAACGGTTTCATTGTCCGCTTTTACCGATTCAATATTGACCTCCGGAGGGAGGTTACCAATTTTAGTGATGGTATTCGGGTCAACGACAGAAACGCCTTTACTTGTTGCCAGCCAGATGCGGCCATCGGAGCTTTCGAGAATTGAAGGGCCACCGGTATTAATTTGGGCACTTTCAAGACCATCAACTTCGGTATAACGCTGAAAGTCCAGCGTGTCGGCCTGCCCATTTAAAACTTCTGTAAATGAGTCATGTCCCACCATGATAGGCCCCCGGCTTGAGCCAAGCCAAAGGTTTCCATCGCCGTCAAATGCAACGGACATAAAATTATCGAAGGGAAGTCCGGTATCACGATTAAAAATCTGCCAGCTATCCTTATCGATATTATGAACAATAAGTCCGCGGTCGGTTGCCAGCCAAATATAGTCGCCTCGCTCAGTGATATGAAAGGCGAGCTGTGCATTATTAAGGTGAGTTAAATCAATGGGGTTAATTTGATAATTAAAACCTTCATCTTTGGTAATAATTTCTATTTGCGCGACCCCACCACCGGAACTTACCCAAAGCGTCCCGTACTTATCCAGGTACAACGCCATAACAAAGTCATTAGACAGCACATCTTTTAAGGGAACATGCTGTGATACCCAGGTGTTTTCTGCATTCTGATACAAGTGGGTGACACCATTTGGTGTGGCCAGAAAAATTCCCAGTTGCGCATCGAGTGCTATTTGCCGCACTTCATTCGATTGGAGCAAGTCATCACTAGTAAAATGTTGGCTAACTTTTTCACCGTCCCAGATATAAAGACCGTCGGTGTAACTGCCAATGTAGAGCTTTTGCTCGTCGTCATAAGCCAAAGACAATACAGATAATTCGCTTAATAGGGTGTCAGCGGCCAGCGGGGCGATATCAAGTTCATTAACAACAGACACCCCAACACTGGAGCCGACAATAATTTCCCCGTTCTTATTCTCAGCTACAGCTCGGACATAGTCTCCCGTGAGCCCATTTTTAGTCGTATAAGAGGCAAATAAGGAGTCTCTGAATTGCACCAGGCCTCCGTGTGTTGCCACCCAAACGCTGCTTTCTTTGTCCTGAATAATATCGAGCACGTGATTATTCGGTAAACCCTGTTTAGTGCTGAATTTTTCGATACCCGACTGGTTTATTCTTATCAAGCCGTCCTGGTATGTTCCTAGCCAGATTTGATTGTCGGCAGTCTGGGAAATAGTACTTATTCTGCTGTCAATTTCAGGTTTAAAAGGTTCAAACTCGGTATCATTAACCTGTTTATAAAGGCCTTTCTCTGTACCGACGAGTAAACGGTTATCGTCTAACTCGAATAAAGTGATGATAACGTCTTCTGGAATCGTTGCTATATCGATAAACCTCGATTTACCCGCTTTTTTGACCTGAAGACCTTTATTGGTTGCGGCCCATAGGCTTCCGTCAGTATCGACAAGCGAGTCAAAAAGGAACATAGAATTTAACCCATGCTCAGTGGTGAACTGAGCAATACGTTCATTATTCTTATAAACCAGTATTCCCAGCGTTGAAGTCGAGACCCAGAGGTTGCAGTTGCTATCAATGGCTAAGTCGTTGACAAAAGGGGGGGCTGATTGAAGTGTTTGCCAATGACCATCATAAAAACGGGCAATGCCTCCACGGTTACCGGCAACGTAAACACTGCCATCGCAAGAACTGTAGGCTAGAGTGTACATACCTATATCGGGTAGCCCGGTCTCGCGTAAATTATCGTAGATATCAAAGCGACGACCATTAAAACGGGTCGGCCCCTGCCAGGTTGCAAACCACAAATACCCTTTATCATCTTGAATAATTTCGTTGATAGAGTTGTGAGGCAAACCGTCGCGGGTTTCCCAGTGTCGAATCAAATAGTCGCTCAGTGGACGTATGTCATTTTCTGCACTATTTTCATCAACAAAAGCTGCCGCCACTGACACCTTCAGAGACAGAAACAGGGCAACCAGCAGTAAGGAAAAGTGATACTTCATAGGTCTTCAATTATTGAACAGCATTTTTGAATGGTATGTTGTCCCTGACTGGGTTGCAATAACTCAAAAGGACTACAATCTAAAAAATGAATTGATGAGTACATTAGTGTGATAAATCAAATTAAAGGAGCAACAAATGACGAAAGCCTATGCCGCACAATCAGAAACTTCTAAGTTAGCGCCTCACCCAATAGAACGTCGTGAATTGCGTAGTGACGATGTCGCTATTGATATCACGTACTGTGGCGTATGCCATACCGATATTCATTATGCAGAAAACGACTGGGGCGGAACCATTTATCCGGTCGTGCCGGGGCACGAGATTATCGGAAAAGTCACGGCTGTCGGCGACAACGTTAAAGGCTTTAAAGTAGGAGACTCGGTTGGGGTTGGTTGCATGGTTGACTCTTGTCGCGAGTGCTCTTCATGTGAGCAGGGGTTGGAGCAGTACTGTCTGAATGGAATGGTTCCAACCTACAACGGTGAAGACTTGCACGATAAAAGTGTGACTTACGGTGGCTACTCAGAAAAGATAGTGGTCAGTGATCGTTTTGTTGTGCGAGTGCCGGAAAAACTCGACCCGGCAAAAGCGGCGCCATTACTGTGTGCGGGCATTACAACTTACTCTCCGCTGCGTCACTTTGGTGTGAAAGAAGGGCATAAAGTGGGTGTTATTGGCATGGGTGGCCTGGGTCACATGGGCGTCAAGTTCGCCAAAGCCATGGGAGCCGAAGTCACTATTTTCACGCGTTCGGAAAGCAAAGTTGCTGAAGCAAAACGACAAGGCGCAGACAATGTCATCATCTCAACCGACGATGAACAAATGGAAGCGGCTACTGAGACTTTTGATTTCTTGTTGGATACTGTGCCGGTGCAACATGATTTAAACCCTTATATTAACTGTCTTAAAGTTGATGGCACTCATATTCTGGTCGGCTTACTGGAACCTGTTGACCCAGCGTTGCAAGCTGGTGCGCTGGTAATGAAGCGTCGTGTACTGGCAGGTTCTTTAATTGGCGGTATTCCTGAAACTCAGGAAATGCTGGATTTTTGTGCGGAGCACGACATTCACTGTGACGTGGAAATGCTTGATATCCAGAATATTAACGAAGCCTTTGTGCGTATGAAAAAAGGCGATGTGAAATACCGTTTTGTTATCGATATGGACACATTAAAACAGTCTTAAGTCGCAAATGAATTGACCACGCTTTATTTGGCGTGGTCTAATTCAGACCGAGAAGAGGTGCGTACATCAGGGACTTTTGAACTTAGGCCGCCAAAGCCAGATTTAAGTCGAAAGAGAGGGGATGTCACGCCGAGGTAATATTGTCATTTTGGCGCAATGTTGCCGGTTGCAGGGTTTGAACACCCGCAACTGTCACCTTTAAGGTGGAGAGCTTCTGGTGTTTGCATTCCTCATTAGTGGCTAAGTCCAGCTACTGGTACTTTTTCTGCAAAGCCTAAGTTCTCCGAACACTTTTGTTGTTTTGTTCTGGAGAAAACTGTGACTTTTACCGTTGCGAAGTTCGGAGGTACAAGCGTTGCTGATCACGCTTCAATGCTCCGTTGTGCTGAAATTATTCAAAGTGATTCATCTATCCGTCTGGTGATTGTCAGTGCCTGTGCGGGTGTGACTAACCGTTTAGTAGCGATAGCAGACCAACAGGGAATGCAGGTAGAAAAGCTATTAAATGAGATATACCAGATTCATTTCGCTATTCAGAAAAAGCTTAACAATGCCAGCCAGGTGCAAAAATCATTAGAGCAACTGCACCATAAACTCGCGCTTCATTGCCAAAAAACTTCGGAAGACCGAGCTTCATGGCGAGATGAGTTGCTGAGCTTTGGTGAGCGGTGTTCCAGTCTGCTATTTTCCTCATTACTTGTTGAGCAGGGACTGCGTTCCAGTACTCTTGATGCCCGGCTGCTACTTAAAACCAACAGTGATTTTGGTCGCGCTCAACCGGATGAAGTTACCACCAAATCACATTGTCTGGAGCAGAAGCAAAAACTTGAGTCCGACTGTGTGTGGGTAACTCAGGGGTTTATTGGTTCTGACGAAAATGAACAGACAACGACTCTGGGTCGCGGTGGCAGTGATTACAGCGCTGCGCTTTTAGCGGCAGGCTTTAATGCAACGGATTTACAAATTTGGACCGATGTTGCCGGCATTTATACAACCGATCCCAGAATCTGCTCCAGCGCACGCGCTATAGCGGAAATGAGCTTTTCTGAAGCGGCAGAGCTGGCAACCTTTGGCGCGAAAATACTGCACCCCTCAAGCCTGGCACCGGCAATTAAAAACGACATTCGAGTATTTATTGGCAACAGTCAGAATGCGCTTGCTGGCGGAACATATATATCCGCCAGTCCAACAAGCCGGCCCGACGTTCGTGCGGTAGCGCTGCGCCGTGACCAGACCTTAGTGACAGTTCATAGCCTGAATATGCTGCATGCAAGCGGCTTTCTGGCCAGGCTTTTTGAAATATTGGCCAGATACAACGTAAGCGTTGATTTGGTTACCACCTCAGAAGTTAGCATTGCATTAACGCTGGATGAAGGCGGCAGTTCAGCTAATGGGCAGGCTCTATTACCGGCAGCAGCGCTGGAAGAACTGGAGCAATTTTGTCGGGTGGAAGTGGAAACCGGGCTATCTCTGGTTGCTATTATTGGTAATGGCATTGGGCGTGATGCACATATTAGTCAGCTGACGTTTAACACCGTTAATGATTATGCAGTGAGGCTAATATGTCAGGGAGCCAGTGAACATAATTTGTGCTTCCTTGTCTCAGACAGTGAAGGTGAGAATGTGATCCGCACTTTGCATGACAGAATATTGCGTTAATAATGTGTAAATAACTGTCTATTTTTTGTAAATATAAACTACAGTTAAAGAGACTCTGGCAACCAAATTCAGGTGATTATTATGAAACAACTGACATCAAAAACTCTGGCAATTACATCGGCTCTTTCTGTTGCTTCGGCAATGAGTATGGGAGCTGCGCAGGCAAATCCCTTTGAAGCCACCGAACTGTCGTCTGGTTATGAAGTTTCTCAACCACAGGAAATGAAGTGTGGTGAAGGTAAATGTGGCGAAGAGAAGAAAGAACAATCTGAAGAGATGAAAGACAAAGCAAAGGAAGGCAAGTGCGGTGAGGGCAAATGTGGCGAAGGGAAGCGCGGCGAGGAAATGAAGAAAGAGAAATCTGAGAAAAAAGGTGAGAAGTCAGAAGAGGGTAAATGTGGCGAAGGTAAATGTGGAGCCTAATCGCTTAATGTTACTTTCGTTCTGAGGACGAAACTGACTATAATGCTCGCTTTCTATTTGAGCAGAATGAAAGCGAGCATTTTTAATGGATTTCTTACAGTCGATCATCCTGGGCATTATTCAGGGAATAACCGAATTTCTTCCAATATCCAGCTCTGCTCACTTAATTTTAATGCCGCTACTTACTGGCTGGGACGATCAGGGCGTAGGCTTTGATCTTGCTGTTCATGTCGGTACCTTACTCGCCGTAATTCTGTATTTTCGCAAAGATGTAAGTGAACTCTTTGTTGACGGACTTCGTTCGATTGCTGCACGGGAGCATGTTGGGCAAAGCCGGCTGGGCTGGGCCGTCGTTGTTGGAACCATCCCCGCCTGTATTGCGGGAATACTGTTACTGGATTACATAGACACCGCATTAAGAGCTGTGGGTGTTATCATCACCACCACAGTGGTGTTCGCCGTGCTGTTAGCGGTCGCAGATCGTTTTGCGCGGGGCAGCCGGACTTTGCAGGATATTGGTTTTAAAGATGCGATTATTGTTGGTCTTGCTCAGGCTGTGGCGCTTATTCCGGGAACCTCACGCTCTGGAGCAACGATAACCGCTGGGCTGTTTTTAGGGTTAAGCCGGGAATCGGCCTCGAAGTTTTCATTTTTTATGGCCATTCCAATTACGACTGCGGCGGCTTTGGTCAAATTATTAACTATAGCCTCAGAGTCCATAGCCGTAGATTGGTTAGGTTTTCTGGTTGGCGGCATAGTGTCTTTTTTAACCGCCATTACGGCTATTCACTTCTTTCTGAAGTGGCTTAATGCGTTCGGTATGTGGCCTTACGTTATCTACCGTTTAGTCTTAGCGGTGGTCTTGTACTTACTGTTCTTCTGAGTTGTTACTTTATGTACGAAAAAATAAAAAAGCAGTTATTTCACCTTAAAAGTAACAAAATTTTTGAAGCGCTGGTGGTTGCCGTCATAATTATTTCGGCATTAGAAATTGGCGCGAAAACATACGAATTACCAGCCTTTGCTAACAGTCTGACCTTCGGTCTGGACCTTTTTATTACCTTGTTTTTCTTAATTGAAATAACCATCCGTTTCATTGCTGAAGACAATAAAAAAGCGTTTTTCAAAGACGGCTGGAATGTGTTTGATACTCTGGTCGTGCTGGTCAGTCTTATTCCAATTAATGACTCGGAACTGGCTTTGCTGGCGCGTTTAGTGAGGATCTTCCGGGTATTACGGATGATATCCATTATTCCTGAGTTGAGAACCTTAATAAACTCCTTATTAAAAGCGCTTCCGCAGATGGGCTATGTCGTTCTGTTGATGTTTATCATCTTCTATATTTATGCTGCGGTAGGCAGTTATTTATTTGCCGATATCAATCCGTTTTTATGGGACAACATCGCCACTTCAATGCTCACGTTGTTCAGGGTGATGACATTCGAAGACTGGACTGACATTCAGTACGAAACCATGGAAGTGTATGGCTGGAGCTGGATTTACTATATGACTTTTATTTTCCTGACCGCTTTTGCGTTCTTAAATATGGTTATCGGTATTGTGATTAACGTCATGGATAAAGAGAGTCGGAAAATTGAACTTGCTCAGGAAGGCTTGGATGAAGGGGCTCTGGACAAAGAACCTTCAATAACCGATTTGCAGCAGGAAATTCGTGAATTAAAACAACTGATAGTGGCTCAGCAGGATGCCGAAAGAAAGTAAAAGCCTATACAGCGCGAAGCTTCTTATTAACGATATTCCTGTTACGGTAAAGAGTAAGCGCATAAAAAATATGTACTTAAGGGTGCGTGCTCCCTCAGGTGATGTTGAGGTGTCTGCTCCCCGACAATGTTCGCTAAATGAAATTGAACGCTGGCTGTTTGAGCGCCATGACTGGCTGATCAAACAACGCCAACGAGTTGCTAAGCAACCAAGCCGGCCTGAGCTTCAGTTTGTAACGGGCGAAGAGCACAAGCTTTGGGGGAAAAGTCACACACTGGATGTTGCAGTTAAAAAGCGCGGTACTTCAGTGAAATGTGAAGGTGAGCAGTTACAGCTGGTTTCTCTGCCACATTACAATGCGGAGCAGCGTAAAAAGATTATGGATCGCTGGTACCGTGAACAACTTTCCCGGGAAATTGAAGCCTTATTGGATATTTGGCAACCGCGAATGGGAGCATACAGTAGCGGCTTCGGAATGAGGGCGATGAAAACCCGCTGGGGCAGCTGTAATATACGCAGCAAAAAAATATGGTTAAACCTTGAACTGGTTAAAAAGCCGGTCGAGTGCCTGGAATACGTGCTAGTTCATGAGCTAACGCACCTCTTTGAGCGTTATCATAATGCACGCTTCTACGCCCTAATGGATGAGTTTCTTCCGGACTGGCGTGAACGAAAGAAGCTGACCAACCAGTTTATCTAAGCTCTTCACCTATTTGATAGTTATGAACCATTGCAGGTGTCCGATCCGTACCTTGGATGGATAGAAGGGTTGTAACAGTGTGTCGATATTATTGAGCGTGGTGCAAAAGCTCTAATTGAAAAAACAGGAGATTAGCGGTGCAGTATTTACATACGATGGTGCGTGTACATGATTTGGAACAATCTTTAAATTTCTACTGTGATTTACTCGGCTTGCAGGAAGTCAGCCGCAAAGATGTGGAAAAAGGGCGTTTTACCTTGGTTTTTCTAGCGGCACCGGTTGATATTGAAAGAGCGAAGAAAGATCAGGCTCCCATGTTGGAGCTTACCTATAACTGGGATCCGCAAACTTATCGCGGTGGTCGTAACTTTGGCCATTTAGCCTTTCGAGTCGAGAATATTTACGAGCTTTGCCAAAAGCTGATGGATAACGGTGTCATTATCAACCGGCCCCCGCGAGACGGTCATATGGCGTTTGTGCGTTCACCGGACAATATCTCCATTGAGCTATTACAAAAGGGTGATAGCTTGCCGCCGGAAGAGCCGTGGACCTCCATGGAAAACATTGGCGAATGGTAATTAAACGGCAGATCCTCTATAATCTGCGCCACAAAACTATGTAAGTAAATGAAGCAATTTTTACTTTGGTCCAATAAATAGGAATGACTATGTCGACTGATAAAGCAAAGATTATTTATACTGAAACGGACGAGGCACCGCGCCTTGCTACCTATTCGTTTCTGCCTTTTATTGAAGCATTTACTAAAGCTGCAGGTGTTTCAGTTGAGACTCGTGATATTTCTTTGGCTGGTCGTATTATTTCGCAGTTTCCGGAGTACCTGACCGAAGAACAACGTCAGTCAGATGCTTTAGCTGAACTGGGCGAAATGGCGAAAACCGCAGAAGCCAATATTATTAAGCTGCCAAACATCAGCGCGTCTATTCCGCAGATGACAGCCTGCATAAAAGAACTGCAAAGCCAGGGCTACAAACTGCCGGACTACCCGTTTGACCCGCAAACCGATGAAGAGAAAGACGTTCGTTCACGTTACGACAAAGTGAAAGGCAGTGCGGTTAACCCGGTATTACGTGAAGGTAACTCTGACCGTCGCGCACCAAGCGCTGTAAAAAATTATGCGAAGAAGCACCCGCACCGTATGGGTGAGTGGTCTAAAGACTCCAAATCACACGTTGCCCACATGAATGAAGGTGACTTCTACGGTAGCGAAAAATCTGTGACGTCTGCCGGCGATGATACCTTCCAGATTGTTTTTGAAAGTAATGGTGAGCAAAAAGTACTGAAAGAATCTGTGCCAGTACTGGCTGGTGAAGTGGTTGATGCGGCTACTATGAGCAAAAAGCAACTACAGGCGTTCTTTGAAAAAGAAACAGTAGCGGCAAAAGAGCAGGGTGTATTACTGTCACTGCACTTGAAAGCCACCATGATGAAAGTTTCTGATCCAATTATGTTTGGTCACGCGGTACGTGTTTTCTATAAAGATGTTTTAGAAAAACACGCCGATTTAATGAAAGAGATTGAGTTTGATCCAAGCAACGGTATTGGCGACCTATACGGCAAGCTGGACAAGCTAACCGCAGAGCAACGCGATGCCATTGAAGCGGACATGAACGCGGTTTACGCGAAGCAGCCTGAACTGGCTATGGTCAACTCGCATAAAGGCATCACTAACCTGCACGTTCCTAGTGACATTATCATCGACGCATCGATGCCGGCGATGATCCGTGACTCTGGTAAAATGTGGGATACGAACGATAGCCAGCAAGACGCAAAAGCAATGATCCCAGATCGTAGCTATGCTGGCGTTTATCAGGAAACCATCGACTTTTGCCGTGAAAACGGTGCCTTTGACCCGGCAACTATGGGTACAGTACCTAACGTTGGCTTAATGGCGCAAAAAGCAGAAGAGTATGGTTCGCACGATAAGACGTTTGAAATTCCGGCTGACGGCGTGGTTAAAGTTTTAAACAAAGCCGGTGATGTTGTTTTCGAACATAACGTTGAAGAAGGTGATATCTGGCGCATGTGTCAGGTAAAAGACGCACCGATTCGTGACTGGGTTAAGCTGGCGGTTAACCGTTCACGCTTGAGCGGTATGCCGGCGGTATTCTGGTTAGACAGCAACCGTGCCCACGATGCTCAATTGATTAAGAAAGTGGAAGAGTATTTAAAAGAGCACGACACTGATGGTCTGGACATTCAGATCATGGCGCCGGTTGAAGCGACTCGCCACACGTTACAGCGTGTGAAAGAAGGCAAAGACACCATTTCTGTTACCGGTAACGTATTGCGTGACTACCTGACTGACTTGTTCCCAATTCTGGAACTGGGCACCTCAGCTAAAATGCTGTCAATTGTTCCGTTAATGAATGGCGGTGGTTTGTTTGAAACGGGTGCTGGCGGTTCAGCGCCTAAACACGTGCAGCAGTTTGTTGAAGAGAACCACTTACGTTGGGACTCTTTAGGTGAGTTTTTGGCGTTAGCGGCTTCTCTCGAGCACTTAAGCCGTACCTTTGATAACAAACGTGCTTTAGTGTTGGCCGACAGCTTAGATGTGGCAACAGCTAAGTTCCTGGAAGAAAACAAATCACCATCGCGTAAAGCGGGTGAAATTGATAACCGTGGTTCACACTTCTACCTGGCCATGTACTGGGCAGAAGCGCTGGCTAACCAGAACGAAGATGCCGAGCTGAAAGAACGTTTCAGTAAGTTGTTTGAAAAACTGTCTGGTAACGAGCAAGCGATTATCAATGAGCTGAACGAAATTCAGGGCGTTAAAGTGGACATTGGCGGTTACTATCAACCAAATACAGATAAGGTTTCAGCAGCAATGCGCCCTTGTTCTGTATTAAACGAAACGCTTGCCAGCTTATAATTTACATAGTGTAAACTAAGCTGTAAGTTTAAGAAGCAGGCTGCGGCCTGCTTTTTTTATATCTGTATTTTTTGTCTGTACATTAGTACATTCTGAAACAAGGTTTTCATTAACAAAGGTCTGGAGTAACGATTTTGGCAACTGGTAACTACCTTATTAATTTGTACGAACGCTGCTTAAAAATGCCTTTTGGACGTAAGATTTTTTCGGTTATGTTTGCCCGAAAAGCACCTTACTTTAAAACAATTAAGCCGCTCATCACTGAATTAAAGCCGAACTTCTGCCAACTAACGTTTAAGAAGCGAAAGGCGCTACAGAACCATATTGGCACTGTGCATGCTATTGCTGTGTGCAACGGTATGGAAATGGCAATGGGAGCTGTAGCGGAAGCATCCATTCCTAAACATCTGCGCTGGTTACCGAAAGGTATGAATGTGCAGTATCTGGCAAAAACTGACAGCGATGTGACCATAGAAGCATCTAGCTCAGAGTCCACCTGGCAACCGGGCGATCAGCCCATATCGGTAGAAGCCAAACGCAGCGACGGCACTGTTGTAGCCGCCGGGCACATTACTATTTATGTTTCAGAAAAGCCTAGTCGATAAGATGAAAGGACTTCTGTCTGCCGTTTAAGTAGCTGACCCCGTCACCATCAAAAAATGCATCCTCTTCCAGCATGATGGTGATGGCTTTATCCTCGAATGTGGTTTTGTTATTAAGTTCTATAGAATAAGCCGTATTGGAAAATAGTGGGTATTCTCCTCCACCTGGTATAGCATGCTGTTTATCCCACATGCCAATGTTAGGCCCTGATCCATGGCCGTAATAACCAATAGGGTGGGTATAAATCATTGGCTCCAGATCTTCGCTTCTGGCTTCTTCTAATGCGGCGAGCAAAATGTCGTTGCCTGAACGCGTCTCTTCAAACTGTTCTGTCAGAATATCCTGTAGTTGGTTAGCATTGGCTAGTGCTTGTTTTAGGGGATCAGGTGCGTCTGACTCGCCTTCTTTTAAAACATAGGCATGTTGCTGAGTATCTGTATTTAAACGCAGATAAGTGATGCCAAAGTCCACGTGCAGTAAATCGCCGGGCTGTATGGTAACGCCGGTTGAGCGTGGGTGTCCGGGTTGAGGGTCATCGATACGTTGCACACTCACTGAAGGATGGAACCAAACGGGCAAGTTTTCCTTTGCCGCACGTTCACGGAACCACCATTGAAGATCTTCTGTGGTGGTTTCACCAACTGAAACCACTTTGCTGGAGAAACCCTCTGCGATAATTTGGTGAGCAAGTATAACGGCATTACGATAATAGGGCAGTTCGGCTTCTATTCGCTTTTCAAGCCAGGAAACAGCAAGCGGTTCAGCACTGACAATTTTATTTTCTAAATTGTCGGGTAAAGCGGCCATGAAAAGCTCTTTATCTGTTGCTGTAATCCCGTCGGCCTGAGCGAAGTCTTTCGATTGATTAATCGCAATAGAACTGGGATTACGCTCTGTAATGACTTCCGTCAGACGTTGCCATTGATTAGGCTGTTGCTCCGGATTCCAGGCACTTTTAAACACCTCGCCAACGTTGTAACGGGCTATTGCTAAGGTTTCCAGATTCTCACCCTTGCCCGGGTTATGGATAACTAAAATGGTTCTTCGTCTGGCAGATAACCAGTCGCTGGGGAGGAAGGTTTTAAGTACCGGGTCCTCGTTATATTCGCGACTTATTAATACCCACATATCAATATCAGCTTGTCGCATCAGCTCCGGAAGCAGTTGCTGAACACGTTGCTGAAGAAGCTTGTCAACAACCTCTGCGCGTTGTTTAAGGGGCAGGGGGGTTATATTTTCTGCAAGTAAGCTAACAGAAAAAACAGTACAGCAAGTTAGGCTGGCCAGGAGAATGATTTGTTTTAGCATAAGTGCTACCGATATTAAAAAAGGGACCCGAAGGTCCCTTTCTAGCAGTTTTTCACAAAGAAGTGAATTATGGTTTGCCGACTGGCTCGTTAGCGTCGATGACGGCACCTGGGTGCTCGTCTTCACCATCGTCCGGAGCCAGTTTTTCCCATTTGCGAGTAAACAGAGCCAGCACGAAAACAACCGCACCAACGCTGATACCAAATAAGAAAATGGTCCAGTAAAGCTCAGGCATGGCCTGTGGGTCGTCTGGATTAAGACCTCCAGCGATTCGACCGGCAACAACGTTACCGATTGAGTAGGTCAATACGAAGATACCCATCATTTGACCTGCCATACGCTTTGGAGACAGTTTACTGACCGCACTCAGCGCAACTGGGCTTAAACAAAGCTCACCCACAGTATGGATAAAGTAAACTGCAACTAACCAGTATGGAGCTACTTTCAGGCCACTTGCTGCAGCTTGTGATGCAAAGAACATAACAATGAAACCGGTGGCCATAATGATTAGGCCAATCGCACTTTTGAAGCCATACGATGGATTAATCATGCGCTTGCTGAGGTTAATCCAAAGTGCTGCGAAGAAGGGTGACAAGGCAACCAAAAAGAAAGAGTTTAGCGATTGGAACCAAGTGGTTGGAATTTGAAAGTCGCCAACCATACGATCGGTTAGGTCTCGCGCAAACAAGTTGAATGAAGAACCTGCTTGTTCAAAGCCTGCCCAGAACATGGTTGAGGCAATACAGACTAAGAATAAAGCTCCCAGTCGTTTCATTTCATCGCGGGTCAATTTACCGAAAATGAAAACCGATAGGTAAAACAGGAAAAATATAACCGTGAAGATAATGGAAACGCTTTCAGCAGCAGCGACTGGATTAATGCTGACATAGCCATTTAGCGCCAGGAATGTGTAGACAGCCAAACTTGCCAGTAAAAACCAAATAATTCCCCAACTGCGTTTTGCCGCCTTTGGTCCTAAAGGCTTCGGTGGCTTTTCACCAACGCCCTTCAGTTTAGGTAAAGTCAGTTTGTACTGAATAAGACCAAATGCCATACCAACAGCAGCAGCGCCGAAGCCCCAATGGTAACCAGCATTTTCCATAAGGTAACCGGTAACGATGTAACCGATAATAGAACCTATGTTGATACCCATATAATAAAGAGTATAACCACCGTCACGACGGTCATCGTCTGAGCTATATAATTGGCCAACCATGGCGGTGATATTTGGTTTTAATAAACCTGTGCCAAGTACCACTAAAATCATACCAATGAAGAAGCCAGCTTTACTTGGTATAGCCAGGACAATGTGGCCAAGCATAATAATGATGCCGCCGTACCAGGTGGCGCGCTGTCCGCCTAATAATCGGTCAGCTATCCAACCGCCCGGTAAGCCCATAAAGTAAACGGCACCGGTGTATAGGCCGTAGATGGCTGTTGCAGAGGCGACTGTGAATGCTATACCGCCTTCTTGTAAGCTGGCCGTCATAAAAAGAACCAGCAACGCACGCATACCGTAGTAACTCATGCGCTCCCACATTTCGGTAAAAAACAGGGTTTGTAAGCCCCCTGGTTGTCCGAAAAAACTTGCGTCTTTGTCGACTATTTTTGTTGGATCCATTGTTATTATCCGTTTAGTTATTGAAACTTTGGTCCTGTTCGACTTTGGTCTAAGTCAAAAAAAGTGGCGTTACTTTACTAGCGACCGCCGTGAAATAAAACCGAAAACGATGAAATACTCAATTTTTGGGGTGTTTATCGCCCGGTATCCCCTTGCGCAGCTCTACTGGCTGCGGTTTCTTACGGCTTGATCGTATTTTAAGGTTGAGCATTTCAACTGCAAGAGAGAATGCCATAGCAAAATAGACATAGCCTTTAGGCACGTGAAACCCGAATCCTTCGCCAACTAAGGTCATGCCTATTAAAATTAAAAAGCTAAGAGCCAACATTTTGATGGTCGGGTGTTTGTCGACAAAATCGCTGACAGATTTAGCCGCAACCAACATAACCCCGACAGAAATGATAACCGCAATGACCATGACACTGAGTTGATCAGCTAAGCCAACCGCAGTGATGACTGAATCAAGTGAAAATACGACATCCAGAATGGCTATCTGTATAAGAATACCGATAAAGGAAACAGTGACTGGTGACTTCTCTGTTTGAGAGTCTCCTTCTAGCGCATGATGAATCTCTAATGTGCTTTTCCCGAGAAGGAACAACCCCCCTAACAGCAAGATTAAATCGCGCCCTGAAATATCTTCAGAAAAAATACTGAACAGGGGATCGGTCAGGGTCATCACCCAAGTTAAGGAAAAAAGCAGCAGCAACCGGGTTCCCATGGCAAGGCCCAAGCCTATTGTGCGTGCTTTATCACGCTGGTGCTCGGGTAAACGTCCCACCAGAATTGAAATAAAAATGATGTTATCAATGCCCAGCACGATTTCTAAAGCAGTTAAAGTTGCCAGAGCAACCCAGGCTTCTGGCATAGTTATCCACTCAAACATCTTGGTCCCTTAGGTTTTATTAACGTAGTGACTGCTATATTGAAAGGTATTGGAGATAAACACAATTTAATTTAGATTGTCGACAATCTTTTGATTTCAATCTTGCAAGTAGAGTTTTTTTCATAGAAAATGGAGCAATCAAAAATTACTGTCGACAATCAATGCAAATAATCAGTCCTTTCGAACGTTCAGCCATTACCTCGTCAGACAGAGTTCTGTTTGAAATACAACGGGCTATTGTTGAAGGTGATATTGCGGCGGGTTGCAAAATTAGCGAACCGGAGCTTGCCCGGCGGTTCAATGTCAGCAGAGCGCCGTTACGTGAGGCTTTGGCTCGACTCGAGCGCTGCCATCTTATTGAACGAATACCGAACGCTGGTGCCAGAGTGGTTACCTTGTCTCTGGAAGGATTAATTTCGTTATATCAAATTCGGGAAGAGCTTGAAGGCCTGGCTTGCCGTTTAGCGGCAGAGCAAATGCCCGACAATGAAATAGACGAGTTAAGACAGCTTTTAGATAAGCATCTGGAAACTCAGCGGGTTCGTGAAGGTGAAAGTTACTATCAGGAAGCCGGCGATCTCGACTTCCATTATCGCATTATACTCGGCAGTAAAAATCAGTATTTAATTAATATGCTTTGCGACGAACTCTACTATCTTGTCCGTATGTATCGAGTGCAGATGGGTATGAATGGTCCGAGAGTTTCGCGCGCCTTCGATGAACATAAAGCCATTATTAACGCTATTGCTAATCGCGATGGTGAATTGGCCGATCTGCTAATGCGCCGTCATATTGGCGCGTCTCG
This sequence comes from Idiomarina sp., assembly GCF_048265525.1. GTDB lineage: Bacteria > Pseudomonadota > Gammaproteobacteria > Enterobacterales > Alteromonadaceae > Idiomarina. Next base: position 771,061 of record NZ_JBLXBI010000001.1, on the reverse strand, counting down.
TAAAAACATTGAATTACGGTTACAAACAGAAAAGGAAACATCATGACTCATATGACAAGCCCGGGTGCTAAGTTGCGCCAAGCTATTGCCGACGAAAATCCTTTACAGATTGTTGGCACCATTAACGCCTACACAGCAATGATGGCAGAAAAGGTTGGGCACAAAGCGCTATACCTGTCTGGCGCTGGCGTGGCAAATGCGTCTTTCGGTTTGCCTGACTTAGGCATGACGTCGTTAAATGATGTTTGTGAAGACATTCGCCGTATTACTGCTGCAACCGATCTGCCTCTGTTAGTTGATGCTGACACTGGTTGGGGCGGAGCATTTAATATTTCCCGTACGGTTAAAGAAATGACACGTGCCGGTGCTGCCGGAATGCACATTGAAGACCAGGTGGCTCAAAAACGCTGCGGACACCGTCCCAATAAAGAAATCGTTACGCAGGAAGAGATGGTTGACCGAGTGAAAGCAGCCGTAGATGCGCGTATTGACGACCAGTTCCTGATTATGGCGCGTACCGACGCATTGCAACAGCAGGGGCTGGAAGCCGCTATTGAACGTGCACAGGCTTGTGTGGATGCCGGCGCTGATGCCATTTTTGCAGAAGCTGTTCATACGCTGGATCAATATAAAGCCTTCACCGAAGCTCTGAATGTGCCGGTTCTGGCCAATATCACTGAATTTGGCGCTACGCCATTGTTTAATAAACAGGAATTAGCTGACGTTGGGGTGGAAATTGTTCTTTACCCTTTAAGTGCTTTCCGGGCAATGAACAAAGCCGCACTTAGCGTCTACAATAGTATTTTAGAGAACGGCGATCAGAAAGCCGTCATTGATGACATGCAGACTCGCGCAGAGTTGTATGACTTTTTGAATTATCACGATTTTGAAGAAAAGTTAGACCAGTTATTTAAAAAGTAGCCTGACATTTATGTCAGGTGAGATATCGTTCCTGACGTAAGCGTCAGGCTACGAGCGATGGCAGATATCAAATACAAAAATTAAGAAGGGAACAACACTATGGCAGAGAAGAAACTAAGTGGCGCAGGTTTGCGCGGACAATCAGCCGGCGAAACGGCACTATGTACTGTTGGTAAAAGCGGCTCAGGTTTAACCTACCGTGGCTATGACATTTCTGAACTGGCGGAAAAAGTTAGTTTTGAAGAAGTGGCTTATCTTTTAGCTAAAGGTGAGTTGCCGAATAAGCAACAGCTAACAGATTACAAAAAGCGTTTGAAGTCACTGCGTACTTTACCTCAGGAAGTTAAAGACGTACTTGAGCGTATTCCAAAATCAGCGCATCCAATGGATGTTATGCGTACCGGTTGTTCTATGCTGGGTAACCTGGAAACGGAAGAAAGCTTTGATGAGGCAGATGATCACATCGAACGTTTGCTGGCGACTTTCCCAGGTATTGTACTGTACTGGTACCGCTTTACTCACGACGGTGTTCGTATTGATACCGATTCTGAAGAAGAGTCTATTGGTGCACACTTCCTGCGTCTTTTGCACGACAAAGCGCCTTCAGAGCTGCATGCAGCAGTAATGAACACCTCGTTAATTCTGTACGCAGAGCATGAGTTTAATGCGTCAACCTTTACGGCTCGTGTTTGTGCTTCAACCTTGTCAGATATTCACTCTTGTGTGACCGGTGCCATTGGTTCATTACGCGGCCCACTTCATGGTGGTGCAAACGAAGCGGCAATGGAGCTGATTGAAGGCATGAAAGATGCTGATGACGCTGAACAGAAGCTGAAAGGCATGCTGGAACGCAAAGAGAAAATCATGGGCTTTGGTCATGCCATTTACCGTGATTTTGATCCGCGTAACGACGTGATTAAAGCCTGGTCTAAGAAACTATCTGAAGAAGTAGGCGATAGCCGCTTGTACGATGTTTCAGTGCGTTGTGAAAAAGTTATGTGGGACGAGAAGAAACTGTTCCCGAATGCGGACTTCTTCCATGCATCGGCTTATCACTACATGGGTATTCCAACTAAACTGTTTACGCCAATCTTTGTCATGTCACGCGTGACCGGCTGGACCGCTCATGTGAAAGAGCAGCGTGCAAACAACCGTATTATCCGTCCAAGTGCTGATTATACTGGACCAGAGCCGCGTAAAGTTCCGGCTTTAGAAGAGCGTTAATCTGTTCTTCGACTGATAAATAGTACAGGAGCAGTCATCTACTGCTCCTTTTTTCGTTTAACGATGACGATAAGTGGTAACTCATGACTTCATACCGTAAAAAACTCGCTGGTACTACGCTCGAGTACTTTGATACTCAAGCCGCGGTAGATGCGATTGAACCGGGTGCCTATGCGCGCCTGCCTTATACTTCCCGTGTATTAGCTGAAAACTTAGTCCGTCGTTGCCCGGCGGATATTCTGACGCAATCGTTAGAACAGTTGATTTACCGCAAAAAAGAACACGATTTCCCATGGTTTCCGGCACGCGTTGTCTGTCATGATATTTTAGGTCAGACAGCCTTAGTGGATTTAGCCGGATTGCGTGACGCCATTGCTGAAAAAGGTGGGGACCCCGCCAAAGTGAACCCTGTGGTGCCAACCCAGTTGATTGTTGATCATTCACTGGCCGTTGAGCATGCAGGTTTTGATAAAGACGCTTTTGAAAAAAACCGGGCTATTGAAGACCGTCGTAACGACGACCGTTTTCACTTTATTAACTGGACCAAAACGGCGTTTAAAAACGTTGATGTGATTCCTCCCGGCAACGGCATTATGCACCAGATCAATCTGGAGAAAATGTCGCCGGTTGTGCAGGTTCGCGACAACGTCGCTTTTGTAGACACCTGTGTGGGTACTGATAGCCATACACCCATGGTTGATGCCTTAGGTGTTATCTCTGTGGGTGTTGGCGGCCTCGAAGCAGAAAGCGTTATGTTGGGGCGTGCATCTTATATGCGCTTGCCTGACATTATTGGCGTTGAGCTGAGCGGTAAGCTGCAACCGGGTATTACCAGTACGGATTTAGTGTTGGAAATGACTGAGTTCTTGCGTAAAGAGCGTGTCGTTGGGGCGTATCTGGAGTTTTACGGTGAAGGTGCAGAAGCCTTAACGGTAGGTGACCGTGCAACCATTTCAAATATGACACCGGAATACGGCGCGACTGCGGCCATGTTCTATATTGATGATCAAACTATTGATTACCTGAAACTGACCGGTCGTGACGATGACCAGGTAGAATTGGTTGAGCATTTTGCCAAAGAAACCGGATTGTGGGCCGACAGCTTAAAGTCTGCCGAATATGGCCGAGTACTTAAGTTCGATTTATCGAAAGTCAAGCGTAACCTGGCCGGGCCATCGAATCCGCATTCGTTGTTACCGGCATCGGAACTGTCTGAGCGTGGTGTTGCGAAGCACATTGAGAACCCGGAAGAGGGCAAAATGCCTGACGGAGCTGTGATTATTGCGGCTATTACCAGCTGTACTAATACCAGTAACCCACGCAACATGATTGCGGCCGGCTTAATTGCCCGCAACGCCAATAAACTTGGCTTAACTCGTAAGCCTTGGGTCAAATCATCGCTGGCTCCGGGGTCAAAAACGGTCAAAATGTATCTGGAAGAAGCTGAACTTTTGCCTGAACTGGAAGATTTAGGTTTTGGCGTAGTCGCCTTTGCCTGTACCACCTGTAACGGCATGAGTGGTTCGTTGGATCCTAAAATACAGCAGGAAATTATTGACCGTGATTTATTCTCTACGGCGGTATTGTCTGGTAACCGTAACTTTGACGGGCGTATCCACCCCTATGCTAAGCAGGCGTTCCTGGCTTCGCCGCCATTGGTCGTAGCTTACGCCATAGCGGGAACCATTCGCTTTGATATTGAGAAAGATGTATTGGGCATTGACCCGGACGGTAACCCGGTAACGCTGAAAGACATTTGGCCAAGCGATGAAGAGATTGATGCCATTGTGAAACAGAGCGTTAAACCTGAGCAATTCCGTAAGGTTTATGACCCGATGTTTGATCTGTCGGTTGATTATGGTGAGAAGAATAACCCGTTGTACGACTGGCGCCCACAAACCACTTATATTCGTCGTCCGCCATATTGGGAAGGCGCATTAGCTGCAGAACGTACCATGAAGGGCATGCGCCCGTTAGCCGTGCTGGGTGACAATATCACCACTGACCATTTGTCACCGTCAAATGCCATTATGGCTGACAGTGCCGCGGGTGAATACCTGGCGAAAATGGGCGTGCCGGAAGAGGACTTTAACTCTTACGCAACGCACCGTGGTGACCATTTAACGGCGCAACGCGCAACTTTTGCCAACCCGAAGCTGTTTAATGAAATGGTGAAAGGCGAAGACGGTAAAGTCATTCAGGGCTCGCTGGCACGCATTGAACCTGAAGGTAAAACCGTGCGCATGTGGGAAGCTATTGAGCACTATATGGAGAACAAGCAGCCGCTGATTATTGTGGCTGGTGCTGACTATGGTCAGGGCTCGTCTCGCGACTGGGCTGCAAAAGGTGTGCGTTTAGCGGGTGTTGAAGTCATTGTGGCCGAAGGCTTTGAGCGCATCCACCGTACCAACCTGATTGGTATGGGCGTATTGCCGCTGCAGTTTGAAGAGGGCACAACCCGTAAAACGCTAAATATTGACGGCACTGAAACCTTTGATATGAAAGGTACGCCTGAAGCGGGTGCAAGACTGACATTGGTTATTCATCGTGCCAATGGTGACAGTGAAGAAGTGCCGGTGCAGTGCCGCTTAGACACCAAAGAAGAAGTGTCGATTTATGAAGCTGGTGGTGTACTGCAACGTTTTGCTCAGGACTTTTTAGAAGCAGAAGCAAGCTAAGGAGTTCTAAAACGATGCATAAACCACAAATTAAAATTCCCGCCACCTATATGCGTGGCGGGACCTCAAAAGGCGTGTTCTTTCGCCTGCAGGACTTACCCGAACCGGCGCAGCAGCCGGGAGCTGTGCGTGACGCTATATTGATGCGCGTAATAGGCAGCCCGGATCCTTATGCCAAGCACACCGACGGCATGGGAGGTGCTACCTCCAGCACCAGCAAAACGGTTATCGTCTCTAAAAGCGAACAACCAGGCCATGACGTAGACTATCTGTTCGGTCAGGTGTCTATTGATAAACCTTTTGTTGACTGGAGCGGGAACTGTGGCAATTTATCCTCAGCCGTAGGGCCTTTTGCTATTGCTAACGGTCTTGTCGATGCTGAACGTATTCCTGATAACGGTGTGTGCGAAGTCCGTATCTGGCAGGCCAATATTGGAAAGACCATAGTCAATAAGGTGCCCATGGTTAATGGTGAAGTGCAGGAAACCGGTGACTTTATTCTGGATGGTGTGACCTTTCCGGCGGCTGAAGTGCCGGTGGAGTTTATGGACCCGTCTGCCGACGGTGAATCCATGTTTCCGACCGGTAACTTAATCGATGATTTAGAGGTTCCTGGCATTGGTACATTAAAAGCCACGATGATTAATGCGGGCATCCCGACCATTTTCCTCAATGCGGAGGAAATTGGATACGACGGTACTGAGTTGCAGGAAGTCATTAACGGTAGTCCGGAAGCTCTGGAGCGCTTTGAAACCATACGTGCCTATGGCGCGGTGAAGATGGGCTTGATTGATGATATTGCCGAAGCGGCTAACCGTCAGCACACCCCAAAAGTGGCTTTTGTGGCAACGCCAAAAGACTACACCGCATCCAGTGGCAAGGTCATTAAGGCCAACGACATTGACTTGCTGGTAAGGGCGATGTCGATGGGAAAATTGCATCACGCCATGATGGGCACTGCTGCTGTTGCTATCGGCACTGCTGCCGCTATTCCAGGTACAACCGTTAATTTAGCCGCGGGCGGTAAAGACCGTACTATGGTGAATTTCGGCCATCCTTCAGGTACCTTGCAAGTAGGCGCTGAATGTAAACAGGTGAATGGTCAATGGACAGCCGTTAAAGCCATTATGAGTCGCAGTGCCCGAGTGTTAATGGAAGGGCAGGTACGTATTCCGGGGGACGTTCTTTAAGTGGAAAAAGCCACGCAAGTCAAGTTACTCAAAATTGCCATGATCACCGGCATTACTCTAATTTTATTAGGTCATGTTGTGCTGGCTGTGACTATTGGCAACGATGATATTGATTTTCGTGGTTATATTTTGGGGGCAGCGATGAATGCCGTTGGCGTTATTCTGTCGCTGCCCACCAAAATTTATCTCACTCTGGTGCTAATGGAAAAGGAAGAAAAAAGTAATAAAAATACGCACTGGAGCGATATTAATTAGTTCTATTCGGTAAACCTTAGTCTGCGTATCCCCATGGAGTAGCTGGTGTTTCAACCGGCTCCGTTAGGTCAAAGTCCACCCGAAACTCGCGACCTTCTCTAACTAAACGATAAGTAAAGGTTTCGTCGTGAATGTACATTTCCCAGGTGTTGGTATTTGATTGCGGGACGCCAAGTTCAATAAATAACTCTTTAGAATAGGCATCAACAGGAAAGGATTGTGCGGTTGCATAACCTTTGTCTGTTGTGTGTCCGCCATACATAGTTAACGGGTCATAGTTGCCGTCAGGCTTACGGTGATCGTGTTTTAGGCTAATACCTGAGCCTGTTTGCGTTAGTATCCAGGTGCGCGAGTGGTTGTCTCCAACATGAAAAGGGATTTCGATTCGTTGCTCACCACATTTACGAACGTGCATCACTAAGTCACCTTCGAACCCTTCTGACTTTGGTGTATCGACTGTTACCTCGCCTGCATAAGAATTACCGCAAAGCTTGTTTATAGCAGCAAAAAATTCAGCCTGAGCCTGAGTTGAAACCCTGGGAGCCGGTTTAATAACTTGATCCTGAGCGATCGATGTATGAGATAATGCTGTTCCTAAAAGTAAAGTAAGAATGGAAAGCCTGATTTTCATTGTTATTACCTTTTTGCTTTTTATAAAACCAATTTCCGATGCGGTTTTTTTGAGACTAAGAGAGCAAGGGTGATATTAATTAGCTCCAGAGTCCAGACATTTTACTTAACTTGACACGTATTCAGTGCCCAACGAGTAGATCAAGGCAGCCAAATCTCACCAAGTGGGGTATCTGGCTCAAAGTGATGAGCTATCTGAGCCTGCAAAAGTTCCGCACATGCCAGTGCGTCAGTTAATGCATTATGCGGAGGATAAAAGGGCAGGTTATAGCGGGTACGACTGTCCGCCAGACGAATAGACTCCGGTTTTTTACCACGCAGTTTTTGCCAGAAGGATAATGGTTTACGGTGGAATCGAGCTTCAATTTCCATCGTATCAATAAGCGGAAACTGGATGTTTTCATGCAGGCGTTCTTTAATCCCTCTTTGCAGGAAAGGGCGCTCAATGCCATGGTAATGGACAACCCAGACTTTTCCGGCGACAAGCTCCAGTAGTTCATCAATAATACTTTCTAAATCGGGTGCGTGTTCAATTTCGCTATGAGTAATGCCGTGTATAACGACAGATTCATCAGTAAGACTGCGTCGTGGCTTAACTACCCAGCTTTTTGCTTCTGAAAATAAGATTCGCTCTGTGGTCATAGGAATTGCAGCGATGCTGACTATGCCATGCTGTTCAGGATCCATCCCTGTTGTTTCAAAGTCGACGGCAACCATAGGCGTTTTATTAATGGGCGTATCCGGCGAACTGATGCCCTGACTGTAATACCTTTTAAGCGCCTGAGAATGGCTGAGCTGCTCTAAGGTCTCAAATTGTTTGGGCCAGTTAATATTCTTCGATTTTCTGGGCTTTTGCTTTTGTTTGTTTTCCGGGGCAAGATAAAGCATTGTTTAGCCTCCCGAGTAACGGTAACGCAAATATTTTTGGGCGTTACTTAGAATTTGAAAGGCGTCTTTTAAGTTTTTACGCTCAAAATGAGATAAGTCTTCAGGAGCAACGTTATTGTCAGGCACTTCACCAGCCGAAATGGCTAATGCCTGATGTCGAATTCTCACCATAGAAATCAGTTCCAGGGCATCACGTAAATCTGGTCCGCGACCTTGTGGCAAAATTTGTGAATCAATAATGTCTTCAAGACGAGTAAAGGAGTTGCGCTGTGATGAGCCAATGGCCAGAGCATGAACACGGATCAAGTCTGCAACAGGGCCGGTGCCGCGGCGCTTGGTATTGATGCTGTCACGGTGTTTGCCATCCTTTTCCATGACAAAGTCTTTAAAAAAGCCCAGAGGGGGGGTGCGGTTTAGCGCGTTACGTGCCATAGAGCCTAAAAACCGTTTATTGCCTTTGGCTTTTTTTCGTATCAGTGAATTGAGCTCATCGGCGAATTTTTGTTGCCCCCAGACACCGTCCAAATCGAAAAATATGGAGGAGTGCAGCAGCTTTTCTGGTGACGGGTTTTCAATCCAGTCGGTAAAGTAGTTTTTCCACACTTTTAACGGTTGTCGCCAGGCATCGGTGGTGGCCATAATGCCGCCCGTACAATAGGTATAGCCGCAGGCATTTAAGCCGTCGGCCACAAAGCCCGCTAACTCTTTAAAGTAGGCATCGTGCTGTTTGGGATCAAAATCGTCGTGTAAAACCATAGCGTTGTCCTGATCCGTGACAATACTTTGCTCGTCACGTGCCATTGAACCCAAAGCCAGGAAACAGTAGGGCACCGGTGGTGGTCCGAATTTCTCTTCGCCAAGTTCTAAAAGTCGCTGTTTGAACGAACGACCAATGGTAGCCATTGCGGAACCTATCATTCGCGAGTTCGCATCTTCGTTAACCATGCGCACAAAGCTGGCGCGGACACTTTCAGCAAGTTCGGTTAGCTCTTCAATAGAGTTTTGCTTAAAAATACCACTGACAATAAACAGAGTACTTTTTGACTCATGCTGTGCCACATCCGATAAAGCTATGACGCCTACAACCTGACCTTTTTTCAGTACCGGCAAATGGTGAAGGTTGGTTCGCATCATTATCAACAAAGCTTCGAACACGCGGTTATTATGCTGAACAAATGTCAGGTTCTCGGTCATTATAGAAGAAACGGGGTGGGTACTGGACCGGTTTACCGCCAGAACACGCTTGCGTAGGTCTTTGTCCGTTATAATACCCACAGGAAGATGCTGTGTTTCATCGATAATAAGTAATGATGATACTTTTTCATCTGTCATTTTTGCGGCAGCATCGTGAATACTGGCGTTCAAATCAATAGAAACTGGCTCGCGCGTAATGATTGTATCAACGGTCGCTGAAAGCGATTCATTGCGGTTTTCCTGCTCTTTTACCGCCTGATTTACGCGCCGGTGTCCTTCAACTTCCACTGCGTCGGCAAAGCTGTCGTATTCATCAAACAGGCGATTAAACAAACTGCCGGGAATAAAATAGATAAGCGTATCTTCTAATGCTTTGACAGGGTAACGAACCTTGCCTTTACGCAGTAAACCCGCTTCACCAAAAAAACCACCTTCGCTTAAACGATTAAACAGGTCGCCGTTACGGTTGTAGGTTTCTACTGAACCGTTCCTAATGACGTATAAATCAGAAATTGACTCGTTATATTCAAGAACTTGCGAACCCGCTTTGAAGTAGCTGATTGCAGTATTTTTGGCAAGCTCAACAAGTTCTTCTTCAGGCAACTCGTTGAAGGGGGGGAAACGACGTAAAAAATTCAGAATTTCCAGATGTTCGGCTTCCATAATTGCACCTGTTATAGCAAAAGCGGCGCTAAAGCGCCGCTTTTAAATGGGTAAATAACTTACGCGAATCGCTACTTCGCAGGTTTACCAACTCTTGGTTCGGAACGCAATCCCTGAACGACTGCAAAACAGGAAGCCAATAAAACTATGGTAAACGGTAAGCCTAAAGATAAGGACATTGCCTGCAGGGCAACGAGACCACCGCCAAGTATCAGCGCAATTGCGACTAACCCTTCAAACGTACACCAGAATATACGCTGAGGTACCGGTGCTTCAACTTTACCGCCAGCGCTTATGGTATCGATAACCAGCGAGCCTGAATCAGACGAGGTAATGAAAAATACCATAACCAGAATAATACCCACAAACGATGTTACTTCTGTCCAGGGCAAGCCTCCCAGCATAATAAACAGTTTGAGTGAAAGCTTTTCACTGGCTATTTGTTCGGCTCCCGCAACGAATTGCTCTATTGCAGCGGTACCGAATACTGTCATCCAGAATACGCAGGCCAGAGAAGGTATCAATAGTACCGAAATTAAGAATTCACGTACGGTACGGCCTCTTGATACCCGGGCAATAAACATGCCTACAAAAGGTGACCATGCAATCCACCATGCCCAGTAAAACGATGTCCAGCCTTGAGAGTAACCCAGGTCTTCACGTCCAACCGGATTTGACAGGGCTGGGAGGTTAACAATGTAATTGTAAAGATTTTCCGCGAAACCGGTGAAAATAGCTACCGTCGGGCCGACAATAATGACAAACAGCATAAGAATAGCCGCCAGTGACATATTCACTTGCGATAGTCGCTGCACACCTTTTTCCAGGCCTGCAAGAACTGAAATTAATGCGATAGCGGTTATCCCCATAACCAGCAGCACATCGGTGGTATCACCTTCAGCCCAGCCGAATAGAAAGTTTAGTCCTGCTGCCGCCTGAGAAGCACCCAGTCCAAGTGATGTTGCAAGACCGAACAAGGTTGCCAGTATTGCGATAATATCAATGATATGTCCTGGCCAGCCCCATACGCGTTCGCCCAGAATTGGGTAAAAAATAGAGCGTATTGTTAAGGGTAAGCCTTTGTTGAAAGAAAATAAGGCTAAACCTAAAGCAAGAACGGCGTAAATAGCCCAAGGGTGCAGAGCCCAGTGGAAAATGGTTGCAGCCATGCCTAATTTTATTGCAGCAGCCTGGTCACCGCCGGCGCCGCCAAGAGGTGCTGAGTCGGTACGAATACCATCTGCGTTAAACTCAGTTCCACCAAATGCAGCACTAAAATGAGTAATCGGCTCAGAGACACCGTAAAACATGAGTCCAATACCCATGCCTGCGGCAAACAGCATTGAAAACCAGCCAAGATAGGAAAAATCAGGGCTTGCCTCAGTACCACCTAAACGCACTCTACCCAGTGGTGAAAAGATTAAAAATAAACACAGAAGTACAAAAATATTAGCTGCACCAATAAAGAACCAGTCCAAATTAGCGGTTAACCAATTTTTTGTACTTGTGAATACCGGCTCCGCCTGATTCTGGAACATTAAAGTAATAACCACAAAGGCGACGATCGCAAGTCCGGAGATAGCGAATACGCGGTTATGGAAATCCAGACCAAAAGGTCCTACTTTCATAACAACGTTATCTTGTCCTACTTGGTAATCCGTATCGATTGGATTGACTTCACCGTCAGGAATCATTGGGTCGTCAGCTTTGCGCTCGCGCTCGAGATCTTTGTCCCCGCGGAGCACTTCCTCTTCTTTTTTATTCATTTGCTCTCCCCTGTATAAAAATAGGTACTCTTACGCTTTAAATTTAAGCGTTTATTCTAAATTTACTAATAGAGTATAGAGAGCTACGGAGGTTTCTTAAAGTTAGATCGGTTTTTTGCAGTAAAAATAATGAATTAGAAAAATTAAAAATATTGGAGTGGTGTGCTGGCGTGTCTCTATAGAAGTTGGCACGCCAGCGTTTAAGCATTTAGACTGAGAGTTAGAAGCTGTACCGGACTGTTGCGGCGACAGTATCGACGTCCTGATCGATTTCATCTAAATCGTAGAGTTTATAACCAACACCAAGAGAGAGGTTACTGGTTAAGTGAAAGAAAGCTGAAGCGTCATAACGAATACCATTTTCGTCATCAATGTCCAGATAATCAGCTTTTACCGATAGCTCAAAAAAGTCGGTGATCATTGAACGAATGCCAACGCCTGCTCCGTATCCTGATTCATCGAAAGATTCTGAACCAAGGTCGTCTACTGAGCCAACAAGTTCAAGTTTTTCGTAAGTAACCGTAGCGAAGACATCGGTCGACTCTGTGATACCGTGATTAAAGCCGATACCTGCGTTAAGTGAGTCTAAATCAACGTCACCGAAATCCGATTCGTCACCAACGGAGTCGAAATTGGCCAACACAAAAATTGAGTCAGTTAGTGAAAGCGAGCCTGCTACGGCATAACCATCCATTGTAATATCGTCGTCAATAGGTGTTTCAATATCGGTTTCTATGTAGGACGCCTGAATTTTATCCCAGTTAGGAGAGTCGGCAAAGGCGCTAGTTGAAGTTCCAATCAATGCAATTGCAATTAATGTTTTCTTCATAATTCTTCCTTAGTTGAGAGTAGCTATTCAAAAGTAACCAAGCGGTTATCTCTATTTAAAGCTAGCTACACCCTTGGCAGTCAGCAATGCCCTTTACGAAACCTTTAATCTAAGCGGTTAATTAAAGAGATCAGAGCGGCTTCCGCAACTTTTTTAATGTTATTGCGCTTTTCGTTGTCACTTACTTCATAGGTCACGGCGTGAGCGGCAAATTCATCAGCGATGAACTGCTTAAAAACACCACTTTCAGGATGAGCTCCGGGCTGATAATCAAGTTCTACTGAACCGACAAGTTCTTCAATTTCCTCAATCCAGTTGTAGACTCTTTGAGGGTTTCTCAAAGGAACGCCACTGCGGGGTTCGTAGTCTTCAGGCATGGTGTAAAAGACATTTTTTCGGGTAGAATGGAAGTCAATTGCAAATTCAATTTCCCCGCCGTCTTTAACCAGCTTTTTAAGATAATTAGCCATGGCCTGAGTTTCCGGTAGGGTCAGATTTTTCCAGTCTCTGTTCATATCGATGCCTGCCGCGGTTAAGCGCCAGTTACCATGGTAGACCCCATCCGGATTCATATTGGGTACCAATAGAATGTTGTACTTTTGCCGAAATTTAACGACGTAAGGCTCGTCGCTAAACAGCAACTCACCAAAATGTAGTAGTGCTAACGCGCCGGTAACTTCGGGAGGGTGTTGACGGCCAATTAAAATTATCCATTTATCGCTGGACTCAACTCTATGCTCCAGAGCTGCCAGGTTACGTCCTTCACTGGAGACACCAAGAGAAATAACTTCGGTCTGTTGCGGCTCTTTAATAAGACTACTGAGCCACTCAATATAATGAACATTATCAATAATTTCTTGTCCGGCAATATATTCTTTGGTTTGGCCTGAAAGGGTTAATTCAAATTGAAGCGTGCCGTCGCCCTCAGAAAATGGAATTGCGTGCCAAATATCATCGCCTTCGCTACGTTTGGGTTTATATCGCGAAACCCCTTCACTGGCGACCAAAGTGATATCGACCGTTTGACTTGTTTCAGTCTTATTTTTTACCGCAAAAGCATACCAGGGGCTGGGGTTTATCTTCTCCCGTTCAGGTTCAAGAAAGAGCCTGTATTGATTATCACCTGTCTTCTCACAGTGGTTCAGGCGTCCAACAGCAAAATTAATAGTGAACTCGATCCGTTCAAAGGAGCAGTCCTTCGGTTTTTTATCCGTTTCTTCAGGCTGCTGAAGTGCTAACTGGCTTAATAACGCAACATTAGCTAGTGTGAGCATTTATACTCCTAAAATGCCCACGACAAAGTTGCGTATGTATAACGTCCACGGTTTGAGTGAACATCGGAAAAGTAACCGAAGCTTTCATCTGCAATGGGCGGTTTTTTATCAGCCAGATTGCGGGCACCTATTCGCAGACTTAAGCCGTCGAGTGACTCCTGACTAAAGTAGTAGTCGAGATAGATATCGGTTGTGATCCAGCTATCAATTGGCATCATTTCTCCATCAGACGTTGTTACGCTAGTTTCGTAAAAGTCATCAACATAGTTGACTCGTATACCAGCGCCCCAGTTCCCGAGATCCCAGTCTAGACGAGCAAACGAACGCCATTTAGGGTTCCCGTCCATTTGCCGTAAATCACCTGCGCCAACCACCGGAATGTCAATAGGGACAGCGGGGTTACCATTTTCCTGAGCTTCCAGAACAATGGCACTTATAGGGTCCGGGGTTTGCATAAATTTACGCAAGTGAGCTGCGTTGATCGAAAAGTTGAATAAACCAAGGGCTTCACTGTTAACTTCATAATTAATACTGATATCGGTACCGGAAATTTCACGAACTTCAAGGTTGTCGTACTGATTATTTACGTAAACAACCTCCAGATCATCGTTACGTATAACGGCAGGATTTGAGCTGCCTTGTGAGCGTAGCAGTGAATCATAAAGTAAGTGGGTTTGGCTGTTTAAAATTCCGACTACGTTTTCCTGCTCAATTGTCCAGCGGTCAACAGTAATAAGAAAGTTTTCAAAAGGGGTAACGGCAAAACCAACGTTATAAATTTCGTCGTCTTCTGGTGTGAGTTTGCTATTGCCGCCTCTGATCTCGGTTATGCTGTAACGATCATCAATAACAGGATCGGTTCTGGAATTGGTCCGGGAAACACTTTCCTCAACCACCTGAGGTAAGTTAGGTGCGCGGAAACCGCCGGAGTACGATGCTCTTAATTGCAGCCAGTCAACCGGTAACCAGCTCAGGGCGACTTTCGGCTTGGTTACGCTGCCGACGTCACTGAATCTTTCGTAACGAAGCGCCAGTTGCATATCAATGGTTTGGTGCAGCGGTACCAGGAGCTCAGTATAAGCGGAAAAAACATTGCGACTGCCTTCTGAGTCAGGTGTAAAGCTGCTTCCTAAAACATCGGAGTTAGTCATCAGTTCGCCAGTGACTTGATCGTAGAAAGGGGTAGAGCCATCTAGCAAATAATGTCGGTCATCGGCGTAGGCTTCGTAACGATACTCAACCCCCGCGGCAAGACCAATGTCGCCTGCATACCAGTTTGCCAATGCCGGGTTGGATAGTTTGAAATCCCATTGGGCCAGCTCACTGGTGCTGTCCCGGGTTATGTCTTCAGTCAGTCCGGCTATAACAGCGGCTGAGTTATAGACAGATGTTCCGTTATTTACGTTGTCCGGATTACCGCCAATAAATGGGTTATAAGCTTCTTCAATATTGGTTGAGTTAATCGCCTGTTGCAGCGCACTTACGCGGATGCGGTTATAGCCTGTATCCAGCGTGTCAGCTCTGGAATAGAGTAGGGCGGATTCCCATTCCCACTGTTTTGAATAACCTTTTATGCCTCCCAGTAGACGGTAACTGGAGTCTTCAACTTCTATTCTTCTTGGGCCGACATCCATTGGCCGTATGTTGCGTAATGTTACGGTTTCGCCAAATGGGTTGTAAGCGGCATCCTCGCTAATGGTGAAGCGCTGCGCAGTAAGATTGGCATTTTGTTCGCGACGACGCTTAGATAGCGCCTCGTAGTACAAGGCCTCGCCAAAAAGCTCTAAGTTAGGCGCAAGAGAATGTGTGTAATAAGCAAATAGGTTTACCCGGTCTATTGCCGAGGTCATGCTCTGATCCTGAGCTGAGTCGTAACGCATATCTCTGGGAATGGAACCTTCGGCAGCACAGACTCCATCAGACAAAGTTTGAAAGCAATCACCCATAGATTCCGGGCGAATATGGAAACGGCCAATATTTTCACCATCGTATATTGCCCAGGGGCTGGATAACGAACGGTTGTCTAATTGGGTATCACCAACAAAAGCCTCTGGTATTCTGTCGTTAAAACGACGGTCTTCGCTGGCTGAATATGAGCGCTCATTGGCGCCGATTTCATCACGGGTGTAATAAGCGAAAGACAGACTTAAATGGCTTTTATTGTCGTTAAAAAATACGCCGGTTGAACCGCTGGCAAGGTACTGTTGCATTGAAGTTCCTTCAGCGTTGCCGGCGCTCAGGTTTAACTGAGTTTGAGTGACTTCTTTTTTCAGAACATAGTTAACGACACCAGCTACGGCATCGGTTCCATAAAGTGCTGAGGCACCATCACGAAGTACTTCAAGTCGTCTTAAACCGGTTACCGGAAGGGTGTTCGAGTTTACCGTGGTAACAGGAACAAAGTTCTCGGTCTGGGTTCCCGGGTGCAAAACCAGACGACGACCGTTCAGCAGAGTTAAGGTATTACCTGTGCCTATGCCTCGCAAGTTAATGGAAGCGACATCGCCACGTGCATCATTAACACCACCAATAGATCGCTCGTTGTTAAAACTGATATCGCCCACTTGAGGAATAGAGCGAAGCAGTTCATCTCCAGTAACAGCGCCTGTATTAATGATGTCATCTGAATCGAGGATAGTCACCGGGAGTCGTCCGGCAGCCTGCGCCCCCCGAATATTACTGCCTACCACAGTAATTTTTTCCATTGCCTCTTCATCATCTTCACTGCGATCTTGCTGCATGGCAAGTGCCTGAAGGGGGAGAGTAAATGAACTTAAAGCGGCAAGAGTACAGAGTGATAAGTAGCTTTTTCTGTGTTTATTCATGATAAAACCTACACTGTGTTAACAATTAACTTAGTTGTAGGTATATACCCAGATCGTTATTTTTACCTCAATTTTTAAACATTCTTAACATATTGATGACTGAAAATTTTGAGTCAAGACTGACAATCCGATTATGGCAATCTATTTTTCGAGCCTATCTGAGCCCCCTAAAACACTGCGTTTGTTTTATATTACTGACGCACTTATTGTGTCTAACGAAAAGGGTAATTAATCATGTTTAAGAAAACAGTACCTTTACTTTCTGCTGTAGCGATTGCGATATCGTTTTCAGCCGGAACGGGTGTTGCAAGTGCTCAGGAAAACTCATCTTATGAGGTGAATTCTCCAGAGCCTAAGTCGAACGATTTCTGGTGGCCAAATAAGCTCAATTTAGAGCCATTGCGTCAACATAGTCCTGAATCAGACCCATACGGCGACGATTTTGATTATGCTGAAGCCTTCAGTCAGCTTGACCTTGAGCAGGTTAAAAAAGACATTGAAGAGCTGATGACATCGGATCAGGACTGGTGGCCAGCCGACTACGGTCATTATGGTCCATTCTTTATTCGTATGGCCTGGCACGGTGCCGGAACCTACCGGGTTCAGGATGGCCGCGGCGGTGCAGCTGGCGCTCAACAACGTTTTGAGCCACTAAATAGCTGGCCGGATAACGTCAGTCTGGATAAAGCGCGTCGACTGTTGTGGCCGGTTAAGCAAAAGTACGGCAGAGATATCTCATGGGCTGATTTGATGGTGCTAACCGGTAACGTTGCGCTTGAGTCTATGGGTTTTGAAACCTTTGGTTTTGCCGGCGGACGTGAAGATGCATGGGAACCTGATATTGTTTATTGGGGCCCTGAGAAAGAATGGTTAAAGGGTGACGAGCGCTACTCTGGTGATCGTGAACTTGAAAACCCTCTGGCCGCTGTTCAGATGGGTCTGATTTACGTTAACCCTGAGGGACCTAACGGCAAGCCTGATCCTTTATTGGCCGCGAAAGACATTCGTGACACCTTTGGCCGCATGGCAATGAACGACGAAGAAACTGTTGCTCTGATTGCGGGTGGACATACCTTTGGTAAGGCACATGGTGCGCACAAGCCAGAAGAATGTTTAGGCGCTGAACCGGCTGCTGCAGGTGTTGAAGAGCAAGGTCTGGGCTGGAAAAATAAATGCGGTAAAGGTAACGCCGAAGATACCATTACCAGTGGTTTAGAGGGGGCGTGGTCAGTGAACCCGACAGCCTGGACAACTCAGTATCTGGATAACCTGTTTGGTTTTGAGTGGGAACAGACTAAGAGTCCAGCCGGTGCTATTCAGTGGATCCCTGTTGACGGTCAGGCGTCTAATTTAGTTCCTGATGCCCACGTTGAAGGTAAGCGTCACGCACCTATTATGTTCACGACGGATCTTTCGCTGAAAGAAGACCCTGAGTATCGTAAAATTGCTAAACGCTTCCATGAAGATCCTAAAGAGTTTGAACTGGCATTTGCAAAAGCCTGGTTCAAATTGACTCACCGCGATATGGGCCCTAAACAGCGTTATCTTGGTGATATGGCTCCGCAGGAAGATCTTCTGTGGCAGGATCCAATTCCTGAAGTCGATTTTGAATTGATTAACGGCAATGACGTTGAACAGCTCAAGGTTGCTATTCTGGACTCAGGCCTTAGCGTGCCTCAGTTAGTTCGTACGGCCTGGGCTTCAGCATCAAGCTTCCGTGGTACTGACATGCGTGGCGGTGCTAACGGCGCTCGTATTGCATTAGAGCCTCAGATGAACTGGGAAGCGAACAACCCGGCTGAGCTTAAGAAAGTGCTGGATACGCTGAAAGGCGTTCAGGAAGACTTTAATGATGAGCTGTCCGGCGACAAGTACGTGTCTTTGGCTGATGTTATCGTTTTAGGCGGGGCTGCCGCTGTCGAGAAAGCAGCAAAAGATGCCGGTTACGATGTGACGGTACCTTTTGAGCCGGGTCGTACTGATGCCTCTCAGGAAATGACGGACGTTAACTCGTTCTCGTTCCTTGAGCCTAAAGCTGACGCATTCCGCAACTACTATGCTGAAGGCAACCGTGTGTCACCAGCTCAGCATATGGTCGATAAAGCTGACCAGCTAACTTTAACGGTACCGGAAATGACGGTATTAGTGGGTGGCTTACGTTCGCTGGACGCTAATTATAACGATAGTGACCATGGTGTTTTTACAGACCAGCCGGGCACGTTGAATAATGACTTTTTCGTTAACCTGCTAAGCATGGATAACGAATGGAAAAAGTCATCGGACAACGAAGCGATATACGAAGGCTTTGATCGTAAAACTGGAGAACAGAAATATACTGCTACGACGGTTGATCTGATTTTCGGTTCAAACTCTGAATTGCGTGCTGTTGCAGAAGTGTATGCAATGAGTGATGCAGACCAGAAGTTTGTTAATGATTTTGTTCAGGCATGGACGAAAGTCATGCAGTTAGACCGCTTTGATCTGAAATAATAGTTAAGCGTGTGAGCGGTGGTATTCTCTTCAGAACCAAGAGAGTATCACCGCTTTTTACATTGTCATTTAAGAGAGCAGGCTGAGGCACCGCGAATTAAAGTACTTTTGCCCGAAACTTCTTACCTTTTATTTTATTATTATTGATAAGCCCTAAAGCGTGCTTAGCCAAACGGGAGTTTACGGCAACAAAACCAAAGATACTTTCCAGCTTTATTTTTCCAATGTCGTCAGCACTTAAAACGTTATCCTTCGTTAGGGCGCCAACAATGTCACCCGGTCTCAACTTGTCCTTTTTCCCGCCACTGACTTGTATGGTCGACATATTAGCTTTCAACGGTGTGTTGTTAGATAGCGCTGGCGCAGGCTGTACTTGAATGGGTTCGGCAAAAGTATCCTCAAGCAAGCGCATTTTATAATCATCTTTTTCGGCAATTAAGGTTATTGCGACGCCTTTTTTACCTGCGCGGCCAGTACGACCTATGCGGTGGGTATGGGTGTCTAAATCATGAGCCATATTAACGCTAATCACTAAATGAAGTTCGGCGATATCTAAGCCGCGGGAAGCGACATCGGTTGCAATGAGTACGCGAGCACTGCCATTACTAAATTGTATAATCGCCTGATCGCGATCTTTTTGCTCAAGCTCACCATGCAGAGCCAATACGCTGAATTTATTGGCCCGAAGTGTGTTAAAAATGTCTTTTACTTCGTTCTTGGTGTTGCAGAAAACCAGACAGTTTTCGGGTTGATGATCGCCCAGTAAATTCATTACCAGCTGTGCACTGTCTTCATTATTCATGGCATAAAAGAGCTGTTCGATTTGTGGCTTTGCCTGCTCTTGAATGGCCTCAATATTTCTTGCCTTAGTTGTCACCTGTTCTGCTAATGCGGCGATATTTTTAGGGTAGGTGGCACTGAATAATAGTGTCTGTCGTGTTTTTGGAATGTGTTTGACGATGGCGTTCAGGCTGTCCTGAAATCCCATTTCTAACATTCGGTCGGCTTCATCAAGAACCAGAGTCTTCAACATGGACAAATCAACATTGCGCTGCTCAAGATGATCAAGTACCCGCCCGGGTGTGCCAACCAATACATGAGCGCCATGCTCAAGCGAGTTGGTCTGAATACGAGATGGCTCGCCACCGCACAGGGTCAGTATTTTTATATTAAGCATTGATTTAGCCAGCTTACGAACCTCGTCAGCAACCTGATGGGCGAGTTCACGAGTAGGGCACAATACCAACGCCTGTGGCGAAAAGCTTTTTGCCTCCAGCTTTGCCAGCAAAGTCAGCGCAAAAGCGGTGGTTTTTCCGGAGCCGGTATCCGCGCGAACAACGGCATCGGTGTTGTTTAAAATGACCGGTAAGCTTAAGGACTGCACCGGTGTCATTTGTTGGTAACCAATTTCATCAAGCCGTGTCAGTAACGCTGGCGGCAGGTTCAGTTGATTAAAGTGAAGGAGTTCAGGTGAAGTCTCAGAAGTGTTATCCGAGATATGTTCAGGCGTATTTATAGGCATTAAAGGGGCCACTTTCTGTGTCAGGTTTCTGTGGTTATTGTAACAGGGTTCCGGACAAATACACTGAGGTAATCTGAGCAAAAGCTTACTGTTTGCTGGAATAAACGCCCAGGGCAGTGACCGTAGCCAGTATTATTAGCATTCCTAGTATCTGCGTGTAAGCCAGCACCTCACCTAAAATAATCACGCCGAATAGCGCGGCCGTAACGGGTTCTATTGTCGCCACTATAGATGCCAGCGCGGGCAATGTTCTTCTCAGCCCAATAATATAAAGAATAAATGATGCGCCACCGCCCAGTACTCCGAGAATAGCAAAGAGCGGCCAGTCCACGGAGTTGACGACTCTGCCTGCTTCCTCTCTATCGATTAATGTGCCCAGAACCAGTGTCAGGGTAGAAAACGCGATTGCAAGAACGGCCTGAGGACTGCCTTGCCTGGCTGCGTATTTAAAACCAAAAATAAAAAGCGCCAGTGACATACCTGAAAGAAGTCCGGCTATGACGCCTATAGAAGTAATACCACCGCTGTCGACTTGATACACACGGGTGAGCAATACGACACCAGCCATGACTAACAATATTGCAGCACATTTGCTTAACGTGGGGCGTTCAATTTTAACGGCGAAAGAAATTAGGTAAACAAATATGGGAGCGCAATACATGAGTGTCGCTGCAACGGCAACGCTGCTCTCAGAAATACTGAAGAAATAAAAAGCGAAATTCCCGGAGACTCCAAGCCCGGCGATGATAGACCACAACCATAACTTACTGTTAGTGAGCCCACTATTACGTGGTCTTAAAACCAACCACATCAGCACAAATATAAGCCCGACAGCACCCCGGCAAAAAGATACTAAAACGGCATTCCAGCCGTCGTTGATTAGAATGCCGGCTATTCCGCCGGACAGTCCCCAGAACAGCGCCGCTGACGCCACCAGTATGATGCCTGAATTCGCCATTGCTTCGGTCAACTTTTGTTGAAGTGCTGAATGAACCTAAAGTATTGAATTTAGAAGAGAGGAAGGAGATTTTCAAATGGTGCAAGCTCACAACATGTGAGCTTGCTACAGGATAATCAATTAATTTAGAAGTAATAGCGAGCCTGAATAGTCGTTACTCTTGGAGCTAAATATTGTGTGCTCGTAACCCCAATGCCAAAGGTGTCGGTGTGAACCGAAGCAACTGAATCATCATCGAACAGGTTTCGAATATTCAACTCAATATCCCAATTTCCTTGTGGGGGAGTGTAATTCACATTTAAATGAGCAAGGTCATATGACTCAACGACGTCGCGTTCTGGTGAATTGAATACACGGGCAAAGTAATCACCACGGTGAGTGTAGCCGAGAGAGGTGCGTAAGCTGGACCCATTACTGAGTAAATGGGTATAACTCAGTCGGATATTAGCGACAAGCTCTGGGATTTTAGCTAAATCGTTACCTGTTAAATCAACAGCAGTTGCTTCCCTTGCTGCGTTAATTTCCTCTGTGGATGCACCAGCAAGAATTAGTCCGACGGATGCATTTTCGGCTTCTGCACGATCAATAGCATCACGTCCTTTAGTTACTTCAGACTCCATCCATGTGAGATTTGAATCCAGTCTCCAACCACTGCCAAGGTTTGCCTGAGCTTCTATTTCAACGCCATAAATTTCAGCTTCAGGTAAATTTGATGCGCCAGAATTAAACCGACCAATACCACTCGATTCAAATAAGTAGTCACTGTAGTCGTAGTAAAATAATGCGGTATTGACTCGCAGACGGTTACTAAACCAATCGTTTTTCATTCCCAATTCGTAGGCAAGTACTTCTTCCTGATCAAATTTTTCGGGGAAAAATCGGGTATCAGTCGAACTGTTGGAGCCTGCTGGCTTTATGCCCGTTGCGACTGAAGCGTAACCCATACTTTGTGTCGAGAAACGGTAATCCAGCGAAATTTTACCAGTGACGTTATCAGTCTCGTCTGATGGGGTGCTGGTTATGGGGTTACGATTTGGAACACAGTTCAGGCTGCAACGCTCGTCTTCAAACTGGTTGTTGGTATAACGTAAACCGGAAGTCAGTCGTAGTTTTTCGGTTAGCGCATAGCCTACTTGTCCAAAGACTGAGTATGACTGAAAGTTACGGAAGTCGGAATTAATAAAGTCAATATCCGCATTGTTCGCAAAAACATCCGGACCGGCGACAATTTTATTGACAGGATTACCATCGCGCCCACCATCATAAAAATTACGAGTATTACTGAAAATTTCAGTATCCAGATAAAAGGCTCCGACTACCCAGGTTAAATCAGCGGAAGAATTTGGCGAAACTAAGTTAATTTCAGCGGTATAGGATTCATCTTCTTGTCGCAAATTGCTAATAAATTCGGGAATTGGCACTTGTCCCAAACTAACCGGCTGGCCATCAGCAGGGAGAGGAAAAGGTGCAGGATCATTTGCTGTCAAGCTACTACGATCCATATCCAGACGGCGACGCATGTCGTAATTCTGTTGGCTAAAGATTCCTCGCAAGTTTGCCCACTTCAGGTCGTAGTCAGCATGCAGGCTAGTCATATCCATGTCCAGACGATAATACTCACGGGTGTCGTGATAAACCACACGTGGGTCATCTGAAATGATATCAAAATTACCTTTTAGCGCAGGACCGTTGGTGTCTGAACTAAACTGCATATGCTGTAGCATTAAGTCAAGATTACTACTAGGTTGCCAGCGAAGTTGGGCTCTTATGGTCGTATCGTTTTTATCATCTAAACTAAAATCATGAGTCAGAGCTTTATTTTCGGTAAAACCATCGTGTTTTCTCTGAGAACCTGACAGGCGTAACGCGACATTATTGTCTAATTGAAGTGTTGCGGCTCCCTTAAAGTTCATCGTGTCATATTGACCAAAAGTGGATGAAAGGAAGCCATCACCATTGATAAACTCAGGTTTCTTCGTATGAACATTAATTGCCCCACCGGTGGAACTGTTACCGTATATGGTTCCATCGGGGCCACGAGTTATTTCTACACGGTCAATATCGACTAGATCGGCCCACAGGGCATAATCGTTGGCCATGAACACATCGTCTATATGATAAGCCACAGCTTGCTTAGTGCCTGCATTATCCGGAATCTCATTACCCACACCGCGCAACGAAACAGAAGGTCGATACCCCTGAACGCTTGAAACGACGAGCCCTGGAACCTGATCGCTTAAATCAAATATATTAGCGACATTTAGCCTATCGAGCGCATCACCTTCAACGACTGATACAGCATCCGGGATTTCCTGTAGGCTTTGCTCAGACTTTTGAGCCGTAACCATAATAGTTTCAATTTTATCGCTGTTATCCTGAGCTGAGGCGTGAAATGAAATAGCTCCGAACGGGGCAATGATTAAGGTACTAATGGCGAGAGAAAGCGGATTAAGCGAAAAGCGCGGCATATAAAGGTACTCCATTATGTGGTTTATATTTTTTAATAAACTCGAAATAAGAGATAAGTTACCGCGGAGATATGACAATAAAAGTAGAAAGAAGATACAAATTTATTACAGCGCTTAATCTTAATGTTTCGTTTATAACACTGTCACAAACTTAGGTTTCACTTACCGTAGAGGAAATTGTCGCTAAAATTATGTTTGCAAGGAGATTTAATGTGAAGAGTCAAGAAAGACTGCAAAGTTTTAAACGGTTTGTCATTGTTGGTGTTTTTGTGTTTTTAAGTGTGCCTGCTTTTTCTCAACGCTTTGAAAAAGTTAAGGTTGAACAATATACACCGCATGAACAGAGTCCTTTTGACAGCGTGTATAAAGCTTTTACACCGTCCAATTCTGATGCTTCACTTGAAATCGCCTGGCCAGAGAATTGGCCTGATAGTTCTGCTAAGAAACCGTTGTCATTACGCGTATTTCACTTTAACGATTTGCATAATAAATTAATTATTCCAGATGATGTTAACGGCGATACCCGAGTAATGGCACAAATTGCAGCTCACATTCAGGAAGCTCGGAGCCAGCAATTTAATGACAAGGAGAAAAATCGTGGTGTATTGTTTTTATCGGCAGGGGACGATCATACCGGAGCGGTTTACGATGAACTGCTTGGAACAGATGAAACGTCGTTTAAAAAAAGCTTAGCATATTATGCCTATTCTGCTGCCGGCGTGGATGCAGCAACATTAGGCAACCATGAGTTTGATCGCGGCACATCGGTACTAAAAAAAGCGATAAATCAGGATGCGAAATTTCCTTTGCTGAGTGCTAACCTCGCTCATTCCGATAATCTGACAACAAACCAATATGCATCAGCCTTATTAGGAACTATAGACCAATGGCGTATAGCGATTATTGGACTGACATCAGCCGCGGATACAAAAACGAATTTAGCGGATGACCCGAATTTGACGATGCGCTCTGAAATTAACACCCTCGAGCAACTGATGCCTGCATTACAAGACAAAGTTGATCTGGTTATAGCGTTAACACACATCGGCTATCGTCAGGCTGGTAAAGTCGGTGATCAGGACGTTGCGATGTTGTTGTCAGAATATGATGTTCCGTCAGTCGTTATCGGCGGTCACTCACATGATTTGCTGCATGCGGGCGGTTATTCTATTGAACATGAGTACGGTGATGTTCCCGTATTTCAGGCCGGGCAATGGGGGCAATACCTAGGGGAAGTGAAGATTGAAATACAGCCGACTGAACATGGCCCCCGGATGATAATGAATGAAAGCATATTACATAAAATTAGAAAGCATGACGCCGCAAACCAAACTCCTCGAAAAGAACTTGAAGATAAATTCCAGGAAATGGTTTTAGCTCCGGTATTGGCCGACTTCGCTAGCGTGATTAATGAGTCCATGGGTGAGATAAAACCTCATCCCTATCTAAGTAAAGATAGGGTTCTTGAGGATCGCTACACAACGGAATTGGCTTTGGCTAATTTTATGACCGATGCAGCACTTGAAACCATGAATAATCGGGGAGAGCACTATGATCTTTTGGCAATTAACGCTTCCAGTATCGTTGATGGTTTGCCTGACGGTGGGACCCCTACTTTTTCGGATTGGTATGCCGTTATTCCATACGCCGACGTGTTGCATCGTATAGAACTGACTCCTGACGAGCTAGAGCAACTAGTGAAGTCAAACGCAAAAAGACTCGTTAAACCAACTGAAAAAGAGAACTTAGATCTTACTGGCTTTATTAATCGCGGTTTTTTACATTTTTCTTCCGCATTGCGGTATGGAATTCGAGTTGATGCTGAAGAGGCGTTCCCTAAGGCGGTAAATATTGAATTTAACGGGAAGCCGTTATCGGCATATGAGGGGCAGACAATTAGCCTACTGGTTGGCGACTATATTGCTTCTGGTAACCTTGGCTGGAGAGGACAGTCAGTGTCGGTGGCAATGCGAAAAACAATCCAAGGCTATAATTTAATGTCGCTATCGTCCAGGAATACTGGATTTATGCTGCGTAACCAAGTACTGGAATATTTGCGTAAGCGAGCTGCTGAGAAAACAATCGACATACGTGAAGACGGGCGGCTTTTCAGACACTTGCCAGATTAGAGAAAGCTAGTGCTTCGTTGTTAAGAACAATCAGGTGTTGGAACCTGATTGCTCTTTCAAGGCCGGTATTCAGAGATGGTGAATTCAAATCTCTGAATTGACATCAATCCTGTTTATTAAAACGATAACGCAAAACCAATACTGAAAGCTTCATTTTTAATGCTTTGGTTCATGTGGTTTTCTGCTTCTAGCGCCGATACTTCAGCCGAAATTGTAAATATTTCCCATAATGTGTGATAAACGGCAGCGCTGACTTTTGTTTGTTGTTTAACTTGCTCTAAGCTGTCTACGCCAGCTAAGTCCACTTTTGACGTGCCGTAATTCAGCCCAACTTTGGTTGCACCAAATTGATGGGTTAGCTGTGTAAACCAGCCTGAGCTGTCGCGGGGACTGCCGTTGATGTCAGCGGCATCAATTAATAAACCGTAATAGCCCAGGCCTGACGCATCAAAAGCTGAAAGTGATAAACGCGTGTCATCAAACTGGATGGCCGCGGTGATGTCGATTCCTTTTGCATCGTAATCATCAAGTGAGGTACTGACCTTTTGATTATAGAAGGTTGTTGAAACAAACCCGTAGTCGTAGTTATAGCGAAGCCGTCCATGAAGTCCCGGGCGCTCCGAACCTGAATCGCCAACATAGCCATTGCCACCGAAACTAACAGAATCTAATGGTTGAAAAATACCGATATCTGCGTGGAAGTTTTCGCCTAATGCCCGGCTGTATGTAATTTGAGAAAGTCGGTCGGCAAAAATATAACCATAACCTGCCGCACCCAGCGAGGTATTCAATGGACTGCGAATTGAGGCTGGTGCGCCGACACCACTCAATGCCATATCCTCTAAAACAACATCAATGCCGAATACTCCATATCCGCGTCCGACTTTTAACGTTCCGACATCATCATTTCCTACCGTAAAATACGCTCGGTAAGCCCGATTGTCTCCGTTGCCGTTAAAAGCACTGTTATCAGTAGATCCTGGCTCAATTGCTAAAAATGCTTTTATATCGAAGTCATGTGTCTGAGTTGTTGCTGAGAATTGAAAGCTGGACGGGCTATATCCATTTGATACTGACGTAGCGTCTTCACCAATACATAGCAGTGCGTTTCCTGCGACGGTGTTATTAGAGTCATCACAGCTTGCATATACCGCATGCGCATTGATGTAGCCGTTAAAGTTGAAATCCCAGTCCGGAGCTGTCTGCGCTGCTGAGCTTCCACTGATTAACATTCCTGCAATACCTAGCGACCGATAAATAGCGTATTTGTTATTCATTTTTATAATCCCTGGTTTTTTATTATGTGACTAATGTCAGCGGTTTGAGTAGCAATGCTTGTGCCAAACGGTGGATTTTAAATAACTCTATGTTTTTTATGGTTTTTTAATGTTTTTACATTTAACGGGGTGATGAAATAATTCATCCAATCTTTGTATTTTGATGATTTAATTCATCAATGTATTTTAATTTCAGAGGCTGGATTTAAATAAAGTATTTTAAAAACAATCAGTTATATAATTCTGTTGTGAGTGGTACGGGTTTTGCTACAGTTTATTGACATAAATTGAAGGTATGGATGAAGGAAATCTATGACAGCCAATAGCGTACAGATTTTTAAAACGGCGGGACGATTGCTTACCGGCTCAGGAGCAAGTAACCAGCTATTTTCCGAAATGTGCAGGCTTAACTTGAGGCATCCCTTAATTGTAACGGATAAAGGCGTGCTTGATGCCGGGCTAATTCAACCTATTGTTGCCGAACTTAAAAATCAGGGCATTACGGATATTGTTATTTACTCTGAGATATCAGCGGAGCCAGAGACCCATGTCGTTGAGTCGTGCCGTGACGTTTTTATCAGTGAAAGCTGTGACGGCATTATTGGAATTGGTGGCGGTAGTGCAATGGATACTGCAAAAGCTGTTGCGGTATATCAAAGCGAAAAGAGAGCTTTGAGCGAACTGTTTGGCGAGAACAACTGTGCGCGGCGAACCGTACCTTTAATTTGTTTACCGACCACTGCAGGAACCGGCTCTGAAGTCACTAATATATCTATCCTGTCAGACGTAGAGGCACAACTGAAAAAGGGGATTGTCAGCGATGAACTGTTACCGGATGTGGCGATTGTTGCACCGGAATTGACGCAGAGTTGCCCGCCATCTGTAACGGCAGCAAGTGGCATTGACGCATTGGTGCACGCCGTAGAAAGTTATATTTCTAACTTTGCTTCAGATATCACCCGGGCGTTATCGATAGGCGCCATAAAAATGATTGTCAACGCCTTGCCCGACGCTTATCAACGCCCTGATGATCTTGACGCGAGAGAGCGTATGGCTACCGGTAGCTTAATGGCGGGATTGGCATTCGGAAATGCGGGAGTTGGCGCAGTGCATGCATTGGCTTATCCCCTGGGTGGGCGTTATCACTTGTCGCATGGAATTAGTAATGCACTGATGTTCACTCACGTCATGCGCTGGAATCTATCATCATGCCCAAATGATTTTCTCAATATTGCGTTGGCGATGGGGGCTGAAGCAACGATTAGCGAAGTCGACGCAGGAGATTTCGTTATCGAGAAACTTGAATCCCTTTGCCGGGCTGTCGAAATTCCTGGTGGACTAAGAGAATTTGGTATTGAGCATAGCGATCTGCGTTCACTGGCTGAAGCGGCGAGTGGTGTGACGCGTTTACTGCGAAATAACCCTCGTGAACTTAGCGTCGATGATATCGAAGCAATTTATCAGGCCGCCTATTAAAAGGATTCATTATGTCGTTATGGAAACAACGAAAAGACGGGGCGGAAGCACCTTTCTGGCCTATGGGATCATTCAAGGTCAGATTGCCATTTCTGCATTATCACTTTGAGTGGCCAGACTATCTGCAAGGGTTATTAATGTGCGCCGTCGATTTGGCGGCAATATCATTAATGACCGAATTACTGGGAATGCCATTTGAAGCGGCATTAGCCGTTGTTGTGATTAACGGAGCGTTTTATCTGTTGCACCATTTATTGGGTGACCCGGTCGTTCCCGGATGGATAACGCCCGCTATTCCTTTATTGATGATGTACGTCTCAACCTTTCCGGAGGGTGAAGCGAGAGTGCATGCTTTGATAGCGTTTCAGATGCTGCTGGGCCTTTTTGCTATTGGACTGGGGGCATCTGGTGTTGCAAAACGAGTAGTGCAGCTTATTCCCAGCGCTATAAAAGCTGGAATCATCATGGGCTCCGGCTTAGCCGCGGTAGCGGTAGTATTTGAGGAGGGAGGCCGTTTTGAATCCTACCCGTTTACTATCTCAATTGCGGTTGGCATTGCTTTTTATCTTATTTTTTCACGCCATTTCGCGACCGTTCAGAATAAACACTGGGTTCTTCGGGCACTGGGCAAGCTCGGCATCTTTCCCATTATTGCATTGGCGATTGTTATTGCGCCATTGGCTTCGGAAGCTCCATGGCCGGATATCGAATGGGGCATAACGTCACCTGATTTTGCAACCTTATTCGCGCATTACACCGTTTTTGGTGTTGGGCTACCGCCACTCAGTATGTTTTTAACTGCCATACCTACGGTGCTGGCGGCTTATATTGTTCTTTTTGGCGATGTTTTACAGAGCAAAGCTATCCTGGCGGAAGCGGATGAGATGCGTCAGGACGAAAAAATTGATTACAACGCGGATCGCGCGCATCTCATTTTTGGTGCCCGCAACTTTGGTATGAGCATAATTGGCCCGGATGTCGCAATGTGCGGACCGTTATGGGCTGCAATGCATGTGGTTATTGTTGAGCGCTTTAAGAAAGGCCGGAAAGCGATGGATTCCATTTTTGGAGGCGCAGGTTCCTTTCGCTGGGGAACCAATACCGGTCTTTTACTTCTGCCGGTGGTTAGCTTAGTTCAACCGATTCTGGGAATTGCTTTAGCCCTGACTTTGCTTATACAAGGCTACGTCAGTGTTCGTATTGGCATTCAGGAAGCAAAAACTGAACGCGACCTGGGTATTGCAGGAATTATTGGCGCAATTCTCGTGGTTAAAGGAGCAACCTGGGCTTTCGCTGCAGGGCTGTTGTTATGTTTTTTAATATATGGCTGGCGTTTGCGCGCACCTAAAAAGGAGCAGACGGATGTTCGGTAGCGATAGGTTACAACGTGTATTAGATGCGATGAGCGACGGCGTTTATGTCACCGATGGTAACGGCATTACGATAACGGTCAATACGGCTTATGAGCGTATTACCGGTATTCCGAAGGAAAAGCTTCGGGGGTTACATATGTCCGAAGTTGTGAAGCGTGGTTATATTTCGCGCTCGGTATCTTTGGAGGTTTTGAAAGAAAGAAGACCAGTTACTTTGACGCAGGACGTAAGTAAAGAGCACCAAATTTTAGTTTCTGGTACGCCGATGTTCGACTCCGACGGGCGTATTGAATACGTTGTTACCACGGTTCGGGACGTTACTGAGCTGCTAAAAGCCAAAAGAGCGCAGGAAAAACTGGAACAGTTACTGAGCTTACGAGAGCAATATGGCGCTTCCGTTTCAACTGATGGCCATAAAGAGCCTTTTGTCATTAGTCGGCAAATGAGAGCTTGCTATGATCTCGCAAAACGAGTCGCAAACTCCTCTGCAAAAGTATTGCTACAGGGAGAAACGGGTACCGGGAAAACACTGCTTGCACGGACTATTCATAGTTATAGCACTGTAGCTAACGGGCCTTTTATTGAATTAAATTGTGCCGCGATGCCAGAGTCTCTGCTTGAGTCTGAGTTATTTGGTTATGCTTCCGGGGCGTTCACCGGAGCTTCAGAGAAAGGCAAGACAGGGTTACTTGAGGCGGCTAATAATGGCACTTTGTTTCTTGATGAAATTGGTGATTTGCCGCTAACTCTTCAAGCCAAGTTACTTAAAGTTATTGATGAGAAGCGATTTTTACCGGTCGGAGCGACATCGTTTAAGCAAACGAACTTTCGGTTAATTTCTGCAACACATCATGACTTAAAGAAACTTGTTGCCGAAAATCATTTTCGCGAAGACTTGTTATACCGATTAAGTGTGGTACCGATTGAATTGCCTCCCCTGCGAGAAAGGATCGAAGAAATCCCTGTCCTGCTTGAACATTATCTCAGCCATTTCAATGAAAACTATGAGCTGGACTGTCGTTGGCATGCGGATGTGATTTCTCGTCTTAAACAATATCAATGGCCGGGCAATATTCGCGAGCTGATTAACCTGACAGAACGATTAATGGTGACTTCTGAGCAGTCGCTGATAACGACTGCTCAGTTACCTATAGAAATAGCAACAGACAGGCCGTTAGGGCGTGAAGGTTGCCCGCTAAAAGAGCAGGTAGAGATGCTTGAGAAGAAAGTAATTGAAGAGGCGTTATTAATACACGGTACGACGCGGGCGGCAGCCAGTGCTCTGGGAGTTGATCAGTCGACCTTAGTTAAAAAACAAAAACGCTGGCGCATAGAACAAAAAAGGGACTTACCGAACGATGAAGAATGAACAAGTTTTCCAGCCCGATAATGTGGAGTTAATAAAAAACAGCCCGGTTGGCCCGTCAACAAACAGGTCAATAGCTGTTGATGATCCTGCAACTGGGAATGTGATAGGTCACGTACCCGATTTAACACCGAAGCAAATTAGCCGCTCTATAGAGTCTGCGGAAGCCGCTTTTTACAAGTGGAGAGACGTTCCTCTCAGAGAGCGATGCGAGAAGCTTTTCTGCTGGTACCAACTCATGCTTGAAAAGGAAGAGGAGCTTGCAGGCATTTTGACCAGTGAGCAGGGTAAACCATTATCTGAGTCACGAGGCGAGATACGTTACGCGGCAAGTTATATTCAATGGTATGCGCAGCCAGGCCTGCAAGACCAGGGGAGCGTTCTACCGTACTCGTCAACCGATGAATCGATGATGGTTATTACCGAGCCGGTAGGTGTTTGTGCTGCGATAACACCCTGGAATTTTCCTGCGGCGATGATCACTCGAAAAGTTGCGCCGGCACTGGCGGCTGGTTGCACAATGTTGGTGAAACCTGCTCTTGAAACCCCGCTGACAGCAATTGCTATTGCTGAGTTGGCAATACAGGCGGGCATTCCCGAAGGCGTTTTAAGCATTGTAACCGGCGACGGGGAGGCTATTGGTAAAATATTCAGTGAAAGCGCCGTGGTCAGAAAATTAAGTTTTACCGGCTCAACTCGAGTCGGGCGTTTACTCATGGCTTCATCAGCTTCAACCGTTAAACGGCTCTCACTTGAACTCGGTGGAAATGCGCCTTTTATTGTTTGTGAAACAGCGGATGTCGAGCGTGCCGTTCAAGGAGCTATCCAATCAAAATTTCGTAATGCGGGGCAAACCTGCGTATGTGCCAATGCTTTTTACGTTCATGCCAACGTTTACGATGAGTTTACTGAGAAATTCATCGCCCGGGTGAATCAGCTCATGTTGGGTAACGGCAAAAATGAGTCAGTCGATATCGGCCCATTGATTAACGAAAATGCGCTCGAAAAAGTAGAGCAGATAGTCGCTGACGCAGTAAAAAAAGGTGCCGTAATCGCATGTGGTGGAGAGCGGTGGGTAAACTCAGAGCGCTGGTATTACCCGACCGTGTTACTCAACGCC
Organism: Idiomarina sp.; assembly: GCF_048265525.1. Classification (GTDB taxonomy): domain Bacteria; phylum Pseudomonadota; class Gammaproteobacteria; order Enterobacterales; family Alteromonadaceae; genus Idiomarina. Next base: position 738,545 of record NZ_JBLXBI010000001.1, on the reverse strand, counting down.
GATAGCTCTATGCGTTGTGTGAATGAAGAAATATTCGGACCCGTTGCACCTATTGTTCGATACCACGATGAGAAAACTTTATTAGAAGAACTCAGACAGCAACAAACCGGATTAGCTGCTTATTTTTACAGCCAGAACTTAGGACAGGTTAACCGTCTTTCGAGAGCTCTTGAAGTTGGAATGATTGGTGTCAATAGCGGCGTTATATCTGATGCGGCAGTGCCTTTTGGTGGCGTTAAATCGTCAGGGATTGGCCGCGAGGGCGGGCGTCACGGAATTGAAGAATATTTAGAAACTAAGTACATCAAACTTAGTTATTAATATAAGCGTTAGAACAACAAAAAAGGAAGAACAATGAAAACAATAAAATCAGTACTATCAATGGCTTTAGCTACAGCACTTATGAGTGCATCCGGAGTTTCGTTGGCCCAGACCAGCGATATTGAAAACCTTCAAAAAGATATGCCCAAGAACTGGGGGAAATGGGGCGATGACGATCAACTTGGCGCTCTTAACTACCTTGATGAAAAACAGGCCTTGCGTGGTATAAAAGCCGTTCGTTCAGGTGAAACTTTTACGCTTCAACTGCCGATTACTCATGGAGTGGGGCCTGTATTCCCGGGACGTGTTCCGGCAATGCATTTCATGACTCAGGACGAAAGTATGTACAGCGTAAATAAGCTGGATGAGCTGGCCGGTGGTGTTAAGTACTCAGACGATGCAGTCTTTATGTACTTGCAGGGTACGACGCACATGGATGCACTAGGTCACGCCTGGTATGGCGATAAAGTATACGGTGGGGTATCGGCCGATAGCACAGTGCATGGACATGATCATGTTGATGTCGGAGTATTAGCCGAGCACGGTATTGTTGGCCGCGGCGTACTGCTGGATGTCGGGCATTTGAAAGGCGGTGACGTAGGACGGCTGGCACCGGGCTCATGTATTACTTTACAAGACCTCAAAGACACGGCAGAAGCGCAGGATGTAACCGTAGAAAAACGCGATATTTTATTAATAAGAACAGGATCTGTTGGACGTTTCTATCAGGAAGAACCAGATGCTGAGTGGAGCGCAACGACAGAGCCCGGCCTGTGTTATAGCAAAGATCTGATCAAATGGATTGATAACATGGAGATACCCGTGATTGCTGCTGATAACCTGGCAGTTGAACTTGTACCGCAAGAGATTGAAGGTAAAGATTATGTGATCCCGCTGCATGGGGCACTTATTCGGGACTTAGGTGTGGTATTGAGTGAGCTTTACTGGCTGGACGATTTGGCGGCAGATAGCCGTGAAGACGGTCAATATACGTTTATGTTTACCGCTGCTCCTTTAAAAATGGAGCGAGGCTCGGGTTCTCCAATTAATCCTATCGTTATTAAGTAGCCTTTCACCCTGAAGCATGCAGGCGTTGTATCTGTATGCTTCTCTACTTTTTGTCGTAGTAACCTGTCGTTAATCATATGATAATCAACTAAAAAACAACAAATAGTCAAAGAACTTTTCGTTATCATTACATACATTGCTTCGCTGAATGAAGCAGTGCTGCCTGGCAGCTTGGAAGTAGTATGTGCGGGACACGCACGACATAACGGAGTATTAAAGAATGAAAAAAGCAGTATTAGCTACACTTATCGGCGCCGCGTTATTCAGTGGTGCAACTTTAGCCGCAGACCAAGGTTCTGACTTTGATCGCGTAGAAGCGCGTTTTATCGACTATGGCGATGATGTTGATGGTTTTGGCCTTGATGGTCGTGTCATGCTGAGTGAATCTATCTATTTCACTGCAGATTACGCTCACACTAGCGTAAGCAGTCTGGATATGGATGAAGTTTTGGCTGGTGTTGGTTACAAACACGAGTTTAGCGAAAAATTCACTGGCTTTGCTGATGTGAACCTTGCTTACATGGATGTTGATTTTGACGTGAATGGCCAGTCATATGGCGATGACGATACTGGCTACGCAGTGCAAATTGGTGGTGTTTATCGTTTAACCCCAGCAGTTGAGTTCTCAGGTTTGGTACGTCACATCGATATTGATGATGATGACCAACAATTTGAATTGGCTGCTCGTTGGTACATCAATAGCCAATTCAGCTTAAGTGCAACTTACGCTGATAGCTTTGATAGTGATAACCGCGACGGTTACTTCCTTGGCGCTGCTTGGCACTTCTAAGCAAGCCAGTTAAGCCCGCCGCCTGTCGTTTTAGATGGGCGGCAATTTACTCTTTTAAAATCACCCTTGTATTTCATTTAGACTCCCAATAGTTTTCTAAAAATTATATGCTTTATTAATCCGCTATATTACTTTTCTTACTTTTATTAGATCTCCTCGGAACAGAAAATAAGTAATAGTATTAACAAGAATATTGATCATTTAGTATCCTCGATTTAGTTATTCTGAACGATGGTTCGGATTATAGTACTTTGTAGATAAGAGTGTCTTATATGAAAAAAGCGTTAGTAAAAAATCTATTCCCTGAAAAAGGTTTTGGCTTTGTTACTGATCATGAAGGTAATGATGCGTTCTTTCATATAAAAGTTGTTGGTAAAAATACCTTCTCAGAACTTAAGAAAGACCTTATGGTGAATGTGGATATTCAGTTAGAAGAACGAGGTCCTTGTGTTACCCGTTTAGTAGTACCTGTATCTAATTTCTCGGATAAATTTTTTGTGGCTCCTAAAAACTTCATTAAGACAAAAAACGAATCCCCAAAGTATGGAACTGTATTTTATCGTAGAATGATTCAAACTTATTTTTATCGTGATCCAGACGAAGCTGAAGCACATGCAAGAGCAGAAGTTCAATTAACTGGCGGCAATGCGCTGTTAAATACTCGATTAGTTCAAAAAAAATTCTATGAAGGAAACTATATTTATAGAGCTTTTTCGATGATTGGTGAGAGCGCTTTAGTGATGAATGGGACGAAAAATGACACTCAAGGAATTCCTGAAAAAGAAGTTTTAAAGCAGGTAGCTGCAATTGAAGAGCGAATCAATGAGGTTCTTCCACCCTATAGCGGGACTTTATCAAGAAAGTGCAATGTCGTTTATGATGGCAATGTTTTGAAAAAAGATTTCGAAGGAGAGAATTCAATTTGGGTATGGGCGAGTTTAGCACTATTAGTTTTTGTTTTAGGGGTTACGATAGTTAGTTGAAAGCATAATTCAAGGGGATACTTGAGAAGTAGAAACAGTAAATGGTGCGTCCGAGTAGACTCGAACTACCGACCTCTGCCATGTCAAGGCAGCGCTCTAACCAACTGAGCTACGGACGCACTTTATGGGGAATGTCGTTAACGACGGGCGGTATATTAGTGATTTGCGCCCACAGGTGCAAGCGATTTTTTACTAAATGCATTTGTTTGTCGAAATTCTATTCAGCTTTGAATGACTATGCTTACTTTCTTAAGAGGGCTTTTGCTAGAATGTTCACTATACTCAGTTTTTACTGACGAAAAAGAGGTGGTTAAATGTTTACTTTTTTACGAGTAATACGCGCCGTTGCAGGGCTTCTTTTTCTGGCGACCATCGCCGGCATTATTGCACAGCTTGCTTTCAATATATTACATGTCGATATTTTGATGCGCTCTTCCGTAATTGTTGTTATGGCGGGGGCTTTACATGCCGCTTTCTGGCTTTGGGTCTTTATTGGCTTACGGTACGTTATCAATGAAATTCACCAAACAGAGCAAGGTACGCCACACCCGGGCCTAACTAAACACTGGCATCTTTAAGCGAACCGCTAATCTAGCCCTGGTGTAAAGTCACAGGCGCTATAGAATTTTTGCCATGGGCGTACAAAATGCACTGATGCATCGGTTAGCTTTTTACTGAGTGTACCGAGTTCTGCAATGTAGGCTTTTAGCTCCGGTTGAGGGGCTATACCTGCGAGATTCTCCAGAGTCATGAGTAAGCGCTGATGCTGTTCAATAACTTCTGCTATGTCACCTTGCATTTCTTTGAGATAAATGTTGTTAAAAGCTTCTTTTAGCGCTAATGCGTCATCTGGCACCTTTCCATTTTGACAATAAACTGACTTAGGAACTTCAGGCAGCAGTTCGGTCATTTTCTCCAGTTTATAAGAGTAATCCAACATAGTACGGAACAAGTCAGGAAGGTAGTCACTACGCTCTAAACGACCGAGCATTTTTATTAGCTCATCGGGGTCATCTGCTTCTTTTGTGTAGTTCCAGCGTTCTAATATGCGGGTAAAGCGCTCCAGCGCATTCACAGCGTAGTTGTACTCTGTCACATGTATTTTGGGTAAAGAGTTATTGCCTACAGACAGAGCTCTTCTCAATCCTTCGTCACGGGCAAAGGCATTCGCCAGGCTGCTCTGTAGTTGCGATTCCTTATGCACTAATACTTCTTTCAATTTGTCTTTAACATTGGCCGACTCAGGATGCTCAATGCATTCCTTCAGTGCCTTAATCATGGTCAGGTCAGCGTGGTAGCGGCTAAACCCATCTTTTAGCTTTCCCAGTGAACTGTTGTTTTCAGCTATTAGCTGGCCTAACTGACAATGATTAAGCCGAAGGCTTTCCAGTAAGCCCATGCTTGTCCGTTCAATATTTCTGGTTAATGCGCGCTTGGCCGGATACTGGAGTTGAGGCTTAGGAGCTTCTATTGAGTTATTGGGGAGCTTAAGTGTACTCTGGACGCGGTTATGCAGTTCATCCGCGTATTCCGTTAGACCCTGGTCATCTGAGCAGGCCGATAACCCAAAGGCGACGAACGCATAGCCAAAAGAGCGGAAAATCAGTACACTTCGCTTCATTGTATTATTCCTTGCAACAAGGTTCTTATCGATGTTTACCGGTATTGTTCAAACCCAAGCTACGATACTTTCAGTCTCTGACCAAGGATCTTTTCGACACCTGGTTGTTAAAACTGAACCCCAATTTCTACAAAACCTGGCTATTGGTGCAAGTATTGCCATAAATGGTTGCTGTTTAACGGTGGTCGAATTTAGCGATACTGAGGTGCATTTTGATGTCATTGATGAAACCCTGCGGCTAACTAATTTAGGGCTGTTAGGTGAGGGGGACAAAGTTAATTTGGAGCGGTCACTAAAAGTGGGCGATGAAATTGGCGGGCATGCAGTTTCAGGTCATATTCATTGCCAGGGCAAAGTGACTAAAATTGATACCTCTGAGAATAACGTTGCTATGTGGATAGAACTACCGGAGCATTACACCCCATACTTGTTTGCCAAAGGGTTTATTGCGGTTAACGGCGCCAGTTTGACGGTAGGTCAGGTTGAAGCTAATTGCTTTAGCCTGCATTTAATTCCGGAAACTTTGCGCCTGACCAATTTGGAATCAACGCAGGTGGGCGACAGTCTGAATATTGAACTTGATCAGCAAACTATCACTATTGTTGAAACAGTTGAGCGTGTGCTGGCTAAACGTCAGTAAAACTGCTCATCGTTACCATCTACTTTCACCCGTGCCTGTTGGTTAACTTCATCAACTTGTAACTGAACATGAATGAGGTCACCGCAGGCAGCACATTCTTCCTGATAATCCTGATTTCCCTCCGAGGCATCAATTTCTAAAAAGGTATTGTGCCCACAGTGCGGGCATTTCACCGGAACACTTTGTAAGTTTTCTTCGTTCATTGGTAACTCCCTTGTCAGGATCCGTGGGTAAACCCTGGCTGAGAAATGACCGGGTATGAAACAGACACGCTACGAGTCCGTCCATGGACGCTTAACTCAGGCCATCCATGGCCTTCGATAGTCTGTTTCATACCCGGTCATTTCTTTATACGCCAGAATTTACCCACGCATCCTTAACGAAATAAGGTTCTACGTCTTACTATAGAAATAAAATACTGATTCCGCCCAATGAGATTAACGCTCCGGTTATGGAACGCGGGGTAATTCGTTGTTTTTTCAGTAAAGAAATCGGTATCAAAAAGAGTGGTGCAGTGGATAATAAAGTCTGGGTAAGACCCGGGTTGATATTGGCGATAGAAATTTGCTGTAACCAAATAGCCAGGAACGTACCGAATACAATGGCGCCGAGAAGCGGCAATGGGTTGATAGAACGAACTTGTTTTATGATTGCGCTGTATGCGCCTCGTTTTGAAAGTCCGACAATTATAGCGAGTAAAAAAGAACCGGCGGCAAGACGCACAAATGCCGCATCTATAGCGTTTACGCTGGATTGCATTAGCACCGCAAAAGCCATGACTAAACCGGTGGCCTGGCAGAGTGCTGCGCCGCAGCCGAAGAATATACCGGATAATGAAAGCGCAGGCTGTTTGTCTGGGGCTTTTTCAGTAACGACCCACAGAACACCGCTTAAGGTTATTACCGCACCGGTAATTTCAATGGTGGATAAACCGTCACTTAAAAATACCCAGGCCATGAAAGCGGCCAATGGTGGTGCCAGATACTCCAGTAACATAGCGTGCCAGGGACCTAAACGTCGCAGCGCGGCAAAATGACAACTGTCGCCAATGGTAATACCTATAATACCGCTTAATGCGAGTAACCACAGGCCTGAGCTTAGCTCTAACGAGTTGCCCAGCAACAAACTCATAGTTAAAAGCAGGGGAGTGGCAACAACGCCTTTAACTAAGTTCATTTGTAAGGGCGAGAAGTGGCTACCGGCGCGGTGGTACAACACGGTGGCGACCGCCCAGAAGGCAGCGGCCAATAAAGCGGCAAGTTGTCCGGTTAACTCTCCAGTAATGTCTGATGTCAAAGCAGGCTCGGCGGTTGCTCAAATGTAAGCGGTCGATTATAGTAGCGTCTCGCGTTCGATGGTACCGAACGCAAAAATTTCGTAGGTTTTTTCTATAAAGCAGATAAAACCAAAATAGAGCACGTGGCACTTGGTAGGTGTCACCACTGGTTGGAAAGGAAGTTTCATGCCTGTAATTACTCTCCCTGACGGAAGTCAACGCGAATTCGATAAATCTGTAAGCATTATGGAAGTTGCCGCCGATATCGGTGCCGGCCTTGCGAAAGCAACGGTTGCTGGCCGTATTGACGGTGAGCTGGTTGATGCCTGTGAACTCATTGAACATGACGCCCGCATTGAAATTGTGACACCAAAAGATGACGACGGAGTGCACATTATTCGTCACTCTTGTGCTCATTTAATGGGGCACGCGGTGAAGCAGATGTGGCCAGACGCAAAAATGGCAATAGGCCCGGTCATCGACAACGGTTTTTACTATGACATCGATGTTGATCATACCTTTACTCAGGAAGATCTGGAGAAGATTGAAAAGCGGATGAAAGAACTGGCTAAAACGGAATATGCCGTTATAAAGAAAAAAGCCAGCTGGAAAGAAGCCCGTGAAACTTTCGTAGAACGCCATGAACCTTATAAAATAGAAATCCTGGACGAAGACATCCCAACCGATGCAACGCCGGGGCTTTATCACCACGAAGAATACGTTGATATGTGTCGTGGGCCGCACGTGCCGAACATGAAATTTTGTCAGCATTTTAAAATTATGAAAATGGCCGGTGCCTACTGGCGGGGTGATTCTGACAACAAAATGCTGCAGCGTATATACGGTACCGCCTGGGCAGATAAGAAACAGTTAAAAGCCTATTTGCAGCGTCTAGAAGAAGCGGAAAAACGCGATCACCGTAAAATTGCTAAAGCTCAGGATTTATTCCATTGGCAGGAAGAAGCGCCGGGTATGGTGTTCTGGCATCACAATGGCTGGACCATTTTCCGTGAGTTAGAAACTTACATTCGCGAAAAAATGCGCGAGTACGAATATCAGGAAGTCAAAGGTCCGATGATGATGGATCGGGTGCTGTGGGAGAAATCAGGTCATTGGGAGAAATTCTCAGAACTGATGTTCACTACGTCATCGGAAAACCGCGAATACGCCGTTAAGCCAATGAATTGTCCGGGACACGTTCAAATCTTTAATCAGGGCTTAAAGTCGTACCGCGACTTGCCGTTACGCATGGCGGAATTTGGTAGTTGTCACCGTAATGAACCTTCAGGTGCGTTGCATGGTCTGATGCGTGTTCGAGGTTTCACACAAGACGATGCGCACATTTTTTGTACCGAGGAGCAGATACAGGAAGAAGTCGCGGGTTGTATCAGAATGGTGTACGAAACCTACAAAACCTTTGGTTTCGAAAACATCGATGTAAAGCTTTCAACCCGTCCTGAAAAACGCTTAGGTGACGATGCGACATGGGACCGCTCGGAGACTGCATTAGCTCAGGCTTTGAAAAATAATGACATCGATTTTTCTTATTTACCGGGTGAAGGTGCCTTTTATGGCCCTAAAATAGAATTTACTTTGTTCGATTGTCTGGGCAGAGCGTGGCAATGTGGTACAATACAGCTCGATTTTGCGTTGCCAGGACGTTTAGGTGCCACATACGTAGGCGAAGATAACGAGCGACACACGCCAGTTATGATTCACCGGGCTATTTTGGGATCACTTGAACGTTTCATGGGTATTCTTATTGAAGAGTACGCAGGGAACTTCCCGTTGTGGTTGTCGCCAACGCAAGTTGTGTTAATGAATATCACGGATAATCAAAGCGATTATGTACGAAAAGTTGTCAAAACCCTGAACGAAAAGGGAATTCGTGCATCAGCCGACTTGAGAAATGAGAAGATAGGCTTTAAAATCCGTGAACACACATTGAAACGTGTTCCATATTTACTGGTTGTCGGCGATAAAGAAGTCGAAGCTGGTGAGGTTGCGGTACGTACACGTGGTGGTGATGACTTGGGCAAATTCCCGTTAGAAGACTTCATTGCTCGTGTAGAGGACGAAGTCCGTACTCGCAAAATTGATTAATTGTTTGGAGGAATAAACCATTAAAGGCGGAAAAAGAACTCAGAAAGCTGCAGATAAAAACCGTATCAACGAACAGATTACAGGCGTTGATGAAGTTCGCTTAATCGGAACCGATGGTGAACAAGCTGGTGTCGTCAGTATTAACGAGGCTCTTGATGCAGCAGCGGAAGCTGGTGTTGATTTGGTGGAGATGAGCCCTAACGCAGAACCACCAGTCTGCCGCTTGATGGATTACGGCAAGTTCCTCTTTGAAAAGAGTAAAGAACAGAAAGAGCAGAAGAAAAAACAGAAACAGATTCAGGTCAAGGAAGTTAAGTTCCGACCTGGTACTGATGAGGGCGACTACCAGGTAAAACTGCGCAACCTGCGTCGTTTCCTCGAGGGAGGTGACAAAACTAAAGTCACTATCCGTTTCCGTGGCCGGGAAATGGCACACCAAGAATTGGGTATTGAATTGCTAAACCGTGTTAAAGACGATTTAGAAGAAATCTCAATTGTTGAGTCGTTCCCAAGACGTGCCGAAGGGCGCCAGATGATTATGGTCTTGGCACCCAACAAGAAGTGATCGTGGTTTACAAGTAGTCTGATTGTCAGGCTCACCCTTTCACACTTTTATCAACAATGCGGAGTTTAATTTCATGCCAAAAATGAAATCGAACAAGGGCGCTTCCAAGCGCTTTAAAAAGACTGCTTCTGGTGGTTTTAAGTGCAAGCAATCTCACTTGCGTCACATTCTGACTAAGAAGAGCCCTAAGCGTAAGCGTCAGCTTCGCGCTAAGAGCATGGTCCATGAGGCCGACGTTAAATTAGTCGCTCGCATGTTACCGTACGCATAAGGAGAGATAGCAAATGGCACGAGTAAAACGTGGTGTAATCGCGAGAGCGCGTCACAAAAAAGTCCTGAAGCAGGCGAAAGGTTATTATGGTGCCCGTAGTCGCGTTTATCGCGTAGCGGTCCAGGCAGTAACTAAAGCAGGTCAATACGCATACCGTGACCGTCGCAACAAAAAACGTCAATTCCGTCAATTATGGATTGTTCGTATCAATGCTGCGGCTCGTCAAAACGGTCTGTCTTACAGCCGCTTTATCAATGGTCTGAAAAAAGCATCTATTGAAATCGATCGTAAAATCTTAGCCGATATCGCTGTTCATGATCAAAACGGCTTTGCCGCTTTGGTTGAGAAAGCAAAAGGCGCGCTGTAATTATTCAAAACCTTTAGGGGTTCGAATAAACAGATTTAGAAGGGAGCCAATTGGCTCCCTTTTTCATTGAAAATTCGCTATCATAGCGCCTTTATTATTTATCTTGTGTTGTTGAGGGATACGATGCAGCTAGAGCAAATTGTTGAGCAGGCTGAATCGGCCATTGCGGCCGCAGATTCACCGACTGCGTTAGACGAAGTCCGCGTCGAGTATATGGGCAAGAAAGGGCAGCTTACTGAGCTTTTAAAAGGCTTAGGTAAGTTAGATCCGTCTGAACGCCGGGAAGCCGGACAGAAAATTAATGAAGCCAAGCAACAAGTGCAGACCAGTATCAATGCTCGTAAAGAGTTATTGAAAGCTGCTGAGTTAGCGCAAAAGCTGGAAGCGGAGCGTATAGACGTTACCCTACCCGGACGGCATTCAGCGGTGGGCGGTGTGCATCCGGTTACTCAGACCATTCGTCGTATTGAACAGTTTTTCGGTGATTTAGGCTTTAGCGTAAAAGAAGGCCCGGAAGTCGAAGACGGCTTTCATAACTTTGATGCGTTGAATATTCCGGCGAATCATCCGGCACGAGCCGACCACGATACGTTTTACTTTACTCCCTCAACAATGCTGCGTACGCAAACTTCTGGTGTGCAAATTCGTACCATGGAAAATGAAAAACCGCCACTGCGGATCATTTCTCCGGGCAGGGTTTATCGGAACGACTACGACCAGACCCACACACCGATGTTTCATCAGGTAGAAGGGTTAATGGTTGATACCGATGTTAGCTTCACGCAGTTGAAAGGCATTTTAGAAGACTTTCTGAACCACTTTTTTGAAGAGTCGCTGACGGTTAGGTTCAGGCCTTCTTACTTTCCATTTACCGAACCTTCCGCGGAAGTTGATGTCATGGGTAAAGACGGTAAATGGTTAGAAGTTTTAGGTTGCGGCATGGTGCATCCAAATGTATTAAAGGCGGTGGGTATTGACTCGGAAAAGTACACCGGCTTTGCATTTGGTATGGGCGTTGAACGTCTTACCATGTTGCGCTACGGCGTGAATGATTTACGTGCGTTCTTCGAGAACGATCTGCGTTTCCTCAAACAATTTAACTAACGGGCAGTAAGCAATGAAATTCAGTGAACAATGGTTAAGGGAATGGGTTAACCCCGACATCAGCAGTCATGAATTGAGTGAACAGCTCAGTATGGCTGGTCTTGAAGTAGATGCTGTTGAGCCGGTTGCCGATGAATTCCATACTGTCGTCGTTGGTGAAGTGATTGAGTGTGGTCCTCATCCGGATGCAGATAAACTGCAAGTGACCAAAGTTAATGTTGGCGAAGACGAGCCGGTGGATATTGTTTGTGGCGCCTCTAACTGCCGCTTAGGTATTAAGGTCGCGGTTGCTAAAGTTGGTGCGGTATTGCCTGGTGATTTCAAAATTAAGAAAGCGAAGCTTCGCGGTCAGCCGTCAAACGGTATGCTGTGCTCGTTCAAAGAACTGGGTCTTATTGATGAGCACGACGGCATTATAGAGCTTCCGGCAGATGCTCCGGTCGGAGAAGATTACCGTAAATACCTGCAGCTTGACGACAACAGTATTGATATCGACTTAACGCCTAACCGTGGTGACTGCCTTAGCATTAGAGGTATAGCCCGTGAAGTGGGTGTATTGAACCGTCTGGATGTAACAGTACCAGAAAGCAATGAAGTAGCCGCCAGTATTGAAGATACGCTAAGCATTACCTTGTCTGCCGCTGAGCAATGTCCACGTTATTTAGGTCGCGTTATTAAAGGTGTCGATTTAACTCGCCCAACGCCGGTATGGATGACAGAAAAATTAAGACGCAGTGATATTCGTAGTATTGACCCGGTAGTTGATGTCACTAACTACGTGTTGCTTGAACTGGGTCACCCCATGCATGCTTTTGACCTAGATTCGCTGGAAGGGAACATTGATGTTCGCTTAGCTAAGCCCAAAGAGCAGCTGACTTTATTAGATGAGCAACTGGTTGAGCTGGACGAAGACACCCTGGTCATTGCTGATGAGAAAAAAGCACTAGCCATGGCGGGTGTTTACGGTGGTAAAAACAGTGGTGTAACAGAAAACAGCAAAAACATTTTTCTGGAAAGCGCTTTCTTTGCACCAGATGCCATCTTAGGCAAAGCTCGCCGTTACGGTTTACATACAGATGCGTCTCATCGTTATGAGCGCGGCGTGGACCCTCAGTTGCAGCGTACGGCAATGGAAAGAGCGACAGAATTATTGTTGGCGATTTGCGGTGGTGAATCAGGGCCGGTAACCGAAGCGGTTGCAGAAGCATTTTTACCTAAGCGTGATGGTATTACGCTAAGAACCAGCCGATTGGCTAAAGTACTGGGTGTCAGCATTGCTAATGACAATGTCACTGAAATTCTTGAGCGTTTAGGCTTCGAGGTTTCATTTGACGGTGAACAGTGGCAGGTGGGCATTCCGTCATACCGTTTTGATTTGAGTATTGAAGAAGACTTAATTGAAGAAGTAGCCCGGGTTTACGGTTATAACTCAATTCAGGCTGCACCGCCGGCAGCGCAACTGCGTATGACTGAGCGCAAAGAAAGCCAGCTTAGTACCCATCAATTGGTAGATGCTATGGTCAGTCGTGGTTATCAGGAAGCGATAACTTACAGCTTTGTTGATCCAAAACATCAGGCACTGATGTTTGATGAAACCGCAGCGCTGACTTTGCCACACCCAATTTCAGTTGATATGTCTTCTATGCGTGTGAGCCTATGGCCAGGATTAGTCGGCGCGGTTGCTCATAACCAGAAGCGTCAGCAGTCTGTACTGGCTTTTGTAGAAACGGGTTTACGCTTTATTCCAGACGAGTCAGCTGAAAATGGTGTTCGTCAGGAAGCGGTTATTAGTGGCATACGTTCTGGTAAAGCGCACTCCGAGCACTGGTCGGAAGGTGATCGTGCAGTTGATTTTTACGACGTAAAAGGCGATGTTGAAGCTTTGTTGGCTCAAACAGGCAATGCTGCAGCCTTTCGTTTTGTTGCATCGCAAAATCCAGCGCTGCACCCGGGGCAATCAGCGGCAATTTACCGCGGCTCTGAAAAAGTTGGCGATATCGGCGCTTTGCACCCTAAGTTTGATAAGGCTTTAGGGCTTAACCAGCGCACCTTTGTTTTTGAACTGGCGTTATCAGCCGTGACTGAGCGACCTTTACCGCAAGCTAAGCCGGTATCTCGTTATCCTTCTATTCGCCGCGACCTTGCTGTTGTGGTTGATAAAGACCTTGCGGCGGGTGAACTGATCGCTGCGATGGAAAATGTTGGCGTAAAACAGTTAGTTGACCTAAACTTGTTTGACGTTTACATCGGTGATGGTGTGGCAGAAGGTAAGCAAAGCTTGGCTCTATCCGTTACTCTGCAAGACAGCGACAAAACTTTGGAAGAAGCGGAAGTCACTGAGCTTATGACTAAATTTATTGAGACATTAAAGAGTGAGTTTAATGCAACATTGAGGGATTAAACTATGGCGCTGACCAAAGCAGAACTGGCAGAAGTGCTGTTCGACAAATACGGTGTTAGTAAACAAGATGCCAAAGTGTTAGTTGAAGATTTTTTTGAAGAAATCAGAGTTGCTTTGGAAAAAGGTGAGCAGGTGAAGTTGTCAGGTTTTGGCAATTTTGAACTGCGAACTAAAAATCAGCGCCCTGGGCGTAACCCGAAAACGGGCGAGGAAATTCCTATTTCAGCGCGGCGGGTTGTCACCTTCAAACCTGGTCAGAAATTTAAAAGTCGAGTCGAAAACGCAGAACCCGAGGATTAACCTCGGGTTCTTTTTTATTTGAGTCTGTACTTAGTCGCTTGGAATTAACGAAAGAAGAGCTGACTAAAGGGGTTCAGCAATCGGCTGATACCAGAAGTAAAGTGTAAGGGCGCATCCAGCGTAGCCAGAGTTAAACAGTCTTCATCTTGAGTTTCCGGAGTATGGGTACGACTCGGGTCTAACAAAATAAAATCGCCGTCCCGGTATTCGTTCTGCTCGTCATTAAAAACACCATCAATAACCAACGTCGCTTCTTTTCCTTTGTGCGTATGCTCCGGGAGTTTTGCGCCTGGCGCCATGTAAATCAAGTTTGTCTGATTCCCATTGTCCAGAGTTAATGGTGCGCGCCAGAGTTTACCAACCAGTTTTGACCACTCACCAATGCGGTGACTGTTATGAGCCAAAGTACGAGGCAGTGTAAAGCGACGACCTTCCAGAGAGAGCATCTCATTCGGTTGCTGTGCTTGTTTGTTACATGCAGAAGACGCAAAAATGGCTTCCAGCATTTGGTCACACTGAGACTTGCTCATCGTTGTACTGGCAACACTAACTAAGGTATCCAGGTTTTCTTCACACAACTTCTGTTCAATATCACACACGGTTTGACGACATGCTTTACACATATCGATGTGTGTACCGACAACTAAAGTCATGGCCGCACTAAGGTCGCCAGAGGCGTACTGATATAAAAGGCCTTCGCCTGGGTGTGATTTAATCATCATCGACTATCAACTCTTTCAATTTTTTTAATGCTAGACGAGTTCGGGACTTAATTGTCCCTAAAGGCACTCCCAGGGCGTCAGAGACTTCCTGCTGAGATTTACCTTCAATATAAATCTTCTCAATAACAACCCGTTGTGCATCGGGCAATTGAGCGTAATAGAAAGAAATTTCCTGCATCAGAACATCGTGATCCAAAGCGTAACCGTCATCGAGGCTATCGTTCTGCTCTGAAAGAATCGGCCATAGTTCATCAGCACTGATGTCATCTTTGCGTTTCTTGTTTTTACGAAGCAAATCGAAGCGGATGTTACGAGCTATGGTAAATATCCAAGTGGAAGGAGAGCCACGGTCAGGCTTGAACAAGTGAGCTTTATGCCAGACGTTAGTCATGGTTTCCTGGACGAGATCCATAGCCGTTTGTTCATTACCAAATTGTCTTGTAGCGTAAGACTGCAGTTTGGGTGCGAATAGCCTAAAGAGTTCACTAAAGGCAGCGCGATTTCTATTTTCTGCAATCTTTGCCAGCAGTTCCGCTGCTTTCTCTGCAGCGTCTGTCTGGGTGGTAGCCATAGACCCCCGATTCGATGTTCTTTCTGACACCATTTGCATAATTAGACCTGCTTTTTTCACACAATGTTCTAACTATTACGGGGTGTCGAGAAAATGGATCACCCAGATGGCAGAATGTTTACTCAATTAACGAATTAAGTCTAACAGATATTCTTTTGCTTTTAGACAACTTTCGCATCTTATCAGCTCTTGTTTTGTATAGACGTCCAGAGGCAGTATTTCAAGCCATCTTGAACATACCCAGTCAAGTTTCTCGTAGCCAAGATTTGGTAACAACTCGGACAGTTCCGGGTAGGTCTCGAAAGCTTCTTCTAATCGGGTTTTGAGTTTTGCAGCGGCGTTATCCAGAGAAAGTTCAGGCCAGTTTTCAAGATATTCTATTTTCCCAAACCTTAGTTTATCGCTTTCCGACCAATGCTCGTCAATACGAACCCGACTTTTTCCTTCAATAGTTATACCGAGTAAGCCATCATCTCTTGGTTCAAAATCAATAATCTTTACGGTGGTGGCGTAAGGAAGAAGGTAATCGCTTGATGTCGTTGCATGTTCGTTGTTAAACATGGCCACCACAAACTCACTGTCATTCTGGAGACACTCTTTTACCAGCCTGGTGTAGCGAGGCTCGAACACCTTTAATTTCATGCGCCCGCCCGGCATTATATGCGACGTAAGCGGGAATAGCGGTAACTGCTGATACTGCTGCATATAACCTCATTTGGCTAGTAGTTTGAACAATTAAGAAACATTACGTTGAGGCGGGTCTGGTTGGATCTTTTTTATCGAATAAATGCCAAACTATTTTTAGCGATATGCCGTACATTATCATCAGTGAAATTCAACAGGGGTTAAAATGGTAAAGTTAAAAGTGGGTATTAGTTCCTGTTTAATGGGCGACGAGGTCAGATTTGACGGGGGACACAAGAAGTCCTCATTCTGTGTTGATGAATTAAATCGACACATTGAACTGGTACGCTTTTGCCCGGAAGTTGGTATTGGAATGCCGGTGCCAAGACCGACTATTCGGCTTGAACAACATGACGATGTACAGGCGGTAGTGCCCAAAACCGGTGAAAATGTTACGTCACAGCTAGCTGCCTTTGCCGATAAGGTTCAGGTGAAAGTAGAACAGTTAAGCGGCTACATTCTATGCGCGAAATCTCCCAGCTGCGGTATGGAGCGGGTCAAGTTATATGATCCGGAAACCGGGCATGCACAAAAAGCTGGAATGGGGATTTTTGCCGCGCGCCTGAAAGAAAAGAATCCCGCTTTGCCTTTAGAAGAAGATGGCCGGCTCAATGACCCACATTTACGTGAAAACTTTGTGATGCGGGTTTATGTGTTTAGTCAATGGAAAGAAATGACGCAGAAGCTTTCCAAACATCAGCTTTTGCAGTTTCACCAGCGCTGCAAGCTACTTTTGTTAGCTCATAATCAGCAGCGTTACCGCGAGTTGGGTAAACGTTTGGGTGAACAAGAAAGCATCGACAATGCCTTTGCGGAACAATATATCATTGATGTGATGGACGCTTTATCAAAACCGGCGTCGCGTAAGAATCACACCAATGTGCTTCAACATATCCAGGGTTATTTTAAATCTGATCTTGCTCATGAAAGACGAGAAGAGCTGAGTGATATCATTCTTCAGTATCACGATGGTATTCTCCCTCTGATGTCTCCTCTAACGTTAATACGACATTATTTGCGCGAGTTTCCGAAAGAGTACCTAGAAGGGCAATGGTATCTGACGCCTTATCCCGATGATTTAAAATTACGTTATGGGCTGTAGTGATGCGAGAAGCAATTTGGTTTCGTAGTGATTTAAGAATATTAGATAACCCGGCCGTCTTTTCTGCGTGTCAGGGCGATGAGCCACCCTTGGCTATATTTTTTGTGTGTCATGAAACCTGGAAAAACCATGACTGGGCACCGATAAAAGTTGACTTTATTTGGCGAAACTTAGAATGCCTGCAGAAGGATTTAGCCGAAAAGGGCATTGAACTGCAAGTGCAGTTAGTACCCAAATTCAGTCAGGTTCCAGGGGCTTTACGATCCTTCTGTCGGGAAAATAAAATTTCCCGGGTACATATTAACGCGGAATATGCGCTGGATGAAAAACGTAGAGACGCAGCTACCAATGCGGTACTAAGCAATGATGATATCGAAATGGTTTCGCATCATGGCAACTTGTTGGTGGCGCCCGGAGAGGTTAGAACACAACAAGGTGACTACTACAAAAAGTTCACGCCTTTTAACCGGCGTTGGCGACAAGTATTAAGCGAAAAAGCCTACAGCGAACCGCTGCAAATTAAATCTTATTCTCGAGTTACCGCAAAAGGCCTGCCCGAATGCCCGTTGGCGAGAAAAGACTCGTCTGACTGGAGTGCCGGAGAGCAACAAGTTCTGGGGAAACTGGGTCAATTTGTCGGCCACAGTGTTGATGATTATCAACAAGCCAGAGACTTGCCGGCTGAAAATGGAACCTCACAACTTTCCGCTTATTTGGCGCAGGGGGTTATCGGGCCGCAGACCGCTGCCCGGGCATTACACAAGTTTTCGCCGGAGTTTCCGTTTGGGCTTGCTTCCGGGGCCGATACCTGGCTTACCGAACTGGCCTGGAGAGAATTCTATCAGCATCTAATGTACTTTGTGCCGCGTTTATCAAAAGGTGAGAGCTTTCAGACTGAAACTGACAGAATTCAGTGGTTAAAAGACGATGATGCTTTTCAACGTTGGTGTGATGGCCGTACCGGGTATCCAATAGTTGACGCCGGAATGCGTCAGTTGACATCAACCGGGTGGATGCATAACCGCTTAAGAATGATCACAGCCAATTTTCTGGTAAAAGATCTATTAGTGGACTGGCGAAAAGGTGAAGCCTTTTTCATGCAGCATTTAATTGATGGTAGCTTTCCGGCAAACAATGGTGGCTGGCAATGGAGTGCTTCGGTCGGAACTGACGCCGTTCCATATTTTCGTGTTTTTAATCCGGTTAAGCAAAGTGAGAAATTTGATCCTGACGGGCAGTACATTCGTAAATGGGTAGACGAGCTTAAGGAAGTACCAACAAAGTATATTCACTGGCCTCATAGTTGGCTTCAGCAACAAAGCAGTAATAACTATTGCGAACCCATGGTCGAGCACAAATTTGCTCGTGAACGATTCTTAACAACGTTTAAGCAGGTGAAAAATGGATAACAGTGAATTAGTCGAAAAACTCAAAGAATTCTACGATGAGCTGAAAACCGAAAACCTTGATGACCTGGATGAGCTATACCATGACGAAATTTCGTTTACTGATCCAATACAACATGTTGTCGGGCTGGACGATTTTCGCAAGTATCTAAAACACACAATGGAAAACGTTGAGTATTGTCACTTTGCTTTTGACGATGAATGCGTCGGAGAAGAACAGGCGTTTCTAACTTGGCAGATGCGTTACGCACACCCCAAGCTCGCCAATGGTATGGAAATTATTCTGCCGGGAGTTTCGTATTTAACCTTTGAAGACGGCAAAATCAGAGAACAAAGAGATTATTACGATCTTGGCGCAATGCTTTATGAACACGTACCGCTAGTCGGCTATGTCATTGATAAAATTAAAAATAGGCTAACAGACGAATGAAAGTCTTAATTACTGGAGCTTCATCAGGTATTGGGCGCCAGCTGGCTCTGGATTATGCAGCTGATGGCAATGACGTTGTTGTGTGCGGAAGAAATAACGATGCGTTGTCAGAGGTACAAAAACAATATCCTGAAAAAATAACCTGCAGCGCTTTTGATATTACCGACAAAGAGTCAGCAAAAAATGCGTTAGCACAAATTAACGATATTGATGTTGCCATATTGTGTGCGGGTGTGTGTGAATACCTCGACGTTAAAGCGTTCGATGCCGACATGTTCGAGCGGGTGTTTAAAGTGAATGTATTCGGCACGATGAATTGCGTGGAAGCTTTACTTCCTCAGTTCAGTGACTCGGCGCGGCTGGTCATTGTTGACAGCCTGGCGAGACTTCTCCCGTTCACCCGGGCTCAGGCTTATGGCGGTTCGAAAGCGGCAATGCACTATATTGCCCGGGGTCTGGAAGTTGATTTGAAACCTCAGGGAATCAAAGTTCAAACCGTCTCACCCGGGTTTGTGAAAACACCAATGACTGATGCCAATGATTTTGAAATGCCAATGCGCGTTGACGTTGAGTTTGCGTCGAAGGCAATAATAAAAGGCATTAATAAGAACAAACGGGACATCGCATTTCCGTGGTTATTCAGTAGTCTTCTGAAGTTAATGTCTATTTTGCCGGAA
This sequence comes from Idiomarina sp., assembly GCF_048265525.1. Taxonomy (GTDB): domain Bacteria; phylum Pseudomonadota; class Gammaproteobacteria; order Enterobacterales; family Alteromonadaceae; genus Idiomarina. The sequence continues at coordinate 719,143 of NZ_JBLXBI010000001.1, read as the reverse complement.
GGCCTACAAGTGAAACTATCAGAACAAATGGCAAGGAAGCAGTCGTCATGAAGATAGCCGTTATTGGAAGTGGTATTGCGGGTCTTACCAGTGCTTATTATTTAAGTCGTGAACATCAAGTCAGTGTATTTGAAAAAAATGACTATATTGGCGGGCATACATGCACCAGCGATGTGAAGATTAATGGCAGTATGTATGCTGTGGACACAGGCTTTATTGTTTTTAATGATAAGACGTATCCGCGCTTTAAACGTCTGTTAGCAGAGCTGAAAGTGGCCTGGCGCGACACTGAAATGAGTTTCAGCGTACGAGATCCTAAGTCGGGACTGGAGTTTAACGGACATAACCTTAATACACTGTTTGCGCAACGGAAAAATTTGTTTAGCTTGTCTTTTTACCGTTTGTTACAGGGTATTTTGAAGTTTAACGCTGCCGCGAAAAATGCGTTAGAAGAGGATGTCAGCGAAGCCGACAATGTCACGTTGGCAGAATTCCTCACTCGGCACAATATTCCGGAATCGGTCTCGCATTACTACTTATTACCGATGGTATCGGCTATATGGTCTGCGAGTCTGGCTGATGCGAAGGACTTTCCTCTGGGCTTTTTCTTACGTTTTTTTGATAACCATGGGTTATTGAATGTCAGCGACCGTCCTCAGTGGCATACTTTGGTTGGCGGCTCTCACGCGTACATTCCAATGCTAACAGAGCCGTTTAAAGAACGGCTTGAGCTAAACAGTGACATTGTTGCGGTTAAGCGCCAACAGGAACAGGTTGTTCTTGTTTTTAGTAATGGAGAGGAACGGTATTTTGATGAGGTGGTTTTCGCCTGTCACAGTGACCAGGCGCTTGCTTTACTCGATGACGCCAGTGCTGATGAAAAACGTATTCTTGGTGAGATAAAATACTGCCCGAATGAGGTTGTTCTGCATACCGATGAGAACTTGTTACCCAGAAACCGACGTGCCTGGGCCAGTTGGAATTATCTATTAAGAGAAGACAATGCAGCAGAAGAGCAACCCAGTTCAGTAACTTACAATATGAATATTCTGCAAGGATTGCTGTGCGACAAAACCGTGTGCGTTACGTTGAACAATACAGCCGCAATTAATTCTGATGAGATCATTAAAACCTTTACCTATGAGCACCCACAATATTCCGTTCAGTCTTTAAAAGCTAGAGCAGAACGGAATTCAATTTGTGGAAAAAATAGTACTCATTTTGTTGGTGCTTATTGGTATAACGGTTTTCATGAAGACGGCGTAAGAAGCGCCATTGATGTTGCTAACCGTTTGAATACAGCAGCGATTGATAACTCATGAAGAGTGCCATTTATTGGGGCGATGTTTTTCATGTAAGGCACCGCCCCAAACACCACGCCTTTAATTACCGTTTTCAACAATGGTGCATCGATTTATCCGAACTTGACCAAGTCAGCTCTATAAGTCGCTGGTTATCCTGTAACAGTTTTGCTCCCCTTTGGTTTCGTCGAAAGGACTACCTGAAAGATGAAGAGGGCAGTTTACACCAGGCGGCACTAAAGAAAATGTCCTCCCTTGCCGGAAAAGATTTAACCGGTCAGGTTCTATTTGTCGGTAACTTACGTACCTTTGGAATTTTTTTTAGCCCCATTAATTTGTATTTTCTTCGTCAGGACAATGACGAATATACGCACATGTTAGCTGAAGTCAGTAATACGCCCTGGCTACAACGTCATTATTACTTGGTCGATTTGTCAGAAGAGTCTCCTGAAACCGTAAAGCAATTCCACGTTTCTCCATTTAACCCTATGGATATGACTTACCACTGGCAGATAGAGCCACCCTCCGAGAGTTTAAAAGTCACTCTAAGCGCCCACCAGCAAGAGAAAGATTTTGTTGCCGGTATGAAATTAAATAGACAACCGCTAAACCGTAGTGAAGTTTACCGCGTATTAAGAACAACACCTGTTATGGCTCTGAAAATTATTGGGGGCATTTATTGGCAGGCGTTAAAGCTTTTTATCAAGCGGGTTCCATTTTACGGAAACCCTGGTAACTAAAATAATTAGAAGGCAGTTTGTATGTCCAGTGGTGAAACAACTATGGTAGCGCCTATTCAGTATGGTGTGTTGGATAAGCTTTTCCGTACTATCGCTTTTAAGTTATTAGCTCATTTGCAGTATGGGCAGTTGACGATAAAAGAAAAAGGCACGTTCATTGAAACCTTCGGGCATCCCGATAAAGATTTGAACGCTGAAATTGACGTGAAGGATTCGTCTTTTTACCGTCGTCTGGTTACTGGTGGCAGTATTGGTGCAGCCGAGTTATATATTGATAAGCATTGGGATACTCCCGATTTAACCTCGGTTATTCGTATTTTTGCCCGTAACTTACCGGCCTTAGATAAGCTGGAGACGCGACTGGCCTGGTTAACTTTTCCCTTTAATAAATACCAGCACTGGAGTAATCGCAACCACAAAGGGCAGGCTAAAAAGAATATCTCCGCCCACTACGACCTGGGCAACGAGCTTTATACTCGTTTTCTTGATAGCGCAATGCAATATTCTAGTGGCTTATTTAAAGAGTCCACAGATTCACTGGAGCAAGCTCAGTGCAATAAAATGCAGCGCTTATGCGATCCGCTTGATTTAAAAGCGCAAGACCACTTGTTGGAAATAGGTACAGGTTGGGGCGGTCTGGCCATTTATGCGGCAAAAAATTATGGTTGCCGGGTAACAACGACGACAATTTCAGATGAGCAATTTCAGTACGCTAAGCAGCAAGTTGAAGCGGCGGGCTTGTCCGACAGAATTGAACTGTTGAAGCGTGACTACCGTGACTTAGAAGGGCAGTACGACAAGTTGGTCTCGGTTGAAATGATTGAAGCGGTAGGAAAGGAATACTTACCGACCTTTTTCAAAACCTGCAACAAACTGTTGAAAGAAGACGGAAGAATGTCGTTACAGGCTATCACTATTGCCGACCAGCGAGCGAAATCCTATGCTCGCTCTGTAGATTTTATTCAAAAGCATATCTTTCCCGGTGGTTTCCTTCCGTCTTTGAGCCAGATGACGCAACTGTTTACGCGTTACACTGACTTGGTGGTTCGTGACGTACACGACTTCGGTTTGAGTTACGCCAAAACTCTTAGAGAGTGGGAAGAGCGGTTTAACGCCCACGAAAGCGAGCTCGAAAAGCTTGGCTACGATGAACGCTTTTCCAGACTTTGGAATTACTATTTCAGCTATTGTGAAGGCGGCTTTCTGGAGCAACGAGTATCGGTTGTTCAGGTTACTGCCAGCAAATCGCAGGCCTACTAATGACTTCTATTCAGCATAAAATTGTCAGTTTCGTTCTGTTCAATGCACTTTGGTTAAGTGCTGTTTCTGGCCGTGAGAACTATATTGTGCTTAGCGGTGTTTTATTAGCCTTGCAATTTTTTTACAGCATTGCCGTAGTCAGGGTCAGCTGGACTTTAATTTTGCGGCTGTTTGCGGTGGGATTATTGCTTGAAGCTATTGTGATTAGTCTGGGCGTTATCGATTTTGCCGGAGGATACTTTCCTTTGTGGTTGGTCATGCTGTGGCTGGGGTTTTCATCTATGGCACCGGTTGCATTGGACTGGCTGGCACCTAAACCGCTAATAGCTGTTCTGCTCGGTGCTGTTTCAGGCCCTTTAAGCTATGTTGCAGGAATAAAGCTTAATGCTGCCACCGTTGACTCAATGCCCATTGTTATTGCCTGTTATGCCGCTGTATGGGGACTAATGATGGCGTATTTTGTTTTTTCCATGTCATCTAAGAAAGAACAGGGAGTGTAGAGTATGAGATTCATTTTATGCGGAATTATTGCGCTTTTCAGCCTTAATTCCTATGCCGCTGAATGCACCGGTTCCGTACCCGATGACTTTTCTAAAGTTGGGCAAACTCGGCTCAGTGTGTATTTCTGGGACGTTTATGACGCCACTTTATATAGCCCTTCAGGTAAGTATAAACAGGACGAACGACAAGCTCTGTTACTGGAGTACCTGCGTGATATTGAGGCGAAAGATCTTATAGAAACAACGGAAGAAGAATGGCTGAAGCTGGAACTGAATAGCGATAAACACGAGCAATGGTTAGAAAAACTGGACTCTATCTGGCCTGACATTAAAGAGGGCGACTGCCTCCTCTTAGTTGAAAAGAAAGACGGGACAGCAGAATTTTACCAAGGCGATAAGTTGCTGGGCGAAATTGAAGATAAAGACTTTACCGAGCAGTTTTTAGCTATTTGGCTGTCGGAAAATAGCCGCTTTGAATCTGAGCGTAATGAACTCATTGGGGAGAAATAAAAATGAAGACTTTAAAAGTTTTGGGCTTCACCGTTTTACTCAGTTTACTTGCGGCGTGCTCAACCGGCATTGATGCTTATAAATCAGCTGAGCCGAAGTTAAAGCTTGAAGAGTTCTTTAACGGTGAGCTGGTTGCTTACGGTATGGTTCAGGACTATAGCGGTGAAGTGATTCAGCGTTTCGAGGTAACCATGACAGGTACCTGGGAAGGTAATGAAGGCGTTCTCGACGAACATTTCACTTATGCCGACGGTCGTGAGCAGCAACGAGTCTGGCACATAACGAAAACCGGCCCGAATAGCTATGAAGGGCGCGCAGACGATGTTGAAGGTGTTGCCAAAGGTACAACAGCAGGCAATGTTCTTAACTGGGAGTACCAACTGGAAGTAGTGGTAGACGGAGAGCCTCTAGTATTGACGCTGGATGACTGGCTGTATCTTATTGACGAGAACAATATGATCAATCGTACCGATATGTCTAAATGGGGCTTTCCGGTTGGTGAGATCACGCTTTATATTGTTAAGAAATAAATATCAAGAATCTCTGTCGGTGACCGATAATAGGAGTATAATCCTGATATTGATATAGCCTTATAAGGTTTAGGGAAACGGCAGTGGCAATTAATTATCCGACATTTTCTTATAACAACCCCCGCATACAAGGGCAGACGATTTTTATTAAGCGTGGACCGCATCAGGGGAAGTTAGGAATTATAGCAAAAACACTGGATAACGAGCGCTTCCTGGTGTCTCAGGCTGACTTTGGTTCTGAAAAAGTCATTTTCAAACGTAGCGATTTCCTGGTGCACCGTTACCGTAAAATTAGAGTTCCAATAGACCGCGTTGCCGGAAAAAATCCGGACGTTCTATAACGAAAAAAGCGACCATGAAGGTCGCTTTTTTTACTTCTAGCGGTGCCTTACGCACTGCCTCGGGGTAAACGACAATCACTGTCTTTACCTTCTAGCTTTTGCTTCCACAGTTCTTTTGCAGTTAAGCCGCCAGAGCTGGATTTTTTCGCCGGGGATTGCTTAGCTGAAGATTTCTTCGCAGCAGGCTTTTTCGCTTCTGCTTTTTTAGGCTCAGTCTTCTTCGACTCCGACTTTTTAGGCGCAGACTTTTTCTCTTTACCAAGCGCTTTTGCGTCGTCAGCTAATTGACTCAGGCGTACATTTTTGCCTCCATCAACGCTATACCAGCCGTTACTGCTTTCTATTTCAGGCTTCTTACCGTGAGCCTTTTGATAAGCTTCGGTATATTCGGCGAGTACCTTTTCTTTATCCAGTTTGCTCATTCAAGTGTTCCCTTATTCAAGGTTTGGTTGTAAAAGTTTTGTATAAAAATGCTTCGCTATTCGTTTATACCGTTTTTTCGGATTATTGTCTAATTTCGGGTAAACTGAGGCCATTCAGCAAAGCAATTTGGTTTTTAGATATGCCGATAAATAGAAATGAATTACAGAATTATCTTAATAAGCTATTAAATAGTGAGCAGATTAAAGATTATTGTCCCAATGGACTGCAAGTAGAGGGTAAATCCGAGATCCGCAAAGTGGTCAGCGGGGTAACGGCTTGCCAGGCTTTGGTTGACAGGGCCGTCGACGAGAACGCCGATGCGATTCTGGTTCATCACGGCTATTTTTGGAAGGGAGAACCGGCGGAAGTTGTCGGAATGAAAAAGCGGCGCTTACAGCAGCTGTTGAAGCATGATATCAATTTATTTGCCTACCACTTACCACTCGATGTTCATCCTGAATTGGGAAACAATGCTCAGTTGGCCAAACTGATGGATTGGCAATTCGATGGGCCGGTGGATCCTTCTGATCCGGCATGCCCGCTGGTAACCGGTCATTTAGCTAAATCCGTTTCCTGCGATGAGTTTGCCAATGAACTGGAGCAGCGCTTAGAGCGCTCGCTGGTTTGTCGTGTCGACAGTTTAAATAAAATTAAAACAGTTGCCTGGTGCACTGGTGGTGGTCAGGGTTTTATTGACCGGGCGGCTCAGCTTGGTGTCGACGCCTTTATTACAGGTGAAGTCTCAGAACCGACTATACACAGTGCCAGGGAACAGGGAATCGCTTTTTTTGCGGCCGGGCATCACGCCACAGAGCGTTACGGCGCAAAAGCGCTGGGCGAGCACTTAGCAAGCCAGTTTAAACTTGATGTTAAGTTTATTGACATTGACAGTCCGGCCTGATGAAAAGAAGCCTTTAATGAATAAAAAGAAACAAGAACGCGGCGACTTTAGCGGCATCAGCCAAAAGTTCTCTAAATCCATTTATGACACCACTAAGGGGCAACTCAGGGTTGAGGTGCTCAAGCGTGATTTAGCGCCGCTGTTAGCCACTGAGCCATGTTTAGTGCTTGATGTAGGAGCCGGGCTTGGTCAGGTAAACCAGTGGTTTCAGGAAAAAGACTTTACGGTAGTGCATTCTGACCTTTCAACCGAAATGGTTGAAGAAGCTGAGCGCCGTCACAAAGCGGCAGGCCTGGGGCATCAGTGCAAGTACGTTTCGGCAAGTTTAACGGAGCTTGCTAATCAACAGCCGCTAGATCAGTACGATATTATTCTCTGCCACGCGGTGCTGGAATGGCTGCCGGATACCGAGTTCGCCATTCATCAATTGGCTTCATTATTAAAACCAGGCGGCAAACTGTCGCTTATGTTCTATAACTACCACGCCAAGCTTTTTGCCAATGCCATATACGGCAACTTTGATTATATTGAGCGTGGTCTGAAAGTGAAAAAAACGGTTCGCCTGAGTCCGCAGAACCCGGCGGTGCCGGAACATGTTGACCATTGGCTAGAGCAAGAAGGGTTAAAAGTTCAGCAAAAAACTGGTGTTCGCTGTTTTCATGACTACTTACGGGACCTAACTCATCAGCAACGGTTCGATGAGTTACTGGCGCTGGAGATGAAATACAACCAAATATCCCCTTATCGTGAGCTGGGGCGTTATCAACACTGGCTTATTGAAAAACCGAATTGTCAGGAGGAATGACTATGTCGAAGCAATGTGCATTTATTGGATTAGGCGTCATGGGTTACCCAATGGCCGGCCACTTACAAAAAGCGGATCATAAGGTAACGGTTTATAACCGCACTCAGGCTAAAGCCGAAAAATGGGCAAAGGAATACTCCGGACGCTACCAGCCAACCCCGGCTGAAGCGGTTAAAGAAGCTGACTTTGTTATGGTTTGTGTTGGTAACGATGACGATGTACGCAGTGTATTTTATGGTGACGGCGGCATCTTGGCTAATTTAAAACCCGGAGCTGTTGTTGTTGACCACACTACGGCTTCTGCTGAATTGGCACGAGAGCTCGAACAAGCTGTAAATGAAAAGCAGGGCAGCTTTTTAGATGCGCCGGTTTCAGGCGGCCAGGCCGGAGCGGAAAACGGTGTTCTAACCGCTATGGTCGGTGGTGAACAACACACTTTTGAAGCTGCAGACGAGCTTTTCCAATGCTATGCCAAAACTCGTCAGTTGATGGGTCCTGTTGGCAGTGGACAATTAGCGAAAATGGTCAATCAGATTTGTATTGCCGGCGTTTTGCAAGGTTTGTCGGAAGGGCTTCAACTGGCACGTAAAGTCGGCTTAGATCCTGATAAGCTTATTACGGCTATTAGCCAGGGCGCTGCAGGCTCCTGGCAGATGGAAAATCGCTATAAAACCATGTGGGATAACCACTACGAGCATGGCTTTGCTGTAGACTGGATGCGTAAAGACCTAAAAATAGCGTTGGCTGAGGCCGATCGTCAGGGCTTGTCGCTGCCGGCGACAGCATTAGTTGATCAATTCTATGCTGACGTTCAGAAAATGGGTGGCAGTCGCTGGGATACTTCAAGCTTGCTTGCGCGTCTTGAAAAGTGATTAGCTTATTGGCCTAACTATAGTATTAAAAAAGGAGGCGGTTGCCTCCTTTTTAAGTTCCACTAAGTGTTTAACTTATCTGAAGCCTTTACGACGCAATGCGTTAGTACTGAAGTCTTCACGGTTTGGAGAAATATCCCATTCCATGTAAGTACTTTCTTCATTACCCAGACCCAGAGAAATATAACGTCCAGAGTCCAAGTCATATAACGCTTCTGCAGCCATCCATGGAACGTCCTGGTTATAGAACTGAGTATTCAGAGCTTCACCAACACGCCATAGTTCGCCACGTCCGTCGTAGTGATCAACCAGTGACGCTGTCCAGGTATCTTCATCAAGGTACATTGTACGCTTAGAGTAGATATGGCGTTCACCGTCTTTAAGACTACCTTCAACCACCCAAACACGGTGTTTTTCATAACGGATCAAGTCCTGATTCATATGACCAGCTTTAATGATTTCGTCATAACTCAGTTCAGGATCCATGATCTTGAAGTTGTTGTAAGGAATATAAACTTCTTTCTTACCTTTTAACTCCCAGTTGTACTTATCTGGTGCACCGTTGTACATATCCAGGTTGTCAGAAGTACGTAGGCCATCTGCTGCAGTGCCTGGTCCGTCATAAGCAACGTTAGGTGCACGACGAACGCGACGCTGACCGGCATTATAAATCCAGGCGCGACGCCCTTCTTTCACCTGGTTAATGGTTTCATGAACCAGCAAAACAGTACCGGTTAAGCGAGAAGGAGCTTCAACTTCCTGCATAAAATAAAACAGAACGTTGTCGTCGGCTTCTTGGCGACCGGTTTCTAAGTACTCAGGGAATACCAGGGTTTCTTTAAGTTCTACTGTGGTGTAGTTACCGTTAGACAGAACTGGGAACTGCGCTACGTTACGAGTAACTGCACCGCCACGGTAACGAGTAATATGGTTCCATACAGCCTCTAATCCATTTTCCGGGATAGGGAACGGAATGGTGGTATCAAAGTTTTCGACGCCGTTACCACCGGCAACCATTTCTGCATTTTCTGCGTTGGATTTAATCTTAGGCCAAAGTTCGTCCGGATAGGTTGCCGAACGACGTGTTGGATACACAATCATTTTATAGTCTGAGTACTTATCGAACATCGCGATTTGGCCTTCGCTCAGATGTTCTTTGTGCTCATCCAGGTTATCGTGAGTGATGGTAAACAAAGGTTTATCATCAGCATACGGGTCATTACCGCGAACAACTTCAACCGCGTGATCGGAGTAACCACCATCCCAGGCTGGGATAGAGCCGTCGGCATTTGCCGCTTTTTCAGCACCAATAGGGGTTAGGTCCTGACCAAGCCGTGCGGCTTCTTCTGGTGATACTTTAGCCGCAACGCTCGCGGAAATCACCGATATGGCAAAAACGCCAGCTTTTAGCATCAGTTTATTCATTATAATTTTCCTTGTTGTTCTACTTTCCAACATCACTTTGCCAGAGGACTGACCTCTCAAGCAATACTTTAACGAAAAAAAGCACGAATTTAACGAAAAAAGGTTTTCAAATTATCTTGAGCTTATACAATCCTATGACATTTTTAGTACCCGGGAGGTTCCATGCGCTTGTCTTTAACCCCATTAGGGGTGTTGTTGGGGGCTATTTTTAGCACCACAGTGCTCGCACAGGATAGCGACACAACAACAATTACTGATTACGACGTGATCAGTGCACCAGCATTGTCATCAGACAGAATTAAAAGCGAAGTACTTATTGAAGTGACGACTGTTGGAACGCGACTTATAGCCGTCGGTGCGCATGGAAATATTATCTGGAAAGAGAGTGATGACTGGCAACAGGCAGAAGTAGATACCAGCGTACTTTTAACCAGTATCGCTTTTGCTGACGAGCAAAATGGATGGGCGACCGGGCATCATGGTGTCATTATTAAATCAGAAGACGGCGGTAAAAGCTGGAAGCGTCAGTTAGACGGTTTTGAACTGATGACGTTAGAAGAAGGCTATTATGAAAAGCATATTGAGAAACTGAATGAACAACTCGAATCAACCGAGGATGAAGACGTTATCGGTGAACTGGAGTGGCAGCTTGAAGAGGCTCAGTTCCAGATCAGTAATATAGAGGCAGCCAGAGAAGAAGGCCCCAGCAAGCCCTTTTTAGACCTTTACGCGAAGGATAGTCAGACCGTGCTGGCGATAGGCGCTTATGGTACCTTCCTTAAAACCGAAGATGGAGGCGACAGCTGGCAGGTTATCTCGGGTCGTTTGGAAAACCCGGGTGGTTATCATTTGAATACCATTTTTGGTCAGGGTGACGACTTATATATTGTCGGGGAAGCCGGACTAGCCTTTGCGAGTTACGACGGTGGTGAGAGTTGGGAGACTCTTGATTCTCCTTATCGCGGTTCGCTGTTTGGCGGACACCTTGATGCCGAGGGCCGTGTTTGGGTTTATGGCTTACGCGGCAATGCTTTTGTCTCAGACGATAAAGGACAAAGCTTTACAACCGTTGATACAGGCACCAGAGTTAATTTGTCGGCAGGAACCAACACTAACAACGGTACTCAGCTAATTGTTGGGCATTCCGGAACCATTCTTGAGATTGATGACCAGCTAGAAGTAAAGAACCGGACACATCCGAGCGGTTCGGTTATGACCGATATTATTGAAGTAGGCGACGGTGAGTGGATTATGACGGGCCGCAGTGGTTTATTGCACTGGCCAGCCAAAATCACTGAAGAAGAAGCATTAGCAACGCAACAAGGAGCGCAGTAAATGGATAATCCGAGTGCGAATAAACCAGCTGGACTGCTGGAGAAGCTATTATTCACGGTACGGGCTCCCTGGCTAATTGTCTTTTTGTTACTGACCTTGTTTTTGGGTTATCACGCGTCACAGGTTCGCCCCGATGCCAGCCTGACCAAAATGATCCCGACCAACCATCCGTTTATTCAAAACTATTTTGAGTATCAGGACGACTTAGCCAGTTTGGGGAACGTTGTCCGGGTGGCGGTTGAGAATAAAGACGGCGATATTTTTGAAGCCGATTTTCAACAAGAACTGCAAAAAATAACCGATGAGATCTTCTTTATTCCGGGCGTCAATCGCTCCGGGCTTCGCAGTTTATGGACACCCAATGTTCGCTGGATGGAAGTAACCGAAGAAGGTTTTGTCGGCGGCCCGGTTATTCCCGATGGTTATGACGGCAGTGAAGAGTCCTTAGATAAACTAAGAACTAACGTTCTGCGTTCAGGTGAAGTAGGGAACCTGGTTGCCAATAATTTTGAATCAACCATCGTCTATATTCCGCTGGATGAAGTTAATCCGGAAACCGGTGAAAAGCTGGATTATCAAGAGTTCTCTGAAAAGCTGGAAACCCTGGTTCGCGATAAATACCAAAGTGATGATATTGAAATTCACATTACCGGTTTTGCGAAACTGATAGGCGACCTTATTGAAGGTGCTGAGCAGGTTGGTTTGTTCTTCCTGTTGGCTATCGCTATTACTTTGGTCATGCTTTATCTGTATAGCCGTTGTTGGCGCAGTACCTTTATGGTGCTTAGTTGTTCAATTATCGCGGTAGTGTGGCAACTGGGGATTATTGAACTTATTGGCAGCGGTATTAACCCGTACTCAATGCTCGTACCATTCCTGGTGTTCGCCATAGGGGTATCACACGGCGTACAAATTATTAATGCCATTGGCTCTAACCGGGTTGCCGGGCTTGATAAAGTTGCTGCAGCTCGCACAGCGTTCCGTGGTCTGTATATTGCCGGGTTAACCGCTCTGGCCAGCGATGCCATTGGCTTTACGACCTTGATGGTTATTGATATTGAGGTAATTAAAGAACTGGCGATAGCCGCGAGTATAGGTGTCGCCGTGGTGGTGCTGACCAACCTGGGTTTATTGCCTATTTTGATGTCGTACTTGGGAACATCCGACAACGGTGTTGCTTACCAGAAACGAATAAAGGGTGAGCGTCATCCGCTGTTTGATTTCTTTGCTAAATTTACTCAGCCTAAATGGGCGTATTCAGCGTTAGTTATTGCTCTTGTTATGCTGGCCTGGGGCTTAGTCAATAGTCAGAATATGGCAATTGGTGACCTTGATAAAGGCGCGCCGGAACTTCGCCCTGACAGCCGCTACAATCAGGACAATGCCTTTATTGTAGAAAACTACAGCTCCAGTACCGATATCTTTGTGGTCATGGCGGCGTCCGCGCCTGAGCAATGTATTGCGTACGATAATCTCGAGATGATGGAACGTTTTAGCTGGCATATGGAAAACACCAGCGGTGTTCAGGACGTTAAATCTGTTGTCTACGTTTCTAAAATGGGCATGTTTGGTATTAACGAGGGTAACCTTAAGTGGTTTAGCTTAAACCGTAACAAGTATGTGACTAACGCCTCGTTAAGTCGCATTCCTGATGGTTTGATCAATAACGACTGCTCAATGGCGCCGGTCATTATTTATCTGGACGACCATAAAGCTGAGACATTAGAGAATGTTGTTGGCTCGGTTAATGAGTTTAACCAGAACTATCAGCAGGAAGGTTTAGAGTTGTTGATGGCAGCGGGCAACTCGGGCATTGAAGCGGCAACCAACTCAGTTATAGAAGCAGCGCAGAATAAGATGCTGCTGTGGGTTTATGGCGTTGTTATCGTGCTGTGCTTTATTACCTTCCGTAGCGTTCGTACGGTGGCTTGTATTGTATTGCCGCTGGCCTTTACTACTGTTATGAGTCAGGGACTAATGGCGGTGTTAGGCATAGGCATTAAAGTGGCTACCTTGCCGGTTATTGCCTTAGGGGTTGGTATCGGTGTCGACTACGGCATTTATATTTACAGTAAAGTGAAAGAGGGCTTGCAGCAGGGCATGTCGTTGCAGGAAACCTACAAGTACTCGCTGGATAACACCGGCAAGGCCGTCGGCTTTACTGGCTTAACGCTGGCCATAGGCGTCGCTACCTGGATATTCTCACCCATTAAATTCCAGGCCGACATGGGTATATTGTTAACCTTTATGTTCCTGTGGAATATGCTGGGTGCGCTTATCTTAATTCCGGCACTGGCAAGGTTATTCAGAGTGGGGAATAAGAAAGCCTAACTTGCTTATTCGAAAGATAAATCAGTGATATTAGGCGTCGGCTTTTATTAAGTCGGCGCCTTTTTTCTGTGAGTATTTTAATTCCATATTATTCACAGCCTTAACAAGACTGTAAAGTTCGTTTGAAAAGTAAAGTGTTTAAGTTAATGAAAAAGCGACCGATAACTTATTAAACGGAGTTTATAAATAACGTTTAAAAGGAAGTGAACATGAAACCTATTACGTTGACATCGACTTCAATACTTACTTCAATGAACTCGCCTGGACAAGCGCAAAAAATTAATAACATGGAAGTAAGTTCTGCGAAAAAACAGTATGTTGCTAGCATTTCTAACGACACGATAGCAACATCATCAAAACAAAATACAATAACCATTAAGGAAGTAACTAAACCAACAGCAGCTGAATTAAAAGAGGGGCTTATAGACTTAGTCGCTATTGAAAAGGAACAACAAAAATATGCCGGTGACATGGTCTCTGAAACTCAACGTATTTTAGCAGAGGTAGCAGAAGAGCAACCAAACCTACTAAACAAAAATTTCGACTTTACTAACACGGGCGATGAAATAGACATCATTGATCATGATTTAACAAAAAGAGAATATAACTACTTAAAAGCAAAACTCAACGCTAGTGATAAACTAGTTGAAGCCACTGATTTTTTAAATACTGACCTAGCTAGAGAGAAAACACAAACATCAAGAAGTAACACAATATACACCAAAGAAGACGTGGCCGGCCGAATTAAAGTCAGAAGTGTGATAGAGCAGGCTGAAGAAAGGTCTGCAGAGAAAAGTAGAATTCATGATGAAGATATTGTTCTGAAACCTTATGATGAAAGAGCAATGTTCAGTGAGGAAGTCCACTTTAATGTACTAGATATACTGCAGAATACGAGTGTGCGCTTTAACGCTAAAGTTTAAGCATGTAAATCCTGGATTCATCACTGGTGGAGAGGAGATAAATATCCTGTGTCATCAGCTTTTCTTTAATTCAACGCAACGACACAGGTTTTAGAACATTAGCATTAAAGCGATGCGGCGTAGTCATACAGTGATTTTAGCAACCGCAGCTTATGCGCATCTTCCTGATGCTGATTTGCTAAATCCTCAAGCTTCAGTGCAAAGTCCTCTGCGGACAATAAGCCTTCTGGCGGCTCAATTAAGCGCTGCTGACAAAACAGACGCCACTTATTTAGTTCTTTGTCGCTAAGAGTCGACGGGTAGTTTCGTGCCCGGTAGCGAAACAGCAGTGTAGGCATACGCTTGTCCTGAAAATCCAGCTCCAGACCTGCCAGTTGGTGTGGCTCTGACGAACGGATAATCTCCATATGTTTTTTATCCTGAGGAGAGAAAAAGCCATCGTATATCTGGTGATCAACATCGGTTCTGGGAGCAAACTCTTTGGTTTGTTCAAACACCTGCATGAGCTTGTCACGGAAGTCGCTGTTATCCTGTAACCATTTAGCGTTTGTCTCCAGGGCGGCTGTATCTAATGCGGCACTATCAGCAGCTTCAGCAGAAATAGTTTTAATAGGCGCTAAGAAAGGACAACGACCCAAGTGAATATTTTGTATACCGCTTTTCTGTAAGCCTTGCTCTTCCAGTTCCCTACGACTGGTGTAGGTTAGTTCCGTTAATTCTTCTACCGATTTATCGGCAAAATCCATGGGCGGAACGCGCAGGTCCCAGGCAATAACGTTGCTATTTTGCTTAGGATGAAAGCCCAGCGGCAATATAGCCGACAAATAGCGGTTAGCCGTACCGTAAAACCCACTGACATGTGCCAGAGGCTCCGGTGCCTGCCAGTTAAACAAATTCAGTAGCTTTTGCTTACGGCGAATACTGTAAGCCCACTGCCACAGCTTAGGCTGCTTCTCGCTGACAAGTTTTGCCAGACCAATGGTCGCGTAAACGTCCGACATAGCATCGTGCGCCTGACCGTGCTCAATGTTATTGGCAACACTCAAGTGCTCCAGTTTTAGACTGGGTTGTCCGTCGGCGTTTTCCGGCCAGTTAATACCGTCCGGGCGCAGCGCAAAACAGGCTCGCACCACATCAATTAAGTCCCAGCGTGAATTGCCGTTTTGCCAGCTGTATTCGTAAGGGTCATAAAAGTTACGATAGAACAGCAAACGGGTGACTTCGTCATCAAAACGAATGTTGTTGTAGCCAATAATGGTGGTATTGGGCTTTTGAAATTCGTTTGCTATGGCTTTGCTGAACTCCGCTTCACCGACTCCTTGCTTCGCAGCAAGCTGCGGCGTAATACCCGTAATTAAGGTGGCTTCCGGGTTAGGCAGAAAGTCCGGTGTGGGTTGAGCGTAAAGCGTTAAAGGCCGACCGATAACATTAAAATCAGTGTCTGTGCGTAATCCGGCAAACTGTGCAGGGCGGTCCACTAAAGGGTTAGCGCCCCATGTCTCATAATCGTGCCAGTAGAAGGTTTCTTGTTCGTTTTGTGCCATAAGCCTAAGTGCTCAGCGGAAAAGGAAAACTATAGCACGAGCCCGCAGATAAATTCAGCCACTCACTCTCTTTCAATCTTGTTCACTTGCAAGTCGTAAGCTTTGTCCAGCTTTTGCTCCAGTGTA
Source organism: Idiomarina sp. (assembly GCF_048265525.1). GTDB lineage: Bacteria > Pseudomonadota > Gammaproteobacteria > Enterobacterales > Alteromonadaceae > Idiomarina. Next base: position 703,276 of record NZ_JBLXBI010000001.1, on the reverse strand, counting down.
CGGTCATCTTCGTGGCGAAAAGCAAGTTCAGCGTGCGGCAGAATGCGTTTAGCTAAACGTTGTGCAACGGCGTCTCTGAACTTTTGTTCGTTATCTAGTGCTTCATTATCTACTTCCAGCGTAATTTGCTGTCTGTCGCCTAAGTGTGTGTACTCAACGCGATAAGTCGGCATCTGCATATCTCCTCGTTGTCAGTTCGTTGCTTTCCTGCGACTATGTTATGACTAACAATCTAGCCTATAACAATAAAATCGAGGTCAGAATGAAAAAGCTCTACTTATCTGCATTACTTGCCACTGCTGCGTTTGGATCGCTATTACCCGCCGCACAGGCGGATGAACATGATGTTGAATACGCTATGGCCATTCACGGCGGAGCCGGAACAATTACTCGGGCCAATTTAACCGCTGAACAGGAACAAGCCTATAAAGATAAACTGACAGAAGCGCTAGAAGCCGGCCGAAAGGTATTGAAAGAAGGCGGTGACAGCACCACCGCAGTTATTGCAGCTATTCAGGTAATGGAAGCATCGCCACTTTTTAACTCTGGTAAAGGCGCGGTTTATACCTGGGACGGAGAACATGAACTGGATGCTTCGTTAATGGAAGGTCTGAACGGCAATGCGGGAGCTGTTGCCGGTGTGAAAACGGTAAAAAGTCCAATAGAACTGGCGCGTGAAGTAATGGATGAGTCGGTACACGTCATGCTAAGTGGTGAAGGCGCAGAGCTGTTTTCCCGTCAACAAGGCCTGGAGCAGGTAGAGAACAGCTACTTTAATACAGAGCACCGTTATCAGCAGCTACAAAACGCCAAGGAAACCATCAAGAAAAGTGAACAACCAGAGCAACAGGCCTGGGAATATCTGGATTTGGACTACAAATACGGCACCGTCGGTGCTGTGGCTGTTGATAAAAACGGGCTATTAAGCGCTGGTACCTCAACCGGCGGCATGACAGCCAAACGTTATGGTAGAATAGGGGATTCCCCCATTATTGGTGCCGGTACCTGGGCGGATAACGACAGCTGTGCTGTTTCGGCAACCGGACACGGTGAATACTTTATTCGCTTCCACGTGGCGGCTGATATCTGCTCGCGGGTTAAATATAAAGGGCTTTCGGTCAGTGAGGCCGGCGATGAGGTTATTCACGGCATGCTGGAACAAGCGGGTGGTACCGGAGGCGTCATTATTATTGACGCAGAAGGCAATATTGCTATGCCGTTTAATACTGAAGGTATGTATCGTGGCTATATTAAGGGCGAAGGTGATGCCCATATTGCTATTTATAACGAGGATGAATAAGTTCGGAGTCTATGAGTCGTCAAAAATCGCACGATAAATCACAAAGTCAGCCTTTTGTTGATAAATTTCAGACACAATTAGAGCAATGTACAACACAACAGGCCGCGCTTTTGCGCGGTCGTTTGCGTGGTCTGAGTAAAATTAAAAACGAGCAACGACAGCAGCAAGTGCTGGAGCGGATAGCGGGCGATATCGAGACTGCTGAGTTGGCGTATCTGGAGCGTCAGCAGCAAAAGTTTCATATCAGTTACCCCGAAGAATTGCCGGTTGCCCAGCAGCGTGGCGACATTAAGAAAGCCATTGAGCAGAATCAGGTGGTGGTCATTGCCGGCGAGACCGGTTCGGGTAAGACCACGCAGCTACCGAAAATGTTGCTGGAACTGGGGTATGGTCGCAAAGGTACCATTGGTCATACTCAGCCCCGGCGGCTGGCGGCACGCAGTGTTGCTGCCCGAATTGGGGATGAGCTGCAGGATCACGCGAAAAAGCAGGTGGGTTATAAAATCCGCTTTCAGGATGAGACCGCACCGACTACGGCAATAAAACTGATGACCGACGGTATGCTGTTATCCGAACTGCAGCAAGACCCTCTGCTACTGCAATACGACGCCATTATTATTGATGAAGCGCATGAGCGCAGTCTGAACATCGACTTTTTGCTGGGCGTATTGCATACGCTGCTGCCCAAACGCCGTGATCTCAAAGTTGTTATTACCTCAGCGACCATCGAAACCGAACGTTTCTCCAAACACTTTCATGATGCTCCCGTACTGACGGTAACCGGCCGAACCTATCCGGTGGAAGTTCGGTATCGGCCGCCTAAAGAAGATGGCAAAGCTGCTGATGCCGATGTTCTTCAGGGGGTTTGTGAGGCGGTGGAAGAGCTGCAACGTGAAAGTGAAGGCGATATTCTCATTTTTGCCAGCGGTGAGCGCGAAATCCGCGATTACGCAGATGCTATCGGGGACTTACAGCTGCGTAATACTGAAGTATTGCCCTTGTATGCGCGCTTGTCTTCGCACGAGCAGAACCGTGTGTTTCAGTCGCACAGTCAACGCCGGGTGGTTATTGCTACCAACGTGGCAGAAACCTCGTTAACGGTTCCGGGGATACGCTTTGTGATTGACCCGGGCACCGTGCGCATGAGCCGTTACAGTTATCGCACTAAAGTGCAGCGCTTACCTATTGAGCCTATTTCACAGGCCAGTGCCAACCAGCGCAAGGGGCGTTGCGGCCGTATTGGTCCGGGCATTTGTATTCGCTTATACAGTGAAGAGGACTTTTTGCAGCGTCCGGAGTATACCGACCCAGAAATTCTCCGTACCAATTTGGCGGCGGTCATATTGCAAATGTCGTCGTTGCGCCTGGGTGACATTCGCCAGTTTCCATTTGTTCAAAAGCCCGATGAGCGTTTTGTTAAAGATGGCCTGAACTTACTGGAAGAGTTGCATGCCATTAAGCCCGGACGTAAAAATGAGCAACCGAAATTAACGGATACGGGACGTCAACTGTCGCGGCTGCCTCTGGATCCGCGCCTGGCCAGAATGGTCATAGCCGGACAGCAATATGGTTGTGTTCGTGAAATGCTGATAATTACCGCGGCTCTGAGTATTCAGGATCCGCGCGAACGGCCACACGATGCGCAGCAAAAAGCCGATGAATGGCACCAGCGTTTTCGTGACAAAAGCTCCGACTTTATGGCGTTTCTGAATCTATGGAATTACGTCAAAGAAAAACAAAAAGCCTTGTCAGGAAATCAGTTCCGTAAGCAAATGGGTCGTGAGTTTATTCATTTTATGCGCCTGCGTGAGTGGCAGGACATTTACACGCAGAGCCGACAAACGGTTCGGGAAATGGGGTTATCCATTAATGAAGAAGCGGCCACTTTCGAGCAAGTGCACCGGGCGTTGATTACTGGCTTATTGTCTCAGGTGGGCTTTAAAGAAGACCGACACGAATATCAGGGAACACGCCAGACGCGTTTTCATATTTTTCCGGGCTCAGGTTTGTTTGGCAAACCTCCGAAATGGGTTGTTACCGCTGAACTGGCGGAAACTTCGAAGTTGTATGCGCGCATTAATGCCGATATTGACCCGCTGTGGATAGAAGAAGCCGCGCCACACTTAGTTAAAAAACAATACCTTGAGCCTCATTTTGAGAAGAAGCAAGGCAGTGTTATTGCCGATGAGCAGGTGACGTTACTGGGACTTATTCTGGTACCCAGACGGCGTGTCCAGTTTGGTCCGGTTTCACCAGTCAAAGCCCGGGAGATTTTCATCCGCGAAGGGCTGGTTAATTCGCAGCTGACGCGCAAACTGCCGTTTATTCAACACAACTTAAAGTTGATTCAGGATGTTCAGGCGCTGGAGGCGAAGTCCCGCCGGCGCGATATTCTGGTGGATGAAGAGGTCCTGTTCGAGGCTTATGACCGCGCAATACCCGAAGGCATATACAACGAAAAGCTACTGGCAGGCTGGTGGCATAAGGCGGCCAAAAAAGAACCTAAACTTCTGTTTTTTGAACGCGATGACCTTATTGCCGGCGACACCGAACACATTACAGAAAATGAATATCCGGAGTTTTGGCGACAAGGCAACTTGCGACTGCCATTAAGCTACCATTTTGAACCTAACGCTGAAGACGACGGCGTCAGTGTGAATATCCAACTGGGTATTCTGAATCAGGTGAAGCCGGAAGGTTTCGACTGGCATATTCCGGCGCTTCGCGAGGAACGTATTGCTCACTTAATTAAGTCGTTGCCGAAAACCTTACGCCGGAATTTTGTACCGGCACCTAACTTTGCTGGCGCGATTATAGCCGATATTGAACCGCTGCAGGGGCGCTTAACCGATGCTATGGCGACTAAGTTGCGGCGTATGACCGGCGTGACGGTTCCGGAAGAAAACTGGGATGAGTCCTCGCTACCGGCTCATTTACGCATGAACTTTAAGATTCTTGACGGCAAAAAGTTGGTTAGCCAGGGGCGTGATTTGCAAAGCCTTCAGCAGCAATTGTCGGGTAAAGTGCAGCAGCGACTGGAGAAAACCGCCGGTGACGATATTAGCCGTGAGCGCGTCGATAGCTGGGACTTTGATGACTTACCGGAAGTTATTACCGAACGTCAGCAAGGTTTTGAGCTGAAGGCGTATCCGGGCTTAATCAATAAAGGCAAAGGGCAGGTTGCTCTGCAGTTGTTCGATAACCCGGAGCAGGCTAAGAAGCATCATAAAGCCGGTGTGCGCGAATTGTTATTGCAGCAAATACCGTCACCTATTAAGCATTTACAGAAGTCACTGTCGAATAAAGCCAAGTTGACTATGTACTTTAACCCCTGGGGTAAAGTGGATGCGTTAATAGCCGACTGTATAGCAGCGGCGGTAGACGGCCTTATTCAGGAACAGATTGAGCAGGGCAATGAGCTCCGTGAACAAAAGGGATTTGAGCAATTAAAAGATATTGTTCGTGCTAATTTGAATGATCGTGTTGAACAAATAGCACTGGAAGTTGAACAGTGCCTTCTATTGTCACAACAGGTTAGAAAGTCTCTTAAAGGTAAAATTCCACTGGATCAGATCCAGTCCCGGGGCGATATTCAGGACCAACTGGATAACTTAGTGTTCGCCGGGTTTGTTTCTGCTTTTGGTGGGGAGCGCTTGAGTGACATTGTGCGTTATTTAAAAGCTATTCAACGTCGGCTAGAAAAACTGCCGGTTGACCCGAATAAGGACAGATTGATGACTCTGACCCTGGCCAACCTTGAAGAGCAGTATAAAGCGGCGGTGAAAGCTTATGAAAATAAAGGTTCGGTGGTTCCCGATGAGGTTGCTGAAATTCGCTGGATGATTGAAGAGCTGCGAGTATCATTCTTCGCGCAGACGCTGGGAACGAAGTATCCGGTGTCAGAAAAGCGGGTTAAACAAGCAATAGAGGCGGCTAGATAGCCGCCTCTACGATAGGGTTACATTACTTACACAGAACTATGCAGTGTATAGCCCTAAGTTTTCTTTTGCGTAGGCTTCAAATTCTGTGAAACCGCCAACGTGTTGTTCGTCGACAAAAATTTGAGGAACCGTTTGTACCGGTTTGCCTACCGTTTTTTCCAGGTCAGCTTTGCTGATGCCTTCAGCGTGAATGTCGACATAGCGATAATCAAAATCTTCCATATCGGCTTTTAATTTATCCGCAACTTCTACGGCACGAACACAAAACGGACAACCCGGACGTCCAAAAATGACTGTAAACATGAAATACCTCTCTCACAAAAATTTATGGTGCCATTATCCAGATTTTATTGCTGGTTAACAATTGTTCTGCACGATGGGCACAATCGATTTAATGAATAATACTTAGTGGTCTATGTCCAAATCCGACTCCGGTACACAGCAGCAGGGCAGAATATCGCCTTTTCTGACATAAGCCAGAGGTTCTGTTGTATAACGGACTTTACCGGACTTTAGGGTGCTACGGCAGGCACCACAAAAACCACTGCGGCAGTGGTAGTGCATTTCTAACTGATGCTTTTCTAAGGCCTCGAGTAAGGTGCCTTCAGTCGCGTCAACGGCAAGTTCGGGCCCACCGTTGACAGTGACTTTAAAGGTGTTAGCCATAGCTTAGAGATCAAAGTCCCCAAGGTCGGAAGCACTCACTTCGCTATCTATCTGACCAACAAGGTAAGAGGTGATTTCTGATTCCTGCGGCGCTACCTGAACGTTGTCTGAAACAAGGTACTTATTCATCCACGGTAGAGGGTTGGAACGCTGGTTCTCAAACGGTGCGTCAAAGCCAATGGCCTGCATACGTAAGTTCGCAATATATTCGACGTACTGGCAGAGCATGCTCTCGTTCAGGCCAATCATTGAGCCGTCTTTAAACAGGTAGTGCGCCCACTGTTTTTCTTGCTTCACTGCAGTCATGAAAATTTCATAGGCGTCGTCACGCAGTTCTTCGGCAATTTCTTTCATTTCCGGGTCGTCTTCGCCGTATTGCCACAAATTAAGAATGTGCTGTGTCGATGTCAGGTGAACGTTTTCGTCACGGGCAATCAGTTTAATAATTTTTGCGTTGCCTTCCATTAACTCACGTTCTGCAAAAGCGAAAGTGCAGGCGAAACTGACATAAAAACGAATAGCTTCAAGCGCGTTAACCGAGTTAATGCATAAGAATAGTTTCTTCTTAATTTCCCGTTGCGTTACGGTATGGGTTTTGCCTTCAACAACGACATCGCCTTCACCGTGCGTCTGCAACAGTTGAGTATAGAAAATAAGATCATCGTAGTACTTGGAGATGTCATTCGCGCGAATTTTAATTTGCTCGTTAATGACGATATCTTCAAAGACTTCGCTGGGATCACTAAACAGGTTACGCAGAATATGTGTGTACGAGCGCGAATGTATGGTCTCAAAGAATGACCAGGTTTCAATCCAGGTTTCCAGTTCCGGAAGAGAAACAATAGGCAGTAACGCGATATTCGGCGAACGCCCCTGAATTGAATCTAACAGTGTTTGATACTTCAGGTTAGAAATAAACACATGCTTTTCACTGGCTGTTAACTTGTTAAAGTCGATGCGGTCGCGGCTGACATCGATTTCTTCAGGTCGCCAGAAAAAGCTGATTTGTTTTTCAATCAGCTTTTCAAAAATGCTGTGTTTTTGCTGGTCGTAGCGAGCAACGTTAACGGAGTTGCCTAAAAACATAGGCTCCGTTAACGGGTTATTCTGCTCTTGATTAAAGGTTGAGTACGACATTCGCTAAAATCCTTCTTATTAAATTTTGCAGGCGCCGCCGGCACAGTCATCATCTTCTTCAATGATCACTGTTGTCGGCTGAGCTTGAGACGCAGTAGCACCTTTACGTGCCGCAATGTCGGATTGATTATCCGCAGCACCGTCACGGGTGTTGTGATAATAAAGCGTCTTAACGCCAAGCTTATAGGCCGTTAATAAGTCCTGCAGAAGCTGCTTCATTGGTACTTTACCGGCTTCGAATTTACTTGGGTCGTAATTGGTGTTCGCAGAAATTGTCTGGTCGACAAACTTTTGCATAATACCCACCAGCTCAAGGTATCCCTTATTGTTAGGGATTTGCCATAACAGCTCGTACTTGTCTTTTAAGTTTTCGTAGTCTGGAACAACCTGTTTGGTGACACCGTCTTTTGACGACTTAATGCTGACAAAACCACGAGGCGGTTCAATACCGTTAGTTGCGTTAGAAATCTGTGACGATGTCTCAGAAGGCATTAACGCTGATAATGTGGAGTTACGCATGCCATGTTGTTTGATGTCGGCACGAAGCTTGTCCCAGTCCAGGTGCAGAGGCTCATCGCAAACCTTATCCAGGTCTTTCTTGTAGGTGTCGGTTGGCATAATGCCCTGAGAGTAGGTGGTCTCATTAAATTTAGGGCAGGCACCTCTTTCTTTAGCCAGGTTCATTGACGCCTGCATCAGATAATACTGTATTGCTTCAAAGGTCTGATGAACCAGACCATTTGCAGAACCGTCTGAATATTTAACGCCGTGCTTAGCTAAGTAGTAGGCAAAGTTAATAACACCAATACCCAGAGTACGACGGTTCATTGTTGCATTGTAAGCGGCCGGAACCGGGTATTCCTGATAATCCAGCAGACTATCCAGTGCGCGAACAGCTAAGTCGGCAAGGTTTTCAAATTCACTTAAGCTCTCAATTTTGCCTAAGTTAAAGGCCGACAGTGTACACAGGGCAATTTCACCTTCTTCGTCGTTCACATGACTTAGAGGCTTAGTTGGTAACGCAATTTCAAGGCACAGGTTGCTCTGACGAATAGGAGCAACTTTTGAATCGAACGGGCTGTGCGTGTTGCAGTGGTCAACGTTTTGTACGTAGATACGGCCAGTACTGGCGCGTTCTTGCATAAACAAACCAAACAACTCAATGGCTTTAATACGTTTTTTGCGGATGCTCTCATCCTGTTCGTACTGAAGGTACAAACGCTCAAATTCGTCCTGATCTTCAAAGAACGCGTCGTAAAGGCCTGGCACATCCGACGGGCTGAACAAAGTAATGTAATCGTCTTTAATCAGACGCTGGTACATGGTGCGGTTAAACTGCACACCGTAATCCAGATGACGAACGCGGTTTTCTTCAACACCGCGGTTGTTTTTCAGTACTAATAAGCTTTCAACTTCCAGATGCCAAAGCGGGTAGAACAGGGTAGCCGCGCCACCACGAACACCACCTTGCGAACAGCTTTTAACCGCCGTCTGGAAATATTTATAGAACGGAATACAACCTGTGTGGAAAGCTTCGCCGTTACGAATAGGGCTGCCCAGAGCGCGAATACGCCCGGCATTGATGCCAATACCGGCGCGCTGCGATACGTATTTTACGATGGCGCTTGAAGTGGCATTAATAGAGTCGAGGCTATCGCCGGCTTCAATCAGAACGCAGGAGCTGAACTGACGCGTAGGCGTGCGCACACCCGACATGATAGGTGTTGGTAGTGAGATTTTGAATTCAGAAGCGGCGTCGTAGAAACGTTTAACGTAGTCCATACGAGTGCTTTTCGGGTAGTTGGCGAACAAACAAGCCGCTACCAGAATGTATAAGAACTGAGCGCTTTCATAGATGTCTCCGGTAACCCGATTCTGAACCAGATATTTGTTCTCAAGCTGCTTAACGGCCGCGTAAGAGAAGTTCATGTCACGCCAGTGATCCAGAATTTCGTCCATCTGGTCAAATTCAGCTTCAGTGTAGTCTTCCAGCAAGTGCTCATCGTAGCGATGCTCTGCAACCATCTTTTTGACCTGATCGTAGAGACGCGGCGGTTCAAACTTACCGTAGGCCCGTTTGCGCAAGTGGAAAATAGCCAGACGCGCAGCCATGTATTGATAGTCGGGCGCTTCCTCTGAAATTAAATCAGCTGCAGCTTTAATGATGGTCTCGTGGATATCTTCGGTTTTAATACCGTCGTAAAACTGAATGTGAGACTTAATTTCGACCTGAGAAGCTGAAACATTATTAAGACCTTCAGCGGCCCACATGATAACCCGGTGAATTTTATCGAGGTTTAGCGGTTCGCGTTCGCCGCTGCGTTTAGTGACATATAGTTGCTCGTTCATTTTGCGCCGACTCTTAGCTTTTTGTTATATGTTTGTAGCCACTAGATATTGTGCCTATTAGTTGTACAGAGCGATATTTACACAATATCTAGTGTCTTGAGGATGAAGAGTATGCTAGGTCTAACTGCCACTTCGATCAAGTAAATTTACGGGCAAAAACAGTAATAATTTTGATTTAGAAATCTTGATTTTTTGTCAGCCTTTGCTTGGCGTGAGTTTGCGCTGGTAATCTTGCTATATATTTTTTTGATCTTTTAAAAGATGTTTATAGATCAAGAGTCATCAATAGCAAGTAACTTCAGTAACTCCAGCGGTGAGGCGATATGATAGTCGGCTTGCCAGCGTTGCGGCTGATCCTCGTTGCTAATATAGCCATATTCAGCAAGCACAGTAACCATACCGGCATTGCGACCGGCTTCGATATCCCGTTCCGCATCTCCGACATAAAGACAGTCTGCAGGTTCTATTCCCAGCTTTTCAGCCGCATAGAATAAAGGTTCCGGCGAGGGCTTTGCTACGCTTAGGGTATCACCGCTTACGACCACACTAATAGCTTCAAACTCCGGGAAATGAGGCAATAATTGTTGGGTGAGGCGCTCTGGCTTATTAGTGACTATAGCAATTTGAATAGATTCACGTTGTAGTACAGAGAGTAGTTCGAGAACCCCAGGGTAGGGTTGCGTATGAATGGCTATGTTCTCTTTATAAGCACTAAGAAACGCATGCCGGAGCTCGGCTTCCATGTCGCTGTACTCTTCGGCAAAAGCTAGCTGCAGCATACCTCTGGAACCATGGGATGCGACTGGCGTAAACACTTCAGCGGTAATGGCGGGGCGTTCGTATTGTTCGCATACGGCGTTCAGTGCAGCACCCAGGTCGGGGGCTGTATCAAGCAGCGTGCCGTCCAAATCGAACAATACCGCCTTTACCGGAGAATTCCTGTCTGATGAGGCCATTTATGACTCCGGCTTTTCTAAAGCGATAATGTAATTCACATCAACATCTTTTTCTGAAAGAACAAAGCCTTTAAACGGATTAAAGATAAGACCGTTAATGGCGATATCTTTTAACGCGGCGGCATCTGTCATACGCAGTAGCTCTGATGGTTTGATAAAACGTTGGTGCTGATGAGTTCCTTTGGGAACCCAGCCTAAAACATGCTCAGCGGCAACAATACCTAACAGCCAAGACTTTACATTACGGTTTAATGTGGAAAAAAAGATCTTCCCGCCAGGTTTTAGTGCTTTAGCACAGGCTTTTACAATAGCCTCAGGGTCAGGTACATGCTCCAGCATCTCCAGACAAGTCACCACATCGAAGCTTGCTGGCTGCTGTTCTGCCAGAGTTTCAATAGCAATGCATTGATAGTCGATTTGACGCCCGCTTTCTAAGGCGTGTAAACGCGCTACTTTTAACGACTGTTCGGCTAAATCAACCCCTGTAACCTGAGCGCTACGTTCAGCCATAGCTTCACTGAGTAATCCACCGCCACAACCAACATCCAGTACCTTTTTACCGAACAGGCCTTCAGTATAATTCTCAATAAACCCTAGTCGAACGGGGTTTATTTTATGTAAGGGTTTGAATTCTCCATCGGGGTCCCACCAGCGCGAGGCCAGGGCTGAAAATTTTGCGATCTCTTCCGGATCGACGTTTTTTTGTTCACTTTTAGAGCGACTGGTGGTCATAGATTATACGTCTTTAAGAGATGGATAACGCGGCTAGTCTACCTCAGGCAAAGAATAAGAAAAAGAGGGTGCGAGACTCGTTTGGGATGGGTACAATGATTGGATCAAAATAACAATGAATATGCGGATCTATATTTAGGGAATAAACTATGAGCGATCTAGCCAGAGAAGTGTCACCGGTAAATATCGAAGACGAACTAAAAAGCTCGTACCTCGATTATGCCATGAGCGTCATTGTTGGGCGTGCTTTACCAGATGTTCGTGATGGCCTGAAGCCAGTACACAGACGTGTCTTGTTCGCAATGAGCGAATTGCGCAACGACTTTAATAAACCTTATAAAAAGTCAGCTCGTGTCGTTGGTGACGTCATTGGTAAATATCACCCACATGGTGATAGTGCTGTTTACGACACTATTGTACGTATGGCACAGAACTTCTCCTTGCGTTATATGTTGGTCGACGGCCAGGGTAACTTTGGTTCGGTTGACGGCGACTCTGCTGCCGCGATGCGTTATACCGAAATTCGCATGGCGAAAATTGCGCATCAGTTACTCGCCGATTTAGATAAAGAAACGGTTGATTTTGTAGACAACTATGATGGTACCGAGCGTATTCCTGACGTTCTGCCTACCCGTGTACCTAACCTGTTAGTTAACGGTTCTTCTGGTATTGCCGTTGGTATGGCAACGAACATCCCTCCTCATAATCTGACCGAAGTTGTCGATGGTGCACTTGCCATGATTGATAACCCGGACATTGATGTTGAAGGGTTAATGGAATACATCCCGGGACCGGACTTCCCGACAGCAGCAACAATTTCTGGCCGTAGCGGTATTGTCGAAGCTTATAAAACGGGTCGTGGCCGTATTCATTTGCGCGCTCAGGCGGAAATTGAAGTTGACGAGAAAACGGGTAAAGAAACCATCATTGTTACGGAAATTCCGTATCAGGTGAATAAAGCTCGCTTAATTGAAAAAATTGCTGAGTTGGTTAAAGAAAAGCGCGTTGAAGGCATAAGTGCCTTGCGTGACGAGTCTGATAAAGACGGTATGCGTATCGTTATTGAGATCCGTCGTGGCGATGTTGGCGAAGTTGTTCTTAACCATTTGTACGCTAATACCCAGTTACAGGTTGTGTTTGGTATCAACATGGTTGCCCTGGATAAAGGCCAGCCGCGTTTGTTTAACCTGCGCGATATGCTGGATTGCTTTGTCCGTCATCGTCGTGAAGTGGTTACGCGCCGCTCAGTCTACGAATTACGTAAAGCTCGTGAACGTGCCCATATTTTGGAAGGTCTGGCGATATCGCTGGCCAATATTGACGAAATTATTGAGCTTATCCGTCGCTCGCCAACGCCTGCTGAAGCTAAAGCTGGGCTAATTGCCCGCGCATGGCAACTGGGTGATGTTGCTGCAATGCTGGAAACTGCCGGCGTTGATGCTGCGCGTCCTGATCATCTGCCGGAAGAATACGGCATACGGGATGGCAACTATCACCTGACCGAAGAACAGGCTCAGGCTATTCTGGATTTACGCCTGCACAAACTGACCGGTTTAGAACACGAAAAAATTCTGGATGAATATAAAGGCCTGTTAGAACAGATTGCTGAACTTCTGCATATCCTGAACAGTTCAGAGCGCCTGATGGAAGTGATTCGTGAAGAACTGGTAGAAATACGTAACAACTTCGGTGATGAGCGTAAAACGGATATTACTGCTGCTGCACACGACATCAGCATGGAAGATTTAATCAACGAAGAAGACGTGGTTCTGACACTTTCTCACGAAGGCTATGTGAAGTATCAGCCTCTGACTGAGTACGAAGCACAACGTCGTGGTGGTAAAGGTAAAGCCGCCACTAAGATGAAAGACGAAGACTTTATAGAAAGACTGTGGGTAGCGAATACGCATGACACCATTTTATGCTTCTCAACCCGTGGTCGTATTTACTGGATGAAAGTTTACCAGTTGCCGCTGGCAAGCCGTGCCTCTCGTGGCAAACCAATAGTGAACCTGTTACCGCTGGAAGCTGATGAACGTATTACCGCTATTTTGCCAACACGGGACTATCCGGAAGATAAATTCGTTGTTATGGCAACGCGCAAAGGAACTATCAAGAAAACGCCACTACCAGAGTACTCACGTCCTCGTAACGGCGGAATCATTGCACTGAACCTGGTTGATGATGACGAACTGATTGGTGTTGATATCACTGACGGTAACGGCGAAATTATGCTGTTCTCTGACGCCGGCAAAGTGGTGCGCTTCGCTGAAGAGCAAGTACGTTCAATGGGTCGTACAGCAACCGGTGTCCGTGGTATTCGCCTGGAAGACGGGCAACGTGTTGTATCACTGATTGTTCCTCGCGAATACGAAGAGGAAGAAGCGAATGTATTAACCGTGACTGAAAACGGTTACGGCAAACGTACGCCGCTGAGTGAATACCCAGCTAAGAGTCGTGCGACCAAAGGTGTTGTCTCTATTAAGGTCAGCGAGCGTAATGGTTCCGTTGTAGGCGCCATGGAAGTTATCGACGGCAATGAAATCATGCTTATCAGTAATAAAGGTACTCTGGTAAGAACTCGCGTCAACGAGGTTTCTACTGTTGGACGTAACACTCAGGGCGTGCGCTTAATTCGTACAGCTGATGACGAAAAAGTTGTTGGCCTGCAGCGCATTGATGAAATTGATGAAGATGAAGTGTTAATTGACGGCGAGGTTGTTGCTGAAGAAGGTGAAACCGCGGCTGAAGACAATACTGAAAATCAAGAAGGTTCCGACGAGTCATGAGTCAGTTGTTTAACTTTTCTGCTGGACCGGCAATGTTGCCGGTCGACGTTTTGAAACAAGCTCAGGAAGAGTTACTGAACTGGAATGGGCAGGGCGTGTCGGTGATGGAAATTTCTCACCGCGATCCTGTCTATGTCCACATGGCACGTGAAGCCGAGCAAGACCTGCGCGACCTGTTAAACGTACCTGATGACTATGAAGTACTCTTTTTACAAGGTGGAGGACGTGGCCAGTTTTCTGCGGTTCCGCAAAATATTGCGTCACCGGATGCCACTGTAGATTATCTGGATACAGGAATTTGGTCTGGTTTTGCTATCCGTGAAGCCGAAAAATTTGTTTCCAGAGTGAACGTCGCCGGGCAAGTTCAGGAAGGCGCTAAAGGCAAAGAAATTCAGTCTCCAGAAGACTGGAAGCTGTCTGAAAATGCCGCCTATTTTCATTATTGTCCTAATGAAACCGTCGATGGTATTGCGCTGCATGAAATTCCTGACGTAAAAGCGCCAATTGTCGCTGATATGTCATCGAATATTCTTTCTGAACCATTGGATGTCTCAAAGTTTGGCGTCATATACGCTGGAGCTCAGAAGAATATTGGCCCTTCCGGTTTTGCCATTGCGATTGTTAAAAAATCTCTATTAGGTCATCCGCAGAAGCAGGTGTCATCTATTATGGATTACCAGCTTCAAGCCAAAGACGGGTCTATGTACAACACGCCTAACACCTTTGCCTGGTACCTGGCTGGGTTGGTATTCAAGTGGCTAAAAGCTCAGGGCGGACTAACCGCTATGGGCGAACGCAATCGTCATAAAGCGCAGCTGTTATATGACTTTGTCGATAAGTCCGGTTTTTACAGTAACACTATTAATCCGGCTTACCGTTCAATTATGAACATTCCTTTCCAGTTGGCCGACGACAAGCTTGATGCTGAATTTTTGCAAGGCGCTAAAAAAGAAGGTTTATTAGGGCTAAAAGGGCATCGTTTTGTTGGTGGCATGAGAGCCAGTATTTATAACGCAATGCCGGTGGAAGGCGTAGAAGCATTGCTAAGTTATATGGCTGATTTCGAGCGCAAGCTTGGCTAAATAAATAGAATAAAAAAGGTAGTGAATCGCTATGGCAGAATTTAATGCATTAGAACTGGTTAATCCCGGAGTAAAGCAATTACGTCCGTATCAGGCGGGTAAGCCTACGTCTGAATTGCAGCGTGAGTTAGGTCTGCAGCACGTGGTTAAGCTGGCTTCAAATGAGAACCCATTGGGTTTGAGTGAAAAAGTAAAAACCGCGCTGGAAGCCGAGTTAACTGATTTAGTGCGTTACCCTGACGCCAATGGTTACTACCTTAAAAGCCGTCTGGCTGAGTTACATGAAGTTGGAACGCAGCAAATAACTCTCGGTAACGGTTCTAACGATGTTCTGGAAATTTTAGCCCGTACCTTTGTGTCAGATAAAGACGAAGTTATTTTCTCACAACATGCATTTGTGGTGTACCCATTGGTTACTCAGGCTATTGGTGCTAAACCTATTGCGGTTCCGGCGGTAGATTACGGGCACGATCTTGATGGCATGGCAAAAGCCGTTACCGATAAAACCAAGATGATTTTTATTGCTAACCCGAATAACCCAACGGGTACATTTTTATCAACCTCAGCACTGAAAAGCTTTCTGGATAAAATACCGCAGCATATTATTGTGGTTCTGGATGAAGCTTATTACGAGTATGTGCCGGAAGACGAGCGAGCTCCGTCGGTGGAGTGGATAAAAGAATATCCTAACCTGGTGGTTAGCCGGACATTCTCAAAAGCTTATGGTTTAGCCGGTTTGCGCGCAGGCTACGTGGTCAGCGACGAGAGTGTGGCAGACGTTCTTAACCGTATTCGTCAACCGTTTAATATGAATTCGCTGTCACTTAAAGCGGCTGAAGTGGTATTAGATGATCACGCCTATTTGCAAAAAGCCGTTGAGTTAAATGCACAGGGTATGAAGCAGTTAACTGACTTTTGTGAAGATTCAGGACTTAACTACATTCCTTCTTACGGTAACTTTTTAACCATAGAAGTCGGCTCTGATGCAGAAAAACTCTATGATCAACTTCTGCATGAAGGCGTTATTGTACGTCCTGTTGGCGGCTATGAGTTGCCTAATCATTTACGTGTCAGCATTGGCTTGCCTGAAGAAAACCAAGCCTTTACTAAGGCAATGAAAAAGCTGCGTGGTTAATTCTATTCATTTAGAGCCGCGACAACATTGTCGCGGTACTGTCACCTTACCCGGTTCAAAAAGCATTGCTAACCGGGCCTTGCTTATGGCCGCTTTATGCCAGGCTCCCGTCACCTTACATAATTTACTGGTTAGCGACGACACCAGCCGCATGCGTGAAGCTCTTAATGCATTGGGAGTGAGCTTTGAAGATGACAAACTCACTACCCGGGTGCATGGTTTAGGAGGGCATTGGAACAAACCTGTTTCTGATCTCTATCTGGGAAACGCCGGTACGGCAATGCGGCCGCTCATAGCCGTCTTGGCAGCAACATTAAAAAGCGAACATCAAGCGGTAGTGCTAAAAGGTGATGCCCGAATGCATGAACGGCCTGTAAAGCACTTAGTTGATGCTTTACAGCCTCAAGGTGCAGGCGTTAACTATCTGGCGGAGACTGGCTTCCCTCCGTTAGAAATGACCTCTGGTTTAAAGTCGGGTGACTTTGAAATTGATGGTTCGGTATCCAGCCAGTTTATCTCGGCCTTACTGATGGCGCTTCCGTTACTGCCCGGTAACTCAACCCTGACGTTAAAAGGGAACGTGGTTTCACGACCTTACATTGAACTGACGCTGCAAATGCTCGCAGACTTTGGCATTTCTATAAAAGAAGAATCCCCTCAGCGCTACGCTATTACCGGCGGGCAATGCTACCAGTCGCCCGGTGAATACTGGGTCGAAGGCGATGCCAGTGCTGCGTCTTATTGGATGGCTGCCGCGCTGTTAGGTAAAGGTCCGGTTGAGATTATCGGTGTTGGTAAAAACTCTATTCAGGGCGACAAACGTTTCGCCGAAGTCATTGAAGCCATGGGCGCGTCAGTGAGCTACCATAAAAACAGCATAACCGTATCCGGCAGAGGAAGTGTACAGGGCATTGACCAGGACTTTAATGATATTCCCGATGCGGCAATGACAGTCGCGCCACTGGCTTTATTCGCAAATAAGCCGACGACAATTCGTAATGTCGCAAACTGGCGGGTTAAAGAAACCGACCGGCTTCATGCTATGGCAACTGAGCTGCGAAAGCTCGGTGTCACAGTCGATGAGGGCGAGGACTTTCTCCGCATTGAACCGCTGAAACACTGGCAACATGTTGCAATTGATACTTATGACGACCACCGTATGGCAATGTGCTTTTCGTTGGTAGCATTTTCCTCCGCTGGAGTGACAATCAATGATCCCGGTTGTTGTGCAAAGACCTATCCCGACTATTTTTCCGAGTTTTCACGGCTCTGTCACAGTTAACTCTTAGACTCGCTGACTTTGATTAATGCAATTTTTTTACAAATGCGTATAATTGCGCGGCTAAATGCTGCGTAATGCAGAGCAATTAGAGGATTTTATGACAACTCATATTCCAGTCATTACGATTGACGGGCCGAGTGGGGCAGGAAAAGGAACTATCAGTCGATTATTGGCTGAAAAGCTAGGATGGCATTTGCTGGACAGTGGTGCGATTTACCGTGTGCTGGCATTAGCGGCTTTGCACCATGATTTTACGCCAGAAGATGAAGAAAGCCTGGTGGCTTTGGCGGCGCATCTGGATGTGAAGTTTGAAGCCGAAGAAGAACGCTCATTGACACATATTATTCTTGAAGGTGAGGATGTGACCATGACCATCCGTACTGAACAAGTGGGTAATATGGCGTCAAAAATAGCGGCTTTGCCACGAGTCAGAGAAGCTCTACTGCGCCGCCAGCGTGGGTTTAAAGAGCTTCCGGGTCTGGTGGCCGACGGCCGTGATATGGGAACTGTTGTTTTCACTGATGCCGATGCCAAAATCTTTTTGACGGCTTCTGCCGAAGAGCGTGCAAGACGACGCTTCGAGCAATTGAAGGAAAAAGGTTTTGATGCTAATATTGATCAATTAGTGAACGAAATTAAAGAAAGAGATGATCGTGATACGAATCGCTCGGTGGCACCTCTTAAGCCAGCTGAGGATGCGTTGTATCTGGATTCCACTGATACGTCCATAGAGGACGTGTTGGAACAAGTATTGACGTTTGCGCACAGCAAACTCTCAAAGACTAGCTAGGGTCAGGTGACCTTAATTAGGCGTCTGTTGTAAGGATGCGAACAGACTATTTTAATAACCCCGCTGTATACGGAAGTTCAGTGGACGTCTTATTTATAAGCGAAGTTAATTACTATGTCAGAAAATTTTGCAGAATTATTTGAAGAAAGCCTAAAGGAAGTTGAAACACGCCCGGGCTCCATTGTTAAAGGTACTATCGTTGCTATCGAAAAAGATTTGGTCCTGGTTGATGCAGGCCTTAAATCAGAAAGCGCGATTCCAGCAGAACAATTCCGTAATGCAGAAGGTGAATTAGAAGTCAGCGTCGGCGACGTAGTTGACGTAGCCCTTGATGCAGTTGAAGACGGCTTCGGTGAAACTATTCTGTCTCGCGAAAAAGCGAAACGTTACGAAGCATGGCTGGTGTTGGAAAAAGCACACGAAGACAATGCAACCGTTATCGGTATTATCTCTGGTAAGGTTAAGGGTGGCTTTACAGTAGACTTAGGCGGCGTTCGCGCGTTCTTGCCTGGTTCACTGGTTGATGTACGTCCAGTACGTGAAACTACACACCTGGAAAACAAAGATTTAGAATTCAAAGTTATCAAGCTTGATCAGAAGCGCAACAACGTTGTTGTTTCTCGCCGTGCTGTTATCGAGAAAGAAAACAGTGCAGAGCGTGAAGAGCTGCTTGAAAACTTGCAGGAAGGCCAGGAAGTTCAGGGTATCGTTAAGAACCTGACTGACTACGGCGCGTTCGTTGATTTAGGCGGCGTCGATGGCTTATTGCACATTACCGATATGGCTTGGAAACGCGTTAAGCACCCAAGTGAAATCGTAAACGTTGGCGATGAAATCACTGTTAAAGTATTGAAGTTTGACCGTGAACGCACTCGTGTATCTCTTGGCCTTAAGCAGTTAGGCGAAGATCCATGGGCTGATATCGCAAACCGCTACCCAGAAGGGCATCGTTTAACTGGTCGTGTTACGAACTTGACTGATTACGGTTGCTTCGTTGAAATCGAAGAGGGTGTTGAAGGTCTTGTTCACGTATCAGAAATGGACTGGACTAATAAAAACGTTCATCCTTCTAAAGTGGTTAACCTGGACGACACTGTTGAAGTTATGGTTCTGGAAATTGACGAAGAGCGTCGTCGTATTTCATTAGGCCTTAAACAGTGCAAGCCTAACCCATGGGAAGAGTTTGCTAAGAACCACAATAAAGGCGAGCAAGTTACTGGTAAGATCAAGTCAATCACTGACTTTGGTATCTTCATCGGTCTTGACGGCGGTATTGATGGTTTGGTTCACTTGTCAGATATTAGCTGGAACGCTACTGGCGAAGAAGCTGTTCGTGATTACAAAAAAGGTGAAGAAGTTACCGCTGTAGTCATGCAAGTTGATGCTGAACGTGAACGTATTTCACTGGGTATCAAACAGCTTGAAGAAGACCCATTCAATAACTACCTGGCGGCCAATAAAAAAGGTGCTATTGTTACAGGTACAGTTACTGAAGTAGACGCTAAAGGCGCTAAAGTTGAATTAGCCGAAAGCGTTGAAGGCTACGTTCGTGCCGCAGACATTTCACGCGAGCGCGTTGAAGATGCAAGCACTGAACTGAGCGTTGGTGATTCTATTGAAGCTCGCTTCATGGGCGTTGACCGTAAAAACCGTACTCTTAGCTTGTCTATCCGTGCGAAAGACGAAGTTGAAGAGAAAGAAGCGGTTGAAAGCGTTAATAAGCAACAGGACAGTGGTTCTGGTCTTAACAGCGCAATGGCTGAAGCCTTTAAAGCTGCAAAAACTGACGACGAATAATTAACTGCACTGTTGCAGTTAATTTGAAGGAGGTAATGATGACTAAATCAGAGCTGATTGAAAGGTTAACTTTGAAGCACGAGTTACCTCCTAAGCAGGTTGAAGCTTCGGTAAAAGAGATACTCGAACAGATGGTGCAATCCTTATCGCAAGGTAAGCGCGTTGAAATTCGGGGTTTCGGAAGCTTCTCTCTGCATTATCGGGCTCCTCGTGTTGGTCGTAACCCTAAAACAGGTGATCCTGTTGAGTTAGAAGGGAAATACGTACCGCATTTTAAAGCGGGCAAAGAGCTTCGCGAGAGGGTCGATACATTAAGTTAGTTTTTACGCTCGATTGATAAAAACGGCATGCTATACTGGCATGCCGTTTTTTTATAACTAACAGGTAAGCAATTATGCTTAAAAAGCTGCTTATTCTCATTCCTGTATTAATCATATTTCTTTTAGCAATGGCTTTTGGGGCTCAGAACCCGCAAACCGTGGTTGTTAATTTACTGGTGCTGCAAACAGAAATGGCTGTTGCATCGCTGCTTGCTATCTTTTTTGGTAGCGGCTTTCTGGTTGGTATTTTATTACTTTGCTTATCGAGTTTATCCTGGCGCTATCGGTATAACCGTTTAGTTAAGCGTTTAAATAAACTGGACAAGGAGAGTTAACGGCTCATGTTGGAGCTTCTCTTCCTGCTTTTACCAATTGCTGCTGCCTATGGCTGGTTCATGGGCCGCAATAGTGTTCGCACAGAAGAGCGAAAAGAGCAGAAACGTTTCTCCAAAAAGTACGCCACAGGTATAAACCTTTTGCTGTCAGACCAGCCAGATAAGGCGGTTGATTTATTCGTCGAGTTATTAGACGTCGACAGCGAAACCATTGAGACTCACTGGACCTTAGGCAAGTTATTTCGCCGTAGAGGCGAAGTTGACCGCGCAATAAAAATTCATAAAAACCTGACGTCACTTCCCAACCTGTCTGAGTACGACCGCTTAACGGCTATGTACGAGTTAGGTAAAGATTACCTTTCTGCCGGAATCTATGACCGCGCTGAACAAATGTTTGCCGGCTTACAGAGTTATAAATTATTCCGCGAGAAAAGCCAAAAGCACCTTCTTGAGCTTTATGAATCCACGCACGAATGGGACAAAGCCATTAAAATAGCTTTGCGTCTGGCGAAGCAAAGCAGCCACGCGCGAGTCGTTCTCGCCCAGTTATATTGCGAGCTTGCCGAACTAGATGACAATGTTCCGAGTAAAATAAAGCATTACAGCAAAGCGCTTAAACACGATAGTAATTGTGTTAGGGCTGTTCTCTCCCTGGGGAAAATCTATATGAAAGAAGGGGAGTACGGGGAGTCTATTAATTACTTAACCCGGGTGTTCGAACAGGACAAATCCTTCGTTTGCGAAACCATTCCTTTGCTAGAGGAAGCTTACGAGAAAACATCTGATACTCATACTTTTATCGAGTTTTTACACAGTTGTGTTGAACACAATGCGGGAATAACAGCCGCTATTACGTTGTCAGAAAAAATTTGTGAATCGCAAAGTATTGAAGACGCAGAACACTTTATGACTCACGTTTTAGAGCAGCATCCGACAATGCGCGGCTTCCATCATTTAATGGGGTTACACATTCGGGCCGCTGATGTGGGGAATGCACGTGACAGTCTCCGAAGACTGCGCAAAATGGTTCATGAGCACATAGTGCAGCGGCCCAATTATAAGTGCCGTCACTGTGGTTTCTCCGGACATACTTTATATTGGCGTTGTCCTTCGTGTAAGAGCTGGGCAACAACAAAACCTATTTTTGGATTAGATGGTGAATAACGACATGGCGTTACCGAAAATTTATGTTGCTTTAGATTGCCAGACACAGGAAGCCGCTGACAATTTAGTGAGTCAATTACCAGCCGGAAAAGTCGGGCTGAAAGTGGGTAAGGAATTGTTTACCGCTATTGGACCCGACTGGGTAAAAAAGCAGGTTGAGCAAGGTTTTTCAATATTTTTAGATTTAAAGTTTCATGATATTCCAAACACAGTGGCTAAGGCGGTAACCTCGGCAGCTAAAATCGGTGTTGATATAGTGAACGTGCATGCCTGCGGCGGTACCGAAATGATGAGCGCGGCAAGGGATGCATTAAAGCAATTTGATAAGCCTCCTTTATTAATAGCCGTGACGGTACTCACCAGCATGAGTGATTCTGATCTTGCAGAAACTGGAATCCAGGCAACTGCGGAACAGCAAGTACTTAAACTGGCAAAATTAGCGCAGCAGGCTGGTCTGGACGGAGTGGTTTGTTCTGCTCAGGAAGCTCGCATGCTGAAACGTGATTTGGGTGCGTCATTTAAGCTTATAACGCCGGGTATCCGACCTGCCAACAGCGCCGCGGGTGATCAAAAGCGGGTTATGACACCAGAAGCCGCAATAGAGGCTGGAGTCGATTACATGGTTATTGGGCGACCTATTACGCAGGCCGCTGACCCAACCGCCAGCGTTTCAGAGATATTAGCCTCTATAGGAGAATAACTTACTTACGCCTTCGCAATGTCGTAATCTTCTAATAAGGCAAAAAACTTCGGCTATAGTGTCCTTACTGCAGTGAC
The DNA here is from genome assembly GCF_048265525.1 of Idiomarina sp. GTDB lineage: Bacteria > Pseudomonadota > Gammaproteobacteria > Enterobacterales > Alteromonadaceae > Idiomarina. The sequence continues at coordinate 680,724 of NZ_JBLXBI010000001.1, read as the reverse complement.
GCAGTGATTTTTCAATAGGGAATGACACTATGAAGCTAAAATTAATACCCATGCTTGTTGCCTCATCGCTGTTTTTAGCAGCAGGGGCGCAAGCCACTCCGTTATCCGCCTTACCAAACTTATCTCCAGTAGCACAGACTGAAGAGGTTAAAACCGTCAATATCAATACAGGGTCAGCCCAAGAGATATCTGCTGTCCTGGTTGGTGTCGGTGAGAAACGGGCTGAGCAGATTATTGAGTTAAGAGAGCAATTGGGTGGTTTTACCGAGGTAGAGCAATTACTTGATGTAAAAGGTATTGGTGCTAAAACTTTAGAGAAAAACCGAGCCTTCATTACGATTAAGCAGTAATGGCAAGTAAACTCCAGAGATAAAAAAGGCCGGTAGTTCGTTGCTACCGGCCTTCTTATTTTCTAACTAAACTCTTATTTAGCTGAATTTAGTCACATTTTGCCATTTCGGCATAAGAAGTCGAACGCGCCTGAGAAATACTGGCGATACGACTGTCTTTAACAAACTGAGGACGATTATCTGATGAAGCTACAGGCAGAGCCTTAAAGGCTTCTTTGCGCTCTTCAGCTGTTGCCTTTGTCATTGCAGAAAATGATGAACCACTTAATGAACGGTTAGGTATAACCGCTTCGGTTTTCATTTGCTTGCGTTTTTGCCCCGCAGCCCGTTGATGACGAGGAGAGCGGCGAGAGCGATCTCTGCTTTTCTTCTCTTCAGCCTTAGGCTCTGCTGGCTTTTCTTCAACAGTGTCTTCTGTCTCAGTTGGCTTTGGAGGCTCTTCAGCCGTTTCAGAGCTATTACTTTGTTCTTCTTTAGCTGGTTCTGGCACTGCTTCACTGGCTGGCTCAACTGAGGCTTCTACTTTGTCATCAGATGCCACTTCAGGCTCAGCTTCAGGTTTCGCTGTGTCCGGCTTCTGCACTGTTTCGTCTGTACTGGCTTCAGTTTGTTGAGTTGCTTGAGTGTCCGCTTGAGGCGCTTTCTCTTCGGTACTCTCATCAACACTCTTTTCTTCGCTCTGTTCTGCCGGAGTCGCAGATTGAGCCTGATTTTGTACTAATTCAGCGGCTGCCTGCATACGCGGATCCAGAACCTTATCAGAGATTGCTTTATTTTCGCTTTTGTCAGAACCAGATTGCTTTGCAGGTTTCTCTTTAGCCTGGGTTGGTTTCTGAGTATCGGCACCATCAGTCGACGCATCAACATCCTTTTGAGCTGGCTGCGTTGGTTCTTTAGCTTCTACTGAATCGCCAGTCGATGAAACGCGAACGGATTTTTCAATCGGCTTACGTTGACGACGAGGTTTATCCTGAACCGCTTTAGTTTCTTTCGGCTTTTCTGCTTCAGCCGGGCTATCAACTTGCTCGTTCTTAGCCGCTTCTGGTTTTGGCTGCTGCTGATTTTTATTGCTGCGGCCACGACGTCTGCGATCGTTACGGTTGCGACTATTACGATTACCTGCATCATCGCGAGATTCCGTTGATTTATCTTCTGTAGTTGCAGAGGTGTTTTCTTTACTGGCTTCCTTGTCCTTACCTGCTGACTGGTTGCGGCCTCGCTGCTGACGGTTCCCTGAGCGGCGATTACGGCCACGACGTTGCTGATTCCGCTGGTTCTGAGCATTACGTTCTTTTTCTTTCTCAGCTTCAGCCTGTTTCTGTTCTTCATCTGAACCAAACAAGCCAGAGAACCAGGTCGCTAAACGACTTAACAAGGATGGTTGAGCTGCTTTTTTCTCTTCAACTTTAGGAGCCGGTGCTGGCGTAGGAGCTGCACTCGGTGCCTGAAGGCCTTTTAGTGCAGGCTCTTCAAATTTCGCTTTATCCTGAGTCAAGGTAATAGAAACCGTAGATTCAGTTTGCTCTGGTTTTTGCACCAACTCAAAACTGGCCGACTCCGGAACTTCGTCATCACGAATACGTAACACTTCAAAGTGAGGTGTTTCCATATGGTGATTCGGGATAATAACGATTTTCACGTTATGACGCTTTTCAATATGATTTACGGATTGACGCTTTTCATTGAGCAAATACGTTGCGACATCGACCGGAACCTGAGCATGCACCTGAATGGTGTTGTCTTTTATGGCTTCTTCTTCAATCAAGCGCAAGATCGACAGAGCTAAAGAATCGCTCGAACGTATGGTTCCCTGGCCATTACAGCGAGGGCACACATTGTTTGCTGATTCGCCCAGCGAGGGACGTAGGCGCTGACGAGACATTTCCATCAAGCCAAAGCGCGAAATGCGGGCTACCTGAATACGCGCTCTGTCCTGAGATAAACTGTCGCGTAAACGGTTTTCAACATCACGTTGATGGCGGGCAGGAGTCATATCAATAAAGTCGATAACCACTAAGCCGCCAACGTCGCGTAAACGCAACTGACGTGCTATTTCTTCGGCTGCTTCAAGGTTGGTCTGCAATGCCGTTTCTTCAATATCGCCACCTTTAGTTGCACGTGACGAGTTAATGTCGATAGATGTCAGTGCTTCGGTTGGGTCGATAACAATTGAACCACCTGACGGAAGGCGGACTTCGCGCTGGAATGCAGATTCAATTTGGCTTTCAATCTGGTAGTGACTGAAAAGCGGGACATCGCCCTCGTATTGTTTTACGCGTTGTAAAAAGTCCGGACGAATAAGCTGTATATGACTACGGACTTGCTCGTAAACTTTGGGGCTATCGATGAGAACTTCACCGATGTCTCGGCGCAGGTAATCGCGTAAAGCGCGGAAAATAACGTTACTTTCCTGGTGTATAAGGAAAGGAGCAGGGCGCTCGTTAGCCGCTTTGCTGATAGCTTCCCAATGATTAAGCAGAACATTTAAGTCCCACTCGAGCTCTTCTTTTGACTTGCCTACACCGGCGGTACGGACAATCAGCCCCATTTCTTTCGGAACATTGAGGTCAGATAACGCTTCTTTTAGTGCTGAACGTTCATCGCCCTCAATACGGCGAGAGATACCACCGGCTCGGGGGTTGTTCGGCATTAGCACTAAATAGCTGCCAGCCAGGGAAACAAAGGTAGTTAAGGCGGCACCTTTTTGGCCTCGCTCTTCTTTGTCTATTTGAACAATGACTTCCTGGCCTTCTTTAACCACATCTTTGATGTTGGGGCGACCCTGGAAGGTATAACCTTGTGGAAAATAGGTTTTAGCTATTTCTTTAAGAGGAAGGAAGCCGTGGCGTTCTGCGCCATAATCTACAAAGGCAGCTTCGAGGCTTGGCTCTATGCGCGTGATTTTGCCTTTATATATGTTTGCTTTTTTTTGTTCGTGACCAGGGCTTTCAATATCTAAATCATAAAGGCGCTGGCCGTCAACCAGCGCAACACGCAACTCTTCTAATTGCGTGGCATTAATTAGCATTCTTTTCATTACTGTGACTCAATTCTTTGGGCCACAATATGACACGCCCCAATGGCGATCGTGCAATTATCGAATTCGTCTGTCGCTGCAAGCCCTTTGGGACTTGCGTTACCCGTCATCTACAACGTGTAACTAAAATGAGTTTGACTGTGCCGATAACACCAACTGTTCGGTGTCATATTGTCGCTAAATTTTACGTCTGCAATCGATTATGAAACAAAGCGTATTCAATGTGCTGTGTTCTTCTCCGTGCCATCAACATCTCGGCTAGTCACTTCATTAGACTTTAAAACCGTACGCTGATGTGGATAATGCGTCGCTCTGTTATTTCGATTGCGCGAAATATATTCTTCGTCTGCCATCTTCGATGGACTTTGACACTTAATTATTCCATGAAAACCACTGAAAATACAAGCAACAATTTCGCTGTTGAATCTTGTAGATGATGGTAAAATAGCGGCATGAAAACAATTCAACAAGAAGTACGCTGGCATACCGTCTCTGCAGAAGAGTCGGGGCAGCGAATAGATAATTTTCTCATTGCGCAATTACGCGGTGTACCTAAGTCTTTGGTATATCGAATTGTCCGTAAAGGTGAAGTGCGAGCGAATAAAAAGCGGATAAAACCGGACTATAAGTTAAAGGAAGGCGATCTCATTCGCATTCCTCCGGTAAAAGTGAGTGAAAGGCCGGACCTTCCGTCTGCTAATTTAGAGCAGGTTGCAGCTCTGGAGCACGCGATCCTCTATGAAGACGACGCTTTGATGCTAATTAATAAACCATCAGGAGTCGCCGTACATGGCGGCTCCGGGCTGCAATTCGGTCTTATTGAAGGTTTAAGAGCGTTGCGGCCAAAAGAGAAAAGCTTAGAGCTGGTTCACCGAATAGACCGAGATACCAGTGGCTTGTTGCTGGTTGCTAAAAAACGTTCAGTGCTGAGAAGTTTGCACGAACAGCTGCGTAACAAAGAAATGAATAAGCAATATCTGGCGTTGGTTCGCGGTCAATGGCAAAAGCGGGTTCGTAGTGTTGAAGCGCCGTTAAAAAAGAACACCTTAAAATCCGGAGAGAGAATTGTGCGTGTTGATGCAGAAGGCAAAGCCTCTTTGACTCGTTTCAGAATTCAGCAAAGGTATAAGGAAGGGACATTAGTTGAAGCGTCGCCAGTTACCGGCCGCACCCATCAAATTCGTGTTCACGCGTTACATGCAGGTCATCCTATAGCGAAAGATCCTAAGTACGGTGATACAGATTTCGATAACACTATGGCTGGGCTTGGGTTAAACCGACTGTTTTTACACGCCTGGCAGCTGCGTTTTCTACATCCTGTTACGGGAAAAGAAGTGGCTTTTGAAGCTCCTCTGGATGAGAACTTACAGCAAACGTTAAAGCAACTGACGGCGCAATAAAAAGGACTGCTTATAATGATGTACGATAAGCGACTTGTGGTGTTTGACTGGGATGGCACTTTAATGGATTCCATTGGCCGAATTGTTTCCTCTATGCAAAATACAGCTCAGCATACGGGGTTACCCGTTCCGACCGAGGTTTCAGTCAGAGATATTATTGGTTTAAGCCTTGAACCCGCAATAGAGAAATTGTTCGGCGTGCTTAACGCGACACAAATGAATAACTTTCTAACTCAGTATCGTGATGAATATGTCGACTTGAATACAACGCCGTCGCCATTATTTCACGATGCAAAATTGGTGCTTTCTAAGTTATCCAGTGCTGGTTATCGTTTAGCCGTTGCTACGGGCAAGGCAAGACGTGGGCTAAAACGGGTCTGGGCAGAAAGTGAAACCGAGCATTACTTTGATACTTCGCGGTGCGCCAGTGAAACTAAAGGTAAGCCTGACCCCCAGATGCTTTATGAAATTATGAGTGAACTTAAAACCCAGCCTGAACACACCGTAATGGTTGGAGATTCTGTTCACGATATGAAAATGGCGGTTGCCGCTGGTGTACAGGCAATTGGCGTAAGCTTTGGTGTGCATGACGCTGAACGTTTACGCGAAGCCGGTGCTACAATAGTGGTCGATTCGCTTTCAGAACTCAGCAATAAACTTGTCAGGGAGACTTTATGACGTTGCCATTAATCCTGGGTTCAGGTTCTAAGTACCGTCGCGAAATTTTGGATAGGCTGCATTTAAATTATGATGTTGTGAAGCCGGACATAGACGAGAGTGCTATTAACTCAGAAAGCCCACAACAATTAGTAGGGCGGTTAGCGGAAGCAAAAGCCAGAGCAGTTGAAAAAAGAATGACCTACGATGATGCCATTATTATTGGTTCTGACCAGGTTGCTGTTTGTGATGGCAATATTTTAGGCAAACCCGGCAACCATGAAAATGCGGTGCAACAATTGTCCAGCTTTGTGGGCAAAACGGTAACCTTTTATACTGGGTTGGCTGTTCTTAATACAAAGGCTCAACAATGCGAAGTAAGAGTAGAGCCCTTTGAAGTCAAGTTTCGTCAATTGACCGCCGAAGAAATAGAACGTTACGTTGAACTTGAAAACCCTTTTGATTGTGCCGGCAGCTTCAAGAGCGAAGGGCTGGGAATCAGTTTGTTTAGTGGTTTAAAAGGCAACGACCCCAATACACTCATCGGGTTACCAGCTATCGCTTTACTGGATATGTTGAGAACTCACGGAATTAACCCTCTAAATAAGGATTAACGACAGATTTCCCTTGTCAGTAAAGCGGAACTTCGTTAACATTCGCGCGCTATGCAAAAAGTTCGTATTCCCGTAACGGTAGACCCAGTCAAAAGTGCCAACAAGAAAGTGGCATATGATGGGGTTGTGCCTGGAAAAACATTAACAAGACTTCAGGAAATTTTGGTAGAACCTTGCCCCGATCCTGAGGCCAGTGTTGAGTTTGGAATTGATGAGCAGGGCATTAGTTATTTTACAGGGAAAGCAAAAGTTGCTGTAAAAGTACTTTGTGAACGCTGTAATACGCCTCTGGATGTTGATATTCTCGCGCAATTTGCGTATGCTCCTGTCACTAAGCGACAGGTGGCAGATGACTTTCCCGATAGCTACGAAGCTATTGAGGTAAATGACTTTGGAGAAGTTAACCTGCATGGGCTTGTTGAAGACGAATTAATTCTGGCTATGCCAATAGCTCCTAAGCACGACGCTAAGGCATGTCAGGTGGATCGTGATGCGATGACGTGGGGCGAAATTGACGAATCAGCTGCTGAAGAGTCTGAGAACCCGTTTGCCGTATTGCAAGAATTGAAGCGTAAATAATCAGGAGATAGCGTAAATGGCTGTTCAAAAAAGTAAGAAAAGTCGTTCAAGACGCGACATGCGTCGTTCACACGATGCAATAGACGGCCCAACACTGTCGGTTGACTCAACTACGGGTGAGACGCATCGTCGTCACCACGTAACAGCCGACGGTTATTACAAGGGTCGTAAGGTCGTTAACAAGTAAGACAGGCCATGCCTGAACTGAACATAGCGATTGATGCAATGGGGGGCGATAATGGCCCCTCTATTGTTATAGAAGCCCTGGAAAAAGCGGTTCATCGGTATCCCGATGTTAAATTCACCGTTGTCGGGCACGAACAAGAACTCACCCCGTTACTCGATAAATTCAATTTAAGCCCGCATCCTTCCATAAATATTGTTCATGCAGAACAAGTTATCGAAATGGATGATAAACCGGGCCAGTCTCTGCGTAGTAAACCTGAGTCCTCCATGCGCGTTGCGCTGCAAACCCTAACCGACGGTAATTGTCAGGCAATGGTAAGCGGTGGCAATACTGGCGCGTTAATGACTAATGCTTATTTTACACTTAAAACACTTCCTGGTGTCTTGCGCCCGGCGTTGATGACAGCTTTGCCGAATCAAACTGGCGGAAAGTCTTACCTGCTTGATTTAGGTGCTAATGCTAGCTGTGACTCAGAAACCTTGTTTCAGTTTGGTGTTATGGGTGCTGTGGCGGCTGAATATTTATCGGGTGTGCCAGCTCCTAAAATTAGCCTATTAAATATGGGTGAAGAAGACATCAAAGGTAATGATGTTGTGCGCAATGCAGCGGCCCGACTCGCTCAATGTGAACAGCTAAACTATATTGGCTTTATTGAAGGTAATCATTTATTTAGTGGCAGAGCTGATGTTGTGGTTTGTGATGGTTTCGTCGGCAATGTTGCGCTTAAAAGCTGCGAAGGTCTGGCAACATTCATTATCGATCAAATGCGGGACACACTAAACTCACATTGGCTTTATCGTTTTTTCTTTCGTTTTTTACAAAAACGGACGCACAAGTCCTGGGATAGGCTGAAGCCCGACCACTACAATGGTGCGAGTCTGATAGGATTGCGCCATGTCGTGATAAAAAGTCACGGTAGCGCTAGCGCCGGCGCTTTTTATAGTGCAATTCAACAAGCCGTCGCAGAAGCGCATGAACAGCTTCCTGAGCGAATTAAACATCGTGTCGAAGCAGTCTTATCAGAACAGCTGTAATCAGTTAAGTAGCGCTATGACTTATGCAAAAATTGTTGGTACCGGGCATTATTTGCCCGAACAACGGCTTACTAATGAAGAACTCTCCCAGCGGGTTGATACGTCTGACGAATGGATAACAGAAAGAACCGGCATTAAAGAACGGCGCATTGCGGCACCTAATGAAACCGCAGCGACTGTAGGTTATGAAGCGGCAAAAGAAGCACTGGCTGCCGCCGGTTTAATCCCCCGGGATATCGATATGATTGTGGTGGCGACCACATCGGCCGAGCATGCTTTTCCAAGTGCGGCTTGTGAGATTCAACGAATGCTCGGCATCACATCGATTCCGGCTTTCGACGTCGGAGCGGCATGCTCCGGTTTTATTTATGCGCTTTCTGTAGCTGATCAATTTATAAAAAGTGGGCAGCACCAACGTATTCTGGTCATCGGCACTGATGTACTGGCGCGTTTATGTGATCCTAATGATCGCAATACCGTGGTGCTTTTTGGTGATGGTAGCGGAGCGGTTGTCCTGGAACAAAGTGACACTCCAGGGATTATCTCCACTCATCTATTTAGTGCCGGCGAATACAGCCACTTGTTAGGAGCTAAACAAGCCTCCAGAGGGGCCGACCGCGGCAGAGAAAACGCCTGGATGTACATGAAGGGTAACGAGGTCTTTAAAGTTGCAGTTTCAAAACTCAGTAGCTTAGTAACCGAAACCTTAGCGAAGAATCAATTACAGGCACATGATCTGGACTGGCTGATTCCGCATCAGGCAAATTTACGCATTATTAATGCAACAGCGAAAAAATTACAGATGCCGATGGAGCGCGTGGTAATTACTCTGGACTCAACAGGGAATACTTCTGCGGCATCGGTACCAATTGCACTGGATTGGGCGGTTAAGGACGGACGCATTAAGCGTGGTCAGAAACTCTTGTTAGAGGCTTTTGGCGGCGGTTTTGCGTGGGGTTCAGCGCTCGTTCAATATTAAGAGGATGATTATGACTAAAACGGCATTGTTATTTCCGGGGCAAGGCTCTCAAAGCGTTGGTATGTTAAGTGACTTGTCTAATGATTTCGCATTAGTGAAAGAAACATTCGCAGAGGCCAGCAGTGTTTTGGGTTATGACCTTTGGCAGCTGGTGCAGCAGGGGCCCGATCAGCAGTTGAATGAAACGCAACGGACACAGCCTGCTTTATTAACTGCCAGCGTTGCACTATACCGTGTAGCCAAAGAGAAGGGATTGGCCGATGTTACCGTTATGGCTGGCCATAGTCTGGGCGAGTATTCAGCCCTTGTATGCGCCGGAGCGCTGGAGTTTACCGATGCGGTTAAACTTGTAGCCCTGCGCGGCGAGTTTATGCAGCAAGCCGTAGCCGAAGGTGAAGGGGCTATGGCCGCGGTTATCGGCCTGGAAGATGCCGAAATTGAAAAAATCTGTTTAGAGCAGGCAGGAGAACAAATAGTAACTCCGGTTAATTATAATTCACCGGGTCAGGTGGTTATAGCAGGACATGCAGACGCTGTAGCTCGTGCTGCAGAAGCTTTAAAAGAAGCCGGAGCTAAACGTGTTTTGCCGTTACCTGTTAGCGTGCCATCACACTGTGCTTTGATGCAACCAGCAGCCAGCCAATTGGCCGACGCGTTAAAGTCGATAAAGTTAAAACAGCCACACACGCCGGTCATTAATAATGTGGACGTTGCAATAACCGACAGCGAAGATGCCATTAAAGATGCATTGGTGCGTCAACTCTATTGTCCTGTCCGCTGGACTGAAACGATTGAACAGATTGCGAAATTGGATGTCGAAACAGCCTATGAAGTTGGTCCGGGAAAAGTATTGACCGGACTAAACAAACGTATTACTAAGGCTTTTGGTTGTAGTGCGTTGAATACGCTAGACTCTTTGAATTCACTTTAATAAAAAGGTTATTTACGTGCAAAACTTTGAAAATAAAGTCGCATTAGTTACAGGCGCAAGCCGGGGAATAGGAAAAGCAATAGCTGAACTGCTTGCTAGCCAGGGAGCGAAAGTTATTGGTACAGCGACCTCTGATAAAGGTGCAGCTGCAATCTCCGAATATCTTGGTTCAAAAGGCAAGGGCCTGGCGTTGGATGTAACCGACTCTGATAGTCTGCAGCAAGTTATTAAAGAGATTGAATCAGAGTACGGCTCTATTGATATTCTGGTAAATAACGCCGGTATTACCCGCGATAACCTGATGATGCGAATGAAAGACGACGAGTGGGATGCTGTCTTAAACACTAACTTGTCAGCCGTATTTAAAGTTTGTAAAGCGGTTGTACGCGGCATGATGAAGCGCCGTAATGGTCGTATTATTAATATCAGTTCAGTTGTTGGCACAACAGGAAACCCGGGGCAGGTTAACTATTGTGCGGCGAAAGCCGGACTGGTTGGTTTCAGTAAGGCAATGGCTAAAGAAGTTGCAGCGCGCGGTATTACCGTAAACTGTGTTGCGCCGGGCTTTATTGATACGGATATGACAAAAGCTCTGAATGATGAGCAAAAACAAGCTATTTTTGATAATATTCCGGCAGCACGTTTAGGCGAGCCAAAGGAAATTGCTGCTGCGGTAGCATTTTTAGCATCAGAAGATGCAGCTTATATCACTGGTGAAACCATTCACGTTAATGGTGGTATGGCGATGGTTTAAGAGGTTAGCGGTATGACCTCTTAACTTTATGCTATTTTTTACTTTATTAATGAGGCTGGTTTCACTACACTACAGCCAATTTTCACTCTCGCGATGACTATTGAGGGATTTTATAATCATGAGTACTATTGAAGAACGCGTTAAAAAAATCATTGTTGAACAATTAGGTGTTAAAGAAGAAGAAGTTAAGCCTGAAGCGTCATTTGAAAATGACCTTGGTGCTGATTCTTTGGACACAGTTGAACTGGTAATGGCTTTGGAAGAAGAATTTGAAACTGAAATTCCAGACGAAGAAGCTGAAAAAATTAAAACAGTTCAATCAGCTATCGATTACGTAAATAATCATTCTAACGACTAATTTGTCGTAGAACGTGATATAAAAGGCGGAGCCATTGGTTCCGCCTTTTTTGTTATGACAATAAGAAAAATACTACTTAATAATACGCCTTTCCATTGTTCGGAAATAGACAGAGGGCTGCAGTTCGGTGACGGGCACTTTACAACCATGAGAGTTGTTCAAGGTGTGCCTTTGCATGTTGAACGACATTTGAGCCGACTGTCTGAAGCTAATACCCGTTTATTTATAAACCATCTAAGCTTTGACTCTTTACATCAACGTATTCTTAATGCTTGTGATGGCATTGAGAACGGTGTGTGTAAGGTTATTGTCACTAGAGGTTATGGTGGCCGGGGGTACGGCTTTTCAGACGGCGCAGTGGCCAATGAATATATTCAGGTGAGTGATGCTCCCGGTAACCTGAACCCGGTTAGTCTTGGTGTTGCTGAATTGAACTTAGCCAGACAGCCTAAGCTGGCCGGTTTAAAAACATTAAATAGGTTAGAACAGGTCTTGTTAACTCAAGAGTGCCGGGCCTCTGAATATGACGATTTACTGGTCTGCGACTCTGAGGGTAATATTGTCGAAGCCATACAGGGAAATGTTTTTTGGTACAAACAAGGGCTGTGGTATACCCCCGATCTGAGTTTTTCCGGAGTACAAGGAATTATGCGTCAGTTAATTATTGATGAAGACATGCTTGCGCCTTTGTGTATCGGTCATTTTTCATTGAATGAGTTAGCTGACGTTGAACAGATTATCCTCAGCAACAGTGTCAGAGGCGCTGTTACGGTCACTCAGTTTAATGGTAAAGTATTGGATAAGAGCAAATTGCCGGCGGTATTAGAGCAGCTTATATTATGAAAAAACGTCTTATTTTAGTGCTGCTTGTTGCAGTTTTTGCGGTTTCGGTCGCGGTTGTCTTTGTGTCCGGACGCTGGTATTTATCGCAGCCAATACAAAGCGAAGCCAGTACGCCGCTATTGTTAGACTTTAGAGGCGGAGCAACCGCCCGTAGCGTGACATCTCAAGTGACAGAGCACTTTGAGGGTGGCCATTCGGCATTAAGTTACCGCCTGAGTCAGATTTTTGCTGATGTTAATCATTTGCAGGCGGGCCTTTATGAGATTCATGGACAGCAGAGCTGGTTCGATATTTGGAGTATGCTGAGCCAGGGGCGGGAAAAAACTTTTACCGTGACTCTGGTGGAAGGCCTGACTCTGGAACAATGGCGAGCTCAACTGAAGCAACTGCCTTATTTAAAAGACGAGTCTTCTGAGTTAAGTGCAGCCGAACTCAGGCAAAAGCTGGGTGTCACAGAAGCTTCGCTAGAAGGTGTTTTGCTACCTGAAACCTACAGTTACAGAGCTTACACAACGGATATCGCTATCCTGAAACAAGCGTATCAGTCTATGCAGCTCGTGCTGGAAAATGTCTGGCAAGAACGCTCAGACAGGTGCCCTGTAAATTCACCTTACGAGCTGTTAATACTGGCTTCTATTATTGAGAAAGAAACCGGTTTGGCCGATGAGCGTCCGTTAGTCGCAAGCGTATTTGCTAACCGTCTGGCTATCGACATGCGCTTACAGTCTGACCCGACGACAATCTATGGTATTGAAAACTTTGACGGCAATATTACCCGGGCTCATTTGCGTGAGAAAACGGCTTATAATACATACCGAATTAATGGACTACCTCCAACACCAATCGCTATGCCTGGCAAAGCCTCAATTGAGGCAGCCGCGAATCCGGTACGTTCTCCGTACTACTATTTTGTTGCGGATAAATCGGGCGGCCATGTTTTCTCGGAAACACTGGAAGAACATCAACGGGCTGTACGCCGATATCAACTGAATCAAGAGTGATTATGTCAGGAAAATTTATTGTTATCGAAGGACTCGAGGGAGCCGGTAAAAGTTCGGCTATCGCAAGTGTTGTCACGCATCTTCAGGCGAAAGGAATTCGGGCTGAAACGGTTCGGGAACCTGGCGGCACACCGTTAGCTGAATCGCTGCGGGACCTGGTAAAAAAGAAGTGGGACGAAAAAGTCAGCCCCACCACCGAGCTTTTACTTATGTATGCCAGCCGGGTTCAGCTGGTCGAGAATATTATAAAACCCGCGTTATCCAGAAACCGTTGGGTTATTGGTGATCGCCATGACTTGTCTTCCAGAGCCTATCAGGGCGGCGGCCGTGAACTCGGTGATGAGTTGTTGCAAAAGATACGGAAAATTACCTTAGGGAATTTCACCCCGGATTTAACCCTATTACTTGATGTTGAAGAAAAGAAAGGTCTTGAACGAGCGCGTGAGCGAGGCGAACTGGATCGCATTGAAGAAGAAGATTTAGCCTTTTTTCAACGTACCCGGCAACGCTATTTGAATATTGCAGCTAAAGATCCGAGCATTATTGTTATTGATGCAAACCAGTCGATGCTGGATGTACATCAGTCAATATTGAGAGCAATTGAGGAGTATCTGTTTTAATGGCTTTTCCGTGGCTGCGAGAACCCTGGTTGAGACTAGTAGCAAGTGCCGAGGCCGGGCGCCTGGCTCATGCTTATTACTTACAACATAATGTTGAGGGCGGTTCCACCGAATTTATTCAGCGCCTGAATCAGTTTTTATTGTGCAAGCAACCGGGTAAAAGTGCCTGCGGAAAATGTAAGTCCTGTTTACTTTACCTATCGGGTAATCATCCAGACACCTGGACTATTGATGGCGCACAAGTTAATCGAATTGGTGTTGATACGGTACGCGAACTGCAACAAAACGTAACGCAGACAGCGAACCAGAGCGGATTAAAAGTCGCGGTCATACTCGAAGCTGAGAAAATGACAGAACAGGCTGGCAACGCACTGCTGAAAGTTCTGGAAGAGCCTCCTGCCGATACACATTGGCTGGTTTCAACTAAAGACGCAGAACGCTTACTTCCTACCTTAAGAAGCCGCATGCAGTGGCTGAGCATTGCCTACCCGACAACCGTACAAAGCGACGAGCAGGTGACTTTTGCCGGACAGCTTCTGGCTGGACTACGGGGGCAGCAGGAATTACCCCTGTTAAAAGATAAAGATGGCGCATTAAGCTGGCTGGATGTTTCCGAGAACTTACTAATGGATTGGCTATTGATTAGCCAACGAGCCGCGGCTACGCGTTTGCGTTATGAACAACTGGCGGACGAATTACAGCAAATCAGCAACTATGAGTGGGTCAGTGTCGCGCAACTGAGTGAATGGGTATCCGAATGCCGACAGCTACGTCAGCGATATCAGGGGTCAACCGGTATCAATTTGCCGTTATTATTAAGTTTTGCCTGGAGTCGCTGGTCGAATACTCTTTCAGCATAGAGACTCCGTAAAACGGAGTTCTCATGTTGACGTTAAAATTAAGTCCACAATCCGCAACAGAGCTTGCTGCTCATGTTGTTCCTGAGTTTCAGTCCTTTACTCTGCTGGTTAACAGCGAAACGGCTGATATCGCGGTAGATGACAGAGCCAAATTAGAGTTCCAATGCCCGGATATAGAAGGTAAACCTCTATGTTTAGATGTGAGCGTGGTGTTTCGTTTTGAGGTTCGAGAGCTAAAGAACTGGTTGGCGGTCGCGGTTTTGCCCTCACAGCAAGCCTTGATTCATCATCTTCGTTACCTTTGCCGCCATCATACAAGCGAATATGGTAAACTCTTCAACCAACTGGTTAACGACTTTTGTCACTCAAATCAACGCTAAGTGGAGCTATCTATGTTCGTCGACTCACACTGTCATTTGGATAAAATCAATCCGGAAAAAGCGGGGGCCGATCTAAAAGAAATTGTCGCAGCAGCGCGTGCTAATAAGGTTGAGCACATGCTGTGTGTTTGCGTTACCCTCGAAGACTTTCCAGCCATGCAGGCGGCTGTGGCCGAATTCGATGATGTTTCGATTTCGTGTGGTGTGCATCCTTTGTATGTGAAAGACAGTCAGACTCCAATAGCTGAGTTAGGTGCAAAATTGCGCGAGTTAACAGCACTGAATAGCGTTGTTGCGGTAGGAGAGACGGGGCTCGATTATTTTTACCATCCTGAATCAAAAGTGCTACAGCAGGAAAATTTCGAGCAACATATTGAAATAGCCAACGATGTCAATAAACCACTAATTATTCATACGCGTGACGCTCAGGAGGACACCTTGTCGTTATTAAGAAACGGCCATGCTGAAAAGCCAGGTGGTGTCTTGCATTGTTTTACTGAGTCTCTTGAGATGGCAAAAAAAGCCATTGATGATCTCGATTTTTTTATTTCTATTTCCGGTATAGCCTCGTTCCGGAACGCTCAGGAATTGCGTGACACGATCAAAGCCTTGCCACTGGAGAAACTCTTAATTGAAACCGATAGTCCCTGGTTAGCGCCGGTGCCTCACCGTGGTAAAGAGAATCAGCCAGCCTATGTTGTCGACGTTGCAAAATGCGTAGCTGACGTAAAAGGCATTACCTTAGAAGAGGTCGCTAAGACTACGACAGCCAACTATTATAAGCTGTTTACTAACTCTTAATTAGTTGTGTATAACCTGTGTTCTTTTTAGTTAAAGTTTTTCAAAAACAGTAAGATAAAAAAACTCTTAAAAATATTAGACATCCCTTTGATATTGTCTACACTGAAGTTTACTGAACAAATTTTATGCGACCTAATGCATTATTTTTGTCATGAGTTAGCGCACGGCTCAACCTTGAGCCATTCCCCTATACCCGGAACAATCTGGATTGGTTCCGGGTTTTTTTTATCCTTTTCTTCTTGTTTCTTAACAATTCATGGCGATCAAAAAAGCCCTTTCCAGGGTACATATAAACAAACGAACAGTCAGTTCCGATAATAAAATTAACTAAGGAGTCAGTGATGAGTACAACCGTTGAAAGTAATGAACGTCCCGACTACGACGAAGTCATTCAGACCATTGCAGACTACGTTATCGATTACAAAGTAGACAGTGAGGAAGCGTGGAATACCGCTCGTAACTGCTTGATGGATACCCTGGGGTGTGGCTTATTAGCACTGCGCTTCCCTGAGTGCAGTAAACATTTAGGTCCCCTGGTTGAAGGAACTACGGTTCCAAACGGCGCACGGGTACCAGGTACTCAGTTCCGTATGGACCCGGCTAAAGCAGCCTGGGATATAGGTTGTATTATTCGTTGGCTGGACTTTAATGATACCTGGCTGGCAGCCGAGTGGGGACACCCCTCCGATAATTTAGGCGGCATACTGGCAACTGCTGACTATATTTCGCAAAAGCGAGTGTCTAAAGGCGAGAAGCCTTTAACCATGAAAACCGTTTTAGAAGCGATGATTAAAGCTCATGAAATTCAGGGAAATTTAGCCATAGAAAATAGTTTTAACCGGGTTGGTCTGGACCATGTTGTGTTGGTGAAGGTGGCCTCTACAGCTGTGGTTACCTGGTTAATGGACGGCTCAAGAGAGCAGGTTATGGCTGCTGTCTCGCAAGCTTGGGTTGACGGTCAGTCGTTAAGAACTTACCGTCACGCACCTAATGCCGGCTCGCGTAAATCTTGGGCGGCGGGCGATGCCACATCAAGAGCTGTACGTTTGGCCGACATAACGATGCGCGGTGAAATGGGTATTCCCGGGGCACTAACAGCTCCGCAGTGGGGCTTCTATGATGTACTGTTTAATAAAACTAATAAAGATCAGCAGTTGAAACCGAAGGAAGATTGGAAATTTAAATTTCAGCGTGACTACGGCAGTTACGTTATGGAAAATATTTTATTTAAATTGTCTTTCCCGGCTGAGTTTCATGCTCAGACTGCCTGTGAAGCTGCTGTGACATTGCATTCAGAAGTTAAAGGCAGAATTGATGATATTGAGAAAGTTGAAATAACGACTCATGAGTCAGCTATTCGAATCATTTCAAAACACGGGAAGCTGGCTAATCCAGCAGACAGAGACCATTGTTTGCAATACATGACTGCAGTGCCTTTAATTTTTGGTGAGCTAACGGCGGATCATTACGAAAATGGCTTCCACGAAAATAACCCGGTTATTGATACCATACGTGAAAAAATGGAAGTGATTGAGAACAAGCAATATAGTCAGGATTATCACGACCCGGAAAAGCGTTCTATAGCCAATGCGTTGCAGGTGTTTTTCAAAGATGGAACTCATACTGAAAAGGTTGTGGTGGAATATCCGATAGGGCACAGAAGACGCCGGGAAGAGGGCTTTCCTGTGCTTGAAAGCAAGTTTAAAGCGAATTTAGCGACTCGTTTTCCTGAGCCGCGGGTTAAATCTATTTTTGACCACTGCCGTCAGCAGCAGTCTTTTGAAAATATCGGGGTTAACGAATTTATGGACATGTTTGTTATCTAACTTTTTTAGAAAAAAGGCTCTTCAATAAGTTGAAGAGCCTTCCCAACGATTATTAACCACGCCAGATAACCAGCAGAATTAGTATCGGACAAATGAACTTTACGTACCACGGCCATATCTTCCAGAATAAGCTTTTATCGATGTCCGGCGAGCCTTGCTTTAACGCTTTTAATAAATGATTCTGGCGTAATACCCAAGTTAGCATTATGCCGAATACCAGTGCCATTATTGGTTGCATATAAACGGTGCTAAACGTAATAACTGCACCGAACAGTAATTCAAAGTTATAAATGATAACCGTGGAAATGGCAGTCACGATAAGCGCAATGATCCAGACACCGCTGCTACGATCACAGTTTGCTTCCTCTCTTAGCGCATTGACAGGTGCTTCCAGCATAGAAATGGATGAGGTAATAGCAGCAATAACCATGAGTAGAAAGAAGCCGAAAGAAACGAATAAGCCCGCGTACCCCAGAGCATCAAACATAGCCGGTAATACCGTGAAAACTAAAGTATCGGCGGAGAGCAGGGTGCCATCGTCTGCATAAATGGTGACACCATTAGCTTGTGCTACGAACATAGCTGGCAAAATAAGTAGGCCAGCTAAAAACGCAACGCTGGTATCAATGCCTGCTACCCAGGCTGCGGTTTTGGGTATGTTCTCGGAGTTTGAAAGGTATGCACCGTACGTCATCATCACGCAAACACCGAGGGATAATGAGAAGAATGCCTGCCCCATGGCCCGAATAATCAGGTTCGGATCTGTAATGGTTGAGAAATCAGGAACCAGGTACATCTTCAGGCCTTGTATCGCGCCGTCTTGCGTTAAAATGTAAGCTGACATGCCAATCAACAATATAAACAATAATGGCATTAACCGTCTGGACCAGCGTTCTATGCCGTTGTTTACACCTGAGCGTACGACATAAACCGTTAGCAGCATAAAAAATATCATGGTGGTTATGTTTCGGGATACTGAAAACTCAGTAAACCATAGAGCGGTTTCAGGCTGCCCCATTAAAACCATCAGTGGTGCCAGCATATAAGAAACAAGCCACCCCGATACTATGGCGTAAAAACTCAATATTAAGCTCAAGACTATAAGGCCAATGACCCCGGCGATAGCACCTGAGCCTCTTAAGAAAGGCTTATCGGATAAGTTACGTAATGCTTCTATTGGGTTCTGACGCCGTATGCGGCCAATGGTTATTTCGGCTACCAGCATAGGGTATGCTAGTAAAATAATCATAACCAGATACACCAACAGAAAGGCACCACCGCCATTACTGGCGGCCTGAGTAGGGAAGCCCCAAATATTACCAACGCCAACCGCTGAGCCAGCGGCAGCTAATATAAACCCTAATCGGGTTGCGAACGCAGGTGATGAGTTTGCCATAGTTTTTCTTATTATTATTTAAGCTGCGTCAAATTATGGCGGAGTTAATTCGCCGCGTAAATTCTTCTGTAACAATTTCTGCATTTTACTCATGCTTAAGTCTTGTGACAGCAGATAATGCAATTTAGTCAGTGCCGCCTCAATGGTCATATCTGAGCCGGACACAATGCCGATTTCAGCCAGGGCATTGCCGGTCGCGTAGCCGTCCATATTGACTCGGCCGCGAAAACATTGAGTACAGTTAAGAATGGTAATCCCCTGGTTAATGCCTTCTTTCAGGCTAGTTAGCAGGGCATCGTCCTGTGGCGCATTGCCAACACCATAACTTTGTAAAATCATGGCTTTTACCGGCTGTTGTAGCTGGTTCTTTATAATGTCAGCGGAAATCCCCGGGTAAAGCATGACCACACCAATTGGTTGAGGAGTCATTTCAATGACTTTTAACGGCTGGTTGGAGGGTTCTGACAACTCTCCCGTGTTTAATTGAATCTGGATTCCGGCTTCAAGTAAGGAAGGGTAGTTAGGGGAGGCAAAAGCCTTAAACCCGTTTGCGTCCGCTTTGGTCGAGCGGTTTCCCCGGTAAAGCGTATTATTGAAGAATAAACCAACTTCAGGAATGGGATAGTTCGCGGCCACATAAAGTGAATTGAGCAGATTGGTCTGGCCATCAGAGCGCAAGGCGGCTAAAGGTATTTGTGAGCCGGTTACAATAACGGGTTTGCTCAGGTTTTGTAGCATAAAAGAGAGAGCAGACGCCGTATAGGCCATGGTGTCGGTACCATGCAAAATGACAAAACCATCGTAATTGTCGTAATTTTTCTCTATATCACGAGCAATAGTTACCCAGTCAGATGGCGTCATATTTGATGAGTCCATTAATGGCGAATATTCATTAATGGTAAATTCGGGCATTTCTTCCCGGAAAAACTCCGGCATGTTTTCAACGCATCGGCTCAGGTGTCCGGCAACCGGAACATAACCCTGAGCTGATTTTTTCATACCAATGGTGCCGCCAGTGTATGCGACATAAATCTTTTTACGAGGCAAAGTTCACTCCTGTGCTCTGCGAAATAATCGCGATAATTCTATCGCGGTTGAGGGCAGAGTGCACAATAAGAGTAAACATTTTTAGGGTCATCAAAGTTTTGTAAAACCGCAGTTTCAGTTTTCACTTTATTCAATGTGCCCATCAACCAATGTTTCGCCTCACCACCGACGCTCGGAGCTGGAATATATTCTGACGTACTATTGAACAAGTCAGCAAAGAACTGTTCTTTGGAAGACAATTCTTGTTGAATGACCTTCACATCGTAGTCATCGATAGCTGCAAGTTGTGCTGCAACATTTACTGAGTCATCAAAATTACCCAATTGATCGACCAGGCCGCGTTCCATTGCCTGTTTACCCGTCCAGATTCTACCCTGAGCAACCTCGTGTACGTCGTCGCGGGACATATTGCGCGCATTGCTGACAATAGTTAAAAAGTCCTCGTAAGTGGTTTCAACTGAGCTTTGTACCAGATTCTTTTGATAGTCGGTCATTTCTTCCAGCGGGTTTAAGCTGGATATTTCGGTGGTACTTACCGTATCACTATGAATACCAATAGCAGCGAAACTGTCTTCCAAAGTCATTAACAGACCGAAAACACCGATAGAGCCGGTAATAGTGGTTGGAGCGGCCACTATTTTATCGGCATCTGCTGCGATCCAGTAACCACCAGAAGCTGCGACTGTACTCATAGAAGCTACAACCGGAATACCGGCTTCTTTTGCCTGAAGAATTTCCTGACGGATAATTTCAGAGGCAAAGGCGCTACCGCCGGGGCTGTCTATGCGCAGTATAATCGCTTTCGTCTGCTTGTTATTGCGCGCTTCACGAATCAGTTTTGCGGTGCTGTCGCCACCAATCATACCTGCTTTTTGCGAACCGTTAACGATTTGCCCGCGGGCAACAACAACTGCTATCTGACTACGATCTGTCGGTTGTAAGTTTTCCGGGACTTCCATTTCAGTCTCCAGATAGTTGTCGTAGGTAATATGACGGAAGGTATCTTCTTCTTTATCGTATCCGGCTAAATTGATGAGCTCGTTTCTGACTTCGGTACGAGTACGCAAAGCATCAACCATGTTTGTTTCTAACGCCATTTTGGCCATGTCGCCGTTGGCACTGTTAAACGCAGACATGTAATCATCAATTTTACCGCTGGTAACTAACGGATTAATGTTGCGAGCTGCTGCGACATCGGTGCGGAAGCTATTCCATAAGGCTGAATAAAGAAACTCATTGGCTTCGCGTGCTTCATCAGACATGTCGTTACGAATGAAAGGTTCAACCGCTGCTTTAAATTTACCGACTTTAAAGACTTGAGGCTGAACTTTAAGCTTGTCGAGTAAGTCCTTGAAGTAAAGTTGAGTGTAGTCAAGCCCTTCAAATACAACTCCGCCCATTGGGTTTAGATACAATTGGTCGGCGTGTGCTGCAAGGTAATATTGATGTTGCTCGTAGTAATCGGCGTTACTGATAATGGGTTTACCCGATGTACGGAAATCGTCAAGAGCCTCAGCAACTACCTGTAACTTATTAAGCCCACTTGGGTAGAGGTTCTGTAAGTTTAAATACAGTGCGCCTATACGTTCATCTGTTTTGGCTTTTTCAATTGAATCGACCACATCAGACAACAGAACCTCAGGAACTTCATCGTTAGCTCCCATGGCTTCGTTCAGAACCTTACTAACAGGATCAACCCAGAACTTTTCTTCCACCAACATACCATTCGGATTCAAAACCAGAATGCCATTTTCCGGCACTTCGATAGGATCTTCTCCGCTAAATATACTGACGAGAAAAATCGTTAGTATTAAAAAAAACACAAGGTTCAAAATGACCTTGCGCGTACCGTTGATTATTTTCCACAAATAACTGAAGATTGACCCGACTGAACGCATAGTTAGATTCTCATTTGCTAATTAAAACAGGCTCTAGCATATCGAATGTATGAGTGACAGACCAGCCAGAGAATGTAACTAACCGTTACACATTGAATAAGGTTGAAGTATGAATGCCGAAGAACTATTAACCAGTCGTTCCTCCATGCCGCGTTTGAGTGAACCGGGTCCTACTGTAGAGCAATTGGAATTAATTAAAGCCGCAGCTGTTCGCGCGCCTGATCATATGGGACTAACGCCATATCAGTTTATTCAGTTTCAGGGAAAAGAGAGGCAGGTTCTGGCAGATATCTACCAGCAGGCGGCGCGCCTTAATGACTTTTCGGAAACGGTCATAGAGCAGGCTGGGCAGCTGCCTTTTCGGGCACCAATGATAATTGTTTCTTGTCTGCGTTTTCAGGAACACCCGAAAGTCCCCCGTGATGAGCAGCTTTGTACGGTTGCCTGCGCAACTCACGGCATGCAGCAAGCGGCTTTTGCGCAAGGTATTGGTGCTATTTGGCGTACTGGATGGATGGCAGAGGACGACTTTATCAAGGAACAATTGGGGTTATCTGTAGACGATGCCATTGTCGGCTTTCTGTACGTAGGGACACCTGCTGTCCCTACGCCAATAAAGCCTCAAAAAGATTCATCACCGTTTTTCATGAACGGCAATGACTTAGTGCTGGATTAAAATTCAGCACTTTTCGGAGCCCGGGGGAAGGGTATAACGTCACGAATATTCTGTACGCCGGTGACATAAGCCACTAAGCGCTCAAAACCCAGACCAAAGCCGGCGTGGGGAACGGTACCGTAACGACGTAAATCGCGGTAGAAGCCGTATTCTTCTTTTGGCAGATTCATTTCCTCAATCCGCTGGTCAAGAATGTCTAAACGTTCTTCACGGGCGGAACCACCGATAATCTCACCAATACCCGGCGCTAAAACGTCCATAGCAGCAACGGTTTTGCCATCTTCGTTCTGGCGCATATAAAAGGCTTTAATATCACGCGGATAGTTTTTCAGAATAATCGGCGCCCCCACATGCTCTTCAGCTAAATAACGCTCGTGCTCTGATTGTAAATCCACACCCCATTCAACCGCATATTCGAATTTTCTATCGCAGTTTTTCAGTATTTCGATGGCGTCGGTGTAATCCATATGAACGAAGTCATTATTAACAATGGCTTCTAACCGACTGATAGCGTCAGAGTTAATGCGCTCGGCAAAGAAAGCCATGTCGTCCGGACGCTCTTCAAGCACGGCTTTAAACACGTACTTAAGCATGGCCTCGGCTAAGCCGGCAACATCATCTAAAGTAGCAAACGCCAGCTCGGGTTCTACCATCCAGAATTCAGACAAGTGACGGCTGGTGTTCGAGTTTTCGGCGCGGAATGTCGGCCCAAAGGTGTAAACTTTAGACAGCGAACAGGCGTAAGACTCAACGTTTAGCTGCCCGGAAACGGTTAAAAAGGCTTCTTTGCCGAAAAAATCTTCAGAGTAGTCGACTTCGCCTTTATCTGTTTTCGGAATATTCAGCATGTCCAGTGTTGAAACACGGAACATCTCACCGGCACCTTCACAATCGGAAGTCGTAATAATTGGCGTACTCACCCACAAATAACCTTCCTCATGGAAGAAGCGGTGAATAGCCTGGGATAATGCATTACGAACACGCATGACCGCACCGGTAATGTTGGTGCGCGGACGCAAATGTGCGTATTCACGTAAATATTCCATGCTGTGACGCTTGGGAGCCATAGGGTAGGTATCCGGATCTTCCACCCAGCCGTATACATGAACTTTAGTTGCCTGCAGCTCAAATGACTGACCTTTGCCCTGAGATGGAACAACAACACCGGTAATAGCTACAGAACAACCGGTCGTCAGCTTCTGCACTTCATTACTGTAATTGGGAAGTTCTGCCGGAACCACGGCCTGAATGGCATCAAAGCATGAGCCATCGTGCAAGTTAATAAATGAAATACCGGCTTTAGAGTCACGGCGGGTGCGGACCCAGCCCCGGACTGTGACGGTTTCATCGACAGCGACTTTTCCCGTCAGAACATCCACTACAGAAGCATACGACATGAGTTGGTTTTCTCCGAAATTTACACTATTTTGCTATAGAAAGGTTGCTATGTTACCGCGCTTTGGCGCAGACTCAAGTATAACCCCTGAGAACAGAGAGAAAAATTATGAAAAGGGGATCCTTAGCGGATTTAAAGCAGGTACCATTTTGGTCACGCGTTCTGGGATGGTTGTCTATTTTTGGCTGGCTTATTTTTGTTATTGCCGCCGTTGTCTTTAATTATGCTAAACCCGAACGTAACACCATTTTAACTGAAATTTTCGGTGTATCTGTGCGTGACTACTGGCACATTACATTAGGTGACTTATTTGTCATCCTTTTGGTTATTGGGCTATGCGTGAGTCTGCTCAGCTTTGTTCTCAATTATGTTCTTTTTCGCCAGGACAAGCAGCACCTGTGGATCAATATCCTGATACTGATCATGAGCTGTTTAGGTGGCTTATCACTTTATTTCTTTGGTTATTAAGCCTTAATAGAACTCTGAGTTTCAGCATAGTCTTTCATGGCGCGAATTAAACAGCTGAGTTCGTTCTTAGAAATAACATAAGGCGGCATAATATAAAGTAAGCGTCCAAACGGGCGTATCCACACCCCTAATTCAATAAAACGTTTCTGCGCAACGGCGACATCAATTGGGTGGTGCATTTCTAAGACGCCAATAGCCCCAAAAACTCGCGCGTCTTTTACTGCATCACATTCAGCCAGGGGAAGAAGTTGCTGCTTTAACTGAGCTTCGATTTCAGCAACCTGTTGCTGCCACTTACCCTCAGCAATAATCGCCAGCGACTCAGCCGCAACCGCGCAGGCTAAAGGATTCCCCATAAAAGTAGGGCCGTGCATTAATGCGCCTCCGCCGGGGCCGTGACCAATGGTTTTTGCTACCTGTTTCGTGGTTAGCGTGGCTGCCAGCGTCATGTAACCACCGGTCAGAGCTTTACCAACGCAGAGAACATCAGGCGTAATTCCAGCGTGTTCACAGGCGAATAACTTGCCGGTACGACCAAACCCTGTTGCAATTTCATCCGCTATCAGTAATACGTCAAAGTTGTCGCAAAGCTGGCGTATTAGCCTTAGGTATTCAGGGTGATAAAAACGCATACCACCGGCTCCCTGAACAACAGGTTCAAGAATAACCGCCGCCAACTCATGGTGGTGTTGCTCAAACCAGTGTCTGAGTTCGTCACCAGCAGTCTCTGCCCAGTCATCGTCCGGGGTTAGCCTGGGGGCTTCAGCAAAAAGCTGGGAGTTAATAGCTTTGTTAAAAAGATGGTGCATGCCGTTGACCGGGTCGCAAACCGACATCGCTTTAAACGTGTCGCCGTGGTAGCCGCCTTTTATGGTTAGTAGTCGGTGCTTCTCCGGACGTTCTTGCGCCAGCCAGAACTGCAAGGCCATTTTTATGGCAACTTCAACGCTGACAGAGCCTGAATCGGCAATAAATACTCGTTGTAGAGGCTCAGGAGTCAGTTCAATAAGACGTCGCGCAAGATCAATCGCGGGTTGATGCGTGATACCGCCAAACATAACGTGGCTCATTTTATCTATTTGATTGTGAGCAACGGCATCTAAGCGTGGATTGCGGTATCCGTGAATAACAGCCCACCAGGAAGACATGCCATCAATAACCTCGTGACCGGTATCCAGAGTTAATCTGCACCCTTTTGCAGACTCAACTTTATAAGCAGGTAAGGGGTTCAGCATAGAGGTGTATGGGTGCCAAATGTGCTGTCGATCAAACTCAATATCGCTTTTGCTCATAAAATAAACTATTGTAAAGTATTAAACTGAAAGTATATTGACAGTGTATCGAGCTGGATTATTCTAGTCGACCATAATTTGCCAAGCACACGAGATTTACCATGCCACAAATTCGTAACGACTGGACCATCGAAGAAGTTCAGAATCTTTTGCAGATGCCGTTGAATGATTTAGTTTTTGAAGCGCAAACAGTGCATCGCCAGCACTTTAACCCGAACGAAGTTCAGGTCAGCACCTTGTTGTCGATTAAAACCGGAGCTTGTCCCGAAGACTGCAAGTATTGCCCACAAAGTGCGCATTATCACACCGGGCTGGATCGCGAGCGTTTGATGGCTGTAGAAAGTGTGCTGGCTGAAGCGCAGGCTGCGAAAGAGAAGGGCGCGAGCCGTTTTTGTATGGGCGCCGCCTGGCGTAATCCGAAAGATCGCGATATGCCTTACGTCATTGAAATGATCAAAGGAGTGAAAGCCTTAGGCTTGGAAAGCTGTATGACACTTGGCATGTTAAGTAATGAACAGGCGAAAATGCTGCAGCAGGCGGGTCTTGATTATTACAACCACAACCTCGATACCTCACCTGAATTCTACGGTGACATTATTACTACCCGAACCTATCAGGATCGTCTGAATACGCTGAATAATGTACGAGACGCAGGTATGAAAGTCTGTGCCGGAGGCATTGTTGGTATGGGCGAGAGCGTAACCGACCGAGCCTCTTTATTAGTGCAGTTGGCGAATTTGCCTAAGCACCCGGAAAGTGTCCCCATTAATATGCTGGTTAAAGTAGAAGGCACGCCTTTTGCCAAACTGGAAGACTTAGATAACTTTGAATTTGTGCGTACAGTTGCCGTAGCTCGTATTTTAATGCCGGCTTCGCACGTACGTTTGTCCGCCGGCCGTGAAGACATGAACGACGAAATGCAGGCGTTGTGTTTTATCGTCGGTGCCAACTCAATCTTCTATGGTGAAAAACTGCTGACTACAGCAAACCCTGAAGCAGATGCCGATTTACGTTTATTTGAGCGTCTGGGCATAAAGCCTGAACAGCGCGATGGCTATGATGATGAAGTTCATACCGCGGTTATTGAAGACGCGATTAAAGAACGGCAGAATCCTGTTCGATACTACGACGCGTCTTAATAGAGAATAGGTAGAGAAAATAGAGTGGAGAAAATTGTGTTGGGGTATCAACAACGGCTTAATGAGCGTAAAAACTCTTCGTTGTTTCGCTCGCGAAAGGTACGTAGCTCCGACGCTCATTGGCAATTGGATTTCAGTGCCAATGATTATCTCGGTTTAAGCCAGCACCCGGATATAAAGCGTGCATTTAAGCAAGCTATTGATACCTGGGGTGTTGGCAGTACTGGCTCACCTTTACTCAGCGGGTACAGTACAGTTCATCAGGAACTGGAAGAGTTGCTGGCCGAGTGGCTGGGTAAACCGAGAGCTTTGCTGTTTAATTCAGGTTTCGCGGCAAACCATGGTGTGTTGACAACCCTGGTCGATAAACAACAAAAGCTGTTCGCCGACAAATTGGTTCATGCCTCAATTATTGACGGTATGCAGCACGGCGAAGGGCGTTTTAAGCGATACCCACATAACCAACCTGAACCAGTGGTTAGCAAAGCCAACCCGTGCGACTGGCTGGTGAGCGAAGGTGTTTTTAGCATGGACGGAGACACCTGTGATTTAAACCTGCTGGCTTCTTTAAAGCACAAGTATGGCCTCAAAATTATGCTTGATGATGCGCATGGAATAGGTGCTTATGGCGCTGAGGGCCGAGGTTCATTAGCTGCGGACTCCTCTGTTGCTGATGTCATAACCGGCACTTTTGGGAAAGCCATAGGTATCGGCGGAGCCTTTGTTTGTGCCGATGATGACGAAATTGATAGTCTGATCCAGTTTTGTCGTGATTATATTTATTCCACTGCGATGCCGCCGGCTCAGGCCGCTGCAATAAAAGCCTCTGTAGAAATTGTACGCAGCGCAGAAGGCGATGACCGTCGTGGAAGACTTGCTGAGCGCATTCAGTATTTTCGGGAACAGCTGAAACAGCGCGGTTTAAAAACCATTGATTCAGATTCCGCCATACAAACCTGGTTATTTAGCTCCGATGATGACGCGCTAAACATGGCAACAGAATTACAGGCTCAAGGGTATTTATGTAGCGTCATTCGCCCGCCAACGGTTCCTGCGGGAAGCTCCCGTATTCGTTTTAGCTTAACGTCAGAAATGTCGACGCCCGAACTCGCTCAGTTTTGGAGTCGGGTAGATAGGATTCTTAGCCAGTTATGAAGTCCTCGTTATGAAGTCTCCGTTATGAAAACAATGAATTTTCAACAGGCTGTTGCGCGGCAGTTCGATAAAGCGGCAAAAGACTATCACCAACACGCGAGTATTCAGCGATTAACAGCCAACCGGCTATTAAGTCTCGGGCCGACCGATGTGAATCAGCTGCTTGATGTCGGTTGTGGCCCTGCGTCAACGACAGCAGACCTATTACTCCGTGCGAATCATTACCTTGGTGTTGATATTGCTCCGGCTATGTTGTCTAAAGCTGCCGCTGATTATCCGGAACTGAATTGGCTTAATGGCGAGTGGGAAGCTTTGCCTGTAGCTGACAATTCAGTCGACTGGCTTTTCGCTAATTTGTCTATGCAATGGGTCGATAATTTGCAAAAAGCGATGAATGAAGCTTATCGCGTTTTAAAGCAGGGTGGCGTTGTAACCGTTAATACCGTTGTCGAAGGCACTTTCAGTTCTTTCATAAAAAGCTGGAATGAAGTGGACGATTTGCAACATACGCACCGCTTTAAATCCGCAGAGAGAGTGCAAAATGAAGTCGGCTTAGTTAACTGGCGTCATTTAGAATTCGTGACAGAAGAACACACTCAATACTTTGGCAATGTCCGTGAACTTATAGGTAGTATTAAGGGGGTTGGTGCCAACTATGTGAGGCGAACTGATAACGCCGGACTGATGACGCGCAACCGTTTACAGCAGCTGGAAAATGCCTTCGAAAATCATCGAACTTTGCAGGGATTGCCACTTGAATGGTCAATTCTTAATATTAAATTAGTTAAGTAGCATTGAGTTTAAGTTGATATGAATACTTATTTTATTACCGGAACAGACACTGATTCAGGAAAAACCGTTGCGGCATGTGCTTTTGTTCAATACTTAGTTAAGCAGTCGCAACAAGTTGCGGTAATGAAGCCAGTTGCATCCGGTTGTCACTGGCAAAATGACCAGTTGGTGAATGAAGATGCACTGAGTTTAATGCGTCAATCTAATACTTCTTTTGATTACGAAAGAGTCAATCCTTATACCTTTGAAGCAGCAATTGCCCCCCATATTGCCGCAGCAGACAATGATGTAATTATTAATAAAGAACAGCTATTAAATGCGGTAGATTGGTTTCGTGAGCAACCAATAGACAGTTTAGTTATTGAAGGCGCCGGCGGCTGGCAGTTACCTCTGGCCCCCGGGTTACGTATGCCGCAGGTGGTAAAAGACATTAATGCGAGAGTTGTGCTGGTGGTCGGGTTAAAGCTGGGATGCCTGAACCATGCATTGCTCAGTCTGCAGTCAATAAAGCAGGAAGGTTGCGATGTTGCAGGCTGGGTAGCCGTGCAAACTGAGTCCGCGCCTATGCCGCGACAGGTCGAAAATCTGGCGTCGTTACGTGAGTTGCTGGGCGAAAAAGAGCTCGCTAATATTCCTTATTTGCCTGATTGGGAAGAGATAGATTTGAGCATTTATTTCCATGAGTAAGATTGAAATACGACTAAATACCCCCACATAACTTAGCAGACTAAGTTCCCCGGAGTACGAGCAATGAAGAGAATTTTGCTGTTTTTAGCGACTAACATGGCCATTTTGCTGGTTGTTAGCGTGGTCTTTAATATTGTGATGGCGGTAACCGGCATTGATGCACAAGGGTCAGTGGGTTTACTGGTGTTCTGTGCGTTATTTGGTTTTGGTGGTGCGTTTGTATCGCTCTGGATATCACGCTGGATGGCAATTCGGTCAACCGGAGCCAGAGTCATAGAGAAACCACAGAATCAATCTGAAGAATGGTTGTTCCGTACCGTTCAGCAGCAGGCCCAAAAAGCAGGGTTGCCTATGCCTCAGGTAGCGGTTTATCAGTCGCCGGAGCCTAACGCATTTGCTACCGGGCGCAGTAAAAATGCTTCATTGATTGCGGTCAGTACCGGGCTACTGCAAAGCATGAATGCTGACGAAGTTGAGGCAGTTCTCGCACATGAAATTAGTCACATTGCTAATGGAGATATGGTGACACTGACCCTAATCCAGGGTGTGATAAATACTTTTGTGATGTTTTTTGCACGGATCATTGCCAGCGCAATAATGCGCGGTGGTGATAACCAGCGGGGCGGCGGATTCGCTTATTATGGTGTCGTAATGTTGCTGGAAATCGTATTTGGCGTGTTAGCCAGTACCATTGTTATGTGGTTCTCTCGTCAGCGGGAATTCAGGGCGGATGCCGGGTCTGCCGATCTAGTTGGCAAACAAAAAATGATCGCTGCTTTACGTCGCTTGCAGCAGGGCAAAGAGTCTGAACTTGATGGCACTATGCTGGCGTTTGGCATTAAAGGAAAGCGCTCAACTATGTCTAAGTTGTTTATGAGTCACCCGCCTTTAGATGAACGAATTCATGCTCTTGAGCAACGGCGTTAGTCGTTGCTTTTCAAGGGATACAGAGGTACATTCTTAACTCTTACTCACCGATAAAGCGGATAAATTTTTGTTATGGCCCAATGGAGTGCGCGCAGTTGGCGCGATAAGCCAATAGAACAACAACCGAAGTATTCCGATCCGTCGCAGTTGCAGGTTGTAGAACAGCAGCTGAGTCAATTCCCGCCACTGGTCTTCGCAGAAGAGATACGAGCGTTAAGAAACCAGTTAAAGAATGTCTGCGTAGGAGAGGGGTTCCTGCTGCAGGGCGGTGATTGCGCTGAATCCTTTAGTGACTTCAATGCACCGAAAATTCGTGACACTTTTAAGGTTATCCTGCAGATGGCCATTGTTATGACGTTTGCAGGCTCATGTCCGGTGACAAAAGTTGCACGCATGGCAGGACAATATGCCAAGCCGCGATCCAGTGACTTTGAAACCATTGGTGACCTGAGTCTGCCTAGTTATCGTGGTGACATCATTAATGGTTCGGAATTTGACGAAGTAGCTCGTCAACCTGACCCTGAGCGTATGATCAAAGCTTATCATCACTCTGCTGCGACCATGAATTTATTACGTGCATTTGCGCAGGGCGGTCTGGCAAACTTACACAAAGTACATAAATGGAACTTAAGCTTTATAGCGTCTAATCCGTTAAAAGAGCGTTACCAGAAAATAGCTGAAGAAATTCAGTCAGCGTTGCGCTTTATGGAAGTATTGGGTATTAACTCAGAAAATAACGCGGCTATTCACGAGACTTCGCTATTCACCTCGCATGAGGCATTGTTATTGCCTTATGAACAAGCTTTAACCCGCACTGACACATTAACCGGTTTGCCGTATGACTGCTCAGCGCATATGGTCTGGATTGGTGAACGTACTCGTAAGTTAGATCAAGCTCATGTCGAGTTTATGCGCGGCATTCATAACCCGGTTGGGGTAAAAGTGGGCCCAACAATGCCAGGGGATGAGCTCATTCGGTTAATTGACGCATTGAACCCTGACAACGAACCCGGACGTTTAACATTAATTACCCGTATGGGCGCCGATAATCTGGCGAATAAATTGCCCGAGTTAGTGCGTCGTGTAAAACAGGAAGGTCGTAACGTGGTCTGGTCAAGTGACCCCATGCATGGCAATACGATTAAGGCCGATAATGGCTTGAAAACCCGGAACTTTGACGCCATACATAAAGAACTAAGACATTTCTTTGCGATTCATCAAGCTGAGGGCACTTATCCGGGCGGCATCCATCTGGAAATGACCGGTGAAGATGTTACAGAATGTACCGGCGGTGCCTACCGTATAAGTGAAGCGGATTTATCCAGTCGTTATCGCACCCAGTGCGATCCACGGCTGAATGCCGATCAAGTGCTGGAATTAGCGTTTTTAGTCGCAGAATCATTAAAAGCAGCCCGCAACGGTGCGGGTTGATAGTCTCCTTTAATCGGATATTTAAGAGGTATTATTTTATATGTCGCAGCAGGTAGAAGTGTTATTTGAAAACTTGTGGCAAGATTATTTATCGCGTACACCTTCAGCAAAAAAGGTGCATCAAATTTTAGGCGAAGGACATCCGATCGTTAACGATCACGTTGCTTTTCGTACCTTTGATATCAGTCCGGTTGGTTTAGAAGTACTGGCACAGCATTTTCTGGACTTAGGTTACGAAGAGGGTGGTGACTACCACTTTGAAGCGAAAAAACTGCGTGCAAAACATTTTGAGCACGAAGACCCTGAATTGCCAAAAGTATTCATCAGCGAATTAATGACTGCTGAATTTTCTGATGAACTGCAAAGCAAAGTTAAAGACATGGTGGCTCAGGTTTCGGCTGAAGACACTAAAAAGCCGGACTTTCTTTATTCAGGTACGCACTGGAAAGTCAGCCATGCCGATTACCAGTCACTGTTGGAAGAGAGTGAGTACGCTGCGTGGATGGCTGCATTTGGCTATTGCGCTAACCACTTTACGGTCAGCGTTAACCAGTTGCCGGGCTATCAAACGCTTGAGCAGGTAAACCAGAAGTTAAAAGACAATGGTTTCAAACTGAATGCGTCTGGCGGCGAAATCAAAGGGTCTCCGGAAGTTTATCTGGAACAATCATCAACTATGGCTGACCGTCATCCAGTTGAGTTTTCTGATAAGACTGTTGAGATCCCTAGTTGCTTCTATGAGTTTGCTAAGCGCTACGAAATTGAAGACGGAAAACTGTATACCGGCTTTGTTGCAGCGTCGGCGGACAAAATTTTTGAAAGCACCAACGCTAAATAAAGTGTAGCTTCTCAGAATGCTAGAGCGGCATTAATAACGGTGCCGCTCTAAGTTTGTTTTAGCCAGAATTTTTGCGGCTATCTCTTCTACTGAATAATGAGTTGAGTTGATAAAAGGTACTGCCTCCCGGCTATAGAGCCTTTCAACTTCAGCGAGTTCAAACCGACATTGCGCCATAGAGGCATACTGGCTGCCTTCTCGTCTTTGACTTCTAATTTCATGTAAACGCTGTGACGATAAGGTTAATCCAAATAGCTTATGCCGATACTGCTTTAGCTCTTTGGGTAATTGCAATCGTTCAAAGTCGTCATCGTCAGTTAAAGGGTAGTTTGCAACCTTAATTCCGTATTGCATGGCTAGGTATAAGCTGGTCGGTGTTTTCCCTGTACGCGACACTCCAATTAAAATCAGGTCAGCTTTATCCAGTTGATTTAAGCGTTTGCCATCGTCGTTATCCAGCGCGTAATTAATGGCATCTATTCTGAAGTTGTAGTTTTTATGTACACCATGAGTACGGTGTGTTTTCGGTTCCGCTTTGACGCCCAGCTCTTTTTCCACCGGAGCAATAAAGTGGTCTAAAAAGTCGTAGCAGATGCCCCCACAGTTGGTAATTTTTGCTTTTAGCTTCTCGTTAACGAAAGTATGGAAGATTAAAGGCGGCTCACCACTGTCGGAAACGGCTTTTTTTATTGTTTTACACACCTCATTTGCTTTTTCCTGATTATCGATAAAAGGTAATGTTTTGTGCTCAAAATTGACCGGGAACATGGACAAAAGCGCGTGGCCAAAGGCCTCGGCGGTTAATGCGGTGCCGTCTGAAATGTAAAATGCATAGCGCACTGGCTAATCTCTTTTTAAGCGATTGTAGGTTCGATATTAACTTGTTGGGCCACAGCGTGTAAAATAGATGCCACTTCCATGCCGAAAAATCAATTAAGGACTGTGACGTGCAAGAATACGTAGTTTGGTACCAACATCTGGGAATGCATGACGTAAACCGAGTGGGTGGCAAAAATGCCTCGCTGGGTGAGATGATCAGTAACTTAGCCGGAGCAGGAGTTGAAGTGCCCGGTGGTTTTGCAACAACGGCTGATGCCTATAACCAGTTTCTGGAGCAAAGTGGTTTAAACGATCGTATTCACGATTTGCTCGACACGCTTGATGTTGACGACGTACAGGCCTTGGCTAAGGCTGGCAAAAAAATCCGCCAATGGATTATTGATACGCCGTTTCAACCAGAATTTGAAGCGGCTATTAAAGACGCTTTTGCTGAGTTAAGTGAAAACAACGACGAATTTAGCTTTGCGGTACGCAGTTCAGCGACGGCAGAAGATATGCCGGATGCTTCATTTGCCGGCCAGCAGGAAACCTTCCTGAATGTACGTGGCTTAAGTAGTGTAATGGAAGCCATTAAACACGTGTTTGCTTCATTATTTAACGACCGCGCTATTTCCTATCGCGTTCACCAGGGCTACGACCACCGCGGTGTTGCGTTGTCGGCTGGTATACAACGTATGGTACGCAGTGACATTGCCTCTTCCGGGGTTATGTTCAGCATTGATACAGAGTCAGGTTTTGATGATGTGGTTTTCATTACCTCATCTTACGGTCTTGGTGAGATGGTCGTGCAGGGGGCGGTTAACCCAGATGAATTCTACGTACATAAACCAACCTTAAAAGCAGGGCGCCCTTCAGTATTGCGCAGAACTCTGGGCAGCAAGAAAATTCAAATGATTTTCTCTGACGACAGAGAACATGGAAAACAGACATTAATAGAAGACATAGAAAAGTCGAAGAGCCTGACCTTCTCTGTAACAGACGAAGAAGTCGAAACACTGGCTAAGCAAGCTCTTATTATTGAGGAGCATTATGGTCGTCCAATGGACATTGAGTGGGCAAAAGATGGCGTCGACGGCAAGCTGTATATTGTCCAGGCACGTCCTGAAACGGTTCAGTCAAACCAAAAAGGGCAAGCCATTGAGCGTTTTGCGTTAAAAACTAAAAGCGACGTTGTCTGCACAGGGCGCGCTATTGGCCAGCGTATTGGTCGTGGTGTTGCTCGTGTTCTGAATGACATCAGCGAAATGGATAAAGTGCAGCCGGGCGATGTATTAGTTACCGACATGACCGACCCTGACTGGGAACCAATTATGAAACGTGCGGCGGCCATTGTTACTAACCGCGGTGGTCGTACTTGCCACGCAGCGATTATTGCACGCGAACTGGGCATTCCGGCGGTTGTTGGTTGCGGTGACGCAACTGACCATATCAGTAATGGTCAGGCCGTTACGGTTTCTTGTGCCGAAGGCGACACCGGTTATATCTACCAGGGTGAACTGGACTTTGATATTACCGAATCACAAATTGATGCCATGCCGGATCTACCGTTAAAAATTATGATGAACGTGGGTAACCCGGACAGAGCCTTCGATTTCGCCAGCTTACCTCATGCCGGTATTGGTCTGGCTCGTCTGGAGTTTATTATCAACCGGATGATAGGGGTTCACCCTAAAGCCTTGCTTAATTATGACCAGCAAAGCGACGAATTGAAGCAGACGATTGATAGCATGATGGCCGGCTACAGCAGCCCTCGCGAATATTACGTAGCGCGTTTAGCCGAAGGAATTTCTACCCTAGGAGCCGCATTCTCACCAGAGCGCGTCATTGTGCGCATGTCTGACTTTAAGTCGAACGAATACGCGAATCTTATTGGCGGAAAACAGTATGAGCCGGGTGAAGAGAACCCAATGCTGGGCTTCCGGGGCGCGTCGCGTTATATCTCTGAAGAATTCCGTGACTGCTTTGCATTAGAGTGTGAAGCAATTAAACGCGTTCGTAACGATATGGGTCTGACCAATATCGAAATCATGATCCCATTTGTCAGAACTCTTGAAGAAGGCCGTAAGGTTATTGAACTTCTGGCCGAGCAGGGGCTGGTTCAGGGCGAAAATGGTTTACGCGTTATTATGATGTGCGAGCTGCCTTCTAACGCTTTGCTGGCTGATGAGTTCCTCGACATCTTCGACGGTTTTTCTATTGGCTCTAATGATTTAACCCAGTTAACTTTAGGTTTGGATCGTGATTCCGGTGTTATCGCGCACTTATTTGATGAGCGTAACGAAGCTGTGAAGAAACTGCTGGCGATGGCCATTCAAACGGCGAAAAAACGCGGGAAGTACGTTGGTATTTGTGGTCAGGGACCGTCGGATCATCCTGATTTTGCAGCCTGGTTGGTTGATCAGGGCATTGATTCGGTGTCGCTGAACCCGGACACTGTTATTGAAACCTGGATGTACCTGGCGGAAAACCTATAAGTATGACTGTATTACCTGAGATTGCTGCTGAGAATGCGTTACCAGATGACTACCGGCACTTTATTGAGCAGGTAAGAAGCTCAGAGTTTGCAGGTGAAATTGACGTGAGTTATTCGGGCCGTTTAATCGCGGCCACGGATAACAGCGTTTACCAAAACCTGCCTCAGGCCGTTTTGTATCCTCTTAATCAAACCGACCTTGTATTGCTGATGAAGCTGGCAGGTCAGCAAAACAATAGCAGTGTGCAGTTCTCTCCCCGGGGAGGTGGCACCGGTACCAATGGTCAGTCTCTAACTTCCGGTATTGTGGTGGACTTAAGTCGCCACATGAATAAAGTGTTGGAAGTTAACCCGAAAGAGGGCTGGGTACGAGTGCAGGCAGGTGTAGTAAAAGATCAGCTCAACGATATTTTGCGCCCACATGGCTATTTCTTTTCACCTGACTTATCGACCAGTAATCGTGCGACGCTTGGTGGGATGATCAATACTGACGCATCCGGTCAGGGCTCCTTGGTTTATGGAAAAACCAGCGATCACATTCTTGGACTAAAAACCGTGTTGCTGGACGGTTCTGTACTGGATAGCGGACCCGTTTCGCTTGAACAGGCTGAAACTGTTGCGCGGCAGGATAGTCGCATAGCCCGAGTTTACAGGCAGGTTATTGATACCTGTGTGGGTGAAGCTGAGAGTATTCGTAATAAATTTCCGCCGCTGAATCGGTTTTTAACCGGTTATGACTTGAAACATGCCTATAACGCCGAAGAGCAAAAGATAGATGTTTCACGAATAATTGCCGGCTCAGAGGGAACCTTAGGGTTTGTCAGTGAGGCCAGGCTGAATATTACTCCTATTCCCAAACATCGGGTGTTGGTGAACGTAAAATATTCAAATTTCCAGGCGGCTTTAGAGAACTCGCCTTTTTTAGTTGATGCCAAAGCAACCTCAGTAGAGACCGTTGACAGTACCGTACTGAATCTTGCGCGCCAGGATATTATCTGGAAGTCGGTTGAGCCGTTGTTGTCTGATGTTGAAGGTCAGCGCATGGATGGCATCAACATGGTTGAGTTCACCGGGTTAAATCAGGAAGAAATAGACAGTAAAGTTAACTCCTTAACCCAACGTTTGGACAAGCTGATTAAAAGCAAAGACAGCAAAGGCGTTATTGGCTATCAAGTCTGTGATGATTTGCCCAGTATCCAGCTGATTTATGCTATGCGGAAAAAATCGGTAGGCTTGCTGGGCGCAACTAAAGGACGCCGTAAACCCGTTGCTTTTGCAGAAGACACCGCTGTACCGCCGGAGAAACTGGCTGATTTTATTAATGAGTTTCGTGCTCTTTTAGACGCTAACGGACTGCATTACGGCATGTTTGGACATGCCGATGCCGGAGTGTTGCATGTGCGCCCGGCACTTGACTTGTGTGAGCCTGAAGATGAAGTCATGCTCAGACAAATCAGTGATAAAGTTGCCGAGCTGACACAAAAGTACGGTGGACTCATGTGGGGCGAACATGGTAAAGGGTATCGTTCGGAGTACGTACCGGCATTTTTTGGCGAGCATCTCTATACCGAATTGCAGAAAATTAAGGCCAGCTTTGACCCCTTTAACCAGCTAAACCCGGGAAAAATTTGCACGCCGCTTAACACTGATGCCGAGCTTATTTCTGTCGATGCCGTTAAGCGCGGATTTTTTGATCGTCAAATACCGGTGGCTACACGCGACAGCTATAAAAATGCGATGGATTGTAACGGTAATGGCTTGTGCTTTAATTACGATCCTAAGTCCGCTATGTGCCCCTCTTATAAGGTAACGCGGGACCGTCGTTATTCTCCTAAGGGCCGGGCAGGGCTTTTACGTGAATGGTTACGGTTAACTCACAACGCCGGCTATAACGCGGCTGAAAAACCGGAGTCAGTGGGCTTTGCGAAACGTCAGCTTAACCGGTTTACCGGGAAAAATGACTTCAGCCACGAAGTGAAAGAGTCCATGGACAAATGCCTGGCTTGTAAGGCGTGTACCAACCAATGCCCAGTCAGCGTCGATGTGCCGACGTTCCGCGCTCGTTTTTATGATCATTACTACAGTAAATACGCTCGTCCGTTAAAAGACTATCTGGTCAAAGGTATTGAAAAGACCGCTCCGGTAGCGAGTAAGTTTCCCAGGTTGAGTAATTTACTGATTAATAATCCGTTAAGCCGGTTTGTACTCAAATACGGTATTGGCTATGTCGATACGCCGTTATTCTCAACGCCCAACTTAAGGACGGCCTGGCGCCGAAACGGGCTTATTGAGTTAACCACAGAGCAGGTAATGAGCCTGACAGAGGATGAGAAATCAAAAGCGGTGGTTATTGCGCAGGATCCGTTCACAACCTTCTACGAGGCCGATCTTGTTGTAAAATTGGGACTGCTTATCGAAAATTTAGGCTATACGCCCGTGTTACTGCCGTTTATAGGCCATGGTAAAGCGCAGCACGTAAAAGGCTTTATCAGCGACTTTGAGAAAACAGCCGATAAAGTGACTGAGCAGTTAAAACCTGTTTCTGATGCTGATATTCCGTTAATTGGGCCTGACAGCTCTACGGCATTGATATTCCGGGACGAGTATCGCAAGGCGAGCGATGGGCAACTGCCCGAAGTTAACGTAATGACGGTTGTAGAATGGCTTAATACCCTAAACTTTGATGACATCAGTTCATTTAGTACCAGTCGCTACGGTCTATTGTTGCACTGCACCGAGCAGAGTTTCGTACCTGAGTCAGCTAAACAATGGCAAGCCTTATTCCAAAATCTGGGGTTAAAACTGGATATTGTTAATGTGGGTTGCTGCGGCATGGCCGGTACATTTGGTCATGAAAAACAGAACCAGGAAGACAGCCGGGGACTTTATCAAATGGGCTGGCAACAAGCTGTTCAGGAATACGGAAGCAGCGGAGTACTGGTTACTGGATTCTCTTGTCGCTCACAAATAAAACGGATAGAAAAAAAGCGGGTGAGACACCCGCTTGAGATAATCTTACAAAGCCTGAGTTAACTCAGGCTTTTTATTTGCAGTGACGTTTACTGCTTACCTTTGGCGATAATTTCGCGAGCCATTTCATCAGCTACTGTTCCGGTAGGGCGGTCTTCGTCCTGTGCCCGGGCAAAAAGCTGATCTAGGGTATCGTATATACCGCGCACACGTTTTTCTGTTTCTTCTACCGTAAAGTTGGCAGCTTCTGAACAAATATGAATAACGCCTCCGGCATTAATCACGTAGTCCGGAGCATATAAAATACCCATATCTTTAACCGCTTTATCGTGTTTAGGGTTAGCTAACTGATTATTCGCGCTGCCGGCAATAATTTTGACTTTAAGTTGCTTCAAAGTCTCGTCATTGATGGTGGCACCTAAAGCACATGGTGCATAAACGTCAGCGTCTACGGCATAGATTTCATCCAGACCGACAGCTTTCGCGCCCAGTTCTTTAACGGCACGCTCAATGGCTTCTTCGTTAATATCGGTAACAATAAGTTCTGCGCCGTCTTCTGCACAGTATTTGGCGAAATCGTAGCCAACAGCACCCAGACCCTGAATGGCAATTTTAACGCCTTTAAGATCTTCGCTACCTAATTTGTGTTTTGCTGCCGCTTTAAGACCAAGGTAAGTACCCAGTGCCGTATGAGGTGAAGGGTCGCCTGCTTTATCTGCCGTGCCTGCAACATAGCTGGTCTCTTTTGCGACCATGCCGATGTCTTCAGTACGAATATTGACGTCTTCGGCGGTAATGTAACGACCACTTAAAGACTCGATGAAGCGTCCATAAGCGCGGAAGAGTTCTTCGCTTTTGATTTTTTTCGCGTCGCCGATGATAACAGCTTTACCGCCGCCTAAAGGAAGGCCTGCCATGGCACTTTTATAAGTCATACCACGAGACAGACGCAGTACATCGGTGACCGCTTCGGCAGAAGATGCGTAGTTCCATAAACGAGTACCACCAAGGCTTGGGCCTAGAGTTGTATCGTGGATGGCAATAATGGCTTTTAAGCCTGATTCCTGATCATGACAAAACACCACTTGCTCGTGGTGATCAAATTCGGGATGCTCGTATAGAGACATGAGTTTCACTTCCTCATTGCTTCAAAAAATTGCGCGAACATTACCATTTAGATAAGGCTCGCGCTACTTTAAGATGTGAATAAATTTAGGTATTAAAACGGGCGTTTATCAACTCTTGTTTACACAGAATCACTCAGGATTCGTCAATGTATAAGTAGATGATTCCCTGGTTAATTGCTTCGGCAATGAGCTCACACTCGGCTGGAGATTTTGCCAATTTAGCTAATTCTTCAGTAGCTTCAGAACCTTGCAATTGCGCCAGCCATTCTGCTACTGGTAAAGCCTCTTGTACAATGTGAAAGGCTTCGCCATTACCGTAAAATTGCGTGTCGCTAAGTTTTAAGAAACGGGCGCCCGAGGCCTTTTCTATAAACGCATTTTGCTGAGCGAGCAGAGTCGGAATTTGCTCAGCGGTGGTCGGCAACTCCGGCTCGGGAAGAGGGCGTTTAGACTGGGAAATAATTTTTGCTAATAATGCGTCGGTTTCATCGCTTTCTAAAGCGTCTTTTAGAAACTGTTTTAATGCACTTAGCTGCTTTTCCTCAATAACCCATGAAACATCTTCGCTGCTAAGAGCCGGGTCCTGATAACGCTCCTGCAATGACTCATGTTGCATCGCAATATCACCTAACTGCAGCAGCAGTTCGGCTTTCGATGGAGCACGAAAACCAACAGAGTAGTTTAAAGACGGTTCCAGCGCGACTCCGTCATGAGGACAGCCAGCAGGTATATACAAAACGTCACCGGCAGTCAGGTGCTCATCAATAACAGCGTTAAATTCGCCTTTTATCTGGCATAGGTCTTCCGCAGGCTGATGCTCCTGCATTGCTTGCCGTTCACCGACCCGCCAATGTCGGGAGCCTGCGCCCTGAATAATAAAAACATCGTATTGATCCAGGTGAGGGCCAACACCGCCGTTTTCGCAGGAAAAACTGACCATGACGTCATCAATGCGCCAGTCGGGCAAAAAGCGGAAAGGGGTTATCAATTCACCTACGTCTGGTAGCCATTCGTTTACTGACTGCACTAGCAAAGTCCAGTCAGTTTCTCCGAACTTTTCGTAGTCCTCAAATGGGCCATGAGTCACTAACCAACCCGATTCAGTGTCTGCTTTTGACTCAATAACTCGCGAGTCAGCGCCTTCTTCCATCGCCAGTCCAGCCAGAATTTCAGGGCTGACAGGGTCGGTAAAATCGGCAAAGCCCTGTCGAATAAGACAAGGCTTTTTCTGCCAGTAGTTCGTTAAAAAATCGTCTTTATCAAACACTAATTTCATAGGAGATCATCAACAAACTGAGTGGCACGGCCAATATAATTTGCCGGAGTCAGTGCTTTCATTTCGTCTTTAGTAGCATCGGGCACGTCTAAAGAGTCAATAAATTTCGCCAGATCATCGCTGGTAATGCGCTTACCACGAGTTAGGGTCTTTAGCTTCTCGTATGGCTTTTCAACACCGTAGCGGCGCATAACGGTTTGCACCGGCTCCGCCATTAATTCCCAATTTTCATCCAGCTCAGCCGCTAAACGAGCTTCGTTCACTTCCAGTTTACTCAAACCTTTTAAGGTAGCCTGGAATGCGATAACAGTATGGGCAACACCCACGCCTAAATTACGTAAAACGGTAGAGTCAGTCAGGTCGCGCTGCCAGCGGGAAATAGGGAGTTTCTGTGCTAAATGCTGCATAACAGCGTTTGCAATACCCAGGTTACCTTCAGAGTTTTCAAAGTCGATAGGGTTTACTTTATGAGGCATGGTTGATGAACCAACTTCGCCTTCAACAGTACGCTGTTTAAAGTGGTTCAATGCAATATAGCCCCATACGTCACGATCAAAATCAATGAGTACGGTATTAAAACGAGCTAATGCATCAAAGTATTCAGCCACATAGTCATGCGGTTCAATTTGTGTTGTGTAAGCATTCCAGCTCAAGCCTAATGAAGTAACAAATTGCTCTGAAATGTGGTGCCAGTCAACGTTAGGGTAGGCCGCCAGGTGCGCGTTGTAGTTACCGACAGCACCATTTATTTTACCCATAACGTCTACAGCTTTAAGCTGTGCCAGCTGACGTTGTAAACGCACGGCAACGTTTGCAAATTCTTTGCCCATTGTGGTTGGCGTTGCTGGTTGCCCATGTGTACGAGCCATCATAGGAACGGCTTTGTGTTCTTTCGCCAGTTCTTTAACCCGGTCAACCAGCTCCTGCATCATAGGCAGTAATACTTCATCGCGAGCCGTGTTCAGCATTAGACCATGAGAAAGATTATTAATGTCTTCGGACGTACAGGCAAAGTGGATGAACTCGGAAACTTTATTCAGCTCTTCGTTATCTGCCACTTTCTCTTTCAGAAAGTACTCAACCGCTTTCACGTCGTGGTTGGTGGTACGTTCAATAGTTTTTATGCGTTCAGCGTCGTCGACCGAGAAATTCTCAACAATAGAGTTCAGTATCTGTGTTGCTTCTTTACTTAGCGCAGGTACTTCTTTAATACCGTCAACGTCGGCTAATAATTGTAACCAACGAACCTCAACAGTCACTCGAAATTTAATCAGTCCGTACTCACTAAAAATAGGACGTAACATTTCTGCTTTTGAGGCGTATCGTCCGTCAACAGGTGACACCGCCGTCAAGGAGGAAAAGGGCAACATAAACTGGCTCTCCGAGGGTTAATTAAATCGTTAATTGTTACTGGTTATGCGACATGCAGAAGTTGCTGCGCTGTATCTAACATTTTCTTTCTAGAAAACACGAAATGACGACGCTTGCCGCCTACTTGCTGCCAAAGCACGGCACTGCGAATGCCAGCTAGCAGCAAGGTTCTAATATGGTGTTGATTTGAGTCCCGTTTTAAAAACTCCGGGTTACCATTAATGCGAATAGGTTGTCCCAGGGGGCTTATCAGTTCGCGATAAATGCCCGCCAAACTTTGCTGAATGCGGTAGTTTTCAAACTCAAACTCTTCTTTTTGACGTTTTACCTGGGTAATACGCTCGCCCAGTAAATTGAGTATATCAGGTTGCTTTAAGAGCCTTCTGGATAAATGAATGAGGCCTATCAGATAGCGGGTAACCTCAATGTCCTTATTTTTATTGCTGCCAGCCTGGCGAATAAACGCCTGGATACCGGGCTTAATGTTGTCCAGTCCGCCGTAAATATCTTCGATATTGTCCGGGTTTTGCTGTAAAAGGCTGTGCACTAAGGTATTGCTAATAGATTCCGGGTAAAGCTCTCCGCTGCGAGCCAGCTTTTGCACAGCCATAGCACTTAACGACATACCAGCTAAGGCAATTACCCGTTGCTGCCACTCGTTCATAGCTTGACCTCAAAGTCGGTAATGCGTTGTTCAATAATGCCACCACCTAAACAAACATCATCACTGTAGAATACCGCAGACTGGCCTGGAGTAACCGCCGCAACCGGTTCTTTAAATTGAACCTGAAAGTCACCATTACTAAGCGGCGTAACCCGGCATGGAATATCCTGCTGGCGGTAGCGTGTTTTCACCGTGCAATCGAAAGCCTCCGATGGGGCATTTCGACTAACCCAATGCAGTTGTCCGGCAATAAGGCCCTGAGAGTATAGACGCGGATGGTTTTTCCCCTGCGCCACAATTAAAACGTTACGTTCGACGTCTTTGTCGACAACATACCAGGGTTCGCCAGAATTATCTGCCATGCCACCTATATGCAGACCTTTACGCTGACCCAGCGTGTGGTACATCAGGCCCTCGTGCTCGCCTAAGCTTTCACCTTCAACGGACTCAATAGGGCCCGGTTTGGCGGGAAGGTACTGCTGCAAAAAGTCCTTAAACTTGCGCTCGCCAATAAAGCAAATGCCGGTTGAGTCTTTTTTGTCGGCCGTTACCAGACCTTGTTCTTCAGCAATTCGACGAACTTCTGGTTTCTCCAGTTCTCCGACCGGGAACAGAGTTTGTGCAATGTGCTCGTGGCTCAAGGTATACAAAAAGTAGCTTTGATCTTTATTACTGTCTAAGCCGCGCAGCATTTCCCATTTCCCATCACGCTGTTGACGACGCACATAATGTCCGGTCGCAATATAATCGGCATCTAATGCTTCAGCGGCAAACTCAAGAAAGGCCTTAAATTTAATCTCTTTGTTGCACATAATATCGGGATTAGGCGTGCGACCCGCCTTGTATTCTTCCAGAAAATATTCGAATACATTGTCCCAATATTCTGCAGCGAAATTGATTGTGTGCAGCTCAATACCCAGTGTTTCACAGACTTTTTCAGCGTCAGCTAAGTCGTCGGAAGCGGCGCAGTATTCATCAGTATCGTCTTCTTCCCAGTTCTTCATAAACAGACCTTCTACCTGATAGCCCTGTTGCATAAGAAGGTAAGCTGAAACGGAGGAGTCGACGCCCCCGGACATTCCGACAATGACTTTTTTACTGGCATTTGACATAGGTTGACCCTAACTGACTATAGCTCCTGAATTGGCTGCGCATTCTATCATTTTAG
This sequence comes from Idiomarina sp., assembly GCF_048265525.1. Lineage (GTDB taxonomy): Bacteria > Pseudomonadota > Gammaproteobacteria > Enterobacterales > Alteromonadaceae > Idiomarina. The sequence goes on along the minus strand of NZ_JBLXBI010000001.1, from coordinate 636,482 downwards.
CGCGCACGAGGGTAGCTCAGGAAGTTACCAAACTGGTGGCTCTGAACGCCATTCGCCGGGCTGCATTGTTTTCAACTGAAAAGGACCGACAGCGGCTCGTATCAGACGTAAGGTCGGCAGACCAACATGAGCAGTCATGCGGCGAACCTGACGGTTTTTCCCTTCACGTATTTTTAGGCAAAGCCAGGTATCAGGAACACTTTTGCGCTCACGAACGGGAGGGTTTCGTGGCCACAAGTTCATTGGTTCAGGCATAACGAAGGCTTCAGCAGGGCGGGTCATTCCATCATTTAGCTCGACACCGTTTTTTAATTGCTCTAACTGCTCTTCGCTTGGGTCACCTTCTACCTGCACCCAATAGGTCTTCCACACTTTGTATTTAGGATTAGCAAGGCGAGCCTGATAAACGCCGTCGTTGGTTAGTAATAGCAACCCTTCGCTGTCTTTATCAAGACGTCCGGCAGGGTATACGTCGTTATGGGGAATGAACGGCTTTAAAGTCTGGTCGCCTTCTTCTCCGGTAAACTGAGATAAAACGCCGTAAGGCTTGTTTAGTAAAACCAACTTGGGGTTTGCCGGTCGTTTTGTCTGCGATTTCATGACTGCCTCAGATTGTTCTGTCGATTTAAATTGGATCGTACCAGAGGATACTCTAGTATATCGGGCGCTAGTTTATCTTACTGATCAAAAAAGTGTGGGAATTTCTGTGGATGATAACAAAGTAATAATTGGTGGTTCATTAGTTGAATCACTTAAAGGAAACTATCAGCTGTCGTTGCGGCAAGTTTTTGAGCAGTCATTTAACATTACCAAGTCAAATCTGACCCCTTTAATTGGTGGTTTTTTGGTTTTACTGGGTATTAATGTGGTAATGGTACTCATTTTGATGAACGTGTTTTCGATTGAGAGCCTGCAAACATCAATAAAACTTCAGTACTTTTCCAGCATTTTGCAAGCTGTTATCAGTGCTCCTTTGTTAGGCGGTTTGATGCTAATGGGCATCAAACACAGCGTTGGTATCGGTACAAAAAGCGCCGATGTCTTTAATGGCTTCAATGTAATGTTCCCTTTAATTGCTGTCGCTCTGATAAGCACTTTGTTAAGCATTGTCGCCAGTCAATTATTTGGATTGATTCACCCAAACGTTTCTATTTTGGCGCAACTTTACATTACGGTTATTTTGATACTCGCCATGCCTTTAGTTATTGAACGAGGAGTGGGTCCGCTAAACGCCTTGTACTATTCAATAAAAATCATCCATTTCAAACTGCCTAAATTTATCTTGTTATTTTTGCTTCTTGCGGGCTTGTTACTTCTGGCTATTATTCCTTTTGGATTAGGCCTTATTTGGATGTTGCCAATGATTTATAACCTCCTGGGAGTGGTCTATCGGGAAGTTATTGGCGTAACGGTTATAGAGAAACCCAACGATAATTCGTCTGAAAATATTTCAGCTTGAGGAATACATGCGATTATTAACCATACTACTATTTATTGTACTGAGCGTAGCGGCATTACTGTTACCGTGGCTTATTAAAGATACCGAGTTAGAAACGCCTGAACAGCCAGTCACGGCTCATTTACCGGCAATTCCAGACGTGCCGGTTCAGAGAGACTTGCCGGATTTTATGTCGATGACCGATGTTACGGAAAAGAAGGAAGAGTTTTTTCGCTTTTTACTGCCAATGGTAGAAGCTGAGAACATACGGATACTGCATGACAGGGCTTACCTTAAAGCAACTTACGAGCGTTTTAAAAACAATGAGTTAACTGAGGCCGATAAAAAACAGCTTGCGGACTGGATTGAGTATTATCGACTGGAAGAAGACATTGCAATTGATGAAAATTTATTTGGTTTGCTAAAACGCCGCATGGATATTATTCCGGAAATGATGGTACTTGTTCAGGCTGCAAATGAATCGGGCTGGGGAACGTCCAGATTTTCACGTAAAGGACTGAACTTGTTTGGTCAATGGTGTTATTCCAAAGGCTGTGGTTTAGTTCCTACCGGAAGAGATGAAGATGGCCGCCATGAAGTTGCGCGATTTGACTCGGTTAATGCGTCAGTAAGAAGTTATATGCGTAATATTAATACTCATGGTGCTTATCTGGATTTACGTTTGCTGCGAGAACAAAAGCGCTTAGATAACGAAGACATTCTGGCAAGAGATTTAATTACGGGCTTATCAAGTTACTCTGAGCGAGGAGAAGACTATATTGATGAATTGCGTGCGATGATTCGTATCAATCGACCCATTGTGAGAAAAGTCAGCGAAGAATTGAAAACGCCGGAAGTTCCGCAACCAGAGTAGGGGTTAAGCAGGATTATACTGAGATACAATAAGAGAGGCTTAATTAAGAGCCTCTTTTAATATCTGGTTTAGGCCAAATGTTTGATTGGAATACTGCTGGCAAAAACAGGACTTTCTTCAGTTTCAAAGTTTGAAGTAAAGCTTTCTGTATCAAAGGCTTTATCGCCATTGTCATCAGCAACGCCGTCTGCGGTAACGGCCTTAAAATCAAACAGGGCGCTGTCGGCTAAATGTGAGGGTACAGCGTTTTGCATTGCCGTAAATAAGCTTTCAATTCTGCCCGGAAACTGTTTGTCCCACCCATTAAGCATTTGTTTTATCTGTTTTCTTTGCAGGTTTTCCTGCGAGCCGCATAAGTTACAGGGAATGATAGGAAACTCCATGGCTTCGGAGTATTGCTCTATCTCTTTTTCGCGGGCATAAGCCAAAGGGCGAATAACAACGTGCTCACCGTTATCGCTGGCCAATTTAGGCGGCATAGATTTTAACTTGCCACCATGGAACATATTCAGGAAAAGGGTTTCTATCATGTCGTCGCGGTGGTGACCCAACGCAATTTTCGTGGCTTTTAATTCTTTGGCTGTGCGATACAAAATGCCACGTCTAAGGCGGGAGCATAACGAACAGGTTGTTTTTCCTTCGGGGATTTTATCTTTAACGATGCTGTATGTGTCTTCTTCAACAATGTTGTAGTCAACACCAAGCTTTTCCAGATAAGCCGGAAGTACGTGCTCCGGAAACCCGGGCTGTTTTTGGTCCAGGTTGACTGCAACCAGAGAAAAGCGAATAGGAGCAACTTTTTGCAGATAGAGAAGAGTGTCCAGCAAAGTGTAACTGTCTTTACCGCCCGACAGACACACCATAATGTGATCGCCGTCTTCAATCATTCCGAAATCTTGTATGGCTTTTCCCGCATCGCGGCGAATACGTTTCTGTAGCTTATTGAAACTGTATTTATTTTCACTGGCCATAGTGGCTCCTGCAACCTATGTCATCTGTAAGTTCTGAGGAGCCGGATTATACCTGAGGCATTAAACTCAAGCGAGGGGACTGACAAAGTCTTCTGGTTTAATTGCCAACACGTCACAATTTAACTGGTCCAGTACGTGTTCAGCCGTGTTACCTAACAAAGCTGCGCTTAACCCGGTGCGGCCAATAGTGCCTAACACCACGAGTTCAGCATCTAATTGTTTTGCTGCCTCGGGAATAACCTGTTCCGGCAAACCTTGGGACAGATGCTGGTAGTGGCTGGAAATGCCGTAATCGCGTCCCAGCGCGGCCATACGGTTAACGTGGTGTTGCTCGAGGGCATCGCTGTATTCGCTGACATCAAATTCAGGAATTTCCACCGCTACATTGACTGGAGCGCTGGGGTAAGCATTGACAAGGTGCACACTTGCATTCAGCACTTTGCTCATTGACTGCGCGTGTTCAATAATGCGTCTATTTAACTGCTGGTGATGTTCTTCTTCAGAACCGGTATGAACGGCAGCAATGATCTGTCCATGGCTTGGCCACTCATGTTCTTTAACCAGTAAAACCGGGCAGGGGGCTTTTCGCAGTAAGTGCCAGTCGGTTGGTGTGAAAATTAAGTTCTGGAAACTGGCACTGACCTGAGTGCCTTTTATAATAAGGTCGTGTTTGTGCTTTATCGCTTCTTTGATAATGGCTTCAAAAGGTCGGTTATGCCAGACCACATCGATATCAATGCGAACCGAATCTGTATCAAATTCGCTCAATACGTCGGTTAACCAGGCTCTTCTGTCCGCTACAAGGTTTGAACGCATAACGTCGCGTTCCTCGCTGGACAGCATGGTTGTCATTTCGTAAGAAAAGTCATAAATAGACAAAAACAGCGTTAATCTGGCATCGCTCAACCTAGCCATATGTAAAGCGCGCTTCAATGCTTTGTGCTGCTCATCTGCAGCGTCTATAACAACTAAAACGTGACGGAATGCGTCCATACTGACCTCATAATTAGTCTATATTCATTCTTAAGATTAGACGAAAGCAGAACGCTTTGCAGGCTTTATTAGAAAAAAGGTTTGATTAGGGTCAACATGCTCCATAAAGCATAGATTATGAGCAAAACACCCATGGCTGTGCGTACGCCCTGGGCGCGTAAAAAGCGATGCAGAAACTGGCTGAAATGCCCAGCGGCTATCATGGCTGGCAAAGTCCCCAAACCAAACGCCGCCATGGTTAACGCACCACCGCTGGCCGAACCACTTAAAGCCGCCCAGCTGAGAGCACTATAAACCATTCCGCAAGGTAACCAACCCCATAAAGCCCCCGCAAAAAAGGTCGCAAAAATACCCGGTTTATTTCTCAGTTTTGCAGCCAGAGGCTGTATTTTCCGCCAAATTGGCCGGGCTGACTTCTCCAGATACACCAGCCCTGAAAACCATCCGGTAAAATACAGTCCAAGTAAGAGGAGGAATGCAACAGCTAACCAGCGAAGAATGATTGTTGTATAACCGCCTTCCGGAGCAAACAAGCCGATAGCTCCGCCGACCAAAGCTCCAATAAGCATGTAGGAGCACACTCGACCTAAGTTATACAGCCAGACATGGTAGGGTCGGGTATTAATACCCATAGCACTGGCAATACCGCCGCACATCATTAAGCAATGCCCGGCGCCGGCAAGCCCCATCAGCAAGGCTGTAACAAGATCAGCGCTTGGGTTTATCGGATTCATCATCAGCTTTATTGGTGTTATCTTCGTCGTCCATCAAAATATTGAGTCCCTGACGTTCGATGTCCTCAAACTGGTCGGAACGTACCGCCCAGAAAAATACCGCAACAGCAATAATAACGAAAATTATAGCGATGGGGATTAATGCGTAAATTACACTCATTTTCGATACAACCTTAGAGAATTTCCTATTACCAGAAGAGAACTAAGCGACATACCAAGTGCTGCTGCCCAGGGAGCAATCATTCCGAGAGCAGCTACAGGTAATACAGAAACATTATACACCAATGCCCAAATGAAATTCTGTTGCATGATCTTGCGTGTTTTAAGTGCACTTTCTATAACAACTTTAATTTGATTCAGAGATTCAGACATTAACACAACGTCCGCTGCGGTTTGTGCTAAGTCAGATGCCTGAGAAAACGTCATTGAAAGATCAGCTTTTGCCAGAACCGGGCTGTCGTTGATGCCGTCACCGACCATCCAGACCGTATGCCCGGCTTCCTGTTGAGCCGTAACAAAAGCAAGCTTCTCTTCAGGTTTTAAGGCACTGTGATATTCCGGTATATCCAGTTCATGAGCCAGTGACTGAACTCTCGATTCGCTGTCACCGCTTAGAATAATGGGTTGATAACCATTAGTTTTTAACCAATTAATGGTTTCGGCAGCATCTTCTCTTATTTGGTCTTCAACTCTGAACTCGGCCAAAACGCTTTCTTTACTGGCAATAACCACCTGGTGCTTGTTAAGAGCTTTAAACTCCGGATGCCACTGCCGAATATAACTTTCACTACCCGCACGGTAAAACTTCCCGTCAAATTCGCCTTGTAGCCCAAAACCCATCTCGTTAGTAACGTTCTGAAATGAAACTGGAGCGTTAGACAGTTGGCTTAATGGAACGGAAAGAGGGTGCTCCGAAAAAAGCTCCAGCCCGCTAACCAATTTATCAACGGTGTTGGAGTCTATGTAATCTTTTCGCTCAACCAGCCGGAACTTGCCCTCAGTTAAGGTGCCGGTTTTATCCAGGCAGACTGTATTCAGGTGTTTAACAGACTCAAGAACATCGGAGCCTTTTAATAAAATGCCATCTCGGTTTAGTCGGTGAATAATGCCGGTTAATGCGGTTGGCGCCGCAAGAGACAAAGCGCAAGGGCAGGTGGCCACTAATACAGCCAAAGTAACCCACAGGGCGTGATCAGGCTGGATCCACCACCAACTGAAATAAGTAATAACCGCGACGGTTAAAATTGCTGCGATAAAATAGCCCGCAATTTTATCGATAACTTGCTGCGCTTTGGGTTTGACCGCTAAAGCAGAGTCCTGCATCGCAATAATACCGGCTAGAACCGTTTGCTGAGCGGTTGCAGTTACTTTTACTCGTATTGGAGAGTGCTGGTTAATACTGCCGGCAATAACCGCGTCTCCAAGTTTTTTTGATCTGGGCAGGCTTTCTCCGGTCAATAAACTTTCATCAACCTGAGCTTGTTTATTCAGTAACTCGCCATCTGCAGGAATGGTTTCACCAGCTTTTACCCGAATAATATCGCCGCTTTCCAGCAATTTAATGGCAACGGATTCATAACCTTCGGGAGTCTCACGATTAGCCAGTTTAGGCAGCAGGGTCAGACGGTTAGTGGCAAATTTCAATGCCCGTTCTTTTGCCAGCAGTTCCAAAAAACGACCCGTTAGCAAAAAGAAGGTAAACATAGAGATGGATTCGAAATAAACCTCACCCGTATTGGTTATTGTCGCGTACACACTGGCACTGTAGGCACCTAGTAACGCGATACTGACGGGAATGTCCATGTTCAAACGCGATGCCTGTAAAGCTCTTAGGGCACCTGCGTAAAAAGGTTGTGCGCTGTAGAGAATAACTGGAGTGGCAAAAACCAGACTAACGCTCCAGAGAAAGCGTTGTAAGTCAGGTGATAAGTCGCTGACAACGCCGAAATACAGGCCAAAGGCAATCATCATAACCTGCATAGTAGCAATGCCCGCTACGCCTAACCGACGGATATAACTTTTTCGCTGCCGTGCATATTGTTGCTCGGCTTCATTGGGCTGGAAGGGCAGAGCCTTGTATCCAATGTTGGCTAAGACTCTTAAAATATCGCTTAATTTTAACTTAGCGGGAGACCAGCTAACCTGCACCCGGCGGCTGGTAACGTTAACCACAGCTTTTTGTATACCTTCAAGACGCAACAATTCACGTTCAATTAACCACCCACAAGCGCCACAGGTAATGTTCTCTACGGTCAAAGCTGCTAGTTCGGTGTCAGCTCCTTCATGTCTTACAAACTCCTTTTGTAAGTCAGGGTTGTCGTAGAGAGCTAAATCATTTAATTCTTCCGGAAGAACAGGTGAGTCCTGTAATTGAGATGTGTCTCTGTGTTCGTAATAAGCGTGTAAGTTGTGCTGAATGATGGTTTGTGCCACAGCCTGGCACCCTGCACAACAGACCGGTTTCTCAGAACCTTTGTACTCAACAGCAAGATTAACCCCTTTGGGAACCGGCTGCAGGCAGTGAAAACATTCCATTCAATCAAACTCCGTATAATAACGGACGAAGTTTAGTCAACTCGGATTTTGGTAGTTGATATTTTTCGCTTACTTTCCAGACTTCATTAAAAGGCTCAACGGTTATGGTCCACTTGCCCTCTATTTCTTCAGGAATATCTGCTCGATAGGTACCATCTGAAGCAACCGTCAACATGCGGGTAAAGTCTTTTTCATCTTGTGTAGCGTGAATAAAAAACACTCGTAGAGCAGACAGTTCTTCCGGCTGGCCAGAAGCATATTTAAGAGTAAACAGGCCTTTATCAGCAGTAAACTCAAAAGAGATATTACGGCGTTGTGCTTCTTCAACATGCTCGATAATTGCGTTGATGGTTTTGCCGCGTTTGTAGTAGTCATCAACCACCATGGAAACGCCGCCCTGAGATACGGACAGATAAATAATAACGCCACAGACGATCATGACAGTAACGGGGAGGGAAATAAGAAACCATGGCCAGAACTGCTTATACCAGGGTTGAATCATAATGAGACCTCATACAAAAAGCCCCGCCGTAGCGGGGCTGTGTTTACTAGGTTTTATTCGTCGTTAGATAAGCTGTAGACATAAGCTGAAATAACGTGAATTTTATCTTCACCCAGAATGTTTTTCCACTTGGGCATAACACCGTTACGACCATGCTTCAGAGTTTCTTCAATTTTATTAATTGAACCACCGTAAAGCCAGACATCGTCAGTTAAGTTTGGCGCGCCAAGCTGCTGGTTACCTTTACCATCCGCTCCGTGACACGCACTACAAACTGCGAAGTTTGCTTTGCCGGCTTCGACTAAATCGGCATCACGTTCACGACCACTTAAGCTGGCGACATAGTTTGCTAGTTCATTAATTTCTTTATCGCTGAACTGCTCACCAAATGCCGGCATATTGCCCTGGCGTCCTTCACGCAAGGTGGTTTTTATATTGCTTGGTTCACCACCATATAGCCAGTCGTCGTCAGTCAGGTTAGGGAAACCTTGACCACCCATCGCGTTCGAGCCATGACACTGCGCACAGTTTTGCAGGAACAAACGTTGACCAACATCTAGCGCATCTTCATTTTTAGCCAGCTCTTCAATTGGCTGCTCTGCAAATGCCGCAAAAATAGGGCCATACTTTTCTTCCGCCGCACGAACGGCACGGTCATACTCAACAATCATCCCTTTTTCATGGGCTTCTTCCATTGCCTGGCGAGACTCTTCTAAGGATTGAACATCCTGGTTTGAGCTTTTCCAGTCTAGCAAGCCGTTGAAGTTCCCAAGCCCGGGGTATAGAGCCAGATATATAAAGCCCCATACAAAGCAGGCCCAAAACAAATAGGTCCACCATTTAGGAAGAGGGTTGTTTAACTCTACAATCCCATCGAATTCGTGGTCCATTTCCTGACCTTCTTCGATGTGAGTGTAATTTTTCATGTTCCAGCGCAGTAGCCAAATTAATACCACTAAGGTGGCCAGCGTTAAAACAATTATCCATGCACTCCAGAAGCTACTCATCTTTCTTCGACTCCGGTTTGTCGCTGTTATCTATTGATGATTCGTCCTCAAATATAGAATTAGCCGCATCATCAAATTGTTTTTTTGTACGGCGACTGAACGCCCAGGCCACGATGGCAATAAAAATTGCCAGTATGATCAGGCTGAACACGCCGCGCCAAGTTCCGTAATCCATTACTTATCAGCCTGCTGTAGCGTTGTGCCAAGAGATTGTAAGTAAGCGATAAGCGCCTCCATTTCAGTCTTACCCTGAACGGCTTCTTTTGCACCGGCGATGTCCTTGTCTTCGTAAGGAACGCCCAATGTCCGCATAACTTCCATCTTCTTAGCTGTGTATTCACCCGTTAGCTTGTTTTCTGCAAGCCAAGGGAACGCTGGCATATTAGATTCAGGAACCACATTACGAGGGTTCATTAAATGAACGTGATGCCATTCATCGCTGTAACGGTCACCCACACGAGCCAAATCTGGACCCGTGCGCTTAGAACCCCAAAGGTGAGGGAATTCCCAAACGTGCTCACCAGCTAATGAATAGTGTCCGTAACGCTCCGTTTCTGCACGGAAAGGACGAATCATCTGGCTGTGGCAGTTGTTACAACCTTCGCGCATATAAATATCGCGACCTTCAAGCTCTAACGCGGTGTATGGCTGCAAACCTTTTATGGGTTCATTGGTCTGGTTTTGAAACAGTAGGGGAGTAATTTCTACTAACCCACCGATTGAAACCGCAATGATCATTAAAATTGACAACCAACCTAAGTTCTTTTCAACAAATTCGTGTTTAAAACGACTCATTATTCTCTCCCTCAGGCAGTTTGTACGACGTTGCCTGCAGCTGTCTCACGACGGCCGGCACGAATTGTCTGATAACAGTTATAAGCCATCAGCAACATACCAATTACAATGAAAACACCACCGATAAAACGGCCTGTCCAGAATGGGTATGATGCCTGAACACTCTCTACGAAACTGTAAGTTAAGGTTCCGTCAGAGTTTGTCGCACGCCACATAAGACCTTGCATCACACCTGAAATCCACATTGAGACGATGTAGAAAACGACGCCGATAGTGTGAAGCCAGAAATGAACGTTCACCAGCTTAATGCTATGAATTTCTTTCTGGTTAAACAGGCGAGGTACCAGGTAGTACATGGAACCGATAGTGATCATTGCAACCCAGCCTAAAGCACCAGAGTGTACGTGACCCACAGTCCAGTCAGTATAGTGAGAAAGCGCGTTCACTGATTTGATTGCCATCATCGGACCTTCGAAAGTCGACATGCCGTAGAATGACAGAGAAACAATTAAGAAACGCAAAATCGGGTCGGTTCGCAGCTTATGCCATGCACCAGATAACGTCATGATACCGTTAATCATGCCGCCCCATGAAGGTACGAACAGGATAACAGACATGACCATACCGACCGACTGAGTCCAGTCTGGTAACGCGGTATAGTGTAAATGGTGAGGTCCGGCCCAGATGTATAAGGAAATAAGTGCCCAGAAGTGAACAACCGACAAGCGGTAAGAGTAAACAGGGCGCTCAGCTTGCTTCGGTACAAAGTAATACATCATACCCAGGAAACCCGCTGTCAGAAGGAAGCCTACAGCGTTGTGCCCGTACCACCATTGAACCATGGCATCGACAGCACCTGAATAGATTGAATAGGACTTAGTAAACGACACTGGTATAGCGAAGCTGTTCACAATATGCAGCATGGCGATAACGATAATGAAACCACCGTAGAACCAGTTGGCCACATAAATGTGTGATGTTTTACGAATAGCCAGTGTGCCGAAGAAGACGATTAAGTAAGCCACCCAGACGACAGTAATTAAAATGTCGATAGGCCACTCAAGTTCAGCGTATTCTTTCGTACTGGTAAGACCCATAGGCAGAGTAATAACGGCTGCCACTATAACGGCCTGCCACCCCCAGAAAGTGAAAGCTGCTAACTTGTCTGAGAACAAGCTTACTCTACACGTTTTCTGAACAACATAGTAAGAAGTGGCAAAAAGAGCGCTGGTACCAAACGCAAAAATAACAGCGTTTGTATGTAGCGGGCGAAGACGGGAGTAGGTTAGCCAGGGAGTATTGAAGTTAAGCTCTGGCCAGACAAGCTGGGCAGCTATCAATACGCCTACAGACATACCGACGATACCCCAAATAATCGTCATGACAGTAAACTGCCGGACGACTTTCATATTATATTCGATCGGTTGTTGTGGAATTGTTTGACTCATCTTTTAAATCCGCAGTGATGTAAGATCAGGAAAAAGGTGACTTTTACCAGACAGACACAATCCATGTAAAAGTGCATTTATTTTACGTCTTGTGAGTTGAAAGGTACAGGGGAGATTACCAGTATCCCCTGTATTTTTAAGGTTATTTTGTCTTAAACCGACTGACAAGTTGACTCAAATCAATACTGTTTTTACTCAAATCCCGACTGACTTCAGCCACGCGTGTATTAGCGTCCTGATTGGCTTGAGAAAGGTCGGAAATGCCAGTGATATTCTCGTTCAGATCTTTAGTTACCCGACTCTGCTCATCGGTCGCCGACGCAATTTGTATATTCATACTCGATATATTCGCAACGGCTTCCTGAATTTGGCTTATCGCTTGCTCGGCTTTGAGAGCCTCCTCGTTTGTAGAGGACGAACGACGTTCAACATCGCTGATGATCTGGCTCACGTCTTTAATCGCACCCTGGATACTTTCCACAATAGATGAGATTTCATCAGTTGAATGCTGAGTTCGGGTTGCCAGCGTTCTGACTTCATCGGCAACGACCGCAAACCCACGTCCGGCATCGCCAGCGCGAGCAGCCTCAATAGCTGCATTTAACGCCAGTAAGTTGGTTTGCTCTGCTATAGCAACAATGACGCCGAGTATGTTTCCAATTTTGTCAGAGCCGTCTTGCAGTAAGCGGGCTTTTTCGCCGGCTTTACTCAGCTCAGAAGTCAGTGCTTCGATGTTATTAACCGATTCTCGTACGATAATAGCTGAACGTCCCGCTTCTTCGTCTGCCGTATTAGCCGAGTCGGCCGCCTGACGGGCGTGATCAGCAACCTCTGAAGCTGAGGAAGACAATTCGGTAATGGCTGTCGCGACAGAACTTGTTTGTGAGCTAAGCTCATCACTTTGACGGCTGCTGGTACCTGATAATTCAGTCAATTGACTTGCAGCTTCGCTCTCATTCCTTGCACTTTCCTGAACATTTTGAACAAGTTGCTGAATTTTGTGAACAAAGGTGTTGAATGATTTTGCTAGTCGGGCAAGCTCATCAGACCCCGATTCATTCAATCGTCTAGTCAGGTCTCCTTCGCCTTCGGCGATATCAAACATAGCACTATTAATGGTTTTTAAAGGGCTGGTGATACTGCGTATGATGACAACAAATAACAAAAGTAGGGGGACGGATAAAACAACGGCTAAACCAGCTAACTTAAAAAACTCCTGCCATAGAATAGCGGTAATATTGTCGCTGTACTGTCCTGTGCCAAGGATAATATTCCATGGTTCAAAAACGCGTATCCGGCTGACTTTCGCGACGAGATTATTTGCGTCACTACCTTTTTGCCAAACGTATTCTACTGTGGCTTCGTTGGCCGAACGTGCTTTGCGAACCATCTCCTGGAAAAGACGAGTTCCTTCAGGGTCCTCATAACTCATGACATCCTTACCAACTAACTGTTTAGTAAAAGGATGCTGAACCAGAATTCCATCACGATTAAGTGTAAAAATGTACTCGCTGCCTTCGTATCGAATTCCGTCAAGGCTGGTGTAAGCTTTAGCTTTTGCTTCTTCCTCGGTCAAGTTACCATCCTGGTATTGCTGGTGGTAATGACTGACCACACTGTGAGCAGTATCAAGAACGGAATCGAGTTTACGTTTTTCTTCCTTAACCAACAGGTTATTCAGTAAGAACATCATAAAGGCTACCATCAGGGCGGTTCCCAGAGCGGCGATACCCAATAATGATATAAGTCTCTGTGTGATACTTAACTGCTGTACGATTTTCATTAATATTCCTTATTCAATCGTCGGAAAGCTTTCGTAATAGGCTATCGGCAGCTTACAAAATCTTTACAGCAGAAAAGTAGCTTAATAATGCTTATTTTTCTAGGAATTGATCTTTCTCCCTTTAAGTACCAATGCCGATAAAGCTGGTAAGGTAAACACGGTAACTAATGCTGCGCCGATTAAACCAAACATCACAATAGCACCAACGCCTCTGTACAATTCCGTCCCGGCTCCGGGTATAAAAACCAGAGGAGCAATACCGCATAGCGTGGTTAAGGTTGTAATGGTTATGGGGCGTACGCGCGACAGCAAACCTTCCTGAACAGCCTCTTTAATTGAGTAGTTCTCTTTATCGCGAAGATAAATAGCTCGCTCAACCACCAGAATGGGGTTATTAATGACGGTTCCCATAAGAATAAGAAAGCCAAGCATGGTGATCATGTCGAAAGGCTGACTCAGCGGCTGAAGCCCGACAGCGGGTAAAAGCTGACCGACACCGTTCATAAGAGCTAACCCGGCAATACCTGCACTTATCCCCATTGGTATGGTTGCCATTATCAGTAACGGATATCCCCAGTGCGCAAAAATTGCGACCATCAGCAGGTAAATAATGGCGATGGAAATGACATAGTTTTCACTTAGTGCGGCCTGGGTTTCTGCTAGCTGGTCAGCCGCCCCGGATAACTGAGTCGAAATATCAGCAGCTATAACACCTTGATCCCGTAAGTGCTGCAAAACGTCTGAACGAACTATTTCAACTCCAGATTCAAGCGCAACTGACTTTGGAGGTATTATATTTAAGGTTACCGTGCGCCTGCTGTCGACACGTCGCACTGTGCTGGTATCGACAATTTCGCGCACCTCGCTAATTGCATTCAGTGCCACGGAGCGGCCGTTGACACTAAGTAATGGTAAGTCATCGAGCATTTCCGGCGTTACTTCCGTACCTTTGTCGCTATACAGGTACATATCAATTTTGTCGTCACCCTGGAAGTACTCACCAACAAAAGCCCCGTCAGTTAGCGCGGAAACAGCGTAACCAAAACTGTCTGCGTCCAGACCTAATTCACTCATCCGTTCCCAGTCAGGGCGAACCTCTAATAAAGGTTGGGCAAGAGTAAGGGAGTTCGGTGTGGATTGAATTCTGGGGTCATCGAAAACCTTTTGCGAGCGATCATATATAGCTCGTGCGGCCGCATAAACTTCGTTGAGTTCTTGCCCGCCAACGTCGACATTGATACTACGGGTGCCGCCATCGTTACTGCTGATAATAGAACCTTTGGCTGCAAAGGCCCGCATGCCGGGGTAGCGCTCGTAAACTTGAGTAATGACTTCCATTAGCTCATCAATTCTACTTTTATCACGGGTTTCAGCAATAATCCGAATATTCGAAGGGGCAACACTTAAACTCATGGTTTTAAGCGCGGGAATAGTGACTCCTGAACGGGTAACCTCAGTGTTTTCCGTCGTTAATGCCGGATCGAAAATATCACGTATTTCATCCCCAATAGAAGACATGGTTTGCAAGTTATAGCCGGGTGGGGCACTCATAGTGGCAAAAGTTTTAGCTTCTTCCCCCTCAGGCAAATATTCCGCAGGGGGCATCAGAAACCACCAAATGGCCACCACTGCAACAAAGGTCACTCCAACAGTACTGAGTTTTGATTTTTTAGAACGTAAAAGCCGACTACTGATAGCTTCGATTCGGTTGGTCAGTTTGTCTGTTACTTTGGTTTTTGCCTGCGCAGGAAAATAAGCGGCGAGTAAGGGCACTAAAGTCACAGAAACAAACATCGAAGCAATAATGGATGCCGAAATGGCAATAGCAATATCGGAGTACAATTGTCCGGTTTCCTGAACAATAAAGAGAATTGGCAGGAAAACCATGACAGTAGTCAGGGTAGAGGTAAGTACCGCGGTCCAGACTCGTTTCACACCTTCAATTGCTGCTTCTTTAGGGTTCAGTCCTTTACGTCGTTCAAGCTCGATACTTTCTAACACCACAATGGTGTTGTCCAGCGTCATGCCAATAGCAAATGCAATACCAGCTAATGAAATGACGTTGATGGTTCTGTCCAGCAGCAACAGCCCCAGAAAGCCGGCCAGAGTACAAATTGGAATACCGATAACCGCAATTAACGTCGCGCGGCCTGAACGCATCAAACCATACATAACCAGGGTTGCGAACAGGGCGCCTAACAGTAAGTTCACCAATACATTCTGAACTGAACTTTCCACATAGCGAACATCATCGGAGTTTAGCGTAATTTCCATACCGGCAGGGCGCAGTAACTCCTCGTTAATGCGCTCAACTTCGTCCAGCATGGCGTATTTTATGTCAATGACGTTAGAGCCCAGCTCACGCTGAACCTGAAGGCTGAGTACCTGCTGGCCTTTAAACCAGGACTCACTGTTCAGCTCAAAGTGATTAAAGTCGATATCGGCGACATCTTTTAACCTGACCAGACTGTCACCGGTTCTGCGGATAATGGTATTTTCTATTTCTTCAAGCGAATCAAAACGACCGACAGTGCGCAGCAGGAACCGACGTTTACCTTGTTCCAGTTCTCCGGCCGAGGTATCGCGATTACGTCCGCTTATTGCGGTTCTGACATCATCAACTGATACGTTGTATTGAATCAGTGCATCTTTATCCATAAGGATACGAACTTGCCTTTGCGCTCCGCCACTAACATTCACTTGCGAGACGCCAGCAACTGAAGACATTCTTGGGCGAACGTTGTCTTCAATGTAATCGCGCATCATGATCATGTTGATATTTTTAGGGTTATCCTCAATTGGTGCTACCCGAAAGTACATAAACGCATTACTGGAAAAAGAAGCGGAGAAAATACGAGGCTCATCGACGTTCTCGGGGTAATCCGGAACCTGACTTAACGCATTGTTAACCAGAATTAATGTTTCGGTAACATCAACCCCGAAAGGAAAGTCCAGTTCTATGCTTGCTTCGCCATTACTGGCACTGCTTTCCATACGTTGCAAGTTGGGAACAGTGCGAAGAAACTCTTCCTGTTCAATTAGTATCTCTTTTTCGATATCCTGCGGTGTGGCACCCGGCCATTGAGTCTGTACAGAAATCGTTCTGACTTCTAAGTCAGGGATCATTTGTACCGGAATACGCAATGCTGCCGTTATGCCCAGTAAACAAAGTATTAAAATGGC
Organism: Idiomarina sp.; assembly: GCF_048265525.1. GTDB lineage: Bacteria > Pseudomonadota > Gammaproteobacteria > Enterobacterales > Alteromonadaceae > Idiomarina. Next base: position 620,219 of record NZ_JBLXBI010000001.1, on the reverse strand, counting down.
GACGATGGTGACATGTTTATGCTTTATTACGGCTTCAATCATAGTCAGCAGACTCCGTAAGCTTTAGTACCTGACCATCAGTTAAAGCTTCATTACCACGTACTATGACCCTCTCGCCTTCACTTACACCGCTTTCCACCTCTACATAGCCGTTGAAGCGTAAGCCAAGTTCAACGGACTGTTCTTTCGCTTGCCATTCATCATTCTGCTCAACCGCAATCCAGACAGAGGTTCTGCCATCGCTGTAGCGAACAACCGCATCCTGAGGCACCGAAGTCTGAACCCGTCCCGTATCTATCTCAAATGAGGCTTTTAATGGAATTCCAACAACCCAGTTCTCCGGGTAATCCCCCGTAAGGCGAACCTGAAAAGAGCGATCATTTCCGTCAACAAAGGGCACTATGCGACTTAAACGAGCATCAATAGTCGTCTCTTTGTAGCTAAGCGAAGCCTGAGTATCAGAGTTTATAGAGGAGTAGTACGACTGGGAAAGAAACACATCGGCATGCTGGTTCTTACTGCCTACCAATTGAAAAACGACCTGTTCGGCACTTAACCATTCACCTAAATCCGCCGAGCGACTCGTAATAACACCGTCAAATGGTGCCGTAAGTTGATGATAATTTTGATTAACTTCTGTCTCGTTTAACAGCGCTCTTGTTTCTGCCAGTTGCGCTTGTGCAACCTGAACCCGGGTACGGGAGCGTCTTAAGTCGCTAGCTGGAACAAAATCGGTCTCAGCTAACTCTTCTAATTCACTCAGCTGCTGTTTTTCGTCGGCAAGACTGGCTTTGGCGCTGTCTACCTGAGCCTGTAAAGACTCTATTGTCGAATTAATTTGACGCACGTCTAAACTAGCAAGAACGTCTCCTTTGCTGACTCTGTCACCAATATCCTTGTTCAGGCTCAACAACTTTCCTTCAACAGCAAAACTGAGTTGCGAATTATTCAGAGCGGATAGGGTGGTAGGTACTTCAACGCTATTAATTACTGGCTGCTTTTTGGCTTCAACGTACTCAACCGGGGCCTGAGCCCAAGCTGGGTTGCTAAATACTGCCAGCATTAATAGTAACGGAATTAAAAAAACAGACTGCCTGAACCATGATGCCATCATTCGTACTCAGCTATTTTGTTAAAAGGAAGTTGTCTGTATGTTACGCAAACTTCGTCAGATTCGATTACTATTGTAGATTACAGATGAAAATAAGAGGCTTGTATGAGCTTAACGGATCCAAAAACGTTCGAATGTCCTTATTGTATGGCAATAAATGACATTGAAATTGATTGGTTAAATGATATTGGCCAACACCAGATTGTCGATTGCCAAATCTGTTGTCAGCCAATAGAGATCGAAATTCTGCAGCTCGGGGATGATGTGCAGATCAAAGCGCACCGTGATGATGAATAAGGTGCGCTTTTAAAAAGTTATATTGTTTCAATTGCCTGTTCGGCTTCTTTAAAGCCTTGTTGACGAGGATCGTCACCCAGGTTCATTCCCTCAGCGCGAATGATGGTCACATCGGTAATACCGATAAAGGCAAGTAACTGTTTTAAATAGCTTTCCTGATGATCCATAGCCTGGGCTTCACCTTGAGAGTAAATACCACCCCGACCAGACGCGATATAAACTTTTTTGCCGTTTACCAGGCCTTGAGGGCCTTGCTCTGTATACTTAAAGGTGACACCAGCTTGCAATACACGGTCAAACCAAGCTTTTAGCTGAGTCGGAATAGTGAAGTTATACATTGGCGCGCCAATGACAAGTGTATCTGCATCGAGCAGCTCCTTAATCAATTCATCAATTAGCGGCTTCTCTTCAGCTAATAATTCATCAGCGGCCAAGTGAGGAACAGGGTTTGTGACCAGATCTCGGTGAACAAGAGTAATATCTTGTTTTTCTTTAAGTTTATTAACAATGTTCTGACTAACCTGACGACTAACAGACTGTTCTAAAAAAATACCTGAATCCAAATGTAAAACTTTCATAGAAACCTCTTTGATTTTTTAGTTGATACAATGAGTATAATTCGTTCCAATTAATCTAATAAGTAGCTAAAATGGAAACTATCGTTCCAAAATCGGAACCTTTGAGGTTTTCACTATGTCTTTTCCTGATGTTACAAACTACTACCTGTTCGCTCAGGTAATGGCCTGCGGCAGTATCAGCGCAGCCTCTAGGGAGCTCGGGTTGCCCAAATCCACCATAAGCCGAAAAATGGCTATACTTGAGCAAGAGCAGGGGACTCGGCTGTTTCACAGAAGCCGGTCAGGCCTCAAATTAACCGATGTTGGACGTGAGTTTCTGGTGCACTGCGAGCGTCTTGTCAGCGCAGCTGAATCGGCTCAACAAGTCACACAGCGTTTACTGGATAAACCCCGGGGTAAAGTCGAAATAAGCGCGCCCTATGCTTTAAGCCAAAGCTTGTTAGTCCAGGTTTTGCCTGAGTTTATGAGTTTGTATCCAGAAGTTGAAATTCAGCTCGTAGTGACAAACCGACCCGTTAACTTAATAGAAGAGGGCATCGACATTGCTCTGCGTGTACGAAAAAATATAGAAGACTCAAGTTTAATAGCCAGACCCATAAGTGACGCTCCTCAAACCCTTTATATTGCTCCAGACTTAATAAATCAGAACTCGATAACTGAGCCTGAGGACTTATTAACGTTCGAACATTTAAGTATGCATTACACCAACGGACGATATGGTTATGAATTGATCCACAGCTCAGGCCAGCAAAAAAATATCAGAATAAAACCCCGGCTTATCACCGACGACATGATTGTCTTACGAGAAGCTGCAATAAAAAAACTCGGCATTGTCGCTTTACCAAATTACCTCTGCAACGATGCAGTGAATAGCGGGGAACTCGTCCCCGTTTTAACTGACTGGCATCTACCCATCGGGATCATGCATATGACGTATTCACACCGACGGGGAATATTGCCGGCAGTGCGTGTTCTTATCGATTTCCTCGCTGAAAAGCTTCCGCATCTTGCACAGCAGCAGTTTTAAAAAGTAAGTGCTTCGTACTAGAGTTATACTGACATAGTTATGATTTAACATAATATACATTATACGCAATTAAGTGTTTTAACGATTTTACCTCCTAATGTGATTATTAAGAAAAGCGTGTAATTGGTAGGAATTGGATTGGCGACGTCCACCAGAAAAACTGGTTAGCGAAAACAGAAAACCCCCGCAGGTTCGGCAAAACCTCGGGGGCGCGGTCACCTAGAAACTTTTCGAATGAACTCGCAGGTGACGTAATTAATGTACTACAAAATCGTTGCCTGCTCCAGAAATGGAGCAGATTATGGTCGCAAAATTTAATTGTGATTCAGATGCTGAATCAGTGGTTCGAGAATCGGAGCGCAGCGGAGATTCTCTTCCTTGTCTAAATAAGAACAACTCAATCGAGAGTTTGCCCTCAAACGTCAAAAAACAGGTTTTTGCGTTGTCTCTCAATACTGAATATTTCATTGATACCTTTGGCTTAAACTCAGTCGGTTTTCTGACTCTGACTTTTAAAGAGCCCATCGATAAACCCAAAGAAGCTAATCGCCGTTTTAACTCCTTTGCTTCGAACTTCCTCAGAAAAAACACAGTGTCCTGGATAAAAGTTCAGGAACGCCACCTATCCGGCCGGATTCATTTTCATTTACTCATCGCTGTTGATGCCGACATTAGGACTGGCTTTGATTTTGAAGCTGTCAGGAAGCGAGATTATTCTTCTGTTTCTCCAGAGCTAAAACAACTCTGGAAACTATTCCGTGAAAACTGCCCCAAGTATGGCTTCGGCCGTCATCAATTAGAGCCGGTTAAATCGACTGCTGAAGGTATGGCCAAGTACCTCTCTAAGTACCTTACTAAAGACATGGGGAAACGTTATCCCAGCGATAAAGGCGCCCGCTTAGTTTCCTACGGAAGATGCTCCAGAATTGCCAGTAGCCGCTTCTCTTGGTTTTCTGATGGAGCCAAGCTTTTCAGAACAAAACTAGCTATTTTCGTGCATTCAGTAGCAGATCATTTAGGCGTCGAGCCATCATTTGAAAGCATGAAAGAAGCTTTAGGCGAACGTTGGATGCGGAATCATCGTCACCAAATCATGAATATAGACCTTTCGGGTACTGAGTCATGATTGAATTTAGAGACTTCCGCACCCTATTCGTCCATATTTACGGATTCAACTACCCTGCTGCTGCGGATGACTTAGGAATATCGCTTAGAACCGTTTACAGGTGGTTTGACGCTAATAAAGCCCCCAAGCACGTTACAAAGTATCTAATGATAGTCGCTCGGGGTTATTTGCCTGATAGAGAGCCGTATATACAGTGGTATATAGATGGTGATTTCATCAACACGCCCTACGGCCGCTTTCAGGCTGCTGAGCTGGAGTTTCTTAACGAGTATAAATGGTCAGCTAGGCGTTACGCCGATATTGCCAGAAGCCAACGCGAACGAGTCCCAGAAATAGAGAAGCGCTTACAGTCAATGGTTGATGAAGCAAGTTCTCTGCTGAACACTTTGCATAAAACGAGGATAGGTTAGCGACAAGCAAGCAGACAGGATGGCGGGTTGGTTGGCGCTAAGCCGTTAGTTACCTTGTGAAATCTCTTTTTCTAATTTCTTATCACATCGTAGGCATACAGGCCTTTTCTCTCCATCGAACTTCCACCAAACTCGGTGTTGCTTCATTGAGCTAAAAGGTTTATTACATATGAAACAGCTATTTAAGTTAGAACTAGAGTAGTAAATTAGGGAGCCAACGAAGACTATAGCCCCTAGAATTATGGTTAATATTACCTCCCAATTTTCCATAAATTTTCCTCGCTGCTTAACAGTGGACAAATGATCAAAGCCATAACCATCGGTTATACCCCTACAATGCCATATTTATCCGTTTATGGGGGTTATTAGGGGGCAAAGCCCCCTGATGATTGACAATATTTCAAACCATATGGACTCAAAAAGAGCTTTCTCACTGCGTATCCAATACCGATAAGAGCCTTGTACCACGCCCTGCTAGACAAAAAATGCGGATATGATAATCTTAGCTTTGACCGTGTGTCGCTTCACTTATAGTTATATACATTATACGCAATTAAGTATTTAAGAGAAAACAGGCTTAAATTGAACTCCTTACCACTAGCATGCCTTTAAGGTCGCTGATTACCGAAGTTCAGCTTTAAACTATGAAAACTCAATACCGAAATTGAAGCCAAACGGACGGTTCTCCCCAGTGACAAAATAACAAAAGTCGCACTGCCAAATGTTATTTCCCACAGCAAAACTCTCTCAATTCAGCATTTCTGTTATCATGTCTTTATTGCTAGTTAAGAGAAGAACAATTTAATGAAATTAGACTGTCTGGCGCTACAGCCACAAACCAGCGAGTGGCTCAAAGAGCTGCCTGCGGAACTTAAAGAAGATGCCTTAGTTGGACAAAAACGTGCGGTTACAGCCTTAAACAACGCGTTACGTCAGCATGGTACATACTCTAATATTTATGCTTTATTTCCTGGTGGCCTTTTAAAGCGGGACATCCTCGATGCCTACTTTACGGATAATCGTTGGGAATTCACTAATTGGTATGACTGGCTGTATTTGGCGAATCCGTCCGATCCTCTGCGTCCTCTATGCGTTAACTTGCCGTCAGGAACCGCCGACGCAGCAATTAAAGCGATATGGGGCTTTCTGCAGCGTCCGCTAGATCAGCGCGAAGAAGCTTACAATACAATTATTGAGCAATTCGACACGCACAAGCTGCGTGACTACATGCAACAAATACGAGATAAGAAGGCTGAGGACATCCAGGGAGAGAGCCTGGCCTCTGTTTTAGTGGGGCATCAGCACCCTGCCCCTTACTACTATTGCGACCGTGTTACTGAGGAACGGCTCTTTGGTCACATTGGTGTGCAATCGGTTGAAGGAACGGTCAGTTCAGAGCTGCATTTGATTGAGGCTGGTCTTTTGCATAAAGCAAACGGTGGCATTCTGGCTATTGAAGTTGCTCAATTGCTTGAAAACATTACGCTCTGGAAACGCCTGAAAGATGTTATCGAAGGTGGAGAATTTGAGTGGCCGCGTCAGTCGCCGACTTCAGGTGCAGCTTTCTTTTACCGACCCGAGTGTGTGCCCATTAATATCAAGATTATTTTACTGGGTTCACGTAACGAATACGCACAGCTGCGCGAGTACGACGAAGACTTTGATAACTTCTTCCCATTTTTAGCAGATTTTCACGGTCATTATGCAACTCAGAATGAGCCGGTAGCGTCCTACTTCAATTACTTACAGTATGTGTGGCAACTAGCCGATGTGCTGCCGCTAAGTACCGATGGTTATTCAGCCTTACTACGAGTTTGTGCCCGATATACGGATTATCAGCAGGAACTCACGTTGAACACAATACAGTTACTGCAACTGCTTCGCGAAGCCAACGACTGTGCGCTGCAGAATCAACACGCAAAAATAGATAAAGCGGCAATCGATTTAGCGCTGCAGCAACAACGGGATCGTGAAGGTAATCTTGCTGAACTGAGCCGCCGCAGCATACTCGAACAGCAGGTTCGAATAGACACTCATGGCTCTGCAGTTGGCCAGTTAAATGGCCTGACAGTAGTGACTATGGGCGGCAGTGAATTCGGTGAGCCTTCCCGAATTACTGCGACCATTCACTATGGTGATGGCGATATTATTGATATTGAACGTAAATCTGACCTCTCCGGTAATATTCACACGAAAGGGGTTATGATTTTAAGCGCCTATTTGGCCAACCAATTTGCCCGCCACGAACCGCTATCAGTATCAGCAACTGTGGTATTCGAGCAGTCTTACTATGAGGTAGATGGCGACAGCGCATCACTTGGCGAGCTTTGCTGCTTGATTTCAGCTCTGGCTGAGCAGCCGTTGAAACAGTCGCTGGCTATTACTGGCGCGATAGATCAGTTTGGTAACGTTCAGTCTATTGGTGCAGTGAATGAAAAAATTGAAGGTTATTATGCGCTTTGTGCTCACAGGGGCTTAAGTGGTGAGCAAGGTGTCATTATTCCTCAGTCGAATAGACATCAGCTTAACCTTAATGACGATATCATTGACGCTGTTAAAGCCGGTAAATTTCATGTTTACACGGTAGAGCATGTTGAGGAAGCATTAGAATTACTGACAGACACTCCGGTTAAAGAACTTTTCCAGAAAGTTCGGGAACGAACACTGGATAGTTCTGATAATGATCAACCTAGCGGTTTTTGGCGACGCCTTTTTAGCTGAGAAGTCACTTGTCGGATTTGTCTAGCGTACAGTTGTACGCTAGACTGCGGGCTAGTTTTTTCGAACAATTAATTAGGGTATTTATGAATCAATCGAGCTTTACTCGTGAAGAACTTCTCGCCTGCAGTCGCGGGGAAATGTTTGGTCCTGGTAACAGTAAGTTGCCCGCACCTAATATGTTAATGATGGATCGCATCATTGAAATTAACGAAGACGGTGGATCGGCCGGAAAAGGTTTTATCCATGCCGAGCTCGATATTAACCCAGACCTTTGGTTTTTTGACTGTCACTTTAAAGGCGACCCGGTAATGCCAGGTTGTTTGGGTCTTGATGCTATGTGGCAGTTGCTTGGTTTTCACCTGGCATGGTCTGGTGGCCCAGGACGCGGTCGTGCATTAGGCGTTGGTGAAGTTAAATTCACCGGACAGATTCTGCCGGAACACAAAAAAGTCAGTTACTTTATTGATATGACACGAGTTATTAAGCGCAAATTGTTTATGGGCGTGGGCAATGGTCGTGTTGAAGTTGACGGTCGCGAAATTTATACAGCCAAAGACTTAAAAGTTGGCTTGTTTACCGACACTTCTACTTTTTAGCCCCTCTTTGAATTGAAAAAAACGCCGATGCTTTCGCTATCGGCGTTTCGTCTAACCTTTAATGCCTCTGACAATCAGCGGAATAAGCCGGTATTTCGGGCTTCCATTGCATCTCGCCAACCTCCCAGCCAGTGGGAGCGAAAATCATCCTGGGTTTGATAAGGACAGTTGTCTTTTGAGCGACCATGCAAACCAGCTTTAAAGCCTTGAGTATGTGCTCTTTCAAAGCGATCGCGCTTTTGTCTTTTCATAAATCTATCCCTCGCCTGTTATTCACAGATTATTATTTAGAGAGTTGAGACATTTTTGCTGCCTCATTACTATTGATAGACTTATTTGGTGATAGTTCAATTGTAAAAGCAGCACAGTATCCATTGACTTTTTTTAACGAATTGAAACTGTGCTACTTTTTATTTTAAGACCTATTATGATTTTTTGGTCTTAAGGAAGGTTCTTCTTCTTATTGTGGTAATAAGCAAACCCAGTGCGCCAAATCCAAGTAGCGAACCCAGCCCGACAGCTGCACCCTGACGCTCTACAGGTTCTTCATTGTCAGTACAATTATTAAGTTCGCCTTCAATAGGATCGAGCTTTATATTGACCAGAATTTCACGAGTACGGGTTTCCCCTTCTTCGTTTGTATACTCTTCAATTTTAAGCGCCGTAGCAATAATTTCACCATTTTCGTTAATGTCATTGGCATCAACAATATTGTATTCACTGTCACAGCTAATCGTATTGTTCAGGTTGATGATTTGAGGGGCTTCATCACTCATGTCATAGTAAAAACCAGCACGTGCACGAGCCTGGGAGAGTGTTGGATCAACCTCTGCTGTACCTACCATTTCGCCGTTATCATTTATACTGCGGACGACAGTCGACGCGCCATTAAAGAAGCTGTCAAGAATCGTTAGTTCACCAGCGTCAACATCATAATAGAAGCCGTAGCTTCGCAGAGTTCCTGCAGGACGTTTGGTTAAATGCCCTACAGCGATATTCGAGTCATTGATATCTGTTGCTGCTCCCCACAAGTAAACCGAGTCTTCAGTTACAGGCAGCGCTTCTTGATTCTGGAAAATTGCCGGCATACGAATCGCACCGCGATCAGGATGATAAGTCCAGCTTTGCCCTACCGCTATGTCATTGTTATTAATGGCATAAGCGTAGCTTGAAAAGTCATTTTCATCGTCGCTTCTTCTTTCTACTAAAGTTGGTAATTCAACTTCGTCAATGACCTCACCACTAGCGTCAAACTGCCATAACTTTCCGCGAATGTCATAGATAGAGCGGCCCTCATTGTAACCTGAACGAGGACGGTTGTAGCGGTAACGACTGTTATTATTAAACGCTGCGATATTCGACGCATCAGCGTTTTGCAAGCCTCTCCAGATGCCCCATACACAAACTTCTAAAGGTTGTGATGCGTTGGCAACTTCAGGGTCTTCGCAGCTTTCTTCAATTCGAGTCGTTGCGTCAGGACTTAAAGCAACGCTTTCATAACCGGCAGCAAGTCCGCTATCGTTTATATCAAAGATAGCACTTTCACCACCCAGGTAATCCTGAGATTCTGGTTCAACGACGCTAGATTCTCCGTTGTTGGACCACATTCCGCGACTTAAAAAGTCAGATACAAAGTACTCTGCGGTCTCAGTTTCATCGTCAGAGTTGGTATATTCATGTTCAATAAGCTCGAATGGCGCACTGGTAACACCCACGGCTGTATTGGCATTATTGATTGAGTACAGGAAGCTATCGACGCTATTCGCGAGTTGATCCGCAGTTGCTGATACTGCATTAACTTCACTGCTGGTTCCGTTATAAATAAAAGCTTGGTTCAATCCAATACGTTGAGTTTGAAGGCTATTATTTGCCTGATTCCCCAAGCTCTCTACAACTGCCTGATACTGAGCAATTGTCAGTTCTTGGTCTTCTTCGGGATCAAAACCTATCTGCGTGAGTAGTCGCGCGGGAACTTTAGAAAAATCAATTTCCACATTTTCCGGGAAACGTGCAACACCAACAATTTGTCCGCTGGCATTAATGCTTTGCGGGATACTGCTTCGGTAATTATTCAAAGTTTCAATTGTTTCAATATTATAAGTGTCTGCTGCAGATGCAAAAGAGACTGTTGAAACAATTGCGACGGTAAGTGACTTCAACGTAAATGATTTCATTAACTAACTACTCTGTTCTGATAAGTTTTCCAGTTCTTCCCAGCGCTCCAGATCCTGCATCAACTGCCCTTCAATTTCGGCAATTTGAGTCATTACTGGTTCGGTTTTTTCTAATGGCTGTTCGAAGAACCCCGGTTCATTCATTAACTGTTGTAATTCTTCAAGTTTTGCTTCTTTTTCTGCAATAACTTTGGGTAACTGCTCTAGTTCGCGTTGCAATTTATAGGATAACTTCTTCCGCGGTTTGTCTGAACCTTTGTCTGCGGTTTTTCCTTTATTTTGCGAACTTTTGTTGCTGTCAGACTCTTTAGCTGCAGCTTTGGTTCCGTTGCTATGAAATGAATTTTCCGCTTTTGCCGCTAAATAGTGGTTTAGCTCGGTAAAACCACCAATAATTTCCGTAATAACACCCTCACCTTCAAAGTACAGAACACTGGTCGCCGTATTATCGACAAATTCCCTGTCGTGACTGACCAATAGAACCGTGCCCTGATAATTCGCAACAATTTGCTCAAGCAACTCTAAGGTTTCGATATCGAGATCGTTGGTCGGCTCATCCAGCACCAGAATATTACTGGGTTTAAGCAGGATTTTCGCTAACAACGCCCGGTTCCTCTCACCGCCGGAAAGTGCGCGAACGGGGGTTCGTGACTGTTTTGGTGAAAACAGAAAGTCCTGCAAGTAACTTAAAATATGGCGGCTACGGCCCTGAAACTCTATATCCTGCTTGCCGTCACCAACGTTATCCATAACGGTTTGTTCAGGATCCAGCTGCGCCCGGTGTTGATCAAAGTAAGCAACTTCCAGATTAGTTCCCAGCTGAACCTTGCCACTGTCTACTTCCTGCATACCGAGAATAACTTTGATCAGCGTACTCTTACCGCAACCATTAGGCCCAACAAACGCTACTTTGTCGCCGCGCATCAACAATAGATCGAGGTCATTAATAATAGGTTTGTCACCGAAGCGCAAAGCCATATTTTCGCCTTCAAAGACTTTTTTACCGGAACGTGAAGACTCGTTCACTGCCAGATTTGCTTTACCCTGAAGCTCGCGTCTTTGCTGACGTTGCTTCCGCAGGTCCTGAAGTGCACGTACCCGCCCTTCGTTACGGGTGCGGCGTGCCTTAACGCCCTGGCGTATCCAGGTCTCTTCAGCTGCCAGCTTCTTGTCAAATTCAGCGTTGTGGCTTGCTTCAACTTCCAGTGCTTCCTGCTTTTTCTGCAGGTAGGTATCGTAGCTGCCCGGGTAACTGGTTAAATGCCCTCGGTCTAAATCAATAATTCGTGTGGCCAAACGGCGGATAAAGGCCCGGTCATGACTAATAAATAACACGGCGCCGGAAAAATTAACGATTTGCTCTTCTAACCAACGCACCATCTCAATATCCAAATGGTTAGTCGGCTCGTCTAACAGCAGAATGTCCGGATCAACAACCAGAGCACGCGCTAAAGCGACACGACGTAACCAACCGCCGGAAAGCGCAGCCATGGTTTCGTCTGCCGGCAGTTGCAGCTGAGTTAAAACCTGCTCTATGCGCGTATTGACTTGCCAGCCGTTAATAGCGTCCAGTTGATTCTGCAGTTTGTCCATTTCATCCAGAGTTGCGCTGCTGGGTGAGTCAGTGAGACTGGCAGACAATTCATGATAACGAGCCAACGCCTTGCCCGATTCAGCAAGAGCTTCTGCTACGTAGTCAAACACCCGCTGTTCAGATTGCTGAGGCGGGTCTTGCGGCAAACGGGTCACTTTAGTATCGCCCACCCACTGTATTTGCCCTGAATCTAAGACCACTTCGTTATCTATCGCTTTTAAGAAGGTGGATTTGCCGGCACCGTTACGGCCAACTAAACAAACTCGTTCACCGGCTTCAATGGTAAAATCAACACCGTCTAAAATGGCGTCTGCGCCAAAAGCCAGGTGTGCATCTTGTACACGTAATAAACTCATTGCTCTACAAACTCCAGCAATTGATTAGCATCGAAAGGCCAACGCAACTCGGCGTCGTCTTTTCCCCGAATAAATACTGGCACTAACCAGCCATACTCTTCTTGCAGCTCCTGCTGTTCGGCAATGTCGACTACTCCAAGTTCAACCGGCTCTTCCAGGTCAAGCGAATGCAGTAACTGAATAGCCTGAGTACAAAGCGGACAATTCGATTTTATCAGCAAATAAAAGTCCGACATTAACTACGCCCGCGAAATAATATAATAATGATGAATACCTTTATGACGTTTAAAGTCTTCAGGTATTGAAGCCTGGGTCTGATCATTTACTTCAAGACCGGCTTTATCCAGGCCTTCAGTGTCGATGCGGAATTTCTTTCTATTGTTAGAGAATAGAATAACGCCGTCCTCTTTCAGCATGCCCGTGGCGGTTTTTATCAAACCAACGTGGTCACGCTGTATGTCTAAGGTTCCGCTCATCCGTTTTGAGTTACTAAAGGTGGGCGGATCAAGGAAAATAACGTCAAACAGTTGTTTGCCACGTTGTTCCCGCATCCAGCTAAAGCAGTCAGCCTGAATAAACTGGTAGTCGCCTCGTAAGCGGTTTAAAGCAAAGTTACGCTCGCCCCACTTCAGATAAGTTTTCGACATATCGACAGAAACCACTCGTGCGGCCCCTGCTCTGGCGGCCTGAACCGAAGCCGTGCAGGTATAGGCGAATAAATTCAGTACATCCAATTCTTCGCACTTATCCAACAACTCTTTACGCACCAGTCTATGGTCCATAAATAAGCCGGTATCAAGGTAATCGGTTAAATTCACCTCAAATTTGGCGCCGTATTCATTAACCGTTAACACCGTGCTGTCCTGCGATTGTTTTTCGTATTGCTGCTTACCGCTTTGGCGCTGACGGCGTTTTAGAATAATTTTGTCTTCAGATACCGGTAAAGCTGAACTCAAGGACTCGAGCATGAACCACAATCGATCATTGGCCACTCCTTCCGGAATGTCTTTTGGAGCTGCGTATTCCTGTACAACCACGTAATCCTGGTAAATATCGATAGCGGCGTTGTACTCAGGAATGTCGGCATCATAAACACGCCAGCAATCGAGTCCTTCTTTGTCTGCCCACTTGCTTAATTTCGCGTAATTCTTTTTCACCCTGTTAACAAGGTCATCAGCTTGACTCTCTGCGAAGTCAGGTTGCTCTTTAGTTAAGTCGTAAAGCGCCAAATTAACCGGAATTGCACCGTTTAATAGCGGGTATTTCTTATGGCTGCGCAGTTTCAAGCGTTTTAGTAGCTGCTCGTCTCCTGCCAGTACGGCTATATGCCAATTGTGGAAGGTGTCTTTTAATTGACGGCCAAAACGGCGGTATAACAGCAAAGTTTCAACGGCCTCACCCAGACGTTCACCGTATGGCGGGTTACAGACCAATAAGCCACTTTCTGACGGTGCGTCACAGCTTGTCGCATCCGCAACTTCAAACTCTATCACTTCATGCAATAGCACACGTTTGGCGTTATCTTTGGCTTTAGCGACCAAATGAGGATTGTTGTCAGAGCCTTTTAACTGGCCTTTAAAGTTATTCTTACCCACTTTAAAGCGCTGCTCAGCCTGCTCTAGCACGTCGTGCCACAGTTGCGGTGAATGTTCATGCCAAAACAAAAAGCCCCAATGCGCGCGGCTCAAGCCTGGTGCATGATCCATTGCCATCATCGCAGCTTCTATGACTAAGGTACCCGAACCACAAAACGGGTCAAAAATAACCGGTTCGTCTTTTTCTAATTCGTTTTTGATACCGGCACGGAGTAATATAGCGGCAGCCAAGGTTTCCCGCAGCGGTGCTTCGCCCTGCTGCAAGCGATATCCCCTTTTGTGCATACCGTCACCGGTAAAGTCTAAAGACCAGGTAAGCTTGTCTTTATGGACTCGCACCGCTATACGAATGTCCGGGTCTTGCTTATCGATACTGGGGCGTTCGAATCCGCTATTACGAAAGTTATCGACAATACAGTCTTTTACTAACTGTGCGCCGAACTGAGTATGGCGAATGTCGTCATTACCGCCGGAAAAATCAACCACAAAAGTTCTGTTCGCATCGAAAACCTTGCTCCAGGAGAATTGAGTCAATGCCAGTTTAATCTCATCCAGGCTGGAAACTTCTTTTTCACCTAATTGCAACAGCATACGACTTGCTAATCTGGACCACATAGCCACGGTATAAGCTTGCTGCAAATCAGCCTCGATATAGCAGCCCGCAAGGGTTTGCTTAACATGACTTAAATTGAACTCTTGCAACTCATCAAACAAAAGCCCTTCAAGACCTTTGGAGCACGCAATAAAAAAACGATACATAGAAACTTCGCCTGAAAAATTAAGGGGACAATTATAACGGAGAGCTCAGTGGCTGTCTGTAATTCCAGCTGAAATAAGGGAATTACAACGAGAATGACTAATAAAACAGCAGTTAAACCGTATTTGTATAAATACTATGCGGTTGGCTTAAATAAAGCTTGCGCGGCACGAATTATGGCTATACTATGCGCTCTCAATCGGACGCGGGGTGGAGCAGTCTGGTAGCTCGTCGGGCTCATAACCCGAAGGTCGTAGGTTCAAATCCTGCCCCCGCAACCAACGTCCGGAATTAGAATTCAGTAATACCTTCCTGCTAAATACTCTTTCTTTGAATAAATTCTCAAGTAAGCCTAAAAATACACTTAAATCTTAAGCTTTACACTTAAAGCAACTACGCCAGTTGTTGACCCCAGTTAGATTGAGCCGATAAAGCTAAATCAACGGTTGCCGGCAACAAGCGGTTTAAGGTGACTTTAATGACATGATACTGGCGCAGCGATTTAATCGCAGAAAGCTGCATGCCCTCACTTAACAGTAAGCAAGTCGCAAATTCATCATCTGTATCAAGAATTAAGAACAGCCCCTGATCAAAACCTGAGTTCAATTCGCATAAATGCCGCTCTACCGGCCATTCGCTAATATCAGATTTTTGAAAATGCCAACTCTGTGGCATTTGAGGACGACCAAAGCGACACCACGCTGTTGCATTAAGAGCTGCATTTTGCGGTGCGCAAGGCATTTTATCAGCTGGGTAAGCTTCTAATGTTTCACTAACGGTTTGGAAGGTTGTCGCGTCTTCAATATCCATCATTTGTTCATTAAAGTGAATATTGACTAGCTGACTCGGTTTGTAAGGCGTATCAAATACGTCGGAATCACTTAGCTTAACGCTAAGCTTGCCGCTTTCTGTATTGAATAACCATAACCAATGGGATTCCGATTCCACGATGTTAGCCTTTATTATTAGAAGAATTTAAGCTTTGCGATAAGATACTAAAGTCACTTAACCATTACAAGTGACTAACAATTGAGCGAATTAGCCTTGGGCCTTGATAGATAAACCCAGTGTAAACTTGCACCAGGCTCGCTCCAGCCTTGAGTTTGGCCTCTGCTGACTCAACTGAATCAATACCACCAACGCCTATAACCGGTATTTTTCTTTGCAAAGTTTTACACAACAGCTCTATCACTCGAGTACTTTTATCCTTAAGTGGTTTACCGCTTAGGCCCCCTGCTTCACCGGCCTGACTGCTTTGCAACCCGTCACGCGACAAAGTTGTGTTGGTTGCTATTACGCCGTCCATTTCATTCTTTAATAATGACTGCGCCATAACTTCAACTTCATGATTTTCAAGATCCGGAGCTATTTTAACCACCAGCGGCACATAGCGATCATGCTCTTTTGCCAAAGTCAGCTGAGCCGCTTTAAGGCTGGACAATAAGCCATCAAGACTGGAGCCGTGCTGAAGGTTTCTTAAACCCGGAGTATTAGGAGATGAAATGTTAATCGTGACATAGTCTGCGTAAGGATAAACCTTATTCAGACACGCAAGGTAGTCATCAATGGCCTGCTCTTCCGGCGTGTTTTTGTTTTTACCGATATTAATGCCTAACACGCCTTTATAAGAAGACGCTTTGACATTTTTAACAAGCTCATCAACCCCATGGTTATTAAAACCCATGCGGTTAATAATTGCTTCGTCTTCGGTCAAGCGGAATAAACGAGGCTTATCATTACCCGGCTGAGCTACAGGTGTCACTGTACCCACTTCAATAAAACCAAAACCCATTTGAGAAAATGCGTCTATACACTCGGCATTTTTATCAAGACCAGCGGCTAAACCGACCGGGTTAGGGAAATCAATTCCCATAACCCGAACCGGTTTGCTGGCTACGTTTTGTTTCCAAAACAGCGACAACGGTGTGCGATGCCATTTACGCAAGATCCCGAGCATTAACTCGTGCGTTTTCTCAGGATCCTGACGGAACAACAATGGCTTTATCAGGTTGTACATTAACTGATCACTTTAGGTGCACAGTTGTGGCTCAACAGCATAAGCTCGCGCAAAGCAACCGAGAATTTAGCAAACTCGTGGCTCTTCGTTGTACGGAAGTCTGACAGCATTTGCTGCCAACGAGATAACAGCACTTCGTTTTGCTCTATCCACTCGCTGATCATCTTCTCCGGGTCGCTTACGTCTGGTGTTGAACGCAGTACAACTTGAGTTAATGAACGTTGCTGCCAATCGAGCTCTTCCCGGAATGCCGCTCTTGCCAGGGCTTGCCAGTGGTTCGCCACAGGTTGGTTATTAATTTGTATTAAGAACCAATGTAAGTTTATTTCCGCACCCAGGCGGAAGTAAAGCGTACCAACCGTCTTGAACGACTGTCCCGTTTCATTAGCAACTTCAGCAAGATCCATAGCAGAGAATACCGTGCTCAGGCTCGCAATTTGTTTTGCCAACTTGGCAGGGAAGCCATGCTCTTTATACTTCTCAATCGTTTCTTCAATGAGTTTAGCTTCGTCCTCAACCATATACTTGAGGCTGTTCTCGCGTAAGTCGTCAAATGCTCCCATGTAGAAGTCTAAGTGCTCCTGAATGCCACTCAGAGCTGGGTTGCGATGACGCAAGAACCAACGAGTTGCGCGGCGAACCATACGACGAAGCTGGAATAAAACTTCATTCTGAACTTCGGCAGGCACTTTATTATTCAGCGCCTCAATTTGTTCCCATAGCTCTTCAACTTTAAAACACTCGCGGGCAACGACATAAGCAGAAGCTATTTCAGCAACTGTCGAGCCGGTTGCCTCCTGCTTGCGGAAAACAAAGTTTGGTCCCATATCATTAACGATATTATTGGCGAGCTTAGTGGCAATAATCTGACCTTTCAGCGGATGAGATACCATGCTGTCAGCAAAACGCTCACGTAAAGCCTCCGGGAAGGAGTCAAAAAGTTCACGCATGTGGTACGGATCTTCTGTGATTTCATCCGTTATCAACTGCTCTTTTAAAACCATCTTTCCGTAAGCCGTAATAATAGACAGCTCCGGACGTGTTAAGCCCTGGTTCGTTGCTTGACGCTCAACTAACTCATCATCATCAGGTAAAAACTCAAGCTGACGATTCAACGAATGCTCGCGCTCAAGGTGATGAATAAACCGCGTGTATTCTTTAACTTGATCGGTGCCACGCAACGCTGTTACCGAAATTGACTGTGTTTGTCTGTTACAGTCATCCAGAACAATTTTCGCAACATCGTCGGTCATATCGTAAAGCAGTTTATCGCGTTGTTTTTTCGTCAGATCGCCACTGTTAACTAAGCCATTGAGTAAGATCTTAATGTTAACTTCGTTATCTGAGCAGTCCACGCCACCCACGTTATCGACAAAGTCGGTGTTGACTCGTCCGCCGTTTTGCGCAAATTCAATACGGCCTAATTGAGTAAAGCCTAAGTTGCCGCCCTCACCGATAATTTTTGCGTTCAGCTCACGACCATTCACGCGCAAGGCATCGTTAGCGCGGTCACCAACATCGCTGTCGGTTTCGGCTTTGCCTTTAACGTAAGTACCGATACCACCATTCCAGATAAGATCAACTTCCATAGTTAAGCAGGCTTTGATCAAATCATTCGGTGTCATTGATTTTTTCTGAGTACCCAGCATTTTCTTAATTTCAGGTGTTAGTTCAATAGCTTTGGCACTTCTTGAGAATATGCCACCACCTTTTGAAATTAAGTCGCGATTATAGTCATCCCAGCTTGAACGCGGCATTTTGAATAAACGGTCACGCTCTTCCCAGGATTTCGCAGCGTTCGGCTCAGGGTCAATAAAAATGTGTAAATGGTTAAATGCCGCTTGTAAGCGCGTATGCTTGGATAGCAGCATGCCGTTACCAAATACATCGCCACCCATATCGCCTATAGCGACACAGGTAAAGTCTGTGGTTTGGCAATCGATACCCATTTCGCGGAAATGGCGTTTAACTGACTCCCAGGCACCACGAGCGGTAATACCCATTTTCTTATGGTCATAGCCAACTGAGCCGCCTGATGCAAAGGCATCACCCAGCCAGAAGTTATATTCAGCCGAAATACCGTTAGCGATATCAGAGAAAGTAGCAGTCCCTTTATCTGCGGCAACAACCAGGTATGGGTCGTCTTCGTCACGACGAACAACACTTTTCGGCGGAACAATTTCGCCTTCAACGATGTTATCGGTAATGTCCAGTAACGCACGGATAAAGGTTTTATAGCACTCTTTACCCTCGGCCATCATACCTTCTCTGTCTTCCGGTAAAGCTTTACAAATAAAGCCGCCTTTTGCACCCACAGGTACAATAACGGTGTTCTTCACTTGTTGAGCTTTTACCAGACCAAGTACTTCGGTGCGGAAGTCTTCACGACGGTCTGACCAGCGCAAGCCACCACGGGCAACTTTACCGCCACGAAGATGCACGCCCTCAACTTTCGGCGAGTAAACAAAAATTTCAAACTTAGGTAACGGTAACGGCATTTCCGGTACCAGCTCAGGTAAGAACTTAACCGAAATATAAGGTTTGTCGTTGCCCTGCTCGTCTTTCTGGAAGAAGTTGGTACGCAAAGCGGCATCAATCAGCTCGACATAACGACGAATAATACGGTCGTCGTCGAGGTTGGCAACGTTGTCCAACTCGGTATTAATGCGGGTATGAAGTGCTTCGAGCTTTTTCTCGACACCTTTTGTACCCGGTTCAAACTTGCTGTAAAACATTTTCACAACCAGCTTGGCCAGCAGAGGATACTTACTGAACGTACTCTCTATGTAGCTTTGGCTGAATGTGGTGCCAATTTGACGCATGTACTTCGCAAACATGCGCAAAATAGTGGCCTGACGGCCATTCATGCCGGCACCTAGTACCAAGCGGTTAAAGCCATCGTCTTCCAGCTTACCGTTCCAGACTAAGGCAAAAGCCTCCTGGAATGTCTCACGACTCTCTTCCAGGTTAAGCGAGCCTGCTGTGTGAAGCATGTGGAAGTCTAGTACCCAGTAAATATCGCCATCTGCGGCTTTTATCTGGTACGGGCTTTCCCCAATGACACGCAACCCGAAGTTTTCCAACATAGGCAATACATCTGACAGATGAATAGGTTCATCTTTATGGAATAGCTTCAGATGCAGATGCTTGCTGTCGTCCTTTTCTTCCTGCGCACGGTATAAAACCATCCCCAGTTTATGTTCATCATTTAACGATTCCAGTTGCTTGATATCAGAAATAGCAACGGATGGGAGCACGTCTTCTTTGTAGGCTCTCGGAAAAGCCATTGAGTATCTTTTATTTAAACGTGTCGCATTTGCTTCGCCAAAAGTTGACTGCAAAATACGTTCAAAGTTGTCTTCCCAGGTGCGGGCCGCTTCAATTAAATTCTGTTCTAGTTCATTCACGTTCACATCCTGATGGTCTTCGCTCAAACGCACGGTGTAATGTGTTCTCGCTAATGAGGACTCTGAAAAATAAGTGGTAAAATCGACGTCATATTCAGTTTTCAGCGTGCGTGCCAAAACACTTTGAGTTCTTTGGCGTAATAAAGTGTTGTAGCGTTCTTTAGGCACGTAAACCATGCACGACATAAAGCGGCCGAAAATATCACGGCGCAGAAAAGCGCGGGTCATATCGCGTTCTTGCATTTGCAGCACACCCAGACCCACAGTCAGAAGGTCGTCTTCTTCTGCCTGCACAATTTCGTCACGAGGATAGGTCTCTAAAATATTCAACAATGCTTTAGCCGCGTGAGACTGCGGAGCAAAGCCTGACATGTCTAATACGCGAGATATTTTCTCACTTACCAATGGGATATCACGAGCACTGTTGTTATAGAAGTTAGCTGAATACAACCCAATAAAGCGGTCTTCGCCTATGACTTCGCCATCTTCATTAAAGCGTTTAACGCCAATGTAGTCTGAGTATGCTGGACGATGGACCCGTGATTTCGAGTTGGTTTTGGTCAACAGCAAAAGACGTTCATTGTGCGTTATTTCGCGCGCATCTTCCGGTAAACTGGAAACCAAACGTCCTTTCTCACTAACGGAGTTTTTCATTAACCCCAGACTGGAGTCTTTAACCTGTTTGAGTTCGTAGTCGCCTTTCACCGGAGTTAGCTCATAAGAGCGATAACCGGTTAACGTGAAGTTATCGTTGGCCAGCCACTGCAAAAATTGCTTAATTTCTTTCTTTTCTTTTTTTGAGCCTGGATAATATTCATGATCCAGTTGCTCTGAAACCGTCTGTAGACGCTTACGCATAGCCTGCCAGTCTTCAACCGCAAGACTGATTTCTTCCATTACCGACACCAGCTCACTTTTTAACGTTTTTATCTCTTCTTTGCTGGTTTGACGGTCTATTTCAATAAGAAAAACCGTGTCGACATAGTTATCATCGCTACGGGTACCCGGTTTCTGTAATTCAGTAACCTGGCTATTTTTGTCCCGTTTATGGCTCAACGGCATATGCAGTAATAAATGTGATGTAATGCCCAGACGAGCCAACGCCATCCGCACTGAGTCGACCATAAATGGCATATCATTCTGAATAATTTCAATAATAGTATGAGGAGACTCCCAGCCGTCCGTCGGGACTTCTGGGTTATATACTTTTATCAGTGCTTTATCACCGGGCTTATACTCATTAAAGCTGTGCCATAAACCCAAAACCGCACCGTACATATCACTATCGTGGCGGTTAGTTAAATCATCACTGGCAATATTGCGATATAAGCGCTTGGCAAAATCTGCTACTAAGTGCGCTTGAGAGGCGGGAACTTTCTTTTTTATCAATTCAACGACTTTTTCCAGTAAAACCGGAGATTGACTATCGACCAACGACATAATTGCAGAGTCCTTGAGGTTGTTGGTGAAACGTCGTAGGCAAGCCCAAATGCGGCCCACGGCCAGAGAATATATGATTGATGTTATTGTCGAACATTTACGCTGGGGTTTCAACGCTTATTCGCGCTAAAAACAGGTGTTTAGACCAGATATGGCAAGTAAAATAATATAACTATTTAGTTTAAATGAATGGACTCTAAGTCAGCCGTTTTAATCCCACGAATTTTTGCTGCTCATCAACTTGTAAAAGGAAGCGTCCACGCACGCCCTGGTTATCGATAAAAGGAATTAAACGCCCCGCGGGTAATGCTACCCGCGTGCCGTTAACGGTCGTTACTACAATTTGTTGATAACCCTGACTGTAATAAACATCACAAAACTCCTGATAGCTCATACTTAGGTTAAAAACATACTCAATGATCACCGTTGCTTAATACCTTTAAATAATTATTCAGTTAGACAACTTTCTACTTTTTCAAATAAGTCACTGGCCAGGTTTGGCAATTGACGTAAAGATTCAAGCTGATTGCGCATTAATTGCTTGCGATTCTCATCATACCGGCGCCAACTGACAAAAGCAGATAGCAGTCTTGAGGCAACCTGAGGGTTGCTGGTATTCAATTGTTGAATGACCGAACCTATCAATTCATACCCTGCTCCGTCAGCTTTATGAAACTGAGGTTGATTTTGAGTGAACGCGGCAAGCAGTGAGTACACCCGATTTGGGTTTTTCAACGAAAAATCGGGGTGCGTCATTAAATCTTTAACTCGCTCCACCGTTGCATCGTTATTAGCAAGAGCCTGAGTGCTGAACCACTTGTCCATTACCAGTTTTTCGCCACGCCATTGCTGCTCAAACTTATTGAGTAAAGACTCGGCTGCAGAATGATTTGCCCACACTCCGGCCTGCATTGCACCCAGTTGATCAGTCAGGTTATCGGCCTGGTCAAACTGTTCTGTCAACTTATCGGTCGCTGCGTCGCCTAATTCGGCTAAGTAGCTTAAACAAACCTGTTTCAGTTGTCGTTTGGCTATTTCATCACCCACTAACTGGTAGGCTTTTTCTGACTTACAGGCACTCAGAAGCTGGCTGAAATCATTCTCCAGCGCAACTGCCAGTTGTGTTTTTAGTGCCTTCAACTGGGTATTAATTGCTTCTACCGGAATGGTTTCATAATTATCAGCAATCGTTGAGGCTGAAGGCAGTGTTAAGGCCAGAGCTTTTAGTGCCGGATCTGTATTGGCCTGAAGCAGGTTCCTGCATGCATCAATCGTTTGTGCTGATAATTCAATAGCGGAATCATCATTAATTCCCTTTTCTATCATTCGGGTAAACAAAGACTGTGCCGCATCCCAACGACTAAAGTCATCTTTGCTATGAGCCAGCAGTACTCGTAGTTCGTCATCGCTTATGGTGCGTTTTACTTTAACTGGCGCAGAGAAATTATCGAATAAAGATAAAATGGGTTTCTCCGCAACATTATCAAAGGTAAAAGTCGTTTCATTTTCTTTTAAGTGCAATAAATTATTATCACTTAATGACAGTTCTGCGCCCTGCTCGCTATAGGCTGACCATTTAACCGGAATATGGAAAGGAGCCTTTTGCTCTTGTCCGGGAGTAGACGCAGTTTCCTGTTTGAGCACCAGGGTTAGTTGCTTCGCATCTTTATCGTAAGACTGTTCCGCGGTAACAACCGGCGTTCCTGCCTGCGAGTACCAATGACGGAAGCGACTGAAGTCTTCGCCGTTTGCATCTTCCATAGCCTGAACGAAATCTTCACAGGTTACAGCCTTACCATCGTGACGCTCAAAATAAAGCTTCATGCCTTTCTGAAAACCGGACTCTCCCAATAAAGTATGGATCATTCGAATAACTTCGGCGCCTTTGTTATAGACCGTCACCGTATAAAAGTTATTCATTTGAACCACTTTATCCGGGCGAATCGGATGTGCCATGGGCCCTGCATCTTCAGCGAACTGGTGGCTACGAATAACCCGGACATCCTGAATGCGGTTGACGGCTCTGGAGCCAAGATCTGAACTGAACTCCTGATCGCGGAAAACAGTCAGCCCTTCTTTTAAGCTCAATTGGAACCAGTCACGGCACGTCACGCGGTTGCCAGTCCAGTTGTGGAAGTATTCGTGACCAATAACGGACTCGACGTTAAGAAAGTCCTGATCGGTTGCCGTCGCGGGATTAGCCAAAACGTACTTCGCATTGAAAACGTTCAAGCCTTTGTTTTCCATGGCTCCCATATTGAAGAAATCGACGGCTACAATCATATAAATATCCAGATCGTAGACCAGGTCAAAACGCTCCTCATCCCACTTCATCGCGTTCTTAAGCGACAACATGGCGTGATCTGCTCTGTCCAGGTTGCCTTTATCTACAAAAAGCTCTAAATCAACGGTACGCCCTTCCCTGGTAGTAAATTCGTCACGTAATACATCGAAATTACCCGCGACAAGAGCAAACAGATAGCAAGGCTTAGGAAACGGGTCCTGCCAGGTTGCCATATGCTTTCCGTTATCGAGATCCAGCTGCTTTATGCGGTTACCATTTGACAATAGATATGGAAACTCTGCTTTATCGGCAATAATTGTGGTTGTAAATTTTGCCAGAACATCAGGACGGTCGGGGTAATAAGTGATGCGTCGGAAGCCTTCTGCTTCGCATTGCGTACAGAAGGTGTCTTCAGCCAGATACAGACCTTCAAGCGCCTCATTAGCCGTTGGGTTAACGCTATTTTCAATTTCGAGGGTAAACGACTTGAGCGAGGTGTTGAGTGTCAGGCTGTGCTCATTGCATTGATATGTATCCTCAGCAACGTCTTCACCATCGACTTTCAAGCTCAATAAGGTGAGTTGTTCCCCGTCGAGTACCAAAGGCTTTGCATGATCGCCTTGCCGTACAACTTTTAAGACGCTCGTTACCCGAGTTTCTGTTGGATGAAGATTAAAGGTTAAATCGACATCCGTTATTGCGAATTCAGGTTCTTGATAATCTTTACGATATTTAGCCTTTGGTAATTGTGTCATAGCTTCCTTCTGTATTTAGTTCTCTAAGTAGCTTTCTTGCGCACGGCTGTTCGCTCTAATTAGGCTTCAGCCGTTTTATCTTTTGGATTCAAATACAAGATAGTCCAGCCGGTATAGGCAAGAATTATGGCGATTAGCGGGGTCAGGTAATTAAAGAACGCATAAATACCATATTCGAACGGACTAACGGCAAGTACTGAAAACATATAAGCTCCGCATGTGTTCCACGGAATGAGAGCCGATGTAATGGTACCACTGTCTTCCAGAGTACGGGAAAGCACTCTCGGATCCAGGTTGCGACGTTCATACTCTTCTTTAAACATACGGCCCGGCAGTACAATCGCCATATATTGGTCAGCGGTTAATACGTTCGCGCCAAAACAGGTAAAAATGGTTCCGGTAACCAGCGAGCCAACACTCTTAGCTGACTTCAACATGCCGCGGATAAAGCGTTCCAGCAGGCCAACTTTTTCCATAATAGCGCCAAAGGTCATGGCACTTAAAATGAGCCAGACGGTATTTAACATTGACGACATACCACCGCCGCTTAACAATGAATCAAGATTGGCACTGCCTGTACTCACCGCTACGCCATCTGATAACGCCAACCAAACTACTTTTAACGAGGCAATCCAGCCCTCTTCTCCGGCTATTTGACTGACCATTTCAGGTTGAAAAATTAACGCCCACACGCCGCCGAGCAAGGCTCCGAAAAATACTGTGGGTAACGCCGGTTTGCGTGTTGCTGCCAGGTATAGCAACACAGCTAAAGGAACCAACATTTCCCAGCCAACGTTGAAGGTTGCGCTTAGTTGTTCCTGCATCAATTCCAGACGCTGTAAACTAACGTTGGTATCGGCGTTAAGACCAAGAATTAAGAACAAGGCTATCGAGATAATAAAAGCCGGCCCTGCGGTATACCCCATATAACGAATGTGAGCGAACAGCTCAGTGCCTGCGACGGCAGGCGCCAGGTTGGTGGTATCAGACAAGGGTGACATTTTATCGCCGAAGTATGCTCCTGAAACAATTGCACCGGCGGCGATACCAGGCTCTAACCCCATACCGGAAGCTACGCCCATTAATGCCACACCAATGGTTGCTGCAGTTGTCCACGAACTTCCGATAGACAGCGCTACCACGCCACAAATAATACAACTTGCCGCATAAAATAAGCTTGGGTTTAGCAGTTCCAGGCCAAAGTAAATTAATGTTGGAACCGTACCGGACAGTAACCAGGTACCGATTAATGAACCGACGGCAAGAATGATTAACATTGCGCCCAGGGCGACAGAAATCCCCTCGGTTATGCCCTCTTCTATTTGTTCCCAGCTAAAGCCATTTTTAAAACCTATGATGACAGCAATACCGGCCGCCACTAACAAGGCTATCTGGTTGGGTCCATAAGAAGAGTCTTCGCCAAATAAATAAACCGACGAGGACAGCATTGCAATTAGCGCAAGTAAAGGAATCAGCGCCTGTAATAAACTGGGTGCTTTTGTTTTATGACTCATTAATTATTCAACCTAAAGTTTTATAAAGCCTATTAGCTGTAAAAAAATAATAATGATAGCGACTGGAGAAATATATTTAACGCACAGCAGCCAGACATCGAAAATGCCTTTTTTTGTATCCAGTTCGTCTTTCGTGAACTCCGAACGCATGACCCAGCCCGCTAATAAAGCGAGCAGCAAGCCGCCTAGCGGTAACAGTAAGCTCGATGTTAAAACGTCAATAATATCAAAGAGTGACTCAATTGGCTTACCTAACCACTCGGAGTCTAATTGAGCCCAGCCGGAGCCGGCAAATGAATGAATGGTCAACTGTCCCAATAGCCATAGCACTCCGGCAGAAACTAAAGTTGCCGGCCAGCGGTTTAAGGAAAACTTTTCTGAAACAAAGGCAACCGATGATTCAATCATGGCAATAGCTGAAGTAAACGCCGCAATAACCAGCATAATGAAGAATACGGTTCCAACAAAGCCTCCGGCAGGCATTTCACTGAAAGCTAAAGGTAAGGTCGTAAAAATAAGGCCTGGGCCTTCGCTTGGCGTTAAGCCGTAACCGAAAACCAGAGGAAATATTGCCAGTCCCGCTAACAACGCGACAAAGGTATCAATAACAGCAATCCAGACACTGGTTTGTACTATAGAGGTTTCTCTTGGTAAGTAAGCGCCATACATAATCACAACACCGGAAGCCAACCCCAGAGTGAAAAAAGAATGGCCTAGCGCGACCATAACGCCGTTAACGCTCAACTTGCTGAAGTCTGGTTCGAACATAAAGCCAACGGCCGCAGAAAAGTCACCAATACTGCCGGAATAAAGAGCAATACAAACCAGCAACACAATCATGCACGGCAGAAGCAGTCTAACCGACCTTTCCAGACCATTCTTAACGCCGTTGCCAACCACTAAAATGGTCGCGACAACAATCAGGCTATGCCACATCATCAATTCGCCGGGCGACGCTTGCAGTGCATCAAAGGTTTTTCCTACTGCTTCGGCAGATGCATTGGTAAATACACCTTGTGCGGCTTTAAAGACATAAGCCAGCGCCCAGCCCGCTATAACCGCGTAGAAACTTAAAACCAGATAACCGGTCAACATTCCCAGCCAACCTGCAACTTGCCAGGCAGGATGCTTGCCTGACTCTAATGCTACCGACTTAGCTGCATAGCCTGGCGAGTGTCGGCCACGACGGCCAATAATCACTTCAGCCATCATAATTGGAATGCCAATGGCTAAAATACAAAGGAGGTAAACCAGAACGAAGGCACCGCCGCCGTTCTCGCCCATAACGTAGGGAAATTTCCAGATATTGCCTAAACCCACAGCGGCAGCTGAGGAGGCCAGTATAAAACTTAACCGACTTGACCATCGGCTTGATATCGCCTGATTATTTGTTGTCATTATTATTAATCGTTTGTGTTCATTAACGCGCTATATGACCACAAAACTGGGGTCTATGACAAGCGCACAAAAAAATACCGCCGTAAAGGCGGTATTTTTAAAAGGTTTATTTAATTTGAGGCGAGTTGATTTTTATCAATAAAATCAAATGCAACTAAAGCCGCTTGATCGAGCAAAGGGTCGATCTCGGTAAATTCTTCAGGAGCATCTTCAACGTCTTCTACAGGCTCTTTACCTGCACGTTTTAAACGTTCATTAACTCGTTTAAGTTGCTTGTTCTTTTGCTGCTCTTGTTTTTCTTCACGCTCAGCTAACACCAGACTGACCCAAGTCTTATCTTTTTCTTCTCTGAAGCGTTCTATTTCTTCAAATATATAAGAAAACTCAGGGTCTTCTTCAATTCTTTCGTTTAACTGTTGTTGCAGCTCTTTTACTTCGGCGCTGTTAATTTCATCAACAGGGCTATAGCTCGCTTTATCAATTTTATCCCAGGGTAAAGCGTTGTCTTCTTTGCTTTCCCCCCAGTCTGAAGCTTCAACAAACGAAGGGAACACAACGTCTGGTTGAACGCCTCTTAACTGCGTACTACCACCATCTATGCGGTAGAACTTCGCAATTGTATATTGAACGCTGCCTAATGGCTTATCGTAGAAATCGAAGCGACGAGTCAATCCGCGATGTTGCTGTACAGTACCTTTACCAAAGGTGTTTTCGCCGATAATTAAGGCACGTTCGTAGTCCTGCATAGCGGCAGCAAAGATTTCTGATGCTGAAGCACTGTAACGGTCAACCATAACGAACAATGGTCCATCGTAGTATGTTTTACCGTCTTTATCTTCACTGACATCAATACGTCCGCGACCGTCGCTAACCTGAACCACCGGACCTTTATCAATGAATAAACCGCTTAAGTTAATGGCTTCAGTTAACGCACCACCACCATTACCGCGCAAATCTACCACCAGACCTTCTACTTCGTCGCTTTGTAAGTCTTCTATCAGTTTTTTCACGTCAGCGGTCAGGTTGTTGTAGAACCCGGGAATTTCGATAACACCAAGACGACGACCTTTATACGGCCCCTCTTCAAACTCTTTGACTTCAGCTTTTGCTGCACGGTCTTCTAGTTTGACTTTGTCACGAACAATTTCAACTTCACTAGGTGTGCCACCAGCGCCCTGACTGGCTTTTAAAACCTGCAAGCGAACCGTTGTGCCTTTAGGACCTTTAATTAACTCAACAACATCATCCAGACGCATACCGATGACATCGACGAATTCTTCTTCGTCTTCACCAGTCCCCTGACCTACAGCAATAATTTTATCTTCCGGAGAGAGCTCATCGGTTTTATCCGCCGGACCACCGGGTACTAAACTACGAATAATTGTGTAATCATATTCTGACTGAAGCACAGCGCCAATTCCTTCCAGTTCAAGATTCATATTTTGCTGGAATCGCTCTGAATTGGAAGGCGAAAGGTAACTTGTATGTGGTTCAACTGAACGGGCAAACGCGTTCATAACGGTTTGAAAAACATCTTCGCTTTTCGATTTTGTCAGTCGGTTTAATGCGCTGTTATAACGCTTACCAAGTGTCTCAACTATCTCAGGCCACTCTTTACCGGCCAGTTTCAAATTAAGCGCATCGTATTTAACGCGGCTTTGCCAAAGATCATTCAACTCATCTTTAGATTCTGCCCACTCAGCATCTTCGCGATCATAATAGTATTTGTCGCCCTCAACCGAAAAATCTATCGGTTTGTCTTCATCCAGTAAAGATAGAGCATATTCGTAACGCTGGAAACGACGCTCAAGACTTTTCTGATAAATGTCGTAAGCAACATCAAGTTCGCCCCGTTTCAGCATGTCATCAAATAAATGACGATACTCCTGTGCGGCTTCTACATCTTCTTTTAGCAGAAACATCTTGCTGTAATCCAGCAAGTCAAAGTAGCGCTCATGAATTTGCTCAGATAACTCATTATCCAGGGTCAGACTACTGAAATGATAACGGGTAAAGTAGGACGTAATACGCTCACTGGCTGTATCATGCTGAGCTTCCTGCTCTAACTCTGGTAATTCACTGATCTTGTGCTCTGGCGGTATCGCAACCGCAGCAGGAACAACACACATCAGTGCCAATGCACATTTCTTTACAGCCCAGTGTTTCATTGACTACTCCTAAGCGCGCAGAAAAATCTTATCTGCTTTAACTTTCATAATTAAACCGTTTTGCAACTGAACCTGAACGTCGTCCTTGTCCAGCTCTAAAACTGTTGCTGACATGGGGGTGTTCCCCGCTTTTACCTGAACCTGTTGACCAACAGAAAGCTTGTTGAGTTCCACATCAGCCAATTTAACTTTTGGTTTGGCCGGCTTTTTTGCGGTTTTCGGTTTAGCTTTTGCTGTATTTTCAGGTTTATCTTTAGCCGGAGCTTTTTTGGCGGCAGCCTTGTTGGTTGCTTTATTTTTCTCTGCAACTTTAGCTTTAGATTCTTTTAAAGTCTCTTGCGCATGCTGCTGATGTTCTTCCGTTACAGCTTCAACCTGCTCGCCATCCAGGTTCACTCGCTGAGCCCCCGTTTTAACACTGTACAGATACCGCCAGCTATTGGTGTAATGACGCAGAGCTGTTCTTAAACGTGTTTTACTTACTTTGTCATCGTCCTCAAGGCGTTTCGCCAAATCTTCAAAAATACCAATTTTTAAAGGTTTGGCATCGCCTTTAATAGTAAAACAGTCTGGAAACTGTTCGGCTAAATAGGCAATGACATCTTTACTTTTCGTCAGCTTTTCAGGTTCACTCATTCCATTCTTCTTCCTGTTCGCGGACAACTTTCATTAAGTTTCGAACATAGTCGTCCATTTCATCAAATGACAAATCTAGCAATGCAGGCTCTTCAATCCAGTCGTACAAAGTACGGCGAACCATTTCTTCAAGCTGCTCTGTTGTATCGTCATCCTCTCGTAATGCATTAATAAGATGCAGCATTTCATTTATTTTATCAGCGGCTTCTTCTTCATGCTCTTCAAAGAAAATAACATCTTGTTTGGTTACTAAATAACTGTGAATATCGAATTCAACAAACATACTATGACTGCAACCCTTGCCAATTCAGAGTTTGGCAGTAGTCAGCAATAGCTTGAATGGCTTTTGCGTCTTCTTCACTAAAACGTCCCACAGACGGACTGTCGACATCCAGTACCGCAACGGTTTTACCATTAACGACGATAGGCGCAACAACTTCACTGTTTGATGCAGAGTCACAAGCTATATGCCCGGCAAATTGGTGAACATCTTCAACCCTCTGGCAGGTTTGGGTTTCTGCAGCAACGCCGCAAACGCCCTTTCCGAAAGAAATACGAACACAAGCAACGCGGCCCTGGAAAGGACCTAACACCAACTCGTTATCGGAACGGGTAAGGTAGAAACCTAACCAGTTAATGTCTTCAATGTGCTCATAGAGTAGCGCAGAGATATTCGCAAGGTTTGCAATTAAATCAGGCTCACCTTCTGTTAAGGCCCGGCTTTGGGCTAATAGGTCAGAATACAGCTGAGAGCTCATAATTCGCCTTCTTGTTGATCGAGTTTGAAACGAGCAATTTGTTCGCCAGAGTCCGTTTTGAACTGCTCTTTTAATTGCCGTTTGGTTTTCGTAATTATTTCGCCGTTAGCACCTATAGTAAAAGCTTCCTCAGTGCTGGCGCATCGAGCCTGATAAGCCATAACCAATTGAATGGAGTTTTCACGTTGCTCATCAGTTAAACGATTACCATCCGGCCATTTACCGGTTTCAACCGCCTGAACCAGACGCTCGTATATGTCCTGATTCATACTTTTAATTAAGTCGTCGAATTGCATAGTTTACCGCTTCTTCTTTTTTAAAAAGACAAGCTGCACGCGGTTGATTATAAACCAAACTAATCCCCCGACCATTAAACCAACGGCAACGCTGTATTGCCACGTTTTAGGCATGGGTTGCTGAAGGAATAAATAAGTAAAAGCGGCAATCGATATCAGTAAGGCGAGCATTGAACGGGAAACCAACTTATCGGATTTTTCCTGCTTTATCCTTATGGCTTCACGCTCTATATCATCTTTAGACTGACCGGCCAGAACAAACTGGCAATGCGGGCACTCTTTTACTTTGCTTGAAATTCGCTTATTACACGAAGGACATTGTGTTAACGCCATAAACTACCTATCTCTTATGCAGTCCTTGCAATATAAGGCTTTTGCTCTCAATTTCAAGCATTGCGAGGGAATAAAAAATAAAACGGCCAACTTTGGGTTGACCGTTTTGCTTTAATTGACCGTTATTACGTTACTTTTTCTTGTCGGCATCGCCAAAGTCTTTCCAATAAGACTTAACCGTTGATTTCATTTCCTTATGAAGCAAAATCATACCCAGTAAGTTGGGCAATGTCATAAGGACAATAGCAACGGCGGAGGCTGTCCAGACTAGAGTGGTATCTGCAAATGACGCCCAGAAAAAGCCGGCGACATAGAGTATGCGGTAAGGCATAACTCCCTTTTGGCCGACCAGATAAACGACCGCCCTGTCACCGTAGTACGACCAGGCTATTGCGGTAGAAAAAGCAAACATTAGCAGAGTAATGGGAATAATGTACTGCCCGTAGTCTCCGAAATACCCATTAGCAAAAGCCAACGAGGTCAGAGCCGCGGAATGTACCAGTGATTTCCCAACAACTTCAATGTCCTCTTTAATCAGATTACCTTTTTCAATTCTAACCTGACCATTGTAAGCGTCTTCTCCTGCTATAATGAAACGCACGTCTTCAGCGACTGAGCGCGCATGCAAAATAGTAATTTCACCATTGGTCTGTGCTTTACCATCTACAACATCCAGCGTACCTGAAAAGCGTTTAATTTCAGTATCACCGATCCCGTTCAGGTATTTATACAACTCTTGACGGTCTTCACTATCTACGTCGTTGTATTCACCCACTACGAAATCGAGGTCACTTCTGGCGAAATTGTTCTCAAACTTCTCGGTCCATACCCCGGAAGACAAAATAACCAGACCGGTTAAGGTACAGATTAAGATGGTATCCAGGAAAGGTTCAAGAATTGAAACCAAACCTTCCGCAACAGGATCTTTCGCTTTTGCTGACGCGTGTGCGATTGGAGCTGAACCCTGCCCCGCTTCGTTAGAGAATAAGCCACGGTTTACGCCACGGTTAAACGCATAGGCGAAGCTGGCGCCAAGGAAGCCGCCTGCCGCTGCAGAACCGGTGAAAGCGTCAGTGAAAATAGAAGCGAAAGATGAGCCGATATTATCGATATTGAAGAAAATAACGCTCAAAGAACCGATAACATAAACAATTCCCATAATAGGAACGATTTTTGAGGTAACCGCTGCTATTCGCTTGATGCCACCAATAATAACCATTGCCAGCAAAATAGAGAGGATAGCCCCCGTCCAGACCGGATCAATTGAAAAAGTCTGCTCCATTGACTGAGCAATGTTATTAATTTGCGGCATATTTCCGGTGCCAAAGGAACTAACGATAGTCGCAATGGCAAAGATAACCGCTAACCATTTCATATTAAGTCGGCGGTCCATATAGTACATAGGGCCACCGGCCATGGTGCCGTCTTCGGTTTTGACACGGTATTTATGCGACAAGGTAACTTCGACAAACTTCGTGGTCATACCAAGGAATGCCGTCATCCACATCCAGAAGATAGCCGCCGGGCCTCCCAGAAATATTGCCAGCGCAACTCCACCAATGTTACCGGTGCCCACAGTGCCTGATAACGCGGTCGATAAGGCCTGGAAGTGGCTGGTATCACCTTGTGAGTCTTTTTTATCGAATTTCCCTGCCAGTACTCTCCAGGCATGTCTGAAATAGCGTACCTGAGGAAAACCAAGATACAGTGAGAAAAATAATCCCACACCGAGCAAAAGAAACGGGAAGTAAGCTGCAGAGCCTAGAAACCCGTCTATCCAAAGCAAAAAATTGTTGAGCGCTTCCAAGGAAGACCCCCTTTTGTTGTTATTATTTTGTGATCCAACTCTAGTTTTAACGCAATTTTGGTGAGACTGCCAATATTGCGGTTAAAACATCTTCTCCTAAACGCTGACAACGAGCGACTGACCAGCCGAAATCTTCGTCAGGCAAGTCTGCATTGTCTTTAAACGGCATTTCCAGCGTATAAGATAAACACTTGAAACGCTCACCCACCGCAGAGTTTGCGACTGTCATATTTGCTTTACCCGGCTCATCCAGTTCATAACCGTATTGAGTCTGAAACTCCGGAGTTGCAGCTAAAAAGGCTGACTTAAAGGTTTCTTCTAAGTCTTTGTGGCGCTCGTCATATGAAGGAATACCTTCACAGCCCGCGACAAAGTTATAAGGCAAAGCTTCATCACCGTGCACATCAAGAAACATATCAACACCAGTTTCCTGCATGCGTTTTAGTACATAAAAAACTTCCGGGCTTTTCTCCAGGCTTGGCTCTGCCCATTCGCGGTTCAGGTTCGTGCCAACAGCGTTCGTCCGAAGATGTCCACGAACACTACCATCCGGGTTCATGTTTGGTACGACATAAAAAACGTTTTCGTCTAACAACTTACGGGCAACGCCATCTTCGTCGTCTAGTAAACGTGTAATTAAGCCTTCCATAAACCACTCAGCCATTGACTCCCCCGGATGCTGGCGTGCAGTCACCCAAATGGTATTTTTATGCTCAGCAGGTTCACCTATAACCAATAAGTTTAATTCGCGGCCGTCTATCGTTTCGCCTAGTAGCTCGTGATAACAGTCAATTGACTGTTGAGCTGATTGAACCAAGTCCTGATGACGCTCGTACGAATAAGGAATGAAATACGCATAATAAACGCTTTCCTGCTCTGGTGTATGACGAATAGTCAGCTCTTTGCCATTGTACTCCGTCGGAACCCTGAACCAGGTCTCACGATCGTATGAGGCAAGTGCCTGGTATTCTTTCCACCCGTCGGGGTAAGCAGAATCAGATGCATTTTCAATCGTCATCACGTGCTCTTCGCCGGCTTCAGCAAACAGCTTAAAATGGAACCATTGATAAAAATCAGATTGATGATCTTTTTTGATAGCTAAACGAATGTTATCGGCATTGTCTGAACTGATAACTTGAATATTGCCACTGTCAAAGTTTGCAGTGATATGCATACTTCACCTTTATGTGTTGTTTCTGAGAAAGAGAGTAGAAAAAAAGCGCCCGCAGGCGCTTTTTCAATTATTTAGGTAAATTAGGAACCTTAAGTCCGGCCATAGCTTCAGCCACACGAATAACCTGGCAACTATAACCAAATTCGTTGTCATACCAAACGTACAGTACTGCTCTGTCGTCTTCTACTATTGTTGCCTGAGAGTCAACTACACCAGCATGACGTGAACCCACTAAGTCTGAAGAAACGATTTCAGTCGAAGCGGTATAGTCAATTTGGTTAGCCAGTTCTGAATGCAGAGAAACCTGACGCAGATAATCGTTTAATTCATCACGACTTGTCGACTTTTCAAAGTTCAGATTCATAATTGCCATTGACACATTCGGGGTCGGCACGCGAATGGCATTACCTGTCAGTTTACCAGCCATTTCCGGAAGAGCTTTAGCAACAGCTTTAGCCGCGCCGGTAGAGGTAATAACCATGTTAAGAGGCGCTGAGCGACCACGACGTTCGGCGGTATGATAGTTATCAATCAGGTTTTGATCGTTAGTGTACGAGTGAACCGTTTCTACGTGACCGTTACGAATACCAAACTCATCATTTATTGCTTTAAGCACAGGTGTAATCGCATTGGTCGTACAGCTTGCTGCAGAAACAATTTTATCACTGTCTTCGATCATCTTATCGTTCACGCCAAAGACGATATTCTTGATATCACCTTTTGACGGCGCCGTCAGAAGCACTTTATCAACACCTTTTGATTTCAGGTGCAGACCCAGGCCATCTTCATCTTTCCAGATACCGGTATTATCGATAACAATCGCGTTATTAATACCGTACTGGGTATAGTCCACTTGGTCTGGCCCATTAGAATAGATCACTTTAATACTGGTACCGTTAGCTTTTATGCTCTGGCTATCGTGATCGACAGTTATTGAACCGTTAAATAAGCCATGGATTGAATCACGGCGCAGTAAACTTGCCCGCTTTTCTAAATCGCCATCGCGACCGCCACGAACAACAATGGCACGTAAGCGCATTTTGTTGTTGCCGCCATTACGTTCAATTAACTGACGAGCCAATAATCGGCCTATCCGTCCAAAACCATATAAAACCACGTCGCGTGGCTCGATATTATCTTCTGAGTCAATGATATCTGCTAACTCACGTTTGACGTAATCTGTAACCGACAAACCATCAGCTTTATCACCAAACAAGTAACCATAGGCAAGTTTGCCCAAATCAACGCGTGCCGGGGACAATTTCAGCTCGGCCATAGCCTGCAAGAACGGAAAGCTTTCGCGTAAACGAACTTTCTGCCCTTCGTGGCGAAGAATAAGACGGTGTGCCTTAATAATATTAATGGTCGACACGTTCAGTAATGAACGGCCATAAACCAAAATTTCAACACCGAAGTTCCGGTACAACTTCCCAAGCAAAGGTTGCATCTGCTCGGCGAATTCCTGACGTTCCTGCCAACTTGATAAGGTTGGATCCTGCTGGTTAGAGTTCATAGTGAGCCCTGTCCTCTATGGTAATGTCTGTGAGCTTATAAAGTGCTACGCTTAAAAACCGCGATATTGTACTGAAAAGCTTGGCATGAAGCCAATTTTACGAAACAATTGTGTTTCACTAAAAAAATGTTGATACCTATGTTTAAAAAAATTGTTATTACAAGTGCTGCTCTCGCTTTAACCGGATGTATGGAAGGAAAGCCGTCAGTCAGTAAAATCTGCGAGTCTACTCCTGGTATTTGTAGCGATTTAAATACCGATAACTGGTGCAACGTAGAACGTAGCGAACTTATTTACAGTCGTTATGAACGTAGTCTAAACGATACGAGCGAAAACCAGTATTTCGTCATGCGGGATCTGGAAAAGTACTCAAAATGTATCGAGCTGGCTGCAACACTTGAAATGACAAAATCAAAACAGAAGCAGTCGGATCGTTTAGAGGCCTTTATTAACTCACGAAAAAATATAGAGAAGCTGGCTGACGAGACCGCCGATTCCGAACACCCTCTATGGCTATACTGGCATTGGGCCAACCGAAGCGACCATGAAGCACTGGATAAGCTTCTCGCACTAGAGGGCAGCAAACAAATGGAAACACCTGAACTTAAACTAGCGTTAGCCACCTATTATACCAAGAAAGACTCGGAAAAAACCTTTGAGCTTCTTTACAGCGCGCTCCGGCTGTATCGTCCCGATGACAAAGTAAATCCTGAAATACCTTCAACTCTAGTTTCTATGTATTTAAAAGAAGGCAATGGCCCTGAAGCTTATGTCTGGTCCCAGGTTGCCTGGCAGTTCGGCCAGAAAAACCTGGATAAAAACAGTATGAAATCAATTGTTAATGCCAGCGAAGACCAATACGACGACTGGGATGATCGCGCTGAAGCGATTGTCGATAAAATTGAAGAGGGTAAATTCCGCGGTTACTACTCATCGTCTTCGTGACGCATCGCTAGTGAGTTAACGCAATAGCGTTGTCCAGTTTCTGTTGGGCCATCGTCAAATACGTGGCCCAAATGCCCACCACATTGACTGCAGAGTATTTCTGTACGGGTCATGCCATGGCTTGAATCTTTTACATAGTCAATTGAGCCTTTTATGGCTTCATCAAAGCTTGGCCAGCCGCAATGCGCATCAAATTGATGTCCGGCTTCAAAAAGTTTCTGACCGCAACCGGCACAACGGTAAACGCCGTCTTTATCACAGCTTAAATACTTTCCGGAAAAAGGCCGTTCAGTGCCCTTTTCTCTTAATACATAATAAGCTTCATCGCCTAATATTTCGCGCCACTCCTGTTCACTTTTGTTACTCCAGTCGTGTTCACTCATATTTGCTTAACTCCTTTATCTTTCAATTAAATTTCGTACTACTGTAACAGTCCATGTGCTAAACTTAAGCTTAAATTCATGGGTAAATTTGCTGAGGTTTTGCATGCTTCGTCGTACCAAAATTGTGACTACTCTCGGGCCGGCTACTGACTCTGAGGAAACGCTCAGAGAATTGATAAAAGCCGGTGCCAATGTTGTTCGTTTAAACTTTTCTCACGGCAATGGTGACGATCACAAGCAGCGCGCTTCCATGGTCAGAAAAATTGCCCGGGAATTAAACGCCCATATTGCCATTTTAGGTGACTTGCAGGGACCAAAAATTCGAGTAGCCCGCTTTCAACAAAAACAAATTACGTTGGCTGTCGGTGATAAGTTCATTTTAGACGCTGAACTTGGAAAAGACAGCGGCGATCAAGAACGTGTCGGCCTCGATTATAAAGACCTGCCGACAGATGTCAGCCCCGGAGATCTTCTCTTACTGGATGATGGTCGTATCCAGTTAAAAGTTGAAGAAATTGATGGTAGTCAGGTTAAAACAGAAGTCACTGTTGGCGGCGTGCTTTCTAATAATAAAGGTATTAACCGCCAGGGTGGCGGTTTGTCAGCTGCCGCATTAACAGAAAAAGATTTAGCGGACATTAAACTGGCTGCGGAAATAAACGTAGATTACCTTGCGGTTTCATTCCCCCGCTCTGGCGACGACATTAATCAGGCTCGTCACTTGCTCAGGGAAGCCGGTGGACAAGGCGTATTATGCGCTAAAATTGAACGTGCGGAAGCCGTTGCCAGCGAGCATGCATTAGATGACATCATCAGAGCATCCGATGCCGTTATGGTGGCCCGCGGTGATTTAGGCGTCGAAATTGGCGATGCGCAATTGGTGGGTAAACAAAAGCAAATTATTTCGCGTGCACGCCAGTTAAACCGTGTGGTTATTACTGCGACTCAAATGATGGAGTCAATGATTGAGAACCCAATGCCAACCCGCGCCGAAGTGATGGATGTTGCTAATGCCGTACTGGATGGCACAGATGCTGTAATGCTGTCGGCTGAGACAGCTGCCGGGAAACATCCGGTAGCAACGGTAAAAGCCATGGCTGAAATTTGCCTAGGTGCAGAAACACATCCAACCGCTCAGTTACGCCATCAGGATCTGGAAGAAATGTTCTCCAGCATTACCGAGGCGACAGCTATGTCTGCCATGTACGCAGCCACCCACTTAAACGGCGTCAAAGCTATTGTAGCGCTAACTGAATCTGGTTTTACCGCTAAGCTTATGTCGAGAATTACTTCTCACTTACCCATATTTGCATTATCTCGCCATCCGCAAAGTCGCGACAAATCAGCTTTGTACCGCGGTGTTTACCCTATAGATTTCGACTCTACCAGTGTCAGTAATCCAATAACTGAAGCTATTGAGGTAGTGAAAAAGAGCGGACACATAAAAGCCGGGGATTTAATCATACTAACCCACGGCGATGTAATGGAAACCGTGGGCTCAAGTAACACCTGTAAGATGATAGAAGTCCGTTAATCTTTAAAATCATCAATTAAAGAGTCTAGAAGGTCGATGTATTCATCGGCCTTTTCTATCACTTTTTTGCGTTGTTCTCCTGTCAGGCTCTGATACATATCCCACAAGAACTCTTTACGAAACTGGCTATTTTCATCCGCTTTTTGCTGCAGCTCTTCACTTCTTAATTGTTGTGGGTCAAGAACTAATGATGATAATCGATTTTCATCTACAGATTGCTTCAGCAACGCTTTCTCAAATTCACCTAACCAATTTGAGCGATAGCTTAACCATTCCCCGCGTAATTCAGGAGAATCAGCTACCCAGCTGCGTAATAACTTATCCTGCTCTTTAGTCAGAGAACCAATAATATCTTCTAAGTCCTCTTCCACTTCCGAAATACGGTCCAGCCTTCTTAGTATCGGATTTTCTTCCTGGTCGTCCTGAAAGCGCTGATAACGCTCTTCCTGCGCTTCTTCTAATCGACGGATAAGTTGTTGCCGTTGCTCGAGTGAAAGGGTCGCTAATAAACCCGCTTCGGCTTCTGTTCGTACTAAAACATTATCCCAGAACGTCCAGAGCTTATCTTCAAAATCACTGATATCTTTTTTGCTCAGCGTCTGCTTATCGACCTTATCTCTCAGTTTTTTCAGTTCATTTCTGTACAACGGGAGCTGAGTTTGTGCATGCCAAAGATGCATTTTATCAACTTTCTCTGCTAGCAGCTCTTCCTGCTCACCGGTTAAATCAACGTAATCTTTTATTTTCCACTCAACCAGAGTGTCAGCGAACTTGTAGCCAAGATTCGCTGTACACCCTGCTATCAGGATTAGAGAGGTTATTACTGCCAGCAGTCGATACATGATTAGCTCAGAATAAGTTGTTTAATTCGGTCTTTATAACTACGGCTTACTTTCAGTTTTTGACCATTTTTTAATTGTAAATGGTACTCACCATTTTGCTGGTTACAGAGCTTTTCAACCTGTTTGATATTAACAATGGCGGAGCGATGAACCCGCTGAAACAATTTAGGGTTTAAGTCCTGTTCCAGTTCTTTCATTGTGCGTCGCAGAATATGAGTATCGTCACCGGCATGTATGCACATGTAATCTCCGGCGGCATCAATCCACTTAATATCTTTGACGGCAACCCGGGTTATCTCACCGCTGTCCTTTATAGCGATATAGTCCGGGTATTGGTCTGCGGTGATATTTTCGCCTGAAGCCAGTTTCTCTAATAGAGTGTGAGTATCTTGCCCGGTTACCTCCGCAACTAAACTGATAAGTTTGTCCTGGTGTTCATCGTTAACCGTCTGATGCTCATTTATAACGCGCTTAACGCATTCAGCCAAGCGGTCGTCATCAACGGGCTTCAGCAAATAATCCAGCGCCCTGACCTCAAAAGCTTTGATAGCGTATGTGTCATAAGCTGTCACAAAAACCACGGTTGGCAACTCTTGCCCTTTTTCCTGAACCGCTTTTAATACTTCAAAACCATTAAGTCCGGGCATCTGTATATCAAGAAAAATCAAATCAGGTTTATTTTCGATAATGACATCGACGGCTTCCCTGCTGCTTTTGCATTCAGGTATTAACTGCAGTTGCTCAAACTCCTGTAAACGAATAGCCAAGCCCTTTCTGGCTAAGGGTTCATCGTCAACAACCAGGGTTTTCAATCGATTCATCTTTGACTCTCCAACATTTCCATCGGAATGGTAATACGAACACAAAGACCGCTTTCAGCACCCTTTAGCATTTCAAATCGATACTGCTTGCCATATAAGGATTTAAGCCTTTGACGAGTGTTATTAAGCCCGACACCGTCTTTGCGGAATAACTTTTCCGGATCTGTTTCTATTTTCGGCCCATTGTCACACACCTCCAGAATCAGATTATCTCTTTCTGACCAGGAACGAACTCTGATTTTCCCTACCCCTTCAACATTTGAAATGGCGTACTTAATTGAGTTCTCAATTAAAGGCTGGCAAATTAAACTAGGAACCAGGGCATTCTTGGTTTCATCTGACAAATGAATGTCTATTTCAAGCTGCTCGTCAAAACGTACTTTTTCGATATCCAGATACAAAAGCAACGCATCCACTTCTTTTTCCAAAGTCACTTTTTTAATCGGCTCATTATCTAAAGAAAAACGCAGGAAATGGCTTAACTTATTCACCATCAAATTGGCTTTCTCATTCTCTTTTAGCAAAATAAGCGTAGAAATTGCGTTTAAGGTATTAAACAAAAAATGCGGGTTGAGTTGGTATCGCAGCATTTTCAACTGCGCCTGATGCGCCATAGATGAAGCCAGTAAGGCTTTTTGCTTCTCCTCCTGCAGCATTTGATAATACTTAATACCAAAATAAAGCCCGCTCCAGCTAAGAATGATGTAGAACTTAGCCAAGCTGTTTTTCAAATAGAAAAAAGGACTGTCCGGGCGAAACCCAAATTTATAAATTTCCCAGTAAGTTGCGTTATCAACAATGGCCCAGGCTACAGCGGTAACATAAGAAACCACAATGGCAATTAAAACCATAAGCGCCGGTGGAAACTCCCATATACGCCGGTACAAATAGCGGAGCGGAATAGTACTTAAAAAGCCGGCATAAGCCCCCAAAATAATAATGAGGGTGTAGATATCCCGCATTTCATGCATTAGTGACCCTATGTAATTCACTAACGCATAACCTATCCAGCCTCCCGCCTGCAGCAACCAGAAGAACCGGTTACGGTTGTCCATCAATAGTTGCCACTGCGTTTTTATCGGTTTCTCCATTATGTTGAGGACTCTAAACGCGATAACTCGTCAATATCCACCAGGCTTCCGGAGAAAAGAGAGTTAACCTCATCTTTCTGGTTCCCCATAAACTGGACACCTAACTCAAGCTGGTCATCCACTTGCTTTACCTGCCGGACTATAGCTTTAAGGGTTAAGTCGCCGTTATTTTTCTGTTCTATTTTAAGAACAATTTTACTGCCATTTTCCCAAAGCTCGTCTATTTTACCTTCAGGCTTTTCATGCTTAAGGCGACATCCACTTTCAGATACATCCAGCACGTGTCCTTTGAAAGTCTTCTCCTCGCCTTTTACTGACTGCCCTGAGACTGAAGCAGGTAAAAAGGCGTCAAACCGACGCCCTTTTCTAATAACCCGGTGCTCAATCTGA
This sequence comes from Idiomarina sp., assembly GCF_048265525.1. Lineage (GTDB taxonomy): Bacteria > Pseudomonadota > Gammaproteobacteria > Enterobacterales > Alteromonadaceae > Idiomarina. The sequence continues at coordinate 578,371 of NZ_JBLXBI010000001.1, read as the reverse complement.
TTCGGCCACATAATAAAAAGCATCTTCGTTGGATGCGAGATGACGTAACTTATTTCACTGCGAAACGCACAAATTTCACCATTTTCGTTTTCCAGAACGAAGCGGACAATAACAGGGGTTTTCTCCTGCAAAAGATCACGCATGTCATTGTATTTACGCGCGTCGGGCATATTAACGATAACCCAGCGCTCGTTAACCGCGCCAATAAACTCCGAATAAAACCGAGCAGGAACGTTCGAGTTGGACAGTTGAACTTCTATTTTCTGACCTGTGACGAGCTGCGAAATTTTGCTTGGCATAGGGGTCTCTTTGCGATGAATCAATATGTTACTATGATCGCTAGTTGTCAGGCTGTGTCAAGCAAAGGAGCGTCTCTTGATCGCTTACGATATAACACCCATCGATTTACATGGGCATTTATTTAATGTCTCTCTCACTATTGAACAAACCAACGATGAGCAGGAACTCTGGTTACCTAACTGGATTCCGGGCAGTTATTTAATACGGGATTTTAGTAAGCACATTATTGGCTTACACGCCGAAAGTAACGGCCTTTCCCTGCCGGTTAAGCAAATAAGTAAGAACCGCTGGCAACTGGCTCGCTCAAAGCATCCTGTTACTGTTCACTATCAAGTATATGCCTGGGACTTATCGGTTCGTTCGGCTTATCTGGACCAGTTTCAGGGCTTCTTTAATAATACCAGTCTGTGTCTTGCCGTAGAGGGACAAACTGACCTTCCCTGTGAACTGCATTTGCATGCGCCGCCAGAAGCCCCTCAATGGAAGGTCGCAACTGGGATGCCCCGGAAAAATGGGCAAGCACATTCCTGGGGAAGCTTCCGGGCCGATAATTATGATGCGTTAATTGACTATCCTTTTTTAATTGGTGACTTAACCATTGAGGAGTTTATTGCTCACGGTATTAAGCATTCTCTGGTTTTAAGCGGCCGCCATTTTGCTGATACCTCCCGCATAACGGCAGATTTAGCCAAAATTTGCGAAACTCAGATTAGCCTGTTTGAAGAAGCACCTTTTCAGTCTTATACCTTCCTGACCATGGTGGTAGGAAATGGCTTTGGCGGACTGGAGCACAGGAACTCAACCGCACTACTTTGCAGCCGTAAAGATTTAATCAGCGCTCACCAATATGAAATGAATGACAGTTATCAGACCTTTTTGAGCCTGTGTTGCCACGAATACTTCCACAGCTGGAACGTTAAAACTCTGAAGCCACAGGCTTTTCTTCCTTATCAGTTGGAGAAAGAGTCGTACACTGAGCAACTCTGGTTCTACGAAGGTATGACATCCTACTTTGACGACTACCTTTTGCACACCAGCGGTATTATTGACGAAAAGCGTTATTTAAAACTTTTGGGCGACACGCTATCGCGGGTTGAGCGTGGTGCCGGTCAATATCAACAAAGCGTGACAGAGTCGAGCTTTCTGGCCTGGACTAAGTTTTATCAGCAAAATGAGAATGCGCCGAACAGTATTGTCAGCTATTACGCTAAGGGGGCTTTAATAGCACTTAGCCTCGATCTCATGTTGCGTCTGCAATCTGATCATAAACTGACTCTGGCAAGAGTTATGAAACAGCTTTGGCTTGAGTTTGGTAAAACATCCATTGGAACAGCCGACGACACGGTCATTAACTGGCTAAATCAGTATCCCGGCATTGATGTTTCCGACTTTTTGAAAGACGCTTTATACAACAAGGAATCGTTGTCGCTTGTGGAGCTACTGCAAAACTTTGGCGTTATGGTTCAAAAGCAAGTGCCCGTTGATGATAACAGCGTCGCTGGAAAAGCTTCGGAACAGCCTGCGCGTGTAAACTTTGGAGCTAAGTACAAAGCGTCATCCCAGGGTCTGGACGTTCTTAACGTGTATCATGATGAAAGCGCTTATCACGCAGGTCTTTCTGCAGGTGATAAAATCATCGCCATTGACCATTTGCAGGCAACCGAGCAGTCGGTTAAACGAATTCTGGAGCGCTATATTCCCGGAGATACGGTGACGATTCATGCGTTTCGCCGCGACGAGCTAATGACACTGGAGCTTACCTGGCAAGAACCGGCTAAAAGCAGCTATGTTTTAAGCATAGAACAACCAGATAAGCTGAAAGGCTGGTTAACGCCTTCCGGCTAATCCTGATAAAGCTGGGGAAGTAAGGCCGGATCTAACCGTTCATTTCCCCAGTTAACCCGCCAGTCCAGATGAGGTCCCGTAGCACGGCCTGTAGCACCTATAGCACCAATTGAATCGCCCTGCTCAACTTTGTCACCAACCTCTACATGCAGCTCACTCAGGTGCAAATAAGTTGTGTTCACTTTATAGCCATGCTCAATAATGATAGTACCGCCCGAGTAAAATAAATCGGGTTCAGCCAGAACAACTTCGCCCGGCCACGGCGCTTTAACAGGAGTTCCTGTTGGTCCGGCGATATCTTCCCCATAGTGTGGATTGCGGGGCTCGCCATTAAAGATTCTCTGACTGCCGTAAACACCACTAATGCGGCCTTCGGCGGGCTTAGTAATTGCAGTCAAAAAATCCGTTCGTGTGGTTTCTTTTTGTCTGGCCAGCCAAACTTTTTCCGCTTCTTTTCTGGCTCGTTTTACCTGCTCAGGGTCTGGTGTAACGGTTTTTTGCGGTACACCATCGACACGGTCAATCTTGTATTCACGAGGCTCTAGCTTGAGTTCTTTAGTGATAGTCTTTTCGCCTTTACTGACAACTAAGGTGTTTTCTAACTCAGCCTTGCGCGGAAAACCAAAAACAATATAACCCTGCTCGGTTACCTGCAGAGCTTCGCCGTTGAGTGTTGCGGTAACACCAGGCTCAGACTTAGCTAAAATTAAAGCTCCCTGAGTCAAGGAGCCCTTTATTTCCAGGGACAAAGACTCATCCGCCAAGGCCACATTCGTCAAACACAGCGCTAAAGCAGCGGTAACAATCATTTTACGCATAGGCTATTGCTCCTTTTCCTACCCCTTCGAAGGCGCGAACTTCTACAGTCTGACCCGCATGCTTAGATTTAATTTCTGCCGCCAGAAAATCCGCAATACACTCAACAGTTGAGTCTGTCTCTATAACAAAGTTCTCGGTATGCGGAACAATAAGCTCAAACAGTCCCTGGTCGGCAACATAGCTGTAATAGGTGTGAGTCGAGTCGCTGGTTGCAGACGTTGCAGCTTCAGACAGTGTCAGTTCCTTTTTCGAACGAACATCTTCGGTAGTGCCTAAATAAATGTCTTCCCACTTATCTGACCATTCTTTTTCCAACACCGGTTGGCGAATGTTATCCAGTCGAATTTGAATTTTTGATCGATGGCCATGAGCAATACGTTGGCAATTACCATCGTGCTTTTTCAAACCATGTGTGTAGTGATAGTAAAAACCGTCGATATTTTCTGGTCTCAGAAACAGCTGTAGACCTTCGACATTAACCGGTAACTCGCGCTTTATAACGGCTTTCAGGTAGTCCGTTACTGTTTCCATGGAAACAACATCTGCATCGATAAAGGCAAAGGCATCGGCCGGGCAGAACAGATGAATAGAACCTTGTTCCGGGCGCAGAAAATCGACCCAGTTAGCGCTGTCATCAGAGTTGTGTGTTACTTTTGTATACGAATGCTCTGCCGGTACAACCAATTTATGGTCAACCGAGTTATCGATAATGGCTTTAACTTGCTTTTTAACCCGACCAAAGTCGAGCACCATAGATTGCTCATTTAACGCGCCATCCAGCACGATATCAACAATCCAGCTCTCACCAACTATCCCCCTTTCCGGGCATAAGTAAGAGCAATCAATAACGGTCAAATCATTCACAAATAACTGCATAGTGAGCTTTTCTCATCTCTTCTTCGGTAACTGTAACCAGTATAACCTGAAACGCTTTATCAGATAAGCTCTATCAGGTTTGCCCATTCCCACAATAATTTTAACGACAATAAAATAAGAGCAACTCCCATGGTACGGTCAACCCAATGACTGTAGTGCCAAAGTGTTTTAAAAATGCGCGGTTGAGTCAGCAACCAGGTGAGAAATAAAAACCACAGACCGGTCGCAACAATTAGGTAAATACCGTAACCAAACTGGATAGCAAAAGGTGTTTCCGGGGCAATAATAGTAGTAAATAAAGTTAAAAAGAAAATAGTCGCTTTTACATTTAAGCCATTAGTAATAAAACCAACAAGAAAAGCTTTCCGCTTACGTGGCTGAGTGGCGGCTAATTCACTATCTGACATATCTTTTCTGGGCTTGGCTTTAATAGCCTGAGTTCCAATGAAGCCTAAATACAGTGCACCGGCACAAAGTAAAGTCTGATAGAGCCAGTCGGTCTGGTGGATAATCAGCGCCACACCAATAAGGGAATAGGTAACATGAATAATGATTCCTGATGCCACACCTAAACTCACCCAATAACCAGCCTTGCGACCAAAACTCAGGCTATAGCGTGAAACCACCGCAAAATCAGGCCCCGGGCTCGCGACCGCAAACAGATGGATCAAAGCGATAGTTAAAAACTCACTCCAGTAAGACAACACAAACTCCTTATTGCGCAATTCAACTTTAGATGCCAGAATCAAAGTTACTTTTTATTAACTACAGATTACTATTAATCAACATGAAAAACACTAAACTCCCCTCATTAAATGCATTGAGAGTGTTTGATGTCGCCGCCCGAAGTGGCTCTTTTAAACAAGCCTCGCAAGAGCTTGGGGTAACTCAATCTGCCGTCACCCGACAAATACAAACTCTGGAAGAGCAGCTCGAAGTCCGTTTATTCCAGCGAGACAACCGGGTTCATTCGCTCACTCCTGTCGGTTTGGAATTAGCCCCTCAAATTGAGCAAATATTTGAGCAACTGGAGCGTACCATTGAGCGCACCCGAAACCTCAGTGACAATACAACAACCCAGTTAACCGTCGCAATCAGTTCTGAGCGACTGCGCTTTTGGTTAGCGGCAAAGCTTGCCGATTTTCATTCTCTGTATCCGCACATTCAACTTAGCTTCAGCCGTTGCAATGAGTACTTTATCAATGAAAGCGCCGCAGAAATGGCTTCAGCAATACAGCATCAAAGCTGGGATCTTGCCATTGGTTATGGAAAAATCACAGATAAGCATATTCAGTCCATTGTGCTAAAGAAAAATCAAATGATCCCGGTTTCGGCCATTAAGACCAATGACTCACCTTTCCAGCTGCCCTGGTTAATAAATCCTGAAAACCCTGATCATCAGGCAATGTTAAAGACCTACAGTCAACAATTGAAATCCACACGTATTATTCATTGCAATGATGTACAAATGTCGCTGGACTTATCATCCGCAGAACAAGCCGTGGCATTAATTGACAGTAGCCTTATTACGCCCGGACTATCTAATTTAAAAGTTTATAATGACTCCGCACAGCCCTGTCAGTATCCGCTGAGCATCTATTATCGCAAACGACAGAGGCAGCCAGTAGCCTTGGTCGCGTTTATAAAATGGCTGCAAATGATTATTTCTTGAATAAAGACTAAAAAACACGCAGTCAGTTAGGCAAAGCTCATTTTCCAATTTACATACATTCATGTTTGTATGTAAAATATCACCCCTTTTTGGTTATTGGAGAGTGATATGTGGTTAAGAGCATCACTGGTTGTACTAATAATATCGAGTTTTTCATCCTTTGCGGACGAGGTTCACGTTGCCGGAGCCTATTCCACAGACCAATTGCGTGGTGTAAGAGCGGGTTATAGGGTCACCGACCTACCGGTCGAGATGCCTAACTGGTTAGGCTCACCCGACCTTCATTTAGAAGCCGCTTTGAACCACTGGCAAGATTCAGATAATACAGCAGACAATATTACTGCTTTTACTATTAGCCCTATCCTCTCCTGGCAAATAGCCGGAACAAAGCGGCCATTGTACGTTGAAGCAGGTATTGGCGGCAGCTACTTCGACAAGACCCAGATAGCTAACCGACGCTTATCAACTCAGTTTCAGTTCGAAGACCGGGTGTCGCTTTCGTGGCAATACAGCCAAAGTTCCAATGCTCGCGTCGCTTTAGGGTATACCCACTATTCGAATGCTGATATCAAACGTCCAAATGACGGACTGGACTTTTTATGGATGAGTTGGGTTTTGCCCTTTTAATGTACGAAGAGCGTTAGCGTTATTCGGTTGAAGTTGCTACATTTGATTCTAAGTTTTATTTAAAATGGAGATCTTATGAAAAGCCAACTTATTAAATTATCTGCAATTGCAGCCAGTGCTTTATTTGTCGCCGCTTGCGGAGCCCCTGAATCAGGCACCACACAGTGCACTATGGAACCGAAAGAGAACTGGTTGGATCAAGATCAGTTTCAACAGTCTCTGAAAGAGCAAGGTTACGAAATTAATGAGTTTAAGGTAACTGACGGAAATTGTTACGAAATCTACGGTCAGGATAAAAGTAAACAGAAAGTTGAAATTTACTTTAACCCTGTAGATGGCAGTATCGTCAAGCAAGAAACCGAGTAACTCAGTAAGGAACGCAGTACCAATGATCATTTGGGATAGATTTATCAGAACTTTTCATTGGTTATTGGTGCTGTGTTTTTGTCTCAATTACTTTTGGCTTGAACCCGGAGGCAGCTATCATCAGGCCGTGGGTTATACTGCAGCAGCCTTAGTTATTATAAGAATCATCTGGGGTTTTACGGGTTCACCAAATGCACGCTTCCATAACTTCTCCCCTTCTGTTGCCGGAATTAAAGATCACGTCGCAGAACTTCGCCATAGAAAAGTAAACCAGGCTCAGGGGCATAACCCGCTCGGTGGCCTTATGGTGTTCTCTTTTTTGGCTTTATTCTTACTGCAAGCCATTACTGGCTTCCTCCGCGAAGAAATTAATGCGCTCTATGGAGACAGTTTTCTAACCTCCGTGCATTCTGTTTCTGCCAACATCATTTTTGCTCTGGTCATTATTCATATCGTAGCTGTAGTTGTTACCGCATATATTGGTAAAATAGAGCTTATTCGTCCTATGATCAGCGGCAAACGCCGAACAAAACACCATGACCGAGCAAAATAAAAAGCGAGAACGCGTTTATCAGGTCTCCAGTAACAGGGAGAAATCCTCTCATAAGCTGCGTTACGTTGAGGCATCTGCGCCTCAGGATGACTGTCGTTTATGCGTAGGTTCTCTTGCAACAACAGATGCGCAGTCTAGTGATTTTTCATTAGCCAATACCAGCTATAACGACATTTCCAAAATTGCATTTTTAGAAAAACAGTTTTATTCAAATGACGCTTATTCCGCTGCCTTTTTCTATCAGGCATTAAGACAATGGCCGCACACCTTTTTAACTCTAAAGGCGGGAGAGAAAACGGCGGGCTATAGTCTAATGGTTCCGGTTTCAGACTCTGGTTTATCCCTTATGTCGCTATTGGTAGGAAAAACGTTCCAGGGCAAGGGACTGGGCAAGCTACTATTAAGCGATTCCATAGCGCTTGCACACAGTCTTGGTTATAAACAAATGGAACTTAGTGTCGCACCAGGCAACACCTCAGCAGTTTCGCTTTACCAGAGCTTTGGTTTTAACACCACCCAAACGGTGCGTGACTATTTAGGACCAGGCCAGGACCGCTTGCTAATGACACTTTCACTTCTGGAGAGCTGAATGTCGTCACTTGATCTCTTTGCCAACGATGGTTCAGAGCCATTAAGCACCCATATAAGTGAGCAAGCCACCCTGTTTCACCAGTTTTTGCTGGCGGATGATGAAGCGTTGATCAGTGATATCCGTGGGGTTTTAAAGCAATCACCGCTGCGTCACTTAACAACTCCTTCAGGCCATAAAATGTCGGTGAAAAGTAGCAGTTGCGGAAGCTACGGCTGGCTCAGCGATAAGCACGGCTATCGTTACCAGAATACCGACCCTGCAACAGGTCAGCCATGGCCAGATATTCCCAACAGTATTTTAGTAAAAGCAACGCAGGTCTCACGGTTAGCCGGTTTTGAGAATTTTATGCCTGACTCTTGTCTCATCAACGTTTACACGCCAGGTGCAAAAATGGGACTCCATCAGGATAAAAATGAAACTGACTTTTCCAAGCCCATCGTCTCATTTTCTTTTGGGTTACCTATAACCTTTATGTGGGGCGGTTTTAAACGTTCTGACAAGTATCAGAAGTTCAGTCTTCAGCACGCCGATGCGCTTGTCTGGGGAGGAAAAGATCGCTTGAGATATCATGGAGTTCAACAGCTTAAGGAGGCTATGCACCCGTTAACTGGACGCTGTAGAGTGAATTTAACTATACGTCAGGCTGACTAAGCCAATCAGCAGCTTCCTAACTTTTCCATGTAATTGAAAATATCGTACTCTTTTGCTTTTGCCATAAGTTCATCCCGTTTTTCACTACAGAGGCTCTCTGTCGCAACGTGAAATTCCTGAAATAGCTGAAAGCTTTGTTGCAGTAAAGCGCTATCGCGTTGATTAAAAAAGCCATGGTGCTGACTGCCCCAATAATGAGCATGATGAAACAACTGCTCCGCTACCTTGGCAAAAACTAACGGATTAAGCACCCGATAATGTCGGTATTGCTGAAACAGTTGATAATTGGCTTTACCCTGCTCTGTTAAAAGATCCATAGGCTCGTCCATCAGCATATAATTGTATAAATAGTTATTATTGAATGATGCCAGTCGTTGCCAGTATTCACGCTCATCATCGTTTTCGCTACTATCAATTCGAGCGCTCAATTCAGAGATGTCATAGAACCGAAAGTTTTTTAATAAATGCCCTCGCATAAAGCGCACGAAGGAGTCTGACTGCTGCACAGCGAAATTCTCAAAGGCTTCGAAAAGCTCCGGCGTAACATAGTTAAATTTCGGCTTTAATGCCTGGTACTTATTCGACAACCAACGAAATCGCGGATGCTCTTTAAGACCATCGAGATCTTCATCATGTAAAAGGCTTTCCATGCCCGTGTAACGAAAATCTAAAGCAAGCTCAATACAGTCAAGGGCACTGTCCTGCTCTCCTGCTAACCAGTACACACAAGCGGCATTGTGCAAAATAGATGGGTTCAACCAACTGAATTGCGCCATGCTTAAGTAAACCTGAACTCCTGCATCCAGAAATGCCTGATCGGGTTTCTCTTTGTAAGCATCACAGCAAAGAGCCAGATAGTATTGAATAAGATTATAGAACTCAGGGCTTTCCTGGTAGGTTTCCCACTTCAAATCGAAATCTTCGCTAAACCAGTGTTCAATTAAACCTAATGACTTTATCGGAGATAAATTCTCTACAGTAGGAAGCTGCACGCGTTCATCGACTTTATTGTCATTAGCGGCATCCACATTGGGTAATACACTGTGCGCTTTCTTAGCTTGCGCTTGTGAGCGAAAAAGCTTATCGCCAATAACGACATAGTGTTTGTCAACTAATCCAAACGGCTTCACCGTAGCGGTTGCGACATCGAGCTCTGTAAAACAAGTGCAATGCCCAGTTGTATGATTATACGAATAGATAAAACAACCATTAAAAAAATAGCTAAACTGAACATCACTTTCCAGAGGTTTACTGCACCCCATAAACACCGGGGTATCCGGCGTCACATTGACTGCTGTATTGGTTATAGTGCTCACGGATAGCTCCTGTCGCAAGTTATTCAAAAGCCATTAATGGTGAATTAATAGACAGCGTTTAGACTATCTGCGTAACTCAGCGTATAAAAGAGGCTTTACAGAACTTTAACTTTCAAAGTGCAATTTCTGACTAGAAGCTAGAACCAATAATGACGAAATGCCTGCAGTCAGCGCTTTTTATAATTATGATAGTTATCATAATCGAAATTAAATGAAGGTAAAGCTTTTGTTTGTTTTTTAACCAGATCAAGTGAAAAGCTTTTAAAGAGAGGCCGCGAAGTTGGTTTTGCCTTGAAGGGTTCATCCGTGCTAACTATAGTTATAAAACAGCAAGTTAAAGAGCATCGTTTATTAAAAGGACTAATATCTAAATGAAGCTATGGCGGTTAATATCACTCGGCAGCTCCATGCTTCTCACACTTCTGCTCATTGCATTTGCTATAGCATTGTTCGGCTACTTCTATTTAAACCAGCAACTGAAATTGGCTGGTGTTACTGACTGGGAAGTGGAATTTGAGAAACTGACTACCAGCCACATTGTTATTAGGCAGCTGGAAATAACAATTGATTCCTTACCCGAATCGTCAGGAGCAAGTTCCACCGCAGCGGTAAACCTCACGCAGATATTCTCCATGGAAATGCCGGCTTTATTACCAGAACGTATCGATATTAAGTCGCTACAACTGAAAGGCAAGTTACTGCCTGAAAGCGTCTCTGCAAGTCTTTCACTGATAAACAAGCAGCAATTGCGGTTAGAGCTCAATAGCCAGGAGCCACTTGTCGCCGATGTGAGAGTTATTCGACACGATAACCAGGTAAAACTAAAAGCTCGCTACGACAACGCCCTGTTACAAGCTAATTATGACTATAACTCAGGGAAGCTTATAGCCGGTGGTAGTTATCTTTTAGCGGCACAGCAATTTGCAGACAAGGTAACGACCGAGCCAGTGTCGGTTGATGCAAAGTGGAACGGTAATCTTTCACCTTATATTGAGTCAGCGACAGTGGAGAGTCTTATAGCTGAATTGTCCGGCGAGCTTGTTGTGTCAATTACGCAACCCACTTTAATCGAAATTACCAGCAGTACCACAACAGCAACAGGTGAGCTTCAGCTAAATTTGAATAAGGGTATTATGGACTCTTATCAGCTCGAGCTGAAAGGTGATACTGAAAACTTAGCGTCATTAATCGAGTCCGATCTACCACTACAATTGTCGTCGTTGTCCTGGGAGCTGAACAGCCGCGACAGTTTGGGTGTTTCATTGCTCAGTGCTCAACAGGCTGTTAATAAAGCCCGTTGGCCTCTAAAGCTAAATGCTGTAGCTAAAGGTGAAAAAAACGAGACGATTCGCCTCGCGTCTGAGTTATCGATACAACAAAAACAATGGCAATTTAACTCGCTTGAACTCGATTATGTGCAGCTGAATGCGGACAGCATTAAGCTTCCTGTTGCCGGGCAATCAATGACGATAAGCAAACTCATATCGAAGTTTTCCGGAACAGTCTCGACCACAGCTGCCGAACTCCATAGTACTGAGCCAACCCGCATTGAGCTTAAAGCTTTAGACAACGACGCCTTAGCCGTACTCAACTTCAATCAAATTTATTATCCGTACTCCGAACCTCATAATGCGCTTGCAGAGTTTGACCTTAACATTCACAGCAACGCAGTTAATTTCGACCCCATACGGAACCTCAAAGCCGTTTTTGACAGTAAGTTTCAATATCAACAGCAGCAACTGACCGGTGACGGAGAGCTCGTACTCGGTGATCATATAAAAGTGGCACACCATAGCCAGGTTACTTCTGATCAGTTAAAAAGCAAAATTGAAGTTGCCGATTTTAACTGGCAGCAAATTCCGCAACTGAACACCCTACTGACAAATACGCTGCCTCAGTTTGTTGTCAGTAAAGCGGCTATTAGCGGCCAGACAGATGTAACTTACTCCATAAATAATAACCGCTGGCGCCTCGACAACGGGCAATTAGAGATTCAAAAAGGTGACTGGGTTTTTGATACCTTATCCGTGGTTAATAGCAATATTGATTTTGGTTTCACCGCCAATAACGAACAACTTAATATGAATAATGCAAAGCTCCACATTGGCAGCGTTCAACAAGGCTTTGCGCTGGGGCCAATCACCGCTGAATTTAGAGCCCAACTGCCCTTTCAACAACCTATGCAATCCACTCTCGACTTAACCAGTCACACCATTAAAGCTCTTGGTGGCAGCATAAGCATTCCCAACCAGCGTTACTCTTTAACCGACAGCTTTGCACTACCCATTGTGTTCGAAAAAATTTCGCTGGGTGAACTCATGCGTCAATATCCAAGCAACAAAATTTCCATAGATGGTGAGGTTTCAGGAACCATCCCTGTTTACTGGGACTCTAACGATTTAACAGTAGAAAGAGGTTATCTGGATGCGCTGGCGCCCGGTGGTCACCTGCAGGTAGATTCGTCCGCCCTGGTTCAACTTGCCGGCAGTAACCCCAGCTTACAAACTTTGGCAGGCGTATTGGGTAACTTCTATTATAATCAACTGTCTACGACCGTGGACTATAATGACAATGGTAAATTGACCTTAGCAGTACAGTTAAAAGGCTCGAACCCCGAGCTTGAAAATGGACGTCCGGTAGAGCTTAACGTAAGCTTAGAGGAAGACCTGCCCGCATTGATAAAAGGACTGCAAATAAGCAATAGTCTGAACGATGTAATCCGTAAACGAGTACAGAAGAAAATCAATTAATCAGGGGATGATATGAAGCAATTCTTTTTACTAATAAGCGTGCCCTTATTCGTTCTGGGGTGTACCCCGACGGTACAGGTCGCAGCACCTAAAGAGCCTATTACTATTAACTTAAACGTTAAAATAAAGCATGAAATTTACGTTAAAGTTGATAAAGCGCTCGACGACGTAATTTCTGAATCCAGTGGCCTGTTTTAACGACAAAGGAATGCAATGATGAAATATTTACTAACCGCAGTTTTAATTGCCTTTATTGGCTTATCAAGCCCGCTGGCACAAGCTCAGCAACTAAACTTAGAGCAGTCAATGGCACAGTTAAGTGACGCCAAAGAGCAGGGTCTGGTGGGTGAAAAACCCGACGGTTACCTGGGAGTCGTAAAGTCCACCGAAACAGCCGAACAAATCGTTAAACACATTAACGAAGCTCGCCGTCAGGAATACACGCGCATAGCCAACAACAATGACATTGCTGTTGCCGATGTCGAGCTGTTAGCCGGCAAACGCGCCATTGAACGCAGCAAGTCAGGTCACTACGTCAAAGTGGATGGAGAATGGAAGCAGAAGCCTTAATTGGCTTCTGCAAAGGATTGCGGTGCATGAGCAAGAAGCTATTTTCAGTCGTAACTTTTAGAAGGAACTAATTAATGAAACCCACCTTAGTGTTTCTGGCTTTGGTACCTTTTTCTTTTGCGTTTTCAACATCTGCAGTAGCTCAAATTACTTGTGACAAGGCCTCTCATTTCCATAAAGCAAAAGCCGACTTCGACAACGCCTCGTCCTCCGGAGAGTTATTGGATGCGTTCATGCAGCTCGATCGCTATCGGCCTAATTTAGACAGCAGTGAATATGAGCAACTTGATCAGCTGCAGAAAAAGTGTCATGACGATATCCAAGAGTCCTACAGTAAATTGCTTAGCGCATTTAAAGAGCGTTCAGCGGCGTTAGAAGAGAAAGAATCTGAAAAGACGGTTAAAGAGACTTCGCAAGGAAAAGAAATACAGAATGAACAAGAACAGCAGTCGGCAAATCTCATCAGTCAGAACGCGGCAGTTCAGCAGGCTATAAAGTATCTAGACTCTGGTTCAGCCAGCCCAATGCCTTTAAAGCAAGACCTTATTCTGAATTATCTTCAAATTAGACAAAACAAGCCATTAAGTTATTCTCGTGCTCAGCTTGAAGATGCAACTTTTTTAACGGAACAAAAAAAAGTAGTTAATACGTCCTTGGTAAAACCACTGGAAGACATGGGGTATAGCTTCGATGACACAGTAAAATATGCGGCGTTAAAGTTACTAACGAAAGATTATAACCCCCAGGAATTTATTTCTCTGTCGAGCCTCTCAATCCACCCCATGCAGATTAGAGAAACGTTATTCTCTTTTGGATTCATTTCCGAAAACACCTACGATTTACTTAACCTGCTTTATGAATCTAAGAACTATATTTATTAGTACCCGAGGGAGAAATCGTGGCACATCCTGATCACCGAACTGGAGTAGCACCAAAAGTAGCACCAAGTGGTCGTATTTTTCAATAGATTTTAATAGACAAGGGGAATCAAGGAATCGCCTGAGAGGCTTTATTTATAAGGCTTTGTAGACTTTCAGATACTGCTGTAAATTCGGAATTGGTGCCCGGGGCCGGACTTGAACCGGCACGAAGTTACCTTCGAGGGATTTTAAATCCCTTGTGTCTACCAATTCCACCACCCGGGCACTACATAGAAGTGTTCTCGAATAATGGAGGCGGGTCCCGGAGTCGAACCGAGATCCACGGATTTGCAATCCGCTGCATAGCCATTCTGCCAACCCGCCAGAATTTGGAGCGGGAAACGAGATTCGAACTCGCGACCCCAACCTTGGCAAGGTTGTGCTCTACCAGCTGAGCTATTCCCGCACCGTCATCTGCCGTGGCATTCTACTGTTTAATCGTTTTCAGTCAATGACTTTTTATCATTTTAATGACTGTTTGCACAAATTTACGGCAAAGCAGTTAATTTCTGGTCAATTCGCTCTTGGCGCCGCGTAAATATTCCCACATGGACCACACAGTCAAAACGAAAGCCGAATAGAACAAAAACATCGATAACCAATAAATATAGACGTTCGCATTCCAAAGTAATCCAATTAAGGCCAGCATCTGTGCCACTGTTTTCCATTTACCTAAATTCGAAACAGCAACTTTTGCTCTGTGGCCGCTTTGCGCCATCCATTCCCGTAGTGCACTTACTATAAGCTCACGACAAATCATCGTCAGCGCCGGAATGGTAATAAAGGCAGAATTATAATCTTCAACAATGACAACCAGCGCAGCAACCACCATCGCTTTATCAGCTACCGGGTCAAGAAACTCGCCAAACTTAGTAAACTGGTTAAAGCGACGGGCAATATAGCCATCCAGAGCATCTGTGATTGCCGCTAACCAAAAGATAAAAGCAGCCCAGAAACGCGCATCTTCCATTGGTAAATAGAAAACCACCAGAAATACCGGAATAAGTACTATCCGGAAGCTGGTCAAAATATTAGGGATATTCCACTTCATTATCCGCTGATTCCTTATTGTTTTTACTCATCACGAAATGAGTAATAGATTTTCTCTGCCAATGATCGGCTAATGCCAGGTACGCTGGCTAATTTATCAATACTAGCGTTTTTTACCTCTTGTAATCCACCTAGATTTTTCAAAATGGCCTGTCTGCGCTTCGCTCCTACCCCGTCAATCTGTTCTAACGTCGAGGTTTTCTTAACTTTAGCCCGCTTCTGGCGGTGCCCGGTTATTGCAAAACGATGTGACTCATCACGTATGTGCTGAATCAAATGCAGCGCACTGGCGTCTTTACTCAGCGGAATGGTTTCATGGCTACCGGCCATGATCAAAGTTTCCAGACCCGGTTTGCGCGACTCGCCTTTCGCCACGCCAATTAATACCGGCGCTTCTTTTCCCCAGTCATTAAAGTAGTTCTCCGCCTGAGCTAACTGTCCTTTACCACCGTCGATAAACAGAATATCCGGTATGTTGCCCTGCTCTTTCGCATTGTCGTACCGCTTAGCCAGGGCTTTAGACATGGCAGCGTAATCATCGCCCGGCGTTATGCCGGTAATATTATAGCGGCGGTAGTCTGACTTTTTAGGCCCGTTTTGATCAAACACAACACAGGAAGCCACCGTTTGTTGACCCATAGTGTGGCTAATATCAAAACATTCCATGCGCTGAATGGGTACACCAAATTCCAGCACCTGCTGTAATGCCTGAGTCCGGCGGTTCATCGTACTTTGCTGATTCAACCGACTCTCTAGCGCATTAACCGCATTCTTTTGAGCCAGTGACTGGTACTGACGCTTATCTCCACGTACCGAGCTTTGCAATTTAACCGGCTGCGACAGCGCATCACTCATCACTTCCGCTAAAACATTGTCAGGCTGTACATCGACGGGAAGCACGACTTCTCGTGGAATTTTCCGTCCAGCCGTATCTGACAAATAAAACTGCAGAAGAAAAGCCCTGAGTACTTCATCGTCAGGGGTATCTGTCGGCACTTTAGGAAAATAGCTGCGACTGCCTTGCAAATGATTATCCCGGATAAACAACATTTGCACTGTCGTCATTCCGTTACCACGTGCTAAACCAATAACATCCAGTTCTTGTTGGCTTCCGGTAACCGAGTTACGTTCCTGAGTTTTTCGTAGCGCAGCTATCTGATCACGAAATCTAGCGGCTCGTTCAAAATCGAGATCTGTACTCGCCTGCTCCATTTTATTCATCAGCTCGTCAATAACCTGCTGATTCTTGCCCTGCAGGAACTGTTTTGCCAGCGCCACCTGTTCATTGTATTCGTCGTCAGTGCAAACATTAACGCAGGGCGCGAGGCAACGTTTTAACTGATACTGCAAACAAGGCCTGGTGCGCGCACGATAATAAGAGTCATCGCACTGTCGAATTGGAAACAGCTTCTGCAGCAGGTTTAGGCTTTCACGTACAGCCGAACCATTAGGAAAGGGACCAAAATAGTCACCTTTCGCGCGCCGGGCGCCCCGATGAAAACCAAGCTTAGGGTGCTGGTGAGCAGTTAAAATAATATAAGGATAGGATTTGTCGTCACGCAACAAGACATTGTAGCGTGGTCGATATTTTTTGATAAAGGTGTTTTCTAATATTAACGCTTCAGCTTCGGTGTTGGTAACGGTAACGTCCATGGACGCAATTTGCTTAACCAACACCTGTGTTTTCATCCGGTCGACCTTCTCACGAAAGTAACTGGACACACGTTTTCTTAGATCCTTTGCTTTTCCGACATAAATCACGTCACCCGACTCATCGTACATCCGGTAAACGCCGGGCTGATGAGTCAGGTGACGAAGAAAGCTATCGCTGTCAAACTGCTTTTGTTGATTACCTTCTGTCATCTACCTTCAAACTGAATTAGGTCAACAAGACCTGACTGAATTGCAAGATGAGACAATTGTACATCACCATCGATACCGAGTTTAGAGAAAATCCGATAACGGAAGGTATTTATTGTTTTACTGCTAATACATAAATGTCGGGATATTTCCCTTACCCGAATACCCCGACTGAGCATTTGTGCGACCTGAAGCTCGCGTTCACTCAGCATATCAACCATTGTTTTTTGCTGTTGCGAACGCGGATTCTGTGCAAGATAAGCGGCAACCGGCGCTGCGACAAAAACATTGCCCTGTTTCAACGAACGAATTGCCTGAACTAAGTCAGCACTGTCGCACGAGTCCAGTAAGTATCCGTCGACAACGCTAATACCGCACTGAAAATCAAGTATATCTTGTTGGCTGCTACCCCAGACAATAAGCCTTAGATCGCAGTGACGACGTTTCAAGCGACGCCAGTGCTCCACTGTTGCAGCACCACCAAGTCGGCTGCATAAAACAACTACTGCGTCTTCATACTCGTAGCAAGCTCGGCGTAAATCGGCAATACCGGTTACGGTCAATATTTGGTCACTGAAGTGTTGCTGCAGAACGGAGGCCATGCCGGCGCTAATAATGGGGTTGGGGATAGCTAAAATAATACGGTTCATTTTCACATTCCTTATTTGTATACCTTGTTAGTCTTCCTGATTAGGTTAAATCCGTACCACCCTGCCCGAATTCGGATAGAATATTCTGAGCTTTTAAAGACAATAACAAGCGGCTTTTACAGAACTTTACAAAAACTCTGAAAAAGCCAATTCAAAGGTGTGAAAATAACATTTGAAGACTAGCTTCAATGTGAATTTTTATACTGGGCTACAGACGTGCCTGATCCAGCATGTCCCACAAATAGCAGGCTAAATAACTGCGGTAAGGCTGAGCCCGTTCAGGGATGATCAAAATATCCTGATCCTTCAGCAGGCTCATGGCTTTACGCAGCGAGCTATCCTGAATGGGAAAAAGATCTTCATGGGCAAAATGAAACATAGCTAAAATAGACGCCGTCCAGGGACCAATACCTTTAAGCTGAGTCACATCCTTAATCAGGTCAGCTGAATTCATCTGCGACCAGGCATCTATTCTCTCGGGCTGAGTTTGATGACAGTGAGCAACGCTGTTAATAGCTGCAGCTTTGGAACGACTGACACCGCACCCTGTTAATTCCTCCGCAGGAATATAAGCAATGCGACCTACTCCTAATGCTTTTGCCTTTTGCTCTGCTCTTTCAATAATGGTTGCGGAGGCTTTTAAAGACAGCATTTGACGAATAATAATTCGTGGCAGTGCCTCGATAACGGGTGTTTCAGATGCCGCCAATAAGCCTAGCTCGGGCAACTGAAGCAGCAACAAGTCGATACCCGGCTGAGTATCGATAAGGTGTTGTCTGACGATTGCTGGTGTCGTTTTCATACAATTATTACGCAAATACCGTAAAAGTCTGTCGACTTATAGCTAATAACTCGCCCTTCTCACTCCACAGACCAGCGCGGCTGTGCCCATAACCATTTTCAGCATGCTCAATAAAAGCTTCGTACTGAAACCAGTCGTGGCTACTGAAACTTTGTAGAGGAATATCGGGAAACTCAATAGTCCAGGTTAAAGACGAGGCCGGCGCAGGGCTGTCCAGATGAGGCAAGACTGCCGGTGGCCAGGCGTCAACTAAAGCCAGTATAGTTGCCGTTGTCAGCGGCTGTTGTTCTTCACGAAAACGTATCCAGCCACCAAAAGTTCTTCCCGGTTGTCCGCTAAATGGCATACCACCTGACGTAATACGGTAATCGAAGTTTTTCGCAAACTCTGGGACAATATCCGCTTCAGGTAAACCTGGTCCGTCGTTGATGGTTTTAAGATCGGGTGGCGTTTCACTTACCACTGTAACCGTTGAACTTCGGCCTTTGCCCAGGCTCGCCAGACAAGACAACATAATCTGCCCTTGCTGCTGCAGTTCGACAGCAACCTGAATAACCGATTTTCCCTCGCGCAAAATTCGGTAATTTAACTCAGCCTCACCCGGTTCAGCAGGCGCGACAAAAGAGATACTCATGGAACGAAGATGATATTCAATCGGAAATTGTTTCAACAAAAACTGAGCAGCCAATGCTCCGCTGAATCCGCCGAAAAACGCGCGTCCTTGAGCCCAGCCGGAAGGTAGTTCAATGACTTGATTGTTCTTATCCGCAACGATTTGTTCTACAGCTGTGTGGAAGTTCATACTATTCCCTATTTAAACGACTGTTTGATTTAAGCTTTAAGAATACCAATTATCACCATTAATACAAAAGAAGCGCTTAATAAAAGAAAATAACCAAAAACACAGGCTAAAAATTTGAATACAGTTAATGTCCAGCTTTGCTGATAGAAGCTCTTTTGCGTCAATAGCAGATAAGTGAACATCCATCCAATAAGAATATAACCTAACCAGTCTGATGGTAAGGTTAACCAGGTCCAGCCAAAGTTATCAATCAGCGGGTTAGTTATATAGCCTAATGTCGACAACAACATCAGGGAAAGCAGTAAAAAAGCGTGTGTATGCAAAGCTACAGTTAAGTGCTCTAAGTAGTAACGGTTACTGAATAAATAAAAGACTTTTAAATACAGTGCCCAAAAAGGCAGCATCAAAAGCATCATCTGTGGTGTCATTGAAATCAGTTTTTGCGCAAACAACTGGGGGTTTTGCTTTAAATGCTGAAGTTTCTGTTCAAGCATCCGCGTTTGCTCTTCATTCAACCAGGGGATATCACCAAACTCCAACTCAAATCCGCGCCGTACGGTACTTTCGTTAGAGTCACTTTCAGATACTTCTGTTTCAGACTGTCGGGCCTCGCTCTTTGACTGTGAATCATTAAAGGTTATCTGTGATGTCAGCACCATAAAAGATATCAACGAGATAAAGAAATAGAGCCTGAGCGGAGGTACATAAGAGGCATGACGTCCTTTCATAAACTCAGATGATAGAAAACCAGGTTTTAGAAAGAGTCCTCTGAGAGTACGGTAGAATCTGGAGTCCCAGTGCCCTAACTCACCAAAAAGATCGCCGACAACGGCAAAAACGCTGCGTATGCTTTGTTTATCCTGTTGGCCGCATTGATGGCAGTATTCACCGGTAAGAGGTGTATTACAGTTCTTACAATTACTGACGGTCGATTCCATGGCAAAATTCCATTTTTGCTTAATATAACAGGAGGTTTAAAGTTGCGCTATCGGCTAGAACAAAAAGCGGCGGGAACAAAAAAAGCCCCACTCAAATGAGCGGGGCTTTTTTCTGAATTTGGCGGAGAGGGAGGGATTCGAACCCCCGGTGGGTATGAACCCACGCCTGATTTCAAGTCAGGTGCATTAAACCGAGCTCTGCCACCTCTCCGTATTTTTGTTCTCTGCAACTGCGTTGTTGAGAACGAGGCGAATATTAAAGACCTAAGTTACGCTTGTAAAGTAAAAATTTGAACAAAGTGTTCGTTTGGGCGTTTATTAAACAAACCGACCAAAATTCGCCAGAAATTACTACCTTCTGCTCTACCCAACGCCCCCATTAATGCTGTAGTATCGAGGAAACTTTTTAAATAAAAAACAGTCTTAACAGACAGTAAGTTCAACACGGAGAAATCTATGAACAATCGCAGTCAGACTTATGTCGGTCAGAACGAATCGACGCTGGCCGTTAATAAGGTATTACGCAACACCTACACTTTATTGGCAATGACATTAGCCTTTAGTGCTATTGTTGCTACTATCAGCACGATGATGAACTTGCCCTATCCGGGTTTCATTATCACTTTAGTTGCTTACTTTGGCTTACTTTTTGGTATTCACAAAACCAAAGATAGCGGCATGGGCATTGTACTAACCTTCGCTCTAACAGGCTTTTTAGGTTACACCCTTGGCCCTATCCTTAACATGGCATTATCAATGCCTGGTGGTGGCGAGATGGTTGCTACTGCGTTAGGCGGTACAGCTCTGACCTTCTTTGCAACTTCGGCTTATGTGTTAACCACGAAGAAGGACATGTCTAAACTGGGTGGTTTGGTTACTGCCGGTATTATCATGGTTTTTGTGGCAATGTTGGCTAACCTGTTCTTCCAACTCCCAGCATTACAGCTTGCAATATCTGCTATCATGATTCCATTGATGGCAATGCTGATTATGTGGCAGACCAGCGACATCATTAACGGTGGCGAGCGTAACTACATCCTTGCAACAGTCACTTTGTATGTTTCGATTTATAACTTGTTCCTTAGCTTGCTACAATTGCTAATGGCGTTCGGTGGCGACGATTAATCGCTTCTGTAAAATCGTAATAAGCGCCCCGCATTGCGGGGCGTTTTTGTATGAACGGACAATTTATGGCTAAACTCACACTCATCCTTCAAAACTCAGTTAAAGAACGCACTCAATCTATGAATGCTCTGGCATTTGCAAAAGCGGCTATCAACACCGGCCACACCATAGCCTGTGTGTTTTTTTATCGGGAATCAGTAAACCATGCGGAATTTCCCACACCAGCAGAAAATGAAGACTTGATTACGCAATGGGAAGAGTTTAGCCAGCACAACCAAGTGCCCCTGGTGGTCTGCCATACCGTAGCTGAACGCAAAGGAATGGAGAAATTCCATCCCGGTTTTGAAGCCTCAGGTTTAACCGCTCTGGCAACTGCCATGGCTAACAGCGACCGGACCTTACAGTTTTAATGACCATGAAAAAAATTGCTATCTTACAATGCAGTGCCGCTAGCGACTCGGCGACCGAAGCACTCGATATTGCTTTAGCATTAGCCAGCTTTGATTATCCGGTGCAATTAATATTGTCCGGTGAAGCCGTTAAGTCTCTACTGAACCAACCTTCTAAGCGTTATGCCATGCTGGAATTACTGGATGCAGAACCTGTTGTAATAAGTTCAGCAGAGTTAACCGATACAAGCCCCCTGCCCGCAAACATTGATACGGTTATCGTCTCGCCAGAACAATTAAAGCGTCACCTAAGCCAATTTGACGAGGTATTACAATTCTCATGACCTCTACTTTACACTGGTTAAGAAATTCGTCTTTAGTGCCTTGGCTGGAACAACATGGCCACCTGCTGAGTGACACTGATGCCTTGCTTATGTCGGGCGTAGCACTCAACGAACTGCCACCTGAGTCACCTGTTGAGTTACCGGTTTATGCGCGCAAACAGGAAGCTAACGCTTTGGATACTGCACTGCCTGACTACGTCATGTTAAAATCGGACGAGCAGTGGGTTGAGCTGGTGCTTAGCTTCCAACAACAAATAACCTGGTAATATCACGGCATGATTGAATTTAACGGTAAAGAATACGAAACCGACAAACACAACTACCTTGCAAACTTAGACGACTGGAGCGAGGAGCTGGCCCTTCACTTTGCAGAGTTAGAAAATATCGACATGACCCCGGCACACTGGGAAGTCGTGACTTTTGTGCAGGATTTTTACCGTGAATTTGATACCAGTCCGGCAATGCGCGTACTGGTTAAAGCCATGAAAAAGCAGTTAGGCGAGGATAAAGGCAACAGTCGTTATTTGTATAAGCTGTTCCCTAAAGGCCCGGCAAAGCAGGCCACACGAATTGCGGGCCTGCCTAAACCGGCTAAATGTATTTAATTTAAGCCTTAAGCACTTCTACACCGCCCATGTAAGGACGTAATACCTCAGGCACAACAATTGAGCCGTCTTCCTGTTGGTAGTTTTCCAGCACGGCTACCAGCGCACGGCCAACAGCCAGACCAGAGCCGTTTAATGTGTGCATAAGTTCAGGTTTCTTCGCGCCTTTACGACGGAAACGAGCCTGCATACGGCGCGCCTGAAAGTCCTGCATGTTCGAGCAAGAGCTGATTTCACGGTACGCTTCCTGCGCCGGCAACCAAACTTCCAGGTCGTAGGTTTTAGCTGCCCCAAAGCCCATGTCTCCAGTACACAGCAGTACTTTTCGATACGGCAGCTCAAGCTTTTGCAGCACAGTTTCGGCGTGGCCTGTTAATTGCTCCAGCGCATCCATCGACTGTTCAGGTTTAACCAACCAGACCAGTTCCACTTTATCAAACTGATGCTGACGAATAAGCCCACGAGTGTCGCGACCGTGAGAACCGGCTTCACTGCGGAAACACGGCGTATGCGCGGTAAACTTAAGCGGTAGCTCTTCTTCGTCAGCAATTTCATCACGGTATAAGTTTGTTAACGGCACTTCAGCCGTTGGAATCAACGACATAGGAATTTGATCCTGAGACTCGCCTTCAATATGGAATAAATCCTTACCGAACTTAGGTAACTGACCGGTTCCGTATAATGAGTCCTGGTTCACCATATAAGGCACATAGGTTTCAAGATACCCATGCTCGTCAGTATGTAAATCCAGCATAAACTGAGTCAGAGCGCGATGCATGCGGGCGATACCACCACGCATAACCACAAAGCGTGCTCCAGTGAGCTTCGCGGCCGTTTCAAAGTCCATACCTTTGGCTAATGCTTCGCCTAAATCGACATGATCTTTCACTTCAAAGTCGAACGACTTAGGCTTGCCCCAAGTCAGGACCTCCTGATTTTCATCTTCATCCGCACCTTCCGGGACTTCGTCTGCCGGCAAGTTCGGAACACCCATAATAATATCGTTAAGTTCTTGCTGGATAACTTTTAGCTCTTCTTTAGCGTTATCCAGTTGTTCGCCTAAATCGCTTACCGCATCTAACAAAGGTTGTATGTCTTCACCTGAAGCTTTTGCCTTACCAATGGCTTTCGAGCGGCTGTTACGCTCTGCCTGCAACTGCTCGGTGCGCACCTGCACCTCTTTGCGCTGCTCTTCCAGCTTTTGTAATTTGGCAACGTCTAAGTCAAAGCCTCGCGTTGCTAGCTTTTTTGCGGTCTGGTCTAATTCCTCTCGGAAGTATTTTGCGTCTAGCATGAGTGTCCTATTTAACCGTTGTTGAGTACAACATCATTGCCGCGAAAACAGCAGCAATACAAATAATTACATTAAAGGCAATGTGCAGAGCGGCTTTAAACAGCTCGCCCTGACTGGCTAAGGCCACAACCTCGACAGAAAATGTCGAGAAGGTTGTAAAAGCCCCCAGTAAACCAACTCCTAAAAATAAACGAGTTGTTTCAGAAACGGGTTGTTGCTCTGCGTAAGCCAGTAACAACCCTAAGAAAAATGAACCTATTATGTTAACGGTCAACGTGGCAAAAGGGAATGCCCGAAACCCAATTGATTGCATAGCAAGAACCATAGCAAAGCGTGCCGATGCGCCTATTGCACCACCCGCGGCTACGCAAAAAAAATGAAGAAGGAGATTATTCATCGGGTTCCCTGTGCCAGTCTGACTTTGAGTCCATATCTTGCAACCAACGGAGCTTTTCCTGCAACTTTATTTCTAAACCACGCGGCTCAGGGGCGTAGAACTGGGTATCGGCGATTTCCGACGGTAAGTAACGTTCACCCGGAACGTAAGCGTTAGGATAATTATGTGCGTACTGGTAGTCAGCACCATATCCCTGAGCTTTGTGCACCTTGGTTGGTGCGTTACGCAAATGTTCGGGCACTGGCGCATCACTGTGTTCTTTAGCGGTTCTTAGTGCGCTTTTAAAGGCATTATAAACGGCATTACTTTTCGCCGCACAAGCGCAATAAATAACCGCCTGAGCAATGGCTCGTTCACCTTCGGCGGAGCCAACTCTGTGATACGTATCCCAGGCGTTTAATGCCAACTGCAATGCCCTGGGGTCAGCATTACCTATGTCTTCAGAGGCGATAGCCAATAACCGGCGGGCAATAACCAAAGCGTCCCCACCACCGGTTAATAAGCGCGCGTACCAATACAAGGCTCCGTCGGGAGATGAACCTCTGACAGACTTATGAAAAGCGGATAAAACATCGTAGTAATGGTCACCCTGATGATCAAAAGCCGTGGCTTTTTCGCCAATAGCCGCAGTGATCAATTCTGGTGTAATTGGCTGGCTGCTGCTCTCAACAAAATCAGCAACCACTTCAAGGTAGTTTAATAAGCGACGCGCATCCCCGCCGGCTAAATCCAGAAGCTTTGCCCGGGCTTCACCTTCCAATTGCAACTGGCGTTGACCAAGCCCCCGTTCAGAGTCCGTTAACGCGCTTTCCAGAGCCTGTTCAAGATCCGTTTTGGACAGTGTTTGTAACCGGTAAACCCGCGCCCGCGACAGCAGTGCGTTGTTAAGCTCAAAGCCGGGGTTTTCGGTAGTCGCGCCAATAAAGACAATAGTGCCGTCTTCAATGTGGGGCAGAAAAGCGTCTTGCTGGCTTTTGTTGAAACGGTGCACTTCGTCCACAAACAAAATGGTGCGGCGCCCCTGCTGCTGAGCCAGTAACTTCGCCTCTTCAATGGCTTTTCGAATGTCTTTAACACCGGAGGTTACTGCACTAATGCGGCTGACCGTAGCATTTGCCTGGGTCGCAATGAGTTCCGCTAAGGTGGTTTTACCGGTCCCCGGAGGCCCCCATAAAATCATTGAATGCAGATGCCCCTGCTCGACCGCTACCCGCAAAGGTTTACCGGGAGCAAGAAGATGTTGCTGACCTACATACTCGTCAACCGTACGTGGGCGCATTCGCGCCGCAAGGGGCTTGAAATCGGGTTGAAAATCTAAGTCCAGACCTGCCACAACAATTAACTTTGATCGTCGACGTCGACATCAGCAGGCACATCAAAAACAAATTGTTCGTCGCTGATAGTTTCATTTAACGCCACATTATTCAGCATCAGTTCAGTGCGCTCTCCCTGAGACTGAACCATGGTTATCTCTGTGAGTTTTTCATCGGTAAATGTTAACTCCAGCTTATTACCATTCGTTTCATGCTCAACAAAATAACGGTTATCGCTAAAACTGACGTTGTAGTTCTGCCACTGATTACCGTTGCTGTCCAACACCAGCAGCAAAGGGCTATCATCAACCATGTCCTGCTGTGCATAAATTGTCACTTGTTCAACAAAAGGATTGTAGTACCAAACCTTTGTGCCGTTAGCGACCATCACGCTCTCATCTGGCTCTTTCGTATGCCAATACAAATTAGCGGGTCGTTTTAACTTTAACGTGCCGCTTAGTGTTTGTAGCACTTCACCCTGCTCATCTTTTACTTGTTGTTCAAACTCTGCCGATAAGCTTTGAGTTTGTTTCAGTAAACTTTGCAGAGCCTGCTTGTCTGAATCGTTGTCTGAAGCAAACACATTAAACGAAACTGCCATGACCATGGCAAATACAACTGCTTTCATGAATTAATCCCTTGGAGCTCGTGGAGCCAGCACTTCGCGCTGGCCGTTATTGCCTGCACTGGTTACGACACCACTCGCCTGCATTTGTTCGACGATACGGGCGGCGCGGTTATAACCGATACGGAATTTGCGCTGTACACTCGACACTGATACCCGCTGGGTCTCAGTAACGAAGGCAACCGCCTCATCGTACAGAGGGTCAGATTCAGCATCGTCAGATTCCTGCTGTTCACCCGGCAACAGCGCTTCTTCACCCTGATCACCTGACAAAATTTCTTCCAGATAGTTAGGTCGACCACGTTTTTTCCAATCTTTAACCACCGCATGAACTTCATGGTCATCGACAAAAGCACCATGTACACGAACCGGAGAGCCGCTACCCGGCGGTAAATAGAGCATATCGCCCTGCCCTAACAATTGGTCGGCACCCGGCTGATCCAGAATGGTTCTCGAATCTATTTTTGATGATACCTGAAACGCAATTCGGGTTGGAATATTCGCTTTAATTAAACCCGTGATAACATCCACCGATGGGCGTTGAGTTGCCAAAATTAAGTGAATACCTGCTGCACGCGCCTTTTGGGCAATACGGGCAATAAGTTCTTCTACCTTTTTACCGACAATCATCATCATGTCGGCAAATTCGTCTATCACCACGACAATGTTCGGTAATTTTTCCAGCAACGGCGGTAACTCATCCATAGAGTCGCCCGGCTTCCAGATAGGGTCACGCAATGGTTCACCAGCGTCTTTAGCCGCCTTCACTTTCGCGTTGTAGCCTTTTAAATTACGTACCCCTAAAGATGACATGAGTTTGTAACGACGTTCCATTTCTCCCACACACCAACGCAGTGCATTGGCGGCATCCTTCATGTCAGTAACAACCTCAGTCAACAAGTGCGGAATGCCCTCATAAACCGACAGCTCAAGCATTTTAGGGTCTATCATAATAAGGCGAACGTCTTCCGGCGTGCTCTTGTAAAGCAGGCTCAGAATCATAACGTTAACACCAACAGATTTACCGGAGCCGGTTGTACCTGCCACCAGCAAATGCGGCATTTTTCCTAAGTCGACAACGACTGGAGTGCCAGCAATGTTTTTACCCAGAATCATCGTTAGCGGTGAGCTGCTATGGGTGAACTGGTCGCTATTAATTACTTCGCTTAGCTGCACTATTTCACGGTGTTTATTAGGCAGTTCCAGGCCAACGTATGACTTACCCGGAATAACCTCTACCACACGCACAGCAACAGCAGACAAGGTACGGGCAATATCTTTTGCTAAGTTAGAAATTCTGGAGACTTTAACACCCGGCGCTAAATCGAGCTCAAAACGGGTAATGACCGGACCGGGTTCAACGTGCGCCACGCGAACATCCACCCCAAAATCTTTCAGCACGGTCTCGACCGTGCGTGATACCTGATCCAGTTCTTCCTGGGTTACCGGGTGCTCTTTTTTATTCGGTCTATCCAGAAGCTCTATCGACGGCAGCGGCGGAAGTATCTCTCCCTCGCCTGAATTAACTGCTGATTGCGGCTTGTCTTCCGCAGAGGTTTCTGAAGAAGGCGCCGCAGCAACAGGCTTCTTAGGTGTGTCTTTCTTCGTAGCCGCCTGCTTGCTAAATTTAGGCGCATCGTTGTCTACGTCATCGTCTTCATCAACAGAACTCATTG
The DNA here is from genome assembly GCF_048265525.1 of Idiomarina sp. Taxonomy (GTDB): domain Bacteria; phylum Pseudomonadota; class Gammaproteobacteria; order Enterobacterales; family Alteromonadaceae; genus Idiomarina. The sequence goes on along the minus strand of NZ_JBLXBI010000001.1, from coordinate 550,644 downwards.
AAGGCAGGCTCAAAACAGGTTCTTGTTTATCAGCCCCGAATAAGTCACTACTGAGCGTTGTCGGTTTTTTTTCTTCAAGCGTTTGCTCACGCTCGCTGTCATCATAAGCTTCAGAGTCGTCTTCTTTATCTTCCGCTTCCGAGCTTCCGCGACTTTGCCAAAGCATTTTAACTTTTTCGGTTAACCACAAAGCCCCATCGATAACCCACTCACCGAGTTTATCTGCAACCTGCAACCAGCTTATTCCGGTCACTAAAGTTACTCCGGTAAAGAAGAAAGTCAGTAACAGCAGTGTCGTTCCGACAAAGTTCAGATAAGGAAGCAAAGACGCCGCAATAACATCACCGATAACACCGCCAGCGGAAAAGTAGTAAATATCGTCGAAGTTAATAGAAGACAGTGCCGATGCACCAATGAGCGCGAGCATAGCGCCAATCATACGCAGGCTGACCGCAAGGTAATCCATTTCTAATAAATGGTAAGTCTTGCGAAATAGTAAGTAGCCCAGGCCGACAAAGCCAAAAGGAATAAGGTAGGCAACAAAACCAAAGGCAAACAAGAGCACATCTGCCATCCAGGCACCTACGGCACCGCCGGCATTATGTATGCTTCCTTCGTAACCGGTCTGTGACCAGCTGGGATCAGCGGGATTAAAGCTCACCAATGACAAAAAAATGAAAATGGCCAGCGCACCACTTATCAGCAACCCTGCTTCTAAAACTCTTTGTACACCTGTCATTATCTTATTGCAGCGCCTTCGTTAGTATTCTTGTTAAGATAAAATATCGAGATAAATTTTATCCGCATGATTGTAGCGAATATCAGCCCCAATGTTACCCCTTTACTAATACTTTATTTTCTTGTTTAACCTCTTCCATAACCACATAGGTTCGTGATTCATCAACCCCTGGCATCATTAACAGGGTTTCGCCCAATAATTTGCGATAAGCGCGCATATCCGGCACCCGTGCTTTTATCAGGAAGTCAAAGTCACCCGCCACTAAATGGCATTCAAGAATTTCATCCGTTTTACGTGCAGCCTCACTAAATTCGGCAAAAGCGTCAGCCGAGGTTCGGGTTAAGGTAATTTCAACGAAAACCATCAGGTTTGCACCTAACTTAGCAGGATTAATACGGGCATGATAACTTTCAATAACTTGTTCCCGTTCAAGCTTACGCACACGCTCCAGACAGGCGGTCTGACTAAGGCCTACACGCCTTGCCAGCTCCACGTTTGACATACGTCCATCATCCTGCAAAAGCCGCAAGATCTTCCTGTCGGTTTTATCAATAGTGACTTCTGCTGGTTGCTCGGCGTTAAACATAATAAATCTCTAAATAAGTAATTTAAATTAGTATATCACACCAAAAAATAACTTAAAAAAAGTAAGTCATGCACTGTTGTTTGCGTCTATAATTTGCGCCAAATAATTCCCCCTTAAACACGAAATTGTAAGAGGCAGATAATGTTAATTGGTGTACCAAAAGAGATTAAAAACCACGAATACCGTATCGGTTTAACTCCAGCAGCTGTACGTGAATATGTGGAAAATGGGCATGACGTCATCATTGAAAACAACGGTGGTGCAGCAATAGGCTTCACAAACGAGCAATATATGGAAGCCGGTGCAACTATTATTGATACACCAGAAGAGATTTTTCAGCGCGCCGACATGATTGTTAAAGTAAAAGAGCCTCAGCCAAACGAATGCAAAATGCTTCGCGAAGGCCAAATTCTTTATACTTTCCTTCATTTAGCACCAGATCCAACTCAAACTGAGTTACTGGGTAAAGCGGGTTGTACCGCTATTGCTTACGAAACGGTCACCGATAACCGTAACGGTTTGCCTCTTTTAGCTCCTATGAGTGAAGTTGCCGGGCGTATGTCCATTCAGGCGGGCGCTCACTATTTAGAAAAAGCACATGGTGGCAGCGGCACCTTATTAGGTGGCGTTCCTGGCGTAGCACCAGGCAAAGTTCTGATCATTGGCGGCGGTGTTGTTGGTACTAACGCTGCGAAAATGGCTATTGGCCTGGGTGCTGAAGTCACCATTTTAGATCGTTCTCTGCCTCGTTTACGTGAACTGGACGATATTTTTGCCGGTCGCGTACAAACGGTTTACTCAACCGTTGATGCTATCGATAAATACTCTCGTGAAGCTGACTTAGTGGTGGGTGCGGTTCTTATTCCGGGCGCCGCGGCACCGAAACTGCTGACTCGCGATAACATCAGCAATATGAAGCCGGGCTCAGTACTGGTAGACGTTGCTATTGATCAGGGCGGCTGCTTTGAAACATCAAAAGCAACCACGCATCAGGACCCTGTTTACATTATTGACGACGTTGTTCACTACTGTGTGGCAAACATGCCGGGCGGTGTAGCACGTACCTCTACTATTGCACTGAATAATGCGACCCTGCCTTACGGTATCGCCCTCGCAAACAAAGGCGTGCAAGCCATGCTCGAAAACGAGCATCTGTTACGTGGCCTGAATATGCACAAAGGTAAAATTACCTACAAAGCTATTCACGATGATCTTGGTCAGCAGTTAGGTCTGGATTACCAAGACCCACGCGAAGCGCTGCAAGCGTAATTACCAGATTGTTCTGAACAAGCCCGTGAACAAAAGTTTGCGGGCTTTTTTATTGCCAGTTCTTGTTCGCCAAGCTTGTAAACCCTACAATCAATCCCCATAGCTAAAGAACGAACAATCAAAAACGAATTAATGGAGTTTTCCTAATGGCTGAAGCCAAACACTGCAAGTTACTTATTCTGGGATCAGGTCCTGCTGGTTACACGGCTGCCGTTTATGCTGCACGCGCTAATTTAAACCCGGTTATGGTAACGGGCATGCAACAAGGTGGTCAGTTAACCACCACGACCGACGTTGAGAACTGGCCGGGCGACGCCGAAGGTTTAACCGGGCCCGACCTTATGGTCCGCATGCAAAAGCACGCTGAGCGCTTTGATACCGAAATTGTGTTTGACCATATTAGTAGCGTCGACTTTTCTAAGCGCCCTTTCCGCTTAAAAGGCGATGTCGGCGAGTACACTGCGGACTCCGTTATTATAAGCACTGGCGCCTCAGCTAAATACTTAGGCTTAGACTCAGAAGAAGCCTTTATGGGTAAAGGCGTTTCGGCTTGCGCAACCTGTGACGGATTTTTCTACAAAAAGCAAAAAGTCTGCGTTGTCGGCGGCGGTAATACCGCAGTTGAAGAAGCTCTGTACCTTTCAAATATTGCCAGCGAAGTGCACGTTATTCACCGTCGTGACACTTTCCGGGCAGAGAAAATTCTGGTCGACCGCCTGCATGAAAAAGAGCAGAACGGTAATGTCACTTTCCATCTGAACAAAACCTTGGATGAAGTGCTAGGTGACGATGCTGGTGTTACTGGCGTGCGTATTAAAGATACGCAAGACGGTAGTACTGAGGAACTGGAAGTTGCGGGCTGCTTTATTGCCATTGGGCACCAGCCTACCACCGGTATTTTTGACGGTCAGTTGGAAATGCAGGACGGTTACATTCAGGTGCAGAGCGGGCTTCAGGGCAATGCGACTGCAACCAGTGTACCGGGCGTTTTTGCAGCCGGTGACGTAATGGATCATATTTACCGTCAGGCAATTACCTCTGCCGGTAGTGGCTGTATGGCTGCGTTAGATGCCGAGCGTTACTTAGACGCACTGACTAAATCTTAGTCTTTTAACGTGATTGTCCAGCTTGATCCGGCATCAATAAGTTTTCCGCCTGCAGCGACAGCTTTGCATGAGCCCAATGGGCTACTCGCTGTTGGTGGAGACTTATCGCCGGGTCGGCTGATACACGCCTATCAGCAGGGAATATTTCCCTGGTTCTCAGAAAATGATCCAATTCTGTGGTGGTCCCCTAACCCCAGAGCCGTATTCTTCCCCGACCAAATCCATGCCAGCCGCTCTTTAGCTAAAACCAATCGTAAGCCAAACTGGCAAATGAGCATTAATCGTAACTTTTCTGAAGTTGTTCGTGCCTGCGCAGACGAGCGTGCCGACAAAGAAGGTACCTGGATAACGGAAGAGATGATTGAAGCTTATTGTAAGCTTCATCAGTTAGGTCACGCCCATTCGGTCGAAATTTGGTTCGACAATGAACTTGCAGGCGGTTTGTACGGTATTTCAGTAGGCCGCGCTTTTTGTGGAGAAAGTATGTTTCACTACAAAACCGACGCATCAAAAATAGCCTTGTTACGTTTCGCTCAATATTTCAAAAAGCATGGCGGCCAGCTAATTGATTGTCAGGTGGGTAATCCGCATTTATTTTCATTAGGTGCTGTTAACCTGCATCGCGAACGTTTTTTAATGAAGCTCAATATTGCACAACAACAAAAGATGCCAGATACTTTTTGGCAAGCTCGTGAGCTTTCTCATTCTGGAGAACTGTAGTGCAATTTGGCGTGACGAAAGAGAGCCAGTGTCACTATTTAACCGACCAGCAGGAACGACTTGTTGTTGCCCTCCCTAATGCTCTTGAAAACCTTAATGCAGACGCGTATCAGCAACTCATGCAATACGGCTTCCGTCGCAGCCATAACGATGTTTACCGTCCTCACTGCCGGCTCTGTAGTGCCTGTCAGTCGTTACGCGTGGTCGTGCCTGAATTTCGCTTTAGTAAGAACCAAAAACGAATTCTAAAAAAGAATGACGACTTAACGCTGCAGATTAAACAGCAGCCGGAAGCTGAATACAGTCAATTGTTTTCGCAGTTTATTGAACAACGACACGCGGATGGAGAGATGTACCCACCCGACCCGGAAAAATTCTGGAACTGGATAGATTGCGACTGGTTAACTCCGGAGTTATTAGAGTGGCGCAATGCCAGCAATGAGTTAATGATAGTTTCGGTAGTTGATCGCACTGCTGACGCAATGTCCGCAGTTTATACCTTTTTTCATCCCGATGAGGAAAAGCGTTCGCCGGGTACCTTCGCTGTATTAGAAATGATTCGACTGGCTCAGGAGCGAGATGTTGCCAGACTCTATTTGGGTTACCAAATTGATGACTGCAAAAAGATGAATTATAAGACTCGATTTGCCCCATATGAACGACTGGTTGGCAATCATTGGAAAAAAGAGCTAAAATCGCACACACTTAAAGCTCAAAACAAAGATTAGAGGATTTTAATGGCGAAAGAAGACAGTATTGAGATGCAGGGAACGGTTCTTGACACCCTTCCTAACACTATGTTCCGAGTAGAATTGGAAAATGGTCACGTAGTTACTGCCCATATCTCAGGAAAAATGCGTAAGCACTATATCCGCATCCTGACCGGCGATACCGTGACTGTGCAGTTAACTCCTTACGACCTGACCAAAGGCCGCATCGTCTTCCGCGCACGTTAATCCGCACTGAGGATTAAAAAAAACCGGCTTCATTTAATGAGCCGGTTTTTTCATTTCTGTCGAAGATTTATTAACCTTCTACGGTTTCATTTTTGCTGTCGTAATCAAATTGCAGTCCGTCCGTGCCATCAGCAGTCACTTTCACGCTGCCGCCACTAGCCAGTTTCCCGAACAGAATTTCGTTGGCTAAGGTTTTCTTCAAGTGTTCCTGAATAACCCGACTCATTGGGCGCGCACCCATTTCCTTGTCATAGCCTTTTTCTGCAATCCAGGCATGAGCAGAAGGGTCAACCTCAAGCGACACGCCTTTTTTATCTAACTGAGCCTGCAGTTCACAAATAAATTTATCGACAACCTGTTCCAGTACTTCCGGTGACAGATGGTTAAACCAGACAATACCATCCAGACGGTTACGAAACTCCGGTGTGAAAATATTATTAATTTCAGCCAGCGCATCGAAGCTGTGATCCTGCTGCTTAAAGCCAATAGACTTACGCACAGTTTCACGAACACCCGCGTTGGTTGTCATAACAATAATCACGTTACGGAAGTCAGCTTTACGGCCGTTATTGTCCGTTAAAGTGCCGTTATCCATCACCTGCAACAGAATGTTAAATACATCGCTGTGGGCTTTCTCCAGCTCATCTAACAGCAACACGCAATGTGGCTGCTTGATTACCGCGTCGGTCAATAAACCGCCCTGCTCATATCCTACATAACCCGGAGGCGCACCAATTAGTCGACTGACCGCATGGCGCTCCATGTATTCCGACATATCAAAGCGCACCAGCTCAATGCCCATAGCTTTCGCCAGTTGCTGTGTTACCTCGGTTTTACCAACACCCGTTGGTCCGGCAAAAATGAACGAACCTATTGGCTGGTTATCGTTGGCAAGACCCGAACGGGACAACCGTATAGCACCGGTGAGCTTATCGATAGCTTCATCCTGACCAAACACCACCATTTTCAGGTTACGATCCAGCTGCTTCAGTAAGTCCTGGTCGGACCGGGAAACTGATTGTTCCGGAATGCGGGCTATTTTGGCGATAATGGTTTCAATATCCGACACCCCCACCGTTTTACGGCGTTTGGACGGCGGCAATAAACGCTGGGAAGCACCGGCTTCATCCATTACATCAATGGCTTTATCGGGCAAATGGCGCTCATTAATGTATTTAGCAGAGAGCTCCGCTGCCGCTTTAATAGCAGGTTGCGTATAACGAATACCATGATGACTTTCGTAGCGCTCTTTAAGACCCATTAGAATCTTAGTGGTGTCCTCTACAGAGGGCTCAACCACATCAATTTTCTGGAAGCGACGAACCAGCGCTCGGTCTTTTTCAAAAACGTTCTTAAATTCATTGTAAGTAGTGGAGCCAATACACTTAAGCTGCCCACTTGAAAGCAACGGCTTGATTAAATTAGAGGCATCCAGAACACCACCGCTGGCAGCGCCGGCACCGATAATCGTATGAATTTCGTCAATGAAAAGAATAGCGTGTTCTTTTTCCTGCAGCTCTTTTAAAAGCATTTTGAAGCGCTTTTCAAAGTCGCCACGGTATTTTGTGCCCGCCAGCAGGTCGCCCATGTCCAGTGAATAGATGGTGGCATCCGCGAGTATCTCCGGTACTTCACCTTTAATAATGCGATAAGCCAGACCTTCTGCAATAGCAGTTTTACCCACACCGGCTTCGCCGACTAACAACGGATTATTCTTACGACGGCGGCAAAGAATTTGCGCACACCGTTCCAGCTCAAAATCGCGGCCAATTAGAGGGTCAATTTTGCCTTCCTTTGCCTGCACATTAAGATTGGCACAAAAGCGCTTCAAGTAGCTCTCTTGCTCTTCTCCACCCTTAACGGCCTCTTCTTCCGCCATTTCTTCGTCCATAGGCTCATCGTCATCGATACGAGAAATACCATGAGAAATGAAATTAACGATATCCAGTCGGGTAATATCGTTTTTACTTAGCAGATAGACGGCTTGAGATTCCTGTTCACTGAAAATGGCAACCAATACATTGGCGCCCGTTACCTCAGCGTTACCGGATGACTGAACATGAAATACCGCGCGCTGCAAAACTCGCTGAAAACCAAGCGTAGGTTGAGTGTCCGGACTTTCTTCTTCCGGACCAAACAGCGGCGTACTGCGGTCAATATAACTTAATAGTTCTTCTTTCAATTGTTGAAAGTTTGCCCCACAAGCTCGAAGCGCTTCCGATGCATCTGGGTTATCCAGTAATGCAATTAGCAAGTGTTCAACTGTCATCAATTCATGATTACGTTCGCGCGCTAGCCTAAACGCATCGTTTAGCGTTAATTCAAGGGCTTTATTCAACATAGACCACTCCTTACCAGCCAACCCGGATCATTCTTGCTCCATGGTACACAATAATGGATGCTGATTTTCCCGAGCATACTGATTTACCTGTACTACTTTAGTTTCGGCGATTTCCGCAGAATATACACCGCAAACGGCCTTTCCTTTATAATGCACCTGTAACATGGTGTCCGTGGCGCGCTCCTGATCCATCTTAAAAAATCTCATCAATACTTCAATCACAAAATCCATAGGGGTGTAATCGTCATTATTAATAATGACCTTATACATGGATGGTGGCTTGAGCTCCTGCTTTTCCTCTGTATCGCTAAGGTGCTGGTGATCAAACTGACTCATTTATTAACAACCTGCCATAATAATAGTTTTAAATTTACCAGAAAATATAAAAAAACAACCAAAATATTAACAATCAAGGTTATTTTTTGAACTTTAGGGCTTGACTAATCACTCACGTCACCTAGAGTTAAACATGGTGCTAAATCGGCGATTTTTCAAGCCACCGCACCTAATAATAATAAACTATCTATCTGTTGCAGAAGAAGGATGTAGAAGTATGGCTACCGGAAAAGTCAAATGGTTCAATAATTCGAAGGGCTTCGGCTTTATCGAAAGCGAGGACCGCGAAGGTGATATTTTCGCTCACTATTCAACCATTGAAATGGAAGGCTATCGCACACTTAAAGCGGGGCAACCCGTAGAGTTTGAACTCGAAGAAGGCCCCAAAGGCTTGCATGCCAACAACATTGTTCCCGGCGCTGCCGATAAATAACATCGGCTAAACCAAACAATTTAAGTACTTTCAAAACGCCGGCTTGTCCGGCGTTTTAATTTACTTAATCACTTCAACTAACTATCTATACCAAAATAACGCCGTAATTGATCACGTAAATTTGGCGGCGTACCATTAATTGTCAATGTATCTGTCGCCGCGTCATAATGCACTCTCTCTCCCAGGGCGGTGTGATCAAAGCCAACGCTGACGCCTCCGCCTTGTCCCTGAAACTTAACTAACTTGCGTAATGTCGACTTATCTGCCGGAAAATCATCGACTAATTCACGAGAATTCTGTTCAGCAAAATCCTTTGAGAAACTCTCGAAGCTTTTTTCTACCGGGTACTGCTCTGCAAATTGCTCTGATAGATCTTTAATCTTTACTGTGTCGCCCTGCTTCCATTGGTCGTCACAATATTCATAAGCCGCTTTGTTCAAGGCTTGGCGTTGTTCCGTTTCCAGTTCGGACTGTTTCGCATATTCTTGAACGGAATCGACTAACTGTTGTGTGTGCGCTTTTGAGTTTAAACGCTCAGTGCATCCCAGAAAATCCAGAAAGAAGTCTGAAACCTTGCGGCCGGCACGTCCCTTAATAAAGGAAATGTACCGCTCACTTTCCGGAGATGTTTTCCACTCGGTTAAGTCAATACGAGCCGCCAATTGAACTTTTGTTATATCTAACTGCGACGAGCGGTCAACAGCCAGCTCGGGGTTTATTGTTACCCCTTCTTTAACGGGTAAGAAGCAGACCAATAGATACTCAGTACTAATATGCTGGTAGCGAGTGACTAACAAAAAGCCCGCTTCTAACAAATTATAGTTTTGCAGTTGTTCCAGCAATAGCTTGGCAGACTGCTGGCTGAATTCGACAAAGTCTAGTTGCCCGTCATACCAGGAGGTTAAATGCTCAGGAAAAGGACCGGGTTCCCCCTCTTCATCATCTTTAAGAAAACTCGCATAACCTTTTGCCGGTTTGCTGGTATACACGTCCGTTAATTCGACTAACAAATCGTGCAACTGGTCATCTTCCGTTAACGCCGAAGGAGCCAGCCGAAGCCCGACTTGTCCGTCATTTTGATAAAACTGGTGAATAATGCTTTCTTCTATCCGCAATTGCATAACGGGGACTATCCTTGCTGTTTTGCTGTGTTACTATAATGCCATTGTAACACGGGACTGACGAACGATGGGAAAGTACCAACGTAGGGATAAAATTGCCCGATTAATAAGCTGGGGACATTGGTTTACCTTTGCCAATATCATCCTTTGCCTGTTTATTGGACTTTTGTATATTGAAGCGGCCCCGAAGCCTTCCACGGCTATCGGTAATCTCTACATGCTTGTCAGCTGGATAGGTCACTTTGCCTTCCTGCCTTTTATATTCTTCATTATTCTGATATTTCCGTTTTGCCTGGTTGTTCCCTACTCCAAAATATTACGAGGGTTTGCCGCCCTGATAGCCTCATTCGGCCTGATAGCACTTATCGCCGATGCGCTGTTCTTTCGGCAGTACGGTTATCATTTAAATACCTACTCTATGGCGCAAATGACCCGCGATGCAGAAGCGGTTTTCACAGGGGCTAGTTTCGTTATTATTTCCGGTGTTCTGTTAGGTTTCTTACTGACTGTCGGAATACAGCTGCTGCTGGCTAACCTCGCCTGGAAACGTCTGGAAGATTTACAACAACGGAAAATCGGCGCCCCGGTTACAGCCATTTTCCTTTTATGCTTTTTCGTTAGTCACAGTATTCATGTTTGGGCTGACGCGGTGTTGTACGACCCTATTACCCAGCAAGACGATATGTTTCCGTTGTCCTATCCAACAACGGCTAAAACATTAATGGCTAAACATGGAGTCATTGATGTTGAAAGCTACCAGGCCAGACAACAAATGCTGATGGCTACCGATAAAATAAAACTTAAGTATCCTCAGCACCCGCTTTTATGCTCTAAAATAGACTCTCAGCAATCAACAACTCTGATTCTATTCGAACGTAGCAGCAGCGAAATTCAGAAAGAACTGGAAACTCTGGCAGCCAAACATCAACTAGAGCGACCGGAGCTTAAACTACTGGCTCATCCGAACCGCGACGGCGGATTATTTCAGGTGCTTTATGGCTTGCCCGACTTTTATCAGGAGTCCATTGAGCGACAGCAGCTGAAACCCGCTTACCTTAAGCCGCTTAACGACTTTAATTTTGATGTGCGCTGGTATCACAGCGAAAATTGGAACGATTCTCTGAGCTTAAGTCAGTTTCATCCCGACTGGCAAAGCCAGAAGCTGGCAGAGTTTAGCGCTCATCCTCAAAACCAAATTAATGTCATTTTAATTGCTGAAGACGATATTTCTACTTTAGATAAAGTGCTTCAGCAAACCGGAGACCAACAACTGCTGCTCACGGCGTTGTCTCCTGCGCAAAGTGAAGAGTTATTGGGTAACAAGCAGTTTGCGCTTGAAAACATGCAGGTTCCGCTATGGCAGCGAAATTACCAGTTGGCAGACCAACCTATAGCCGGACTTATGGATTTAGTTCCAACCATGCTGGAAGATCGTATCTCCTGCGCAGGTTCTCATAAAAATTACACCAATGGGGAAAGCTTGCAGACATCTAAACGTCGCTGGCCACTGGTTGAAACCTACAGTCCTTATATTGTTATTTACGACCAGAAAGAGATTACGATTTTAGATAATAGTGGTCAGTTTAGCGTATACAGCAGCAGCGATTTTGAACTGAAAAAACAGGCCGAACCGCCCGTTCCGGTGCTTATCGACGCCCTGAAAGATTTAAAACGCTTTAGCGAAACTGAAAACAAGGATTAATTGTCGAAAATAGCAGCAGTCGAGCATCGGAGAGCTTGTTGAGACTTGCTAATTCGGCTTAATCCAGTAACATAGCAGTCCTCGGTCGGCGTGTGGCGCAGCTTGGTAGCGCACTGTCATGGGGTGTCAGGGGTCGGAGGTTCAAATCCTCTCACGCCGACCAATTATTCTTCTAGTGACACTCAATAAAGCATTCACTGGTTCCATTCTGGTAAGCTAAGTTGCTCTCCCATTTCAGTTGCCACTCGCCAGTAACCTCCTCTGGCAGAACCTTTTCGAATTAATACTCCTTGTTCTTTCAATTTAGAAATGTGTTTTTCTACCGCACGCGACGAAATATTCAACACTTCAGCGACTCTGGCGGCACTCCATTCGGGTTGCTCATTTAATAGCCTAAGTACCATGTTTCGTGTACTCATTCCCGAAAATCGATCTTTACCCGAACCGTTATCCGAACCTAACAACGAACTTTTTACCGAACTCACTACCCTTTCACTAGAAAAATCATGCGAAATATTCGCTTCTTCCAGCACCGCTGCTTTGTCTTTTTCTTCTTTCACTGTGGTTGAAATACTCTGTTGCAAACAATCCAGAATAAACTCAACCATAAGACCTCTGTCATTTTCACTAATTGAGCGGCGCAAGCAGTCAAGGTATTCATCTTTGTTGAATTTAAAAGTTTGTTCAAAGCTTAACCAGGCAACTGCCGGATGCCATTGGGCTAAAATAAGGCTAAACCAGAGTCTTCCTACACAACCGTTGGCAACAGAAAACGGTTGAATGAATTCGAACTGCTGTAAAAAAATAGCGGCTTTAATTAAAGGGTGTTCGTTACTTTCGTCTAACCAGGACAATAGACTTCTTACCGACTTCCCGGCCTGCCCCGCCGGCGCGGTCATATGAACCAGCTTGTTGTTGCGGTAAACGCCCATTCCCGTTGCCCGGTAACTTCCGGCACTGGGCGTTACTGCGGCGCAAATCATCTGGTGAGCATTTTTAAGATCCAACTCCGAGTGTAAATTCCACTCAGACAGCTTTTTATAGGCTTCATCTAAACGAATACCCTCCAGCGGTTGTGACTGCTCATCCAGTCCAACCGACGCATAAGCTTTAATTGGCAGTTGTTGAGACTTAAAATCTTCCAAATTGCTTTTATCGGATTCAAGTAATGCTAACCAACGGCCGAAGTCGGTGCTTATTTGCGCCACTAAATTCACGCATTTACTGGTAATCAAATAATCTGCTGCCATTTGTTCTTAGTAACCTCTGGGGTTACTCTCCGTTATTTTGTTAACGCATACACTCAGTCTAAAACACTTACACTGTAATATCAGCGAAGACCGATTGCAGCCTGGCCACTTCACTTTCTTCCAGCGGAAGCATAGGTTGCTTTCCCCAGACTGGAGCCGGCCAGGCAACGTCAGTTTGAAACCGCGCTATATGGTGCACATGCAACTGCGGAACCTGATTTCCTAAAGCGGCAACATTGAGTTTATCGGGTTGGTATTCAGCTTTTAGCCAGTGGCATAGAAACCTGCTTTCTTGTAACAACTGTAGTTGGTCATCTTCAGAAAGGTCTATGGCTTCACGCACGTCTGCCACTTTAGGAACCAACAAAAACCACGGAAATTGCCTGTCATTCATGACTCTGACTTCGCATAGCGGCCAATCGGTTAAATGGTAACTGTCTCTGGCTAATTCCGGAGCTAATGTATATTCCATAACCTACCCTTTTAGTAATGTTTCAAGAAACCGTTTAAACAGTGCATTAGTTTGCGGCAAGCTGTCAATTAAACGGTGGTCATCATTCACCATGTGTAACTCTGCCCTGGTTCTTTCCGCATAACGCCAACTGTTTTCAACAGGAACAATATCGTCGTTCCAGCCATGAATAATTTGAGTCTCACAAGCCGGTGTTAGTTCATCAAAATTTGCCTGACCACCTAAGTAAAAGGCCGGAGCCATTAAGAACAGCCCCCGGCTCTTTGTTTTAGTTTTAGCTGCAGCTACCGTTGCCACATAACCGCCCATGCTGGAACCGACCAGTAAGAAATTTTCCGTTAGTGCTTCAATATATGTTGTGAGTTTTTCCACGCGCTGATCAGGATCATCAATACCCTGATAATCGACACTGGTTACGCTAAACCCCATAGCTTCAGAGGTTTTTGCTAAAACTTTAATTTTGCTGCCCCAGGGGCCGCTCTCTTTTCCGTGATTAAAAATAACCAGCATTTAGCAATTACCTATATTTTGTGCTTAGATAAAACTATCAGATATAACAATTAAGTAACAATGTAAGCTTTTATCATGATAGTCAAAACGTTCATTATAAAGAAAGGCGGTTACTATGACCTTTAACAAGCAACTTGTTGCGCTGTACACCGCATTATCTATAGTGGCTCTGTTTAGCTCAAGCAGCCTTGCCGAGCATGAAGACATTATCTGGGGAGTAAACTCCTCCCCGCCGTTTCATATATTTGATGGTAAATACGAAGAACAAGGCTTTTGCGATGCTTTAGTCAGCAGCTTTCAGCGCCAGCTACCGGAACTGTCGCACAAGGTCAGAAAGCTGCCCTCCCGCCGTATTACCATGCTTATGAAAAAGAACAAGAACCTCTGCTTTCCCTGCCTGATTAAAGGAGCAAGTTACAATTCCGAGTTTAATTACACCGACACAACTCACCGGTATCAACCACACGGCATAATTACCCGTGCTGACACCGCGGCCAGAATCATTGGAAAGTATGGCCAGCCAGTAGATTTTTCCAGCCTGGTTCAGGACTCAAATTTACGCTTTGCGCAACCGGCTGAACGCCGTTACGGCCGCCTGCAGCCTCTACTGGAAGAGCACCTTATCGATTCAGATAATTTCAGTTTTATCAGCGGCGACAATGCCCACATCAACTTGCTGACTATGATAGTCAACGAGCGTATTGATTACACTATCGATTATGAAATGATTATGACTTACTACAACGAAACAGAATTTAAAAACAGCGGACTGGTGTTTTTGCCTATTGAAGAGTACGAGGGTGTGGTTATTGAGGGCGCGGTTGGTTGCAGTAATAATGAATGGGGACGTAAAGCTGTGCGACACCTTAATGAAGTCATCAATGAACTTAAAGCTGATCCGGACTTTCAAAAAAGCCTGGATCAGTGGTTAGGAACTAGTCGCCCAATGGTTGATTAAGCGAAGCGCTGTTGAAAATACTGGTTAATGTCATCGGACTCATACATCCACTGTACTTTATCGTCCTGCTCAATGCGCAAACACGGCACTTTAACTCTGCCGCCGCCATCTAACAGCTCTTGTCTGTGCTGCTCATTATTTTTTGCGTCTCTTAATTCTATATTTAAATTAAGGCGGGCAATTTCCTTACGTACCTTGACGCAAAACGGGCAAGCGGCAAATTGATAAAGAGCCAACGACTTGCAGGCTTCATCTACCTGTTGTTGAGCCTCATCACTGCGGCTCTGGCCTTTTGGCGTGGTCAATTTTTCGACCAGTAAAACAATAGGAGTTAAAATAAGCCGTAGAGTACGAAAAAAGTAACGAATGATAATTCTCATAGAAATACAACCAGACTGCCTGTTAAAGGTGCCGCTATTCTAACGTGTTTAAGGTAAAGCGTCAGTCTTTTAACTAAACGCTTTTCACTTTCCGTTTAAAGCTTCCGCGGCAATTTCGAACGACCTTAAACGATCCTGATGATTAAAGGCATGACAGGTAAGAATAACTTCATCTATACCGGTATCATCAATAAACTGATTAATATGCCGTTGAACTGAATCCTTAGTGCCAACCGCCGTGTAAGTTAATGCATGATTCGCCCCGGCCAGTTCATGAGGCGCAGCAACCGTCCTTATATCATCCACAGGTGCTTTTAAAGGTCCGGGTGTACCGCGGCGCAACGCAATAAACTGTTGTTGCATTGAGCTCATCATTTTTCGCGCATCGTTTTCGCTGTCTGCAGCAAAAACGTTCATTGCCGCAGCAACATAAGGTTTGCTGAGGTAACGCGACGGACGAAAGTTCTCGCGATAAGCTTTTAATGCATGCTGCAAATAGTCTGGTGCAAAATGCGATGCAAAGGCATAAGGCAGGCCTAAGTGCGCAGCGAGCTGAGCGCCAAAAGTGCTTGAGCCGAGCAACCACACCGGAATTTTCTGTCCAAACCCAGGCACAGCTTTAATCGCGTCACTTTCC
The DNA here is from genome assembly GCF_048265525.1 of Idiomarina sp. Taxonomy (GTDB): domain Bacteria; phylum Pseudomonadota; class Gammaproteobacteria; order Enterobacterales; family Alteromonadaceae; genus Idiomarina. The sequence goes on along the minus strand of NZ_JBLXBI010000001.1, from coordinate 535,128 downwards.
TGCGCTTCTTCCAGGTAACCTAAAAGTTCCTGAACATCGTTAGGAAACCGTTCGGCGTCGTCGGGTTTACGTCTTAACGCCCGTAAAGTTCGGCCGTCTGTTCCCGGCGCTCTGCCCAAACCAATATCAACACGTCCAGGGTACAGGGCATCCAACGTACCAAACTGTTCAGCGACCACAAAAGGCGCATGGTTGGGCAGCATAACACCGCCTGAACCCACTCGAATTTTTTCGGTTTTGCCAGCGACATAACCTAAAGCAACCGCCGTTGCGGCCGAGGCTATTCCGGTCATATTATGATGCTCAGCCATCCAGAAACGGTGGTAACCCCACCGCTCTGCATGCTGGGCTAAATCAGCAGAATTATGCAATGATTCAGCCACTGACCCGCCTTCCGTAACAGGTGCTAAATCAAGAACTGAATATTTCATAACAAATTACAGCTCTTGCTTGGTTGGACGAATGATCATTTCATTAACGTCAACTTGCTGAGGCTGCTCAATCGCAAACGTAATGGCACGGGCAATAGCTGCAGAATCAATAGCGTCTGAATACAAACTGTCAGCCATTTCTTTCGCGTCTTTGTCACTAATGTGGTCCGTCAGTTCTGTTGCTACAGCGCCCGGTGAAATATTGGTCGCGCGAATTTCACCGTTAGATTCCTGACGAATGCCTTCGGAAATCGCTTTTACCGCAAACTTAGTTGCGCAATAAACCGTTCCGCCGGCAAAGACTTTCTGACCTGCAACCGATGACAGGTTGATGATATGACCGACATGCTGTTCACGCATAACCGGTAATACAGCAGCTACGCCATATAGAACACCTTTAATGTTCACATCAATCATGGTGTCCCACTCATCCACTTTCAGCGCATCGAGTGGTGCCAGTGGCATAAGTCCGGCGTTATTAATCAGTACGTCAATACGACCGAATTCAGCTTTAGTGTCATCAGCCAGTTTTTGTACGGCCGCTTTGTCGGTTACATCAACCACACGGTAAGCTGCCTGGCCTCCGTCTTTTATAATTGACTCAGTCAATTCTTTTAGACGATCTTCGCGGCGCGCCGCTAACATCAGTTTTGCGCCTTTTGCCGCAAGCATGCGAGCGGTTTCTTCACCTAAACCGCTGCTTGCACCCGTAATAATTACAACTTTATCTTGTACTTCTGACATAGCTTTACCTCCGGTTAGTGCTATTGGTCAACTGCCCCTAACTGCTTTAATATCATCTCTTCAAAACGCAGTAGCGGCAGCATAGAACGCTGAACTTTGGCTCGCAGTAGTGCTCCCTGCCAACCAGAAAGAATGAAGGCTCCCATCTGTTCGGTGTCAATGCATTGCTGAATTTGCTGTGCGTCCTGCGCAGCTTTTAAACACCGAGCAATACGCTGCTCCCAGTCAGAAAAAATGTCATCTAACCGTTCGCGAAATAAGTCACTCTGCGAGGCCATTTCCTGACCAAGGTTGCCTATCAAGCAGCCTTTGGAAAAATCACACGACTTTAAATCCTCTACCGAGCGACGCAAATAACTGCGCAGACGATCAACTGGCTCCAATTTTTCGTTAGCCAGAGTTTCGTCCATGCGTGCCTCATAATCCTCGGCGTAGGTTTCGATAACAGCCAGGCCAAAATCATTCTTACTTTTGAAGTAATGATAAAAAGAGCCCTTAGGCACTTGAGCCTCGCTCAGAATTTTATTCAAGCCGGTGCTGCCGAACCCATGTATGGATATCAGGTCAGCACCGATTGTTATGATGTTTTGTCGTGTGTCATTCTTAGTCATGCGACCTATATTAGACCAGTCGTCTAGAAACTTCAAGATCAGTCTGTTAATTGCAACTATAGGGCTTCAGCAATGGGTTCCGGCCAGACACCGCACTGCACTTTAGCAATGTGGTCGCTTTGTAAAATTTGCATCACCAAACGCGACTGCCCTATTCCTCCACCGATAGTTAAAGGCAACTCACCCGCTAACAAGGACTGGTGCCAGGGTAGCTGGAGCTTTTCTTCCTGTTGGCTAATAACCAACTGTCGCTTTAATGCCTGCTGGTCAACACGTATCCCCATAGACGAAAGTTCCAGCGCGTCATCTAATGCCGGGTGCCAGACAAGAATGTCGCCGTTTAAACCAGTACTACCCTCCTCGTTGACAGAACTCCAGTCATCATAGTCCGGCGCTCTGACGTCATGCGCATGACCATGACTCAGCTCACCACCAATGCCCACCAGAAATACTGCTCCATACTGCTTAACCACCTCACGCTCACGCTGTTTTGCGGTAAGGCTTGGGTAAGCAGTGATCAAGTCCTCGGCATGCACAACATGAATTGCCTCTGGCAAAGTTTCCGTGCCACCGTGTTGTTCAATGTATTGCTGCTCGGTTTGACGCAGAGCACCATAGATTCGCTCAACTGTCTGGATCAGAAACGCCAGCGAACGCTGCTCTTCAGTAATGACTTTTTCCCAGTCCCACTGGTCAACGTAAACAGAATGTACGGAACTCAAAGCTTCTTCGTCGGGCCGCAGAGCTTTCATCTGGGTAACGATGCCCTCGCCGGCACCAAAGCCGTAACGGCCAAGGGTAAAGCGCTTCCACTTAGCCAACGAATGAACTACTTCATAATCTTTGTCGGGCACGGCTTTTACTTTGACTGCAACCGCCTTTTCCCAGCCCGACAGATCATCCTGAACACCACTGCCCAATTCACTTAGTAGTGGCGACTGCACTTCAATAAGCCCGAGCTGAAGCTGCAACTGCTGAGTAAAGCAGGCTTTTACGGACTGAATTTTCTGTTGCTGTAACATGTATTGTGACTTCATAAATACTCCGAATCGTTAACAAAAGAATAAAAACACGATTCAATTAATACCTTTTATGTTTATTTATTCAATAACGTTTAATAAAAATAGCTTTACTTATTATTTTCCGTTAATTTATACCTAAGTTAATTAACGAAGCTTTAATAAAACATGAAAAAATCACCTGAAAATTATCAAATCGATGATCTGGACCGTTCCATACTAAGAACTCTGATGGAAGACGCACGTATTCCTTATGCTGAGCTGGCCAAACGCTATAAGGTGAGTCCGGCCACTATTCACGTGCGGGTTGAAAAAATGAAGCGTGCCGGAATTATTGAGGGCACACGTTTACAGGTTAACGCCAAACGCTTAGGCTACGATGTCTGTTGTTTCATTGGCATTACCTTGAAAAGCGCGGGCGACTACCCGGCCGCAATTGAGAAACTGGAAAAGCTCGAAGAAGTTATTGAGGCGTACTACACCACCGGTCAGTACAATGTTTTTATTAAAATTATGACGCCATCAATTAACGAATTGCAGCACACGCTAATCAACCGAATTCAGGCTATTGATGAAATACAGTCGACAGAAACGCTCATTTCACTACAGCAGCCAATTAACAGGGACATACAGCCATGACAGCGCAGAACTGCATAAACAGTGGATAGAAGGCTTACTGGTTGACTACTACGACCCCATGTACGACTACCAAATGAAAAAGCGATAAGCATCGCTAAAAATCTGCGACCCGCCGAAAACAACAGTCAATGCGTTACGCTTTTGTTATGGTATTGTCATAATAACACCAAGGGGATTTATCTATGCTGAAGCGAATGTTAAGCCGTGTCACCGCGGCCGCATTGGTCATCGTTGCCCTGCCTTCTATGGCAGCAACAACAGACCTTTCTTACTATCTGCCACAGGATGTCAGTTACAACCCGGAAATTACCAAACCCAAAGATGTGCTGGGTTATCAGGTTGGTGAATGGCATGCCCGCCCCGAGCAAATTGTAAAGTATATGGAAGTTCTTGCCGAAGAGTCGGATCGTATTACGCTGGAAGTGACCGGTCGCACACATGAGCAGCGTCCTTTGTTACTTCTTACCGTCACCTCAGAAGACAACCACCGCAATATTGATGACGTTCGTGAGCGTCATTTGGCCGCAGCTGATCCAAACCGTGATGCCGACCCGGACAATACGCCGGTGGTCATGTATATGGGCTACAGTATTCACGGAGACGAATCGAGCGGTAGTAATGCAGCAATACTTTTTGCTTATTACCTTGCAGCCGCTGAAGGCGAAGCCGTAGATGAGCTTTTGAATGATTCAGTTATTCTGCTTGATCCGGCGTTTAACCCGGACGGTCTTGCTCGCTTCGCACAATGGGCAAACCAGCACCGCGGACAAAATTTAGTTGCGGATCCTCAGCATCGCGAACACGTGCAGCCGTTCACCCGAGGTCGGGTTAACCACTATTGGTTCGATATGAACCGCGACTGGCTGTTACTGCAACACCCTGAATCGCGCGCGCGTATCGCTAACTTTCAGAAATGGAAGCCAAACGTACTGACCGATTACCACGAAATGGGAACCAACAGCACGTATTTCTTCCAGCCGGGTATTCCGTCTCGTAAAAACCCATTAACGCCAGATGAAAACGTGCGCTTAACCGAAATTCTTGCGGCAGAACACGCTGACTCGCTGGATGATATTGGCAGCCTGTATTACACCGAAGAATCATTTGATGACTTTTACTATGGCAAAGGCTCTACCTACCCTGACATTCAGGGCGCCGTAGGTATTTTATTTGAACAAGCCTCCAGCCGAGGACACCTGCAGGACTCGGTTAATGGTGAAGTCAGCTTTCCGTTCACTATTCGTAACCAGTTTGTCGCTTCACTCAGTACCATTTACGGCACGCACAAAAACAAAAGTCGTTTTATTGAGTTTCAGGAGCGTGCTTACGACGAAGGTATGGAGGCCGCACAAAAGGCTAAATTCGAAGGTTATCTAATTGGTGACTCAAGCGACCCGTCACGTGTAGAAGGCTTACTGAAAATATTTAAACAGCACGGTATTAAAGCTTACCGTGTAGAAAAAGATATAGAGCAGAACGGTACTCAGTTTAAAGCCGGAAGCAGTTATTACATCCCTCTGGCTCAGGCTCAATACGGCTTAATTCAGGGAATATTCAGTACTCGTAAGAGTTTCCCGAACAATACCTTCTACGATGTTTCTGGCTGGACTTTACCATTAGCCTTTAACGTGCCATTTGAGACTCATCGTGGTCGTATTCAAATAGCGGATAACGCCTGGGATGCGCCAAAGCGCAAGACATCGGCTCTCACTGATGCCTACGCTTATGCATTTAATTGGAACGATTACCACGCTCCCGGCTTATTACAGGAATTACTAGAGCAGAACATTCACGCTCGTCAGACCACCAAGCCCTTCACTGTAGAAGGTGAACAAGGCCGTCAGGAATTTTCAGCAGGCTCTATTGTTGTACCTAAAGCCTATCAGCAGCGGGAATGGCGCGATGTACAACGCCGTCTGGCTACTGCAGCAAAAGAAAAAGGTATTCAGGTAACCTCTATCGAGACCGGATTGACACCTGAAGGTGTTGACCTGGGTAGCCGCAATATTCAGCCGGTAGAGAAACCCAGCGTAATGATGCTAACCGGCGCGGGTGTTAACCTATACGAAGCTGGTGAAACCTGGTATTACCTTGACCGCCATGTAGGTATTCCATTGTCGATGGTTGATACTGAGCGTTTATCCAGAGCTGACTTAACCCGTTATAGCCATATTATTATGGTGGACGGACATTACAGCAATTTAGATAAAAAACTGCGTAAGAAAATCCAAAACTGGGTAAGCCAGGGCGGAACAATAATTGGTCAGCGCGGTGGTGCTGAATGGTTGGCAGAGAACGGTCTTCTACAAACTCGCTTTGTTGATGACGCCGTCTTCCAGAACGCTTTTGCTAAAAAGCAGCTAAGTTACGAAGAACGTGACGATTTCTACGCCGAACAACGAATTGCCGGAGCGATATTCTCAATGGATGTCGACACTTCTCATCCGTTATTCTTTGGCTTCCCGCGTGACCAAATGCCGGTATTCAAGAATTCGGCAGCCGCTATGGAAGAGCCGGAGTCGCCTTTCGTTTCAGTTGCCCGCTATTCAGAGCAGCCTTTAATGAGTGGCTACACAGATGAGCGCAATCGCGAAATACTAAAAGGTAAAACCAATATTGCCGCCCATCGCTTAGGCAGCGGTCAGGTTATTGGTTTTGCCGACAACGTTAATTTCCGCGCCTATTTTTGGGGAACCGCTAAATTACTCAGTAATGCTATTTATTTAGCTCCCCGTATTCAGGTTTATGCGAAAAAACTGGACGATAAAGCGGCAGCTGATGCCGCCGCAGAAGCCCATTAATTAATTAGCTTTTGAGAAATAAAAACCGTTAGGACTTCCCGTCTTAGCGGTTTTTTTACACTTGGACATATTGGTTATTTTTCAAATCATGGTCTACCTTACTAATTGAATCTTCTAAATTAATCAGTGAGGTGAATATGTTACGTTGGGTTCTTATCTTTCTAGCCGTGGCTGTAGTTGCTGCTATTTTAGGCTTTGGTGGAATTGCCGGAACAGCAGCCGGAATAGCCAAAATTATCTTCTATATCTTTATTATCCTCTTTGCGATTTCTTTAGTTGTCCGCCTGCTTCAGGGTAATAAAAGGCTTTAAATGTTTTAGCCTTTGTTAGATATTAGACATTGGTCGTATGCCAACAGTTATTGAATCTACGATACAATAACTGTTGGCATTTTTCGTTATCTGTCTAACACTACAACAATGAGGCTCTTGCCATGAACGCAATCGTAATGATGGTTCTGGGTTTAGGCGCAATGTTTCTCGGTTACGTTTTTTACTCTAAATTCATTGCTGAGAAAATTTTTAAGCTTGATCCAGACTTCAGAACACCCGCTCACGAATTAGAAGACGGCGTCGACTTCGTCCCTACCAATAAATACGTTCTGTGGGGCCACCACTTTACTTCTGTAGCCGGTGCGGCACCTATTATTGGTCCTGCCATCGCGGTTATCTGGGGTTGGGTACCTGCTTTCTTATGGGTTATTTTCGGTACCATATTTTTTGCTGGCGTACACGATGCTGGCGCTATCTGGGCAAGTAACCGTAATAAAGCCAAATCTATCGGTAACCTGACCGGCGATGTTGTAGGCAAGCGCTCTCAAACGCTGTTTATGATCGTTATCTTCCTTGTGTTACTAATGGTTAACGCAGTGTTCGCCACCGCTATTTCGGGTCTGCTGATTAAATTCTCCAGCTCAGTAGTACCGGTTTGGGGTGCCATATTTGTCGCGCTTATTATCGGACAAATTATTTTCCGTAAATGGATGGGCTTAGGTGCAATATCCATTATCGGTGTACTAGCGCTGTACGCACTTATCTGGGCAGGTCCATCATTCCCAATAGAATTGCCGGAAACGGTAATGGGTATTAGCGACAACGCGCAATGGGTTCTTATCCTGTTTGGCTACGCAGCCATCGCTTCGTTACTACCTGTTTGGATGTTGCTTCAGCCACGTGATTACATCAACGGTCTGCAGCTTTTCATCGGTCTTATTTTGCTTTACGGCGCCACCTTATTACTGGCTCCGGAAATTTCAGCACCGGCCTTCAATAGCAACACTCCGGAAGGCACCCCATCAATGTTGCCGCTGTTGTTCGTGACCATAGCCTGTGGGGCAATTTCGGGCTTCCACGGTCTGGTTGCATCTGGCACAACCTCTAAGCAACTTGATAAAGAAACCGATGCCCGCTTTGTGGGATACTTTGGTGCGGTTGGTGAAGGCTCATTGTCGCTGGCGACTATCATCGCTGCCACAGCCGGTTTTGCAACATTAGCCGACTGGGAAGCGGTCTACTCTTCTTTCGGACAAGGCGGCGTATCAGCCTTTGTTGAAGGTGGCGCCAACATTATTAGTCAGGGGCTTGGCCTGGACATTGGCGTATCAGAAACCCTGCTGACGGTAATGGCTGTGCTTTTTGCCGGTACCACAATGGATACTGGATTACGTCTGCAACGCTATATTTTCCAGGAATGGGGAAACCTGTATAACATTAACTGGATGCAAAAAGCCTTTCCGGCAACGATGCTAGCTGTAGGAAGCTGCTTATTGTTAGCCTTCGGTGCTGGCGGCGCAGACGGTTCCGGCGGCTTAGTTATATGGCCTCTGTTCGGTACCACAAACCAGTTATTAGCAGGGTTGACCTTGTTGGTTATTACGGTCATGTTGGTGCGCTTAGGCCGACCAATGTATTACACCTTAATACCGTTAATTTTCCTGTTGATAATGACAGTCTTCGCTCTTATTGTTCAGCTTAAAGATTTCTATAACAGCGGTGACTGGTTCTTAATGGGTCTGGATTTAGTGGTGCTGGTTGCCGCTATCTGGATTGCTCTTGAAGCTAGCGCAGGCTTAACTAAAATCCGTAAGGAACAAAAAGCCCAGAAGCAGCAATAAAAGTAACTGGAGTAAGTAGCATGAATATACAGTCAGTGCGCCGTTGGTTCAGCCGGGCAAGTGATTTGGCCAATGAGTTTTATAATGCGCCCTATCGTTCTGCTATTGCCCGGGCAAAGCGCGATGAAGATGATTTATTCATGCTACTGGTTTTTTCTGAAATGATGGGCGTGCCGAACCCGGCCGCCTATTATACTTTAGAGTTACAGCCATTAATGCTGGAACGTTTCCACGAATGGCATCAACGCATGGGGATGGAACACTCACCTCTTGATCACTTCCGTTGTTGCTAATTTTATAACCCGACCAAAAACAGGGTTCATTTCTCATGTTGTTAAGCGATAAGAAAGTTTTATTAGTTGGTGGTAAAGGCGGAGTTGGTAAAACAACAGTGTCTTCTGCTCTGGCGGTTCTTGCTGCACGCCAAGGTAAAAAAGTACTGCTGGTTTCAACCGACCCGGCGCATAGCCTGGCCGATGTATTCGACAAGAAAATCGGCGATAAAAAAACTATCATGCGCGAGAATTTAACCGCATTAGAAATTGATCCTGACCACGAGGTTAAAGCTCATATCGACAGGGTCAGTTCTCAAATGAAACGTTTTACTAACCCTGACCTTTTTCCTGAAATTGAGCGTCAAATGCGTTTAACCCAGCAGTCGCCGGGGGCTCAGGAAGCCGCTTTGCTGGAACGAATTTGCAATGTTATTGATGAAGCCGAAAAGGACTATGACTTACTAATTTTTGATACAGCCCCAACCGGACATACCCTGCGTTTACTGACTTTACCCGAGGCAATGGCTGCCTGGACTCAGGGTATGTTGCGTTCGCAAAAGCGCTCTGAAGACTTCGACTCAGTTCTTGAGCACTTATCGCCCAAAGCCGGTAAAGACATTAATAACCCAATGGCTGACCCTAAAGACAATGCCAGCGACGGTATGACCGATCGCACCAGAGCAATTACAGAACAACTATTAACTCGACAGAGGCTTTTTCAACGAACCCGGCGCTTATTGCAGGATAGCAGTTACACATCCATTCTGTTTGTGCTGACACCCGAACGGCTCCCTATCCAGGAAACCGATCGTGCATTACAATCGTTAACCGCAGAAAAGTTACCCGTTGGTGGTGTTGTCATTAATAGAATATTGCCTGAACAGGCCGACGGCAGCTTTTTGGCCAAACGCAGGCTTCAGGAAAAAACTTACATAGAAGACATTCACAAACGTTTTAAAGCATGGCGAAATTACTCTCTTTATCTATTAGAAGAAGATGTGCAAGGTCTCGACGCATTAGAAGCCTTTGCAAATAATCTGGAGCAAGCAGGATTTTCATCCTAACTGCCATTTTTTTGTCATCGCTTTCTCTAATAATACGTATACAGTGTGATTGTTGTTAATTAAGGAGAAGACTATGCGCGCTGTAGGATACAAAGAATCACTTCCGGCCGAAGATCCGAATTCACTGCTGGATATTACCGTCGATGACCCGACTCCGGGAGCAAACGATTTACTGGTTAAAGTTAAAGCGGTAGCCGTTAATCCGGTTGATACCAAAATCAGGATGCGCATGGCGCCTGAGTCTGGCCACAAAATTATTGGCTGGGATGCTGTCGGTGAAGTTGTCTCTACCGGAGATAAAGTAACCGGCTTTAAAACCGGAGACAGGGTTTGGTACGCGGGTGACTTGACCCGACCAGGTTGTAACGCGCAATTGCAAACCGTTGATTATCGCATTGTAGGCAAAGCACCAGAGAACCTCGATGACACTCAGGCAGCCGCACTCCCTCTGACCAGCATTACTGCCTGGGAAGTTCTATTCGATCGCTTACAGGTTGATAAACCTTCACCGCAAAACAAAAGAACTCTATTGGTCATAGGCGGAGCCGGTGGCGTTGGGTCTATCTTAATTCAGCTTGCCGCTCAGCTAACCGATGTCACCGTTATCGCTACAGCCTCCCGAGCAGAGTCACAACAATGGGTAAAAGCTCTGGGAGCTGACCACGTTATCAATCATTACGACGACTTGGCTGAGCAGATAGAGTCTGTTGGCGCCTCCCCGGTAACCGATGTGGCCTGTTTGACTCACAGCGAACAATACTTCGCACAATGCATGAAATTGATGGCACCTCAGGGGCGTTTTTGCCTTATCGATGATCCGTCAGAAAGTCTCGATATTACCCTGATGAAGCAAAAAAGCATCAGCTTGCACTGGGAGTTTATGTTTACCCGTTCTATGTTTACTACAGCAGACATGATAAAGCAGCAGGAATTACTGAACCATATTGCGAAAATGGTCGAAAAAGGCCAGATCCGTTCGACTCTTGGTAAAAGCTTTGGCGAAATGAATGCGAATAATCTCCGGAAGGCGCATCAGGCACTAGAAAGTCAAAAAACTATCGGAAAAATAGCGCTAACTGTCGCCGAATAGTTTTACAAACATACATGAATGTATGTATAATTCCGGATTGATATAAATTAATAGGTCAGAGGTAATTTAATGAACACGCGTTTTAGGTTTGCCCCCATTTTTGCCGCGGGTCTTCTGTTAACGGGAGCACTAACCGCATGCAGTGACCAACAACAGCAGCAACAAGGTCAGCAGCAAGCAGCCCAGGTTGATGTGATTACCGTAACGCCTGAGTCAATCAGTCTTAGTACCGATTTGCCTGGACGCACAGCTGCCTACCGAGTTGCTCAGGTGCGTCCGCAAGTTAGCGGTGTACTGCTGAAACGAACTTTTGAAGAAGGTGCCTTTGTAGAAAAAGGACAACAACTTTATCAAATTGATCCGGCAGTTTATGAAGCTGAATTAGCCAGTGCAGAAGCTGAAGTTGAAAGCGCGAAGGCCGTGTTACGCAGCTCAGAGCTTCGTTATAAACGTTTCCAGGAGTTGCTTGAAGAGAACGCAGTAAGCCAGGACGAGTTTGATAGCGCAGAAGCTACCTTCTATCAAAACAAAGCGGCTGTTTCAGTGGCTGAAGCCCAGTTAAAAAATGCCAGCATTAACCTTGAGTACACGAAAGTCAACGCACCTATTAACGGTGTCATTGGCCGTTCTAATTTCACTGAAGGCGCATTATTAACAGCATCGCAGACTGAACCTTTGGTTACGATTAATCAACTGGATCCAATTTATGTTGATATCAACCAGTCCAGTAAGCAATTTATGGAATTACAGGCTGATATAAAATCTGGCCGTATTCAAGCGAACGAGAAAGGTAATGCACCAGTTCGTCTCAAATTAAATGGTCTGGATTACGATCAAAAAGGTGAACTGCTTTTCTCTGAAGTCAGTGTCGATGAAGATACAGGAGCAATTCTATTGCGTGCTGAATTCCCTAACCCGGATAAAACACTGTATCCCGGCATGTTTGTGCGTGCTGAAGTTAGCGAAGGCACTATCAACTCAGCCATTAAAGTACCACAAGCAGCCGTAACTCGTGACCCCAGAGGACGACCTTATGTCATGCTGGTAAATGATGACAAAAAAGTTGAACAACGGATGATAACGACAGAACGCGCTGTAGGCAGCAGTTGGTTAGTATCTGAAGGCCTTAAAGAAGGCGATACCGTTGTCACTTCGGGTCTGCAAAAAATTCGTCCGGGCGCATCGGTGACTATCGATTCATCTAACTCTGAACAGCAGCAGTAAGGGAAGTCAGTAATGGCCAAGTTTTTTATAAATCGCCCGATATTTGCCTGGGTTATCGCGCTGCTGACCATGATGGCCGGTGCTATCGCGATGCTGCAGCTACCTATAGCCCAGTATCCGACTATTGCTCCGCCTGCAGTCGAAATTCAGGTGAGTTACCCTGGCGCTAACGCCGAAACCGTTTCAAATACTGTAACCAAAGTTATTGAGCAGAATATGACAGGTATTGATAACCTGCTCTACTTCTCTTCTCAGAGTAACTTTGGCAACGGCACCGTTAGTCTGACTTTTGCTTCAGGAACGGATCCTGATATTGCTCAGGTGCAAGTTCAGAATAAGCTTTCTCAGGCAACCCCCCAGTTGCCTCAGGCAGTTCAGGCTCAGGGCATTACCGTTAGTAAAGCGAGTAGCTCATTCTTAATGGTAGCCGCGCTAGTGGCCTCAGACGACCGTTACTCTCAAACCGACTTAAGTGACTATATTGCGTCAAATATTCAGGATCCTATAGCCCGTACAACCGGGGTTGGTAACGTTCAACTCTTTGGCTCGCCCTACTCAATGAGAATTTGGGTAGACCCGTCAGCGCTGGTTAACTACGGCATGACAATGGCTGACATTAAAAGTGCTATTCAGGCACAAAATGCTCAGGTTGCTGCCGGTGAACTCGGTGGCACACCAGCCGTAGAGGGGCAACGTCTGAACGCAACCATTATTGCGCAAACGCGTATGTCTGATGTCTCTGAGTTTGAAAACATCACCTTAAAAGTGTTGCCGGACGGTTCTCAGGTTCGTCTTAAAGACGTTGCTGAAGTCGAAAAAGGTGCAGAAAACTACTCTATTCAGGCCAATTATAACGGTAAGCCGGCAACGGGTCTGGCAATTAATTTGCAAACCGGTGCTAACGCTCTGGAAACGGCCGATGCGGTAAAAGCCCGAATGGCTGAACTGGAAGAGTTTTTCCCTGATGGAATGGAATTGGTTACAGCATACGACACCACTCCTTTTATCAAAATTTCGATTTCAGAAGTCGCGCAGGTTTTAATTGAGGCCATTATTCTGGTCTTCCTGCTTATGTTCGTTTTCCTACAAAACCTGCGAGCTACCTTAATACCTACCTTAGCAATACCGGTGGTTATTCTGGGAACCATGGGTGTCATGGCATTAGCTGGTTTCTCAATTAACACCCTGACCATGTTCGGTATGGTGTTGTCTATCGGTCTGTTGGTTGATGATGCCATCGTCGTTGTAGAGAACGTGGAGCGCTTAATGTCTGAAGAGGGCTTGTCACCCAAGCAGGCAACGATTAAGTCGATGGGGCAAATTACCGGTGCACTTGTTGCTATCGGTGTTGTTATGGCAGCGGTGTTCGCACCAATGGCCTTTTTCCCGGGTTCCACCGGTGCCGTTTACCGACAGTTCTCACTGACCATCATTACCTCTATGGGTCTGTCTGTTCTCGTCGCTATCGTGTTCTCACCAGCATTGTGTGCCACCCTGCTGAAACCGGTTAAGCACGACAAAAACAGTGGCTGGGGTCCGCTTGGCTGGTTCAACCGTACCTTAGAAAAATGGACCGATAAGTACACCAATACCATTCACTCAATTTTACGTCGTACCGTACGTTTTGGCGTACTTTACCTGGGTATTATCGGCATTCTGGTGTTCTTATTCATGAAATTGCCAGCGGCCTTCTTACCCGACGAAGATCGCGGCGTATTCTTGACTCAGATGCAGTTACCCGTAGGCTCAACTATTGAGCAGTCCGTCAACACTATGGATAAAATAGAAGACTACTATCTTGATCAGGAAGATGCGGTCCAGTCAGTATTTTCTGTTGTTGGTTTTAGTTTCTCAGGACGAAGTCAGGCAAATGGTATCGCCTTCGTGCGTTTGAAAGACTGGAGCGAACGTGACGAGAGCCAGAGTGTTGATGCCGTTATAGGCAGAGCTTTTGGGTTCTTCGCTGGTATCAAAGAGGCGATGATATTTGCCTTTAACCTGCCGCCTATTCCAGAACTTGGTGTTTCCAGTGGTTTCAACCTGTTCCTGCAGGATCGCGGTAACCTGGGTCATGCCGGTTTACTCGAAGCCCGTAACCAATTGCTGGGTATGGCAGGAAAGAACGACAAGCTGGTACAGGTACGTCCAAATGGTCTTGAAGATGCGCCACAGTTGCGTATTGATATCGACTTTGAAAAAGCTCAGGCGCTGGGACTGACTATTACCAATATCAATGAAACCTTAAGCACAGCCTGGGGGTCATCCTACGTTAACGACTTTATCGATCGGGGCCGGGTTAAAAAGGTCTATCTGCAGGGCGAAGCGGAATCGCGTATGTTGCCTGAAGATATCAACGAATGGTATGTCAAGAATAACCAGGGTGATATGGTGCCATTTAGCTCATTCTCGAGTTGGGAATGGACTTATGGTGCCCAGCGAGTTGAAAGCTATAACGGTGTTTCTGCAATGGAAATCCAGGGGCAGGCAGCTCCGGGAGTCAGTACCGGCGAAGCCATGATTGAAATGGAAAAGATGATTGCTAAGCTTCCTCCGGGTATTGGTTTCGAATGGACAGGTATTTCTTTACAAGAGCGTCAATCCGGTGATTTTGCGCCGATCCTTTATAGCGTATCGCTGATTGTTGTATTCCTGTTCCTGGCAGCCCTGTACGAAAGCTGGTCAATACCATTCTCAGTCATGCTGGTTGTCCCTCTGGGTATTCTGGGTGCTGTCGTTGCTGTTATGCTTCGCGGTATTTCTAACGATGTTTACTTCCAGGTAGGTCTGCTGACAACCGTTGGGGTGTCGGCAAGGAACGCCATACTGATCGTTGAGTTTGCGAAAGACTTGCAGGCTCAGGGTAAAGAACTACTGGATGCCACTCTGGAAGCCGTACGCTTACGTCTGCGCCCTATCCTTATGACGTCCTTAGCCTTTATCTTTGGTGTTATGCCTCTGGCGCTAAGCGATGGTGCAGGTGCAGCAAGCCGTAATGCCATCGGTACCAGTGTTATAGGCGGGATGATTGGTGGTACTGTACTGGCAATCTTCTTCGTACCATTATTCTTCTATGTTGTACGGCGAATATTCCCGCCTAAGCAAGCTGAAGAATAACGAATAGCGGATACAAAAAACCCGGAGCTTAAACTCCGGGTTTTCTTTTTAAAACGACAACTTGTTAAGCTGCTTTTTTAAAGACCAAGCGTTTTTGTCCACCGTAACTCAACAAGAAGACTAAGCCTTCCGCTAATGGCTTACCAATAAAGGGAGTAACACCAAGGTAGCGGAACGCCTCTGTAAGGCCGTAATTAGCTGCCACTAAGACAATGGCGAGACAACTGTATTTAGTTGCATCCCAGGCAACATGAGACCCTTGTTTGAATACCCATTGGCGATTCAGAGAAAAATTGAATACGCCGGATATAACTCGAGCCAGAACAATAGATTCCAACACCTGACCGGAGAAAAAGTAAGCTGTTGCAAAAACGGAGTAATCCAGGCCGGCAGACAAAATCCCAATACTCGCAAACTTTAAAAACTTTTGGTAAATTTTTATCGAGTCGATTACTGGTCGGTAATGACTTGTTTCATTACCCTCTTCATAAACCGTGGTTATTTCCTGAGAATTTATGCGATAGCCGCAGCGCTTAGCCGAAAGCAGCATTTCTAATTCAAACTCATAACCGGAACTGGTAAAGTGAACTAACTTTTCAAGAAAACCCAAAGGAATCCCGCGCAGCCCTGTTTGGGTATCTTTAATATCCTGCCCCGTTACCAGTCGAAAAATAACCCGGGTAAATTTATTACCGAGTCTGGAACGAAAAGGAATGTCTTTTTCATCGAAAGTGCGGCTACCCAGCCATAGCTTATCCGGGTATCCTTTTAGGCAGGTACAGATAGCAAGAATGTCTTTAGCCAAATGTTGGCCGTCCGCATCTGCTGTGACAGCACCGGAACAGCGTTCATCACTTTGCTTGATGATCCAGTCAAAAGCCGTGCGCAATGCAGCGCCTTTTCCCTTATTTTGCTCATGGCTTAGAACATGAACACGATGGCGATCAGCCAGTTGCTGAAAAACGTCTGAGGAGCGACTACCGTCATCAACAACAATAATACCCAGATAGTGATTCCATTCTGGATCTTCAGTGGTAATTCTATCAATAAGCTCCAGCAAGTGCTGGTCGGGATCCAGCGCCGGAATAACAATATAAGGTTTTTTCATTCCAGCACTGGACCTTTGTTTCTATGGTTTTTTGTCCTGATCTTCTTTGACTTCGTACTCTCCATCAATAACCGAGCCACGGTCTTCCTTATTATTTTCATAATGTTCTTGTTGTTTTTGATGCTGCCGCTGTTGCTCCTGATAATGCTGCTTCGCTTGTTTACGCATGCGCCAGACCTGTTTAATAGTATGACGTTGACGCCACATAACCGGAATCATCAGCACAAATAGTACGGCCGCGATGACCATGCCAAAAGCCAGCCCAAGGCCTATCAGAACCAATAACAAAAAAAGGCCCAGCAAACGGCTGAGCCAGTTACCGGAGGATGAACCTCCGGCGCGTGAACCCTGGTTGAAACGGACATAAACTTTATCTCGTTTATGAGTCATAACTGCTCCTAAAAAATGACTACAAAGCTAAGACAACATAAGGCACAGACCGTTCCTACAAGGTTATCTTAACGTCTATTTACGCATATCTTCTGTTGCTTTACGTGCCGCTTCAAATTCATTACCCGGTGCCCATTGAGGCCATTCACGTGAGTTTGCTAACTCATTACCGATTGAATAAAAAACGGACATATCCTGCTGTACACCACGTAAATCCCAGTTTTCATCAAATTCATCAGCCGGTTTATGATAAGCATCGCGGTTAAATATAGCACGCTGCTCTTCAGTCCACTCACGGCCTTTTTCAACATGGTCATTGCCGCCTTTAGCGTAAAGCATTGGAACACCTCTTTTCGCCAGATTAAAATGATCTGAGCGATAGAATGAACCCACTTCAGGAGTTGGCTCAGGTGCTACATAACGATCTTGGGCCTTTACGTAGCGTTTCAAGTAGTCTTCCATAGAAGAATTGCCATAACCTACGACAACCATGTCTTTCATCGGCCCATAAACATTCATAACGTCCATATTGATACCACCAACGGCTTTGCCCAGTGGCAGCATTGGATGCGACGCGTACCAGTCAGAACCAAGCAAGCCACTCTCCTCTGCACCGACCGCAGCAAACACAATAGAGCGCTCTGGTTGTGGCCCTTTGGCAAACTGCTCAGCCATAGCCATTAATGCAGCCGTGCCCGAGGCATTATCCTGCGCACCATTATAGATAGGATCATCTTCACGCACCGGGTCGGTTCCCAGATGGTCATGGTGAGCCATATAAATAACGTGTTCTTCTGGGTACTTAGAGCCTTCGATGTAACCAATCACGTTATTGGTATCTAAATATTCAAATTTGTTTTTAACCGTCAATGAGGCTTCAATGTTCAGCGTCTGAGGCTTGAAGTCACCACTTAAAGCCAACTCTCGCATTTGCTCTAAATTTTTCCCAACACTGGCGAATAACGCGTTAGCGCTTTCTTCTGTCACCCAACCTTCAATGGCTGAGCGGTCCATATTCTTGTTTTCACGTTTTAAGTCAAAACGCACTGGAGAACCACCAGCAACAACGCCCCAACCGTAACCGGCAGGCCCTGTTTCGTGTATTACAAACGCGGCTTTAGCTCCCTGACGCGCGGCTTCTTCATATTTGTATGTCCAGCGCCCATAATACGTCATGGCATTACCATTAAATAGCTCTGAATCTCCGGTTGCATAACCCGGGTCATTCACCAGCATAACAACGGTCTTACCTTCAACGTCCAGTCCTTCGTAGTCATTCCAGTCGTATTCAGGAGCAACAATGCCGTATCCGACAAAAACGACGTCGCTGTTTTCGACGTTAACTTCGTCAACCACACGCGGTGTCCACGCCATCATTTCAGTACGATACTTCATAGACTCGGGTGCTGAATCACCAGCAAAGTTCAGAGAACTCACTTTATACGGCATCAATTTGACTAAGGGGACGGGCTGACGGTAGCTGTCATTTTCCTGGTCATACGGCTTCAAGCCCCACTCCCGAAAATTATTTTCAATAAAGCTAACCGCTTTCTCGCCGCCGGCTGACGCAGGTGCGCGCCCTTCAAACTCGTCAGAAGATAACGTCTTTAGATAATCCCGGTAATTGGGGTTAAAAGCTGAATCCTGTATATCGGCAACCGCTTTATCTGTTTCTTTGTTTGACTCGTTTGCCGGCCCGCAGGCAGCTAGAACACTTAAGCTCAGTGCTCCTAATATGACGTACTTCATGGTTTCTCCTTTTTTATTACTCTTCATTATTATTTTTTACCCTATTTTTGCTTACAGCTTTCGCCCTCAGCTTTTCTTAATTGATCGCCCATGCGAATATCATGCTCAGCAAAGAATCCGCCATTTACCTCAAGCACACTCCAGTAGTTTTTCCCCGGAGAATAGCTTCGGCATTGCGTCGGATCATCGCTGCCGCAAGGTCGCATCGTGAAAGTTTTCACAATACGGCCCTGTCGATCAAGGTAAGCAATATCTAATGGAATTAATGTCTGATACATCCAGAAACCACTGTAGCCCGGACGTTCATTGCCGTAACGGAACCACATACCTTTATACTCGCCCAGTGACTCACGCTGCATTAACCCCCGCGCTTGTTGCTGCTGATTATCTGCCAGCTCGACGGTTAAAGGTTGTTCAAGTTCGCCCAGACAAACTTCGGTTTTATCAAATTCTTGTGGTTCAGGAACATTCCATTGTTGCGCCATACCGCAAAAAGGTAAGGCGCTGATTAACATAAAAAGCACTCGATAGTTCATTCGCTTGACCCTGTCATCATCAATGACTCTGATTTTGTCCTATCCAGTGGGAGATCGCAATTCAAACCTCAGCTTGAACAGGACAGTTCAGAGACCTGCTCCTCAGCCGTTGGCGGTTTAGCCCAGGGGCTTTCACTTAAACTCTCAGCAAAGGGGTTCATTAAAGCCCGCATATAGTCGTGTAATAAAGAGTCGTCACCTGCTTCTGCAGCCTCGATAACCCGCTGCGCGTGGTGTGTTCTGACAATAACCCAGGGGTTAACTTGCTTCATGACGTCAATATCACTCTTTCCGTTTACCGCTTTATTGTATTCCTGCCACCAACTGTCACCGCTTTGTGCCAGTATTCCTTTCGGCTCTTTCGCTTCAAGCGAGTCAATTAAGTCGCGGAACGCCAAGTGATAATCCGCCTGGTTCACCTCCAGCAGACTTAACCAACCACCGACCAATTGCATTCTCTCGTTGGCAGGTACTGACGACATACCCAGACGTTTTGTCATTAGGTTTAAGTAAGCTTTTCGAAGTTCGGGTTCGTAGGTGTCCAGCGCCGCCCGCAGTTTATCCGCCTCAATTAAAGGACTAACGGCCTGAGCCAGTCGCTGTAAATTCCAGAGCCCTACCCCGGGTTGTTGCAAAAGACCGTAGCGCCCGCCTGCATCCGTATGGTTAAAAATCTTTTCGGGCTGGTAATCATCCAGAAAAGCATAGGGGCCAAAGTCGAAGGTTTCACCCGCTAGACTCATGTTGTCAGTATTCATTACACCATGAATAAAACCATAAGCCTGCCACGCAGCAATCATCTCAGCGGTACTTTTTACCACCTGCGAAAATTGTTCCGCGATATCAGCATCCGCTAAGTGTGGCCAGGTCACTTCTATGGTGTCCTGCCAGAGGTTATGCATGGTGTCTTCCAGCCCTCGGTGAAAACAGTGTTCAAAATGACCAAAACGAACATGTGTCGTCGCTGTGCGGGCCAGCATCGCCCCTGGCTCAACCCGCTCCCGTTGTATCTTCCCTTGTGTCGAAATTAACGCCAAAGCGCGCGTTGTCGGAATAGTTAGCCCGTGCAGCGCTTCGCTTGCCAGCAACTCCCGTATAGAAGAGCGCAACACCGCCCTGCCATCTGCGCCCCGACTGTATGGAGTCGGTCCAGCGCCTTTTATATGGATATCCGTTATTTTATCTCCCACTACGGCCTGACCCAGCAGCAGGCCGCGACCATCGCCTAAATAAGGGTTAAAATGTCCGAACTGATGCCCTGCGTACTTTTGCGCAACCGGGTCACTTCCCGGCCAGTGCTCGAGCCCTCCCAGCCACTGAGACAATTTAGCTGGCGGCGTTTCTCCATTGGTTAATTCAGCCCATAAAGGGCTATTTAACCAACGTAAACTGACCTCGCCGTCGGGCTTTATTGGCTGGCGAGTTGTAATTTCCGGGAACTTACGGGCAAAGCGGTTATCAAAAACTATTGGCATACATCCTCCTGCTAAATAGATTGTTACACAGTCAGCGAGGCTTGCATAACTCATAATAAATCAGCTAAGGTCGCAACGTTTGACCATTGGCAGCAAAGGAAGCCACATGCAACTTCATTCTTTACGACGTATCACCGCAATAGGCGGTGGCCACGGTCTCGGTCGGGTACTGTCGACGCTGTCGTTTATGAAACATAAGTTAGTCGGTATTGTCGCAACCACAGATAACGGCGGCGCAACCGGTTTGTTACGTGAGTCACAGCACTGCATTGCCTGGGGTGATATCCGCAACTGCCTGTCACAACTTGTTGAACAACCACTCGCGGCCGAAGTACTGAATTACCGTTTTGATTGCACATCGTCACTGCATGGTCATAACTTCGGTAACCTGCTGCTTTATACACTGGATCAACTAAGTGCCCGCCCGTTAGATGGTATACAACTCTTAAGTCGTTTACTGAACGTCGATAATCGCATACTTCCTATGTCGGAATGCCCGACCGACCTCATTGCGACAACCAACGACGGCATTCAGTGTCATGGCGAAATACGCATTGATAAACTGCCGGTTATGCCACGCAAGCTGTCTTTGTCCGGCAGCGTTACTGCAACCCCCGAAGCAATACGCCATATTCGAAGCAGCCAGTTAATCTTGCTGGGACCGGGAAGTTTCATGACCTCGGTTATGCCACCGTTACTCGTTAGTGGTATTCGCGATGCCTTACTGACAACTCAGGCCAAAGTGGTGTTTATTGATAACCTGGTGGATGAAAACGGTCCCGCTGGCAAGCTCAGTCTGGCTGAAAAAGTCGGCTTTATCGAGAAGCAATTGGGTAAGCAAGTTGTCGACTTAGTCTTAAGTAACAAAAAAGAGAATGGCCTGAAGTTACCGGTTATTGGCGGTTTGCAGAGCGATGAAGACGTCTACTACCGCCATAACACGAACAATTTACTGGCTAAATTGGAAGAAGCCGCTAAACAACTCCTGGTAGAGAGCGCTTAGCCGCCGTCAGCTGAAATACGCGAAGCCACGGCGCTGTGCTGATCCCGATATTTAGCATCTTCACGCTTGTTGTAAGGCCTTGCACAAGGGCCACTGAGCTTCTCAAAACTAATAGCGCCTATCTTCATACCCGCTCGTAATGCCAAAGGTAACTTCCCGCTATTAAAAAACTCCAGAACAATTTGTCCTGACCAGCCCGGGTCAATACGATGAGCAGTTACATGTACCATCAATCCTAAGCGCGCTAATGACGAGCGACCGTCTAACCAGCCCACCATATCGGCCGGTAAGGTAATAGACTCGTGCGTTACCGCTAAAGCAAATTCGCCCGGATGAATAAAAAAAGCCTGATCGTCTTTCAGCACTATTTCATCACTCATGACTTCCTGAATTGCCGCTTCAATAGCTTCACGCGAGCCGCTAATATCAATAAAAGGTGCCGCATGATCCTGCAGCACACGAAAATCGTTACCTAAATGAATATCTAGTGTAACGCCTGAGATATTATTGGCTTGGGGTGCAGGTTCGACACCTATAATTCCATCTTTCAAATGCTGTTCTATTTCAGTGTCGTTTAGGCGCATCGTTCATCGTTCTCCGTGTTGTCGTTTAAGACCTTAAGGCCAGTACTATAACGAATTTTCTTGCTGATAATAGAGGTTTGCTGCAACTTGTTGCGCTGAATTTAAAATTAACTGACTTAACGGGTGTTCCGGCTGTGCTACCAAGAGTGGTGTATCACCATCCAGACTCTCGCGCAGCTCACTGTTCAAAGGCCATTGACCCAATAACGGTAAGTTGTGCTCAGTTGCCATAACCGCACCGCCGTTTTTGCCAAAAACCGCATCTTCATGTCCACACGACGGGCATTGGTAAAAACTCATGTTTTCCAGTATGCCTATGAGCGGAATATTCAGTTTTTCAAACATAGCCACGCCTTTTTCTGCGTCCTTAAGCGCGACGGTTTGAGGTGTAGTTACTACCACCGCGCCCGTTACCGGTAACTTTTGCGCCATAGTCAGCTGAATGTCGCCAGTACCCGGCGGCATATCCACAATGAGATAATCAAGCGCTGGCCAGGCTGTGTCTTTGTATAGCTGCTGCAGAGCACCACTTGCCATAGGGCCGCGCCAAATAGTCGCATCGTTGTCCTCAACCAGGTACCCCAGCGAATGTACATGCAATCCGTGGCGCTCTAAAGGCATCATTTTATTGTTCTTGGTCAGCTCCATCTCTGAGCCGCCACCGCCGAGCATGGTCGGAATGGATGGCCCATAAATATCGGCATCCAGCAACCCAACCTTAGCGCCTAGTTGTGATAAAGCTAATGCCAGATTCACACTCACAGACGATTTCCCTACTCCGCCTTTGCCGGAGGAGACAACAATGACATTACCCGTAGTAAGCGGTAATTCCGGCTGTGAGTTCTTCAATTTTTTTATCTGGCAGTTAAGCTGCCAGTCAAACTCGCCCAGTTCAGAATCGTTCTGTATGGCTTTCAGCAAGGACTCACCAGCAACAAAAGGCAAGTTCAGTACCCGTTGCTTACCGGAGCCAGTTACCCAGTTATCGGGTATGCCATTAGGCAATAAGGGGTGAGTAAAATCTTTCATCATCAACCTCGGGGATCTGTGTATCAGCCAAGAGCTATGCTAACATGAGCGGCATAGAACTTTGGGGTTTACATTCGATTAATCAACAAAACGGAAGCAGATTTTCGCATGAGCCAATCCGCACGTAAAATACTGGTTACCAACGCACTGCCTTACGCTAACGGACCTATCCATATCGGTCACCTGTTAGGCTATATTCAGGCCGATATCTGGGTACGCTTTCAGAAGCTGCGCGGAAATGAATGCCACTTCGTCTGTGCTGACGATGCGCACGGCACACCTATTATGCTGAAAGCCCAACAGCTTGGTATAACGCCTGAACAAATGATTGGCGACATGCAACGCTCGCATGAATCCGATTTTAGTGACTTTTTAGTCGGTTTTGACCACTATTACAGCACTCACAGTGACGAGAACCGTGAGTTGGCTGAGACTATCTACACACGTCTTGATAAAGCCGGCCACATTAAAACCAAAGTCATTGAACAGCTGTATGACCCACAAAAAGAGATGTTCCTGCCCGACCGCTTTGTTAAGGGCGAATGTCCGGACTGTGGCGCAGAAGACCAGTACGGAGACAACTGTGATGTTTGTGGCGCAACATACGCACCAACCGACCTGAAAAACCCGAAGTCAGTGGTTTCTGGTGCGGAACCCGAACTGCGTGAGTCAGAACACTACTTTTTCGACTTGCCTGCATTTGGTGACATGCTAAAAAGCTGGACACGTTCCGGTTCATTACAAAATGAAATGGCGAACAAGCTCAACGAATGGTTTGAACAAGGCCTGCAGCGTTGGGACATTTCCCGCGACGCACCCTACTTTGGCTTTAAAATTCCCGGCACCGAAAATAAATACTTTTACGTATGGCTGGATGCACCAATAGGTTACATGAGTAGCTTTAAAAACTACTGCACAACCACAGGTAAAGCGGACTGGGACACGTATTGGCAAGCCGACAGCGAAGCCGAGCTTTATCATTTTATTGGTAAAGACATTATCTATTTCCACAGCTTATTCTGGCCTGCCATGTTAAAAGGCGCCGATTTCCGTCAACCAACCAATGTCTGGGCACATGGTTTTATTACGGTTAACGGGACTAAAATGTCTAAGTCTAAAGGGACATTCATTAAGGCTCGCACTTACCTTGAGCATCTTGACCCGGAATATCTGCGTTATTACTTTGCGGCCAAGCTGACAAGCCGTATTGATGATCTCGACTTAAACCTGACTGACTTCGCGCAACGGGTCAATTCTGATCTTGTTGGCAAGGTGATTAACATTGCCAGCCGCTGTGCCGGTTTTATTCAGAAAAAATTCGACGGAAAGCTTTCAGCTAACGTAGCTGACTCAGCATTGTTAGAAGACTTTCAGCTAGCCGGTGACAACATAGCTGAACTTTATGAAAAGCGTGAGTTTTCACGCGCCATGCGCGACATCATGGCGCTGGCTGATCGCGCTAACCAGTACATTGCTGATAAAGAACCCTGGCAATTAATTAAGCAGGAAGGTAGCGAACAGGAAGTTCACGAAATTTGCTCGCTGGGTATCAACCTGTTCCGGACGTTAATGATTTATTTGGCTCCGGTCGTGCCTAAGCTAACTGAAGAAGTACAGCACTTCCTGAACGATACATTCACCTGGGAAAGCCATAAAACGGCTTTAACAGAGTATCCGATAAATAAATTTAAAGCGCTTATGCAGCGTGTTGAAATGGACGACGTAAACGCCATGATTGACGCATCAAAAGAAGAGCAAGCTTCACAAGTCCCTGCTGTGGAAGCCAACGACGAGTTGAAAAAGGAACCCATTGCCGATGAAATCAGCTTTGACGATTTTGCTAAAGTCGATTTACGCGTTGCCCGCATTGCAAATGCCGAACACGTTGAAGGCGCGGATAAGTTATTGAAACTTACGTTGGATCTTGGTGGTGAAACTCGTCAGGTATTTGCGGGTATCAAGTCAGCTTATGATCCTGAAGCATTAAAAGGTCAATTAACTGTTATGGTTGCGAACTTGGCGCCTCGCAAAATGCGTTTCGGTTTATCTGAAGGTATGGTGCTTGCAGCGGGCCCGGGTAAAGATGAAATCTACATTCTTAACCCACACGACGGCGCCAAGCCTGGCATGAGAATAATGTAATCAGCCGGGCTGCTAGTCCATTGATATAATGCGACAACCCAAAATAAAATCACCGCTGTTGTCTTCCAGTCTCTGACTGCGAACGACTTCAGCGGTAACTTTTAACGGGGCTATCGAACCAGACGAGCCAATTTCGGCAAATAAACTATCGCCAATTTCTGCACTTGCAGGTAACTGCAACGACAAACCCGCCGCGCTTAAATCCAGACAAACTCCCTGTAACTGCTGCTCTCCCCCTTCATTTTTAAGAGTAACCTTTACATCCGCATTAACTGCCATTCGCATAAAATGTCGATTTTCCGGGGATTCCAGCATGTTGCCCTCTTATTTGTATATTAAGTGTAAATCTTACTTAAGTTTTAGCACGCCTTAGCCGATAAAAAAACATTATCGGATAACATGGAACCGTCATCATGGTAGAAGCGAAGTTTTCAATTGGTCAACTTATTACACACAGCCTTTACGGTTACCGTGGCGTGATTATTGATGCTGACCCGTGCTTCACGCTATCTGACAGCTGGTACAATAAAATGGCTACCTCTAAACCGGCAAAAGATCAGCCCTGGTACCATATTTTAGTTAACAACTCGTCAATTCAAACTTATGTTAGTGAAAGCAGCTTAGAAGCCGACTTTTCAGAACAAGCAATTCAACACCCAATGGTCGACCTATTGTTTTCGGGAAAGTCCGCCAGCCAATATAAGCTGTCCGAAAACCTCAACTGAATTTGCCGATGCCCAATGCTATAGTTACCATAGACTAAAATAGCGTATTAAGGGTAAGACAATGGCAGAAGACACGATTTTCACAAAAATTATTAACCGTGATATCCCTGCGGACATTATCTACGAAGATGACAAAGCGCTTGCGTTTAAAGACATAAATCCACAAGCCCCGTTCCACTGTTTGGTCATTCCCAAACAACCTATTGCGACAGCAAACGACATTAATGAAGACAACGCTGCTTTGGTTGGTCACTTGTATGTGGTTGCAGCTAAATTAGCAGCTGAACATAATTTTGCGGAAGACGGTTACCGGTTAGTAATGAATTGCAACGAGTATGGTGGCCAGACGGTGTATCACATTCATCTACACGTTCTGGCCGGGAAACAAATGGGCTGGCCACCTTATACCGATAAGAAAAAAGAAGCGTAAAGCAATTAAGGGCGATACCGGGTATCAAGAATTTTATCAACAACCCAGGCATCGTCCCTTTTAATCAGTACCACATCACGGCTGTCCTTCGCTCTCTCACCGTTATGATAGCCATCAAAAATCACCGTTACTCGTAATTCTTCTGAATTATTCAAATAATCGGTAAAAGAATTGGTTTCTACTTCAATCTCAACTTTTTCGAAGTAGCGGCCAAGAACGTATCTCTGAACCGCACTAACCGCACCATAATGATTAATTAAGTCAGCCATACGCTCTGAAGATAGCTGTTTCGCCTGATCTAAGTCTCTGTCTTTATAAATTGAGGCATAAAAACCCTGGATAACTTCTTCCGGCTGGGCTTGCGCATAATTTATCGGCTCATCGTCTCCGCACGCAGATAGCGTCATTAAAGCAAAAGCCAAAACCAACAAGTTTACAATTTTCATCGCCTGCTACTCTCCTTTTGCCACGCCTTCGCGACGTGGGTCAGCACCACCGATAAGAGTGCCGTCTGAATCAATACTGACTCCGTGTAAGCCACTATTTAAATCAATAACTTTGACGTTATGTCCGCGCTTTTCTAAAACCGCTTTCAGTTCACTTATGTCCCGGCCTTTTTCCAGAGAGGTATAGTCATTGCGATTGGTTACGTGGCCAAGATTAATAGCTTCCTGCACATTAAGGTTCCAGTCCAGCATGCCAACTAATGTCTGGCTGACATAATTAATAATTCGGCTACCACCGGGAGAACCTAACGCGTGCAAAACCTGTTCACCCTTCTCGTCCAGTACAACAATCGGATCCATGGAACTGCGGGGACGCTTGCCCGGCTCAACTCTGTTCGCATATTTTTCTTGACCATCGCCCGGCGCCAGAGAAAAGTCCGTTAATTGGTTGTTTAACAAGAAGCCGCCAGCCATGACCGTTGAACCAAAGCCCATTTCGATACTGGTCGTCATAGACAATACATTGCCTTCTGCGTCGACTATTGAAACATGGCTGGTATTTGGCAGTTCATAAGCAATATCCTGCTCATACTCAGGTTGCAACTGAATTCCCGGTTTTGCCTTACCCATGTCTTTTTCAGTAATTTTATCCGCCCTGCTAGACAAGTAAGTTTTGTCCAGCATGGCTTCAATCGGCATCTCAACAAAATCCGGGTCAGCAATCCACTGGTTTCTGTCGGCATAAGCCATCCGCGACGCCTGAGTAAACAAATGCGCAAACTGTTCCGAATTCGGTTTAAGTTCACCTAATTCAAAGTTTTCCAGCACTCCCAGGGTCTGCAATGTCGTAATCCCCCCCGAGCTTGGCGGACCCATACCGCAAACCTGATACTGTCGATATGCGCTGCATACCGGTTCGCGCAGTTTGGCTTTGTATTGGCTTAAATCTTTAAGACTTAATACGCCAGGCTCTATCGGGCTGTTTTGTACCGCATTCACGATCTTTTCGGCCAGTTCGCCCTGATAAAGTGCATCAGCACCCTGTTCAGCAATAAGACTCAGGCTCTTTGCATAGTCAGGGTTCTTGAGAGTCGAACCAGCTTTCAATGGCTCGCCATTGGGGAAAAAGTAGTTACTGGCTTCAGGCATTTTTTTCACGCCTGGGTTAATTTCCATATCAACCAACTTAGCCAGTCGGGGAGACACTTCAAAACCCTCTTTTGAAAGTTCAATAGTTTGACTGAAAAGTGACGACCAATCCGCTTTACCCCATCGCTTATGGGCTAATTCCAGCCCGCGAATGACTCCCGGAGTACCCACTGAACGACCACCAACGACGGCATCAATCCACTTAGGCGCATTACCCTCTTCATCTAAAAACAAAGACTCAGTAGCATCCATAGGAGCAGTCTCACGCGCATCTATGCTGTACAGCTTATTCTCTTCGTTATCCCAATACAGAATAAACGCACCGCCCCCCGGTCCCGACGACTGAGGTTCAACCAGCCCCAGCATAGCCTGTACGGCAATAGCAGCATCAACTGCAGAACCACCTCGTTTTAATACTTCATAGCCAGCATCAACCGCATGCGGGTTAGCTGCGGCCACCATAAAATTATCGGCAGTTACCGCACTCTTCTCAACAAAGCCAGTTGCGGCTTCAGGTTCACGGGTTTCTTGTTCAGATACAGGCGAACAGGCAGTCAATACACTTGCAGCAATTATTGTGGGTAGCCAGAACTTCATAAGGTCTCATTCATATTGGGAAGAATTTCCCCTATCATACGAACCAGAAACCAATGACGCAACGAAAAGGGAAACGAATGGAGAGGTTTAATCAATACTGGGCGGGACTTATCCTTGTTCTGATTTTATCCATTTTTTTACAATTGATGCCTCAATGGCACTCATTGCTCGCTTTTAACTCAGAAACAGTTATGGCTGAAGGCTGGCCACTGATTAGCGCCCACTTTATTCATTTAGACTGGTGGCATGCGTTGTTTAACTTCATTGGCCTCGCGCTCATTGTGCTCATTTGGCGTGAATACTGGAGCACTCGGTGGCTAATAAACGCTCTGCTGATAAGCGGTGTTGCAACCTCAGTAATGCTCTGGATTATTCCGGCTAATTTAAGTTTTGTCGGTTTATCCGGTGTTTTACACGGACTGCTTGCTTATTGCTTAATCAAAGACATTCGTTCGGGTAAAAAATGGATGTGGCTTATTCTGATTGCACTTGTGGCAAAGGTCATTGCCGAGTTACTTGGCTGGCAGCCGGATCACTTTGTTGGTGAGCATGTCAGCTACATTCACACTGCAGGTTTACTGAGTTCATTACTGTTGTATAAATTAGAACGGCGTCGTATTAGTGACGCCGTTCCCCTGGATAAGTAAAGTTCGCTTTACTTCAGATTTTCTTCAAACAACTTAAAAATCCGGCGGTATTCGTTCAGCCAGCTTTCAGGCTGACGGAAACCGTGCGGTTCCACCGGATAAATTGCCGTTTCCCAGTCTTCTTTCTTCAGCTCAATTAAACGCTGTACAAGACGAACACTGTCCTGAAAGAACACATTGTCATCAATCATTGGGGAATTGATAAGCAACGCATCTTCTAATCCGTCTGCAAAGTAAATAGGAGAGCTACGACGATACGCAATAGCATCGTCCTGCGGCAAGTTCAGAATGTTTGACGTATAGCTGGTGTTATAATGAGCCCAGTCAGTCACCGGACGCAAAGCAGAGCCAGCCTCGAATAAACCAGGCTCTTTAAACAAGGCCATAAAAGTCAAAAAGCCACCATAAGAACCACCATAGGTGCCTAACTTGTCGCCATCAACGTTCAAATCACTTTCTAAATAACCCGCAACGTCAACCAGGTCTTCAACTTCCGGTGTTCCCATTTGACGATAAATAGCGGTACGCCAGTCGCGTCCGTAACCTTTTGAACCTCGGTAGTCGAGGTCTGCCACTACATAGCCATTTTTATTCAGTAAGCTGTGGAACATGAACTCGCGGAAATAGCCTGACCAACCCATATGCGCATTCTGCAAATAGCCTGCACCATGAATGAACACAACCGCAGGGTATTCTTCTGCTCTGTTTTCATCAAAACCTTCAGGCTTATAGATACGGGTATAAATAGGCTCATCAACGTGAGAAGACTCAACCCCGACCAGTTCCGGCGCTGTCCAGTCAATACTCAAAAACTTCTCCGAAACCGTATGCGTCAGACGCTTAGCCGTTTCAGAGGAATTTACTGCTTTATGATAAAGCTCAGGTGGCATTAACGGTGTTGAATGAGTCAGCAACAGCTCATCACTTTCGGGGCTGAGCTCAAATGCGGTCATACCATCAAGGTCAGTCAAAGCTTCTGGTTCGCCGCTACCATCGGTTTTCACCCGGTACACTTCGTAGATACCAGGGTGTTCAATGTTCGCCTGAAAATACAGATAGTCTCCGCTACGATTTAAGTCGGCAGACTCCACAACATAATTACCTTTAGTTAACTGGCGCGTACTGCCATCAATGCTCGTCGCATACAACTGTGAATAACCATCAGCTTCGGACATAAACCACAATTCATTGTCATTTAACCAGCCAAATTCGTTGTGGGTGTAGTTAATCCAGGCTTCATCGTGTAAACGGTCTTGAGAAACCAACTTTTTACCGGAGGTGTCTACCGTAGCAAGCCAGCGGTCTTTGTTGTCCCAGGCTTCCAACATAACTGCAACTTCGGTGCCCTGCGCATTCCACTGAATAGCACCGTTATCCCAACCCCAGTCGGACATCAGAGTAATTGGACGCGGCTTCTCTTCAGAGGTATAGCTTTCGCCTTCTGCCTCAAGGTTTTCGCGCTTCACTTCTGCCAGTACATCTTCGTTCCAGCCCGGTAAAGTGTTATAAGTTAAAGTGGACTGGCTACCGTTAGTTAAATTCAGCAAAACCAACTGATGTTTAACCGGCTTGGCATCGGCGACACGGCGACGCACGTTCTCACTTTTTACGCGCCCGTCTTCGCTGATGTAGTTCGGCATAATATCGCCTTCATCACGCCAGCTTTGCGGCTCAGTAATAGCTACCAGTAAAAAGTCACCTTTTGGTGACAAACTGGCCGATACCAACTCTTTATTTTCAGGTAGGTAGAAAGGCTCAGGTGCCAGAGTTGAGTTTTGCGCTTGTAAATCGGAACGCTGAGCAAAACGTTCTTCCGATGCCTTACGCTCTTTTTGCACATACTCAAGAAGTTCTTGCTCTTCGCGAGCCAGGTAATCTTTAGGTTCTTCGTTTGCCTTAGGCTTTTCTTTAAAAGCTAATGAAGCAACCTGGCGGCTTAACCCCGAGTTCACATCAATAACAAAAAAGTTATTACCTTGCTGATAACTTAACTGACCATTAGTCATGGGCTGCAGGTTGTGCTGGCGGGCATCGTCACGGGTTAATTGACGTAGGCTACCATCATTAAAACGAACAAAAATGTTGCCTTCAAAGGTATAAGCCAAAAAGCTGTCATCCGCTGCATGAACTTTTTCATCGGCAACGTACTGGTGCAGGTTTTCTATCGCCACTTTCTGTGGTTCACCGGCACCATTTTCCAGCATCATCAAATCGCGAATGTCGCTGCCTTCGCGCTTTTGATAAAAAAGAATGTCCTCACCATCCATACTCCAGAAAGCCTGCTCCGGGAAACGTCCCATCCAGTCCGGATCAGCCATAATTTGTTCCATGGTGAGCTCGGCTGTCCCCTGCGCACTGGCAAGAGAGTTAGCTTGTAAGGTTGGTGTGTTTTTCTGCGTGTCAGCAGTATTCGTATTCTGAGGAGAGGTTGATGCGCAAGAGGCGACAAACAATGCCGCCCCAATGGCCATCACCAGACGTGACTTCACCATATTATTATTTTCCTTTTTAGGATCCCTGGATTATTGTGCATCCGCTTGATTTTCAGGCCTAGCCTGTTGCACTGCGTCAAGCGCCTGCAAACGTTCATGCACCGCCATTAAAGTTGGATATGCCGTTAAATCCAAATCAAAGCGTTGTGCATTGTATACCTGAGGTATCAAACAGATATCAGCCAATGTTACCGAATTACCATAGCAATAATCACCTGCATACTCGGTAAGCCGCTGTTCAAATGCGGTAAAACTTCGTTCTACCCAGTTAGCTATCCAGGCTGAGCGCTGTTTGTCGCTACAATTAAGCTCACCGGTTAAGTACTGAAGCACTCGTAAATTGGTAACAGGCTGCAGTTCACAGGCTAAATCATAAGCCAATGCTCTTGCCTTTGCTTTATCCGCGGGAGCCGAAGGCAGTATAGGAGTGTCCGGATAGCACTCTTCCAGATACTCAATAATGGCTAGGGACTGATTTAACCTAACGTCACCATCTATAAAAGTAGGAACCAACCGCGCAGGATTAAGCTTTCGATAAGCCTCACTGTGCTGTTGTCCACCATCTTTCACTAAATGCACCGGTTCGTATTCGTACGCCAGCCCTTTCAGGTTTAACGCAATACGAACCCGGTAACTGGCGCTTGAGCGCCAGTAGCCGTAAAGTTTCATCACTTTTCAGGACCTTCGTATTGAACAACTTTTTGATTGATGGTGCCGAATATTGACTGACCACCATCATCTTTCATTTCCATTTTGATGGTGTCACCAAACTGCATAAACTGCGTCGCTGGCTTGCCATCACGAATGGTTTCGATCATACGCACTTCGGCAATACAGCTGTAGCCAACACCACCTTCTTCAATAGAGGTTCCGTGGTCAGTTCCTTGCTTATTGGAAACTGTACCCGAGCCAATAATAGCACCAGCCCCTAAGTGACGAGTCTTCGCTGCATGAGCAACCAATTGGCCAAAGTCAAAGGTCATGTCTTCACCGGCATTAGGTTTACCAAAGGCTTTACCGTTATACTCTGACAATAAAGGTAAATGGACCTTATTGGCTTTCCAGGCATCGCCCAGTTCGTCTGGTGTTACCGCTACCGGCGAGAAAGCTGAGGATGGTTTACTCTGGAAAAAGCCAAAACCTTTGCCCAGTTCGCCCGGAATAAGCCCGCGCAATGAAACGTCATTCACCAGCATCAATAGCTTAATGTGTTGCCCCGCGTTTTTAGCATCAACACCCATTGGCACATCGTCGGTAACAATGGCAATTTCACCTTCAAAGTCGATGCCCCATTCAGTGCTGCCCATTTCAATATCGTCGTAAGGCGCTAAGAAATCATCAGAACCGCCCTGGTACATTAAAGGATCTTCCCAGAAGCTCGGTGGCATCTCGGCACCACGTGCGCGACGAACTAATTCAACGTGGTTTACATAGGCACTGCCATCGGCCCACTGATACGCACGGGGTAGAGGTGACTCACATAAAGCTTCATCGAACTGGACGCTGCCATCCACGTCGCTGTCGTTAAGCTGCTGATAGATTTTTTCGAGCTTAGGTGCAATGCCGTCCCAGTTATCGAGCAACTCTTGCATGCAAGACGCAATAGCAGGAACAGCTACTGCTGCATTTAAATTCCTACTGACGACCATTAACTGGCCGTCACGAGTACCATTTCTGTATGTGGCGAGTTTCATAAGTTGTTATTTCTCCTGCCAACTGTAAACGTAGTCCGGGTTTTCAACCGCTAGTGCCTCGTCGCTTGCTTGCAAGGCATCGCGGGTATCAAGCATAACCGCAACTTCGTCTGTGAATTTCTTTTTGTGCTCACGCCCGGCTTTAAATGCTTTCGGGTGTGGGCCATGAGTAAAGCCTGCCGGATGGAAGGTTACCATACCGCGGTCGATATTATCACGGCTGAAAAAGTCACCTTCATGATAGAACAGCACTTCGTCGTAATCGTCATTATTGTGATAGAAAGGCACTTTTAACGCGCCCGGATCTGATTCAATAGGACGCGGAACGAAGGTACAAACGACAAAACGATCAGCAACAAAAGTGGTGTGTGCCGACGGCGGCAAATGATAACGATGACTCATTAGCGGCCGGATATCACGCCAGTTCAAACGAACCGGAGCGAGTTCACCGTGCCAGCCTATCGCATCCAGCGGATTATAAGGGTAAGTAATAACCGACACCTGCTGATGACGTTTTACATACACCTGCCACTGTTCTTCGCTGTATTGCGCCTGAAACGCCTCATCGATATCCGGCGTATCCAGAACTGCCGGATCAAAAATAGCATGATTACCTACCAGACCTTTCTCCGGCAGGCTATAAGACCCATTAGTTGCCTCAATCATCAACAACTGCATGGTCTCATCAGGCTCAAGACGCCAGTTAGTAGAGCGGGGAATTAAAAAGTAGTCCCCTTTCACCAGGTGAATATGCCCGTAATCACAATGCAGATGACCACTGCCTTCATGAACAAAGAGCAAATCATCGCCGTCGGCATTACGCACTAAATAGTCCATTTTGCTGTGGCAATGCCACAAGCGAAAACGGCAGTTACTATTGTGCAATAAGTCAGGCGTTAACCAGGGGTTTTCCGGAGCTATGGCTTCTAATTTGTTAAAATCGAAAGCCCGTGGACGCAGAGGCCCACGCCACTCCGACCAACCGGTCGGAGCATGCTGATGGTGAAAATGCGTGGCCGGGCCAAAAAAGCCACTACGGCCAGCTTCACGTTCATAAATGGCTTGCTCCGGAAAGTCAGCGTGAGCTTGTCGTGATGACTTTCCCACCTGCTTCGGAAAGCTAATCCATTTACGCATCGCTTAGCACTCCCCGGCGAATCTGGTCTTCTTCAATGCTTTCAAACAAGGCTTTGAAGTTACCTTCACCGAAACCTTCGTTACCTTTACGCTGAATAATTTCGAAGAACACCGGGCCGATAACGGTCTGTGTGAATATTTGCAGCAAAATGCCGTCTTTTGTTGGTGCTCCGTCGATTAAGATGCGTTGTTCGCGTAACGCTTCCAAATCTTCTTCATGGCCTTCAACGCGGTCATTGACCTTCTCATAGTAGGTTTCAGGTGTATCCATGAAGTCCATACCAATGGAGCGCAGATCTTTTACGGTTTTATAGATATTGTCGCTGGTTAAAGCAATGTGCTGAATGCCTTCACCTTTGTATTCTTTTAAGTACTCTTCAATTTGCGATTTATCATCGTGAGATTCGTTAATTGGGATACGGATCTTACCGCAAGGCGCTGTCATCGCGCGGCTTAACAGGCCTGTTAGTTTGCCTTCAATGTCAAAGTAACGAATTTCACGGAAATTACCAATGCGCTCATAGAAGCCAGCCCAGGTATCCATGTTGCCGCGGAATACGTTGTGCGTCAGATGGTCTATTTCAAACAGACCAGCGGCGTGCCCGCTCATTTTCGCTTCCCAGTTTTCATAGAAGTCGAAATGCTGCTTATAAATTTCATGGTTTTCGTAGTTGTCGACAAAATACAACGCACTTTCGCCAATACCAAACACTGCTGGAACACCTTCAACAACGCCTTTATCAGCAGGAAAAGCTTTGGCACCATTTTCAAGTGAGTGCTTCAGTGCATGAGCCGAATCTTCGACACGCCATGCCATACCACAAACACTTGGACCATGGTCTTTCGCAAACTCTTCAGCCTGCCCACCCGGTTCAGCGTTAATAATGAAATTAATGTCGTTCTGTTTGTACAACCAGGCCTGCTTGCTGTTGTGCTTAGCAACTTCAGTGAAACCCAGTTTATCGAACAAGTCTTTTAAAGCATCAATGCCTTTCTGATCCGGAGCGGTATACTCAACGAACTCAAAACCGTCTGTATTTAACGGATTAATCATTTTATCTGTCATGGTTACTTCCTCTTATTATTCGGTTGTTAACACCATGACTGTAGCGGTAGTTGTGGGGAAAAGGCGAATAAGAGGAGAAGATAGCAAATTGCTGAAGTTAACGTTAAAACGTAAAGTTTAATGTACAGGCTGAACACTTGCTCTGGATCAAGGTACAGCCTGTTTAACTTGTAAAGCTTTTGTTACAAGACTACTTTTTTGTCTGTTCTGCTTTACGGGCACGACCACTGCGTTGCTTACCAATGCCATAATCGCGTAATTTATTAGCCACTGCAGTATGGGAAAGCCCTAAGCGTTTTGCCAATTGACGTGTACTGGGGAAGCTAGGATATAAACGGCGTAATACGTGGCTTTCAAAACGGCGTACCGCATCGTCCAGACTCATATCGTCGATATCCAGTGCTAGTTGGTCATCTTCCTGATTTAACTCAGGCAAACGGATATCGGCGGGCTCCAGTGTATAACCTTCTATCATTGAAACCGAGCGGAACATGGTGTTTTCCAACTGGCGCACATTACCCGGCCATTGATAACGCTTGAGTCGCTCTTTTGCGGCCCGGCTTAAACTTACCTGACTGCGCCCGAGCTTCTTACAAGCCTGAGTAACAAAATGCTCTGCCAACAACAAAATATCGCTTTTGCGTTCACGCAGCGGCGGGACATTCAGTGCCAGGACGTTAAGCCGATAATATAAGTCTTCGCGAAATTCGCCGTTTTCAACAAGTTCATAGAGATTCCCCTGCGCTGTGCAAATAACCCGTACGTCTACGCTAACTTCCTGCTCTTCACCTATACGGCGAAACACTCCGTCTTCTAAAAAGCGCAGTAATTTCGCCTGCAGGCCAATGGACATTTCACTGACAGAGTCCAGTAATACTGTGCCCCCGGCAGATTGTTCCAGAACCCCGGTTTTACGAGTGCTTTGGCTGCTTATGCTGCCTTCGCCATGACCAAACAGTTCGCTCTCAGCAACATTGTCTGGTAGTGCCGCACAATTTATGGCTAAAAAGGGTTTGTCCTGACGCTGGCTGGCTAGATGACAGGCTTTTGCCAACAGCTCTTTACCGACCCCCGTTTCACCTTCAATTAACAGCGGCGCGTCAAGCTCTGCCATACGCTGAGCATCTTTAATCACGCGCTTCATAGTGCTGTTATCGGTCAACAGACGTTCAAAGGCCTTCTCGTTAGTCTGACTCTGCCAGGTTGCGGTTACGGGCTCTGACTTACAAGTCATTACCGCACCAGCAAACGCCGTACTGCCTTCTTCGTCGTTAACCCAGATAGGTAGTAATTGAGCGTAATACTCCGAATTGCCTATGGTCACGGCCTCGTAAATGGGGTCACGGGGCTTTTTATCCAGCCAGCGCTGCAACGAGATGCCATGCACATAATGCATCAGCGGCTCACCTTTCAGGCTGTCTTCCTGACCCGCTAACAAACGCAAACCAGCATCATTAATAATGTCGATATGGCCTTTGCTATCAATAGAGAGAACCGGATCCGGCAAGGTACTTAACAGCAAACTAAATTCATAATGCTCTCGTTCAAACGGCATGTAAGGAATGG
The DNA here is from genome assembly GCF_048265525.1 of Idiomarina sp. Taxonomy (GTDB): domain Bacteria; phylum Pseudomonadota; class Gammaproteobacteria; order Enterobacterales; family Alteromonadaceae; genus Idiomarina. The sequence goes on along the minus strand of NZ_JBLXBI010000001.1, from coordinate 498,038 downwards.
TTTTTACGTCAATAATATTGGGAATGCGACGAATCTGAGGCATCAAATGCCGAAAATCATCGAAGGCCAATTCTGGAAAATTGAGGAAGATTTTTCCTTTAGGATCGACTTCAATGCCACGTAAATCGATTTCGTGATCTCGCAAAATTTGCAGAACATCCTGACAGATACCCAGACGGTCATCACAAGTTATCTCAAGTCGCATAAACCCTACTGCATTGAACTAAATGTAAAGCAAATAATACACTATTGTTCCCGCGGACAAAACAAAAACCCCGGCCAATAGACCGGGGTTCCATGCAGTTCATCGACAAAGCTGCTTAAGCGTCAAGTACACTGTCGGTTTTTGCCGCCATAATAAAATCATTTTTATGCAAACCGTTAATGGCGTGAGTCCACCAGGTAACAGTTACTTTACCCCATTCAGTGACCAGCTCAGGGTGATGTTTTTCTTCCTCAGCAAGGTCGCCTACACGGTTAGTAAAAGCCAGCGCCTGCTTAAAGTTTTTAAACTTAAATTCGCGCTGCAACATCATAACGTTGTCGTTTGTCACCGGCGTCCAGTCAGGTATCTCACGCATCAGCTCTTTCAGTTCTTCATCGCTGACTTGTGGTGCGTCTGCATGACACGCTTCACAACGTGCATTTTCCAAGTTTGACATTCTTTAATACTCCTTTGCCTTAAGCTGCATCTTTGGGTGGAAATTTTGGTTCAAACAACCCTAGCTCCATAGCTTCATGAACCAGCGACATGATATCCATATCGGATATCTTAAACAGCTCGTCCACACTCTCTATGGTGTAGTAGATAGGTTGAATAATATCAATTCGGTACGGTGTACGTAGTGCATCTAACGCTTTCAGTGGCTTGCGCTCTGGCGTATCGCTGTTGACGGCGTATTCCGTTTCAGCCGGAGACGATAAAATACCGCCACCATAAATTCGGATACCCTCTTCGGTCTTCAATAACCCGAACTCTACGGTAAACCAGTACAGGCGAGCCAGATAGACCCGTTCTTTAGGTGTAGCTGCATAACCCAATTTACCGTATTGGTGAGTAAAGTGCGCAAACGCCGGGTTGGTTAATAGCGGGCAGTGTCCGAATATTTCGTGAAAAATATCAGGTTCCTGCAAGTAATCAAACTCTTCCCGCGTACGAATAAAGGTAGCTACCGGAAACTGCTTGTTTGCCAGTAAGCGGAAAAACTCATCAAATGGAATTAACGCAGGAACCTGAGCGACCTGCCAGCCGGTTTCACGTTCCAGTACTTCGTTAACTTCATGCATTTGTGGTAAGCGATCCTTCGGCAAGTCGAGTAATTCCAGTCCCTTCATATACTCATCGCAAGCTTTACCCGGTATGCATTCTAACTGACGCTCAACGAGATCTTTCCAAATCCCGTTTTCCTCATCACTCCAGTGAATAATACCGTTTTCATCCGGTTGCCTTGATACGTATTGACTTTGTTTACCCATAATTCAGCCTTGTTGCTTCCTCATTAATGTTTGATCGTTTTTGTTATTATTAGTTCATCTTTCGCAGAATTACGCGGACTTCTGCCACTGCACACGGCAGGCCTCCAGCGCCTGTTCAAGATCCGCAATAATATCGTCTGCTGCTTCTAAGCCTACCGCAATTCGGATCAATGTATCCGAAATCCCCGCCTTAAGACGAGCCTCCGGCGTATACGGGGAATGCGTCATTGACGCAGGGTGCTGAATGAGAGTTTCAGCATCGCCCAGACTCACTGCCAGAGCTATCATCCGCAATTGATTCAGAAAGTAACGTGCTTTCGCTTCATCGCCTTCCAGTTCAAAAGCAATAACCGCCCCGTTACGGCTCATCTGTTTACCCATTAAAGCTTGTGCCTCGTGGTCAGGAGCTCCGGGGTAGTAAATCTTTTTTATATCCTGCCGCGCGGCCAGAAAATCGTAAACCGCATCGGCGTTTTCACAGTGGCGCTGCATGCGCACATCCAGGGTTTTCAGACCACGCAGTATAAGCCAGGCGTCATGTGGACTGATGGTGGCGCCCATATCCTTTAAGGTTGTACTTTTAATGGTGTTAATATCGTCGTCACTGCCACAAATAATGCCGGCGACCACGTCACCATGACCATTGAGGAACTTAGTTGCACTGTGCACAACAATATCGGCACCATGTCGTTTGGGCTGCTGCATCAGTGGCGTCATAAAGGTATTATCCACCACCAGACGAATATCTGAGTCAGCAATTACCGCATGAACTTTTTCGATATCAACCACTTTCAGGTGCGGGTTAGCCGGGGTTTCCAGAAAAACTAAGCGGGTATTCTCACGCAGGGTTTCTTTCAACAGGCCTTCGTTGTTTAAATCAATAAAGTCGGCTTCGACGCCGAAGCGCTCAAACAACTCACTGAACAATGCAAAACTGCAACCGTAAATGGCATCTGATACCACAATATGATCACCGCTGCGCACAAAAGCCATAGTAGCCGCGGCAATAGCACCCATTCCGGTCGCTGCCGCAGCAGCAGATTCATAACCTTCAAGCGACGCCATCCGGCGCTCTAGCTCTGCTGTTGTCGGGTTACCTAAACGGCTGTAAATATAACCTTCTTCCTCGCCAGCAAAACGACGAGTGCCCTGCTCGGCAGAAGAAAACCGAAAAGTCGATGTCTGATAAAGTGGCGCGGTTAACGCCCCATGAGGGTCGTCATGCGCGGCTCCGGCATGAATTACCTGAGTCGCTGGCTGCCATTTATTATTATGTGTTTTTAAATCAGAAGACATGCGTTTTGGCTCGTTTGTCAGAAATTTGTTAACGAGCAACAGAGTGCAACGAGCTGACCTTAGTTGGCAATCTTTGCGCTGTGTCAAACCTCTAAAAAACTGTAACGCTAGTTTTCCACTTCCTGCTCAGATGTTGCTGTAGCCTTTTCCTGACGCGATTTATAAACAAAAGGTAACACGCTCTTTAGCTGGCTTAGTAAGTCTTTTTGCAGTTTTAAATAGCCTGGCTTTTTGACCTTTTCGAACGGCGTAGGTCGGCATAATTCAATCACTTGGTAGCCCAATCTGGCGGTGAGCAAACCGGCTCCTAAACCTTGTCCGGCCCGGGTTGATAAACGCGTTAATAGTTCAGCGCTAACCCACTGAGCGCCTAAATCTACCGCGACTTCGCTAAGCCCGGCATAAACAATATTGGCGAACACCTGACGCCATAAGCGAATTCTGGCCCAGTAACCCAGTTTTACACCGTACAGCTCAGCAATACGCGATATCATACGCTGGTTACGCCACATAACGATGAGCATATCCAGTAAAGCGAAAGGGCTCACTGCCACCATAGCAGCAGCTTCTGCCGACCAGCGACTGATAATACGGGTAGCCTGCTGGTCTATACGACTTAAGACATCCACTTCAAAACGTTCACGTTCTTCATCAGCGGACCAATACGGTTGTTTAATTTGCTGCCAGCGGTGTTCTAAATCCGGATGTTGCAAAAGCTGCAACTGTTGCTCCGGTTTGGGATCTTCAGACTGTTTTTTCCAGCGCCGTTTCAACTTTTGCAGCAACCAAACTTCGCGCACCATAAAGCTCAGTAACGCCAGCGCGATAACACCAAAACCAACCGCCCATAAACTGCCTAAAAATATGTTTTGTTGAAAACGCTCAATAACCATCAATACCGATTCAATAACGGCGGCGGTTAAAGCAACAACTAGCCCCAGTGCCAACCACTTACCCCAGCGACCAGCCTTTGCGCCCGCAGTTGCTTGGCCGGAACCTGGTTCGTGTCCGGATTGCTCAGGAATATTATCGATATCAGAAACATCAACCGCTGGTTCATCCACCGAATAGTAAGTTAATTTGCGCGGATCACTCATTTGAGTTTATCTCCCAGAACGTATTCAAGTAGCTGATCCAGCCGGATATGCGGCAGAGGTGAATTCTGCGCGGTAAAGCCGGGATAAAACTGCGGATAAATATAGCCTTGTTGCCAGTCCGCAGCCGTTGGTATGGCATCTGGTACCTCTGGTGCACCAACCCGGACAAACTCACGGTTCTCATTAATACCGTCCAGAACTGTCGTGCCGTTATTTAATTTCTTAATTTGACTGGTAGCAATACCGGCAACACTAAATACCCGGTGCGGTATTTGATCAAACTGCAGTTCCTGACGCTGCTTCTGCGTCATAACACGCAGTAAATCCGTCAGTTTTTTATGGTCTTGCGGGGCAATACTGTCGGCTTTTGTCGCAACCAGCGCGACTTTATCAATAACCGGCGACATCAACCGCTTAAGCAAACTGTTATTGCCATATGAAAAGCTCTTCATCAGTTCATTTATTGCCAACTGTAATTCAGCAAAATGATGCTCACCATTCTGCAACGCCTGCAGAACATCAACTAACACAACCTGCCGGTTAAAGTGCTTAAAGTATTTTTGATAAAACGGAGTCACAACATGCTGTTGATAGTAACGGTATTTCTCCCGCAAGCGTTTCGCCCAGGCAGCGGGTACTGGTTGTGACAACGGCCAGGGGAAAAACTCCAGCGCAGGGGCTCCCTCCAGCTCTCCGGGCAACACCATTCTTCCGGGCTGCAACAATAGTAATTTTTGCTCCCGACACTGGCGTAAAAAAGAGCGATAACCCGATGCCAGTTCACGTAATTGCTGCTCAGCTTTATCCTCTGACGCGGCGTTTGCTGTCGTCTGCACCTTAGTCAACCAGCTCTCTGCCAGCTTATGTCGTAGCTCAGCTTTCAGTAAGCGCTGCTGTTGCTGACTCCACTCGTCATAGCTCAGTTTTAGTAACGGCAAATCCAGCAGCCATTCGCCCGGATAATCAATTAAATCCAGTGTTAAGCGACGGGTATCGAGCACTCGCCCGGCTAACCCTCGATGCGGCTTATATTTTATTTCGACACGTATTTCACTCACATCGCGTGTCGACTGCGGCCACCGGGGCACATCTCCGGTTAAACAGTCTATAGCCCCTTCGTAGTCAAAACGCGAGACTTGCCAATTACTGCTGGTGTGTAAACGACAGCCATTAAGACGCTGCTGTTGCTTCACTTTAAAATAAGGCAATTGCTGCGTTTCGTTTGCATATAATAGCTGCTCAAGTAAACCGGTGATTAACGCGGTTTTTCCCGCTCCACTTAAGCCCGTTACAGCCAGACGTATATGACGATCAAACCCGCGATGAATAACGTCGCGGGTTTGGTGTTGTAGCTTTTGAAAACGGCTCACAGACGATTAAATTCTCGTTGAAGATTATAGTGATTCGAGGTTACGTACTTTTCCATTGATTGCAACTGTTGCTCCAGTTCATCAAACTCTCGCTTTATATCGCGAAAAGCTTCACGTGGCGGTTCTCCGCCCTGCCAGACCTTAGTCTTTACATCAACATTATGGCGCTCGGTATTCGGTAGCTTTTTATCCAGAATTAACCAACCGGCAATATAAAGTACAAAGAAAGAGCCATTAGTAAAAATCACTCCAGTAACAAAGGCCACTCGTATTAACCAGGGTTCCAGGTTCAGGTAGTCTGCAATACCGGCACAGACACCAGCAATTTTTCCTCGTTCGGAGTCACGACGCAGTTCTCGTTTCGGTCTTCGCTCGCTCATTGTCTGTCCCTCCAGCCCGGAGCGTCAGCATCCAGAATACGTTCCAGTGTCTGTACACGCTCACGGATGCGTTTTGCCTGATTCGCCAGTAACGCTAAAGATTCCCTTTCTTCCTCGTTCAATCCCTGATTCATTTGTCGTTTACTGCGGTAATGAAGGATGATCCAGATTGGCGCGACTATAATGACAAACAAAATAATCGGCGCCATCAACATCCCTAGTATTGCTTCAATATCCATTTTTTTAAGCCTGTTTTAAGAGTCTTGTTTGGTTTTTGAGCTCATACGAGCACGCAATGCTTCCAGCTCGTCATTCACTTTACTCTCGTTTTCCAGCTCTGCAAATTCGTCACGCAATGTCCGTTTACCCATATCATAAGATTCAACCTGGGCTTCTAAATCATCGATTTTAGCTTCGTAACGGTCAAACCGCTGCATCGCGTCATCGACTTTGCCACTATCAACCTGTTGCTTAACCTGCAAGCGGCTGCTGGCTGCCTTCTGGCGCATCAGAATCGCTTTTTGGCGAGACTTCGCATCGGCCAATTTTTCCTGAAGTTGACCAATTTCGTCGTTTAGCTTGTCCAGGTTTTCGTTAACTCGGTCCATTTCCTGCTGCAACGAGTCAACGCCCTGCTGTGCTTTTTGCTTTTCAATTAATGCCTGACGCGCTAAATCGTCACGCTCTTTGGTTAACGCCAGCTCAGCTTTTTTCTCCCAGTCCTGAACTTCGTTTTCCATCCGTTGCTGCTGACGCTGAATGTCTTTCTTTTCAGCTAACAGGCGCGCTGACGTAGAGCGTACCTCAACTAACGTATCTTCCATTTCCTGAATAATCAGGCGTACCATTTTTTGCGGATCTTCGGCTTTATCCAATAAAGAGTTGATATTGGAGTTCACGATATCGCTAAAACGTGAAAAAATACCCATAATAATGACCTCATACTGGTTTAATAAACAACTCGATGATTTATTATTCAAGTATCAGGCCAACTTTTATTTTAGCCATAACAATTTGTTTTATAGATATTTTTTAGAACTTGTGTAAATTTCACCCTTGCGGCAGTTCGTAAAATAAACTAATAATTAGCAAAAATAACTATAATATAAGGCATTCGACATGCGCCCTGAGCGAAAACCCGACAACCTCATCGGACAATCCAACAGCTTTTCCGATGTGCTGGAACAAGTGTCGCAGATTGCTCCTCTCGATAAGCCCGTATTAATTATTGGTGAACGTGGCACCGGTAAAGAGCTTATTGCGGCACGTTGTCATTACCTGTCCCGACGCTGGCAACAACAGTACATTACCCTCAACTGTGCCGCGCTGAACGAAAACTTACTCGACAGTGAACTCTTCGGGCATGAGGCTGGTGCTTTCACCGGGGCCGCTAAAAAACACGAAGGTCGTTTTGAACGCGCTGACAGTGGTTCGTTATTTCTTGATGAATTAGCCAATACGTCCTTACGGGTTCAGGAAAAGCTGCTGCGGGTTATTGAGTACGGAGAATTTGAGCGAGTGGGCGGCCGCCATTCGGTTAAAGTTGATACTCGCCTCATTGCCGCGACTAATGAAGACCTCCCGTCGCTTGCTGCCAAAGGCAAATTTCGTTCAGACCTGCTGGATCGATTGGCGTTTGATGTTATTACCCTGCCGCCCCTACGCGAACGCCGCGACGACATTATGCTACTTGCTGAACACTTTGCCATTTCTATGGCAAGGGAAATGGAACTGGAGTTATTCAGTGGTTTTTCCGAGAAAGCGCGTAAAACCTTGCTTGAATATCATTGGCCCGGTAACGTACGCGAGCTTAAAAACACGGTAGAGCGCAGCTTATATCGACTGGGAAATGGTCATGTCCCTATTCACGACATTATCATTGACCCGTTTAACAGTCCGTTCAGGCCAAAAACTCCGGTTACAGAAAAAGCTGTAGCACAAGAGCCGCCAGCTAATGAACAAAGCAATGCTGAAAGTAATGAAGTAATTGATATGCCAAAACTCAACGCCGATCAACCAATAGACTTTAAACAAAAGTCGCAAGAGTATGAAATTGATGTCTTGTCGCAAGCCTTACGTTTATGTCAGTTTAACCAAAAGAAAACAGCTAATTTTCTTGGACTGACTTATCATCAGTTACGAGGTTACTTAAAAAAGTATCAGTTATTGGAAGGGGCTTCTGCAGCTAATGATTAAAGCGTACGCGAATGTGGCTGTTATTGCAGCAGCGTTTCTCTCAGGCTGTCAGTCTGAGGAGCCAGAGCCTGCTCCTCTGGCCAACGGTATTATTTACTGTTCAGAAGGCAACCCCGCTTCGTTTAATCCTCAACTTGTTACCTCAGGCACCACCGTTGATGCAACTGCGGCTCAACTCTACGACCGGCTAATTGATTACGATGCTGAGCAACAAAAATTTGTACCTGCTCTTGCGAAGCGCTGGGAAACTTTGGATAACGGCACTCGTTATCGGTTTCATTTGCGCGAAGGCGTAAAGTTTCATACAACCAATTACTTTCAGCCCAGCAGGGAATTAACCGCTGAAGACGTTCAATTCAGTTTTAACCGGTGGCTGGATGAAACCAGTCTTTATCACCATGTTGGAGGGAGCTATCCCTTTTTCAGAGCCACAGGGCTGGATCAACTAATAAATAAAGTTGTCAAAATTGACAAAATGACAGTCGATATTGTGCTGAATAATGCCGACAGCTCGTTTTTAGCGAACCTTGCCACAGACTTCGCCATTATTTTATCCGCTGAATACGCCCAACAACTTTTGACTGAAGAACGGCCCGGGCAAATTGATGCTTTACCCATAGGAACCGGCCCCTATCGTTTCGAGAGTTATCGCAAAGACGTGTTAATACGTTACTCCCGACATCCGGGGTATTGGCGGGAAGGCCCCGGAATTGAGCATCTGGTGTATTCTATTACCCCTAACGCAAACAAACGTATGCTTAAGCTGGTTACCGGCGAATGCGACATTATTCCTTACCCGCTGGTAAGTGAATTACAAGCACTCAACAGAGAGCAGTTGATTGTCACCGATGAGGTGAGTCCAAACGTCTCTTTCTGGGCGTTTAATACTGAGAAAGAACCTTTTGATGACCCTAGGGTTCGTCAGGCTCTGAGCCACGCCATTAACCGCGAAGCAATTATTCAGACCATATATTACGGTAATGCTGAGCTCGCACAATCAATACTACCGCCAACATCCTGGGCTTATGATGACCGTGGAATTCAGTATCAGTATGACCCGGAAAAAGCCAAACGTTTATTGGAAGAAGCCGGTCATTCAAATTTGAATATTAACATCTGGGCCATGCCGGTACAGCGCGTCTACAACCCTAACGCCCGCAGAATGGCGGAACTGATGCAGTCAGACTTAGCTCAAATTGGTGTCTCAGCACGCATTGTTTCTTATGAATGGAACACCTTTCGCCGACGCCTTTCTCGTGGCGAACACGATACCGTGCTCATTGGTTGGTATGCCGACAATGCTGACCCTGATAACTTCTTCAGACCACTGTTGAGCTGTGCTGCCGTAGCTACCGGTGGCAACCGGGCTAACTGGTGCCACCCGGGTTTTGACCAGTTGCTTTACAGCGCCATTGCAACCACGGTTCCGGAAGAACGTAAAGCTCTGTATCAGTCAGCTCAGCACTTACTGAACCAGCAACAACCTTTATTGCCTATTGCCCACTCAAAACGCTTTCAGGCACAGCAGAAAAATATCAGCGGCGTGGAACTTCCTCCATACGGAGGTATTAACTTTCGCCTGGCCACTAAAGATACTGCGGAGGAAGAATCACAATGACCCGCTATCTTATAGGCCGTTTAAGCGTTTTTATTATTGCTGTGTTTTTACTAACGGTGTTTAGTTTTAGCCTCAATTACTTGTTTCCGGGCGATCCAATAACCAATATGAGCGGCATTCGGTCGTTCCAGAGTAGTTATCCACTCATGGTTGAACTGCGTGGCGGTGACCAGAACCTGGCCATTCAATACATGCGTTACCTGCAGCACTTATTTGCCGGCGACTGGGGGTTATCACTGAGTAATGGTACACCGGTATTTGCCGATGGTATTCAACACTTTATGGCCTCAATGGAGCTCATTCTTCTGGCCTTACTGGTTGCCATTATTTTTGGTTTACCATTAGGTGTATTTGCTGCCTCCCGCTTTCGTCAGCGCTCCGATCAGACGGTAATAAGTCTGGCTATGGTTGGTTACTCTATCCCGGTTTTCTGGTTAGCGCAGTTACTGATACTACTGTTTGCGATAAAACTCGGTTGGTTCCCTATTACCGGCCAGATAAACCCTTTATATGGCGTCGAACCACAAACCGGTTCAATTCTCATAGATGTATTTTTAAGTAGCTCGGAATATAAAGCCGCGGCGCTTCAGGACGCTTTAAATCATATTGTTCTGCCGGTGATCATACTGGCTATCATGCCAATGATGCTGTTACTGCGCTTAATGCGAAATGCAACCCAGGAAATGTTGCAAAAACCTTTCGTAAAAGCGGCTCGTGCCCGCGGGTTAAGTGAATTTAGAGTACTGGTAAAACACGCTATTCCTAATGCCGTGCAATCGGTACTGCAACAGACCACCCTAATTTTCAGTTTACTGTTAACCAACAGCATTGTGGTTGAATCCATTTTTAACTGGCCGGGAATGGGCAATTGGCTTATCCGCAGTATTTTTGAACGTGACTACCCTATTATTCAGGCCGCTGTTTTAATGTTTGCTTTCGTTATTTTGTTCTTTAACTTACTGGTCGAGCTATATCATGGCTGGCGATTCCCAATAGTGAGGCACGAACAATATGCCACACGTTAATCTTTACCATCACGATGAAACCCCGTCGCCACTCAAGCTAGTCTGGAAGAGCTTCCGCTCAAGGTTTCTCTCTATGGCAGCCTTGTATGTTCTGCTGGCAATGATATTGGTCGTGTTGCTGTCCCCCTTGCTCGCACCCTTTAATACGTCAGCCCAGTTCTCTGATGCCATTGCACTTCCCCCTTCATGGGTTGAAAGCGGCAATATGAATTATTTATTTGGCACCGACGATTTAGGTCGGGATATGTTATCGCGACTATTAATTGGTGGACTATACAGTCTGGGACTACCGATACTTATGGTTTCAGTATCCTCACTAATTGGCATGAGCATAGGGGCTCTTGCCGGTATTGACCGAACCATAAAATACCAAAGCTTATCGCGGCTTTTTGATACTTTGCTGTCCATTCCTTCCTTCTTGATGGCGCTTATCATTATTGCGATTCTCGGTACCGGCTTTAATAATGTAGCTTTTGCTATAACGCTTTCATTAATTCCACAGTTTATTTTCGTTACCCGCAATGCGGTGCATGAAGAATGGCATAAGGACTACGTTACCGCCTCAAGACTCAATGGTTGCTCCAAAGCCTACTTGCTTTACCGAGTGATATTACCTAACGTGACCCCCACATTGGTCATGCAGCTTACGGTATCGCTTTCCGTTGCTATCATGGATATTGCGGCTCTTAGCTTTCTTGGGCTGGGTATTCAGGCACCAACTCCCGAATGGGGCAGTATGCTGGCGCGCAGCCTGGACGAGGTGTACTTATCACCCTGGTCAATGGTGCTACCGGGCGTAACCTTGTTTATTACTATTATGGCCATTAACATTGTCGGAGACAGCCTGCGCCGTGCATTAAAAGAAAGGGTTAACAGCTAATGCAGTTACTCGATATACGCAACCTGACAGTAGAGATGCAGACAGCGCACGGCATCGTCCGGGTACTTGATAAAGTCAATCTGCAGCTTACCGAGGGAGAAATTCACAGTATTGTGGGCGAATCCGGGTCGGGGAAAAGTTTGCTGGCAAAAGCCATTATGGGTTTTATCAACCCCAACTGGCAGGTTACCGCCGACAGACTTTGGTGGAACGGACAGGATTTACTGGCAATGACGCCGAAGCAGCGCCGGCAAATTACCGGCCGCGATATGGCTATGATTTTTCAGGACCCTAATGCGTACCTCGATCCTAACAGCACAGTAGAGCAACAAATTGTGGAAGCTATTCCACAAGGGGATGTTCGAGGCACATTCATGCGTCGCCGGGTTGATCGTAAAACCCGGGTTAAAAGGCTGCTTCACCGAGTGGGTATTCGCGACCACGAATCTATAATGGAAAGCTACCCTTTTGAATTGTCTCAGGGCATAGCGCAAAAAGTGAGTATTGCTATAGCCATTGCTCACCGTCCCAGACTCCTTATTGCCGACGAACCCACCACCGCGATGGAACCTTCAACCCGTTTACAGATCCATCGTTTGCTGGCACGACTGGCGGTTAGCCAAAAAATGTCCGTGGTACTGATTTCTCAAGATGTCGGCTCAATTTTGCCTGAGACCAAGCGCTTAACCTTGCTTTACTGTGGGCAGCTAATGGAGACTGGCCCTGCTCAGGACATTTTGTCAGAGCCGGCGCACCCTTACACCGATTCGATGCTCCGCATGTCGTTACAAACGCAGCAAGAGTTGCCTCACAAGGCGCGTTTACCGACCTTGCCTGGTTCTATACCAACATTGCGGCATATGCCAATTGGGTGTCGTCTGGGGCCCCGGTGCCCATACGCTCAAAAAACTTGCGTTAAAGCACCGCGGGCGACTCACGACCGACAACGCGTGTATCATTGCCATTTCCCGCTACTGGACAGCAGCTCATGAGCCACTTACTGGAAGTCCGAAACCTAGGCAAAACCTACCGCTCCCGAAAAGGCTGGCCATGGACTCCTAAGTCGGTAGCGATAGAACCTTTGTCTTTCACCCTTGAAGCCGGAGAAATATTGGCTGTAATGGGCGAGACCGGATCGGGAAAGTCGACCCTGGCACAAATTATTGGTGGTGTAGATACCGCGACCAGTGGCGAAATTCTACTGAATGGTCAAAAGCTCCATAGCAATAACTATCCGCAGCTATGTAACAATATTCGTATGATATTTCAGGACAGCGAAAATTCCCTGAATGCGCACCTCAACATAGGTAAACAGCTGGAAGAGCCTTTGTTATTTAATACTCAGTTAACAGCCGCCGAGCGCCAGGAGCGGGTAAATTTAACCTTGCAACGCGTTGGTATGCTACGGGAGCACTGGGAGTTTTATCCTCATATGCTGTCCAGTGGGCAAAAACAAAGGGTCTGTATTGCGCGTGCCATTATTCTGGAACCGCAGATTGTTGTCGCCGACGAAGCCCTGGTTGCACTTGACCCATCAATTAGAGCTCAAATCATTAATCTTATGCTCGATCTTCAGAAAGATATGGGTATTTCTTACATTTTAGTGACACATTCGCCGCAAATCGTGAAACACATTGCGGATAAGATCTTAATTTTATATCGTGGTAAAATGATCGCGTTTGATAAAACAGACATAGTACTAGAGGACACGCAGCAAACTTACGTTCAACAGTTGCTGCACGAACATTTAAAACAAAACATTCAATATAACAGCGACAGAAGCGCTAAGATCGCTGACTAAAAACTAAAAAACGGGAGTTTAATGTGGAAACAGGTACTCTGATATCACTAGCGCTGTACTTTATTGTCATGCTAGGTATTGGGCTTTACGCCTATAAAAAGTCTACCGACTCAGTTTCAGGCTATATGCTTGGAGGACGAGGCTTAGGCCCTGCAGTTACGGCATTATCAGCAGGGGCATCCGATATGAGTGGTTGGATGTTGATGGGCTTACCCGGTGCAATTTACGTCTCTGGCGTGTCACAGTTGTGGATTGCAGTGGGTCTGGTCATTGGTGCATTCTTAAACTATGTCATTGTGGCGCCCCGCCTCAGAACCTACACCGAAGTTGCTAACGACTCAATTACGATACCCGACTATTTTGCCAATCGTTTCACTGACAAAGGTCGTCGGCTGCGTATCTTTTCTTCAGTTGTTATTATCATCTTTTTCACCTTGTACACTTCTGCCAGCTTAGTTGCGGGAGGCAAGCTGTTCGACAGTTCCTTCGGCATGGACTACACCACAGGGCTCTGGGTAACGGCCGGCGTTGTCTGTGCTTACACCCTGTTCGGGGGCTTTTTGGCGGTGAGTATGACCGACTTTGTGCAAGGCTGTATCATGTTTGTCGCTTTGGTCTTAGTGCCTATTGTGGCCTTTGCGGAACTCGGCGGCTACAGTAGTGTTGTTGGTCAAGTTGGAGACATTGATCCTAACTTCTTAGACTTTTTCTATGACGTCAAAGAATCCACAGCTTTAGGAGTTCTCGGAGTTATCTCGTTACTGGCTTGGGGTTTGGGTTATTTTGGTCAACCACATATTATCGTGCGTTTTATGGCCATCCGCTCAGTTAGCGATGTCAAAGCTGCTCGCCGTATCGGTGTATCGTGGATGATAGTTTCTATCATTGGCGCCATGGCAACAGGCTTTGTCGGTATTTCTTACGTATCAGAGACCCAAATGAGTCTTCCTGATGCCGAAACGATTTTTATTATTTTCTCGCAGTTCTTGTTCCACCCGTTAATTAGTGGGTTCCTGCTGGCCGCAATTCTGGCCGCAATTATGAGCACCATTTCTTCGCAATTACTCGTGAGTTCAAGCTCTTTAACCGAAGACTTTTACAAAGCCTTCTTACGTAAAGATGCGAGCCAAAAAGAACTTGTTCTTGTCGGACGTATATCTGTTCTGGCGGTTTCCCTTGTAGCTATCTGGCTTGCCTGGGATCCAGAAAATACTATTCTTGATCTGGTCAGCAATGCCTGGGCAGGATTCGGCGCAGCCTTCGGTCCTGTAGTCATTCTTAGCCTTTTCTGGAAACGTATGAATCGCCACGGTGCATTAGCCGGCATGTTGGTTGGCGCCATCACGGTTCTGTTCTGGATTTATGGACCGACTTTCGGTGGCGAGCAGCTTTCGGCCTATGTGTACGAAATAGTACCAGGCTTTATCCTGTCTACTCTCGCGGTTATCATCTTCAGTAAGCTTACTGCTGAACCAAACCAAGAACTTCAGGATAAATTTGATGAAATGGAAAGTGTCATTGATGATTACTACCATGGCGACAAAAAAGGCTAAGCTATTTACGCCTTGTAACTGATAAAAAGACCAGCCCATCGTGGCTGGTCTTTTTTGTTTTGGAAGTCCGGCCTATAGTGGTAGAAAAACAAGAAGGTAACCACTATGGCTAAATTAAATATTATTGCATCCGCGGCGCTCGCATTTTCCTGCGCGGCAACAACCTTACCCAGTAATGCCGGTGACCGTATTACCGGGCATCACTTTGCTACCCGCTCGGAAGCTATGGCGCCTACGGCAATGGCCGCAACAAGCCAGCCATTAGCCACGCAAGTTGCGTTAGATATTATGCAAGAAGGCGGTAATGCAATAGATGCCGCTATTGCAGCTAATGCGGTATTAGGTCTGGTCGAGCCAACCGGAAACGGCATTGGTGGCGACCTCTACGCCATTGTCTGGGATGCTGAGGCTAAGAAACTTCATGGCCTCAATGCCTCTGGCCGTTCTCCGCAAAGCTTAACGCTCGACTATTTTAAAGAAAACGGATACGAGTCAATTCCGGCTCGCGGGGTTCTTCCCTTATCCGTTCCCGGAGCAGTAGATGGCTGGTTTGAGCTGCACGACCGTTTTGGTGAGGCGAGCATGGAGAAAATTCTGCAACCCGCTATTAACTATGCAGAGTCTGGCTTTCCGGTGACTGAAGTTATCGCTTATTACATGAAGCGCAACGCCGAAGTGCTGAAAGATATTCCCGGTTTTGCCGATGTCTTTATGCGTGACGGCAGTGTTCCGGAGAAAGGCGAACGTTTTAAAAACCCCGACCTTGCCAACACATACAAAACACTGGCAAATGAGGGCCGCGACAGCTTTTACAAAGGGAAGATAGCCCGTACTATCAGTGACTTTGTCGAAAAGCACGACGGCTTTCTCTCATATGAAGATTTAGCGCAACACAGCTCCACCTGGGTTGATCCCGTATCCACTAACTATCGTGGCTACGACTTATGGGAATTGCCACCCAATACACAGGGTATTGCGGCGCTGCAAATTCTGAATATGCTTGAGCAATTTGATATCAAAGCTATGGGTTATGATAGCCCCGAGTACATTCATCATTTTGTAGAAGCCAAAAAGCTGGCGTTTGAGGACCGTGCTAAATACTATTCAGACCCATCGTTCAATGACGTTCCCGTTCAAGGTCTTATTGACAAAGAGTACGGTAAAAAGCGTGCGCAGTTGATTAATTCTGAACGCGCCGGACGCTCTTATGAGCCGGGTAACCCGCCAACAGAGGGCGACACTATTTATCTGACCACTGCCGATAAAGATGGCAATATGGTGTCACTGATTCAAAGTAACTACCGCGGTATGGGTTCCGGCGTTACTCCAACCGGTTTAGGTTTCGTTCTGCAAAACCGGGGCGAGCTCTTTGCATTAGACCCAAACCACCGTAACGTATTTGAACCAGGTAAACGCCCTTTCCACACCATTATCCCTGCCTTCGTCACTAAAGACGGTAAGCCGCTTATGAGCTACGGGGTTATGGGAGGGGCTACGCAACCACAGATGCATGCGCAAATTCTTATCAACCTCATTGATTTTGGTATGAACCTTCAAGAAGCCGGAGACGCGCCGCGTATTCTGCATACAGGTTCGAGTCAGCCAACCGGGTCGCTGATGGAAGATGGTGGCGTTATTAGTCTGGAAAATGGCTTCTCAAAAAACACTCGCCGTGAATTAATAAAAATGGGTCACACACTACAGGAAGCCGTGGGACCCTACGGTGGCTATCAGGCTATCTGGAAAGACCATGAAGAAGATATTTATATTGGAGCTTCTGAAAGCCGTAAGGATGGGCACGCCGCTGGTTATTAACAGCAATAGCCGTTTCGTCTCAGAACAGACGAAACGGCTTTATCTTTTCAGGTACACATAGAAGCTCTTACTAGCCTCTTCGCTCACGATAGAGTTCAATTTCTTCCATGATTAAATCACGCATTCTGGTGGTTGTTTCGTAACCAAGATCAATGGCTTCCTGACCACGATAAAACTCCATAATACCAATGTGACCTAGCTTAGGCTGCACTAAGATATCGGGCGGATCACCCGCCATACGAGCCTTAGTAATACGCTCCTGCATAATGTCTATAGAGCTGGCCATAACACTGAACATACCCGGCGCTTTTTCACCATTATTTCTAAAGCGCTCTTTAAAGCTATCCAGATACTCTTTACTGCCCGACCACATATTATCGAAAAAGCCATTTTCATTATCCTGAACTTCCATTTCCGCTTTTTCTTTATCCATCTGTTCAGCCTCTGTCTGAGGTGGAATACTGCGCCCTTTTCGTTGTTGCATCTTGGAGTTCAACTGTGAGTTAAGGTGCACAGCGATAACAAAGTCGGCACCTAAGGCGCGGCATAAAGACACAGGAACCGGGTTAACCAAACCACCGTCAATTAACCAGCGACCATCAAATGACTTAGGCGACAATATTCCGGGCATGGCACAGGAAGCTCTGGAGGCATCGTAAAGGTCGCCATTGCGTAACCAAATCTCGCGACCACTATATAAATCGGTAGCCACCGCGCCATAAGTAACGGGTAAGTCTTCAATATTACGCTGGCCGAATTCCTCTCTGGCACGGTTAAAGACTTTTTCTCCACCAATGATTCCGCCGTGGTTAAAACCAAAATCCAGCAAATTAAACACTTCCCAACGGTTCATGCCCTGAACCCACTGTTCTACCTCGGCCAACCGCCCGGACGCATAACCAGCCCCCACTAACGAGCCGATTGATGTGCCGGCAACTATATTTATTCGCACGCCCATCTCTTCCAATGCCTTAATGACACCAATGTGCGCCCATCCTCTTGCCGCTCCAGAGCCCAGAGCTAAAGCGACTTTCACTTCAGACATGTGCTGTTTCCTACTTTTCTTAATAATGTATCTATCGTACTATGATTACTCATTCGTCAACAACATCACTGAGCAGTTAGATGATTTGGACAGAACGTCAGTCAGGTACATCAGAACAGCGCCCTAACGATACCCGCACAAACTTTCAACGGGACAAAGCCCGAATTCTTCACAGTGCGGCATTCAGGCGGCTGCAGGCAAAAACTCAGGTTATGTATGTTGGTATGCACGACTTCCCCCGTACACGACTGACCCACTCGCTGGAAGCCAGTCAAATTGGTGCCAGCCTGGTGGTTCATTTAAGTAACCAGCATCCATTACTGGCTGAACAACTAGAGCTGTCAGAACCGTTGCTCGAATCCTTATGTCTGGCGCACGACATAGGACATCCGCCATTTGGCCATGGTGGCGAAATTGCTCTTAATTATATGATGCGTAACAACGGCGGATTTGAAGGTAACGGTCAGACATTTCGTATTGTCACCCAGCTTGAAGCATACACGCCTGAGCATGGCATGAGCTTAACCCGAAGAACTCTGTTGGGGCTGTTAAAGTACCCGGTATTAGCCAGTGCAATCCGAAGGCAAGAACTTCCCCCTGAGGTAACAAACTTTCGTCATTTACCCACTCGCGAATGGCTGCCACCAAAAGCCTTGTATGACGACGACTCAGAGCAGTTAGACTGGGTACTTCAGCCGCTAAGCACTAACGATAAGAAAAATTTCCAGTCATTAGTGCACGAACCGGCACAAACTACCCACGGGAAAAGCGCTTTAAAAAGTGTTGATGCGTCCATTATGGAAGCCGCAGACGATATCGCATACGGCGTTCACGATCTTGAGGACGCCATTGTTGTCGGCCTAATCCAGCGGCATCATTGGGAAGAACACATGTTCTCTGACCTACAGCAGCTTGAAGCAGAACTTTCCGACTTTAGCGCCCAAAAGTTAACCGAAGATCTCTTTTCCGGCAGCCATCACCGCCGCAAGCAGGCAATAGGAGGGTTAGTTAACCGGCTGCTTACTTCAGCAAGGCTTACCTCTACTGGGTACAATTTTGACTGCCCTTTGCTGCAATATGAAGTTCAGTTAGGGGCGGCCGAAAAAATTCTGCTGAACTCATTAAAGCAATTTATTTTTAAATGGGTGATTCGAAAGCCCGAAATGCAGGCACAAGAGTTTAAGGGCCAGCAAATTGTTATGGAGCTGTTTGAAGTTTTAGCCGTGGAGCCGGAACGTTTATTGCCTGAAAACACCCGCTTGCGTTACTTGCAACAGCAACAAAAAGGCGGGAATGCTCTACGCGTAATTTCTGATTACCTTTCCGGAATGACTGACGGTTATGCCGCTAAACTCTATCAGGAACTGTTCTCAGTCAGCTCACCAAAAAGTGCGTTTCAGTAACTTTTACTCATAAAAAAGCCGGAGCAATAAGCTCCGGCTTGTTATTACGAAAAAATAAATCAGTTATGACAAACTGATATCATCTTTCTCGTTACCTTTCTTTTCTGTTTTCTTGTCAGCCTTAGCTTCGCTCTTCGCGTCTTCTTTCGCAGCAGCGCGCTCAGCTTCACGAATTTCTTTTGTTCGCTTTTCTGGTTTCGACAACAACAATTCGCGAATACGGCCTTCTAACTCATCAGCAATTTTAGGGTTGTCCTGTAAAAACTTCATTGAGTTAGCTTTACCCTGACCAATTTTATCGCCGTTATAGCTGTACCAAGCTCCGGCTTTATCAACCATTTTGTGTTTAACACCCAGGTCAATAAGCTCACCTTCTTTAGAAATACCTTTGCCGTATAAAATTTGGAAGTGCGCTTCTTTAAACGGTGGAGCAACCTTGTTTTTAACCACTTTCACGCGGGTTTCGTTACCCACAACTTCATCACCTTCTTTCAATGCACCGGTACGGCGAATATCCAGACGAACAGAAGAATAAAACTTCAGTGCATTACCACCCGTGGTAGTTTCAGGGTTACCAAACATCACACCAATTTTCATCCGAATTTGGTTGATAAAAATACACATGGTGTTGGATTTCTTAATGTTCGAAGTTAGCTTACGAAGGGCTTGAGACATTAAACGAGCCTGCAAGCCAACATGGCTATCGCCCATTTCACCTTCAATTTCTGCTTTGGGTGTTAGCGCTGCTACTGAGTCAACAATAACAATATCGACTGCACCGGAACGAACCAGCATGTCGCAAATTTCTAAAGCCTGCTCACCGGTATCTGGTTGCGATATTAATAAGTCATCAACGTTAACACCTAAAGCTTCCGCGTAAATCGGGTCTAACGCGTGCTCAGCATCAACGAAGGCACAGGTCTTACCCATTTTTTGCGCTTCGGCAATCACTTCCAGAGTCATGGTCGTTTTACCACTGGACTCAGGACCGTAAATTTCTACAACCCGGCCAAAAGGTAAGCCACCAATACCAAGAGCAATATCCAGCCCTAACGAACCGGTTGAAACAGAGTCGATATCGAGAGTCTGGTTATCGCCCAGACGCATGATAGAACCTTTACCAAATTGACGTTCGATTTGTCCGAGCGCTGCATCTAACGCCTTTTGACGATCATTGCTCATTATAAGCTCCGTTATTAATCACTGGTTTTATAAACAGTATACTGTACACATTTACAGTATCAAGCGTTGTTCTTATTTTTTCATTAAAACAAAAGTAAGTTATTGTAATTCAATTAGATTTATAAGTTTGTCCAGAACTGCATCTAAGGTTTGTAAACGCACCTGAGTGCGGTCACCTGCAAATTGTTCAGACCAACACCAACAGCTTTCACCATTTGCTATCGCCATCCACACCAAGCCCACTGGTTTATCGGCTGTGCCACCTGCAGGCCCTGCAACACCACTCACTGCAATACTCCAGTCGGCATCACATGCCGCTATGGCACCAGTGGCCATTTGCTGAACACAAGCCTCGGAGACTGCCCCATGCTTTTCCAGCACGCTGAGCTCAACCAACAACAGCTTTTGCTTAAGGGCATTAGTATAGGTGATTAATCCACCATTAAACCAAGCAGAACTTCCCGCAACTTCGGTAATAGCGTATCCTATCCCTCCTCCGGTACAAGATTCTGCGGTACATAATGTCTGCTGCTTCTGCTGTAGACTCGAACCCACTTGTTCCGCGAGTTTAAAGGTTTGCGGCGCGATTGCCGTGGTTGCTAACATAACACTGGCTCCAGATAAGAATAATCAATTATGCCTGAATTCTCTGATAAACAGATCCAATCACATACCCCAATGATGCAGCAATACCTACGTATAAAAGCGGAGCATGCTGACATGCTTTTATTCTATCGCATGGGGGACTTTTACGAACTGTTTTTTGAAGACGCCAAACGCTCAGCCCAACTGTTAGATATCTCCCTCACAGCGCGGGGCCAGAGTAATGGTGAACCTATTCCAATGGCAGGTGTTCCCTATCACGCAGTAGAAAACTATCTGGCGCGCCTGGTCAATATGGGCGAATCCGTTGCCATCTGCGAACAAATTGGCGATCCGGCAACCAGCAAAGGTCCGGTTGAAAGAAAAGTCGTGCGTATTGTCACACCGGGAACCGTCACTGACGAGTCGCTGTTAGCGGAAAAAAGACAAAACCTGCTAGTTGCGATTTGTCCGCTGAACCCAAAACAGCCGGAAGCTGAATACGCGATATCCAGTCTGGAGCTAAGTAGCGGCCGTTTCTGGCTAACCAAAGCTCATTCCAGTGAACAACTGGCTGCAGAAATGCAGCGTCTAGAGCCGGCCGAGCTGCTCTATCCTGAGTCTATTTCCTTGGCCGGACTACCTTTAGCAAAATCGAAATGCAAACGCCGACCGGCTTGGGAGTTTGAACAACAAACCGCTTTTATGCTGCTTACTCGCCAGTTTGGCACTCAGCATTTAGAAGGCTTCGGTATCAAAAATAATGAGCCTACCCTGGCAGCCGCCGGTGCTATTCTGCATTATGTAAAAGAAACTCAACGCGCCGCCCTGCCTCACATTCAGGCGCTGGTTACTGAGCATCCGCAAGATGCTATTATTCTGGACGCCGCAACACGCAGAAACCTTGAGCTGCAACAAAGCATGGGCGAAGGTGATACGCACCTTTCGGCGGTACTCGACAAAACCGTTTCAGCTATGGGAAGCCGCCAATTCCAACGTTGGCTGCAGCGCCCTATTCGTAACCATCAGGAACTTAACCAGCGTTATGATGCTGTCGACGCATTAAAAGAAAATCTGAATTTTGAAAATATACAGCTAACATTAAAACAGTTAGCCGATATTGAACGCATTGTTGCCCGTGTAGGCTTACGAAGCGCGCGTCCGAAAGACTTTGCTCGTTTGCGCGACAGCCTGGCTAGAATACCGGAAGTCAGAGCGTCTTTATCTCACCGTTCGTTGAATTATCTGCACGACATTATTGAACCCTTTCCAGAAGTGGTCGACTTGCTGACTAAAGCCGTTATTGAGCAGCCACCTTTATTGATTCGCGACGGCGGTGTTATTGCCGAAGGATATGATAGAGAGCTTGATGAATTGCGCGATCTTGCAACGGGTGCTACCGACTACCTGAAACAACTGGAGCAGCGTGAACGTGAGAGAAGTGGTATCGCCACATTAAAAGTTGGCTATAACAGAGTTCACGGCTACTTCATTGAGGTCAGCCGGCAGTCATCAGAAGCTGTACCCGATGACTATCAGCGTCGCCAGACACTAAAAAATACAGAGCGCTATATTATTCCAGAGTTAAAGGAGCACGAAGACAAGGTTCTGAATGCTCAGGCGCGTTCTCTGGCCAGAGAAAAATGGCTTTACGACCAACTCTTTGAGCACTTACTGCCGCAGGTGAATGCGCTGCAAAAAAGCGCTTCGGGTCTGGCTCAACTCGATACGTTGTGCTGTTTTGCACGGCTGGCTGACAATTATCGTTATTGCCGCCCGCAACTGAAAAAGAAAACCAGCTTAATTGAATTGGAAGCTGCCCGTCACCCGGTTATTGAACAACTGAGCGATGAGCCTTTTATTGCGAACCCCATGTCGCTGACACCTCAGCAACGTATGCTGATGATAACCGGCCCTAACATGGGTGGTAAATCAACTTACATGCGACAAGCCGCGTTAATCGTTATTCTCGCGCACATGGGCTGCTATGTGCCGGCTGATAAGGCAATTATTGGCGACATTGACCGTATCTTTACCCGTATTGGTGCCTCTGACGATTTAGCCTCAGGCCGTTCGACTTTTATGGTAGAAATGACAGAAACCGCAAACATTCTGCATAACGCCACAGCAAAAAGTTTGGTGCTTATGGATGAAATTGGTCGTGGTACTTCAACCTATGACGGCTTGTCACTGGCGTGGTCTTGTGCCGATTATCTGTCCCGACAACTCCAGTGTCTGACCTTATTCGCCACTCATTACTTTGAGTTAACCGAGTTGGCGGAAGAGTTACCAGCCACGGTAAACGTTCACGTCGATGCGAAAGAGCATGGCGATACCATCGCCTTTTTGCATAAAGTCAGTCCAGGCGCTGCTAGCCAGAGCTTTGGCTTGCAAGTGGCTAAGTTGGCCGGAGTGCCCGATCATGTCATTCATAAAGCAAAACAAAAGTTGTCAGAGCTGGAGCATACTCACCACGGAGTTTTAAACGAACCAAAACAAACCACTATGGAACTCACTCCTTCGCCTGAAACCTTTCCCTCTCATGCAGAAAAACGCGACCCACTGCTTGATGAACTGGAACAACTGGACATTAATGATCTGACTCCGAAGCAGGCGCTGGATATTCTTTACCAATGGCAGCAGAAACAAAAAGGCTCAACAAAAAGTTGAGCCTTTTTAGTACGTTTAGTAACTGCTACTTTTACTGAGCAGTAAATAGAGAATCTAATGTTAAGCCTTGCTGTTTTAAAGAATCGCGTAATTTACGCAGGGCTTCCACTTGTATCTGTCGAACTCGCTCACGCGTAAGGCCTATTTCACGACCAACATCCTCCAGGGTCGAAGGCTCATAGCCCATCAGTCCAAAGCGTCGTGCCAGTACTTCACGTTGTTTCTGATTTAACGACTGCAACCATTCAGTGATATTCCCTTTCAGGTTTTCATCCTGCAAGACACCTTCCGGTCCAGTATCAGTATCATCGGTGAGAATATCCAACAAGGCTTTGTCGTTATCACCGCCTATAGGCGTATCTACCGAACCAATGCGTTCATTCAGACGTAACATTTTGGTGATATCGCCCACTGGTTTATCGAGGCTTTTCGCAATGTCTTCGGCGGTTGGCTCGTGATCCAGTTTATGCGCAAGTTCACGGGCAGCACGAAGGTATACGTTAAGCTCTTTAACAACGTGAATCGGCAATCTAATGGTGCGCGTCTGATTCATAATAGCGCGCTCAATAGTTTGTCGTATCCACCAGGTAGCATAAGTTGAGAAACGGAACCCGCGTTCAGGGTCGAATTTTTCAACCGCTCTGATAAGGCCGAGGTTACCTTCTTCAACTAAATCTAATAAAGGCAGTCCCCGATTAGAATAACGACGGGCAATTTTAACAACCAACCTCAGATTACTTTCAATCATACGACGGCGGGCTGCTTTGTCGCCTTTCAATGCACGGCGGGAATAAAAGACTTCCTCTTCAGCAGTCAGTAACGGAGAGAAACCTATTTCTCCCAGGTATAACTGCGTCGCGTCCATCTTCTTTTGATATTGAGTTGAAGACGAGGATAGCGCCTCTTCCAACTCTTCTGCTGCACTGTCAGTGCTATCTACAATAGATTCTTCTTCATTAGCTTCGACGTTTTCAACTGCTTCTTCCTTTATGCGGCTCATAACAAGCTCCTGTTATACTGAACACCGTGTTACAACACACGTCGACTTCCTTATCTTGTTATTATTATTCCCACATGACTAGCGAGATTTGGGTAAGTAATGCCTCGGATTGACCGACTTACCACGGAAACGAACTTCAAAATGCAATTTCACACGAGAACTACCGGAATCTCCCATACGTCCGATAGTCTCACCTACGTCCACCCATTCTTTTTCCTTCACCAGAATGTCTTCATTGTGAGCGTAAGCAGTAATAAAATCATCGTTATGTTTCAAAATGATTAAATTACCAAACCCGCGTAATGCGCTTCCAACATAAACCACTTTTCCAGCCGCAGCGGCGTTAACTGAATTACCCCGCCTACCGGCAAAATCTATCCCTTTATTGCCTTGTTCACGCAACGAGAAGTCAGCTATTATTTTGCCCGATGACGGCCAGCGCCAAACAATATTGTCATTACTGGGTTGCGCCACTTCAGGCCGTTCAATTCGCTGTCTCGGTTGGCTCTTGCTAACCTTATCGGTTTGTTTTGCAACCGTTTTTCTTGTGCTTGTTTTTTGACCATACTCTTTCTGTTTCTTATTAGCAACGGGCGTTTTTATATTATTTTGTGCGTTATCAGAGGCTTTTTTATTCTGTTTAGCACTAGTTGTTCGCTGTGCCTTTCTGGCTGTGGTGGCGCTCCCTTGTGGCGCATTCGCCAGACTTAACTTTTGCCCCGGATAAATAGTGTAAGGTTTTTGTAAATTATTGATTTGGGCAATATCCTGGACATCCAGGTTAGCCCGAAAGGCAATTGAATAGAGAGTTTCTCCGGGCTGAACTTCATACTCTTTGTCATTTATCGAGTTGGCTTCAAAATCGCGGTAAGTTTTTCCGGTATAGAGTTCTTCAACGGGTGCAGGTGTCGACCGGCCACTGCAAGCCTGCAGCAGAATAATGGCAAAAACCAATAATACAGATTGCTTAATTGCCCCGGACGATACCAACATCATTTATACCAACTGCGCTATTACGTACCCAATAATAACCAGTATTACCAGTGTCCAGCCAATGCGGTCAACATATTCACGAAGTTTTACGCCCATTTCCGGACCTCCAGTGCGCAACAACCAGGCCACCAAGTAGAAGCGCATACCCCGACTGATAGCCGATGCAATAACAAAAGGGAAAAACGCTATCTGCATAACGCCGGCAGTTACCGTAAATAGTTTATAAGGAATGGGAGAAAAGCCTGCAATAAACACTATCCAAACGCCCCAGTCCGAAAACCAGCCCTGAACAGTAAGCAGCTTCGACTCGTAGCCAAGTGCCTCAACCGCTGGCAGAACTAATGATTCATAGGCCCAGTAGCCCAGAAAGTACCCTAAAATTCCGCCTGCTACTGAGGTAACTGTCGTTAGAAACGCTAATCGCCACGCTCTTTTAGGTTGAGTCATTGCCATTGGCGCCAGCATGACATCGGGTGGAATAGGAAATATCACCGACTCTGCAAAACTCAAAAGGCCAAGAATAATGTCTGCTCTGGGATGCTGAGTCCAGGATAAAACTTTATCGTACAGTGCGGAGAACAGCTTCAAACGACATCTCCCTTAACTAAAGGCACAAAGCGCACATCACCAATACGCTGTTGCTCCAGAGAATCACCAAAGCGACGCATTACTACGAGACTCTGCAACTCGTTCTGCTCGCCGACAGGAATAATCATCACGCCGCCGTCTGCAAGCTGATCGACTAGATCCTGAGGTATGTCGCTGGCGGCTGCGGTAACAATAATTCCGTCAAACGGACCTTTGCTGCGCCAGCCCTTCCAGCCATCACCATGACGCATGGCAACATTATGTAAATCCAACTGCCGCATACGTCGCTTGGCCTGATACTGCAACGTAGCAATACGCTCAACACTGAAAACCTTATCAACTAGCTGAGCCAGAACCGCTGTCTGATAACCCGACCCAGTGCCTATCTCCAGCACATTTTTACAATGATGCTGCATTAATAACTGCGTCATTGTTGCCACCATTAATGGCTGCGAAATGGTCTGCCCATTACCAATGGGTAGCGCCGTATTTTCATAGGCTTTGTGAGCTAATGACTCGGGCATAAACAGATGTCTTGGGGTTTCAGATATCACCCGCAAAACCTCTTTGTTGGTAATGCCGAGATCCTCTAATTGTTGAATCAGCCGCTTAACCCGCGACTGTCCATTGCTAATCATCATTTTTGTTGTTCTAACCAGTCTGTCAGTGTATCGGTGTGGCGTTGCGCCGTCATATCCAGGCTTAACGGTGTAATAGAGACATAACCTTCATGAATCGCGGTAAAATCGGTATTAGGCTCATCACTAGCATGATGCCCAATGGGTCCATACCAAAAGATTTCGCTGCCAAAAGGGTCTCGGTCATGAACCATGGTCTCAGCGCGATGCCGACGTCCCAGTTTAGTCACCCGGGTACCTTTTAACTTATCGTAGGTCGTGTAAGGCACATTGATATTCAGTACCGTATCAAGTCGCAACGGATCGTTTTCCATGTTAGCGATAATTTCTGCCACAACCCGTCCGGCGGTATCATAGTAGTCGTGTCCACGCCCCCCCATTGACACCGCAATGGCAGGCAGTCCCATAAAGCGCCCTTCCATCGCGGCTGCGACCGTGCCCGAATACAATACATCGTCACCCATATTAGGGCTGTCATTAATACCGGACACGACCAAATCCACGTCTTCAGCCATCGGCGAGTTAGTGCCTAAATGAACACAGTCTGTGGGCGTACCATTAACAGAATAGAAACCATTATCCAGCCGACGCACCCGCAAAGGGTTATGTAAGGTTAACGAATTACTGGCACCACTGCAGTTACGGTCCGGAGCTATCACCCTTACGTCCGCCACTTCTTTTAAAGCCTGGTACAACGCGAGAATTCCCGGAGCGTGTACGCCGTCATCATTACTTAATAGAATTTTCATCATCTGGATTCACCACTTAAGTCCACAATTTCATTTAATACGGTTGTTGCATAAGCACCAGACGGAAGCGTAAAGCGAAGCTCTGCGTCCTTGCCCTGCCAACTAATTTCTGGGTTTTCTACGCGCAACAGAATAGCCCGGCGAGCCGCTTCTACGCGCAACTTTTTAAGCGCCTGTAACCAACTATCGAACGGTTGTAATAAACTTTGTTCAAAGGCGTCGGCTTCCCCCTTCACTAAGGGTTTATTTGTGCTTCCTGCTAAAGGTGCCGTTAAGTAAATATTGTTATTTGCCAGCCGTTGTCTAAGTTCGTCGTCCCACTGCTCTACGGTAAAAACCGACTGCGAGCCTTCCAGCATGACACAATCACCAGTCAAAGTTCCTTCTATACCAAACTGACGTATTCGCTCAGCCACTATCTCGTTAAATAAATAGCTGCGCAGTGCGGACAAATAAAGGCTTCTCTTGCTGCGGCTGATACGTGGGGGGCGGCTCGCCATAAGCCAGCGCTCAGCTTGTGCAACGTTATCTCCGCTGCGGCCAAAGCGCTGTTCGCCAAAGTAATTTATTACGCCCTGCTCACTCACTCCTTGCCAAAGCTTTTCCAGCCCCTCCCGGGAACTGACATTAGCTAACCGAATAACGAAGCGGTTCGCACGGTGAAACCCCGTCTTTAACTTTTTAGTTCTGCGTATCACTCGCTCAACCGACATTTCTTCATCGTTTAACTCATTCCAGTTAAGCGTTTCTTTGCCGGGTAGTTGAATGGAAAACCATTGCCAGGTCACTGCCTGGCGATCTTTTAATCCGGAATAACTGACATTTCTTTCTGATACTCCGGCAAACCGGGCTATTTTTTCTGCACAAAAATTTGTATTAGCTCCGGTTTTTCTAGCCCAAAGCCACTGGTGCTCACCTTCACCGTCATCAATAACATCCAACTGCTCAATAACCTGAAAATCTTCCGGCGTCTGTTTAAATTCGGCCTGCGGTCTGTCGCCTTTATGTAAACGCGGTAAATCAGTCAAAGACACTTGCGAGGGTGCCAACATTAAAATGACTCCATAAGAACCACGGCATGACAGGCAATACCTTCTCCACGTCCCACAAAGCCTAATTTTTCTGTCGTTGTCGCTTTGACATTCACATTATCAATGCAGGTTTTTAAACACTGAGCAATACTGGCCCGCATATCGTCAATATGAGGTGCCATTTTCGGAGCCTGAGCTACAACGGTTACATCAATGTTACCAGTCTTGAACTCTTTCTCCTGACATAGGCTTACTGCATGATTCAGCAATTCGGCACTATCCGCCCCGGCATAGCGTTCATCGGTATCCGGAAAGTGCTGGCCAATATCACCTAACGCTAAAGCGCCTAATACCGCGTCGGTGACAGCATGCAGAACAACATCTCCGTCAGAATGAGCGATAAGTCCCTCGTGATGTTCTATTTCAACGCCCCCTAAAACCAAAGGTTTATCAGAACCCCAACGATGAACGTCATAACCATGACCAACACGGATTTTCATGAACGACTGCCCTCTTTAATTTTTATGATCATTATTGTTCGCTAATAACCAGTCGCGAACACATTCAAAATCTTCCGGGTGAGTCACTTTTACATTGCGAATAGACCCGGGAATAAGCGCCGGTTGAAAACCACACCACTGCATAGCCGAAGCTTCATCAGTTAACTGAGGGTTTAATGCCCCCATGTGCTCAATAGCTTGTTGTAAACGTTCTGCATTAAAAACTTGTGGTGTCTGAGCCTGCCACAACGCCTCCCGATCAACACTGGATTCTATATGGGTAACACCGGCTTCATCATTGACAGAGATAACAGCGCGTTTTAAGGAATCTCTTACCGGGATAGCAAGAATTGCGCCTTGAGGATCCGTTAATCCAGTATTAATAACCGCTGTTAGTGCCGTTTTCGGTAAGCAAGGGCGTGCCGCATCATGCACCAGCACATGAGTAGCCCCTTGAGAAACGGCAACTTTAACTCCAGCTAATACGGATTCGGCACGGCTATTGCCGCCTTTAACAAAATGAACCTTTGCTGGCAGGTTTTTTTTAAGCTCAATAAGGTATTCAGCATTAGGGTCAGAAACCGAGACGACAACCTGTTCAACCCGCGCATCGTTCAATACGGCTTCGATGCTGTACTCCAGCAAAGTCCGGTTAGCGACCGTGAGAAACTGCTTGGGGACGTTTGTCTGCATCCGGCTTCCGTTGCCAGCCGCAGGAATTACAGCTATTAACGAATCAGTTTGACTGTATGTGCGGCTTTCTGACTCACTCTTCATCTCGCTCACCCGCTCAGGCTATGGATTACGATCAGGTACAAGACGGAAGAAAACTTCATCCTTTTTTACCATCCCTAGTTCGTTACGGGCACGCTCTTCCAGCGCATCTTCCCCTTCGCGCAAATCTTCGATATCTGCGTAAATGAGTTGATTACGTCTTTCCAGGTTTTCATTCGTATTTTTCTGATTGCTGACTTCTTGCTGCAACCGCCAATAATCCGGTAGGCTGTTTTTGCCAAACCACAGACGATATTGTAACGCAAGGAACAAGGCCAACAACACGACCAGAGTCACCCGCATGCTCAGCTCCGTTGTTTTTCCTGTTATCATTATGAAGACTATTGGCGTGACTGAAAAGCCGTTTTCAGCATTATAAGACAAAAGAGGTTCATTTGGAGTATTTCGCTGCCGCAATAGTATTTTTCTTTGCAGCTTTGGTTCAGGGGGTAAGCGGTTTTGGCTCCGGTTTATTAGCCGTTCCAATTCTTGCTTTGTGGTTCCCTATTAGCGTACTTACGCCCGCACTGTCTGTCATTAATATCGTGATAGGCGGCTGGATCTATTGGAAAAACAGGGAGGCGGCTCGCCCGTCTCAGTGGAAGTGGCTGATTTTTTCAGGCGTCATTGCCTCCCTGATATCAGGTTCTTTGCTGCTAAGCGTAAACGAACAGTTTATTAAACTGGTTCTTGGTTTTGTCATACTGGCTGTTGCACTCGCTTTAGCCAGCGGTAAACAACTACCAACGGCTGAGCATGCGCCCGGACATATTGCGGTGGGTACCGGCTCTGGCTTGCTCAACGGGCTAATGACATTAGGCGGCCCCCCTATTGTTTTATTTCTGGCCAATGCCCGTATCCCAAAACAACAATTTCGCGCTACACTCAGTCTGTTTTTCTGCTGCATTGCCATGGCAAACGTCGCGAATTTCTCGCGCCAGTCTATTTACGCGGAGTCCCATCTTTATCTGGTACTCACCTTACTACCCTGCGCGCTTATTGGCGCCAGCGTCGGGCAAAGACTTCAACAGCATGTGTCAGAGCAACGCTTTAGACAATTTACACTGGTGCTAATGATACTTTCAGGACTCAGTGTCGTATTGCAAAGTATTAAATAGTTTTAGTACTCCAGCCGACGGCTCTGGTAAAATTAAATTTATGCTTGAAACCCTGTACGCATTTTTCGATTTGGGTCAATTTTCCCAGCTCCCTATAAATGGCTCCCATAATCCAGGGTTAGTCGTGCTCTCCTATTGTGTGGCATTGCTTGCCTCTTATACCGCGGTACTCACGCTGGAACGTGTACAAATATATCAGGCTAAGGTTGCTCGCTACAGTTGGCTAGTTGTTAGCGCGGTCATCTCTGGTGTTGGTGTCTGGAGTATGCATTTTATTGGCATGCTGGCTTTTGAGCTTCACCTGCCTATGAGTCACGGCGTGTTATTAACTCTTATTTCGGTTATTCCGGCTATTGTCGGCAGCTTTATTGCCATGAAGATTCAAGTCTCCTTGTCATCGGTTAGCGCGACTCTAATTGCAGGCACCGTTTTGGGTGCAGGCATTGGTCTGATGCACTATACCGGAATGGCGGCAATGGAAATGCCAGCCCACCTTCGTTATGACCCACTCTGGTTTGTACTTTCGGTAGTTGTTGCCGTATCGCTGGGCATCATTGCTTTATTGGCATACCGCCATTATAAAAAGTCGGAAAGAACCAGCTGGTTCAGGCGCAGAAGCGCACAGATTGTTGTTGCCGCCATTATTGCTCTGGCTATTTCTGGTATGCACTATACCGCCATGATAGCAGCCAATTTTTACCCCACCCGGGAGCCTGATGCGGTCTTCACCGGCCATGGTAACTGGCTGGCTTACGTTGTCGGAATTGGTTCCTGTTTAACCGCTTTCATGGCAATTATAGCCTCTCAGATAGACAGACGCTTACAGCAACAACAAAAATTAGCCCAAATGTCGGCAGAGCAACTTTATGAAGTCATTAGTGCCATAGATGATGGCTTATTGCTATTCGATGAACACAATCGTGTTTTGTTAGCGAATCAGGCATTTACGCGACTTACCGGAGATGACCTGGAACGAATAAAAGGCAGTAAACTCAATATTGAAGACTATATTGAGCATGCCGATAAGCTACTTGAGAATATTAAGGCCACACTGGCCCGCAGAATTGCCTGGCAAGGTAAGGTTAATGTTAAAAAGCGCTCTGGTACGACTTTCCCTGTACGCTTAAGTATTTCAGAGGTACGCTACAATCAACAAAAAGAACGACATTTTGTAGCAACGGTCACAGACATTAGTGCAGAAGTTGAGTCCAGTGAACGTATCCGTTATCTGGCATATAAAGACGCTTTAACTGGATTAGCGAACCGTCGCTCTTTGTTAGATCATTTACAGGATCAACTTGCAACCTATGAAGAAGACGGACAAAACGGGGCATTAATTCTGTGCGATATCGATAAATTTAAAATACTGAATAACACCCTGGGTTCCGACATGGGTGATTTGCTGCTAAAACGCGTGGCTGAGAGACTGAAAAGCTCAACTAAAGCCAACTCATTCCTGGCGCGTTTGAGCGCGAACGAATTTGCTGTTGTGCTAACTGGCCTTGAGCGTGGTAATTCAGTTAATATAAAACAGCAATTGCTGACCCGAATTTATCAATTACTGGATCAACTACAGCAGCCCTATCAGCTCAACAGCTACACACACCTTTGCTCTTTTAGCGCAGGCGCTTCCTTGTTTGACGACAGCGAATCAAATGCTGAAACCTTAATGACCCAGTCAGGCCTGGCTTTATCCCACTCAAAACGCAAAGGCACGGGAGAAGTCTCACTGTTTCGTCAGGAGTTTGCTGATGCGGTCAGCAAGCGAGTCAAACTGGAAGAGCAATTGCGTAATGCAATAAAGCAAAACGAATTCGAACTTTATCTGCAACCTCAGGTAAATATTGAGTCAAAGCCCACCGGAGCTGAGGCACTCATCCGCTGGAAACAAAGTGATGGTCGCTTTGTTTCTCCTGCTGATTTCATTCCTTTAGCCGAAGAAACCGGTTTGATTGTTCCTCTGGGGTACTGGATTACTGAGCGCGCCTGCCAAATTCTCCAGCAATGGCAGCAGAGCCCGGACAAGGCAAATATGCAGCTGTCGATTAACGTCAGTGCCAAACAGTTTCAGCAACCCGAGTTTGTTGAGCAGGTTCAACTTCTGGTAGAGAAGTATGAGATACCGCCTCGTAGGTTAAAGCTGGAGCTCACAGAAAGCTTACTGATGGATGACATTTCCAGCGTCACCAACAAAATAAAGCGTTTGAAGCGACTTGGTATTGAATTCGCGCTGGATGATTTCGGTACTGGTTACTCGTCTCTTTCTTATCTTATGCAAATTCCGTTCGATACCCTGAAAATCGACGTGTCGTTCGTACGCAATATGCTGGATAGTAAAGAAAAAGCTCAAATTGTTCACACCATTATTCAGCTAGGAGAAAGTCTAAAACTGAACATTGTTGCTGAGGGAGTCGAAACCGAAGAACAATTTAATTATTTGGCGCGACTAAATTGCGATACCTTTCAAGGCTACCTGTTCAGTAAGCCCGTACCTGAGTCTGAATTTCTGGCAGATAAGACAACCCCATAGCTTAACGTAGCTGGCTGTCTTTACTCCCCCTCCGGTTAAAGCCCGCTTTGCTTGAGTCCTGCTTGTCGAGTTCCGCCTGGCATTCCACACACAGACGAACACCCGGAATAGCTTTGCGCCGGGCTTCCGGAATAGGCTCACCACACTCTTCGCAAAACTCCAGACTTTCGCCGCCGGTAAGTTTGCTGCGTACGCGTTTTACTTCATCTTCGGTACTGGCATCAATTTGCTCCTGTACAGCACCGTCGTGCGACCAGCCACCCGCCATATACAACTCCTTAGAAAAATGGAGAACACAAACAGACGCTGAGTCTGATACATTAACTATAACGTAAAAGTTAATTGCTATTTAGATTTTACCTAAAAGAAACGCCTATGAAACTTATTTATACCCATGAAAACAAACTATTAGTGGAGAACGCCCGTAACCTATTGCAAATGGAAGGCATTGAAACGGTTATGAAAAATGAATTTTCCAGTGGCGCCGCTGGTGATTTAGCGCCATTAGATACCTGGCCTGAATTATGGCTTGTTGAAGATACTCAACTCGCTGTCGCAAAAACACTGATTGAAAACATGGAAGAACAGGCGAACGGCGCGGACTGGCGTTGCAATAATTGTCAGGAAATTAACGGAGCCGCTTTTGAAGTCTGCTGGAGTTGTGGAAACCCAGCTTAACCAAATCATACAGAACAAAAGGAGACATAAATCATGAACGGAAGTGAAACTTATACAATGGCTTATTGGGGCGTACTTATTGCACTAGTCATTTTGCTGGTTCAATGGGTTATTGCCAGCGGTCAAAAAGCGAAACAACCCGGTGCCGTTCCGGGCAAAATCGACGACTCACTGAGTCATTCATCTTTTGTGTTTCGTGCTCACCGCACCCTAATGAATTCGTTAGAAAACTATCCTCTGATGCTGGGCACAGTATTTCTTGCCTTCTTCATAGGTGCCAGCGCTTTCTGGACGGGGCTGTTTATCTGGATTTTCGCTATTGCACGCTTAATTCATATGGTTCTTTACTACGCCATAGCAACAGAGAAAAACCCCAGTCCCCGCAGCTATTTCTTTATGATTGGTTTGGTAGCTAACATTGCATTATTGATCTTATGCGGCATAACTCTGATCTAATTATCATTAGATCTATATACTTAACGGGCCGACAATGCGCCGGCCCGTTATAACTATTGATAACAAATAAATATAACTATAATCTGGTAAGACAACAGAGATAAGAGTTCCAAATTCTATGAAAACATTTTTATTAATAACAGCAGTCAGCGCCTTTCTAATTGGCTGTAGTAGTGCGATCTTTAATACAAACCTAGAACCCTATGCGAAAAACAAATATCGAATGATTGCGGTGAAAGAATATTCATTTCAGCAAATGATCACATTTCAAGCTGAATCACTTGGCGGAGTATCCGCTAACTACTGTCAACAGAACCTCGAAGACCCCAAAGCTAATCAGTCAGCCATCATTGACAACTTAAAAACCAAAGTTTATCAAAGAGGAGGGAATGGGCTAGTTGTTGAGCAATGCCGTTCTTCAAAATACCGATCCTGTGAAAGTTATATTGAATGCTATGGTTCTGCTTACAACGTTCCTGAAGATTAATATACATAGCTAAGTATTATACATCAGCCCATTCTCTTAACAGGTTATGAAACACCTTGGTCAGACGATCAAAGTTTTCAGACTTACCGTTTGCATCAAATTCAGCTTTCAACGATTGCTCTATATCAAAGAGTAGCTCTCTGTAATTCGGCTGTTTAATTAAGCTTTGCACCCAGCCTATCATTGCCAGCCTCGAACCTTTAGTCACCGGATTAACCCGATGTAGGTAATGGCTCGGATACATGAGAATATCTCCCTGCCCCAGTCGCCAGCTCCGCTCGCCACTGGCATCCTCAATAACCAACTCTCCACCGTCAAAATCCGATAATGGTGACAAGCCCAGCGTAAAAGAAATATCGGTTCTTACACCGTTCATCAAGGAATCATCCATGTGAGTACCGTAATATTCTCCCTGCAGATATCGGTTTATAGTCACCCGCGCCACCTGCTTTGGTCGCATTACCGATTGCACCAGAGCGTTTTTCTGAAGCCTGTCCAGCAACACCTGAGTAGCCGCCTCAGACTTTTTACCCGACAGTTGCTGGTTATTTTTTACATCTTTCGCTGCCCAGCCTGCGGTTTTTTTGCCATCGCGAAACTGCCCGGCATCAAGGCCAGCAACAATACTCTTTACGGTGTCTGTATCAACGGCGTTGCTAATTTGTAATATCATACTTCCACACTTCTAACTTGCGAATAGTTATCATTTCTGCAAATATACATGAGTTAACTCTCTCAAAAAAGCATACTAAGGTCTTTCTATGTTTGAAAAGAAAAAAGTTTGGCTTGGTGTTGGTAGCGTTCTGGCCACCACTGTAGCAGCATCACAGGTTTCAGCAACGCCCTTCACGCAGCCGAGTGCTGCACCAACAATGTTTATGGCCGCTCCTATGGCAGAAGGCGAAATGTCAGCTCCTGAAATTGATTTAAACACCAATGACACGGCTTTTCTGGCTCAGCTAGGTTTTATCCGCGGCCATTTATGGGTGGGCATGAAACTTTACGAGCAAGGCCACATTGAAATGGCTAAAACTCACATGAAACACCCGGGTGACGAGCTCTACAGTGGCCTCACTGAAGCATTTGAAGCACGCGACTTGCCCGGATTTGCCGAACCATTAAATACACTGGCGGAAAGTGTCATCAATGATAAAGATGAAGACACGGTTATGAGCAACTACAAGGCTCTGCTGGACTCTATCAGCGCTAATGAGCCTATTGCTGAAATGTCAGCTAAAGACGTCATACTGAGTGTTTCATCAATGCTAATGGTAGCCGCCGACGAATACGCTATTAGCATTCAGAATGGCGAAGTCGCTAACGTGCACGAATATCAGGACGCCATGGGCTTTAAGGAAATTGCGCTTGAACGTTTAAACCGCATTAATGATAAAGAAGCAAACAAAGCTGAAGAAGCCATTAGCGAAACTCGCAAGGTAATCGGTAACCTTGAAAACCTATGGCCTACCACAACTCCAGAAGGCGAATTCGAAGGTGATCCGAGTAAAATCTACGGTGCCGCCTCTCGTATTGAACTGGAAGCACGCAGTATTTAATACCCACCAACCTGCATTAGGCTTACTTCTTTTACACATAAAGGAGTAGGCCTGAGTTACCCCTTCATTTCACTCGTAAAAGCTCATTAAAGCAGTATTCTAAAGGCATCTTAAGTCAATTACTAAGGTGTCGTTATGAGCATTCAATCTCTTTGCAAAGTATCACTTATTGCTGTGTCACTCACTGGTTTATTCATAAGCCAGGCAGCCGATGCCAGCGAAGGCGAAAACGTTTACAAAAAATATTGTCAGGCGTGCCATCAGCCAAATGGTAAGGGCATGCAAGGTGTTTTTCCACCACTGGCAAATAACCCGAACCTAAAAGACAAACCGTCCTATATCGCCGAAACCATAATTCAGGGTAAGTCAGGCGCTATCACCGTTAATGGAACTAACTACAACGGCGCTATGCCGCCCATGGGTTATCTGAAAGACGCCGATATCGCGACCTTAGTTAACTACATCAATACCGAGCTTGCAGATGGCAGTGAAACTATCACAGCCGAAGCCGTTGCCAGTTTGCGTTAAACCTATTTGTTATCAGTTAAAGGAAAAATCATTATGAAAACTCTAAGTTTATCAATTATCAGTGCATCTCTTCTGGCCGCTATGGCGTCTGCATCAGCTCCGGTTAATGCTGAAGAACTCAGCCTTAAACACGACAGCGAATATGTCATTGACGGTAAAATCTATGGCTTACCAGAAGCTAAAGTTTACCGTGAAGACTACAATGGCCCGGCGGTTGTTGGCGACTACCTTACTCAAGTTCCAAACATAGCGGAGCTCGACTATGAAGGTAACAAAACTCACGATGTACGCATGGATGTTTTCTCTCAGAAGATAGAGGTTGCTCCGGGAGTAAGCTATTCAGCCTGGACATTCGGTGGCTCAGTACCCGGCCCCGTATTACACGTACGTGAAGGCGACCGTGTTATCTTCAAAATGAAAAACCGCTCTGACGAAGAAGTGACTATCACTAAACCGGTCAAAAATGGTTCGCCATTCTTCCAGCAAGTACAAGCCAATGGTTATCAGAACAATCAGCCTGTAGTTAACCCAATGCCGCATTCTATGGATTTTCATAGTGGTACAGTCGCTGCTGAAGACAAATGGCGTACCATTTCTCCGGGTGAAACTATTGAGTTCGAATGGATAGCCAACTACGCGGGTACTTATATGTATCACTGTGGTACTTCCAGCGTACTCATGCACACAGCTATGGGACAGTATGGCGCCGTTGTAGTATCTCCTAAAGATGGCTACCCAACTGACAAAGACGTTGATAAAGAATTCGTTTTGGTTCAGTCAGAGCACTATCTGGAAGAAGCATCGGAAGGTAACTACATCTATAACCACGGTGCAGCCCTGGATCGTCAGCCAAGTCATGTGACCTTTAATGGCCATGTTGCAGCACTTAGCGACAACCCTTTACGCGCGAACGAAGGTGACCGTGTGCGCTTACATGTGTTAAACGCAGGTCCATCAGGCACTTCCAGCTTCCACGTAATTGGTGCCATTTTCGACCGCGTCTGGTACGAAGGCGACCCGCGTAACGAGTGGTATGGCATGCAAACCGTGCTGCTGGGTGCCAGTAACAGTGCAACAATTGAATTTATTGTTCCGGAAGAAGGAATCTATAAGTTGGTCGATCACGAATTTGCTGATGCAGAGCGTGGCGCAGCTGGCGCATTAATTGCCGGTCCGCGTAAAGAGAAATAAGGGGAAACTTATGGTTAAGTGGCTTGGAGTTGCAGGTGTTCTATTATCACCGTTAGTGCTCGCCGATCCAGTTCTGATCAATGGTGGTACGTTTAAGCCACCGGTATTACTGGATAAAGAGCGGCTCAGCATAGAGATGGAAAGTTTCATGCTGGACTCAACTCCGGTCACTAACCAAGAGTTTCTGGAATTTGTCATTGAACAACCACAGTGGCAGCGAGACAACATCGCTGCCCTATTCCATGACGGAAATTACCTGAAGCATTGGGATAATAATACTGGATTTGCTAAAGGCAAAGAAAATGAGCCCGTCACTTATGTGTCCTGGTTTGCCGCACGCGAATACTGCTCCGCACAAGGCGGGCGTCTGCCCAGCCTTAACGAGTGGGAGTATGCGT
Organism: Idiomarina sp.; assembly: GCF_048265525.1. Lineage (GTDB taxonomy): Bacteria > Pseudomonadota > Gammaproteobacteria > Enterobacterales > Alteromonadaceae > Idiomarina. Next base: position 459,434 of record NZ_JBLXBI010000001.1, on the reverse strand, counting down.
CGGTCAAATATCGGCAACAACAGAACATCAGCGATGATGATTATGCACGTAACCTGTTTGCCTGGTACAGCCAGCCACACAGCGCGAAACAACAAGCTGTCGACCCAAATGCAGACCAATTGATGCACATGCACGACCGTGTCAACGAATGGGTAGACGACTATCAATTATTACTCACTAACGGCGATGACGTCGATTTGCTTTCCGGCTCATGTGGCGACGGAGCACGCTTTATGTCGAGTTTTAGTAACGCCAATTACGCCACATTTTTCCGTTATCAGTCGCGCAGTGATTACGCCCCGCAAAGTGCTACCAGCACTATGGGTTTTCGTTGCGCATACGACCTGGAGAACGACCATGAATAAATTGCTAAAATTGACCGCCCTGGCGTCTTTGATCTTTGTTGCCCAGTCTTTTGCGCAGGATCATTCGCATCACGATATGCACAAGAATCAGACAGCTAACGACCACAGCAATCATACGGCAATGAACGCAGCAGAGGTCTCTCACTCCGAGTCGGTATACCAGGTAGATGCTACCTGGAACACACATAAGAATAGCAAACTTAAGCTTTCAGAACTTGAAGGCCAGCCAGTTATTGTTTCCATGATTTATGGCAGTTGCACCACCGCCTGCCCAGTGTTGGTCCATGACGTAAAACGCTTATACAGCAAGCTGGACGAAGACACTAAACAGCAAGTTAAGCTCGTTATAGTGAGTTTTGACACCGATCGCGATACACCCGAGGCACTCGCTGACTATGTTAAGCAGTATCAGCTTAACAACGACAACTGGCTGTTTCTGAACGGTTCGGAGCAGGATATCAGAACCTTAGCTACAGTACTTGGCGTGAGGTATCGACAGCGTCCGGACGGTGATTTTGATCACAGCAATTTGATCACTATTCTCGATAAGCAAGGGCTTATTGTTGAACGCATAGAAGGCTTAAGCCAGCCAATGGAGAAGCCAGCTAAAGTTGTCGCTAAACTGGTTAACGATTAACAGCGGTTGCATTCGCTCTAAGATTTTGTTCCACTAAAAAAGAATCTTGTCGGAGTGCCGGTAGCTTTCTTAATGAAGTTACTGGCTGAGACCGCAATTGCGGGATCCGTTGAACCTGATCAGGCTAATACCTGCGAAGGGAACAAGAGAGCATCAGCATGACGCGACCGTCGTTTCTGCGCTGGTGTTCCTTTCAACACTCCTGACAAGCATCTCTAACATCAACAAAATGAGAGAATGCTATGTCAACTGCACCATCGAATAATCGTTTAAACCGCCAACAGGCTGAATCTTTTTTATCATCGCTATCCGGTCATTATTACCCTAATTCCAGCCGTGAATTTCTTTCAGGCAGCAACAAAGACATCCAGGTTCCCTTTCGCCGCATTCACCTTAGCGAAACTTTGCACCAACCCACGCCGGGCGTGAAGCTACCACCGAACGATCCGGTGGATGTGTATGATACCTCCAGCGTTTACGGTGATCCGAACTCCAGAATTGACGTGAAAGCAGGTTTGGAAAAGGTTCGTGAAAACTGGATTCAGCATCGCCATAGCGAGAACCAGCAATATAATCACGGCGTTACGCAGTTAGCTTACGCAAGACGCGGCGTGATCACCCCTGAGATGGAGTTTATTGCGCTGCGGGAGAATATGGGTAGAGAGCACCTTGAAACCCCCATAACGCCAGAATTTGTGCGCGATGAAGTCGCCAGTGGACGCGCAATTATCCCCGTTAATACCCACCACCCCGAATCTGAACCGATGATTATTGGCCGCAACTTCTTAGTTAAAGTGAACGCCAACATTGGTAACTCTTCCGTCAGTTCGTCTATTGAAGAAGAAGTTGAAAAGCTGGTATGGGCCACGCGCTGGGGCGCTGATACCGTTATGGACTTATCTACCGGCCGTAATATTCACCAAACCCGTGAGTGGATCTTACGCAACAGCCCGGTGCCTATTGGTACGGTGCCTATCTACCAGGCATTAGAGCGCGTCAATGGTGTTGCCGAAGATCTGAACTGGCCAGTATTTAAAGACGTGCTGCTGGAGCAGGCTGAGCAAGGTGTGGACTATTTCACGATTCACGCCGGCGTACTGCACGACTTCATTAAACTGACCGCAAAACGAGTTACCGGTATTGTCTCCCGTGGCGGTTCGATCATGGCCAAATGGTGCATGGCGCACCAGCAAGAAAGCTTTCTTTATCAGCACTTCCGGGATATCTGCAAAATTTGTGCGAAATATGACATATCACTGTCTTTAGGTGACGGCTTGCGCCCCGGCTCCATAGCAGATGCTAACGACGAAGCTCAGTTCGCCGAACTGAGAGTACTCGGCGAGTTGACTCAAATTGCCTGGGAATACGATGTGCAGGTGATGATAGAAGGCCCCGGCCATGTGCCCATGCATAAAATTCAGGAAAACATGGATGAGCAGTTAAAACACTGTCACGGCGCGCCGTTTTATACCTTAGGGCCGCTAACCACCGATATAGCACCTGGTTACGACCACATTACCTCAGGTATTGGAGCTGCCATGATCGGCGCCTTTGGCTGTGCCATGCTCTGCTACGTAACGCCGAAAGAGCACTTAGGTCTTCCCAACAAAGAAGACGTAAAACAAGGGATGATTGCCTACAAAATAGCGGCTCATGCGGCCGATTTAGCCAAAGGACACCCCGGCGCTCAGGCCCGGGATGACGCTATGTCAAAAGCCCGTTTCGAATTCCGCTGGGAGGATCAATTTAATCTGGCGTTAGACCCGGTTACTGCTCGCAGCTATCACGATGAAACACTGCCTCAGGACTCGAACAAAACCGCACAGTTTTGCTCCATGTGCGGTCCTAAGTTCTGCTCCATGAAAATTTCTCACGAGGTGCGTCAATACAATCCTGACACTCGCATTGACGTAAAAGTGAAAGACGCGGCGACCGAAGGAGCAGAATAATGTCGGTACCTGTCGTATGGACCGTCGCTGGTTCTGACAGCGGTGGTGGCGCAGGAATTCAGGCGGACTTGCACACGTTCCGCAGTCTGAATGTACATGGCTGCAGTGTCATAACCACAGTGACCGCTCAGAACTCTGTTGAAACCACTGGGTTGTTCCCGTTAGCTGCTGACGCCATTCGTCAGCAGCTGGAATGCCTGCAACAGGACATGCCCCCTGCTGCGATAAAAATTGGGTTGCTCAGCAACAGACAGCAGCTACAGGCGGTGGCTGAATTTTTAAAGCAATGGCCTGATACCCTTCCCCAGACTTTTGTGGTCTGGGATCCGGTGGTTGTCAGCACTCAACAGGATCGGCTGTCTGAACTCAAGCCTGAACACTGCGCGGAGTTACTCCCATTGGTTGATATTATAACCCCGAATTTGGAGGAGCTCAGTTGGTTGAGTGGATTAGAGGTTACTGATGAGAACTCAATGTGTCGCGCTGCAGAACAACTCTTTCATGCCGGACTGCCCCGAATTCTGGTAACAGGCTCCGATTTTGGTCGCGCCGATGAAATATCTGACTATTACCTTAGCGCCAATGAGCATATTCAGTACATTCAGCAGAAATTGAAAACAAAACACAGCCACGGAACAGGCTGTACTTTGTCTTCAGCCATTGCCGCGGCACTAGCACATGACTATGCACTTGAGGATGCCATAACAGTCGCTAATGCCTACGTGCATCAGGGCCTGATTGAGGCGAAAGGTATAGGCCGCGGACCAGGCCCTGTTGCTCATACACACTGGCCACAGCTAATTGAACATTTTCCAAATATTGAAACGCCGGAGTTGCCCTGCGTTGACCTCCAATTTCCCAGTCTAGACCAAGAACCCGGACTGTATCCGGTAGTAGATTCTTATCAGTGGATAGAAAAGCTCTTAAAACTCGGTATTAAAACGCTTCAGCTGCGTATTAAAGACCCAGATGCTCCTCAGTTGGAAACCGCTATTAAAAAAAGCATTCAGCTGGCGGAGCAATATTCAGCACAGTTGTTTATTAATGACCACTGGCAACTCGCTATTAAGCACAACGCTTATGGCGTGCATTTAGGTCAGGAAGACTTAACGGAAGCCAACCTTAACGCCATTCAGCAAGCAGGGTTGCGTCTGGGTATTTCCACTCACAGCTACACCGAGTTATTGATCGCCCATGTGTATAAGCCCTCTTACATCGCGTTAGGTCATATCTTTCCAACTCAGACCAAGGCTATGCCGTCTAAACCGCAAGGGCTGCAGCGATTACAACGCTATGTAGCGTTATTAGCGCCAACGAACATACCAACAGTCGCTATTGGTGGCATTTCTTTAGAACGAGTCGCTCCCGTGAAAGCTACCGGTGTTAACGGCATAGCGGTTGTCAGTGCGATAACTGCTGCGAACGACGTCGAGCAAGCTGTTCGTCAGCTACTGACGGAGATGGAAACTGAAGTTGAAGTCGAGGTTAAAAAAGAAAACGAGGTTGCTCATGCTGAGTAACGAGCAACTTCTGCGCTACAGCAGTAACATACTGATGAAAGAAATAGGCGAAGTTGGACAACAGCATTTGCTCAAAAGTCATGTGCTGATTATTGGCTTGGGTGGTCTCGGTTGTCCTGCCAGCCAATATCTGGCGTCATCGGGCGTTGGGCAAATCACACTGGTCGATCATGACACCGTCAGTCTCAGCAACTTACAGCGGCAAACACTCTATTCCAGCGACGATATTGGTTTGTCCAAGGCGCGGCAAGCTGGTCATTCTTTGTCGCGGTTAAACTCGGATATTCGTATAACCGCTCTTGAAGATCAAGCCTGTGAAGAAAACCTGGATGCACTCGTCGAGCAAGCCGATTTAGTCCTCGACTGCACCGACAATCGTGAGACCCGGTACCTGATCAACCAAAGCTGCTACCGACTGAACACCCCGCTCATTTCTGCTGCGGCGCGCGGCTTTAACGGGCAACTCATCGCGTTAAATCCGGAGCAATCGCACGGCTGTTATCAGTGCCTTTATCCCGACGCTGTTACCGAGCCACTGAACTGCAGTAACGCGGGTATAGCCGCTCCTGTTGTGGGCATTATGGGATCCAGTCAGGCGCTACAGGCAATTAATTATTTTACCGGGCATGAGCTTGCCTGGGGTTACTTGCAAACCTTCAACGGCTTATCGCAAAACTGGCAACAACTCTATTTACCCCGGGCCGCTTCATGCCCTGTATGCGGAGGTCAAAATGCGCATTCAAATTAATGACAAACATCTTGATATCACGGAAAAAACCAATTTATCGCAGCTATTGTCTGCTCAGGATATCGATACCTCGGCCGTTGCCGTCGCTTTAAACGGACAGATTATACACCGCGAGCAATGGCAACAGACTGAGCTTAAAGACAACGATACCATTACACTTGTTCAGGCCGTGGCCGGAGGTTAAACCATGCTGAGAATAGCCGATCGTGATTTTCATTCCCGCTTACTCATAGGCTCAGGCAAATACAGCAGCGCTGCCATTATGCAAAAGTCTCTGGCAGCTTCCGGTAGCGAGTTGGTGACACTGGCATTAAAACGCGTTGAACTCGAACGCCCCACCGACGACATTGTCACACCCATTAAAAATTTGGGTTTACAGCTACTACCCAATACCTCCGGCGCAAAAACCGCACAGGACGCTATTTTTGCTGCACGCCTTGCCTGTGAAGCTTTAGGTACCCATTGGCTTAAACTCGAAATACACCCCGACCCCAACTATTTACTGCCGGATCCGATAGAAACCCTAAAAGCCGCTGAAACTTTGGTAAAAGAAGGCTTTACCGTACTGCCCTACTGCGGTGCTGATCCCGTATTGTGTAAACGCTTAGAGGAAGTTGGTTGTGCGGCAGTTATGCCGTTAGGCGCCCCCATAGGCTCAAACCAGGGCCTGCTTACTCGAGACTTCCTACGGATTATTATCGAGCAAGCATCGCTACCCGTCATTGTCGATGCGGGCATTGGCGCGCCAAGCCACGCTGTTGAAGCTATGGAAATGGGCGCAGACGCTGTGCTGGTGAATACCGCCATAGCCACTGCAAACGACCCCGTCGCTATGTCAAAAACCTTTCGCGATGCGGTTATTGTTGGGCGTCAGGCCTTTGAAGCAGGCTTAAGTCAAAACGCTTCGCTAAAAGCGTCCGCATCCAGCCCGTTAACGGAGTTTCTGGAGTCGCTATGAGCTTTTATACTACCTGGGAGCAGACCAGCTGGGATGATACCCGCCTGCAGCTTTACAGTAAAAACGCGGCTGACGTTGAAACCGCTTTAAGCAAAAAACATCTGAATACGGGCGATTTTATGGCGTTACTGTCGCCGGCGGCGGAGTCCTATCTGCCCCTTATGGCAGAGCGCTCACAACAACTGACCCGGCAACGCTTTGGTAACACACTGCACTTGTTTATTCCGCTGTATTTATCGAATCTGTGTGCTAACGATTGCAGCTACTGCGGCTTTTCCATGAGTAACCGCTTAAAGCGCAAAACCTTGTCACCAACTGAAATCGAGCAGGAATGTCAGGCCATAAAAGCCAAAGGTTTTGACACCCTGCTGATAGTGACTGGCGAGCATGAAACCAAGGTAGGTATTGATTATTTTCGTCACGCGCTACCTATTATCAAACGCTATTTCAGCTATGTCATGTTTGAGGTGCAGCCATTGGCTACCCATGAATACGCTGAATTACGCACGCTGGGTCTGGACGCCGTTATGGTGTATCAGGAAACTTATCAGGCCGCCACGTATGCTAAACATCACTTAAAAGGCAAAAAACGCGATTTCCGCTGGCGGCTTGAAACGCCCGACCGCCTGGGCGAATGCGGTATCGATAAAATTGGCCTGGGCTCGCTGATTGGACTGGAGGACTGGCGTATCGACAGCACCTTTACCGCCATGCATCTGGATTATTTACGGCGACGCTACTGGCGCAGTCGTTATTCGCTGTCGTTTCCCCGGCTACGGCCCTGTGCCGGTGGTGTCGATAACGCAAGGACAATTTCTGATAAACAACTGGTTCAGTTAATTTGCGCCTATCGGTTGCGGTTCCCCGATGTAGAACTCAGCCTTTCCACGCGCGAACAGCAGGCGCTTCGTGATGGGTTGTTTCGGCTAGGTGTGACCTCGGTCAGTGCCGAATCGAAAACTCAGCCCGGCGGTTACGCCAACGAGCAACAAGAGCTGGAACAGTTTTCCATAGATGACGACAGGCCAGTAAGTGAAGTGGCGCAGGCAATAAAAGCGAAAGGATTACAACCGGTATGGCAGGACTGGCTTAACGAGCTATCCGCAATGCCACCTGAAACTTTTTCCAGTCCAGAGTAGCCACCAGTAACAACTCACGCAGCGTTAAGGTGCGTGGGTTAACGCGCCCTTTATGATTCCACTGATGTCCACAGCTGGCTGCGGTCATAACACGCTTATTAGGCTTGAGTAAGGTATCCTGACTATGTTCACCCTGCCCGGTAAAATCAAACCAGCCACGGTAATTCAGATGCAGACGCTTTTTATCAGGATCCACACGGTCGATGCTGTCGAGCATTATGGTCGTAAATTCAGGAGTTTGATAACGAACAGGAACCACCAGACCCAAAGCTGCATGTTTAGCAAACCATTGGCTCTGCCCTTCGGCAGATATACCGGCTGAAGGAGCTTTAGTTGGCTGAGGAGCCTGCCAGCTGGCGTTCTGAACATCCAACTTTAACGGCGAATACTGCACTGCATTGAGGCAACCATGAGCGGCGTGACGAATATAGTGCGGGAGACTGGCTAAACGACGTTGCAGAGCCGCAACAGGCATATCATTAACCTGCGCCAGTTGCGGTAATTCACGTTCATACAGCGCTGAGCACAGCTCGGCAAAATCGCCCTGCTGAGCCAGCGGCTGAAATATGTCCGCCTGTTGATTAGCCAGCGTTGACTTCCTGTCGTCCGCGGTAAGGCGCTTGGCCATTCAAATCGCCCTCTATACGCAATAATTGGTTGTACTTAGCAACCCGGTCAGAGCGACACAGCGAGCCGGTTTTAATTTGACCCGCTGCGGTGCCTACTGCCAAATCGGCAATAGTGGCGTCTTCGGTTTCACCCGAACGGTGAGAAATAACCGCCGAGTAACCTGCTTCACGCGCCATCGCAATGGCTGCTAAGGTTTCTGTCAGGCTACCAATCTGATTAAATTTAATCAAAATTGAATTGGCAATCGACTTGTCGATACCTTCTTTTAAAATACGCGTATTGGTTACAAACAGGTCATCACCGACCAACTGAACTTTGCTGCCCAGTTTTTCGGTTAAGACTTTCCAGCCGTCCCAGTCGCTTTCGTCCAGGCCGTCTTCAATAGAAATAATGGGGTAACGGTCGCAAAGCTCTGCCAGGTAGTCGGCAAACTCTTCGGCGGTAAACGATTTGCCTTCGCCAGACAACTCGTATTTACCGTCACGGTAGAATTCAGATGCCGCGCAATCCAAAGCCAGGGTAATGTCGCTGCCCATTTTATAGCCCGCGTTTTCAACAGCTTCGACAATCACCTGTAAGGCTTCTTCGTTAGACGCCAGGTTGGGTGCAAAGCCGCCCTCGTCACCAACCGCTGTGCTTAAACCGCGCTTCTGCAGAACCTTTTTCAGAGCATGGAACACTTCAGCGCCCATACGCAGGCCTTCTTTGAAGCTTTCGGCACCAACCGGCTGGATCATGAACTCCTGAATATCCACGTTATTATCCGCATGTTCACCGCCGTTTAATATGTTCATCATTGGCAGTGGCATGCTGTATTTACCGCTGGTGTTGTTCAGGTTAGCAATGTGCTCGTAAAGCTCAATACCTTTACTCAAAGCCGCTGCTTTCGCCACCGCCAGAGACACCGCAAGAATAGCGTTCGCACCCAGATTTTCTTTATTATCGGTACCGTCGAGCTTCAACATAATGTTGTCGACAGCTTCCTGGTTAATCGCATCAATACCATTTAAGCTTTCAGCAATAGCGCCATTAATATTGGCAGCCGCCGTTTCAACACCTTTACCTAAGTAACGCGATTTATCACCGTCACGTAACTCCAGAGCTTCACGTGAACCGGTTGATGCGCCACTTGGTGCTGCCGCACGGCCCATGTGGCCAGACTCCAGGTAAACGTCGGCTTCAACCGTCGGGTTACCACGGGAGTCCATAATTTCACGACCAACAACTTTAACAATCTTACTCATGCTTAAATCCTGTTTAATGCTTAATCATTAGCCGGGTTATTAACCCAAACGCTCTTTATGAAATTCGCCAGCGGCTTCTATAAAGCCTTTAAATAACGGGTGCCCGTCACGCGGCGTTGAAGTGAATTCCGGGTGGAACTGTACTGCCACAAACCAGCGGTGTTTCGGGTTTTCCAGAATCTCAACCAACTGTTTGTCGTGCGAGTAACCGGTAATTTTTAAACCTGCTTTCTCCAGCGCTTCTACATAATGGTTGTTCACTTCGTAACGATGACGGTGGCGTTCTTCAATGGTCTCTTTACCGTACATTTTCAGCGCTTTAGAGCCCTTTTCTAAATGACACTCTTGTGAGCCAAGGCGCATGGTACCACCCAAATCAGAATGCTTATCGCGCAATTCTTTCTGACCGCTTGCGTCCATCCATTCGGTGATAAGCCCCACTACAGGATCGCTACAATTTTCATCAAATTCCGTGCTGTTAGCGCCAGCTAAACCGGCAACATTACGAGCGAATTCGATCATTGCCACCTGCATACCTAAACAAATGCCCAAATACGGAACATTGTTTTCACGAGCGTATTTCGCCGCAATTAGTTTACCTTCAATACCACGACCGCCGAAGCCGCCGGGAACCAAAATAGCGTCCACGTCTTCGAGCTTAGAGGTGCCTTTGGTTTCTAAATCTTGCGAGTCTATATAACGAATGTTCACTGTTAAACGATTCTTAAGACCAGCGTGCGCTAAGGCTTCGTTAACTGACTTGTAAGCGTCAGGCAGTTCAACGTATTTACCGACAAAACCAACCGTGACTTCACCGTTCGGGTTCGACTCCTGATAGAGAACCTCTTCCCACTCATGCAAGTCGGCTTCAGGACAGTCCAGACGGAAACGTTTGGTCACTATATCGTCCAGGCTCTGAGCTTTTAGCATAGAAGGTATTTTGTAAATACTGTCAACGTCGCGCAGGCCAATAACCGCGCGCTCTTCTACGTTGGTAAACAAAGCGATTTTCGAGCGCTCAGTTGCCGGTAAAGAACGATCTGAACGGCATATCAATATATCGGGTTGAATACCAATAGAACGCAGTTCTTTCACTGAGTGCTGTGTTGGCTTGGTTTTTACCTCACCCGCAGCGCCTAAGAATGGCACCAGGGTCAGATGCATAAATAAGGTGTGGTCACGACCAATTTCCGTGCCCAATTGACGAATGGCTTCAAGGAAAGGTTGTGACTCAATGTCACCCACCGTGCCGCCAATTTCAATAATGGCAATGTCGAAGCCTTTACTGCCTTCAATAACACGACGCTTAATTTCGTTGGTAATGTGAGGAATGACCTGAATGGTCGCTCCTAAAAACTCACCTTTACGCTCACGGCGAATAATGTCTTCATAGACACGGCCGGTGGTAAAGTTGTTGCTGCTGGTCATACGGGTGCGGATAAAACGCTCGTAGTGACCAAGGTCAAGATCGGTTTCAGCTCCGTCTACGGTGACAAAAACTTCACCGTGCTGAATTGGACTCATGGTACCCGGATCTACGTTAATGTAGGGGTCCAGCTTCATGATAGTAACGTTAAGGCCCCGTGCTTCTAGAATTGCCGCCAGGGAGGCTGCAGCAATGCCTTTACCCAGCGAGGATACAACTCCGCCGGTTACGAAAATATAGTTTGTCGCCATGTGATACCTAGTTGGTCAGGTCAAATTTGGGATTGCATTCAGACGGGAAAGTAGTATACCGAAAGACGACCCTAACAACAAATAAAAGCTGTCGTTAGCGACGCCTAAATGCTAGTCGTCGGCATCAAAACCTATGCAGCGATAGATTAGAGTCAGGAATATTGCTCAGTGCTCTCATGTGTTTCGGGCAGTTCTTCCCAACGGGATAATTGGTTTCGCTTTGCGCTAAAGCTATAGTAGCAAGCCATAATAAGACCAACTGATAAGCCAGCAAGTAGCGGCGCGCCGATAGCAGCTAATCCTTCGCGCCTGAATTCATAGTGTTTCCTTAATAATCGGAATTTAATGTTTTAATCATGTTAATAAAACCAAACTAACTTGTTAAGAGTAAATCAATAAAAAAGCGCGCTCAAAATGAACGCGCTTATTAAGAAGCATTAATAAAATTACGTTTTCGCCTGTTTAAATCGATTTACCAAATAAAACAACGCGGGTAAGACGACCAATGTCAGAAGCGTTGACGAAATAATACCGCCAATAACAACGGTAGCAAGAGGCCGTTGAACCTCTGCTCCTGTACCGGTATTAAACGCCATCGGCACAAAACCTAAGCTCGCGACAAGAGCCGTCATCAGTACCGGTCGCAGACGTTGTTGCGCTCCTTCAAATACAGCGTCTTTTAGCTGTAGGCCATCCCGAAGCAATTGCCGGATAAAAGACAGCATAACAACCCCGTTTAATACCGCGACGCCGGACAAAGCAATAAAACCGACCGCCGCAGAAATAGACAGAGGCATGCCTCGCAATGACAAAGCGAAAATCCCGCCGGTTAATGCCAGGGGCACTCCGGTAAAGATAATCAATGCGCTGCTTAAAGAACCAAAAGCACTATACAGCAGACCTAAAATAAGCAGCAGCGTCAACGGAACCACCAGACTCAGTCGCTGTGAAGCTGACTGCAACTGCTCAAAAGTGCCGCCATAATCAATCCAGTAACCCGTCGGAATATCCAGATTTGTGTTTAAACTCTCTTGAACCGCATTAACGAATGATCCCAAATCGCGGTCAGTAACGTTGGCACTGACAATGACATTCCGTTTACCACTTTCGCGGTTAATTTGATTAGGTCCATTAGCCAAGGTCAATTTAGCTACTTCACCTAACGGCACATACTGTAGCTCTGGATTATTTGCCGCAGGCACATCTACCGGTAGCTGTTTCAATTTTTCAATGTTCTGCCGCCAGTCATTGTCCAGCCGAACCAATAATTTGAAACGTTTGTCACCTTCATAAATAACCCCGGCCTGAATGCCGCCTACAGCGCTCTGCAATGTACTTTGTACATCAGCGACGGTAAGTCCCAGCAACGCCAAGTGGTCTCGCTTAGGTTCAACAGACAAGATAGGTAAGCCGGTCATTTGCTCAACGCGCACGCCGGAAGCCCCCGGAACCTCTCTGATGGTAGCCGCCGCTGAGTCACCCAATTGTTTGAGTTGTTCAAGGTCGTCGCCGTATATACGTACACCAAGATCAGCTCGCACTCCCGCAATCAGTTCGTTAAACCGCATTTCTATCGGCTGGGTAAATTCGTACTTGTTACCGGGTAACTCTTGTACCGCCATACGAATTTCACTGACCAGTTGCTCTTTAGTTTTATCCGGGTTGGGCCAGTCTTTGCGTTCCTTCAGCATAATGAAGGTATCAGCCACGCTCGGCGGCATCGGATCCGTTGCAACATCTGGTGTACCAATTTTAGAGAAAACGCGCTTTACTTCGGCAAATTCCGCCACCACCGCTTCTACGTCTTTTTGCATATCAACCGACTGCTGCAAGCCTGTGCCCGGAATTCGCAAGGCATGCATAGCAATATCACCTTCGTCCAGTTGCGGCAAAAACTCCGTCCCCATACGACTGGCCTGAAACAAAGAAACCGCAAATAAACCGAAACCGATAGCAATAACGAACACAGGAAGTTTTAATGCACCTCGTAACACCGGTTGATAAGCTTTACGAGCTCCGCGCATGACTTTATTCTCGCCTTGCTTAATATTGCCACGGACAAAGATAGCGACAGCGGCAGGCACAAAAGTGACCGAGAAAATCAAGGCACCCAGCAGCGCTGCAACTACGGTGAAGGCCATAGGATGGAACATTTTCCCTTCCACACCGCTTAATGCAAATATAGGCAGATACACCAACATAATAATGAGAACGCCAAATACTGCCGGGTTAAATACCTCACGCGTGCTTTTCATGACCTCAATTAAACGTTCCTGAGTAGTTAATACCCGACCGAGTCGCTGTTGCGCATTACCCAGTCGTCGCAGGGCGTTTTCCACCACAATAACGGCCCCATCGACAATAATGCCAAAGTCTATCGCGCCCAAGCTCATCAGGTTGCCGGACACTTTATTCGTAACCATTCCTGTAATCGCGAAAAGCATGCTTAGCGGAATAACGCATGCGGTGATCAAGGCAGCCCGTATATTGCCTAGCAAGATAAACAGAACCACAATAACCAAAACCGCGCCTTCGAAAAGGTTCTTCTCAACCGTGGCAATGGTTTTATCCACCAGGGTAGTGCGATTATAAATAGGCTCAGCAACCACGCCTTCCGGCAGGCTTTGTTGCACTTGTTCCAGCTTTTCAGACACCGCTTGTGCCACGATGCGACTGTTCTCACCAATCAGCATCATGGCGGTACCCAGAACCACTTCTTCCTGATTAGATGTAGCCGCACCGGTACGCAGTTGTTTACCCAGTTTGACTTCAGCGACATGGCGAACCCGAACCGGCGCATCATCCCGCTTGGATACCACCACATTGCCAATATCTTCCAGAGATTGTAACTGACCCGGCGAGCGCACCAGCCACTGTTCCCCGTTCTTTTCTATATAACCGGCACCAGCGTTTCGGTTGTTCAAATCCAGGGCCCGAAGCAAGTCTTGCATGGTCACTTTATAAGCCAGCATACGTCCCGGTTGAGGTGCAACCTGGTATTGCTTTTCATAGCCGCCAACACTGTTTATTTCGGTAACCCCAGGTACTTTTACCAACTGCGGTTTAATGATCCAGTCCTGTATAGTGCGCAGACTTTCCGCAGTATAAGCGTTACCCTCTGCGTCGGTTGCCCCTGGTTTTGCTCTGACAACGTAGTTAAAGATCTCTCCCAAACCGGAGGCTATGGGTCCCATTGCGGGTTCAACGCCTTGCGGCAGCTCCCCTCTAACCTGCTGCAACCGCTCGCTGATTTGTTGCCGGGCCCAATAAATGTCAGTGCCTTCTTCAAATACCACCGTCACCTGAGACAAGCCATAACGAGAAATTGAGCGGGTATAATCCAGCTTCGGAATACCCGCCATAGCCGTTTCTACCGGGTAAGTGATACGTTGTTCTGTTTCCAGCGGTGAGTAACCCGGTGCTTCGGTATTTACCTGTACCTGTACATTGGTAATGTCCGGCACCGCATCAATTGGCAGTTTCATGGTGCTGTACACACCAACGGCCGCAATCAAAAAGGTCGCAGCCACCACTAACCAGCGGCGTTCAACCGCAAAGCGAATGAGTGCATCAATCATGATAGTCCCCTTAGTGGCTGTGCCCTGCACCCTGTTTGAGAATGTCGGCTTTAATCAAATAACTGTTGCCAATGACATACTCAGCGCCTGGCTCAAGCCCCGAAAGAACCTCCACGTAGTCGCCCGATTTGCGACCGGTTTTGATCTCACTGGCTTCAAACCGGTTCCCGTCGCGGATAAAAACTACGGTTTCTCCGTTCAAGGTCTGAATGGCATCGGACTTAACCGCGACATCGGCAGTAAAGGTGTCAGTTGTGACATCCGCTTTAACGTGCATTCCCGGCCGCCAATGTCCGGACTTATTGGGCAACACGACGCGTGCCCGGGCTATGTGACCGCCGGTCATCTGAGGTGCAATGTAAGATACTGTACCGCTTACCGTTTTATGGTGGTGTAAGTCATATACTTCGGCAGTCTGCCCTTCCTGCATTGCTTCCACGTTTTCGGGAAAAGCTGACAACTCTACCCAAACTGAAGCGGTATTAATTACCTGAAATAAAGGTTGCTGCTCTACTAACTCACCAACATTAGTAAATCGTTCAGAAACCTCGCCACTAATGGGGCTGACTACATTGAACCTGGTACCTGTACTGACGTTTTCGACTACGGCAAGTACATCGCCCTTTTCAACCGAGTCGCCAATGTTGGCATTAAGCGAACTCACAATGCCTTTATAGCGGGCGCTAATATGCGCAATATTGTTATTTTCCGGGGCAATTACACCGAATACGGTTTGAGTCACCGCCATGCGTTGAGAGCTAACTTTCCCCATGCTCAGGTCGGCGTTTTCAATAGCTTTATCGCTCAGTTCGGTATGCGACTTTTCATGGTGGTCATCTTCCGACGCCCAGATTTTTTTGGGGTAACTACAGACAGCCAACAAAGCAGCTGCTAAAAAGTAAGTTGATAGTTTCACTGCTGTTCTCCTAAAAATGCTTGTCCGGTCATACGTTCCAGCTGAATGACATCGCTGTATATGGCGTGCTCCCGCGAAACTCTTTGGTACTCGAGCTGAGCTAGCTCATTCTGCGCATCCAGCACCTGCAATAACGAATGCGTGCCACGCACATAGCCCTGGTTCGTTTGTTCGACCAATTGCTGTGCCAGTGGCAATAGCGTGTCTTTCACTTTTTGTCGGTAGTTTTGGTGGGTTTGCAGGCTGTTTATTAGCGCCAGTGCCAGCGAACGCAACTGAGTTCGCACTAGTTTTTGCTGCTGCAGGTTCGATTGATGCAACACCCGACGCTGCTGAATACGCCCGATATTAGGATCTTGCAGTTGCAATGGCATCGAAGCTTCAACAACAAAACCGGTATCATCCGACTGACTGTTGTAACGCACGCCAAATCCCAGACTTAAATCAGAGGTGGAGTCTGCTTCCAATGCCTTTGCCTGAGCCTGCAATAAGCGCTCGGAATCTAACAGGCGTAAATATTCAGGTGCCTTATTCACTGCATTTAGAACGTCAGATTGCTTCGGCAAGTTTAAAGGGAAATAAAAAGTCCCCGAAACTTGGTTAAAGTTTGGCTGCTCAGCCCACATTGCACTGAGCTTTGCCTGCGCTTTAGCTAACTGGCCTTTTAGTTCCTCTATATCAGCCCGTTGGCTCTCGCGCTGAAGTTGGATACGGGTTACCTCAGAGTTTGCCACTGCGCCGGCATTTGCCCGCTCCTGTGCTGTTTCTAACAAACTATCCGTACGATGGAGTTGCTGCTTGCTAAGGCTAATAAACTCCTGCAACTTGAGTACTTGGTAAAAGCGTTGTGTTGTTTGTGCCAGTACCTCAATGCGCTGGTATTCAAACTCGGCCTGTTGCACTTTTTCTTCGGCTGTAGCCGCATTCATACGCTGCTGGCGTTTCTCACCTAACTCAATGACCTGAGAGAAGGACAGCGTCATCTGCGCACTATCCAGACCGGAGCTTTCACCAGAGCCAGCAAAGTTTTCAACTTCCAGTCCAACTCTCGGGTTAGGTGAAAACCCAGCCTGCAGAGTCAGTGCCTCGGCGGCCTGCTGTTGGTAATCGTACTTTTGTAAATCGGGGTTACTCTTCAGTGTGCGGTTTAATGCATCACTTAAAGTTAAATCTGACGCGGCAGCACTAACCGGAAACACCAATATGGCACCCAGAAAGACCACCACGAAGCTCAAACGCTTCATGTTTTTTCTCCAATTGTTCGCTATTTAAAAATGACGGTAGAAATGGAGATTAAGCGTTTGGTGGGGGAACCGGCGGTTGATGGGCTAAACCCTTATCAAAAATCACAGCGGTAGGTTGAGCTTCGGTAATAACGGGACAAGCAGAGACACTAATGCCATAACCAGTAATGCAACTAACGTGCGCATGAAACTGGTGGTCGTGCCCCTGCTCAAGATCTAAAGATGAAGAATTCGGGCTATGTTCCAAACCATGGTTGACATCAAAAACAACATCCACACTATTGTGGCTTGCGTCTTCCATATGGCCAACCACAGACGCACAGGTAAAAAAGCTGTGTATCAGGATGACTGTAATGAGTAACCATGGGATTTTCATGCCCTCTACTTTATCGAACTTAAGCCGCAAACGCTAGCGCAGAACGATGACCTTTTTACTTAGCGATTTTTTGTTGTAACCGCCCGGGTAACAGCGTTAACGCTGCGATACGACAGCGTTGCCAGTACACAGAAAGCGCAAGCAGTCCAACACCGACCACCAGACCGGTAATGGCAAAGTTCAGGCTTACTACGCCATATTCCGACAACACATTGCTGTAAGTAAAAACCAGTACGCCGAGCGCCGCCAGCATCAGAGCTCGTCTGTCTACCCATAGTGACACCAGAGCCAAGGATACATAAACCATTGTCACGCCAGCCGCATGCCACAGCGAAAGTGTTTCGTTACCGTACATGGTCACGAAAGAAAACGCGCCTGAAACGACCAATGGTGCCGCCAACATGTGCAACCAGAAGGCAACGTCGGCGCGGTAATTCTGACGTTCAGGATCTTTCAGATCCCACCACATAGCGAAAGCAAAGACAGCTATACCCATTGCTAATTGCAGCAACGGAATGCTGACAGGCACACCGTTAGTTGTACCGGCAATTAATAGTTGCGCAGTAAAAACAAGACAGCCCGCAAGCACGGCAATTGTCACCGGTACCCGAAAACGCCACCAGAAAAGCACTTGCAGCACAGCAGCGAGTAAGGATAGAGCACCGATCAGCCAACCCTCAAAATAGAAAGCCTCATAGAAGAAAAAGAGGCAGGCCCCGCCAAATGCCAGCGCTAGCGCAACTGCCGGTAGCGCCATACGTTGCCGGCGAACAAAATACTCAGCCAGAATCCAGGCACCAATTGCAACTCCCAAACTAGGGTTCAAGCTTGTAATATGGCTGAACAAACTGCCTACGGCGGCCAGTACCAGAACGCAGGCCACCACCACAAAAATGTCATTAAACCCGGAAATTAACCGAAAGTACTCGCTTTCCCGCCGGTTATTATCAGACTCATCACCGCGATGTACGTAAGCCTTTACGTCTGCGTATTGCTGCCCCGTTAAAATACCGGCTTCCACGCAGGACTTTAAATCCTTATCTGTATACTCTGTCACAACATCAATCCTTTAAGTATCTAAGCTACTTTACGTCCTGCGTGCCACTAGAATTCAAGTCAATATCTACGTCATAGTCGATAAATTTGGCCTCCCCCATATACCAAACTTCAAAGGTTTCGGGCTCGCCATAAAAATAGTAAACATCTACCGGTGGCTTGTTCCGACCATGAGCATACACAAAAGACTGCCTCGTTACTTCCTTGAGGTATCCCTTGCTATCCTTAACAAAAACCTCATTCCGACGACGTTCTTGTTCGTACGCTTTTCTTTCTATCGTTTCGCGCGGCTCAAACTCCGCGTAGTCAATAATGAGTCGGTTACCTTTTAGACTTACGCCTTGCGGCAATTCGTCTTTAGCATAGCTTTCTTTCGTCAGGTTAGGAGCAATAAGCACCGGAAGCGCAGCTTTAAAGCGAGCAGGTTTAGTTGTGAACCTTTTTGGATAATAATCAATACTGTGCGCTTTAAAGTCATAAGCAAACTCAATGCTCTCTAAGTCCGTGTTTTCGAGGTTCCCACTTTTCTTTAACTCAACTTCAGCGGCATCCTGCACTGGCTCATTATTTTCATCAAAGAACTTATGACCGGCCATTGCAGATGCCGCGACCCGGTTGCCACTTTCAATAAACACATCGCTTTGTACATTGGGGTAAAACCACCTTATAACTCCGGGGGTTTCAACATCCTGTCTTTTCGGGTCGTCGAACTCATATCCCCGGAAATGCAGTAATGTCATTAAATCTGAAATTTCTTGTGCATTTAATTCGGTACGGGATGCTGTAACAGGCAGACGATCATTGTAAACCGGAGCTGTTAGCTCAATCTCTGGTATATCACCCAGGCTAATCTCGTAAGTCCGGGAATATGGCATATCAAGCACAGGAAGCTCTAACTCACGTTCCACTTTTTTGCTTTCTTCACCGTACACTAATAGCGTTAACAATCCTTTGTCTACTTGTCCGTTAAAGGCCCTGCCTAAGTAAATTTTACCGGCGCGCGCCTCTTTACTGTCTTTTTGCCAGGCCTCAAAATCCTTTTTTACAGCTTCTAAATCGATATTTCCCTGTTTAGCCTTTGCTATTACCTCTTCCAGCAAGTCGTTTTCCTGATAAACCTCAGACATAGGCCGACGTCGCGTTGACCGCCAGGCAAGGTAATCACCATTGGCTGTAACGGCCTCAGCAAGAACATCTTCATTTCCGAACAATTTAGAAGGGTCGGTGCCGTCTTCAGTACTAATTTCAACTACGTAATAGTTTTCTCCAAACTCCAGCACGTTAATTAAAAAGCCGTCCCGCTCCAGAGTTTCTCCAACATCTTCGGCGCCGAGTTCAAATGTAATCATCTGTCCCGGCAATTCTGCATAAAACTCTCCTTTTACAGCAACTGGTCTGGGAGACTTCTCATCGCGTGCATCGGTGAAACAAAATTCTTCTCGTGTATCGACAATATCGCCCAATGCCTGCCTATTATTTGCCGTATCAGGAAAGCTTGCATATTCAGGAAAGTCCAAGGTATCACCGTTGTCGAAAACCAACTTGGTGTATGTCAGGCCGTAGCGAAACGGAAATTCAAAGCCAGGATTCAAAGTAAAGCCCTGTTCGTTTGAATATGGCATGCAGGCGAGGTGTCTCCAGCTGTTTACCGCTACCAGGCTCTGCAAGTACGCTTCAGTCATTGCGTCTCTGTCACTGTATCGGTTTAAATGGAAAAACTCCGGCTGAGTGTATTCAACTTTTTCTATTCCGGCATAAAAGACAAAAACGTCCATCATCCACTGGAAGTTAGACATTTCCTGACCGTACAATGCACGTCCGAGCTCTTCGTCCTCAAGCCCTTTTAATATTTCAAAACGGGTGTCGTGAAGCTCATCGCGTTGTTGAATTTGCTCATACACGGTTCGACCCTCCTGCTTAGCTTCCTTGCTTTCTGCGCAACCAGCGCTCAGCAATGCGCTAGCAACGGCAACACCCAAAACTTTGTATATATTCACTGTTTCCCTACCTATTTTTTTGGTACATCTTTGTGCGCTACTCGTTTATTTGAAACCACCAGGACAAGTACGGATATTCTTCTAAAGCTTCCGATGGCGGTTGCTGTAAAAAGCCATGACCCGGATCAAGATCAAGCGCCCCGGTTTCCTGAACAATGTCTCTAATTGCCTTAATGGATGCATCCGACTTAACCTCTTCCAGCTGCGCTTCCTCGTGAAAAGACCATAAATATAAACCTAATGCGGAATACCACAGGCTGATTAATTCAGGGTTATTCTGCTCTTTTGCCTCAACAATGACTTCTTTTGCCGTATCCTGAATAGCCATTTCCACCGGCGGCAATGCATCGTCGCCCGTAAGCAAGCCTGCTTCGACAAATTTCTGCCAGAGCGGTGAGCCGGCATCGCAATATAGGTAAGGTGGTTCAATGTAACCGACGGTGGGGTTCGTCTCGCCGTTCCACTTTTCTTCAGGGTGAAGTCCAACAAAAGTAAAGTCGCGTACGCTATCGAAAAAGGCTTTATGCGCGGCGTAGTCAGGGTGTTGGGTGAGTTTAAATTGGTAAACAAAGTTGTGTTTCAACAGGGTATCGATAACACGAAGGTGAGTGAAACCAGTATCCCAACATTCCTGAAATTGATAGAGGTTCCAGAACAGCGAGCGCAGTTCCTTGCTCGTCTTTGTTTTCGACTGAGCCAGGCAGTTAACCGACGACTCAACAAGGTCTTCAAACTCGTGCATCGACATAAGACATTCCCTTATTAGTAATAGCGCGGATCTTCACAATACAGCTAACGGAAGAAAACTTACTATGCACCTTCCATTGGTACCGTGTTGTCATTTTGTAAACTGAGTTTACCCAACTTAATACCTAGCTCCAATACAGTTGTCGACACCTTTACAGAAACTTAACCCTAAGTTTCTACATAACTGCCTGGAGGAACTAACGTATGCGACGAGCGCCTTCGTCCATTCCGGTCACTCTAAACTTCTTTCCGAGAGGAGCTCTGACTACAGGGCTTGATATCAATTTATCACCACAATAAATCAGCATACTTAAACCAATATGGTCAGCACTTGCAGCCTCCCACTTAGCAAGGGCATGGTCGGCCACTTCTATTGTCCATTGAACCGTATTATTGTCGGTAGTTGTATTTAACGAACTAAGATCGGAACGCTCTAAGAGTAAGGTATCCGGGGTTCCCTCACTCTTTGCTGGTAAATATAAGTTAAAATCACAGTACTTTTCTTCGTGTTCTGCTTTGTCCTCTGCTATCGCGATATCGTCCGCATATGTGAAGGTACTTACCAACACAGCAAAAACCATAATGTATTTAAAGTTGGCCAAGTTTTGCTCCTGTAATTGATTCGGTAAAAGGGTTTCCGGCTTTCTAGTTAAGCTTCGCAGATAATGATATTTATTATTTTATCAACGACTTCACCTGTATTACTAACGCCCTGCTCTACATAATACTCCGCATTTAGTAATCTAAACCCCGATTCTTGCAACAAGTTACAGGCAAGTTCTTTATCGTATAGCTCAAAACCATAAGGCACAAAAGGTAAGTCTTTCATAAACGAACTATCGCCAAAAGCGAGGCAAAATAGCCCTTGAGGTTTAAGAACACGTCGAATTTCCGCTAAATGTTCAAGCGGTTTGTCCCAAAAGTAGAGAGTATGAACGGTCAGAACCTTATCGAATACATTACTATCAAAATTGAGTTGAGAGGAATTGCCCTGCTGAAATGTCGCTTGCCCCGAAGTCACTATATCTTCGTTCATGCGTTTCGCTTCGGCAATCATATCTGCTGACCAGTCAACGCCGGTATAGGAGAGGTTATCAGCCCGTTTGATTATGTCAGCAGCAAAAACTCCATTGCCGGGACCAATTTCAAGCAGTGACTCTGAATGTTGTAGGTTTAAAAGATTTATGCATTTTACGTTCAACTGACCGTTTGCACTGTTCATGTTTAAAGCGACTTCAGCGGCATGCTCTCCACTAGGGTGACGTAGCTGTGAAGCCAGAGTATGTGGATCCATTTTCGGTTACCCATTAACAAATAACATTTTAATTTTTCAAACCAGCAGAAGACTCTGCTAATTCAGATATACGTTGCCACCTAAAGTACTTTTCATCCGCTAATGCCAACATGGGCATGTATTCTTCGGTATCACCATAGGCAAATATGGTTTCAAAAGCTGACAAATCGAGGGTACGTTTAATCCCTTTCACCTTATTGCCCAGGCTGCAGTCGCCGAAAACATAACGGCCTGTTAATTTATTGTCTTTAAGCTCCAGTTCACTGGATATGAACTTAATACCCTGAGCCTTACACCAAAACGATAAATATGAATTTAACGATGCTGACACCACATAAATTTCGTCGCCGCGCTCTTTATGCCATTCAATTTTTGCAAGTGCTTCTTCTCTTGTAACACTGGGCAAATAGTGTTCGGCAAACTCTTTTGCCGATTCTAAAACTTCAGGTGCCCGGCGGTTCCAGAATACAATTCGGGATAAAGCAGGCCTCGCTCGTGAGGCTTTTAAAAGACCCAGTTTATACAGAATAATAATTGGTGAGGCTAAAATCAGAGCTACTATAACGCGGTGCTTAGGGGTTGCGTAAAGCAGGAACTTTGTGTAAGTGTCCTGGTTAGTTATTGTGCCGTCAAAGTCAAAGAGAGCTAAGTTCATTAAGTTAAGCTATCCCGAATCCACTTTCATCAATCAATTTTTTGCAGGTTTGGCTCTAAAGCGTTGTAACGATAATCTAAATACCGTTGAAGCAACCACCGCGCAGTTATTATTCGAAGGCTTCATCTAGACTCAGCTCTTTGCTGCCTAAAGACTGATTCAACTGTAGCAGGTTACGAATTAACCTCAAACCCAAACATCGTTCTTCGCCTTAAGCTCACCACCGGCCTCCCCTGTATTGATAACGCCACTTGGTTCAATTAGAAGTACCTGGCATTCACTCTCAGCAAAGGGTTTATGCTCTACACCTTTAGGTACCACATACATTTCGCCCTCGGCTAGCTGCACGACGCTATCCCTAAGCTCAATACTCATTCTTCCTTTTAGCACCAGAAAAACTTCATCAGTGTCTTTATGATCGTGCCAGACAAATTCACCCTGAATTTTAACGACCTTAATTTGATAGTCGTTCATTTCAGCAACAACTCGAGGCGACCAGTGTTCGGAAAACTGACTAAGCTTTTCGGCTAAGTTAACGACGTTTGATGGCATTGGTATTCCCCTTTTTATTACACAGCTCCACGCCTAATCTGTTTGAATAGCACAAGCACACTATCGGCCACGCAATCCAGATCTGTCTATGAATTTACCGCTACAGAACACAGATAACTTCTATCATTCACTTAAGTCAATGAAACAAGTGCCTCATATCAAAACATGAAATCCTCAATCAAAAGGGAAAGTTTGCTATTAATTTGAAGCATTGTGTATAAACGTTCCAATGGTTGTTTTAAACTTCGAATGATCTAAACTCTCTCCATGTGAAACTCCTTCTAGAATTACCATTTCGGTATATTTCGAATTCTTAGCTGAGCTCTCCAGTTTAGACATCAATGCAGGGGGTGTGATCTCATCGTCAGCACCAACAATGAATAATATCGGACAACCTATAGTCGAAATAACACCAAGATTACTAACAGATTTTAGTTTCTCATCGACCTCAACATTAACGATGGCCTTAGCATACAGCGGTACATTAGCGTCTACCCAACTTTGCATGTCAGGGGCTGTAGAGTCCAGAATAAGGGCATCTAATTCAAGTTGGGAGGCTATTTCGGTGGCAACGAAACCTCCAAGTGAAAACCCATAGATAATAAGTTTTGTATTTTTTACTGAATCTTGAACGGCTACGTAGTCAATAAAACTCTTAGCCGACGCTCGTAAACTCTCTATTGTTAACCTTCCCTGACTGTCTCCCATTCCAGGGTAGTCCATTACAAACACATTACGGTGAGGTGCAAGAAACTTCTTCACTTCCAAAATATCAGGAACAATGTTAAAGCCATTACCGGGAAATATAACCAAAGTTTCTTTTGGAGAGTTTGATAAATAGGCAGCAACCTGAATTCGGTCATTATCAATGCGTTTTAACGAAAAATCATGCTCAGAAAGGCCAGACTGGATATCCTGAATACGAAATTTCTCAATTGAAGTAGTATAATCAGGTTCTTCTTTACGATATTTTTCCGTTATCCACCAGCCGCCGGAACGATACTCCACAAACCCTTTTTTCTGTAACTTAATTAACGATTTATCTATTTCTTCAACGGAATAATACGTTCTTTCAGAAACCTCGTCTTTAGTGCTGCCCTCATAGCGTATCAGTTGATAAAGTGTACTGTGTTGCCTGTCTCTAAGAAAACTTTCTTCCTTAATTGTGATTGAGGAACAAGCAGATACAAACGTCAAACACGTTAATAATAGAAAAGCCTTTCTCACTAGGGAAATATTCAAAATACTCATCCTTGTTTCTAAATTGAAATTTATCGAGAGCTATTCAGTATCAGCTGCCAGTACCCAACGTCCCGCCATTCATTAAACTTAAAACCAACCTTTTCAAAATGAGCCACTTTTTTCATTCCCACTTTCTCATGTAGCGAGACACTTGACGGATTTGGAAGTGTTATACCGCCAATTACCGTATGAATTACGTGTTCTCTGAGCCTGAAAAAAAGTGCCTCATAGAGCTTTTTACCAAGCCCCCGCCCTCGCATTTGGTGGGCAAGATAAACTGTTATTTCTACGGAAAACCGATATGCGCTTCGATCTTTCCATTTTGTCGCATAGGCATAACCAACGATAATCTCGTTGTCCAACACAACGAGCCAGGGCAAGTTACTTCCCTGCACGTCGTCAATTCTCTGCTGCATCTGGGAACCTAAAACCGGTGTTTCTTCAAATGTAATCGACGTATTTTCGATATAATAATTATAAATATCGGCAATAGCATCTGAGTCACCTTGATTCGCATCTCTAATCATAACCGTCAAGACCTTGCCTCCAACAACTCCCGTAACGCCACAGGAAGCATCGCACGTGACTTTTTAGTAATGGTTCTTTCGTGCTTTTGCCAGAGAATGCCTAAATAAATAATACCCAGACCAATAACCGTTAAAGCGGCTGGAAATAGCCAGCTATCCTGGAAAACATCCTGAGCTAAATAGCCAAGATAGAAGCAACTGCCAAGGGCTCCAAGCACCACAAATACCCGGCGAACCAGCAATACACCAACACCTATCATCAGAAGGTTTACGCAGAAATAGACAAATTTTGACAGTTCACTGTCCGATTCCATAAAGGATAGACCGCCCCAAAAAGCCAAAGCACCGAAGATATAAATCCAGAAAGCATAGTCGGCGGTATCACGCGCACGAATGTCCACCCAGAATGCAAGACCTATCATTAATAGCCCGGTGTACAGCGATACGAGTTTTCTTAGTTCCCAACTGATGTCACCGCCAGCAATCATGACTGTAATATCCATAGTCATATACCAAAGTGTCACAGCTATAGGCATAACTAAAAACGGATATTTGTACTTCCACGCCATGATGACACCGACAGCCAAGGTAGCCAGTTCCATGTATATCCAGTGCCACTTTATGTACCGGTGATACTCACGATAGACAGTTTCGTCGGGCCACACTCCCAACCATTGCTGGAGGCCATAAATAGCCAACGGCGTTAAGCAAACCACAAAGGTGGCACAGATTCCTGCGGGAATAGATAAGCTTTTAGCGGAGAAAACATGAGTAAGCTTTAAGCCAATAGCGGCATAAAGAACGGATATCAGAACAATGCCGGCGCCACCGAAAGATTCCCACCCCAGGTTCATAAACAGCGTCATTGCGCCAATAGCAATCAGCCCGCCCAGATAATACAGCACATGATTAAAGGTAAACTGAGGTTTGTCCTGATGTCGCTCTTTAAAGAATTCAAAAAGAGCGTCAGCTTGCGAAGTCGAGATGATGTTTTTATCTGCCGCTTCGCTTAAGTTCTTCCTTGTAATGTTCATAGTCCATCTCTTTTTTATTCAGTTTTATTCACGGCGTTTCTGAAACCGCCCCTCTTATTACTCTTTGTTCATGACGCAATTCGGTCATACAAGTATTCAATGAGTCGTATACTGCGCACAAAAGGAGTGATTTTTCATCCTCTTCTTCCAGTCCCAGTCCTGGTAAAAGAGTATTCTTACAAACTCGTCGATCTGACCGACTGGAAAAATACACCGAGAAATAAGAGTAAAGCGTATCCCTGTAGCGTTTAAATTCTTCCATGTTACTCAGGCGATCAGCCATCACATCAATAATACTATTCATAGTCACAAGTTTAGGAAAGTCACTAAGATTATCCTGGCCACTAGCTCTCAACTCCTCAGCCGCTAAAGAGCATTTCTCTAATGTGGGTATCAGAGTGCGACTCACTTTTTTTACATTTCCTTGCAGTTTCTTGTTAGGGGACGAAGAACCGCTATAGAGAGAAATATCACTTGAAACGTCCTCGGAAAACTTAAGGTCTGACGCAGAACCCGCAAGGGCAATGAGCAAAATTTGCGAGTAGATTCTCTCGCTCTGCTCTTCTGTGCGTGGTCGTATCGACATTAAATAGAGTTGGTCTACCAATTCAGTCCCCGTAGGCCTTTCCAGTGATTGCCCCAGCTCAATAATCTCAGTCGGAGTCATACCGTGCACAATGTCACCTACCTCTTTTACTGCATAAGGCAAAGGCCGAAATACTTCCCCATGGGACCGATCAATCACCATCAGGTTCAACGTTTGTATCATAGCTTCGTAGTCGGCTTTAGTCGTCGTGTAAGAAAGCTCTTCCAGCGACTGTGCTAATTTTGCATGTGAGCTTGTATCCAGGGTGGCGCCCTGAGAACTCTGAGCATAAGACTGAGATGTAAAGCCAAGAATGCCAATCAGGAGCGCTCCGAGCATAAGCTGAGAACTGCATTTTAAAGCAGTAGACATTAATTTATCCGATAAAAAATTAGGCATCTTCAGCCTCCAGTTTTCCAGCTTTACACTCTATAACTTACATCCACAATCGCATCACTGTCGCTATTATTTTATTTCGGAAAGCATCTCAGGAGCCGTTACCAGGTTTCTTACCCCATGAGCATGATCTTCTTCAAAGACATTACCTTCGCACCAGTCACCCACCGACTCAATATCAACTTTGGCGACCTTAGGGCGAACGCTCCAGGTAACCTGAAACGGCGAGCCTTTTTCATTATAGTTGGGCCCGGTAGTTGAACCTGCGTATTCAACTGGCGTTCCGGTATCGTCTGGAATATTCACGGCCTGGTATAACCCGTCAACCAATTCATGTTCGCTGAGCTCGCCAAAATCACCGGCGTCGTCATCATTCACCAGCACAAAAACCTGCGCTTCTACTCGCAACTGCGGGTTAACAACAGCATCGTTAAAGCACGCGCCCAAGGTCGAACCTGGTTTTATCTTAGCGGTTGAATAAACGTAATGAACTTCAATAGTGTCGCCTGAATAAAGGCTTCCATGTTCGCTTGGGCAAACGTTCGAATCCTCTGGTTCTAGTTCATCCTCAGTTAACTGCCCTGAATATTCATAACCAGTAAAATAACCTTTTCCGTCGCCGTTACCAGCGTATTTTGTAAATTCACCGCCTTTGTGCTCGGCATTCTTGTGGAAATGAATATTGCACAGGCTCATCTCAGAAGACTCTGGTGCCGCGTTAAAGTTAAGAGTATTGCTACCACTAAAAGAGTCAATATCACGCGGTGACTGGGGACCAAACCCTTCCTCTCTGGTATTTTCCGCCAGGTTAAGCCGCTGTTGCTCAATAACTTTATCGGACGCTTGCTCGTGAGCGTCAGAATCATCGTTCTCCGCAGCAACACTAAAGGGTAATACAACTAGAATTGCCAGCGTAAAAAGCTTATTCGTTTTCATGGGCTTACTCCTCAATGAGAGTGGTATCACCCCAAATTTCGGGGTGAGTTGGTATTCCATCTGCTAGAATAGTCGCTCACATCTGTATGCATTTCAATATATGGAATGATAGCTATGATTTTATTCTCTGTTCTGGTCTCACTCCTCGGCCTCGCCTTAACGGCAGGTGGCGTCTACCTGCTCACACTTGGCGGCAGTCCCTATTACCTTCTGGCGGGTCTGGTCTTACTACTAAATGGTTGGCTTGGTTACAAACGGCACCCGTTTACCCGCACTTTGTTCGCTGTATTTCTGATCCTCACCATGCTGTGGTCATTGTGGGAATCTGGGTATGACTGGTGGGCATTAGCACCCCGCATAGGTTTATTTTTGGTGCTGGCCATACCTTTGCTACTCTCCAAAGTGGCAGACAATGGCGGGCGAAAAGTATTGCTCCCGGTGTGGGCGATACTCGCACTAATGACACTAGGCAGCCTTTTCGCGAACCCGCATGACTTATCCGGCAAATTGGATACTCAAGTAGACAGCGAGTCACCTAAACGGGGCAACGCCCCGGAAGACAGTTGGTACGCTTACGGCCGGACGAATATGGGCCAGCGTTATTCGCCACTGGATAAAATCACCACCGAAAATGTGGGGCAACTAGAAGAAGCCTGGCGTTACCGCACTGGTGATATGAAAGGCCCTAAAGACGTGGGTGAAACCACCTATGAAGCAACCCCATTGAAAATTGGCGATACGCTTTATTTATGTACGCCGCACAACTGGTTAGTCGCACTGGATGCCGACAACGGCTCTAAACGCTGGGTATTTGACGCCAAAGTACCACCGGAAAGCCAGCGCCAGCATCAGACCTGTCGCGGGGTTTCGTATCTGCCCCCCAGCTCCGGTGAAGCGCCGTCTGCGGAAAAGCTGGATATAGCAGCCGAAACTCTGGCACCAGTACAGTGTGACGCCGAACTCTTTCTGCCCACTTCCGATGCCCGCTTAATTGCGATTGACCCAACCAGCGGCGCACGTTGTGCTAACTTTGCCGATAACGGTGAACTGGATTTAACCCACAATATGCCGTTCAAACAAGCCGGTTATTATTACTCTACGTCGCCGCCAGTTGTGGCGAATGGCGTAGTGGTGGTTGCAGGCTCCGTAAACGACAACTACGATAAAAACTCACCTTCCGGCGTTATTCGTGCCTATGACGTAAAAACTGGCGAGCTGGTATGGAACTGGGATTCCGGTACCCCGGATGAAACCGCTCCTATTGCCGAGGATGAAGTTTACACTACCAGTTCCCCTAACAGCTGGTCGGTAGCCAGTGCTGATGAAGAGCTGGGTCTTATTTACTTTCCTATGGGTAACCGCACACCCGATCAGTTGGGTTGGTACCGCTCTGAAAATGAAGAGAAATATTCCAGCTCTGTGGTTGCGCTAAGCCTTGAAACCGGACAAGTAGAATGGGTACAACAATTTGTTCATCATGACCTGTGGGACATGGATACCCCTGCCCAGCCGGTATTGCTCGACTTAGACACTTTAAGCGGAAGACAACCAGCTCTTGTGGTACCCACTAAGCAAGGCGATGTGTATGTGCTGAACCGTGAAACCGGTGAACCTATATTCCCTATTACCGAAAAATCAGCACCTCAGGGAACGGTGGCTCTGGATAATGCCTCGCCAACACAGCCAATTTCAGCGCTAACCTTCCGTCCTCCTACCATGACTGAAAAAGACATGTGGGGAGCGACGCCGCTGGATCAGATGATGTGCCGTATTCAGTTTAAGTCTCTACGCTATGAAGGCCAGTACACACCGCCATCAGAACAAGGCACATTGGTGTACCCGGGTAACTTCGGGGTCTTCAACTGGGGCAGTGTTGCAGTAGACCCAAAACGTCAGGTTATGTTCGGTATGCCTTTATACCTGGCCTTCACACAAACGCTGGTTAAAAAAGACGGCTCCGACATGGGTCCGGCCAACCAGGGAGAACAAGGACTGAACTCAAACGACGGTGCACCTTATGCGGTGGATATGAAGCCTTTGCTTTCTCCTGCCGGCGTCCCCTGTCAGCAGCCACCATGGGGCTATGTGGCAGGTGTTGACCTGAAAACAGGCGAAACCGTATACAAGCATAAGAACGGTACTGTCCGTGACCTGACACCGCTTCCGCTGCCAATTAAAATGGGCGTCCCCGGTATTGGTGGCCCTATCATCACCGAAGGTGGTGTGGTCTTTATGGCAGCCGCTGTCGATAACTATCTGCGCGCTTATGACTTATCCACCGGTGAAGAACTTTGGCGTGCACGCTTGCCAGCTGGCGGACAAGCCACACCAATGACTTACTTGAACAGCCAGGGTGAACAAATGGTGGTTCAGGTAGCCGGTGGTCACGGCTCTATTGGCACCACTATTGGCGATTATGTGATTGCCTATAAACTCAAACGCTAAACAATATAGGCGCGAGTTGTAAGCTAAAGGCTATTTCCAAGGACGAACTCAAGTATTCGCAAACGTTGCCGATACTAAGGCAAACCTACGGAAATAGCCTTTAACCTTCTGGAGAGAGTGCCATGCCCATCTCTTTATACACGAAGACCGCCTCTTCCAGTGTGCCTTCTATAAATACTAAGCCACTCAGCACAACAACGAATAGCCAACCTGCGAGCGACAAAACCAGTAGTAGCGCCAGTTTTTATGTTGACCTGTCACCTTTGGTTAAAGAACTTACCTCTGCCTCTGAAAAAGGGGAAAGCTCGCTTCTTTCTAAGAAGGAAAAAATTGACGAAAGTAGCCTTCCCACAGGGCTAAAAGACTTACTAAAACGGATAGCGGAGTACAGAGAAAAGCTTAAGGAAAAACAACAGGAATTGCAGGATGTTATGAACGATAGCGCCCTGAGCGATGAAGAACGCAAGGCTCGAATAGACGCTCTGCAAAAGGAAATCAGTAGCTATAATACCGCACTTAGCCAGGCCATGCTCCAACTCAGCGAAACGGTTGATCAAATGGACTTAGATGACAAAGCAGTTGCGGAAGTTATGTCCTTGATTATGTCCTAAAAATGATTATTTCTGGCATTCAACTCTTCTTCTCTCGCAATCGAACCAGCTGACTTCCCGGGTGAAACAGCTTCCAGGAGAACCAATATTCATCGGAAATAGCTACCGGAACCAGGTTCGATTCTATTTCGCCTTTTATAAACTTACCGCAAACATTCCATACCGTTCCGCTTTTTGTGTCGCAAAGCGTGCTACTAGCACCGGGTTCAATGCTCACCGGCTCTCCCTCGACTGAGCTTTTAAAACCAAGAACTGAGCCGTTCACAGCGACAAGCACAACACCTAACTCTTCGTTGTTAACCACGCCCTGCTCTAGTAACTCGTCTTTAAGGTACACAACCTGCGGGTTAGCAATTTTATCGGTAATGCCCACCACATGCGTTCGGGGCGAAAAGGTATTATCCCGGTTTTTTGATGACAGTCCTGGGGTCAAACCATTCGCTATAACCTTTTTCCAAAGGCCCTTAACGGGAAGCTCAAACGCTTTAAAGTCCTGTTTCGTTACTTTTACTACCTCAGGGCAAGGGTTTAGCTTTTTCACTTCACTCCAGGTTAAAACCTGAAACGGGATCATTGTTAGTGTATACGGGTGTAACTTGCCAATAACCGATTCACAACTGGCTTGCTGGAAAAAGGTTCTAGTTTTTTTGTCAGCCACAATCATATTCGCATTTTTAAACGAACCGACAAACAAAGGACCAATATCGGTGACATCGAAAGGAATAATACTGTGGCACATAGCGCAATAAGTTAATGCTACCAGTTTGTCATCAAAACGATCATTAATAATATGGTGATGTATTACATAGTCCAGCGGGAAAGCCTTAGTAACACCATCGTACTCAATAACAGCCAACTCCATGTTGTCCTGAAGCGGAAGCTTCAGCGGATCATCTGCCATGGAGGGGAAATCAACAGCTTTAAACGCGTTTTCCTGATGCACTCGATGCGCTAATACAACGGCCAAGGCCATTAGGATAAGAGGAGGAAACGTCCATAAAGGCAGCTCGTCAATTTGCCAGCTCATTAGCAAAGTACCGATAACACCAGCAACCAGCACAGCCCAGGTAAAAGGCTTTCTGATGAAATAATGATAATACGACCACTGAACAGGAAGCGCCTGAATAAGCGTCATGTAAATAGCCGCAGACCCCACTGCCAAAGACAAAACAGCGAGTGCATAAAAGATAAATACCATAGCGTTCTCTCAGTTAGAGCAAAAAAGCGGCGCATGCCATTACCGAAGTAAACACCATCTCATTGAGTAAAGCCATAGCAGCAATAGCGCCCCCTTAAACACGATTGATAATAGTTATCATTAACATTATACTAACTTCCCGACATTTTCTACAGGCGAGGATAAAAAGGTGATAACTCAGCATTTAAGAAAGTCCCCTCTTCACTTAGCAGTATTACTGGGCATAGGCGCTACTTCAGCTGCTTTGCCGTCTTACGCGCAAGAAGCCAGCAACAAAAGCGAAGAAATGGAAAGAATTGAAATTAAAAACTCTTACACAACACGTGTTATGGATTACTCCACCGGGCTTAACCTTTCTCTTCGAGAAACCCCTCAGTCTATGACCGTAATTACCCAGCAGCAGATTGACGACTTAGCAATAACAGAAATTGCTCAGGCACTACGATACACCACCGGCATTAACGTCAACCGAGCCGAAACAGATCGCATTTTCCCGACCGCACGCGGGTTCTCTATTGATAACGTACAGTTTGACGGTGCTAATGTGCGCGGTGCTTACGGTGGCGTTGAAGGCGACTTTCTTTCTGACATGGCAGTTTATGAGCGTGTAGAAGTGATTCGGGGCGCTGCAGGTCTACTACAAGGGGCGGGCAATCCATCAGCCGCTATCAATTTAATTCGTAAAAAACCAACGGAAGACCTGCGCTCTTCTATTAACATTAAAACCGGTCGATGGGATTTAACCCGAGCGGAAGCCGATGTCTCTTCAAGTCTTGGTTTTGACGATAAGTTACGGGGACGCTTTGTTGCGGCTTATCAGGATGCCGGTTCTTACATGGACAGCGTAGAGCGTGATAAAACGATTCTTTACGGTATTCTGGAAGCTGATATCACGCCCTATACCGAAGTCAATTTCGGTGTCGACTACCAGAAGCATCATGTCGATGGGATAAGTTACGGTGAGCCTGTACCTTTATATTACAACGACGGTACACGTACTGATCTCCCCCGCTCCAGTAATACCGGAAGCGACTGGACGTATCGTGACCGCAACCGCAACATTACGTTTGCTTCTCTGGAGCACCGTTTTGCCAACTTTTGGCAATTTGATTTCTACGCCAGCCATATTGACGGGCATTATGATGACAAAAGAATGTATGTAACCGGATTTCTTGATCGAGACACCGGCCTCGGACTTGGAGCCAGCCCCAGCTCGACCAGAGGTGACTGGAATCAATATACTCTGGACTTCAGGCTGAGCGGTCCGTTTGAGCTTTTAGGACGCCAACATCAAATGGTTGTCGGCTGGAACAGTAACCTTGAAGAAAATGACCGAAGCAGACGACCTGCACTGTCAGCAATTGAGCCATGGAGCTTTTACGAATGGGATTCTGTCCCTGAACCAGAATTTGCATCGGCATCTGACTATATCTGGGGCTGGGAAACTAAGCAAAGCGGATTTTACAGTGGTGCGCAATTTGACTTAGCGGAGCCTTTGTCCCTAATTGTAGGACTTCGCACCAGCTCATGGTCGCATGAAGAGTACAACTACACTCCCGAGGCTATGAGCTCCCCTGTCACCGCGGTGGATGAATCTGACTCGGGTGTTATTACCCCATACGCAGGCATTGTTTACGACATTAATGAACATTTCTCTACCTACGCAAGCCTGACCGATATCTACAACATTCAAACTCAAAAAGATCGGAATGGTAATTTGCTTGACCCTGTGCATGGCGAAAACTATGAAATAGGTCTAAAAGGTGAATTCTTTAACCAACGACTAAATTTTTCAACCGCTGTATTTCAGGTTAAACAAAAGAATGTCGCTATTCCGGATATTGAAGTTATTGTTAACGGTCAGCCAGAACAGCGCTATAAAGCTGAAGACGGCGTAGAAACAAAAGGTTATGAAGCTGAACTATCAGGTGAACTTATGACCGGACTTCAAGTTTACGCCGGTTATACACACCGGGTAGCCCGCAACAATGACGGTGAAAAAGTCAGCCGTCAGGCGCCTGAAGATATGGTAAGAATAACCAGTTCTTATAGCTTTGCAGAGAATTTGCCGGGGCTTACTCTAGGTGGTGGGCTTCGCTGGCAAAGTGAAGTATTTCCTTCAAGAAACCAAGGCGTGGGCCCTAATGGTGAAATCCCCCGTCAGGAAAGTTATACGGTTGCTGACCTGTTTGCGCGCTATCAGATCTCTGACAGCCTTACTGCGTCATTAAATATTAATAACCTTTTTGATAAGAATTACTTTGAAAGTGTCGGCGTATACAACTACGGTTCTTATGGCGAACCACGTAATATCAGTGCCAGTGTGCGCTGGGACTTCTAAGGTATTGTCCTTTTATGATCTAAAAAATGGATATAGCCCCGCTACTACCTATGATAGCGGGGCTATATGCAGACTCTCTGGTGTGCTGATTTTATCTTTACGCCAAATTATTGATTCAGATCAAGCTATTTGACGGAACAAAGGAACACAATAAGAGAATATAAATTCACTGACAGAAAAGGCTAATGCCATGAGCAGTACTTTTTATATTCCAGCAGTCAATATTATCGGCGAGAACGCCCTTAAAGATGCGGCCACGCAAATTGATAACTATGGCTTTAAACAAGCCTTGATAGTCACCGACCCCGGCATGACCAAACTGGGCGTTACTGCCGAAATCGAAGCCCTGCTCAAAGAGCATGGAATAGACAGCCTAGTTTACGATGGCGTACAACCCAACCCGACAGTAACGAACGTTAAAGCCGGATTAGATGTTCTGCAAAAGCATCAATGCGATTGTGTTATTTCATTAGGTGGAGGTTCAGCTCACGACTGCGCCAAAGGCATAGCCCTGGTTGCCACTAATGGCGGGCATATTGGTGACTATGAGGGTGTTGATGTCTCGAAAAAGCCACAACTGCCACTCATTAGTATTAATACAACCGCAGGCACAGCGTCCGAAATGACCCGCTTCTGCATCATTACCGACCCGGAACGCCATATTAAAATGGCAATTGTCGACCAAAATGTGACGCCTATTCTGTCGGTTAACGACCCAAGGTTAATGGTCGGTATGCCTGCCAGCTTGACTGCAGCAACGGGCATGGATGCGCTGACCCATGCCGTTGAAGCCTATGTATCTACCGATGCTACACCGGTTACCGATGCCTGTGCCATCAAAGCCATAGAGATTATCCGGGACAACCTGCACGAGGCGGTTCATAACGGAACAAATATGGAAGCTCGTGAGCATATGGCTTACGCACAGTTCCTGGCGGGTATGGCGTTTAACAATGCGTCTCTGGGTTATGTGCATGCCATGGCGCACCAACTTGGTGGATTCTATGATTTGCCGCACGGAGTCTGTAACGCGGTTTTATTGCCTCATGTGCAACGCTACAACAGTCAGGTTGCCGCACCACGCCTGAAAGACATTGGTAAAGCACTGGGCGCAGAAGTACAGAACTTAACAGACAAAGAAGGTGCTGACGCAGCTATTGCCGCCATTGTAAAGCTGTCTCAAAGCGTCGATATTCCGGCTGGTTTGGAAGAATTAGGGGCAAAAGAAGAGGACTTTAATACATTGGCAGACAATGCGATGAAAGACGCCTGTGGTTTGACCAATCCAATTCAACCTAGTCACGAAGACGTTGTTGCTATATTTAAAGCGGCTTTTTAACCGGAGTCTTTTGCGCTTAGCCGTCCATTTATAACGTTTGTTATACTGTACTAAACAACCCCTATACCCGCGGCTACATTAATGTAGCCGCGAACACGCTGATGTATCATGCCCAGCAACGGTAGTCCCATTCATAGGCATAGTTTGCTCCTCTTCCTTATACGTAAACATAAGCTGGCGTAACTTGCAGGCTTCGCGAAGCAGAGCTATAGCCGCCGGATGATCGGACGAGAGCGTACTCTGTAACTGCTGAAAGTTGTGTAAAGCCCGGCTTAACAGAGAAACGCAGCAATTCACGCGATTTTGACGATTATATGTCTCAGACAGATTCTGCACCCCAATTGACAGGCAAATAATAACCTCGCCAGCCTGCTCATGCTGGTGTTTCAGGATATCACTCAAATGTTCCCGTAGCAGGAGAATACTATTCATATAGTAATAATTGGCATTTTGCCATTGTCCCTGCTCAAACTCATAATTCCCCATACGCTGTAACATTTTCCAATTCTGTATCAGTTCCATAATAACCTCCTGCGTTACTCATCAGCATGCCTTGCAATTTAATTAAATGCAAATGATAATGATTACCGTTAACTCCAACTTAATCAGGAGTAAACTATGTCCTTTGAATTACCTGCGTTACCCTATACTTACGATGCACTTGAACCTCATCTCGATGCCATGACGATGGAAATTCACCATCAGCGACATCACCAGACCTATGTCAACGGTCTGAACCATGCACTGGCCGACACCCGTTACGAAAAATGGAGCTTATCTGAACTGTTACGACAAATTGAGAGTATACCTAGTAATATGCAGTCTGCTGTGCGTAATCATGGTGGTGGCCATGCTAACCACTCATTGTTCTGGCAAGTTATGTCACCTCAAGGCGGTGGCGAGCCAACGGGCAAAATGGCTAAAGCCATAGAGAGCGACATTGGTAGCTTTCAGAATTTCAAAGAGCAATTCACTCAGGCAGCGGTCAGTCGGTTTGGTAGCGGCTGGGCCTGGTTAGTGCTTAATGCTAACGGACAACTTGAAATAACCAGTACAGCGAATCAAGATAGTCCATTAATGGATGGACTGACTCCCATACTCGGGCTGGATGTTTGGGAACACGCTTACTATTTAAAATATCAGAACAAACGTGCAGACTATATTGCAGCATTTTATGAAGTGATTCACTGGCCGGAAGTTGCCAGGCGTTTTGAGGAACATGAATGAAGGTAATGGAATTATTTCAACCTGGCTGGCGGCTTGGAAGCAAGCTGCTTGTCTGGTGCGCCCTATTGCTGGGCGCGGG
This sequence comes from Idiomarina sp., assembly GCF_048265525.1. Classification (GTDB taxonomy): domain Bacteria; phylum Pseudomonadota; class Gammaproteobacteria; order Enterobacterales; family Alteromonadaceae; genus Idiomarina. Next base: position 422,191 of record NZ_JBLXBI010000001.1, on the reverse strand, counting down.
CTATGGTCTGCAGCAACTCATTCTGTTAATGCAGAATCAAGAGCATGTGCGCTACGCCTTTTATGCAGGAATGGTGGCTGCCGGTGCAACCGCTTTAGGCACTCTGCCTGCTCTGTTCTCCAATCAGTTATCTAGTCGTTTACATGCTGCAATGCTGGGGTTTGGCGCTGGTGTCATGCTGGCGGCCAGTATTTTCTCTCTCATTGTACCTGCGTTAAACTTGTTTGAAGTGGCCGCACAAACCGCTTGGCAAGGCCCGCTAAAAGTAGCTGCTGCTATTCTCCTGGGCTCTTTTTTGATGATGGCTCTGGAACGCAGTGTACCGCATGAGCACTTTATTAAAGGTACTGAAGGGCATCAGGCATTGATATTGAAACGCAGTTGGTTATTTGTCATTGCTATTATCCTGCACAATATACCCGAAGGCCTGGCAATAGGCGTCGCATACGCTGGCGAAGATACGGTTGGAGCTTCAACTCTGGCAACCGGTATTTCGGTGCAAGACATACCGGAAGGTTTTGTCGTAGCCATGGCCTTACTGGCCGCTGGTTACAGCCGTAAACTTTCCATTGGAGTAGGTATGTTATCGGGGCTAGTAGAGCCTTTAATGGCTGTTATTGGCGCCATTGCATTGAGCAACTCATCTGTGCTGCCCTGGGGGCTGGCTATGGCCGCGGGCGCTATGCTGTTCGTCATCAGTCATGAAATGATTCCCGAATCACACAGACAAGGCCACGAAATGTCTGCAACGAATGGCCTGATGCTGGGTTTTGTGCTGATGTTTGTACTCGATACCGCTTTGGGTAATTAGCTATTCCCTTAAATTAACGCGACATCAAGGTGGCTGTGACATAAGCATCCGGTTACGGCCCTTTTCAAAAGGCGATTCCATATGAACTTTACTTATTAAGTAACCACATGACAAAGGCGTACAAGTTAGAAAGGAGATAAAGAGCGCACAAAAACAGCGCCACAGAATAAACTGAAAACAGTACCATTTTGGGTACTATCTCTCTGGCTAGCCAAAGGAAGCCTGATGCAGCCAACCAACAAGGCAATGCCGCAATCAATGCTAAAACCACAACCTGCATATATTCATGGCGATACTCAGCAGCGGGGTTAGCGTAATACCCTAGTGTGTATTTGCCAGCAACGCCGAGAAAAAAGAGCCCGCCTACAGCAGCCAAGAAAGCCAGAATCATCCATATTTTCTGAACCATTAGTCGTTCCTTCAACTACAATAATTAACATCGCCGATAATCAAGAGTACCTGTTTTGGTGAGGGAATACAGATACCTTTACATTATTTATCAGCTTAAAGAGACAGCAAGCTCTGTTAATTGATGGCGGTATCGTTTTTCGTTAAATAGACTGCTTTCGAACAAAGCGACACATACCTTTCCCGAGGTTTTCGCCGTCTCGCGCAATAAACCCGTAGTTCTGATAAAAAGCCTCTTTTCCTTTAGCTGCGAGTAGACCGACCGTTGAACCTTCGGGGCATGCTTTACTTAAATAGTTTTCGACTCTTTCCATAAGCGCACGGCCAATACCATAGCCTTGGTATTCAGGACTGACTAAAACGTCCTGAATATAAAAGTAGATGAAGCCATCACCAACAACTCGTGCCATGCCTATAAGGTTTTCCGCGTGCCGGATTGAAACATTGAACAATGAATTATCTAAGCTATTTTGCGCCACACTCTGCTCAACGCTGTCCCAAGCGACTTTGTATCTTAACTCGATGTATTCGTCCGCTGTGGGTGGTTCGCTGACTATTGTGTAGTTTAGTTTTTTCATTGTGTGCTTTTAACCGTCTACCCGGCCTCCCCACAATTAGGAATAGCATTAATATTGCGCTGTATGTCGCCGTCTAATTTAGTGATATCCATGTCCTCAAGGAATAAGAAAAAATCTTCATCGTCTTGAGTCTTTAAATAAACATCCAACTCTGAATTACTCCATGAGAAGTTATCGTCACGGCAGGCAGAGACTAATCTCACGTTCATACTGCCAGCTCCTCCGGCCTCATTCTTACTGCGATACTCTTTTACAGCTTTCTGCCCTTCATACATTGTCTGTGCGTCTTGTTTTGATAACTGCATGATCGTTATTTTCTCGTTGTCCTCAATATCTTCTTTTAAGTTATCAGGAACGAGGTAGTCATCATTAATTATTACCGGAAAATTATGACTAAAACTGTATTCAGGATCATCAGTTCGAAAATCAAAATCAATAACCACGTCGCCATCGCGCACATCAACGCCTTCCGGGGCCTTTACCGCAACAACCAACTGTTTTGGATCAGTCTCTAAAGGATTTAGATCCATCAGTTTTATCATGGTGCTAAGTGGAATGTTACTGCATGCCGTTGCCAGAGTTAGAATGCTGGCTAGTAAAATTATTTTTATTTTATTCACAATGAGTCCTAATTATAAAAACCAAATGTTGAATTACACCTCATATTGTTGAAAAAATGTAACTCCTGCAAATAACTGACTATGGTTATGCAGTAAAGTTTCAATTTTGGTTTAGGAAATTCATTTTAAGCGAACACTGATAAGAGAAGTAAGAGCCGGGAAGTGGGTTGTTATTTTGGCACATTGATAAGTTATAAAGCGCACATAACTTGGAAGGTCAGGTACGTTTCAGCTTGGCTCATTACCGTCATAACGTGGTAAATGGGCATCTAAATCGTCCCAGCTAGTTCTTGATGAGACAAAATTGTGAGATATTGGCTTTTCAGCTATGTCTGAGTCCAAAATACCCAGCCTAAGGCGCAGTCTTTCCGGCGAATTCTCATTACTGTTGAAAATTGGAGAAGCACACCTTTTACAAAAATGTCGTCTTTTACCAGGTGCGCTCTGGTAATAAGTAATGAAGTCTTTTCCCGCTTTGATAACTAAGTCACTTGTGGCTATAAACCCATTCGTTGCGTATGCCGTGCCGCTACTCTTTCTGCACCTGGAACAATGGCAATGAATAATTGAGTCTATTTCGCCCTGAATTTCTAATTTAACAGCTCCGCAAAGACAGCTACCTTGGTACATAAATATCCTTAATTTTCGCCACTAAAACGGTTATTTAGACCATGCCCCTTCTGCCGCTAGTCCCAGTAGACGACGAAATTTCGGACACTCCATATGGCTTGGCGCAGAACAAGCGGCAGCATGCTGAAGACCGTCGCGCATCCCTATTAGTTTTTTGATCGTCCTATCCAGTTCATCGGCCTTATTCGCTAATAATTCTCTGTCTATATTGGGTTTTCCCTTCGAGCCGATCATGCGTGCAATTTCATCAAGTGAAAAACCTGCCGCCCGCCCAAGAGCGATCAATGCCAATTGATCTAGTATGTTCGCGTTAAAAACCCTACGCAACCCTTGCCGTCCGACAGAGTTGATCAGCCCTTTCTCCTCATAGAATCGCAAAGTAGAAGCTGGCACTCCAGAAAGTTTGGCGACCTTAGCAATATCCATAAATTCCTCTTGACCTCAAGTTAACTTTAAGTTGTACGCTGTCATTGGTTCAAAATCAAGACGCACAAAAAGGATAATTATGAACAATTTGCTAATTATAGTATTCATCGGATTTGGAGCAACTGCAGTTATGGATTTATGGAGTATCGCGCGTAAATCGCTGTTTGGTATTCCTCTTCCAAACTATGGAATGGTTGGGCGCTGGATTGCCCACATCACTCACGGTCAATTCAGACATAACTCCATTGCGGAGTCCCGCCAGGTAACCGGGGAGCATATTATAGGATGGACAGCCCACTATCTGATAGGCACGATTTTCGCTGCATTACTCATTACTATTTGGGGAGAATCATGGGTTCATAATCCAACAATTACCCCTGCACTACTAGTCGGTATAGCTACCGTTTTAGCCCCTTTTCTAGTTATGCAGCCAGGTATGGGGGCAGGCTTTGCTGCATCCAAAGCCCACAATCCTGCCTCTGCCCGACTACAGAGCTTAATAACACATACAGTTTTTGGTCTCGGCTTATATGTATCCGGCTGGGCAGTTAAACTTTTTTACTCAATGTAGAAATACCCAGACCGACCGTTCAGCAGGATTTCCGTTCGAAAGCTTGCCCTTACGCCTTCTTAGCTTGCAGCCAGAGGGATTCGAGTTCGTCGAGGTTGCAGTCGGTTGGGTGTTTGCCTTGCTGGCTTAAGCTTTGCTCTATGTGCTGAAAGCGGCTTTTGAACTTTTCGTTGGCGCGTTGCAGCGCGGCTTCGGGATTGACTTGTTTGTGGCGGGCGAGGTTAACTACAGCAAACAGCAGGTCGCCAATTTCTTCTTCAATGTGGTCCTGGTCGGTGGCTTCTTTTACTTCCTGAATTTCTTCATCAACTTTGGCGTAAACCGGTTCGGCTTCGGTCCAGTCAAAACCTACTGATGCAGCGCGCTTTTGCAGTTTGGCGGCTTTTAAAATACTGGGCAATTGGCTGGGTATGTCGTCAAACACAGAGCCTTTGGCGTCTTTCTTTGTACGCTCCTGCTGTTTTATCTGTTCCCACTGGGCTTTAATTTCAGCGTCAGACAGGTTGCGCTCCGCATCGGTGCCGAATACATGCGGGTGGCGACTTATCAATTTTTCAGCGGTGTGTGCAGCGATGTCATCCAGCTCAAATTGCTGCTCTTCGCGCGCTAAATGAGCATAGAACACTACCTGAAACAGTAAATCGCCCAGCTCATCTTTTATCGACTGCCAGTTACCCGACTGAATGGCATCCACAACTTCGTAGGTTTCCTCTATGGTGTAAGGAATTAACGAAGTCATGTTCTGCTTTAAATCCCAGGGGCAGCCGCTTTCTGGGTTGCGTAGCTGAGTCATAACCTGTTGCAGTTGTTGCATGCCTTTCACTGAGGTACCTCTATTGTTTCAACTAAAGCTTTAAAGTAATGCGCTGAACTTGCTCAACACCATGAACCTGGCGCAATCTATCTGTAATGCGACTAAGCGCGTCGCTGTCTTTTACAGTCAGAGTTAACACCACAGTCGCCGACTGTGACTGCGCATCGCTTTCGCTGTCCATTTGCGCCACCGCCGCCTTCTCATTCGACAATACGCTGGTAATGTCATGCAACAAACCGTTACGGTCTAAAGCCGACACACGCAGGCTTGCCCGGTATTCCTGTTTGGAATGCCCCGACCAGGACACTTCAATACCGCGCTCGGGGTGCTGATGCAATAAATGCTTCAATTGATCGCAGTCGCTGTGGTGCACGGACACGCCCCGCCCCTGAGTAATAAACCCGGTAATAGGCTCACCCGGCAACGGCTCGCAGCAGTTAGCAAAGTGCATCATCAGGTTACCAATACCCTCTACCGTAACGTCAGACTTCGGCGTTTTTGGTGACTGCTTGGCTTTACGACGTTTAGTTAAGCGCTCGACTTTGTCGGCTTCGGTTTCCTGCGGTTTCAGGAAGTTCACCACCTGGTGCAAGCGTACGTCGCCGGCACCAATAGCGGCTAACAAATCGTCCAGCGTCGGCACGTTAAAGCGCTCGACCGCTTTATTAGCGTCCTGCACATGAAGTTGATACTTCTGCAGTTCGTTTTCCAATAACTCTTTACCGGCCTGCAGGTTCTTTTCTCTGTCTTCTTTTTTGAAGTAGGTATGAACCTTGGCTCGTGCCCGTGACGAATGTAGGTAACCCAGTTGCGGGTTCAACCAGTCGCGCCTTGGCTGGGCGTTTTTCTGAGTCAGAATTTCAACCCGGTCACCGTTTTGCAACTGGTAAGTAAAAGGCACAATACGGCTGTCGATTTTAGCACCAATGCACTTGTGCCCTACCTGACTGTGAATGTAGTAAGCAAAATCGAGCGGGGTTGAGCCCATTGGCAAATCGACCACCTCGCCCTTCGGGGTAAACACGTACACACGGTCTTCAAACACCTGCGAGCGAATTTCATCTACCAGAGTTTCACTGCCGGCCATGTCTTCGTGCCAGGCCAGTAGCTTACGCAGCCAGGCTATTTTGTCTTCAAAACCGTGACGTTTACCGGCGGCTGCGCCCTCTTTGTACATCCAATGCGCGGCCACGCCCAACTCGGCGTCGTCGTGCATGTCGTGCGAGCGTATCTGAATTTCAACGTTCTTGTGTTCAGGCCCTATAACCACGGTGTGAATGGACTGGTAGCCGTTCGGTTTAGGCGTTGCCACATAATCGTCAAACTCGGATGCAATATGGCGCCAACTGGAATGCACCACGCCCAGTGCGGCGTAACAGTCTTTCAGGTTATGCGTCAGAATCCGTACGGCACGAATGTCGAACAGCTGATCAAACTGCAGATGCTTTTTCTGCATTTTGCGCCAAATAGAATAAATATGTTTTGGGCGACCATAGACATCGGCATCAATACCTTGCTGCTTCAGTGACTCCTGCAGACCCGACACAAAGTTATCTATGTAAAGTTCCCGGTCGGTACGGCGTTCATCTAAACGCTGAGCAATGGTTTTGTAGGTTTTAGGATGCAGGTAACGGAAAGAAATGTCCTCCAGTTCCCACTTCAGCTGCCCTATGCCTAACCGGTTAGCCAGCGGCGCGTATATTTCCGCGCACTCTTTAGCGGCCAGTACACGGGTTTCTTCGTCGGCTTTCTTCACTTCGCGCAGGTAGCAAATGCGTTCGGCCAGTTTTATCAGCACCGCGCGCACATCTTCCACCATAGACAGTAACATGCGTCGCACATTATCTATCTGGCTGCCGTCGGGCTGACCGTGTTGGAAGTGTTGTAAGTCACCAATGCTTTGCATTTGCTGCACGTTACGTAGCAGCACAATCAGGGTTTTCGATTGTTTACCGGCGAGTTTGTCTAAATCGAGCTTGCCGGCTTCCAGCAAAGGAACATACAGCGCCGCCAGCAAGGATTCTGCATCCAGCTTTAGCGGTGCCAGTATTTCGACCATTTCCTGGCCTTTCAGCAAGGCTTCAGCTTCCTCAGGAAACTGCTGCTTCAGTTGCTGAAAAGTACTTTCTAACGGCTCAGGATCACTCACAGCGTTCAGCCAATGCTGTTCACTGTCTTTGTATTTGGGGTCATCCACGTGGGTACTGCGTACATGGACCATGATTTACGACGCTCTCTCCAGACAAACCATAGTTTCAATGTGATGGGTTTGCACAAACATGTCAACTGTACTCAGGCCAATTATGCGGTAATTGCAACCTTTGCTTTCGGTTAGCATGCCGGCAATATCCCGCGCCAAAGTATCCGGTGCGCAGGAAACATACAAAATGCGTTGTGGTCTGTGTTCGGGCTTCAGTTTATGCAGCAACTTCACCGCACCTTCAGCCCCCGGTCTTGCAGGATCTAAACACCACAAATCGGCGGGTTCGCCTAAGTCTGAAGCGGTAATTTCGTTTAAGTCGGCGCTAAGTGAACTCAGGTTATCCATACCGTTGTTTTCGGCGTTAATGCGCGTCTGCTCGGCCATGCGGTAAACACCTTCTACCGCCAGTACAGACTTTGCCCGGCGCGCCAAAGGCAGACTGAAGTTGCCAATACCGGCGAAAAAGTCATACACGCGCTGTGTTTTTTCTGGCCTCAGCCAGTCCATAGCCTGTTGCACCATGCGCTGGTTAATACCGTCGTTAACTTGTAGGAAGTCACCCGGCTGAAAATACAGTTTGTCACCGTCAATGCTCGTATCAAAAGGCATTGCGGCTCCGGCTAAAGGCTGCAGATCGTTCTCGCTCTGCAACCAAATATCGGTTTCATTGGCCGTTTGCCACTCCTGCAACGCCTGCATAGCATCGACTGGCAGCGCTTCCGTTATACGCAGCAAAATAATGGGGGTATTGGTATTAATAGCCTCAATATGGCCGAGTTTGCTGGCTACAGCCGCTGTATTTAACAAAGGATATAAGGCATTTACACGTTGCAGCAGAATTTCATCGGCTACCAGGCAGTCCTGTATGGCGACAATATGGTGGCTTTGTGCTTCTCTGAAGCCAATCAGCAGCTTTTGCTCTTTGCCCAGCCAGCGCGTTGCCAGCCTCACTCTGCGACGGTAACGCGTCGGTTCGCTGACAAGTGGTTCCTGCCACGGCAGAATACTGGTTTGGGGATTAAATACGCCGAACTTCTGAAACAGCTCTTCCACCACTTGCCGCTTATGAGCCAGCTGTTTTTTCTCGTCTATGTGCTGAAAGTCGCAACCTCCACAGCTAGCATAATACTGACAAGGAGCTTCCCGACGGTCGCTACTGGGCTCCAGAATGCGCTCTAAATGACCACTGTGCTTGCCGGCAGTTTTGTATTCTATAACCTCGCCCGGCAAGGCGCCCATAATAAAACGAGTGGGCTGGCCTTTTATAACTGCACGAACAACCGCACGCGCCTGATGGTCAAGTGCTGACACCTGACCTTTTAGGGTTTTACTTACAGACTTATTGCGCTTCTGCGGCTTAAAAAATTGCGCCATGTTGGTTTTGCTTTACCTAATTTATTTCTAATCTGTTTCTAAAATAACCGTTGCTACCGCGTAGTGCTTTTCGTCACTAATGGATAAATGACTGCCAGTAATGCCCTGCTCTTTTATCCATTGTTCGGCGGTTTCGGTGAAATGCCACTCCGGTTTACCGTATTCGTTATGCACTACCTGCATATGCTGAAAAGACAATCCGGCAGAAATACCACGACCAAAAGCTTTGGAGCAGGCTTCTTTGGCAGCAAAACGTTTGGCCAGAAAAGCAGCTTCGTCAACCGAGGCTGTCATTTCTTCCTGTTCTTTTGGTGTTAACACGCGTTTCACTAAACTGTTGCCACGCGCTAACGACTGCTCTATACGGGTTACTTCAACAATGTCAGTACCTAAGCCCCAAATTGCCATTAGCGTGCCTTATCTAAAATATTGCGCATATCGCGCACAGCCTGATCCAAGCCAACCAATACCGCACGGGCAATAATCGAATGACCAATATTCAGTTCACAAACTTGTGGAATTTCCGCCACTTCTAATGTGTTGTGATAGTGCAGACCGTGACCTACATTCACCTGCAAACCAATAGAATGCGCGTATTCTGACGCTTCCATTAAGCGTGCCAGTTCAACAGTACGCTGCTCTTCAGTTTCGGCCTCAGCGTATTGCCCTGTGTGTAACTCCACAATGGGTGCACCGGCTTTTTTAGCGGCGTCTATTTGCTCATGGTCGGCGTCAATAAACAACGACACCTGAATACCGGCATCACTTAAGCGACGAGTGGCATCGGTGATGGTTTCTAACTGACCGGCAACATTCAGGCCACCTTCCGTAGTCAGTTCCTGGCGTTTTTCAGGTACCAGACAACTGTAAGTAGGCTGCGTCTTTATCGCTATATCGAGCATTTCCTCGGTAACAGCCATTTCCAGATTCATGGGAACGTTCAGTGTCTGCTTCAGCATGGCAACGTCGCGGTCAGTAATGTGGCGGCGGTCTTCACGCAAATGAATGGTAATGCCGTCGGCACCAGCTTGTTCGGCAATAGCTGCCGCAGCTACCGGGTCGGGATAACGAACTCCACGCGCGTTACGCAACGTGGCCACATGGTCAATGTTAACGCCCAGGCGTAAACCTTTCATTATTCAGCTCCTTTCGCTTTCGGCTAGTTCTTCGTAATTCACTGACGCTTAGTGCCTCGGAACAATTCACGACTGCGCAGCGGTTTATCACCTAAGTAAACCGCTAAGGCGTCACGCATAATATATTTTAGCAGTCTTAAGCGGTTTTCGTCGTCAACATCCCACGCGGCCAGTTTTTGAATATCCACCACCGAATACGCTCGTTGTTGATTGTCTCTGGCTTGGGTCACAAAGCCATGATCTGGAATAAAATAGCACCACTTCGAGTCGGACAGCACATTACCGGTGTCGGCGTCATAATGCCAGTCAAATGCCGCTCCTAAATGCTGCAATAACTGCCATTCAAACTGACGCAAAGCAGGCTCTACACGCTCGCTGTTGGTCATGTTTTGTAAGGCTGACAAATAGCTTTCAAAAAGCTCGGGGGCTTCAGCTTCTGCCGGCACCAGCCGTTGAATTAACTCATTGAGGTAAAAGCCACTGTAGAGTTTATCGCCCTGCAACAGCAGCTTTTGGGTTGTCTGCTGCGGCTCCAGCAAGGTTAAGGTTTTTAAGTCGCTGCGCCCCTGAAACTCGGCCAACAGTGGCATAAAAGGTTGTGCTAAACCGCGCCAGGGGCTTTTCGGGCGCTTAGCGCCTTTTGCCACCACCCGAACCCGTCCCTTATCTTCAGTGAACAGATCCAGAATGAGACTGGTTTCCTGATAGTCCCAACGATGCAACACCAGTGCCCGCTGCGCCACCGGTTAATCTTCCCGGTAGCCCAGACTTTTCAACGCTCGTTCGTCGTCCGACCAACCAGATTTTACCTTCACCCAAAGTTTCATCATGACTTTGTTGTCCAGCAGTTTTTCTAAATCGCGCCGGGCTTCAGTGCCTATGGTTTTCAATTTGCTACCACCCTGCCCTATAATCATCCGCTTCTGCGCTTCGCGTTCAACCAGTATTAAGGCATGAATATGAGTGGTGCCTTTTTCAGACTGCCCAAACTGCTCAATTTCTACTGTCGTTTCATATGGCAGTTCGTCACCGGTAAAACGCATAAGCTTTTCACGCACAATTTCTGCCGCCATAAAGCGCACAGAACGGTCCGTTACGTAGTCTTCCGGATAATAGTGGTAGCCTGGCTGCAAATGCGAACGAACAATTTTTCTTAGCTCGTCAACATTGTCGCCGTGTGTTGCCGATATGGGCAGAATAGCATCAAACTTATGCTGTTCATTCAGCCACTGCAAGTGCGGTAATAAGCGCTCTTTGTCTTTCAATTGGTCAACTTTATTAACCAATAACACTACCGGCACTTTACTGCGCTGAATTTTCTCCAGCACCATTTTGTCGTCTTCTAACCACTTTAAGTTTTCAACCACGAACAGCACTAAGTCTACGTCTTTTAACGCAGAGGAAGCAGTCTGGTTCATCACGCGGTTTATGGCACGAGGCTCTTGTTTATGCATACCCGGCGTATCGACATAAATGGCCTGACAGCCATCGTCAGTGTCCACACCTAAAATACGGTGGCGGGTAGTCTGAGGCTTATTCGAGGTAATGCTGATCTTCTGCCCCAGCAACCGATTAATCAGTGTGGATTTCCCCACATTCGGACGACCAACAATGGCGACAAAGCCGCTGTGTTTATTCTCGTCCAGTTCTATATCCAGCGTCATGCGCTCTCCTGCAAATGTTCTAATGCGGCCGTTGCTGCAGCCTGTTCGGCTTTACGGCGGCTGGTACCTGTGCCTTTAAAAGGACTTTTGATACCTTCTACAGAACAGTTTACGGTAAATTGTTGATTATGCGCCTGCCCCTGCGTAGCGACCACGTCGTACTCAGGTAAAGGCTTCTGACGGGACTGCAGTAACTCCTGCAGGCGTGTTTTTGGGTCTTTCTGGCTAGTGCCGGGCTCAATCAAGGTTAACTGGGGTTCAAACCAGTTAAGAATGACCTGCCGAATGGTATCCATGTCACTGTCCAGATAAATGGCACCAATAATGGCTTCTACTGCATCGGCAAGAATGGACTCACGGCGATAACCGCCGCTTTTTAACTCGCCCTGGCCTAGCGACAAAAAATCGCCTAGCCCCATTTTCTTACCCAGCTTCGCCAAAGAACGACCACAAACTATCGCGGCGCGCATGCGGCTTAAATCGCCTTCTGCGACTTTGGGAAATTTTTGATACAAAGCTTCAGCTATTACCAGACCTAAAATAGAATCGCCCAGAAACTCCAAGCGTTCATTGTGCGTTGATGAAGCACTACGGTGGGTCATTGCCTGACGCAAGAAATCCTGCTGTTCAAAGCTATAACCAACAATTTTTTCCAGTTCCGTTAAAGGTGGTTTGGGCAAACTCACTCAATACTCCCTAGCCTTTCAAATCGAACTCCCGTAGGAACCCACGACGGCAACCAACTATCGCTACTGCGATCCATTTCAAAACTCATCCAGATGAATACCGCTCTGCCAACCAGCAGTTCTTCGTCAACAAAGCCCCAGTAGCGGCTGTCACGAGAATTATCGCGGTTATCACCCATAGCAAAATACTGGCCTTCCGGCACCACCCATTCGTCTTTCTGTGTGCCCGGCTGATTAAAATACGACATAGTCCTTGGCGCAACACGTGGGTCGATAAGAATTTCGTGGTTTACATCGCCTAACTTTTCTTCATAGGTACGCAATGGCGATGAACCAGAGAAGTATTCACCATCTTCTTTTAATGAGGTGGATACCACCTTCATTTCTTCACAGTCTTTCTGACCTACCGCACAGGCCGGTTGAATGTACAGGGCTTTGTTACGGTAGATAATACGGTCGCCGGGTAAGCCAACAATACGCTTTATAAAATCAATATTCGGATCTTCCGGATATTTAAACACTGCAATATCACCGCGTTCCGGCATTGATGTATCGACCAGTGTTTCCTGAAAAACTGGGTCTTTAATGCCGTAGGAAAACTTTTCTACCAAAATAAAGTCGCCCTTTAGCAACGTTGGCATCATTGAGCCTGAGGGTATCTGGAACGGTTCGTATAACAAAGTACGTACCACCAGTACTAAGGCAATAACCGGAAAAATAGACTCGCTCAGCTCCATAAGTTTAGGCTGAGGCGCCAGAGTGTCAATTTGCTGTTCGGTTAAAGCCTTGGTTGTTTTTGTCTCAACCTCCGCAATAACCGCTTTACGCTTTGGCTTCAGTACTCGCGCATCGTAAAGCCATAACAACCCGGACAGAACCGTAATAACGGTTAAAATAATTGAAAAATAATTGGCCATTTCCTATTTGCCTACTTTTAAAACCGCAAGGAAGGCTTCCTGAGGTACTTCTACGTTACCCAGGTTCTTCATGCGCTTTTTACCCTCTTTTTGTTTTTGTAAAAGCTTCTTCTTACGACTAACGTCACCGCCATAACACTTAGCTGTTACGTTTTTACGCAGCTGCTTGACCGTCGAGCGCGCAATAACATGGTTGCCAATGGTCGCCTGAATGGCAATATCAAACATTTGTCGTGGAATTAACTCACGCATTTTATCAACTAACAGGCGGCCGCGCCCTTCAGCATGATCACGGTGGGTGATCATTGCCAGCGCATCTACCCGGTCGCCGTTAATCAGTATATCGACACGAACCATGTCCGCAGGTTCAAATTTCTTGAACTGATAATCCAGTGAAGCGTAACCACGACTGGTCGATTTCAACCGGTCGAAGAAATCCATAACCACTTCTGCCATAGGCAGTTCGTAAGTTACCGCAACTTGTTTACCGTGATAAGCCATAGCCGTTTGTACGCCACGCTTATCAACACATAAGGTAATAACATTACCGAGAAACTCTTGCGGAACCAAAATGTTAGCTTCCACAATAGGTTCATAAATGGTTTCAATATCGTTAACCGCTGGCAAGTTCACCGGGTTATCCACTTTGACTATACTGCCATCGGTCTTTTCAACTTCATAAACAACCGTGGGTGCAGTGGTAATCAGGTCTATGTCGTACTCACGCTCTAAGCGTTCCTGAATAATTTCCATGTGCAGCATGCCAAGGAAACCACAACGAAAACCAAAACCAAGTGCCGCAGAATTTTCCGGCTCATAAAAAAGCGACGCGTCATTTAACGACAACTTACCCAAAGCATCCCTAAACGACTCATAGTCCTCTGAGCTGATTGGGAACATACCTGCGTAAACCTGAGGCTTTACTTTTTTAAAGCCGGGTACCGGCTCTTTTGCCGGGTTACGTGTATTGGTCAGGGTGTCACCGACCGGTGCGCCCAGAATGTCTTTGATACCCGAAATAACATAGCCCACCTCGCCGGTGTGCAAAATGCCGGTCTCGTGAGGTTTCGGGTCAAAATAACCAACTTTATCAATTTGATACGACTGACCAGTGGACATTACTGTCATTTTCTCGCCGGCACGCAACGTTCCATTGCGTACGCGAACCAAAGAAACAACCCCCTGATAATTATCAAACCAGGAGTCAATAATCAGTGCCTGTAATGGCTCTTCTGGTTCGCCCTTAGGTGGCGGTATCTGCCGGACTATGCGTTCAAGCACGTCGTCAATGCCTAAACCAGTTTTAGCCGAACACTGAACCGCATCCACCGCTTCAATGCCCACAATGTCTTCTATTTCCTGCGCCACGCCCATTGCATCGGCCTGTGGCAGGTCAATTTTGTTCAGTACCGGAACAACTTCCAGATCCATTTCAATAGCGGTATAACAGTTTGCCAAAGTCTGCGCTTCAACACCCTGAGCTGCATCAACAACCAGCAGTGCGCCTTCACAACCCGCCAACGAACGCGAAACTTCATAAGAGAAATCAACGTGCCCCGGAGTATCAATGAAGTTTAACTGATAGGTTTCACCATCTTTAGCCGTGTAATAAAGGGTTACGCTCTGTGCTTTAATCGTAATACCCCGCTCCCGCTCCAAATCCATGGAATCGAGTACTTGCTCAGCCATCTCACGGTCAGTCAGTCCACCGCAATGCTGGATCAAGCGATCGGACAAGGTGGATTTACCGTGGTCAATGTGAGCGATGATCGAGAAGTTACGAATATTACTTTGCTTGAACGCCCTATTCGGCATTGATGATACCTCTGTAAAACTGAATTCTGGAACTTAAAAAATTAGTCCCGATCATACTCATGTTAGCGGCAAGAACAAAGGACTTTATGACAGTTCAGGGGTTTCAGTGCTGAACTTCAGCCGCAACGCTTTCCAGTTTGACCATTGCATTGACTTGAATGTCACGTTTACGGAACCAGCGTTTTAGTCCCCAGAAGGTAAAAGCAAAGCCGGCAAAGGACAGTAAGATAACAAAACCTTCGGGTAACGTGCCTGTATTTTCCAGTAGCACAGCTAATAGCAAAAGTGTCAGTATGGGTAAACCGTAAAGCAATAAAGCAAAGCGTGTTACCGCAGTTTCCGGTACTTCTAATTGCACCTGGTCGCCTGGATTAAAGGCTTGTTCGGTAACCACCGTAAACTGCGCATTTCGGTCAGCAAAAACTTTACTTAAAATGCCGGCACCACAGTTAGATACCTGCGCACAACCCGAACAGGCAGTTTTTAACTGAGTGGTTACGGTTACGCGGTTGCCATCAACCGCTGTTACTTCTGCTATTTCTTTCATTATTTAACTTCTGCCGCTATGCGTTGAGCCATGGCTAAAGGTACCTGACCCACCACTGTCACAAGAAAGTTATTATAACGCTTTGAGAACAAAGTGTGTGAAGAAGATAGCGCGAGATCAGTTTCCATGCCCTCAGTTAGTTCAGCTACATAAACCGAGTACTCGGCAAGACCATCGGAAAATAAATAGTGGTCAACCGGCGTTGAATCGACAACTAGAGTATGGCTTTGCTGGCTTAATAATTTGAACCCTCGCGGCGCCCATTGTGGCTCAACACCGTAATTTGTTGCACTTTGCACCCGCAGATCTTTTAGCAGTGGAGGCATTTCAATATTGCTTATTTCTTTGGTTATTTCAGGCGCGGTATTGCGAACCGATAAACTGGTTAATTGCATTTGCTCCACAACATCGCCGGACTGATTCATCATGATCATTTTAAGCGGCATACCGTGCTTGCGATCAATCCATAGTGCGTAGCTGTAACGCTGATTATCGCGGCTTAAAATACGAATATGCTGAGCATTGCGACCTAAAACTCTTGCACCACCGCCAACAGTAACCTTATAGCTATGGCTAAGTTGTTCAAAGGGTTGAGAAAATGCAGCCGGGAAAATAGCGGTAATAGTATCGGATTTTAATGCGTAGTTACTGGCTGAAGTATTAAAGTGGGCAACCTTGTTATTTACTCTTAAGATACGAAAGTCCGGACCATTCATTTGAATTAATAGTTCGGTACTTCCTGTTTCCGGGTCGTTGCCCTGTAGCCACTGATAAGGCTCAATTTGGTCACCATGTACATGAACTAACGAAGCTTCAAAATTCAGTTCAGTTAAGGCGTCTGCCATACGGTTGAACCAGTCAGCACCACTTTCTGCTTGTTCGTTAGTCTGCTGTGCGCTTACCGAAAAGGTTCCGGCGAATAAAACAGCGCCACATAAAATAGACCGGTACAACCGAGTTTTCATAGCCTTAATTACCTTTGTTGAGCTCCTGCTCTGACTGCTCATCTTTTTCTGCTTTTTGTTGCAACATAAGTTGTTGCTGGTGATCAATCAGGTATGACTGAACCTGACGGCGTCTTTGCTGATCGCTGATTTGCGACATTGGCTCAACACGATTCAAGCTCACCGGCTCACGGCCACCACCAATGGGGCTGGTCAGCAGAGTAGGTTCTGCGCTGCTACCATCAGGTGTCGCGGGTTGCTGATAAGTTTGCACTGTCATCACCGCGACCACGGCGACACTTGCTGCAACGGCAACTTTGGCGAAAGGCTGGAACCAACGTGAAGCCGCTTTATTCTGGCTCTTAGAGCGACCAAAACCTGGCTTAACGACATTGGACTCCTGGCTTACGCTGACACGAACACGCTCGCTAATATCAAGGCTGATATCGGAGTTTAAGTCGCCTTTTATTGCCGCGCGAATAACACTGTAACGGTGCCACTCCTGCTGAGCCTGTTCATCTTTCAACAGTGCTTCAATTTCATCGGCATTGATGAGTTGTTCATCAAACAACGCGGATGTTGATTCTGATTTGTTCCGAGACATAGATGCCCCTCTGTTAGTTTACCGTTCCAGCAACGGTCGGAGTTGATTATCTATTGCTTCCCGAGCGCGAAAGATGCGAGAGCGGACAGTACCTATAGGACAGTCCATTTCTAGCGCAATTTCCTCGTAACCGAGACCTTCAATTTCCCTTAACGTAATTGCCCGGCGTAAATCATCCGGCAATTCATCAATTGTTTTTAGTACCACATCTCGAATCTCATCAGAGAGCATTTGTCTTTCCGGAGAGGCGCTGTCTCTTAGCGCACCGGCTCCTTCATAAAACTCTGCGTCTTCTGCATCAATGTCAGATGCGGGCGGCTTTCTACCTTGCGAAACTAAATAGTTTTTCGCCGTATTAACCGCAATTCGGTACAGCCAGGTATAAAAAGCACTGTCGCCACGAAAGTTCGGTAACGCCCGATACGCTTTTATAAACGCTTCCTGTGCAACATCAGCTACGTCGCCCTGTTGTTTGACATAACGCGATATCAAACTCATGACTTTATGCTGATACTTTTTCACCAGCAGATCAAAAGCTCGGTTATCACCTTGTTGTACTCTTTCGACCAGCTGTTGGTCACTCACCTGTTCGCTCATCCGAGCCTGTTCTCCCTTAACCCAGGAACTGCTGGAACTGGCGGCCCGTCCTGTTTCTTACTGACTGTGACAGGGCCGCATGTAAAAAGTTCGCAAAAATATCGCCAAATGCGTAAAATCGTTCAAAATTCACATTGAGTACTTTATGGAACCTGTTGCAAATTATCAATGCGATGTACTGATTATTGGTTCGGGAGCCGCGGGTTTAACTACCGCTTTACAGTTAGCCGATAACTTAAACGTTACGGTACTAAGTAAAGGCCCGCTGACTGAAGGCTCAACCTTTTATGCGCAAGGCGGCATAGCAGCGGTATTCGACGAAAACGACAGTATTGAGAGTCACATCGAGGATACCTTAATTGCCGGTGCCGGCCTTTGCGATCCCGAAGCCGTTAAGTTTACCACAGAAAACGCGCGTGCAAGTCTGCAATGGCTGATTGACGCCGGAGTAGGCTTTGATCAAGTTGAATCTAAAGACAGCAGCCCGACCTACCACCTGAACCGTGAAGGCGGGCACAGCCATCGTCGCATTCTGCACGCAGCAGATGCCACCGGCAAGGCGGTGCAAACAACATTGCAGAAAAAAGCAATGGAGCATCCAAATATTCAGGTGTTGGAACGATACAACGCGGTCGATTTGATCACGGGTTCACGTATCGGTAAACCTGACGGTTGCTATGGAGCTTATGTCTGGAGCCGTCAGAAAGAACAAGTGGAAACCGTTGCCGCAGGTTGCGTGGTGCTGGCAACAGGCGGGGCAAGTAAGGTATATCAGTATACCAGTAACCCGGATATTGCCAGCGGCGACGGTATTGCCATGGCCTGGCGTGCAGGCTGTAGTGTTGCCAATATGGAATTTAATCAGTTCCATCCAACCTGTTTATTTCACCCCAATGCGCAGAGCTTTTTATTAAGCGAGGCCTTACGTGGCGAAGGCGCTTTGCTGAAACGGCCGGACGGTACTCGTTTTATGCCGGACTTTCATGAGTCTGCTGAGCTGGCCCCGCGCGACGTTGTTGCCCGCGCTATCGACTTTGAGATGAAGCGCCTGGGTGCGGACTGCATGTATCTGGATATTTCTCATAAACCGAAAGACTTCATTCAGCATCACTTCCCTACCATTATGGAAAAATGCTTGTCGCTTGGTATTGATATCAGCAAACAGCCGATGCCGGTAGTCCCTGCGGCTCACTATACCTGTGGCGGAGTTAAAACCGATATGAACGCAGCGACCGATTTACCCAACTTGTATGCCGTTGGTGAGGTTGCCTGCACAGGTCTGCACGGTGCTAACCGCATGGCCAGCAATTCACTGCTGGAATGTTTAGTATTTGCGCGCGCGGCGGCTAAGGATATTTTATCTAAACGCCCTCATCAGAAGGCCTTGAATCATATTCCCGGTTGGGATGAAAGTCAGGTAGGCAATTCCGATGAGGAAGTTATAATTCAACATAACTGGCATGAGCTACGACTGTTTATGTGGGACTACGTTGGCATTGTGCGTACCACCAAGCGTCTGGAACGGGCCCTTCACCGAATTCAGTTGTTACAGCGCGAAATTCACGAGTATTACTCGAACTTCCGCGTGAGTAACAATTTACTGGAGTTACGTAACTTAGTGCAGGTATCAGAGCTTATCGTACGAAGCGCTATTAGTCGTAAAGAAAGTCGCGGCTTACACTATACTCTGGACTACCCTGACACATTGCCGGATCCTCAGCCTACGGTGCTGACACCTAAAAGTTAGGGCTCTGATAGCTGTTGTAACTGGCGCCGCAGTTTTATCTGCTGCGCCTTTGACAACTGAAACCACCAAACCCTGAGCCAGCGCCGCTTTTCCTGACCTTTTTCTGTTTTATAGGCAAGCGGCAGTAAAACCAACATCCCGCCTACGACCAGTGCCTTACTGAATAATTGGCAACGCTCACTCTGCCACCACCAGTAACGTCCACAAGCCGACACCGACAACACGCGCATAGGTCGCTGTAAGCGGAAATAACTGTCAGGAGCCACCGCGCGCGGATCTATACCTTAACGCGCGACAACATAAACTGAATCATTTCGGCAAGTTCTTCGTCTTCGCACTTTTGGTGACCCATAAACCAGGCAAAAAGATCCGGGTCATCGCAGGTAATTAAACGGCGAAATACCGCTTTTTGTTCTTCGCTTAGCTCGTCGTAAGCTTGATCGACAAAAGGTTCAAACAATACATCCAGCTCCAACATGCCCCGGCGGCAGGCCCAGCGTAGACGACGCTTGTCTTTTAGTGCTTCTTCCGATTGTTTTAACGGCAACATAAAATCTCCGCAGCAATTGCCCTTGTAATTCGATAATGTGCCCTAATATTACCACGTAAGCCATTTAATAAGGAGTCATTGTGGTTGAGTTAACGCAGCATTTTACTGACGCAAATCAGGATCACCTTTCCGTTCAACTGACGGACTATGGTATCCTCTCGGTTTCTGGCGAAGATGCTGACAGTTTTTTACAGGGTCAGCTGACATGTGATTTACGCAAACTCGACCAGGATAATTGCTTATATGGCGCACATTGCGATCAAACCGGAAAAGCATTTAGTATCTTCTGGCTTTATCGCGAAGACGACACCGTTTTTTTAGTGATGCATCGCAGTGCAATTGAAGGCTCCTTGGCACAATTAAAGAAATTTGGAGTCTTTAGTAAAGTCGCTATTGATGATGTAAGCGACGACTGGAGCATAGCCGGTGTTTTCGGTAGCAAAGCAGCCAGCGTGGCAGCAGAATTTGATGGCCGGGTAGTACAGGTTGGGACCAGTCCCGACCAATATCTGTTACTTAGCCAACAACCAATTTCTACGGATTATCCGCAACCCTACTGGGATGCGTTGGAAATTGAACGGGTTCGTCCACAACTTACGTCTGAGAACATCCAGGCGTTTGTCCCGCAAATGATGAATTTGCAGGCGTGGGATGGAATCAGTTTTGACAAAGGATGTTATATCGGCCAGGAGACTATTGCCCGGATGAAATATTTGGGCAAACAGAAACGGGCGCTCTTTCGCTTATCCGGTAAAGTAACGGCTCAAGTTACTGCTGGTACGCAATTAGAGAAAGCCATTGGCGATAACTGGCGTCGTGCAGGTACGGTCATTATGGCAGTGAACCGCACCGACACCCAAGTGGACTTATTAGCTGTTTTACCCAGTGACACAGACACTGACACGGCTATACGAGTTCGGGATGACGACGCAAGTCTTCTGGAAATACACTCACTGCCTTATCAATTAGGTTAAATTTATGAGCGAAACCATTGCACCAAACAAAGTCGTGGCTATCAACTATGCCGTTAAAACGGAAGATGGCCAGACCCTGGACCAGTCAAAAGATGGCAGCCCACTGAACTTCATCCACGGTCGTGGCATGCTGATTCCTGGTCTGGAAAATGCACTGGAAGGCAAAAAAGTTGGCGATAGCTTCACTGCGGAAGTTAAACCAGAAGAAGCTTATGGCGAACGTCATGACGGCTTAATCCAGACTGTACCACGTAACCTGTTCGGCGAGAACGAAGTGCAGCCGGGCATGCAGTTCCGTGCCAGCACGGATCAAGGCGAGCAGTCTGTTGTTATCGTTGAAGTAAAAGACGACGAAGTAACTGTTGACGGTAACCACCCATTAGCCGGTGTTAACCTGAACTTTGACGTAGAAGTTATTGAAGTCCGTGAAGCGACTGAGCAAGAACTTGAGCACGGTCACGTTCACACTGACGGCGAAGATCACTAAGCCCTGCTTTTTGATTTTGATAAAAGAAACCCGGCTAATCAGCCGGGTTTTTCTTTTCTAGCGCTTAACTTAAGAGATCTTTTAAGCCGCGACGACCTCACGTTCTAACTCTAACAGTTGCTGTTTACGCTCCAGTCCGGCAGCAAACCCACGCAGCGAACCGTCCTGACCAATAACCCGGTGACACGGAATAACAATAATAAGCGGATTTTTTGCAATGGCGCTGGCTACAGCGCGTGTTGCTGTGGGTTGATTCAGCTCATCAGCGACCTGCTGGTAACTCAAAGTTTTCCCGACAGGAATGTTCCGCAATACCGATAAGACCCGCTGTTGAAACTCTGAAACCTGAGGGTTTAACGGCAAATCGAACTGATAATTAGAGTTACTGAAGTAGGCTTGAACTTGATGGGTAGTGGCTTGTAGTAAGTCGTTCGAGGGATTACATTCAAACTGGCTCATATCAGGGCAGTACTTTTGCCCTTCATAATACAAACCGAGCAGATAATGGTTATCCGCAACAGCATACATCTTACCCATCGGAGTCGAAAATTCAGAATAGTACATACCCACCTCGCCTTGCCCGCACTGCGCCCATAAAAAACGCGTTAACTCTCTATAGAAAATGACTATAGCAGTTAACGCGTTTTCTGTGCCATTTTTAGCCGGTTAAATTAATCCGCTTTTGGGCGCATGTGGGGGAACAATAATACGTCGCGAATAGACGCAGAATCCGTTAGCAGCATAACCAGACGATCAATACCAATACCCTGACCGGCTGTTGGCGGCATGCCGTGCTCCAGTGCGGTAACGTAATCTTCGTCGTAGAACATGGCTTCGTCATCGCCCGCTTCTTTCTGCTCAACCTGCTCGCGGAAACGTTCAGCCTGATCTTCAGCGTCGTTCAACTCTGAGAAACCATTAGCTAGTTCACGGCCACCGGCAAAGAATTCAAAACGGTCAGTCACAAACGGATTATCGTCGTGACGACGTGCCAAGGGTGAAACTTCAGCCGGATACGCTGTAATGAACGTAGGCTGAATTAGACGATGCTCGGCAACCGTTTCAAAAATTTCGATTTGAACTTTGCCTAAGCCCCACGACGGCTTAACGCTGACACCAACCTGCTCTGCAATTTCAGTAGCACGATTCATATCATTAAGCTGTTCAAGGCTCACTTCAGGCATGTATTTGATAATAGCTTCAAGCACTGTCATGCGCTCGAACGGCTTACCAAAGTCATAATCCACGCCCTGGCTGGTAAACTGAGCAGAGCCTAACACCGACTCAGCCGCACCGCGTAACATTTGCTCGGTTAAATCCATTAAGTCGTGATAATCCGCGTACGCCCAGTAGAACTCCAGCATGGTGAATTCAGGGTTGTGGCGCGTTGACAGACCTTCATTACGGAAATTACGATTAATTTCGAACACCTTCTCAAAACCACCAACGACTAAACGTTTCAGGTAAAGTTCTGGTGCAATACGTAAAAACAGCTCCATATCCAGGGCGTTATGGTGCGTGCTGAAAGGACGAGCTGCTGCGCCACCAGGAATGGCCTGCATCATCGGTGTTTCAACTTCCAGAAACTGGCGATCACTTAAAAAGCGACGAATATAGTCAATGATTTTAGAGCGGGCCACGAAAGTACTGCGAGACTCTTCGTTGGTAATCAGGTCTAAATAACGTTGACGATAACGCATTTCCTGATCTGACAAACCATGGAATTTATCCGGCAAAGGACGCAGAGCTTTAGTCAGCAAACGTACTTCGTCAACTTGCACGCTTAACTCACCGGTCCCGGTAATAAACAAGGTACCAGAGGCGCCGAGAATATCGCCTAAATCCCATTTTTTAAATTCAGTGTTGTAATAACCTTCAGGCAGATTGTCGCGGGCAACATACAGTTGAATTTTGCCGCTCATATCCTGGATGGTTGCGAAACTGGCTTTACCCATAATACGGCGGGTCATCATACGGCCCGCAACTTTCACGCGAATGCCTTTTTCTGCCAGCTCTTCTTTGCTCAGGTTATCGTATTCAGCGTGTAAGTCAGCAGCTAACGAATCCCGACGGAAATCGTTCGGGAATGCGATGCCCTTATCGCGAAGCGCCGACAGTTTCGCCTTTCGCTGCGCGATCTGTTCGTTTACATCTACTTCAGGTGCCTGCGATTTATCAGTCATTATCGATTTTCCTCTGTCGGGATACTTAAATTAAACTTACAGCCCGCTTTTTAAGCTGGCTTCAATAAATGGGTCAAGTGCGCCATCAAGCACAGCCTGAGTATTACGGTTCTCGATACCAGTACGTAAATCTTTGATACGCGCATCGTCCAGAACATAAGAGCGAATTTGACTGCCCCAGCCGATATCAGCTTTTGAGTCTTCTAATGCCTGTTTCTCTTCGTTCTGTTTCTGTAATTCAAATTCGTACAATTTCGCTTTCAGCTGTTTCATTGCTGAGTCGCGGTTCTTGTGCTGCGAACGGTCACTCTGACATTGCACCACAATACCCGTCGGTTCGTGCGTTAAACGAACAGCAGAGTCGGTACGGTTAACGTGCTGACCACCGGCACCAGAGGCGCGATAGGTATCCACCCGCAGGTCGGACGGATCAATTTCAATATCAATATCGTCATCTACTTCCGGGTAAACAAACACAGAGGCAAATGACGTATGACGGCGATTACCTGAGTCAAAGGGTGATTTACGTACCAAACGGTGCACACCGGTTTCGGTGCGCAGCCAGCCGTAGGCGTATTCTCCAACCACACGCACTGTCGCCGATTTAATACCAGCGACATCGCCTTCTGACAGCTCAGTGATTTCCGCTTTAAAGTCATGCGTTTCTGCCCAGCGCAAGTACATGCGCAGCAGCATATTAGCCCAGTCCTGAGCTTCGGTTCCGCCGGAGCCTGACTGAATATCCAAGTAACAGTCTGCCGAGTCGTTGTCTTTTGAAAACATACGACGAAACTCTAACGCCTCAAGCTGTTTTACTAAACCGGACAGCTCTTCATGGGCTTCGTTAAAGGTATCTTCGTCTTCTGCTTCTACCGCAAGATCAACCAAACCTTCGACATCATCCAGTCCCTGCTGAAGTTTATCCAGGGTTTGTACCACTTGCTCTAATGCCGCACGCTCTTTACCTAACGCTTGCGCTTTTGGCGGATCATCCCAGACATTGGGTTGTTCCATCTCACGGGTCACTTCTTCCAGACGCTCTAACTTAGCATCGTAGTCAAAGATACCCCCTAAGCGAATTACTACGCTCACGCATTTCTTTTATGTTGTTGTAGGTTGCGTTGGTCTCAAACATGCCACTGCCTAATTTTGTTAGTTCTAAAAGGGGCGTAGTTTAACGTATTGCGCGTATTTGCTCCACCAACAACTGAACGTTTGTTCGCCCGCGGAAGTGATTAAGTTGTGGCTTGTATAAAAGTTCAACAACCGAGATCTGTCGCGCGGGCCATTGTTGTGTATCGACGTTAAAGGCAATGGCATCTAATAACTCGCCTTGCGGATGACGTACCACCAATTTTAAATGTCGCTCTCCGACAATACGCTGATCCACCAATTCAAATTGGCCGTCAAACATAGGTTCAGGAAATTGCTGCCCCCAGGGACCTGCACTTTGCAGCATATTCACACTATCCAGCGAGAGTTGCGGTGTTGTGAGTTCGCCATCAGACCAGAATACACGCTGCTTCTGTTCTTCTGACAACCACTCCGACGCAACTTGCTCCGCCAGTTCGGAAAAGCGCGTCAGATTTTCTTTTTTCATGGTTAAGCCTGCGGCCATAGCATGGCCCCCAAAACGTTCCATAATGCCCGGCTGTAGACTATGAACGCGTTCCAGTAAATCGCGCATGTGCAGACCACTAACTGAACGTGCGGAGCCTTTTAACAGTTCGTCGTCATCGTTTGCCAAAGCAATAACCGGACGGTTCACCTGCTCTTTTACCCGGCCCGCGACAATACCGATAACCCCCGCATGCCAGTCGGGCTGATACAAGGTGACTAAATCAGGCACCTGCCCCTGATCAAAACGCAGCTTCGCGACAGCGCTTTCGGCGTGCTCGCGCATTTCAGATTCAATCGATTTACGCTGCTGGTTTAAATCGTTAAGCTGCTGTGCTAACTGCTGCGCCCGGGAATCACCCGCTAATAAGCATTCTATTCCCAGCCCAATATCGTCTAAACGGCCAGCAGCATTAATTCTCGGACCAAGAGCAAACCCTAAGTCACTGGCAGCCAGCTGACTGGCGTCACGGTTCGCAACTTCCAGCAACGCCTTAATTCCGGGGCGGCTCATACCTTTACGAATACGGGCTATACCCTGCTGCACTAATACGCGGTTGTTATAATCCAGTGGCACAACATCAGCTACAGTACCAAGAGCAACGAGATCCAGCCAGTCGGCCAGGTTAGGTAAAGGCTCAACACCTTGTTCACGTAACGCTGAACGCAACGCAAGCAGGACATAAAACGCCACACCCACACCCGCTAAATTTTTACTGGGAAACTCACAGCCATGCTGATTCGGGTTCACTATCGCATTAGCCAGAGGCAGCTCTTCAGGCGGTAAATGGTGGTCGGTAACCAGCACCTGTATGTCCTTTTCACGAGCAAGTGCAATAGCTTCATGCGCCGCAATGCCGTTATCGACAGTTACAATTAACTGCACATTCTCTACAGCCAGTTGTTCTACCATGGCAACAGACAAACCATAGCCGTCAGTCATTCGATTCGGTACACGATACCCCACTTGGTGCAGACCAAAGGCTTGCAAGGCCGACACCATTAATGCCGAGCTGGTTGCGCCATCGGCATCAAAATCACCACAAATACAAACCTTTTCTTGGTTTTTTAACGCATTTTGCAGCAGTTCAACGGCTTTACTGATGTCTTTTAACGAAGAAAAATGCAGTAACCCGGAGGCTTTCAAAGATAATTCGTCAGCACGACGGACACCCCGGCGGGCATAAATTTGCCGCAACAAAGGCGGTATTTGTTGCGGCAAAAAGTCATCGTCAACGACTTGATAACGACGTATTTCGTAATCACTCATGAATTACTGTGACTCACCTTTTTTAATTTCAGCAATTAAACGTGATGCAGGTAGCGCTCCCGGTACTAAACGACCATCGGGAAGAACAATAGCCGGAGTACCACTTACCCCAAAAGATTTGCCCAGTTGGTAGTGATCAGCAACCGGATTGGAACAACTTGAGTCGCCACGGTAATTTTCATCTTCTTTAAAGGCGGTAATGGCCGCTTTTTTATCATCGGCGCACCAAACCGTTTGTAGCTGTTGCCCACCTTTGCTACTCATGCCGCCACGGGGAAAGGCCAGGTATTTTATAGTAATGCCTTCGGCGTGATAGCTGTCCATGTTCTCGTGCAGGCGCTGACAATAACCGCAGGTAGTGTCAGTAAAAATCGTTACCTGATATTTCTCATTCTCAGCCGGGTACACGATCATATCGTTTTCAAAGCCTTTCAGCATTTTCAGGCGAACTTTAGCCATACCCGCTTCACTTAAGTTTTCTGGTTCACTACCGGTTATATCAAACACATTGCCACTAATAAGCCGTTCACCATCATCTGACACATAAAACATGCCCTGATTAGTCACCGCACGGACATAGCCATCAATTTCACCGGGCTCTGTCGACAACACTTCAATACCAACTTTACTCAGGTGCCGGGTGTCAACTTCATTTTGTTCAGCACTAATTGCCGGCGCACTAAAACTCGCACCAACCAGCCCTACTAATCCAACTACAGACATTAAATTGCGCATAAATACCTCTTAAATTAACTGTCCGAACCCTACCCTGTTACCAGCCAAAATGCAATTAGCCGCGCGGGTGATGCTGAGCATGTAAGGCCTGCAGACGTTCACGTGCAACCTGGGTATAAATTTGTGTGGTAGATAAATCACTGTGACCTAACAATAGCTGTAAGACACGTAAGTCGGCACCATGGTTCAGCAAATGCGTGGCAAAAGCATGGCGTAAAGTGTGTGGCGACAAATGTGCGTAAATGCCGGCTTGTTCGGCGTAATGCTTTAATCTGTACCAAAATGCCTGACGTGTTAATAACGAGCCTCGCTGTGTAACGAATATCCAGGGACTGCTCTTATCCGTTATTGCCGGACGTCCGTGCTTTAAATAATTGTCCAGCCACTCCAGCGCTTCCTCACCCAAAGGCACTAAGCGTTCCTTATTACCTTTGCCGACAACCCGAACTAAGCCTTGCTGGCGGCTCAACTGGTCATATTGCAGGCGAATAAGTTCGGTTACCCGTAATCCGGTGGCATAGAGCACTTCCAACATCGTCCGGTCACGCAGACCAATCGGAGTTTCTGTATCAGGTTGTTCCAATAAAGAAATCACATCGTCTTCGCTTAACGAATGTGGAATGCTTTGCGGTAATTTAGGGCGTTTTAAGCGTGCGGTTGGGTCTACTGCCACCCACTGCTGTTTTACAGCAAACTGGAAGAATTTCTTCGTCGAACTTAAAAAACGCGAGGTGCTTCGTGGCGATAAGCCTTGCATACGCCGCCACAACAGGTAGTCCTGCAGCACCACTTCATCGGTGTCCATTAAGGATTTTTTAAGCGATAGCAAATATTCACAATAACGGCGTAAGTCACTGCGATACGCGGCTTGAGTATTATTACTGGAACCATGATGCAGCCAGAGATGCTCAGTAAAAGCATCAATACGGTCTTCATCCTCTGGGCGGAGTTGCTTCATGGGTTTTGGAAATTAGCGAAATGATAATACCATTATGCCGCATAGCGAGAGCAGCTGAAACTGCTTGTGCGAAACTCTCCGAAAAGAATCAAGTTAAGCGCTAATGAGTAATGCCCAGTTTTTGCAGAACATCGTATAGGCCAGCGGGCCCTTTGTGTTTGTACTCGTCTTTTTCTTCCGTTTGTGGCTGCTTTTTCTTTTCCAGCCGCTGACGAACACGCCAGTCCAGGTTGTGAAGAAGCTCCAGGGGCAAACGATCAGGTGTTGCGTCGGGAATAAGCGGCTGAGGATGAGTTGCGTCCTGTAGTTTAAAGTCTGACAACTGGCTGACTGTTGCATAGACACCGCTAGCAAGCACCATACCCGGCTTTGCATCTAAAGGTCGCGCCCTGCCTGCACCAATGCTTCTTTGCCAGTTAACTTGCGCAGGGCGTTCAGAAATAACCGGGTCGTCACCCAACGCAGATACCCAATAAGCAAACTCGCCTGCGAAGCCGTGGTTAACTGCTTCGCTCGCGTGTTGCTCAAAGAAATGAGCGGCCTGGTTTTCGACAGCAGCATTCTGTACAGCTGAAAATTGACTCATTAAGACTCTGGATAATCGGTTACAGATACTTCTGTATCGGCCAAAGTCCTAAAAGTTTAAGTTTTCTCTTTACAGCTAAGCTAAGACTGTTATTATACGCGCCTCTTGAGTGGAGGGGTTCCCGAGTGGCCAAAGGGATCAGACTGTAAATCTGACGGCTCAGCCTTCGCAGGTTCGAATCCTGCCCCCTCCACCATTTCTTTACTGCACCGCCAGTTAGCTCTCAGCCTGAATTACTCTTCCGAAAGCGTTATAACCACCTTACCCTGAGTTTTATTATCTGCAACATAATCCACTGCCTGCTGAATATCGTCAGCTGCAAAAACCTCATCAATAATGGGTTTTATGGTGCTGCTTTTAAACTTATCACCAAAATCACGCCACAAACCTTGTAAAATTTGCCCTTTGCGTTCCGGTGATAATGCTCTAAGGGTTGAACCAATCAGCTTTTGACGCTTCATCAGCATTCGCCCGAAATCAACTTCACCAGTCAAGCCAGCCATTAAGCCAATTAAAATAATACGACCATCCTGTGCCAGATACTGCTGGTCTTTTGCTATGGACTCACCGGCAACAGGATTCAGAATAACGTCAACTTCACCCAAGTCTTTAACTTCTTCAACAATGTTCTGTTTATGGCGGTTAATTGCATGCTTTGCACCCAGTTTAAGACAAAACTCTGCTTTCTCTCCGCTACCCACTATGGCGATAAGTTCGTTACCGCTTTCCCGGCACAGCTGTGTTAATGATGAGCCTACGCCACTTGCACCCGCATGAGCTAATACCCTCTCTCCGGGTTTTAAGCCAGCTAGTTGATAGACATTAAGATAAGCCGTAGCAAAGGTTTCCAGCCAGCCCGCAGCTTCTTCATGACTCCAGCTTTCTGGCACCTCCAGTATTTGTTCAGCGGAAACATTCACCTGCTCAGCAAAGCCGCCGCCAGCCAATAACGCGCTAACACGTTGCCCGGTTTGCCAACCATTGACCTCGCTACCCACTTTTTCTATAACACCGCAGACTTCTAAGCCGGGAACAGCTGACGCGCCTTTAGGTGGTGGGTATTTCCCGGCTATTTGCATTAAGTCGGCACGATTCAGACCGGCACTTAATACCCGCAGCTGAACTTCATTAGCTTGAGGTTCGTCCAGCTCAGGATGGTTCTTCCAGTGTACTTTTTGTTCGGAAATAGCAATTGCTTTCATATCAGCCTCCGTTGCCGCTTAACATTATTGAAATTAGCCAGTATGCTGTCGGTATGAATAAGATCAGGATACTGTTTGACACAAATGGACAAAACCTTAGAGCTCAATAATAAACGCGTATTATTAATAGATGACCAGAAGCCCTTTCAGGTCATGCTCAAAGGCTTGCTGTTAAACTTGGGGGCGCAGGACGTACAAGTCAAGACCACTGGCGAAGCCGGCATTGCCGCTTACATCAAAAATCCGCACGATATTCTGCTGGTAGACTATAACTTAGGGCGGGGGCGCAATGGCCGTCAGGTTTTAGAAGAACTGCAAGTTCGTGGGTTAATGAAAGAGCACACTCTGTTCTTTATTATTACCGGCGACAACACTCGCCCTATGGTACTCAGCGCACTGGAACTGCAACCCGATGATTATTTGATGAAACCGTTTTCACATCGTGTGTTGCGCTCCCGTCTGGTGCGGGCTTATAAACGCCGCATGTGGTTAAAAGACGTATTCAAAGCGCTGACCAATCATGATTATGAAGCCTGTATTGATGCCTGCCAGAAACATATTCAGTCTAACAGCCGTTACAGTAATTACTGCCGCAAACTGCAAATTGAGTTGTACAACAAAACCGGGCAATTGGATAAAGCGGAAACGGCAATTAAAGAATTGCTGGAAGAAAACTCCCACAGTTGGGTCTTTCTAAAACTGGCTGAAACACGGTTATTACAAAACTCTCCCGAAGAAGCGCTGAATATTCTTAATCATTTAATTAAGCGCATGCCTAATGCTGTTGAAGCTTATGATCTGAAAACCGAGTGTTATCTTCAACAGCAACAGTTGGAAGACGCTTTGGAGAGCGCCCGTGATGCCATTACTATGGCGCCATTTTCAATTGAAAGACAAACTAAGCTGGCTCATATTGCCCGCGACAACGGCGACTTTGATATTGCCAAGCAAGCCATGAACAACGTTTTGCAAATAGCCCGTAAATCGGTTTTTCGTAACGCGCATCACTTGTGTAACTATTTACGCAGTATTTTAGATGCGGCCGAAAATAGTGATACACCGCAGCAAATCAGTAAGTATCAGACAGAAGCAACAATGGAGCTACAGCGTGCCCGCTATGACGAGCATCTGTTGCATGCCGATATTTCGTTTGAGGATTTGGAATCCATTTTATTATCGCGTATTGATTCATTTAATGGTCGTTTACGCGAGGCTCAGCAACGCTTAAACGAAGTTGTTGGCGAAAAATTGGCGCACAACCAGCCTATCAATAAAGACTTATTACCTGACGTTATCGCCATTTTGCTGGATGTCGGAGAGTATGAAAAAGCAAATGCCCTGGCAGAGAATCAGGACGAAAACCCGACTCTTGACAGTTACACCTCTAAAATTTTACAGGCGCGCTTAGCTGCTGCTCAAAAACAGCAGGATAACTTCTTTGAGGTTCACAAAGCAGGCTTAGATGCATACCAGCAAGGCGACTACATTCGTGCACTGGAGCTGTTTCGTAAAGCCATGGAAGCCGCGCCAATGAACAGCGGCGCCGCGCTTAACTTCATTCAGGCCGCCGTCCGTTATGTTGAAGAAACACCGGGTGGAGAGCGAGTTCGGCTTAAGAAAGAATGTGATAATTGCTTTAAAGTCTTAGAAGGACTGCAATTATCCAGTAGCCACAGTAACCGCTATGAGCGGTTACTGGAGCAAACTGAAGGGCTGGAACTGCGCTAGCTTAGTTTTTGGTTAGCGGCTAACTGACCTGATTGATAATCCTTAATAGCCTGCTCAATCTGATCCGACGAATTCATGACAAAAGGACCGTATTGGGCAATGGGTTCTTCAATAGGTTTAGCGGCCAATAAGATAAAGCGCGCATTTTCAATAGCGGAAAAATCTAATGTTTCAGCAGGATCAAGCAAGATCAACTCGCCCTCTTTCGCGGCCTCACCATTCACTGTCAGCTCACCCTGATAAACATAAACCAAGCGTCGTTTTTGCCCTTGTGACGGCAAACTGAAGCTGTCACTTTCTAAGTGAACATCGAGCATTTGAAAGTCTCGTCCCGGAGCATTTACTGGACCCTCCTGCTGCTGGTATTTCCCTGAAATAATCCTGATCAGAGCATCACCATTTTTCACTTCAGGAATGCTGGCTGCCGGATAGTCGTGCCACTCAGGATCACTCATTTTTTCATCGCCCGGCAAGTTAACCCATAGCTGAAAACCCCACATAAGGCCCTCAATTTGCTTTGGCATTTCCGCGTGAATAATACCTTTCGCCGCTTTCATCCACTGCACACCGCCAGCATCAACTTCACCGCTATTACCCACAGAGTCTTTATGTTCCATAGTACCTGCCAACATATAGGTCAGGGTACAGAAACCACGGTGTGGGTGCGGCGGAAAACCAGCAATATAATCGTCAGGGTTATCAGAACGAAACTCGTCCAGCATTAAAAACGGATCCTGATGTTTTAGCCCCGGCTGATTAATAATACGAGTAAGTTTAACTCCCGCGCCATCCTGCGCCGGCATTCCCCGGTGTTTGGCTAAAATAACACTCATGACTGGCTACTCCCTTTGTTACCCCGGTTATGTGCTTGGTGAAAATCGATTTCCGGCCCCTTAGGCACTACTTGTGTCGGATTAATGGTTTTATGGCTGGCATAGTAATGCGTCTTAATGTGGTCCATCACGACGGTCTCTTCTACGCCCGGGTGCTGGTATAGCTCCAACAAGTAATTCCACATATTGGGATAATCAACGATGCGCTTCTTATTGGTTTTAAAGTGCCCGAAATAAACGGCATCGAAACGAACCAAAGTAGTAAATAAGCGCCAGTCCGCCTCGGTTAACTCGTCACCGGCTAAATATCGGCTCTGACTAAGAATACTCTCTACTTTGTCTAAGGCAGCAAATAGCGATTCATACGCTTCTTCATACGCCTGCTGTGTAGTCGCGAAGCCACTACGGTAAACGCCGTTGTTAATGTCGTTGTAAACCCACTCATTAACGTCTTCTATCTGCTTTTGCTTATCTGCAGGAAAGAAGTCCAGCGTATTCCCGGTCAGCTTGTTAAACGCTGAATTGAAAATACGGATAATTTCGGCTGATTCATTGTTCACTATGGTCTGATTTTTCTTATCCCATAGCACCGGAACGGTTACTCGCCCGGTGTATTCCGGGTCGGCTTTTAAATACAGCTGATAAAGAAAGTCGGCATCATACAATGGCTCGTTAAGCGGTGCGTCTGAAAACTCCCAGCCATTCTCCAGCATCAGCGGGTGCACAACGGAAACATCAATGTGACTTTCCAGGCCTTTTAATTTACGGAAGATAAGCGCCCGGTGAGCCCACGGACAGGCGTAAGAAACGTAAAGGTGGTAACGCCCTGATTCAGGCTCGAACTCAGTGCCCTGAGCTACGGTATTGCGAAACTGTGATTCGCTGCGAACAAAGCGGCCACCGTGTTTTTTGGTGTCATACCACTTGTCGTGCCATTGACCATCAACTAATAAACCCATAATAAACTCCTTAAGTTGGTATACCCTTATAATAGAGTCTATTTTTTGGAATTATTAGCGCATTATTTTCTATTTATTATTCTAAAAAATAGAACTATAGAAAGGATTCAACCACATCAGCGGCTTTTTCGCTCGCCGACAACTTCAATTGCTGGTGAATATTCGTAAACTGATCTAGCAGCGGCTGGTTATCTTGCTCAATCAACCGCACTAGCGCTTGTTCGATTGCTTCTTCCGAGGCTTCTGATTGAGCCAGTTCCGGCACAATTTCTTTATCCGCTAAGAGGTTAGGTAAGGAGAAAAAAGGTGCGTGAAATAAACGTTTAATGATTTGATAAGATAACCAATGAAAACGATAAGCTACCACCATTGGCCGTTTAATCAGCAAGGCTTCAAGCGCAACAGTTCCCGACGTTAGCAGTAAATAATTGGCTGCCGCCATGACTTTTCGGCTTTCACCAACAGGTAATGCAATATTCAGATCGGGGCTGTACTGATCAACTAATTCCCGGAATTGTGTGGCGCGAGCTTCGCTTATCATAGGGGCAACAAAGCGTAGTTCTGGATATTTTTTTGCTAGCTTGTTCGCCACCTTCAAAAATACCGGCGCCATACGGGCAATCTCACCCTTACGACTTCCAGGTAAAATGGCAAGATACGTAGCATCAGGTTCAAGTTTCAGCTCGCTACGTGCTTCCGTTTGTTGCCACTGCATAGGAATATCATCCGCCAGAGGGTGACCAACAAAAGTTGCTGGTAGCTGGTGTCTGTCGTAGAAGTCTTTCTCAAAAGGCAATAAACACAGTACGTGATCTACGGACTTTCTTATTCCTTTGATACGCCCCTCACGCCATGCCCAGACAGATGGACTGACATAATGAATAGTAGAAATACCGGCTTTTTTAAGGCGAGCTTCAACCGTCAGATTAAAATCAGGGGCATCAATGCCTATCATCACATCCGGTTGCTCAGAAATGAGATAGTTGACCAGGTTTTTTCTGTGTTTTAGCAGCTTAGGAAGCTGCTGAAAAACCTCAGCAATGCCCATAACAGCCAAATCATCCATAGCAAAGAACGAGTTCATCCCCTGCTCTGCCATTAAAGGCCCGCCGACCCCAATAAAAGTTGCATTGGGGTGACGTTTAGCAATGGCCTGCATTAGCCCGGCGCCTAACAGATCACCCGAGTGCTCACCGGCAACAATAGCTATTTTAGGCGGCTGGTTGCGGTTCATTACGGACGAATAATGCCTCGTGAACTGTTTTCAACAAAAGCTTTAAAGCCATCCAGCGCCGGTTCATTTAATGCAGAAATACCTTCCAGAGCTTCGTCTACAGTCAGGCTGGAGCGGTACAATATTTTATAGGCACGACGCACATTTTGGATTTGTTCGGGTGTATAGCCGCGACGTTTTAAGCCCTCGGCATTGATTGTTCTAGGCTTGGCGTTATGGCCCTGCGCCATCACAAAGGGAGGAATATCCTGAACGATAATAGAATTAACCGCGGCAAAAGAATGGGAACCAATATGACAAAATTGATGCACACCGCTCATGCCACCCAGAATAACCCAGTCACCTACGTGAACATGGCCGGCCAGAGTGACCTGATTAGCAAAGATATTGTCATTACCTATGACGCAATCATGAGCAACATGTACGTAAGCCATAAACAGGTTATTATCGCCAATTTTGGTTAACGAGTTATCCTGCACCGTACCACGGTGAATGGTTACCGACTCGCGGATGACGTTGTTGTCACCAATCTCAAGCTCAGTCGGTTCGCCGTCGTATTTCTTATCCTGACAGTCTTCACCAACCGACGCGAATTGATAAATGGTATTGTTTTTACCAATGGTTGTCGGGCCTTTTAAAACAACGTGTGAGCGGATATCGCAGTTGTCGCCGATAACAACATCGGGGCCAATAACCGTCCATGGACCGACACTAACGTTAGTACCGAGTTTGGCGCTGGGGTCGATAATTGCGGTTTCGTGAATCACTTAAACTTCTCTTCTTGCACAAATGATTTCAGCAGTACAGGCAACGTCACCGTCGACTTCCGCGCGACCAGTAAATTTCCAGATACCACGACGTTCTTTTTCGAAGGTAACAAAGAAATCAACGGTATCACCCGGGATAACCTGACGTTTAAAGCGGGCGTTATCGATACCGGCAAAAAGGTACAAATCGTTTGCATTCTTCTTGCTTTCGGTAATTTTAAAGCCTAATAAACCGCAAGCCTGAGCTATAGCTTCGAGCAATAACACTCCCGGGAAAATAGGCTTCGCCGGAAAATGCCCATTAAACATAGGCTCATTAAAAGTCACGTTTTTAATCGCGTGCAACGAGTCTTTAGAGTTTGTTTCTATAACTCTGTCTATTAATAAAAACGGATAACGATGAGGCAGTAAATCTAATACGCCCTGAATATCAAACCCTGATTCCGTAATTTTCAAACCTTTCACCTTACTCAATTATTATCGTCAGCTTGTTTTTCTAACTCTTTGACACGCTTGAAAAGATCATCCAGCTGACGGAATCTCGCTCCATTACGTCGCCATTCGCGGTGTCCACTGGCAGGAATACCTGACGCATAAACACCTGGCTCGGTGATTTCTTTTATCACCATAGCAAATCCCATAATTTGCACGTCGTCGCACACACTAATATGACCGTTAATAGCCGAAGCTCCGCCTATCATACAGCGCTTACCAATGCGGCAGCTACCTGCGAGTACAGTACAGCCTGCAATAGCCGTGTCTTCATCAATGAAAACGTTATGTGCTATCTGACATTGATTATCAATAATACAACCCGACGAAATAATGGTGTCGTCCAGCGCTCCACGATCGACCGTTGTACTGGCACCAATTTCAACGTTGTTTTTAATAACAACACGACCCAACTGAGGGATTTTTAGCCATTTCCCATTATCAGGTGCCCAGCCAAAACCGTCCGCACCAATAATAGAACCGGAATGAAACAGGCAATCATCGCCAATAATACAGCGATGGTAGATTTTAACGCCTGACCAAAGTGTGCATCCAGAGCCAATTTGCGTTTCAGGGCCAATATAGCAATGTGGTCCAATACTGGTGTTATCACCAATTATAGCGCCATCATCAATGACCGTATATTCGCCAATACTAACATTTTTGCCTATGCTGGCTGACTGCGCGATTTTCGCAGATTCAGCGACACCTTTCGCAGGTTTCGGCGTGGTGTCTAATAGCTGCGCTATTCGAGCAAAAGCCGCGTAAGGGTTGGACACCCGAATCGCGTTATCAATCGCCTCGCTGTCGTCTCTTTCAGAGACAATAACTGCGCCGGCAGAGGTTGTTTCTAACTGGCTTTTGTAACGGTTATTCGCTAAAAACGCGATAGCGTCACCAGTAGCAGACTGCAAGGTTGCCACGCGCAAAATGGGGAGCTGCGAATTACCTCGCACCTCCCCACCCACATGGTCAGCCAACTGCTGCAATGTGTACTCAGCCATAAATTAGTTACCTGAGGTCATTTTCTCGACAACAGCACCAGACAAATCATTATCGGCTTTCATGTAAGTAACTGCGTTGCTTTCAAGAACCATATCGTAGTCTTTAGCTTCTGCAACAGCAGTAATCGCGTCCTGAACTTTTCCAAGTAACTTGTTACGTTCTTCATTTTGGCGACTACGAGTATCTTCTTGTAACGCTTTGCTCTTCAGCTGTGCTTCAGAGATAGTTTGCTCAAGATCACGCTCTAACTGAGTTTTCTCAGAAGCAGACATGATTGACGCATCGCGTTCCTGCTTTTGACGCAGCTCCTGAACTTTCTGTTCAAGGCGACGCATTTCTTCAAAGCGATCCTGAAACTCAGTTTGCAGTTGCTCGGAAATTTGCTCACGTTGTGGTAACTGCTGGAATACTTCCATCATATCGACCACACCAATTTTTTGTTGTGCTTGTGCGGCACCAGCAAAAAGCGCTGTGGAAACAGCAACCGCTGCAGCTGTAGATTTAATTAACTTTTTCAAGGTAAAACTCCTTCAAATTTTATTACTATATTTGATTATTATAATCAGAATGTGGTTCCGATATTAAATGAGAACACTTGGGTTTCATCACCCTCAACTTCTTTCAAAGCCCGACCTAACGAGAAAGTTAATGGACCCATTGGAGATATCCATTGCACTGACACACCAGCCGATGCACGGAAGTCTCCCGGCGAACTATAGTCGGTTAACGGTTGTGGACTGGTATTTTCCAAGTCCTTGTATCTATCGTAGTCGAATTCAGTATCCCAAACCATACCAAAATCAACAAAGACACTAGTTCGTATGCTATTACGCATACCTTCGTCAACAAATGGCGTCGGTACAATTAGTTCCAGTCCACCAGACACTTTAGCGTTACCGCCTAAAGAATAGTTGTTTTGCACAAACAACTGCTGATTACCCGTTTCTGAACTGTAGTTCGGTGTCGGCAACCCGGTAAAGTCCGGGATACCCTCTGAGTTGACCGATTCAGGTACAACATACACAGCTCTGGGACCGACAGTATTCGGTTCGAAACCACGTAAGTCGCCCTGACCGCCAATACGGAAGTACTCCCAGAACGGCAACAGGTAATCATTTCCTGCATTGTCTTCACCGTAACCGTTACCATAACCTAAATTCAGTCTGGTGAGAAATGACCACTGCTGGTCACGACTTAGCGGGTAATAATGTTTGTATTCATAGTTTAAACGAAAATACTTTACGTCACTAAATGGCGCTGAAACTTCAGCACTGGCACGCTGCGACGAACCACTTGTCGGGAACTGTCCTCGGTTTAATGTTACCCGTGACCACCCTGCGTTCAGTTCATAAATGTCGAAACTAATCGGCCTTTCGGGATTCTGGTCATCCAGATAAGACCGGTAAAACTGCTGAATTTGCTCAATACTCTGGTTCTGTGAATTTACGCTCACTTCCTGGTTTTTATAACCAATACCAAAGTTTAAGCGGTTAATTTCATCAATTGGGAAATTAAGTCCAGTCGATACCCCATAGGTTTTCTGGTTATAGTTTACGAGGTTTTGCGCATTACCCGCGTCAAACTCACTCATATAAACCTGACCTGAAAGTCCAACGCCATTCATGGTGAAATAAGGGTCAGAATACGACAAGCTGACGTTTTTATTAAACCGGCTGGTGCTGATATTGAAACCAACCCGGTTACCGGTACCTAAAAAGTTGTTTTGCTGAACACCGGCATTAAGCTGCAAACCAGAGTAATCGCCGTAACCGATACCGGCATTAAAGGAACCTGAAGGTTGCTCTTTAACCTTGTAAGTCACATCAACCTGATCATCACTGTCTTCAACCCGTTCAGTAGAGGTTTCTACGGTTTCGAAATATCCCAGACGTTGAAGACGAACTTTACCTTGTTCAATGTTGCTATCAGACAACCAGGCACCTTCAAGTTGGCGCATTTCGCGGCGTAACACCCTGTCTTTGGTCGCGCCATTGCCCTCAAAGTTAATGTGGCGAACATAGACACGTTTTCCGGGATTTATTGAAAACGTAATTTTAACAGTTTTATCTTCGTCATCGTGCTCAGGAATAGCCTTAACCTCTGGGTACGCATAACCATAGCGCCCATAAAAACGGCTGATCATATCTTCAATGTAAGTAACCTGTGCCGCGTTATAAAGCGTACCTTCTTCTATTTTAGCGATTTTTCCAACCAGCTCGTCATGCCCTTTCAAGTCGCCGATAACGTCCGTTTCGCTAATATTGTATTTATCACCCTCATTCACATTTATGGTGATATAAATACCTTCACGATCCGGCGTCATAGAAACCTGTACAGACTCCACCCGGAAGCGCAAATAACCGCGGTCACGATAGAATGACTCTAAGGTTTCCAGGTCACCGCTTAACTGTTGTTTCTGGTAACGCTTTTCACCTATAAAGTTCCACCATGGAAGGCTATCCCGAAGTTCAAAGGTATCCAGTAATAGCTCATCAGCGAACGCCTTGTTGCCCACAATGTTGATTTGTGCAATTTCAGCGGCATCGCCTTCTTCAAAATTCATACGCAACTCAACACGGTTACGCGGCAAGTCCACAACCTGCACTTCTACCGACGCATTGTATTTACCAACGCTGTGATAAAAGTCTTCCAGACCTTTTTCTATGCCTGAAATAGTGGTTCTGTCTAAAGGCTCACCAGTAACAATATTATTATCAACCAGGCTCTCTTGAAGCTGCTCGTCTTTAATATCGCTGTTACCTTCAAAGGTGATTTCGGCAATGGTTGGCCGTTCACTAACGGTGAAGATCAAAGTGTCTTCACTTCTGCGCGCATCGATATAGTCGAAATGAGTAGAAGAATAAAGTGAACGAATAGCGCTGCGAATTTGCAACTCGCTAACTTCGTCACCGACTCTCACAGGTATGTAGGTTAACGCTGCGCCTAACGCAACACGTTGTAACCCTTTAACTTCAATATCTTCGACAACAAATTCATCTTGTGCGTAGGCTGGTGCTACTGCACCTGCA
Source organism: Idiomarina sp. (assembly GCF_048265525.1). GTDB lineage: Bacteria > Pseudomonadota > Gammaproteobacteria > Enterobacterales > Alteromonadaceae > Idiomarina. Next base: position 382,490 of record NZ_JBLXBI010000001.1, on the reverse strand, counting down.
ATCATGGCACTCACTAACAGCTTTTTAAACGTCATTATCACTAGCTACTTATTGTTAATTCGTGACTCAGAATGCGAAACGGGCGATGTCATTTGATATTGCTAACGCCATCAACGCGAATACCAGCACCCCACCAATCCTATAGCAAACGTCTTGCACTCTTTCGGATACCGGCTTACCGCGCACCCATTCAATGCTGTAAAACATCAAATGACCGCCGTCTAATACCGGTAAAGGTAATAAATTAATTATCCCTAAATTGACACTTAACAGCGCCAAAAAACTTAAAAAATAAACGAACCCATTGCTGGCACTAACTCCAGCACCTTCGGCAATACTTAAAGGCCCTGCCAGGTTCTTTACAGAAACATCTCCGGTCAGCAGTTTACCTATCATTTTCACGCTAACAACCATCAATTCCCAAGTTTTTTCTGCGCCTTTCGCTAAGCCGCTAAAAAAACCATATTGATGCGTGAAAACGTAATCCTCTGGCAAAGGCTCTGTTACCGGAACTACGCCAAGGTAGCCTATGACACCATTTTGGCTTTCCCGTTCCCCTATTTGAACAGAAATTTGCTGCTCAACCTGATTCCTCTGAACCGTAAATAAAACGTCCTGTCCCGCCGATTCAGCGATTATTTTACGTATTTCAGTCCAACTTTCGACATTTTCATCACCAATTCGGGTGATTGTGTCACCTTCTTTTAATCCGCCGGCCTCGGCTGGGGAGCCACTTTCTACCTGGCTAAGTTCGGTATAAACAGCGGGTTGATAAACCTCAATTCCCAAACTGCCAAAGGTCGATTCCGTTTCCGGATCAAACTGCCAGCCACTTAAATTCAGTGTGCGTTTTACTTCATCACCGTCCGGCGTTCTTAATGTGAGTACTGTTTCATCGTCGCCAATTGCCGACATAAGCCCCAGCTGAACCTGTTGCCAGTCATAGGCTTCAACATTATCAACTGAGAGAATTTCGCTGCCTCTTTCAAGCTGAGCTTCGGCTGCAACAGAGCCGGCTTTTACATCGCCTATAACCGGTTTCACCGTTGGAACACCAATGCCAAACATTAACCATAAAACAGCGACCGCTAAAACAAAGTTCGCGATTGGACCGGCAGCAACTATCGCAAAACGTTTATATACTGATTGCGCGTTAAAGCTAACATCTCGCTCTTCCTCGCTGACATCATCAATACGTTCGTCCAGCATGCGAACGTAGCCACCAAGGGGAATAATCCCCAGTTGATAAACCGTGCCGTCTTTGCCTTCACGTTTCCATATCGCCCGGCCAAAACCAACCGAGAAAGTTAACACTTTTACACCGCAGCGGCGCGCAACCCAAAAGTGCCCAAACTCGTGAAAAGCAACTAAAATACCGAGAGTTACAACGAAGGAAAAGAAATACCAAATTGCGTCTATCACTGTGCGTACTCCTGCAACCACTTATTGGCCGCTAAACGCGCTTGTTTATCTATGGCTAACAGCGTCTCTAAGCTGTCGGCCTCGTCAGCTTGTATTGACTGCAATACCGAATCACAAACCTTTGCAATATCAGTAAAACCAACCTGTTCTTGTAAAAATGCCGCAACGGCAACTTCGTTCGCCGCGTTTAAAGCCGTAGTGGCCCACTGCCCTTCCCAACACGCTTCTATCGCTAACTGTAAACACGGATAACGTTGCGCTTCGGGCTGCTTAAAGGTCAGTTCGGCTATTTGAGTAAAATCTAAGCCCGCAACACCGCTTTCTAAACGCTCGGGATAACCCAACGAATGGGCTATCGGTGTGCGCATGTCCGGCTCGCCCATTTGAGCAAGTACGGAACCATCGGTGTATTGCACCATAGAGTGAATAACGCTCTGCGGATGAATAACAACTTTAAGTTGGTCGCGTGAACAATTGAATAACCAGCGGGCTTCAATATATTCCAGCCCCTTGTTCAGCATGGTGGCGGAATCCACTGAAATTTTCCGACCCATGGACCAATTTGGGTGATTGCATGCCGCACCCGGAGTTTGTTGCGGCAACTCCTCAAGAGGTATATCGCGAAACGGACCGCCGGAGCCGGTTAACAGTAAATACTGTATGCCATGCTCCGCTAACGCCATAGTACCAACCTGTTGCTGCGCAGCCTGGGGTAAACACTGAAAAATAGCGTTGTGCTCACTGTCGACCGGGATAATTCTAGCGCCGGAACGTTGAGCATGATCAATAAACAACTGACCGCTCATGACCAGGGCTTCTTTATTGGCCAACAGTACGTCTTTGCCTGCATCAATTGCAGCCAGTGTCGGTGATAGTCCGGCCGCACCGACTATAGCCGCCATGACCACATCCACCTCACTGGCTGAACTGACTTCAGCTAAAGCCTGCTCTCCATACATAACCTGAGTTGAAGTCTGTTGACCGAGCAGCGATTTGAGCTCAGCAGCGGCATTTTGTGAGCCCATAACCGCATATTGCGGATTATGCTTTACACAAAGCTCAGCCATAGCGCCAACCTGGCTATGGGCAGTTAAGGCAAAAACCTGAAAGTCATCCGGATGCCGTGAAACAACATCCAATGTGTTTTGACCAATGGAGCCGGTTGCTCCCAAAACTGTTATTCGACGCATAGGTTTAATGCAAAAACTCCAGATAAGCTAAGGTGAAAATAGGCACTGCAGCTGTAAGACTGTCAATACGGTCTAGAATTCCCCCGTGCCCGGGTAAAATTGAGCCGCTGTCCTTAACCCCTGCGCTGCGTTTAAACATGCTTTCGTTTAAATCACCAAATACTGAGGCAACCACGGTAAACAATCCGGTTAAGTAATAACCGGTAAATTGATCGGCCGGCACTTTGGTCCAGTGCGCCACAACCATCATCACTACAAAAGCTAAGGTCACACCACCACAAAGGCCTTCCATTGTTTTACCCGGGCTTACCGCTGGCATCATTTTATTACGGCCATAACGCACGCCGGCAAAATACGCACCAACATCAGCAGCCCAAACCAGCAGTAAAATAAAGAGAACAACCCAGCCACCAAAGAAGCGCGACTCATCAATATCAATTGAGCGAACCGTGACTAATGCCGCCCAGGTAGGAATAAAAATTAACAAACCGAATACGCCGACAATGGCGCGGGTTCGCGACCACATACGTCGGCTGGAGGGATAATTTACGATCATTGCCAGCGCAACGACCCACCAGACACCACCGGCTAAAATGGTGTAATAGATGAGTTTAGAGAGCTCACCGCCCTCCCACAAATGCTCGTAGGGAGCCAGCCAGGACAACACGCCAATTATGGCACCGACAAATAAGGTGTAAGCGATGCGCGCTGAAATGCGACGCACGCCCATTAGCGGAGACCATTCCCAGGCGCCCAGCATAAGGACCCCCTGAATGAAAAGAGCAAAGCCCCACAACGGCAGCATAAAAACACCGTACAGTGCCACCGGAACCAGCAATAGTGCTGTAATAATACGTTGTTTTAGCAAGTGTTATTCCTCTATCCGAGTTTCTATGCCTTGCATTAGCACGGTTAATTGTTCGCTCGTTAAACCAAAACGGCGTTCCCGTTGCGCAAAATCTGTAATTGCCTGAGCAAAGGCCGTATCGTCAAAGTCAGGCCATAATACGGAGGTGAAATACAGTTCGGCATAAGCCAACTGCCATAAAAGAAAGTTACTGATACGATGTTCACCACCTGTACGAATGAGTAAATCCGGCAAAGGCTGGTCTGCCATCATCAATTCGCCGGCTATTGTCTGTTCAGTAATTTCCGCCGGTTCTATTTCACCCGCTTTCACTCTCTCAGCTAATCTACGACTGGCTTGTGTAATATCCCACTGGCCGCCGTAGTTCGCTGCTATGTTTAGATTGAGTCCGCTGTTACTTCGCGTTTGCTCTTCTGCTTCGCTCATGCGCTTTTGCAAACGTTTTGAAAAAGCCTCTTTGTCACCAACTATGCGCAAGCGAATATCGTTGTCATCTAATTTTTTAATTTCGCTTTTCAGTACTGACATAAACAATTCCATCAATACCGAGACTTCTGTTGCCGGACGCTTCCAGTTTTCACTACTGAATGCGAACAAAGTCAGTGACTCAATACCGTTACGGCGAGCAAAAGCAACTGCCTTGCGCACTGCTTCCGCGCCGGCTTTATGCCCGAAGGTTCTTATTTTACCGCGTTGTTTCGCCCAGCGCCCGTTACCATCCATTATAATGGCAACATGCTTGGGTACTAACTGCTCAATTGACGGTAATTCTTTCATTCAATCTGCCGTAAACATTAAAAAACGCCGTGCGAGTATACCTGACACGGCGTCATAGACCAACGTAGGGACGGTTTGATGGTTAAATTTCCATCAAATCCGCTTCTTTTGCTTTCAGAGCTTCATCAATTTGCTTCACGAATTTATCGGTCAGTTTTTGAATCTCTTCTTCAGCATTACGTTCTTCGTCTTCAGTAATTTCTTTCTCTTTCAGCAGATCTTTAATATCGCCATTAGCATCGCGACGAATATTACGTACCGCAATACGTCCATTCTCAGCTTCGGCACGAACAATTTTAACTAAGTCGCGACGACGCTCTTCTGTCAACGGAGGTAATGGAATACGAATAACTGCGCCTGCTGAGGCCGGATTCAGACCTAAATCAGAATTAATAATGGCTTTTTCAACTGCCGCTGAAGCTGACTTATCAAACACTGTCAGAGCCAGAGTTCTGGAGTCTTCCGTGGTGATATTAGCTAACTGCTTAAGAGGCGTGTCAGTACCGTAATAGTTCACCATGACACTGTCCAGTATGCTTGGATGAGCACGGCCTGTACGCACTTTTGACATTTGACTGCGCAGCGACTCAACACTTTTTTCCATGCGATCTTTAGCGTCTTCTATAGTTTCTTTTATCACTGTCTTATACCCTTTTATTCAATAACTGCGTTTACTCTGCGTTCTTGCTGATAAGTGTACCTTCTTCTTCACCCATTATCACGGCTCGTAAGGCACCCGGCTTATTCATATTAAACACCCGGATAGGCAAAGCGTGATCACGCGCCAGAGTAAATGCCGCTAAATCCATTACTTTTAACTGTTTTTCCAGTATATCATCGTAATTAATGTGCTTATACAAAGTAGCATCCGGGTTACTCACCGGGTCATCAGAATATACTCCGTCAACCTTGGTTCCCTTAAGTACGACTTCAGCTTCAATTTCGATACCGCGCAAACAAGCGGCAGAATCTGTAGTAAAGAACGGATTACCGGTTCCTGCAGAAAATATCACTACACGTCCTGATTTTAGCAAACTGATGGCTTCTGCCCAGTTGTAACTGTCACAAACACCGGTCAATTCAATAGCTGACATTAAACGTGCGTTAACAAAGGCACGGTGTAAAGCGTCACGCATAGCCAGGCCGTTCATTACGGTTGCCAACATGCCCATGTGGTCGCCCACAACACGATTCATACCCGCTTTTGCTAAGCCTTCTCCGCGGAATAAGTTACCGCCCCCAATGACTAAACCAACCTGAACCCCAAGTTCAACTAATTCTTTAATTTCCTGCGCCATACGATCAAGTACTTTGGCGTCAATACCAAATGGCTCATCTCCCATAAGGGCTTCACCACTGAGTTTTAACAATATGCGTCGATAACTGGGTTTCGGATGGGTGCTCATCATTGCCTCTACTCTTTCCTTTAGTTTAAAAAAAACCGCGTCCTGAACGCTCAAGACGCGGTTTATAATTTTCTATTTCATGGGGCTGGTCGAGACCACGCTATTAGCCTTTACTCGCTGCCGCCACTTGTGCCTGAACTTCAGAAGCAAAATCTTCTTCTTTACGTTCAATACCTTCACCCACTTCAAAGCGAACGAAAGTAACAACATCAGCACCAGCTTTCTTCAGTAACTCACCAACAGTCATTGATGGATCTTTAACGAAAGGCTGACCTGTCAGGCTGATTTCGCCGGTAAACTTACGCATACGGCCTTCAACCATTTTTTCAGCAATTTCTTTCGGCTTACCGCTTTGCATTGCGATATCAACCTGAATAGAACGCTCTTTTTCTACAACTTCAGCTGCAACGTCTTCAGGCTTAACGAACTGCGGGCTGCTTGCTGCAACGTGCATGCACAGGTCGCGAGCCAGATCTTCGTCACCGCCGGTTAAAGCAACCGCAACACCAATTCGGGCACCGTGAGTATAAGTCGCAACAACGTCGCCAGCTTCAAGAGTTTGAACACGACGAACGTTCATGTTCTCACCAATTTTAGCCACTAAGTCTTCGCGAGTTTTCTCTACAGTCTGACCATCGATGTCAGTTGTTTTTAATGCTTCAACGTCATTTTCTTTATTAGCAAATGCTGCGTTGATAACTTTATCGCCGAATGCAAGGAAGCTGTCATCGCGAGCAACAAAGTCGGTTTCACAGTTCAGTTCAACCAAAGTCGCCTGGTTACCTTCAGATTTCACTACGATAACGCCTTCAGCCGCAACACGGCCTGCTTTTTTAGCTGCTTTTGCCTGACCGCTTTTACGCATCAGTTCAATTGCCGCTTCCATATCACCGTCGACTTCCTGCAATGCTTTTTTGCAGTCCATCATGCCAGCGCCTGTGCGCTCGCGCAGTTCTTTAACTAGAGCTGCTGTAATAGCCATGATTCTATTCCTCGATTATTCAGTTGCTTCGACGAAATCGTCTGAGTCTTTCGCTTCAACTTGCGCTGTACGTGCTTCTTTTACCGCTTCAGCAGCAGTGTTCAAGTATAATTGAACCGCACGGATTGCGTCATCGTTACCTGGAACAATGTAGTCCACACCGTCAGGGTTAGAGTTTGTATCCACAACAGAAACAACTGGAATGCCCAGGTTATTTGCTTCTTTAATAGAGATGTGTTCGTGGTCAGCGTCGATAACAAACAGAACGTCAGGTAAACCGCCCATGTTTTTGATACCGCCTAAGCCTTTCTCCAGCTTTTCCATTTCACGAGTATTAACCAAAGCTTCTTTCTTGGTCAGTTTCTCGAAAGTACCGTCCTGGCTCATTGTTTCAAGGTCTTTTAAACGCTTGATTGATTGACGAACTGTTTTCCAGTTAGTCAACATGCCGCCTAACCAACGGTGGTTTACATAGTACTGACCACAGTTAATGGCTGCTTCTTTAACCGCTTCAGCTGCTGCGCGCTTAGTACCAACAAACAGGATTTTACCTTTGTTAGAAGCAACGTGCTGCATATAGCTCAACGCGTCGTTGAACATAGGCACAGTTTTTTCGAGGTTAATGATATGAATTTTGTTACGAGCACCAAAAATGTAAGGTTTCATTTTTGGGTTCCAGAAACGAGTTTGGTGACCGAAGTGGACACCCGCTTTCAGCATGTCACGCATTGACACGTTAGCCATAATATTTTCCTTTTTAGGGGGTTAAGCCTCCATACATCCCATAAGCCGACCTGTTCTTGGACAAGCACCCCGCCTTATGTGTCGATGTATGTGTGGATTATAATTTACATACAAGTGTACTTTGTTGGCATAAGGCCAAAAAAGCGTGCGTTTTATACCATAAAGCCAAGCCCTGCACAACAAAAAACCTTCGCTAACTTCTGCTTTGACCCACCTCAAAGATAGCGAATTTTATCAGTCACTGTTAAACTGTCGGCTTTTCCAGCAGTCATGGACAGGAAGAGAATGACCATCTCAATTAAGACACCCGAAGAAATCGAAAAAATGCGCGCCGCAGGCAAGCTCGCCGCCAGTGTGCTTGAAATGATTGGTGAGTACGTCAAACCCGGCGTAACCACGGAAGAACTGGATGATATCTGCCATAAGTACATTACGGATCATAACGCCTATCCAGCACCATTAAACTATCACGGTTTCCCTAAATCGATATGTACTTCGGTTAACCATTGTGTCTGTCACGGTATTCCTGGCCCGAAAAAACTGAAAGACGGCGATATCATGAATATTGACGTTACCGTTAAACTGGATGGTTACCATGGCGACACTTCGAAAATGTTTGTTGTTGGTAAACCTTCAATAATGGCCGAGCGGTTAATTAAGGTAACTCAGGAATCGCTTTATAAAGCCATAGAAATGGTTAAGCCGGGTATCAAGCTGGGTGACTTTGCTGAAGTTATTCAGAAACACGCCGAGGGTCATGGCTACTCTATTGTTCGTGAGTATTGCGGTCACGGTATTGGCTCCGTATTCCATGAAGATCCACAAATTCTGCATTACGGCGAGGCTGGTACCGGCGAAGAGCTGAAAGCCGGTATGTGTTTCACTATTGAGCCTATGGTAAATGTGGGTAAGCGTCATACTAAACTGATGAAGGACGGCTGGACCGTACTGACTAAAGACCGCAGTTTAAGTGCACAATGGGAACATACATTATTAGTTACCGATAACGGTGTTGAAGTACTGACACTGCGCAGTGATGAGTCAGACTTAGCGCGAGTTATCGAGCACAGCTAACGCATTTGCAGGGGGAGCCTATGGCTAACGTTCAAGAAGATAAAGACTTTCACGGGCGCTGGCCTGACCGAACCCTGCAACCTTGCCTAAAAGACTACAAAGCGCTTTTAGAAAGTTACCAAAACTGGTCTGCAGCACGTTTTGTCACCGCCGATATCGATGAGCTGGTTCATCACCGTGCGACCTTCTTTGACCAGTTAATTAGCCAATTGTGGCAGCAATTTCAGCTTGAAGACGAGCCAGCAAGTATCTTAGCTGTGGGTGGCTATGGTCGTGAGACTCTGCACCCGGGTTCAGATATCGACCTGCTCATTTTAGTGGGTCCGGAAAATGCTGAAGCCGAAGCTAAGTTGTCTGAAAAGCTCGGACAGTTTGTTACCTTTTTATGGGACCTGCACCTGGATATCGGCCATTCGGTACGTACTATCGAAGACTGCTTCGCTCAGTCAGAAAACGATATCACGATAGCCACAAACCTTATTGAAAGCCGATACCTCTCAGGGGCTGAGTCGCTTTACAATGAATTTCATCAACAGTTGTTAAATGACTTCCCCTGGTCAAGCCGGGATTTCTATCAAGCCAAGCTGGATGAACAAAAGCAGCGCCACCAGCAATATCACAGTACATCTTATAACCTGGAGCCGAATATTAAATCGAGCCCCGGTGGGCTACGTGATATCCAGACCGTAGGCTGGATTGCTAAACGTCATTTCCGTACTCACTCAGATGAAAACCTGGTTGAATACGGTTATATGACAGCCGATGAATTCGTTGAACTGCGTGACTGCATGAACTGGCTATGGCGCATACGCTTTGCCCTTCATCTGGAAGCAGGTAAACGCGAAGACCGCTTACTCTTTGACTTTCAGCCAGGCGTTGCTGTTCGCCTAGGCTACGGTAATGACGGTAAGGCATCCGTTGAAACCATGATGAAAGATTACTTTAAAGTGGTTTTACGTGTAAGCGAGCTTAACCAGATGCTTCTGCAGTTTTTTCATCAGGCAATATTAGGAACACAGGACTTACAACACGCTGAACATATTAGCGATGACTTTGCGGTTGCGAATAAACTGTTAACGGCACGACATGACAATGTATTCGATAATCACTGCAATATTATCCGCGCTTTTGTCTGCATTGCAGAACATCCGCAAATACAGGGCATACATTCAAATACCATACGTTTACTCAGAAATGCCCGAGCCCAATTAAGCGAACCGCTAAGCCATGACCCAGAATGCCGGGACTTATTCAATCAGTTGATTCAGCACCCCAGAGGCTGTGGTTTGTCCTTTGCACTGATGCATCACCACAGTGTGCTGGCAAGCTACCTATCGCAGTGGCAACAGATTGTCGGACAAATGCAGTTTGACCTTTTTCACGCCTACACAGTGGATGAACACACCTTTCGCTTAGTAAGAAATTTGTACCGCTTTAGCGACGAGGATTATCAGGATCAGTTTCCGCTGTGCGAAAAGCTGGTTGCGCAAATGGATCGCCGCTATTGCCTGTATCTGGCGGGTATCTTCCATGACATAGCTAAAGGTCGCGGCGGCGATCACTCAGAGCTTGGCGAAATGGATGCGCGTAATTTTTGCCACCAACACGGTTACAGTGAAGAAGACGCAGAGCTAGTGGCCTGGCTGGTGCGGCACCATTTAACCATGTCGGTTACCGCGCAAAAGCGGGACATTCATGATCCCGAAGTCATCCAGGACTTTGCGAATCAAGTTTCTACGCTCGAGCGGTTAGACTACCTTTACTGTCTTACGGTGGCAGATATTCGGGCAACGAACCAGTCGCTGTGGAACAACTGGAAAGCAACTTTACTGGAAGAGCTTTATAACGCCACTTCTTACTTACTGCAGCAGGACAGTAATAAGCCTACCCTGGATATTCGCCAAAAAATTAATGAAAATAAAGCCAGTGCAATGGCCTTACTACTAAGCGCAGGCTTTGAAAAAGCAGAAATTCTGGCGTTATGGGGGCGTTTTACCGCGGATTATTTCTTCCGCCATACGGCAGAGCAAATCAGCTGGCATTCACAGCATATTCTGAACCTGCCAAGCGAGCAATTGCCGCTCATTCTCATTGGAGACGAAAACAACTACGGCACAACTGAGTTGTTTATCTACCACCACGAAGAGGGTCATTTATTTGCCTCGGTTGCCGGCGTTCTGGACAGCCAGCAACTCAACATTCTGGATGCACAAATTCTGGCTACCCGCGACGGCTTTGTTATGGATACCTTTGTGGTACTACAGCGAGACGGCAAACCGCTAACAGAGCCTCATCGTATTGAAGAGGTAAAACAACAATTGCTGGATGTCCTGCATAAACGGATACCCGTTCCCAGCACTAAACGGCCATTATCGCGTCGCATGAAGAACTTTTCGGTGGCAACTGAGGTCACTTTTATACCCAGTAAACACCACGGCCGTACCACCTTCGAGCTGGTAACACTGGACAGGCCGGGGCTTATTGCTAAACTTGCCGCTATTTTGCAGCAACAGAACGTTATCCTGCTGGCGGCGAAAATCACCACCATAGGCGAGCAGGCAGAAGATTTATTTATTGTCACTACCGAGCAACAAACCGCTCTTAGCGACAAACAGAAAAAAACATTGAAAGCAAAAATTATCAAAGACCTGGAGTTTTAAATTCTTATCATGGAAAACATAAAACAGCGCATCATTGATGCATTTGAACAACGTGATCAAATCAATGCCCGAACCGAAAACGACGACCTGCGCGAAGCCGTACGTTACGTTATCGATGAAATTGATCGTGGCGAATTACGGGTTGCGGAAAAAGTTTCCGGTGAATGGGTTGTTCATCAATGGCTTAAGAAAGCGGTTCTTTTGTCATTTCGCTTAAACGACAACGACCTGATTGAAGGCGGAGAAACCCGTTTCTGGGACAAAGTGCCGGCCAAATTTGCTGACTATGACAGTGCCCGTTTCCGTGCCGAAGGCATGCGGGTTGTACCACCCGCGATGGTTCGTAAAGGTGCCTTTATCGGCCGCAATGTTGTCGTAATGCCATCGTACGTCAATATTGGTGCTTACGTTGGTGAAGGCACTATGGTGGATACCTGGGCTACCGTAGGTTCTTGTGCGCAAATTGGAAAAAATGTTCACTTATCAGGCGGTGTTGGTATCGGTGGGGTTTTAGAACCATTGCAGGCTAATCCGACTATTATTGAAGATAACTGTTTTATCGGTGCGCGCTCAGAGATTGTAGAAGGCGTTATTGTTGAAGAAGGCGCGGTGATTTCCATGGGTGTTTACATTGGCCAGAGCACCCGCATTTATGACCGCGAAAATGACCGCATTCTTTATGGTCGCATACCTTCAGGTTCCGTTGTCGTACCCGGTTCCTTGCCTTCCGCAAACGGAACGCACAGTCTTTACGCTGCTATCATTGTTAAACGGGTTGATGCTAAAACTCGTGCCAAAGTGGGTATCAATGCCCTGCTACGCAGCGCGGAATAACTTTTACTTAAGAAATGGCTGGTGAAACTCTTCCGGCAGTGGTGTTTCCAGGTTTATGGATTCGCCACTGACCGGATGTTTAAAGCTAAGCCCAGTCGCTGCCAGTAATAAACGATGGCAATTAAAGTGCTCGCGAAAAAAGTTATTATGCCGTCCATCACCATGGTTAGTATCACCGACAATGGGGTGCCGAATGTGTGCCATGTGCCGACGTAACTGGTGCTTACGACCCGTTTCCGGTTGCATCTGAACCAATGAGTAGCGCGTGGTGTCATGTTTTTTACTGACTTTATAAGGCAGCTCAATCTGCTTTAAACACTGATAATGCGTTACCGCAGGCTGCTTATCTTTATCCGGATCCGCGTCTTTATCAGCAAGCTTATCCAGTTCTTCTTTCAGTGCGTAATCGATAGTGCCGTTTTCTGGTACGTAACCTCTTACCACAGCGTGGTAAGTTTTGCTCACTTCGCGCGCGGTCAGTTGCTCTGTCATGGTACGGGCGACATCACTGTTTAAGCCAAAGATCAACAAACCGGATGTCGGGCGATCTAAACGATGAACAGGGTAAACGTGGCAGCCAAGTTGATTACGCAGCATTTGCATTGCAAACTCACGGGCACCGCTTGCTATACGGCTTCGGTGAACCAATAAACCACTGGGCTTATTAATAACGGCAAGGTGTTCATCCAGGTAAACAAGATCTAACTGACTCACCGTTAGACATCTTCCTGCAAGGGGTCAGTTCCGCTGAGCAACACATCAAATTCACGTATCAGTGCAATAAGCTGTTCGTATTGTTCCAGCTCGCTGCGGTATATATGCGCAGCCATGGGGCTAACGGCAATCCCCTCAGGCAGAGGGCGCTTGCTATCCACTAACGCCCACATTCGGGGAAGCATAATAAATTGCAGCCACTGGTGAAATTCCAGCGTGTCGACAGCAAAAGGCTGCTGACTCTCCAACGCCTGCACCGGCGGGTGGTGAGACTGCCATAAGCCAAGACTGTTCAGTTCACGCTCTATTCTATCCAGCAATCGAGCGGCTTTCTGATACTGCTCCATATCAGACTCCGTTACCACATCATTGTATAAACCGATATAATGGCGCCATAGTGATTTAATACGCCTTAAAATTCAAGCAAAAAGGGAGCGCCTGTGTCAGCACCGACCATCACCACCTTGGGTGAGTTTTTGCAAGCCGGCCAAGCCGAATACAAAATTTTTGATATTGGCAGATGCCTGACGGAGCTGTCTCAAGAAGAGTTTGCAGCCATTGAGCAACAACAACGTCCGTACCCCTACCCCATAGCGCGGCAGGCTCAATTGGCAATACTGTTCCAGCATAAACAACATGACCAACAGCCTTTTATCTGGTTTTTGCAATTTCCGTTAGACGAGCGCGGACTTTTAAATATAGCCGCACGTAATCAGTACCTGGAATATGTGGTCAATGCATTGGGCCACGAAATTACCGGAGAAATGACCGAGGAGCAGCAGAAACAACTGCAGCAAAATCCGTATTTATTAACGCCGAATGAGCAACAACGCGCAGCTTTGCATGCCCGGGTTCAGCGCCAGCAAAAATTGTCGCCGTCTATACATTTTGAAACGGCAGAAGCGTATTTGAGGCAACCTGAAAGCGGCATAGACTGGCAACAAATGGGCTTGCAGGGGTTACATGACTGCGCTGCCCGGTTAGAGCAATTGCCGGAACTGAGCAAAGCCATAGCAACGCATTTCTCTCATTATCCGAGTGCTGTGCGCCAGCCGTTGGCGGTTGCGCTTGAGCAACAAAGCCTGACTCCACCGGTAAGAGACGTTCTTCTGCAGAACCTCGAGAACAGTAATGCTCAACTGTGCACTGACAGTTTGCGCGCGCTGGCCTCCGCTTCAGCTCATCCTCGGGTACAAAAAGCAATAAACAAGCTGGTTCCAAATGCCAATGCCGATCAGCTCGTTGTTATTGCTGCGCGTTTATGGCCGGTGCTTTGCGAAGAACCAAATTTGTTGCGCTACTTAGACGCCATAGCAGAGCTTGATAATTCACTGTTTGATGCCTTATTCCAGGATATTATTGCCCTGCCGGGCATACGTCCGTTACTGTTATCCATTATTGCTCAACAAAAACAGTCTGTGGCGGTTAATGAAGCATTAAACCGACTAAAACAACAGACTCAGGGAAGCTAATGAATTTACTCGATGTCATTGTTTTACTGGCGCTGGCAACGGCAATATGGGTGTTCTGGCAACACCGCCAACAGTCAGAAAGTGCGCAAAAACATGCGGTATTTTACTGTAAGCAGCAAGGGCTTCAGTTTTTGGATATTCGTCGCGAGGAGACACGTTGGTCATTTAAAGGCAGTCAACCAGGCTGGCGTAGTACTTTTAAAATGGGCTTTAGCAGCGACGGCGAAACTCGTTATGAAGGCGACTTAACCCTTCATAACCAGCGTTTGGTCGGCGTTGAATTACCGCCGTTTAGAATTCCCGCTTAATAACCGGACCCAAGCGTCTTTATACATAACCCAGTCACCCATTAAACTGTACAAAGGATATTGAAAAGTGGCTGGTTTATTTTTTTCAAAAATAAAGTGGCCGAGCCAGGCGAAGCCATAACCAATAATCGGCACGGCTAACAACCACCAATAATTTGCACTAACTAGCGCATAAAAAAGTACAACTAAAACCAAAGTGCTCCCAATATAGTGCAGCACCCGGCAGCGCTTATCGCTGTGCTCCTGTAAATAATAAGGATAAAACTCCTTAAAACTGGAATAACTCATTTTGCTCAGCCTTGCTGCCGTTCATAGAACAGGACTTCACCGGGCAGCTTTTCAACTTCTATCTGAGCTTGTATGCGATAGCCGCGCTTTTTAAAGAAAGCCTGATAATCCGAACGAGTGACGTAAACCGCTATCCCTTGTGATTCCGGGTCTTCTTCGAAAACCGCTTTGGCAGCTTCAACGAGTAAGTGCCCCACGCCCTGCGACTGATATTGTGGTGCTACCGCAATAAATGCCAGCATATGGTAAGGCACATCCGGCATCGCTTCCTGAATTAAGCGTTCCTTTTCAAGCACCTGCTTAGTACTCAAAAAACCAGCCGTTAATAACATGCTTATTCGCCAGTGCCAGAAACGCCCCGGGCCAAAACTTTTGCCAGGACGGGTAAGACACGCGACACCCAATAATGTGCCACCGTCTCTAATACCAATAATAGGTTGTCCGCTTTCCCAGAAAGCGTTCAAGTCTTCCCGGATAGCCGCCCGTAAACGCTTATCGTAGTCAGGCTTGTCCGACCGGAAAATCTTTTGCAGCAACTCATCATCGTAATAAGTCTTAAACAAAAGCGAGGCCGCTAATTTCAGATCTTCAGCAACAAGATAAACCAGCTCGCCCTGAACATGCTCACTGCTGTTTTCACCTGCGTCATCAATTTCGCTTTCCATTTTTTCCGTCAGACCCTGCATACTGAATAGCCAATTGTTAGTTTTTCATAACACCAACTTAACCATTTTTCGGAATTCTGTCGAGAGTCATTTATCCGCTGTTCCGGCAAGACTGTCATCAAGAGTTTTTATCAGTCTCAACTTGAGGCTGACAATTCTCAAGCCAGTCAGCCAATGAGTCAGACAGAACTTCGTGTTGTTCCTTACCTACCCATTCAAGTCCAACCGAACCACTTTGGTTATCTATGGTTACCAACAAGCCGTCATCCTCGCTACCTAAACCAATAAAGACCGTTTCAGGCTGTTTTAAACGACGCTTCATTAAAATGTGACCAGTAATATTCTCTAATAAACGTTCACCATCTTCTGCACTCTGCGTCTGTAGCAAGCTAATTGGATGCCCTTGATAATCAAGAGCAAGATCTCCTGCATACCAGCGGCCAAACAAAGTTTTAATACTCTGATGGAAACTCATTTCCAGAGCACTCTCAAGATCATCAAAGTTTAACGCTTCGGGTTGCCGGCACGGCGTCCATTCAACCGTATTCTCATCAATAACAGTTCCATAAATTGGACTATTCCACTCTTCCACGTACTCTGTATAGCGCACAGGAACATCTTCCTGGTAGCGCGCCATTAGTGCATCGATTGATTCTTCTAACGTCTTCATCTGGTACTTACACCTAAGAAAATTTACAATACAGCCATTGTACTTACGGAGCGACTTAAATGCCAAAGAAGGACGCACTAGACCACTTATCTCTGGGTCAGCACACCGACTACCCGAATGAATATGACCCGAAGCAGCTGCAACCAGTACCCCGCTCACTGAATCGGGAACCTATAGGGCTTAACGAAAAACTACCTTTTTCGGGTGTGGATTTATGGACCGGTTATGAAATTTCCTGGCTAAATGCAAACGGACTGCCACAGGTTGCGGTAGGTTATTTTGTAGTGCCTGCCGAAAGTCCTAACCTGGTCGAATCCAAGTCGTTTAAGCTTTATTTAAACAGCTTCAATGACTCGCGTTTTGACACATGGGAGGAGGTGCAACAACTGATGGAAACCGACCTGTCCTCTTGTGCCGGTGCCCCGGTTAAAGTCAAACTGGAACATTTATCTGAGCTGGAAGGTGAATCCGTAGCGACTTTCCCGGGTCATTGCATCGACCATCAGGATATTAGTATTTCGCATTACGACTATCAGCCGTCACTACTTGCTACAGAACAAAATGAAACAGAAGAAGAGCTACACAGTCATCTGTTAAAATCGAACTGTCTGATAACCAATCAACCCGACTGGGGTTCAGTTTACATTCATTATCAGGGACCGAAGTTGAATCGCGCTGCGCTGCTGGCTTATCTGGTGTCGTTCAGACGCCATAACGAATTCCACGAGCAATGCGTTGAGCGCATTTATCAGGACTTGAAAGCACTAGGAATGAAGAAGTTGACGGTTTATGCCCGTTACACTCGTCGTGGCGGCCTGGACATAAACCCATTTCGTTCAGACTTCGAGCCAGCGCTGCAAATGCAACGCATGGCCCGACAATAACTAATTAAGCGTTAGGGTGCGGAATTTGTAACCATTGCAGGAAACGAGCTTTCTGTTCAGCAGTAGGCTCGTCTAATGGTTCTATTTTCGCGTCAGTTGCAGGAGTTGGTTGCACCGTTAAGGTCTTCTTGTGCAACTGGTCGCGACGGAAGAATGTCACTTCAATAGAATCACCCGCTTGATATTCAGCAAAAGCTTCTTTAAAGCGACCATCAACAACAGTGTGTCCGTCATAAGCAACAATGACATCACCCGGGGTAAAGCCCGCTTCCCAGGCGGGGCTGCCTTTACTAACCCGGGTCAGTTCCATGCCGCCACTGGCTTCATTGGCACTCCAGCCAGCCCAGGCTTTTTCAACGCTGTCTTCGTCCTGCTCATACACCAGCTCTAATCCAACTTGCTCCAGCATACTTTCAAACGGAATATCTGCCGCCGGGCTTTGAACATTTTCCTGCCACCAGTCCTGCCAGGATTTACCTGTTAAGTCTTTCAAAATGGCTAACACATCGGCCGAAGTGAAGCCCTGCTCGTCAGCATCGAAGCGCTCATACAACTCATTATGCACGTCACGATAGCTAACTTCCCCATCGGTTGTTTTCAACAACTCGCTGTCCAGCATCCAGGAAACCAACGCTCCCTCAGAATAAATATTGACGGAATCGTTGTGCGCACGGTCTCCATATTGATCAATCCAGGCTTCGAAAGAGGCTTCTGCCACTGACATAACCTCCCGACCCGGCTTTGAACGATAGCGATCAATACCCGTTGCTACCCGTTCAAAATACTCAGACGGCTCCATAATATCCGCCTGTAATAACAAATGATTCTGGAAGTAGCTGGTTGAACCTTCCGCAATCCAGAATAAATCGGTGTAGTTCTCTTTTTGATAATCGTATGGAACCAGCCCGTCGGGGCGATAAGCTTTCACGTTCCAGGTATGCACAAATTCGTGCGACGCTGTCGACATAAACGACAAGTAATCATCGCGACTGGCAAAGCTGTATCTGGGTCGCTGGATAATAGTTGAGTTTTTGTGTTCAGTTGCACCACCAGCCCCGGTTGTCGCGTGGATCATGAAAACGTAGCGCTCAAATGGATAGCTGCTCCAAATCGAGTCACCGGTGGCCACTAGCTTTTGTAAGTCTTCGACCGTTTTTTCCGCATCGTAGTTACCCTCACCCCAGAATACGACTTCATAATCGCGGGCATCCTGAGTGAATTCATAGTGTTTGCTAATGCCTGTTTCTATTGGCGAGTCAACTAAGACATCCCAGTTTGCAGCCGAAAACTGGTGCGCACCGTCTCTGTCCATACCTGAATAACTCTTCCACTCGCCCGGGACATCCAGAGAAACTGACACAGTTTCATCACGCCAGGCGTCTGCATACATAAAAACAGCGGATGCATCTAAATAGGCATGGCTGTCATCAATATGACGGCTGCGGCGCCCAAGTTGATTCGCGTAAATTTCGTAATCTACAGTCACTTCGCCGCTGTTTTCAGGTAAGTAAACTCGCCAGGTGCTTTTATCAATTTTCTCCCAGCGAAGTTCTTCGCCATTACTCTGAACTTCAAAATCACGAACGCCATTGGCCAAATTTAAAATGCGATAATAACCTGTTCTCCAGGCTGGCATCTTTACATCCAGAAACTTAGCATCACTGGCCGGGAAGGTTATCGACACTTCGCCTTTGTGGTGTTCTGGTTGCGTTAAATCAATTTTATAATCAGTATTTGCCAATACAATGGAAGGTGCCAACATAACACCAACAGCTAATAAGCTCTTGCGCACAGTTTATCTCCGTTAGTTTCGCTTTATTTGTTAGTTAACTTGTTCAAAGACTACCACAATTCACCAATAGTAAATAAATTCAGATAGGTTAGACTTTATGGGATTATTTTTCGTATTATGCGTATTGACTTCAACATTTGGTAGGTGAGCATTGGCTATACCAGAAACGCCGCAAGAACAGGTTCAACACCTTAGCAAGAAGCTACGGCAGAGCATCCAGTCGCGTAAGCAGATAGAAGACGACTATCAACGCGACTCGCAACGCTACTCAAACTTTGTGAATGACCTTTGTCTGGCATTAAATGGTGTTGACAGTGAGTTAGACGGTTTACTACATAAATTACGTGGTCACCTGCAGCAAAATGCATCCGCTGCAGTCTTAGAGCCCATGATGCAACAGGTGGGTGAGGTGATTTCTCAGCATACTGTTCGCATGCAAACTCTGCTGAAAGAAACCAACGAAAGCATTCATCTGGCATTACAGTCCATTAAGCCGCGCGATAGCAGTGGCAGAAGCCAACTACAAAAAGTAGCAAATGAGTTTGAGCAACCAACAATGACGGTTTCTCATTATTTGCCATTGGTTAATCAATTACTGGCACTATCCTACCAGCAACAAGGTACTCAGACAGAAACTCAAGTAACCCAATATCAAAGTCAATTGGTTGATTTACTAAGTGAAGTCGAGTTTCTGGGAAGTGCCGCTGACACCTTGCAGCAAGTGAAAGTAGCTTTACAAAAGCCGCAAACCATCGAAACCTTGTTAGTTATCACCCTAAAAGTTATGCGGTTGGTATTTAACAATATTAACGATGAACGCCGCTCAGCACAGTTGTTTCTGCAACAATTAAATGCTTCTTTAGAATCTGTTCAGAGTGTATTAGGTAAAACCATAAATCATTCTGCGGACTTTGCTGATCAGCGACTGCATCTGAACCAACAACTAAAAAGTGGCGTTTCCGAGATAAAGGCTTGCGTCACTGACGCGTATGAACTGAACGATTTAAAAGAGTCAGTCGGTTTGCAGTTGCACCGTTTAGGTGAAACCTTGAATCAGCACCTCAAGTTGCATGACGAAGAACGTCAAAGTTTCCACAGCAACACACAGGCCATGGAGCAGAAACTTCGTGAAACCGAAGAGCAGGTTTTACACTATAAGCAGGAGCTGGCTAAACAAAAGTTCCGCAGCTTACAGGACAACCTGACCAAACTGCCTAACCGCTCTGCTTTTGATGAACGACTGAATCTCGAATTTCAGCGCTGGGTTAACGATGAAATCCGGCTCAGCATAGCGATTATCGACGTGGATCATTTTAAGAATATTAATGATAGCTTCGGCCACATTGCCGGCGACAAAACCTTACAAGTTATCGCAGGGACTCTAAGCAAATCATTACGGGACTCAGGCTTTGTTTGTCGCTATGGTGGTGAGGAGTTTGCTATTATATTCTGTTCGGATGAGCAAGATGCTTACCAACATATAGAGAATACGCGGGAGAAAGTAGCGAATATCCCGTTTAAATTCAAAAACGAAGACATACGTATTACTATTTCTGCGGGAATAGCACAATTTAAAAACAATGAAGATACACCGCTGGCGGTTTTTGAAAGAGCCGATAAGGCGCTCTATGAAGCGAAAAATAGTGGGCGCAATAAAGTCATCACAGCAAAATAGAAATCAAAGCTGATGAGCGCCGCCGGCCCAAGGATGACGCCGAGTCATCGTTATTACAGGAGTATGAAAAAATAATGAGAGCAAGTATTTCTCCAAGAGGCACCATGTCTCTTTTGTCACAACTGGAAATAGAACGTTTAAAGCAATCCTCAAACAGCCAACTGTATAAATTATTTCGCAACTGCTGTCTCGCGGTTCTAAATGCCGGAAGTAATACCGACAGCAGCGCTGAAATTTACGATAAGTATAAAGACTTCGCCGTTAATATTATCCGCAAGGAGCGCGGTATTAAAATTGAGTTGATTGAACCACCAGCAGAAGCTTTTGTTGATGGCGAACTCATTGTCGGTATTCGTGAATTACTGGAATCGGTATTGCGCGATATTCTCTTTACCGGAGAGCGCTACTCAGAAGAAGAACTGAAAGACGCTGACAGCGCTACCCTAACCCACGTGGTGTTCGATATTTTACGCAACGCCCGTACTATTCAGGCCATGCAAGAGCCCGACATGGTAGTTTGCTGGGGCGGTCACTCGATTAACGAAGCTGAGTACAAATATACTAAAGAAGTGGGTTATCAGTTGGGTTTACGTGGCTTAAATATCTGTACCGGCTGTGGTCCGGGTGCAATGAAAGGCCCGATGAAAGGCGCGACTATTGGTCATGCTAAACAGCGTATTAGTGGTGGTCGCTACTTAGGTCTTACTGAGCCTGGCATTATTGCTGCCGAGCCACCTAACCCTATTGTTAACGAACTGGTTATTTTGCCCGATATTGAAAAACGCCTGGAAGCTTTCGTTCGCTGTGCGCACGGTATTGTTATTTTCCCGGGTGGCGCTGGTACCGCTGAAGAGCTGTTATATCTTCTTGGCATACTGATGCACCCGAAAAACCAACAACAAAGCTTACCGGTTATATTGACAGGCCCTGAAGCGTCTAAAGATTACTTTGATGCGCTGGATACCTTTATTGTTGAAACTCTGGGTGAAGAGGCTCGAGGCTTTTACCGTATTATTATTGCTGACCCCTCAGGTGTTGCGCAGCACATGCACGCAGGCATGGCAGCAGTAAAACAATACCGCCGTGATTCTGGTGACGCTTACTACTTTAACTGGACCTTGTTTATTGATGAAAACTTCCAGCGGCCGTTCTACCCGACTCACGAGAATGTTGCGTCACTGAACCTGCACCCGGAACAGCCTAAAGAACAGTTAGCAGCGGACTTACGCCGTGCGTTCTCAGCTATTGTTGCCGGGAATGTGAAAGATGGCGGCATTCGCCAAATTCGGGAAAAAGGCGTATTTACCATTCACGGTGAAAAAGAGTTAATGAAACGACTGGACGTATTGTTAAGAGCATTCGTCGA
Organism: Idiomarina sp.; assembly: GCF_048265525.1. GTDB lineage: Bacteria > Pseudomonadota > Gammaproteobacteria > Enterobacterales > Alteromonadaceae > Idiomarina. Next base: position 360,699 of record NZ_JBLXBI010000001.1, on the reverse strand, counting down.
ACAAGGACGTATGAAATTGCCAGGTTCGGTGTATCATCCTTGTTATAAGGTTGTTACTGACTGAAGGATTTATGAAAAATAAAGTCTTTGTCATACTCGCCATTGGCGCTGTTTCTTATCTAGCCATAGTAGGAGCAGTGCTGATGCTTTATCAGGCTGATCCTGCTGATTTACAGTGGCAGGAACGAGAGACCTACAACGCCAGACAAATTGGCCAGTTGGATCTCGGTATGTCCAAAGACAGTGTTATTCGTATTTTAGGCTCACCCGATATCAACGAAGCGAAAGCGTCATCTGAAGGTGACATGCAAGTTCTGTTTTATCGGACTCATCACGTGACTTCTGACGGAATAACGACTAAAGACGAATGTACCCCTTTGGTTTTTCGCGATAATAAACTTATCGCCTGGGGCAACGACTCTTATCGTGACTATCAGAATTATCAGAGGCGAGAATGAGAGAGCTGACTGAGTGTTGTGAAAAAGCGGCAAGTTTACTGAAACAACACGACGTTCGTCAGCTTTATCGTCTGGTTCAGTTTATTGATGAAGAGTATCAGCAAAACCGCTGGCCTGAATTGCTTCCCCTATACGCTCAGCAATACGCTCCTGCGGATAATCAGATAATAAGTGAGTTGCTCGCGGTTTGTGTGAACGCGCTGCATTGTGGTTACCAATGGTCTTTGCACTCACATTATCGCCGGATTCTGGCCGCTGCTTGTGTTAGTGAAAAGCTTAACCCCGACCCTGCCCACTGGAAGCAGCTGCATTTAAGACAGCCGCTGTGGCTTTCTGCTTTAGAGTCTTTAACGCTAAAATCTGCTGACATTGTCGTTTTTCGCTATTGGGTTAACGCCTTAACTCAGGTTCAGCTGCAACGCTGTGAGCCTACTCAAGCTTTTTTCCCCTTATTGAACAGCGAATTCCGCTATCGCTTCTGGACGCTGTTAAATCAGCAGGATGCGCTTCCGGTAAGACTAACCGGTCAGAAGTTCTCACATCATAAGAACCAGCAGACCGCAGTACTTTTAGGTTTTGAAGGAAAGCACCAGATTCTGGCCCTATTACATAAGCTGGACAGCCCATTTTATGTCAGCCCGGACGAGGCACAGAATTGGGACGTTAACGACAAGCCTCTAACTCAGGAACAGATCAACGCTCTGGCCCAGCACCAATTGCTAAAACACGAGCAAAAAAGTGCAACACAACAAACGCCCAGACAACTGTTACGGGCAATAAACCGTTACGCCAATGCCAGTGGCGCCTTAAACGCAGTAATTCAGCAAATTAACCAACTGCCTTTTTTAGCCAGCAGTCTTCATGCTGCCGTGCATCAGAGCGAACGCATTGGCTACAGCGAAGCCAGCCGTATGGACTTGAAACAGTCTTATTTATGGCTAGGCTCTAAACGATCTTCAGTTATTCTTGCTACTGCTTTTTTACAGCACCAATTTTCATTAAATACAATTCCTCTGCATAACGCATTAATGCAAAAGCTCGGCTTACTGACCACAACCCTACAGCACTTATCGACAGAAACCGGGGTTAGCCTGCCAACCCCGGCACCACTACTTGCCCTACTTTCAGGCTCCGATCTTTTTCGTCACCCGGAGCTGCTTAAATCTGCAAAGTGGCCTCGTCCGCGCGAAATAGAGCACTGCTACAGTACAAGTTGGGTAGGCTCTGCACTGGATATCAGTGACTTTCGTCGCAGTCGGCAATTAGTTAAACGCTGGCAATTGCCCCCGGCTACCGAGAATTTATTAAACCCGGATAAAGCCGAAGCCAGCAAATTAAGTGCGCTATTTTTCTTAGCTCATTATTTAACGCTAAGCACTTATTACCCTGATGTGTTGTTAAGCAGTTCAGTAAAATCGATGCTAAAGTCTTACTGTCAGCAACTGCAAATAAACAGTGAGCAACTGACCCGAATTAAAGCTAAATCGGCTTTTGAAAGTCACTGTTACTCACCGTTATAACCTACATTCACTGGCTGAATAATGCTTTGCTAGTCAGTATTAGCGCGGCAATGGTAGAATTACCATTCCTGTTTTTGTTGTAACACGGTTTAAAGGAATCAATTCATGAGTAGAACTATCACAGTAATTCCAGGGGACGGCATCGGTCCGGATATTGTCGAGTCTGCAACAGCCATTCTTGATAAAGCAGGTTGTGACTTTGAATATGAATACGTCGACGCTGGTTTAACTGCTTTGGAAAAAACCGGAGAGTTATTACCTCAGAATACTCTTGATGCGATTGAACGTAACGGTGTTACATTAAAAGGTCCACTGACCACTCCGGTTGGCGAAGGCTTCACCTCTATTAATGTCAGCCTGCGTAAACATTTTTCGTTATACGCTAACGTACGCCCTGTTTTGTCTTTTACTGGCACACAAGCGCGCTACGAAAACATTGATATTATTACCATTCGTGAAAATACCGAAGGTATGTATTCCGGCTTAGGCCAGAAAGTGTCTGAAGACGGTAATGAAGCCGAAGCAGTAAGCAAAATTACCCGCGAAGGCGCTGAGCGCATTGTTCGTTTCGCCTATGAAACCGCACGCCGCGAAGGCCGTAAGAAAGTCACCGCGGTGCATAAAGCCAATATTCTGAAGTCCACTTCCGGATTATTCCTAAAAGTAGCGCGTGAAATTGCTGAAGAGTACCCAGACATTGAATCGACAGAAATGATTGTTGATGCGGCCTGCATGCGCTTGGTTATGAACCCGGAAGAGTTTGACGTTATTGTTACCACCAACCTGTTTGGCGATATTCTGTCAGACCTGTGCGCAGGTTTGGTCGGCGGCTTAGGTATGGCACCCGGCGCTAACATTGGTAAAGACTGCGCCATTTTCGAAGCTGTACACGGCTCAGCCCCGGATATTGCTGGGAAAAACCTGGCAAACCCAACCTCGGTTATCTTAGCGTCAATTCAGATGCTGGAATACTTAGGCATGCAAGAGCAAGCCGAAAAAATCACCAAAGCACTAGAAGATGTTATTTCCAGTGGCGACCGCACCACTCGTGATTTAGGCGGTTCGCACGGTACCACTGACTTTACTCAGGCAGTTATTGAGCGGCTTTAAAGCAAGCGGCATAGCCATGAATGGACTCAGGCTATGCCTTAAAGCTAGCTGCGGGGCAACCAGCGCAAGTGTACAGTAATTTCTTCACGATCGTGGTAAAGGTGTTTGGCCTGAATTTCAAACGGCTTAGTCCCCTCGGTTTGTAGCTGTTCTTTAATCTGATCCAGGTAGCCTTTAACTGCGGCATAGCGCTGACGCATTGGTAGCTTAAGGTTAAAGATGGCTTCTTCACAATCGCCCTCGAGTAACCAACTGGTCATCAGCTCGCCGACACGTGCGGGTTTTTCAACCATATCGCACACCAGCCAGGTAACATTTTTACGTTTCGGGCGAAATTTAAAGCCGTCTTCCTGAATGTGCTTAACCTGACCGGTTTCCATCAAGGATTCTGCCATTGGCCCGTTGTCCACAGCCTGTACCATCATACCGCGGCGTACCAGCTGATAAGTCCAGCCTCCCGGAGCTGCACCAAGATCTACCGCCTTCATGCCCGAATGAACACGTTTTTCATGCTCGTTTTCAGGAACAAACACCTGAAAGGCTTCATCCAGTTTCAACGTTGAACGGCTTGGTGCCTCTTTTGGCATACGCAAACGCAGAATGCCACCGTTATGTACGGTTTGGTTATAGCTGTATGAATAGCCCACCAAGGCGTGCGCCGGGTTGACGAATAACACATGCAGCATCGGTCGTTTAGCTAGCGGTTTATTACTTAAAAGCTCTTCTTTACGCAACGCCTGACGCAGCGGCACGCTGAATTTTCGGCAAAATTTGGATAGCTGATTAGCTTCATTAGTATCTGGAGTTCCCACCCGTAACTCACCAGCCAGGCCAAACGTTTCCTGGTGAGGTTTTAATACCTTAATGACTTCGCTGGCACGGTCTTCAATACCGGCCACTTTAACAGGCCCCAGCAAGGCAAACATTTCGCGCGCAAAGACCAGGTCTTTCAGTGTCAGTTTGCGGGCAATATGCTCTGCTTCTTCGTGCTGACAATGGTAGGTAACGTAAGCTTGCTCGGGTTGTGTCTGGCAATAACCATAAACACCCAGTTCCGCGGTTTTATCCTGAATTTCGGCCGCGCAATCACCTTCGAACCCAGCACGACACAGCAATACAATGCCACTACCTCTGCCGTTAACAATCTCACTCATTAACTACCTGCTCCTAACTTCATTGCGCCAACTAATAAACTGACCCAGCCAGCAATAAATAATACCCCGCCAATAGGCGTTATAGGTCCAAACCATTTAACACCGGTAAGTGCTAAGGCATACAAACTGCCGGAAAATAGAATCACGCCCGCCAGCCACAAATAACCACTGGCAACAAACCAGACCGACTGTGACTGCTTTAACCAAAGCGCTAAGGCAAACAATGCCAACGCGTGATAAAACTGATAAGTGACGCCGGTTTCAAAAGCGCTCAGCAAACTCTCACTTAACTTTGATTTTAAACCGTGCGAAGCAAAAGCGCCCAACATAACGCCGATACCGCCTAAAATGGCGGCCACAATTAAAAATATCTGACTCATTGAATAAACTCCTTAATGGCATCTGCGGCCTGTTGCCAAAGCTTAGGCGTATTCGCCGCTTTGGCTTTTGTGGCGGCAAAACCGTGATCGGCACCCTCTATCCATTGTAACCGCCAGTTGTGCGGTACCTCCACGCATCGCCCCTGCTCCGCTCTTTTTAAAAGCGGTTTACTGAACGGGTCCCGTGTTCCCTGCAAAATAAGGCCGGGCGCCTGCGTCATTTCCAATTCTTCATGACGTGACTTCTCAGGTTTTTGCGGCGGATGGAACGGAAAGCCCAAAGCAATTACTGCTTTCACGCCGTATTTATCGGCTAAACGCAACATCACCCGGCTTCCTAATGACTTACCCATCAAAACTAACGGCTTATTATCTTGCTGTAATTCGCTAAGTAGTTCATCAATCGCATCGGCCAATGCCTGCATTTTATTCGGCGGCCGTGGCTTACCAGTTTCACGAACCTTTTCCCAATACGGAAAGTCCGGACGCACAAGCTCCGCACCAAGCGCTATGCCCTGCTCCGCAAAGAAATCCATAAAAGCTGTGTCGGGACCGCCACCTGAACCGTGCAAAAACACGATGCGGAACGCTCCTTCCGGGTTCTGTTGTTGATAACGCATTATTGGTTAAACTCTTGCTCTTCTTTTTGAACTAAGTTTAGCAGCCACTGACGGAAGGTCGCGATTTTACCTATCTCCGCCTGATTGTCACGACAAACCAGATAAAACGCTTTATTCCGCTGCAGTGCCTGAGGAAAAATACGAACCAGGTGGCCACTGTCAATTTCGGACTTCACCAGCACGTTATTGGCTAATGCAATGCCCTGCCCGTGAACCGCGGCCTGTAAAGCCAGGCTCGAATGGCTGAATACCGGTCCGTTATCGCCTTTATACTGAGGTAAATCAACCAGTTGAAACCAATCCTTCCATGCATTACGGGTTTCATCGTGCAACAGCGTTTGCTTGAATAAATCTATCGGCTCTTTGATATTCGCTTTATTCAATAACAACGGCGAACAAACCGGCCACAAATACTCTTCGTGTAGCTGGTAAGCTTTTACCCCGGGCCAGCGGCCATCGCCATAGTAAATAGCAACGTCCACGTCATCGGTTAACGAACCACTAATTTCATCCACCGCTTTAATGCGAATATCCATATCCGGATGTTCTTCGCGAAAACTACTAAGCCGTGGAACAAACCATAAAATAGCGAAGCTGGGCGGAACCGACACGGTCAAAGCACCGCGTTCAGACACTAGCCGAAGTTTATCGGTGGCCTGCGCCAGTTGCTCAAAAATATCCCGTAATTCTAAGTAATATTCCTGCCCTTCTTCGGTCAGCAACAGCGAACGGTTACGTCGAATAAAAAGCTTAAGTTCAAGGAAATCTTCTAACGCTTTCACCTGGTGACTAACTGCCGCCTGAGTTACAAATAACTCTTCGGCTGCTTTGGTAAAACTGAGGTGACGCGCTGCCACTTCAAATGATTTAAGCGCGTTTAAGGGAGGTAATTTCCGCATGCCATTAACTAAAAAGCGTCTCTGTTTAGTATATTGCCACCACTATAACAGAGACGCCCTTTGTTCGGCTATTTATCATTACTTTATCTAATGTGACTTACAACCGAACGCCGCCGTCAATTTCGACCACACGGCCGCTGAAAAAGTCATTTTCAATAATATAGCGCGCACTGTGAGCTATTTCATTGGGCTGCCCCCAGCGTTTCAGCGGTACCATAGATAGTGCACGATCAACCGCTTCAGGTTTCATCTGTGCGGTCATTGGGGTTTCGATAAAGCCAGGCGCAATGGCACCACAGCGAATGCCGTAACGACCCAGTTCACGAGCCCAGGTGACTGTCATGGCAACCACACCGGCTTTGGTTGCTGAGTAGTTGGTCTGACCCATATTGCCAGCACGAGCGACACTGGAAATATTGATGATAACGCCTTTCTTGCCAGCTTTTACCATCTGCGCTGCGGCTTCACGTCCGCATAGGAAAGTACCGGTGAGGTTCACATCCAGTACCGACTGGAACTGTTGCAAAGGCATTTTCTGTTTCAGTTCGCCATCTTTGAATTTAATCAGCAAGCCATCACGCAATAGGCCTGCGTTGTTCACCAACACATCGATGCCATCAAACTCTTGCTGAATTTGCTCAAATACGGTTTCTACCGATTCTTCATCGGTAATATCAACTTCATAACCAACCACTTTGGCTGCGCCCAGCTTTTCGCATTGCTCCTGAGCTTCACCTAATACGTCGCCGTTAATATCGATAAGCGCAAGTTTGGCACCTTGTCTGGCGAAATCTTCAGCCATCGCAAGGCCCAGCCCCTGAGCACCACCGGTAATAACAATGACACTGTCTTTAATTTGCATGTGTTTCCCCAATTCTTAGGTTACTTCTGTGACTTAGGTGCCACATAATTAAAAATACTGGAAAAGTCCTGGCGACCATGGCCTTGCTCAGACCAGCTGTGGTAAAGGTTGCGAGTCAGTGATCCCATAGGCGTTGCGGCACCACTTTCAAGTGCAGTTTGCTGCGCCAGGCCTAAATCTTTAGCCATTAAGTCAACCAGAAAGCCGCCTTGGTAGTCGTTACTTGAAGGCACGTTGTCCATTACCCCCGGGCACGGATTATATACCTGTAATGTCCAATTACTACCCGAGCTTGCCAGCATAATTTCCGATAAAACTTTCGGGTCCAACCCGTTAGCCTTACCTAATTGCAGTGCTTCAGAAGTCCCCACCATTAATACTGACAACAACATGTTATTACAGATTTTTGCAATCTGTCCGGCACCGACATCACCGGCGCGGAAAACATTTTTGCCCATGTCGTTAAGCACGCTACGAGCCCTGTCAACGTTAGTTTCTGTACCACCGCAAATAAAGGTTAAGGTACCCGCTTTCGCGCCACCAACACCACCAGAAACAGGGGCGTCGATAAAGGCAATACCAGCTTTCTCTAACTGTTCACCCACATACATAGCAGTTTCAGAAGAAATGGTACTGCAATCAATGACCAACTGATCTTTATTCAGCTTGTTGATTAGACCATCGTCACCAAGGTAAACGCCTTTTACGTGACGGTCTGCAGGCAGCATAGAAACCACAAACTCAGCTCCGTCAATTGCTTCAGCTGCTGTTTTCGCGGCCTGTGCACCATCAGCAACTATTGCTTTAAGTGCTTCTTCCGATAAGTCAAAAGCCTTAACTGTGTGGCCTGCTTTTGCCAGGTTGCTGGCCATAGGGCCACCCATGTTTCCCAGTCCAATAAATCCTACGGTTGCCATACAGGCACTCCTTCTTGTTAATTCGTTTTATTTATCAAGATCGGCTAATGGATGCGTTCGCTCGCCCCAGGGCGGTAAAAAGAATGCATCAATCTCTTCCGCTGGTACTTCGGCTACCGAGCTATGCTGCCATTGTGGATTCTTATCTTTATCAATCAGCAGTGCCCGAATACCTTCGGCAAAGTCACCACGAACCGCACAGTTACAGGACAAGGTTAGCTCTAAACGGAAACAGTCAGCCAAGGACAAATCAGAGCCTTGCTGCAACTGGTTCCAGACCAGGTGCGATGTAAACGGACAGCCGTTTGCCAGGTTCTTACGCGCCCGCGCCAGCCATTTATCATCAGTTTCGTCATTGACAACACGTTCAACAATTTCACCAATATCATTGCCCGTTGTCAGATCTGTTATTAACCTCTGATGCGGTTCTACCTGAGGAGTGGGTAATGCCGTTGGGTCACTACTTGCCACGTCACTTAGTAAATCCGTCACTTTTTGTTTGTTAAGTGCCTCGGTATTGCCCCACTGAACTTCCTTCAACTGATTCAGAATGCTTTCTTTGCTTTCATGACCAACAAAGTGATCGGCCAGGTTCAGATACAGTGCATCGTTCGCATTCATCGTTGCGCCGGTAATACCTAAGAACAAACCGCAACCTTGTGGCATGCGATTAAGGAAGTAGGTCGCACCAACATCCGGGTACAAACCAATAGTCACTTCCGGCATAGCCAGTAACGAACGTTCGGTCACAATACGGTGGCTGGCGCCATTCATCAGCCCCATACCGCCGCCCATCACAATGCCATCACCCCAGCAAATAAGAGGTTTAGGGAAGGTCTGAATAAAGTAGTCCAGTTGATATTCCTGGGTGAAGAAGTTTTCGACTTCTTCCACTAATTTGCCCGGCTCTGCCTGCATGGCTTTATACATAGCCACAATGTCACCACCGGCACAGAATGCTTTTTCACCCGCGCCCTGTAACCAGACACAAGCAACTTTGTCATCTTCTGCCCATTTTTTCAGCTGCGGTAACAGCTTTTCAGCCATTGCCAGGCTTAGGGCATTCAATGATTTCTCGGAATTTAACGTAGCAACGCCGATGACTTTGTCACCGGCGTTCAGTTCTTCAAAAAGTACAACGTCTTGCATGGAATCTCCTTACAAGATTTCGCGATCGTTATCCGCTAAGATGCGACGCCCAATAATCATGCGCATAACTTCGTTTGTGCCTTCCAGGATCTGGTGCACACGAACATCACGCACATGGCGCTCTAACGGATACTCTTTAATGTAGCCATAACCACCGTGCAGCTGCAGTGCGTCGTTACACACTTTAAAACCAACATCGGTCGCAAACTGTTTTGCCATAGCACAATAGGTAATTTTATCAGCATCGTTGTTATCGACTTTACTGGCTGCCAGACGCACCATTTGACGGGCTGCAACCAGCTCAGTCGCCATATCGGCTAACTTAAACTGTAGCGCCTGAAAAGCCGCGAGGGGCTTACCAAATTGCGTACGTTCCTGCATGTAAGCTTTGGCAGTATTTAAGGCCGCTTGCGCTGTACCCACAGAACACACCGCAATGTTAATACGTCCGCCGTCTAAGCCCATCATGGCAAACTTAAAACCTTCGCCCTCTTTACCCAGAAGATTTTCTGCCGGAATGCGAACGTCTTCAAAAGTCACTAAGCGGGTAGGCTGCGCATTCCAGCCCATTTTATCTTCGGCTTTACCGTAAATAACACCTTTGGCGTCCGCCGGTACAGCAAAGGCAGAAATGCCTTTAGGTCCGTCTTCACCAGTACGAGCCATAACCACTAAAACATCCGTTTCACCGGCACCTGAGATAAACATCTTAGAGCCGTTCAGGACGTACTCGTCGCCGTCTTTTTTCGCACTGGTACGTAAGCTGGCAGCGTCTGAACCTGAACCAGGTTCAGTCAGGCAGTAAGAGCCCAGCTTCTCGCCGGTAACCAATTCTGGTACCCACTGGTCAATCACAGACTGTTGGCCGAAGGAGCCAATCATCCAGGTGACCATGTTATGAATCGTCATCATGGCCGTGGTTGCTGTACAACCACCCGCCAATTGCTCAAAAATGAGCGCCGAGTCCAGACGGCTCATTCCGAAGCCGCCAGCCTCTTCCGGCGTGTACATGCCCATAAAGCCCATTTCACCAGCTTTACGGAACACTTCAACTGGGAAGTAATGCTCTTCGTCCCACTTAGCCGCATTAGGCGCCAGCTCTTTGTCAGCAAAAGCTTTGGCTGTATCGACAAAGGCTTGCTGGTCTTCTGTCAATTCGAAATTCATCGCTATCCCCTACTACCTTAGGTTAATTGACATGTTTGGACCCGCTGGATCTTCAAGGTCGCTCTCAAACCAACGCGCCGTTACTGTCTTCGTTTCACTGTAGAAACGAACGCCCTGCTTACCATAAGCGTGAAGGTCACCAAAGAATGAACGCTTCCAGCCAGTAAATGAGAAGAACGGCAGTGGTACCGGAATTGGAATGTTGATACCGACCTGACCCACTTCAACTTCGTGCTGATATTTACGTGCCGCAGCACCACTTGCGGTAAAGATAGAAGTACCATTACCGTAAGGGTTGTTGTTAACCAATTCCAAAGCGTCTTCAAGGCTGTCCACTTCTGTGGTGCACAATACCGGACCGAAAATTTCCGTTTTATAAATTTCCATATCCGGCGTTACGTTAGAGAAGACCGTAGGGCCAACCCAGTTGCCGTTTGGCAGACCGTCAACTTTGCAATTACGACCATCAACCAGCAATTTAGCGCCTTCTTTCTCACCCTGAGTAATCAACGCTTCAACGCGTTCTTTCGCTTGTGGACTAATAACCGGGCCATAAGCGGCACCTTCGTCATTCCATGCGCCCGGACGAACCTTAGCAATAGCTTCCGCTATTTCAGGGATCCACTCTTTTGCCGCGCCAACAAATACCGCGACAGAAATAGCCATACAACGTTGACCCGCCGCACCGACAGAAGAGCCAACCATATTGTTGATGACTTGCTGTTTATTGGCGTCAGGCATAATAACGCAATGGTTTTTCGCACCAGCAAAAGCCTGTACACGCTTACCATTTTCCGTACCACGGCGGTAAATATATTCAGCAACCGGCACTGAGCCTACAAAAGACAAGGCACGAACGTCCGGGTGGTCTAACAGAAAGTCGACCTGTTCTTTATTGCCGTGCAATACCTGCAGTACGCCTTTAGGTGCGCCAGCTTCTTCGAACAGTTCAGCCAAACGGGTTGGCGTTAACGGATCTTGCTCGGAAGGCTTCAGAATGAAGGTATTACCACAAGCAATGGCCAGCGGGAACATCCACAGTGGGATCATCGCCGGAAAGTTAAACGGCGTAATACCAGCGCAAACACCTAATGGCTGAGTGTAACTATAAGAATCAATTTTACGGGCAACGTTTTCAACCGTCTCGCCCATTAATAACGAAGGAATATTCGCTGCGTGTTCAACCACTTCTATACCACGCCAGACATCACCTTTGGCATCTTCAAAAGTTTTACCAGTTTCTTGCGCCAGAGTCTCTGCAATTTCTTCCTGATGTTCTTTTAGCAAGGCCTGATAGCGCATCATTACGCGAGCACGCTCAGAAACAGGCACTTCTTTCCAGGTTTTAAAGGCTTCACGGGCACTCTCAACCGCTGCGTCCATTTCGCTTTGAGTAGCAACTGGCACTTGAGCGATAACTTCCTGAGTTGCCGGGTTGGTGACAGGGATCCACTGTTCTGACTTCGAGGCGACAAATTCGCCATCTATATACAGAGGCACTTTCTTAGACATAATTCACCTTCTTATTGTGTTATTTTGTCATCTATTGATGAGCTAAATTTAGTTAAGTGAGCCTTAACGTGACCCTCTTAATTCTGATTACTTTACTTTGGGCCGCCAGCTTTTCGCTAATCGGCGTTTATCTTGCCGGCCAGGTTGACGGTTATCTTGTTGTCTTTATCCGTATGGTTTTAGCCTTAATAACGGTTTTGCCGTTATTCCGCTGGAGGCATCTGTCACCACAAAATGGGCAACTACCTCAACTAGCTAAACTGGCCGTTATTGGCGCTGTACAAATTGGCGCCATGTATTTGTTTCTTTATCATGCGTTTTTGTATTTGAGCGTTGCCGAAGTGCTTTTGTTCACTATCTTTACACCACTCTACATAACGCTAATTGACGAGCTGATACTTAACCGCAAGCATCTGCCGCTGTTATGGTGGATAGCCGCTGCGGTATCGGTATGCGGCGCCGCCATCATTCGCTATCAACCCTTGTCCGATGATTTCATCACCGGCTTCTTTTTAATTCAGGCAGCCAATGCGTGCTTTGCCGCCGGTCAAGTTGCTTATAAACGTTTACCCACGGGTAAAACCTTAGAACAAAGCCAGCAATTTGCCGCCTTTTTCTTTGGCGCCAGCGTCGTTGCCGGCCTTGGTGTTTTATTATTTGGCGACTTAACCAAAATGCCGACCACCAATCTTCAATGGGGCATTTTATTGTGGCTCGGTATTGTTGCCTCCGGGCTTGGTTACCTTGGTTGGAACCTGTCCGGAAAACGAGTCAATACCGGGCAACTGGCCACTATGAACAATGCGTTAATTCCCGCGGGCATTTTGGTTAATGTCGTGTTTTGGGAACAGTCTTTCGACTATACCCGGTTAAGCATTGGCGCTCTTATTATTATTCTTGCCGTATGGCTGGCAGGACGGGTTAACAAACTTAAACCCGCCCACTAACCAGCGCTTTAGATCATTTCTACGGCCAGAGCAACGGCTTCACCACCACCAATACACAGTGAGGTGATGCCCCGTTTCTGGCCTTTTTGTTTCAGTGCATGCAGCAAAGTAACCAATAACCGCGCCCCACTTGCGCCAATGGGATGCCCTAAAGCACAAGCTCCGCCATGGACATTCACTTTAGCCGGATCCAGTTTCATTTGCTGAATAGCCAGCATGGTGACCATGGCAAAAGCTTCATTAATTTCCCATAAATCGACGTCGTCTTTGGTCCAGTCCAGCTTACTCAGCAAAGAATTCATTGCTCCAATTGGGGCAACGGTAAATTCAGACGGCGCCTGAGAGTGCGTAGTATGACCCATAACTCGCGCCAGCGGCTGCAGGCCTTTGGCCTTTGCATCGCTCTCACGCATTAAAATAAGTGCTGCTGCGCCATCAGAAATGGAACTGGAATTAGCCGCAGTAATGGTGCCGTCTTTTTTAAATGCCGCACGCAACTGAGGAATTTTGTCCAGACGCGCTTTACCCGGTTGCTCGTCAGTATCGACAGTGACGTCGCCTTTACGAGTAGAATATGTAACTGGAGTGATTTCGTTTTTAAAAAAGCCATCTTTAATAGCTGCCTGAGCTTTGGTAAGTGAATGAATGGCAAACTCATCCATTGCTTCACGACCCAGACCGTATTCGTCAGCAGTGTCCTGTGCGTAACACCCCATAGCTTTATGCTCGTAGGCGTCTTCCAAACCGTCCAGCATCATATGATCCAGCACTTGTCCGTGCCCCATACGATAACCGCTGCGGCCTTTTGGCAGCATGTAAGGTGCATTCGACATGCTTTCCATGCCACCGGCCAGCACCACGTCTGCTGAGCCCGCTTTAATTAAATCGTGCGCCATCATTGCAGCTTTCAAGCCAGAGCCGCATACTTTATTAATGGTTGTCGCGCCCGTTGAGCGAGGTAAATCGGCATGCAGCATTGCCTGACGCGCTGGTGCCTGACCTAAGCCGGCAGGTAACACATTGCCCATGATAACTTCTGAAATATCATCGGCTGTTAAACCGCTGTTACTCAGCGCTGCTTTTATAGCTGTTGCGCCCAAATCAGGAGCAGTAACTTCACTCAAGCTGCCCTGAAAACCGCCCATTGGCGTACGATTGGCCGCTACTATAACGATAGAATCGCTCGACATTTTTCCTCCAAATGCACTTTACGTTAACGTAAACTTCCTCTAAGCTTAGATCTTAGGACAACCAAAAAGCAAGTACCGATGAACAATAAAGTGACCTACAGTATTGGCGAACTGGCAAAAGAATTTGACATTACCACCCGCAGCATTCGTTTTTATGAGGACGAAGGCTTGCTTTCCCCCAGACGCCAGGGGCAACAGCGCATATATACCAACAAAGACCGGGTTCGTTTAAAGCTGATTCTACGCGGCAAACGACTCGGTTTTTCACTGGCCGAAACCCGTCGTTTGTTCGAACTTTACGACGCGGATAATAGCAGTGCGGCCCAGCTCGAAAAGGTACTTGAGCTGGTCAGTGAGAAAAAACACTCACTCAAGCAACAAATGGAAGATATTAATGTGTTACTAACCGAACTCAGTGGTCTGGAGCAACGTTGCCAAGACGAGCTCGAGAATATTCAGTCGTCAGTTTCAGAAATTCATTCTCAGGAGTCGTTATGATCAGTCAATATACCACCTTTAACTTTGGTCTCGGCGAAACAGCCGATATGATCCGTGAACAGGTTAATGCCTTCGCGCGTGATGAAATAGCCCCACGCGCCGCCGAAATTGATGAAAAAAATGAATTTCCCGGCGATTTATGGCAAAAACTTGGCGACATGGGTCTGCTTGGCTTAACCGTTGCTGAAGAATATGGTGGTTCCGGCATGGGCTACCTCGAACATGTTATTGCTATGGAAGAAATTAGCCGCGCTTCTGCCTCGGTTGGCTTAAGTTATGGTGCCCATTCAAACCTTTGTGTTAACCAAATTCACCGTAATGGTAACGAAGAACAGAAGAAAAAATACTTACCGAAACTGTGTACCGGTGAACACGTTGGTGCTTTAGCTATGAGTGAGCCTAATGCTGGTTCTGATGTAGTCAGCATGAAATTGCGTGCAGAGAAGAAAGGCGACAAGTACGTTCTGAACGGCAATAAAATGTGGATTACTAACGGTCCGGAAGCTAATGTCTTCGTAATTTACGCTAAAACCGAACCCGAGAAGAATTCACGGGGCATTACGGCCTTTATCGTTGAAAAAGACACACCAGGATTCAGCCAGGCGCAAAAACTCGACAAACTGGGTATGCGTGGCTCAAATACCTGTGAACTGGTCTTCGAAGACGTAGAAATCCCCGAAGAAAACATTCTGGGAGAGCTAAACGAAGGCGTTAAAGTGTTGATGAGTGGCCTTGATTACGAGCGCGCTGTTCTTGCAGCTGGTCCTTTAGGCATTATGCAAGCCTGCCTTGATACTTGCGTACCTTATATTCATGATCGTAAACAGTTCGGTAAAGAGATCGGCGAATTCCAGCTAATTCAGGGCAAAGTAGCTGATATGTACACTCGTACTAATGCGGCGCGTGCCTACGTTTACGCAGTGGCTCAATCTTGCGACCGTGGCGAAACCACCCGTAAAGATGCTGCCGGAGCGATTCTTTACGCCGCAGAATTGGCCACTCAGCTAGCACTGGACGCTATTCAGTTATTGGGCGGTAATGGTTACATTAACGAATACCCCACAGGACGCCTGCTACGTGACGCCAAGCTATACGAAATTGGCGCTGGTACATCGGAAATTCGCCGTATGCTCATTGGTCGCGAACTGTTCACTGAATCCAAATAATAAGGAGGCAACGCCGTGGCGATTTTATCCAGTAAAATCAACACCCGCGATGCACAATTTGCAGCTAACAGCGAGTCTATGCAGACCGTAGTTAACGACCTGCAGGAAAAAGCGGCAAAAATTCATCAAGGTGGCGGCCCTAAATATCAGGAGCGCCATTTGTCCCGGGGTAAGTTATTGCCCCGCGACCGTATTAATAAACTACTGGACGCGGGTTCACCGTTTCTGGAAATAGGTCAGTTTGCGGCCTGGGAATGTTACGAAGACTACGTTCCCTCTGCTGGTGTGGTTGCCGGTATTGGTCAGGTTGAAGGCACTGAGTGCATGATCATCGCCAACGACGCTACAGTTAAAGGCGGCACCTATTACCCTCTGACCGTTAAGAAACACCTGCGCGCTCAGGAAATTGCCGAGCGTTGCCACCTCCCCTGCATTTACCTGGTGGACTCCGGCGGTGCCAACCTGCCCCGTCAGGATGAGGTATTCCCGGACAAAGAACACTTTGGTCGCATTTTCTTTAATCAGGCAAATATGTCTGCCAAAGGCATTCCGCAAATTGCCGTGGTTATGGGCCTGTGTACTGCCGGTGGCGCTTATGTACCTGCAATGGCCGACGAAAGCGTTATTGTCAAAGAGCAAGGCACCATTTTCCTTGCGGGTCCGCCGTTAGTTAAAGCAGCAACGGGCGAAGAAGTCTCAGCCGAAGAGCTCGGCGGTGCCGATGTGCATACACGCATCTCCGGTGTTGCGGATCATTTCGCTCACAACGATGAACACGCTTTAGCCTTGGCACGCCGCTCGGTAGCACGCCTTAACCGCGGTGAACCGACCAAACTGGATCGCCAACCGGCTAAACCACCGCGTTACGATGCAAAAGAGCTGTACGGCATTGTCGGTACCGATCTGCGTAAGCCTTATGACGTTCACGAAGTGATTGCGCGCATTGTTGATGACTCAGACTTTGACGAATTTAAGGCTAATTATGGCAATACATTGGTTACAGGCTTTGCCCGCATTGATGGCTATCCAGTCGGCATTGTGGCCAATAACGGTATTTTGTTCTCTGAGTCGGCACAAAAAGGCGCTCACTTTATTGAGCTTTGCGCACAGCGCAAAATTCCACTGGTGTTTCTGCAAAACATTACCGGCTTTATGGTCGGTAAAAAATACGAGGCCGAAGGTATTGCTAAACACGGTGCGAAAATGGTTATGGCCGTTTCCTGTGCCAAAGTACCTAAATTTACCGTATTAATTGGCGGTAGCTACGGCGCAGGTAACTACGGCATGTGTGGCCGCGCTTATGACCCCACCATGATGTTCATGTGGCCGAATGCCCGCATCTCAGTTATGGGTGGTGAACAGGCCGCTGGTGTTATGTCTCAGGTGACTAAAGACAACTTAGCGCGCAAAGGCGAAAGCTTAAGCGAAGAAAAAGAACAAGAACTGAAAAAGCCCATTGTTGAGCAATACGATAAGCAAGGCCACCCCTATTATGCGTCAGCGCGCTTGTGGGACGACGGCATTATCGACCCGGCACAAACGCGCGAAGTTCTGGCATTGAGCCTTGCCGCTTCATTGAATGCACCGATTGAAGACAGCCGCTTCGGCGTCTTCCGCATGTAATCGGAGGTTATTAATAATGGCAAAATACACAAAGCTTGATATTAACGACCAGGGCGTTGCCACACTGACATTAAACCGGCCTGACGTTCACAACGCGTTTGACGACGTGATGATTGCGGAACTGCTGCAGGCGTTAAAAGAGGTTGAAGAAAGTTCCAGCGCTCGAGTGCTGGTGCTTCGCTCAGAGGGTAAAAACTTTTCTGCCGGTGCGGATCTAAACTGGATGCGCTCCATGGCTGATAAAAACTATCAGCAAAACGTGGATGACGCCGGTGAGCTTGGCTTATTAATGGAGCGTCTGGATTTGCTCAGTAAGCCCAGTATTGCGTTAGTGCAAGGCGCTGCTTTCGGCGGTGCCGTAGGCCTTGCCGCATGCTGCGACATAGTCCTGGCGCAACCGCGTAGCAGCTTCTGCCTGAGTGAAGTCAAAATTGGGCTCATTCCGGCAGTTATCAGCCCTTATGTTGTGCGTACTATTGGTGAACGTCAATCACGCCGCTATATGCTGACCGCCGAGCGTTTCTTTGCCGACAAAGCGCAGGAGCTAGGTTTAGTCAACGAAGTTGTAGAAGATTTCGAGGAGCCACTGAATAAGTTATTAGAAGCTCTTCTAGCCAATAGTCCACAAGCGGTAGACGCCTGTAAGCAACTGATTCGCAATGTTGGTTCACGTCCAATTGATAAAGACGTACGTGAACACACCATTAAAGCCATTGCCGAAATTCGCGTGTCGGAACAAGGTCAGGAAGGACTCAGTGCGTTTCTTGAAAAACGCCCCGCCGCCTGGCTTAAACAGAGTTAACAACAGGTCTCATTATGATCAAAACATTATTGATTGCGAACCGTGGTGAAATTGCCTGTCGTATTATTGCCACAGCAAAGAAAATGGGAATTCGCACCGTAGCGGTATTCTCCGATGCCGACCGCAACTCACGCCACGTTAAATTGGCGGATCAGGCTGTACACATTGGTCCTGCAGCAAGCACTGACAGTTATCTGCGTGCCGATAAAATTATCGCCGCCGCTAAGCAAACCGGTGCTGAAGCCATTCACCCGGGTTATGGCTTTCTCTCAGAGAACGAAGACTTCGCTGACCAATGTCAGCTGAACAACATCATTTTTGTGGGACCGCCGGTATCGTCTATTGCCGCTATGGGCTCTAAGAGCGCGGCTAAATCCATTATGCAGGACGCCGGTGTACCTCTGGTTCCGGGTTACCACGGCAGCGAACAGGATATTGAAACGCTAAAAGCCGAAGCTGAAAAAGTTGGCTTCCCACTACTACTAAAAGCGGCGTACGGCGGCGGTGGTAAAGGCATGCGTGTGGTAGAAAACTTGGGCGAATTCGATGACGCCCTGAATTCCGCCAAACGCGAAGCTAAGTCCTCTTTCGGCAACGATAAAATGCTGATGGAGCGTTTTATTCGTAACCCTCGCCACGTAGAAATTCAGGTGTTTACCGATGAGCACGGTAACGCTGTTTACCTGGCGGAACGCGACTGTTCAGTGCAGCGCCGTCACCAAAAGGTGCTTGAAGAAGCGCCCGCTCCGGCACTTACCGAGAAAACACGTACTGAAATGGGTGAGGCCGCCATTCGCGCCGCGCAGGCAATAGATTACGTTGGCGCCGGTACGGTTGAATTCTTGTTCGATCAGAGTGGCGAGTTCTATTTCATGGAAATGAACACCCGCTTACAGGTTGAGCATCCGGTTACCGAAATGATCACCGGACAGGACTTGGTCGAATGGCAGTTACTGGTTGCTTCCGGTCAGCCGCTTCCTCTGGCGCAGAATGACATTCAGGTAAACGGTCACGCGTTTGAGGCACGTATTTATGCCGAAGACCCGGACAACGATTTCTTACCCTGCACAGGCACCATTAAGCATTTACGTACGCCTGCAGAAGAAAACGGTATTCGCATTGACACCGGTATTGAAGAAGGTGACGAAATTTCTGCTTTCTATGACCCAATGATCGCCAAACTGATTGTCTGGGACACCGACCGTACCCGCGCCCTGCTGCGTCTACAAAAAGCTTTGCGTGAATATCGTTTAACCGGGTTAACGACTAACGTCGACTTTTTGCATCGTTTGGCTTCGCATCCTGAGTTTGTGAAAACTAACCTGACAACCGAATTTATCCAGCAACATCAGGAAGAGCTGCTGCCCGATAGCTCGGTAAATTACCAGCAAATTGCGACTGAAGCGGCTTTGTTTGATATTTGTCAGCGCCAACAGCAACGTGGCAGTTCACCATGGCAAAGTGGTAACGCGTTTAGAATGAACTCAGCGGCGACACATACGGTTCCACTGCAGTTTGGCGAAGAAACCTACCCTATTTCACTAATAGAAACCGCTAACGAAGAGTTCCTTCAGATCGTTGATGAAGAAAGCATACAATGGCAGGCGTCTTTAACCGACGACAAACTCACGCTGACTGCCGGTAGTATGCGCTATCATCGCTATGTTAGTGCCGACGACCAACAAATTACGGTATTCACCGATAACGGCCCTATGACTTTCCATCGACACCGTGTGGCTGATACTCTGTCGGACGAAGTGGCTCACGGTGGTCACGTTGCACCAATGAACGGTACTATCATGGAAGTGCTGGTTGAAAAAGGTGACACAGTCAAGAAAGATCAGCCGCTTGTCATTATGGAAGCCATGAAAATGGAGTACACCATTAAAGCTGGCCATGAAGGTGAAGTCACCGACGTCTTTTTCGCCGCAGGAGATTTAGTCAGTGACGGCGATGAACTGCTTACAGTGAGCGAAGACGAATAATAAGACATTATTAGAAGTAATCAGGAGTGACTATGGCTATTGCAGAACAGATAAAAATCGTCGAAGTTGGTCCTCGTGACGGCTTGCAAAATGAAACTGCTGTTTCTGTTGATGCAAAAGTTGCCTTAATTGAAGCGCTGGCAGAAGCCGGCGTTTCTTATATTGAAAGTGCCAGCTTTGTTAGCCCCAAATGGGTGCCGCAAATGGCCGACAGCACTGCCGTTATGGAGCAGATTAAACGTCGCCCGGGAGTTACTTACGCCGGTTTAACGCCAAATTTGAAGGGCTTTGAAGCGGCAGTAGCAGCCAGCATGGACGAGGTAGCGGTATTCGGTGCAGCGTCGGAAGCTTTTGCCCAAAAGAACATTAACTGCAGTATCGACGAGTCGCTGGAGCGTTTTAAGCCAGTGATTGCCGCAGCTAAAGAAAAAGGCATTCCTGTCAGAGGCTATGTTTCCTGCGTTTTGGGTTGCCCGTATCAGGGTGATGTTCCGGTAGAAAATGTAGTTAAAGTTGCAGAAGCTTTATACCACATGGGCTGTTATGAAGTATCGCTGGGTGACACCATAGGCGTCGGTACACCGTTAAAAGCTCAGGAAATGCTTGCTGCGGTAGCGGAAAAAGTCCCCATGGACAAACTGGCTCTGCATTTTCACAATACCTACGGACAAGCTTTGGCCAATATCATAGCCTGCCTGCCACTAGGTGTTGCCACCATTGACTCGGCCGTAGCTGGCCTGGGTGGTTGCCCATACGCTAAAGGCGCCAGTGGCAATGTTGCCACCGAAGACGTGGTTTACATGTTAAATGGTATGGGCATTAAAACCGGTATTGACCTGAACAAGTTAATCACGGCCGGAGCCGATATTTGTCAGCATTTAGCGCATGGCCCCCGCTCTCAGGTCGCAGTAGCAGAATTGGCAAAAGCTTAATTAGCAAAATAAGGGGATTAAAATGACTTCAGAAGCTTTATGGCAACCGTCAGCAGATACCATTGCTAATGCCCGCATGACAGACTTCCTACAACAAGTGAATAAAGATAAAAACGTAGCGCTGGCCAATTATCACGACCTTTATCAGTGGTCCGTCGACAACGACGAAAGTTTCTGGTCTATGGTATGGGATTACTTTGATGTTATTGGTGAAAAAGGCTTTACGGTAGTCACCGATAAAGAAAAAATGCCCGGAGCTCAATGGTTTCCTGAAGCCAGCCTGAATTTTGCCGAAAACCTGCTGCGTCATAAAGACGACCATATTGCTTTAATTTTTCGCGGTGAGAATGGCACACGCCAGCAGTTAACTTATGCAGAACTCAACCACGAAGTTGCCGCTTTTGCCGAAGGTTTACGCCAACGCGGAGTTGAAGCCGGTGACCGTGTTGCCGCCATGATGCCTAACTGCATAGAAACCATAATTGGTATGCTGGCAACCACCAGTATCGGCGCTATCTGGTCGTCTTGCTCGCCGGACTTTGGCGTTCAGGGCGTGCTTGACCGTTTCGGTCAAATAGAACCTAAAGTTCTGATTACTGTTGATGGTTATTTTTATAACGGCAAAAACCTCAACATAAAGAGCAAAACCGCCGATATCATTAGACAAATTCCCAGCATTGAAGCCACGGTGTTGGTTAATTTCAGCGAACAAAAAGATCGCATAAAAGGCGACAAAATATTTTCATGGAGTGATTTTGGCGACGCTGAAAAGACCCAGATAGATTTCGCTCCACGCAACTTTAATGACCCGCTCTATATTATGTTTTCATCAGGTACTACGGGCGTACCTAAGTGCATTGTTCATGGTACGGGTGGTACCTTATTGCAGCACTTAAAAGAGCACGGTCTGCATACCGATTTAGATCGTGACGACAATCTGTTTTACTTCACCACCTGCGGCTGGATGATGTGGAACTGGCTGGTCAGTGGTCTGGCTGTGGGCGCAACCCTAACCTTATTCGACGGTTCACCTTTTGCACCTAAACCTGAGTTTTTATGGGATGTGGCTGACGAAGAAGGCATTACCGTATTTGGTACCAGCGCCAAATATTTAGCAGCGCTTGAAAAAGAAGGCGTTAAACCGGGAGAAAGCCATAACCTGGAAAAGCTGCGCAGCATCTTAACCACTGGGTCGGTACTACCACCAGAAAGCTTTGACTACGTTTACCGCGACATTAAAAAAGACCTGTGTCTGTCCTCAATATCAGGCGGTACGGACATTGTCTCCTGCTTTGCCCTTGGCTGCCCTATTCTGCCGGTTTACCGGGGCGAATTACAATGTCGGGGCCTTGGTTTAGCCGTTAACGTTTATGACGAGAACGGAAAGCCGGTTAAAGGCGAAAAAGGCGAACTGGTTTGTGAAAACTCATTCCCCTGCATGCCCGTAAGCTTCTGGAACGACGAGAATGGCGAACGCTACTTCAACGCGTATTTCGATAGATTTAAAAATACCTGGGCACATGGTGACTTTGCTGAGCTCACCGAGAACAACGGCGTTATTATTTACGGCCGTTCCGATGCCGTTCTTAACCCGGGCGGCGTACGTATTGGCACCGCTGAAATTTACCGTCAGGTAGAAAAGGTTGATGAAGTGCTGGAGAGTATTGCTGTCGGTCAGCAATACCAAGATGACGAGCGCGTCGTTCTCTTTGTAAAACTCAGAGACGGCATAGAACTTAATAACGAACTTCGCCAAACCATTGCGAAAACTATTCGTGCTAACGCGACTCCACGGCACGTACCTGCTGTAATTTTGCAGGTTGACGACATACCCCGTACTATAAGCGGTAAGATAGTCGAATTAGCGGTACGTAATGTGGTTCACGGCGAGCCCGTGAAAAACACGGATGCTCTGGCAAACCCAGAAGCACTGGATTACTTCCGTGATAGAGAGGAGTTGCGTTAATCCATGATGTTCCTGCACGGATCACGGCAGGCTGTTATAGCAGCCATTGTTGGTTTGGTCATTACTGTTACCGCTTTTAGCTATTTGCGTTATCAGGAAAATCAAGTTGTCCACGATGCCCTGGAAGCGGAAACTTATAACTTGCAACGCGACATTCGGCAAAGCCTGGTCTCCCATTTATTTGTCGCTGAATTGCTAGCGCGCGAGTGGGAACGCAGTGATCTTTCGATAGAGGAACGCTGGAAGGAAAATGCTGACATCGTTACTTTGTACTATCAAAATGTACAAGGCATCACCTGGCTCAATGACCAGCTGGATATTGAGCTTATCTATCCTCAGAACGAACAGCCCGAGCTACTGGGAACGCCTTTCGCTAAAACTCCATTGCTGGAAAAACTGAAGGCTTCTGAAGGAAACCGTCACGCAATGATGGGAGCCGCCGGAAATTTGGGACGTATTAGCAGCGACATAGCTATTTTTGTCCGTGTAGAGCAAGAACAAACCCACGGCTTTCTGGGTTTTGTGATAAGCCTGCAAAGCCTTTTTAATAATGTGGTACGCAGCAACATCAGTGAAGGCTTCCAACTCAGTGTTCGCAGTAACAACGATATACTGTATCAATTTGCCGGCGATACCTCATTACGCGAAGAGTGGTCACATTTGCATTCACTACAATTGGTAGGAAATAGCTGGGAGCTCTCAGTCTGGCCAACCGCTGGTCACCTGGAGCAACTCCGTGGTGGCATTTCAGTAGCTGCGTTAATCGCCGGTTTACTCGTAACCGGTATGCTGACTTTTGTCCTTTATATTTTAGGCCAGAGCCGCTTTAAAGCGCAGCAACTGGCCGATTCCAATATTGAACTTTATAGTGAAATTGATGAACGCGAGCGCATTGAAAAGCAAATGGCTTACCTTGCCGAGCATGATTCTCTTACCGGCCTTGTAAACCGAAACGCCTTAAAACGTATTTTGGGTGAGTGGCTGGAAACCGAGTCGCCGCATAAAAAAGCCGCTTTATTATTTATCGATTTGGATCGGTTTAAAGAGGTCAATGATGCGCTGGGCCATACTGTTGGTGACGAGTTGCTACGCCGGGTTGCGCGACGCATTACAAAATTAGCGCCTAAAGGTAGCGTTCTGGCACGAGCCGGCGGTGATGAGTTTTTACTGGCAATAGCAAAACCTGATAGTCGTGAAAGTGTTATCAAACTGTCGGAACAACTGCTTCAGGCGCTCGACACGCATTTTTTCGTGGACGTCTATGAGCTCTTTATTAGTGCCTCTATTGGGGTCACTTTCGCGGATGATGCCGATTTTAACGCTGAATACTTTATTCGTAACGCCGACACTGCGCTTTATCAGGCAAAAGAACATGGCCGCAATACCTATAAAGTTTATGATAAAGCCATTCATCGTGACTTGACCAAAAAACTGGAACTGGTTAAACGGCTGCGCCACGCCGTTTCTAAGCAGCAACTAACGGTTTATTACCAACCTAAAGTTGAACTCGGTAGCCGCCGTATCAGTGGCTTAGAGGCTCTGGTTCGCTGGGTTGACGACGACGGCAGTATCATTCCTCCGGATGAGTTTATTCCACTGGCTGAAGACACCGGTCTCATTATTCCAATATCGGAATACGTGATGGAAGAAGCCTTTCTACAATTAAAGCAATGGCACGAACTTGGCTTCGAAGAATTGAGCATTGCCATCAATATATCAGGAAAGCAGCTACACTTAGCTGATTTAGTCGATGACATTATGGAACGGGTGAACGAAGCCCAGATACCGCCAAACAAAGTAGAGCTAGAGCTAACTGAGCAAGTGTTTATTGAAAACATTCAATCCCATACCCGTTTTATGCATTCGGTGCGTGAACAAGGAATGTCGCTGGCTATAGACGACTTTGGTGTGGGCTATTCATCACTGTCATATTTGAAAAACTTTCCGGTTACTTCGTTAAAAATAGATCGCTCTTTTGTCAGGGATTTACCACTCAACGAAGACGACGCAACCATTACCCAGGCCATTATTAGTCTGGCACGTAATTTAAATTTGCAATTGGTTGCCGAAGGTATTGAAACCGAAGAACAAGTGGAATTTTTATTACAACGTGAATGCAGTACCGGACAAGGCTTTCTTTTCAGTAGACCCGTTCCGGCACGGCAAATCACTGAACTATTACAGCAGTATAAAGGGCTTATCCCTATCCAGATAGCCTGAATATAGTGGAGGTTAACGTGGAACGCGAAAGCATGGAATTTGACGTCGTTATAGTTGGTGCAGGCCCGTCAGGGCTGGCTACCGCTTGTCGACTCGGACAACTCGCACAGGAAAATGAGCAAGAGCTCATGATATGCGTGGTTGAAAAAGGTGCTGATATTGGCGCTCATATCTTATCCGGCGCGGTGTTTGAACCACGAGCCCTGAACGAGCTTTTTCCAGACTGGAAAGAGCGCGGCGCTCCGCTCAATACCGAAGTTACCGGCGATGATGTTTTATTGCTAAAAGACGAAAATAACCACAGTCGCCTGCCAGACTTTAGTGTCCCTAAAACCTTCCATAATAAAGGCAATTACATTGCCAGTATGGGTAACCTGTGCCGTTGGATGGCAGAACAGGCCGAACAACTGGGCATTGAAATATTCCCGGGCTTTGCGGCTTCTGAAATTCTGTATAACGACGATGGCAGCGTTGCTGGCATTCAAACCGGTGACATGGGCGTTGCTAAAGACGGCAGCGAAAAAGACGGTTATATGCCGGGAATGGAGCTGCGTGCTAAATACACTTTATTCGCAGAAGGTTGTCGCGGTCATTTAGGCAAAGAGCTGATTAGCAAGTTTGAACTGGATAAAGACAGCACCCCGCAACATTATGGTTTAGGCTTTAAAGAAATTTGGGATGTACCGGAAGACATGCACGAGCCCGGCAAAGTGGTTCACACCGCCGGCTGGCCGCTAACCGACAGTGACGCCACTGGCGGCGGTTATCTTTATCATGCCGAAGACGGACAAGTGTACTTAGGCCTTATTGTGGATCTTAACTACGCTAACCCTTACCTGAATCCATTTCAGGAGTTTCAGCGGTTCAAAACTCACCCGGCTATTAAGCAAGTCATAGAAAATGGTAAACGGGTGTCCTACGGCGCGCGTGCTATTGCTAAAGGTGGCTATTATTCGTTACCTAAGATGACCTTCCCCGGCGGTTTGCTGGTTGGCTGTAACGCAGGCACCTTGAACTTTGCCAAAATTAAAGGAAACCATACCGCAATGAAGTCGGGTATGGTGGCTGCTGAATGTGTATTTGAACAGCTGAAAAATGGTAAAGCCAACGACGACATTACCAGCTACAAAGAGGCGTTTGAAAAGTCCTGGGTATTTGATGAATTGTATCGTTCACGCAATTTCGGTGGTGCTGTGCATAAATTGGGCACAATACTTGGCGGCGCTTATAATATGGTCGATCAAAATTGGTTTGGTGGTAAATTACCCTTTAAATTTAAAGAGTGGACACCAGATTATAAAGCGACAGGTAAAGCCGAAAACTATACGGCAATCGACTATCCAAAAGCTGATAATAAACTGACATTTGATCGTCTGTCATCGGTATTTTTATCCAATACCAATCACGCAGAAGATCAACCCTGCCATTTAAAGCTCAGTGACGCTAATATTCCATTAGAGGTCAATTTGCCGAAATATGCAGAACCGGCGCAGCGCTATTGCCCTGCCGGGGTTTATGAAGTGGTTGAAGAAGACGGCAAACAAGTTTTTCAAATTAATGCGCAAAACTGCATACATTGTAAAACTTGTGATATTAAAGACCCCAGTCAAAATATTACCTGGGTCGTACCTGAAGGTGGAGGCGGACCTACCTACCCTAATATGTAAACACTTCGTAAAGTTAATAACAAAAAACACCAAAGCATGTTAAATGTTTTGGTGTTTTTCGTTTTAGGAACTGAAAATTATAAGTTTATCGACTTATTAAGTCGTAAATGCACTTTTAAACGGGTCATATAACAAGAAGTAAAAAGAGAGCAGTATTGATAGTAATTATAAGTAATTGTTAATAAGTAACGCTAGACAGTGGTTTTAATCCTCTTTCTCTATTTCTATGTACTTATTCAATAAAAAGAAGTTTCAACTTAAACTGTAATAACAGCTATAATGAGACAAACCAATATTTAAGCAATCAAATAAGGTAAGCAAAAAATGAGTGAATTTATTAACATTCTTCGTCACGAACGCCGTTTAAAAGCAGCATTAAAAGAACTGGATTTAAATGAACTAGAAAGTGTTAAAGCTAAATTTGATTCAGTAATTTCTCAGCGTCGTGAAGAAGAAGCTGAAAAGCAACGTCAGAACGAAGCGAAGCAGAAAAAAATTAAAGAATTTAAAAGTGCCATGGCTGATGCCGGCATTGAGTTGTCCGATATATTGGAGCAAGAGCTGGGTGGAGAGCCTATAGCTAAAACTACTCGTAAAAAACGAGCACCTAAGCCTCCTAAATACGAATACAATGACGAAAACGGCGAGAAACAAACCTGGACCGGTCAGGGGCGCATGCCAAAAGCCATGAAAACGGCAATTGATAATGGCAAATCACTAGAAGCTTTTTTAATTAAATAGCGTATATAAAGCGTGATCGGTGCTAATAGAGAGTATTGATTACGCTTTTTGTTGAACAATAGGCTCAGCTTGATTAGGCTATAGAAAATTCAAACTGGCAAGGATCGACATTGCGCTATCGTTTCATAGCATTCGTATTAACGCCATTATTCGGCCTTTCTGCCTGTAGCATCTTACCTCAGATGTCAGGGGGCTCTCATCAGATCGACTCAGGTGATATTAAAATTTATCGTGGTGATGAAAAGCCGTCGCGCGCATACGAGTTAATAAGTATTGTAAATGGTGAAAGCTGCCAGCGACAGTTTAAAGGCGCAGAAGCCTCAGCTAACAGCGCAGTTCAGGCCCTGCAGGAAGACGCTGCCCGGTTTAAAGCTCATGCCGTTATCGGTACTCAGTGCTTCTCTTTTAAACCAGAAGCCGACTCCATCTGTTACAGTGAAGTCAGCTGCGTAGGCCGTGCTATTCAGTGGCGTGACTAATGACCTTGTTTCAATGTCACGTCTCCAACGCCAACTTCAACCTGAACTCTGACAGAGCCATTCCCCTGATAACGTGACTCAGATGTCACAATCATTCTGTCTTCCTGAGTATTTCCGAAGTTCTTCAAGCTGGTATCACCGACTCCTACTGAAGCTTCTACGTGCTTGTAGTCGCCCTTCGCCAGATTCAAAGATACATCACCAACACCTAAATCAACTTTTAAGTCGTTAAATGGTACCTCACCTTCAATCTGCCCAACACCCAGGTCTATCTCCAGCAACCGGCTACGCGGCACGGATACAATCCAGTGTTGTGACATATCGTCATCGGGCGTAGCAGAAATCTCCAGACGATTCCCGTCTCGCTCACCTTTTATAATCACTTTGTCGAGCTCACCACCACTGACAAACCAGCCGTCATCATCTGACTCTACACGAAGCTCAATTCCGACCGTATCACCCTCTGTTACATTTAGCTCAACCGTTCCCACCGTTGCGTCTAAATGAATTTCTGTGTCGTCGCTAACGATGTAACTGCTACTTAACGTGCGTTCACTTTCAGCAGAAAACGCGGCTGTACTTACCGTAACCAAACCAATAAAGCCTAAAGTTAAAGGCCAAATTTTGTGTTTCATCATTTTTCTTTTCCTATTGTTATTAAAACGATTCATGGCAAACCCTAAAGCACTAAAAGTTGCTTATGCCTAGCTTTTGCAACGCCTGTGCCAAAAATAAAAGTCATTTAAAATCATGGGGTTAATTTACCTTTAATTTTATAGGTTAGTGAATTCGCAAACTATGTGGTCAAATTGGCTACCACAATTCTGGGTATTCACTAACGGAGGCAGAATGAAAAGCCAGCAGCAATTAACACCCATAGCTATCATTCGTACGCCTTTTCCCGAAAAGTTTAGCGTTCCCCGGCAACCCGGCCTAACGCCCTCTGCATTGGCTAAGGTTGAGTTAGTCGGAAGTTACCAGCATGCACAAGCCATAGAGGGAATAGAGCAGTTCTCTCATCTTTGGCTAACCTTCGAGTTTCATCAGCACAGTTCGTGGCAGGAGCGCGTTCGCCCGCCGCGGCTTGGCGGTAATGAACAACTGGGCGTCTTTGCCACACGCTCACCCTTCCGGCCGAATCAATTAGGCTTATCTGTGGTTGAGTTAGTTGCAGTAGAAACCGAACCTAAAGTGGTGTTGACGGTTCGCGGAGCGGACTTAGTGGATAACACCCCTATTGTTGATATAAAGCCTTATATTCCCTACGTAGACGCCATTAGTGACGCTCGTGCGGGATTTGCTCAGCAGAAACCGGAAGAAAGCTTAAAGGTGAAATTTTTGGAGGCTGCGGAATCGACTCTTATCAGAGAGTCAGAGCGCACTCCTGAGCTTAAAGTACTGATTACTGAGGTACTCAGACAGGACCCCAGACCGGCTTACCACAAGTCACAGGAAAACCAGAGAAATTACGGCACAGCGCTTTTGAACTACAATATTCGCTGGTATGTACAACAAAACACCGTTTTTGTTGAAGAAATCTCACTAAAACAGCTGTAAAAGGCTTTTGGGCTGAGTCAGACACTGCTAAACTTCGCTCTAATTTTTGACCACTATAACTTGCAGAGATGCCGGACTATGCGCAGCAGCAAATATTTATTATCAACGCTTAAAGAGACACCTTCTGATGCTGAGATCGTGAGTCATCAGCTGATGTTGCGGGCAGGTATGATCCGTAAAGTCGCCGCTGGGTTGTATACCTGGACGCCAACCGGTTTGCGTGTACTGCGCAAAGTTGAAAATGTTGTGCGCGAAGAAATGGAAGCCATTAACGCATTGGAAATTTTAATGCCTATGGTACAACCCGCCGATCTTTGGCAGGAGTCAGGACGCTGGGACGACTACGGCCCGGAATTACTGCGTATAAAAGATCGCAACCAACGTGACTTTTTACTGGGACCAACCCACGAAGAAATTATCAGCCAACTGGTACGTAAGGAAG
The DNA here is from genome assembly GCF_048265525.1 of Idiomarina sp. GTDB lineage: Bacteria > Pseudomonadota > Gammaproteobacteria > Enterobacterales > Alteromonadaceae > Idiomarina. The sequence goes on along the minus strand of NZ_JBLXBI010000001.1, from coordinate 330,736 downwards.
TGAGCAGCTACAAACAACTGCCATTAACCTTGTTCCAAATCCAGACCAAATTCCGTGATGAAATACGCCCTCGTTTTGGCGTGATGCGTGCGCGCGAATTTCTGATGAAGGACGCCTACTCTTTCCATTTGACCGACGAATCTCTGCAGAAAACATACGACGATATGTATCAGGCCTACTGCCGTATTTTCGAACGTCTTGGTTTAGATTATCGTCCGGTTATAGCCGATACAGGCTCTATTGGCGGAAGCCACTCGCACGAGTTTCATGTGCTGGCAAGCTCCGGTGAGGACGCCATCGCGTTTTCTGACTCTTCAGATTACGCCGCGAACGTGGAAATGGCAGAAGCTCTGGCTCCTGCTGGTGAGCGCCCTGCTCCTAATCAAAAAGTAGAAAAGCATGAAGTACAAGGCGACGAACTCGCTGCTGTATTACAGCCTTTGTCTGTAGAAAGCCAGCAAGCAACCAAGTCTTTTATTGTTAAAGCAGCGGACGACATTGATTCTGAATACGTTCAGCTAGTTCTTCGCGCTGACCATGAACTGAACACAGTAAAAGCCGAGAAACTGGCTCAGGTTGCGGCTCCGCTGGAAATACTGACTGAAACCGAGAAAGCCACTGGCGTAGAAGCACCTTACATTGGTGTCGTGAACGCGAAATTGCCTCTGTTAGTTGACAGCAGTGCAGCGCACCTTGCCGATTTTGCCTGTGGTGCAAATGAGAACGACCAATGGCTAACCGGCGTTAATTGGAAACGTGACACGGGTGATTTCAGCGTTGTCGATATTCGCAACGTCGTTGCCGGTGACCCGAGTCCTTGTGGTCAGGGCAAAGTCAAGATTGCTCGCGGTATTGAAGTGGGCCATATTTTCCAGCTGGGAAAAAAATACAGCGACGCTATGAAAGTTGGTGTGTTGTCTGAAAGCGGCAAACACGAAACTTTAACCATGGGCTGCTATGGCATAGGTGTTTCGCGCATAGTCGCTGCTGCCATAGAGCAAAATAACGACGAACGCGGTATTTGCTGGCCGGAAGCTTTAGCGCCTTTCCAGGTTGTTATTGTGCCAATGAATATGCACAAGTCAGCACGGGTACAGGAAGCCGCTGAGAAGCTTTATACCGACTTAAAGGCTCAAGGTATTGATGTGCTGTTTGATGACCGTAAGGAACGCCCCGGGGTGATGTTTACCGACATGGAGCTCATAGGTATTCCTCATCAGGTTGTGGTTGGTGAGCGTAACCTTGATGAAAACCAGGTTGAGTACCAAAGCCGTAAAGGCGGAGAGAAGCAGAAAATCAATTTAGATGACTGCATTAGCTTCATACAGCAACAACTCTAACTGACGTTATTAATAAAAATGGCCTGATAGTTTTCGCTATCAGGCCATTTTTTTGCCTTAATTTTTTTAACGAGAGAGTCTTAAGACTCCTGACCCGCTAAAGGCTCAATGTAGTGTAAGTGCATATCCCACGGAAAGTGGATCCAGGTATCCTGGGCTAAGTCGGCAACAAAATCGTCGACCATTTCCATACCACTGGGTTTTGCGTAAACCGTCACAAACTTAGCTTTCGGTAAGCGTTCCCGCAAAAACTTAAGCGTATTGCCGGTATCCACTAAGTCATCAACGACCAGAAAACCTTCGCCGTCTTCCGTTGCCGTTACGTCTTTCATTACCTGCAAGTCGTCACGCTGTTCTGTGTGGTCATATGAGCTAACAGCAACACAGTCGACAACACGAATATTAAGCTCGCGCGACACAATTGCCGCCGGAACCAAACCACCACGGCTAACCGCAATAATACCTTTATATTGCTCCGCCGGTAATTGCCGACGCGCTAGTTCACGCGTTGCGCGGTGCAACTCTTCCCATGATACAAAAAACTCGCGGTTTGAATGCCATCCCATAATTTCGTTACCCTAACCAAATAAATTTAGCGACAAAAAGTGCGCCCAAGAAAACGACGCTTGGTGTTAAATCCTGATAGCGTCCGCCCAGTAATTTCACCACAACGTAACTAATAAACCCTAATGCAATGCCGTCGGCTATCGAAAATGTCAGTGGTGTCATCAATAAAACTACTGTTACCGGGGCGGCCTCAGTAATGTCGTCCCACTCTACGTCTTTCAGCGTAAACAGCATTAACACCGCAACATAAATAATTGCACCTGCGGTTGCGTAGGCAGGGATCATACCAGCCAACGGCGCAAAGAACATTGCCAATAAGAATAAAATGCCAACAACCACCGCGGCAAGCCCCGTTTTACCACCTGATGCCACTCCTGCGGCTGACTCGATATAACTGGTGGTGGTTGAGGTACCCAGCATGGACCCGGCAACGGTTGCAGTGCTGTCTGCCATTAATGCTTTATTCAAGCGCGGCATTTCGCCATTGGCTTTTGCCAGCCCCGCTTTTTGCGCCACCGCCAGTAAAGTGCCGGACGTATCAAACAAATCCACAAACAAGAAAGCAAAAATAACCGACAGCATGCCAATATCAAAAGCCGCCGCTAAATCCATTTGCATAAAGGTTGGCAGCAAGCTCGGTGGTGCAGACACAATACCATTATATTCAACCAGCCCGGTTGCCCAGGCAATAACCGTTACCAGCAAAATACTGATTAAAGCCGCACCCTGTATTTGCCGTGCGACTAACCCAATAATGAGAAAGAAGCCTGCTGCGGCGAGCAGTACTGAAGGCTCAGACAAAGAACCTAGAGTTACCATGGTGTCGTCGTTTGCCACAATAATATTCGCATTCTGCAAACCAATTAATGCCAGAAAAGCCCCAATACCTGCGGCAATAGCCAAACGCAATGTGGTTGGAATGGACTTTATTATCCACTCACGCACACGCAAAGCCGACAGCAAGAAAAATAAACAACCGGAAAAGAACACCGCTCCAAGGGCCGTCTGCCAGGTGTAGCCCATGCTAAAAACAACGGTGTAGGTAAAAAAAGCGTTTAGCCCCATACCCGGAGCCAGTGCCACCGGATAATTTGCCCACAGCCCCATTACCAGACAGCCAATAGCCGCAGCCAGACAGGTAGCGACAAATACGGCGCCGTAATCCATACCGGTTTCACTTAAAATGGACGGATTAACAAAGATAATATAAGCCATAGTCAGAAAGGTTGTGAGCCCGCCAATAACCTCAGACTTAACCGAACTACCACTAGCTTTAATTGAAAACAGCTTTTCCAGCATGAGGAACCTTGAAAGTTTAGCGTTGTGGTTAAAGGGCAGGTATTTTATCCTAACCGCCACAGAATTTGTTGCTCACTTTTTATTTTTTAACAGGACACAGAATTTATCATGCCAACCGTTTACTTTGTTGATGCCGATGGTAACCAATTTGAAGCTACTGTCGATGCAGGAACCAACGTCATGGAAGCCGCTGTCGAAAATTTTATTGACGGCATTATTGGCGAATGTGGCGGCGTTATGTCGTGCGCAACTTGCCATTGTTACATACCGCCAGAATGGCAAAGCAAGATTCCTGCCCCATCGGAGCAGGAAGAAGACATGATAGATATGGTTTTAGAGCCGCAGGACAATAGCCGCTTAAGCTGTCAGATAGAAGTAACTGACGAATTAGACGGATTAGTTGTACACATGCCAAAAACTCAGTTCTAAGTAAGCCTGAAATTAATATACGGCTGCCACCGGCATAAGAACTTCGTCGTGGTAGCCGGTAATAACCCGAATGGTGCCTGAGAGTTCTCGGTCTAGTTCCGAATCGCCGGTATCGACTCGTAGTGGTTTGTTATTCAGTGCCTGCAACTTAGTTTTAGTGGCAACCACCCAAATGTTCTCTTTACCAATATGCCGAATAACCCGTGGACTTAATTGCTGATTTCCACGACCAAATAAATGCCCCTGCCCGCCAATTAAGGTTATAACCAATTTAATGCTTCCAGTTTCGCGCTGACCCACTTCTTCGTATAAACGGTTTTCTGTTACGTCGCTGGCTAACAGGTTATTCTGTTGGACTAAGTCGACACCGAGCAAAGTATTCTCGTGCCCCATGGACTGCATAATAGCTTCTACTGTAGAGCCAGACCCCATGACTAAAAGTTCGTCGTCAATGCGCTCTGTGACTTCAGCAGCAATATCATCCAGTACCATCTCGTCGCTTTCTTTGCCGCCCATTTTTACCGCCTGAACGTATTCAAGTTCGGCCGGTACCGACATTTCACCAAAACGCCGTGCTTTTACTGTGCCTTTTCTGAAAGCATCTTCATCAATATCCATTACATCGGCATTATGAATGCTGGATAACTCGCCCTGCAGGATCTTTTCAATAACCCGCCCGGCACCGGTTGGACTAATAGCATAAACACCCGAATGAATTTTAACGCCAGCCGGTATACCCAGAACTAACTGTTGTTCGGGAACCACCTGATAAATATCGCGCGCAGTGCCGTCTCCGCCGGCGAATAAAAGAATATCGATGTTATGAGTCACAATTTCAGACACCGCTTTTTTAGTGTCTTCTGGTGAGGATGGAGTCTCAGCAGCTTTGTAGACCGAATCAAATGAAAAGCCCAGGGCTTTTAGGCTATCAGCGCCCATTTCATTGTCGGCAGTAACAAAATGAAGTTGTTGTTTGTATGGCTGCAAAAGTTCTAATGCGGTTTCAGCTCTTTTAGCGGCCTTTTTCTCAGCCCCGGCCGCTAATGCTTTTTCCCGAATATCGGCGCCATCGCTTCCCTTTAAAGCTAAAGCGCCACCAATACCCGCGTACGGGTTAATAATAAAACCAACGGTTAATCTACTACTTATTTCCATTACTACTCGTCATCAGCCTCATCTTCTATCGCTTCACCGGCATTTTGCAAGTCGCGGCCAGCGCCTTCTATTGTTTCACAAGCGCTTAACCCTAGTATTGCAACGGTTACTAACAATGCTCTTAAAAACATAGATACCTCCTTATTCATGACTAAAAATAACGGACTGGCCGTTTGGCCAGCTACAATTAAAGTCGTGACAGAGTGCTTTTGCAAACTTTGCCGCACGTGGAGGTATGGTGTTTTCTTCCAGTAAACGGTTTAACTGTGCAGCCACTTTTTCTGTGAACGCCTGCCTGTCTACTTCAACGCCATTCAAATTATCCACACTTACCTGAAACGGAAAGTCACAACACAAAGAGAACAGCCACTCCAGCGCTTGTGGTTTTTGCTCAACCTGCTCAAAGGATTTCTGCTGGGCTTCGTTGCGCCCGTCAGGTTCATACCAATAGCCATAGTCAAACAGCTTGCGCCGCGCTTCACCCGCTATACACCAATGCGCGGTCTCGTGTAGCGCTGAGGCAAAAAAACCATGGGCAAATACCACTTTATGCGGTTCCCCCTCTTCCGAGGCAGGCTGATAATAAGGCTCTTCGTCACCAGCAACCAATATTGTGTTGCAATCTTCGCCGAAACAGTGCTCAAAAACCCTAATTAAGCGCTCATAATGGTGTTCTGACGTCTGACTCATATTCGCTTAGCGACTAATATCCGGTGTTTCAGTTTGCGCTGTTAAATTATGCGCACGCTGGCGTAACCAGTGGTCGGCTAAAACCAGGCTGGTCATAGCTTCAACAATAGGTACCGCACGTATACCGACACAAGGGTCGTGACGGCCTTTCGTTACTATGGCCTGTTCGTTACCCCAGCGGTCAATTGTGCGCCCGCTAATAGCAATACTTGAGGTTGGTTTCAGTGCGATATCGGCAAAAATCGGCTGACCGCTGCTAATACCGCCTAAGACACCGCCCGCGTGGTTCGACAAAAAGCCGTCCGGCGTCATTTCATCACGGTGTTCGCTGCCACGCTGGCTCACAACCTCGAAACCATCGCCAACACTCACTGCTTTTACTGCATTAATGCTCATCAGTGCTTTGGCTAAATCAGCATCCAGCCTGTCAAAAACCGGTTCCCCCCAGCCTGGGGGCACACCAGTAGCCTGCACCCGAATTTTTGCGCCAATTGAGTCGCCTTCTTTTTTCAGCTGACGAATAAGCTCCTGCATAGCTTCAACCGCATTGGCATCGCCGCAGAACAGTTCATTCTCGCGTACCTGCGGCCAGTCAATGTTACTAGCAACAATATCGCCCATTTGGGTTAATGCCGCCTGAACCTGTATGCCCTGCTGTTGCAGTAATTTATCGGCTATAGCACCAGCCGCTACCCGCATTGCGGTTTCACGCGCTGAAGAGCGACCGCCCCCGCGATAATCACGTACACCGTACTTGTGCTGGTAGGTGTAATCGGCATGGCCGGGCCGGAAGGTATCTTTTATGTCAGAGTAATCCTGGCTGCGCTGGTCGGTGTTTTCAATCAGCAAACCAATTGAGGTACCGGTTGTCACGCCTTCAAATACCCCGGAGAGGATCTTGACCTGATCGGCCTCACGACGTGCTGTAGTATAGCGGTTCTGCCCCGGCTTACGCCGGTCTAAGGCTTCTTGTAAATCGGCTTCGGTTAGTTCTAACCCAGCAGGACAACCGTCAACAACGGCACCGAGCGAAGGTCCGTGGCTTTCACCAAAGGTGGTAACTTTGAATAACTGCCCAAAACTGTTTCCTGGCATTAGCTGGCCTTAGTTTCCCGTTGTTTATGTTCAATTAGTTGCTGTTTTGTCAGTAAGAATACCCCGTCACCGCCATTAGCAAACTCAAGCCACATAAAAGGCGTTTTCGGATACTTTTCAGCTAAAGCAGGCATTGAATTGCCCACCTCACAAACAAACAGACCGCCGTCGTTCAACAAGTCCGAAGCCTGCATCAGCATTTTGTCTACCAAAATTAAACCATCTTCACCGGCTGCCAACCCAAGTTCCGGTTCGTGGTGATACTCAGGTGGTAAATCAGTCATATCTTCGGCATCGACATACGGAGGATTGGTAACAATTAAATCGTATTTTTCGGCTTTTACTGCATCGAATAAGTCCGACTGAATGGGCGTCACTCTATGAGTTAAACCGTGCTGTTCAATGTTGAACTCAGCCACTTCCAGCGCTTCGGTGGAAATATCCAGCGCATCGACTTCGGCTTCAGGAAAGGCATAGGCACAGGCTATAGCAATACAGCCGCCGCCGGTGCACAAATCCAGAACACGGTGCGGGGCTTCGACTAACCAAGTCTGAAAGCCATTTTCAATAAGCTCGGCTATTGGAGAGCGTGGCACCAGAACCCGTTCGTCGACATAAAATGGTAATCCGGCAAACCAGGCCTGATGAGTCAGATACGCAGCCGGAATGTGCTGCTCAATGCGTTGCTTTAATAACTCGGCAAACTCTTGTTTCTCAGAGTTGAGCATACGGCAATGACCCATAGCGGCTAACTGAGCCGTTGTTAGCTGTAACACGAAGCTTAATAAAGCCCGGGTTTCATCAATTGGGTTGTCGGTGCCATGACCATAATACACGTCAGACTGGTTTAGCTGAGTAACGCTCCAGCGAGTAATGTCGTCAATGCTTACTAACTCTTGAATGGCTTGTTCCAGATTACGCACTTGCAAAGGCTGTCTCCCGACCACTGAATGTTTTATACTGAATTAACTTAATGCCTTAAAGATACCTTAATTCAGCGCGGTTTTCATCAATCATGGTCGCAAACAAACGTCAGTCATCATCACTTTCTGAAGACGATATCGAGCTTTTTCGTGAAGCCGCAAAAGGTGCTGCCCGTATAAAGCAGGACAAACTGCCTCCGGAACCACCCAAAATTGCTGAATTACGGAAGCGCCGACAGCTATCGCAAGACCCCAGCGCCCAGCAAATTGCCGACGCCAGTCGCTCGGCCAGCCATTATTTTTCCGATGATTTTGAAGCGCACTTTGCTGACGGCCCGGTACGTTTTGCCGCGGAGGGTGAGTCGGGGTATTTGGTTAAGCAATTACGCCGGGGAGACTACACGCCCGAGTTGCTACTGGACTTACACGGTATGACATTAGCCACGGCACGCCAGGAGTTAGCGGCGTTATTACTGGCATGTGAGCGCGAACACATAGACTGTTGCTGCATTATGCACGGGCACGGCAGTGGTAAATTAAAACAACAATTGCCGCACTGGTTAGTACAGCATCCGCATGTTCGGGCCTTTCATCAGGCGCCGCTGGAATGGGGTGGCGCGGCGTCGCTATTAGTACTGTTAAAAGTTGCGAGCTAGCAGTTAGCCAGCACACCGCTCTGCTATTAACAGCTGCTGAAATTTACCGCGTAAGGTTTCCGGAGAAAAGTCGACAACCGCAATACCCGCTGTCGGGAAAATAGGAGGCTGCACGCTGGCATCCAGTTCATGCACTAAATAACTCACTAGCGGCATGTGCGACACCAACACCACACTTTCATAGCCATGCTGCTGTATTTCTGCAGCAAGCCAACTGACAACCGAACCGGCATGACCATCGGGGGTAATGTCGTCACAATTTTGCTTCTGCCCGGTTTTCAGATGCGACAATAAGATAGAAGCCGTTTGCTGAGCGCGTATATAAGGACTGACATAAACACAGTCAACCTTCGGCTGTTTGTCTATCAGCCATTTCGCCGTGGTTATAACTTCGTGTTCACCGTTAGTGGTTAAACGGCGCTCGCGATCGGAATAACTGCCCTGTGGGTAGTTTGCTTCACCATGACGCATGATATACAGCTTCATTCTGGCTTAGACTCCTCGGCCTGCGTTCGGCGATTTGTGTCAGGTCGGCCACCGGTAACCCGATTAGCCCGGCCGGACTGTTTGGCTTCTTCCGCACGACGTTTGCGTACGGCTTTTGGATCGGCAATTAATGGGCGATAAATTTCAATGCGGTCACCGTCTCGCGGTTGTGCATTTAACTTCACCGTCTTATTCCAGATACCCACTTTTTGCTGTTCAAGATCAATTTCCGGAAACTGCTCGAACACGTCCGACATGCGTATGCACTCTTCCACCGTTGCCCCCTCTTGCGGGTGCACCGTTAGCAGCACTTGCTTGTCAGGGGTAGCGTAAGCCACTTCAATGGTTAATTTATTACCCATGCTGGTTTCCATATACCTGCTCTGCCCTTTTCACAAAGGCATCGACCATACGTGAAGTCACTTCTTTAAATATTTTACCAAAGGCCATGCCCAGCAAGCGACTGGAAAACTCAAAGTCCAGCTTAAGCTCAACTTTGCAGGCGTCGTCGGCCAGTGGCGTAAATACCCAGCCACCGGTTAATTTTTTAAATGGCCCGTCTACCAGGTCCATGTCTATACGTTCGGGTTCGTGCAGCGTATTGCGGGTAGTAAAGGTTTTGCTGATACCCGCCTTGCTTATGTCTAACGCAGCCACTTTTTGTTGGCTGGACGACTCCAGCACCCGCGCAGCAGCACATCCGGGTACAAACTCCGGGTAAGCTTCAACGTGGTTAACGAGGTCGAACATTTGTTTTGCGCTGTACGAAACTAAAGCACTTTTCTCGATACTCGGCATTTTTTTACCTACGACTAAAATCAACTGCGCAATAATAACGCAACCAGAAACGCTTTGAAGCCCTTAAAGCAATTTTCTTTTCAGTGCGCATAGGTATAATGGCTGTCATGAGTAAAAAGAAACCACAACAATCATCCAATACCATAGCTCGTAATAAAAAAGCGCGGCATGAATACTTCCTTGAAGACAAGTTCGAGGCGGGTGTCAGTTTGCAGGGCTGGGAAATTAAGAGCATACGGGCTGGCAAGGTCAACATTAGCGACAGCTACGTCATTATTAAAAATGGCGAGGCTTACCTTTTGGGTGCCGAAATTCAGCCTCTTAACCAAGCCTCAAGCCATGTTTATTGCGAGCCAGACCGCAGCCGCAAACTGCTGCTGAAGCGCCGCGAGCTGGATAAGCTTATTGGCGCCTCAGAGCGTGAAGGCTATTCCATAGTTGCCACAACCATGTACTGGAAAGGCCCATGGGCAAAACTGGAAATATTTTTAGCCCAGGGTAAAAAGTCACACGATAAACGCGACACCATTAAAGAGCGCGACTGGCAACGCCAGAAGGCTCGGATAATGAAGCATTCGGTGCGTTAATTGGAACTTCAGGTACGTCATTCAGGCGTGCCTGTTGAAGTTTCAATAGCTGATCAAGCAACCTTTCAAGCTCTCCATCAAAAGTATCCAACTCGACACGAGCATCCATCAAAATGTTGGTAGTCTGACGTAAACTAAGTAATGCCAGATTGAACCACACATTCCGATCAGAAGAGTTAAGTCTCAGAGATTGCCCGTAAGCTGATTCGCTAGCTTTAAAACGATACTGTCTAAAGTAAATATTTCCGAGTAGAGCCCAACTTTTATCCGTTCCTAACCCTTTACGGTGTAACCATTGTAAGTGCTGTTCTGCTGATAAAAGATCCCCATTTTTATACCAGTTAATGGCGGTCTCCAGACTCTGTTCCCTAACTTGCCTCTCTTCTACTGTCGCGCTGCAGCCTTGATTAGTTAAGCTCAATAGCAATACAGCAATCAAAATGCTTGTTTTCATTTAGTTCTCCATGCTTATTAATAAACCTTAGTTTCTTCCCAATCCACTTTTCTAAAGGCCAAAAGTTTCCAGCGGCCATTTCAATTAATCCGTGAGCCCTTTTAAAGCGAGCAATTTCATTGGGACAAATGAATCGACGGACCTCTATAATTTTGTTTCCTTTGTCAAAGGCCACAACATCAATTGGCTCTTTCATTCCCCAAGTGTGTATTGATTTACAAAATGGAAACCAAAAAGCCATCTCTGGCGTTGGTTGCTGCTCGCCCAACATGCCAATCAACCTTTGATGAAACTTTTTCATGGCCTTTACTTTAGGCCATAAAATAATTTCTTTGTCATTCGTCATCCAAACCCTCCTTGGCTTATTTGAACAATTACTGGCCCCAGAATAACCAGAAAATTTACCGGGAAAAAACAGGTTACCAATGGAAAAAGAAGCTTTACAGGTGCTTCTTGCGCTCTCTTCTCCGCTGAGTTGAGTAGCTCCTGCCTTAATTGATTGGCATAAAACCTCAACGATTTGGTCAAGCTACTTCCCTGCTGATACCCTTTTATTAGCATAGAACTCCACTCATGGAGCTGCTTTGCGTCATACCGTTCAGACAGTTCATTCATTGACTGAGCAAAACTTCCCCCTCGCCTTAGTCGACTAAGCATCGAAGTGATCTCCTGCGCCAGCAGAAGATCGCTGCATGACGTAGCTACTTTCTCTAAAGCGGAAATTAACGGAATACCTGAAGCAATCATCATAGAAATCAGATCACAAAAATCAGGAAGTTGGCGAACTATCGCTTTGTTATTTTTTAGAACTAACTGTCTTCTCTTATTTATTATCATTAGTAGTAAGAGAACATAAGCAATACTTAAAAGCCAAACCCCAGAAAGCAGAGAGACAGAGACTGATACACATGCCATAAAAACCCAGAAGAAAAATGATCGCGCGGCTCCTTTTAGAAAATCTACTTCCAGGTAACGAGCAGTCCATCTTTTGACATTTTCTGGTAAAACGGACCAAATTTTTGATACTGCATAATCAAGCTTTTGCCCAAGCGCCAATATTTGCCAGACCGCGAGAGCTAAGAACGAAAAACAAAGAGTAGCTAGAAATACTAAGACGGCAACTATAATCATTTTTCATCTTCCGGATGCATAATTCGCTTAACCATCCATCCACCAATAACCATCAATATAAGAGCCACTATAAGCATAAAAATACCAACGCGTGACTCAGTGAAAAGCGCTGTATGTTCTGGTTTCATCCAACTTAAAAGAAAATACAATCCAACTGGCATCATAACGAGAATTTTAGCCTGCATTCTGGCTTGTGAAGTCAGCGTTATCTGTCGCTCTTTAATGTGCTGCTGTTGTTGGAGGTTGTCAGCCAATCTTAGAAATAAATCTGATTGTTGTCCTCCACTTTTCAAACCTAAAACTAAAGATTGAACCACCAGTTTAATGGAGAAAACAGGAACTCTCCGCTGCCAGTCTTCCAGGCAATCTGTTAAGGGTTTACCCACTTTTTCCTGCCTCAATAGCTCGTCAACCTCTTGTCCTAAAGGAGCTAATAACGTTCCTTTTAAATTCTTCAAAGCTGCTCCGACACTTGTACCACTTCTTAACTGGTTACTGAGCCCAATCAACATACCGGGCAACTGTTTTTCAATTTTTATGTAACGTTGCTTTTTAAGTTGACGATAAACAAATGGCGGAGCCAACAAAGTAAGAATAAACGTCGCTACTGCCCAGGTTCTATTAACATAAAACCATACGATTAAGGGCGATAAAAGCGTGACTACCAGATAACTTCTGACCAAAATTATTACCGGCATTCTCAAGAAAAACTCTTCTAAAGAGCGTACTGTTGATAGCGTCAGTTTCTCTTCAAGTTGCTGATATCGTTTTGGTGTTAAATGCGAAAAGATCCATAGCCAGCAAAGCCCGCTGCAAACGATTAAGAACGCTAATCCGAAGATGAACATAACCCATCTCCCATAAGTGACTCCCAGACCTCCTGGCGAATGTCGTCCCCTTGCTCATCAGCGAACTTACATAACGTCTTATTACTTATTAATGACTGAGTCGTATTGCGTCTTTCAAATAGTGGTGACAGCTGTAAAACATTATCGTCTATTCCCGTAACTTCACTGATACTAAGCACGGCTCTTCGGCCATCAGAAAGACGCGCTATCTGAACCACAATATTAACAGCACTGGCTATTTGCTGTCGTAACGCAGAAATCGGAAGCTCTATTCCACCCATCAAGACCATAATTTCCAAACGTCTTAAAGCATCGCGAGCGCTGTTCGCATGAACGGTACTCAAAGATCCCGCATGACCCGTGTTCATAGCCTGTAACATGTCTAAAGCTTCCGACCCACGGCACTCACCTACAATAAGTCGATCAGGACGCATTCGCAGTGCATTGATAACGAGTTCACGAATATTTATAGCCCCTGTTCCCTCCTGATTTTTAGGTCTGGCCTCAAGACTTATCAGATTATTGTGAGCTAATTGCAGTTCAGCCGCGTCTTCGATACTTATAATTCTTTCACCTTCAGGAATTTCCTGAGATAGAATATTTAATAAGGTTGTTTTACCTGTTCCTGTTCCACCAGAAACAATAATATTTTGGCGACAACGAACAGCAAGCCTTAAGAATTCAGCAGATTGCTCCGTTAACGAGCCACTATCTACCAAGTCCTCGATCGTTAGCGATTTCTTGGTGAACTTCCGAATAGTGAGACACGACCCTTTGGTTGCTAAAGGAGCTAGAACAGCGTTTACACGAGAACCGTCTGGTAGACGAGCATCGACCATGGGGGATGCATCATCAACGTGACGACCTAAAGGCAGAACAATCTTATCGATGGTTCGCCGCAGGGAAACCTCGTTACTGAATTGTTCATCCGCTTTTTTCAGCTTACCTGAGCGTTCAACATAGATCTGATCATAGCTATTAACCATAATTTCAGTTACTGAGTCATCTTCTAAAAGGCGCTCAATAGGGCCCAGGCCAATGACTTCAGCCACTGCATCTGCTATATCTTTTCCAGACTCACCTGTAGTTTCCTTTAAATAGGATTCAGCATAGCGTCTCAGCTCACATTCACTCATAGCCTCAAAACGTGGATCTCTGGTATCTAAATGCTCTTTGAGGCTGTTAATTAAATTAACTGATATCATCGAAATGTCTCCCTTAGCTGTAAAATGGAGTCTTTCTGATACCAGTCGTGTTTTTGTGCTAACCGTTTTTGCTTATCATTGAACCGCTCTTTAGCCGTATCCATACGCTCAGCAGTAACCATAATAATTAATTCTGTAGTTTGCTCTCTGCTCTGCTGACTTCTGAAGGCATTTTCCAGAATCGGCAATGAACCTAACCCCGGTATACCGTCTTCCTGAGCCGACTCATCTATACTTAAAAGACCAGACAAAACCAGTGTATCTCCATCATTTGAAAGAAACACCGATTCTGTACGACGACTAAGTATGCCGGGTACACCTGAAACGGAAACCGCAGGATCAATATTGCTTAATTCGGCGTGAAGCTGAGTTTTTATTCTGTTGTCATCTAAAACGACCGGCTGAATGACAAGCCTTATACCGTATTCGCGGAAAGTAACGTCCTGCATACCCTGCGCGACAACTTGAGGAATAGGCAGTTCTCCTCCCGCCAGAAACGTCGCCTTCTCACCGCTTTGGGTAGATAAAACAGGATTTGCCAATAGTTTGGCGAGACCGCGCCGCTGCATAAGCATCAGTTGGGAATTAATTTCGGCGTCCCACTCGAACAAACCAGATAAAGAGCTCGAAAATGTAGGGCCGCTCGTTGTCCCTTGCCATCTAATTCCAAGGTCTTCGAGATACTGGCGCTTGGTTTCCAGAATATTGACTCTTAAGGTCAACATAGGTGGCTCTTCCTGAAAAGATTCAGTTAAATTTAAAATCTCTTCATGATTCTCGGAAATTCTCTCTAATTCACCGTAATGCCTTTTGGATACCTTGCCCGATAAAACTGTAAGCCCGGACTTTTCTGTCTTGTTAAGGTTTTTTTCTGCCTCAGATATAGCTTCTAAACGCCCCTCCAGGGATAGCTCCAGGCTCGCTGTTACCATAATCTTTAACTCTTTTAATACCTCTTCGGAGTTGAACCAGATATCTGCTTTGCCAACTCCCACCCCTCTTAGAATTGCCCGGCTATTATCGAGCACGTGAACATCTACAACACTCTCGTCACTGATAAGAATATCGCTTCCGGGTTCTATACTGATAATTCGAGTCTCACCTTCTTCAAGATGATAGGAGCTATGATTAACCTCGGCCCGAACACTAATAGCGACGAACAATAACAGAGTCACGACTAGATAATGTTTGAACTTTACTGAACCTTCCATGGTTGCACCTTGCTTTGTTTAGAATCTTGATGCCAAATACTTGCTTGCTCTAAATGACGGCCTCTCGCCCAGACCAACATTGGACTTTCAATAGCTCTTGTAAATGCGGCTACCTTCTCGGGCTCCACCAACAATGTCAGCGAATATGAACCATATCCCTCCTGCAAGCCGTGGATATCAAAAACCTCAATTTCTTCAAATGAAACGTATTGTCTTGAGCTTTCAAAAGACTCCCCGACAAATACAATATCGACCAGATCTCCGACTTTCAGCAGCGCATTGTGGTGGCCTAAATTGTCCGTAGTGACCGTAATAGCGTAGTAACCGTTAGGCAGAACTTCCGACAAACCATTGTTCTGATTATTCGATAGAACGCGTTCAGAAACCGGTTCACCAGATTTAACAGAACTTCGCAGTTTCCTACCGATAATCAAATTAGCGGCGCTCTCCAAATACCAATGCTCATTGATAAGTTCGTGCGGATATTTTCGAACCAAGAGGTCGCTTACTTCTAAAATATCCCCGACATTAAGATCTTTGGAAAAAACAACAACACTATCAGCATTTCCTGACGCCTCTTGAAGTCGTCGGGAAGTTTCTTGCTGTAGATATTGATTAATTAGAAAAATCGTCACCATCGAAATTATTGAGCTAAAAATCACGGCAAAAATCCATTTCGCCTTTTTTTTCATGATCCTCCTCCTGGTATTAGTACTAAATAGCGCCAAATAAAATAATAAAACTCTTTCGCCTCACGACCCACTTCAATTAGGTAGTCAATGAGTGAAAGTTGCTCTTCAACAACAAATAAAATGGTCATTATTAAGAGAGAGAGCAATAACCACTCTATCGATGCCTGCCCACTCTGCTTTCTTCTCATAGGACATGAACCAAAATCACATACTCACCTTGCTCGGAGAACATTAGGCGTCCCATATCTTCTTTAAAGATCCAAAAGTCATGAGGTTTCTCAATCGATTGAAAAGAATCGATTTTTTGGCTGTAAGTTAATTTTAATACGTTTTTTATATCTTTTAATTTGAATGTCGATAAATAAACCCAGACCTCTTTTCCATTTTTCTGGTTTTTTGAAATGGCATGAAAAGGCCCGTCAAGTTTAGGCTTTTCCATATACGGAAGAATTATTTTACTTAAAATCCATGAACCATCTTTTCCTTTGAAGAAAGTCCAGTTGTCTTCTCCAATTGGGCAGATCCAAAAATCTCCATGAGGAGCTGGACAGTAGGAGTAGAAGTCTTCAATAACGCTCCAGTCTGGAACATTAGGACTTTGTAAAAAATAAGCAGTAGCCGTCGCATTCTGAGAAATTGGCATTTCAGACCATTCCCATTTATCAAACCCTGCAGGAATATCAGCAATCATATACGCACCTTAATTAAAGATTTACTAAGAGTTTGTTACAGTTAAACCCACAGATTTTTAGAAAAGTAATTTCCATTTTTATGTAGATAAATCTTTAGTATTCCAGTCATAAATAATGTGCCAAAATCACATATTCACCTTGTTCAGAAAAAACTACGCGCCCCATATCTTCTTTTAATATCCAAACATCATTTTCTTTCTCAATAGATTGAAAAGAGTCTACTTTTTGGCTGTAATAAGACATCATTGCCGTTTGCAATGGTTTAAGCGGATATCTAGCTAAATAAATCCATATCTTTTCTCCATTACTTTCATATCCTGAAATTGGAGTAATGGGTCCCTTTAAAGATTCTTCATGTGCTGGAGACTTAGTCAGTGGCATAAGTATCCATTGTCCGTTTTCTCCCTCAAACAACGTCCATTCAGTATCTTCTATGGGACAAAGCCAAAAAATTATTTCCCCTCCGGGACAATATGGATAAAATTGGCTCAACTCTTTCCAGTCAGGAATTTCTGGTTTTCTCAAAAAAAGAGCATCAATATTGATGGATGAACTAATCGGTTGCTCAGCCCAGCTCCAGTCCTCTAAAACTACGGGTAAATCCATAACTATTCCTTTTTTTGAAGTACTTCCTCGGGCACGACATCTGGAGATATCGTACCGAAAACTAAATAATCGGAACTAAGCTCTTTAGCCAAAAAAAGTGAGCTAAGCCCATCTTGGATTAATTCTGTTATTTCTCCCGAGAGTAAGTTATTTACAACTAAAGACGCGGGCCTAGTCGATAGCTCCTCGCTGCTTCTCGCCTGCCAACTATCTGTTAACCTACTCATTGGATAAAAAGGTTTTTTATCCAGTTTCTTCAACTCTCTTAAGTTTTTCCCTTGGAGCTTTACTGGAAGAAGTCTATTTAGAGGGATAAATAACTTTTCTGTATGTTTATTTAGCCGATACTCTCCCGATAATTGAGCTCGATCAACATCCATAACCCTGCTCCAAATAATTTTACGAGCCTCAATAAGGTTAACGGTACTGTTGTTAATCGCAGGTATAAGGACTTGATACAACGACAAGTAAATAGCTAGCAAAATACCAATTGATAACATGACCTCCACAGTAGCTTGACCTTTACATTTAAAGCGCATCACGACCTAAAATTCCTGTTTTATCTTTATAAGATATTGAAGTTAGCTGAGGCTCCCAGAGCGCATTAAACAAGTTATCCGTTTCATAAAGATCATCTTTTCTAGAGAAGATTTTGTCTGGACGACTAAAATGCGTTTTTGCTTTAGCATATGCAACTTGGTTACTGTCCCCCACTTTTATTATCACCGTATCCATGCCCATCTTTAAAAAGTTGCTTAGCCGCATATAGCTAAATTTTTGTGGATTCGAATTAAACGACTCCATCTGTGCCAAACCAAGTCTGGAAGACATCGAGTTACTTCGAAAGGCAGCACCATAACCAGAACGACGGTTACGTCTTTGCTGCTGCGCTTTAGCGCCCCAGCCTAATGGCAATTGCTCCCTATAACTTCCAACAAACCATTTTCGTCCGTGAAGAGAAACTGAATCCAGCGCGTGCCAATCCCAGCCTCCATTTCTGTTTCTTGATAATTCTGTTCCTCCACGCTTTATTATTTTATGAGTGAATACGTCTATCCAGTTATATCCTCTGGATTTGCTGAAGGGATCCAGACTTTTCAGTGTCAACTCTTCTAGTTCTTTTGATTGTCTTTCGTTACTGGTTTTACGGACTTCTGTTTTGCGCCACCAAAGAGTTGGAAATGGCACAACACCACCTCCTTGATACGCTTCCCAGCTTAGATCTCCTGAATGCTTAGAAACGATATCTTTAATAAGAAGTGGTAGCTCCATGACGAAACTTGCATCTAAAAGTCTCTGTGCCGCTGATATTCCCTGTATCACAGCCGATTGAAAACGGATTAAGACACGCGCCAATTGCTGATAACCCTCCTCGACTCGGTCGAGAATGGTGGATAACACTCTGGTTAGTTGTCCCAGATACGGAATAAATGACGTCACTGTTTCTAAATTGTCCGCAGTTCGGTCTAACATAGACATATAGCTCGCTAGGCCAACCCACTGAGCTATTGCTACTTGGTTTCCAATAAGCGCACGGTTTGTTAAAGCCAAGAAATTCATTTGCCGGGACATAGCGACAGCTGCGCTATAAGCCGCGTTATCAGCAACACTTTGCAAGTACCATTGACGCCGGGCATGTTTGCCCATGTCCGTCACAGCGAAAAGCAACATCGAAACGAGTAACAAAACCCCGACCATTAAAATCAGGGTTTGTCCTTTTATTCGTGTGTTGGATTTTTCCAAAGCAATCATTTCTTCTTGCCTTGCTCAGTGGCCTCGTCATAATTGCCGAGGTTTACTTCAGTATTGGCCACAGTTCCAGCGCGTCTTGAAGACTGCCGAGCTCTGTTTAATTGTTGCGTAGATGATTGACCTGTCATTTCTTGAGCAAGTCCAGCCACCTGGTTACGTATGGACTTACCAAAAAGTGAATAGACTCCGATTGCTGCAACGGCAATCAAAGCGACAATAATGATGTATTCCGTCATTCCCTGACCACGAGAACGCCGAGTTAAATGCGTATTCATAATTCCCTCCTGGCAATAGTCAACACCACAATTGGCGTTGACGTCAGGAAGTATAGAACGAGTTTTAGAGGGTCAGATCAGAAGTAGCAAATGTCTTACTCAATATTAAGATATTTATGCATCTGCGTAGAAAGTTTACGAACAGCTCAGATCTTTTAGGTGCTTAGTTTACTGTGCCACTTCATTGGCGCTTGCTTTGGATGAAAGACGGCCAATATGAGAATAAACTCAGCTTCATCGCGGTAGAGTATTCCGTGAGGAAATGTTTCTAAAGGCCAACGGCGAACCTTATGCTCAAGAATTTGCATCGCCAAAGGTTGGTTTGCAGCAGCTTTAACGGCTGTTTCTACTGCACTTTGAAACTTTCTAGCTAAGTCAGGGCTAATTTTCTGATAATAGCTCTTTTCTCGCCGAACATCTTCGCGGGCAGATTCAAGAAAGCGAACAGGTTTCAACGATCATCTGCCTTAAGATCTTTAAATACGTCCTCAGATGGAATAGCTTGCTCTTCGCCTCGAGTATAAGCTTCGTACCTGTTATTTGCTTCAGCCACCCAGGCTTGCTCCACTTGTTGCGGATTCGACCCAGAGCGCGGCTCAAGACTCTCCAATAAGTGAACTATCAATCGGGTTTTCTCCTCTTTGGGAAGAGAAAGCGCTTCAGTTTCGAGAACTTCTGCAGGTATCGTCATAACCACCTCGGTTAATATTGGCTCTATAACACCCTACTATACGAGAAAGCTGAAATGAAACCAGCATACCCCACAAAATATTTCGACGCCTAAACAGCACGCGATATAAACGTTAATTATAATGCCATAGATGGGAACATCGCTTTTTTAGCAAGTTACTCAATATTAAGATATTTATGCATCTGCACGGAAAGGCGCCAGTTGCGCGCTATGCAGGTTTTCATGGCCAGCTCGGTGGCGCGTGGGCGCTGGCTTATAGGTTGCAGGCAAATAATGGCATCTGCTTTGGGCGGGCAGCGTTCTAGTAAGGAATCTAGCGCATCTATGTGCTTTTGCATGGCTATGGGGTGCTTTATTTCATTAGCGCGTGCCATGCAGTCAGGGCGCACTAGGTAGCCGCCGGGCATATCCAGCTTGGGCGATACTGTTACCCAGGTGCTGTCGGTTACTTTTAGCTCAAAGGTACCGCTGGTTTCTATTTGCAGCTGGTAGCCTTTGGCTTCTAAGGCTTTGCCAAGCGGCAGTAAGTCAAACATAGCGGGTTCACCGCCGGTTATCACTACATGTTTGGCGGAGTAACCTTCTTGTTCAAAGCGCGCGATAATGTCCTCGGCAGTCATTTCTGACCATTTTGCTGAGGCTTCGGTTTTTGCCATTAATGCGTCTATGCTTACCTGGTCGCTGGGGTTGGTTTCCCATGTGTGCTGGGTATCGCACCAGGGGCAGCCCACAGGACAACCCTGCAAACGCAGAAAAATAGATGGCACGCCGGTAAAGGTGCCCTCGCCTTGCAAGGTTTCAAAAATTTCGTTGATGCGGTAAGACATAGCTTCCGTTAAAATGGCTTTGGTTAACATGAGTGAATGCGGATTATACGGGGAGTTACAGCATGTCGCAAAAGGTCGTTGTTATTTATTCAGGCGGAATGGACTCTTTTACCGTTTTGCACAAAGCCCTGGCCGAGGGAAAAGAGGTACTGGCACTGTCGTTTAACTACGGACAACGCCATGTAAAAGAATTAGAAGTTGCGGCTAACGTCTGTAAACAGCATGGAATACCCCACAAAGTGGTGGACATTACCGCTATTAACTCGCTGCTATCGGGTAGTTCGCTAACCGACGACATCGACATTCCTGAAGGCCACTACGAAGAAGAGTCAATGAAATCCACTGTGGTGCCTAACCGCAATATGATTTTACTGTCGCTGGCCATTGGTTATGCGGTGTCTGAAGAGGCTTCTGCGGTGTATTACGGCGCGCATTCGGGTGACCACGCTATTTACCCGGACTGTCGGCCGGAGTTTGTGCGGCAAATGGACGTAGTGAGTAAAATGGCGAACTACGAGCCGGTAGCGGTTCATGCGCCTTATTTAGACGTGGATAAAAACGCCATTTTAGCCGACGGCATTAAACTGGGGCTGGACTACAGCCAAACCTGGACTTGCTATAACGGCCGCGACAAAGCCTGTGGTAAATGCGGTGCCTGTCAGGAACGTTTAGAGGCCTTCGCCGCCAACGGCATTGAAGACCCTCTTAGCTACGAATGATAGTTTACGAATAACCTACAGCCAGCGTTGGGCTTGTTCCCAGCGCTGGGTGCGTTTTAACTCTTCAAGCGATACCGCCGACGATGACATCAGCATTCTATTTACGCGTTGTGCGCTTTCTGGCTCTGTTGCTGGCAAATCAGCATCTAACACTTGCACCGCTCCGGCTCTGTCATTGCATACCAGTATCATGTCGCAGCCTGCTTCTAAGGCTGCCATAGCACGCTGCTGCATGTCGCCGGCAACGGTTGCGCCCTGCATAGACAAGTCGTCGCTAAAGATAGTGCCATTAAACTGCAGTTCGCTGCGCAGTATTTGCTGTAACCAGAACTCGCTGAAACCGGCAGGCTGAGGATCTATTTGCGGGTAAATAACGTGAGCCGGCATTATGCCGTCCAGTTTCTGGCTTAATGACAAAAACGGCTTTAAGTCGTGCGCGCGAATTTGCTCTAAGGTACGGTCGTCTTCCGGAATGGCAATGTGAGAATCTGCCTGAACAGAACCGTGCCCAGGGAAGTGCTTGCCGGTGCAGGCCATACCGGCCTCATGCATACCTTCAATAAACGAAGACGCTAACTTAGAAATTTCCGACGGCACAGCAGAAAATGCGCGGTCACCAATAACGTCACTGCAGTCGTCTACGTCCAGTACCGGGGCAAAACTGATATCAATTCCCACAGCCTGAACTTCTGCTGCCATTAACCAGCCTAAGTCGCGCGCGGCACGCTGACGTTCATCGTCATTTTCAATTTTTTGCAGCGAGCCCATAGAAGGAATGGCGCTAAAGCCTTCACGAAAACGTTGTACCCGCCCGCCTTCATGGTCTACTGCAATAAGCAACGGCTTAGCAGCGGCGGCTCGTGCCTCGCGTATTAACTCCTGCAGTTGTTCCAGCGACGCAAAATTTCGTGTAAACAGAATTAGCCCGTTAACGGCCGGTGCCGCAAGAAGATTTTTGTCGTCGGCGGTCAGCTCTGTGCCCGCAATGTCTATCATTAATTGTGCCATAACAGCGGCTGTCTCATTTCGTTTTCAACAACCAGCAGTTTGCCATGAGTTCAGTAAAGACGCCATGTTCCCTGTTTATCTTTTCGTTCGCTGTGCTAAATTAACATTATTACAACAAGAGAGACGTGGTATGAAACTCGAGAAATCGCTTTTATGTATTGGTATTACTTTGGCACTGTCGGCCTGTGGCGGCTCGGACAGCGGCAGCTCAGGTGGCTCTGCCGGTGGTGGTGACAATGACTACGCGTTTTGTTCCGCTGAATATCAAAATGAAGAGTTTTTCGAGTACATGAAAGAGGACTACTTCTGGGCAAGTCAGCTACAGGACAGCTTAGACCCCGAGGCCTTTGACGACGTTTATGCGGTTCTTGAGGAGTTGCGAGCACCAGAGGATACCTACAGCTACATTCTTACAGAAGAAGAATATGATCAGCTTTTTGTCAGTGCGACTTATTTCGGGTTTGGTTTTTCCATGGAACAAATTAGCGCAAGCCGGGTAAAAATTCGTTTTGTTTATGACGCCTCCCCAGCCGCAAACGCCGGTATTGCGCGCGGTGATGAACTCCTGGCTATTGACGGCGTAGAAGTCTCTGAGCTGCTAGCTAACGGACAGTTTGATGACGCCCTGGGAGCTAACGAGCAAGGCGTGGATAAAGAAATTACCTGGCAGAAACCAGATGGAACACAGGCAACTGAAGTTTTGAGTAAAGTTGAAGTAGAAACCAATACCGTTATGGGAACCCAAACTTACCCTGTTAACGGCGAAACCGTAGGTTATTTTACTCTGGACTCCTTCATTAACCGTACGGGTTCAGACTTAAACACGGCATTTGACCAGTTTGCTGCCGACAACATTGACCATTTAGTCATTGATGTACGCTACAACGGCGGCGGCTTGATTCGCTACGCCAACCAGGCAGCAACGCAGGTTGGAGGAACCAATGTTCAGGGGGAAACCTTTTTACAATACCGTTTTAATGAGCAAAACAGTGATAAAAACGAAACCATAGCCTTCAGCCTAGTTGACGGTGTTGAGCAACTTGATTTAGACCGTGTATTTGTACTGACCACCGGCAGCAGTTGCTCGTCTTCAGAAATTATTATTAACTCTCTAAGCCCTCACATTGATGTGGTTACGATAGGCGAACCCACTTGTGGTAAACCTGTAGGTCAAATGCCGGAAGAGCTGTGCGATAAAGTCACTTTTGCCATTAACTTTGAGACAGTTAATTCTGAAGGGGAAGGTAAATACTACGACGGTATTGCACCAAACTGTTCGGTTAACGACGAAATTCAGGGTGACTGGGGTAGCTCAGAAGATCCTCTCACGGCGGCGGCAAATAGTTATATTAGCACGGGCAGTTGCCCGGTAAGCCCCGCCAGCGCAGAAATGAAAAAGAGCGCTCAGGCGCGCTCTTTTGTTAAACCTATTCACAACATGAAGGATAAGCGCGAGTCCCTGCAGTAAGATTATACGCAGGAACCCGAGACAGCAGTGGTTAGTCTTTAACCGCTGCTTTTCTTATGTCGCCTTTAGCCGTGTAAAACTGGTTATTTTCGATAATACCGGGGGCAAAGCTGTCCACTCCAATAGCGGTTAAACGAAGCTCTTCAGTTTCAGCGAGTTTTTCAGCTGTATCTTTATCGATCAAGCCTTTCTCAAGCGCCACATCGGCAAGCTCTTTACCATTGAGGTTAGAGGACAATTCACCGCGTTTTTGCGCTTTACGCAGCGTTTTGTAAACCGACTTCATTTCCAGCATCGAAATAAAGGCTTTTTCCATGTGTCCGGTGGCATCACCAATACTGTCTTTCCAGTAACACAGGAAAGTATGACGGTCACGGGTAACGCCCGGCTCCATCATGCTGACACTGATGTCCTGTAAAATTTCATCAGACGGCTTTTTGAAATGGTTGCCCAGTGGGAATATCAGAATACGCATTACCCACGCCATAAAGCGATTCGGGAAGTTATCAAAGAAGCCATAGAACGCATCGGCAATGCTGTATAAATGATGCTTCAGCGCATAATGAACGTAAGGTAAATCAGCTACCTGACGGCCTTCGTCTTCAAAGCGCTTCAGTACTGCCGAGCCCATATATAAATGACTTAAAATGTCACCTAAGCGGGCTGAAATCATTTCTTTACGTTTTAAATCGCCGCCCATCATCAGCATAGAAATATCTGACGCTAAAGCTAAACCACGACTCATACGACCCAGCTTACGATAATAATGAGCAGTTTCACCACTAACTGGAGACTCGCCAAAGCGTGCGCCGCTCAGACCCAGCCATAAGCTGCCAAAGACGTTACTGGCGGCAAAACCGATATGTTTCATCAGCAGACCGTCGAACTCACGCATACCCTCATCTTCATTAGGGTTAGCCGCAGCTTTCATTTCTTTAAGTACATAGGGGTGACAACGCGTTGCGCCCTGACCAAATATCATCAGATTTCGGGTCAGAATATTTGCGCCCTCAACCGTAATAGACACTGGCGTCGCCATGTAGGCATGGCCTAAATAGTTATGCGGACCTAATTGAATGCCCTTACCGGCGTGAATATCCATTGCATGCTCTAATACCTCACGACCCATTTCTGTCATGTGGTATTTGGTCATGGCCGTTACTACTGAAGGACTCTGCCCCTGACATAAAGCCGAAATGGTCAGGCGACGCATAGATTCCAGAATGTAGTTGGTACCACCAATTTTACCCATTGATGACTGCACGCCTTCAAACATACCAATTGGCATGCCAAATTGCTGACGCACATAAGCGTAAGCACCGGTCATACGCTGAGTTACGTGGCCTGATGCAGCAGCCAGTGCCGGCAATGAAATACCGCGCCCTGCTGACAAACATTCAACCAGCATACGCCAGCCTTTACCGGCGTAATCTGAACCACCAATAATCCATTTCAGCGGAATAAAGACGTCTTTACCAAAGGTTGTACCGTTCAGAAACGCCTGGTTCAGAGGGAAATGGCGGTCGCCAATTTCAATACCTTTGTGCGATGTCGGAATTAACGCACAAGTAATACCAATTTCTTTCTTATCACCTAATAAGGCTTCCGGGTCATAGAGTTTAAATGCCAAACCCAGAACTGTTGCTGAAGGCGCTAAGGTAATATAACGCTTCGACCAGTTAAGACGAATACCAACAACTTCTTCACCCTCGTGCTCGCCTTTACAAATAATACCTTCATCCGGAATTGAACCAGCATCGGAGCCAGCTTCCGGTCCAGTTAAGGCAAAACACGGAATGTCGGTGCCATCAGAAAGACGCGGCAACCAATAGTCTTTTTGTTCTTTGGTACCATAATGCGTTAGTAATTCGCCCGGCCCCAGAGAGTTTGGAACCATAACAGATACCGCAGCACTGATAGAACGACTGGCAATTCGCGAAACAATGTAGGAGTTTGCCGCCGGGGTAAAGTCGAGGCCGCCGTAATCTTTACCAATAATCATGGCGAAGAAGCGTTCTTTACGCAGATAATCCCAAACTTGTTTAGGCAAATCACGATCCTGCTGAACAATTTTAAAATCATCCAGCATGTCCAGCAGCTTAGCCAGCTGGTTGTCGACAAACGCCTGTTCCTCGACGGTGAGCTTAGGTTCAGGTACATCCAGCAATTTCTGCCAGTCCGGACGTCCGCTGAACAGTTCTCCGTCCCACCAAACATCCCCCGCTTCCATGGCCTCACGTTCTGTGTCAGACATAGGTGGCAAAATGCGTTTAAAAATAGCAAAAACGGGCTTAGTCACCAGGCTGCGACGGATATCTCCGACTGCAAACACCAGTACCACTAAAACCACTAACAGAATAAAAATTTCCATGGGTATCTCCAGTGCACCATCACAATAAAAGTGTAGTCAAATCTCAAACTTACGACAGGTTGTTTACGCTTCTTCCAGCCCGCCGGAAACAAATGGGATCAAATGATCGATAACGTCCTGCGCACCCACTTTTTGATTGAATTCTGCCTCCGCAATTTCAATCAGAGCTTGTCCCGATACCTGGGCAAAAACTGCCGCTCCCAAAATAAAGTGTAGACGCCAGAACATTTGTTGCTCATCCAAATGCGGATTTGCGCGCTTTAATAAAGCCATTAAATGCTGTAATACCTCACCAAACTCCTGCTGAGTGTATTTGCGTAAATGGCCCTGAATTTCAGAGTAAGCAAAGCCCAGTAATCTTAAAAAGATATCGGGGCCGTGTTTATTGACCTCGGTTAACTTTGCCAAAGGTATTTTAAAGCGCTTGAACAGCTCCTCCGTTTTTAGCTCGCTCTGCTGCTCTGCCAGTTTTAACTGTTCTTCCAGCACTGGCATAAAAACAACCAAATAACGCGCCATTACGGCCTGAATAAGTGCTTTTTTTGAGCCAAAGTGATAGTTTACAGAAGCTAAGTTAACGCCTGCTTCCTGCGTAATTTGCCGTAACGAAGTTTGCTCAAATCCATCGCGGGAAAAGAGCATTTCTGCGGCATTAAGTATTTTCTTTTGAGTCGGAATTCGGGCTGCCATGAAATAAATAAACGCATGATTTAAACATGCGTTTAATCTAATTCATGTGGTTTCAGCGTGCAAGTGTTCGCTGAATTTATTTTTGGTAAGAGTGTAAACCTTAGTAGGCTACACTATTAGTGGCGCCAATAATGACGGTGGAACAAAATAAGTACGGTCATAATTTCCAGACGACCTGCCAGCATAGCAAAAATTAGCAACAGCTTAGCACCAGCATCAAGACTGGCGAAGTTACCCGATGGACCAATAATCTCACCTAAGCCAGGACCGACGTTACCCACCGCAGTAGCTGCACCAGATATTGCCGTCATAAAATCCAGATCAAATAATGACAAACCCAATGCAATAACGGCTATCAGCAAAAAGTACATAAAGCAAAAAGCGACCATTGAGCCAAGTAAAGAGTCATTTACTCGACGCTCCTGATAGGTTTGGACACTAACCAGGTTGGGGTGAATTAATTGACTGAACTGTTTTCTTAATAACAACTGCGACAACTGAAAACGAAAAATTTTCATGCCGCCGGAAGTTGATCCGGTACAGCCACCAATAAACATCAAGTAGAAGAAAGCCATTAACGACCAGCTTCCCCAATTTCCGTAGTCTTCGGTTGCGTAACCAGTTGTGGTCACAACTGACACGACATTAAATGCCGTATGCATTAACGCATCACCGAACTCCCGCCCTTTAACTATCTGAACCAGAGTAATCAATACAATAACAATCAAAAGGAAGGTAACAAAGGCTCGTACCTGGCTATCTTTCCAAAGTGGTCCAAAGTCGCCTTTTACAAAGCGAATGTAGAGCACAAAAGGCAAGGCGCCTGCCACCATAAAAATAGTGCCCGTTATCACCAAAAACGGTGTATCAGAGAAATGCCCAAAAGACGCATCGTAGTTAGAAAAGCCGGCTGTCGCTATGGTGGTCATGCCGTGCACAAAGGCATCAAAACTGCCCATGCCGCCAATTAAATACAAGCTAATAACTGCAGCCGTTAGAATGAGGTAAACCCGCCCTATTGCCAAAACCATATGGCTGGAACGCGGCATAAATTTACCCGACATATCCGAAGATTCAGCCTGGAACAGGCGCATGCCGCCAACTTGCAAAAACGGCAAAATGGCCATAGCCATAACGATAATTCCAATTCCGCCTAACCATTGCAACATAGCCCGCCACAACAGAACACTTGCGGGTAAATCGTCCAGCCCCGAGATAACGGTAGCTCCAGTTGTGGTAATGGCTGACATGGCTTCAAACCAGGCACTGGAGAAGTCCAGATAAGGTCGTGCAAAAATAAAGGGCAAGGTTGCGAATAAGCTCGCCGAAACCCAGCATAATGAAGTTAACAGGAAAACTTGTCTTGCCCGCAGTTTGGCGTCACCCGCCGGCTGCAGGAACAAAACTAAACCAAAAACCAGCCCTAAGCTGGATAGCGTCAGGTAAGTCCACTGCTCTTTTTCGCCATTAACCACCGCCATAACAAAAGGCGCCAGCAAAGCGACAGAAAGCAAGGCAATGAGCCCGCCAATGGCTTTCAGCAATAGCTTAACAGCCTGACGCTTATCAAGCGGTGTCTGACGCAATGACTGGCTGGCTTGCATTGACATTGTTCTAGTTAGACGTGTCTAAAGGAGTAAATGATTTTACTAAATCATCAATCGCTTTCATCTGCTGAAGGTACGGCTCCAGAGCGTGTAGAGGCAACGCACAGGGACCATCGCATTTCGCTTCATCGGGGTTCGGGTGTGCTTCAATAAACAATCCCGCAATACCCAGCGACATACCAGAACGAGCCAGTTGCGCTGCTTGTGCGCGGCGTCCGTCAGCGGAGTCGGTTCGGCCACCAGGACGCTGCAAAGCGTGAGTTGCGTCAAAAATAACCGGCGCCATGGGCTTCATTTCGTCCATACCAAGCATATCAACAATGAGATTGTTATAGCCAAAGCTTGAGCCGCGCTCACACAGCATTAACTTTTCATTACCGGCCTCGGCAAACTTTTTAAGAATGTGCCTCATTTCCTGTGGCGCAAGAAATTGTGGCTTTTTAATATTAACCATAGACCCGGTTTCAGCCAGGGCTACCACCAGGTCAGTCTGACGGGCAAGAAACGCCGGTAACTGCAATACGTCAACCACTTCAGCGACCGGAGCTGCCTGATGCGGCTCGTGTACATCGGTAATTAAAGGCACATTAAACTGCTGTTTCACTTCTTCAAAAATGCGCAGCCCTTCTTCCAGACCTGGTCCGCGAAAAGAGTGAATGGATGACCGGTTGGCTTTATCAAACGACGCCTTAAACACGTAAGGTATGCCAAGCCTACTGGTTACCTCAACGTAATGCTCAGCAATTCGCAAGGCTAAATCACGGGATTCCAGCACATTCATCCCACCAAATAAAACAAAGGGTTTATCATTTGCTATTTGAACGTCACCAAGCTGTAACTCTTTAATCATCATAAACTCCCGCGGTTAACTACCGACAACTCGTAGAATCTGTCCGGCGAAATACGCCATATAGGTTCCAAGCGCATAACCCATTACCGCTAATAATACACCAACCGGCGCCAATGACGGATGAAAAGCTGAAGCGACAACCGGTGCTGACGCAGCGCCACCCACATTAGCCTGACTGCCCACAGCCATATAAAACACAGGAGCACGAAGCAGTTTGGCCACAAGTAACATAAGCCCGGCGTGGATCAGCATCCAGATAGCACCAATTAAGAAGTACTTAGGCGCCTCTACTATTTTGGTTACGTCCATATGCAGGCCAATGCTGGCCACCAGAATATAAACAAAAACGGAGCCTATTTTTGACGCCCCGGCAGCTTCCAGAGAACGAGCCCGGGTAAAAGAAAGTGCAATACCGCCAGCAGTGGCTAAAACAATGACCCAGAAAAACAAGCTGTCGAGACTGAATTTACTTAATGCAGGATAATTCGTTGCTATTCCCGGAGCTATCCAGTCAGCCAGCAAATGCGCTAACCCGGCAATACCGAAACCAACAGCCAGAATCAGCATTAAATCGCGTAAGCTCGGGTTTCTGACATGCTCGGCTTCATACTGCTCCACTTTACGACGAATGTTGTCGATAGCGGATGTATCAGCGCCGGTGCGGGCATCAATTTTCTTAGCATTTGCTGCCATATAAAGCAGTACAGCCATCCATAAGTTGGCAACAATAATGTCTACTGTCACCATGGCTGAGAAAATATCACCGCCAACTTCATAAACTTCTTTCATGGCAGCCTGGTTTGCGCCGCCACCAATCCAGCTTCCGGCAATGGTTGTCATGCCACGCCAAACAGCATCGGGGCCCGCACCACCAAGCATTTCAGGGAATATGGCAGACACCAGTAGCAAAGCAATAGGGCCGCCAATGACAATACCGAAAGTACCAGTTAAAAATAGAATAAGAGCCTTTGACCCAAGGCCCATTACGGCTTTTAAATCCAGACTTAAGGTAAGTAATACCATACAGGCCGGTAACAGATAATCCATTGCTATATCTGTTACGGCGGTTTGATTTCCGTCGACAATACCAAAAGTATTCAGTAAAGACGGTATGAAATAGCAAAGCAATAAAGCCGGAACAAAGCGATAGAACTTCTTGAAGAAAGGATGCTCGCTGCTATTGGTGTAAAATACAAAACCAAGGATGGTCAGCAATAAACCAATAACAACCCCATCGTTAGTGATTAAGGCATTCGTTTCCGAAACAACAGACTCAGGCGCTAACATAGGTACTCCCTTAACTTAACCGGCAATAAGTGCTTGTTTGGACACGGCCACATGCAACAGGAAGGCTATCCAGCCACAAGCACCAATAAAACCAAGCCAGCGCGCACCAGCTGTTTTTCCTTTCATAGCTAAGACACCAAAGCCAATATAAGCAATAACACCTATGACTTTATCAGTTAACCAAGGAACCTGAATTGGGTACATGCTTAATGTCACCATGATACCGACCGCACTGAGTAACAATAAGGTATCGTTAATGTGAGGAACTATCTTCAACCACTTCTTTTTTAATAAAGGTGAGTCAAGAAGCAGAAGCACAAAACGGAATAAAAAAAGGCTGATCGAAATCAGCACAAATAATACATGCAGGTGTTTAAAAGCAGCGTACACAGTAACCTCTTATTTTTAATTTAATTAAATGGTTCTCAACTCAGGCAGGGATTTTATAACAACATCAAGAAACTTAGGTGAATAATAGCGGCCCCGTTCATCTTTCAGGCGCACAGCAATATCGCTGTCACTAATGCCACTTTCCCACCAATCCAGCAACTGCTCGGTCAACAGAAGAACCTGAGTACTTATCGCAATATCCGAGCCTTGTTTACCTTCAGGCAAACCCAGGCCGTCCCAGCGTTCCAATCTTTCAATAAGTGCTCTGTGCGCACTTTGTGTTGCTTCGTGTTCACCGTGACCCAGCGCTCGTAATGAGCGGGCAACTCGTTGCTGACACGTAGTTTCTACCGCTGCAGCCGCATCCGAAGCGCAGTTAAGCAACGGTCGTGCCTGCGCAAATAAAGACCAGGCCAAAGCTGTTGTTTCAGCGTCTTCTGCCGAAACTTTTTGAGCTACAGCGTACGCCAGACGGACTTCGCTATTTTGCTCCAGAATGCCGTTAAAGTGGCTGGCATGGTGTAGCATAAGTTGGTCAGCTAAACGCGCCAGAAACTGATCGGAATCTTCCAGACAGACCACGTTATCCTGTGCCAGTTGTACATTTTCAGAAAATAGTTGAAGCACATGGTGATCATCGGCCGTAAGTGCTCTGGATAAGCCGCCGATAAACAAAACAGAACCGTGCGACCGGCAATGACTGCGGCAATATAACAACACAAAATCGTCACCATAATACGAGCCGTGGTTTGCAATAACATGCTCTAGCTCGGCTAAGGCTTTTGACGGAATAACCGAACGCAAAGTCTGACCAACGCAAACACCGGAGTCCTCTCCGTGAGCGGCCAACACTTTATAAGATGAGCCGTCTTCATTTGAAGTAGCATACAAGGTTTGTTTGGCACCGCCGATTACCCAGCTCAACTGCTGCACTAAACCATCAACAAAACTGTTCATTGGTTGCAGAGCATAAAGGTTAGCCGAAGCGGCGATGATTTTCTCAAGCCCGTGACGACTTTGATCAATGGACATGATATCGCGGTACGAACGCAGCGATGACATTACTGCAGTAAAGAGTTTCTGTGCAGTAAGTTCGGTTTTGGATTTGTAGTCGTTGATGTCGTAATTAACGATAACCGTGCGCTCAGGTGCCTGACCAGGCTGCCCTGTTCGCAAAATAATACGGGTAAAGTGGTTGTCGGCTTCTTCCCGAATATAACGTGCCACCTGCAGTCCGGCATCATCGGTTTCCATAACAACATCCAGCAGTAATATGGCTGCATCAGGATGCTCATCAATTAACTTCTTTGCCTCTTCACCAGAAAAAGCACTGTAAAACTTTAAACCACGACCTAAAAAATTAAAGTCGTTGAGTGCCAGTTTGGTTACCGCATGCACCTCTGGTTCATCATCGACAATCAGAATTTTCCAGTATTCTGTCGGTAATTTTGTGGTTTGCTGGCTGGCTTCGTCAGCAAACATAAACTGATTGCTCATTATTAGTCTCTCCCCGCCCTGGCTTTTGTCCCGCCGGTAACTCGTTCTACCCTAGCATAATCCTGCCATCGGTTAACCTTTTTGTAACCACTTTTAAACAGTAGCTCCACCACACTGTCAGCCTGTTGCCATCCCTGCTCAAGTAGTAACCACCCTTGGTCTGCTAAATGGTTGTTAGCTTCTTTTATAATAGTCTCTATATCGGCTAAACCATTATTTTCCGCAATTAACGCCGTCTGGGGCTCAAATCTGACATCTCCCATATTCAAGTGCGGATCGCCTGCATCAATGTAGGGAGGGTTCGATAGAATCAAATCAAATTTAAGAGACTCTGGCACAGATTGAAACCAGTTGCTGCACAAAATTTCAACATTTAAACCTAAAGCCTGACTATTTCGGTGTGCCAGTTCCACTGCATCGCGGCTTTTATCACACGCCCAAACTTGCCAGCCGGGACGTTCCGACTTTAATGCCAGCGCAACCGCGCCCGTACCTGTGCCTAAATCCAGCACGCGCGCATGTTCGGGAAGTTCAAGGCTAAGCGCCGCTTCAACTAACGTTTCAGTATCGGGACGGGGAATTAACGTGCTGTCGTTTACTTCAAGCATTAATGACCAAAACTCGCGGCGACCAGTGATATGAGCCACGGGCTTGCCTTTCTGCCGGGCTAAAATACATTCCTCATAATGCCGTTGCTGATCTTCTGTCAGTTGCTTTTCCGGCCAGGTCATAAGGTAAGTTTTTTCTTTATCCAGCACAAAGCAAAGTAAGGCAGAAACATCCGCAGCAGCATCTTCACTCTGCTTTAACTGCTCCCGCCCCCACTTTATGGCTTGCTCCAGCGTCATTGCTGTCCTTCAGACAGAGCCGCCAGTTGATCCGCCTGATGCTCAGTAATAATGGCATCCAGTATCAAATCAATATCGCCGGTAAGTACTTCATCTAACCGATACAGCGTCAGGTTTATGCGGTGATCTGTTACCCGGCTTTGCGGGTAATTATAAGTGCGAATACGCTCCGAACGATCACCACTTCCTACCAGGTTACGACGGGTACTATCTTCTTCTGCCTGACGTTTTTCATCTTCCAGGCGTTGTATTCTTGCCTGTAAAACCGACATGGCTTTAGCCCGGTTTTTATGCTGCGAACGCTCTTCCTGACATTCAACCACCACACCGGTTGGTATATGGGTAAGACGAATAGCAGAATCGGTTCGGTTAACGTGCTGACCACCAGCCCCCGAGGCGCGGTAAGTATCAACACGTAAATCCGCCGGGTTAATTTCAACGGCCTCGGCTTCTGGAATTTCCGGTAACACGGCAACAGTACAAGCTGAAGTATGAATACGCCCTTGCGATTCAGTTTCAGGAACACGCTGCACCCGATGCCCACCAGACTCAAACTTCATGCGTCCGTAAACACCATCGCCACTCATGTGAGCAATAATTTCTTTATAACCGCCGTGTTCGCCATCACTGGCACTGACAATGTTGACCTTCCAGCCATTTTTTTCAGCGTAGCGGCTATACATACGAAATAAATCGCCGGCGAATATCGACGCTTCATCACCGCCAGCTCCGGCCCGAATTTCCAAATAGCATGAACGATCATCGTTCGGGTCTTTAGGTAGCAACAGAAGTTGTAGGCGGTTCTCCAGCTCTTCTTCGGCTTTTCTTGCCTCTTTTAGCTCTTCTTCCGCCATTTCGCGCATTTCAGCGTCATCATCTTCAGCCATATCTTTTGCGGCTGCCTGATCATCCTGATTCTGGCGGTACTCTTCAAAGCAACCAACCACCTCTTCTAATTGAGAGTACTCACGCGATAATGAGCGAAAACGGTTTTGATCACTGATCACATCGGGCTCACCCAATAAAGCTTGCACTTCCTGATAACGCTCAACTAATCCTTCTAGTTTGCGTTCAATGGATGGATTCAACATGTTTTTATTTGCCTTTTGATGAGTCAGAGGATGGCTCTGACCAAAGTTGTTGCAAAACGGCCAGCGTATATTGGTCATTATTTTCGCCGGCAGATTTCAATAAGCTTGTCGGTTTATGCGTTAACTGCTGCACCAGCCTGTGACTGAATCGTTGCAGCACTTCAGCCGGGTCTTTGCCCTGCTCTATTTGCGCTAACGCTTTTTTTAACTGCTCGTCAGCTAAGGTTTTTGTGTGCGTACGGTATTCCCGCACCAGCTCGACACTATTCAGTGACTTCAGCCAGTCATTAAACTCTTTCGTTTGCTGCTGAATAATAACCTGAGCTTCACGAGCTGCCTGCTCACGGTTACGAATATTTTCGCTAATAATACTTTGCAGATCGTCAACGGTATAAAGGTAAGCGTCATCGAGTTCATTAACCTGCTCTTCAATATCCCGCGGCACAGCCAGGTCAATTAACAGCATGGGTCTGTGCCGACGCTTTTTCAGTGCTTTTTCGATGCTTCCTTTGCCCACAATAGGCAAAGTACTGGCGGTTGAACTGACGACAATATCGGCCTGTGGTAATAACTCTGATAACTCAGACAAGCTGTGAGCCGTTGCACCGACTCGTTCAGCCATTTCGCTAGCTCGTTGCAAAGTCCGGTTTGCCACCAGAATTTCAGTCACGCCTTGTTGTTTCAAATGCTGAGCAACCAGCTCGGAAGTATCACCGGCTCCAATCAGCAGCACCTTCGATTTCTGCAAATTAGCGAAAATATGACGCGCCATAGAAACCGCAGCATATGCAACCGAAACCGCGTTTTGACCTACCGCCGTTTCATTTCTAACGGTTTTTGCTACACGAAAGGTTTGCTGAAATAAGCGTTCAAGGATACCGCCGACAGAGGCCTGACGTTTCGCGGCCTGATACGCTTGTTTTACCTGGCCAAGAATTTGTGGCTCGCCAAGCACCAGTGAGTCTAAACCACTGGCAACCGACATAAGGTGGGTAATGGCCTGCTCGCCCTGAAAGTGATAATGATGATTTTCCAGCGCATTGGGGGCCAATTTGTGGAAACCGGTTAACCAGCCCAGGAGCAAGTCGCCAGACACTTCCCCCCGGCAATATAGCTCGGTTCGGTTACAGGTAGAGACGATAACGGCTTCTTCAACACCTTGAAGATTACGCACGGCCTGCAGCGCAGCATCAAGCTGTTCAGCACTAAACGCGACTTGCTCGCGCAAATCGACTGATGCGGTTTTATGATTAATTCCGAGAGCTGAAATGGTCATCTGACTGTGAAACTCGTTATCCCAACGCGGCCAAAATCTAAGTTGCCCGATTGTACGTGAAAGCCTTAGTCATTGAAAGTGACAGCGCTTTCTGGTCAACTAATTACATTCCGATTGCAGCAATTGAGAAATATGATTCAACGCCGACTATTCTGGGTTTGCCTGGTTGTTATCACATCGTTAACCGGGTGCGCGCTGCCGACGCCATCAGAGCAAGCAAGCAGTACCGAAGTTAATCAACGTATTATTGACACTCATCAACAAAAGCTGGAGCAGTTGCAACAGTGGTCGTTAAGTGGCCGCATGGCGGTTATTCAAAAGCAAAATAAGGAAAGGGACAGTTTTTACATTAACTGGCACTACCAGCCTCACCAGCAGGTTATTCGTTTTTCTCACCCGCTAAAAGGCCAACTGGCTAAGCTGACCGTCGATGACAGCGGCGCCTTGTTAACTGACTCCGATGATCAGGAACGCTGGGCTCCTTCAGCAGACGCTTTATTATACCGCCTACTGGGTGCAGCCGTTCCCTTTGAGCAATTACACCACTGGGTTCTGGGCAGAAAAACAAACTCACTAAAGTCTGTGAGTTATCATAAAGATGGCACCTTAGCTCAGTCGACGATATTTCACCGGGGTCAAAACTGGCAGCTCAGCTGGTTCTATGATCAGGACAAAGTACAAACAGTAACCTTGCCGGAACAAATCCACCTGGAAAGTCCGGACCTACTGATAAAGGTACAAGTGAACGAATGGCAGTAAACACCTTAACGCTCCCAGCTCCGGCGAAACTCAACCTATTTTTGCATATTATCGGACGCCGCTCCGACGGGTACCACAATTTACAGACTGTTTTTCAGTTTCTGGACTACGCCGACACTCTGAAATTCTATACCGCCGCCGACGACAAGTTTGATTTAATTGACCACGATAGCCACATTCCCCGCGACGAGAATTTAGTCTGGAAGGCGTTAACAGCGCTAAGAAAAGAATACGAAGAAAAAGGCATTACGCAACTTCCTGGCTGCTCGATTGAATTAATTAAGAGACTTCCTCAGGGAGCCG
This sequence comes from Idiomarina sp., assembly GCF_048265525.1. Classification (GTDB taxonomy): domain Bacteria; phylum Pseudomonadota; class Gammaproteobacteria; order Enterobacterales; family Alteromonadaceae; genus Idiomarina. The sequence continues at coordinate 294,163 of NZ_JBLXBI010000001.1, read as the reverse complement.
GACTGGGTGGTGGTTCATCTAATGCGGCAACCGCACTGGTGGGGCTGAATCAGCTTTGGGGTAGTCATTTAAATAGCACTGAATTACAGGCAATAGGTCGCAAACTTGGTGCAGACGTGCCTGTGTTTATTCATGGACATGCTTGTTTCGCTGAAGGTATCGGCGATGTATTCACTAATATAACACCACCGACTCCGTGGTATTTAGTGGTTAAACCAAATGTTTCTATCAGTACGGCTGCGCTATTCTCTCACCCTAAGCTACAGCGCAACTGCTCGCCGGTTACCGCTGAAAACTGGCAACAGCAAAAAGTCGCAAATGTGTTTGAACCGGTGGTCTGCGATCTACACAACGAAGTTGCTATGTTACGCAGTGCCTTGCTAGAATACGCCCCGACTCGGCTCACTGGCAGTGGAGCATGTCTTTTTTCAGTATTTGAAACCAGACAAGCCGCAAAGGAAGCGCAACAGCAGGTTCCCAAAGAACTTTGCTCATTTATCGCTCAAGGCCAGAACCGTTCACCACTTATCCAGACATTAACCCAATAAAAGTCGAGGTATGTTGTGCCTGACATGAAACTTTTCGCCGGCAACGCCACTCCTGAGCTAGCCCAGAAAATCGCCGATCGCCTTTATATCAAACTTGGTGAAGCTTCCGTTGGTCGCTTTAGTGACGGCGAAATTAGCGTCGCCATCAATGAAAACGTCCGCGGTTCCGACGTCTTTATTCTTCAATCTACTTGCGCCCCGACCAATGACAATTTAATGGAACTCATTGTTATGGTGGACGCATTACGTCGTGCGTCTGCTGGTCGTATTACTGCAGTGATGCCTTATTTTGGTTACGCTCGTCAGGATCGCCGGGTTCGTTCAGCTCGTGTTCCTATTACTGCTAAAGTTGTTGCCGATTTCTTATCCAGTGTGGGTGTTGACCGTGTACTGACTGTCGACTTACACGCAGAGCAAATCCAGGGCTTTTTTGACGTACCTGTCGATAACGTTTTTGGTACTCCGGTATTGCTAGAACACATGCGTCAGCAAAACTTCGACCATCCGGTTGTGGTCTCTCCTGATATTGGTGGTGTTGTACGTGCCCGAGCTTTTGCCAAGCTTATGGACGACACCGATTTAGCCATCATTGATAAGCGCCGTCCGTCAGCCAACGTATCGCAGGTTATGCACATAATTGGTGATGTTAAAGGCCGTGACTGCATTATTGTCGATGACATGATTGATACTGGCGGAACGCTTTGCAAAGCCGCAGAAGCACTGAAGTCTCACGGTGCAAAGCGTGTGTTTGCTTACGCTACCCACCCGGTATTTTCCGGTAATGCGGTGCAGAACATTAAAGACTCTGAAATTGACGAATTTATCGTTACCGACAGTGTTCCGCTGAGCGATGCGATGAAAGCCACAGGTAAAGTTACTCAGTTAACCTTGTCCGGTATGCTTTCAGAAGCACTGCGCCGCGTCAGTAATGAAGAATCTATTTCAGCAATGTTCGATTACTGATTGTTGTAATTATTCCTGCCCAGTGCTAGTATTGCGCGCCCTTAGAAACCGGCCTTGTTGTCGGTTTCTAAGTTTCTGGGTCAGCTCTTGGTCGCGAGTGCTGACAAATAAAAACTTTAAACATTGAGAGGCCAAATCATGGCTGAATTAGATTTTAACATCCAAGCTACTGTCCGCACGGACAAAGGGAAAGGTGCGAGCCGCCGCCTGCGTCATGAGGACAAAGTACCAGCGATTTTATACGGTGGTCAGGGCGAGCCAATCGCATTAGCGTTAGACCACAACAAAGTGAATAACATGGCCGACTACGAAGCCTTTTATTCGCACATTTTGACGCTGGAGTTTGATGGTAAGAAACATCAGGCAATTCTGAAAGACATGCAGCGCCACCCGTATAAGCCTAAACTGACTCACCTGGATTTCCAGCGTGTAGAAAAAGGCCACAAGCTTCACACTAACTTACCTCTGCACTTCTTAAATGAAACAACTGCGAAGGGCGTTAAAGAAGAAGGCGGTGTTGTTGTTCACCACGTTAATGACGTGGAAATTACTGTATTACCGAAAGACTTACCAGAATATCTGGAAGTTGATATTGCTGAACTCAGCGTTGGTGACACCATTCACCTGACTGACTTAAAACTGCCTAAAGGCGTTGAGTTAGTTGAACTGACTAAAGGTGATGACCACGACCAGGCGGTTGTGTCTATTACTGCTCCTCGCGTCGAGAAAGAAGAGACCGAAGAAGATACAGTAGCACCTGGTGACGTTCCTGCTGAAAACAGCAAAGACGCTGACGAAGAATAAGTCAGTCTCCTGTTATGGGAACTGAAGTGAAACTACTTGTGGGCCTGGGAAATCCGGGCCCCGAGTATGAACGAACTCGCCACAACGCTGGTTTCTGGTTAGTCGATGACTTTTGCAGACGCCACGCGATTACGCTCTCCCCTGATGCAAAAAGCAAAGCTCTGATTGGACGCTGGCAACAAGGCGCTCATGACCTGCGCATTGTATTACCACAAAATTTTATGAACCGTAGTGGCTTCTCTGTTGCGGCTCTGGCTAACTTTTATAAAATACCGGCTAACGAAATTTTAGTGGCATACGATGAGCTCGATTTACCACCCGGCGTTGCTAAATTTAAAAAAGGTGGAGGTGCCGGCGGGCATAACGGAATTAAAGACATTATTGCTCAGACAGGCAGCCAGGACTTTATGCGGTTACGCATTGGTATTGGCCACCCGGGCGATAAAACAAAGGTTACTGGCTTTGTCTTAGGCAAAGCTTCAGCAAATGAACAGCGGCTTATTGATGACTGTATCGATGAAGCCAGCCGCAGTATCGACACATTAATGGCGGAAGGCTGGGGAACTGCGTTGCAGCGCCTGCATAGCTACCGCCCTGAACAGAAAGGCTAAACTCTCATGGGATTTCGATGTGGTATCGTTGGTTTACCTAACGTAGGTAAATCCACTCTCTTCAACGCACTGACCAAAGCAGGCATTGAAGCTGCAAACTTTCCATTTTGTACCATCGAACCAAACACTGGCGTTGTGCCTGTTCCTGATCCTCGTCTTGATAAGCTAGCCGCTATTGTTAACCCTGAACGCGTTATTCCAACAACCATGGAATTTGTGGATATCGCCGGATTAGTTAAAGGAGCTTCAAAAGGCGAAGGCTTAGGTAACCAGTTTTTAGCAAACATTCGTGAAACTGACGCTATTGGCCATGTTGTTCGCTGTTTTGAAGACGACAACATCGTGCATGTCAGCGGTGGTATCGACCCTGCCGATGACATTGACACTATTAACACCGAGCTGGCATTGGCCGATTTAGATTCGGTTGATAAGTCTCTATACCGTTTAAGTAAAAAAGCGAAAGGTGGGGATTCACAAGCTAAAGCCGAAATCGCCGTGCTGGAAAAGCTGAAACCGGCATTGGACGAAGGCAAAATGGCTCGTTCTGTTGAGCTAAGCAAAGATGAGCGTGCCACTATTCGTTCATACAACTTGCTGACTTTAAAGCCGACTATGTACATTGCTAATGTCAACGAAGACGGCTTTGAAAATAACCCTCATCTTGACAAAGTTCGTGAAATTGCCGCAACCGAGAATGCGGTAGTCGTTCCGGTATGTGCCGCTATTGAATCGGAAATTGCCGAGCTGGACGAAGCCGATAAAGAAGAGTTCTTGAGCGAGCTGGGTCAGGACGAACCCGGTCTGAACCGCGTTATTCGTGGCGGCTATGAACTACTAAACCTGCACACTTACTTCACTGCTGGCGTAAAAGAAGTTCGCGCCTGGACTGTTAAAGTGGGTTCAACTGCACCGCAGGCTGCCGGACGCATTCATACTGACTTTGAAAAAGGCTTTATTCGTGCCGAAATCGTTGGTTATGACGACTATATAGCCAACAACGGTGAACAAGGTGCAAAAGATGCCGGTAAATGGCGTCTGGAAGGGAAAGAGTACATTGTGAAAGACGGCGATGTCATTCACTTCCGTTTTAACGTTTAAATAGCAATTAGTGGCTCGCTCTCAGCGAGCCATTTTTTCACCCATTACTCTTCAACGATATCGCTATGCATTGGCGCCAGCACGCCCAATAACTGATTCTGCGCTGAAACCGGAACATCCTCTTTTTCCATTGCGGCAATCAAGTGTTCGACTAAAGCGTTAAAATCCGCATTGTCGACTCCCATATTACGATGGGAAGTTTTCATATCCTCGCCGCTGTAATCACAAGGACCACCACTTAAGTCACACACTTGTTCACTGATGAGCTTATGCACGCGCATAATATCAACACCATCAAAATGATGCGCAATACGATCATCACCACCCACTCGATAAAGCATTTCTTCGACAATAGTCTCTATGCCCTGCTGCTCACCCAGTTGCTGATACAAACTCTGAGCAAAAATCAGCGGCGAGAAAAACAGTACCGCCAATAACAAAACGATTTTCATAATCTCTCCTTAAAAGGCCGCCTGAACCGATAAATACCAGCCAGTTTGATCATCCAGTCCCGCAATCGAGCCCAGATCAGTGTAGGCTCCAACAACCGATACATGTTTATTCGGGAAATAAGCAACAAAAAGATCTTTCCAATCCTGCTCTTGAGCAAAACTTAAGTTGTCTGGTTTCTGTCGGTACTCAACGCCTACAGCCCAATAACGATTAATAAACGCAGCTATGGAAGCTTCAGCCAGCCACTCGCGGCCATCTTCTTTATCGCCGCCAAAGCCCAGTAAGCCCAATTGGTTAGCTTTACTTGAACGCAATGTCAGATTGGCAACCCAGGTACGGTGGAAAGGCCCGTCTAGCCAGGCTTTTGCCGCACTGACATACCAGTCGGTGCTACTGTCATCCTGAGAGCCTACCGCCGCTGGCAACTCATAATCGTTGTTCTTCTTGTGTTGTAAACCCAGGCTTATTTGCGGTAGGTCACCATAAATTAGATCGCCAGCTAAACGTACTTTTGCACCAACAATGCTTTGGCTCAATTCGCCGCCAATAGTGGAGAGATCAAAGGTTTGTTCAGCATACGAAAGCTCAATACGGTTGTTCCAGCTCAAACTGGCGCCCTGAACACTTAAGCGAAAATCATCAACTGAAACTTCACTTAAGTTAACCGTCGCGCCAAACTGACCTTCACCGGCATAACTGCTTAACGTAGCCCAGGGCACGATGCCTCCACCACCAGAGCCTTCAAGACTACTGGTGCCACCGGTTGCCAGTAGCCGGGCTCCCTGCTCTGCGGCTGCAGGAGGGCTTAAAGCTAAAGCACAGGTCAGCAAAAACCCGCCGCCATATAAACACCTATTCATCATTCGTTATCATCCATTGGTTTCATGGTTATTTAAGTACTCTATAAAGCCTGAAATCGGTAAGGGCTTACTAAAGAAATAGCCTTGCAGCTCATCGCAATGCATCGACTGCAACACTCTCCAGCTGTCCTCATTTTCCACACCTTCGGCAACGACACGAAGGCCTAACTCGTGAGCTAAGTGTATGGTTGAACGAACAATAGACTTGTCCTTAGACTCTTCGCTCAAATGCTGTACAAAGGCCCTGTCTACTTTCAACTCCTCTACCGGTAAACGCCGCAATTGCGCCAATGAGGAGTGCCCGGTACCGTAGTCATCAATTGATATTGAAAACCCAAGACGCTTCAATGTTTCCAGCCGGGCAATGGCTTTATCGGGGTCTTTCATTACTGCACTTTCTGTAATTTCCAGTACCAGTAACTTCGGTAATTCAGGAAAATCAATAATGAGTTGTTCAAACAGCAAAGGTAAGGCGTCGCTCAATAAGTCGACTGTCGACAAATTGATGCTCAGTTTTAGAGTCCGCCCCTGCTCATGCCAGCTCTGAAGCAGCTTGGTCGACTCTCTGCACACCCAGTTGGTCAACTCTGTAATGGCTCCGGATTGCTCTGCTAACGGAATAAATTCATCCGGTCCGACAAATCCAAGCTTATCACTTTGCCACCTCAACAATACCTCAGCCCCCACGACTGATCCCGTCTGGCAATTAATTTTAGGTTGCAGTACAAGATGTAGCTCCTGATCCGCTACCGCACCTTTAAGTGACTCTATAATTTGCAGGCGCCGCATGTATTGTTCGTCCAACCCACTTTTATATTCAACATAAAAGCTCTTCTGGAGTTTGGATTGCTGAACACTCACTTGCGCGCGGCGAATAAGTGAATCGACTTCATTGCCCTGCTCAGGAAAATAAACAACACCGATATTAAAGGCCAGACGATAATCACTGTCGCCAACTTTAAAGGGCGTATCAAGGAAAGAGTGAAGCTCTTTAATTTTACCATCGAGGTCGAATGTGGGTTTATCAGAAGCGTATAGAACTGCAAATTCGTCACCGCCAATTCGAGCCAATAACTCAGCATTGTCACAACACCACTTCAGCCGAACGGATAACTGACGCAGGATGTCATCACCAATTTCCTGACCCACACTGTCATTGAGAACTCTGAATTGATGAATATTCAACAATAAAAGACACCCGGAGCTGGTCTTCTCGTCTAACAGGCACTGCAACTGCTCACGAAAAAATGAGCGATTCGGTAAATCGGTTAAATGGTCATGAGATGCCTGATAAGAAATTCTTTTTTCACGTTCGGAAATGGCCTTGCGCATGCTGCCAAAGGTATTGGCCAGCTCTCCGAACTCATCGTCGTTCAGCGACAACTCGGATTCGCTGTAGTCGCCTTGCTGTAATTTCCTAGCCGCTCCCGATAACTGCTGTAACGGACGAGAAACCCCTCGGGCTATAATCGCCGCTAAAAGCATCGCTATAACCAGAGCGACAATTGCAATTAAAGCAATTTGCCAATGCAGCCGTGTGAACTCGGCGGCCGCCGTTTCAAGTGACGTTGTCAATGCCACATGAACGGCGTCATCGGAACCGGCATCAAGCACCACTTCGCTCCCCGCCAGTTCCTGGTTTAACAGCCAGTTATCAAGAGTATGACCGTCTTTGTTCAGGGCTTTTGCAAACGAGGACACTTGTCGGGCCTCCAGACTGGAAGCAATGACTTTTCCTGAGTTCTCCAGCCACAGGGTGATATCGGCATTAGCCAGGTTTTTTAATTCTTCTGCTAAACCCGAATCCACTTCAAAACCCAGGGTTGCCCAGGCAATAAGATTAGGCGCATTAACCGGTACCGTAACCAGTTGAAACAGTTCTCCTTCGACAACCGCCAGTTCGCTGTTTGAGCCCGCCCCACTATGGTTAATGCGTAGCTGATCAAAAGCATGAGATGATGCAATTTCTTCACCTTCGGGAGTTTGCAGCACCATCAACTCGGCTTCAATACGCTCGCCGTAGTTGACCAAAGCTGACACTATGGTTTCCCGATCTTTTGAAGCCACCGCGCGTTTAAACCCAAAATCATCGGTAAGAACTTCTGCCGCTTGCAACAACTGATCGCTGCGACTATCCAGAAGCTCCCGAAAAACTCTTTCACTGACACTAAGCTCACGCTCAATGGAGCGATCTAACTGATTCTCTGTAGCGATCCAAACTGCAGCCAAAGCAACCAACAAAGCGCCAGCTACAAGTCCTGCAAGGATGAGAATTAAACGGGTTCTGAACCGTGTTATCATCAATTCCCTCTGCGATTAAATCGCTGTTCCAGACGCGATGGCTCTTTATCTTCCTGCATCGGAGGTGATACTTGCACCTGCCCGGTCAGCTTCCCTGAGTCTGAGGTTAATTGCACGTTCTGTGCTTTAGACAGTTCGTCCCCCATCCAATAGTGCCACACCCTGACTTCGGCGGGAGTTTCACTTTCTTGCAGATTGAGCTCAACAATACCTTGGTCATTCGTTACAACAATATCGTATTCGTCACTTACCAGCACGTAGGCAACCATCTGATCGTGGATATTACAGCCCAGAGTCACTATGCCAGCTTTATCAAAATTAACGCTTGGCTTTTCTTTATCTGAATAGAGTTTTAACTCAAAATTCTTAGCCTCAGAGAAAGAGTAAACATGATGTCGAATGTTATCGCTATTAGGAAACACAACGTCGGTGCCCGGCTGTACTGCGCTAACCGTGGGAGTGAACTGCTTATCCACCTGGTCAACCACGGCCTGCTTCGAAGAGACTTTCGCAGGCGCGCTTCTACTTTCAATTAATAGTGCCGCGTTTGCCAACGGCTGACCATCTGCGGCCAAAATCTCAACCCGTACGGTATCTGCAACCACGCTTTGAACCGCAACTACCATGAAAAAAACACCAACAAAAAATCGCTTCACACAGGATCCTCCACAAAATCACCTTTAGGCACGCGCACATCAGTCAACCGTAACCGAAAAAACGAAACTGCGCTATGATTGGAGTACGTATTAATGATCCACTATGGTTCATTATTGGTACTTGAAATACTCAGTGTCGACATACGAATTTCGACACTAAGCTTTTACTATTAGCTTATGACAGGAGGGATATTCATGAGTCAGGATTATCGCACAGAGAAAGACAGTATGGGCGAGGTCAAAGTCCCCCAAAAAGCACTTTATGCCGCACAAACACAGCGTGCCGTTGATAACTTTTCCATCAGCGGGTTAACTTTACCCACTCAACTGATACAAGCCATCGCAATGGTTAAGGCCAGTGCGGCCGGAGCAAACGCTAAAATAGGTCAGTTAGAAAAGGAACAGGCTGACGCCATTATTAAAGCGGCTAAAGAAATCATTAACGGTCAACACTTAGAGCACTTCCCTATTGATGTATTTCAAACCGGTTCAGGCACCAGTTCCAATATGAATGTGAACGAGGTTATTGCCAGTTTAGCTAAACAAAACGGTGTTGAAATTCACCCTAATGACCATGTGAACCAAAGCCAGTCGAGCAACGATGTTATACCTACCGCCATTCAGGTAGCGAGTGTGCTGGCTGTAGAGAAACAGTTAGCACCGGCTTTAAAAGCCCTTATTGATACCATTCGCAATAAAGCCATTGAGCTGCGTAATGTGGTAAAAACCGGCAGAACCCATTTAATGGATGCCATGCCAATGACCATGGCACAAGAACTTGAAGCCTGGGCGGGTCAGTTGGAAATTACCGCTGAACAACTTCCACAGTTATTGCAACGCAGCCGAGTTCTTCCGCAGGGCGGTACAGCAATAGGCACAGGAATAAATGCCCCTAAAGAATTCGCAGCTGAGTTTGCCGAGCAGTTGACTCAGCTTAGCGGCAGTGACTTTAAACACTCAGCCAACCCTTTTACGGGTATTGCCGGACAGGAAATCAATTTACAACTCTCCGCACAACTGAATACGCTGGCGACTACCTTACTCAAAGTCAGTAACGACTTACGCTGGATGAACAGTGGACCACTGGCGGGCTTAGGCGAAATTCAGCTAACCGCATTACAACCCGGAAGCAGTATTATGCCGGGTAAAGTGAACCCGGTCATTCCGGAAGCTGTAGCTATGGTTGCCGCTCAGGTAAATGGTAATCACACCACAATTACGACCGCAGCCCAACAAGGCAACTTCCAGCTAAACGTTATGCTGCCAGTTATTGGTTACAACTTACTACAGTCCATTAATATACTCAGTAACAGTTGTGACGCTCTGGCAACTAAAGCCATTGCCGACTTCGAGGTCAATGAAGAGCGGCTGCAACAAGCTTTAGCGAAAAACCCTATTCTGGTAACAGCTCTTAACCCGGTCATTGGCTACAATAAAGCCGCCGAAATTGCCAAAGTAGCGTACAAAGACGGACGAGCCATTATCGATGTCGCTGATGAGATGACCGACTTAGGTCGTGACCGGCTTGAGCAGTTGCTGGACCCGAAAAAACTAACTAAAGGTGGCGTTAGCGAATAACGCCTCTGGTATTTGGAGTACAAAATGAGTCAACAACAGGTTTTAATTACCGGTGCTAACCGGGGCATTGGCTACGAATTTGCCCGACAGTATGCCGAACAAGGCCACAAAGTTATCGCCGTTTGCCGCAACAATTCAAAGCAATTAACAGAGCTGGACGTTGAAATTATTGAGGGCATTGATGTCACCAAAGCCTCCGATTTACTACGTCTTTCTGAGACCATCGGCGATAAAAAGATTGATATCTTAATTAATAACGCCGGGCTTCTGCATAAAGACGTATTAGGTGAAATTGACGCTGGTAATATACGGGCTCAGTTTGAAGTTAACGCGTTAGCGCCATTAAGAGTCACCGAAGCGCTGCTGAAGAACTTAAAGAAAGGCAGCAAGGTTGCCTTAATTACCAGCCGCATGGGTTCTATTGCAGATAATGGTTCAGGCAGCCGCTACGGGTATAGAATGTCAAAGGCGGCATTGAATGCTGCCGGAAAATCCCTTGCGCTTGACTTAAAAGAACAAGGAATTCCTGTGGTATTACTCCATCCGGGTTTTGTACAAACCGATATGGTGAATCATGCTGGCGATATTCCTGCAGAAACTGCAGCGGAACGCTTAATGCAACGTATTGAGGAATTAAGCTTAAGCACCACCGGACAGTTTTTCCATAGTAACGGAGAAAGCCTGCCCTGGTGATTTGCTGCCTTTTTAAGCAAATCACTGTTTTTTTGCTCAAACGCGCCCGTTAATATCGTTTTTTCTCAAAAATAGGTTGACGGGCTGCGGAGCGATTTGCATAATACGCGCCGCACTCACAGAGAGCGGTAAGTAAAAAGGTATGGCTACGTAGCTCAGCTGGTTAGAGCACAGCACTCATAATGCTGGGGTCGCAAGTTCGAATCTCGCCGTAGCCACCAACCTTTAACTGATTATGATGCGGACGTGGTGGAATTGGTAGACACGCTGGATTTAGGTTCCAGTGCCTCACGGCGTGAGAGTTCAAGTCTCTCCGTCCGCACCAACTCTCAGAGCAGCTAAAATTGGGGCATAGCCAAGCGGTAAGGCAGCGGGTTTTGATCCCGCGATTCCCAGGTTCGATCCCTGGTGCCCCAGCCATTAGTTGTTTCCAAAAGTGATTGCCATCTTAGTAGGATGGGGCATAGCCAAGCGGTAAGGCAGCGGGTTTTGATCCCGCGATTCCCAGGTTCGATCCCTGGTGCCCCAGCCATACTAACTACTGTTGCGGTGGTGGCGGAATTGGTAGACGCGCTAGCTTCAGGTGCTAGTGTCCGTAAGGACGTGGGGGTTCAAGTCCCCCCCTCCGCACCACATTACTCGAGTGTCGTTCTGCTCAAGTAAGAGTGGAAAAACAGAAAGGCCACCTTAAGGTGGTTTTTTTGTGCCTGTTACTCGCCCACAGCCTGCTTTAACAACCAACGCTTAACCCACGGCATAGCCGCTACTTTCAAGGATGCTGCGGTTGCAAACTGCATAACGGGATTACGACTGCGCCAACCAAACTGTATGGCATCCATCATCCGCATCATTTTCGCATTTTCGCCTTGCCGGGTCTTTTCGTACTTATCCAAAGCTACGCTTGGAGTATTTTCCTGTAGTACCTCAACCAGACAGCGAACATCGGCAAACCCCAGGTTAACGCCCTGCCCGGCCATTGGGTGAATACTGTGAGCAGCATCGCCTAATAAAACAATAGAGTCTTCTTTAACGTAGTGTGCAGCATGTTTTCTCTGCAGCGCAAAACTGGCACTTTTAAGCACTCGGAAATTACCGATATGGGGAGAAAAAGTCTCACGCAAATAAGCTTCAAGGCCCGCCTTGTCTTTCTGCAGGGAATTGATGTTGTCACGTAAGCCGTAGTCTATAAGACAAGCTTGTTGTTCGGTCAGCGGTAGCAAAGCATAAGGCCCCTGCGGGCGAAAAACTTCCCAGGTTTCGGGTTCTATTGGCTTTTCCAGACTGACATTAGCTAATAAACAACGTTGGTCATAATCCCAGCCTCGATAATGAAAACCGGCAAGCTGCGCCACTTTAGAATTGGCTCCGTCACAGCCCAACAACAGATCATAGCTGAGCGTATCTCCCTGACTTACAACCACCGTTTTTGTTCCAGCATTGAATTTATCGAGCGTGTCGCCTATTCGTAATTCGACGTTTTTAAGAGTGCGCAATTTTGTCCACAGAGCCAGCTGCAAAGCATTATTTTCTACCATAACGCCCAGTTTGGATAAGCCCGCTTCACTCGCCTGAAAGCTCAGATTATGACCACTTAGCGATGTCACGCTTAGTTTCTGATAGTCAAAGACTCGCTGCTGACGCACACAAACACCTATGCCTAAACCCAGCAACCATTCCCAATTGCTGTTATTCACAGACGATATACGTAAATCCCAATCAGGATCTGTACTGCAACCTTCTCCTGGAGGAAATGGTTCAAGTAAGGTCACATTTGCACCTTGCTGCGCTAATGCTAGTGCGGCCGCAGCGCCGACCATTCCGCCGCCATTTATTAATACTGATAGCTGTTTCATGTACCGCGCCCTCACTCCTTACATTCCTGCTAGCCCTTATAAATAACACATCTCGTTGTGAATTTCCGTTATCATAGTCAATAAGACGATGTTCAGAGTGTTTTTTATGCAGGCCAGGGAAAGTTCACAAAAAGCGGTCATTATTGCTTCTTTGCTTATTTTAAGTGCCGAAGCCAGTTTTGCAGGCGTCAGTGCCCTGGTTAAATACATCAGTCAGGATCAACCTTTCGAGCAATTGGTCTTTTTTCGTAACCTGATGGCCTTTCTCGTTCTGCTTCCCTGGTTATGGCGAAAAGGTCTTGGCAACTTAAAAACAGAACGCCTGAAACTGCACCTTATTCGTGGTGCTGCGGGCATTGCCGCTATGTACTTGTTTTTCTACGCTATTGCGACAATTCCGCTGGCGCAGGCTACTCTAGTTCTATTGCTGTCCCCCTTTTTAATTCCAGTTATTGGCTGGCTTTGGCTACGCGACTATGTGGCTAAACAAACCTGGCTGGCTATTGGGCTGGGTTTTATTGGTGTCTTTATTTTTCTCGACCCTATGAACAGCGAGCTTTCACCTGTCATCGGGTTAGCCTTTTTAGCCGCAGCATTAGCAGCCTTCACCAAAACTGTTATTCGCCGTATGTCGGACACCGAATCAACAAGTAAAATCGTATTCTATTTTTCTACTCTGGCCACCATTGCTTCGGGGCTTCCTTTGCTGTGGTTGTGGCAGCCTATTCCAACGCAACACTGGCTGGGTGTTATCGTTATGGGCTTGCTGGCAGTTTATGGGCAATTGGCTATGACCAAAGCATTTTCTATAGCTCCGCCGGCAAAGGTTGGGGTGTTTACTTATAGTTCGGTTTTGTTCGCCGCTTTACTCGGCTACTGGTTATTTGGAGAGGAACTTGCCTGGCACATGCTGTGGGGCGCGTTAATCATTGTTGTTGCAGGCTATTTTGCCATACGAACACGGCGCAAAAGTTAATCATTTCAAACTTGGCAATCTGCTCCAATACGCGATAAAATAAGCGCCTTATACGAAATCCATCAACCATCGAGTGGTCATGAGTAAGAAGTTATATATCAAAACCTGGGGTTGCCAGATGAACGAGTACGATTCCACCAAAATGGCGGAATTGCTCCACTCAACCCACGGCTACGATGTTGCCGAAGAAGCCGAAGATGCCGATCTCATTCTTTTGAACACCTGTTCCATCCGCGAAAAAGCGCAGGAAAAGGTTTTTCACCAGTTAGGTCGCTGGAAAAACCTGAAAAAGAACAATCCGAATTTATTGATTGGTGTTGGTGGCTGCGTTGCTTCTCAGGAAGGCAATGAAATACGCGCCCGCGCGCCTTTTGTCGATATTATCTTTGGCCCTCAAACCTTGCACCGATTACCGGAAATGGTGAATCAGGTCAGCGAGACTCATGCGCCTATGGTTGACGTCTCTTTTCCTGAAATTGAAAAGTTTGACCGTTTAGCCGAACCTAAAGCAGACGGTGCCAGTGCTTTTGTCTCTATCATGGAAGGCTGCAGCAAGTATTGCTCATTCTGTGTTGTTCCCTACACTCGTGGTGAAGAAGTCAGTCGCCCAGTTGATGATGTCATTTATGAAATTGCACAACTGGCGGAACAAGGCGTCCGTGAAGTAAACCTGTTAGGACAAAACGTTAACGCCTATCGCGGTGAGCATTACGACGGCGAAGTGTGCCGCTTTGCTGAATTGCTGCACATGGTTGCGGCAATTGATGGGATTGATCGCATCCGCTATACCACATCGCATCCGGTTGAATTTACAGACGACATTACCGAAGCCTATAAAACCATTCCGGAGCTGGTCAGCCATTTACACTTACCAGTACAAAGTGGTTCAGACCGTATATTGACCATGATGAAGCGTGGTCACACGGCGTTGGAATACAAATCGAAAATTCGCGCCTTGAAAAAAGCGCGTCCTGATATCGCCATGTCATCCGATTTTATCATCGGTTTCCCCGGCGAAAGCGATGCCGATTTTGAAGCAACCATGGATCTTATCCAGAGCATTGACTTCGACATGAGCTTCAGCTTTATTTATAGTGCTCGCCCGGGAACGCCAGCGGCTGATTTACCTGACGACATTAGTGAAGAAACCAAGAAAAAGCGGCTGCAGCTATTACAGCAACGTTTGAACCAGCAGTCTATGGCGCACGCTCGTCGTATGCTGGAAACGGAGCAACGCATATTGGTTACCGGACCATCGAAAAAGAATCCGATGGAGCTTACCGGACGCACTGAAAACAATCGGGTTGTAAATTTTGTTGGTCAACCCCATATGATTGGACAGTTCGTTGATGTACGTATTACCGAAGTTCTTCCTAACTCGCTACGCGGTGAGTTAATTCGGGAAGAAGCCGATATGGGGCTTCGTGTAGATACGGCACCAGAAATTATTTTGCAAAGAGGAAAATCGAGCGAGCCGGATGAATTAGGCGTTGTTCGAATGCCTCGACAAGCCAGTTAAGTAAAGAGGAAACGATTGAGTCCACAAACACAGACACTTGATTTTGAGCTAGAGCCGACGGATTCACGTCGGCTTTCCAATCTCTGCGGCCCTTTAGACGAGAATCTGAAGCATATAGAGCGTCGCCTCGGCGTAGAAATAACGCACCGCGGTCATCAGTTTCAGTTGATAGGTCACGCAGCCAGCGTTGCGGCCGTGCACAAATTGTTACTCGATCTCTACATTGAGACGGCAACCGTAAAAGGCAAAGAAGGCCAGATTGAACCCGAACAAGTGCACCTGGCCATTCAGCAGGCAAAAGTGCTTGAGCAAAGCGACGATCAAGGCGACCCTGCCGCTGAAAAAATGACTCACATTAAGACCAAACGCGGCTTAATTAAGCCTCGCAATCATAATCAGGCTGGTTATGTTCGTGCCATTCTGGCTCATGATGTGAATTTTGGTATTGGACCGGCCGGTACCGGCAAAACTTATCTGGCGGTAGCTTGTGCAGTAGATGCATTGGAACGTCAGGAAGTGCGCCGTATTCTCTTAACTCGCCCGGCAGTGGAAGCGGGTGAAAAACTCGGTTTCTTACCGGGAGACTTAGCTCAGAAAGTAGACCCCTATTTACGCCCTCTTTATGACGCTTTATTCGAAATGCTCGGCTTTGAAAAAGTTGAAAAGCTGATTGAGCGTAACGTCATTGAGGTGGCTCCGCTGGCTTACATGCGCGGACGTACGCTGAATGACGCCTTCATTATTTTAGATGAAAGCCAGAATACCACTTGTGAACAGATGAAGATGTTCCTGACCCGTATTGGCTTTAATTCACGAGCCGTTATTACCGGCGACATCACTCAGGTGGATTTACCCCGTGGCCAACGCTCAGGATTAAGGCACGCTATTGAAGTGCTGAATAAAGTCACGGACATCAGCTTTACCTTTTTTCAGGCCGGTGATGTCGTACGCCACCCCGTAGTGCAGCGTATCGTCCAAGCCTACGAGGAATTCGATAAAAGCTAATGGCTGATTTAACACTAGATTATCAACTGGCTGACGGTATTACTAAAGCTCCAGAGGAAAGCGCTGTCCATAACTGGGTCGCCGCCACTCTGAATTACCTGAAAAAAAATGATAAGGCGGTTGAGCTAACGGTGCGCATTGCTGCATCAGAAGAAGCTCAACAGCTGAATAATGAGTTCCGCAATAAAGATTACGCCACCAACGTTTTGTCTTTCCCATTCAATAGCCCGGTAGAATTACCCGTCACTTTGTTAGGTGATTTGGTTATCTGTCAGAGCGTCGTTGAACGTGAAGCTGAAGAGCAACAAAAGTCAGCCATCGACCACTGGACGCATATGGTGATACACGGTACTCTCCACCTATTAGGTTACGATCATATTGAAGACGGCGAAGCCGAAGAAATGGAACAAATTGAACGTAACATCTTAGCGAGTCTGGGAATATCAGACCCGTATCAAACTGAAGACAATATGGAGCTTAACACTCAATGAGCGACGACAACCCCCACTCAGCCAACGGCTCATCGGGAAAATCCTGGGCAGCGAGACTGCTGCAAGTATTCGCTGGTGAGCCGAAAAGCAGAGAAGAACTCGTCGATTTGATTCAGGACGCTGAAGATCGCGACCTGATAGACAACGATACCAGAGAAATGATTGAAGGAGTGCTCGATGTCGCTGAGCTTAAAGTCCGCGACATTATGATCCCACGCTCACAAATGGTCACCATTGATATCCATCAAGGTGTAGACGAATTCCTGCCTATCGTTATCGATTCTCAACACAGTCGTTATCCGGTTGTTACTGACAATAAAGATCACGTTGAGGGCATTCTGTTAGCAAAAGACTTGCTCAGCTACGGCTTTAATATGACCGATGAAGCCTTTTCGCTGGACAAAGTTATGCGCCCGGCGGTTATCGTTCCGGAGAGTAAACGCGTTGATGTGTTACTAAAAGAGTTTCGTTCCAACCGTTACCATATGGCTATTGTTGTTGATGAGTATGGCGGCGTATCTGGCCTGGTAACTATTGAAGATATTCTGGAAGAAATAGTTGGCGAAATTGAAGACGAAACCGACGCTCATGGTAACGATGAAAAAAACAATATTCGTCGCCTTAGCCCAAGCCGCTATTCGATAAAAGCTTTAACTACCATTGAAGACTTTAACCAATACTTTGACACCAACTTCAGTGATGAAGAACACGATACTGTTGGTGGCCTTGTTGCGCACGGCTTTGGCCATTTACCGCAAGCAGGTGAAGAAGTAACGCTTGGCAACATGACCTTCCGGGTCACTAATGC
This sequence comes from Idiomarina sp., assembly GCF_048265525.1. GTDB lineage: Bacteria > Pseudomonadota > Gammaproteobacteria > Enterobacterales > Alteromonadaceae > Idiomarina. The sequence continues at coordinate 276,946 of NZ_JBLXBI010000001.1, read as the reverse complement.
AGATAAAAGACGTATTCAGCAACTGCAAGTCAGTCTGGACTCTGCTACAGAGAACGCACCGGAGCCTGCACAGTAATGATAAAACCTTCAGGAAGCGTTACGCGCTCTTTGCTATTAGTGATTTGCGGCGCTCTCCTGACGCTGTCTTATTCACCTTTTCACTGGCACTGGCTGCCATTTATCATACTTCCCATAGTTGTAAGACTGATATGGCCACTCGCTCCTAAACGGGCATTCAGAGCAGGCTTTCTCTTCGGTATGGGTTGGTTCGGCGCCGGTTTAAGCTGGATTTACGTTAGCATCGATCAGTATGGTGGCGTTCCAGTTCCGGTTACTCTGCTTTTGTTAGTATTGCTGTTTGCTTATTTAGCACTGTTTCCTGCAATTGCATTTTGGTGTTGGCAGAAACTCTCTCACCGAAAATTTGCCTGGCGCTTCAGTCTGCCTTTCTTTTGGCTTATCGCTGAACTACTCAGAGGTTGGCTCTTCACCGGCTTCCCATGGCTAAGCCTGGGTTACAGTCAAACCGATGGCATTTTCGGCGGGTTGGCTCCGGTTATTGGTGAAACTGGTATTACGGTAGCGCTTTGGTTTACTGCTATCACCATGGTGCTGGCGTTTAGGTTCAAAAAACCAGCCTCGCTTTTAATTCCACTTATTTTTCTCTCTTGCTCTGTCGTATTTCCTAAAATACAACCCACAGAGAGAAAAGCAGAATCCATGTCGGTACTGCTGGTTCAGGGCAACATTCAACAGTCTTTAAAATGGCAGGCTGAACAGCAATGGCCAAATATTTTGCGCTATCTGGATTTAACCCGCCCCAAATTTAATCACGACCTGGTTATTTGGCCGGAATCCGCGATAACCGCGCTTGAGCCTTATGCCAGTGATGTCCTTAATACGGTAGAACAGTCCGCGAGTATGAACGACTCAGCCTTAGTTACCGGCATTATTGATTACGACAGACTCAACGATGATTTTTACAACTCCGTTATTGTGCTGGACGACGACAGCTACAATTATGGCAACGCTAACCGTTACCAAAAACACCAACTGCTGCCAATTGGCGAGTTTGTCCCTTTTGAAGACCTTTTACGCCCGCTGGCTCCGCTATTTAACCTACCTATGTCGTCATTTAGCCGAGGGGGATATCAACAACCTAACCTCAAGGCCAACGGTAGCAATCTGGCCATGGCTATATGCTATGAAATAGCCTTTGCAGGTCAAGTTCGCAGCAATACTTATGACGATACCGATTACCTTGTGACCATTAGTAACGACACATGGTTTGGTGATTCACACGGCCCCTGGCAGCACATGCAAATAGCGCGAATGCGAGCGATGGAGCTTGGTAAACCCTTGTTACGGGCAACGAATAATGGCGTTACAGCGGCCGTAGACGAACATGGCCAATATATAGAACTGGCTCCGCAGTTTACGGCAACGGCGTTATCAGCGGATGTCTACCCGGTTAGTGGTTCAACGTTATTTAATAAAATTGGTAACTGGGGAGCTATAATTCTGGCTCTGTTTGGCCTGTTACCTGTAATCGCTACAAAACGTACTAAGAAACGCGCTCAGACATAGTCATCGGGCGCGAAAATCAGTACACTATAAAGGCTTAGCAGAACTATTCTGTTGCTGTTCTTTTCCATTTTTTCACAGGGATCTCATTATGGAAAATATATTTGACGCCATTCTTTTTGCTGTGCTTATTGCTGCAGGCGGCCTGGGACTAACTTCCTGGCTCATGCTGTTCGCCATTGACAAGTCAGAACCTGCCGAAGTCAAACAACGCGCTGTTTTTGAAAACGGTTTTTTTGGTCTGGCCGGCATCGTCGTTGTACTTCTTATGTGGTACGCAATTAGCTAAACCGATATTTAAATTCAAACGGAATCAGCAGGAATTATGCAAGAACAATACAACCCGAGCAAAATCGAATCTGCCATGCAAAAACGCTGGCAGGAACAAGACGTATTTACGGCAAAAGAACAGCCGGGCAAAGACAAGTTCTACTGCCTGTCCATGTTCCCCTACCCCAGCGGGAAACTGCATATGGGGCATGTTCGTAACTATACTTTAGGTGATGTCATTAGCCGTCATCAGCGTATGCTCGGGAAAAATGTTATGCAACCTATGGGCTGGGATGCCTTTGGCCTTCCTGCTGAAAATGCCGCCATACAAAATAAAACGGCACCGGCGAAATGGACTTACCAAAATATCGACTATATGCGCGAGCAGTTAAAAAGCTTAGGTTTTGGCTACGACTGGAACCGTGAGCTGGCAACTTGCTCGCCGGATTATTATCGCTGGGAACAGTGGTTCTTCACTAAGCTTTATGAAAAAGGCCTGGTGTATAAGAAGAATGCGACGGTTAACTGGGACCCGGTAGACCAGACCGTGCTCGCCAATGAGCAAGTCATTGACGGCCGGGGCTGGCGTTCAGGCGCTAAAGTCGAGCAAAAAGAAATTCCTCAGTGGTTTATTAAAATAACCGATTACGCTGAAGAACTGCTAGATGACTTGGATCAGCTTGATGGCTGGCCAGAGCAAGTCAAAGCTATGCAACGTAACTGGATCGGCCGCTCAGAAGGCGTCGAAATCGATTTTAAAGTCGCCTCCTCTGAGCAGACTTTACGCGTTTATACCACCCGTCCGGATACACTTTATGGTGTTACCTACATGGGCGTTGCAGCACAGCATCCTTTAGCTACGGAAGCCGCTAAAACGAATCCTGAACTGGCTAAATTCATTGAAGAGTGTAAAAACAGCAAAGTTGCAGAAGCTGATATTGCCACAATGGAAAAGCTGGGTATGGACACCGGTATTAAAGCCGTTCACCCAATGACCGGCGAAGAAATTCCGGTGTGGGTCGCTAACTTTGTTTTAATGGATTACGGTTCCGGTGCCGTTATGGCCGTGCCTGCACATGACCAACGCGACTGGGAATTTGCAACGAAATACCAGTTGGAAATTCGCCCGGTAATTGAACCTCTTAGTGGCGATAGTGACATTGAAAAAGCAGCCATTACTGAGAAAGGCACCGTTATTAACTCGGGGCCATATAACGGTATGAGTTCGGCTCAAGCCTTTGACGCTATTGCAACCGAGCTAAAAGAAAAAGGTATTGGCGAGCGTAAAGTTAATTACCGTTTACGCGACTGGGGGGTATCTCGTCAGCGTTACTGGGGAACTCCAATTCCAATGCTGAATCTGGAAAATGGTGAGTCCGTGCCAGTGCCGGAAGATCAGCTACCGGTTAAACTGCCTGAAGATGTCGTTATGGACGGTGTGAATTCACCGATAAAATCTGACCCCGAATGGCGTAAAACCGAATATAACGGCCAGCCGGCAGAACACGAAACCGATACCTTCGACACCTTCATGGAGTCGTCGTGGTACTACGCTCGTTACTGCAGCGCACAAACTGATGATGCCATGCTGGATCCGGAAAAAGCCAACTATTGGCTACCGGTTGATCAGTATATTGGTGGTATTGAGCACGCCATTTTGCATTTGTTGTACGCTCGCTTTTTCCATAAATTATTGCGCGACACAGGCTTAGTGGAGTCTGACGAACCATTCAAACGCTTGCTATGCCAGGGCATGGTGCTGGCAGACAGCTATTACCGCGAAGATGAAAAAGGCGGTAAGCAGTGGGTGTCACCTCTTGAAGTTGACATTGAGCGTGACGAAAAAGGCGCCATCGCCGGAGCTAAACATAAGCAAGACGGCCAACCGGTTAATATCGGCGGCATGAGCAAAATGTCAAAGTCTAAGAATAACGGTATTGACCCGCAAACCATGGTTGAACGCTATGGCGCGGATACCGTGCGCTTATTTATGATGTTTGCCGCACCACCAGAAATGACGCTGGAGTGGTCAGATTCCGGTGTTGAAGGTGCACAACGCTTTTTACGCCGTCTGTGGAAACTGACTTACGACTTAAATAACGCCGGTGGCGCTTGTTCAGGTCAAAGCTTAAATGCAAACCAAAAGCAGCTGCGTCGCGAGTTGCATAAAACCATTGCCAAAGTCAGCGATGACATGGGACGCCGCCAGCACTTTAACACAGCAATAGCAGCCATTATGGAGCTGCTTAACCACTTACAAAAAGCGCCACTGGAAAGCAAGGCCGACCGGCAGGTATTAGCTGAGTCTATCGATGCTATGGTGCGTATGCTTGCGCCTATCACGCCGCATATCTGTGAGCAGTTATGGCAGGAACTGGGACATCAGGGGCCGCTGTCTTTCGCTGACTGGCCAACCGTTGATGAAAGTGCGTTAGTTGAAGACGAAAAACTTATTGTGGTGCAAATTAATGGCAAAGTTCGGGCTAAATTAACCGTACCTGCCGACGCTTCCGCAGAACAAGTTGAGCAAATTGCTTTTGATGAAGAAGCCGTACAAAAGCATACTGAGGGCAAAGAAGTTCGTAAGAAAATCTACGTGCCCGGAAAAATTCTCAATATTGTTGTTGGATAACCCATGCGCGTTACCTTAAACCTTTTACTCACCCTGCTGCTGATAGCCACTCTTAACGGATGTGGCTTTCAGCTGCGCGGAAACTACCAGCTACCAGAAACACTGCAGTCGGTTTCTTTGCAAAGCCAGGTTTCAAAGGAATTAAGTGAGCATATGGAACAGCGCTTTATTCATTCGGGCATTCAGGTATCTACAGCAGAACAGCCCGTTGTCGTTCGGCTTCTTTCAGATAAGTTAGAACGAAGAACACTGTCGTTGTTTGAAAGTGGCCAAGTTGCGGAATACGAACTTCTGTATCAGGTCAATTATCAGTTGTTCAACAATGAAAAGCTGCTACTTGAGCGAACTGTTGAGGTGGCGCGGGACTATCAGGACGACCCTAACTTTGTATTGGCTAAAACCCGTGAACGGGAAATGCTGGTCGATGAAATGAGAGCTGAAGCGTCACGCCTTATTCTGCAACAAATCATCTCCGAAATGTCGGAATAGAATCCTTAGCCAATGCAAACTATCTACCCTGAAAAGCTTGAACCTTACTTGCAACAGAATGGGGTGCCCCCTGTCCTGCTTGTGTTTGGTGATGACCTTTTACTCAGGAACGACGCACTAGCCAGCATTCGAAAAAGCTTAGCCAGTGATGACCTCGAGCGGGTGCATTGGTTACAAAGTAAAGACTTCGACTGGCAGCAACTGTCCGCCGGTGAACAGTCAATGAGCCTGTTTGGCAATATGCGACTGGTAGAACTTGAATTGCCCGAAAACAAACCCGGTCGGGACGGTTCTTCGGCATTGACCGAGTACGCAAAGAATCAGGCCGATAGCGAAATTCTGGTTGTAATTGGCGACCGGCTAAAAAAGGAGACGCAGAACAGTCGTTGGTTTAAGGCACTGGCAGAGCGCGGCCCGCTGGTTCGTACCCAAAGCCCGGATAAGTCACAGTTGCCCGCCTTTATTCACCAGCGTGCTCAGCGTTACCAACTCACTCTCGCCGCGGGTGTTCCGGAAAAGTTATCAGACTGGTTTGAAGGAAACTTACTTGCTCTGGATCAGGAGCTGAGTAAATGGCAATTGCTGAGCAACGATGGCGTCATTACGGAAGACTTTTTGAAAACCTCCATTGATGATGTCAGTCGCTTTAGCGTGTTTGCGTTGCAGGAAAGTATCCAGCAGCAAGACTTTGAAGGTGCGTTGCATCGGCTGGAGCGTTTACTGGACGAAGAGAATGATTTTCACAGACTCATCTGGATTTTGCAGCGCGAAGTGCAACTGCTGACAGCATTGAAAAAAGCTAAGCAGACACAAACCGATACAAACGCACTTTTCCGTCAATTTATGATTTGGCCTAATCAACAACCGGGTTATCACCAGCGCGCAAATCAATTGAGCCAGCAAACTCTATTGAGTGCACAGCAGTTGATTGAGAGAATAGAAGCAGCGCTTAAGCTTGATAGCGGGGAATCCCCTCTTATACTCACGACTCATCTACTCAGTTTACTTTGCTGTAATAATGCCGACGCCATTAATGACGGGCTCTCGGTGTTTAATCACGGCATTGAACCGACCGAAAAATTTATTCAGCTATGATACGCGCAATTTTTGGCGGCACTTTCGACCCTATTCATAACGGACACCTGAAAACGGCAGCCGCTCTGGTAAAAGAGCTCGATATTTCGACTTTAGCGCTAATGCCAAGCGCGGTACCGCCACATCGCCCGCAACCAGATGCGAGTCCCGAGCAGCGGTTGGACATGGTTAAACTCGCATCTCAGAAAAACCCAGCTTTCACTGTCGAGGATTGGGAGTTAAGACAGGACAGACCATCCTTTACCGCCAATACATTAAGTGAATTTAAAACCCAATCTCCTGATGACACCCTACTTTTTGTGATGGGGATGGATTCATTAATGAGTCTTCACCACTGGCATCAGTGGCACCAGCTTATTGAGTACGCTCACCTTGTCGTGATGCCAAGAGCCGGGGTTCCTTTTAACCCTCAGGATGACGAGTTGAAAGCGTTTATTTCAGCGCATATGACCCGCGATAGAAACGCCTTGAATGAACAACGCCAGGGTCTGCTTTATATTGCAGAAACTCCAATGGTCGATGTTTCCGCCACTGAACTCCGTAACCAACTTCAGAAACGTGAAAAAAACCTGCCACTGCCTTCCAATGTTTATGACTATATAAGACAACATCAGCTGTATTTGTAACTGAACACTTTTCCTAATTTCTGTTAAACTTCGGGTTTTAATCCTTAAATCGGAGAAAATCTTTTGCAGGCAGAAGAATTGCGTGAATTTGTCATTGATAAAATCGATGATCTTAAAGGTCGTGACGTTCAAATTTTAGATGTTCATGATAAAACCGACGTTGTTGACTACATGATCATTTGCTCTGGCAGCTCGAAAACGCATGTAAGAAGCATTGCTGAACATGTGGCGACAGAAGCAAAACATGCTGGCACGCCGCCTATTGGCGTAGAAGGTGGAGAACAGTCGGAGTGGGTTTTAGTTGACCTTGGTGATGTTGTTATACACGTTATGCAAGACAGCATCCGCGACTTCTATCAATTAGAAAAACTCTGGGGCTAGTCAGTGCAAATTCAATTACTCGCCGTTGGCACGAAAATGCCCACGTGGGTTACTGAAGGCTTCAACGAATATAAAAAACGGTTCCCGGCGGATTGTAAGCTAGTGCTGCATGAAATAGCCGCCCAAAAGCGGACGCGTAAAGCAGATTTAAATCGCGTTATGCAACAAGAAGGCAAATCACTGCTGCAAGCAATACCCAAAGGGAACCGAATTGTCACTTTAGAGGTCACAGGTCAGGCCTGGGACACACCTAAGCTTGCTCAGCAATTAGAAAAGTGGCAAATGGACGGCAGAGATGTCACTCTATTAATCGGCGGGCCTGAAGGCCTTTCTGATGAATGCCTGGCGACAGCTGAGCAACGCTGGTCTTTGTCTAAATTAACATTGCCCCATCCGGTGGTCAGATTAATCGTCGCAGAAAGTCTTTACCGGGCATGGAGCCTGAATAACAATCATCCGTACCATAGAGAATAAGAATAATAATGCGTCACCGCACCCACATACGTGATCATGATTCCGAAGCGGCCGTTTTTGGACGACGCGTGCTTGTTGCTATGGTGATTGTTGTCGCAGCTTTTATAGCTCTGGCATCGAATATGTATCACTTACAGGTAAGTGAACACAATGAGCTTCAAACACGCTCTAACGATAACCGGATAAAATTACTTCCCCTGGCGCCGAATCGAGGCTTAATCTATGACCGCAACGGTATTTTGTTAGCGGAAAACACACCAATTTACAGTCTCGATGTTACCCCCGAAGAAATCGGCAACCTTGAGCAGACTCTAAGTCAACTTCAGCAGTTACTGGACTTCCCCGACAGCACTATTGAGCGCTTCTACCGGAATCTAAAAAACCAGCGGCGTTTTAATAATGTGCCCTTACTTGATGAGCTGAATGAAAAACAGCTCGCGGTTTTTGCAGCACAACAACATAAGTATCCGGGAGTCAGTATCGAAGCGCGCTTAATTCGAAACTATCCGCATAAAGAACTATTGACTCATGCCGTGGGGTACGTTGCGAAAATTAACCGTAGAGATGTCGAGAAATTACGTGAAAGTGGTGAGTTGCCTAATTACGCCGCCAGCCGGACAATAGGGAAACTCGGTATCGAAAGATACTACGAGAAAGACCTGCATGGCGAGGTTGGCTATCAAAGTGTTGAGGTTAATAACCGCGGACGTGCAGTAAGAACTCTGAGTATTGAAGCACCCAAGCCAGGACAGGATATCGTCTTAGAACTCGACCTTGAATTACAAAGAAAAGCCGCAGAGTTACTGGGAGAGCAACGCGGCTCTATTATATTAATGGACGCCACCACCGGTGGAATTTTAGCCATGGTCAGCACTCCCAGCTACGATCCAAACTGGTTCGTCAATGGCATTTCCGTTAAGCAATATCAGTCGTTATTGAATTCAACCCAGAGCCCGCTACTTAACCGCATAACTCAAGGAGCATACCCTCCTGCCTCAACTATCAAACCTCAGATAGGTTTACTTGGTTTAGAAGATGGCACCATTGAAGAAGATACTCGCATATGGGATCCCGGCTGGTTTGAAATAAAAGGCGTTGACCGGCGCTACCGCGACTGGCTGGCCTGGGGGCACGGCTGGGTCGATGTAGAAAGAGCCATTACTGAAAGCTGTGATACATTTTATTACGATTTAGCCCTTAAGCTCGGTGTTGATAAGATATCCAGCTTTATGGCCCAGTTTGGTTTCGGTGAAAAAACAGGAATAGACATTCATGAAGAAGTTCCTGCATTGATGCCGTCACGCGGGTGGAAAAGAGCTCGTTTTGGTCAGCCTTGGTATGCAGGCGAAACGCTCTCTGTTGGTATTGGCCAGAGTTATTGGACAGCAACCCCTATGCAACTCGCTGTTGCCACTGCCATGGTTGCAAATAAAGGCGAGCACCTTATTCCCCGATTGCTGCGCGGGAAAATACAAGATGGTGTATTTGAAGAAGCGTTAATTGCTCACCGGGAAAAATTAACCTTATCCGATAGTAATAACTGGGACGTTATTACTAGGGGAATGCGTAATGTGAATATGGCGCAAAAAGGCACAGCTCATAGAGCGTTTAAAGATGCACCCTACTCCTCGGCCGGAAAAACCGGAACGGCTCAGGTAAGAAGCCTCGGTCAGGAAGAAGAATATAACGCAGAAGATATTGCAGAACGCTATCGCGATAATGCAATGTACGTGGGTTATGCCCCGGCAGACGACCCTAAAGTTGTTGTGGTAGTTGCAATAGAAAACTCTCTAGGGGGTGGCGGGAGTATCGCGGCGCCGGTCGCAAGAAAAATATTAGACGTCTGGCACACCCGATTTAACAATGGCAAAAAACAGCAGGAAGAAACTAATGCTGACGACTGAAGAACGCCAAAGAAGCCCGCTACTTAAAAAGCTACACATAGACGGGCCACTGCTTATTCCTCTGATTGTGCTCTCAGTTCTTAGTTTGTTTGTTATTTATAGCGCAGCAGGTCAGGATCTGGAAGTCGTAGAAAGGCAGTCTGTACGTATAGGTCTGTCTTTTGTTGTGCTTTTTGTAGTTGCACAAATTCCGCCGAGAGCTTTGTCACGGTTCGCCGTTCCTGCGTTTGTCGTCGGTGTCTTGCTACTAATTGCGGTACTTGTCTTTGGTGAAATGGGCAAAGGTGCTCAACGCTGGTTAGACATAGGTCCTTTAACAATACAGCCGTCAGAGATAATGAAGCTCGCCATGCCCCTTATGCTGGCTTGGTATATGAATCAGCGCCCTATACCACCATCTATTTATCGGTTATTTGGTGCTTTAGTTCTGGTCATTATTCCCACACTACTTATTGCGCGACAGCCTGATTTAGGCACCTCGTTATTAGTTGCCTGTGCCGGTATTTTCGTTATTTTCCTGGCCGGCCTTAGCTGGAAACTGGTTACCGCAGCAAGTCTTGCCGTGGCGGCATTTACGCCGGTTCTGTGGTTTTATCTAATGCACGACTACCAGCGTCAACGAGTGCTGACTTTTTTAAACCCCGAGCGCGATCCCCTGGGTTCCGGTTACCACATTATCCAGTCAAAAATTGCCATTGGTTCAGGCGGCATTGACGGTAAAGGCTGGCTTCAGGGAACCCAGTCTCAACTCGAATTTTTACCTGAGCGTCATACCGACTTTATTTTCTCTGTTTTTAGTGAAGAATTTGGTCTTACCGGAGTTATCCTTTTGCTTGCGCTATATGGCTTTATTATTTTGCGGGGTCTAATTATTGCTCTGCAAACACAGGATATCTTTTGTAAATTACTGGCTGGTTCACTGACACTCACCTTCTTTGTTTATGTGTTTGTAAATATTGGTATGGTTTCAGGACTATTACCGGTGGTTGGGGTACCATTGCCTTTAATCAGTTATGGTGGAACGTCGATGGTAACGCTTATGGCAGGCTTCGGCATGCTTATGTCTATCGCGACCCACCATCGCTTAGTTATGAAAAATGGCTAAAACAGGGAAACTTTATGCGCACCTTATTTGGATTAGCGTTGCTAACCGCAACAACCAGCTTGTCGGCATATGCTCAGGAGCAAACGCCTGAGGTTGAAGAGTTTATTCAACAGCAGGTAAAAGAGCATCAACTGGACGAAGCTCAGGTACGTCAATGGCTATCGGAGGCAGAAAAAAATGACGATGTACTGGAAGCTATTCAGCGCCCATGGGAGGCTAAACCCTGGTATCAATACCATCCTATTTTCTTAACTGAAAAACGCTTAGACGCCGGCGTTAAATTTTGGAAAAAACACAGAGAAACACTGGAGCGCGCAGAAAAAGAGTACGGCGTGCCAGCACAAATCATTGTGGCAATAATTGGTGTCGAAACCTTTTATGGCAATTACATGGGCAAATATTCTGTTCTGGATTCACTCTACACTTTAGGTTTCCATTACCCTCCCCGTTCAAGTTTCTTCCGTTCCGAACTGGGCGAATTCTTTCAGTTAGCTGCTGAAGAAGGTTGGGACGTAGCCGAAGCAAAAGGCTCCTACGCCGGTGCTATGGGGTTCGGTCAGTTTATTTCTTCCAGCTATCGCCATTACGCAGTTGACTTTGATAACGACGGACACAGAGACATCCTGACGAATCCGGTTGATGCAATCGGCAGTGTGGCTAATTACTTTGCTAGACATAAATGGCAGCAAGGCCAACCTGTGGCACAAGCGGTTAGTAACGAACAAGACTGGAAAGCGTTAGTCAGCGACGGTATGAAACCCAACACCACACGTTCTGAAATTAAGCGCAAGGGCTATGAACTTCCGCAACACCAAGCGGTTAATGATGACACCAAAGTTAGAGTATTTGAGTTTGAAACAGAAGAAGCTCATGAATACTGGCTGGGATACGAAAACTTCTATGTCATTACCAGGTATAATCATAGCCCACTGTACGCGATGGCTGTTTACCAGTTTAGCGAGCAACTGAAAAATGAAGTGGAATAGTTTATTAACCATAATGCTGAGCGTATTTTTACTCAGCAGTTGTTCCAGCGGCCCCTCCGGCCGCTACTCTCAACATAAAGACAGTGCACCGACTCGTTTACCTAACGAGTCAGAGTTACGCAGTGCCGTTCCCGTTCACGAGCCTATTAGCCCTCAGGGAAACCGGGACTACCGGGTTTTAGGTAATGATTATGAGGTAATGGACAGTGCTATTGGTTATGTCGAGGAAGGTTATGCTTCCTGGTATGGTAATAAATTTCACGGTCACCTGACGTCCAATGGCGAGTACTATGACATGTACAGCATGTCGGCCGCCCATACTCGGCTTCCGCTGCCAACTTACGTAAAAGTCACTAACTTAAACAATGACCGTACAGTCATTGTGCGGGTGAATGACCGGGGCCCCTTCCATTCTGAGCGTATTATCGACTTATCATTTGCTGCTGCTTATAAACTCGATATGCTGGATAATGGTACTGCACCAGTCAGAATCGAAGCCATCAACTTAAACACTCCCATGCGCGCGGAAGAACAACCTCTATCGACGAGCCAGTCCAGCTATCATATTCAATTAGCTGCCTCGTCAAATATCGACCGTTTATCGCAGTTAAAACACAACTTACCGCCCAAGTTCCAGGAAATTGCAACTACTGAACAAACTCATGGTCTACATAAACTCATGCTGGGACCGGTTTCTGAAGATGAAAGTCACGATTTACTCGAGCAGATACGATCTTCCGGATACCCTGAAGCTTTTCGCGTAAAGGCAGCGCAAAGTCAGACGGATACTCCTGACGCTGTGCAACAGAACTGATATAATCCGGCTTCCTTAAGCACATGTTTCACTTTTTGACCGATAAGATAAAGATAATCCCAATGAAAAAAATTTGTCACCTCTTTACCGTTGTAACCCTATTATTCAGCTCAGCAAGTTTTGCGGCTCAGTCATTGGTTCCCAATGCGCCGTCAGTAAATGCCAAGGCTTATATCCTTATCGATCATACTACCGGCAAGGTATTAGCAGAAAGTAATTCGAACGAAAGCCTGCCTCCTGCCAGCCTGACCAAAATGATGACCAGCTACATTATTGGTAAAGAAATGTTGTCTGGCCGCATTAGCGAAAAAGACATTGTTACGGTCAGCGACAATGCCTGGGCCAAAAATTTTCCTGAATCCTCTAAAATGTTCATAGAGGTCGGCAAAGAGGTCAGTGTTAAAGACTTAAACCGCGGTATTATTATCTCTTCCGGTAACGACGCATGTGTAGCTATGGCTGAGCATATCGCCGGAAGTGAAGACGCTTTTGCCGACTTAATGAATAACTATGCCGAACAAATTGGCATGAAAGACAGCCATTTTGCTAATAGTCATGGTCTACCCGATTCCGAGCAATACGTATCCGCCCGCGATATGGCCACTTTAGCCAGCGCTTTAATAGAAGAAACCCCGGACGAGTATAAGCTATACGCAGAAAAATCCTTTACCTATAATAATATTAAGCAATATAACCGTAACTCATTGTTATGGGATCGTAGCTTGAATGTTGATGGTATAAAGACCGGCCATACTAATGAAGCAGGTTATAGTCTGGTTTCTTCTGCAGTTGAAGACGGAACCCGTTTAATTGCAGTAGTAATGGGAACTGGTAGCGAGCAAGCTCGTAAAGTTGAAAGTAAAAAATTACTTAACTACGGATTTCGCTATTTCGAAACCGTCAAAGCTTACGGTGCAGGTGAAAGCTTTATTTCTCAGCGTATCTGGGGCGGTGATTTAGACGAAGTTGAGCTGGGTATTAGTGAAGATGTCGTAATTACTTTACCTAAAGGCCAGCGCGATAAATTGAATGCTAACTTTGAACTTGATGAACAACTTCAGGCTCCGCTTTCAAAAGGCCAGCACGTAGGAACAGTATATCTTCAGTTAAATGGTGAAGATGTTGCTTCTTTCCCACTGGTAACACTGCAAAGCGTAGAGGAAGGTGGTTTCTTCAAGAAAATGATGGATTACATCAAACAGCAGTTTAGCGAAGAGTAAAGGTTTAGATAGATGCAAAAAACTCGTTTTGACGAACTGGTCGACTTTCCCTGTCACTTTACGTTTAAAGTGATGGGGGTTGCCAGTGACAGTCTTCCCGATCAGGTTGTAGAAGTTTTACAAGAACATGCTCCGGGCGACTACAGTCCTTCTGTAAAGCCCAGCAGCAAAGGTAACTACCACTCAATCTCTGTGGCTGTGCGTGTTGAAAGCCAGCAGCATATCGAAATACTGTATCGTTCACTCTCTGATATTGAGGACGTTCGTTACGTTCTGTAGCTGCAGGACTAGCCGTTGTTGCTGACAAACGTTATAATGGCGGCATGAACGATACCCTAATTATCCGTGAATTGGGCAGGCAGCCATACGAACCCGTATGGCATGCTATGCAGGAGTTCACTGACCAACGCGACGAACACACTGCCGACGAGCTGTGGGTGGTCGAGCACGACCCTGTCTTCACTCAAGGACAAGCCGGCAAAGCTGAGCATATTCTCGCTCCGGGTAATATTCCGGTTATCCAGGTCGACAGAGGCGGACAGGTTACCTATCACGGTCCGGGTCAGCTCGTTATCTATTTTCTCCTTAATATTCGCCGTCTTAACTATGGTGTCCGTCAATTGGTTAATCATATTGAAAACACCGTAATTGACACCCTTTCCGATTACGGGATTGATGCCAAAGCACGTCGAGATGCCCCAGGCGTTTATGTAGACGCAGATAAAATCTGTTCTCTGGGGCTACGTATTCGTAAAGGCTGCTCTTTTCACGGATTGGCGTTGAACGTCAATATGGATATGGAACCTTTTTCCCGAATAAACCCCTGTGGCCTTTCGGGCATAGAAATGATTCAAACTAAGGATCTCAATGGTCCTGATAGCTTTAGTGAAGCGGCTGATGCAGTGATAAAACACTTTACCAGCTCTCTTTCCTACAGCAACATTCTTCAACAAACGGGACTCGCTCAAGATTATGTCAAAGCCAGTTAGAGTTGAACCTGGTGTCAAAATGCGTGACGCCGATAAAATGGCACTGATACCAGTACAAATTATTCCCACCGAACGCGACCAGATGTTGCGCAAGCCGTCGTGGCTGAAGGTTAAGTTGCCTTCTTCAAGTGAGCGTATTGATGAGATTAAGCAAGCAATGCGCAGCCATGGTTTGCACTCTGTTTGTGAGGAAGCATCCTGTCCAAATTTACCGGAATGTTTTAATCACGGTACAGCCAGCTTTATGATCCTGGGCGACATTTGCACACGTCGTTGCCCATTCTGTGACGTTGCTCACGGTCGCCCTCTTCCTCCCGATCCGGAAGAAGCTGAAAAGCTGGGCAAAACCATCCGCGATATGAAAGTGAAGTATGTCGTAATTACATCGGTTGACCGCGATGATTTACGCGACGGCGGTGCTCAACATTTTGCGGACTGTATTCGTGAAATTCGTGAGCACAGTGAGAACAACATTCAGGTAGAAGTATTGGTACCGGATTTTCGTGGTCGTATGCAGGTTGCGCTCGATATTCTGAAAGGCGAAGCGCCTGACGTATTTAACCACAACCTTGAGACCGTGCCACGCCTGTATAAGGCGGCTCGTCCTGGTGCAAATTACCAGTGGTCTTTAGACTTGCTGCAAAAATACAAAGAAGTTCGTCCTGATATCCGGACTAAGTCTGGACTTATGGTCGGCCTTGGCGAAACCAAAGAAGAAATACTGGAAGTCATGAAAGATCTTCGTGCGCACGATGTCGACATGTTAACTATCGGACAGTATTTGCAGCCTAGCCGCCACCATATTCCGGTAGCGCGCTACGTGCATCCTGACGAGTTTGAAGAGCTGCGTGTTGCTGGTGTAGAAATGGGCTTTAGCCACATTGCCAGTGGACCACTGGTACGCTCGTCTTATCATGCTGACTTACAGGCTGCGGGCGAAACCGTACGTTAATTAGGGAATAATGACCATGAGCCTTTTACTGTGGTGTTTACTAATTGCCGGAGTCTTGCCAATTTTGGCTAAGGCGCCTGTGGTTTACTTTCAGAACCGGGATAACGGTTATGACAATAAACACCCCAGAGCTCAACAGCAACGGTTACTTGGGCGTGGAGCCCGGGCCGTTGCCGGTCACTATAATGCTTATGAAGCTTTCCCGTTATTTGCCGCGGCCGTATTAGCAGCCCTGGCAACCTCTCAGGTTACCGAGCGCATTGAGTTTTTGAGTATTTCTTTTATTGTGCTTAGAGTGCTCTATCACATTGCTTATTTAAGCAACTATGACAAACTTCGGTCACTTATTTGGTTTCTGGCAACACTCTGCCCTGTGTTGATTCTGGCGCAAGTCGCTATTAGCGTCTAAATAAAAAGCATCAGTTTTTGTGCTTCAGCAACCTTAAGTAAAGTTCTGGCCATAGTTTGGTGTCGTGCTGTTCCATAGCGGTTCTGACATTGACAGGACGCCATGCTTGCCTGTCATCTATGGCATTACAGGTATCCGCCTTAAAAAGGCCCGCAGTGGCTTCCCCTGAGCTTCCTAAACGCCACTTCCCTTGCTTGTTAATCGCAATATCCTGCCATGAACTGAGCTCATATTTCCACGGCAGGCTTTTATAAATCGCTTTAATCTGCCGTGCCGAATACTCGTTATGAGCTTCTGTCACAATAATATTCAAGTTATCATGGTCGTAGTAGCCATAACAAAACTTTTGAGCAAGTGCGTCTGACATTTCATATTCATCAGCAAATCCCATCCAGTGTCCCAGCTCATGTTGAATCACCGCTTCTGAACTGTCAGGAGTTAAAGTCAGTGTCTGACTATCTGCACTGGCAATACCTTGGTCAGCTAATATCACTTGCTTATCAAATTGCTGTTCGGAACGGCAACTGGCTCGCTTTCTTTGCGTATCGGTTACACAAGATAAGCTTTCGTCCAGAGTAAAACTAATGCACCAATTCTGCGTATCAAAAGGAGCGTTTTGTACCGCGGACAAAAAGTTAAGATAACGTCGTTTTTCCCCAGAATCCGCTGCAACGACATTAATTTCCATATCACACTGACCATTATTCTTATAGCGTTCTATCAATTCAAGCTTGCTCTGCAACCAAGGTTCTCTCGAATCGCCCCAGCGGTTCTGCCATTGATTTATTGATGTTTTCTGATCGGTTAATTCAGCACTAGCTACCTGCCGTTGAGCCGCCGGGTCGCCTGCAGCAACGGCCAGTTCAAGCCAGGTGTCATTTGCTCTTGGAAATTCGTTGATTAAACTTTCTATGGCAGGGAAATAATGCTGCTTTGCCGACCGCTGCCACCAATAATAAGCAGCGGTACGGTTATTAAGTTTCCAATGATGATTTGCCAGTTGGTGTTGTGCCCGGGCATTACCCTGATGCGCTAACCTGCTGAGCTCTTGTTGGTGGTTATGAACCTGATGAGACCACCCACTTAAAGCCAGCAGAAACAACACAATTAAGAGTCCGGCTTTCACTCCTTTCTCTTTAGCGACTAAGTAACGATTCACGAATACGGGTTAACTCAACCGACGCATAACGGTGTTCAACGAAGCCATACACATTGGTCATTAAAGCCAATTTAAAATAGTTAACAGCCTGCAGTTGCTCTCCTTTCATTTGCATGTATTTGCCAAGGTAAAAATAGGCTTCACACAAACGTTCAGTCAGCTTTTCCGACTCGCCTAAGTTACGAGTCATACGCTGTAAAAACTCTTCTTCAGAAAGTTTCTCGGCATACAGTTGTACAATCTGATACCCCCAGTCGGACTTATCCAGTTTCTCAGCGTTTTGCTTCAGACTTTCTTGTGCCAGTTCGGCATCATTTTCATGTTCGGCGAGAAACAGCCAAATAACACGATAAGGATCATCGGGTTCTTTTTCCAGATGGTATTCTAAGTCTTCCTGAGACAGTTTCGTTCTGGCGTCGTAATACTCAGCTATACCACGGTTCAAATAGGCGTAGCGATGTTCGGGGTTTAGTTCAATTGCTGAATCAAAAGCCTCGTAGGCGTAATCAAACTCTTCTAATTGCGTATATTGAATACCTAAGAAATTATACGCATCGGCCAGTCTCGGGTTATATTCTAAAGCCCGGGTAAAGTCCATTCTCGCAAGAGTTCTTAAGCCTACTGCATCGTATAGCGCGCCGCGACGGTAGTATAACTCTCCGCGCTGTTCTTCGGTTAAGTCTTCTCTTAACATTTGCGCAATGCGTGCCAGCTCAATTTCATAGCGGAATTCAGCTCGCTCAGGCTCAGCGAGTACCACAGTATCAGGTAACTGGTTAAATGAACTTTGCGAGGCACACCCCGTCATGGCGCCTAATAACAACAAAGCTCCAATGAACCTAACACTTCTGCGCTCTTGCATAATTTTATCCTTAAATAAACACTGGCCTCTATTACAGCACATTCAACGCCATTCAGGCAAAAAGCAGACATAAAAAAACCCCGTTTACACGGGGTTTTCAATAAAGCTGAGAAAATCTTTACGATTATTCTTCGCTTTTGGTTTCTTCTTCAGTTGCTGGCTCTGCCGGCGCTTCAGTTGCTGGTTCTTCTTTTTTCTCAGCTGCTTCTTTCATGCTTAAACGCACGCGACCCTGACGGTCAATTTCCAGTACTTTAACCGGAACAACATCACCAACTTTCAGGTATTCGTTTACGTCGTTAACACGTTCTTCTGCAATTTGAGAAATGTGAACTAAGCCATCTTTACCTGGAAGAACAGTAACAAAGGCACCGAAGTCTACGATACGCGCTACTTTACCTTGGTAAATTTTTCCTACTTCAACGTTAGCCGTTAACTGCTTGATTTTCTCAATAGCGGCATCGGCATCAGCCTGGTCGCTTGCTGCAACTTTAATAGTACCGTCGTCACCAATCTCAATGTTGGTATTAGTTGACTCAGTCAGCTCGCGAATAACCGCTCCGCCTTTACCGATAACGTCTTTGATCTTGTCCTGATCAATTTTGATGGTGGTAAAGCGAGGTGCATAAGTAGACAGCTCTTCACGGTGACCGCCTATAGCTTCGTCCATCACTTTCAGAATGTGTAAGCGAGCTGATTTAGCCTGCGCTAATGCGCTTTCCATGATGTCACGAGTGATACCATCAATTTTAATGTCCATTTGCAGCGCAGTAATACCATCGGTGTTACCGGCTACTTTAAAGTCCATATCACCCAAGTGATCTTCGTCACCAAGGATATCAGACAGAACAACATGCTTGTCGCCTTCTTTGACCAAGCCCATAGCAATACCCGCTACAGAAGACTTGATTGGCACACCCGCATCCATCAACGCCAGTGAAGAACCACAAACTGAGGCCATTGAACTTGAACCGTTTGATTCAGTAATTTCTGAAACCACACGAATAGTGTATGGGAATTCGTCGTGGCTAGGCATAACGGCCTGAATACCACGCTTAGCCAAACGACCATGACCAATTTCACGACGTTTTGGCGAACCAACCATACCCGTTTCACCAACACAGTATGGAGGGAAGTTATAATGCAGCATGAAGCGATTCGTGTTCATACCAGTCAGCTCATCAATCATCTGAGCATCACGATCGGTACCTAAAGTCGCAGTTACCAACGCCTGAGTCTCACCACGGGTAAACAATGCTGAACCGTGAGTACGCGGTAATACACCAGTCGCCACGCTAATAGCACGAACCATGTCAGGGTCGCGGCCATCAATACGCTTTTCACCAGCAATAATGCGGCTACGTACAATATCACTTTCCAGATCGTGGAAGATTTTTCCGGCTTCTTCTAAATCGACATTTTCATCTTCAGCAGTCAGCTTCTCAACCATCTGTTCTTTAACCTGGTCAAGCTTACCTTTACGTTCAGCTTTGTCGGTAGTGCGGTAGGCTTCGCCAATACCTTGCTCTGCCAATTCACGAATTTTGGTCTGTAAGCTCTCATCTTTTGCAGGTGCCTGCCAGTTCCACTTCTCTTTGCCTGCTTCTGCAGTAAATTCAGTAATGGCTTTAATAACGTCCTGCATTGCTTCGTGACCGTACATAACAGCACCAAGCATTTGGTCTTCAGACAGCAATTCAGCTTCTGATTCAACCATTAAGACAGCTTTATCAGTACCAGCAACCACAAGGTCCAGCTTCGAGTTTTCTAACTCATCTGCGGTTGGGTTTAATACGTATTCATCGTTCACGACACCAACACGAGCTGCGCCGATTGGGCCCGCGAAAGGAACGCCAGAAATAGACAGCGCTGCTGAAGTACCAATTAAGGCAACAATATCAGGATTAATTTGAGGGTTTACAGAAACAACAGTTGCGACAACTTGCACTTCGTTCATGAAACCATCAGGGAATAATGGGCGAATTGGACGGTCGATTAAACGACAAGTCAGAGTTTCATTTTCGCTTGGACGGCCTTCACGCTTAAAGAAGCCACCTGGAATTTTACCGGCTGCGTAAGTTTTCTCTTGGTAATTTACCGTTAATGGAAAAAAGTTTTGCCCTTCGCGAGCTTCTTTTTTCGCAACCACAGTGACTAGAACTGTTGTGTCATCGATGCTGGCAAGCACAGAAGCAGTCGCCTGACGTGCTATTACGCCAGTTTCTAATGTGACTGTATGCTGACCGTACTGAAATTGTTTAGTTATTGGATTCACGTTGCTTTCCTTTACCTTCAAAATATAGAGTACCCGGATTGATACTCGTCTTCTCTCTTTATTTATCTCACAGCATAGTATAGGGGAATTGTGACGAAATTAAGACCCATAAGCCTAAAAAAGAATACAAAAAAAGGGCCTGAAGGCCCTTTTTATTTTATTCTTTTCAGAACGTTTGTCTTAACGGCGGATGCCTAGACGTTCTACGATAGCTACGTAGCGTTTTTCGTCTTTACGCTTCAGGTAATCAAGAAGCTTACGACGGCGACTAACCATACGTAACAGACCACGACGTGAGTGATGATCTTTCTTATGTTCTTTAAAGTGGTCTTGTAATTCAGCCAGGTTTTTAGTTAAAAGTGCAACTTGCACTTCAGGAGAACCGGTATCGTTCTCGCCTTGACCAAATTCTTTTAAAATCTCAGCTTTCTGTTCAACAGTTAGTGACATGCTAACTCCTAAGTTTTGTCAAAATGATCGACGCCAATCACTAATTCAGCATCGATATGAAGGCGGCGATTATACTCGTCGACCGCCATAAAAACAACTATAAATCCACATGCTCTCGTGCAATAACGCGGCGCGGCCATAATTCCGCATTTTTCACCCGTCCGACGCCAAGAAAGAGTGAGTTTTCCGTGGTAACGCGCCATTCTTCGGCTTCATTCCCATTTTTTTCAGGTAAAGGAATGGGTTGTCCATGCAAAAAGTCGCGAGTTTGGGCTTGAGTCACTGTTACCTCAGGCAACTCTCCCAGTAGCAAGTCAGCCGGGTGCAATAACGCATCGAGAGCTTCATAGCCCTCTTGTGCTATCGCTTCCAGTTGTTCCAGAGTCACCATAACGGCTTCATCTATATCGGCCACGGCGTTACGGTGTAACATGGAGACGTGCGCACCACAGCCTAATAACTGACCCAAGTCATCAACTAAAGTACGAATATAGGTACCTTTGCTGCAACTCACTTGCAGGGTCACTTTATTATTCTGAATATCCAACAGCTCAATAGAGTGAATGGTAATTGTGCGAGTTTTCTTCGGGACTTCGATGCCTTGCCGCGCATAATAATATAATGGACGACCTTCGTGCTTCAGTGCCGAGTAAATAGAGGGAGACTGTTCCTGTTCACCAATAAACTGCTTTATTGCATCAGCAACAGTAGCGGCATCAACTGCAACAGACTTTTCCTCTACAACTTCACCTTCGGCATCACTGGTGGTTGTTCTTATCCCCAGCGTAGCTTCAACCCAGTAGGCTTTATCGGCATCCAACAGATATTGCGAGAATTTGGTCGCCTCTCCCAGGCAAACTGGCAGAATACCTGTTGCCAGAGGATCCAGCGCACCAGTATGACCCGCTTTTTGAGCATTATACAGGCGCTTAACACGCTGCAGGGCATGGTTTGAACTCATGCCCTGCGGTTTATTCAATAATACTACGCCCGTGACAGCACGGCCTTTGCGTAGACGAGCTTTAGACATTAATCGTCTCCGCTGTTTTCGCTGCTTTTCTTATCTCGTTCACGAGCTTCCGCAACCAATTTGCCCATACGGATCCCCTCATTTAAAGAAGCGTCGTGCTGGAATTTTAGTTGCGGAACAATGCGTGCTTTGATGCGCTTACCCAATAAAGAGCGAATGAAACCTGAGGCTTCATTCAACACTTTTAACGCCTGTTTTATTTGCTCAGGGTCATCTTGGAAAAAAGTAACAAACACTTTGGCATAAGCTAAGTCACGAGAAACTTCCACGTCGGATACTGTGACCATGCTAACGCGAGGATCTTTTATCTCACGTTGCAGGATCATAGCGATTTCTCGTTGTAGCTGATGCCGTACCCTTTCGGTACGGCTAAACTCTTGAGCCATAAATTACTGTGTCCTTGATTACAGCGTACGTTCAATCTGAATGGTTTCGAAGACTTCGATTTGGTCGCCTTCTTTGACATCGTTGTAGTTCTTAACGCCGATACCACATTCCATGCCGTTACGAACTTCCTGAACGTCATCTTTAAAGCGACGTAAAGATTCCAGCTCGCCTTCGTAGATAACAACGTTATCACGCAATACACGAATTGGTGCTGAACGCTTAACAATACCTTCAGTAACCATACAACCAGCTATCGCACCAATCTTAGGTGATTTGAAGACATCACGAACTTCGGCCAAACCAATGATCTGCTGTTTAAACTCAGGCTGAAGCATACCGCTCATTGCCGCTTTAACTTCGTCAATTAAGTCATAAATAACGCTGTAATAGCGTAAGTCGACACTTTCCTGTTCAACCAGTTTTCTGGCTGCAGCTTCAGCACGAACGTTAAAACCAACAACAATGGCATTTGAAGCACTGGCCAGAGAAATATCGGTTTCGGTGATACCACCAACGCCGCTACCGATGATGTTCACTTTCACTTCATCAGTCGACAGTTTGGTTAAGGCATCAGAAATCGCTTCCAGTGACCCTTGTACGTCAGACTTAAGTACGATATTAAGCTCAGCAACATCACCTTCGGCCATGTCCGCAAACATGTTTTCCAGTTTCGCTTTCTGTTGCTTGGCTAATTTCACGTCACGGTATTTACCCTGACGGTAGTTAGCAACTTCACGCGCTTTACGCTCGTCTCTGACAACCGTTGCTTCGTCGCCTGCCTGAGGAACACCGGACAGACCAAGTATTTCTACTGGAATAGATGGGCCAGCTTCTTTAATTTCTTTACCGGTTTCATCGCGCATCGCACGAATACGACCGTATTCAAGACCACAAAGTACAACATCGCCCTGCTTCAACAGACCGCGCTGTACCAATACTGTTGCTACCGGACCACGACCGCGATCCAGACGTGATTCAACAACAATGCCTGACGCCATGCCAGTTTTTTCTGCACGTAAATCTAATACTTCAGATTGCAGCAAGATGGCTTCTAACAGTTCATCAATACCTTCACCGGTGTGAGCAGACAGTGGAATGAACTGCACATCGCCACCCCAGTCTTCCGGAATAACTTCCAGCTGCGACAACTCGTTTTTAACACGATCTGGATCTGCGCCTTCTTTATCCATCTTGTTCACAGCGACAACCAGAGGTACACCAGCGGCTTTAGCATGTTGAACCGCTTCTTTGGTTTGCGGCATAACACCATCGTCCGCAGCAACTACCAGGATAACAACATCTGTTGCGCCTGCACCACGTGCACGCATAGAAGTAAAGGCGGCGTGTCCCGGAGTATCCAGGAAAGTCACCATGCCGTGACCCGTTTCAACGTGGTATGCACCGATGTGCTGAGTAATACCACCCGCTTCGCCTGATGCAACTTTGGCTTTACGAATGTAATCCAGCAACGATGTCTTACCATGGTCAACGTGACCCATAACAGTAACGACTGGTGCACGAGGTGCCTCTTCTCCGCCTTCCTGGCGGTCAGAAAGCACTTCTTCTTCCAGCGCATTATCTTTCACTAACGCAGGTTTATGACCCAGCTCTTCAACCACCAGAGCAGCTGTGTCTTGATCAAGAATCTGGTTAATGGTGACCATCTCGCCCATTTTCATCATGGTCTTGATAAGGTCACTGGCTTTAACTGCCATACGGTTAGCAAGTTCACCAACGGTAATGGTCTCACCAATTTTCACATCACGTTCAACTGGCTGAGCTGGTTTATTAAAGCCCTGTTGCAGCGACGAGCCGCGACGAGCACCTTTACGACGCTTCTCGCGGCGTGGAGTATCATCGCTTTCTTCATCTTTACGACGACGTTTTTTACCGCGCTTACGGCTTTTACGCTCTTCGTCAAAGTCCTGTGCGTCTTCAGCTTCTTGTGCAGTAGATGACGTTGTAAAGTGCACGTCTTCTTTTTCTTGCTGTTTACGTTTCTGCTCTTCTTCTTCCCAGCGTTTTGCGTTCTCTTCCGCCAGTTTACGAGCTTCTTCCGCTTGCGCTTCCGCTTCTTTTTCCGCTTTTTTACGAGCTTCTTCTTCCTGTTGACGCTTCAGCTTTTC
Organism: Idiomarina sp.; assembly: GCF_048265525.1. Lineage (GTDB taxonomy): Bacteria > Pseudomonadota > Gammaproteobacteria > Enterobacterales > Alteromonadaceae > Idiomarina. The sequence goes on along the minus strand of NZ_JBLXBI010000001.1, from coordinate 252,727 downwards.
AGCATCGGCTTTCGCTTTGTCTGCCGCTTCACGCTCTTCAGGAGTCATCGCAGCGCGCTTTTCAGCTTCTGCTTTTTGACGCTCTTTCTCTTTTTCTTTACGCAGTTTCTCTTTTTCAGCTTTTTCTTTCTCAGCTTTCTCGCGCTCAACCTTAGCTTTCGCTTCGGCTTCTTTACGCTGCTGCTCTTCTTCGCGCTGTTTTTCTTCTTCGCGAAGCTTCGCTTCTTCCGCTTCTTTCTCTTGTGCTAAGCGTTCTTGTTCTTCACGTTCCTGCTCTTCGCTTGCTGAACGTTTCACGTAAGTACGCTTTTTACGCACTTCTACCTGAACGGATTTAGAGTCTCTTCCGCCGCCAACGCTTAACGTACTTTTTGTTTTACGCTTTAAAGTCATTTTGCTGGGTTCAGAGCTGCCGCCACCACCGTGCTGACGATTCAAGTGAGCCAGTAATTTCTGTTTTTCATCTTCGTTAACAGAATCACCCGCTTTCTTGGTCATGCCCGCTTCAGCGAACTGCTGAACCAGACGATCAACTGTTGTACCGACATCTTTGGCCAGCTTATCGAGCGTTACTTCTTCCATAGTCTGTTGTACCTCCGCTGATCGTTCTACTATTCTTCATTGAACCAGCAAATATTGCGGGCTTTCATAATTAAATCGCCAGCCTGCTGTTCATTTAATTCTTCAATATCGGCTAAGTCGTCAACGCCCTGTTCCGCTAACTCTTCCAGAGTTGTCACGCCTTTGCTGGCTAATACATAAGCCAGGTGACGCTCCATTCCTTCCAGGTTCAACAGTGTGTCATCTGGTTCAGCCGATTCCAGAGATTCTTCGGTAGCCAAAGCTTTCGTGGTTAAATAAGCACGTGCTCTGCTACGTAATTCTTCTACGATATCTTCGTCCATCCCTTCGATATCAAGGAATTCTGCAACCGGGACATAAGCCACTTCTTCAAGTGAAGAGAAGCCTTCATCAACCAGTACATTTGCAAAATCTTCATCGATATCTAAAGTCGATACGAACAAGTTCAATAGACGCTGAGTTTCAGCTTCATTTTTTTCGTTGAACTCGTCTTCGGTCATAACGTTCAGCGTCCAGCCTGTTAGCTGGCTGGCAAGGCGAACATTCTGTCCACCTTTACCAATAGCTTGAGCCAGGTTATCTGCCGCAACCGCAATATCCATAGTGTGTGCATCTTCATCCACAACTATAGACGCTACTTCAGCAGGTGCCATCGCGTTAATGACGTACTGTGCCGGGTTATCATCCCAAAGCACAATGTCTACGCGCTCGCCACCAAGCTCACCGGATACCGCCTGAACTCGTGCGCCGCGCATACCAACGCAAGCCCCAACAGGATCTATACGCTTATCATTACTCTTAACTGCAATTTTAGCACGCGACCCCGGGTCTCTGGCAGCACCGCGTAGCTCAATCATCTCTTCACCTATTTCAGGCACTTCGATACGGAACAATTCCAACAAGAAGTTAGGATTGGTTCTGCTTACAAATAGTTGTGCACCACGAGCTTCTGGACGAACGTCATAAAGCAAGCCACGAATGCGGTCACCTGGACGTACCGACTCACGCGGTAACATTTCGTCACGATAAATAATCGCTTCTGCGTTATTACCTAAATCCAGAATAACGTGTTCCCGATTCGCACGCTTCACAATACCGCTGACCATTTCACCCACTTGTTCGCGGTATTCATCAACAACCTGAGCTCGCTCGGCTTCACGTACTTTCTGTACAATAACCTGTTTTGCAGTCTGGGTCGTAATACGGTCGAACTGTATCGAATCAATTTGCTCTTCTACGTAGTCACCGGCCTGTACCGATGGATCTTCGTATTGCGCTGCTGACAAACTAATTTCACGGTAAGGATGTTCCAATCCGGTATCCGTGTCTTCAACGACTAACCAACGACGGAATGTATCGAATTCGCCGGTGGTACGATCGATATCAATACGAACTTCAATATCGCCGTCGTACTTCTTTTTGGTCGCATGAGCCAATGCTGACTCTAACGCTTCAAATATTTTTTCGCGTGGTACTGCTTTTTCGTTTGAAACCGCTTCTGCGACTAACAGTATTTCTTTACTCATGAGTGCTGCCTCGCCAACGCAATCTTTTAATCAAATGCCGGAACCAGGTGAGCGTTTTTCACATCACGCATATTCACCTGAAGGGTATCGTTATCAACGGCAAGGGTCAGTTCTTCGCCCTCAACCGCAATCAATTCTGCCTTAAATTTTCTTTTGTTTTTTTGCGCCGCTACTAACTCAAAAGCAACGGTTTCATTGATATAAGGCTGCATTTGTTGGGCATTAAAAAACGGTCTTTCCATTCCCGGAGAGGACACTTCCAGGTTGTATTCAACATTAATAGGGTCTTCAACATCCAGTAGTGAGCTGACCTGATAACTCACGTCTGCACAGTTATCCACACTGATACCTTCCGGATGATCGATATATACCCGTAATGTTGAAAACTTACCGGCGCGAATAAACTCTACGCCCCACAATTCAAAGTCCAGCGCTTCTACCGCTGGGCGAATTATATCGGTTAACCGTTCTTGCAAATTTGCCAATTACTGCCTCCTGAAACAAAAAAAGGGCGCAAGCGCCCAGTGTTCTGGCTATCCTAAGATAGCTAAGGCCGCATAGCAAAAAGCCCCGAGCTGCTGCGGGGCTTTCTGAACACTGGACCCTTTGTCAGTTATTTTAGCAAAAGCGACGTCTTAATGCGAAACGCTGCTACTAAAATTGGTTGCGGGGGCAGGATTTGAACCTACGACCTTCGGGTTATGAGCCCGACGAGCTACCAGACTGCTCCACCCCGCGTCCGAAACTTGTTGCACATTATACGTATTTTTCGTTTATTTTCAACCTCTGAGGCAACAATCAGAGAGCTAATTTTGGTGCAGAAGGCGGGACTTGAACCCGCACGCCCGTAAGAGCACTACCCCCTCAAGGTAGCGTGTCTACCAATTCCACCACTTCTGCAAAATCTTAGTCAATTGGCGGCACGTCAGATTCTGACTTATCATCCGCTGGAGGTAACTCTTGCTCTTCAGCCGGAACTGAAAGGTCTGAAAAGTCATTTGACGACTCATCAGTAGAGGTCGATAAGTTACCTAATACCAGGCTCAGAATGAAAAACACTACCGCCAACCCGGCTGTTGCGCGGGTCAGGAAGTTACCTGAACCTGATGAACCAAAAACAGTGTTCGATGCGCCTGAACCAAAAGATGCGCCCATGTCTGCGCCTTTGCCTTGTTGCAGCATGATAAAGCCAATTAAGACCAAAGCGACAACGAGAAATGCGATCATCAAAATTTCGTACATAATTTTACCCTTGAGCAGCTTGGCAAATAGCAACAAAGTCTGATTCTTTCAAACTTGCGCCACCTATCAGGCCGCCATCAATGTCTTTTTGCGCAAATAATTCGGCAGCGTTGTCAGCTTTAACTGAGCCGCCGTACAATAACGGCATTTTCTCACCAATCGCGCCAAATTGCTCTACCAGTAACGCTCTTAATTTTGCATGAACGTCCTGTGCTTGTTCTGGTGAAGCCGTTTCTCCGGTACCAATTGCCCAAACTGGCTCATAGGCCAAAACAATTTTACCGGCTTGCTCTTTAGGAATGTCTGCCAAAGCCGCTTGCGCTTGCTCTGCTACAACTTCCCAGGTGTTTCCCTCATCGCGTTGTGCTTTATTCTCACCAACACAAATTACCGCTGTCATACCGGCATTAACCGTAGCCAGGGTTTTCTCATTCACCATTTTGTCGGTTTCTGCGAACAACTGCCGACGTTCTGAATGTCCCACTAGCACGTAGCTAACACCAAATTCCTGTAGCTGCGCGGTTGAAATTTCACCGGTAAAGGCGCCGCCAGTGTGTTCAGATACACTCTGAGCACCAATGGCAATGTCATCGTAATAACATTGATTAGCCAGCTCGCTAATAAGGGTGAACGGAGGACAAATAACTAACTTAACTTGCTGAAGCTGATTAAGTTTTTCTCGCAAAGCCGCCGACATTGTTTTCGTTAGCTCGCGATTTCCGTTCATTTTCCAATTTGCAATCACTAGTGATGCATTAGGCATAGTTTGTCCTCTACTCCAGAGCGCGGGAATAGTAGCGAAACACTCGCCAACTTACAAGCGAGATTTTCATCACTACCCGCTAACTGTTTAATTTGTGGCCGCTTCGACCTCATTCGCAATTTGTTGAGCAAAAGCTTTTACCTTTGCTTCGTTCTCGCCCTCAACCATTACGCGAATTAAAGGTTCAGTACCAGACTTACGTAATAACACTCGTCCGCTACCCGCAAGAGCAGCTTCCACTTCGCGAACAACACTTTTTACATTTGCAGATTCCAGAGGCTGTTTATCGCTCTCGAACCGAACATTAATAAGTACTTGAGGCAATTTATGAAAGTCGCAGCTCAGTTTTTCCAGAGATTTTTGTTCCTGATACATCGCCGCTAGTACCTGCAGGCCGGCGATAATACCGTCTCCAGTAGTGTGATGTTGACGGTTTATAACGTGGCCGGAATTCTCTCCACCCAGATACCAGTCACGTTTAACTAGCTCCTCAATAACATAACGGTCGCCGACTTTCGCGCGAACAAAGGGAATACGCCGTTTATCCAGCTCCTTCTCCAAAGCAAAGTTAGTCATCAAAGTACCAACAACCCCGCCCTGAAGCTGTCCCTGGTTCTGCGCAGTAACAGCGAGCATATAAAGAATTTCGTCACCATCAATGGGGCGTCCGTTCTCAGTCACCATCATGATGCGGTCACCGTCGCCGTCAAGCGCTATACCAAGGTCGGCTTTGGTTTCCAGTACTTTATTCTGCAATGCCGTTAAGTGCGTTGCACCACACTCTTTATTAATATTCAGTCCATTGGGCTGCGTGCCTATTTCGGTCACTTCAGCACCGAGTTCCCGAAGCACATTAGGCGCAATGTGGTAAGTAGCGCCATGAGCGCAGTCAACCACTATGTGAAGCCCTTCCAGCGTCATTTCGTTGGGGAATACGCTTTTACAAAACTCAATATAACGGCCTGCGGCATCATTAATGCGTTTTGCCCGCCCTAACTCTTCGGAAATAACGCAGTCCATAGGCTCGTCCAACAAACGTTCAATTTCCAGCTCAACCGCGTCTGGAAGCTTATGTCCGTTATCAGCAAAGAACTTAATACCGTTGTCATAATATGGGTTATGAGAGGCGCTGATCACAATTCCGGCAGCGGCTCTGAACGTGCGTGTAAGGTAAGCAATTCCCGGGGTGGGCATAGGACCTAAGAAGTCCACGCCAACACCAGCAGCGGCTAAACCGGCTTCCAGTGCAGACTCAAGCATATAACCAGAAACCCGGGTGTCTTTGCCCACTAATACGCGACTGGTACCTTTAGCAGCAAGTACGCGCCCGGCGGCCCAGCCAAGCTTCACAGCAAATTCAGGGGTTATCGGGAATTGCCCGACACGTCCGCGCACGCCATCGGTGCCGAAATATTTACGCTCACTCAAAGGTGTTCTCCTTCTATAGTTGCTGCAACCACTTTCATCGCATCAACCGTCTCCTTAACATCATGAACGCGAATTATACGTGCTCCTTTCATAGCTGCAATGGTTGCAGCCGCTAAACTGCCTGCTAAGCGGTCTTTTACTTCACGTCCAGTAATATGACCTATCATGCTTTTTCGTGACATTCCCACCAATAACGGTAACTGCAACTCGTGAAACGCCTGCAAGCGTTGCAATAACTGATAGTTATGTCGCTGCGACTTGCCGAAACCAAAGCCAGGATCCAACCAAATCCTCTCGCGTCCTATACCTGCTTTTTCACACGCTATGACACGCTCTTGTAAAAAAGTCTTAACGTCGCAAACAACATCATCGTAATTAGGGTTGTGCTGCATACTTCGTGGCTCACCCTGCATGTGCATCAGACACACTTCTGCGTTTGTCGCAGCCAGCGATTCCAAAGCACCTTCCTCACGCAAAGCATTCACATCATTAATTATGTTTGCACCGACTTCTATCGACTCAGTCATTACTTTGGGTTTGGTTGTATCCACTGAAATAGCAACATCAAAGCGCTCTCTTACCGCTTTTACCAAAGGAACAACTCTATCCAATTCTTCCTGTTCAGCAACCGAATAAGCTCCAGGGCGGGTTGATTCCCCTCCAATGTCCACAATGTCAGCGCCGTCTTTGATCAGCTGTGCAACGTGATCTATTGCATCATTTAGCCGGTTATACTGCCCTCCGTCTGCAAATGAGTCCGGAGTGACATTAACAATTCCCATAACTCGCAACGGCTTTGGATTTTTCGGCATGGCTTAGCTCCACTAATAACTGTGTCCTACAAAAAAGCCACCTCTCGGTGGCTTTTTAAAAGAATCAACGTTAAGAAGTTGCATCCCCGGGTTTATCAACATTGATGGGGCGATCCGGACGTTCTTCGGTGTTCTCTGCCTTAGCAGCCCCACCGTCAGAATCGTTACCACCACTGTCTCTGTCATCCCAGTCTTTTGGCTGACGAACATCGCGACGGTTCATCAAATCATCAATTTGGTCGGCATCAATAGTTTCATATCGAACTAATGCGTCCTTCATTGAATGCAAAATATCTTCGTTTTCTTCCAGCAATTTTTTTGCACGCTGGTAATTACGATCAATAACTGATTTAACTTCTTCATCAATAGCGCGCGCCGTGTCATCTGACATGTGCTTGTGCTGAGTTACCGAGCGTCCGAGAAATACTTCATTTTCATCTTCGGCGTACAGCAACGGCCCCATTTTTTCTGAAAGCCCCCACTGGGTAACCATTTTACGAGCAATTTCAGTTGCACGTTCAATGTCGTTAGAAGCGCCAGTGGTCACTTTATCGTTTCCATAAATAATGGCTTCTGCGAGACGTCCACCGAACAAGCTTGAAATCATACTTTCAAGATGCTGCTTACTGTGGCTGACACGATCCTGTTCTGGCAGGTACATGGTCACACCCAGTGCGCGGCCTCGTGGAATAATCGAGACTTTGTAGACTGGATCATGTTCCGGTACAAGGCGACCAACAATGGCGTGGCCGGCTTCATGATAAGCTGTCATCGCTTTTTCATCATCCGTCATTACCATTGAGCGGCGCTCTGCCCCCATCATGATCTTGTCTTTTGCTTTATCGAACTCTTCCATTGAAACCACACGCTTGTCGCCTCGTGCAGCAAATAATGCAGCTTCGTTTACTAAGTTGGCTAAGTCCGCACCAGAAAAGCCCGGTGTACCACGAGCAATTACTGACGGTTTAACGTCATCGCCTAGTGGTACTTTACGCATGTGCACTTTAAGAATTTGCTCACGACCACGAACATCCGGTAAACCAACAATAACCTGACGGTCAAAACGGCCCGGACGCAATAATGCAGGGTCTAAGACATCTGGACGGTTAGTAGCGGCAATAACGATAATGCCTTCATTACCTTCAAAGCCATCCATTTCAACCAGCATCTGGTTCAGTGTCTGCTCACGTTCATCGTGGCCACCACCTAGTCCGGCTCCACGTTGGCGACCCACTGCATCAAGCTCATCAATAAAGATAATGCATGGCGCGGCTTTTTTCGCTTGTTCGAACATGTCACGAACACGGGAAGCACCAACACCGACGAACATTTCAACGAAATCAGACCCTGAAATGCTAAAGAACGGTACTTTGGCTTCGCCCGAAATAGCTTTTGCCAGCAAGGTTTTACCCGTACCCGGAGGGCCGACCATAAGAACGCCTTTCGGTATTTTTCCGCCCAGACGCTGAAACTTAGAAGGATCCTTCAGGTAATCCACAAGCTCTGAGACTTCTTCTTTGGCCTCATCACAACCAGCAACGTCTTTGAACGTTGTTTTTGATTGCTCTTCATTCATCAGCTTGGCTTTGCTTTTACCAAACGACATAGCCCCACGGCCACCACCGCCCTGCATCTGACGCATGAAGAATATCCATACACCAATTAATAGCAGCATCGGGAACCACGAAATAAAGATTGATGCCAGAATACTCTGCTCTTCCGGCGGAGTACCTTGTGTTTCTACATCGTTTGCCAACAAATCATCCAGAATTTTTGGATCATATTGAGTTGGTACAACGGTTTTATAAGACTGACCATTGCGAGTCATACCTGAAATAGTGCGTCCATCATCACCAAATTCAGCACGACGAATGTTGCCATTATTAACCTGAGATACAAATTCGCTGTATACCATGGTTGATGATGACGTTCCGCTCGGACTGAAGCTCTGAAAAACGCTCATCAGTACGACGGCTATTACAAGCCACAAGATGAGATTCTTTGCCATATCGCTCAAAGCCTATTACCTCTATTAAAAATCAACTACCCAACAGGGTACTACAGTTTATAGTCTGTCGCTACCAAGTAGACCTCTCTCGAACGTGCTCTCGAGGACTCTGGTTTTCTCGTTTTCACATCGTTAAACGCTGCTCGTACATCTTTCAGGAAAGATTCAAAACCTTGCCCCTGAAACACTTTGACGGCGAAACTTCCGCCGGGTTTCAAAACCTGATGGCACATATCCAGAGCCAACTCTACCAGATACATAGAGCGCGCCTGGTCTACCGTGCCATTACCACTCATATTAGGTGCCATGTCAGACAGTACCACATCAACATTTTTACCATCGATACGTTGTAATAAAGCTTCCAGTACCGATTCTTCACGAAAATCGCCCTGAAGAAAATCGACTCCGGCGATTGGGTCCATCGCTAAAATATCACAAGCAATGATTTGACCGTCGCCGTTAAAGTAGTCGGCAACGTATTGTGACCACCCGCCCGGGGCCGCTCCTAGATCAACGACGGTTTGACCTTTTTTGATCAGTTTGTCCCGTTTTTGTATTTCTTCCAATTTAAAAACAGCGCGGGAGCGTAATCCCTTCTTCTGTGCTTTTTGGACAAACTGATCGTCAAAATGTTCTTTCAGCCAGCGCTGACTACTCACACTGCGTTTTTTTCCCATGATTTAACGAAGTTTCCTTAATTGTCTGGCCTGAATACCTGATCTGGCGTTACAATGTTAAAAAATCAAGCTCTAAAACGGATATTATCGAATGTCATTAAGTAATAAGCAAAAACAGCATTTAAAAGGTTTAGCACATCCGCTTAAACCCGTCGTACTACTTGGGGCTAACGGCCTTACTGAAGGTGTTCTTGCAGAAATCGAGCAAGCACTTGACCACCATGAACTGATTAAAATAAAAGTTCCGGAAGAAGACCGCGAGCTCAGAAAGCAAATTATGGCAACCATTGTACATGAAACAGGTGCCGCTGAAGTGCAAATTATCGGTAAAACACAAGTGATATACCGCGCGGCAGAAGAACCTAAGATTCGTCTTCCACGCGGTTAACTTTTTGAATCGCAGGCTTAAGAGCTAATGCTTTCGCTACTAACTCTAATGCCTGCGATTTCTCCATCCACTTGTCTGTAGTGGAAAAATAAGCATCCAGCATCAAAGTCATACATTGTTCATCATCTTGCAGCCCGTAGGCTTTCAATAACGGCTCTATCTTTTTGTGTGCTTTTAAAAATTCAATTCGGCGTTTGCGTTCTTCCTCTACCACGCTGCTCTTAACATAATCGCCCTGAGTATAAGCGTAGCTGGGTTCGTGCAAGGTATACCCCGGAGCGAAAAACCAGTTAAGAGAAATTCTTTCCTGCAGTAGCTTCCGGATAATTTCGGCAAAAGGTAGTTTGTTACTACGTTTCCAGTTGGCATAATCGTTGGCGTTGCGGCCTAACCAGACAGAAACATCTTTATAAGTTGCCTTTTGTGAGATGAGTTTTAAACGTTCGAAGCACTCCGTGACAGTAAGTTCATCAAGAGGTGTATGTTGAAGAGTGTTAAATGATAGTGACTGTTCCTTGTCCATTGTCATCTTCTCTTGTAAATTTAATGTTAGAAAATAAGTTAAGAGCAAACTATACAATATATCGTATAAAAAACAAACAAGAATATATTTCAAAAGCCAATAAAAAGAAAAGGCTGGTAAACTTACGTTTCCAGCCTTTTACAAACTTATTTTTGATATTACTTATATTGTACTGCAACCACCTCGTACTCAACTTCACCGTTAGGTGTCGTTACTGTCGCAATATCATCAATTTCTTTGCCAATAAGTGCACGCGCAATGGGTGAGTTCACAGAAATTAAATTTGATTTAATATCCGCTTCATCATCGCCGACTATTTTATAGGTAACTTCTTCGTCCGTTTTCGTATTGTAAATGGTAACCGTAGAGCCAAAAATAACTTTTCCGTTATTTGGCACCTTGGTTACATCAATAATCTGCGCGTTGGAAAGCTTAGATTCAATTTCCTGAATACGACCTTCACAAAAACCTTGCTGCTCACGGGCGGCATGATATTCCGCATTTTCTTTTAAATCGCCATGCTCGCGAGCATCAGCAATAGCTTCAACAATGCGCGGACGCTCTACCGTTTTTAAACGTTTAAGCTCATCACGTAATAATTGCGCGCCATGTTCCGTCATTGGAATCTGGTTCATATTAACGATACCCTTTTATGTAATTCTTGTACCGAGCTCACCCGAGCCCGATCATCCGCTGTATTTGCTTTTACTGTCGCAAACGCAGCATTCAATGTCGTCGTGTAAATAACTTTATTCAATAGTGCTTCGCGGCGAATATAGACCGAGTCTTCAATCGCCTGGCGGCCTTCTACTGTATTTATAATATAGCAATATTCGCCGTTTTTAATCGCATCAACAATATTTGGACGGCCTTCTTGCAGTTTATTTACAATACTGCAGTCAATACCTTCTTCAGCAAGCATTTTCGCCGTACCGCGCGTTGCTTCTAAACTAAAGCCTAATGCCAATAAGCCGCGAGCTAAGTCCATCAAACGTTGCTTGTCACTGTCTTTTACAGAAATGAGTGCTTTACCTTTTTTAGCCAGCGCTTCGCCAGCCCCCAGGTTCGCTTTAGCATAAGCTTCTTCAAAGCTTTCACCCACACCCATAACTTCGCCGGTTGAACGCATTTCAGGTCCGCGAATAGGGTCGACCCCCTGGAACTTAGCAAAAGGAATGACCACTTCTTTCACCGAGTAATAAGGTGGAATAATTTCTTTTACATAGCCCTGCTCTTGCAGTGACTGGCCAACCATTACTCGGGCTGCCACTTTGGCTAACGGCACACCTGTCGCTTTAGAAACAAAAGGTACGGTTCTCGCAGCTCTTGGGTTTACCTCAATAAGATAAATTTCATCATCTTTAACCGCAAACTGAGCGTTCATCAAGCCATTCACATTCAATTCAAAGGCTAATTTACGCATTTGTTCACGTAATTGAGCCTGAATAATGTCACTCAATGAGTACGGAGGCAATGAACACGCAGAGTCACCCGAGTGAACCCCGGCTTCCTCTATATGCTGCATAATGCCGCCAATCAGAACGTCAGTACCATCGCAGATAGCATCAACGTCAACTTCTATCGCGTTATCAAGGAAACGATCCAGCAGTACCGGCGCGTCATTTGAAACTTTGACCGCATCAGTCAGATAACGTTGCAAATCCGCTTCGTCATAGACAATTTCCATTGCCCTGCCACCCAGAACATAGGATGGACGAACGACTAACGGATAACCAATACGTTTAGCCTCCGTCAAAGCTTCGTTGAAACCTGTAACTGTTGAGTTCTCGGGTTGTTTTAATCCCAGACGGCGTACGGCGGTCTGAAAACGCGCCCTGTCTTCCGCTCTGTCAATAGCGTCAGGCGAAGTACCGATAATTGGCACACCATTAGCTTCAAGCTCACGCGCCAGCTTCAACGGAGTCTGACCGCCGTATTGAACAATAACCCCTTTAGGCTTTTCAATACGAACAATTTCGAGGACGTCTTCGAGTGTAATAGACTCAAAGTAAAGACGATCTGACGTGTCATAATCAGTAGATACTGTTTCCGGGTTACAGTTGACCATTATGGTTTCGTAACCGTCTTCACGCAGCGCCAGCGAGGCATGCACACAGCAATAATCGAACTCAATGCCCTGCCCTATACGGTTTGGTCCGCCACCAATAACCATAATTTTGTCATTGTCCGTCGGTGCCGCTTCGCATTCTTCATCGTAGCTTGAATACATGTAAGCTGTGCCAGAGGCGAATTCAGCCGCACAGGTATCAACACGTTTGTAAACGGGATGAATTTTATACTTATAACGCTTTTTACGAACTTCTGCTTCACTCACATGCAGAACATCGGCTATACGAGAGTCAGCAAAGCCACGGCGTTTCAACACCGTCATAACGTCTGCGGTGAGCCCGGCTAAACCAAGTTCATCAACCTCTTTTTCAAGGTTTACAAGCTCTTCAATTTGAATCAGATACCACTCGTCTATACGCGTTAGCTCGAAGACTTCGCGTACCGTCATACCTAAGCGGAAAGCGTCGGCGATATACCAAATACGCTCTGCACCCGGTTCTTTTAATTCACGGATAACTTTTGAACGGGCATCTTTAGCTTCTAAGTCCACAATAGGGTCAAAACCCGAGGCACCAAGCTCTAGACCACGTAGCGCTTTTTGCACCGACTCCTGGAAGTTACGGCCAATAGCCATGACTTCACCAACCGACTTCATTTGCGTGGTCAGCCGGTCATTGCAGTTAGCAAACTTTTCAAAGTTAAAGCGCGGTATTTTGGTGACTACGTAATCTAACGCTGGCTCGAAAGATGCCGGTGTTTTACCACCAGTTATCTCATTCTCCAGTTCATCCAGCGTATAACCAACCGCCAGTTTCGCTGCAACCTTAGCAATTGGGAAGCCTGTAGCTTTTGATGCCAAAGCGGATGAACGGGAAACCCGTGGGTTCATCTCGATAATGACCATACGCCCGGTATCAGGGTTAACACCGAACTGTACGTTTGAACCACCAGTTTCCACACCAATTTCGCGCAGAACGGCCATTGCCGCATCACGCATTAGCTGGAATTCTTTGTCTGTCAAAGTCTGGGCAGGCGCAACCGTAATTGAGTCACCGGTGTGAATACCCATAGGGTCAAAGTTTTCAATAGTACAAACAATGATGCAGTTATCGCTTTTGTCGCGCACAACTTCCATTTCGTACTCTTTCCAGCCCAGTAGCGATTCGTCAATTAACAACTCATTGGTTGGCGACAAGTCCAGACCCCGGCGGCAAATTTCTTCAAATTCTTCGCGGTTATAGGCAATACCACCGCCACTGCCGCCCATAGTGAAGGACGGTCGGATAATACAAGGGAAACCCAGTCGGCTAAGCACATCAAAGGCTTCATCAAGACTATGAGCCATTTCAGCATTTGGTGTTTCCAGACCAATCGCTTTCATCGCTTTGTCGAAGCGATCACGGTTTTCCGCTTTATCAATCGCATCGGCATTAGCGCCAATCATTTCAACCTTGTAGCGTTCCAGCACACCGTGGCGGTCTAAATCCAGCGCACAGTTCAAAGCGGTTTGACCACCCATGGTCGGTAACACCGCATCAGGACGCTCACGCTCAATAATTTTCTCTACTACTTCCCAGTGAATTGGCTCGATATAAGTTGCATCGGCCATTTCAGGGTCAGTCATAATGGTAGCAGGGTTAGAATTAACCAAAATGACTCGGTAACCTTCCTCGCGCAGCGCTTTGCACGCTTGAGCGCCGGAGTAATCAAACTCACAGGCCTGGCCGATAACAATAGGGCCTGCACCCAGAATCAGAATGCTTTTAATGTCGGTACGTTTTGGCATAAAGTCGCTCTATCTGTCCTTTCGCTACGGATGACGGCATCGAATATCATTCGACGAATCAGGCTTTGGCCTGCATCAATTCAATAAATTGGTCAAACAGTTCACTGGCATCGTGCGGCCCCGGGCTTGCTTCAGGGTGCCCCTGAAAACTAAAGGCCGGCTTATCTTTACGGCGAATACCCTGCAGTGTTCCATCGAACAAAGACACGTGAGTCACTTCCAGGTTATCCGGCAGCTGTTTCTCATCAACGGCAAAGCCATGGTTCTGGCTGGTAATCATCACCCGTTTCGTTTTTAAATCTTGTACCGGATGGTTAGCACCGTGATGACCAAACTTCATTTTTATTGAGCGGGCACCACTGGCAATAGCTAATAGCTGATGCCCAAGACAAATACCAAAAATTGGAATATCTTTATCCAATAAAGCTTTGATTGCTGTAATCGCGTAATCGCAAGGCTCGGGGTCGCCCGGACCATTAGATAAGAAAATACCGTCGGGTTTTAATGCCAGTACATCCTCGGCCGACGTTTGAGCCGGTACGACTGTAATCTTACAGTTTCGGTCCGCCAGCAAACGCAGAATGTTGTGTTTACAACCATAATCGTAAGCGACTACATGGTATTTATTCTGCTCTGGTTTGGTGTGGCCTTCGCCCAGCTGCCAACTGCCGCCCTGCCAGTCGTAGGGCTTATCGCAGCAAACTTCTTTTGCAAGGTCCATTCCCTTTAAGCCCGGAAACTTCTGAGCCAGTTCCTGCGCTTTATTTTCATCCAGCTCGCCAACCATAATGCAGCCATTTTGCGCACCTTTTTCGCGCAAAATGCGAGTTAAACGACGCGTATCAATATCTGCAATACCCACCACATTGTGACGTTGCAAGTAAGCGCTTAGCGTTTCCTCGCTACGGAAATTGCTGGCTTTCATTGCCAAATCTCTAATGATAAGTCCTTTCGCCCAAACCTGATCAGACTCTGCGTCTTCAGAGTTAATACCGGTATTGCCTATATGGGGATAAGTGAGAGTAACGATTTGTTCTGTATAAGATGGGTCAGTAAGAATTTCCTGGTAACCTGTCATGGCCGTGTTGAAGACCACTTCGCCGACTGCAGAGCCTTCGGCTCCGATAGCGGTTCCGCGAAACACGGTCCCGTCAGCAAGCACCAGAATCGCTCGTTTAGCGGATTGACTCGCTAGAATACTCAAGGGCAACCTCCGTACATAAAAAAACGGGTAAATCAATAATTTGACTTCCCCGTCTTGCGTCCTGAACCGCGCGTTTTGCCAAATCACGCCGGCCTTCGGACTGATTCAGGCAAATTCCCGCCATTCTACGAAATATTACGAAAACCGTCCAGCGGTATTTATTGCTTGAGCATGCGTTGCAGTATGTCCTGCAAATTCAAGGTGTCCTGCAGGCTATATAAACCGGGCGCTTGTTCGTCCAGCCACTTAGCGGCACGTAAGGCTCCGTCGGCAAAAGTTTTTCGATTACTGACACGGTGTCCAATCTCAATGCGTTCACCCGCAACCGCCAGAGTGACTTGATGTTCACCGATAATATCCGCTGCCCGCATTACAGAGAAGCCAATGCCATTGTCGCTGCGAAGCCCGTCGGCGCGGATACCGTCATTAATCTGCTCCCAGTTTTGCTGCCGGCCTTTTGCTGCTGCCTGCCCCAAACTGAGCGCCGTTCCTGACGGGCCATCTTTTTTGTGCCGATGATGCGCCTCAAAGATCTCAATATCAGCATTGGGTAATGCAGCACTGCTTAAACCAACCAGCTGTTCCAGTAAAGCAATGCCGATGCTGGTATTACTGGCATACAGTACCGGCACGGTCTCGGCCGCCTGAGCCAGACGTTCTCTCTGTTCGTCGTTTAACCCCGTCGTACAAACAACAATAGGTAACTGATATTGTTCAGCACGTTTCAGGTTTTCAGTGAGTGCTTCAGGCAAAGAGAAATCAATAAGAACATCTACCTGCTCGGGCTGCAGCTCATCGGCACTAATGAAGTGAACGGGCTCGTTCTCTGTCGCACTGTCACCATAACTGCTACTACTTTTTCTGACAATGGCTGCACCCAGCTTAGCTTCGTTATCATCCGCCAGAGCCTGAATAACCGCTTTCCCCATTCTTCCAGAGGCTCCGAATACGCCCACATTGATCATTATTTTGACTCCGTCGCTAAATGAGTTTGATCCTGCAACAGGTTTTCACTACGCGCAACAACTCGGGAAACCATCATATCGCCAGTCACATTGGTCAGGGTTCGGGCCATATCAATGATGCGGTCAATAGCAGCGATAAACGCAATGCCTTCTAAGGGCAATCCAATAACATTCAGGGTAACAGTTAACATTACCAGAGCAGTACCCGGTACGCCCGCAGTTCCCACCGAAGCAAGCGTCGCTGTTAGCATGATCAAACCATAATCCATCCACTCTAACGGTATTCCGTAGAGCTGTGCAATAAAAATAGAAGCAACAGCCGGATAAATACCACCGCAACCATCCATATTAATGGTGGCGCCTAAAGGCAAAACAAAACTGGCGTAATCCTTCGAGACACCCAAACGTTCGGTGACAGCCCGATGCGCTGCCGGTAATGAGCCAAACGAACTGCAAGTGGTAAAGGCGACAATCTGTGCATCAAATATAGCTTTGAAAAACTGCCAGGGACTCATGCCGCCTACGGTGCGAATTAAACCGCCGTAAACCACCACAATATGGATGAGACAAGCCAAATAAATAACACCAACAAATTTCGCCAGTGGTAGCAAGGTACTAAAACCGTATTCACCGATAACCCAGGACATTAAACCAAGTACACCAACAGGTGTTAACTGCAACACCATACGGGTAATTTCGTACATAACTTCGGCGCCTGATTTTATCGTTCTGCGCAAAGGCTCACCCTTGTCTTTTAAGCGCTGAATAGCAATACCGACCAAAGCAGCGAAAACAACTATTTGCAGTACATTACCTTCGGTTAAAGCCGCGAAAGGATTACTGGGCACAAAATTGAGGAAGACTTGGGCTATACCAGGAATTTGCTTTTCGTTTTGCTCAGTTGCGGTCAACGTAGCTGCAGGGCTCATGTCAATTAAACTGGCCAGAGTTAAGCCAATAGCACTGGCTACCACTGCCGTCAGCATAAATAAACCAATGGTTTTAGCACCCAAGCGACCTAATTTCTTCCCATCATTCAGATCCGTAATGGCACTAACAATGGCACAGAAAATAAGCGGCGCAACCAGCATCTTAATCGCTTTTATAAATAAATCACCAAGAGGCTTAAGCGCAACGCCAACTTCGGGAGCCAGCCCACCTATAAGCATGCCTAATACAAAGGCACCTAAAACTCGTTGCCAAAATGGAATTGCAAACCACGCTTTAAACATAATTCCCCAGCCGCTTTATAAAAAATGGGAGCTAGGGTAAAACGTTAAAGAGAAGGTCAAAAAGAATAAATTGAACTAGGTTATAACCTTTTGAAAGGCAGAGGGAACGGAGTCATTCCCTCTGTTACTTTATGTGTCTGAACTGCCAACCGATGCCGGACGTTGACAGTCTGGCGTATTCCCCGCGGCACGAGCCGCAGAATAACGCTCTTGCAACGACGGAATCAGCGCTTCAAGGTCTTTAATCCGAGTTTGGGGATTCGGGTGAGTCGACAACAGTTCAGGAGGCGATTCACCGTCTGAAGCCGATTGCATATTGCGCCAAAGCTCAGGCGCCTCTTCCAGTTTGAACCCAGCATCGGCCATATATTCCATACCCAGTTCATCCGATTCTGATTCATGGGTACGTGAATAAGGTAGCAGGATACCAACCTGAGCCCCTACACCTAAAGCAGCCATTAATAGGCCGGCTTTATCGTTATCCAACTGAGTACTGGCAAGAATGCCACCAAGCTGCAAACCAAGTCCGACCATCATATTACTGGAGATACGCTCATTACTGTGTTCAGCAATCACGTGGCCAATTTCATGCCCGATAACCGCAGCAAGCTGGTGTTGGTTTTCGGCAACCTCTATCAGGCCGTCGTATACGCCAATATAACCACCGGGCAGAGCGAAAGCATTGACCGTAGGCTCTGCAAAAACAGTAACTTGCCAGTCCATCTGACTATAATTTCCTGGCAAATTTTCTATTAAAGCATCGCTGACACAACGCACGTAAGCATTGACCTCAGCATCGTCATTAATTTTCTGTTCTTCGCGCATTTCTTCGTAGGAGGCAGCCCCCATTTTATTCAATTCGCTACTTGAATAAAGTTGCAACTGCGAGCGTCCCGTCGGAGATTTAGCGCAACTGGCCAATACTACCAACATGCAGGCACTTAACGTCACGGTCTTCCAATTCATTGACTGCCTCCGATTTTTTTATCTCATACACTTACTATAGTGATAGACAATCTAGCTACGTAAGTCATCAAAGAATTGTTTCACGCCGTCGAAAAAACCTTTCTCTTTGGGTCGAAATTTTGCAGCTTCATCACCCGTTCCCATTGAATCTTCAAGCTCTTCCAGCATGTCACGTTGCTTAGATGACAGGTTGACCGGGGTTTCAATCACCACTTTGCAAATTAAGTCGCCAACTTCACCCGTGCGAACTGACTTAACGCCTTTACCACGTAACCGGAAGTGTTTACCCGTTTGCGTCTCTTTAGGCACTTTCAGTTTCACTTTACCTTCCAGAGTTGGCACCTCAATGTCACCACCAAGAGCCGCTTTAGTAAAGCTTACAGGGACTTCACAGAACAAGTTATTGCCATCACGGGCAAAAATAGGATGCTCCCGTACGTGAACCTGAACATACAAATCACCCGCAGGCGCTCCGTGTTCACCGGCTTCACCTTCATTCGCTAAACGAATACGGTCACCGGTATCTACCCCCGACGGGATTTTAACCGACAACGTTTTAGTTTCTTCTTTACGGCCATGGCCATGACATGTACGGCAAGGATCTTTAATAATAGTACCCGTACCACGGCATTGAGGACAGGTTTGCTGCACAGCGAAAAAGCCCTGGCGCATCTGAATCTGACCTGAGCCATGACAATGACCACAAGTCTGAGGCTTGCTGCCTTTTTTCGCGCCACTGCCGTTGCAGTCTCGACATTCCACTAAGGTAGGAATTTCAAGCTCAACGGTTTTACCGCGAACCGCTTCTTCCAGCGACATATCCAGGTTGTAGCGCAAATCAGCGCCACGTTGCGCGCGGGCTTGCTGACGTCTGCCGCCGCCAAAAATATCACCGAAGACATCACCAAAGATATCAGCAAAATCAGCACCACCACCGCCGAATCCGCCGGCACCATGACCAGCTCCGCCCTGGCGTGCCTGTTCGAAAGCTTCATGCCCATATTGATCATACATCTGGCGTTTCTGGGGATCAGAAAGAACTTCGTACGCCTGCTTAATCTCTTTAAACTTAATTTCCATATCTTTATCACCCTCGGTTCTGTCCGGGTGATACTTCATCGCCATACGTTTGTAGGCTTTTTTAATGTCACGTTCATTGGCGTCTTTCGATACGCCGAGAACCTGATAAAAATCTTGCGTCGCCATAATTTCTTCGTCTTCTATCTGTGCTGTTTGTCAGCCTGATACAAATACACGGGTATTACCTTGCGGCAACACCCGTGTGCTTTTGCGAAGTTGCCTTAATGCTTACTTCTTATCGTCGTCTTTGACTTCTTCAAATTCAGCATCAACGACATCGTCATCCGCTTTGGAAGACTGCTGTTCACCGCCAGCGGCACCTTCAGCACCTTGTTGTGCCTGTTGCTGCTGAGCTGCTTCCATTAGTTTTTGTGATGCTTCCATCAACGCCTGAGATTTCGCATCAATGGCTTCTTTGTCGCCATCTTTAGACGCTTGCTCAAGTTCTTCACAAGCTTTCTCAATAGCGTCTTTGTCTTCCTGAGACAAGGCATCGCCAACTTCTTTCAGCTGGTTACGGGTTGCATGAACCAAACCGTCCGCCTGGTTACGCGCCTGCACCATTTCTTCAAACTTCTTATCTTCTTCAGCGTGCGCTTCGGCATCTTTAACCATTTTATCGACTTCAGACTCATCCAGACCAGAAGAAGCTTTGATAGTAATCTTCTGCTCTTTACCTGTGTCTTTATCTTTGGCTGATACGTGCAGAATGCCGTCCGCATCAATGTCAAAAGTCACTTCAATTTGTGGTACGCCACGCGATGCCGCACGAATACCTTCCAGGTTAAACTGCCCCAGAGATTTATTATCCCCTGCGCGTTTACGCTCACCCTGAATAACATGAATGGTTACCGCGGACTGATTATCTTCAGCCGTTGAGAAGGTTTGCGATTCTTTAGTCGGAATCGTAGTGTTCTTCTCAATCAGTTTCGTCATTACGCCGCCCATGGTTTCGATACCCAGCGACAGAGGACAAACATCCAGCAACAATACGTCTTTAACGTCACCTTGCAATACGCCAGCCTGAACCGCAGCACCCACTGCAACAGCTTCGTCAGGGTTCACATCGCGACGTGGTTCTTTACCGAAGAAGTCCGTTACCGCAGCCTGTACTTTCGGCATACGAGTCTGACCACCGACCATGATGATATCCTGAATGTCGCTGACAGACAGATCCGCATCGGCTAACGCCTGTTTCAGTGGCTCAAGTGACTTCTTAATCAAGTCTTCAACCAGTGATTCCAGCTTCGCACGGGTCACTTTAATGGCCATGTGCTTAGGACCAGCGTTGTCTGCCGTAATGTACGGCAAGTTCACTTCGGTCTGCTGCGCAGATGACAGTTCAATTTTCGCTTTCTCTGCAGCTTCTTTTAAGCGCTGCATCGCCAGCGGATCTTTACGTAAGTCCATGCCCTGATCTTTTTGGAACTGCTCAACTAAGTAGTTGATTAAGCGGTTATCAAAGTCTTCACCACCTAAATGCGTATCGCCATTAGTTGCCAGTACTTCGAAGGTATGCTCACCTTCAACTTCGTCAATCTCAATAATAGAGATATCGAATGTACCACCACCTAAGTCATACACAGCAATCACGTTGTCGCCGGACTTCTTGTCCATACCGTATGCCAAAGCTGCGGCTGTTGGCTCGTTAATAATACGTTTGACATTAAGACCCGCGATTTTACCGGCGTCTTTTGTCGCCTGACGCTGAGCATCGTTAAAGTATGCCGGTACAGTAATTACCGCATCCGTTACTTTCTCGCCCAGAAATTCTTCGGCGGTCTTTTTCATCTTTTTCAGGACTTCCGCAGAAATTTGTGGTGGCGCTTTTTTGTCACCATCAATTTCTACCCATGCGTCACCGTTGTCAGCCTTAACAATTTTGTAAGGCATAATGCCGATATCACGCTGTACTTCTTCGTCCTGAAAGCGACGGCCAATTAGGCGCTTAATCGCAAACAAGGTTTTATTTGGGTTGGTTACTGCCTGGCGTTTTGCCGGTGAACCTACCAAAATTTCGCCATCGTCAGTAAATGCAACTACTGACGGCGTTGTACGGTCGCCTTCGCCATTTTCAATAACGCGAGCTTTGCCACCATCGAGTACAGCAACGCAAGAGTTTGTTGTACCTAAATCTATACCAATCGTTTTACCCATGATTCGTCTCCAACTTCTGATTCATGTAATTTGTTTCGTTACCCCTTATCTGGGGTGCCTATGTTCGAATTTCAATACCCAACACAGGGATAATTTTCGATTTTGTTACGCTTTTGTATCCACACCCGAGTTCGAGTTACGCGCAACCATCACCATTGCCGGACGCAACAGGCGTCCATTCAGCTCGTACCCTTTTTGCATTACCGCCATAATAGTATTGTTCGGATGCTCATCAGATTCCTGCATCGACATGGCCTGGTGTTGATCCGGATTAAAGGCTTCGCCTTCTGCACCAATTGCTTTTACACCGAACTTTTCCAGAGTTGAGGTTAAACTTTTGTAGGTAAGCTCAATGCCTTCAACAAAGTTTTTGTTCGCTTCGTCTTCTTTATCAGCCAGCTGTAAAGCACGCTCTAAGTTATCTACCGAAGTCAGTATCTCATTAGCGAACTTTTCCAGCGCAAACTTATGTGCTTTTTCAACATCCTGACTGGCACGACGACGCACGTTTTCCATTTCAGCCTGAGTGCGCAGTACCGAGTCGCGCTGATCATTCACTTTAGCTTCGGCTTTACTCAAAGCCAGCTCCAGTTCAGCAATGCGATCTGTTTGATCCGATGACTGTCCCGCAGTTTCAGCTTCATCGGCTGCAACGTCCTGCTGCAAGGCCTCTTCTGCTGCCTGTGCCGCTTCCTGTTCAGCTTTTTGCTGCTCTACAGTCGGCTCATCAGCCGCTTGGTTTTTCTGTTTCGAATCGTTTTTATCGGTCATAAGTGACTCTCTTTAACCAGTTTAAAATTAAGGTTGCAGGATTAATGGGGGCAAGTTTTTTTCTTTCAAGGGGATTTCTCTTACTTGATAAATTTTCTTGCTCATCGTAGCGTAAGCACACGAACGCATAAGGATCCCGTTAATGAGCGCTTTTACAAAGATTGGGTTACTCGGTAAAGCCGACGACCGTGGTACCCAATTAACTTTAGAAACGATTACCACCGCTTTAATTCATCGCGGTTTTGCGCTGTGTCTGGAAGCACGTACGGCAGAACAATTGAACTTGCCGGAAGAAGTCGAGACGCTAAGCCTGCAGGACTTAGGCGAATGGGCCGAAATTGCTATTGTCGTCGGCGGTGACGGCAACATGCTCGGTGCTGCCCGCGCCTTATGTGAGTACGATATCGGTGTTATCGGCGTCAATCGCGGTAACTTGGGGTTTTTAACCGATTTAGATCCCGACGAAGTCATGACGCCTTTGTTGTCGGTACTTAATGGAAACTACCACGTAGAAGAACGTTTCCTGCTCTCAGCCGAAGTCATTAACAACGGCAGTTCATCGGGTACCGGCAGAGCAATTAATGAAATTGTCCTGCACTCCGACAAAGTCGCGCACATGATAGAATTTGAACTCTATGTGAACGACCATTTTGTCTTTAGCCAACGTTCTGATGGCTTAATTTGCGCCACCCCAACCGGCTCTACCGCCTATTCATTATCCGGTGGCGGCCCTATTTTGCATCCCGGCCTGGACGCAATGACTCTGGTGACTATGTTTCCCCATACCTTAAGCAGCAGGCCAATTGTCGTCGATGGTAACAGCGAAGTCAGGTTAAAAGCAGCTTTAGACAATGACTTGCTACAAATCAGTTGCGACGGTCATGTCAGAATGACAGTTCACCCGGGCGACGATGTCATTATCAAAAAGTACCCGAAAGCCTTACGTATGATTCATCCTATTGACCACAACTACTATCACGTATTACGCAATAAACTCGGTTGGGGTAGCCGACTTTTTTAAGCGGGATACTTGCATTTCAATGCAGCTACTGTATAAATACTGTATAACCTGTATATATCAACAGTACTGGAGCGAAGGCTATGTTATCCCAATTAACTATTCGCAACTTTGCAGTCGTTAAATCGTTAGACATTGAATTCCACAGCGGCATGACCGCTATCACCGGCGAAACTGGTGCCGGTAAATCTATAGCTCTGGATGCCCTGAGCCTTTGCCTGGGTAGCCGGGCCGACGCTAACTGGGTTCGCCCGGGCCAGGAAAAAGCCGAAATTACAGCCGTTTTCGCTTTGGAAGATGCCAGCCCCGCTCACCGGTGGTTAGCTGATAATGAGTTTGACGCTGATGATGACTGCGTTTTACGTCGTGTTATTCAGCGCGACGGACGCTCCAAAGCATGGATTAACGGAACACCTGTTCCTGTCAGTCAGCAAAAATCTCTGGCACCACTGTTAGTCAACATTCATGGTCAACACGAACATCAACTGTTGTTAAAAGACGAGCATCAATTAACGCTACTCGATAGCTACGCCCGCCACCAGCACTTGTTAGACAAAATCCAGCAAGACTATAAAAACTGGGCTTCAGTTGAGAAACAATACCAAAGCTACCAGCAACAAAAAGAAGAACTGGAAGCCCAGCGTCAGTTACTTGAGTATCAGGTTAACGAGCTGAATGAGTTTGCGCTGGCAGATGGCGAATTCGACGAACTGGAGCAAAAACACAAGCGCTTAAGTAACAGCAAAGTTTTACTCGAAGCCGGCGTGTTTGCTTTAAACGCTCTTTACGAAGGAGAGCACAATAACGCATCCAGCCTGGTTCAGTCAGCCAGCCAACGCTTAGCTGAAGCTGAAGAGATGGACACCGCACTTTCTCCTATTAACCAGTTACTGCAACAGGCAAAAGTACACATTGAAGAAGCGGCACTTGAATTACGCCAGTATCAGGACGATTTAGAGCTCGACCCGGGCGAACTTCAGATTATAGAAGACCGCTTAAGCGCCGCTATTCATTTAGCGAAGAAGCACCAGATACCCGGCTCAGAACTGAGCCAGCAACACAAAAAGTTAATAGACGAGCTTGATAATCTAGAGCAGGCCGGTGAACAAGCCGAGAAGCTTGACGAAGACCGACAGCAGGCCCGAAAAGTCTACCGTGAGAGTGCCCTTAAGCTTTCGGCAAGCCGCGAACAGGCAGCTGCGGAATTAAGTCAAAAGATAAGCAGCTCGATGCAAGAGTTGAATATGCCACATGGTCGTTTTGTTATTCAGGTTGAGCATGACGCCAGCGCCCGGGCTACCCGACTCGGTACCGATGAGGTCGAATTTCTGGTAACAACCAATCCGGGACAGCCTATACAGGCGCTGAATAAAGTCGCTTCCGGGGGTGAACTTTCGCGAATTAGCCTTGCCATACAGGTGATGACAGCGACACAGAAAACGGTTCCTACCATGATGTTTGATGAGGTTGATGTTGGCGTCAGTGGCCCTACGGCATCAATAGTGGGGTCTATGCTTCAGGCGTTGGGAAAAACCTCTCAGGTTATTTGTGTTACCCACTTACCACAAGTCGCGGCTAAAGCTCATCAACAATTGCAAGTGAGCAAGTCAACTGATGGGGCCGAAACTGAAACCGCGGTGGTTGCGTTATCTAAAGAACAGAGAGTTATCGAACTGGCGCGCTTATTGGGCGGCGACAAAGTCACCGACATGGCGAAAGCTAATGCGAGAGAATTACTCGCCAGTTAAATTCGTTCTATACTGGCGTTCGAGTAAGTCATTGTTTATCATCGACGCCAATACAATCAATTGAGATTAATTTTAATAGGTATTTCATGTCAAGATTTGGAGTTTTTCTAGTTGCCGTTATAACCTTAAATGGCTGTTCTCTTCTCGATGAAATGGTATATCGTATTGATATCCCACAGGGAAACTACCTTGAGCAGGAAGATGTCGACAAGTTGCGAGTGGGAATGACTGAAGAGCAAGTGGTCTTTGTGCTGGGAACCCCAGTTGCGCAGAACAGCTTTGACTCTGACCGCTGGGTATACCTTTATAAAATGGATCCCAATTCAGGTGAAGATTACCGTAAAGAGCTGGTACTAACCTTCAACGAAAAACGTTTGCAGGATTTTGAAGGCGACTTTGATAAACCAGAAGACTTTAACCAGGCACTGGACCAGTAACTCGCCTCGAAATCTATATCAAGGAGAATTATGGCGAACTCTTCACTTAACGATGAGGTCGTCCGTGTTGTCCGAAGTTCTGGAGACAAACGAGACTATCAGCACCTGACATTAGAGAACCAGCTTAAGGTGTTGTTGGTTCACTGTCCTGATAGCCATAAAGCCGCGGCATCTGTCGCGGTGAATGCCGGCCATTTCGATGATCCTGAACATACTCAGGGGTTGGCTCATTTTTTAGAGCACATGTTATTTTTAGGAAGCCATGCTTTTCCTGAACCCTCCGCTTTTGGACACTTCTTAAATTTGCAAGGTGGTCAGCACAACGCCTGGACTGGCACTGAATTTACGAACTATCACTTTGACTGCAATGCTAATGCGCTACCGCAGGCGCTGGAATTTTTTTCAGCCATGCTGAAAGCTCCCTTGCTCTCAGAGAGTTGGATAGACAAAGAAATAAGTTCTATAGAGTCTGAGTTTCGTCTGAAACAGAATGATGAACTCAGACGCTTATATCAGGTTCATAAGGTTACCGCGAACCCAAAGCACCCTTTCAGTCAGTTTTCTGTTGGCAACCTTAATACCCTCAGACACGATGAGCACGGTACCTTAAAAAGCAAGTTACAGCGTTTTTTTAACGAGCATTACGTAGCACAAAGAATGCGGCTGGTTATTGCTGGCCCACAGTCTATCACTGAACTCGAACAGTTAGCCAACCGCTATTTTGCCGATATTAAACAACAACGCACTGGCAAAACGTCTATTAACGCCCCTCTTTATCGCGAAGAACAAAAAGGGGTGTGGATAAAGGTTAAGCCGGTCAAAGCCGCTTACCGTCTTATTTTGACATTACCGTTGCCGAGTATCGACGCAGACTATCCGCATAAAACCACTAGCTTTATTGCTCACTTATTGGGCTACGAAGGTCCCGGAAGTTTATTCAGCTCGTTGCGTTCTAAAGGGTGGGTCAACTCACTCTCGGCGGGCGGGGGCATTAGTGGGAGTAACTTTAAAGATTTTAATATTAATATCCAGCTTACTGAGTCAGGGCGCAGGCAGGTTGAACAGGTTGTTCAGTGGGTTTTTGCCTATATAAGAAAAATTGAAGCTGACGGGATTGAAGACTGGCGCTACAAAGAACGCCGTGTTATCACAGAAATGAGTTTTCTATATCAAGAGCCGACTCCGGTCGGAGAGTTGGCTAATCAACTCGCCGTAAACGCTTTTCATTATAAACCCCAAGACATACTTTACGGCGATTATCGTATGGATGGATTGAATCATTCCTATGCAGTGAAAACCCTCCGGCAGATGACCGCCGAGAACGCACGCATCACTTTAATTGCTCCCGACGTCCATACGACTGAAGTCGCGCCGATTTATCATACGAAATATGGTTTAAGCCCTATTAGCCAAAAGCAGTTTCAGTTGTTTTTATCAACACCAGATAACTTTAACTGTCAGCTACCCAAGCCCAACCGTTTTCTAAACTCCCGGTTTAAACCTTTGCCTCTGGAGGCTGGTGGCTCTCTGCCTACGCGCATAGAAGACAGTGCACAGTTACAATTATGGCACCTGCAGGATCGCGATTTCCGGGTGCCCAAAGGGCATATTTACTTGTCCTTAAGATTACCCGCGGTAACCAATTCAGCTTTTCACTTCGCTATCGCCAGATTATGGTCTGAGCTTATGATAGATGCGTTAAATGACGACCTGTATGACGCCGAAGTAGCTGGCTTGCACTTTAATATTTACCCAACTCAAAACGGTATAACGATACATACAACCGGACTTTCTGCCGGTCAAATTCCGTTAATGCAACATCTTATCCGGCGGGCTTTAAAGACTCGTTTCGCGAGACGCCGCTGGCAGGATCTAAAACAAAGTTTGCTAAGTAACTGGCACTCAGCTCATCAGAGCCAGCCATTGAACAAGCTTTTTGCTGAACTAAACCAGCAATTACAATCCGGTTTATTTCGGCTTAGCGATTTAGCCTGTGAACTGGAGAAGGTCTCTTTCCGTCAATTTACAATAGAAGTAGCTAAGCTTTTCTCTCCTGTGCATGTTACTGCACTAGCTCACGGAGACTGGCAAAAAGGCGATGCTCTGGAACTGGGGCAGCTTATTAAAAATAACCTCCCTGACCAACGAAGCCTTTCCAATAAAAGGCTTCCGGTTAAGCGTGTCCGCGATTTTTGTTCGCAGCAATTAATGGTTCCTGCTGAACACTCAGATACCGCTGTTTTGCTTTATTTTCAGGGCGAAGATGATACTTCAACTGAGCAAATCAGTTTTATGCTCTTGCAGCAGTTAATTCATCAACCAATATTCCAGGCTTTACGAACCGAACAACAACTGGGTTATGCCGCCGGTAGCCAGTACTTTCCGGTACAACGGTTGCCCGGAATCTTATTCTTTTTACAGTCACACGAGTTTGGTGCCGATAAACTGTATCAAGCAATACATGACGTGATTAAAGTGCAATTGGCGGATCTTGAGAATCTGACACTGAAAGAATGGCACCACGCTAAGTCTGTACTTAAACAGCAAATTAAGACAGTTGACCGTAACTTAAGAGTTCGCAGCCAGAGACTTTGGGGCGCTATTCAACTCGCCGATACAGGGTTCAATCGTCAGCAAGAACTCCTCAGCGCACTGGAACATTGCCAACTCACTGACTGGCTTGAACGAATAAAAATGCGTTTAGGTGATAAATCGCAAGCTCTAAGGCTTCAAACCCAAACTCTGACCGAGTAGAATAGTCTTTGACAGTAAGTACCTCTCTCGTTATCTTAACGATATATTAACAATAAAGAGCTGCTAAAGTAGCCATTCAATAGGTTTGTCGTGAATTTTACATTGCCTATCAGAACATTATGCTCTGCTCTTTTTCTATGTGTTTTGTTATCTGGAAGCTTTAGCTTTCATGTTTACGCGCAACACTTCCCCACACAAAATACTGTGCACCAATGGACCTTTAATCAGGGCTTACCCAGCAACCATGTAAATGTCATAACTCAGGGGCCCGAAGGTTTCTTGTGGATAGCGACAGCCAGTGGCTTAACTCGATTTGACGGCAGCGAATTCAAAAATATTTTAGCTATCCCTGAAGCTAAGAGACATTTGCTTTCAGATAATATCGAACAACTGTTTTTTGATACATCGGGTGTATTATGGCTCGGAACCCGAGGCGGCCTGGCAAAACTCCAGCTTACTTCCGAAAACAAGCTTAAAACATTTGAGTTATCGGGGCGTCAGTCTGGTGGTCAAACTCGTATAAAACACATTTCGGAAGATGAAAAAGGTAGGTTACTGGTTGGTACAGACCGATTCATTTACCGCCACACTCCCGGAACAGAGGTTTTTGAACCCTTAAGTCTAAGCTATAACGACACCCCGATTCAGCAAATCAACTATATTTATCATGGAAAAAACTGGAACTGGTTAAGTACTGAAAATCAGGGCTTATTTGTCTGGGATGGTTTTTCCAGTGAAGTTTTCGCAGTTAACAAACAAAACCCGATTACAGACAAGATACCAGGCAACCAGCTTTATGCTGCCGTTCACTATCAAGATAAGCTCTGGCTTGCCACAGAGCAAGGCCTGGCTTTGTTAGACAAGAATTTACGCTTACAACCACTCCCTGAGTACCTTAGCAACCTAAATAAAGTTAATGATATAGCATTAACCCAAGACCGTACCGCAATTTTACTCAGTGCTGCTAATGGTCTGTATGAATTACAAAATGAACAGCTTATCAAGCTATATAACGCCCCCACCGCATCGGCTTTGCAAGTTACCCGGGGGGACGTTTTTTTCTTACCGGATAATCAGGGTATTTACCAACTAGACACGCCTTTTGCTCCGGCGGCTCTGGTTTCTGGTTCCAATACGCAGCAGAGTTCAGCCAGCATAAACATTCCTCAACTGATGCAACAAGTATCAGCAGCTATAGAAGATAGCAACGGTAACTGGTGGTTGGCGACAGAGTTAGGGTTATTATTTTATAATACCGTCAATGAAGAAATCTCCGAACTTAACCATTATCCGGACGCCCAGTTTGAGATCAATAAAATGCGTTTATTCGCTAACCAGCTTTATCTTGTTAATAACTCCGGAGCGCTATATCAGTACAACATTATTAATAAAGACTGGAATTCACTGGTAACGTCAGAATTGTCGGCAACACCCAATAATTTAAATTTAACGACATTTGACCATTCGCTTTGGCTGCATACTAAAACCGAAGCCATCGAAATAAACGCATTTGGACAAGTCTCTCAGAAAAAAGTAATTTCTGTCGATAATGAACTGTTAAACAAACCACCTCATATTGACTTAGAAAAAGTCAGCAACGCCACATTTATAGCCGACTTTACGATTCCATTCGCAGCCGCTCCGACAGAGTTACACTACCGCTACAAATTGAATAACGCTGAAAATAGCTGGCAAACTTTAGAGAAAAGCGGTGCATCGCTACAACTATCGTCGTTGCCCGCCGGATCGCATGAATTGGAGGTTCAGGTATCTTATCATGATGACCTCTGGTCGCCATCGGCGGTGGCTCAGCTTGACGTGGCAGTTCCTTTTTGGAAAACACCTTTTGCCTGGGTCGGCTACATACTTATCTGTGCCCTGGGCCTGTTATCGTATTGGCTTTATCTGCGCCAGCGGCAAACCAGAATGCGTCGCGACCTTAAACAGTATCGCCGGCAGGCTCAGGGAGTACTTTCCAGCCGTTACCAATGCTGGGAATGGGATCTCGAGTCAGGCGAACTGATACGACAGAATATCTGGGAGAACTGCCCTGCTTTCCCTATTGACGGGAAGCGACTCGGACTCTCTGGTGGTAAGTCGAACGTGCACCCGGAGGACTTAAAACGACTACAAAAAAGCCTTGAAGACCATCTAAGTGGTGAGTCTGAGTTGTTCGAATGCAGCTATCGGCTGGACAATCAGGGCAACTGGCTGTGGGTGTTAGATAGAGGAAAACTCCAAACTGACGATGAACACCGAACCATGTTCGGTACGTTAAGTGATATAAGCAGCCTGATAAGCTCGGAAGAACGAATTACAATGCTGGCTTCCTCTATTACAAATATATCTGATGGAATTTGTATCTTTGACCGCTTTTTCCGGAAACGTGAGGTCAACAATGCATTTGAGCGAATTAGCGGTTTCAGTCGTGAACAGGTTTTAGGTCAGTTATTAACGCTTGAATGTTATCCCGAAAACTTTGTTAATCAAATAAAAAGAGCGGTCATAAAAGAGGGAACCTGGCGTGGTGAAATCACCGATGTTAAAGCCAACGGCGAAGAGTTCCTGATGGAATTAACCCTTGATGCCGTTCGGGATGATAACGGCGAGGTGTCACTCATTGTTGCCAGTTTCTCGGATATCACCGAAAGGCGTCACACAGAAAACGAGCTTCGCCGCTTGTCGAACACCGACACTTTAACCGGTCTGCCGAATCGTTCTTACTTTCAGGTCAGTCATTCAAACCTGGTTAGGAAAAAAGTCTCACATACTCTATTGCTCTTTGATTTGGACGACTTTAAGAAAATTAACGACTCCTTAGGTCATGAGATTGGTGACCAGCTTTTATGCCAGGTTGCCGAGCGACTCATGGAGATTGGTCGTCGGCAGGATACTCTTTACCGGCTGGGTGGAGACGAGTTTGGTTTGCTCATTGAAGACAGTGTGGACATAAACCTAATTGGTGATTTGGCCAATCAAATTAACCTAAAAGTGGCAGAGCCTTACTTCATTGAGCAACAAGAAATTGTCATTGGCAGTTCCATTGGCATTGTACTTTACCCTCACGACGGCCAGACGTCGCAAGAGCTTTTACAGAAAGCCGATATGGCTATGTATCATGCCAAGCAGCGTGGCGGAAACTGCTATCAGTTTTTCAGCCAGTCAATGAACGAGAACGCGCTCAAACGACTTAAGCTGGAAAATGAGTTAAGAGCGGCATTAAAGTCTCATAATATTCGCGTTTACTATCAGCCGAAAATAGAAATAAACTCCGGCCATATTGCCGGACTTGAGGCACTGGCCCGCATTGAGAGTGAAGACGGCTCAATGATTAATCCGGCTGACTTCATTCCTCTGGCCGAAGAAACCGGGCTTATCATTCCCCTAGGCGAAGAAGTTTTGCGGCTAGCATGCCGTGATATGAAACGCTTTATGGCTTGTCAGGGCTCACCGAAGAGCATTGCTGTTAATTTGTCTGCCCGACAGTTTATGCAATCCAGTCTGGCCTTACAAATTGAACAAATTTTACGGGAAGAAGGTTTACACCCTCGCCATGTTGAGTTTGAGATAACCGAGGGCATGGTCATGAGCGACCCTGAACGCGCCATTACTATGATGGAAAACCTCTCAGATATGGGCGTAAAACTGGCTCTGGATGATTTTGGGACCGGTTACTCTTCGCTGTCCTATCTTAAGCGCTTTCCAATGAACAGCCTGAAAATTGATAAAGCCTTTGTTGATGACATTACCATCAACGACAAAGACCGTAATATGGTTGCGTCAATTATTGCAATGGCGCATAACCTTGGCCTGAAGGTTGTTGCGGAAGGCGTTGAAACCAAAGCCCAGCTACAGACATTAAAAAGCCTCAAATGCGAATACATTCAAGGCTTTTATTTTGCAAAACCGATGCCGGCTGATGCATTAATTGAGTTTATTGAGCAGCACAACGAGGTTGCTGCTCAGGTCTAACCCATTAAAGGAAGCTATTGATAAAAGCTCCAGCCATTCTCTACCATCTGTTTAAGTAAAGGTGCCGGGGTGTATCGTTCACCTCGCTCGCCCGCCAGCTTCTCCAGTTTGTTCACTATATTTCCAAGCCCCTGGCTGTCCATGTAACGGAAAGGTCCACCAAGGAAAGGTGGGAAGCCAATACCGAAAATTGCACCAATATCACCGTCACGAGGACTGCGGATAATCTCTTCCTGCAAGCAGTAAGCCGCTTCATTCAGCATAGGCAACAGGCAAATATCAATGATCTCGTCCGCAGATTTATTCTGGTTCGGATCAATATCCAGCAACGAATACACTGAAGTGTCTACCGGCTTGCCCTTCACACTCTTGCCGTATTGATAAAAGCCTTTCTGATTTTTCTTTCCTTTACGGTCATCGTCTATCAGTTTTTCAAAAGCTTCAGGGGCTTCAAAGCGATCACCCAGCTCTTTCACCAACACCGGAGCCACTTTTGCTGCAACGTCAATACCAACCTCGTCAAGTAAAGTAATTGGCCCTACCGGGAAACCAAACTTCACCAAAGTTTTATCCAAGTGTTCGATAGGCTCTCCGGCCAACAACAGGCGTGCCGCCTCGTTCATGTAGGGCGCAAGAATTCGGTTTACATAGAATCCTGCACCATCTTTCACCACTATCGGAGTTTTACCCTGCTTCTTAGCCAGAGACACCGTTGTGGCTATGGTCTTATCCGAAGTACCCGGATGGGTAATAATTTCTGCCAACGGCATTTTATCGACCGGAGAAAAATAGTGGAGCCCAATAACCTGGTCCGGACGCTTGGCTGTAGCCGCTATTTGAGTAATAGGCAGCGAGCTGGTATTGGTTGCAAAAATGGTCGACTCAGCGGCGTGCTCTTCTACGTCAGCAACCATTTTTTGTTTTAGATTAAGATCTTCAAATACCGCTTCAATAACCACGTCGGTACGTTCAAAGCCACTGTAATCTAGCGAGCCGCTAAGCATCAGCATGGTCTTTTCAAGCTCGGCGCGACGCATATGACGACGCTTCACTTTCTTATCTAAACGCTCGTAACTGTAATGTAACGCATGCCGAATTCCGTCTTCAGCGATGTCTTTGATACGCGCGGGAATGCCTGCTTTAGCCGCCGTAACATAGGCAATGCCACCGCCCATCAATCCACCGCCTAAAACACCAACCCGTTTAATCGTATCGGGTTTAACACCATCGGCACCGGTTTCTTTTTTCATTTCTGTGGTGGCGAAGAAAATCTGGCGCAGCTGATAAGACTCTGGCGTCATCGCCAGTTCACCAAAGCTGCGGGCTTCCTTGTCTAAGCCAGCTTCACGGCCACGTTCAACACCTTCACGCACCGTCTGAATGATTTTATCTATTGCCGGGTAATTGCCCTGAGCTTTCTTCTGCGCCTGCTCACTGGCCTTTTTAAAGATAATGTCACGGCCAAACTTGGTCGCTTCCAGCACTTTACTGATCCCCTTAAGTGGCGGTTTAGTCGCTTTTGGCTTGCGTTTTAACGCGTGCTCAACGGCAACATCTAACAATATGCTTTGAGGCACAACCTCAGCAACGAGCCCTGCTTTCAGAGCCTGTTTAGCCCGCAATTCCTTACCGGTCAGGATCATCGTCAGTCCTTGCTGAACACCAACCAGTTCAGGCAGACGCTGAGTACCACCACTACCCGGTAACAAGCCTAATTTCACTTCAGGTAAGCCCAGAGCTGTCTTGCTGTTGTCGGTACAAACCCGCACATGACATGCCATGGCCAGTTCCAGTCCGCCGCCCAGGCAAGCTCCATTAATAGCCGCAACCACAGGCACATTTAACTGTTCGATGCGATCAAACATAGCCTGCCCTTTTCGCGCCAGACTTTCTGCGTCCACGGCATTTTCACAACCATCTATCATGTTGATATCAGCACCGGCAATAAAGGAGCCTTGCTTACCACTAATAAAAACCACACCCTTAACTGAATCATCGCTTTCTAAGCGATTCATCAAGCTGCCAACTTCTTCAGCAAATGAGTCTTTTAAGGTATTCATCGACTCACCAGGGACATCAATCGTAATTACAGCGACGCCGTCGTCCCTAACTTCCATAGTGAATGCTTTATCCTGACTCATTATTCTGTCTCCACAATCATTGCTGCACCCAGGCCACCAGCAGCACAAGCGGTTGTTAAACCGACACCACCACCGCGACGGCGCAATTCATTCAAAGTCTGTGTAATCATTCGGGTACCGGTGGCGGCAAATGGATGACCATAAGCAATGGAGCCGCCCAGCACATTAAATTTATCCATATCGATTTCGCCAATAGCTTTATCACGTCCCAGCTTTTCTTGCGCAAACTTGTCACTGGCAAACATCTTCATATTCGCCAATGTTTGCGCTGCAAAAGCTTCGTGCATATCAATAAGATCTAAATCCTTTAAGCTCATACCGGCACGATCTAAAGCAACCGGAGTCGAATAGGACGGTCCCATCAGCATGTCTTCTTCAACCTGTAAGGCGGCAAACGCATAACTGCGTAAATAGCCCAGTACCGGCAGACCAAGTTCTTTCGCGCGGCTTTCGGTCATCAT
The DNA here is from genome assembly GCF_048265525.1 of Idiomarina sp. GTDB lineage: Bacteria > Pseudomonadota > Gammaproteobacteria > Enterobacterales > Alteromonadaceae > Idiomarina. The sequence continues at coordinate 218,016 of NZ_JBLXBI010000001.1, read as the reverse complement.
CATTACGGCGGAAGCCCCGTCCGTTAACGGTGTGCTATTTGCCGCAGTCACTGAGCCGTGCTTGCGATCGAATACCGGTTTTAATTTCGCCAGTTTTTCTATCTGACTGTCGCCACGGATATTATTATCGCGGCTCAAATGCTGTTTATAAGGCTCTGGATAAGCGGTCATGACTTCGTCACTTAACCAGCCGGCTTCCCATGCAGCATGAGCTTTTTGGTGCGATCTTACCGTTAGCTCGTCTTGGTCTTCACGGCTAATGTTATGCGTTTTCGCCATTTGTTCAGCCGTTTGTCCCATACTGAGTCCGGTACTGTATTCAGCAACTGCCGGTGGTACAGGCAATAAGTCTTTAAAACCTAAACGCTTCAATATTGAAAACCGTTGTCCTAAGGTTTTTGCTTTATTCAAATCGACTAGAGCACGCGCCAGACGTTTACTGACGCCAATAGGCAGTACCGAAGACGAGTCGGCACCACCGGCAATACCGCCACGAATGTGGCCTGCCACCATAGCTTCGGCAATATTTACCGCAGACTGAAAACTGGTAGCACAGGCGCGTGATACACTGTAAGCGTCTGTACCAACAGGCAGGCTGGTTCCCAGTACGATTTCACGGGCGATGTTAGGCGCTTCCGGCATTTGCACAACCTGGCCAAACACCAGTTGCTCAACCCAGTCACCTTCAATACCGGTTTTGTTCACTAATTCCTGAACAACCATTTTGCCTAAATCGACTGCGGGTATGCCGTGAAAGTCTGTTGCTTGTTTCGCAAATGGTGTTCTTATACCTGCCACAAAGGCTATTCTTTCACCATTTACTGTTAGCAAGCGTTGTGCTGCTGTCATAATAATTCCTCAATTCAAAAACCAATACTGGTCTGACCACAAATTATGTTACAAATTCTAGCCCGTAATAGAGCAGATTAAAACCACCGTTTTCGGTAAAGTATGCTGTATAGATTGAAAATTCGGAACAAAGACAGCATTGTTGCTGTCATTGCTATGCGGTACTGACAGCATAGTCAGTTTTCGCCGATAACGACAGCCTGGAGTAAACATGACCGCGACAGCGTTTCAACAATTACAAAATTACCTGAATCGGCAAGTTCTTGGACAGCCGGACTTCACTCAAAACCTTTTAATTGCCGTACTGGCTGACGGCCACCTGCTGGTAGAAGGCCCGCCCGGCCTGGCTAAAACCCGGGCAGTACAGGCTTTAGCAAAAGGTATTGAAGGTGACTTTCACCGAGTGCAGTTCACTCCCGACTTATTACCTGCTGATTTAACCGGCACCGACATTTTTCGTCCCGAAACCGGACAGTTTGAGTTTCAACAAGGCCCTTTGTTCCATAATTTAATTCTGGCCGATGAAATAAACCGGGCCCCGGCAAAAGTTCAGTCAGCGTTACTGGAAGCTATGGCAGAGAGACAAATTACGGTCGGCCAGCGCAGTTACCCGCTTTCTGATCTCTTTATGGTGTTAGCAACACAGAACCCGCTGGAGCAGGAAGGAACTTATCCACTTCCTGAAGCTCAGCTCGACCGGTTTTTGCTCCATTTAAAACTCGACTATCCGGATGCAGAGACAGAACAGCAAATCTTACGTCTTACTCGAGGGGAAGCGCTGTCAGGTGATCTCGACATCCCCACTCCGTTGACGCAAAAACAGCTATTTGATGCACGTCACGAAGTTTTGCAGCTTTATTTAGATGAAGCCGTTGAAAACTATCTGGTACAGCTGATCATTGCCACACGTCAACCGCAGCGCTACGACCAGAATTTAGCCCAATGGATTGGCTACGGAGCCAGCCCTCGAGCCACTATTGCGCTAGAGCGTTGTGCCCGCGCTAAAGCCTGGCTCGACGGTCGCGATTTCGTCACACCTGACGATGTTATCAGCGTGTTCCATAACGCTTTACGCCACCGTATTATTTTGAGTTATCAGGCGGAAGCCGATGGCGTATCACACGATCAGGTTTTGGATACCATTCTAAAACTGGTTCCGGCGCCGTAATGTTAAAAGCTGAAGTTGAACAATGGCTTAAGCAGTTGCACTGCGATGGAGTCAGTCCCGGTATTCAGGAGCTTCTCTACTATCGCAGTAAAATTAATGCGTTTGCGCGCCATCATAAAAGTCTGCCGCGCTCAAGCCAGACTGGCCCTCTGCTAAGCAAAAGCCGTGGGCGCGGAATGGAGTTCGATGAAGTACGGCATTACCAGCCAGGTGATGATATCCGCTCCATTGACTGGCGGGTAACCGCGCGAACCGGTAAAGCCCACACTAAGCTCTATCGCGAAGAAAAAGAGCGCCCGGTGTTTATCTGGGTGGACTTATCTCTGACTCAGCTTTTTGGCAGCCAATTTGTATTCAAATCTGTTCAGGCCTGCCATTTAGCCGCGGCACTGGCCTGGCAGGCACAACACAAAGGCGACCGTATTGGTGGGCTCATTGGCAACGGTTGGCAACATCAGGAGTTAAAACCTATAGCCAGACAAAAAGGCGTTTTACGTTTATGTCATGCACTTCTGGAAGTTCATAAAGACAGCCTGAACCGTTGGCAAGACAAGCAAAAACAGCAACAAAACACGCTGGATGATAACTTAAAACGCATACGACAACTGGTTAAGCCCGGCAGCAGCATTCATGTTATCAGTGATTTTTATAACGCCAGCGAACGCTTTCTGGACGGATTACGCGTGCTATCCCAGCATAATTCGGTTCGTTGTTTTGGGCTTTACGACCCTATGGAGCATGAGTTACCCCAGGGGTACTCGTCGCATCCACTGGCGATTACCGATGGTCAGCAAAAAGTCAGTATAAATCTAGCCGACCAACAGCAAAGAAAAACATATCAAAATGCCGCCGAGCTTCGTTGGAGCAGTATTCAGCAAGAATTCAGGAAGCGGAAGTTGGCTTTAACACCAATATCCAGTGCCTTACCATTGGAACAGCAATGGGCAGAGGTAAAATAATGCAGCAACCGTCACTAAATAATCTTAATGATATTGTTGAACCGGGAGCCGCGAGTTGGTGGCCGCCGTCATGGCCCGCAATTGCTATTGCCGTTGCGCTACTGGCTTGCATTGCTTTTTTTATTTTCTGGTTAGTTCGACGTCGGCAGCAATCGCGCGCGCGTAAAGCGGCTATCAGACAGTTGCAGCAAGACAGAAACATGAGTATCGAAGAGCTTACTATATTACTGAAACGCACGGCGCTGGCCTATTACCCCAGAGAGCTCATTGCGGAAAAACACAGTCGTCAATGGATAAGTTTCTTGCTCAGTCCTCTGTCAGGCAAGGAAAAGGTAACTTATGAACCTTTGCTTAATGAGGCGAATAAAAACTTTTATGGCATTGCTGATAATAACTTTAATCGACACTACTACGAACTCGCTCGCCTGTGGCTGAGTAAAGATTTAAGCAAGCAACCCGGAGCCGAAGATGTTTGAATTTGCCTGGCCGTGGATGTTTTGCCTGCTGCCCTTACCCGCCATTATCTGGAAATGGTTTCCGGCCGTACGTAAAAACAGCTCTGCTATACGCCTTCCCAGCACTTACGGTTTAGTTAGCGGCAGTCAGAATTCTGGTAAACGCTGGCTTTTATTACCGTTGATGAGCTTATGCTGGATCATGCTGGTCGCGGCTGTAGCAAAGCCTCAGTGGCTGGGCGAGCCGCTCGCAATTCGAGCCGAAGGAAGAGAAATTATGCTGGCGGTGGATCTATCCGGCAGTATGGAGATTGCAGATATGCAACTGGAAGGCCGCTCAGTGAATCGTTTAACTATGGTTAAGCACGTTTTGAGCGACTTTATTGAACGCCGCGACGGTGACAGGCTTGGGCTTATTCTATTTGCAGATACCGCCTATTTGCAGACACCCATGACTTACGACCGCAATACTGTAAGGCAAATGCTCAATGAGTCTGCGCTTGGCTTAGTTGGTGAACGCACCGCAATAGGAGACGCTATTGCTTTGGCCGTGAAACGCTTTCGTAACGATGAAGAATCGAACCGGGTACTGGTATTACTGACCGATGGTCAAAACACAGCGGGGAATTTGACTCCGGAACAGGCTCTCGAGCTGGCTCAGGCTTACGATGTGACGATTTATCCTATCGCCGTGGGTGCTGAAGAAGTGGTCGTTGATAGCTTTTTCGGACAACGAAGAGTTAATCCAAGCCGTGATTTGGACGTGCCGTTAATGCAAAGTATCGCTAAACAAACTGGTGGTAAATATTTCCGTGCCCGCAGTACCAATGAACTCGAAGAAATTTATCAACGCCTGGACAAGCTGGAGCCTATTGCCGGTGACCCTCAGCAACTAAGGCCTCGAGTGAGTTTATTTTACTGGCCATTGGCAATCAGTTTTCTTCTGTTTATTGCGGTAGCCTTGTTGCACTATCGACCATGGGGGAGACGTTCATGAGCGAATTTCACTTATTGCGCCCCTGGTGGTTGCTGGCTTTAATTCCTGTCGCACTGCTGTATTGGCGTTTACTCTACAGTCAGAAACATCAGGCCGGATGGCATCAATGGCTACCCGGTCACCTGTCAAAAGTATTGGTTAAGTCAGGGTCACAACCCTCTCTCTGGCCTGCCCACCGTTTTCTGTTAATTTCAGGTCTGGCAACACTGGCGCTTTGCGGGCCTACCTGGGAACGACTGCCACAACCGGTTTACCAGCTTGAGTCGGGACAGGTTGTGGTTATGGACATGTCGCCATCGGTTTTAGCCGATGACATTTCACCCAACCGCTTAACCCGAATGAGATACAAAGCCATTGATTTAGTCCGGGCGGGACTTGATGGTGACACCGGTCTTATCGCTTACGCCGACGATGCTTTTATCATCAGTCCGCTGACTGCCGATAACCGTAATTTAATGAACCTCATTCCCTCACTGTCGCCCGACATTATGCCGGCGCAAGGCAGTGAACCTCAGTTGGCTCTGGAACTGGCTGACGACTTATTAAAAAATGCCGGCTATCCGCAAGGCGATATATACTGGCTTACCGACGGCATCAGTAGTAGCGAACTCAACCAACTCAGTAGTTATTTGCGCTCTATCGATCACCGGGTTTCTATTCTGGCAGTTGGTACTGAAGAAGGAGCCGCAATCCGCGACAGCTCTGGCCGTTTATTAAAAGACAACAATCAGGTCATTATTGCCAAAACTTATGCTTCGCGATTATCTGATCTGGCTTCTATTACGGGTGGAGCCTTCTCATCAGTAACCGCCGACAATAGTGATATTGATAAACTGATAAACCAGGCACCACTGACGCGTGAAGGTAAGGACGGTGATGATCAGCAGCAAGGAGACGCGTGGCGTGATATGGGCCCTTACGTTGCACTCTTTATCTTGCCTATTATGTTATTCAGCTGGCGTCGGGGCAATCTGCTAAGCCCTTTGTTACTCTCTATGTTATTGCCTTTAATCGGCTTCACTCCAAGTGTTCATGCTGAACAGGAGTCCGTCTGGCAGAAACAACTACTGAATCAGGAGCAACGCGCACAGCGTTTATATCAGGAAGAAGAATATCAACAGGCTGCTAACCTTAGTGACACGCCTTTTCGCCAGGGCGCAGCTCTGTACCGCGATGGGGACTATGAAGCTGCCGCCGAGGCCTTCTCTCAGGACGATTCAGCAGAAGCGCAATACAATTTAGGTAATGCCCTGGCTCAGCAACAACAATACGATGCAGCAATAGAAGCTTACGACAAAGCGTTGGAACAACGGCCTGACTGGTCCCAGGCAGCGGAAAACAAGCAGCTTGCTGAACAATTACAACAACAGCAGGAGTCAGAAGACTCCGGCGGCTCGGACGAATCCTCCGAGGAGTCAGATTCTGATAATAACGAATCGGATAAGAATTCTGAGCAAAGTGGTGACAGCGAAGAGCAGCAAAGTAATCAATCCAACAACAATGATGGTCCTCCTAACCCGGATGAGCAGGGCCAGCAAGATGGAGAGTCTGACCCAGAGCAAAAAGAACAGGAGCAGGAGTCATCTCAGGAAGAAATGCAAGAACAGCAGAGCCAGGATCAAGACACCGAAAGCGCCGAAGAATCCAGCGAACAACTTCAACAGCAAGTGCGCGAGGGCGATATTGATCCTGAGAAAGCCCAGCAATTGGAACAGTGGATGAACCGGGTGCCTGATGACCCGAGTATACTGCTACGTAATAAAATGCTTCTGGAGAGCCAGAAACGGCGTCAGCGAAGAGCCTCAGAACCCCAGGGAGAAGATAAAAAATGGTAAGAGTATGGCGACACATTATCTTATTGATGAGTTTTTTGCTCGTGAGTCAGCTTGCTCACGCTGATGTCTCTGAAGTTACCGCAACGGTCGATCGCAACCCGGTTACGGCCAACGAGTCCTTTGTTTTAACGGTAACCGTTGACGACGATGTGACTAACGACAGCTTTTCGCCATCTAAACTACTAAAAGACTTTGTTGTGGGCAGAACTTCGGTCAGCCGTCAGACGTCAATGATTAACGGTAAACTGAGCAAACAGACGCGTTTTACAACCGTACTCATTCCCCAGTCTGCCGGGGACTATAAAATTCCCGAAATTAGCATAGCTGGAGCCTCATCGGATCCTATTTCACTGCAAGTTCTGGAGCCCGGTAATAATCAGGATAATGAACAAAAAGTCGCTTTCCTTGAGGCTCAGGTAGACAGTCAGCAAGTCTATTTACAGCAGCCTATCACCTATGTTGCGCGGTTATTTCTTGCTGCCGACTTGAACAAGGGAAACTTAATACCGCCTGAAGCAGAGAATGCCGACATTCAGCAAATAGGCAGGGATGAAGAAAGCACTGAAATGGTGAATGGCAGGCGCTATAAGGTTTATCAGCGTGTTTATCAAATAACGCCAAGCAAGTCCGGTTCTTTAAGTATTACAGGAGCCCGTTTCGATGGTGAAGTTTTCACTCAGGGCCAGCGTTCTATCTTTTCATCTTTTTCCAATACGCAGCCTGTCAGCACCATTGCTGAAGCTATAGAGGTTGAGGTGCAGGCCGTTCCAGATAATTGGCAAGGCCATTGGTTACCCAGCGAGCTTGTCAGTGTTTCCCAGTCTGTCTCGCCTGAACAAGACAGTTATACCGTAGGCGAACCCTTTACGGTTTCTTATATGCTGACTGCTGTTGGTGTGAAGCCAGAGCAATTACCGGACATTCAACCCGATTTTCCCGATACGGTAAGAGTTTATCCGGATGGCGATGAGACGGATCAGTTTAGCCGTAACGGCGTTATTATTTCTCAAAAAACAATAAGCTTTGCTATCGTTCCTAATCAGCCTGGGCCGTTAAAAATTCCAGCGCTAAGCATCCCCTGGTTTAATACCAAAACAGGTTCATCTGCATCGGCAAAAACCAAAGAGCTTAACTTCTCTGTTGCAATGGGCGACGGCATGCAGTCTATTCCGACGCCAAATGGTAATGCCGAAGCTCCTGCTGCTGAAAAGCAACCAGAAAAGGATGAGAAGCAGGCTTCGACTGAGGTGAAAGCCCAATCAGCTGAATGGAATATCTGGGTAATAAGTTTACTTGCCCTTGCATTGGTTATTTCGCTCATACTGAACGTCTACCTTCTTTGGCATAAAGGCACAATCTCTCAGAGTAGAGTATCGTCGCGTAAACCGGAAGAAACACCGCGTAACCTCAATAAAGACAATTTCTGGAGAGAATTTCAGCTTGCCTGCCGTAACAATAATGCGCAAGAAGCAAAAGACTCTCTATTAAAGTGGGCAAACCGATATTTTGAGCGTTCGTTTAACAGCTTAACAGAGCTGTCCCAGTACCTTTCGATAGAAGCTTCATGCTCAAGCTTGCAGCAAAGTCTCTACCATCCGGGGGCTACCCCATGGCAGGATGGTAAAGTGCTTTATAAAGACGTTAAAGCCTCTATAGAGAGCAGAAAAAATAAAACAACGACCAAGAACAAGAACGTGTTGCCTAATTTATATAACAATAGTTGATAAAAACTTTCCGCAATAGCAATAAAAAAGGCTCAGACTTTTTACGGTCTGAGCCTTTTTCTTGAGATATTAACCTTTACCGAGTCGATAAACGTTGAATATCTGCGTCCGTTTTTAAATTATTGATGAACGCTTGTAACATCACCTGAGCTTGACGGTTCTGCATCTGACTCTTTAACTCATCAAGCTGGTTATCGTCAGCACTTCCCGGAGAAACTTCGGTCAACGCGACAACAGCAGCATCGCCATTTGGCAAGGCAACCGTATTAAAAACACTCTCGTCGCTAGCTGAAGGAGACATCGAGAACAACTCTTGTACTATGGCTCGCGGATATTCGTCGCTATTTCGCTCTACGCTGTCCACCCAGACAATGTCGTCACTAACCTCATCGCCGTTTTCCCATGCCTGCAACCATTCATCCGCCTGCTCGAGTGCCAGCTGCTGAGCTTTTTCTACGCGCAACTGCGAAACGATTTGTTCACGAACTTCGTCCAGATCCTTTACACGCTCTGGTTGATGATCCGTTACGCGCACAACAAGAGAACGGTCATCCGGCGTCTCGATGATGTCACTATTCAGTTTCTCTTTAATTAACTCTTCCGAAAATAAGTTATTGAGAATCACATCATCACTTAATGAAGTAGGCGCTCGCTCACGAGTAAATAAATCGGAGCGACGTACAGTAGCACCAATTTCTTCTGCGGCAGGTTCTAAAGTGTCAGGTTGCTCAAAACTAATTTCCGCTAGTTTCTGTTGTTTTTCAAAATAGCGGTCTTCCGCTTTTTCGGTCAACAGTTGCTGACGCACTTCGTCTGCCACTTCGCTAAATGGTGTGACTGAGCCTTCGCGTAAATCGGTCAGTTTAATAATGTGGTAACCAAAACTGGTTTCCACAACACCGGATAAGTCACCAACACTTTGCAACTCAAAAGCAGCGGCGTCGAAGTCTTCATCCATCATACCGGCTTCTATCCAGTCAAGATCGCCACCCTGCTCTGCCGAGAACGTGTCATCTGAATAAGTCTGCGCTACTTCCGAGAAGTCCGCACCTTGTTCGAGTTCAGCAAGCGCTTCTTCAGCTTTCTCTTTAGCGTTATCAGTATCAAACTCAATCAGAATATGAGACACACGGCGCTCTTCTTCCGTTGAATATTGCTGTTGACGCTCATCATAATACTGACGTACTTCTTCGTCTGAAATTTCGACTTCAGACTCTACAGCAGCTAACGAAAGCTCCACATAAGCAACGCTAAGTTTTTCCTGAGTCCGGAACATATCTTGATTTTGCTGATAGAAGTTTTCAATATCCTGCTCTGCAATCTCTACCTGCTCTTCGAAGTTTTCATTGCGAGCTATCAGGAAGCCGCCTGAACGCGACTGGCTTTGTAAGCGCATAAACGCAATAGCTTCGGGCTCCAGCACGAACTCAGTTGCAGACAGGCCACGTAGCAATTGATTGCGCGTCATATCTTGCTGCATAACCTTAGCAAAAGCTTCAGGACTGTAACCAGCATTGCGCAACGCCATTAGATAGACATCGTTATCGAATTGTCCAGCAGTGCGAAATTGAGAAATATCACGGATTGCAGCTTTTACCTGCGCAGGACCTACTCTCATCCCGTTATCTTCAGCGTATTGCACTAAAAGCTCTTGTTCGATGAGTTGCTCTAATACTCCGCTACGTAAATTACGCATATAGTTTGGATCGGAAGTAATAGCAGAAAACATATCACCAAACTGCTCTTGCAAGCGGCTACGCTCGTTTTCATAAGCACGATCGTAGTCACTACGAGGAATTTCTTCTCCATTAACTTTTGCGACAGCATCTTCTGTGTCACTAGTGATATAACCACCAACACCTGCTAATGCAAAAGTTAGAATGATTAACACAAGAATGGCCTTAGCAGTATAACTCTGCGAGCCTTCCCGAATCCGCTCTAACATAATAAGGCTTTCCTTATTTAACCTGAATAAACAACGTCACATTATAAGGTGATTCGTTTTAAAACTCACCATTCATACAAAAAAATAACCCGAGGTTTTATAAACCTCGGGCTACTATTATTATTCTTTAAAAAAAGCGCTAATGCGCTTTAATTAATTTACTGCGTCTTTCAGTGCTTTACCTGCTTTAAAAGAAGGAACTTTAGCAGCAGCGATCTGGATAGTCTCACCCGTTTGAGGGTTACGACCAGTACGAGCAGAACGCTCACGCACGCTAAACGTACCGAAGCCAACTAATGCGACTTGGTCATCTTTTTTTAGAGCATCAGTTACTGCATCGATCATAGAGTCCAGAGCACGACCAGCAGCAGCCTTAGAAATATCTGCACCTGCCGCGATTTTGTCAATAAGCTGAGACTTGTTCACAGTATCATCCCCTTAGATTGTTATTATCAAGTTTCCGTGGTTCCATTCGGATTTTAAAATGGGCCAGAACGGTTATATCAAGCTTGATTTAATTGTTCAAGCACCATTAGTCCAAATGGCTTTCCTATCCAGCTGTTCGTATGTCATACATGTGAATCAGCTATAAACTCTAGGCTACCACAGTCTTTTAGATTGAAAACCCTTTTTACTCACTTTTTAACGAAAAAATGCGGTCTGAAGCATGATTTCTCATCCGCAGGCCGCATTCTAGTGCTCGAATATGACTTTAGTATTACTCCGCTGGTTAATCCTTAACCAAGGCGACATCCAATACTTCATCAATCCATTTTACCGGCTGAATCACTAAATCTTCTTTTACGTTATCAGCAATTTCTTTTAAGTCGCGTTCATTCTCTTTAGGAATTAACACATGCTTAATTCCGCCCCGGTGAGCAGCCAGTAACTTCTCTTTTAACCCACCAATGGCAAGAACTTCACCGCGCAACGTAATTTCGCCAGTCATCGCGACATCAGAACGCACAGGTTTTCCTGTTAACGACGACACCATAGCTGTCACCATAGCGATACCGGCACTGGGTCCATCTTTTGGCGTAGCGCCTTCAGGTACGTGCACATGAATATCGCGTTTTTCATGGAAGTCTTCCGCAATACCCAGCTTGTCAGCACGGCTACGAACCACTGTCAGAGCAGTCTGAATCGACTCCTGCATAACATCGCCCAACGAGCCCGTCGTGGTCGTCTTTCCTTTACCGGCCACGTTCGTCGCTTCGATAGTTAGCAAGTCACCACCGACTTCAGTCCATGCCAAGCCAGTAACCTGACCCACTTGGTTGGCTTCTTCAGCTTTGCCGTAATCAAACCGTTGCACGCCCAAGTAGTCGCTCAGGTTGTCGCCGGTAATCTCAACATGCTTTATCGATTTATCCAGCAAAATTTGCTTAACCGATTTACGGCACAGACGAGATAATTCACGCTCAAGATTACGCACCCCGGCTTCGCGGGTGTAATAACGGATAATGCCGATAATAGCGCTGTCCTGAACTGTTATTTCTTTTTCTTTTAAACCGTTACGGCCAATTTGCTTGCTTAGCAAATGTCGCTTCGCAATATTTAACTTCTCTTCTTCGGTGTAACCCGACAAGCGAATCACTTCCATGCGGTCTAATAATGGCGCAGGAATATTCATACTGTTAGATGTCGCCACAAACATGACATCTGATAAATCGTAATCCACTTCAAGATAATGGTCATTGAAGTTAATGTTTTGCTCTGGATCCAGCACTTCAAGCAATGCAGAAGCCGGGTCACCGCGCATATCAGCTGACATTTTGTCAATTTCATCTAACAGAAACAGCGGATTACGTACGCCAACTTTTGACATTTTTTGGATCAATTTACCCGGCATAGAACCAATATAAGTACGACGGTGACCACGAATTTCTGCTTCATCGCGCACGCCGCCTAATGCCATACGCACATACTCACGCCCCGTAGCCTTCGCTATCGACTGTCCCAGCGATGTTTTACCTACGCCCGGAGGGCCCACTAAACAAAGGATCGCACCTTTCACTTTGGTGGTTCGCTGTTGTACCGCAAGATACTCAATAATACGTTCTTTAACTTTCTCTAGCCCGTAGTGGTCAGCATCTAAAACTTTTTCAGCGTGGGCTAAATCCTTCTTAATACGCGAACGCTTTTTCCATGGAACCGATACCATCCAGTCGATATAACCGCGTACGACAGTTGCTTCCGCTGACATGGGTGACATCATTTTTAATTTTTGCAGCTCAGCTTCAGTCTTTTTCTTCGCTTCTGCCGGCATCTTAGCGTCATCGATTTTTTTCTGTAACTGCTCAAATTCATCGACGCCATCTTCGGTTTCACCAAGCTCTTTCTGAATGGCTTTCATTTGCTCATTCAAATAATATTCGCGCTGGCTTTTTTCCATCTGTTTTTTAACGCGGCTACGAATGCGCTTCTCTACCTGCAGAATATCAATCTCACCTTCCATTAGAGCCATCAGGTGTTCGATGCGCTCGCGGATGTCGGTAATCTCAAGAATGGCCTGCTTTTCTGCTAGTTTCAGCGGCATATGAGCAGCCATTGTATCCGCTAAGCGATCACCGTCTTCAATGCCAGACAAAGACGTCAGTACTTCCGGTGGTATCTTCTTGTTTAGCTTCACATAGCCTTCGAACTGATTCAGTGCCGAACGAATAAGAATCTCTTCTTCTTTCTCCGGCAACTCTTCCGCGGCCAGGTAATGAATACTAGCCTGGAAATATTCTTCGTTATCCTGCAATTCATCCAGCTGCGCCCGCTGCTTACCTTCAACCAGCACTTTAACGGTGCCATCGGGTAGCTTCAGTAACTGTAGAACCGTCGCAACTGTGCCTACCTGATAAATATCCTCAGTAGTAGGTTCATCCACAGAAGCGTCTTTCTGAGCTGCCAGAAAAACTTGTTTATCTTCATCCATAGCAGCTTGTAAGCATCGAATCGACTTTTCCCGACCGACAAACAGCGGTATCACCATATGCGGGTATACCACAACATCTCTCAACGGCAGAACCGGCATCGTTAATTGTTCGGTGCGCTCTTCGCTCATTAAATTCTCTCCCGACCTAGGTTTACTTTGTAATATGCGGTCTTTACCTGAAAGTTCAATCCTTGACAGAAAAAAAGGGCCTTTCCGGCCCTTTTTCGAACACTTTTAATACAGTTTCAGATTATTCGCCCGAAGCCTGCTTATTTTTCTGCTGATTCGCGTAAATTAGAATAGGATCGGATTCACCAGCGATTACCGACTCATCCACCACAACTTTCGCGACCCCTTCAATAGAAGGCAGTTCATACATAGTACCCAACAGAACACCTTCAACAATGGAACGTAAACCACGAGCACCTGTTTTGCGAGCCATGGCTTTTTTCGCGATAGCTCTTAAAGCGTCTTCACGAAACTCCAGTTCAACATCTTCCATTTCAAACAAAGCTGAATACTGTTTGGTTAACGCATTCTTTGGTTCACGCAAAATTTCAATCAGCGCTTCTTCATCTAGCTCATCTAACGTAGCCACAACCGGTAAGCGACCAATGAACTCGGGAATTAAACCATAGCGAACCAAATCTTCCGGTTCTACTTTAGCAATAATTGCCCCTTCTTCACTTTGCGTCTTACTCTTAACTTCTGCTCCAAAACCAATACCGGTTCCGGTAGACAGGCGTTGCTCGATAACTTTATTCAAGCCTGCAAAAGCACCACCACAAATAAACAGAATTTTTGATGTGTCGACTTGTAAAAACTCTTGTTGAGGATGTTTCCGGCCACCTTGTGGCGGAACAGAAGCAACGGTTCCTTCAATCAATTTCAGCAAGGCTTGTTGTACGCCTTCGCCACTGACATCGCGAGTAATCGACGGATTGTCCGACTTACGGGAAATCTTATCAATCTCATCGATATAGACAATACCACGCTCTGCTTTCTCAACGTCGTAATCACACTTCTGTAAAAGTTTCTGAATAATATTTTCAACGTCTTCGCCAACATAGCCCGCTTCGGTTAACGTTGTTGCATCCGCCATAGTAAATGGCACATCCAAATAACGTGCTAAGGTTTCAGCCAGGAACGTTTTTCCTGAGCCTGTCGGCCCAATTAGCAGGATGTTACTTTTGCCAAGCTCAACTTCCTGCTTCGCTGAACCCCGTAAGCGTTTGTAGTGATTATATACAGCTACTGATAACACCTTTTTGGCGCGATCCTGACCAATAACATAGTCGTCTAAATTCTTACGAATAGCTTTTGGCACAGGCAACTCATCCTGATCCGGAACCGGAGACAGTTGATGAATTTCTTCTTTTAGAATGTCATTGCATAGCTCAACGCATTCATCACAAATGAACACGGACGGTCCTGCAATAAGCTTCTTAACTTCGTGCTGACTTTTGCCACAAAAAGTGCAATATAGCGGCTTATCGCCGTCACCTTTGGACTGATCCGTCATGCTTTTCTCCTAACTGCTCTGTGCCAACTCAGGACTCTTCGCCACGCTGACGTAAAATACCATCAACCAGGCCGTAATCGATTGACTCTTCTGCCGATAAAAAGTGATCGCGATCGGTGTCTCTGGCCACCTTCTCGTAATCCTGACCTGTGTTCTCCGCTAACATACGGTTTAAGCGCTCTTTCAGATCCAAAATTTGTTTCGCATGAATTTCAAAATCTGACGCTTGTCCCTGGAATCCACCCAAAGGCTGGTGAATCATCACTCGGGAATTAGGCAGACAATAACGTTTACCCTGAGCACCACCAGCTAACAGAAATGCTCCCATACTAGCTGCTTGTCCCATACATACGGTGCTAACGTCCGGCTTAATAAAACGCATGGTATCGTAAATAGCCATACCAGCCGTCACTACGCCACCAGGCGAATTAATGTACAGATAAATGTCTTTATCAGGATTATCTGATTCTAAAAACAGTAGCTGAGCCACAATGAGATTAGCCATGTGGTCTTCTACCTGACCACAACAAAAAATGACACGTTCTTTTAAGAGACGTGAGTAGATGTCGTAAGAGCGCTCACCTTTCGAAGTCTGCTCGACGACCATAGGGACTAGCTGTGCCATTGGATCCTGAATATCGCTCGACATGTTTTATAAAGCTCCTGAAATAAAAATGGCTCGTATGAGGTCATACGAGCCATTAAACCAAGCTGTAGCGGGACCCGTCAAGGATTCCGTTACACGAGATTACTGCTGCTTCGGATTCATGATGTCATCAAAGCTCGCTTTTTTGTCTTTAACCGAGGCTTTTTCCAACACGAATTCGATTGCTTGCTCTTCCAACGCTAAGTTACGGACTTGCTGCATCATATCGTTGTTTGACTTGTAGTATTCCACAACTTCCTGCGGATCTTCATAAGCAGAAGCTGCAGTTGCGATGATTTCATCAACTTTCTCATCATCAGCTTTAAGTTCATTACCACGAATAACTTCACCTAATAACAAACCAACTTTAACACGCTCTTTCGCTTGTTCTTCGAACAGCTCAGCCGGTAAGTCAGGCATTTGTTCAACATTACCACCGAAACGTTGAGCAGCTTGCTTACGCAACTGATCAATTTCCTGGTCGATCATTGATTTAGGCATTTCAACGTCGTTGTTTTCAACAATACCTTTCAGTACTTGTTCTTTAACTTTTGCTTTCACTGCGTTTTTCAGCTCGCGTTCCATGTTTTTGCGAACTTCTTCTTTCAACGCTTCAACGCCGCCTTCTTTCACACCGAACAATGCAACGAACTCATCGTTTAGCTCAGGCAGGTCACGTGCTTCAACTTTCTTAGCAGTTACCACAAATTGCGCTTCTTTACCTTTCAGATTTTCAGCGTGGTAATCTTCCGGGAAAGTGACTTCGATAGTCTTTTCTTCGCCCGCTTTAATTCCTTTGATTTGATCTTCAAACCCGGGAATCATACGACCTTCACCCAGCTCAAGCGCGAAGTCGTCAGCTTTACCGCCTTCAAATTCTTCACCGTCAATAGAACCAACGAAATCCATAGTGACACGGTCACCCTTTTTGGATTTACGCTTAACTTCTTTCCAGTCAGCGTGTTGCTTCTGCAACGTTTCCAGCATGTTGTCGACGTCTTTCTCGGTGACTTCAACAGCAGGCTTTTCAACTTTTACTTTGTCCAGGTTCTGTACTTCTACTTCTGGATACACTTCGAACGTAGCCGTGAACTCAAGATCTTTACCTGGCTCATTGACTTTAGGTTCAATTGCAGGTGCGCCAGCAGGGTTCAGTTTTTCCTGCATAACAGCTTCAAAGTACTTACTTTGCATGATACTTGACGCTGCACGTGAACGGGCTTCGCGACCAAACAGCTTTTGTAATACGTTTGGTGGAATTTTTCCTTTGCGGAAACCATTCACACGACGATGGCGATATTCTTCTTTTAATAAGCGTTTTACTTCGCTATCAATTGTATCTGCCGGGACTGTAACAGTCACACGACGTTCTAAACCTTGAGTTGTCTCTACAGAAACCTGCATTGCTTCATTACCTCGGTTTCAATCAATGAATGTTACGCGCATCAACTTATCATTATAAAAATGAGATACGGCAACGGCGTTGACCTTTAAAAATGACGCAGCATTATAGCGAGGTGACCGCCCGGAGTCGAGCCCCCGAGCGGCAATTTTTAGGCTTCACTTTAACGGAAGGAAAAATAACTAAGATTTGTCTTTAAGCTCAAGGAGTAGATTGTTGATTTCGCCCAGTTTATCCGGTTTGTCCCCGGCCATGTTTTCTTGATCGGCGACTTCGGTTTCCAATTCATCATAACGCCACTGCGTCAGCACTTCGATTTTCTGCTCGTTTGAAAGCTCAGGATCGTTTGCCACGTCTTGCGGAGAATCAAACGCTTCAGCGGGATTCTTTAAACTTTTCTTAAAGTCCATAACAATAGCTCCAGCCAAGGATTAACAACAAAATCTTTTGATTAAGTATTAGATAAATGTAGCAGTAGTGGCTGAAAAGAAAAAGGGGAATTAGTGTAATGGTCGGCGATGCAGGATTTGAACCTGCGACCCCTTGGACCCAAACCAAGTGCGCTACCAAACTGCGCTAATCGCCGATATACAGGATGTTACTTCAAAAGAAATGGGGTGGATGATGGGACTTGAACCCACGACAACCGGAATCACAATCCGGGGCTCTACCAACTGAGCTACACCCACCACTGAGTGATTTCTTTGGCGCGTTATGGCGCACCCGGCAGGATTCGAACCTGCGACCCACGGCTTAGAAGGCCGTTGCTCTATCCAACTGAGCTACGGGCGCATATCGAACCAATAAACCGTCAAGAGAATGGTCGGCGATGCAGGATTTGAACCTGCGACCCCTTGGACCCAAACCAAGTGCGCTACCAAACTGCGCTAATCGCCGAATTTCTCCGAAAGCCGTGTCAGACGCAGCTTTTAAAAACACTATTGCTGGTCGACAACGGTGGCGAATATTACCTGCTGAAGACTGACCCGTCAAACTTTTTTTCTGTTATCGATGCCGACTGGCTACTTTTACAACAACCTGACGACTAAACCAACAACCGGTGACATTCAGGGCAGAAAAAAGTTACAATGCGCTTGTATATCACCTTGAATTCTCTCATCTTTGGGAACGTCATTATGCCAGCTCAAATTATCGATGGTAAAACCATCGCTGCCACTGTTCGCCAATCGGTCAAACAGCAAGTAAAAGAACGCCTTGATTCCGGCTTACGGGCGCCTGGGTTAGCTGTTGTCCTGGTCGGAAGCGACGCCGCTTCAGAAGTTTACGTGGGCAACAAGCGTCGTGCCTGTGAAGACGTTGGTTTCCGCTCGTTTGATTACGACTTGCCAATAACCACTACACAGGAAGAACTTGAAAAGCTCATTGAAGAACTGAACGATGACGACGCCATTGATGGCATTTTAGTTCAGCTTCCGTTGCCTGCAGGTCTGGATGCAACACCGATTTTAGAGAGAATTCGGCCGGATAAAGATGTCGACGGCTTTCACCCTTTTAATATCGGACGCTTGTCACAACGTATTCCTGCTTTGCGCCCCTGTACCCCCAAGGGCATTATGACACTGTTAGAACACACACAAGTCGACTTACACGGTTTAAATGCAGTGGTTGTCGGTGCATCGAATATTGTTGGTCGTCCAATGAGTCTGGAATTATTACTGGCCGGAGCAACAACAACGGTGTGTCATCGCTTTACCAAAGACTTATCCGATCATGTAAAGCGTGCCGATATCGTCGTTGTTGCAGTAGGCAAAGCGGAGTTCATACCAGGCGAGTGGATTAAGCCTGGAGCCATTGTCATAGATGTAGGAATGAATCGCCTGCCCGATGGTCGGTTAACCGGTGACGTAGAATTCTCTGTCGCTGCCGAAAGAGCTGGCTGGATCACTCCAGTTCCCGGCGGCGTTGGCCCCATGACAGTTGCTTCGTTAATTGAGAACACATTACAGGCCTGTGTCGATTATCACGACGTTCGTTAAGTTTTATTGTTGTCGGTAGCCGCTTAACATGACATGTTGAGCGGTATTCGATAACCCCCACAACGGTTTATCGAATAAAGTGCTTCGACCTGCACAGTAAGTCGCAGCTTTTGAATCTGAGAGTAAACTCTGCGTTGCTGCCAGAAAATCAGCAGCAATTGGAATTTCCAGTGGCAAGCACCAATAAGTTTCAATGACCAGAACGCGTGCCTGATGCCATTCCTCGGAGGCGTTATCTCCAGCCCGGGCATGATAATGATCGACCGAAATTTCCAATACATCTTTTTGCAATTCATTATCCCAACGCCAGTCGGAAAACTGACGAAAATCATCAGTACTGGGCGAGAGAACCTTTAATTGTCCAAACCGCGAGAAATGCAGTCGCTGTTTAGCTATCGACTCGGCCGCCGCGGCTATTTTGTTATCTATGTCCAGTTGTGGTTTTAAACCGGCCATTCCTGCCGCCAGCGTGTTCACCATGGCATTATTGTTACCATGGTTAAGGCTTCCCGCTCTCACAGCATACTGATTCGCTACCGTGAGTGTTTGCTGCGCCCACCAAATAAAGAGAGCCTGAACAAAAGTAAAAACGCAGGCGACGATAACAGGCCAGACGACCAGCAGTTCAACACTCGCCTGACCGGATTGTTTTTTCAGTATTTTAACGGGGTTCAGAAAAGAAAAACCCGCTGCCGAAAAAGCAGCGGGAAGTGTTATGCTCAAGCGAGACAATAACATTAGGACCTCCGTGTCCGGTGTGCCGTGTCCTTCAATAGACACGGCTCTATGTTAGTCCAGCTTTTATCTTTTAACTATTGGCAAAATGAGTGTTTGCCCGTAAGTTTTTAGCTACTTTTCCTCAACTTTCCATTTACCGCTACGGTAGAACGCCTTCCACCCCGTTTGTTTCTTCTTAATTTCAGTTACAACGTACTGTTCTTTATTTTTTCTTGAAAAACGAACAATAGCATCGTTACCGTCATCATCTTCCTTAGGAGCTTCTGCCAGGTACTTGAATTTTTCCGGTAAACGATCTTTAAACTGAGCCAGTTCTTTTACCGTTACCGCCCGAGTTTCTCTCGATTTAGGGAAGGTATTGGCCGATAGAAAAATACCGGAGGCACCGTCTCTTAATACAAAATAAGCATCCGACTCTTCACAAGGCAACTCAGGTAACGGCACAGGGTCTTCTTTCGGTGGCGCAGCTTCTCCGCTTCGCAGTAATTTCCGGGTGTTTTTGCACTCACTGTTAGTACATCCAAAGTACTTACCAAAACGTCCCGTTTTTAACTGCATTTCAGAACCACACTTATCGCATTCAATGGTGGGTCCGTCATAACCCTTAATGCGGAAAGTCCCCTCTTCAACCAGTTGACCGTCACATGTCGGGTTATTACCACAAACGTGTAATTTACGCTTTTCGTCAATAAGGTAACTGTCCATTGCGGTGCCACATTTAGGACAACGCTTCTTGGCCCGAAGCGCTTCAGTTTCACGCTCTTCTTCGTCAGTCACCTCTATAGCTTCTTCGCCCGGTGTCAGGTTAAGCGTTTTGGTACAACGCTCTTTGGGCGGCAGGTTATAGCCAGAACAGCCAAGGAATACCCCCGTGGAAGCTGTTCTTATTCCCATTTTACGACCACATTCAGGGCAGTCAATATCGGTAAGAACCATGCTGTTCTCACGCATGCCGCCCTCAGTCGGTTCCAGTTCAGCTTTTTCCAGACGCTCTTTAAAGTCGGCATAAAACTTATCCAGAGTCTCTTTCCAGTCCCGCTTTCCGGCGGCAATATCATCCAGAGCCTGTTCCATTTCCGCCGTAAAATTATAGTTCATTAGCTCAGTAAAGTTCTCAATCAACCGATCATTGACAATTTCACCCATTTTCTCAGCAAAGAACCGACGGCTCTCAACCCGAACATAACCGCGATCCTGAATGGTAGAAATAATTGAAGCATAAGTTGATGGGCGACCAATGCCTCGTTTCTCTAGTTCTTTGACTAAAGAAGCCTCGCCATAACGCGCCGGTGGCTTAGTAAAGTGTTGTTCCGGGTTCAGTTTCTCCAGCTGTAACGCATCGCCTTTTTTCACATCAGGCAAGGTCGCATCACCGTCTTTTTTACTACTGGCCGGGGGCATCACCTTTGTCCAACCGGCAAATCGCATAACGCGTCCGCGAGCTTTCAATTCAAAATCGCCGGCGGTTGCCGTCAAAGTGGTACTGTCATAACGAGCCGGTACCATTTGGCAGGCCACAAATTGACGCCAGATAAGTTCATACAAACGTTGCGCATCTCGCTCAACAGAAGCCAGTGACTCTGACTTAACCTTTACGTCTGAAGGGCGTATCGCTTCGTGCGCTTCCTGCGCATTACTTTTTGCTCCATAGCGAATAGGAGCGTCAGGTAAATAGTTTTTACCAAAATCCTTGGTAATTAATTCACGACAAGCATCGACAGCTTCAGAACTTAAATTGGTTGAGTCAGTACGCATGTACGTAATGTGACCCGCTTCATACAAACGCTGAGCCATCATCATGGTTTTCTTAACGCCAAAGCCTAATCGGGTGCTGGCGGCTTGCTGCAGAGTCGAGGTAATAAATGGTGCGCTGGGTTTGCTGGACGTCGGCTTATCTTCGCGCCCGGTAATTTCATAGCCGGCTTTTTTCAGTAGCGCTAAAGCCGCGTCAGTTTCCTGTTTATTGGACGGGCGGAAGTTTTTACCAGCCTGCTTCATCACCTGCATGCGCAGAGACTCGTCCGCAGGCGTATTTAGGTCTGCATGAACGTCCCAATACTCTTCCGGTACAAAGGCTTTAATTTCACGCTCACGTTCAACCACAAGCCTTACAGCAACAGATTGAACACGTCCTGCTGACAACCCTCGGGCGATCTTCTTCCACAGCAAGGGCGACACCATAAAACCAACGACCCGATCCAGGAAACGTCGAGTCTGCTGCGCATTAACCCGGTCGGTGTTCAGCTCTGCCGGATGCTCAAAGGCCTCCTGAATCGCTTTTTTCGTTATTTCGTTAAACACCACGCGTTTATAACGCGAGTCATCACCACCAATAAGTTCCCGCAAGTGCCAGGCTATCGCCTCCCCCTCGCGGTCCAAATCCGTTGCCAGAATAATTTCATCTGACTTTTTGGCTAACTGTTTTAGCTCTTTTACGACTTTTTCTTTTCCCTGCAGAACCTCGTAATGCGCTTCCCAGTCATTTTCCGGGTCAACCCCCATACGAGCAATCAGTCGCTTATAATCACGTTCTTTCTGGTATTTTGCCTTAGCATCCGGCGACATTTTGCGTACTTCCGCAGCCGGCTTACTCTTTATTGTCTCAGTGGCACGGGTAGGCAGATCACGGACATGACCAACACTGGACTTAACGACAAAGTCCTTACCTAAATACTTATTAATCGTTTTGGCTTTTGCCGGAGACTCGACAATGACGAGCGATTTTGCCATAGAATAATCGTTCTCTTGTTGTAGATGACCGTGTATATACGTGCTAACAGTAACAATTACAAGTGCAATTGCTCTTTAGCGGCCTTTTTTAGGTATATCGGTTATCGCTTGCAGAAACAACCGCAACTCGGTTATTTGATAAAAATTCGCACAAGTTAAATAAACAGTCACAATTAGAATAGCAAGCCAAAGTCCAGAAAAATAAAGGCTTTCAAGGCCGTTTTAAAACAGTATAATGGCAATTAAGTTTCTATTTTTAGGTGCACGATACGTGCAGGGAGTATCGACAAGTGAGCATGCAACACTTCGAAGTCAACTACGACGGTTTGGTTGGCCCAACTCATAACTACGCTGGACTATCGTTCGGCAACGTTGCCTCTTTAGCTAATGCAAAAGCAACTTCCAGCCCCAAACATGCTGCCCTGCAAGGTCTGAAAAAAATGAAAGCCTTGCACGATATGGGAATGAAGCAAGGCGTTTTAGCACCACAGGAACGCCCGGATATTTTTGCATTACGTCGTCTGGGCTTCCACGGTACTGATTCCGAGGTGTTGTACCGCGCAGCAACCGGAGCACCAGCTATATTTCAGGCCGTTTGCTCCGCTTCAAGTATGTGGACAGCCAATGCCGCGACGGTCTCGCCAAGTGCAGATACCGCCAACGGGAAAGTGCATTTTACCCCGGCTAACCTGACCAATAAGTTTCACCGTTCGTTAGAACCGCAAACCAGTGGCCGTATTCTGCAGGCAATGTTTAATAATGGTCGTTATTTTGAGCACCATACACATTTACCGGATAACGAGCATTTTGGCGATGAAGGCGCGGCGAACCACACCCGCTTGTGTCGTGAATATGGTCATGCCGGAATTGAGCTGTTTGTTTTTGGCCGTTACGCCTTCGACAGTTCCAAGCCAGCGCCTAAGCGCTTTCCGGCAAGACAAACTCTGGAAGCCTCTCAGGCAATTGCCCGGTTGCATGGTTTAAGTGAAGACAATACCGTTTACATTCAACAGAACCCTGATGTCATTGACCAGGGCGTATTCCATAATGATGTTATCGCAGTCGGCAACCAGAATGTGCTTTTTTATCACGAGCAGGCCTTTGCAGATACTGAGTCGAAATTAGCAGAAATTCAACGTAAATTCGGCGAAAACCCACTACATTTCATTAAAGTTGGTACAGAACAAGTTAGCATTCAGGACGCAGTAAATACCTATTTATTCAATACTCAGTTAATTACACCGCCCGACGGCCAAATGACCATTATCGCTCCTACGGAGTGTCAGGAAAACGATAATGTCCGTTCCTATCTTGAGCAGCTAACGCAAAGCGCCGACAGCCCAATTAAGCGGGTTGAGTACTTTGATGTGAAACAGAGTATGCGCAACGGTGGCGGTCCAGCCTGTTTGCGTTTACGTGTTGCTTTAAACGATGAAGAAATAGCAGGTGCAAACCAGAATTGTCTAATGTCTGATGGGCTATTTAATCGTTTGAATCAGTGGGTAGAGAAGCATTACCGTGACGAATTAGCGGTCGATGATTTACGTGACCCTGCGCTATTGGAAGAATCGCGTACGGCACTAGATGAGTTAACACAAATTATGAAGCTGGGTTCAGTGTATCCATTCCAGCAAGACTGAGCGCCAAGCGCTCAGTCTTTTATTTCAGAATAAATTAATCGTTGTCGTTGTGAAGTTCGAGGTTGGCGTCTTCTGAGCCGTCACGATCGGATCTTGCAACGTCGTTACGTGCCGCATGCAAACGATCCAAATATTCCTGACTCACATCACCCGTTACGTATTCACCACTGAATACCGAGGTATCAAAACGTTTAATAGAACGATTTTCAGCTCCTACTGCTTCAATTAAGTCGTCAAGATCCTGATAAATGAGACCATCAGCTTTAATTATGTCACGAATTTCCGTTGCTTCACGTCCGTGACCAATAAGCTCATTAGCGCTTGGCATATCAATGCCGTAAACGTTCGGGAAGCGAATTTCCGGAGCCGCTGATGCAAAATACACTTTTTTCGCACCGGCTTCACGAGCCATTTCAATTATTTGCTCTGATGTTGTTCCACGTACAATTGAATCATCAACCAGTAGAACATTTTTACCACGGAATTCCGCGCTAATGGCATTTAACTTTCGGCGTACTGATTTACGTCGCTGAGTCTGTCCCGGCATAATAAAGGTACGACCAATATAACGGTTTTTCACAAAGCCCTGGCGATAAGGCAAGTCCAGCACGCTGGCTATCTCTAAAGCGATATCACAGCTGGTTTCAGGAATTGGAATAACCACATCAATATCGAGTTCGCCGTAATCACGCTTTATCTTCTCGCCCAGCTTACGGCCCATATTAACCCGAGAGGCATAGACCGAAATGCCATCAATAAACGAGTCGGGACGCGCAAAGTACACGTACTCAAAAATACACGGACAATGTATTGGCTTATCAGCGCACTGACGAGAATACAGCTTTCCATCGTTTGTAATATAAATAGCTTCGCCAGGCTCGACATCGCGCATATATTTAAAACCGGTGCCGTCAATGGCAACGCTTTCAGAGGCAACAATGTACTCTTCGCCGTCTTCGGTATCACGTTTACCCAGAGCTAAAGGACGAATGCCCCATGGGTCACGGAATGCAACCATGCCATGACCCAGAATCATGGCTACCACAGCGTAAGAACCACGAACCTGACGGTGAACCGCGGTCATGGTGCGAAAAACGTCTTCTTCGCTCAGCGTTAAACTCTCGTTTTTATCCAGCTCATTGGCAAAAATGTTCAGCAAAATTTCCGAGTCGGAGGTGGTATTAATATGACGACGGGCCGTTTGAAACAAATGTTCCTGAACGTCAGCAGCATTAGTTAAGTTACCGTTGTGCGCCATGGCAATACCAAAAGGCGAGTTAACATAGAATGGCTGCGCTTCTGCTGAGCTCGAACTTCCGGCCGTAGGATAACGCACATGACCAATACCGACGTTACCCGACAAGCGGTGCATGTGACGCGTATGGAACACATCCCGCACCAGTCCGTTGGCTTTTCTTAAACGCAAAGTACAGTGTTCATCAACTGTCATAATACCAGCGGCGTCCTGGCCACGATGTTGAAGCATAGTTAACCCATCGTAAAGCGCTTGGTTAACGGGTTGCTTACCAACAATACCAACAATACCACACATGTCTTTTCACCTTTTTATACAGGTTGAGGGACTAAAAAACTGGAGCTGTTTTCCAGGTAACTGAAAAACCACTGAATAAATACACCGAAATGGGGAATTAACACGGACTCCTTCCACCAGTCACTGGAAGATAAGGTAGTAAAGGAGTCGATAAAGAATAATAACGCACTGACAATTAGCACTCCGCGTAAGGCACCAAAAACCAGACCAAGTACCCGGTCGGTTCCGGACAAGCCGGTGTGATGGACTAATTGAGAAAGAATATAGTTGATAATAGCGCCCAGAATAAGTGTCGCTACAAATAGAGCGGCAATAGCGGCTGCGTTTCTGACCAACGGGTCACCAATTTGGGTAAAGTATACCGCAAGATCTTCGTAGAACTGACTAGCGATGAAAAAAGCTGCTATCCAGATGGCCAGAGATACGGCTTCTTTAACGAATCCTCTTACCAGGCTGATAAGCGTAGAAAGGCCAATAACAATGATAATGGCGTAGTCAATCCAGAGCATAGTGACTCACAATTGCTGAGCTAAAGACGCGGGCGATTTTAACAGAATGCGATTCATAATGTGATTTCTTTTCGCATATATTGCAAAACTTATGGCCGGTAGGTAATGACCTTACCTTCAAGACCGGTTAACTCTTTTAATGGCGTTAATTGCTTTTCAAGTTCTGATTTAGACGTATCCGGACCAACCAATACACGAATCAAAGAGCCGCCTGAGGCTTTTTGTGAGTATGCGGCAAAACCCTTTGCCTGTAACTGAGAAATTAGTCGCTTAACGCTGTCTTCCTGACTAAAAGCACCTAACTGAATAACCCAGGCTTTACCATCGGCAGCAAACTCTGCAGGTTCGCGTGGTGGCGCCTGAACGTCGTTGTCTTCGTTAACGGGAGAGGCCTCATCTGCTGTCTTCTCAACATTTGATGACGCTTCTTCAACCGTAACGGGCTCTGCTACTGTTGTATCTGAGAGAGTTTCAGGTTTCTGTAGCTGCTCCTCTACTGCGGGCTTTAACGGAATAGTTTCCATTGGTTCCACAGGCCCTTTCTTTTCGCCATCAAGCACATCAGGAATAATGATCACGGCTAACGCCACAAGTATTAAAGTGCCAACGAGACGATTTTGCAGAGGACTGGACAAACTCAAACTCCTTTTAGGTACGCGTTAATTCTCGCTACAGTGTAAAACGAGCCGAAGCCGAAAACCAGAGCCTTACCATGATTCATTTGCCATTGCTGCGCTGCTGCTACTGCAGCAGCAAATGCCTGCTCCACAGATTCAAACAAATAACAGGATTCTGTAGGTAATTTAGCACTGGTCACCAAGTTATCCGCAGTTTCACCACGCGGTTCCGACAGTGAACCAAGATACCAGGCAGAAGCCTGAGAGCTCAATGCGTTAGCGACACCGGCATGGTCTTTATCACTTAGCATACCAACCACAGCGATAACGTTATGCTCGGGATAAAACTTACGTAAATAGCGACAGGCATAAACTGCAGCCTGCGGGTTATGCGCAACATCCAGCAAAATTTCAATACCATCAACGTTATGAGATTGCATTCGCCCGGCCAGACTTGCCTGGGTGATACCTTCACGAATAGCCGATAAGCTGACTGGTAACGGCAATTGTTCGATAGCCGCAATGGCTGTTGACGCATTGATAAGAGGCAGTTTGGGTAACGGTAAGTCATTCAATTGGGTGTTCTGACTGCGATAACTCCAGCTTTCTTTGTATTCGGTACGATGAAATTCACGCCCGACTTGATAAAGCTTAGCTCCTATACGCTCCGCGCTTTCTGCAATACTGGCCGTTGGATTTGCTTCACCGCAAATTAATGGTTTACCCGCTCTGGCAATACCGGCCTTTTCATACCCTATGTGTTCACGATTATTTCCGAGAAAAGCAATGTGATCGATGCCGATGCTGGTGACCACAGCCACGTCTGCATCAACACAGTTAACCGCGTCTAACCGCCCACCAAGACCGACCTCAAGAATAGCGACATCCGGAGACTGGCGACCCATTAACCAAAGCGCGGCTAAAGTACCGAACTCAAAATAAGTTAATGACGTATTGTTACGAGCCTGCTCAATAGCATGAAATGCTTTAACGTGTTCGGAGTCCGGCAATTCTTGCGCATTAACCCGAACCCGCTCGCGATACTCGGTAATATGCGGTGAGGTATAAACGCCGGTAGTGTAGCCCGCCGCCTGCAGAATGGTTTCCAGATAGCAAACTGTTGAGCCTTTACCATTGGTTCCGCTAACCGTTATGACTAAAGATGCGGGCTTTAATACGCCGGCATTAGCAGCGACTCTGGCTACACGCTCCAGACCCATATCGATATTTTTCGGATGAAGATGTTCGAGGTAGGTCAACCACTCCTGCAGTGACGCTGTCGCTGCAGGAGCTGATAAAGATATTTCCGCCATTACTCGTTTACGCTTACTTCCGTAGCTTCGGTAGAAGGTAAGTTTTGCATTTTCGCCAACAAACGGGCAACAGTATCGCGCATATCACGACGGTCGGTAATCATGTCGATAGCCCCATGTTCCAGCAAGAACTCAGCGCGTTGAAAACCTTCCGGTAAGGTTTGACGAACCGTTTGCTCGATAACTCGAGGTCCGGCAAAACCGATGAGTGCTTTTGGTTCGGCAATATGAATATCACCCAACATTGCCAGACTAGCAGAAACACCACCCATGGTAGGGTCGGTTAATATCGAGATGAACGGCAGACCTTCTTCGCTCATACGGGCTAAAGCCGCAGAGGTCTTAGCCATTTGCATTAACGACATCAGAGCTTCCTGCATACGGGCACCGCCAGAGGCAGAAAAACATACCAGCGGAATACGATGCTTAAGGCAGACTTCGGCAGCCAATACAAACTTAGCCCCTACTACCGATGCCATGGAGCCGCCCATAAAGTTAAAGTCAAAGGCAACTGCGACTAAAGGAACGCCTTTTACGGTACCTTTCTCGGCAATTAAGGCATCGTTCTCACCCGTGCTTTTTTGTGCGGCAGCAATACGGTCTTTGTATTTTTTGGAATCTTTAAAGCGCAAAACGTCTTTTGGCTCTAAATCTGTGCCTATTTCTTCGCGATTGTCTTTATCCAGAAAAATATCTAAGCGGCTGCGCCCGGTGACCCGCATGTGATGATCACACTTAGGGCAAACATTAAGACTGCGTTCTAAATCAGCCTTATAAATAATATTGCCACAGGCCGTGCACTTACTCCACACGCCCTCTGGAACGCCACGTCGTTTGTTAATTTTTGGCTTCGCAAGAATTCTTTCTATCCAGCTCATACTATTCCGCCCAAAGGCTGTTATTAGTCAATTTGATGTAGCTTACATGGTACCACAAATGGGTCAAGCAAAGAGGTCATAACAGTGACTCTTAATCGCCTAGCCACAAAGGTCCCAGTGGAGCATCGGGTATATTATAGTGTTCCGGGTAGGTTACTGCCACCAGGTAAAGTCCGCCGGGTTTCGCTGTAGCAGCTGCCTTGGTGCGATCTTTTTCTCTTAGCAGTTCGCCAATCCACTCCGGCGGCTGCAGATGCTGGCCAACAACGATCAGACTGCCGACAATATTGCGCACCATATGGTGCAAAAAAGCATTCGCTGAAATATCCACGATAATATAATCGCCACGGCGTTCAATCGTTAAATCGGAAACCTTACGAAACGGCGTATGCGACTGACAATGAGATGCCCGGAAGGCAGTAAAGTCGTGTTCACCAATAAGCGCCTGAGCACCTTTTTGCATAACTTCTGCATCAAGTGGCTGATGATAGTGACTGACCCCGGCCGAATGAATACCCGGACGAAATCTGGTATTAGCAATAATATAGCGGTAACGTCGCGACGTCGCACTAAAACGCGCACTGAAATCACTGTCAACTTCTTGCGCCCAACGCACAGCAATGCCAGCTGGCAGATTACTGTTCACGCCTAACGTCCAGGCTACGTCAGCTCTTGGTACCGGGACATCAAAATGCACTATCTGCGCGGTAGCGTGAACGCCAGCATCTGTTCTGCCAGCACAGGTTACCTCAACAGGAGCATTCGCTATTTTACTCAAAGCCTCTTCAACACACTGTTGAACACTGGCTACTTCACGTTGTCGTTGCCATCCATAATAACGACTGCCGTCGTATTCAAGGCATAAGGCCATTCGCATACTACTTTATCCTACGAATCTAGTTTCTGTTGCAGCGCCTTAGCTTCATTTGCCAGCGCTTCATCATCACCTTCTGCTAATTGCTGAAGAACTTCCCGTGCTTCGTCCTCTTCGCCCATTTCAATATAGGCTCTGGCCAGGTCGAGCTGCCCCGCCGGATCATCATCTTCTGGAGCACCTTCGGCATTTCCCGACTCATCATCCGGTAAAACGTCTTTTACTGCCGACGACTGATAGCGATCGCTGTCTTCGTCTTCCTCATCGGCATCCGCCATTAAGGAGTCAATATCCACAAATTCATCATCGTCGGTAGCACTAAATGCATCAGTTTCGGCTTCGCTTTCGGTGTCGTCTTCTTCTGTAGCCGGCTCATCTTCATCGACAATATTATCCGCATTATCGGTACCGCCAAATAATGATTCTAAGTCTTTGTCCGCTTCATCTTCAGCCTGATCAAGTTCCGCATCGTCGTCCGGAACTTCTTCTTCAAGGTCATCCAGATCGTCCAGTGACTGCGTCAACTCATCCGACTCCTGCAACAACTGTTCCAGATTGTCCTCTTCGGAGTCTTCTTCTACAGGCTGACTTTCCTCCTGCGAGGTTAGCTCGGTTTCTTCCGCTTCGGGAGCCTCTTCTGGTTGAGCCTCATCAGTTTCTGGTTCACTTTCTGTTTCGGAGCTGTTTGTTTCTATGCTTTGCGCTTCCGCACTTTCCGGCTCGTCGGTCTGGCTTTCTGCAAGACCTAATTCAGCGAGAACATCATCAACCTCGCTGTCGTCAAAATCATCCGGCAACAAATCATCGTTTTCTTCATCAGATTCGCTTTCACCTTCGTCCGGCGTATCATCAGTTGCAGGCTCACCATCGCTGTCAGCTTCTTCAGGGGTTTCTGAAGGCGCGTTGTCGGACAGAATGTCATCGATATCATCGACGTCCGCTACTGCAGACTCTTCTTCTGTTGCTTCGCCTTCTTGCTCAATATCTTCTGAAACAGGTTCATCAGTGCCTGCACTCGATGACTCCGAAGACTCTTCTTCATCATTGACGGACAGGTCAATAGCCTGTTCGTCATCATCGTCGGCTTCACCAAACAAACGGTCTAGTTCATCCTGAGACAGTTCACTAGACTCTTCGTCTTCTTCATCCGGCAACACAGCCTGATCGTCGTCATCTAAATCGTCTTCTACAGCCGGTTCAGTTTCAGCTTCCGGCTTCGGTTCTTCCTTCTTGGCATCGTCTTTTCCATCGTCAAGACGAACACTCAAATCAGCGGCTTCAGGTTCGCTCGAATTTCCGGTTAACTCGGCCTCTAACGCACTTAAGTCGTCGCCTTCATCGTCAGCACTTTCTTCACCGTCAATATCGAATAAGCCATCCGTACTGTCGTTAGGCACATCACCCAGCAATTCTTTATCGAGTTCAGCCGCGGCTTCTTCTTCGGTAAGCTCTTTGCTGCTCTTCTCTTCCGGCTCTTCATCTTCCTCTACCGGTTTCGTTGAACGGCGTAAAAAGAAGAAAACAATAAGACCGATAATAAGCAGTGCCGGTAAAACCGATACCAGCAACATATTCAGAGGGCTTTGCAGCCAGTCGGAAAAACCTGACTCCTCTTCCATTTCCTCTCGGGCTTGCTGTTCAAGCATTTCTCGCTGTTGAGCTAATACCTGTTGAAACTGAACTTCAAGCTCATCGGTTTTGCTCACATTGTTGGCGAGCTCATCTAAACGCGACGCTAACGAGTCAATACGCTCCTGCAGAGACTTATTCTCTCCATACATGCGTTCAACCGCCTGCATGGACTGCTGCATGTCAGAGCGTAGTTCCTGAAAGTTTTGTTCCTGACGCTGTTCAACTTCCTGAATGGTTTGTTCAGCTTTTGCTCTGGCCTGTTCCAGTAACTGCTGCTGTTCGGCGCGAGTTTTCTGGGTGTCCTGCTGAGCTTGTGAGAGTTGTTGAGACTTGTTTTTCAACTGACCATCAACCACGACTTGCCGGCGAGCAGCTTCGGGGTTAACCATTTTGATTTCTTGCAAAGAAGGTATACGCAGGTAAAAACCATCGAGCATGCGGTTCATATTACCATCGACGAAGGCATCGTCGTTCGCCTGCACAATAGCAACCATAGTCTGATACTGAGTCACACTGGAATGAGGCTTATAACGCCGCGCAATATCCCACAGTGTATCGTTGCTGCTTATAGGCCCATAGCGCTCCTGGCCGATACGCACATCGGTTGCTTCTGAGCCTTTCTCGCCTTTTATAACGACACCATCCTGCCAACCTGCTGCAGCGACAGTCATGCTGCCGGACAACACAATGGCTGCCAGCGAGAAGTATCTCAGTACCTGCACTATCTTGGTTTTTCTCATCCTTTAGTCTCTGCCCGCGCTTTGCTCTTATCTTTAACGGCGTTCGTTAAAAAAACTTTATGACATACAGCTGCTTAAATTACCAGTAATCACGAATTAAAGCTTCCGCAATTTGTATGCTATTGGTTGCCGCGCCTTTGCGTATGTTGTCCGATACAACCCACAGGTTAAGTCCGTTAGGGTGGCTGATATCTTCCCGTACCCGCCCTACAAAGACATCGTCATTGCCAGCGGCATTTCCCACTTGAGTCGGAAATTCCTCGCGCTGCTCCATTAAAGTAACACCTGGAGCTTCACTTAACAGCTGTTTTGCATGCTCAGCGGTAATTGGCTGCCGCGTTTCAATATGAATGGCTTCTGCGTGTCCGAAAAATACAGGAACCCTTACCGCCGTAGGATTCACCCGAATACTAGGGTCATTAAATATCTTTTGGGTTTCCCACACCATTTTCATTTCTTCTTTGGTGTAGTCATTCTCCTGAAAAACATCTATTTGAGGAATACAGTTGAAAGCAATTTGTCGACTGAAGTTCGCGACCGTCGGCTTCTTGCCGTTTAAAAGTTCTGCAGTCTGCTTTGCCAGCTCTTCCATCGCTTCTTTACCAGCACCAGATACCGACTGATAGGTGCTGACATTTATGCGCTCAATACCAACCGCATCATGAATAGGCTTAAGTGCCACCATCATTTGAATGGTCGAGCAATTCGGGTTAGCAATAATATTGCGGTTTCTGAAATCGGCTAGCGCCCAGGCATTAACCTCCGGCACCACCAAGGGAATATCCGGTTCGTAGCGATATTCAGAGGTGTTATCAATAACCACACAACCGGCTTCAGCGGCTTTAGGCGCGAACTCGCGTGAAATTGAACCGCCCGCTGAAAAGAACGCGATATCAGCATTAGACCAGTCGAACTCACCAGCATCTAAGACTTCTATTTCTTCGCCATTAAAATCGACTGTAGCGCCAGCAGAACGTGCACTTGCTAACGGGAAAAGTTCTGCCACCGGGAATTTTCGCTCAGCTAAAATCTCTATCATTTGCTGGCCTACTAAACCTGTTGCACCTAATACGGCAACGCGAAACCCATGTGACATGCTAACTCCTTACTTAGGCAATTGTTGAGCATTAAAGCCCAACTGTAAAAACTGGATGTATTGCTCGCTATTATGGCATGTAACGACCTGATTAATGAACTCTCTACGCGGGCTTTCTTTGCGATAATTGCGTCGTAAACTATCAAAACCGTCGCGAGTGAGACCCCGTTGCCGAAAAAGTTCATCGTCCAGGAACAAGTCGAAATGTTCTTTTGCCCAAAAATTAAGACTTTCCAGTGAATTCAACTCATCGGCATCACGTTCATTCCAGGCCGTTCTCGGCAACACATCAGACAAAGTCTTATCGGCGGGCTTACCAAAGTGTTCCAGCAATGCATTTGAAATCATTACCGCCCCGCCGACTTTACCTTCCAGACTGTGTCCGGCAATATGTGGAGTTGCGATATCAACATAAGGCACTAAACCTGACAATACTTCGGGTTCATTCTCCCATACATCCAGCACCAGCGATGGGCGCTCACCCTGCTCGACTCGCTCCAGTAAAGCGTTGTTATCGATAACAGCACCCCGGCTGGCGTTAATTAATAACTGCTGCGAATGCAGTGACTGCAATGCCGTATTTTCAAACAAATGCTGAGTCGGGAAATCGCCGTCCCGCGTCAAGGGGACATGGCAGGAGATAATATCGGCCGTTAGTACACGCTGCCAATGGTCATGCACAAACTTAACGCCTTTTTTACACAAGGGCGGATCATAATAATGAACATTGAGTCCCAGAGCTTCCAGCCTCTTTCCGGCGGCTTTTCCCGTATGCCCGGCACCAACAATGGCAACATCGATTTCGTCAGCTACATACCGGGGTTGGTCACTTAACCAATTGAGCACCGCGCACAAAACATACTCACCAACTGATTGCGCATTCGCCCCCGGCGCGTGGGCAAACACAATGCCCCGCTCTTTTAAAGCCTGAATATTTATATGCTCAGTGCCAATGGTTGCGGACGCAACAAATTTAAGTTTAGGAGCTTGCTCTAAGAGAGATTCATCAACTTGAGTCACAGAACGTACGAGTAAAGCATCAGCTTCTGCCAATAGTTTCTGCGGAGGGATTCGTTCAGAAAAGTAGGAAAGTGTTCCCGCACCCGACAATAAGTCGGAAAGTGCGGGAATATTCTGATCGGCAACGATTTTCATCGAAGTAACCGATCTTGTCGATTATTCAGAGTATTGGCGCATCACTAACGATGCGTTTGTACCACCGAAGCCAAAGCTATTAGACATAACCGTTCGCAGTGGTGCTTCAGTTGTCTGCTGAATAATGTTCATGCCGTCGGCTTTTTCATCCAGCTCTTCAATATTGATTGAAGGTGTAACAAAACCATTTTTAAGCATCAGCAATGAATAGATTGCTTCATGAACACCTGCGGCACCCAAGGCGTGTCCTGTCATTGCTTTTGTCGCGCTAATCATCGGGGTTTTCTCCGGGAAAACTTCCCGAATAGCTTCTAACTCTTTAACGTCGCCAACCGGTGTACTGGTACCGTGGGTGTTCAAATAGTCGATTGGAGTATCTACCGTTTCCATCGCCATTTTCATACAGCGAACAGCGCCTTCACCCGACGGAGCTACCATATCGTAACCGTCTGAAGTCGCACCATAACCTACAATTTCACCGTAAATTTTGGCGCCACGAGCTTTTGCCGCTTCCAGTTCTTCAATAACCAGAATACCGCCACCACCAGCAGGTACGAAACCGTCACGACCCTGGTCGTAAGTACGTGAAGCTTTTTCAGGCGTATCATTGTACTTAGTACTTAATGCGCCCATGGCGTCAAATTCCATGCCTAGTGTCCAGTGCAGTTCTTCACCACCGCCGGCAAATACGCGGTCTTGTTTGCCGAACTGAATTAATTCCAGTGCATGGCCGATACAGTGCGCAGAGGTTGCACAAGCAGAACTTATTGAATAGTTAACGCCTTTAATTTTAAAAGGTGTTGCCAGGCACGCTGAAGTCGTTGACGCCATGCAACGAGGTACCATGTATGGACCAACTTTTTTCACGCCACGTTCACGCAAAATATCAGCTGCTGCAACCTGATGTTCACCAGAAGCGCCACCGGAACCAACAACTAACCCCGTACGCGGGTGAGAAACCTGCTCTTCGGTTAAGCCTGAATCTTCGATAGCCTGAGCCATAGCGATGTAAGCATAAGCCGCCGAATCGCCCATGAAACGCAACGCTTTGCGGTCAATATGGTCTTTAGGATCTAAATCAACAGCTCCCCAAACCTGGCAGCGAAGTCCCATTTCAGCAAAAGATTCTGAACGGGTAATACCCGATTTGCCGTTGCGTAATGATTCCAGCACTTCTTCTTGATTGTTCCCGATACTTGATACAATACCAAGTCCGGTGATAACAGCTCTTCTCATTCTATAATCCTGTCTGACATTTCTACGTCGATATCTTACCAACGTCGTGTGTGAATGTGGTCTGCTTTGTCCACTGTTGTTCGTAAAGTTGTTATTATAGCGTTCATCAACCAATAAATCATGGGATAGCCGCTTGAATTCTAATTCATCTGTTCAGTTTAACGAGCAAGGCGTACCCGTTTCCACTACTTTCGATGATATTTATTTTTCTGTCGAAAGCGGTGTTGACGAAAGTCAGTACGTATTTCTGGCGCAAAACGGATTACCGGAGCGCTGGTTATCGCTGCCAGCTCATTACAGCTTTACCATAGCCGAAACCGGGTTTGGTACAGGCTTGAACTTTCTTCTGACCTGGAAACGTTTTTTAGAGCAGGCACCCGCCAACACACGTCTCCATTTTGTCAGTTTCGAAAAGTTCCCTTTATCGCGCCAGCAACTTGAACAAGCATACCAATTATTAGAACCAATAGCGGAATTCAGTCAGTTGTTCCTGGAGCATTACCCGGCAACTGATCCCGGCTGTCATCGCATTATCCTATCACAGGGCCGCGTCATTCTGGATCTGTGGATAGGCGACCTTAATGAGCTGCTACCAGAATGGCTTCCGCAGGCACAACACCAAATTGACGCCTGGTTTCTCGACGGTTTTGCTCCGGCAAAGAACCCGGAAATGTGGCAGCCAACACTTTTTGATGCCATGAAGCAAACCGCACATAAAGAAACAACCTTTGCGACTTTTACCGCTGCAGGCAGTGTCAGAAGATCACTACAGCAAAGCGGATTCGAAGTTCAAAAAGTAGCTGGCTTTGGTCGCAAACGGGAAATGCTTTGTGGTCACTACCATAACGCCGAAGTTTGTCAGAAATATTACGACAGGCGTGACGTTACCATTATTGGTGGCGGCATTAGTGCGGCATGTTCAGCCCTGGCACTGAAGCAAAGAGGCGTGAACGTCAGAGTTATTAGTGCCGGTACTGCTGACGGTGCATCCGGAAACCCCCAAGGAGCAGTTTATCCTCTGTTACACGCCGAGCATACGCCGCTCAGTCGTTTCTACTGGCAGGCGTTCTCCACAGCCACCAGCTTCTACCGTAATTTTTGTGCCACCCACTGGTTTCCTGTGGGCGTTATGCAGCCTGCCTTTAACGAAGACAGAGCTAAGCGTTACCAACGTATAGCCGATAAACTTTACGCGCCAGACACAGTACGCTATTTATCTCAGCCGGAGGCAGATCAAGAAGCCGGGATTCCACTGGCGGTTCCGGCGCTGCATTATCCTAGAGCCGGATGGTTACGACCGGCGGCTGTGGTCAAAAGTCTTTTAGAAGCAGCACAAATTGATCTTATTGAAGGCGAAGCTAAGGCTCTGGAGAAAACTGAAAGTGGAAGTTGGCAGATATCACTAAAGGACGGAAGTTTGCTGGCCGCTGAGCGGGTTCTCATTGCCACGGGTCATCACATCAACTCGTTATTGCCGGAAAGCGTTAAACCGCTGCCAATACAACCGGTTCGCGGACAAGTCAGTCTGATTCAAACAACACCGTTATTGTCTTCGCTGAAAACGGTTTTATGCTTTAAAGGGTATTTAGTTCCGGAAGATGGCAACCATCACTGTGTTGGCGCAACCTTTAATCGCGATAGAGACGATTTAGAACCAACCCCGGAGGATGACGAGGAAAACCTGAAACAACTGGCTGAAAACGCGAGGCAGCAATGGGCTGAGTCTCTGCAATTAACATCTCAAAGAGTCTCGGTACGGGCGACCAGCCCCGATCACCAGCCTGTTACCGGAGCGGTTGCCGAAAACTTATATGTTATTACAGCGCTGGGGTCACGAGGCTTCACTTCTGCCCCTATTCTGGCAGAAGTGATTGCCTGTCAGTTAACCGGAGAGTTAATGCCGTTAACTCAGGATGCTTTACGCCGCATCTCCGTTAGTCGCTTTAACAGCTAATTTGTCCAGTACATTGTTAATGTGAGTCTGGTCAGCCGGAGACAACTCATGCCGCGTTTTGTGAACTGCCTCACGCAAAGCCGGCATAATCTTTTCCGGTTGAGTCTCACCAGCCATTTCCAGTTGCGCAACGACTAAATCGAAATGCCCCCGCAAATAGCCGCAAGCAAATAGCTCATCATCCGTTCCGGAAACCACCGCATCATCGAATACGGTTTCAAGTTGTTCCACTAATTGATCAAAGTCCGTACGAGTTCCCATCTGCAGTTTCCCGTTGAAAAACAAAGGCGCTCATTCTAACGGTCTTTTTGTTACAATGCATCCGCATCACAGACTCAACCTATGACAGAGGTAGTTATTATGTCCCTGGAAATTGGCTTGTTTTACGGCTCTACCACTTGCTATACCGAAATTGCTGCAGAAAAAATTCAGCAAGCCATTGGCGAGGACATTGTTCAGCTGTTTGATATAAAAAATACCCCGCTAAAAGAAGCTGAGCAATTTGATATTCTTATTTTTGGTATTTCCACCTGGGATTTTGGCGAACTTCAGGAAGACTGGGAAAGCCATTGGGATGACATAAATGACGTGAACCTGCGCGGTAAAGTTGTTGCGCTTTTTGGCATGGGTGATCAGGAAGGTTATACCGACTGGTTCCAGGACGCTCTGGGCATGCTGCATGATGCCATAGCCAACCACGGCTGTAAGCGCATTGGTTTTTGGCCAAATCAGGGCTATGAATTTGCCGCCTCCAAAGCGTTAACCGCAGATAACACTCAGTTCGTCGGTTTATCACTAGATGAAGACTCCCAATATGAGCTATCAGATGAACGTATCGAACAATGGACGACGCAAATTTTAGAAGAAATTGCCGAACAATTAGGATAATAAAAATGCAAAGCTTTCTTTCAAAAGCCCTGCTGTTACTCGCCTTGTTAGTGTCGATAACGGCTCAGGCAAAAACCGAAGTTTCCAGCATTGGAGAATTCACCTCATCATTCCAGGAGAAGTCCGGCTTCTTCACCATTTACCACGATAAAACAAACGCTAAATTTTATCTGGAAGTGCCCAGACAAGAACCACAGTTTATTTTTCAAACCAGCCTTCCCTGGGGCTTAGGTTCTAATGATGTCGGGCTGGACCGCGGTCAACTGGGTGAAACTCGGTTAGCATCATTTCATGTTGAGGGAAATAAGGCGTTACTGGTTCAACACAACACCGAGTTTCGTGCACAAACGCGGAATCAGGCTGAACGCAGCAGTGTCGATCAAGCGTTTGCCGACGCCGTGCTTTATGGTTTTGACGTTGTTGCGAGCAACGATGAACGTGTGTTAATAGACTACACCCCTTACTTGTTAAGTGATGTACACGGTGTTAGTAAGCGCTTACAGCAAACCGAGCAAGGACAATTTAAGGCCGATACAAGCCGCTCAGTCATTTACCCTGAACGTAGCAAAGCCTTTTCAGAAAATACGGAGCTGGAAGCGAAAGTCACTTTTGTCGGTGACGGAAAAGGGCAGTGGATAAATCAGGTTGCGGCCAACGCCGATGCACTTTCTTTGCACCTGCACCACTCCTTTATAAAGCTACCTGACGCCGGATACCAACCCCGGAAATTTCATCCAAACAGCGGTTTTTGGGCTCACAGTTTTAAAGACTACGCCGCACCTCTTGGCGAATCGATGACAGTGCAATATATCCCACGTCACCGGTTGAATAAGAAAGACCCTATTGCCTCACAAAGTGAAGCGCGTGAACCTATTGTTTATTATCTTGACCCGGGTGCACCAGAACCTGTCAAAACAGCATTGCTTGAAGGTGCCCGCTGGTGGGCTAAGGGCTTTGAAGCCTTAGGTTACGAAAATGCTTTTCAGGTAAAAGTTCTGCCCGACGATGCTGATCCTATGGATGTACGCTACAACGTTATTCAGTGGGTTCACCGTGCAACTCGGGGCTGGTCTTACGGCTCATCGGTAATAGACCCTCGTACTGGCGAAATCATTAAAGGTCATGTCACCCTGGGGTCACTGCGTGTCCGTCAGGATATGAAAATAGCCGAAGGCTTGTTGACGCCTTTTATCGAAGACCCCAGTGAACTTAAAAGCGCGGTTAAAAATATGGCTCTGGCTCGTATTCGCCAATTAAGTGCGCATGAAATTGGTCATACCTTAGGCATTGCTCATAACTTTGCTGCCAGCGCGTCAGACAGAGCTTCCGTTATGGACTACCCTCACCCGCTGGTAAACCTGACAACTGATGGCGGTTTAAGCTTAAGCAACGCTTATACAGAAGGCTTAGGAGTATGGGATAAGCAAGTTCTGGCTTATGGGTACAGTGACTTTGGCGGTATGCCATCATCTAACGAGCAACTGGCCCGTATTCTGGATGAAAATAAAACGCTCAATCTGAGCTTTATTTCAGACAGAGATGCACGCCCTGCCAGTGGTGCTCACCCTCAGGCACATTTGTGGGATAACGGCAGTGAGCCTGTTACCGAGCTTGAGCGACTGCTTTCTGTGCGCCAGCAAGTGCTGGATAACTTCAGCAAAGACATGCTGAACAGCGATCAGCCATTAAGCCAGTTACAATCGACCTTTGTGCCTATTTACTTGCTGCACCGCTACCAGACCGAAGCGGCAGTAAAATGGTTAGGCGGAGTTAACTACCATTACTATATGGCTGACGATTCTACGGACGACTACCAGCCGGTAGGTGCCGCCAGACAACAAGCTGCTCTGAAACAGCTGTTAAAAACCATTCAGGCGGATACTCTGCGTGTACCTTCACATATTAAACAATGGCTGGTTCCGTCAGCTTACGGTGAAAGCCAGTCGCGCGAAAACTTCAGTGGTAAAACAGGGCTAGTACCCGATACCGTCAGCATGGCTGCCAGTGCCGCGGATCACAGTTTAAGTTTGATGTTAAACAGCCAGCGTCTGAACCGGTTAGCACAACAACACGCGGACAATGACCGAGTGCCTTCTCCGGCCGGACTAATGACGGCAATTTTCAATACCGTTTTCAGCGACTGGGAAAACGCAAAGAAAGCCCCAGTTCAGCAGCGCTTGCTGGCAACGGCCATCAACGCCGAAGTAAGAGCTGTAAAAAATTCGGGACTGGCTGCAGAAACACGATTAGTTATGCGAGCAGAGCTTGCTAAACAACAGCAGGAGCTTGCCAGAGCTGACTCAATGCTAATACAACAATTGGCAGAGGATTTAGATAAGTTCTTAAACGAGGGAGAGTGGCCGGAACAATACGAACCCGAGCCGCTACCGCCGGGTTCGCCAATTTAAATGAAATGCCAGAGCCGCTTAAAGCGGCTCTGGAAAATCGTCTAACTGTTCTTTCGTTTTGCCATGAGGCGTTGGCTGACGCGTTTCCGGATCAATATGTACGAACACAATGTCATCAGCTGAACAAATGTTTTGCTTGGTGTGCTTATTACGTACCAGACAAGTGATAGCTAAAGATGTACGTCCCACAGATTTTACCTGCAAGCCAAATTCAACGACATCACCCTGAAACGCAGAAGTTTCAAAGGTAATAGCGCCAATATGCTTAGTTACCAGGCTTTTTGCCCCTAGCTGGCAACTGGCAAATATATAAGCTTCCTCATCAATCCATTCTAAAATACGGCCACCAAATAACGAACCGGCAAAGTTCAAATCATTTGGCATAACCAGTCGGCGAGATAAAAAGCGCATAGTCACTCCTTGTTCATGGAAGATATGTACATATTATAACCTATTGTTCGCCAATGGTTTGTTGAAAAAATTGAGCAATCATTGAATATAAATGAATTTTTGTATTACGCCCGTT
Source organism: Idiomarina sp. (assembly GCF_048265525.1). GTDB lineage: Bacteria > Pseudomonadota > Gammaproteobacteria > Enterobacterales > Alteromonadaceae > Idiomarina. The sequence goes on along the minus strand of NZ_JBLXBI010000001.1, from coordinate 177,105 downwards.
AATAGAATGCTTTTTCCCCGGGTAATTCATCATTTCAAAAGCCTGAGCATTATCCTGCAATTGCTTATACAGCTTCGTGCTATGAGTAAACAAAACATTGTCATCGGCCATTCCATGGTAAATCAGTAAATCACCTTTTAAATTCTTACTGTATGGAAAAACCGACGAGTTTTCATAGGCATCGCCGTCATCAGGCATGCCCATAAAACGTTCAGTGTAATGCGTATCGTATAGGCGCCAATCGGTTACCGGTGCGCCAGCTACTCCGGCCTTAAAGTATTCAGGTGCTTTAAACATAGCCAGCAGCGACATGTAACCGCCGTAACTGTGACCATATATACCAATGCGATTTGGGTCGACATAAGGCAAACTGGTTAAATAGTTAACCCCCACCACCTGATCGTCCACTTCCGGGCTCCCCATGTTTTTAAAAATAGGTGCCTCAAAGCGTTTTCCCCGGTTCGCCGAACCCCGGTTGTCCAGAGTGAAGACGATAAAGCCCTGTTGAGCCATATACTGAACAAAACCGCTGCCCCAGCTTTTCGTTACTCGCTGAGCGCCGGGTCCACCGTAAACATACACCAGCACCGGATACTGCTTTTCTGCATCAAAATTTCCCGGCTTGGTCATTTTGTAATACAGTGTCTGGCCGTCTTCAGCTTCCAGTTCACCAAACTCCGGGTAACGCCAGTTTCTCAAGTAAGGAGACAGTGGGTGCTCTTCGGTCACTTTGTTTTCAGCCAGCCACACCAGATGATTCCCTGTAGGACCATGCAAGCTCACTTGTTTAGGTTGCTGAGGCGATGAGTAAGTATCCAGGTACGAGCGTGCATCGGCATCAAATTCAATATGGTGCATACCTTCGCGCGTTGTAATGCGCGTTGGGTTGGCCGCAGAACTCGCATTTAGCTGAGTACGGTACAGGTGCGATTCCAAAGGTGACTTTTTCCGAGCCGTAAAATACAGCGTACCGGTACTTTCATCAATAGCTTCCAGTTCATCAACTTGCCAGTCGCCGGAACTTAATTGACGAATTAACGACCCGTCCAGACGATATAAATAAAGGTGTTTGAAGCCACTTCGTTCAGATGCCCAAATGAAATGCTTGTTATCATTTAAGAAATACAAGTCATCGTGCAGGTTAAGCCAGCTATCCGAGGTTTCTGTCAGCAACTCGCGCTGAGTTTCGTTTGTTCTATTATAAAGCCAAAGCGTCAAGGCCTGCTGATTCCGGCTCTGCCATTGATAACTCAAGCGCTTGCTATCACCAACCCATTTCACCCGAGCCAAATAACCATCACTTTTCTTACCGAGCTGCAACCAATTGGTCTGTTTGTCGGCAATTTGATATACACCCAGGTCAATGTCGACATTGTCACTTCCGGCGAACGGATAACGCTGTTGTATGGTTTCAATTCGGTCTGCGTATATCTCGCTACGGGTGGCCAGAGGTACCGGGCTTTCATCGACTTTGGTTAACGCAATAGCCGACTCATCCGGAGCCCACCAGTAACCGGTCATGCGCTTCATTTCTTCCTGGGCAACAAACTCCGCCATACCAAACTTAAGCGTGCTACCGCCTTCGGTTGTAACCGCGTGTTCTTCACCACTGGCAAGGTCAATAAAGTACAAATTCTGTTCGCGGACAAAAGACACGTAGCTGCTTTTTGGCGAGAACTTAACGTCAGTTTCAAAAGCATCCGTTTTTGTCAGCTGAGTCACTTTTTCTTCGTCAGTCTGGTAATAAAAAACATCACCGTTATAGGGAAAAAGCAGCGCGTCCCCTTTTGCTGACCAACTGTACTCAATTATGCCATTGCCGCTAATGCGTTGACGTTCCCTACGGGCTTTCTCTTCGTCGGATAATTCAAGCTCACTGGCAGCTATCTGGTCTGCCGCGACTAACAATTTATGTGTCTCGGCCTCGATATCGTATAACCAGAGATCATAACGTTGCGGCTCTTCCTTACTGCCTTTTAAGTATGAAAGGTATTGCCCGCCGGGCGCAAACTTTAACGATTTTGGTGTTTCCCCCGTAAGACTGGGGCCACTAAACAAACGTTCTACGGTTAACTCTTCGGCAAAAACAGAGAGACTAAAAAAGCTAAAAACAATAACAGCAATCGCCTGAATACGGCGATTAAAATGAAAAGGCATGATGCAAGATCCAACGATGAGTTTATTACCACTTATATTAACAAAATTCGGGATAAAAATCGGTTGGCTGCGGTGAAATAACACGAAAACGCTACCGCCGAATTACGACGATAGCGTTATTTTAGGGAGGGCTGTTCAATTAGAAGCTAATAGAAACGCCTGCCTGGAAACGACGACCGGTAACAGGTGCGTCATCTTTTATAAAGGAGCTGTGAACAAAGCCTAGCTGATCTGTCAGGTTTTCACCTTTCAGGTAAAGCGTAGCGCCATAGTTAGCTAACCACTCCGGGTAAAAATTGACGCGGGCGTTCAGTAAGCCATAAGCATCGGTTACGGTCTCATTCTGCCCTATTTTATCCTGTTCCATATAGCGCGTATAACCGATAGCACCATCCCAGCCAACGGCCTGATAACGTACTTCTGTACCAATGCGTTGCGCCGGAATTCTCGGCAAATCATCGCCATCACGCTGTTTTGCCCGGGTGTAATCACTAAAGCTGTGAAGTGACCATTGTTCTGTAAATTTCCAGTCTAACTCAAGTTCATAGCCATAAAGCTCGGCATCAACTTGTTTAAACTGAACCACTTCCAGACCGCCGTGTTCATGAGCATGTTCATCTGCATGCTCCTCTTCATGGGCATGCTCTTCGTGGTCATGACCTTCATCACCATGCAATTGCTCACTGTTCAGGCCGATGAAATCATCGTAGATGAAGTCATCAACGCGATTGTAGAACACATTCAAATTTGCATGAAAACGGTCATTCTCGTAATGGAATCCCGCATCAATGTTGTTTGATGTTTCGGTTTTAATCGCAGCATCATTCGGCTCAACATGGTACTCGTCGTGCTCTTCTTCGTGCAGCTCATAACCCAGACCTAGCTCGTAAGTGCGGGTTGCAAAGTGATTACCGTTAGCAAAGACTTCGTTTGCAGCCGGCGCCCTTTCTGCATGACTCAGGTTAAACGAAACCGATGTGTGGTCACTAAAATGGTAGAGGTAACCGGCAGATGCCGAAGTGGCGTCAAAGGTATCCAGTTTACGCTCATCACTAGAAAGTGATGTGCGCTCGTGACGAACACCTAAATCAACATGATGAGAACCAAATTCCTGCTCTACGACCCAGAATAAGCCCTGAGTACGGCGCGAGGTGTTCGGGGTAAAGGCTTCTTCTCCAAAAGCCGCCTTATCACTGATGTCCCACTGCCAACCGACAGCGCCTTTCCAGCCCGCAATTTCTTTATGCTGACCAATCAATCGTATCTCTTTCTGCTCATTTTCAAATTGAGTTGCAACGAAGTTGTCTTCAATTTCCTGATGTTGGTAATCAGTTAAAGCGGCACGAAAATCCAGACGGTTAAAGCCACTAAAAGGATTACGCCATTGACCTGCAAATTGAATTCGTTCTTGCTCTAGATCAGCATAAGGACCGGCTTCCGCATGGTCATGCTCTTCTTCATGACCCGGCTCTTCTTCATGCTCATCTTCTTCCTCACCGTGGCCATGGTCGTGACCAGGAATACCGTATTCCTGATGAAGCCCCTGGTAAGACACTCCGAAAAAGCCATCATCGAACTGATAACTGGCGCCAATGGTGCCGCCCTGAGAATCAATAAACGAGTTATCAATGTGATCCACCGTTTCACCTTCATCATTAGTAAACGACGGTGTCTCATAATCATTGGCGCGGCGAATAAAGGCGTCGGTATAAAGTGCCCAACGACCGTTGCCTACTTGCAAGTCGTAAGAGCCCTCTTTGTTATCATTATTGGTAGAAGCTGACACATTCGCATTACCCTGCATGCCGTACACAGGTTCAGAAGGAATGCGGTTATCGACGACATTAATTACCCCGCCAATTGCTCCACTGCCGTACAGCAGGGTTGCCGGGCCTCTTAGTACTTCAATTTGCTGTGCGGTACTGGTTTCAGTTGTGACCGCGTGATCAGGACCACCTCGAGATACGTCACCAGTATCAAGTCCGTTTTGGGTGATTTTTACTCGTGGCCCGCCTAGCCCCCGAATAATAGGGCTGCCCGCAACATTAGCAAAATGGGTATTGTTAATACCCGGCTCCATTGCCAGAGTTTCTCCCAGACTATGGGCATTCTTTTGCTTAAGCGCGTCACCAGAAATAATATTGACAGGCTGTGCCGATTCAAGCGCCGTCTTATCCAGCGGGCTTGCATTAATCACTATGACTTCATAGTCATTAATGTGTTCATGTTCTTCTTGCTGTTGCGCATGCGCAACGGTGCTTGTTGCCAGTAATGCAAGAGTTAATGCATTCAGTTTCATAACCACTCCAGTTAACGTCGTTTCAGATTAACGCCATCTCGTTATTGTAATAATATAACATTACGAAATATTGATACGTTTTGCAACACTCTTTCAACTATCCACTCTGGTTGTCTGTTATCTGCTGCGGTACACTAGATTGGCTATTATGATAAAAATAACACCAAGGACACGATATGAAGCCATCCCATATTCTTCTGCCCGTCACATTAAGCCTGCTGGTAGCGGCTTGCGGTGCATCAGAAACCACGTCAAAAACTGAAGAGATCCGTGCTGACGAATCCAATATCCGTGCTCATTTAGAGTTTCTTGCAGACGATGACCTTAAAGGCCGCGAAACCGGTAGCGACGAGCATGAAATTGCCTCTAACTACATTGTTTCTGAATTCAAGCAGCTAGGCCTGGAGCCTGCTGGCGATGACGATACTTTTTATCAGCGTATTCCCTTTCGTAAAAGTACACTGAAAGAAAACAGCGCTCGCATGACCTTTGAAAACAATGGTGAAGTGGTTGAATTTGAATTCCCTAAGCAATTCATTACCGGCCCAAGTCATTATGAAGAAAAAGATGAAATTACCGCGCCATTAGTTTTTGTTGGCTATGGTATGGAAGCCCCTGAGTTTGAACTTGATGACTATAACGGCCTTGACGTAGAAGGCAAAATTGTTGTGATGCTAACCGGTCGTCCGGACTTTTTGCCTAGCGAAGAAGGCGCTCATTTAGCCAATATTAAAAGTGATATTGCCCGCGAAAAAGGCGCGGTTGGTATTATTACTTTGCACACTCCGGTACGCGAAAAAACTCGCAAATACGAAACCAGTGTTTATTACACCAAAACACCACGCATGACCTGGTTAGGTCCTAACGGTTTGCCTAAAGGTGAAGAGCAACAGTTAAAAGGTTCCGCCTATATTGATGATGAACCTGCCGAAAAACTCTTTGCCAATGCTCCGACTGAACTGAGCAGTATCTTCGAGAAAATCGAAGAAGATCCGGACTTCTCTCCTAAAGGGTTTGAGATGGAAGGTGAAGTAACCCTGGCTCGTGAATCGCGTCATGCGGAAATTTCCAGTCCTAACGTCGCGGCTGTATTACCCGGTTCTGACGAAACCTTGAAAGACGAATACGTTGTTTATACTGCGCATTCCGATCATATTGGCGTAGTAAAAGATATGAGCCGCGAAGACAACATCAATAACGGCGCTATGGATAATGCCAGTGGCGTTTCCATTATGCTGGAAACCGCGCGCTTATTTGTGGAATCTGGACAGGAATTCGATCGTTCAATTATGTTTTTGTCTGTAACAGCAGAAGAAAAAGGCCTGTTAGGTGCGGACTACTTTGCGAATAACCCGACGGTTCCATTAGAAAACATTGTAGCAAACGTAAATCTGGATATGCCCGTACTGCTGTATGATTTTGCCGACGTCATTGCCTTTGGTGCTTCACATTCGACTTTAGGTGATACTGTTAGCAAAGCAGCTGAGCAGTTCGATACAAAGCAAAGCCCTGACCCTATGCCTGAGCAGGCTATTTTTACACGCTCAGACCATTACACTTTGGTTAAAAAAGGCATTCCGGCGGTATTTTTAATGACCGGCTTTACCTCACGTACCGAAGGTGAAGACGGCGGCGAAGTCTGGGGCGAGTTTTTTGCTGAGCATTATCATAAGCCCAGCGATGGACTCAACTTAGACATTAACTACGAAGCTGGCGCCCGCTTTACCAACATTAACTTTGCCATTGGTAAAGAAATTGCTAACGCTGATAAGCGTCCACAATGGCTGGAAGACTCGTTCTTCGGTAAGCAATTTAACGACTAAGCATACTGTTAAAGCACAGAACGAATTCGAGGGAGCCTTAACCGGCTCCCTTTTTGTTAGCGACCGTCATTAAACTGTCATTTACGCTCTCTACACTTTTACCATCAGTAGCTGCCGGAGCACTTGATGTTATCTGTAGACAAAGTCGTTAATGACAAGCTTCCACTCATTAAAGGTAAACCCTGGTTAGAGAAGCCAACAACCTGGGTTTTACGCAACCTTTTACACGAAGAAGATATTCAGAAGTTTGGCAAAAGCTCTCCCTCTTTAGAAGGCATAGACTTTGTTGAACACATTCTGGACTACTTCAATTTCACTTACTCCTACTCTTCGCAAGAACTGGATAATATCCCTGTAAGCGGACGTCTGGTTATTATTGCGAATCATCCGATAGGCTCTCTTGATGGGCTGGCGTTATTAAAGTTAGTGAGTGAAATGCGCAGCGATGTAAAAATAGTTGCCAATGAATGGCTGTCTGCACTCGAACCTCTTAATTCTTTATTGCTGCCGGTTAATGTCTTCGGCGGCAAACCCAGCCGCAAAGACATTCGCAACATACATAACCACCTTCACGATGAAGGGTGCGTCATACTATTTCCTGCAGGTGAAGTGTCGCGGTTACGCCCTAATGGGGTACGCGACACACACTGGCAAAGTGGCTTTCTTAAAATAGCCAAGGCCACCCAAAGTGACATTTTGCCCATACGTCTCGACGCTCACAACTCAGCCTGGTTTTACACCGCTTCTATGGTCTACAAGCCTTTAGCTACAATGCTCCTGGTGAAAGAAATGTTTCGTCAGCAGCGTAAACAAGTTAAATGTCATATAGGACAAAGAATTCCGGTTGAAGCCTTTCTTCATCAGGGTCTTAGTGTCAACCAGCAGGTTAAACTGTTTAAAAAGCATTTATACCGTTTAGGTACTCAAAAGAAATCTATTTTTCCAACTCAGACAGCAATAGCCCGTCCTGAATCGCGCCAACCTCTGAAAGCGGCCATTGAAGCCTGTGAATTACTTGGTGAAACCCCATGTGGCAAAAAGATTTATCTGTATGAATTCAGTGCCAGCTCTCCTATTCTTCGGGAAATAGGCCGCTTAAGAGAAGTCGCTTTTCGCACCGTGGGCGAAGGTACCTGGCGTAAACGCGACCTTGATGAGTACGATACCTGGTATATGCACCTGATACTCTGGGATCCGGACGATCTTGAAATTGCCGGTGCTTACCGTCTGGGCGACTGCAAAAAAATAATAGAAGCGCACGGCCAAAACGGACTCTACAGTGACGGATTCTATGAATTCTCAGACGCTATGAAGGAGATTTTTCCGCAAAGTCTGGAACTGGGCCGTTCATTTGTGCAGCCCCGGTATTGGGGCAAGCGTAGCCTGGACTATCTTTGGGTTGGTATTGGTGCGCTGTTGCGTAAGCATCCAAATTATCGTTATTTATTTGGTTCTGTCAGTATTAGCAACGCGTTACCAAAGGATGCGCAGGCCGCTTTAGTTAAATTTTACAGCAGCCATTTTCCGCCCCAAACACCCATGGCCAGGGCGAACATTCCTTATCGTTTAAACACCGACTCAACGGTGCCTGACTTTACCGGTAACAACTATGCAGATGAATTTGTTCTGTTAAAAAGCTACATGGCAAATATCGGCTCTGCCATTCCCACACTTTACAAACAATACTCGGAGCTATGCGAACCCGGCGGAGTGCAGTTTTTAGAGTTTGGCGTTGATCCGGACTTTAACCATTCGATAGATGGGTTGGTGTTGGTGGATACCACAAAACTCAATGCGAAAAAGCGCAAGCGTTATTTAGAAACAAGGTAAGCACTGGCCTGCTGATACCAGTCGCCCAGTACAATACGTTTAGCGGGTTTGCCGTCACCGAGAGTGAAGCAATGCACTGCCGGTCTGTGTGTGTGACCATGAATTAGTTTTCTAACGCCGTGCTTTTCCATAACATGCAGCACTTCACTGTGCTGAGCATCCATTTTATAAAGCTGTTCCGGGGTTAGTTCAGGTCTTTGGCTACTGGATTTTTGCCGTAACCGATTAGCAATACGCATACGCCAGGACAAGGGTAAGCTGCGCATAATACCTTTGACCATAGCATTCTGGATAATAGCCCGATAACGCAGATAGCCTTTATCCAGCGTACATAAGGTATCACCATGCATCAGCAGTATCCGCTCGCCATACAAGTCAATGACCGTTTCATCCGGGAGAAGGGTTAAGCCAATGTCGCTGGCAAAACGCTCACCCACCATGAAATCACGGTTCCCGGCCATAAAGTAAAGGCATACACCGCTATCCGTCATGTGCTTCAGCTGTTTTTTCACTTGCGCCGCAAATTCGCTGGTATCGTCGTCGCCCAGCCAGGCATCGAACAAATCACCAAGAATATAAAGCGCATCAAGGTTGCGGTGTTGCTGACAAAATTCGCTAAAGGCAGCCAGAATATCTGGCCGCCCCGGACTTAAATGTAAGTCAGCGATAAAGCCGGTGGTCATGGAATCAGTCTTTAACCGACACACTTTCAATAACCACGTCTTCAACCGGCACATCCTGATGGAAGCCCGCTGAACCAGTTTTCACGTCTTTAATGGTGTTTACCACATCCATACCTTCTACAACCTCGGCAAATACGCAATAACCATAACCGTTAGGTGTTTCATTCTGAAAGTTTAAAAAGGCATTGTCATTCACGTTGATGAAAAACTGAGACGATGCTGAATGAGGATCGGGCGTGCGCGCCATAGCCACCGAGCCAACCACATTCGGTTTTGCTGTCGGAGCTTCGTTTTCAATATTCGCGCGTGTTTCTTTTTGCTTCATGCCGGGCTCAAAACCACCGCCCTGCACCATGAAGTTGCTAATAATACGGTGAAAAATTGTGCCGTCATAAAAACCGTCACGGGCATACTGTAAAAAGTTATCTACAGTCTTAGGTGCGGTTTCATTGTGCATTTCTAAAGTGATATCACCATGATTGGTATGTAAAACGACTTGCATTGAATGTACCTGTTTCATTGACTAAACCAGCCAATAGTGTACCAGAGCCGTACCATAGGTGGTATCATAAGCCCCCAGTTTTCATGGCTAACCGTTTAAAAGTAAGAGACACTATTTATGGCATTAACCGTATTTAACACCCTCACCCGCAAAAAGCAGTCATTTGAGCCTATTCAACCCGGCCACGTGGGTATTTATGTGTGCGGTGTTACCACCTACGACTACTGCCATATTGGTCATGCCAGAACCTATGTCGCTTTTGATATTGTTGTGCGTTATCTGCGTAAGCTTGGTTACGACGTTAAGTACGTCCGCAACATCACCGATCTGGACGATAAAATCATTAAACGTGCAGCAGAAAACGGAGAAGACTTTCATCAGGTGACTGAGCGTTTTATTCGGGAAATGCACAAAGATTTTGACGCGTTGAACTTAGTCCGTCCCGATATCGAACCGCGTGTAACTGACCATATGGATGAAATTATCCAGATGATTGAACGCCTGATTGAAAACGGCAACGCCTATGAAGCTGGTAACGGCGACGTTCTGTTTGATGTATCCACATTTAACGATTATGGCAAGCTCAGTCGTCAGGACTTAGAGCAATTACAAGCGGGTTCACGGGTTGATGTTGATGCAGCCAAGCAAGATCCGCTCGACTTTGTGCTTTGGAAAAGCGCTAAACCCGGTGAGCCCAGCTGGTCTTCGCCCTGGGGTGAAGGTCGTCCGGGCTGGCATATTGAATGTTCAGCGATGAATAAGAAGCACTTAGGCAGCACTTTCGATATTCATGGTGGTGGCTCTGATTTGTCTTTTCCTCACCATGAAAATGAAATAGCTCAAAGCTGCTGCGCGAATCAGTCTGAGTACGTAAAGTACTGGATGCACAGCGGTATGGTGCAGGTCGATAATGAGAAAATGTCGAAGTCACTGGGCAACTTCTTTACTATCCGCAGCGTACTGGAGCAATACGACGCTGAAACGGTTCGGTACTTCCTGTTGTCGAGTCATTATCGCTCACAGCTAAACTATACTCAGGAAAATCTGGATCAGGCGCACTCCGCTTTGGAGCGCTTATACACCGCATTGCGTGACATAACACCACAAACTGCCAGCGAAGAATTGCGTAGCAAATACTGGCAGAGCTTTCAGCAGGCAATGGACGACGACTTAAACGCGCCGGAAGCCATGAGTGTGTTATTTGAAATTGCCCGGGAAATTAACCGCAACCGCGAGAGTGCTCAGGACACAGCCGCGCAATTAGCGCACGTTTTACTTGAGCTGGCTGAAGTAATGGGGCTGCTGCAACAGTCTCCGGAAGAGTTTTTACAGGGTGACGACGACGATGTCGCCAAAATTGAAGCGTTGATTGCCAAGCGTAATCAGGCCCGGGAAGATAAAGACTGGGCTGCAGCAGACGAAGCCCGTGATGAACTAACCAACATGGGTATTGTTTTAGAGGATGGTGCTGAAGGCACCCGCTGGCGTCGCGCTTAACCGACAAACTGATTAAGAGGTTTAACCTATGGCATTTGCACAACTGCAAATCGTCAGCTCACTGGCTGACGCATACTCAAAAGATGGTGCCGACGCACTTATCTTAATTGGAAATTTTGATTCTATTGACGACTCAGCTCTGGCTGAGACTATTCAGCAGGCAAAAATTACCGATCAAAGAGTGGGCAAACAGCCCTTACTGTTAAAAGCTGACGGCGTTCCGGGCCAGCGTTTGGTCGCGGCACCTACCGGGCCGTTAAACCGTGACTTTGACGATGTTCGTCAGGTTTTCGATGCGGCACATGCGGCAGCAAAAGTTGCACAAGATGCAGGAGCCCGCCACCCGGTTATTGCACTGAATAATGTCAATATCAATGACGAACGTTACCAACAAGCCTTTTTAGCCGCTTACCTTGGCTTTTGTCAGGCACTTTACCAGCCACTGGAAGCTCGTGAAGCTCATGGTGAAGAAGCCATTGAACCGACTCAGAACGTCATTTTAGTCGGAGAGCTAGACGCTGAATGGGCCATGGCGGTTGAAGCCGGTAAACGCGTTGCCCGCGACCTTGCAGGTACCGAACCTGAGCGTATGGCACCACCTAAATTCGCTGAATATTGCCGCCAGGCCTTTGCGCACACTTCGGTTAAGGTCACGGTTATCGATGACTACCAGCAACTCCAACATGAGTACCCTTTGCTGGCAGCCGTTGGTCGCTCATCAATGGCTGTGGAGCGTCACCGCCCTTGTGTTATTCGCCTTGAGTATCAAGGCAACAACCCCGAGCGTACAGTTATGTTTGCCGGTAAAGGTATTGTTTACGATACCGGTGGTGCTGACTTAAAAACCGGTGGTCATATGGCTGGTATGAGTCGAGATAAAGGCGGTGCCGCAGGGGTTGCCGGCTTCTTAAAAACGGTTTCGGAATTACAGCCAGAACACCTTAATGTGGTAGCTGAGATTGGCGCGGTACGTAACAGCATTGGTTCGGATGCTTTTGTTGCCGATGAAATTATTACCGGCCACAGCGGCAAGCGTGTCCGCATTGGTAATACTGATGCGGAAGGCCGTCTGATAATGGCCGACTTGTTGTCGCATTTGCGCGAAGAAGCGGCGAAAAGTGACGGCGAACACGAATTGTATACGGTAGCGACTCTGACAGGCCACGCAGCCCTTTCAAAAGGTCCATACAGCGCTCTGGTACCCAATGGCCATGCACGTCGTCAGAACTTGGCTCAGGCATTATTCGATGCAGGCGAAACCTATGGTGATCCGACAGAAATATCCTGGTCGCGTCGTGAAGACTTTGACTTTGTTAAAGGCCGTACCCTATGCGATGACCTGCTGTCATCTAACAACGGTCCTTCTGCCGCTACTCCACGTGGACACCAGTTCCCAATGGCATTTCTAACCGGAGTGTCCGGTCTGGACAATCACGGCATTGATAGTGAGCACCCAATAAGTTATATCCATATTGATATTGCCGGCAGCGGCGTGGAAGGCGGAGACTGGCAACACGGCAAACCAACAGCCGCTCCGGTTACTTGTCTGGCGGGTCATTACCTGAAGAAGTAACTTTTACGAAAGCACTTTATTGAAAACAATAAAAAAAGCCCGATTCTGGTTAAACAGAACCGGGCATTTTTTTATTTAGCATTTACCTTAAGAAATAAAGTCTGGCCCAAAACCATTGGTCCATAAAATGGCGGTTGTTGCCATGAGTACAACCATAGCAATAAGACCTGCGGTCACTACCGAGCTCGCGTACAGAAAGCCACGTTCTTCCGGAATGTGCATAATAACCGGTAGGCCTGAGTAAAGCAGGTAAACCGAATAAGCCACACCAATAAGAAAAACGGAAGCAACAAACCACAGCTCAGGATAAAGTGACGCTATCCCCGACATAATAACCGGAGTTGCCGCGTAAGCTGCTAATTCAAGCGATTTCGTATAGCTGGGATCAGCACCAAAGGTTTTTGCCATCCAGTAAATTAAGTAAGCCAACGCAAACGTGGCTCCCAAAATACCAATATACATTGCAACGCCAAGCATGATGCCACTGCTTTGGGTAAGATAAATAGACTCGCGGGCACCAACACTCCAGCCGATATGAGCTGAAGCGTAGTAAGCTGCCAGACAAGGTAATATTGCTATCAGTAAAATATGAGAACACGAATAAAGAAAGCTCTCACGCTTGCTGTCTATCGATTTCCACTCTTGCGCTGGATGGGCGTATAAACCCCAAATATGATTCAGTATCATAATTTCACTTCCCCATAGTTCGCGGTCATACCGCCAAATTCGTAAATACGTTATAATTTTTGATGCGGGTACTGCTGAAAATTCACCCCATGCACCTAATATTCAGCACCATCTGTATTCTGTCAAGGCCTTTTGTTATAGAACAAAGGGTTAGTTGTTAATTTCTTATTACACCTTTTACGCCAAGAAGGATCGCTGTGAATTATAGTCTCGTCGAACCCTATCTCAATCTGCTCGACCCAATACACTCATTTTTACTTTGTCGGACGCCTCCTGAGTGGGTTAAGCAAGCGTCGCTGGCTGAGAACCTGCCCGTGATTTTGTTGGATCATTTACATTGTGAGTTAAAAGCGGCTCAAAGTGCAGCCTTATTGCTGCGCCGTTATGCCGTTAATAAAGATCACGGACAAACCCTGCTTGACGCTCTGCAACCATACGAAGACCTGGTTTATCGCGGTATTGGAGATTTTCAGCAACTTAAACAAAGCAAGCAGCTGTCTCATGCTTTACAAGCCGCAGAGTCACAACCATACGCCGACGAAATTATTGATAAAATGTCCCGTTTAATTCGGGAAGAGCTGCATCACTTTCAGCAGGTTCTTGAAATAATGCAGGCGCGTGATGTGCCCCTTTATAAACTCAGCGCATCGCGTTATGCGGCCAGCCTGATCCGGCATGTACGTACATACGAGCCGCAGGCTTTAATTGATAAGTTAATTATAGGCGCTCTTATTGAAGCGCGCTCTTGTGAGCGCTTTGCCGCACTGGCTCCTTATCTGGATGAGGATATAGCCCGCTTTTACGTGTCCCTGTTGCGTTCAGAAGCACGCCATTATCAGGATTACCTAGAGTTAGCGCAGAAGCTAAGCGATACAGACATTACTGAGCGGGTTAATCAGTTCAGGGCGTGGGAAGCGGAGTTGATTACATCTGAAGACACTGAGCTACGCTTTCACTCAGGAGTACCGGTGCACGCTTGAATGCGCACCGGCTCTCGAAGTAACAACCGGGGAAGTAACCGGAGAAAGCTCGGCAGTTAGAGCTCTTCCAGCTTTTTGCCAGCGTCTTTGTCATAATAAACATCTTCATCAAAGTCGCCTTCTGAGCGCGCAACCACACAGCTGACCATAGCGTCACCGGTTACGTTAACTGCGGTTCGGGTCATATCCAACAAGCGATCCACACCGATAATAAGGCCAATACCTTCAACCGGTAAACCAACTTGCTGCAGCACCATGGCTAGCATGATAAGCCCAACGCCAGGAACCCCGGCAGTACCGACCGATGCGAGAGTTGCCGTCATAATCACCATAAGATATTCAGCAACACCTAAGTCCAACCCATAAACCTGCGCAATGAAGACGGTAGCAACACCTTGCATAATAGCCGTACCATCCATATTGATGGTAGCGCCCAGCGGCACAGTGAAGGAACCCACACTGTTACTGACGCCTAAACGACGGGTAACGGTTTCTAAGGTGATAGGCATAGTCGCGTTACTACTCGCTGTACTAAAGCCAAACAGCTGAGCATCCCGCATCTTACGCATAAAGATGCCCGGTTTAACCCGTGCCAGAACGCGCATAAATATGGGGTAGATAATCAAGCCATGAGCAAGCAACACAAACAGCACCAGCAGGAAGTACTTCGCCAGACTGCCTATCATTTCCACGCCAATTTCCGTGAAAAGTTTGGCCATCAATGCAAACACACCATAAGGCGCCAGGTTCATTAAAATAACAACCAGCTTCATGATGACCGAATTCAAATCATCGAAAAAGCCTTTCAAACGTTCACCTGGTTTGCCAACTAGCGCCATGGAAATGCCGAACAGCAACGCAAACACAATAATTTGCAGCATATTGCCTTCAGCCATCGCATTGATGGGGTTATCGGGGAACAAGTTAACAATAACCTCGCTAACCGATGGCGCTTCGCTGGGCTCAAAGGTAGCGTCCGAAGCACGCTCAATGCCGGAGCCTGGCTGCACCAAAATAGCCGAACTAATAGCAAAAGTAATAGCGATTGCCGTGGTGATCATATACATGCCAACCGCTTTACCACCTAAGCGTCCCAGCTTACTGGGGTCGCTTAAGGAACAGGTGCCGACCACCAGTGATACAAACACCAGAGGCACAACCAGCATTTTCAAAGAGGTAATGAATATTTGACCAACAACATCGAAAAGACCATTGGTTAAATACAGAGAGACCCAGGCATTATCACCGGCAACGTAACGAATAATGGTACCGAGAATGATCCCAGCGACCATGCCAATAACAATGCGGCTAGTCAGGCTGAGTTTTTTCTTTTCGCTCATAAGCGTCCTTTATTATTCATTCTAAAAAACTGCGACAGCCTAGCAGAAAGCTTTTAAATAAGCAGCTATAAAACTGTAAGCCTCGCTGAACACCTTCTATTGTGCGACATCTGACCGGGTTAAGGAAGATTTTAAGGTATGGATAATAACGGACATACCTTTAGCAAAACGTTCACTTAGCGGTTTACGGATAACATACTGTAATTGCAATACATCAAAACCTTTATGCTGTTTCATTAACCACGCGTCACTGGTTATCACTTCATCAATTAAGCCAAGCTCTTTTGCTTCCTGACCTGACCAGACTTCGCCCGTTGCAACTTTGTCTATATCCAGCTCGCTGCGATTTTCCTGAACAAAAGACTTAAACTGACGGTGAATAGCTTCTAAATCCTGCTTAAACTTACGGCGCCCTTCATCAGTATTTTCACCAAAGATAGTCAAAGTGCGCTTATATTCGCCCGCGGTTAATTGTTCAAAATCGACATTGTGCTTTTTCAAAAGACGGTGGAAATTCGGTATTTGAGCGACCACACCAATTGAGCCGATAAAAGCAAAAGGTGCCGCCATGAGCTTATGACCAACGCAAGCCATCATATAACCACCGCTTGCAGCGACCTTATCAATAGCCACATTGACTGTTAACTTTTGCGCTCTCAACCGCTGTAACTGAGCAGCCGCCAGACCATAGCCATTAACGACACCACCGCCACTTTCCAGTCTTACCAGTACTTCGTCCTTCTCAGTGGCCAAGTTTAGAATAGCGTTGACTTCATGGCGTAAACTATCGACTTCCTTCGCGTCCATACTGCCTTTGAAATCAATAACAAAAAGACGTTTCTCTTTGTTCTCCGCAGCTTTCTTTTTCTTTAATGCTTTCAATGCTTTTTTCTGAGCTTTTTTATCCATAAGCTCAATTTTCAACTGTTCACTCAGCTCATTCAGCTCTTTAGATAAATGCGTGACTTGCAAATCGCCTTTACTCTTTTTCTGCTTCTGCGCCGCCTGAGCAATAAGGCCCACAATAAAACCAACAGCCACAACAATAATAGCGGCTTTTAGTAAAAAGCCTCCAATATCAGCAACAAAATCCATACCACTCTCCTAAAACGAAAAAGGCCAGCATAACTGCCGGCCTTTGAATACCAAGTGTTCAATAACCTGAGATTATTCTACCAAATCTGCGTCGCTGATTGTCACTTGCATCATATCAGATGCAAACCAAAATGCGATTTGTTGCTGCATTTCAGCCGTAACCGCCGCAGACGATTCTGAACTAACTAATGAAGCGTGCTCTGCATCACCGCCAAAACGAACGATGCCCGACACTGAATTGCCATCAGGTGTTGTTGTCTCAGAAATGCCCTCTAAACCTAGTAATCCGGCTAGAGGTTCGGTACCTGCCAAAGGTTTATTTTCAACTGCGTTTGGAATTACTGCATCACCTACAGCTTCAATCATAAGTACAGGTGTTTCCGATGCGACTACGCTACTTGCATAGTTAACAGGGTCTCCTGAATCGATAACGGTCTGAGCCGCAAAAGCGAACTGTTCAAGAGTTGCATTAATTTGCGCAACTTGCTGTTCTGACGCTTGTGCCATAAATCCTGCGTAGAATTCTTCAAGAGTCGCGCCGCCAGCGATAGCCTGGTCGGCCGCCGCTTTAAACTCTGGGTTAGACGAATAGAGTAAAGTTGCTTTAATAGTCGGCCCGAAGCTGTCAGAAGCCAATAGGAAACTCGCTATGCTACCACCTGGCATACCTAAACTTGAGGCTTGAACAGAAAACTGTCCATCAAGAGCCGCAAGCGGGCTGTCTTCACCGAAAGACGTATTAGCTAAGGCTGTGAAACCAGTTCCGGCAATTGCGCCTAAAGAATGTCCAACAAAATGCACATCCTGACCGTTTAGTTCTTCTGTAGCACCCGCATCCTGAAAGTAATTCAAACTTAGACGAAGCCCAATAAGGTCAGTAATAGACTGACGCAAGTTATCTCGTGTCGTTAATAAACTGCTTAAGTTCATATAAGCGGTAACGCCACTTTCACTGGATGCGTCGATATCATCAGTGCCGTCATTGTCGACATCAAATGCACGCCCGCCATGCAATGGATGGTCGATGGCAACAGTCGCAAATCCGGCTACTGCGAAAGTCCCCGCTATTGCTGCAGCATTTTCTTTCTCGCCCGTAATACCGTGTTGGAAGATAATAACAGGCCAACCATTGGCCGGAGCGGTTAAAGGATCAAGCCCCATTGTAGCTCGCACGCCATTTGCCGTTGCCAAATCAGGAATGGTAATAAACGCTTCTATAGTCTGATCGCCCTGATTTGCAGGAATAGGATTATATCGAGTTAAATTGCGTTCCTCATCAACACCTTCAATATCAAAGCAGTCGTTAGGCGGCAGCATCAATTTTGGATCATCAATCATTGCAGCACTGATTCCCTCAGCTGCAGCATCAATTTCACCAGCCTGCAAAGCATTTAGTATAGCAGCCGGACTATCACATTGAGCCGTCCACCGTCCTGTCAAAGGTGCATTTGGGTTCTCTGTAGTAGGTAACGGCGAGTAATAAGGTAAGTCTACCTGCCCTCCATAAACTTTTGCTGCACTTGCTACAGCCAGAACGTTCGGATCAGTAATTCCTTCGCCGGACAAAACCGTATTCAAAGTAATCCCCTGAGAAACGGCTTGAAGCACTGGTGGATTAGAGGCCGAAACCCGTTGTCCTAGTAAACTTTTAGTCGCGCCCAAAACATCACCCACAGACTGTGTAGTAAAGTTCGAGCTGTAAATCACGCCTTCAGGATCAACGCCATACTGCTCTAAAGAACCTTCATAACTGTTAACCAGGCGCTGCAGAGAGACTGCACTTGCATCACCTGAAACAGGCTTCTCATCGGCATTACGTTTCATTAAGGTATAGGTTTGTGATGGCTTAACATCGCGACCGAGGGAGTCTTGAATATTGTCGGTCAATACCACCAGGTAACCGGTTTTAGGTTTGAATGGACGCAGTGGTACAACGGCAACACTGCCCTCACCCGTTGCTTTAACGGTAAAGTCGGTATTGTGTTCAAGTTCACCTGTTACGGCACATACAGCCGCTGGATTTGCTGCGGCACATTGCTCAGAAACCTCACTGCCGCCCTGAATCGTTTCAAATACACGGATTGAGCCCTGGGCTTCCAGGCTAGCAGCTTCAATAGTGACTCGCTCACCGTTTTCATCAACTGGTAATGAGAAATCAAAAGTTAAAGTTGAGTGCGTACCCCAGCCATCAAGCCCATTGATAGCAACCTGAGGGTTTGCTATATCTGACGCATCTTCAACCGGCAAATTCAACGTGCCATCAGTTGAGCCACTTAATAAGATGTTAGTAGGTGCAGGTAAAGCACCATTGGACGGGTCAAAAACTACGCGAGACGCAGCAACACTGACTTCAGTTTCTGTAACAGGAGCTTCGTCGCCGCTACCACAGCCTACAAGGCTAAGTGCAGAACCAATTGCAAGCGGGAGTAATAATTTCTTCATGAGGTATCCTCAATTCTTTTTATGATTTGTTATTTTACGTCTTCTCTTAACGATTTTTATACACCTGTATCAAATAAGATGAAAGGCTTTTTACCGATTTTTCGTTCGTTTGCTGAGAAGTTACTCGAATATCGTTACAATAGCCCACTCACCCGACCACAGTCCAATGGTATTAAGAAACTGTTATGGAAATTAAAACCGTACATGATTATCAGGCTAGCCCTGAATTATTGAAAAATAAGGTTATTTTAGTTACTGGTGCAGGCGACGGAATTGGTCGTCAAGCCGCGCTGAGCTACGCTGAACATGGTGCCACAGTTATTTTACTGGGGCGTACTGTTAGCAAGTTGGAATCGGTTTACGATGAAATTATCGCTCAGGAAAGCCCTCAACCAGCAATTATTCCGCTCGATTTAAAAGGCGCAACAGAAAATCATTATCGTGATATGGCAGCCACCATTGCCGATCAGTTCGGTAAACTAGACGGCGTGCTGCATAACGCTGGGCTACTTGGCATTCTGTCCCCTTTTACTCACATTGAAAAAG
Organism: Idiomarina sp.; assembly: GCF_048265525.1. Taxonomy (GTDB): domain Bacteria; phylum Pseudomonadota; class Gammaproteobacteria; order Enterobacterales; family Alteromonadaceae; genus Idiomarina. Next base: position 157,651 of record NZ_JBLXBI010000001.1, on the reverse strand, counting down.
ACAGCTGGGACGACATTATGCAGGTTAACGTAACGGGTCAGTTTGCGATGACTCAGGCACTGATTCCGGTAATGGAAAAGTCTCCGAATGCTTCCTTAGTTTTCACATCTTCCGGCGTAGGAAGAAAAGGCCGGGCATTTTGGGGAGCTTATTCTGTCAGTAAATTTGCTACCGAAGGTATGGCTCAGGTTATCGCCGACGAGTATGAAGATACCAAATTACGCACCAACGTCATTAACCCCGGCGCAACCCGCACATCAATGCGTGCGAAAGCGTATCCGGCAGAAGACGCGAAGTCGCTTAAAGCACCAAAAGATCTGATGCCAACTTATTTATACCTGATGAGTGATGACAGCATTTCAGATAATGGTTTGTGTTTCGACGCCCAGTAAACCAGCAGCTTCGAACTGACGTATCGGTAAAAAGGAAACGTGTTACACTCAGTAACATGCATAATTAATTAGGTTACGTCTATGACATCGAAGCTACAGCAGCGAGCCGTTAATATACTCAGGCTCGCTTTGCCTTTCAGCGCAATGTTTAGTTTTTCAGCAGTTGCTGAGCCCCCGGAAATCGAAATTTTTGATAACGTCCGCCAGCAACAATGGGTGGGAGTAAGTCCGGTTAGTCGCGATACTATCTGGCTCTCGGGTGAGAAAGGAACTGTAGCCAGAACTACCGATTCAGGAAAAAGCTGGGAATATTTTCAGCCCGGACCTGGCGACCTCGATTTTCGCGATATTGAAGCTATTGATGACCGCCGAGCCTATGCGTTAAGCGTTGGTACCGGTGGTCAGTCACGTATTTACTACACTGAAAATGGTGGTAGCAGCTGGCGTCTGCGTTATCGCGGTGAGTCAGACAGCTTCTTCAACTGTATGGCACTCTCTCCTAGCGGTGAAGCCTGGGTGCATGGCGACAGTGTTGGAGATGAATGGCGGATGGTACGCAGTGCCGATGGCCGTAACTGGATGCAAGTTCGCAGCGCGGTTGCCGAGCCACCTCAGTCTAACGAAGGTGGTTTCGCCTCAAGTGGCAGCTGTGCCCGTTTCAATAACGACAACTGGATGATAGCAACAGGCAATGCTGACAAAGCCCGAGTATTAATTAAAGGCTCGTTTGGTATACGTTTTCGTGTGGTAGAAACACCAATGGAAGCAGGCCCTATGGCGGGCATTACCAGTGTGTGGCCTATTGACGACAAAACCTTTTATATTGCCGGTGGTGACTTAAATGATGCTTCTGGTGACGAAAATCGCTTGTGGCATTATCAAAACGACGAATTTAATGCTTTGCCCGGACCACCAATTAAAGGTGCTCTTTATAGCTTAAGCCTGGTCGACCACAATGGTTCCTGGCTACTGACTTCTAACCCTCAAGGCGCGGCAGCATTAAACCTACAGAGTAATGAGTGGTTTAAGCTCTCTGATGCCAATATTTGGAATATTCAGTGTCATGGGGATATCAGCTGCTGGCTGGTTGGTAAAGACGGTTATGTCGGTCGTTTGCAATGGCAGGCGCCGCAACAGCGCCCGAAACTCTAACGGTTAACGAATATTAAGCGGCTGGAGAACTCAATAAAGCCAGCCCGCCTAATAAGTGACGGCTATTAAACCCGTGTCGCTTAAGCACATTAGCTACAACCTGGCTTCTGTTGCCTGAGCGGCACAGACAAATAATATCGCGTTCACGCAAGTGTGAATTACTGTGTATAAATTGAATGACTTCGGTCAGTGGTACATTAACCACCGCTGCATTGCAGGGAATATCGGACAATACGTGCTCCTGCCGCTCCCGCACATCAACAATTAATAAATCATCGCGATGCCAGAATTCGTCAGTATCTCCAACCGGAATATTAACCCCATCATCCACACGACAGTCACCGTTTAATTCACAAGGCGTGTAAACAATATGGTGCTCTGAGTCTTGCCCCGGGCAAATAAGCGTACTCTCGCCTATAAAGCACTCATAAGCGCCAGGTGCTGCCTCAGACCCCGTAAATAAAAAGTCTGAACCCACCCGGCTTTTCAGTGCAGCTGATTCACTTAATACATAGACCGGATTACGACTACCGACTCGAAATAAGCGCCGTTCACCAATACTCACACAGCCAATGACGCTGCCTTCGCACTCAACCGGAACCGCGTCACAGGAATCAGCAGCAGACTGCGGCCAGCCAAACACATCATATTCACCTATAGACTGCGCAGGCATGAGTATTGGCAATAGTAACTCGATGGACTGGCTGGTCATTGAATCAGCCGACGTTGATACCACCGCTTTCACTTGATAGTGCTGGCAACTAACAATATTTTCAATTCTACCAGCTAAAGCCGGATGAGGATCGATAACGGCTATTTCTTTAGCTTGCTTATCTATCACCAGGTAACAGCAATGATCATCGTACTTCAGTTGCACAACACCATCTAACTGAGCGTCGTTATCGTTATTCGTATCCGCAACAATCAGGCAGGAACTTCTTAATGCGTCAGCGGCTTGCTTTATACGTAGACAAGCCTCAGTTATTTCCTCTTGTCGCGTTGCCGGACCAAAAGATAATCGAATAGCGGAACCGCTGCGCCACTCTTCCAGCCCCATGGCGTCTAAAACAAAGCTCTTTGTTACCTTAGAACTGCACGCAGAGCCTGAACTCACTCTTATCTGGCATGCGTCAAAAACATCCATAATATCGCGCGATGCAACCCCTTCTACGGAGAAGTTCAGCGTAGTAGGAACCGAGCGCTCAAAGTCATGGTTAAATACAATAGAGGGGAAGGCTGACCTCAGGGCTTCAACCAACTGAGATCGATAATCCTGTAATTTAGCCTCACTATGAAAGCGACGGTTACTGTCATCCAGCATCAATTCAAATAATGCATTTAATGCTGCTATTCCGGGTAAGTTTTCGGTTCCGGAACGCAAACCTGACTCCTGCCCCCCACCAATAATTAGAGGAGTATAAGGCGCAGAATCCCGAACCGCCATAAACCCAATGCCTTTGGGTCCATAAAGCTTATGACCACTGAACGGTGCGTAATCAATGGTTGTTTCATCTAAATTAAGAGCTTTTTTCCCTAATACCTGAACGCAATCGACCATCCAGGGTACATCCGGGCTATGCTGACGTATCGTTTCTTCCAGTTGTTTTAAGTTCTGAATAACACCGGTTTCATTGTTAACTGCCATAGTGCATATCATGGCAGCATCTTGTACATGCTCAGCAATAAACTGGCTATCCAAAAGGCCTTGTTTATCAACCGGAATGGCAACAAGCTCAGCTTTCAGCCCAAGTAACTGGTTCCAGTGGGCCAAGGCTTGGGGCACTGCTTTGTGTTCTGTCGCACCATACAGCAGGTATTTTTTTCGCTTATCGGGAGCAACCTGCATAGCTGCGTGAATTGCAGAAACAACAGCCGTCTGTATACCCTCTGTCGCACCACTGGTAAAAATAAGCCGCCCTGACGGCAAGCCGACAATTTTGCGAGCTAACTGGCGTGTGGTATCCAGAATATAGCGAGCTTTTAAGCCAGTAATATGGCTACTTGAAGGGTTACCAAAAACCGTTTCCATAGTGTGAGAAACAGCTTGGATAATTTCGGGAAGTACCGGAGTGGTAGCATTACAGTCCAGATAAAGTTCGTTTGCGTTTGTCTGAATATCTACTGGTTTCATGCCACCCTCCAAATTAACTAAAAGTTATATGTTTATAACCTTTATGACTAAAAGGGTCAATGAATCTGGTTTTCTTTCCAGGCTTGTTCCTTTTTCATCCTATCTTTTCGCTTATCGCATGGTTCATCACAGTCACAAGCTTTTTCCATACCCAAAGCGCCGATGCCACCGCAGCTACCGGAAATTGTCTTGCGCTGTACAATATAGCCAACGGCCATCGCCAGCACAACGATGATGAATAAGGCGAATACCATTATAAAGGTTTGCATTAGAACTCCTACTACTGCTCGGCCAACAACGGCTTAAATGCATCACTCATATACTCTTCAAAACCGTCTTCGGTTTTATAAATGAGCATAACTGCCATATTGTGTTTTTTTGCGAAGGACTTTGCTCTTTCCGTTCCCATAACAAATAAGGCAGTTGCATAAGCGTCGGCAGACATTGTGTCCTCGGCATAAACTGAAGTCGAAACTAAGTTATGCTGCACAGGAGCACCGGTTACCGGGTTAATAATATGGGAATATCGCTTACCATCTTCTTCATAGTAATTACGATAATCACCCGCTGTCGCCAAAGCGCCGTCTTTAAATTGGACAACACGTTGCACTGCACGTTCCGTTGAAACCGGTTTTTCTATAGCCAGCCGCCATAATGCTTCATCAGGCTTGCCGCCTTTTGCGATAACCTCACCGCCAATTTCCACCAGATACTGTTTTATGCGCAATTGATCCAGTAAATGACCAACTCTGTCGACACCGTAACCTTTGGCTATAGTGGACAGGTCGACATAAATATCCGGGTTATCTTTAATCAGTTGATGATTTTCGACACGTAATTTTTGATAACCCGTTTTTTCCCGAACCGCATTCAGCTCTTCTTCCGATGGCTCTTTTTCTGGTCTTGCCTGAGGACCAAAGCCCCAAAGGTTTACCAGGGGACCAACGGTTATATCCAGAGCACCTTCCGTTTCCTCAGCAATCTCAAGCCCGCGAGTGACTACCCGTTCAAGATCGCGGCTAATCACCATAGGTTCGGTACTTTTAAACTGATTAAACTGAGAAAGTTCAGACTCGGGATCATAAGTCGACATTTGTGCATTAACACGCTCGAGTACAATATCGACTTTCTTCTGAATCTCTTCTTTGCTGTGTCTGGGATCCTTCGAGTAGACAGTGACACTATAGGTGGTTCCCATAGTCTTACCGCTAAAGGATATTTTCTCAGGTGAGTCAGAACAAGAAACTAAAAAGGCCAGCCCCAGAAGGGCTAGCCAAATTTTAGCAATCGACAGTTTCGATAGCATCATGAATTAACCACCAAAGTCATCCAACATGATATTTTCGTCTTCAACGCCTAAGTCTTTCAACAAGTTGATAACTGCCGCGTTCATAACCGGTGGTCCACACATATAGTACTCACAATCTTCTGGTGCGTCGTGGTCTTTAAGATAACGCTCATAAAGAACGTTGTGAATAAAGCCAGTATCACCTTCCCAATTGTCTTCAGGCTGTGGATCAGACAATGCCACGTGCCAGTCGAAGTTCTCATTCTCTTCGGCCAGCATGTCGAAATCTTCAACATAGAACATTTCTTTTTTCGAGCGGGCACCGTACCAGAACGATACTTTACGATCCGTTTTTATACGACGCATCTGATCGAAAAGGTGGGATCTCATTGGCGCCATACCGGCACCACCACCAATGAATACCATCTCTGCTTCAGTATCTTTGGCAAAGAATTCACCAAATGGACCTGAAATTGTGACTTTATCGCCTGGCTTCAGACTGAAAATGTACGATGACATTTTGCCTGCAGGCAAGCTTAAGTCGTTAGGTGGAGGCGTTGCTATACGGACGTTCAGCATAATAATGCCTTTTTCTTCCGGATAGTTAGCCATTGAATAAGCACGCTCTACTTCTTCATCAACTTTAGATTCAACATCAAAGAAGCCGAAACGATCCCAGTCAGCATGGTACTCTTCCGCGATATCAAAATCTTTGTATTTAACGTGATGCGGCGGAGCTTCAATCTGAATGAAACCACCAGCACGGAAAGGCACTTCTTCACCTTCCGGCAATTGAACCACAAACTCTTTAATAAAGGTTGCTACGTTGTCGTTAGACTTAACAGTACAGTCCCACTTGCGAATACCAAAAACTTCTTCTGGTAATTCAATTTTCATGTCCTGTTTAACGTTAACCTGACACGAAAGACGGCAGCCTTCACGAGCTTCACGTTTCGTAATGTGGTCAAGTTCGGTGGGCAGAATATCACCACCACCTTCTTTGATAGTTACACGACACTGGCCACATGAACCACCGCCACCACAAGCTGACGAGACGAAAATACCAGCATTAGCCAGCGCACCCAGAAGTTTAGTACCTGGCTGGGTCACGATTTTTTTGTCTTCGTCGTCATTAATCAGGATTTCCACATCACCCTGAGGTACCAGCTTTGATTTTGCGAACATAATAATCGCAACCAAAACCAGTACGATGATGGTGAACATCCCTACACCGAGATATATCTCTTGCATCGATTCGTACCTTTTTTTACCGATTCAACACACTGGTTATAAGGATACGCCGGAGAACGACATAAAGCCCAAACCAATCAGACCCACTGAAATAAATGTGATACCTAAGCCACGCAGGCCATCAGGTACATCTGCATATTTCAATTTTTCGCGCACTGCGGCCAAAGCAACAATAGCTAAAGCCCAGCCAACACCACTACCGATTCCGAACACGACTGACTCACCGAAGTTATAGTCACGCTCGACCATGAAGGCTACGCCACCAAAAATAGCGCAGTTAACGGTAATTAGTGGCAGGAAAATACCCAGTGCGTTGTACAATGCAGGCACATATTTATCCAGCGTCATCTCCAGAATCTGTACCAGTGCCGCAATAACACCGATAAAGGTCAGGAATTTCAAGAAGCTTAAATCTGCATCCGGGAAGCCCGCCCATTCCAGAGCACCTGGTGCCAGAATGTTGTGGTAAATTAAGTTGTTAACCGGTACCGAAATACCCAATACAACGATAACCGCAACACCCAGACCAAATGCTGTTTTTACTTTCTTAGATACGGCCAAAAACGTACACATACCTAAGAAGAAGGACAATGCCAGGTTTTCAATGAAAACCGCGCGGATGAACAGGTTGATATATTGTTCCATGACCATTACTCCTTAGGTTCAACTTGTTCAGTGCGGAAGGTACGCAGTACCCAGATAAACCCGCCAATGATGAAGAAGGCGCTTGGTGGCATAAGCAACAAGCCAACCGGCTCGAACCAACCACCTTGTGATGCCAGAGGTAAAATCTGTACATCAAACAAGCTGCCAGAACCAAAGAGTTCACGAATGAAGCCAACAACCAACAGCACCACTGAGTAACCTAAACCGTTACCCAATCCGTCCAGGAAGGACATAAACGGAGTGCTCTTCATAGCGTAAGCTTCTGCGCGACCCATAACGATACAGTTAGTAATGATTAAGCCAACGAACACTGACAACTCTTTAGAAATTGAGTAAGCGTAAGCTTTTAGTATCTGGTCAACGACAATAACCAAGCTCGCAATAATTGTCATTTGGACAATAATACGTACGCTTGACGGAATATGATTCCGGATAATCGAAATAAATAAGTTAGAGCACGCGACAACCGCAGTTAGTGCAATACACATAACCAAGGTGTTGCTCATTTTCGACGTTACAGCCAATGCAGAACAGATACCAAGAATCTGCAGTGCGATGGGGTTGTTGGCGAATATCGGTCCGAATAATACGGACTTCATTTCTTTTACATTAGCCATTGTTCAACTCTCCCTCACGAAGTTTCTTGAGTAATGGACCGTAACCGTTTTCGCCCATCCAGAATTGAACTAGGTATTCAACACCATTACTGGTCAAAGTTGCACCAGAAAGCGCATCAACTTCGTGCTCGCCTTTGGCGCCGCCTTTTACCACTTCAAACTGGACGTTACCGTCCTCGCCGTAAACTTCTTTACCTTGCCAAGTTTTTACCCAGGCCGGATTGGTGATTTCACCACCCAGCCCCGGAGTTTCAGAGTGCTCGTAGAAGTTAACGCCTTTAACAGTGTCAAAGTCGCCTTCTAACGCCAGCAAGCCGTACATGGTTCCCCATAGCCCCTGACCACGAACATGAAGAACAAGACCTGTTGTCTCACCGCTCTCATCTTTAACAAGATAAATCTGTGTTAAATTTTCGCGGGTACCTAAACCAGCAGGATCGTTCTTTTTCTCAAGTTTTTTACTTGTTTCAGGGTCACCCGCTGCTTTGCGGTTGCTGAAAGATGTCGGGTCAATGTCATCCTTAACGGTTAAATCTTCAAGGCTGACAACCATAGTATCGATGCGTTGCTTGTAAGTTTCAACAACGTCGGTATCGGCTTCCAGAATGCCTGCCGCATCCAAAACGTTCTTCTGCATATCAAGTGCCGCATTCTTTTCCTGCATGGGTTTCAAACCAATAGCGGCACCAGAAACAACAATTGAGCAAACCAGGCAAAGCGCTAGCACGACACCAACGGTCTTGCCTAAACTTTCATTTTTCTTAGCCATTGCGCGCTAACCTCCGTTTGATATTTGCCTGTGCTACAAAGTGGTCAAATAACGGTGCAAATACGTTAGCAAATAAGATGGCCAACATAATGCCTTCCGGGAACGCCGGGTTAATGACACGAATCATCACCGTCATAAAACCAATTAACAAGCCGTACGCAAACTTCCCTTTATTGGTAAAGGACGCAGATACTGGGTCGGTTGCCATAAACATCATTGCAAAGGCAAAACCACCCAATACTAAGTGCCAGTACCAGGGCATAGCGAACATTGGGTTTGTCTCACTGCCAACGAGGTTCAGTAGTCCAGAGAACAGAACCATGCCAACAAAGACACCCAGAACAATACGCCAGGAGGCAATACGGAAATAAATTAACGCTAAACCGCCAATCAGAATAAGTAAGGTTGAGACTTCGCCTACTGAGCCCTGGATGTTACCAAGGAAAGCATCCCACCAAAGCTGGGTGTTACCGTAATCCATTTCTCCCAGAGCTGCTTTACCCAGGTTTGTCGCACCAGAAAAGCCATCGACGGCCGTCCAGATGGAGTCACCTGACATACTGGCAGGATAAGCGAAGTATAAGAATGCGCGGCCGGTTAGTGCCGGGTTAAGGAAGTTACGGCCAGTACCACCAAAAATTTCCTTACCAATAACGACACCGAAGGTGATACCTAAAGCAACCTGCCATAGTGGCGTTGTTGCCGGTAAAATCAGGGAGAATAAAACCGAGGTAACAAAGAAACCTTCGTTAACTTCGTGCTTACGAATAGACGCAAACAGGACTTCCCAGAAACCACCAACAAAGAAGGTAACCGCGTAAATAGGCAGGTAGAAACACGCGCCATACCACATTTTCGCGCCCCAGCCGGCATTAGCGCCTAACTCGCCGCCAAACAAGTGGAATAACCCAACCTGCCAGACGTCAGAAAGCGCATAGCCGTCAGCCAAAGCCAAAGCAGCCTGGTTACCAACGTTATACATACCCCAGAACATTGCCGGGAAAGTCATCATCCACACCAGAATCATGATGCGCTTAAGGTCGATACGGTCACGAACGTGAGTAGCCGACTTAGTCACAGTACCTGGTGTGTACAAAATAGTGGCTACGGCTTCGTAAAGCGCGTACCACTTCTCGTATTTACCGCCTTCTTCAAATTGCGGTTCAATACGCTCGAGAGTGTCTTTCAAGCTCATGGTTAGCCTTCTTTCTCAATCTTAGTGAGACAGTCACGCAGCACCGGGCCATATTCGTACTTCCCGGGGCAAACATAAGTGCACAATGCGAGGTCTTCTTCGTCCAGTTCCAGACAACCCAACTGCTGACCTTCATCAGTATCCCCTGACAACAAGTCACGTAACAGTAATGTTGGCAGAATGTCCAAAGGCATTACGCGTTCGTAGTTGCCAATTGGAACCATTGAACGTGAAGAACCATTCAGTGACGTTGTCATGCTGAATAACTTCTTCGGATTAAAGTGTCCGGCATAAGCGCGTGTAACTGAGTGCAAATCCGAGCCAGGGCGTATCCAGCCCAGGAACTCTTTATAATTGCCTTCCGGAATAACGCTAACCTGATTGTGGAAACGACCTAACCAGGCGTGGTCGTTATCCGCAGTGTGACCATGCAGGACTGACCCTGAGATAATACGTTGGTTATCACCGTTTAGCTCACCATCCGTTAACTCGTGCAAATTTGCACCTATGCGTGTGCGCAGCAAACGTGGCTCTTTAACGGCTTCGCCAGCAACAGCAACAACGCGGTCAGTAAAGATTTCACCTGTAGTGAATAACTTACCGTAAGCGATAACGTCCTGATATCCGATGTGCCATACCGGGCGTTTGATGCTCGCAGGCTGAAGGAAGTGTATATGAGTACCAACCAAACCTGATGGATGAGGGCCGGAAAACGACTCCAGCGTGATATCTGCGTCGCCAGTATCCACTTCAGCGTCACCCGCTTTACAAACAAACAACTTGCCTTCGGTCAGGTTAGAAAGAACCTTCAGACCATCAATGAAAGCTTGTTTCTGTTCATTTATAAATAAAGTTGGATCGCCAGCTAACGGGTTAGAATCCATCGCGTTGACAAAAATCGCGCTGGCTTCAGCATCTAATGCCGGAGTTTTGCTGTAAGGACGGGTACGAAGCGCAGTCCATTGACCAGACTCAACCAAAATGTCCTGAACTTTTTCACGACCTAATGAATTGAGTTTGTCGCTGTCAAATTTGTCGAAAGTAACTTGCTCGTCACCTTTCAACTCAATAACAACCGCCTGCAACACTCGGCGCTCACCACGCAGGATGTCTTTTACTACACCAGCACCAGGGGCTGTGTACTTGACACCAGGGTTTTTCTTATCCTCGAAAATCAGCTGACCTTTTTTAACCTGGTCACCTTCTTTCACGTGCATGGTTGGGCGCATACCCACGTATTCTTCACCTAGGGTAGCGACCGTCGTCACAGCCTTACCGTCGGATAGCTCTTGCTGGGGCGCCCCTTTAATAGGGATGTCCAGCCCTTTCTTGATCGTAATCATATGCGTTTGCACTACTCGTTAAGGGAAGATTCATCACAACCAGCCACCAGGGCTGGAAACCTGAATAATCAAATAGTTACCGACACAAACAACCGCCTTCAGGGGGCTTGTCATCGGCAACCTGAAACATTTTCCACACTTATCGTTGGGATTTTAGCATTTTTCCCACAACGCTTACCAGTTTACTTTTGGATCAATATCCGCGTCATAATCGACATTATCGAAGCCAAAACCGAATAAGTGCAGGAACTCCTGATGATATCCTTCGTAATCGGCAAGCTGATGGAAGTTGTCCTGAGTTACTTGCTCCCAGAGTGCTTCTATTTTCGCTTGAGTCTTATCATTGGTTTCGTAACCGTCCATGTGAAGCCGACCTGCGTCGTCCAGTTCAGGGTTACTGCTATATAGACCTTCAGTAAACAGGCGATAAATTTGCTCAATACAACCTTCGTGCGTGCCTTCTTCTTTCATCACTTTATAAATTAATGAAATATACAGCGGCATAACAGGAATAGCTGAGCTTGCCTGTGTAACCAACGCCTTTAATGAAGAAACGTAAGCTTTCAAATTAAGATCATCGCATTCGGCAACAAGTTCTGATGCCGCTCGATCCAGATCTTCTTTTGCGCGACCAATGGTTGCATGACCATAAATTGGCAATGTCAGTTTTTTACCTATGTAGGTATAAGCTGTGGTTTGACAGTTTTCGGCCAGCACGCCGGCATTGTGCAGAGCTTTTACCCAGCGCTCCCAATCTTCACCGCCCATGACTTTTACCGTATTGGCAATATCTTCATCGGTAGCCGGATCAAGCGTCACTTCGTGTACCTGATCTTTGTCCGTATTGTAGGTTTTGGTTGTGTATTGTTTGCCTATTGGCTTTAACACTGAGCTGTAGACTTCGCCGCTATCGGGGTCTTTACGTTTAGGTGATGCCAGACTGTAAACAACGAGGTCAATTTCCCCCATGTTTTGCTTAATGTAGTCAATACTTTCCTGCTTAATTTCATCAGAAAATGCATCGCCATTAATTGAATGGAAAGCTAAACCGGCTGTGTCCGCTTCTTGATGAAAAGCGGCAGTATTATACCAACCAGCTGTCGCTGTTTTCTTTTCTGTAGGCTCTTTTTCAAAACACACGCCAAGAGTATGGGCTTCACTGCCAAAGGCAGCAGTAATTCTTGAAGCAAGTCCGTAACCTGTGGAACAACCTATGACGAGAACATTCTTAGGGCCATTGGTAATGGCAGGCTTATTACGGACAAATTCGATTTGACGTTTGACGTTTTCGGCGCAACCCACCGGGTGAGAATTGGTGCAGATAAAACCGCGAATTTTTGGCTTAATGATCATATTGATGTATCCCTGTTGTTCGTTGTTCGCATTATTTCGGCTATTGTAACCAATCAAACGACAGGAACACATCAGACATGCAGAATTTTTCTTAATTTGCCGCTATTTTCGACCCACCCAGGCAGTTTGGTGACCGTCTGGACTCTCCTAGTTGCTCCCACTCACCTTGGGTATAGGTGTGTAGCGCCAATGCATGGATATGATTCATTAGTTCATCCGCTAAAATTTTATTAACCGCACGGTGTCGGTTAATGAGCCGTTCACCGCTGAACTTCGGGGTAACTAAGACCACTTTAAAGTGAGATTCAGCATTAGCGCCCCCCGAATGCATATGACTTTCGTCCGCTACTTCCAAATGCACGGGAGTAAACGCTTCCCGCAACTTATTTTCAATATTTAGCCCGATAGACATAACTGCTCCCCTCTGCGTTCGCCTCTAATCTTCAGTTTAGATTACTTATACTGAATCGCAGAAAATTTTTACAAAAACCTGCTAACTCTACGAATTTTCAACAAATAAAGTTTGTTCAATATTCGGAGTCATCAACTGCCGCATGACAAACTTCCTCAGTCGAGGATAAGCTAACCACGGCAGGAAAGACCGCATCCACAACTTCGCCTTTTGAGGCAGTTGCCGGTTTAACCACGTGATAGCGTTGTGCGCTGACATTCCCTTCTGCCTGCCACAATAAAACATCAGTTTTATCAAGAAGCTTGGACAAGGCATCTAAGCCCTCGCTTCTGTATGGGGGAAACGCGGTACTTTCTCCCGATAAGCGCCAACCTCTGAGCTCTGCCTCCGATGCCAGCAAAGCCTCATTAGTGCGGTTACGACAAAAGCTGAGCTCAATCGTTGCCCGGCTCAATTGCCAGTTATCATTAGGCAGTAACTGTTCGTCCAGAGCTTTAACTTCAGCACTGCGCAAATCCATTGTACCTTCCTGACCACAGCCACTAAGAACTGCGAGAAATAGCCCTGCCACCAAAAAATTTTTAAAAGTCATAAGGAAACCTCCAAGGCTTGATATTATAACTGAAAAGCGCAGATAAACCGTTGTCTTAGTGTTAAAATTTCTGGCAGTATAGAGTGTAATTTGTCATAGGGATTCAAATCAGTTTCATGTCATCCATTTCATTTTTTCGTAACACCCTTATTGCTGGTGGTTTTAGCTTACTCATTACCCCTTCTGCGCTTAGCTCCGTATGGATTGAAGCTGGTGACGCGGAATTGCGAAACAGTCTGATTGTATTAGCTGAATCAGGGCTTATCAGAACACCTATTCAGCAATTTCCAGTTACCTGGAAAAGCTTGCTGCCTGAGTTGGATGCGCTTGAATTGAAAAACTTAAGCCCAACCCAGCAATTAGCGTTACGCCATGTGCGTCACCAATTGTCACAAGCTCAGAATGGGCCTAAAACACGATGGTATATTGGTGCAACGGATAGTGAACAAGTCGTTCAGGATTACGGCGACGACACCTATGAAGAAGGTAAAATTAGCCTAAGCCGCAGTATGCACGGTACTAACTGGGCGGCCAGAATTCAGGTGAATTATCGTCAGGACCCTTTTGAAGGCGACCACAAAAAGACCCTGGATGGCAGTTACTTAGCTTACAACCTGAATGACTGGAGTTTCAGTCTGGATTCACTGCCACTGCGTTGGGGGCCGGCAGAGCACAGCAGTTTGCTGTTTTCTAACAATGCACGCCCTATGCCCAAAATTCGAATCGATTACGCTCCTGATTATCCACCTGCCGGAATGAATCCATTCAAAATCAGTTTATTCAGTGCCTATCAGGACGACGGATACAGCGATCATTACCGGGTTAGCGGCATTCGTTTTTCCAGTCAATTATTTCAGCATTTATGGTTTGGTATAAGCGCTATAGAGCAGAGTGGCGACAACCGTCCCGACAACCGGATGTTAACCGCTGATGCCAGAACCGGTTTCGACTGGGGAGCTCATCAGTTTTCAGCTTACGCAGAGCTGGGTATTGACCGAAAACTGGAAACCGATGACAAACCAGTATATACCCTGGGCGCACAATGGATGACAGGCTCTAAAGAGCGCCGTCATAGTTTCACCGTTGAATACAGTCAGTTGGATGGCGGAGAAGAGCACGACTTTTATTCACTGGACGAAAATCAAAAACAGTACTTTCTGAACCACCAGCGTAATCCAGGCTCGCCCTTTCCACGTGAGAGTCAGACCGTATCTGCCAGCTATCGCCAGTTTACAGCCGACGGCTCTGCTTGGACGGCGCTGGTCAGTCATAGTAAAGAAAAAGACGATGACACCCTGTCACGAGCGTTACTACGGCGCACTGAACCGGCCTTTTCCGGTTTAGTTAACCTCTCTTTGCAATACCTTGACGGCAGCAACTACGACGGCGAAGTGGGTGTGCAGTTGAGCGGAGAATGGCGCTTTTAACGCGCCAGCTTCTGCCCAACGCCCAGGCTGATGGTGTCCATTACATTCAGCCAGGCCTCATCCAGCGCATTAACTAAGGCAGGATAACCGTCGCTTTTTAATGGCATGCTTTCAGTAAAGGTTCCTTCCAGCACCGTCTGGTTATCCTGACTTTTATACTCCCAATGGCCTGCAACCACCGCCCGGGAATCATTGCTTCCATAAAAATCATCAACCCAAACCGTTAGCTTGCCTTCGCAATTATCAGCCAACAGTAGACGCTGCACACTACGTTGAAGCTGATGCGCCAGAGGCGTACTCCAGCGATGCTGCCTTGCACTGTGCCAGCGGGTTTCATCCTGCTGTAACTGTAACCCGGGTTTTGCCGCCGAGTCACCGACAAATACAGGACGCTTATTCGCCTGACACAAGGCTTCTGCAGACTGACTTAAATGAGGAAGTCGATATTGCGTTACCTCATAAGAGTTAGAGGAACACCCGGCAACCAAAGCAATTGCTGCCCCTATAACAAATGGCTTGAGTGTTTTTGGAAAAGTATATCTGCTATTCATAAGCTTTTGGCTCCGGATCGGGCTCTATAGATGGGCTAAAAATAAGCGAGTTCGGCTGTTCCTGTAACAACTCAATTACCGGTTTTAACTCACGTGAAAGCTGCTCAATTTCAGTTAATGTCTGATTAAGCTGCTGTCGTGTCGGGGAGCCTTCATTAAAGCTACCGGTAAGCTCCTTCAACTGAATAAGATTTTGCTGCAATAACTGAGGCAATTGCTTCATTTGCGGTTGTTCAACAATAGCAGCGAGGCTTTCCGACACGCTATCCAGCTTTTTAGCCGTGCTGTCGACGGAGCTCATTGCTGCCGAAAAGTCGTTCAGTCCCTGCTCCAGCGGCAATTGATTGAATTTATCCATCAGTGCCGTCAATTTCTCTTCCAGTCGGGTGAAGTCACTGGCCATTGCCGGCATAACCGGGTATCCGGCAAATTTATCGTCGACGCCTTCCTCATCAGCGTTAGGATAAAAACGAACATCGACAAATAAGGTATTAGTTAATAAGTTAGAAGCTCGGATATTCGCTCGTAAGCCCTGCTTGAATAATTCCGGCAGCCGTTTTTCCCAGCTTTCAATATCGGTATCGGCCACCAGCCCCCGTAAGCGCTCGGGTTCAAACCGGATAAGAATGGGAATACGTTTTAGCGGAGCTTCATCGCCATTATCCGGGAACCAACGCAACGGCACTTCTCTGACGGTGCCAACACGCACTCCTTTAAATTGAACTGGCGCTCCTTTTTCAAGGCCAGCAACTGATTCATCCAGTAAAACAACATAGTCAATACCGTGAATATAACCTTGCTGTTTTGCTTCTTCCAGACTTTCAAACACCTCGAATTCCTGTTCACTGGCCAGCTTATCGCCCCGTGGCTGTCCTTCAGGAACGCCAAAAGTCACACTAGCTCCCAATAAAGATTCTATAGAGCCCAGAGCCAAATCCAGCCCTTGCGAATTCCACTGAATAGAGACGCCCCGCTGCAACCAGAATCGCGTATTCTCGGTAATAAGCTCGTCATAAGGAGCTTTCACAAAAATTTGGTATCGAGTTTGTCGTTCATCAACCAGAAACTCCGACTGTTCCACCTGACCAACAGTAAAGCCTTGATACTGCACGGAGTCACCTACCGTCACGCTGGTCTGCCCCTCGCTGGTTAAATTTAACCGGCGCCCGGGAGTTTCCTGAGAAGTGACGGGCGGCTGCTCCAGGGCTTTAAAATGCGACTGCTGTTCCTTAGATTCCCCCGGCTGCAAACGAATATACGCACCTGAAAGCAAGGTTCCCAGACCGCTAATTCCTTGCCGCCCGATTCTGGGTTTTACTACCCAGATGCGGGTATCGGGGTTTAGCATACGCTCAGTTCCTTCGTTCATCGCTACTTCAATAACGGCCGAAGAGAAACCTTCTGATAGACGCACTTCAGTGACCTGTCCGACGTCTACATTACGAACTTTCACCTGAGTTTTCCCGGCCTCAATACCTTCGGCATCCCCTACTGCCACCGTAATAGTGGGGCCGGTTCCGCGAGTATCCTGCCAAACCATCCAAAGTGCCACAGCAAGAGCAAGCAGCGGTACAATCCAGACCGGCGATATACCGGTAAATTTGCGGGCCTTACTGGTTGAACTATCTGTCATTTATCTGCCTCTCGCCAGAATAAGCGTGTATCAAAACTCATTGCTGCAAGCATAGTAAGAACCACAGCTGCCGCAAATGAAACCGCTGCACTGCCTGGATAAACCGACATTACGGAACCACTACGAACCAAAGCTACCAGTATCGCAACAACAAAAATATCGATCATTGACCAGCGCCCTATCCAGTCCGTCATTTTAAATAAAATAAGGCGATGGCGAACCGTTTGCGGAGTTTGCCAGCGCGCTAATATTAGCAAAGTCACCAGCACCAGTACTTTTGCTACGGGGATAACCAGACTGGCCACAAAAACAATAGCTGCTATTGGTTTGTCTCCACTTTGCCATAACTCCGTTACCCCGCCAATTATGGTCGACGGTTGATCGTTACCAAAACGGACGGTTTCCATAACCGGCAACCAATGCGCAGGAACTAACATAATAGCGCCGGCGATAATTAATGCGACCGTTGTGCCCGGCTTACGCCACCAGGACGTTTTCTGCGGCTCTGTACACTGGTAACAAATATTTGCGTTCTGAGAGTTCAACGCATAACACACAGGACAAGTTTGCAAGCCTTGCTCCAATGCTGTCATTCCGGGTTTACCATCTGGTGCCGACTGTGACGTTTTAATCAAGTGTCGCCAGACGGGTGTATGTTTCGCCCGCTCATAAACAAAGAGTAACAGCACAACAAAGGCGCTAAAGCTCCAGAAGCCTTCCAGTAAGCGAATATCTGCCAGGCTGGAGATCTTAACCAACGCCACCAAAGTGCCAAGCAGAAAAACGTCGGTCATTAACCAGGGCTTTAAGTGCTCGGTTAAGCGCAGTAAATACAAACTGCCCCGGTTTCGTGCTGTATTCCATGCTGCATTCTTAGTGTGACTGTATACCCAAATCAGGCTTAACAGATAAATTAACGGAATGAGAATAACTGTTAAAAGAACTAACACAGCCAATACTTTTTCGTGAAAATAAGAAAGCTGCCAGGCAGTGTCCATTAGGGTCATTGACTGTTCAACACCGGCCGCAGAATAACGAATAAAGTCGACCGATAGACTGGCTAAAAGCATGACCAGAGCCGAGGTGGCTATTGCCACCAAAGTAAAATGCTCTGTTCTCCTGCCATGCTCCAGAACGTACCCGCAACGTGGGCACTCAGCGCGTTCATTCCCGGAAAGAGAGACGAGTCGGCTTACCCAGTCACATTGAGGGCAGCCGACAACATCATTCTTTTCGCTCTGCGTTATCCTGCTCGACGTCATTTTCTTCAGGCTCCGCTGAAATCATGGCTATTACTGTCCAACCCGACTGTGGTATCAATTCCCTTTCAGTGGTAAAAATATGGAGTTTTTCGGCATCGTCCAGCGCAAACATCGGCAACGCACGAGTTCCATACTTCTGCTGGTAGTCTGCAAAACTAAAACTGTCGGTAATAGGTGTCGACTTAATTTTAGCGCCTTTAAAATGCAGGCTTGCAAGCTTTGAATAGGTTACGCTGTCGCCAAATAAGTTTAATGTCTTGCGGTAACTTTCGGTCAACTGATGGCTGGCTCGGTAATCCTGCTCTCCACCGTTTAAACCATGCACTTTTCTGGAACCAAACCAATCCTGATAGTACATAGACACTAAGGGGTTCAGCTGTTTGTAGGGCGACATAACCAACAACTGTCCAAGGCCGGTTAAATCAATATTATTAGCTGCGTGTTCAGAAGCCGGGTTACCAAAATACACAGGTAAGTTATCCATTCGCGCTAACTTGATGTTTTCCCAGTTGGTATCAGCCAGGCGAACCGGAATGCCGCTTTCCTGTATGCTTTTTGCAACCGCCCGCGCCATTTGGTTGGCACCGAAAATTAAGAACCCTTTGGCTTGAGGTTCCAGCAGCCCAAGCATTCTGGCCAGCGGTTTTGCAGTTAAACTCTGCAATACAACGGTGGTCATTATCACTAGAAAAACCAACGGAACAACCGCCGCGGCTTCAGTCCAGCCTGACTCTTCCATTTTTAATGCGAACAATGCAGAAACTGCCGCCGCTACAATACCACGGGGGGCTATCCAGGATAATAGGACCTTATCTTTAAACCTCAGCTCGGTTCCTATCGCAGACAACCAAACAGCCAGAGGGCGCACCGCAAACAAAATAATGGCAATTAGAATAACTGCGGGCATTCCCAACGCATCAAACTCTGCAAAATCCAGCCGCGCTGCCAAAATAATGAAAAGCGCAGAAATAAGGAGCACACTGAGAGTTTCCTTAAACTCTAGTATTTCTTCCATATTGAGGTTACGCGTATTGGCCATAACCATACCCATAACCGTAACGGTTAATAAGCCGGATTCATGTTGAATAGCGTTGGATAACGCGAAAACTCCCAGCACTATGGTCAGGGTAGCAACGTTTTGTAAATAATGCGGGAACCAGCCACGACCTAAAGCTAAACCTAACAGGCGAGCAGCGCCCCAGCCCAGAGCAAAACCCAGAGCAATGGTTGTCGCGAAAGCCTGCAACGCGTGCAGGAAAGCGACATCCTGACTGGCAATAATAAACTCGTATACCAATACCGCGAGCAAAGCACCCAGCGGATCAATAATAATGCCTTCCCAGCGTAGAATATTTGCTAACTTATTAATCGGCCGGATAGATCGTATCATAGGCTGAATAACGGTAGGCCCCGTTACCACAACAAGTGCGCCAAACAAGGCTGAAATTTCCCAGCCATAGCCCATAATAAAGTGCGTTAGCACCGCTATAACAATAAAGGTTACCAGCATGCCTATGCTGACCAGATTGGTTACCATACGGCCATGACCACGAATTTCTTCAAACTTAAGGGTCAGGCTGCCTTCGAATAAAATAACCGCTACCGCTAACGAGACAAAAGGAAATAACAAGTCTTCAAATAGCGAGTCGGGTTCAAGTAACCCCAGAGTAGGCCCTAGCAATAAGCCACAAATTAATAACGGCAGTATTGCCGGCAACTTAATACGCCACGCTAACCACTGACAACTAATGGACAATACGCCAATCAGGGCAAGCATCGATAAGTCAGACATAATTTCTCCGCTGAAAGTAAGTCGTTTTAGAATAGCAGAAGCTAACACTCTGACTACCCTCAAATAGCGAATTTAGATGACTATTTTTTTAAATGAGAATGGCTATCATTATTCGCTTTGTTTGATATAATCGTCGCGTTTCTCTTAAAATAGTTCGTTAAGGAGTCATCTGAAATGCGTAAGTTTCATTCACTACTGGCAATACTTGCTGCGACTTCTGCGACACTGGTGTCCTTCACTAGCGCCGCCGCTGAAGTTAATATTTACTCAGCCCGAAAAGAAGCGCTGATCAAACCCGTTTTGGAAAAATTCACTGAAGAAACCGGCATCGAAGTTAATTTATTAACCGGTAAAGCGGACGCGTTGCTGGCCCGATTGAACTCCGAAGGCGAGAACACCCCGGCGGATCTATTTTTAACCGTTGACGCAGGTGCTCTTCACCGCGCCGTTGAAGCAGACGCGTTTCAGGCGGTAAACTCTGACGAAATTAATTCAGCCGTTCCTTCTCATTTTCGCTCTACCGACAACCTTTGGTTCGGATTAAGTTTACGCGCCCGCCCCATTTTTTACTCGCCAGAGCGCGTTAACCCGGACGAACTGGACTCTTATTTAAGCCTCGCAGATGAAAAATGGAACGACCGTATCTGCATCCGCTCTTCCAATAATCTGTATAACCAGTCGTTAGTTGCTGCGCTAATTGAACACCACGGCGCAGAAAAAACTGAAGAATGGGCAGAAGACTTTGTCGAAAACTTTGCTCGCAAACCCGTTGGTGGCGACCGCGACCAAATTAAAGGCGTAGCTTTTGGTGTTTGTGATATCGCTATTGCCAATACCTATTACTTTGGTCATATGCTGAACTCCGACGACGCAGAAGAGCGTTCAGCGGCCGAAAAAGTTAAAATATTCTGGCCAGCACAGGACAAACAAGGCGCTCATGTAAACGTCTCTGGCATAGGCATTACCAAACACGCTAAAAACGTTGACGAAGCTCAAAAGCTCATCGAGTTCCTGGTCTCTGAAGAATCACAAAAATGGTATGCTCAGGCCAACTATGAATACCCGGTTCGCGAAGGCGTCGAATGGAGTGAAACACTCCAGCAGTGGGGTGACTTTAAACAGGATGACATTGAAATGGATATTCTGGGTGAGAATAACGGCGACGCTGTGCGTTTAATGAACCGTGCCGGCTGGCGTTAATTTACTACCAGGAGACGTATAGATGAACCGTGGCACGCTGTTGCTGTTTGCCGTCGCGGTCTTGATAGGGCTACCACTCATAGTGGTAGCTTTGTCGTTACTGAACCCTCAATGGGACACTCTGCAACATCTTTGGCAAACCGTGATACCGGAATACATCGGTCATTCAGTGATCTTATTGTTCGCTGTCGGTACCGGTGTCACTTTGCTCGGGGTAAGTACGGCCTGGTGCATTAGTCAATACGATTTTCCCGGCTGGCGTTGGTTAAGCTGGGCGTTATTGCTGCCACTGGCTATGCCTGCCTACATTACAGCTTATACCTATACAAGCCTGCTCGATTATGCCGGCCCGGTACAGGGGGTTATCCGGGACATTTTCTCTGTCAATATAGGTGAGTACTGGTTTCCTGAAATACGCAGCCTGAACGGTGCTATCTTTGTTCTTTGTATTGTTCTTTACCCCTACGTCTACCTTATTACACGCTCCGCTTTCATGCAGCAATCAACAACCGCGTTTGAAAGTGCAAAAACTCTGGGCGCCAGCTCATTACGAAGTTTCTGGAAAGTTGCTCTGCCACTGGCGCGACCGGCTATAGCAACAGGCGTCACTCTGGCGTTAATGGAAACTCTGGCTGATTACGGCACCATGGAATACTTCGGCGTCACAGTGTTTACCACAGGTATCTTCCGCACCTGGTATGGCATTGGCGATGCGCAGGGAGCGCTGCAACTGTCCGCTTTATTGCTGGTATTCGTCATTATTTTGATAATGGTTGAACGTTACTCCAGACGTCGCGCTCGTTTTTATCAACAGCGCTCTGCAACCAAGCCTCCTCAGCGGCGACCACTAAGCGGCTGGCGAGCGGCTCTGGCTTCGCTGGTCTGCTGGCTGCCCGTTGTGCTTGGCTTTGTTATACCAGCGACACAACTGCTCTTGTGGTCGGTTCAGAAATCAGAAATATGGCAGCAAAGCGAATTCTGGATGTTAACCTTCAACACACTCTGGTTAGGCTTATTAGCGGCGTTGATCACTGTTGCTCTGGCATTATGGCTTGCTTACGGTCGCCGGCGCCACCCTACCCGACCTTTACGCGCGGCTATCAGTCTGGCGGGCATGGGCTACGCTATTCCCGGTATTGTTATAGCCGTTGGATTGTTATCGCCTTTAGCCTGGCTAGACAATCAAATTATCAGTATCAGCGAATGGTTATTCGACTTTAATCCCGGTTTATTATTCTCTGGTACCGTTGTCGCACTTTTGTTTGCCTACAGTGTCCGGTTTTTATCGGTGTCATTGCAAACCGTTAACTCGGGGTTGGAACAAATTACACCGCAAATGGACGATACAGCGAGAACTCTGGGCGCCAGCGGTAAACGCATTTTATGGCGGGTTCACTTACCCTTGCTTCGCAGCCCGTTATTGGCGGCGTTAATTTTGGTGCTGGTCGATGTGATGAAAGAACTGCCCGCCACGCTGGTATTACGTCCATTTGATTTTAACACTCTGGCAGTGCGCGCATTCGAAATGGCCTCTGATGAACGCTTAGCTGATGCCGGGCCCCCCGCATTGATGATTGTCGCAGTCGGGCTAATTCCGGTTATTATGCTGTCCCGAGCCTTACGCAGTAAAACACTGAAAGCAGGAGAGTAAATGAGCACATTACTGAATATTGACGCAGTCAGCATCCAGCTCTCCGGTGACCTCATCGTCGACAGACTGAGTTTGTCTCTGGAGCCGGGCGAGATAGGTTGCCTGCTAGGCCCCAGTGGCTGTGGGAAAACCACTTTGCTGCGCGCTATTGCCGGCTTTATTCCGGTTTCCGGCGGACAAGTTGAGCTGCACGGAAAAACGGTCTCATCCAGCCAGGTGCAAATACCAACCGAGCAAAGAGAAGTTGGTATGATGTTCCAGGATTTTTCATTATTCCCCCACTTAACTGTGGCCGACAATATCCGTTTTGGCATTAATCGATTACCCAAAAAGCAGCAGGAAGAGCGAGTTAAAGAGCTGCTCATCCGCATTGGTCTTAACGGTTATCAAAATCGCTACCCGCACGAGTTATCCGGAGGACAACAACAACGGATTGCTCTGGCCCGCGCTCTGGCTCCGAAACCTAAATTGATGCTGCTTGATGAGCCCTTCTCCAGTCTTGATGCCGAACTACGCGAAGTGCTGGCTCACGACGTAAGACGATTGCTAAAAGAAGAAGGTATTACCGCATTACTGGTGACTCATGATCAGCAAGAAGCTTTTGCTATGGCAGATAAATCCGGCGTGATGTATTCAGGTCAGCTACTGCAGTGGGAAACGCCTTATGCCCTTTATCATCAACCAACGCATCAACTGGTCGCCGACTTTATTGGCCGCGGCGTTTTGCTGAATGGCGAAATAAGAGAACATCAATTACATTGTGCATTTGGAATCATAGAGCACTCTCAGTTGCACAACAAACCCGACATGAGTGTTAACTTTTTAGTTCGCCCCGATGATGTATTAATTAATAACGATAGCAGTATGCAGGCCATAGTGGTTGGCTGCGGTTTTCGTGGTTCGCATTATCTCTATACTCTGGAGCTGGCCGACACCAGTCACGTGTTGGCGGTCGGTCCATCACACCAACCGTTAAAAACAGGCGAACAAATTGGAATTGATATCGACTTTGATCACTTGGTCGTATTCGACTCGTCTTTGTGCGAGTTGCCCGACTAACTGATGCGTAAAACAAATGACAAGTTGAATACCTCACTATAGACTCTGAATAATTGTCATATGTGAGGATTCTATGGATTTTTTAATTGACGCATGGGATTTCAGTCAACATCCCGCAAAACAACTTCAGTCGCCATCGCGCGCCACAGAAAACACCTGGTTTCATTTTCAGCGTGATGCCGAAGGGTTAACCGAATGGTTAACTCAAGCCGGTATACCAGAACCTCTTATTGATGCGGTACTGGAAGAAGATACCCGTCCTCGTTTTCAGCGTTTACCCGACGGTTTTATGCTGTTGCTACGGGGTGTTAATTTAAACACGGGTGAATCTCCCGAAGACATGCTCAGTCTGCGTCTACTGTATTATAAAGGCGCGTTGTACAGCTTTCGTAAACGTCCTTTTTTATCCGTAGCAAAATTGCGTGAGCAACTTGGTCAACAAATAGGGCCGGAGTCGTTACACGACTTTATCGTTGCCCTAATTGAGCAATTAAACTTACGAATTGAAGATGTGGTGTCCTCAGCGGAGCAAAAATTGGAAGCTATTGAGGGTGAAGGCTTTGATAATACGGCATCAGTTCAGATAAAACTCACCGCTTTGCATCGTCGTCTGTTACGCCTTAACCGCTTTATCCGCCCGCAGTTGGCCGCTTTAGAAAAACTCAGTACCGAAACCGAAAAGGTTATGAGCACAGAGTTGCACCAATGGCTTATCAACGAGCGCGATACCACTCAGCGCTTATTCGAGCAAATTGACCTCATGCTGGAGCAAATCTGGATGCAGCGCGAGCAACTGCAGCAGGCCATAGCCGAAAAAATGAATCGCAACACCTATTGGCTCTCGGTTATTGCCGGAGTGTTTTTACCTCTCAGTTTTTTAACCGGTGTTTTTGGAATAAACATTGGTGGTATGCCCGGGGTAGAAAGCGAAGGTGCATTTATGATTTTCTGTGGT
Source organism: Idiomarina sp. (assembly GCF_048265525.1). Lineage (GTDB taxonomy): Bacteria > Pseudomonadota > Gammaproteobacteria > Enterobacterales > Alteromonadaceae > Idiomarina. Next base: position 132,960 of record NZ_JBLXBI010000001.1, on the reverse strand, counting down.
GCGCTGGTAATTATCGCTATTGTCGAATTCCTGTTGTTGAGACGCCTGAGATTCTGGTAAACCTGACTTATATCAAAGCGGTTTAGACCTAAGTCGAATAGGAAATTTAAGCCAACAGAATATGCTTAAAGGCTCTGCATAAAAGGATTTGAGGTAGTGCTATGCAAGCCTATAAAAACGTTTACTCCGAAGCTCAGCAAGATCCTGAAGGTTTTTGGCTAGAGCAAGCGCGTCGCTTAAATTGGTTCAAAACGCCTAAAGTCGCTGCACAGGTCAAAAAGAATGGACTGGCAGACTGGTTTCCGGACGGCGAAGTTAACATCAGTTATTTAGCACTCGATGCACAAATAGAAGCAGGCCGCGGCGAGCAAGTCGCTTTGTATTACGATTCCCCGGTAACCCAAAGCAAAGCAAATTACACCTTTAACCAGTTGCGTGAACAGGTTGCCTGCTTTGCTCATGTCCTGAAGCAACAAGGCGTAGAAAAAGGCGACCGGGTTATTATTTATCTCCCCATGATTCCGCAAGCTGCTATTGCAATGCTGGCCTGCGCCCGCATCGGGGCAATTCACTCGGTCGTCTTTGGTGGTTTCGCAGCGCACGAACTGGCTGTTCGCATCGACGACGCGGCTCCCAAACTGATTATCACCGCGTCTTGTGGTATTGAGGGGACAAAAGTTCTGCCTTACAAACCTATTGTGGATAAAGCTTTGGCGGAAGCGATCTACAAGCCACGCACCATTGTCTATCAGCGCGAGCAGTGCCAGGCAGAAATGCAGGAAGGTCAGGACACCGACTGGGAACAGGCGCTGACGACAGCAAGCCCTTTAGAAGCTATTCCTCTACCGGCAACTCATCCTCTTTATATTCTTTATACCTCGGGCACTACGGGCAAACCGAAAGGCGTTGTGCGCGACCACGGTGGCTATGCCGTTGCCCTGAATTTTTCCATGAATTACGTTTACGGATTAGAGCCCGGGGAAGTCTTCTTCACGGCATCCGATGTAGGCTGGGTCGTAGGTCACTCTTATATTGTTTATGGTCCCCTGCTTTTTGGGTGCAGCAGTGTACTCTACGAAGGCAAGCCGGTTAATACGCCAGATGCAGGAGCTTTCTGGCGCATCGTTCAGGACTATAACGTCAGCGCCATCTTTTCTGCTCCGACGGCTTTCCGGGCAATAAAGAAAGAAGATCCTGAAGGCGAATTTATTCAGCGCTATGACTTAAGCTCGTTGAAACGCATTTATATGGCAGGAGAGCGTTTAGATCCCGCTACCTATGAATGGACAACCGAATTAACCGACTTGCCGGTTTACGACCACTGGTGGCAGACCGAGAGCGGCTGGCCAATGTGCGCTAACCCTGTCGGTATTGGAGCAGTAAAAGTAAAACCCGGCTCTTCCACCTTTCCGGTTCCCGGCTACGAAATTAGTGTTCTGGATCCTCTCGGCAAAGGTTTAGGCAGCAAAGAAGAAGGTGCAATTTGTGTACGGTTGCCTTTGCCACCCGGTTGCCTGACCACCGTATGGGGCGATGAGCAACGCCTGCACAGCAGTTATCTCAACGCTTTCCCGGGTTATTACTGCAGTGGCGACGGGGGTTACATCGACGAACAAGGCTATGTTTTTATCATGGGCCGTACAGACGATGTAATAAACGTTGCCGGCCACCGTTTATCCACCGGAGAGATGGAAGAAATTCTGGCCGCTCACAAAGACGTTGCTGAATGCGCCGTTGTCGCACAACCCGATGAACTAAAAGGTGAGTTACCGGTTGGTTTCGTTATTCTTAAAAACTCTTCCACTATTGCTCACGAGCAATTACAACAGGAACTTATCCAGTCAATACGTGCAGAGGTTGGCGCTATTGCCTGCCTGAAAACCTTACACGTAGTATCCCGGCTACCTAAAACTCGCTCAGGAAAAATATTGAGACGTCTTATTCGGCAGGTATTACAGGGCGACGATGTTGCTGTTCCTTCAACCATTGATGATCCGTCAAGTATTGATGCTATTAAGGAAACCATGCGTTAAACTAGCGCCCTTTCTTTTAAACAGGATCAGGGTGTTATGACGTTATCGATTGTTGCGGTCATTATAGGTTTGGCTGTTTTGGTCTGGAGTGCTGACCGCTTTGTTGAAGGCGCAGCCGCAGTAGCAAAACATCTGGGCATGGCGCCATTAGTTATCGGTATGGTCATTATTGGCTTTGGTACATCGGCCCCGGAAATGGTCGTGTCAGCACTGGCTTCAATGCAGGGCAACCCTGCATTAGCACTGGGTAACGCTTATGGCTCTAACATAACCAACATAGCACTGGTTTTAGGTATTACCGCCATGCTCGCTCCTATTGCGGTTAAATCTGTGGTTATCCGCCGCGAAATGCCAGTGCTAATCGCAATAACGCTTTTAAGCGCCCTCTTTTTGCTCGACTATCAAATTACCAGACTGGAAGCCATTCTTTTGTTAGTTATTTTTGTTGGCTACATGGGCTGGTCTGTATGGATAGGTTCAAAAAGCAGCGACGACAGCTTAGCCGCGGAATTCACCGAAGAACTGGACGCAAATCCTCTGCCAATGAAACCCGCCATTATTTGGCTTATTGTTGGCTTACTACTGTTAATTGTCAGCTCACGTGCTTTAGTCTGGGGTGCCGTGAACATTGCGGTATCACTCGGCGTGAGCGATTTAGTCATAGGTTTGACTGTGGTCGCCATTGGTACCTCCTTACCAGAGCTGGCTTCAGCCATTGCGGCAACCCGCAAGAATGAGCACGACCTGGCACTGGGTAACGTTATCGGCTCGAATATGTTTAACACCCTAGCCGTCGTCGGTATTGCCGGTGCTATTGAACCAGTTTCGCTTGAACCTCTGGTGTTAAGCCGCGACTGGGTTGCCATGGCCATACTGACATTGCTGCTAATGGTTTTTGGTATTCGTAAGGCACGGCAAGGGCGAATTAACCGCGTACACGGTTTTATCTTTATCTGCCTGTATCTGCTCTATACCTTGTACTTGTTGAAAACCGGCTTCATCGCGCCGCAATAAAACACTATTGCAAATCGTTCGCATTTAACATAGACTGTCATTATCAAGTGAGGTGATAGTCTATGTATGTTTGTCTTTGTAAAGGTATTAACGATAAAGTCATCCATCAGGCCGTAGTTTCTGGTGAGGTGAACTCAATGCGAGACTTACGCCAGCAATACGGTGTAGCCTCACAGTGCGGGTGTTGTAAAAACTGCGCCAAAGATGTTCTTCACGAAGCCCTCGAGCAACGTTCTAATCAAGCAGGTAAAGAGACTCAACTTCCGGTTTCCGTATGCTACACTTAATTCATACTTAGTGAATTAAGGAGTAATACGGCTATGAAAGGTGATGCTAAAGTCATCCAGCAACTGAATAAAATACTGACGCTCAAACTTACCGCCATTAATCAGTACTTTCTTCATGCCCGCATGTATCGTAACTGGGGCTTCGAAAGTTTGAACAAGCCTGTTTATAAAGCCTCTATTAATGAAATGAAGCACGCCGATGTGCTTATCGAACGCATTTTATTTCTGGAAGGCATTCCTAATTTGCAGGAACTCGGTAAATTATACGTTGGTGAAGACCCAAGAGAAATGCTGGAAATGGACCATAAAGTCCAGTTTAACGATGTCAGCGCAATACGCGAAGCCATAAAAGAGTGTGAGATACACAAAGACTATGTCAGCCGTAACGCTTTACGCGATATTCTCGACTCGCAGGAAGAACATCTCGACTGGATTGAAACTCAAATTGATTTGATATCGCGCCTGGGTAACGAGGTCTATTTGCAAACAAAAATTCAAGGAGCTGAATAATGCGCAGAGATAACAATGTTGTTGAGCAGCTCAACCGTCTTCTGGCTTTTGAGCTAACCTCAATTGACCAGTACACCTCACATTCGCGTCAATACGAAGACATGGGTTTAATGAAGCTTTATGAGCGCATTAACCATGAAATTGACGACGAGCGCGGTCATGCAGACTTGCTCATTCGCAGAATTTTATTCTTGGAAGGCAAACCCAACATGAGCAATCGCGAACCTCATACCATAGGTTCGGATGTCCGGGAGATGCTGGAAAATGATCTGAAGCTTGAGCACAACAACGCCAAAACACTGCGTGAAGTCATTGAATACTGCGAAGAAGTGGATGATTACGTTACCCGCGAAATGCTGGTCGGCATTTTAAAAGATACCGAAGAAGATCACGCGTACTGGCTACAGATACAGCTGAACTTAATGGATCGACTGGGTGAGCAGCTTTATTTACAAAGCATGATGTAATCCAGTCCCCCCTTTTCTGCAGACACAAAAAAACCGCCTCAAGGGCGGTTTCTTTGTATCTGGCGGAGAGAGAGGGATTCGAACCCTCGATACGTTGCCGTATACACACTTTCCAGGCGTGCTCCTTCAGCCACTCGGACACCTCTCCAGAACGGCCGCTATGGTAGGGGTTTTAGCCGTTCTAATCAAGGGGTTTAAGCAATTTTAAAGCGTTTCATGCCATTATTTAACCGTTTTGCCAGTTCGTTCAGCTCGCGACTGGCTTCACTAATCTGTTCTGAGCCAGCAGCTGTTTGCTCAGCAGCCTGAGTAATGGATGTGAAGTTCTGGTTTATCTCTTCCGCTACAGCGGTTTGTTCTTCCGCTGCAGTCGCAATTTGTGCGTTCATGTCGCTCATTTTTGCAACCGAGCTATTCACCGCATGCAAAGATTTACCGGCAGAGCGTGCCTGTTCGACACTTTCTGCAGCCTTTTCTCTGCCTTTTTCCATAACAGTAACAGCGTCGTTGGCACTCACTCGCATGGTTTCAATTAAGCTTTGAATATTACGGGTAGAGTCCTGAGTTCGGTTCGCTAACGCACGCACTTCATCAGCAACCACGGAGAAACCGCGGCCATGTTCACCGGCACGGGCAGCCTCAATTGCGGCATTCAACGCCAGTAAATTAGTCTGGTCAGCAATGCCTTCTATCACTTCCAGTACTTTATGAATTTCTGCGGTGTTATCAGATAACTGACCAATAACTTTTGACGCACCTTCAACCTGGTTTGCCAACTCTTCAATAGAGCGAACGGTCGCTTCAACTTCACGGCTACCACCAACAGTCTCTTTATCAGTGTCGTCCGCCAACTGAGCCGCCTGCTCTGTATGCTGAGCAACTTCCCGCACCGTCTGTGCCATCTGATGAATTGCCGTTGCACCCTGAGTGGTCTGCTCTTGCTGCTGAACCACTAATTGCTGGTTATCATTCGCTGTTTCAGACAACTCGTTCGATGAGTTCAGAATCGTATCGGCCGAATCATTAACATCCTGCAGAATTTCTCTAAGTTGACGAACCATGCGGTTAACGTCTGCCATCATGCTATCTTCATAGCGTGTTCGGGTCGAAACCGTTAAGTCACCGTCTGCAATGCGCTGCAATACCTCGGCCGCCTCTTCGGGCTCACCGCCTATGGTGTGAGTCAGCTTGGCCACTATCCGCCAGGCAGCTATACCACCCGTAATAATAGCGAAAGCAGTCACCCACCACATTAAAGTGGCAAAGTTTTCGCTACGGTCCATAACACCTTCGGTACCTGACGCTATATTCTGCTCCTGATAATCAATGAAGGTATTAATACGATTCAGCCATTCAGCATAAACCGGAGACAGTTCATTAAGTACGTATTCCTGCGCCTGTTGTCGTTGATCTGAACTCAGTAAACGCTCAGTTTCATCGGCGGCGGCCAGTCCTCGCACCTGCACGTCTTCAATAGCTGCCAATAATTCACGTTCTTTGCTGCTAACCAAAGTGCTGTCAGAAAAAATAGCACTCATACCCTTATCTGCCGTGTTGTAATTCGCCTTTAAATCATCAATTAGCTCGCGGAGCGGAGGACGATCAGCGGCATCATCCACAAGTACTAAATCGCGCAGAGCAATAGCCCGGTCATGTACACTGCCGCGATAATTAATAGCAAAGCGTTGTTTTTCACTTCCTACTTCATTCACTCTTGTTAGTGTTTTATCGATTTCGCTAACCTGATACGTACCGATAATTGTCGTTATAACAAGTAACAGTAGAATAAAGGCAAACCCCGCATACAATCGATTTGCTATGGTCATGTGGTACTCCAGAAAGTGATGATGATATATTTATCTATGTAATTGAACGATTATACTAATCAGGCTTAAGGATGGATCAAAAAAATTGATATATTGATGACGGTATAATCGAGATGTTCAATTATTGTTTGATAAGCCAACGGAAGATTCTGAGCTGGCTGGGCACATAGAAAAGATACTCAGGATGCCACTGCACACCAATAATAGTTTGTTCGGACTGGCCTTCAGAAGCCTGCAGAAAACCATCGAGATCCCAACCCACAGCAAGCATACCGACGCCGGTTTGCTTCACAATTTGTGAATGCAGACTGTTAACTCTCAGTTTTTGTTTTTTACAAATTTTCGCCAACTGACTCCGGGGCTCAATAAACACTTGTTTGGTTGGCAATAACCCGGGCCTATTATAAGTTAGCTGTCGTAGCTCCCGGATATTCTGGTTCAGTTCACCACCCAGCACCACATTAATCAATTGCGAGCCACGACAAATACCTAACAGAGGCTTTTTTTCTTCCAGTGCCCAGCGTATCCAGGCAATTTCAAGCTCATCTCTGTCAGGATCGTACTCACCGTCACGCTCAGGTGGTTGATTATACTCAGATGGACTAATGTCATCGCCGCCGCCAATAATCACGGCGTCGATGCCTTCGTGTTCACAGCTATGTCTGACACTCGCGCGCACAGGGGTTGCCCCAAGACACTTAAGAATAAGCCAGGTACACCACCAGGAAGGAGACCACCGTCTGGCGGTCCCTGTTACAACCACTCGCGGTCTGTGAGCCATTGCTGTAACCTTTCCTTCCAGTCTTTTTCTGAAACCCCTATTAACGGGCGTTCAGCGTCAGTGAACGCTTGCTTCCAGTATTCTAAAGCCTGTTCGTCATTCGCCAGAGCGTCCACTACCCACCAAATTTTCCATGGTTCGGTTAAATTCCAGTCAGGGTGTTCAAGCTGACAATTCGGTAAACGATAATGAAATGTCGGTCGTGCCTTAATCTTATTATCTTCCACCGCTTTCATAATTTTTTCTTCATTCAAAAAAGCAAAAAGCGGCAACATATCCAACGCCCGATTACGGGTAGCATTGTGTTCCAGATAATCATTAATCAGTTGCTCCTGACTTACCTCCTGCTGAGAAACCAGCAAGCGGGTGTATGCTTCAGGGTATTTATCAATATAAGGACTCAGCTTTCGTGTTGTATCAACCCGGTGAGCCTCTACCAGCCACCATTGCAACAAAGAGAATGCCTGCAAATAACGCAGCAGGACATTTGGGTCTAACGACGGTACCTCTGGGTTAATATGCACACCGTAAGCCGCAATCCAGGATTCGTCTGTGCCTTTCGCACCGGCTTCCCGTAAAGCGTCAGTCAATGGAATTAACTGCTCACACTGTTCAAGAGTCAGCGGTGGGCAAACAATTTCAATAGGTACCAGGTTCTCAGCTATGCTTCCTAACTCGCGAACCCAGGCAGACTTGTCTCCGCCTTCAGCTTTGGCTTTTCGCTTTAAATAGTCCCAGTCTATCTCAACTTTGAATGAACCCAGTTCATCCACTTCAACTTTTTGTTCAGCTTTAGAGACAGCAACCCGTTCCCCCAACAATTGTTGTTGCAGAACTTCAATGGTTCTCTCCAGGGTTAAACCGCTAAACTCAAGTTCAAAACCGACTTTTCGGTCTTCCCCTTCATAATTTAGCGGCTCGGTTAATGCTTTGAACAAACTTTTACTCAATAGAAAACGTCCCCGCTGGTCCCGGAAATACAACTGGGCTTTCAAAGCCATCGTTACTGACACTAGCTACACCAAAAATGTAATTATCGATCACCACATTCTCCAGTGTGTATTCGTTTACGTTACCCACGTAGCGGCTGAACTGCCACTGTGGGGCACTGGTTAAGCGCCAGTAAACTTTATAACCCGCAATATTTTCTTTATCTTCCTCCTGCGCCGTCCAGCGCAGGGTTGTATCCGGTTTTACTGCACCTTCTATTTCGACATTAGCCGGCGGCCTTGGTGCCCACGACATGCTCGCCATAGAAGCGGCGTTTAATGCCGTCAGTTTCGCTGCGTAGTCAAAGTCTACGCCATCGATGGTATCGCCATATTCAATGCCATCTTCCACGCGCAGATCCTGGTGCTGGCGATTATAGTTTTCGTTGGTTTCCATAATGCGGATACCTGCATAACCTAAGTCGTTAAAGGGTCTGTGATGCCCTCCGCGACCAAAACGATCTAAACGATAAACAATCATAGTGTCTAAATTGTTGATGTAACGATCGGCCACTGTATCAATGTAGCGCGCTAAGTTGCGTGAGGGAGAGTCCACTTCGCCACCATAAAAACGGCGCATGGTTGCTTCGCGATCCGATTCATTCATACGGGTGCCTTCAGCAAAAATACGTGCAGTGGTGTTGTTAATGACTCCGTTAATGCCTTCTATGTTACCAATCATGTCATTATTGAGCACAGCGGTCAGATGCCAGTTTTCTTCTTTGGCTTTTTCGGCCAGAATTTTCCCGCCAAACAGGCCTTGTTCCTCGCCGGCCAGTGCCGCATAGACAATAGAACCATCAAACTCGTACTGGGTTAGCACTCGAGCCGCTTCTAACGCGCCAGCGACACCAGAGGCATTGTCGTTTGCGCCTGGGGCGTCGGAGGTATAATCCATGACATCACTAACGCGCGAGTCGATGTCACCGGACATCATCACATAACGATTAGGGTCTGTTTTGCCACGCTGAACAGCAATGACACTTTTTACTTCCACAGGGTCGGGTATGCGCTCTTCTCCCGAAATAGTGTCGCTGACGTACATCACTTCAAGACAACCACCGCAGGCTTCGGATATGCGCTCAAATTCGGCAAAAATCCAGCGCCTCGCAGCACCAATACCGCGAGTATCAGATTCTGTTTCAGATAAGGTATGGCGCGTGCCGAAATCCACCAGGGTCTGAATATCGCTTTCAATACGGTCAGCCTGCATGGCGCCAGCTATTTTATGTAGCTTTTCCTGCTCTTTATAGTCAATACTATCCTGAGCGATAGCACTCAGCGGAGTCGCTAAACCAACACTTACCGCCAGTAATGAACTTGTCCACGATTTGAACATAATTGAATACCTGTTAATTAATGAGCTTGTTTCGATTATGCGGTATATAACGAAGGATGGAAAGCCACGCGCAGGAGCAGAAAACAGTTACCTTTATGACTGCTCCGTTAGTTGCGCAAGCCCGCTTAGAGTCTGAGTCACGTCTGTCAGTGTCATCACGGCGCGAAGTTGTTTAAAACTGGTTTCAAGCTCTTTAGCCCGATGCGGCAGGTAGCGTTGAATATAAGACAAATCTGTCATCAATTCGGCTGATATTTTATTCTGGCATGGCTGTCCTGATATCAGAAGCGCAAGAAAGTTATCATCTTCATCAAGAAAGCGAATGTATTCTGCCGCCTCTTCAAAGCTGTCGTACTCGCTTATTTCTCGCCCCATAACGCCGTCTTTCTGAGTAGCCTGAGTAACTCTTAACAGTAATATACGCGGCGACAAACTGCTGTTCTCCGATACCCGACGCAATGCCTTTCTTAACTCTGAACTCAGGCGCCGTCCGCCAAGTAAGCGTTCGTTGTTTGCTAACCAAAATTCAGTGTCATCAAACAATTTCGGTAAACCTTCGGCAATAGACATTAATGCGGCCAGTTGAGGCTCCCAGTCAACGCCGTTTTTATACAAAAACAAAGCGCTGGATAAAGCGTAACGAAACATGTTCTGCTCTGCTGACGCTTGCGGACTGAGCAGTTTACAAGCCAGGGTTTTAGCTCCTCTGGCTCGGTATTCCTGTAGCACAGATAATTTCAGACTCTCATTGGAATGTTCGCGCCAAAGTGGTGTTTTTATCGCATTCAATTCGCCGTAGATTAGCTCATCGTCTTTGCTGTAAGTGAGCGTCAGTTGATAACACCTTGCCCCGTAACCCGCCGCACGCAATGCGTTTAGCGTAGCAATTAAACTTTTTTCTTTTTGTATAGCCTGCAGCGGCAGTAAGTACTCACGCCAGACTTTATTTATGGGCAGACTAATACGAAACAAGGTAACTTGTCGGCGTGTTGGTTTCCTGGATTTTCGCAACTCATTTACCACAGATTGAACCCATGGTTGCTCAATAAGCTCCGCAATAAGGTCACTCTGGTGTTGCTGCCAGCTGTTCAGCAGGGTTTGATTTGAGTTTGTCTGAACTAACGCGCAGCTCGCTGAGCCAGCTTTTAGAATGATTGGCACAGCCTGAATGGCATCAAACCAGTAGCTTTCATGCCCCCGGGCTGTAATCCTCTGGGCTAAATGCTCAACATTGACTTTATAGCGACGCCGAGACTTGCTCAACATAGCCGCTAAAAACCGGCCAAGTTCGTCATCGCCAGTTTCATCCATGCGCCTTAAGCGTAAGTAAAGACAGAAGTCTTTTTCTTTAAGCCCAACCACCCTGTATTCATATTCCTGGGTTGCGTCAAACACAAAGTCGTCGCTAAGCCCGGAAAAATAAATTTTTAATCGTGCATACTTCAAACCGGTTAGCTGGGGATCAAAGCCTAGCTTTAACTGCAGTCCATTATTAGAGATGTCCACAGTCATCGCACTGAATTCCTGGCCGTCGGCCAGCTCCATGGTCACGGCGCTAACCAGGTTAATGCGTTGCTCACAACGTTGGTACTTACGCCCTGCCACGAAACTGGCAAGCGCTTTCTCTTGTTCCTGCTGGGCTAAGGCTTTGTCTTCCGCCAACTGCTGATGTTGTGTTTTTAACGCTAATATCTGCTGTTTTGTGTCGTTTGTAAAAACGCCTTTATATAGCCGTAAGCCGTCTTCAAATAACCGTTTCGCTGCTATATCAAAATAATGTACGCGCCCCTGAAAAGGGTAGGGTTCAATTTCGGACTGAATTTTCTTGCGAAGGTCGATAACACCCAAAGCCGGTTTCGCTAATTCGGTAATGCGCATACGCGCCTGCAGCCTTTCGGGCCCGCTAAGGTGTTTTGTTTTACGTTTAAACAGAGACTCAAATTGAGAGCGGTGATAATCTGTTTTAAGCTCATCAATCAGACTTTCTATTGAAGGGTCACTGCTCATAATGGGCTATTGGTCAGTATCTATATTAAGTTCAACATTTCTTTTACATTAACGCCAAGAGGATCTTCATGCAAACGCTTTTACTCGGTTACGGCGATATTGCAGACCGCGTTGCGCAAAGGCTGAGCGGGCAAAACGAGCAGGTCACCGGAGTTTGCAGAACCCCGGAGAGCAAGCCGGTGCGCAAAGGGGTCAATTTAGTTGCAGCAGACTTAAACAGTGAACAAGAGCTTTACCAACTGTTTCGGAAAAAATGGGATAATGTTGTCATTACCCTGACTCCTGCAAAAGGCGCAGAAGATAGCTATCATCAGGGCTATGTCGTTCCCTGTCGTCACCTGCAACAGGTACTGTCGCAGCAAAGGCATCAGCCTAATATTATTTACGTTTCCAGCACCGGCGTTTACGCACAACGCGGCGGAGAGTGGATTGATGAAAACAGTGCAACTGAGCCTACATCAGACTCTGGTAAAGCTCTATTGCAGGCTGAATCCATTATCGATGCCTTACCGGGGCAAACCTCTATTCTTCGTTGCAGTGGTATTTACGGAGAAGGACGTGACTTTTTGCTGCGTCAACTAAGTCAAGGCAATGTTCAGCTTCGTGACAGCTGGACCAACCGCATACATCAAGATGATGTCGCTGGCTTTATTGTGCATTTACTTACCCAGGTTAATCAGCCCAGTCCTGTTTATTTGGTTAATGACGATGAACCGGTCAAACAATACGAAGTTTACCAGTGGCTGGCTGAGCAGCTTGGAATTGAGCTGACAGGAAGCATTGATACAGACGTTGGTCCAAGAGGCTCTAAACGCTGTATGAACAAGGGTTTGAAAGACAGTGGTTACCAACTTCAGTATGCGAATTTTCGCGAAGGTTATGCGCCGATTATTAAACAATGGCAGCGCTGATTGCGCTGCCCATAACTTATACGGCGTCTACGGCGTCGAAATAATCGAGCATTCCCTCCGCGGCGTTGCGCCCTTCCGCTATCGCCGTCACCACCAGATCTGCGCCGCGCACCATATCGCCACCGGCAAATATTTTCGGGTTGCTGGTTTGCATAGCATACTCCGTGTCACCGGTAGCCAGCACGGTGCCCCAGTCGCTTAGCTCCACTTTATGCTGTTGTAACCATTCCGGCGGGTTAGGTTGATAGCCAAAGGCAATAATGACCGCAGTACCCGGCATAACGAATTCTGAATCAGGCACTGGCTGTGGACGCCGGCGACCATCTTCATCAGCCGGGCCAAGCTCAGTGCGTACCATTTTCACGCCGCTAACCTTACCTGAATTGTCCGTAATCACTTCCAGCGGTTGCAAATTAAACTCAAAAGAGACTCCCTCTTCACGAGCATTCTGCACTTCTTTACGCGACCCAGGCATATTGCCTTCATCCCGACGATAAGCGCAGACAACCGACTTCGCCCCCTGTCTTATTGAAGTTCTGACGCAGTCCATCGCGGTATCGCCACCACCAAGCACAACCACGGTCTCGTCTTTAATGTCAATCAACGGATACTGCGACATAGGCTCATGAGCCATAAGTTTTTGTGTATTGCCAATCAAAAACGGCAATGCCGGATAAACCCCATCTGCATCCAGACCTTTTAATTTTCCATCCAACGCTTTATAGGTTCCCAGAGCTAGAAATACCGCATCATAATTGGCTTCCAGCTCAGCAAAACTGATGTCTTTTCCCACTTCGACACCCAGCTTAAACTCAATGCCCATGTCAGTGAATATTTCACGACGCAACGTCATTACCGCTTTATCCAGCTTAAATGGCGGAATGCCGTAAGTTAGCAGGCCACCAATTTCCGGGTAGCGATCGTAAACTACAGCTTTGACACCATTACGCGTCAATACGTCAGCACAGGCAAGACCGGCAGGCCCTGCCCCAATAACAGCAACCCGTTCCTGACGCTGAGTCACGCCGCTTAAGTCTGGCCGCCACCCCTGTTTAAAGGCTTCGTCGACCATCTGTTTTTCGATACTGCCAATAGTTACTGCGCCGAAACCGTCATTCAGTGTACAGGCACCTTCACACAGACGATCCTGAGGACATACCCGGCCACAAACCTCAGGCAGGCTGTTGGTTTTATGCATAAGCTCAGCGGCTTCAATAACCCGCCCTTCGTTGGCCAGCTCCAGCCATTGAGGAATATAGTTGTGAACCGGGCATTGCCACTCACAATATGGGTTTCCACAGTCCAGGCAACGATCTGCCTGGCCTTTTAGCTGCACGTCGGGCATTGGATCATAAACTTCTTTAAACTCAATGCGGCGCTCTTCAACCGGACGTTTCGGCGGATCAATGCGCTGCACGTCCAAAAACTGATAAATATTCTTGTTCATTACATCACCTGCACACGTAATTCTGCGGTTGACCGCGCTCGATGCCCTAAAAGCTCTTTCACATCTGCCGCTTTTGGTTTGACGATATAAAAGCTGTCCACTACTTGCTCGAAGTTGTTTAATAACTCGCGCGAGTAGTGACTTCCAGTTGCTTCGTGATGCTCATGAATTAAACCACGCAAGTGTTCCTGAATAATCGGGGTATCCACGGCAACGGCTTCAACCAATTCGTGGTTAAGCCGACGGTGTAAGTCGCCGTCGCTGTCTCTTAAATAAGCAAAACCGCCGGTCATGCCGGCACCAAAGTTGATGCCGCACTCACCCAGTACCACCACAATACCGCCGGTCATATATTCACAACCATGGTCACCAATACCCTCTACCACAGCTGTCGCGCCGGAGTTACGCACCGCGAAACGTTCGCCGGTACAACCGGCAGCATAAAGTTTTCCGCCAGTCGCGCCATACAGACAGGTATTGCCCATAATGACTGCTTCGTGCGTGTTATAACGACAGCCTGCTGGCGGCTTAATAGTAATTTCACCACCGGCCATACCTTTCCCAACGTAGTCGTTGGCGTCTCCGGTCAGATGAAGCTTTAAGCCCCCGGCATTCCATGCACCAAAGCTTTGTCCGGCGGTACCAATAAAGCCTAAGGTAATTGGCGCAACTGCCATTCCCTGATTTCCATGCTGGCTGGCAATGTAACCCGATACACTTGCAGCAACCGAACGGTCGTCATTACGGATAGTCAAAGACCAATGACCTCCGCTGCGCTTATCGATAGACTCTTTGCACAACTCCAGCAATCGCTGGTTCAGCTTGCCCTGATCAAACGGCGGGTTCTTCTCGGTGCAATATAAAGAATGCTCTGAGCGAACCCCGGCTGACTGCAACAAGGCAATTAACTGTAACTGCTGCTGACGTTTGGTTTCACCAGTCAGCCGTTCCAGTAGATCAACCCGGCCAATCGCGTCGGTTAACTTTTCCAGACCCAATTGAGCGAGAATGTCGCGCACCTCTTCCGCCATAAACTCAAACAGTTTCACCACGCGTTCCGGCAAGCCGGAAAAATGCTCCCGTCGCAGGGTTTCATCCTGAGTAGCAACGCCTGTTGCACAGTTGTTCAAATGACAAATGCGTAAATACTTACACCCCAGAGCAATCATAGGGGCGGTGCCAAAACCAAAGCTCTCAGCGCCTAAAATAGCCGCCTTCACAATATCCATACCGGTTTTTAAGCCGCCATCGACCTGCAACCGAATTTTGTGGCGCAAGTTATTCGCCACCAGGGCTTCGTGCACCTCAACCAAACCAAGCTCCCAGGGCGAGCCGGCATACTTGACCGAGGTCATGGGACTGGCACCGGTTCCGCCATCGTAGCCCGACACAGTAATTAAATCGGCGTACGCTTTTGCAACCCCCGTAGCAATGGTGCCAATGCCAGGCGTAGAAACCAGCTTGACTGAAACTAAGGCTTTAGGGTTCACCTGCTTTAAGTCAAAAATCAGCTGGGCTAAATCTTCAATGGAATAAATGTCGTGATGCGGTGGCGGCGATATCAAGGTAGTACCAGCAACTGCATAGCGCAATTGGGCAATTTCCGCTGTGACTTTTTCGCCGGGCAACTGACCGCCTTCGCCAGGTTTTGCCCCTTGCGCAACTTTTATCTGTATAACGTCGGCATTAACCAAATAATGCGGCGTGACGCCAAAACGTCCCGAGGCCACTTGCTTAATTCGCGAGTTTTTTGCGTTGTTAAAGCGTTTCGGATCTTCTCCGCCTTCACCAGAATTTGAATGCCCGCCAATAGTATTCATGGCAATAGCTAAGGCTTCGTGCGCTTCAGCGCTTAACGCGCCTATCGACATAGCCGCCGTATCAAAACGCTGAAACAGAAGCTCTTTGGCTTCCACTTTTTCTTTTTTAATTTTCGCTTTTTCAGGCAGTTTAATGCTGAGCAAGTCACGCAGGTGAGTCACCGGCCTCTCATTAACAAACTTAGCGTAAACGTCGTAATCTCGCTGCTCGCCTTTTGCTACCGCGCGTTGCAGTGATGTCACAACATCCGGGTTATAAGCGTGGTACTCCCCACCGTGCACATATTTTAGCAAACCGCCCTGAGCCAGTTTTTTTCGTGTTAACCAGGCGCGATGGAAGCTCTGCTGAAGATCCTGCTGTATATCGTCAAAGCCGGTACCGTCAATGCGTGCTGGTACGTTCTCAAAGCAAAGACGACGCACATCTTCGTTCAACCCAACCGCCTCAAACAAGGAAGAGCCCCGGTAACCCGCCACTGTCGCAATACCCATTTTCGAAAGTATTTTCAGTAAGCCTTTATTCAGGCCTTTACGGTAGTTGAGCAATGCTTCTTTTATGTCCAGCTGAACTTTGCCCCGGGCGACCAGTTGCTCCACGGTTTCATACGCAAGGTAGGGATAAAACGCAGTGGCACCTAAGCCTATTAACACCGCCATATGGTGCGGATCACGCGCGGATGCGGTTTCAATAATAATGTTTGAGTCACAGCGAAGATCATTCTTCACCAGCACTTGTTGCACCGCCCCAACGGCCATGGCTGCCGGTATCGTCAGCTGTTCCCGCTGTAAATCTCTGTCACTGAGAACCAGAATAACCGTTTGCTCATCCTTAACCGCGGCTTTTGCCTGCTCAACCAAACTCTCGATGGCTTGTTGCAGGTTTTGCTGCTTCGGTTCAAAACCAAGCGATAAAGTGGCTGCCCGGTAATGTTGTTCATCAAGTTCGCGTAGCTGTTTTAAATCGGTGTACATCAGGATAGGTGATTCAAATACCACCCGGTCGGCATCCCCTGATGCCTCGTTAAATACGTTATGCTCACGACCAATGATAGTGGAAAGCGACATAACATGACGTTCACGAATAGGGTCAATAGCCGGGTTAGTCACCTGCGCAAACTGCTGGCGGAAATAGTCGTAAAGCAAACGCGGCTGCTTTGAAAGCACTGCGGTAGGTGTATCGTCCCCCATAGAACCCACAGCTTCCTGACCATCTTTGGCCAGAACACTGATAATTTGCTGTATTTCTTCTTCGGAGTACAAATACGCTTTATGAAAAACCAGCATGGTCTCGTCGTCATACAAACGCTTACCCAGCTTGTCGGCGTGGCTGCGCTCAAACGGTATTAAGTGACGACGGTGTTGTTCCAGCCATTGTTTATAAGGGTGACGCTGCTTTAGTTCTTCTTCAATTTGGTCGTTATACCAAATTTTGCCGGTATAGGTATCCACCGCCATCATTTGTCCCGGTCCTAAGCGGCCTTTCTCAATCACTTCCTGCTCGTCGTAATCCCAGATACCCACTTCTGAAGCAATGGTCAGGATACCCGAGCGGGTCAGAACATATCGCGCCGGACGCAGACCATTTCTATCCAGACTGCAGGCCACATGCCGACCGTTACTCATAACCACGCCGGCAGGCCCATCCCAGGGCTCCATATGCAGGGAGTTAAACTCGTAAAAGGCCCGCATTTCGTCCGACATAGTGGCATCGCCCTGCCATGCCGGCGGAATTAGTAGCCGCATTGCCCGGAATAAATCCATGCCACCGGCTAGTAACAGCTCCAGCATATTGTCTAACGACGCAGAATCGGACCCTGACAGTCCCACCAGTGGCTTTGCGTCCTGTAAGTCAGGCAGTAAGGGGGTCTGGAATTTATAAGCTCTTGCCTGCGTCCACTGGCGATTCCCACGTATAGTATTAATTTCACCGTTGTGGGCAAGGAACCGGAACGGCTGAGCCAGCGGCCAGCGCGGTTCTGTATTGGTGGAAAAGCGCTGATGAAAAACACAAATTGAGGTTTTCATTTCGGCATCAGCTAAGTCGGTGTAATAAGCTGGCAAGTCAGCTGCCATCATTAAACCTTTATAGACTAAGACCAGACTCGACAACGACGAAATATAGAGCTCGTCCTGATTAGGCATCAGCTTTTCGATGCGTCTTCGGGCCATATACAAGCGTCTTTCCAAATCTTTTTTACGCCAGCCCGGCGGAGCCGACACCAGAACCTGCTCAATGACCGGCTCAGAGACTTTAGCACCTTCACCCAGTACTTGGTTGTTGACCGGAACTTTGCGCCAGCCAGTGACCGCTAAAGTCTCTCGTTGCAGCTCTTGCTCAATAAGATGGCGGGCAGACTCACGCTTATCTTTATCGCGGCTAAAAAATACCATACCGACAGCGAATTTCTTACTGAGCTGCCAACCTTCAGTTTCTGCGTAGTGGCGGAAAAACTGCTCCGGCATTTGCAGCAGCAAACCGCAGCCATCTCCGGTTTTACCGTCGGCACCAATACCACCACGATGTTGCATACGGTCCAGCGCTTTTACTGCGGTAGAAATTAAACCTTGCTGAGCTTCGCCATTAATATCAGCGATAAGGCCGAAGCCGCAGTTATCACGGACATCAGCTGGATCATAAAGTCCCATGCTTATACCACTCGAATAATTATTCAATAAAGCTAGATTACCATGCAGGCATCAGCTTCGGTAGGCACTGGGGCTATTATTGTTACAAATATGTTGTATAGACAAAAAGCAAAAAGGCTCCCGAAGGAGCCTTTCATATCACTTTAAAGTCGCTGCAAATTCCAGCATTCGGTCTAGCGGCACCATGGCTTTTTTGCCCAGAGCTTCATCGACATGAATCTCATGTGTTTCTCCACCGTCCGTTAACGCCTCTTCTATCGCTTTTAAGCCGTTCATTGCCATCCAGGGACAATGCGCACAACTGCGACACGTTGCGCCGTTACCGGCAGTGGGAGCTTCAATAAAGGTCTTATTCGGTTGCAACTGCTGCATTTTATAAAAAATGCCTTTGTCGGTTGCCACTATGAAGGTTTCATTCGGCAATTCCTGACTCGCCTTAATAAGCTGCGAGGTAGAACCGACAGCATCTGCCATCGCGACAATATTCTCCGGAGACTCCGGATGCACGAGAATAGCCGCCTCAGGATGAAGCTTTTTCATATCCTGCAGTGCTTTTGCTTTAAACTCATCATGCACGACACAAGCACCCTGCCACAGCAGCATATCAGCTCCGGTTTCCCGTGCAATATAGCCGCCTAAATGCTTATCTGGTGCCCAAAGAATTTTTTCTCCTTTGGCATCCAAATGGTCAACAAGCTCAAGCGCCATACTGGATGTCACTACCCAGTCTGCACGAGCTTTTACCGCTGCCGAAGTATTCGCATAAACGACAACTGTCCGATCAGGGTGTTGATCACAAAATTCAGCAAATTTTTCTGGTGGACAGCCAAGATCAAGGGAGCACTCGGCTTTTAATGTCGGCATCAGTACTTGTTTATGAGGCGTAAGAATTTTAGCTGTCTCGCCCATGAAACGAACACCTGCCACAATCAATTTCTTTGCCGGATGGTCGCGACCAAATCGAGCCATTTCTAAAGAATCGGCCACGCAGCCACCAGTTGCTTCGGCTAATGCCTGAATATCCGGGTCCGTGTAGTAGTGAGCCACCAATACAGCGTCTTCATCAATCAGAAGCTGCTTAATACGATTAATGGTTTCGGACTTCTCTTCCGCGCTTAACGGTTTAGGTTTTGGCGGAAAAGTATAATCCAGGCTATCCAGAGTTTGAATCTCGGTCATGATACTACGGCTTATTTTCCAAGTGTTCTTAATAAGTGAGGACTATTATAGCGGAATTCAAGGGACGCTTATAGCTAAGTCAGTACAACTCGTAATTCATCAGTATGGTTTCAGTGGTTTTCTTAATGGGGTATTCGGTGAAGTGGTGGGTTGTGCAGGATTCGAACCTGCGACCAATTGATTAAAAGTCAACTGCTCTACCAACTGAGCTAACAACCCAAATTCTGGTAAATATTTCTATCGGCGACGTGGTGGGTTGTGCAGGATTCGAACCTGCGACCAATTGATTAAAAGTCAACTGCTCTACCAACTGAGCTAACAACCCAACGCCAATAATATTGCCCGTTTCTGCTTGGCAACGGCGGCATAGTTTACTGAAATAGTGCGCGTATGCAACTGAAAATTGAAAAAAACTGTGCGACTGCTTAATTCACGAACACATGTTGCCCAGTTGTTACTAATTTAAGCGTTGTTTTGCCAAATTAGCTTCGGTACTTTCAGGGTATTCTTCAATCACTTGATCGTAATATGCTTTTGCATCTGCCGATTTATCTTGTTCACTGGCAATAGCACCAAGCTTTAATAAACAATCACCACGTTTATTACTGTCAGGGTAGTCGTTGACAACAGTTTCAAACTGCTGTTTTGCTTCGTCGTATTGACGTTTCGCAAAAAACAACTGACCTAGCCAGTAGTGAGCGTTAGGAGAGTAAGTTGAGTTTGGAAAGTTCTTAAGAAAGGACTCAAATGCAGGTATCGCTTCATCGTAACGCTTATCTTCAAGGACTAAAGCTATCGCCTTGTCATAAGCATCATTCTCGCTAAGGTTTGGAGAATAGCTGCTATTGTCTGTTTGAGTCGGTACCTGCTCCAGGTCATTGTAATCATCGCCCGTACTTCCACTCTGGCTATTGCTCGTCTTCAAATTACTGAAGCGACGATCAATTTCCTGATACAGCTCGCGCTGGCGTTCCAACAATTGCTCCAGACGGTATTCATGCTCTTCCGTTATGCCTCTTAATTCAGCAACATCTTGCTGCAGAGAACCTAACTGATTAAGCATTTCAAGCTGAGCACTAGAACGAGCTTCGAGCATGCGCTCGATTTGTTCCAGTCGTTGCTCAACGTCACCTGAAGACGACAGCCCAGAAACAGGTGCCTGGGCCATAACAACCCCAGGCACACACAAACATACAGCTAACAGCGTTTTTCTCATTACTATCCGTTACTTTTAAATTAGTAAACTAAAACAGCGCGACGGTTTTTCGAGTATGCGCGTTCGTTTGATTCATTTACCATTGGCTTCTCTTCGCCATATGAAACAGTCGAGGTTTGAGAATCCTGAACACCTAAGTTGTGCAAGTAGCTCTCAACCGCTTTAGCACGACGCTCACCTAACGCGATGTTGTATTCAGGTGTACCGCGCTCGTCGGTATGACCTTCAATAACAACTTTCACAGATGGGTTTTTAACTAAGTAATCAGCGTGCGCTGATAACAAGTCAGTGTACTCTGACTGAACGCTAGATTTATCAAAAGCGAAGTAAACGATGTGTTCTTTACGTAACGCTTCCATTTTCTCTTTACGTTGTTCTTCAGCCGATTTTTGGCGTTCTGCTGCACCGACTTCAACGCCTGAGTCTTGCTCAGCTTGTTGATTGGTTTCCTGACCTGCGCCCGCGCCTGAATCAGTTTCCTGGTTTGAGCTACAAGCGGCCAGAGTTGCCATTGGTACAACGATTGCCAGAGCTTTTAAAAGTTTATTAAGCTGCATCCTTTTCGTCCTTATCGTTTTTATCGAACAATTCAACAATTCAACCATTCAGGCTTTTGTTTTACATAAATGGCGACCAAGCCGGTGACTTAATTTCACCATCGGTTGCCGGTAATCGTGCTTTAAAACGTCCGTCAATAGAAACCAAAGCCAGCACTTGCTTATTATTGTGCGTAGTACTGTAAATAACCATACTGCCATTTGGCGCCACGCTAGGTGACTCATCTAATGCCGTTTTCGTTAAAACTTGCATATTTCCACGCGGAAACTCTTGCTTAGCTATATGATAGTTACCCCGTGTACGGTTCACTAAAATCATATCTTCGCCAGACGGTACTAACGTACCACCTAAATTCTGTTCACCATCAAAGGTTAACCGACGAACCTGACCTGATGATAAATTTACGCTATATAGTTGCGGTCTGCCACCTCTTTCTGAGGTAAAGACTAAAGATTCACCATCTGGTGTCCAGTTCGGCTCTGTATCAATCGTACGACTACGAGTAACACGTTGCAAGTCCTTAGTTTTAATATCAAAGACATAAAGTTCAGGATTTCCATCCTTAGATAAAACCATAGCTAACTTTTTGCCATCTGGCGAGAAAACAGGGTTACCGTTTATCCCCGGGAACGACGTAAGCTTCTCGCGACGGGTGGTATAAATATCCTGCATGAATATTTCTGCCGTTTTATTCTCGAAACTAACGTAAGCCAATTTATTACCATCCGGAGACCAGGCCGGAGACATCAACGGCTCGGGTGAACGCAGCAATATTTTCTCGTTCGCACCGTCATAATCTGCAACTGCCAGTTTGTATGGATAGCGATCATCGTGGTTTACCGTGACATAAGCGATTTTTGTCATGAAAGCACCACGTTCGCCAGTTAACGCTTCGTAAGCAACATCTGAAATTCGATGTGCATAAGAGCGAAATTGATCACCATCAATAACACTGGAGCGAGAATCAAGAACATGATCGTTACTCTGCACCAACTCGCCATTGCGTAACATTTGCGAATTACCGCCGGTAATTTGTCCCCGGAGCACATCAATAACTTCAAACTTAACCATGTAGCGGTCAACTGAATAGGGTTCTATTGAACCGACTAAAATCGCTTCTACGCCCATCTTAGCCCAAGCTGAGTAATCTATCTCGTCATCGGCAGCCGGGCGTTGTGGCATTGCACTTGCAGGAATCGGATTAAATTTACCACTACGCATAAGATCCGCAGCAATAACATCGGTAAGCTCGTTTGGTGCTTGTCCTTCACCTTTCCACTGAAAAGGCACAACCGCAATCGGCCGCGCCGTATCAATACCTTCCGTGATGACGATTTCCAGTACCCCTGCACGCACAAAAGCGGTTAGCGCAACAAAGAGTAAAATGCTTCTAATTAATATATTTTTCATCGGTCACCTTGTTACAACTGCGGTTTTACAGTCAATTTAATTGTACTCATTTGTTCATAAATTTCCGGATCTTCAGAAACCGGCAGCGTTGTAGCTTTTAATACAGCGTTTTGTGCTGAACGACAGACATTAGGATCGCCATTACCCGTTGTCACCGATTTAACGAATCCGCTAGGCGCAACCTTAATGGTCAACTCACAGGACTTGCCTCGCATTGAGTCATCAACATTCCAGTTTCGCTGAATAGTTTGCTGAATGAGCGCCTGATACTTTTCAACTTCACTAAGTACCTGTCGGCGACGAGCTGCTTGCCGACGCGCCCGCTCTTCTTCCATTTCTTTTTGCAACTGAGCTTCACGTTCAGCCGCTTCACGCTGTTCTTGTTCACGCTTACGCTGCTCTTCCAGACGCTTACGACGTTCTTCTTCAGCCCGACGTTCAGCTTCTTCTGCTTCGCGTTTACGCCGCTCGGCCTCTTTTGCCGCAGCCTCCGCTTTGGCACGCTCCTGCGCCAGGCGTTCAGCTTCTTTCCTTTCTCGCTCTGCCTGTTTGCGTGCTTCCGCAGCTTCTTGTCTTTCTAATTCCTGTTGACGCTCTATTTCTTTTTTACGTTGTTCTTCTCTTTCGCGTGCTTTACGTGCCTCTTCAGCACGCCGCTCAAGTCTTTCAATACGGCGCTGTTCAGCCGCCTCTTGCTCCGCTTTCTTTTGACGAATTTTATCCGCCTGTTGCTGAACTTTGGATTTATCAACGGTGACCGCGCTAACAATCTCTTCTGACATATCCAGTTCGCTCTGATCTAAATTCACCTCCATCGCCTCCGGCGTTGAGGGTGTAAACTCAAAGCTAATCAACAACACGCCCGCAATTGCAACGTGTATGACAATCGAATATATCAGCGGTAAGGTTAAGCTATCTGATTTTTCCACAACTAATTATCCGACGAATCTGTCATTAAACCGACTGAGGGCACACCTGCTCTTTGCAGTAACACCATCAGTTGCACGATTTGGTTATAAGACACCGCACCATCACCATTGACCATAACCGGAGTATCAGGTTCAACTTGCAGGTGAGCAGCAACCAGAGTTGCAAGTTCATCAGCCTGCATGGGCGTATCCTGAGTATCTCCCTGATTTAAATAGTAACGCCCTTCAGCATCAACCGATGCAACCAAAGGTGGTTTGCTCTCTTCAGAAAGAGGCTCGGCCGTTGCTTTTGGTAAGTCCACTTTAACCCCCTGGGTGATTAAAGGAGCTGTTACCATAAAGATGATCAGCAGAACCAGCATCACGTCGATGTACGGCACTACGTTAATTTCCGCAACCGGCTTACGACGCTTGCGCGGCATTACCATCATACCGTTTCGCCCTCTACTTTACTTTTGCCTGCCTGAGCCGAAGACTGCCGCTGTAAAATTGAGATGAATTCATCAATAAAGTTCATGTACTGATTATCAACTTTTTCCACACTAGTGGTAAATCGGTTGTAAGCAATAACGGCCGGTATCGCGGCAAAAAGACCCATCGCAGTTGCAATCAAAGCTTCGGCGATACCCGGTGCAACCATGGCCAGCGTAGCCTGTTGCACGGCACCTAAAGCGATAAAGGCGTTCATGATTCCCCATACCGTTCCAAACAAACCAATATAGGGGCTTATAGAACCAATAGTTGCCAGAATACCTAAGTTATTATCCAGCTTTTCGGTTTCTCGGGCGTGAGCTACGCGCATGGCACGAAACGCACCTTCAAGCATTGTCTGCGTATTTGTTGTTGAGTGGTTACGCAGCCGAGCGTACTCTTTAAAGCCCGCGTGAAACAGTAACTCCATTCCTCGTGCATTTTTAGCACGAGCCGAGATTTCCTGATAAAGGCGTGCAAGATCGACGCCTGACCAGAATCTATCTTCAAACTTTAGCGCGTCATTTCGAGCCTGCTTCAACACTTTCTTGCGCTGAAAAATTAACACCCAGCCCCATACCGACATCGCCAGTAACATAACCATCACCAGCTTGACTAATAAACTGGCTTGCATGAATAAATCAATAAACGATAGTTCTGCTTCCACGCTTTAAACCCCTGACTGAATACGCGATATTATCGGTTCCGGAATAGCAACAGCTTTCATCGCCTGATTATCAATACAGGCTGCCAAAACTGTTGCCTGACAATGCACACTGCCATCCTTCGCCAAAACTTGTTGTTCGAAAACCAAAGAGGCTTTCTTAATCTTTGTTACTTTGACAGTGACTCTTAGTTCAGCATTAAACTTAGCCGCCTGCCGTAAATCCAGTTCTACCTTGCGAACCACAAAGGCTATATTGTGAGCTAACCAGGTATCCTGTTCAATCCCTAATGATCTTAACCACTCTGTTCGGGCTCTTTCAATGAACTTGAGATAATTAGCATAATAAACGATACCACCTGCATCCGTGTCTTCGTAGTAAACTCGGATAGGCCATTCAAATTCATAATGAGACATTACCACCTCAAGTAAAGTTCCGAAAAGTTACCTTTGTGTAATATTTTGTAAAGAAGCCCTTAAAACCACAACTGGTTATTTTGTCAGCAGACTTTTTTTTATGACAGAACGAAAAGAACAAAATATCAATACTATGATTTTTAAAGGTTTTTCTATTTTGTTATAAATATGTTGCGCTTTTTTTGAACAAAAAACACAACTTACAGATTAGTTATTGTAATGCGAACATCTAATTTTTCTTGTTTGATCAGAATCAGATTAACTTTATAATACCCGGCATATCAAAGACGAAGAGATTGGTTGTCACTTTTTCTGAGATAGTTTATTCAGTAATAGTTCCCTGGATTTAACTTCCTTCTTGTTGTTCTGTTTGCCCGTACAATGTGCGGGCTTTTTTTTATCTATTTCTCGGGCTTTAACCCAAAATGCTGATAAGCTCTGGGAGTCGCTATACGTCCACGCGGCGTGCGTTGTAAAAAGCCCTGCTGAATCAAGTAAGGTTCCAGCACATCCTCAATGGTATCTTTTTCTTCGCCTATCGCTGCTGCCAGGTTATCTAACCCCACAGGCCCACCCATAAACTTTTCCATAATGGCTAATAACAGCTTCCGATCCATATAATCAAAACCGGCCTGATCAACGTCCACCATGGTCAAAGCCGCATTGGCTGTCACTTCATCAACGTCGCCATTACCTCTGACTTCTGCATAGTCGCGTACCCGACGCAATAAGCGGTTAGCTATACGTGGCGTTCCTCTTGAGCGGCGTGCTATTTCCCGGGCTCCACCATCAAGCATCCGAACATTCATAAAGTGAGCCGACCGCGCAACAATGTCGGTTAATTCGTTAACATCGTAAAACTCAAGACGCTGCACAATACCAAAGCGGTCACGTAGCGGTGACGTCAGTGCGCCAGCACGGGTGGTGGCTCCAATAAGGGTAAAGGGTGGTAAGTCTAATTTAATCGAACGCGCTGCAGGACCTTCGCCTATCATAATGTCGAGCTGATAGTCTTCCATAGCTGGATAAAGAATTTCTTCAACAACCGGGCTTAAACGGTGAATTTCATCAATAAATAAAACATCGTGTGCTTCCAGATTGGTCAACAATGCAGCTAAGTCACCGGCTTTTTCCAGAACCGGGCCAGAAGTTGTTTTAATACTCACATCCAGCTCATTCGCCACAATGTTCGCCAGCGTCGTTTTACCCAGCCCCGGAGGGCCAAAAATTAAAAGGTGATCCAGTGCTTCCTGACGCTTGCGCGCGGCCTCAATGAAAATCCCCATTTGTTCAACGACGTGCTTCTGCCCAGTATAATCCGCCAGAGTCTTAGGCCGTATGGCACGATCAACAGCCTCATCTTCACCCTGTACGTCGGGTTCAATGAGCCGCTGAGTTGGTATTTGATCGGCTTCTATCATGGGGCTTCCTTACGACAGCTGTTTTAGCGCCAGTCGAATCAAGGTCTCACTGTTATGTTCTGCAGAGTACACTTTTTGCAAGGCTTTTTCAGCTTGATTTTCTTTATAGCCAAGTGACTGCAAAGCGCTAATGGCATCGGTTCTTGCATCGGCCGGATGTTCTCCTGCATCCATACCCTGACTATCCAGCGGTGCCCGATCAGTAAATGGCGTAGACGGCTGCCAGTCTTTGAGGCGGTCACGCATTTCAATCACCAGACGTTCGGCGGTCTTTTTGCCTACACCCGGCAATTTTACCAAACGAGTAACGTCGTTTTGGTTCACAGCCGTGACAAACTCATCTGCTGACATGCCGGATAAAATAGCCAGAGCCAGTTTCGGACCAACCCCCTGAGTTTTCAGTAGTAACCGGAACAGTGAACGTTCTGAAGCAGAAATAAAACCATACAATAGTTGCGCATCTTCGCGTACCACAAAATGCGTGATTAACTTAATGGTTTCCCCTACTGGCGGCAATTGGTAGAAGCAGGTCATTGGCAACTGAATTTCATAACCAATGCCCTGTACATCTAATACCACTTCCGGCGGCTGCTTGCTGGTTAGTACGCCCTGAATATGACCTATCACTTTTGTACTCCGTTAGCGCAAACGACCACGCACAGTTTTACGCGCGGCGCCTGCCATTTTAATCAGGTTTTGTGAACTGTGAGCATGACATAAGGCAACGGCAAGTGCATCTGCGGCATCTTCCTGAGGGCAACGCTGCAAATTCAGTAAGGCCATAACCATATGCTGAACCTGAGACTTTTCTGCACCACCATTACCCACTACAGACTGTTTGATTTGTCGCGCTGAATATTCCGCTACCGGAAGCTCTGCACGTGCGGCAGCTACTATCGCAGCCCCTCGAGCCTGCCCAAGCTTTAAAGCGGAATCCGGGTTTTTTGCCATGAACACTTGTTCTATCGCGAATTCGTTCGGCTTAAACTGAGTAATGAGTTCACTGACGCTGTCATGAATTCGACGCAGCTTTTCCGCCAGAGTTAAAGGCTCTTTAGTGGTACCAATAACCTTGATACAACCACTACCAAGGTAATTCAGTTGCCGCCCCCGCTGCTCTATAACGCCGTAGCCGGTCAGTCTCGAACCCGGGTCGATACCCAGAATAATCGCCACTTAGTCGTCCAGTCGCGCAATGATCTCATCAGAGATATCGGCATTGTGATAAACGTTCTGCACGTCGTCTAAGTCTTCCAGCGCATCCAGCAGTTTTAAAAAGGTTCGTGCGGATTCCTCATCCAAATCAACGCGGGTGTCAGGAACCTGAGTCACTTCAGCGTTGCTGGCTTCCAGTCCTTTTGCATCCAGAGCATCTTTAACTGCACCGAAGTTCTCCGGCGATGTAATGACATCGATACTCCCTTCGTCATAAGCAAGGATATCTTCCGCGCCAGCTTCCAGCGCCGGTTCCATAACCTGTTCTTCGGTCACACCGTCAGAATAGCTAATAACGCCCTTCTTATTAAATAAGTAGGCGACAGAGCCTTCGGTACCCAAGTTACCACCTAACTTACTGAACGCGTGGCGAACATCTGACACTGTCCGGTTTCGGTTATCGGTCATACATTCAAGCAGAACAGCCACACCGTTGGGGCCATAACCTTCATAAGTCAGCTCATCAACGTTATCGCCTTCAAGATCACCCGAACCGCGTTTGACTGCGGTATCGATGGTGTCTCGTTTCATATTATTGGATAAGGCTTTATCGATAGCCGCACGTAAGCGCGGGTTGGTTTCAGGGTCTCCGCCGCCTTCGCGGGCAGAGACCGTTATTTCACGAATTAACTTGGTAAAGATTTTGCCGCGCTTAGCGTCCTGCGCGGCTTTTCGGTGCTTAATATTAGACCATTTGGAATGACCAGCCATTTTTCACCTCTGTTGATTACTCGCCTTCCTTCACAATACTTTTTACGCCCAGCTCTTGCAATGCTGCCGGGTTCGCTGCACCCGGTGCGTCGGTCAGAACACAAGCCGCGGTGGTTGTTTTCGGAAAGGCAATAACGTCACGAATGGAGCTTGCGCCAACCATTAACATCACCAGGCGGTCTAAACCAAAAGCTAAACCTGCATGTGGTGGCGTGCCGTACTTCAATGCTTCCAGCAGGAAGCCAAATTTTTCCTGCGCTTCGTCTTTTTCAATACCTAAAACTTCAAACACAGCCTGCTGCATTGCGTTTTCGTGGATACGAACCGAGCCACCACCTAACTCAACACCATTCAACACCATATCGTAAGCGTTTGAAATAGCGGCTGCCGGGTTGGCTTTTAACTCCTCCGGAGTCACATTGACCGGCGCGGTGAATGGGTGGTGTAACGCGGCCAGGCTGCCATCGTCTGCAACTTCGAACATAGGGAAGTCAACAACCCATAGCGGCTTCCATTCGTTACTGACCAGTTCAAAGTCTTTACCTAATTTCAGGCGTAAAGCACCCAGTGCTTCAGCAACAACGTTCGCTTTATCGGCACCAAAGAACAGAACATCGCCAGTTTGCGCTTCAGTGCGCTCTAATAATGGCTCAATCACGTCGTCCGGCAGGAACTTAAGAACAGGTGACTGCAAGCCGTCCCGGCCTGCACTGCGGTCGTTTACTTTAATCCAGGCCAAACCTTTTGCGCCATAAATGCTGACAAATTGTGTGTATTCGTCAATCATCTTGCGCGAAACGTTTTCAGCCTGCCCCGGTAAACGAAGAGCAGCAACACGGCCTTCTTCGTCATTCGCTGGGCCAGAAAATACTTTGAACTCAACGTCTTTTAAGACATCAGCAACATCTACCAACTCCAACGGGTTACGTAGGTCTGGTTTGTCACTGCCAAAGCGGCGCATGGCTTCATGCCAGGTCATGCTCGGGAATTCACCCAGGTCCACATCAAGTAGTTGCTTGAAGAGGTCACGAGCCATTTGCTCGGTGATTTCCATGACCTGCTCAGCACTCATAAACGAGGTTTCAATATCAATTTGAGTGAATTCAGGCTGACGATCAGCACGTAAGTCTTCGTCGCGGAAGCACTTAACAATTTGATAATAACGGTCAAAGCCCGACATCATCAGCAACTGTTTAAACAGCTGAGGACTTTGTGGCAGCGCGAAAAAGCGACCTTTGTGGGTACGGCTTGGTACCAGATAGTCACGAGCGCCTTCCGGCGTTGCGCGGGTCAGCATTGGCGTTTCAATATCAAGAAAACCGCTGTCATCCAGAAAACGACGTACCGCACTGGTTACTTTAGCGCGAAACTGAAGTTTTTCGTTCATTTGCGGACGACGTAAATCAAGGTAGCGATAACGCAGACGAGCTTCTTCGCTCACCTGCTGATTAAAGTCGATTGGAAGCGGTTCTGAGCGACTTAATATTTCTAAGTCAGTAGCCAGCAGTTCAACTTCGCCGGTTGCCATGTTTTTGTTTACCTGACTTTCCGGACGACGATTAACCTTGCCGCTTAAGCGCACGCAGAATTCCTGACGCAGGCTGTTTGCTGTTTCAAATAACGCTTTTTGATCAGGGTCAAAAACAACCTGCAGCATCCCTTCACGGTCACGCAGATCTATAAAAATTAAGCCGCCTAAGTCCCGGCGTTTATTTACCCAACCACATAGCGTGACTTCTTGTCCCGCCAATTCAGCATTTATTTGTCCACAGTAATGAGTTCGCATGCGCGTTTATCCTGCCAGCTGTTGCAATGAATGTTTTCACGAAGCGCAACATTATAGCGGACTGACGCCGAATGTCATCCGTCGTCGCCAGCCAGACGTACATCATTTTTACCAGCGGCTTTTGCCCGGTACATGGCTTTGTCCGCAGAGCGAAGCAAATCGTCAGTGTTGGTGCCGTTCTTAGGGTAAAGTGCAACGCCAATGGATACACTAATTTCCAGTTGTTGCTTTTTCACTTTGTAAGGTTTAGCCAACTGCACAACCAGTTTACGAGACACCGCCAGTGATGAACCAACACTATTCGCTGTTGGTAGCAAAATAACAAATTCGTCACCACCATGACGGCATACCGTATCCGAACGTCTTAATAACGTGCCCATTCGGTGCGCGGCCTGAATTAGGAGCTCATCGCCATAACTGTGCCCAAATTCGTCATTTATTTTTTTAAATCCATCCAGGTCTAAAAAAAGCACGGCAAAAGGTTTTCCCGCTCTTTCATTCTGACTAATGGTTTGCTCCAGACGATCCTGCATTAAGTTTCGGTTCGGCAGGCCCGTCAGCTCATCGTGCGTGGCGATATGCCGGATGCGCCTCTCTGCCGCTTTACGCAATTTAATTTCCCGGCGTAAACGGCTATTCCATATAGCGAAGCCAACAATAATTAATAAAACGACAGAGCCAACTTTCATAGCAATATCAAGTAATTCTTTATTGCTCCAGCCCTGCTCTAAATGAAACCCGTACCAATTATTTTTTAGTTCATTACGCTCACTTTCAGTCACCGCATCAATGCCATGATTTAAAGCCATGACCAAAGGTTTCCAGTCATCTCTTACCGCCAGATAAAGCTCTTCGCCTTGTGCATCATCAATAACTGAAAGCTCAGAGCCAGGCAGCGGCCGTTCCTGCAGTTCATGAACCAACAACGGCAGACTATCAACATAATAATCAACGGCACCATTACGCAGTAAATTGACACCTTCACGTATGCCTCCCACTTCAACGGTTTGAACGCTACGAAGCTGCGCCAACTGCGGCACTATATTGTAACCTTCGACCACACCAATTTTGCTATCGGTTAACTGCTCCAAATGCAGACTGCCGCTGCTCAGTTGAGTGGTATTCATGGAAGCTACAGCCCAGGGCGTCGACCAGTAACTTTGGGTAAAATCCATAAACTGATTGCGTTCAACGGAGTAAGAAACGCTGGTCAGTACATCAATCTCTTTGTTTTTTATCGCCTCAAGGCAGTCACGCCAATGCCCGCAAGGTTTCCAGATTATGTTTGCCGAAATTTTCTGGGTGAATTTTTTAATTAAATCAACATCGAGCCCTATGGCTTTACCGTCTTTTATTGATACCAGGGGCTCCATTTGGTCAGGCACACCAATACGAACCTCTTTATAGGCTTGGGTCCAGTTATCAGACTGGCCTGCATGGCTATTAAAGACGGTTGTAGTAAAAGTGACAAAAATGGCACTTACTACACCTAAAGCTCGTTTCAATGTTTTACCCTCCACAGCAATAGCGCGGATTTTAGTCGAATATTGCCTGTGCGTCAGTAGCATTTATCGGTAAAATGCCCATTAATCTGAACTCTTATCGAATAAAAGTAGCTTCTATGACGCAACATGACACGATATTTTCAAAGCCTTTGCCCAGCATCTCTGACTTCTGTTTTGATCAGCAGGTTGTCGAAGTATTCCCCGACATGATTAACCGATCTGTTCCGGGCTACTCCAGTATCTTACAGACGTTGCCGCAAATTGTTAGCCGCTATGTTCAGCCTAATAGTCGCTTGTACGATCTAGGTTGTTCATTGGGCGCAGCGACCCTTGCTATGCGTAAAGGGTGCGAGCAGACAGAAAACTGCAAAATTATTGGAATAGACAACTCTCAACCAATGATAGAACGCGCGCAACTGCATCTGGATGGCTTTAAAAGCCAGATTCCGGTTGAGCTTCACTGTCAGGATCTAGCCGAAACCGAAATTAAAAATGCGTCAGTGGTCGTACTAAACTTCACCTTGCAATTTATTAGCCAGGATAAAAGAGATGACGTTATACAGAACATTTTTAATGGTATGAATAAAGGCGCCGCGTTATTAGTCGCGGAAAAAGTACGCCATTCGGATGAATCTATGAACGACCTGCTCATTGAACTGCACCACAATTTTAAACGAGCCAATGGTTACAGTGAACTTGAGATTAGCCAAAAACGAGCGGCAATCGAAAACGTGATGAAAGTTGATACATTGCAGGCTCATCAACAGCGTTTTCAAAAAGCAGGTTTTCAACACAGCTCGGTTTGGTTCCAGTGCTTTAACTTTGCCGCCATGCTGGCCGTTAAATAAGGGATATTATGGTTGATTTCAGTAAAGAACTTCGCGCACTTGTGCAAAGTCCGCACAGCCAGTGGCTGGATACTCTGGCACCACAACTCACGGCCTTTAAGAATAACCCTCACGGTAACTTAAAACGCTGGCAGCGGGTTCTAACACAATTGCCAAATTTGACCGCAAAACAGGTTGAATTGTCCGATACCGTGCAAATAGGCAATGCAGATGAAGCCTCGGATGCCGACAGGGCTCGCTTAACCGGCCTACTCCAGCAGTTACAGCCCTGGCGTAAAGGGCCCTTTAATTTATTCGGAGTGTCTATTGATACGGAATGGCGCTCTGACTGGAAATGGCAACGCGTGGCACCGCATTTAGATGACTTAAGCGGTCGTCAGGTACTGGACGTTGGCTGTGGCAGCGGGTATCACTTATGGCGGATGCTGGAAGCCGGTGCAGAGCAAGTATGGGGGATTGACCCGGGCGAGCTCTTTCTCATGCAATTCAGAGCCATTAGCCAGTTAATGCCTTCGTCATGGCAGCAACGGGCACACTTTTTCCCGGTTGGTATTGAACATATGCCGGAACTAAAAAGCTTCGATACCGTATTTAGTATGGGGGTGCTCTATCATCGCCGCTCACCCGTCGAGTTTTTACAACAACTGAAATCATTAATCCGTCCGGGTGGTCAATTGGTTTTAGAAACCATTGTCGTGGAAGGAGATGAAACCACTGTTATGATGCCTGGCGAGCGTTACGCGCAAATGCGTAATGTCTGGTTTTTACCCAGCGCCAGTGCCTTGTCTGTCTGGTTAGAAAGATTAGGGTTCAAAGACATCTCTATAGTTGACCATAATACAACCTCAACGGAAGAGCAGCGGCGCACAGATTGGATGACCGGAGAGTCGTTAGCCGACTTTCTTGATCCAAATGACACAAATAAGACTATTGAAGGTTACCAGGCACCAATTCGAGCAGTGATTACCGCTCGGGTTTAGCCCCACCGGAGTGGAATCAAGATGAGTGTTTACCGACCTAAATCGACCATTGAGCAATGGCGTATCCTGCAAGCTGTTGTTGACTGTGGCGGTTACGCGCACGCGGCTGAAGCTTTGAACAAAAGTCAGTCATCGCTCAATCACGCTGTTGCCAAACTGCAACAAGTGGTAGGCGTACAGTTATTGGAAGTCAGAGGCCGAAAAGCTCACCTAACAGCGGCGGGTGAAGTTTTGCTTCGCCGCTCGCGTCAGTTAACCAACCTGACTGAAGAAATAGAACAATTGGCTGATAACCTGGAGCAAGGCTGGGAGCCGGAAGTTAAACTCGCCTTAGAGATGGCATTTGACCGCAGCCAGTTGATTCCTGTGCTGAATGAGTTCCAACAGCTGAGTCGTGGCAGTCGCCTGATTATCAACGATACCGTACTTACCGGCACCGTCGAGCAAATTCAGGAACAAACAGCTGATGTCGTTATTACGCATCACCTGCCTCGCGGCTTTATCGGAGAACCCATAGGTCAGTACAGTATGGGTTTGGTTTGTCACCCTGAACACCCGCTGGCAAAACTGGAACAACCTATTAACCAGAACGAGCTGTCTCAATATTTGCAAATAGTCATTCAGGATACCGGCAGCCAGCCGGTAGAAGACGAAGGCTGGTTAAAAGCCGAGCAACGCTGGACTGTCAGCCATTTTGATGAAGCTCTCAGACTGATTCGTAACGGATTAGGTTTTTGCTGGTTGCCAGGCTACATCGCTCAGGAAGATTTAGATTCTGGCAGACTCGCTCAAATAGAAGTTGAGGGAAGCAGTTCGCGCAAAGGCAGTCTGTATATGGTATTACCCAAAGCAGAACTAACCGGACCTTGTGCAAAAACCTTGTCGGAACTGATACTCAAGTACCAGTCCCGTTAAAAGGCCTTTATTTCAGAGACTGAATGTAGGCTTTCATGTCGGCGCCCAAATCCGGGTGTCGCAAAGCATGTTCAACAAAGGCCTGAGCGTACCCTAGTTTGTTACCACAGTCGTGGCTCTTACCTTTCATGTAATACGCATTAACCGGTTGTTTTTCCAGCAGCATTGCCATGGCATCAGTCAACTGAATTTCATTGCCGGCACCCACCGGAGTCTGCTCCAGCAGCGGCCATAAATCAGCTGAGAAGACATAGCGCCCAACTACGGCTAAATCTGACGGTGCTTCTTCAACTGACGGCTTTTCAACCAGCTGAGTAATACCAGCCTGTTCGCCCGGACTCAACTCCGCACCATTAATATCCGCAATGCCATACTTACTGACGTCTTGCTGCGGAACTTTTTCAACCATGACTTGCGAATGCCCGCTTGCTTCAAAGTTTTTCACCATTTCAGCTAAGTTATCGCGATTCAGTTTGCAGCTGGCTTCATCAACCAGAACGTCAGGTAATACGACAGCAAAAGGCTCATCTCCAATTAATGGGCGGGCGCACAGAACAGCGTGCCCCAGGCCTTTTGCAACACCCTGACGAACATGCATAATCGTGGTTTTTTCAGGACAAATGGCTTTCACTTCAGCCAGCAGTTGGCGCTTTACCCGCTGCTCCAGAGTCGTTTCCAGCTCAAAGCTCGTGTCAAAGTGATTTTCTATCGAGTTCTTACTTGAGTGAGTGACCAGAATGACATCGGTCAAACCTGCAGCGGCGCATTCCTCAACAATGTATTGGATAAGTGGGCGATCGACCAATGGCAACATTTCTTTCGGAATGGCTTTGGTAGCAGGTAACATCCGAGTTCCGAGCCCGGCTACTGGAATAACGACTTTTTTGACCATAACAGCTGTCCTTAAATTCTGTTCACTTCAGAAGCGCAAGTTTATAACCTTTTCCCATGTTATAATGCAACCCAATTAACAAAATTCAAATGAAAGACTGACTATGGCTTTATATTTTTCTTCGCGTCACATTCCTCAACTGTCTAACTACAGCTTTACTCAGCGAGCTATGATTTTATCCATGGCTCAGGAAAAAATGCCGGTACCACGCCGCCTCATTTGTAATATGGCTAAATTGGTGCCTATTTGTCTTATTTTCTTCTTTATTGTAGAGGTCGAAGGTTGGTGGAAAGTTCCGGCTTTATTAGCCGCAGGTATTGGTTACCCACTATTTACACAACCCATTAATCTGAATATGTCACTGCCCTATCTTGATAAAGCCATTAAACAGTTTGAGGCACAGCAGTCACAGTAAGCTCAGTGTTTTCGTACCCGCAATGCAACTTGTGCAAGTTGTCCATACGGTGCTCACGAAAATTGGCGTGCTGCCAGATACCTAACGCCAGGTCCGGTTTTGCTCCCGGCTCTGGCTCAAATTTATCTCCAGCCTGACCCCATAACCAACTATGTTTTGCCGTGTCAACAACGCCCACCAAAGCATCAAAAGCGGTTCTCACCTGTGAATGACAAAGCTCGTGATTCAAATGCTGTAATAACAACCCGGGCGCAAGCAAGGTATTATCGTGCCCGGACAAGTGCTGGCGAATAAGTGGGTCTATAAGGGTCTTCAATACCAGTAAGGGCAGCAGGTTCTGTTCAGTTGCATTTTGCGCAGCAGCCATAATGACTAAAACTCTGCCCTCGGTTAAAGGCCGATAGTCAATCCAGACTGGAGCCTTCCCTGAGTCATTAATAGAACAGCTAAACTGGTAGCCATTAAGGTTTAATGGCCCGTCCGGCAGCAACTCCTCAACCAGTCGCCCAACGATAACATCGTCCTGATACAAAATATCAATATGAGCATCCAGCTCCCACACATCATGCAGGTAAGTTTCTTCCAACTGGTAACGTTGCAGGCAACTCTCTATCGCGTTTTCAATCACACTAAGGCTCTGCAGAGGTTTAACCAGATAATCCCAGGCCCCAAGGCGAACAGCCTCGCGGATATCGGACATCTTTTCAGAAGCGGAAATGACAATGATTGGAATTTGGGTGCAAACCTTAAGCAGTTGCTCGATGACTTCAAGGCCGTCGATGTCCGGCAGTTTTAAATCGCACAGCACAATGTCCGGGCATTCTTCCTGACAAAGCTTAATACCTTGCTTACCATTATCGGCACAACACACATCATAACCGCTATTTACCAGATACTGTCTGACGACAGACTGAAATACCGGATCGTCTTCAATTAATGCGATGTGTGCTCGGGGCATTGTCAATTCTTAGTTATGACTCATGCCCTAAGCATTGTTCACGAATGGTTAATCGTCAATAATACTCATCGACTCATTCATCGTAATCGTCGAAGTCTTCGTCGAAGTCATCGTCAAAGTCATCGAAGTTTTCTTCTTCAAGCGGCGGGTTACCATCAAACACTTGATCCTGCCAGCGCTGATAATAAACGTCTTTAACAAAAGAGTAAGGGTCAAGAGAGTTCTCCAGTACTTGCTCCTGATCACGCAGGCGCAAGCGTGTTTCCAGACCTTTTATTGCGTAACGAGCCACGTCTACCGGCCAGCTCAGCAATGGATATGGAAAATACTGACCGTCGGCATAGTCACCCCCCCGGTCTACCACGACGGTGGGACCTAAAAACGGCAACATTAAATAAGGGCCTTCAGGCACGCCCCATACCGCTAACGTCTGACCAAAGCTTTCTTCACGCTTGGTGAGGCCCATTGGGGTTGCTACATCAAACAGACCGACCAGACCAACCGTCGAATTAACCACAAATCGTCCCAGTGAAATGCCGGCATCGGCCACTTTCCATTGCAGCAGGTTATTGACAAACGACGAAGGCTCATCGAGGTTTTCTACAGCATTGTATAAAGATGAACGGACTGGCTGAGGAATATACTCGTAGGTTTCAGCGGCAGGTTTTAACACCGCTTTATCAACATCCCGGTTAAATTCCCACATATCACGGTTAAAATCTTCAAACGGGTCACGTGGGTCGGCATAAGGGTCTTCAGGTGTCGATGAACACCCAACCATAAACAGGGAAACCAGCAGTAAAAAACCATATTTTTTCATTCGTCAATCCGGGTCGATAAAGTCAAAGTTAATTCGGTTGAACCGTCAGCTTGTATAGTGACAGTATCAGCTTCCAGATCACCCACCTGGCGATCTATTTTTTCATCCTGCGAAATACGCGCATGTACCAGCCACTCGTCAAGGTCGCTCAACTTGTAGTCCGGTAACATGGCATTATTATTCGACAAGGTTACCGTAATGGGGAACTCACTGACGGACTGGCGGACAACAGCCGCCGGCATGGGTTGTTCAGAGCTTGTGACATAGACAAAAACTGTACCGTCAGCAGGTAAATGATGGCGCATGTTATCACTTATTTCGACAGTAACCTGTAGTTGAATATCAGCATTTTCCTGCTGGCTTTTCGCGTTTTCCAGTGCATTAACAACCGCCTGATACCTATTGGAACTTTCAGGTAAACGCTCTTTTAATAATTGCCACGCATTAATAGCCTGCTCCCAGTCCTGACGCTCGAAAGCAACAAAACCCAGTAATGATAAAGCTTCGATATTGTCAGGTTCCTGCTGCAGCGCATGGGCTAGCATACGAGCCGCTTTAGGCTGTCCGCCTTCGGTTCCGGACATTAATAAAAACCGACTGTAACTGACTAAGGTGTTTACTCTGTCAGGCTCAAGTTCCAGGGCTTTTTGAAAAGCTTCATCGGCGTCTTCACCTGCTCCCAAATCAACCATTAACCCAGCATAAATCCACCAGGCAACCGCGTCATCCGGTTCCCGCATCAGCTTTTGCCGTAAACCCAACGCAAAGGTATTTAAGTCTTCGCGGCTGGCCTCCTGGTTCTGTTGCTGCAAAAGGGTTTTCCCTAACTCCGGTAACTGTTTACGCGCATCTTCCGCCTGCAGTTGCAGTTGCCAGCTACCAAAAGCCCAGTAAAGCCCCGCGGACATCACCACTAATAATACAATTGGTACAATAAGCGGAGCCCGATGCCAATTAACGCTTTCTTCAACGTCCTGACTATCGTTCAGAAAGGTCTTATCCAACTCTTGCTTTGCATGTTGATAATCTTCTTCTGGCAGCCCATGTTGAGAGCGCTCATCTTCAAGCTCTGAAAGGCGTTGTTCATACCAGCGCTGATTCTCATCCTGACGTTTCTGATAACGCCGCTGCTTTCCTGTAGCCAGAAATACGAATACCACAGCAACGAGCAACATCAACACCATTAGTAACCATAAACTACTCATCGCCCGACTTCCTCAATTGCTGTAAACGTTCACGTTCTTCCGATGTTAATTCAACGGCCGCTTTTTTCTTGCGGGTTAAGCCAACGGCTACGCCAATACCAATAACGACAATCAGCAAAGGCCCCCACCAAAGAACACTGGTGACCGTTGTAAAAGGTGGCTGGTAATGCACAAAATCGCCATAACGGGCGACCATAAACTGAATAATTTCTTCCCGTGATCTGCCCTCTTTTAGCATCTGATAGCTACGATCCCGCATATCTTCTGCTAAAGGCGCATTAGAATCAGCAATATTTTGATTCTGACATTTAGGGCAACGTAACTCTTTCGTCAGCTGTTGGTAGGTTGCACGCTGTTGTTCGTTATCAAACTTATAACTGTTTTCATTCTCCGCCGACGCTGCAGAAATCAATACCAACACAGCGGCAACAGTCACTAGCAATGAGCGGATCATTCGGCCTCCTCCAGCAATTGCTGGTATATGCCTTGCAGTTTATTTGACCAGTTGCGTTCATTAACATCACCCACATGCCGGTAACGTATTACGCCCTTATGATCAATAAAATAGGTTTCTGGTGCACCATAAACACCAAACTCAAACGCAACCTCGCCTTTCGGGTCGAATAAATTAACAATATAGGGGTCACCCAGCGTATTCAGCCAGTTAACGGCCTTTTCCCGGGAGTCGTCTTTATAATTGAGACCCACAATAGGCACATCCCTTGATGCTAACTCATTGAGAAACTCGTGCTCGGCACGGCAGGTTGGACACCAAGTAGCCCAGACATTAAGCAACAGCGGCCCCTCATGTAACACCGACTGGTCGTAAGTTACCTCGGTTTCGTACAAGTCGCGTGCCTTAAACTGTGGTACCGGCTCGTTTATAAGTGCTGAATCCAGCTCGGTTGGATCGCTGCTAAGGCCTTTAAGTAAAAAGACCACCAAAACGGCGAATAAAACCAGCGGACCAAATAAGATCAACCAACGAAACTTAGTCATTGGTTATCTCCTTTTTACCGCGCTTACGATACCGTTTGTCGGCCAATGCCATGGCACCACCTATTGCCATAATAATAGCGCCCAGCCAAATCCAGCGGACAAAGGGCTTGATATAGAAACGAATAGCCCAGGTTTCATCATCCAGCGGCTCGCCCATAGCAATATAGATATCGCGTAATAAACTCGCATCAAGTCCAACTTCCGTCATACTGGTGCGTTGTACCCGATAAAAACGTTTCTCGCTGGTTAACTGCGTTACTTCCTGCCCGTCTTTGTAAACCGTAAATAATCCCTCATCGGCATCGTAGTTGGGCCCTTCGCGATGCTGCAGACTTTCGAACACCACGTTATAACCGATAACCTCAACCGATTGCCCGGGAGCAAGCGCAATATCACGTTCCTGTTCATAGTTTGAAACCAGCGTAATACCAATGAGCGTTACAGCAAAACCTAAATGCCCCAGAACCATTCCCCAGTGACTACCCGAAATTTGGGTCAGTCCGGCCCAGCCTTGTTTGCGTTGTTTTACGGTTTGCTGCACTTCGGTCAGTGTAGCCAGAGCCACCCAGAACGCCAGAAACAGAGCGATAACCACTAATGCAGGCAACTCGTCGGCCCAAATTTTAGGCAAGGTGTAAGCCAGAATCAGCGCCAAAGAAAGTGCTAAGGCCAGTGGCTTCAGAAGTGGTTTCATGGCTTGTCTGCGCCAGCGCATTAAGGGACCAAGACCCAGCATTAATGCAAACGGGATAACCAGCCAGCTATAAATTCCGTTAAAGAAAGGTGTGCCAATAGAAATGGTACCGAGTCCAATTTCCTTATGAACCAGAGGTAGCATGGTTCCCAGGAACACAACCACCATGGCAGCCATTAATAAGACATTGTTGCCCAGCAACATGACCTCTCGCGACAGCAATTCATAACGGCTGTAACTTTGCATTTTGCCTGCACGCAGGCCATACAGAATAAGCGAGCCACCTACAACCAGCCCCAGCAGTATCAGAATAAATAAGCCGCGGGTGGGGTCAGATGCGAACGCGTGCACCGAAACCAAAACACCAGAACGTACCAAAAAGGTGCCCAGTAAGCTCAAACTGAAAGCTGATATAGCCAGCAATACCGTCCAGGACTTAAAACTGCCTCGTTTTTCGGTTACGGCAAGGGAATGCAGTAATGCCGTTCCTACCAACCATGGCATAAAGCTCGCGTTTTCAACCGGGTCCCAGAACCACCAGCCACCCCAGCCAAGTTCGTAATATGCCCACCAGCTACCAATGGCTATACCCAGTGTCAGGAAAATCCATGCAGCGAGAGTCCAGGGCCGAGACCAGCGCGCCCAGGCAGCATCAAGCTTGCCTGACAATAAAGCAGCAATGGCAAAAGCGAAAGCGACGGAGAACCCTACGTAGCCCATATACAGCAAAGGCGGATGAATGATCATCCCGGGATCTTGCAGTAGTGGATTAAGGTCACGCCCGTCCACCGGTATTAACGGCAAGCTCCGGTCAAACGGATTCGAAACCGTTAGCATAAATAAATAGAAGCCAATGCTGACTAAGCCCAGAATAGCAAGTACTCGCGCTATCATCGGTAATGGCATTGAGCGGGAGAATATCGCGACTGCCGCTATCCAGCCCGCCTGCATTAACATCCAGAGAAGAAAAGAGCCTTCATGTGAGCCCCAGACAGCCGTCACCCTATACGCAACTGGCAGCTGAGTATTCGAGTTTGCCGCAACATAAGCGATACTAAAGTCGTTGCTGACAAAGCCCCAGACTAATAAGGCAAAAGCGATAGCTGTAAAGAAAAACTGTCCGTAAGCAAACGGCCGGGCCAATGCCATCATGCCACCGTTGCCTTTTGCCGCACCCCATAAAGGATAAACAGCCAGTAATACAGAAAAAGCCAGCGCAATGGCTATGGCAAGATGTCCTGCTTCAGCAATCATTGCCCTTCACCTTCTTCAACTGTATTTGGGTTTACATGTTTGATACCTTTCATCTGCTCCGCCAGTTCCGGCGGCATATATTCTTCGTCGTGCTTAGCCAGAACTTCACTGGCTTTTAACACGGTAGGCTCAATCAGTTCCCCCTGCGCAACAATACCTTGCCCCTCGCGGAATAAGTCAGGCAAAATCCCCTGGTACAACACGGTAACTTCAGGGCCGATATCCGTGACTTTAAAAGAAACCTCCAGAGTTTCTCTGTTGCGCTCTACTGAACCTTCAACCACCATGCCGCCAACTCGCATCCGCTGGCCAACCTGAGGCTTCTGTTTATCTTTTCCTTTGCCTTCAACCAGCTCAGAGGGGGTGTAAAACAGATCGATACTTTGGCTTAATGCATACAGCATCAGTCCCGTTGCTACGGAAACCCCAATCACTAAAATAGCGACCCAGGTTAAGCGTTGTTTACGTCTTGGATTCATTACCGTCTCCTACTGCTGCACGGTTGGCTGTGCGTCTGGCTAAGCGCTGTTGACGCTGTTGTAACTGCCGGCTTTTCTTAACCAACTGTCGTTTTGCCATTAAAGTTTCTAGCGCAACTCCGGCAAGAACAACAAAACTCAAAAAGAATGACAACCAAACATAAAGTCCGTAACCACCCATAGCGACGAAGTCAGTAAAACTATCAAAAGCCATTAATCTTGCTCCAGCCGTTGCTGTGCCCAGGGGCGGTGTAATTCGTGTCTTAGTATCTCATTTTTTAACCGCATCATCACTAACGATACGGTTAAAAACGCAAAGCCAACCAAACAGATTAATAACGGAATTAGCATACTGGCCGCTATCGAAGGTCGTTCAAACTTGGTAATGGTCGCGCCCTGATGCAGAGTGTTCCACCATTCCACCGAAAAATGGATGATGGGCAAATTGATAACACCAACTAAAGATAAAATAGCCGCAGCCTTGGCACCGGTTCTGGCGTCATCGAAAGCAAAATACAAAGCCATAACGCCGACATAAAGAAATAGCAAAATCAGTTCAGAAGTCAGCCTTGCATCCCACACCCACCATGTGCCCCACATGGGTTTGCCCCAAATAGCCCCGGTTAATAAAGCTACAATAGTTAATGCCGCCCCCACAGGGGCGATAGCTGGGATAGCCCATTCCGCTGTTTTTATCTGCCAGATGAGCGCAATGCCTCCCATAATGGCCATGCCCAT
This sequence comes from Idiomarina sp., assembly GCF_048265525.1. GTDB lineage: Bacteria > Pseudomonadota > Gammaproteobacteria > Enterobacterales > Alteromonadaceae > Idiomarina. The sequence goes on along the minus strand of NZ_JBLXBI010000001.1, from coordinate 90,204 downwards.
ATAAGCACCCATAGAAAAAATTGCCGCCGGCACATGCAGGAAAATAATCCGGTAGCTGTCGCCCTGCTGATAATCTCCCGGAGCAAATGCCAGCCCCCAAATTACGCCGGTAATAAGGGTTACAAGTGTTAATGCCACAAACCATGGCAGCAGCTTTTGCAACAGGTTATAAGTTGCTTCGGGTTTTGCGTACGGATGTAACCATCGCCACATATCAATTCACACTCATTCTAATGCCAGCTGCTACAGCCAGCGGAGCCAATGTTACGGTTAAAACTGAAATTGCCGCCAGTATCGCTAACTGACCATGAACTGCAAGCCCCATTGAGGCATTTTCAACTGCTGCCGTGGCAAATATCAATAAGGGAATAAAAAGCGGAATTAAAATTAAACTGACCAGCGAACTTCCGCGCTGAACCTGCAGAGTTAATGCTGCACCAATAGCTCCCAACGCACTTAACGCCGGAGTTCCCAGCAACAAAGTCAACGCCAGTGCCCACCAACCCTGCAACGGTAAACTCAGCAACAAAGCCAGAACGGGCGACAAAATAACCAGCGGTAAACCACTTAACAGCCAATGCGCCATCATTTTCGCAGTAACCGTAAAAGCCAGAGGCTGCGGTAATAAACACAGCTGTTCCAGGGTGCCGTCCTGAAAGTCATCGCGAAATAGGCGTTCAAGCCCCAATAAACTGGCGAGTAAAGCAGCTACCCAAATAATTCCGGGGGCAATACGAGCCAGAATATCAGGGCCCGGACCAATGCCCAACGGAAACAACGTCACGACCATTAATAAAAAGAGCAGAGGGTTTAAGGCATCGCTGCGTCGCCGTGCGGCTATCCGTAAGTCCCGCTTCAGCAGAGTTAACCAGGTTTGTCTGTTCGAAAGCTGACTCATAGCACCTCACCCCGGTATTCCAGAGACAGTTTTTCAGGCGTTAAACCTGATAAAGTCAGTGACTGATGCGAGGTGAAAATAATGGTGCCGCCTGCATCTAAATGCTCGACAAAGCGTTGTTGTAATAAGGCTATTCCCTGGACATCCAACGCGGTAAAGGGCTCGTCTAATATCCACAACGAGGCTTGCGTCGCCCATAACCGGGTTAATGCAACTCGTCGTTGCTGGCCTGCAGACAGTCGCGTGGTTAATTCATCTTCCAGACCCAACAGCCCTAGCTTCTCGAGCAAATCCCAGGCATCAACGTCTTGCACAGAGGATAACTGTTGCTGCCAGTGAAAGTTCTCCAGCGCACTTAACTCACCTTTAACCGCGGCTTTGTGTCCGATAAACAGTAACTGCTGACAGTATTCCGACCAATTCTGACTGAGCGGCTGACCGGCAAATGAAACCACACCGTCGGACGGCTCCAGCAATCCGGTAAGAATTCGCAGTAACGACGATTTTCCAGCACCATTAGGACCGCTAACCTGCCATAACTGACCAGCGCTCACGGAAAAGTCGAGATTTTCAAATAATACTCGCCCGCCACGGATTGAGCTTAGCTGCTCTGCGTGCAATAGTGGGCTGTTGGTGGAAGCAACTTGTGTCATGCGGATTTTACAACCGGAACCTTACTGGTAAGCTGACGCAAATGCCCAAGATTCTACCATAAAAATTAGGTAAAGCGCATGGCTGATATTAAGCAACTGTTACAACAAATGATGGCTTCTCCGGAACGAACCTTAGCTCGTGCCGAACAGCAGCAATTGTCCAGTCTAATGCGTATTTTCAGCGGCTCAGCCTCTAGTGGCAATTCAGCCGCAGCCACAACTCAGGCTCCACAACAGGGCAATATTCCGACGCCCTCGATAAATGCAGGCTCGCTGAATCAGGCAAATACGACCAGGTTACTCGCTCAATTATTGGTCCAGATCAGTTTACCGGTAACTTTTGAGCCCACGAAAGGCCAACAGCCACCTCGTATTCAGGGTAACAACTGGCAATGGCCTAACCCGCCAAAAAATATTCAGCCGCCATTAACGGCGGCAACAAAATTGCAACTGACAATAACTCAGCCTGATCCCAAACAACCGATAGTTCGTGTAGCTCTTAGCACTGGTGCAACAAAACCGGTGGCTGTTGCAGATGTACCGGTAACTCAACTGCCACCAAAGCTGATTAAAGCCTTTGTTGAGCAGGGCCGGGTTGCTACGGTGCAACCGACACCGCAACAGCCGGTAACATCAAAGCCAGGCACGCAACCAGTTAACCAGCCAGTGAGTCAACCAAACGCCACTGTCCAGCCCTCGCAGGCACAAAAAGTATCGATACCAACGGCAACCGGGTTAGCAATAAAACAGGCTCAACAAATAACACCTAAACAATTTCAACAGGCATTGCAGAACTTTATACCGCAAAGCCTGCGGCCTTCGCCCTCATCCACAGGCACGGCTGAAAGCGTTCAGCAGCCGACGGCCCGATTGTCAGCGGAAGCAGCAAGAGAAGCATTGCAGTCACCGCCTAAGGCCTTACAACAGCTTTTGGTCAAAGTACTTCAGCAAATGCCAACACCGGATGCCATGCAACGCCCCCAGGCCTTGCAGAGCTGGGTCAGCGATTGGTTTGCGGCGCGCCCGGTCAGCGCTCAACCCAGTCAGCAAATGGGAGGATTAGGGCAAATGCTAATGACGTTGCTGGGCCTTGCAATGCAGCAGCAACCAGAAACAACCAGCAGTAGTAGTGCAGCTAGAACCTCACCAAATCAGTTTACTCAGGCCTTTATTCAGCAGGTGCTTAATCCTGCCCCTGAAAATGCAGGCGAAGTGCGCGAGCGCATTAATGCCCTGCTGCAACAATTACCGCAACAACAGTTGCAGCGACTATTACAGCTTTTTACCGGCATCCTCAACTCGGCGCAAAGCAGTCAGGCCAGATTGCAGGATTCACCTCCTCAACAACCGGAATATTACATTCTGCTACCCGCTGATACACAAAAGCCACAGCAGCATGAATTGCTTATTCGCAGTGAACGCGAAAGCAGCAATAAAGAGAGTAACGGCCGCACCTTATGGTTATTTACTCTGCGCTTTGAACTGGAAAGTACCGGGCCTTTACTGGTTAAAGGTCGCTACCACCCGCAAGGGTCATCGGTTGACTTCTACACTGAAACGAACGCGGCGCAAAAAGTGGTTGAGAGTAATGTTGAAAAGCTTGAAAAAAGGCTTGCCGAACTGGAGGTTAACAGCGTTAAGCTTCGGGTTCAGCAAGGTAAAATTCCGGACAACCTGGCGCAGCAGCACAGCGGTATTATTCGGGTGACAGTATGAGTGACAAGAAAGAAAAACAAGCGATAGGTTTGTCTTACGACGGCTTTAATGCGCCCAAAGTCATAGCCCGGGGGTTTGACGAACTTGCTGAAGAAATTATTGCCGTTGCAAAAGAGCATGGCGTTTTAGTCCATGAAGATCCTTTGCTGTCCGATTCGCTGGCCAAACTGAATGTGGGTGATGAAATTCCACGGGAGCTGTACATTATTATCGCGGAAATTATCGCTTTCGCGTACTTACTGGATGGCAAATTCCCAAGACAATGGGAAGAGGGTTAGTCCGCTTTATGCGCCTTTTTTGTGCAACGAGGTTAATAACTCAGCCTCAGCCTGCGGCAGGTCACATTCCTGCATCAGTTCTTCAACACTGGCTCCGCTCGCCACTAACTTAGCTGCGCGCTGATAAAGCTTACTACCCGGATCCTGCTCGGCAACTTCTTGCAACCTTTGCTGTAACTGCTGTTGCTCCTCGTTTAGCTGCGCAACTTGCTGCTGCAACTGAGCAACCACCTGCTGCTGAGCAAAGTCGGTCTTTGAGGAGGCTTCAGCGGGTTGTTGTTTAAACTGCTCTCGTAGCGACAACACTTCGCTGGCGGTTTCCGTGAGCATGAGCAGGCGCTGCTGCTGACGTTCAATGAGCTCAGCCTGCCGCCGCGAGGTAATAACCACCGCGACTAAAGCAATAAGCGCCAGCCCAAGAGCCAGCGCTGAAATAACAAATAACCAGTTCGTCATCATTTAGCTCAGACGGGAAATTTCATCCCACTCTTCATCGGTGAGCATTTTATCCAGGTCAACCAGAATCAGAAGTTCGTCATCTCGGTTACTTACGCCCTGAATAAAGCGAGCACTCTCGTCAGTACCCACATTCGGAGCACTATCAATTTCTGAGGTTTTCAGATAAACCACCTCGGCAACGCTATCGACCAGTATGCCAATAACCTGCTGTTCAGACTCAATGATCACAATACGCGAATTGTCAGTTACTTCGGTTGTCTGCAAGCCAAAGCGCAGACGCGTATCAATGACCGTAACCACGTTACCGCGCAAATTGATAATACCTAGTACGTAGCTGGGTGCGCCGGGTACGGGAGCAATTTCGCTGTAGCGCAGCACTTCCTGAACCTGCATTACATTGATACCGTAAGTTTCCTGTTCCAGCTGGAAAGTTACCCACTGCAGAACTTCGTCATTCCCATCAACGTCAGTTTCATTCTTGATAGCGCGATTGTCTTTACTCATCTCTTACTCCGCCATGCGTTATTAATCTTGCTGGATATGTCCCAGACCTTTATCCAGAAGTGTAATCAATGCGTTAACATCCAGCAATGCACACATTCTGTCACGGACAACCCCGGCAAGCCAGGGTCGCTTATTATTTGTTTCCTTACGCCACTGAATCGATTGCGGCTGCAAAGGTTCACTGGTCACTAATTCTTCACACAACAGTCCCCATGGGCTGTCATTCAAAGTAATTAGATACTGATAATCTAAATTCTCTTCCAGCTCCGGCGTACATTTTTCCGGCATGACCCAACGAGCTGTATCAACCACCTGCAGTTTATTTTCACGCTCGGTCATAATACCCCGGAACCATTTAGGTTTTCCCATCAGCGGACTAATTTTGCCCAGTTGATGGATGCCCCCCAGACTTTTTAGCGGCACAGCAAGGGTTAAGCCCGCCACTTTAAAAAATAATGCCTGAAAGTCCTGTTCCATATACTCTGACATCGCATCCGGTAGTGGCTCCGTCGGAGGTTCAGAAACCTCAAAAACTTCAGTTTCCACTTCTGTTTCGGTGTCAGTATGTACTTCCGTATCAATGTCTGTTTCAGTAGTTGTCAGGTCAACAGTTTCTGTTTCAACTTCTGTTTCTGTTACCGTTTCAACCTCTGGTTCTTTATAGCTATCGTCCGCTTTTGCAGAAACTAAAGGTAATAAATCCTGTTCACGGTTTAAGCTAACCGTTTCTTCCTCAGCAACCGCCTGAATTTTCGGTGCCGCTTGCTCTAACAGCCGTTTAACCGGTTCATTGTCAAACTCAACCGTTTCTTCCTCAAGCAGTAAAGCGTTGAGGTATTCTGCCATAGCGGCTTCACTGTTATCGCGTTTAGTCGTCATAAATCAACGCTCTTCCAGCTGCTTCAAATTAGTTAGTAGGGACTGGTAAGCCAACACCCCTCGCGATTTCGGTGCATAAGCAGAAGGAGTGAGCTGCTCATTAGAGGCATCGCGGAATTTCGTATCTATTGGGATCATGCCATTCCAGACCGAGCGACCATAACGTGCAATAAGTTTCTTATACGTTTGCAAAGACGCATTGGTTCGCTTGTCATAAAGTGTCGGGATAATCGTATAAGAGTAATTCTCACCGCGAGATTTATGTATTAGCGTTAAGGTTCGCATCATGCGCTCTAACCCTTTTAGCGCTAAAAACTCAGTTTGAACCGGAATCAACACTCTCTGGCAACAGGCAAGTGCGTTGACCATAAGAACCCCCAGCACTGGCGGCACATCAATAAGCACATAGTCGAAATCGTCAGCGACCATAGCCAGGCCGCGTTTTAAGACCAGTCCCATGCCGTCCTGAGTGCCAAGCTTACGATCAAGCGTAGCCAGTGCCATAGTGGCAGGCATAACGCTCAAATGCTTAAACTGGGTAGGCAAAATACTGCGGCGCATCAAATCTGCGGTTACAGCTTTGCCTGCACAGAATACATCAAAGGAGCCGGACTCCAGTGACTCTGAATCAATCCCAAAATAATAGGTTAATGACGCATGGGGGTCAGTATCAATACAAAGGACTCGCTTACCCTGTTCAGCCAATAGGCCTGCCAGCGCAACGGTTGTGGTGGTCTTTCCGACCCCGCCTTTTTGATTAGCTACCGTCCATACGATCATTCACTCATCCTGCTATAAGCCGCTGTAACCGACTTCTTTCATAATAGCCTTGGCCATTCCTTCAAGGCTGATACTGCGGGTTGAAATGCCCCCTTGGGCAACCGCCTGTGGCATCCCGTACACAACACAGCTAGCCTGATCCTGAGCCCAGATAGTCGCGCCCTGGTCCTTCAGCATTCGTGAACCATCACGGCCATCAGCACCCATGCCGGTTAAAATGACACCCAGCACTTTGCCCATGTAGGTTTTCGATAAGCTGGCAAACGTTAAATCGACACTCGGCTTATAAGTAATGCGCCCACTAGTGTCATCTTTTATGCGCAGTCTTGCACTGCCCGGACGACCTTCAACCATCATTTGCTTGCCACCCGGCGCTAAATACGCGGTTCCGGCTTTTAGCACATCACCGTCTTCGGCTTCTTTAACATGCACCTGGCACAGACCATCCAGGCGCTGTGAAAAGGCTTTGGTAAAAGCCGCAGGCATGTGTTGAACCATAACAATAGGGTAAGGAAAATTGCCGGGCAATTGGGTGAGTATTTTTTGCAATGCGACAGGGCCACCGGTTGAGGTTCCTATCGCCAGTAATTGATAAGCCCGGTTTATTGTTAATGCGCCAGCCGATGTCGCTGTACGCGCATCACTTTCACGCTGACTTTGCAGCTCATTATTACGTTGCCGGATACGATCCAGCGCTGTAGTGGGCTCTGACGGACGTTCGGGTTGCTTCGCAACAGGCGGCGGTGTTAATGGCCGCGCAGACGTTCGGCTTACCGGCTGCTTAGCAATCGCTATAACGCGATCCTGCAGAGTTTTTACTGCCTCGTCGCGGTTACGGGCGATATCTTCAAATTTCTTCGGCAGAAAGTCTGCGGCTCCCGCCTCGAGTGCGTTCAGCGTTGCTGTCGCCCCCTCATGAGTCAGCGAACTGAACATCAAAATAGGACAAGGATTGCTGCTCATAATGGCTTTCACAGCATCAATACCGTTCATTACCGGCATCTCAATGTCCATGGTAATAACGTCCGGCTTAAGGGTTCGGCTTTGTTCTACCGCTTCTTCGCCATTATTCGCACTACCAATCACTTTAATGTTGGTATTGTCTTCTAAAATCTCAGTCACCCGGCGTCTGAAGAACGCCGAGTCGTCTACCACGAGAACTTTTACAGTCATGAACGGTTTGTCCCGTTATCTTTTGGCGTAATACTTAAGCATGCTGGGCACATCGACTATCAGAGCTATACCACCGTCGCTGGTAATTGTTGCCCCTGCCATTCCTGGCGTACCCTGCAGTAACTTATCCAAAGGTTTAATAACCACTTCTTCCTGACCAATCAGTGCGTTCACCACAAAGCCAACTTGTTGATTGCCAATTTGCACAACCACTACATGACCTTGTTCTTTACGACTTGAACCATCATGGTTACGGACTAGCCATTTTTCTAAGAAGAACAGCGGAATAGCACGGTTACGTACAATAAGAGTCAACTGTCCGTCTACGGTATTGGTGCGCTTCATATCCAGGTCGATAATTTCACTGACAACAGCAAGCGGCAAAGCAAAAGTCTGATCTCTTACGGCGACCATTAGCGTCGGCAATATTGCCAGAGTCAGCGGCACTTTAATCAAAAGTTCAGTACCTTTACCTAACTCTGAGTTAATTTTAACGCTACCGTTGAGCTGACTGATTTTGGTCTTAACCACATCCATGCCAACACCACGACCGGAAATATCCGAAACTTGTTCTTTGGTCGAGAAACCGGCAGCGAAAATCAAGTTATAAGCATCTTCATCGCTTAAACGAGCAGCGGAGTCTGCGTCCATAATGCCTTTTTTAACGGCAATGCCTCTCAGTTTTTCAGCATCCATACCGGCACCATCGTCTTTAATCGACAGCATAATATGGTCACCTTCCTGAGACGCCGATAAGGTGACGGTTCCTGAGCGCGACTTACCATTAGCTTCACGTTCATCCGGCATCTCGATACCATGGTCAACAGAGTTACGAACCAAATGCACCAAAGGATCGGCCAGAGCCTCAACTAAGTTCTTATCTAAATCGGTTTCTTCACCGTACATCTCAAGATTGATTTCTTTCTTCAGGCTACGAGCCAGGTCACGGACAACCCGAGGGAAGCGACCAAATACTTTCTTAATTGGCTGCATCCGGGTTTTCATTACTGCGCCTTGTAAGTCGCCAGTGACAACATCCAGATTCGAAATCGCTTTGCCCATTTCAGCGCTGTCTGACTCATCAGAATTACTCAGGCTCAGCAGGCGGTTTCTGACCAGTACCAGCTCGCCGACCATGTTCATAATTTCATCTAAGCGCTTGGTATCAACCCGCACAGTAGTTTCAACCGGAGCAGGCGCTGGTGCAGCTGGTTTTTTATCTACCGGCTGAGCCGCTGCTGGTTTCGATTTAGGCTCTGATTTCGGCTCAGGCTTCGGCTCCGGTTTGGATGCTGGTTTTGCCGCAGGTTTTGGCTGCGCTTTGGGTTCAGGCTTTTTCGGTGCAGGCTCATCACCTTTCGGTGTCGGCGCTTTGCCACTGCCATGCAACTCGTCCAGCAGAGATTCAAATTCGTCGTCTGTTATCTCGTCGTCTTTTGCAGGCTCTTTCTGCTTTTCTTGTTTTTTCTCAGCACTTTGAGGCGCTTTGCCGCTGCCATGAAGTTCATCCAGCAATGACTCAAATTCATCATCTGAAATCTCATCACTGTCTTCATTTACCTTGGGGGTGGACGCCGCTGGCTTATCGTCTTTTCCGGGACCTTTGCCTTCACCGTGCAACTCGTCCAGTAACGCTTCAAACTCATCGTCCTGAATTTCGTCAATGCTGTCGCTGCTGCTTTCTTCTGCTGCAGGTTCTGGTTCCGGAGCTGTTTCCTCAGCAGATTCATCTTTTGGAACCTCTATAGGCCCTTCGTCCTCAGACTCTGGTTCACTCAACTTATGCAATAATTCCAGCAATTCTGGTGAAGCAGCTTCAGGTTCTTCTTTGGCGCGCACCTGCGCAAACTGAGTATTGATAGTATCCAACGACTGAAGAATCACGTCCATCAGATCGGAAGTGACAGTACGCTGACCATTACGCAGGGTATCAAATACGTTTTCCGCACCATGACAGGTGTCAACCAGAGCTCCCAAAGACAGGAACCCGGCGCCACCTTTAACCGTATGAAAGCCACGGAAAATAGCATTCAACAGATCTTTGTTTTGCGGATCATTTTCCAGTTCAACTAGCTGTTCAGACAGTTGTTCGAGGATCTCTCCAGCCTCGATCAAAAAATCCTGCAGAATGTCTTCGTCCATATCAAAGCTCATGCGACTGATGCTCCTAGAAACCTAAACTGGACAACAAATCGTCCACTTCGTCTTGTCCGCCAACCACGTCATCGCGTTGATCAGCATCGATAATTGGGCCTTCGGCATGGGCTGCATCTTTCTTAGGCGCAAGCCCTGCTTTTTCCGCGTTACGACGTTCTTCTTCTTTACCAAATATCTTCAGTAGTTCAATCAGGTTCTTTTCAACGTCTTCGACCAATTGAATAACCCGGCGAATCACTTGCCCGGTAATATCCTGAAAATCTTGCGCCATAAGCACTTCAGTCATTAACCCATGCACTTGAGGCATATTTTCGCCACAGCGCTTAAGTACGTCATCGACCTCATGACATAAAGACTTGAATTCATTTAACTGAATATCGTTGCTCATTAACCGGTTCCAGGCCGGCATAACTTTCTCGACACGGTGATGCATATCGTCTGCAAGTGGTAGACAGGCTTCTACGGCATCCATGGTGCGATTCGCGGCGTCTTCAGTTTTTTCAATGACATACAGCAGACGATTTTGCGCGTCCGGAAGATCATCCTGCGTCATTTGCACAATGCGAGGGTCAACCTGAAAGTCCTGGAGCGCTTCGTGGAGGTCTCTTGTTAACTGGCCTACAGAGGTAAACAACTTGTCATTACGACGGTTGTAAACATCTTCCAGTAATTGGTTAGCCTGCTGTTGTTTCCCGTCTTCAAGCAAGGCTACTAATTCCTTGGCTTGCTCCAGAGAAAGATCATGGGCGTTATCAGACATAGTCGTTCGCCCTTTAGCTGATTCGTTCGAAAATCTTGTCGAGCTTTTCTTTCAACGTTACGGCTGTAAATGGTTTAACAATATAACCATTTACTCCAGCTTGAGCTGCCATAATGATCTGCTCTCGCTTGGCTTCCGCTGTTACCATTAACACCGGTAAATGAGCCAGGTTATCGTCCTTGCGAATTTCACGCAGCAAGTCGATTCCCTGCATACCCGGCATATTCCAGTCGGTTACGACAAAGTCGAAATCACCGTTCTGCAACATGGGCAATGCGGTATTACCGTCATCGGCTTCCTGTATATTGGTAAAGCCAAGATCACGAAGTAAGTTCTTAATGATTCGTCTCATTGTAGAGAAGTCGTCCACAACGAGAATTTTCATATTTTTATCCAAAGCACCCTCCACTGAGGCTCTCGATTACAACCAAAGTTTATTCAACCCAATTTTGCATTCGCGACTTCAGTCGCAACATTGCCTGACTGTGAATTTGACTGACTCGTGATTCACTCACGCTCAGCACTTCACCTATCTCTTTTAAATTCAATTCTTCGTCATAATACAACGAAAGCACCAAAGCTTCACGTTCTGGTAACGAAGATATTGTCGAAACCAGCGCTTTATGAAACGCCGCGTTCTCAACATCTTTTTGTGGCTCATAAGCTGAACCCGTTACCTGCTCTGGCATGATAGCATCTTCTGATACACCAAGATCTTCAATACCAACTATTCGTCCCGTGCTGACATCCCGCAAAATATGATGATATTCATCCATACCCATATTCAGTTTGGCGGCCACTTCCGTGTCTTTTGCATCGCGTCCGGTTTCATTTTCAACCTGACGAATGGCTTCCAGTACGCGCCGATGATTACGATGAACCGAGCGCGGAGCCCAGTCACCACGACGAATTTCGTCCAACATCGCACCACGAATGCGAATGCCGGCAAAGGTTTCGAAACTGGCGCCCTTAGTGTTATCAAAGTTACGCGCAGCTTCTAATAAGCCAATCATGCCTGCCTGGATCAAATCGTCCACTTGCACACTGGCTGGAAGTCTAGCCATCATATGGTGTGCAATACGCTTAACCAGCCCGGTATGCTGTTCAATAATAGCATTCCGGTTGTCAGCAGTGGCGGCATAAACGGCAGCTTTATTCATTGGCAACATCCCGCTTACTCTCGTTATCGGCAGAAGTTATCAATTGTTCAAGAAAAAATTCTAAATGTCCGCCGGCTTGAGCAGGAACAGGCCAGTCAATGGCTTTCTTAGCCAAAGCTTTTATCGCTAAAGAGGCTGGTGATTTTGGATAAGCCAGTACCATAGGTTGTTGTTTTCTAACAGCTAAGCGCAAGTTATCATCAAAGGGTATAATCGCGGCAAGCTCTAAAGCGACGTCTAAAAATCGGTCGGTTACTTTAGTCAATTTATTGAACAATACTTGTCCGTCGCGCAGATTTCTTACCATATTGGCAACCACCTTGAATTTAAACAGGCCTTGCTCCCGGCTCAATACTTTTATCAGTGCATATGCATCGGTAATTGATGTTGGTTCATCACAAACCACTAATAAAACATCCTGTGACGCTCTGGCAAAGCTGACAACGGTATTACCAATACCAGCTGCGGTATCGACAATTAATACGTCATAGTTTCCCTGAAGCTGGCTGAAGGCTCTTATTAATCCGGCGTGCTCAGATTCACTCAAGTCCACCATAGAACGCGTTCCCGATGTTGCCGGAACAATTTTGATTCCTGCCGGGCCTTCAATCAGAATATCTTCCAGCTCACACTGCCCACTCAACACATGAGAAAGGTTGCGCTCAACCCGCAGGCCTAACATAACATCGACGTTAGCCAGACCTAAGTCGGCATCCAGCACTAATACTCGTTTGCCCTGCTTTGCCATTGCGATAGCCATATTCAGCGACACGTTGGTTTTCCCAACGCCGCCTTTACCACCAGTTACCGCAATAACTTTTACTTTCGATTGTTTCATTCTTCGCAGACCGCTTGCTTGATCCATCGGGCGTATCTCTTTTCTGACTAGATTGATAACAGCTTCATATTATATTGGCTCATTCAGCGAGAAAACGCCTCATTCCAGTACGATTTTGGCACGTCTGACACTGAGGAACAAATGCTTTTATCAAGCAGCCGCTCAGCCTCGGCAACCATAAAGTTGGCATCCGCTACCCGAATGTCTTCAGGTACTTGCTGACCATTTGTTAAATAGCCAACTGGTAAGCCATGTTCTATTGCTACGCTGATACTCTCACCTAAACTTAAGCATTCGTCCAGCTTAGTAAAAATGCAGCCAGACAAAGGTAATGCTTTAAACTGCTTAACAGCATCCATCAGCACCTGGCTTTGTGATGTGGCAGACAACACCAGATAAGGGCGGATGCGCAGCCGGGAATTCTGAATTAACTGGCTTAACTGTTCATTCAAACGCTTATCGCGTTGACCCATGCCTGCCGTATCAATCAAAATAAGACTTTTTTGACGTAGCGCAAGTAATGCATCTGCCAGTTCCTGTGCATTTTTAGCCACTTTGACCGGACACCCTATTATACGACCATAAGTTTGTAATTGTTCACTGGCGCCAATACGAAAGGTGTCTGTGGTAATTAAAGCCACTTTATCGGCACCATGGCGTTGCGCATAACGAGCCGCTAATTTAGCAATCGTCGTTGTTTTACCTACACCGGTGGGGCCAACTAAAGCGACCGCACCACCGCGTGTCAAAATATCGTCAGAGGTGGTATTCAGTTGGCCTTCCAATAAATGCAAAGTCTGTTCCCAGGCCTCATCATCTGATCCGCCTTCAGGAATAAAACAGGCAATCTGGTCGGCAACTCGTTCGCTCAAGCCCATATCCATTAACCGATTCATCAGCATAGAGCGGATTGGTTCTTCACGATCCATTTCTTGTTTCATCAAGCCGCTCAACTGGTGTTCCAGCAATTGACGAATACCATTGACCTGAGAGCGCAGTTCAGCAATGGCCTGGGAGTCGTCGGCTGCCGGTGCGTTTACTTGTTCAGGGAAAATATCGTCGTTGAGTTGAGAGCCATTAAATTCTTGCGGCTCGGCTTTCGGTTCTGGCCGTTTTGACGCTTCAGCAACCGCTTGCGTAGCAGAGCGTTGCGCAGGCTGTTCAGCCTGTGCCTGACGCTGTAACAATTCCTGCAAAGATTCAGCCGGCACTTCTGGCGTCTTTGACGCGGCCGGCTCATTCGGCGCTTGTTCAGCCAATGGCTGTGCCTGTTGCGCATCGGGGTCAATGGCTGCAACCAGCTCAATACCACCGTTTACTTTCTTATTGGACAGGATAATAGCATCCGGACCTAAAGTTTCTTTAACCTGTTGCAAACCACGGCGCATATCTTCGGCAAAAAAGCGTTTAATCTTCACAAGCGACTCCCGTTACTCTTGTGTGGCGGTTTGTTCACCACCGTTTTGTTGTCCACCAATTGAGCTGACAATGCGAATTTGTTTATCATCCGGTACTTCCTGATAGGACAACACACGCATACCATCGGTAGCGTGACGCGCAAAACGCGCCATGGTTGACCTCAGAAGTCCAGAAGTCAGCAGTACTGAAGGCTCACCATTCATTTCCTGCTGCTGATGCACTTCGCGTAATGACTGTTGAAGGCGTTCGGCCAAACCAGGTTCGATTCCGGCCCCTTGCTGATTTCCGTCATTACCAGCCATTTGCAATGACTGATGCAACATCTGTTCCAACTCTGGTGCCAAAGTTATGACAGGCAACTCTGCGGCTCCCTCAGCAATGTCCTGAACAATTAAGCGACGTAGTGAGATTCTGACTGCAGCCGTCAATACTTCAGGGTCCTGGCTACGTCCTGCATACTCAACCAAAGTTTGTACAATGGTGCGCATATCCCGAATCGCAATGCCTTCATCCAGTAAGTTCTGCAGTACTTTCACAAAGTTACCCAGTGACAATAGATCCGGAATCAGGCCTTCAACCAGCTTAGGATGAGTACGGCCCAGACGGTCCAGCAATTCTTGTGCTTCTTCGTGACCCAGTAACTGAGATGCATGATTGGTTACAATCTGACTTAAGTGCGTAGCGACTACAGTTGCAGCGTCAACCACGGTATAACCCAGAGTTTGTGCGTGCTCTCGTTGTTCCGGACGGATCCAGACGGCATCAAGACCGAAGGCAGGATCTTTTGTCTTCTCACCGTCCAGTTCACCGAATACCTGCCCCGGGTTAATCGCCATCTCCCAGTCATGACGAATTTCAGCTTCGCCCATGGTCACACCCATAAGAGTAATGCGATAACTGTTGGGGCCTAAATCGAGATTGTCCCGAATGTGTACGGCGGGAACAAGGAAGCCAAACTCCTGAGACTGCTTCTTACGTACGCCTTTAATTCGTGACAGCAATTCACCGCCCTGCTGCTTATCCACCAAAGGAATTAAGCGATAACCGACTTCCAGGCCAATGGTGTCTACATGGCGCACGTCATCCCAGCTAAGTTCTTTTTGTTGCGCCTGCTGAACTTGTTGCTCCTGCTCTTTCTCGACCAGCTCGCCTTCTTCAGTTTTGCTTTTCTTGAGTTTGAAGTACGCGGCGCCCGCTAACACAGCAGACATACTTAAGAAAGCCAAGTGCGGCATGCCAGGGATAACCCCCATGGCAAAGAGTACCGCACTGGTAATGACCAAAACCTTAGGGTTATCGAGCAATTGCAAAACAACCGCATCGCCCATGTCCTGGCTGTTATTTTCACGAGTAATGATAATGGCAGTCGCAACTGACAGTAACAATGACGGAATTTGAGCTACCAAGCCATCACCAATGGTTAACAGGGTATAAACCTCAACGGCCTCATTAAAGGTCAGGCCATACTGGATCATACCAATGAGCAGCCCGCCAATAATGTTGATAAAGAGAATAAGAATACCGGCAATGGCGTCACCTTTAACAAACTTGCTGGCGCCGTCCATAGAGCCGTAAAAGTCAGCTTCACGGGTTACATCGCTACGTCGTGCTTTGGCTTCTTCCTGGTTGATTAGACCCGCGTTAAGGTCAGCATCAATGGCCATCTGTTTACCGGGCATAGCGTCAAGGGTAAAGCGAGCGGTCACTTCTGAAATACGGCCGGCACCTTTAGTAATAACCACAAAGTTGATAATAACCAGAATGGCGAACACCACCAGACCGACAGTGTAGTTACCACCTATGACCACGCTACCAAAGGCTTCAATAACAGAGCCAGCAGCACCGGGCCCGTTATGTCCTTCTAATAAAACAATACGCGTAGAGGCCACGTTAAGGCTTAAGCGTAGCACCGTAGCAATAAGCAAAACGGTAGGAAAGGCGGCGAAATCCAGCGGACGTTGGGTATAAACAGCCACCAACATAACCACCAGTGACAAGGTAATTGAGAATGAAAAGAGAATATCCAGCACCATGGCCGGAATTGGCAAAACAATCATAGCCAGAATGGCCATAATAGCCAACGGCGTTCCGAATCCTTTGATAAGGTGCGCATTGTTTTGCGTGAAATTTCTTAAATTTACTAACTTTTCGGCACCGCCCGCCATACGTCTTCCTGTTGCGTCAAAAAGTTGAACCTGCGGTGTTTTATTCAAGAATCGAGCCAGCTTTCGTTTTACTCGGAGGTTATCTTACATTCTTTTCAGTTGGGGCTTACAGACAAAGCTTAAACAACTTCTATACTCGTTACTCTTCTTCAAAATAATGTGTTTTTATGCGCGGTTACTCTCTTATGGAATTGGTCGTAGCATTGGCTGTTAGTGCGGTGCTTGGCGCTTCTGCCCTGCCAATATTTACTCAGCAGACAGAGTCTTTGTTGCTTCAAAAAGAGGCTGGACGCTGGCTGTCTTATTTGCAGTTGGTAAAAGCCAAGTCCATAGCGAATAAGGAATCTATTGAAGTCGACTTAGTCACATTCAGCAATGGCTCCGAAGCCTCAGGTATTCAAACCAAATACACTTACAGTTCTTCCGCGTCGCTCATTTTTTATGGAGAGTCAGCGGCCGCGACACCCGGACATATCAGGCTAAAGGGCAAAAAATGGCAGGTAAAAGTCATCATCAGCAGTATCGGTCGTATTCGATTGTGCTTAAGTCAGGGTAACTCACTTCCGGGAATCCCCTCATGTTAATAGTGTCTGAGCGCGGCAGTAGTTTAGTGGAAGTTCTTATAGCCTCGGCTATTGGCGCGATAGTTGTTCTGGCGACGCAGCAACAAACGCAATGGCAAACTGGAATGCAACACCGCAAGCTAATGCGGGTCAATTTACTATTAAGTGCTCAGTCAGTCGCAAATCAGTTTTTTGAAACCTTAAAAAATACAGCCGCACCGCAAATTTCGAACCCTCAGGGCAATTGCTATTTGTTTCCTCAGCAAAACGGAGGCTCAGTTGGCTTCCGAATCAGGAATGAACAGCTACAGCATAACTCAATGACTCTCGATTGCGTTGGGTATGGCTGGCAGTCCCTGACCGATAAGTCTCAATTCAAAGTCACGCAATTTACTGCTGACTCTTACTCTCCGAAATCCGGTCGAGGGTTATCAAAACTCGTTGTAACTTTTACCGTTACTAACAATGCACAGACACATGTTTTCAAACGGACAATCACTCCTCAGGTTAACTAAATGGAGCTCACTATGAACGCGAAAGGATTCGCTCTGATACTCACCTTAGTAACTCTTATAAGTTTAAGCTCGGTCAGTTTAGCTGCACTGATTTTCTACGCGCAAATGATAGAAGCTCAGCAACATCATCAGTGGGAACAGCTTTCTCAGCGATTTCAGCAGGATTTTGAAGCAGAGCGCAGAGCTTATGAACTGTCACAAGAATAAAGGCTTTTCTCTGCTTGAAGTTTTGGCGGGAGCTGCTCTGGTGGCGCTCTGGTCCGTGAGCAGTCTGCAGCTTTTACAAGTTGGGCTATCGGCGATTGATCGTGCCCACACAAAAGCAAAGGCGGTGGAGCTTTTGATGACTTATTTAAGTGACGCTCAACAAGCGTGGGCTCAAGGTAATAACCCGGAACTATCGAGGGAAACAGGACAGCTTCATTTAAAAGCGGAGCTGACCTCTATCGATCAGTTCAACGCAACCACCGAGGTAACCGTTTACTGGGGAAACGATAACGAACTGACCCAGACATTCTGGCTTTCCCGATAAACCTTCTAGCCCACCGGGTGAGGTCTTAGCTCTGGTGGAATTGAAAAGGTAATATTTTCTTCGCGGCCGCTCAGTTCTACTGCAGTTTTACCGCCCCATTCCTGTAGCTTAGCAATGACTTCTTTGACCAGAACTTCTGGTGCTGAAGCGCCAGCGGTTACGGCGACCTTGTCGTGACCTTCTAACCAGGTTTTATCAATACAGCTGGCGTCATCAATTAGGTACGCTGGGGTTCCCATTTTCTCGGAAAGCTCGCGTAAGCGGTTTGAGTTTGAGCTGTTGCGCGCGCCCACCACCAACATGATATCAGCATCGCTGGCTAATTCGCGTACCGCATCCTGACGGTTTTGAGTGGCATAGCATATATCGTCTTTGCGTGGCCCGTTTATCTCAGGGAATTTTTGACGCAAGGCATCTATTACATCGGCAGTATCATCAACCGATAAGGTGGTCTGGCTCATGTAATGCAGGTTACCCGGATCTTTCACTTCGAGCTTAGCAACATCTTCCGGCGACTCCACCAAATAAATACCACCCTCGGCATTATTATATTGGCCCATAGTCCCTTCAACTTCAGGGTGTCCGGCGTGACCAATTAAAATGCATTCATGGCCCTTACGGCTGGCACGGGTAACTTCCATATGGACTTTGGTCACCAATGGGCAAGTCGCGTCAAATACCCGCAAGCCTCGATCTTTGGCTTCTTGTCTTACCGCCTGTGAAACGCCATGGGCACTAAAAATAACAATCTGGTCATCCGGTACTTCGTGTAACTCTTCTACAAAAACCGCACCGGCCTCACGCAGTTTACTGACAACGTATTTGTTGTGAACCACTTCGTGACGCACGTAAATTGGCGGCTCAAATATTTCTAAAGCCCGCTCAACAATAGTTATAGCGCGATCAACTCCGGCACAAAAGCCCCGTGGGTTCGCTAACAAAATTTGCATCAGTTCCTCCTGCATTTAGCCCGG
This sequence comes from Idiomarina sp., assembly GCF_048265525.1. Classification (GTDB taxonomy): domain Bacteria; phylum Pseudomonadota; class Gammaproteobacteria; order Enterobacterales; family Alteromonadaceae; genus Idiomarina. Next base: position 71,781 of record NZ_JBLXBI010000001.1, on the reverse strand, counting down.
TTCATTAACCAATTATGGCTCAACGCTAATAATCTCTACTTCAAAAATCACCGTTTGTCCGGCCAACGGGTGATTAAAATCGATGGTAACTGTTGGACCTTCAACTTTACGAACAATTCCCGGTAAATCGGTACCATCCGGTTGCGTAAAAGCCAAAATGGCTCCAACTTCCGGTTTGGTTTCATCGTTAAATTTTGCCGAATCAACATAATAATAGTTGTCCGGGTTCGGTTCACCAAAGGCGTCTTTAGGCTCTAAAGTGAACTCGCGTTCTGCCCCTTCGCGCAGCCCCACCAGGCACGCTTCAAAGTTTTCGGTCAGGTTGCCATCACCCATCCGGAATCTGGCAGGCTTACCAGACATTTTGGTGCTGTCTGCAACCGAGCCATCGGCCAGTTTAATGGTGAAGTGCATAACCACTTCTCGTCCGTGTTCTATAGGTAAACGACTCAAACGAAACTCCTTACTGCCCGTGACCGTTCTCGGCTTTGTCCCGACGGTTATCAAAAAAAGCTTCCAACAACATGAGTGCGGCACCAATAGTAATGGCCATGTCGGCTACGTTAAAGGCCGGCCAGTGCCACCCCTGATAATGAACATCAAAAAAGTCGATAACATAACCATACATTAAACGGTCTGCTACGTTACCAATAGCCCCGGCCATAATTAGGGAAAAGGCTAAATTTTGGCGCCATAAACCCACTGGGTTGCGGCGCATCCAAATTAGCAGCACCACGCTGATGGCAATAGCAATGGCAGTAAAGAACCAACGTTGCCAACCACCGCCGTCACTTAAAAAGCTAAAGGCCGCACCGTAATTGTGCACGTAAGTTAAGTTGAATAGCCCGTCAATTAAAACTCGGCTTTCATAAAGCTCAAACTCACCCGCCACCCAAATTTTAGTAATTTGATCAATAACCACTAGCAACAAGGTCAGCCACAAAAAACGCAGCCCGGTTGCACGGTTGGTCTGGTTAGAAAAATCAGGCAAAACGACGCTCCTCACCTTCACCTTCAATATTAGTTACGCAGCGCTGGCATAAATCAGAGTGGCTATCTAAAGTCCCCACCTCTTCGCGATGATGCCAGCAACGCTCGCACTTCTTGTATTCAGATTTTGTCACACTAACGGCCAAAGCCATTTTCTCCGCTTTAACGGCGTCAGCAGGTGCGTCATTAATAGAGGCCACTTGCGCTTCCGATGTCAGCAGTGCAAAACGCAACTCTTCACCCAAACGATTCAAAGCTGTCGCCAGTTTATCATCAGCGTATAATGTGACTTCTGCCTGTAACGAACCACCGATAACATCATCCCGGCGTGACTGTTCCAGCGCCTGGTTAACGACATCACGAATTTCCAATAACTGCATCCAGAACTCGTTCTCAGCGTCTTTAACACCAGAAAATTCATCAAAGCCCTGATACCAGCTTTCAGTAAAGACATACTGGCTGCGTCCGTTCGGTAACAAGTCCCAAATTTCCTGAGCGGTAAAGCTGCAAATTGGAGCCATCCAGCGCACTAACGCCTCGGCAATATGATACAGCGCCGTCTGGCATGAGCGCCGAGCTAAACCTTCAGATTTTGCGGTGTACTGGCGGTCTTTAATAATATCCAGGTAGAAGCTGCCCAGTTCAATGGAGCAGAAATGCATAAGCTTTTGCACCACACTATGGAACTGATAGTTATTGTAGGCTTCCAGCAACTCTTGTTGTAAGTCCGCCGCACGCCCGACAATCCAGCGATCCAGTTCAACCATATCTTCTTTGGCAACCAGGTCCTGTTTAGGGTCAAAACCGCTTAAGTTCGCCAGCAAAAAGCGCGACGTATTACGAATCCGACGATACGCATCCGCTGAACGCTTGAGGATTTCATCAGAAACCGTCATTTCGCCAGAGTAGTCTGCTGACGCGACCCATAAGCGCAGAATGTCTCCGCCCAGCTTATTCATCACGTCCTGCGGAGCAACCACGTTACCGATAGACTTCGACATCTTCCGGCCCTGTGCATCAACAGTAAAGCCATGGGTTAATACCTGGTGATACGGCGCTTCGTCATACATTGCAACACCGGTAACCAGCGAGCTCTGGAACCAGCCGCGGTGCTGATCCGAGCCTTCCAGATACAAATCGGCAGGCCAGCGCAAGCCGTCAAACTCACGCAATACACAATGATGCGTTACACCAGAGTCAAACCAAACATCTAAAGTGTCGGTAACTTTGCGGTATTTGTCAGCTTCGTCACCCAGCAAGGTTTCCGGCTCTAAGTCGAACCAGGCTTGCACGCCGTCTTTTTCAATTAGCTGAGCCACTTTTTCCATCAGCTCCAGCGTGTTTGGATGCAGCTCTTCCGTTTCACGGTTTACGAAAATGGCAATGGGGTTACCCCAGGTACGCTGACGTGAAATACACCAGTCAGGGCGCCCTTCAACCATAGATTCAATACGACTCTGCCCCCACTCAGGGAACCAGTCGACTTTTTTTATTTGCTCTAAAGCACCTGCACGCAAACCTTTCTTGTCCATGCTAATAAACCACTGCGGCGTAGCACGGAAAATAATTGGCGTTTTATGGCGCCAGCAATGCGGATAAGAATGGCGATAACTTTCCGCATGCATCAAATTGCCCACTTCGCGCAACTTATCAACAATAGGTTCGTTCGCTTTAAACACATGCTGTCCGGCGAACAGTGGAGTGTCGTCTTTATACACTCCGTTATCACCCACCGGGTTGTAAACTTCAATGCCGTATTTCTGACCCACTAAGAAGTCATCAACACCATGACCCGGTGCCGTATGCACACAACCGGTACCACTTTCGGTCGTCACGTGATCACCTAAAATAACCGGCACCTGCAATTCAAACAACGGATGCTGCAATTGCAGGCCTTCTAAGTCTCTGCCTTTACAGAAACCCAGCTTGTGGTAATGCGTAATATTCCAACGTTCCATGCAGGAGGTAACAAGGTCATCGGCTAAAATCACGCGCTCTGCTGGCTGGTCGTCGCTGGCTTCAACCTGCACTAAGGTATATTCAAGCCCGTCGGCCAGAGTCACCGCACGGTTAGCCGGAATGGTCCACGGTGTGGTGGTCCAGATAACCATGCTGACATTGCCTTCACCCACATGCCCTTCCGGCGTGCTGAAGCGCTCAACCGTTTCAGCCGTAGCCGCAACCGGCATACGCACATCAATAGCCGGTGAATTTTTATCCTGATATTCCACTTCCGCTTCCGCCAGCGCTGAGCCACAGTCAGTACACCAATGAACCGGTTTAAAGCCCTGATGCAAATGCCCTTTATCAATAATTCTTGCCAAAGCACGAACACTGTCGGCTTCCTGCTTAAAGTTCATAGTCAGGTAGGGGTTATCCCAGTCGCCAAGCACACCCAGACGTTTAAAGTCCGTACGTTGCTGGTCGATTTGGGTCATTGCGTATTCACGACACTTTTCGCGGAATTCGGCCAGATTCAATTTTTTACCCGGCTTGCCGTGTTTTTTCTCTACCTGCAGTTCAATTGGCAGACCATGACAATCCCAGCCCGGTACGTAAGGCGCGTCGAAGTCGCTTAAGGTTTTTGCCTTAACAATAACGTCCTTTAAAATTTTATTTACGGCGTGACCAATGTGAATTTGCCCGTTCGCATACGGAGGGCCATCGTGCAGAATAAATTTTGGCTTGCCCGCTTTAGCTTTACGAATTTGACCGTACAGGTCAGTTTCATACCACTGCTCCAGCATCTTTGGCTCGCGCTGAGCCAGGTTGCCGCGCATTGGAAATGCTGTTTCTGGCAAGTTTAAGGTGTGTTTGTAATCACTCATGGGTCACTGTTTCCATTTCCGCATAGTTACTGACTCCGGCACGCTAATGCTTCACGTGCGCGGGCGGCATCTTTTTCAATTTGTTCTTGTAAGTGCTGCAACGACGCAAAGCGTTGCTCATTACGTAATTTGGCCACCGGTGTGACCGTCATCTGCTGACCGTACAGATTGCCTGAAAACTCAAACAAATGCACCTCCAGCTGTACTTCGTCGCCATTTAATGTTGGCCGGGTTCCCAGGTTGGCAACGCCGGAATGTATTTCTTCGTCTTTACCAAACTGAGCTGTTACTGCAAATACCCCATGTAATGGGCTTTTTAAACGTTTTAACGGCACGTTTGCGGTAGGAAAACCAATAGTCCGGCCATTTTTGCGTCCATGTACGACTTTTCCGCATATTTGATAAGGTCGCCCGAGCATTTGTTCGGCCTGTTCAAAGTCGCCTTCTTCTAGTGCCTGACGAATAGCGGTACTGCTAACGCGTTGTTGTTGCTGACGATAACTGCGGGTATCGACCACCTCAAACCCCAGTTCTTTACCGGCTTTTTGCAGTAGCTCGAAGTCACCTTCTCGTTTATAGCCAAAACGAAAGTCATCGCCCACGACCAAAAACTTAACGCCCAACTTACCCACCAAAGTCTGTTCAATAAACTCGCGGGCTGGCTGGCTGGCAAACTTCTTATTAAATTCAACAACAATATGCCGGTCGACATTTTGCGCCTGTAGCGCGAGATATTTTTCGCGCCAGTTGGTTAACCGTGCAGGCGCTTTTTCAGGCTGGAACAGCTCTTGCGGTTGAGGCTCGAAGGTCATAACCGCGGAAGGCACTCCCAACTGTTGAGCTTTTTCACGAACCTGACTAAGCACCGCCTGATGCCCCAGGTGAACACCATCGAAGTTACCTATGGTCAATACGCAACCACAATGTTCAGCTCTGAGATTATGAGTACCGCGAATCAGTTCCATGCCCGCACAATCTTAATGTTTTCCGGAAAAGACGCGATTATAACTGATACCGAGGCGATAATCAGTACTCGCGCGCACGGAAATGTCTCGGTCTCATGCCCGTGATAACCAACACACCAATATAAATGGCTGCACCGAATCCAATCACCTGAGCCAAAAGCCAGGGTCGCTCAACTAAAGAACTGGTTCGCCAGGTTGCAATATCCGGACTCAGACAAAGCACGCCGGCTATCATAGCGGCAGCGGCGAACAGTACCTGCAAAATAAAACGCCCAGTTCCGGGTTGTTTTTTCAGCACGCCTTCACGCCATAAAGTAACGCCCAACAGCCCGGCGTTAATAGCCGCAGACGCCGCCGTTGCCAGTGCCAACCCGACATAGCTGAATGGAATAGCCAAAGCAATGTTAAATACCATATTGGCTGCCATAGCAATAATGCCGTACTTCACCGGGCGCTTAGTGTCCTGGCGGGAGTAAAAGCCCGTTGCCAGGACTTTTACCATCATAAAACTTAGCAAACCGGTGGAATAGGCCATAAGACTGTAAGACGCCATACGCGCGTCGTCCGGGCTGAAGGCGCCGTGCATGAACAACACCATAAGCATCGGCTCTGCTAATACAAAAAGCCCCGCCATGGCCGGTACACCCAGCAATAGCACCATGCGAATGCCCCAGTCCAGCGTAGCACTGAAGTTTTCATTCGATTTATCCACATGACGTGATGAAAGCGCGGGCAAAATGACCGTAGCAATGGCAATGCCAAACAGACCCAGCGGAAACTCCAGCAATCGGTCGGAGTAGTACAGCCAACTTATCGAACCGGTCATTAAAAAGCTGGCAATGAGGGTATCCAGTAGTAAGTTGATTTGGCTAACCGACACACCAAAAATAGCCGGCAGCATTAGTTTGCGAATTTTGGTAACGCCCGGGTCTTTCCAGCCCCACTGTGGTTTAACCAATAACCCCGCTTTTTTCAGAAACGGCAACTGAAATAACAGCTGGATAAAACCACCGAAAAATACGCCCCAGGCCAGTGCATATTCCGGTTGCTCAAGCTGCGGAGCCAACCAGATAGCCGCCGCAATAATAGCTACATTCAAAAATACCGGTGTAAAAGCGGCTACGGCAAACTTGCCCAGCGTATTCAGTATGGCTCCCGCCATAGCGGCGAAACTAATAAACCATAAATAAGGAAAGGTAATGCGGAGTAAATCGCTGGCGAGTACAAACTTTTGTCCCTGCGGGCCGTCATTCCACCAATCTAAAAACCACCCCATACCAAAAAGCGCAGCCACAACCGGGGAAGCTACCACACCGAAAATGGTGACCACCGTCACAATGGTGCCTAAGGTGCCCGATACCCGGGCAATGAGTAATTGCTGATCAGGCAGTTCTTTGCCCTGCTTGTACTCTGTGAGCACCGGCACAAAAGCCTGGGCAAAAGCGCCCTCAGCAAATAACCGGCGTAAAAAGTTAGGGATTTTATTAGCAAAAAAGAACACATCTGCCGCAGCGCCGGCTCCCATCAGGTTGGCAATGACCACATCGCGCACTAAACCCAATACGCGCGAGATCAGGGTCATCGCGCTGACGATAAAACCTGAGCGGAGTAAAGCTTTTGACACGAGAGATCCTTTCGGCTGACAGCTAAGTTTCTGTTTTTGATTGTAACTGAGACCAATGACGGATGCTATTTTATCAAAACCTCAGTTAAAGCACTGAGTTTTTCCCTTTTCACTGTTGACTTTTACAGCAGAAAAGGCATAATCTGCGGCCTTTATAAGAGAAGCGTTCTGTTAATGAATTTAGGAGTTCACCTTGGCTAACATTAAGTCTGCTAAAAAGCGTGCGATCCAGGCCGAGAAAAATCGCCGCCACAATGCAAGCCGTCGTTCAATGATGCGTACTTACCTTAAACGTGTAAACGCAGCTATTGAGACAAAAGACAAAGAAGCAGCAAACACTGCAATGAAAGACGTAGCTCCAATGCTGGATCGCTACGCGACTAAAGGTCTTATCAGCAAAAACAAAGCGGCACGCCATAAGAGCCGTTTGAATGCTAAGATCAAAGCACTGTAAGAAGAATTACTGACCTGGGCTTAGGCGCAGGGAACGAAAAAACCGGCTAATATGCCGGTTTTTTTATATCTGTCGTAACAGCCTGTTGCGCTATTTACCTTAATTTTACTTAGTGTAAGCCTTAACGCCTTTTTTGCTTTTTGTAATTTTACTCATCGCAGACCGGGCTTTTTCCTGCTCCGCCTCCAATGTTGGCTGAATTTCAGTCAAGTATTTATCTGCTTCAGCAACCACAGTTACCCACTGCTGAGACTCTTGCCAATTGTCAGGAAGATGGTTGAGGCTTCTAATCAGTTCGGCCAGCGTAGTGTTAGCAGATTCAAATTCTGAATCCGCTAACTGTTGCTTCAGCTGGTCGTTTAACTTTGTTAACTTTTCAGGCTGCATCTTATCTTTCAAACTAAGCGCCTGAAGCTTGTTGTATTTGATTCATAGCAACATCGCGTTGTTCCATTGGAATTTGGTCCCATGCACCTTTAATATCCAACATTAAACGCGCGACTTCATCAATAATGTCAACATCCAGCTCAATTGATGCATCAGTAATACGCGCGCTCATGTACATGTAAAGCTCACGTAAGTTACCGGCAGCGTCAGAACCCGCAGTGTCATCCAGGCTATAGCGCAAAGAATCGACAATGGCCTGAGCCTTACTTAGATAATGGCTTTTCTTCTCTAAGTCTTTTCGCTGAATAGCACCTTTGGCGTAATTCAGGTTCTCCAGCACGCCAGCCATCAACATTTGTACCAGTTGATAAGGGTCAGCACCCGCAACGCGGGTTTGCAGAGAACCTTTAGTGTAGCCTTTTAACTTGGCATTCATACGATATTACCTCTAATTAATCATTGTCTCTAGTGAAGCCAGGAAGGTTCGCAAGCTGAGCACTGACCGAGTTTCCACGACTTTGCAGCTGACCAACCAAGGAGTCCAGAGCCTGATATTTTGAACGCAGGGTTTCTTCCATAGACTCCATGCGAAGTTTGAGATCTTCACGGCTTTCCTTTACACGCACCAGACTTTCGTCAATCGTGTCTTTGCGCAGCTCTAACGAGCCACCACCGCTAACGTACCCCTCTAAAAAGCTATCTAAACGAGACGCTAACCCGTTTTCGCCCCCCAGAACAGACTTTAACGCTGCGGGATTATCTTTCAAGACATCGCTAACGCTAGTTACAGGGTTTTCCTGTTCCAGCTTTCCGTTCTCATCCAGCCCAAAACCTAAGTCAAACAAAGTTTCACCGTCACCAAATGTGGAAGTCAGTATATTATTTAACTGACTCTTTAAACTGCGAACCGTCGCATCACCTTGCAACATGCTGTTTTCGCCACCAATTTCATTTAACGATGAAATAGCACCATTATAAGCTTTGACAAAGGCATCGACTGACTTTGCAACTCCCTCATCATCACGGGCTATCGATAATCGAGCTGTTTCTGTGCCTTCAGATTCTTTCACCGCAGTAATAGTTGAGCCCTGAATAACATCTTCAAAAGTATTGGTGTCATTTCTGGCCTGGATACCATCAATCTCTATAATAGCATCGGTCGCTTTATCCGCATCGGCAATACTCATACCGCCTGTGCCTGGGGCTCCACCATTAGCTTGGGTAGAAATAGCATCAAACTCAGCGTTATCATTGGTCACGGTTAAGTTATTGCCTTCACCACTAACATTTGAGCGGAATACCAGTTTCGCCTGGTCGCCAGTATTAATAATATCGGCGGTTACACCAAAGTTATCCTCGGACGAGTTGATTGCTTTACGAATATCTTCCAGACTTGAACCCGCTTCGATATCCAGAGTAAAACTCTCTTCACCGGCACCAAAAGTCAATGAACCAGCATTAGTATTTACCTCTGTGTCTGAGTCAGCAAAAGCACCATCAGCCGATACGGCACGACTTCCTTTTGCCAGTTGAGTCACAGAAATATCAAAATTACCTACACCGGCATCTTCTGTGCTTTCAACGGTTATAACATCACCTGACTCAGGCTGTTTAACAGAAGCTTTCATAGCACTGAATAGCTCGCCGCTCGACAGTTCTTCTGACGCTTCCTGAAGCTTTGACAATACCGATTTCATTTCACCAACCGCAGACAACTCGACCTGCAACCGCCCCTCTTGCTGATCAAGTCGGTTAGTTTTCGGAACACGTTCCGCTTCTAGCGTCGCTTTAATGATACCTTCCAGGTCTAAGCCTGAACGAGCACCTATTGATGAAACTAATGGCATATCATCACCTCTTTAAATTTCGTTATCGAACAAAATTCCTGCCCGACTCTCTTGGTTATCGGCCATTTCTTCTATAGCTTTAGCTAACTTCACTGCAAGCTCAGAAGGTATTTGCCGAATTTTTTCACCGCTCTCAGTATCCATAACCTTAACAACAGGAGGATCACCTTTTTCATCAAAAACAAATTGCAGACTGGTATTGCGGATAGTCGGAGACTTGTTTATCTGTTCGACCATATCTCCAATATTAGATTCATCCAGTTGTTTGCTTGACTGAGCTTTATCTACACGTTCAGCTACCTTGTCCTGTACCTCACTTACGGCATCGAGCACATCCTGCTTTTTAGGCTGCTGTGTCTGCACCGCTCCTTTCCCTGTTGAGAGGAGGCTGAAATCGCGGGTATCCATTGATATATCCGCCATAATAATCACCTGTTCCCTATCAAAAACATCAATTAAGTTTTTAACGGACTAAAAAAACATCTGTCCTTGTATGTTATCGGTACAGAGTACTATAAACTTTAGCTTTTATTTGAAGTTTTTTTAACCAGCTTATTTTAGCTTAAAATTTTCTTCCAGACATAAAAAAACGGAGCCGAAGCTCCGTTTTTGACCTTTCAGTTGTTGTTTGTAAGGTAACTATTAACCTAACAGTGACAACGCTGCCTGTGGACGCTGGTTTGCCTGCGCCAGGATAGTCTGAGAAGCCTGCTGCAGAATCTGAGCCTGAGTCAGTTTTGCTGTCTCAGCAGCAAAATCCGCATCTTTGATTCGAGACTTCGCACCTTCAAGGTTCTCAGCAATGTTCGATTGGTTACGAATCGTTGCCTGGAAACGGTTCTGAACCGCACCTAAGTCAGCACGTTCCGAATCGATTTGGCCAATGGCTGCATCGATTACTGAAATAGCGCTTTGCGCTCCATCAGCTGAACTAATATTTACACCACCAACCGATTCAAGCGTAGAACTCAAGCTTCCGAAAATCTCTCCCGCTGAAGTCCCTGTAGTCTCATCCGTAATGCTAAAGGAATCGCTGGATTCTAATTCAAGTTTTGAGTTAACAACGACATCGCCAGCTGTTGCATCAGGTACAGTACCGCCCAGTGATAAGGTAGTTCCGTCTTGCTGACCAGTTACTTTGATACCATCAACGTTCTCAGCAGAAATTTCAATCTCACCGCTTTCATTAACAGAAGCCTGGAAGCCAGCCTTACCAATTGCATTAGCAAGCTCTTTAGACGAACCATTATACTCAGCAAGAGTAAAGGTTTCGTCGCCAATACTCAACGTACCCTGGTCGCCTGAGCTCAAGTTTGACAAGGTAGTGCTTACTGTTGTTTTAGCAGACACACCTATGTTCGCGTCGTTAACTTGAGTAGCAAGGTCTGTAACAGACTGTCCAGCTGTTAATGCAAGGTCAAAGTCACCGTCCTTGCCTGCAATATTTACTGAGTCACCAGTGTCAGTCAGTGTATCTGTAACAAAATAGTCGTTATCAGGTCCCGCAGTACCTTGCGTTGAACCACCAACTAAACTGCCCGCAGCGTCAACTCTGTTACTACCAATTGAGTTAGCTGAAATGTCACCAATTGTGATGTTAATTGTTTGGTTAGCATCTGCGCCTACTTGGAACGACTTACCGGCGAAGTCACCGTTCAGAAGTTTCTGACCACCGAAAGTCGATGTCTCAGAAATACGAGTTAACTCTAACTGAAGGTTAGACACTTCTTTTTGAAGTGCAGCACGGTCGTCTGATGAGTTTGAATCATTTGCAGACTGGATAGCAAGAGTACGCATACGTTGCAAAATGTTGGTTGATTCATCCATCGCGCCTTCTGCTGTTTGAGCTACCGAAATACCATCGTTCGCGTTACGGTTACCCTGGTTCAAGCCGTTAACCTGAGAGCTTAAACGGTTTGAAATTTGCAGACCTGCAGCATCATCTGCAGCGCTGTTGATACGGAAGCCTGACGACAAACGTTGAAATGCTTGGTCAAGCGAGTTACCTGAGCCCATCAGCTGACGCTGTGCGTTCAATGAGCTGACGTTAGTGTTTACATATAATGGCATAATAATGCTCCTCAGTTTCTGGCCTAAGCTTGGATTCATTCGTTGTTGCCAAGCTGGAGGAAGTGTTCGGCTTCGTGTTTCGCCTGGTTAAAGTTTCCTCTCACAAAGGGTATCGGCCGGGGTTTGGGGAGCTTTAGTATTTTTTTTAAGAATTTTAGTTTTTTTATGTGGGGATAGATATTTGTTGCGTAGCCTGACGTTTACGTCAGGATGGATATATGACCTGACATGAATGTCAGGCTACGCAACATTGGTCAGATATAATCGAACAGGCTCAAGCGGCTGACCCGAGTAAATATCTGCTGAGCAGCGGAGTAGATAGTCTCATTCTTTACTAAATCAGTCATCGCTTCAGAGTAATCTACGTCAGAAATATCCGAACGCGCTTTTTTATTCACAATTTCAATGTCGGCATTACTCAATTTAGCGTTATCCATAACATTCAACCGCGCGCCCACGGATGCCTGAGTATCGGTTAAGTCACTAATGACCGTATTAAAATCAGTCAGAGCGAAAGCTACTTCGCTCTCATGAAACCCCTTACTTCCCGGGCCTGAAGCATCCAAAGCGTCAGCGAGATCACCAAGTTGAGTTAATAGATTACGCGAAACCGGTTCACCTATACTATAGCTAAAGGAATCTCCAGCTACTGGCATATTATCTTTATCAAGCTCCAGACTCATACCGTTATATTCCACTTTACCGTCGGTAACCGTTCCTGCTACTACGGGGTTGACACCATCATCAATCTCATAAGTATCCGGTCCGGTAAAGTTAACAGTAAAGTCGGTTGGATCACCGGCATCAATGCGGGCTTCAGTATCAGTAATTAACGCATTGCGGTCTGTTACTTCTACTTTTTTGATAAAGTCATTGCCGCCGGTCAATTCAAAGTCGACCCGTTTAGACACATTTGAAAATGCCCTATTACCCGGGTCGTTAGCCGGTAGATAAAGGGTTGGAGACAATTGAATAGTCCGTTGCCCCTGGTCACCGACATATTGGTACGACTGAGTCGCATCATCAAATTCCATTGGCTGCGTACGGTTTTGGTAACCCGCAAAAATATACTCACCCGATTCGTCCTGAGCATTAGTCAGGTCGAAAATCGAAGTTTCAATATTCCGTAACTCGGAGGCTATGGCTTTTCGGTTCGTCTGATCATAGCTACCATTACCCGCTTGCACGGCCAGAGTACGCGCTTTCTGAATAGCATCAGTGATACTACTTAAAACGCTTTCTTCACGGCGTAAATTATTTTCTAAGGTTACGGAGTTACGCTCAAACTGCTCGTTCTGACCAATTTTTTCATTCAGCGCCAACACTTGCGAGTTACCAATCGGGTCGTCAGCAGGGCTTAATATCTTAGTCTGCTTGGTCAGCATCAGCTGAATTTTATCCAACTGGCTTTGAGAGGTTTGTAAGCTGTCCAGACCACGCTGGAAAAATAAGTTTGTACTTAAACGCATAGTAATTACCTCAAGGACGTCAGCAGCGTATCAAAAATAGTTTGCGACGTTGTGATGATTCGGGCAGACGCAGTATAAGCTTGCTGATACTGAATAAGATTAGCCGCTTCTTCTTCCAAGTTCACACCCGATTGCGATTCGTAAAGCGCCTCAGTTTGTGACTTTATCGCTTCAGCCGAGTCCCGCAATACGCGGTTCTGGCTAACCCGGCTCCCCACATCCGATACCAATCGTCCATAACTTTCATTGAAAGTCATAGTCGGTTCTGCTTCTTCCCCACCGGAACGACGGACCAATTGCTGCCGCTGCAAGTCGGCCATAGACTGTCCGTTACTGTTGTCATCAAAGCCGTTGGTGTTGTATTCAATGAAGTACTCATCGCCTACCGCCGGTTCACCGTTAATATCAACTTCGTAGTCCGGGTCGGCTAAACCAGCCTGGCCTAAAATGCCATTAAGGTCTGTGGTTCCAGTAATGGAATTTATAAGGTTACCGTCTTTATCGAATACATCCAGGTCATAAGCATTACCTGTCTGGCCAGTGACTTCTATGCGAGCAGGTGCACTGCCAAGCAAGGTGTTATTAGTCGTATCATAATAGTCATCCGGCGTATTAATTGAATTAATTTCGATAGCCGCTGCGCCTTGATTATCCAGCCCGTCTTTAACCCGAATAGGATTGGCCAAAGCAATGTCTTCGGGTCTTCTTATCGCTAAACTGATTTCAGACGCCGCACCTTCAGCGGGTTTTGCCAAGAACTGGTCGCCAGCGTTCGCAGCCCCGGAAAGGTCTAAAGAAATTCCCAACTCAACAATATCGACTGTGCCGGGCGATGCCTGAGTGACAGTGACTGTATCCGCACCGCTAACTACTGTGCCGTCGCTGTTCACCGGAACTATCTCATATTCGTCCGGGTTACCTGTTTTAGTAATACGTAAATTTTCTGAAGGAAAAGACTTACTGTTTCCTTCCAACACACTCACGCTAATTTCACCAGTACCGCCATTATCAGAATAAGGTAGCGCTTGTGACTCAGTTTTAGCCAAATCAAAAATTTTACTACCTAACTGATTATCCAGGTCCATACCTTTCTGGTTTTGAGTATTCATTGAGTCGGCAATACGAATTGCTAGCTGCCCCAAACGTTTTTGGGTGGGCATTAACACTTCGTCGCGATATTCCAGATAACCACCGACAGAGCCACCGACTTCGTCGGTTGGCACATAAAACTCACTGACACTTCCGCCGCTGTGCTCTTTCTTAAGCACCATCTCTAAACGTTCAGTATCCGGGTTGCTTTTCACCGCAACGGCATTAAAGCGACCATCTTCTAAAACTAATGGCTGACCGTTTTTCAGGTTAACCGCAATGGCACCGTTTTTTTGTTCTACGGTGCTAAATTCCACTAACTCGGCAAGCTCCCGCAGCTGTTCGTCACGTTTATTCAATAGTGCGTTAATATCACCGTTACTACTATTTTTACCGGCCGACGACTGAATCTTCGAGTTCAGTTCAGCTAAATTTCCTGATATTGAATTAATGCGGTCAGTCGATAGCTTTAACCTGTCATTAATAATGCTTTTTTGATCATCCAGATAACTGGAAAAGTCATTAAACTTAGTTACCATAGCGTCAGCTTCGGCAAGAACTAACTGCCGGGCAGTGACTGAACCGGGGTCATTATTGGCGTCCTGCAAGGTATTAAAGAAGCTCTCTACAGAGGAAGCAACGTTCGTGGTGCTGTCACCAAGTAAAGTATCTAATTGCTCTGCCTGCTGGAGGTTCGCTTGGTAATAGTTAACCTTTGAAATATCGGTACGTAACTGGCGGTTAGCAAATTGGTCAATCATCCGCTGTACGCGCACACGCTCAAGTCCACCGTATGAAGACTCGAAGTATTCGGTGCGCTCGCGAACGTAACTGTCCGTGTTCGTATTATTAATGTTCTTACCGGTGGTTTGCAGGCTTTGCTGATGCGCTAATATGCCGTTCCTACCGATATTTAATAAGTCAAAACTCATCAATGACTCTCCAGTTACTCTGTGACCGTTATCGGCACCTAGCGAATATTATTTAGTTTGAACGGCAACTTTTTGCCGCCTGCGGCACCACTAAATTTCTTTATCAACAAAAGCCGGATTGTTTAATACCGACTGAATCTTCTGTGCATACTGAGGATCTGTCGCGTAACCCGCATTTTGCAAAGCTTCCGCGTACTGCGCCGGATCATCAGCTACTTGTAAAGCTTGCTGGTAACGCGGATGCTCTTTGATAAAGTCCACATAGTCCTGCAAGCTCTGTTCCACATTGGCATAAGAGCGAAACGCTGCACGCTCTTTACGAGCAACTTCGCCATCAAACTCTAGCGTACTCACATGAGACTTATCGCCGCTCCAACGCGTGTCGGCTTTTATATTGAATAAATTATTGCTGGAGCCACCGTGTCGTCCGGGCACTAAGCGTTTCCCCCAACCGGTTTCCAACGCAGCCTGCGCCATTAAAACGTCAGGGTTCAAACCTGCCTCTTTCGCAATTCGTTCGGCATGAGGCTTTAGCGCAGCAATAAAGCTCTGCGGTGAATCAAAAGTTGCGTTCCCGTCACTTAGCTTAGCGGTATTAACGCGCTGATTCCCATAATATAAACCGGCGTCAATGCCGCCCTGATCACTTAACTTTTGTGAATCCGCAGGTCTATCCGCACGGTTCTTCATGCGCGGGTCATCAAGGTTCGCGCCGCTACGATTCATCGACTCTGGCACGTAGCTGTCGTCACCACCCAGTTGTTTTACCATCAACTCAGCCAGCCCAAGGCTTCCCTGATTAGACAGCTCTGAGGTCAACTGCTGGTCATACATATCGCGGTACATATTGGTGTAGCGATTATCCAGCATGTTGTCTTCCTCAAACACGGCATTGGCTTTACGCATACTACCCATGACCATATTAAGGAATATGGCTTCAAACTGCTGTGCGGCTTCCATCAGCGCTTCTTTATCATCAGGTTTAAACGCACGCTTCCGCAGCCCGTCCAGGCTGTGGGTATCCATAGCGTGTTGCGCTTGTTTTAGATGAGAGTCTGAAACCGTCATATTATTAACTGCCGTTAAATAACGATGAGTTCACCGGATAACGCACCGGCCTGCTTTAGCGCTTCCAGCACAGCAATCATGTCGCCGGGGGCTGCACCAATCTGATTCACCGCACGCACCAAATCGTTTAGTGTAGTACCTGGTTCAAACACAAACATGCGCGCATCTTCCTGGTTTACGTCAATAATGGTCTGAGGGGTAATAGCTGTTTCCCCGCCAGCGAATGGATTAGGCTGATCGACATTAACATTTTCGGCTATAGTCACCTGCATATTACCGTGGGCTACGGCTGCTGGTCTCAGTTCAACGTTCTGACCAACCACAATGGTTCCGGTGCGCGAATTCACAATAATTTTCGCCGCCGCAGAAGCTTGCTGCACTTCCAGGTTCTCCAGCGTGGACATATAGCTCACCCGCTGACTTAAATCCCTGGGAGCCCTTACCCGTACTGAAGTTGCATCTACAGCCTGAGCCGCACCTTCGCCAACCAGATTATTGATGGTTTCAGCCATACGTTTTGCGGTTGTAAAATCGGATTGATGCAAATTAAAGGTGAAGTAGTCAGATGAACCGAAGCCGGAAAGTACTTCACGCTCAACAACGCCACCATTCGGAATACGGCCCACCGTCGGCGTATTAATAACAATGCGTGAGCCATCGTTTCCTTCAGCTCCGAGGCCACCGACAATTAAACTGCCTTGTGCAACCGCGTAAACTTCTCCGTTAGCTCCTTTCAAAAAGGTTTGCAGTAGAGTACCGCCGGTCAGACTGTCGGCACTACCGACAGAAGACACCGTCACATCAATTTTCTGTCCGGGTTTCGCAAAAGCTGGTAAATCGGCGTGTACAGCAACCGCTGCAACGTTATCAATTTTAGGACGCTCATTCGCCGGAATATTGATGCCGAAGTTACCCAGCATGGTACGAAAAGTCTGGTCAGTAAAAGGCGTTTGCTCACCGGTTCCGGGTAAGCCTACTACCAGCCCGTAACCAATCAATTGGTTATCGCGAATACCCTGCACCGAGGCAATATCTTTTATCCGTGAAGCCTGAACAGGAGCAACCAGCATAGAAATCAAACTTACCGCCAGCGCAAAAATTTTAAGCGTTCTCATGCCTTACTCCTTAGAATGGCCATATTGGGCTGTTAAAGAAGCGGGTTAACCAGCCCTGCTCCTGCACCTGCGCCAGGCTGCCGGTACCCGAATATTCAATGCGCGCATTGGCAACACGAGTTGAAGGGATTTGATTAGCGGCAGTGATATCCTGCGGGCGGATCATGCCGGTTAAACGAATATATTCATCACCGGTATTAATGCGCATCCACTTTTCACCGCGAACAATCAAGTTACCGTTCGGCAGCACTTTTATAACCGTTACGGTAATTTCACCATTTAGCTGATTACTTTGATCAGAGCTGCCATCGCCATTGAACTCACGACTTCCGTTTATGCCTGCAGACAGCGGATTGCCGCCTACGGTAATGTCCCGTCCAAACGCCGTCGGTGCTGCTAATTCTGCAGTGCTCTCTTTTGACGTTTCCGTCGTAGCCGTTTTACTGGCGGTAGTCTGCTCCTGCAAAGTCACAGTAATAATGTCGCCTAGTCTGCGGGCTTTAATATCCGAATACAGATTATCCGCGTAAGCATCCTGAAATAAAGAGCCTGTAGGTACTACCGGCTGAGCACGCTCTTCCGGCAATACGGGTGCGTAATATGGGTCATCCGGCATAGGTTTGTGTGGCGTTTGCACACAACCAGCAAGAACCAATGCCGTTAAAGAAAAAAGGAAAAAACGCATAGAATCACCCGTTATGTTATTCAATTAAAGCTGCTGATTAATGTAACTTAGCATCTGATCCACAGACGAAATCACTTTTGAGTTCATCTCGTAACCACGCTGACTCTCAATTAGGTTCACCAGCTCTTCAGTCACGTTCACGTTAGAGGTTTCCAGTGCGCCCTGAATGGTATTACCCATTCCGTCAACACCAGGAACCGCTTCTAAAGGTGCACCACTTACTGCGGTTTCTTTATAAAGGTTCTGCCCCATCGGCTGTAGGCCGGCCGGGTTAATAAAGTTAACCAGGTTAAGCTGCCCAATCACTACGTTATCGGGGTTACCGGGCTGAGTAACCGTAACCTCGCCTTCTTGTGAGATACTGACCGACATCGCGTCTTCCGGTATCTGAATAGCCGGCTCAATGGTGTAACCATTACCGGAAGTGACCATTTCGCCTTCTTCATTTAAAGAAAACTGACCGTTACGGGTATAGGAAATATTGCCGTCCGGCATCAACACCTGAAAGAAACCTTTACCGTCAATCATCACGTCAAGTGAGTTATCGGTGGTCTGCACGTTGCCCTGAGTATGGGATTTTTGCGTCGCAACAACTTTGGTACCGGCACCCAGCATCAAACCGTTAGGTAGCTCGGTGTCCTGAGCAGACTGGCCGCCCGGTTGGTTAATGTTCTGGTACAACAAGTCCTCGAATACCGCCCGGCTCTTTTTAAAGCCAATCGTACTGGAGTTAGCCAGGTTGTTAGAAATAACTGAAATATCGCGCTGCTGCGCATCCAATCCGGTTTTACTTATCCATAATGCTGGGTTCATGGTCTTTCTCCTGGGCTAAACTTAGCTGATTCTCATCAGCGACTCAGAACGCTGAGCGTTCTCATCGGCCGTTTTCATTAATTTGACGTTCATTTCGTACTGGCGCTGCAGTGCAATCATATGTGTCATTTCTTCGACACTGTTCACATTACTACCTTCCAGGGCGCCAATTTGCAGTTTTACGTTGGCATCGGCAATGGCCTGTTGGTCGTCTTTTAACTTAAACAAGCCATCATTACCCTTTTCAATATTGCCATTCGGCGGGTTTACTAACTTAATCCGGCCTACAACTTCCATGGCATCGACGG
The DNA here is from genome assembly GCF_048265525.1 of Idiomarina sp. Classification (GTDB taxonomy): domain Bacteria; phylum Pseudomonadota; class Gammaproteobacteria; order Enterobacterales; family Alteromonadaceae; genus Idiomarina. The sequence goes on along the minus strand of NZ_JBLXBI010000001.1, from coordinate 53,137 downwards.
GAGCGCCCATGGGCCGTATTGACACATTGCCGTTAGCGCCAATAACCAAATCGTCTATCGGCATTGGCACAAATATGGGACCGTTGTCGCCCAGGAGTGTTTGCCCATTGGAGTTTTTCAACAGGCCATCAGTACCCACTTCCAGGCTACCATTGCGGGTATAACGTTCATTGCCGTTGCCATCATCGACGGCGATCCAGCCCTGATCTTTAATGGCAACATCCATGTTCCGACCGGTCGTTTGTATTGCTCCACTGGCAAAATTTTGCCCGGGGCTTTCCGTCATAGAAAAGACCCGTGTTGGCAAACCTTCACCAAAGGCCTGCATGGCTCGCGCCTGTTGCAGGTCGCCTTTAAACGCCGTGGTATTGGCGTTAGCCAGGTTGTTGGCACGAACAGCGACAGCGTTCATATTCTCTTTCGCGCCGCTCATTGCTACCCATAGCATCTTGTCCATAGCTGACCTCCAGCCAAAATTTTGTCATCTGGGTAATGCGATGCAGATTTCGTGCCAAAAACACAAAAGACGCCCGGAGGCGTCTTTTGTGAAGCAATAACCAGAAGCTATTATCGAATCTGAAGAATAGTCTGATTAATGGTGTTATTCACTTCAAGTGAACGCGAGTTCGCCTGGAAGTTACGCTGAGCAGTTATCAAATCAACCAGTTCTTTGGTTAGATTAACGTTTGAGTTTTCAAGTGCTGAAGCTTCAATACCGCCGAACGTTCCGGTATTGGCTTCACCGGCCAAAGGTTCACCGGAATCGATACTTTCACGCCATTTTGTACCACCAATTTGGGTCAAACCTTGCTCATTGGCGAAACGAACAACAGCAACCTGTCCTAAGTACTGAACATCACCGTTTGAGTAAGTTGCAGCAATTAAGCCTGCTTTATCAATATCCACGTTAGTCAGACGACCTACCGTGCTACCATCCTGATCCAGGTTGGTTACTTCAAAATCAGAAGCAAACTGTGTAGGGCTTGTTGTTCCGCTCAAATCCTGGAAGTTAAACTGAACCGTTTGGGGGTCTGCACCATTATCCAGGTAGGGGTCGCCATCGGCGTTATTACCAGATAAGTCGATAGAGCCCGGATCAAATGTTATTTGTCCTGCAGGCACATCAGGCTCACCGCTGCCTAAAAAGTTTACTTGCAGACCTGAGTAGCCGTTAACAGAATCCCTTGCTGGTGGTGTCGATGTCGCTGTACCGGTTGGGTTTAAATTAATTTCATCACCGTCAAAGGTTGCGTAGACGTCCCACTCGTTATTGTCTCTTTTCACATAGTAGGTCGACAATGTGTGAGACTCACCCAGCGAATCATAGATAGTCGCCGAGGTTGAGCTGTGATAAGTACTCGGAGTTTCCGGATCAAACGGATTGGCCGCGCCATCAATTGGGGAACGACGAGCATCTACGTTAAAAGCGGTAAACACATTATCCGTGCTTTGTGGCGCGCCAGCAACATCCGGAATGCGAATAGGCTGAGTCGTCGCCAATGCTGTTGATGAGTTTGTGCCGCTATTGCGATCAACCTGATACCCCTGCAGATAGTTGCCCTGGTTATCAACAATGAATTTATCATCGTTAAGCTTAAAGGCACCCGAGCGAGTGTAGGTTAAGTCTCTTGAACCTAAAGCATCGGTGGTTGCAAAGAAGCCGTTACCACTAATGGCCATATCCAGCGAGTTTTCAGTGAAATCCAGAGTCCCCTGGCTAAACTGCTGAGCAACGGAAGATGTTAAAACGCCGTCACCAACCTTTGTATTACCGGCATTAAAAATACTGGTCGCGTAAACGTCAGCAAATTCAGCACGCGATTGCTTAAAGCCCGTTGTTTTTACGTTTGAAATATTATTCGCGGTCACATCTAAGTCTTTTTGTGATGCGTTGATACCGCTGAGTGCAATATTAAATGACATAAGTCACCTCACCTGTTAGCTAATTTCAGTCACATCAGAAAGCTTGATGCCACCTAATCCTTTAAGATTTAAAACCACACCGCGGTCACCGCCGGTGCTGACACTTTGCACACGAGCGTGCATCTGTATGGGCAGTTCTTCGGTTTTGCCGCCCACTTGAGCATTCACCGAGAACGAGTAGTTTCCGGCCGGAGCTTCGTCTCCGTTTGACATCGTTCCGTCCCACTCAAACTCTTTAGTTCCCGCAGGCATGTCGTCAAGCTCAAGGGTTTTCACCGTTGCACCCGTCGAATCTTTGATATTAATTTTCACATTCTGTGCCGCCTGCGGCGTGGCTATCATGCCAGTAATACCAGCACCAGTTTCCAGGTTAGCCTGGTCAGTCGGCACCAAAACCTTACGACCAACCATAGTTGATGCCTGCAACGCCTGGTTCGAAGTCATGTCGCTGGCAAATTGGTCGAACCGCTCAGAAAGCCCGGTTATTCCTTCCGCCATAGTAAAGCTGGTCATCTGAGCAATCATCTGATCATTTTCGACCGGCTTAGATGGGTCCTGCATATTCAGCTGTTCAGTCAACAACTTAAAGAAGTCTTCCTGCTCAAGCTTGCTCCGTTCATCCGGATCAGCATATCTGGCATCATCTTCTTTCTTCCACTTCATGTTGTCGATGTAGGAATTATTGCTTACGCCTTCCATTTGTTATCTCCTGCTTACCCTTGACCCAGACGTAATAAACGTTGTGTCATTGTTTTGGCAGTGTCCGCTACCTGCACGTTTGTCTGGTAGGAACGCGAAGCCGAAATCATGTTTGCCATTTCTTCCATGGTGTTGACGTTGGGACGGTATATATAACCGCTTTCGTCAGCCATAGGATGGTTTGGAGCATACTCAATTTGCAGCGGGTCCTGACTTTCCACAATACCCAGTACTTTGACGCCTGCTTCCTGACCGGCCTGAGTCTGATTCGTCAGACTATTACCGCGATAGTCACCTTTAGCATCAGCTAAAGCTGTCGCAAAAACCGGGTTTCTGGCCCGATAGGTTTCATCAATACTGCTGCTAATTGAGTTAGCGTTTGCCAGGTTACTGGCTGTTGTATTCAGTCGTACCGACTGAGCACTCATGGCCGAACCCGACACATTAAAAATGTTAAAAAGACTCATGACTTATTATCTCCCTTGTCCGCCCAGGGCTTTCTTCACACCGCTGATGCGGCCATCAAGAAAGTTCATGGTCATTTCATACTCCAACGCATTTTGTGCATACAAGTTTTGTTCCAACTGCACATCAACGGTGTTGCCGTCGCCGGTATCCGGTTGCGTGGGTACGCGGAACTTTTCAGTTCCCTGAGGTTTAATTTCAACGCTGAAATGCTTTTCGTGAGTACGCGCCATTTTGTGGTTTTCCATACCGCGCTGCGCTTGCTGCAACGCCTGCTGGAAATCCAGACCTTTAGCTTTGTAGCCAGGGGTGTCGGCATTGGCAATATTGTTGGCAATAAGCTCCGCGCGCTGAGTGCGTACACCCAACGTGTGCTGCTGTATTCCCATAAGCTTGTCCATGGAAAGTGCCATATTTTTGTCTCCACAGTGTTCGATAGTGAAGACAATGCAGGAAGTGTGCCAATTTAAGAAGGGGTTATTACTTTTTCAGACGGACATTTCCTGCAGGAAACTATTTTCTTCGGTAAATTATGCCTGGCTGACAGCGGATCATCTCAAAATCCTCAGTAAGTCCTGAAATTGATTCGGATGCACCAAGGAAAAGATAACCGCCGGGGTTCAGTGATTGCCGGAATTGGGCAATAATTTTCCGCTTTACTTCAGGGGCAAAGTAAATAAGAACATTGCGGCAAAAAATAACATCGAATTTGCCCAGCAAAGAATAGCTGTCCAGCAAGTTTAAGTGACGGAAATGAATAAACTGCTTCAGCTCGTCTTTTACTCTCATGGAGCCGGCTTTACTTTCGGCATCAGTAAAAAACTTCTTTCTACGCTCAGCCGACAAACCACGCGCAAGAGCCAGGCTATCGTACTCTCCAATTGCACATTGCTCGAGAACCTTATTAGAGATGTCGGTTGCCGTTACTTTTATACCAGCTCTTAGCCCCCCCGGGTTCTTCGCCTTGTACTCTAAGTACGTCATGGCAATAGAATAAGGTTCCTGCCCCGAGGAACAGGCTGCGGACCAAATCTTTAAAGGCCCGGTATGATTTTTATATTCAGGAAGAATACGGTCGTTCAGAATTTCAAACGGGTAAGTGTCACGAAACCACAAGGTTTCGTTGGTTGTCATTGCATCAATCACCGCTGCCCGTAAAGCCCGCTCACTTAGCTTCATTGAGCGCTTAACAAGCTCCGCCAGCGAGTCGACATTAAACCGGCCCATTAAAGGGCTCAGCCGACTCTTCACCAGATACAGTTTACTTTCACCCAATACGATACCGCATTGATGTTCAAGGAACTGACGAAATTCCTGATATTCCGATAAACTTAATTCGCGATCTATCACGTTATATAAACAACTTCCGTTTCAGTTTCATTCGTTTCGTAGCCTGACGTTCACGTCAGGTCGAATATCGCACCTGATGCAATAGCATCAGGCTACGCAATAACTTCTGTGTTCAGCCATTTTTGTACGGCGGTCGCCAGCTCATCCGGGTGAAATTTTGCAATAAAATCATCGGCACCGACTTTCTTCACCATAGCCTGATTAAACACACCACTCAATGATGTATGTAAAATAACATGAATATCGCGTAAATTCGGGTCAGCCTTCAATTCAGCGGTAAGCGTATAACCGTCCATCACCGGCATTTCTACATCGGAGACCAGAACGGGCACATGAGGATGCACTAAGCCCCCCACTTCCTTGGCTTTATCTTTTAAGTAATCTAAAGCTTCCTTACCGTTCTTTTTGACTTCCAGCGTAATACCCAAAGATTGCAATGCACGTTTTATCTGGTTACGGGCAACCGACGAGTCATCCGTAATCAAAATGGTTAAATCTTCTTTTGCGACATTGATAGGTGCATTCGCAACTTCTTCGCTGACATCCATATTAGCCGGCATAATATCAGCTAATATGCGTTCCACATCAATAATTTCAATTAATTCATCTTCCACTTTGGTCACCGCAGTGAGATACGCATCTCTTCCAGTACCTTTGGGCGGCGGCATGACGTCTTCCCAGTTGATATTAATAATGCGATCCACACCTTCAACCAAGAATCCCTGAATAGTTCGGTTGTACTCCGAGATGATAACAAAACGGTCTTGAATGTCGGTTAACGCCCGCCCGCCGGTAGCCATACTCAAATCAATGATGGATATTGCCTGACCACGAATGTGCGCAATTCCTCGAACCAGGGGGTTACGATTGGGCATTGCGGTAAGTTTAGGGCATGGCAATACTTCGCGTACTTTAAATACGTTAATGCCGAAGCGCTGCTTACCGTTTAGGTGAAACATTAATAGTTCCAGTCGGTTTTGACCGACCATTTGTGTGCGTTGATTCACTGAATCGAGAATGCTAGCCATTGTTCACTCCTGTTATGTGGCAGGCTACTTCTACTTCGGCACGGTATTTGCTTGTATCTACATTAACCATACTGAAACCATCGAACTGCCGATCTTTTGACGTTATACCGTTTTTTTCGGCACTCGAACAGATAACCTTAACGGATAACATCAGGAATTTTTATGATAGTACGTAAATCGCTGCTGATCAGTTCGATTTTTTTTATAATTTGTGGCTTTAATTCTGTTAACGCAGAAACCAGAGGCTCGGAAGACAGCCAGCGTTTTAATTACAAAGCGTTACAGGAACTGGCTCATAATTACGTAGAACAGCGAGTTTCCGCGCCGGATAATGGTCGTGTGGAAGTCGTTGCCAATAACCTCGACCCACGCATGGCTCCCAAAATTTGTTCGCAGCCACCCAAAGTTGGCCTGGCAACTAACGCCAACCTCGACAGCTACACTACCATTGAAATTGAATGTGTCGGCAACGCTAACTGGCGCACCTATGTGCCTGTTCGAATTTATCGCTACAAAAATGTTGTTACCGCGGCCTCACCTATGGCGCCGGGTCAAATGATAAGCGAAAGTGATTTAGTTTTTTCTGAAGTTGACCTTAATCGGGTTCGCTCAAATGTATTTACTGACATGACAGCTTTAATTGGAGCCCGCATTAAAAAACGCATTGCTGCAGGTCAGGCAATAAGTGCCAGCGATACATGTCTTGTATGTGAGGGGCAAAGCGTTACAATAGTTGCACAAGATAAAGCTTTGCGAATTACTGCAGCCGGAAGAGCCCTGGCTGATGGCCTCAAAGGTGAATCTGTTGTTGTTGAAAACGCACGTTCGAATAAATCAATACAAGCGGTTGTCACAGGACTTAATGAAGTGACTGTTAATTTATAAAATACTTAACCAGAACCTGACGTGAACGTCAGGCTACGTGCTAAAATTTTTATTAAAGTATTTTTAAGTGTGGTCGATAAGTAACCGAGACATATTATCTAGCGAGGCTAAAAACAATGTCAATTAACATTAACAATGCCGGGCTGAAAAATGCCAACATTGATAGCAAATCCAGCAACCGTCAAGTACAGAGCGATGCTCCGACGAAGCCTGCTGCGGTTTCGCAAAAAGGTGGTGAGGCCGTTTCGTTAACCAGCGAAGCGCAACAACTGAGTGGCTTACAGGAAAAAGCAATGAACAGCAGCGGCATTGACCAGGCCAAAGTTGATAAAATTAAAGCCGACATTGAAAGTGGTTCGTACAAAATTAACGTTGAACAACTAGCCAATAAACTGGCGCAGTTTGAGTCTGATCTGTTCAGTAACGGCAGCAACGAATAATGACCGTGTTGGCGCCTGTTAACGATATATTACAGGATATGGCAGACTCGCTGGAAAACCTTGCGTTGCTACAACAACGTGAGCTTAATGCCATTGTCGAGCGCCAACACGCCGATGTTAACGCTATTGCCGACGCCAAAGAAAAGACGCTTATCCATATTAGCGAACTCGACCAGCAATTGGCTCAACACCCGGACAACGAGCAATTAAAAGACGACCCGGACTTAGCTGAAGCGGTTGCAGCCATTAAAACCACCCTCTCTGACGTTCAGCATCAAAGTCAGGTGAATGAACGCGTGGTGCAGTCAACGCTAAACAGTATTGAGCAGTTAAAACAATCTATTTTACAGTCCGCACGAAAAGATACCCTTACCTACAATAGTAAAGGTAAAATCCGTTAAAGATTTTGCCAGTCCAGCCGTTATAACCATAAGTACTTTGTTCAATCAGAGGTCGTTATGGCTAAGCATTTACTCTCTTTCGCTCTACTTGCATCTGCGCTGTTATTAAGCGGCTGTAGTGCTTACAACAAAATTGTGTACGATCAAAAACACGTTGAATGGGACACCCAAACCCCAAGTGAATTTCCGGTGTTGAATGCGGTTGGCTACGCCCCTATTGAAACTCAGCAAGGCGAAAATGCACAGCTAAAAGACTTAAACGCTATGCGCGCCTCTAAGTTAGCCGCTTACCGCGAGCTTGCCGAGCAAGTCTATGGCCAGCGCATTGCCGGTAGTAGCTCAGTGGAAGACTGGGCTTTAAACCGCGACAGTTTTCAGGCCTCTGTAGACGGAGTGATTCGTGGCGCAGAAGTGGTTAAGACCTATACCGTGGGCGACTACTACGCGACTGAGCTGCGGCTTGATTTTGAAAAGGTTCATCGCCTGTATCAAAGCACCAACCGCCAGCAGAAAGTGAAACGCGTTGTCTATTATTAAGCCCCACTTTTATTGAGTTAAACATGGCAGGGTTTTTGCAGTTAATTCCGATAGTAAAGTAACGACTAAAAACTGACACTTGGGATGCATTAACACCATGAACTGGAAAACCCTGCTACTTATCACCTCTGTTTTCTTTATTGCTATGCCAAGCGAGGCTCGTTGGGTGGAAGCTCAGGGCACTGCCCGCATTATTAATGGTGACACCAATGCCGCACGCGAAAAAGCCATTGAAAACGCCCTTCAGCAGGCATTATTAACCTCTGGCGGTAACATCTCCAGCATTCAGCAAGTGGTGGACGGCGTTTTACAAAACACCGAAACCCAGTGGAATAGCCAGGGCAATGTTGACCAGGTGACCATAGTTCGCGAGGAAGTACGCGACGACCGCGTTATTGTTCTGCTCCGTGCGGACATCTGGAACCGCGAAGGCGACTGCACCCGCAGCAGCTACAAAAACTCCGTTACCGTTGTTCCTTTTGAGCTGCGTGACCGCGCCCATGGTACCTGGGGACAAATTTGGGAAATAGGCAAGGTAGCGGCCGAGCGTTTAGCCCGTGAATTAGGCGGTGTTGGCAGCCAGTTGCAGATTGCCCACACCCTGCACCGTCACGCCGGTTTAGACCGAGCTCTCAGCGGCCTGAATCTGGAAGAGTTAGGCCGCATGTCCCGCAGCATAGGCTTAGCCAATGACAGTCAGTTTGTTATTTTCGGCATGTTTGACGACCTGGCCATGATGGACACCAAATCTAACTGGTTTTGGTCCAGCGACCCCGACCGCCATTACGCATTAACACTTTACCTTCTCGATGCCACTACCGGACAGCTAGTAACCCGTGCCCGCGTTGAAAACACCCAACCCTGGACCTTTGATCGCACCACCGACGTCGATGTTGCCACCGCGCAATTCTGGAATGAACCTTTTGGTGCAGCACTGGATAGCGGCCTGCGCGACTTAGCTTCCGGCGTGAAAGAACAAGTGGTATGCAAACCGGTACGAGCCAGAATTATTGCCGTTGATGCCAACACCGTTCAATTCAACTTAGGTGAAAAGCACGGCGTACACACCGGCGATAAGCTAAAAATTGTGCAACCCAGCCACTTTACCGACGACCAGGGCCGTTATCGTCAGAAGTGGCAGGTGAGTGAATTTGAAGTTGAGGTGTCCCAGGTGCAGCAGTCCACCGCCGTCGCTAAGTTGACGAAAGGGAACATGCTGCACAACGTTCAGGTGAACGACTGGGTGGTGCCGGTTAACTGAGGGTGAAACCCGCGACAGCTTCTGGCATAATTCGCGGCACGTCCCCGTAGCTCAGCAGGATAGAGCAGCCGCCTCCTAAGCGGCAGGTCGCAGGTTCGACTCCTGCCGGGGACGCCACAGTCAATACTTAGAGTTCATCGGCAAATTCGTCAGCGTATTCCCGTACTTTATGGCTATAGGCATTCTCGGCTAAATCCGTCAGAAGCGCTTTGTACTTAACATTACCGGAACTTCCCAGAACCCGGCAATTCCAGGCATAGAAATCAGAGAATCCAACATAACGGTTACGCGGTATCTTAGCTTCCTGACGAAGAATATCGCTAATCTCATCTAACAACCGTTCATTATTCAGATGCTTTCGATAGATAGCTTGCGCGGCATTTCCCCGTAACTGCTTATCGCTGCTGTTTAACATGTTCATCAGCTGATTCGTCTGCCAGTCTAATTCTGGGTACATGGTCGAAACATTGTGAACCACTTTGGCCTGCTTCGTGCGATCAGTCATCGTCTCCAGATAACCTTCAACATAGTTCTTCAACCTTTCCGGAGCATTACCATTCATTACTGCATCCAGAGTTGACCGGTAGCGTTCTAAACCAGAATACGCCAGAGCTTTAGAAGCCCATATAACTTCCTCTGTCGTGTCCGCGTTGGTGCTCTCGTAGCCCGCTAAGACTGTAGCATTTATCACATCATACACTGCTGAGCTGTTATTCCACTCACCGACCAACTGCTTATAGAGATCAATACGCTCATCTCTGCTTCCTTCTGCTAACCGCGTCAGATACTGCTGGACGAGTTCTTCAGGCAAGTATTGCTCCGATGCCAGCCCCGGAGGCTGAACTTTAACGGGTGCCTGCTTCTGGGTATAACGTCGCTTCTGTTCAATCTGCTTATCTGTCATACCGGCAGTCATAGCCGCAAACGCATTGCGATCGTACTGGTTTACGTTTTGCAGACGCTCCATCAGGCTATTGGCGATAGCCCCCGTAGCTGCACGTTCTAATTCCGTATTATCACCAATAAGGCCGGTAGAAATGCCTTTCAGCGTCATTCCGCGATTGATGTTTTTACGAATGGCTATGTCACCTAAATAGCTGGCTTCATGCAGCGCAATTATTGGGGAGAGCATCTTTTCAACAGGAAAAGGCGTTGCATCGCCAACAAAACGGCGCGAATAATCAACAAAAATGTCCAGATCGACCACGTTGACATCACCCTCTTCAGCCAATAAGTCATTCTCTTTCAGCAAGTTAATAAATTTCGCTTTTGTTATTGTTTCAAGCTGTTCACGGCTTAGGTAGTCACCTTCAAACTCCGGAACTGACTGAATAACGTCCGCCTCAAAGTAGCGAACTGAGTATTTTATTTTGATATCACTGTGTGGATAGGTCTTTGTTGAAGTTTGAGCGCAGGCATTAAGCAATAACAGGCTAAAACAAGCCAGTAAAATAGGTTTTATATAACGGTTCATATTAGGTTCACAATTGTTCAAGAAATTCGACTAAGTTAATACAGCCACTGCCGTCATCCACTTCTCATAGAAAAGTTATTAGACCAGCGGCTTTGCGTCCTGCCCTTTCGGTGCAGTTTGCCCTTTAATTTTCTTAGCCTGTGGGAAATGTTGAAATGTTTACTACAAGCTAGGCGGTCAGAAGATATACAAATCTTTACAAATAGACAAGTTATTTTTAACCTTTCTATAACACAGATGACACCATAGTAAGCATCACGGCCTTTAAGTAGAAAGGTCGTAGGTTAGACTCCTGCCGGGGACGCGATAAAGTCTATGACTTTAATATAGAAATTATTTCGCCTGAGTGATCATAGCGTCCAGAGTTTTTTTAACTTCAACTCGTACAATGCTTACACGTCGCTCATGCAATGCAAGCAGACTATCTAAGCTAGTCATCAATTGAACGACCTTTTTGAGATCTACGCCTGAACTGTCGAACTGTGCTTTTATTTCTTCAATGAACGGATAGAAAATATCTACAGATGAATTAATTGTTTCTTTCTGCTTCTTAAAATCAGCAGAAAAATCAACCGGTTTACCTTCTTTATCTTTGGCCAGCTTAAATACCAGTTGAAGTCCATTAAACACGCCAAAATCTTTATCAATTTTCTTACGCGATTCCTGAACCTGTTGAAAAGAATGAATCAGCCTTTCCTGTTGTTCTTGTTCTAGCTCTTGAGCAGCCATCAATTCATTACTTGTGACCATAAACTGGTATACGCGGAACATAAATTCTGTATAGCCGTCTAGCGTAAAAACATCGGTATTTGGATGCAGCCGATATTCATTCGTTTCAATAGAATAACTTCTTAAAAGAAGAGTGCTTTTAGCTTCTATGTAAGCACTGAAGGCGGAAGTATCTGACGGGAATTCTTTGCCTTCAGCAAGAGAGGTGTATTTACCCGACAAATCGTTTAAGTAGTTAAAGGTTGATTCAATGCATTGCTCCGAAGCCCTCTCAAAGTTAGCCAGCACCGTAGGCGGCGACACGAACTCCAAATCTGGACGCTCTATTTGAGAGTTACCTTTAGCTGCTTGAGCTTTATCAACCACCGAACTCACTAAGCCAGGAATATATTCACTTGATGGCTTAGCTCCTTTACCTGAACTTATCATCTCCAACACCCCTAGGGTAAGATAAAAAGACTCAGATGGACGAACGCATTTATTCCGATAATCTTGAGCATATTGAAATAGTTGCAATTGCTCCAACAAATTAAGTACTTTGTATTGGTTTTCCGCTTTAGCGGAACTATGCTTGCTGGCTTCTTTATTATCCTGAGCTGTTGAACTAAAGCTGGCAATAGAAACACATACAAACAAGATTGCTAAATACTTCATTGTTTTTCCTAGAATTATTATTTATCGGCCATTAAGTCGCCGTCTTTTTTATTTTCGCGTCTTAACTCTTAGCAGACAACGTTAGTTTTTTGCCAGAAGAACCCCCGTGAGCCGCATTAAAACTCAATCGGCGACACCAGCTCGCCTGAACGGTACTTTTCAGCCAGCGGAATGGCTCGCTCAAAATACTCTTGCTTGATAATAGGGATAAACTCCATTCGGTCACCACGCTTAAAGGCATCCAGATAACCTTGTAGTTTGTCGACATCACCTTTTAATACGCAAGTGATGATATGGATAAAGGGCCATGTGCCGCGTCGATTATGAGCTCTGTATTTATCCTTAAGCTCCTTGGCAATAAACTCTTCCGAGCAACGCTTGTGAACCCAGTCATTTATCATTTTTGCCATTAACACTAAATTCGATTCGCTTACCTTCCAGCCAGTACTAATTTCAATTCCCCATCCATCAGTCGTGAATAGCGGTATGCTGCTCTCATACTGAAAAATTTCATTACGTAAACTATCAAACCATCGGGGAGTCAATGTTGGAAGTGCGCTGATTGATTGCCCAAGAGGATAATCAAACAGCTGGAGACGCGTATCGGCTACATAAATGTCATCGTCATTTAAAATGAAACGCCAACCTTCTTCCTCTTTTTGCGCCATCGGATACTGGCTCTTAAAAAAGGTGATCATTTCAGCTTTTGTCATCATGTTGTTCCTAAATTCACTTTTTTATTGCCTTCACTAAAACGCAACGGGAGACACCCGCTCGCCTGAGCGGTACTTCTCAGCCAACGGGATGGCGCGTTCGAAATACTCTTGCTGAATAAGCGGAATAAACTCCATCCGGTCGCCACGCTTGAAGGCATCCAAATAGCTTTGGAGCTTTTCAATATCACCTTTTAAGATACAGGCAATGATATGATCGTATTGCCAGCCGCCCGGGCGATTATAGATCTCGTATTTACGTTTTAGCTCCGGCGCAATAAAATCTTCAGCGCAACACTTTCTAAACCAGTTCAACGCCATTTGCGTTATTTCATTTAAATGGGCTTCGGTAACTTCGCCGCCAGTTTTGATATAAACATTACCGTCGCCGGTCGAGAACAAAAAACCAGCTTCCTTCGCGAGAACGGCACTCATTAAAGATCTGTACCAGCGAGGTGCCATGACTAAACTGACACCGATAATTTGATTACTCAGTTTGCCACGCAATTGGGGACGCATATGAGAGTATCCAACCTCATCGTCTTTTAAAGTAAAGCGCCAATCTCCCCCTCCCTCATTTTCGGCTGGGTAATGACTTTTAAAGTATTTAATCACTTCAGCTTTTTTCACTTTAACCTACCAAACCCGCTTCACGTTGAATTATCACGGGAATACCGTTTGGATAAACCGCTTCAGAAACTGTTAAACCCGGTTGATAATTAACTTTGATAGCTTCCCCCTCACGATTGAATAGTGAGATGGTCAACATCAGGTTAATCTTGCTGTAAATGCCAAAGGAAATCAGATTGATTTTTGAACCGCCTTCCGTAAGAGCTGGGGATGATGAACCTTGAACTACTGTTTCAAAGTTTTCTTCAGCATCATCCAGAAAAATCTGGGTAGAACCCGAACGATGTGAACGGGACAAATCATCCAGAAAAGTCTGAGCATTCATAGTTCTCAAGCATATAAACCTCCGAGACTTTACAGTCAGGATATGCCCATTTCTCCCAGTTATTTACCAACCATTGCTTATCAATACTTCGTCCTCCTCCATCACCACACGAGTCGGCTGGGAGTAGGACCAAAATGAGTCCCGCTTTGTAACCCGTAGTGACAATTAATCCCTGCCCCAAACCTGATTCAGATGGATCAAATACCATAAAGTCCACTAAAGGCTCATAAGGGAAAGAGCCTTTTGCGCGTAATACAGCTCCTCGACTTAGGTATTCTTCTTTACTTTCAATTAAACGTATCCAGTTCATTTCCTAATCATCTCTCCCCCAACACTAATTTATCTTTGCTTAACAACAAGCAAAAATAAACTGCTTTTTTAGTGCCACTCCCATGCAAACGATGTTAACGGCCCCTTATCAGTTCAAAAAAACAGATTTTCTAACAGCCTCTTTTGACGGCAATGATTGAAGGCAATCACCACAATCAATATACCCTTTAACATCGTCGTAAGCATAAAGCTTCTGATTCTCCGCTAATACATTCACCACACGCGCCAAAAGAAATTGATCGACTTCGTGCCACCCATCATCTAGTTCGAGAGCTACTAAAAAATAACCCTCGTAATCAAAAGTACATTGAAGTTCATTCTCGCGCATAAAATCTGCAATTCTCTCTTCACGAAATATTTCAACCCTTATCAACGGCTCCTGATCTTGCATCTCAGACCATTTGCCGTTTGCCTCCCACTTGTTCACCTTAAAGTCTAAATAAGAGGCGTCATTTAACACCTCATTATCTTGTACAAAGGAAATGGGAACGTCTTTCCCCCAAGCACGTTCAACTATCGATGATCGACTAGGAAGAGTGGCATTCTTATCTATCAAAATAATATACTTAGAATACATTACATATTTCCTGTGTCTTGGAGTCGCTTTAAACCTTTTTCAGCATTTTTAATCAACTGATTTCTGGAGGACTGCGGCAGCCGCTTAAATTGCTTATTAATTTGAGGAGCCAAGGGCTTTGATAGGTCAGGCCTAAAATCAACGATTGATTTCTTCCCACTACCAGACTGTATTTGCAGCTTACCGTTGGGTTCGATATCAACCCTTAAAAGTCTTTTCTTATTCCCGATAACAGCTTCAACAGGTCGCCCTATGGTTTCGCTAGCTTTGATTACCCCCTTCTTCCCACTAACAACCTTTCCGGTTATCAGAATGGCAGCCAGGTTCATCGACAGGCTAGCACCGCCTTCTACCGTTTGGTAGAACTCCGAGTGCTTGTATATCTGCTCATCGGCGACATCTTCACTGAACTCTCCGGAGCTTCTGTCTGTGCCCCATGCGCCAATAGCAACCGCTGCATTTTGTTGCAGCTCGGCAAGCTCATCGCCTGCTATCTGGTCAACCGCGGTACTGGCGACCAGTCGTGGTAAGCCACCCAGTGCGGCACCCAGTAACTGTACCATCTGCCCTGACTCACTTTCCATAACAGCTTCCACAGCCTCATTCATGATGCCCATGGCATGCAGTACTTCGGTTTTTACCGGTATTCCTCTGTTTCCCGTGACGACTATCGTTTCCACACCGTCAGCATTCTTGACTATCTGGTCCGGACGAATCTCTTTTCCTGCTTCTAACGCTTCTTCCAGCAACTCTGGGTTGTTCTGGACCAGGTCAACCAGAGGCTGCAATTTCTCGGCCGCTTCCTTAAATTCCTCCGACTTAACCGCATTCAACAACCCATCAACGTCTTTACCATTGATAATTTGGTCTTCAATAAAGTTTTCTATACCCGGAATAAAGGCCTGAATTTCCTCAGGAGCCTGGTCGCCCCAGGTCTGAATTTCCCGTTTGGCAGCCACAACCGCGTCAGCCACTTCAGCCAGAGTCTGGTTATCGACCGTAACATCCAAATCCGCTTTGGTGCGGTCTACGCTGTACAGCTCTTTGTCGGTGCTGTCGGTGTCGCGGTTCAGTCCTTCCGGGTCAGCTTCTTCGCCGCCAACGGTGATATTGCCTTCACCCACGGTGGCTAAGGTTTTGTCTTTGCCATAGCTGCTGCTGTCATGAAGCCCCAGGTTTGTGGTGCCGGAAGGCTGGTCATCACCTTTACTGTCCTGTGGTTGTGTGGTGACGCCTTTGGGCGGCGGGGTGGTGTTTTCACCCAGCAGCACATTGGTATTCAACGAAACGCTGCTGTCGGTGCTGTAATGGGTGTCGGTTAAGTCAGTAAAGTCCAGACTGCCGGTTGTTAAGTTTAAGTCACCAGTGTCGTTGCCGTTTTCGTCAATACTGGCAATAACGGACCCCGTCAAGTCGGTATGGCCGTCTACTGTAATGTCGACCTCACCACCGGAGGTGATGCTGCTTAATACCGTTTCTTTGTTGTAGTAACGGCCTTTGCTGGTATTGGCGCCTGCGTTCGCGCCGCTGGCTTCGTCCTGCCCCCGTGCAGTAGTGAGGGTAACTTGCTCCGGGTCTGCGCCCGCACCTCCCTCATTGGTGTAAACGCCGCCAAAGCTCATACCGCCACTGATACCGGCGCCCTGATTTGAGCCGTAGGCAAGGTCCTGAACCGATTCCAGCGTTAAATCACCACCAATGCTGGCCGTTAAGCCTTCGTTGGCATGCACAGTCGCACCGACAAGTGTAGCGTCGTCATGCACGGTCATATCCATGTGACCATCCGCTGTCAGGCTGGCATTCGTATGGGTGGTGCTGTGGTCTCGCTGCTCACCAAGGCTTAAGCTGCCGCTAATAGATGGGCCGCCGGCTGCGGCACCCCATACCGTCTGACTGACATTAATATTGCCCTGCTTGTATTGTGTCCGGCTGTCGTGCGTACTGACTCCGGCCTGCATATCCAGTGAGCCGACATCCAGCACCATATCATCCGTGCTGCTGACTGCTGAGCCAGCTACCGCCAGCTCGCCGTCCTCGCCCGTTTCAATGTAAACACCGGAGCCGGACAGGTTAGAGCCTACGGATGTGCTCTCCCGTGTCTGACTTTCAGTCACTGACGCATTGATATCTAGCTCCAGACCACCGTTAAAGCCCCAGGTCGTGCTACTGGCAGCACTGGTCAAGGACTGACCGGTAAGGTTGGTTGTTGCTGTGGCTAGGTTCGTAGTAGCTACAGCGATATTAGCCAGATGCCATTCTTCATCCGTACCAAGAATATCAATCTGCGTACGTAAATCATCGACGTCGGCCTGGGTTACACCGGGAGCACCTTGTGCCAGTTCACCTTCAAGTTTGGTCAGCTGTGCTTTTAAGGTGTCTTGTTGCTGCTGCCAGGCTTTGTAGTTGCGCCGGGTATCCTTCAACTGCTCAGCTGCGTCTTTTACCGCTACGGCTGCGTTCGCCATCTCGGCGGCCTGATGCGTGACCATGACGCTAACTTCTGCGGAGCCTTCAGTGGTCTTGTTGTTTTCGCTGTAGGTGTCAGTAACATCGGCTACGCGAATATCGTTACCAGCTTTCAGGCTGAGCGCCCCGTCACTATCACCATCTGTATCAGCATGGATATTACTGCCTTCGATATTGATGTTGTTAATAGAATCGAAGGTGACGTCAGTCCCGGCAGTAATTTCACTGCCTTTATGTCGGGTAATATCGACGTTAGTTTCAGATTCTAAGTAATCCGCATTGGCGATGGTTAAGCTTGCCCGCCCGCTGTCTTTGCTCTTGTCGTAGGTATTTTTGAGCAAACCGGCCGGGTCGCTCATTGCATCTAGCACATCACCAAAACCAACATCCATTTCTTTCCGGTATTCATAGTGCTGTTCGGTTTCTTTCGCCGCCAGCACCTGAATATCGCCAATATCGGTTTTCACGGCTATGCCTTCATCGGCATCCAGCGAGGAGCCTATTACCGTGGCACTGCCGGCATCAATCACAATATTGCCGCTGGCGTCAATAACGGAGCTGTCTGCCGTAATGCTGGCTGAGCCCGTTAACGCTTCAGTGGAGGAAAATAAGCTGCCACCACTGAAGAACCCACCGGATTTACTGCGTGATTCACGAATGCTGCTCTCTTCACCCGAGGCTATCAGCACGTCGTTAAACGCGGTCAGGCCGATATTGTCGCCATCTAACTGACTGGCCAGAATATTCAGGTTATTTCCTGCATTCAGCAGAATGTTGCCGCCTGCCGATAGCGTTGAGCCATCTAACAGGTCGTCCTGCGCAAGGTCTTCCCGGCTGCTAGACTTAAGCCCGCCAAAGCTGCTTTTGCTGGTGTGGCTGTACTCGTAGTCCTGATAGGTGCCTGCCGTAAGAGTAATGTCCTCACCAAAGCCAATGATATTCTCACTGGCATTGAGTTCACCACCCTCCAGGGTGATATCGCCGCCCCCTTGCTCAACAACCTGACCAGAACTATCAACGGTCGCGTTAAGCAGGATATTCTCAGCCGTAATAGCGGTGCCCTGTACTTCTTCATGATGGCTAACCGTTTCGGTGACCTTTTTCTTCAAGAAGCTCTTTTTGGTCTTTTTATCGGCGTCGTAGTGTGATTCCACCACGGCCATCAGATTCATTTCATTACCGGCCGCAAGTGCTGCGACGCCTCCGGCACCAAACTGAGCCCCCTCAGATTCCAGGTTATTGCCCGCTACCACACTTAAGTTACCGCCGGCTTCCAGGCTGACCACGTCGTAGGTGCGATCCAGCTCGATATCGTAGCCGCCTTTAAAGTACCTCTCGTGACCGTTCACTTTTTCTACGGCGTTCAGCAGTACGTCGTTACCGGCGTGCAGGCTAATGTCGCCTGCAGCGCCCAACTGACTGCCCTGTAAGTCCAGGTTATTGCCGGCATTCATGCTCAGGCTCTCGCCGGAGATAATTTCAGGGCTGTCGCCCACAATGGTATAGGTGCCGCTGTTACCGTTGTTTCGCTCGTACGTATGCTGGTTAAACTCGGTGCGGTTCACAATATCGCCGCCCGCGTTCAGCACAACGTTGCCGCCGCTTAACAGGCTCTGGTTGATAAGGTCGTCACCGGCATTGATGCTTAAGACATTGTTACCG
Organism: Idiomarina sp.; assembly: GCF_048265525.1. Classification (GTDB taxonomy): domain Bacteria; phylum Pseudomonadota; class Gammaproteobacteria; order Enterobacterales; family Alteromonadaceae; genus Idiomarina. Next base: position 34,588 of record NZ_JBLXBI010000001.1, on the reverse strand, counting down.
GTTAACTCGCCCTGGTTGGTAAAGTCACCGCCAATATCGAACCACAGCGTGTCGCTTTCCAGTGACATGTCGTTGGTGAAATCGCCACCCAGTTGCAGACCCAGTAAGTTGTCGCTGTCAAAATGGCCGTAGTCGCCCATATTCAGGCCGCCTTCGCTGCGCAGGATCAAGCCCTCACCGGCAGCAATGCCACTGTCAATGTTCAGGCCTGCGTCGGCGGTAATGTCTATGACACCGGTTGCACTTAGGGTGACACCGTCTTCCAGTAAGTCATTCTGGCTAATAGCGCTGTACAGGCCTTCCTGTCCCTTGTTAATGACGTCGGCGTCAAAGCCTAAGTCCTCGGTTAGTACGCGCATTTGCTCGTCGGTCATAAACACATTTTGACCGGCGCGTTGGCCTGCAGCTTGCTGCTGAGCGTTTTTCTGCTGCTGGATGCTTTCCTGTTGCTGAACGCTCCCTTTTTGCTGGGCAAGCGTGCCCTTCTGGTCATCCACCAGACCCTTAATAATTAAGTCGGGGTTGTAGTCAGATTCATTCGCAATATTGCCATTACCAACCGCACCCACACCTTGTTGTACGCCCGGTGCTTCTGGCGCAATGCCTTGCGACATACGCAGACTGTCGGCCATATCCGGCGTCATAAAGCCCACGCCCTGCACACCAGGACCCGAGGTGTTCGCTCCTAACTTATTGGGGGAGGAGGTCTTTATAAGCTCCGCATTGTCTGCGGGCATTGTGGCGTTACCGGCGTCCGCCAGACGCTCAGCTTCGGTGATATTCTCGCTGTTGCCGTCTGTGCGGAGAACGACGACTTTTGTGTCGTTATTATTGCTGGCACTGCTACCGCGCGACGCGCTGCCACGAGAGCCGCTAGCCTTGGTATTAACATTCTTTCCATTAACATCTGAAGGGGTAACATCGTTTAACTCTATCGAGCCGGACAAGTTACCGCTGATGTTACCCGCGGTAATGGTGCCGTAGTTTTCGCCTTCGATATAGGTGGTTTCGTCGTAGGTGCCTGTTACCGATTCGTCTAATTTTTTAGGGTCACCTGGTTCTGTACAATGGTATCCATTAGAACCTGAATATCCCCTCAAACATATATTTTCCCAGTGCTCCGTTATGAGGGTTACCTCAGTCTCTTTTCTACTTTTCGCAGAGTTATTAGTTAAATTACTACCCGATAACACCAGATTACCAACAGCTGATATCGTTCCGAAATTATTCGTTATATTACCGTTTAACCCTAAGTTTCCTCCGGCAGCTATCACACCTGCCTTGCCATTTAAGTCAGCCCGGTAAACCCGGCTAGTCCTGAATTCTTTAGTGGTTGTCCAGCTTCTAACTCGGTCATAATAGTCGTCACTATAAAAATGAGGATTACCATCAGGGTAAGACGACGTTGTCGTCGGACTGTCAGCTGTATAGGAAAAATCCCCCGTATAAGTATTAAGAATTTTCCCGCTAATACTTAAATCTCGCGCAGCCGCAATAGAACCACCGGTATTGGTTACGGTAGTTCCTTTTATCGCAGCATCTCTATTGGAATAGATATTACCGGTATTACTGACGTTGCCATCTACGGTGAGTAGATTGCTGGCGAACAGCAGGTTACTGTTGTTGATGTTGCCGTTTATATCTAATTGCGTTCCCGCGGCAAGGGTGCCTGTGTTGCTCGTATTGGCTACATCCAGTTTTAATACTGAGTTACTGCTGACAGTACCGTTATTAGTTAATTTATTGGCATCTAATATGGCATTGCCGCCAGAGCGTATAAGCCCGCTGGCTTTGTTCGTCAGCTCTTTAGCATCGGCTGTAAGCGTACCGCTGGCGACAATGGTGCCACTGTTGTTGATGTTGGCATTCGTATCCAGGTCAATATTGCCACCGGCACTGATGGACTCATTGCTTTGCAACGCTATGCTGTTATTGCTGTCCAGCGTAATATTGCGGGCCTGAATATGGCCGACGTTCAGGCTGTTAACGTTAATAGCAACAGTGCCGTCAGACTGCACCTTACCATTGCGGTTATTCAGCGTGCGCACGTCCAGGTCAACCGCTTTCGCACCTGACACCGTACCGCTATTCGTCAGGGTTCCGGTGCTGTCAATGTCCACTTTACCGGCACGACTTGCCAGCGTGCCGCTGTTGCTTAACGTCTTCGCATTCAAGCTCAGCTGTTTGGCTGACGATATTTGCCCGGCATTTTTCAGTTCGGTGCCACCATTAAGGTTAATAGCACCGTTACTGATAATACGGGAACTGGCCGCGTCGCTCGCCACTGAACTTGCGGTAATATCCAGATTACCTGTTCCAGCTAACAGTATACTGCCGGCATTGTTGTCCAGCGCGGCTGTATTCAGCGTCAGGTTATTACCATTAGCTGCTATGTAACCGCTGCGGTTAACCAAAGCCCCACTTTCAATACTGCTGGCACCACTGCCGGAGCCGACAATACGGCCACTATTATTTTTAAGACTACCACTGCTGTTTAACTGATATTGGCTGCCGGTTAATACGCCGCCCGTATTATTAAGGTTAGCCTCAGCGTTCACCGCCAACTGCCCCGTGCTTTGCACAACGCCCGACTGCTGATTAAGGTGCGACGCACTGTCCAGGGTTAAGTTGCTGCCATTATGGCTGATTTGGCCATTGCTATTATCGAGCTCGCCAATACGGGTATTGATGGTAAATTTGTCATTGGTTGACTGAATGACGCCACCGTTGTTACTCAGGCTGGCAGCATCAATCTGAGCACTTTCATTGCCGGTTGAGGTAATAACACCGGCGTTGTTGTTTAGCGCGCCTGCTTTCAGGTCTAGATTCTGCCCCTGTAGAGTACCGCTGTTGGTCACATTGTCGCTGGTATTAATGGTCAGGTTGCCGTCACTTAACAGGCTACCACCCTGGTTATCCAACGCACTGTTAACCAGAATATTGCCTTTAGTGTACAGCTGACTGTTGTTAACAAAGGTGCCACTGCTGGCCAGCTCCATGCCCTGCGTGGCGTATAGCGTACCCGCGCCGGTCACACTGTTTTTGAGCTTCGCTGTACCGGCACTGGCAATACTACCGTTTGCATTCTGTATAGAGCCGTTGCTCCCCAGTACTAAGTCACCACTGCCCGCGTGAATAATACTGCCGCTGTTAGTCAGATTACCGCCCAAGTTCATATTCTGACTGCTGTTGTGTACCGTGCCTGCGTTGTTCAGGCCAGCTACATTCAGTTCCAGACTGTTCGCCCCAGAGCCTGCATTAATGAGCACCCCGCCACCGAGGTTATCCAATGTGTCACCGGTATAGCTGGCGGAGTCGCTTTCAATGCGACCACTGTTTTGCAACAAACCAAAGTCAGAGGCTGTCAGCTGAGTTGCGGTCAACGTGCCGCTGTTGTTAATGGTCTCGGCATTAACTGATGCGTTATTGCGGCCGAAAAGTAACTGGCTGTTGTTCAGTTTGGTGGCATTAAGCTCAAGATTATTCTCCGCTGAAATGCGTCCGTCGTTGTTAACCTGCTCTGCACTCAACAACAAATTACCTGCTGAAGCTATGTTACCGCCGTTATTATTCAACAAACCGAAGTTGTTTAGTTGCAGAGCATCACCGGTCGTGTCCGTGGCCAGAATAACGCCGCTGGTGTTTTCGAGAGTTCCCGCACGTAAATCCACAGTCTGACCGTTAATAGCTCCGTCGGAATTGTTCAAGTCCTTCAGACTGTTCAGCTGTATTGCATTCGCCTGCAAGGCACCGCTGGTGTTATCAATATTATCAGCATTAATGTCGAGCAGACCATCAGACGCCATCACTCCGGCATTATTACTGATGCCAGAGCCTTTCAGTTTCAGCGACTCCAGTGCCGTCAGGGCTCCGCCAGTATTATCAACGTCGCCACCTGTAATATTCAGCTGACCGGCAGAATAAACTTCACCACCGTTGTTACGCAGGTCACCCAGAAAGTTTAATTGCAGCGCACCGTCACCATGCTGGTAGATTTCACCCTGGCGGTTATCAAGCTCGACATTGTTCAATGTCAGGTTTTCACCATGGCTTTCAATACGGCCACGGTTGGTGAGCTCGTCGGTTTGCAAAAGCAATGAGTCACCCTGCTCTCCGGTTGCCAGCAGTGTGCCTGCGTTATGCAGAGATTCTGTATTTAGCTTTGCCTGCGTTGCTTCTATTAATGCATCGGAGTCATTGGTGACCGTAGAGGCGTCAATATTCAGTTGCCCGGCAGTCATTCTGCCTGTGTTCTGTAGCTTCTTCGTCGTAATGCTGGCATCACCGGCGGTAAGCAGGGTGCCTTTGTTTCGAATGCTATCTGAGGCATTAATTTGCGAATCACCGTCGGCAACGAGCACACCGCCGTCTAACTGCAAATTATTACCGGCAAAACTTAAGTGTCCATTTGGCCCTGCCTGGTAAACCACGCCTTGTGTTTGCTTAAATTGCTTCGCATCAATTGCTAATTCTTGCGCCTGAATATGGCCTGCGTTCTGTGCGGTTTCCGTTTTTATGGTCAGTGCGTTGCTGTTCAAAACGCCGCTGTTGGCCAGTTTCTTGGTATTCAGCGTGGTTTCGTTGGCTTGCAATAAAGCGCCAGAGATATTTTTCAGCTGTTTGGCTGACAGTGTTTGCTGCCCCTGGCTGATAATGCGACCGCGGTTGACAAGGGTACCGCTGACATTTAATTGCTGAGAAGCTCCTGCAAGCCATTCCCCCTGCTGGCTAAGACCGGCAATTAAATTGCCATTTTGCTGTAACTCTGCAGCGGTAATATCCATGCTGTCCGCCGCTGCAATGATGCCGTTGTTGTGAAGCGTGTCGGCCAGTTTTATGTTGACATCTTTGCCGTAGGTGGTGCCGTGGGTGATCACATCGGCATTTTTTGAACGCAGTGCGAGGTCACCACCGGCGATGGTATTTTTTAACTCCAACTGGCCGTCTGCGGTTAACTGCATACTGTCTGTTGAGGTAATAAGGCCTTTACTGCGCACACCCAAACCAGCCTCGGTGCCAATCAGACTGATTCTGTTGGCGTACATAGCGCCTAAGCTTGATGCATCCAGAGCAAATTCAAAGTCAGCAGAGTTGTCAGGGTTATTCGAGCTTTTCCGTGACTGTAAGGTGTCGAAATTGTAGTAGTTGCTGCCAGTACGAATATTCAGCTCATTGGCATACAAGGCAGCATTCAGGCGCATTGCGCGGGTTAAAATATCGAACTTATCGACATTAGAGGCATTAAGCCCGGCACCGTCAATGGAGACATCCCCACCGGTCACGTCAATACCCATTAAGTTGCCGTTCATAAGATCTGGGGTACCGGTAGCCAGCATAACGCGCGGCGTGTTGATAAAACCGCAGCCATTACAGCTAATGCCATTAGGGTTAGCCAGTACAAATTCGGCTGAGTCACCAAGCACTTCGGTATAACCACGCAAGCTTGAGCGTTTGTTGCTGGTCACTTCTGCTAGGATCAGGCTGGCAGTCCCGCCGGCTAAACGGCGGTTTCCGTCCGTCCAGCCGCCAATGGCAGACATAGCCGGCCCCTGGCTGTTGTTTAAAATTAGACCGTCGGGAGTCACATTGAACTGAGTAAATTTGTTGTGCGACACACCCTTTTTGCTGGGAGCAACAATGTCAATGACTTCAGTACCATTGGCAGAGCGCTTCATTGCCGCCTGCTGACCGGCGGCAAGCTGTGCATTTTCAATTCCATGCGCCGCCATAATGAGCGGGTTTCCAGCCAGAACAATAATTAAAGTACGTGCTACAACAACTCGCCATTTGATGTTAAACATACCGGTTTTCCTGATTAAAAATTAAACCTGACAGAGACGTCAATTTCCTGCTGCTTTTGGGGCAGGAAATCAGGCACTCTGAGTGCTCTGGCATAAGAAAGGGTGAGACTAAAGTCATTATCGAAAAATTTGACGCCAACCACTGAACCGGCAACCCATTCACTACTTTTGTCCGGGTATTCGGGTAAATTGGACCAACCGGCGTCCAGACCAAAAAAGTACTGCTGTTGATTCAGCACAGGCCAGCCGGTTTGCACTGGCACACTCATGTCGTTTCTGAAGTAACCGCCTTTATAGCCAAACAGGCTACTTTGCGATAAGCCTCTGACAGAATAGCGCCCGCCTACCGTCAGGCCTTCAGACGCAAGAATAACTTTTGGGGAATACAGAAAATCGGCGGAAGCACGGTATAACAACGGCTGTCCGGCTAATTCAAAACCGGTATTGAAGCCAACATTCAGCCGGTATTTGGTAAACTGGTAGTCGTCTTCGGCTGCGACCACTTGTCGCTTAGCACCAAACCACGGCACGCTCTTAACAATGCCCGCGCTTAAATTCAGTGTCCCCTGAGGCAAAAAGTGTCGGTAATTGGCGGCCAGATCCCACACGTATAATGTTCTGGACGAGGTTTCCAGAAAAATGTCTTCAATATAGTTTTCGCTGTCCTTGCGAATAAAGCCGAGGGTAAGGTCCAGCTTGCCGGTTTGACTGCGATACACATTACGCCCCAGCTCTAAGCCGCTATTTAATGACGAGCCGGAAATAGCGAAATTAAGGGCGTTCCCCTCTACAACCTGCTCGTAGGCGTAATAATTGCTGTTCAGAGAGAACTGCCAATAGCCAAAAGGAATTGACCAGGAAGCGGCGTAACTGCGTGACTCAGCATGGGGTAAGTCGTGCTTACCAATATTGGTTGAAGCGGATAAAAAGCTGGTGTCGTTAAGGCCTAATACATTGTCAAACACCAGGTTGCCGTCTAACTGATATTCCCCGGTACTTGGCACGCCGTTATTATTCAACCCCAGAGAGCCGCGCCAGGATCTGGCCAACTGATTCGTAATAGCAACCAGCGTACCGCCCTGCTCTTTCCCGGGAGTGAGATCAACTCGGGAGTTATTCTGCGCCACGCTATTCAGGTTTTCTATACCGTGCTCAAGTGCCCGAATATTCAGTATGTCACCCGGTTGTGCCGGAAAAGCCCAATTCAGTTGCTGCGGGGTAATACTGCCGTCAACAGAGTCAAAACCTTCTATAACGCCTTCCACAACAACCAGCTCTAAACTGCCGTCGGATAAGTCTTGCGGGGCTATGTATGCACGACTGGTCACGTAACCCTGTTCAAGGTAGAGGTTAGAAATGGCGCCAACCAGCGCGTTGATCTTTGAAAGCCCCAGACATTGATCAACAAATGGCTTTGTGGTTTCAGCGATGACTTCGGGGTCTAACTTATGGCTGCCTTCGACATGAATAACGGAAATATCAAAGCACTGCTCTGAATCTTCCAGCTTAGAGAAGTCGGTAATAGCGGAGTCTGGACGTTGCAGGCGCACGTCGGGGCGTTGTTTCAGGGGTGCGGTTTGCTCTTTAAGCCGGTCCAGCCCTTGTTTAATGAGCTTTTCGTGTTCGGACAAGCTCTGCGCCTGTGCTCCGAAGCTTACCAGGCACGCTAATGTTAGCAGTATCCCGATATTCAAGTGCCGGACTTTTGTTAAGTCAATCACGACTGTGTCTTCCCTGAGCGTTACAAACCTGACACCGACAATAGCGGTACCGAACCTTAAATACAGGCAAACGACACAGAAAAGCACGTCAAACTGATGCGACTAAGCTAATGCAGCTACTGCCGTCATCCACTTTTCATTGAAAAGCGGTTAGACCAGCGGCTTTGCGTCCTGCCCTTTCGGTGCAGTTTGCCTTTTAATTTTCTTAGCCTGTAAGACATGTTGAAAAATAGTTACAAGCTGAGGAGCAGGAAAGTACACAAAAATTAACAAATAAACAAGCTTTTCTTTACTATTTCTTTACACTCTAATTCCGGGTAAAGGGAATCTTCAATAAGCCCCAAAGTTTGGTGGTGAGTTTTGCGTCGCGGTATTCGTGCAGGCCAATATCGACATTGTCGGAACCGGCCTTTGGCTTTGCGGTGAAGCTACTAAAGAGGTGATCCCACCAACTGACACTAAAGCCGTAGTTACTGTTGGTTTCTTCTTTTTCTGTACTGTGGTGAATACGATGCAGCTCCTGGGTAATGAGCACTTTGCGCACGAGCTTCTCGACCGGTTTGGGCAGAGCCACATTGCCATGATTAAACAAAGAGCAGGCATTAAGAATAATTTCGAACACAATAACGGCTAACGCCGGAGCGCCCAGAGCAAGAATGGCGGCTGCTTTTATGAAAAAACTCAGCACAATTTCGGCGGGGTGAAAGCGCAACCCGGTGGTGACGTCAAAATCCGGGTCGGCATGGTGCACCCGGTGCATTCGCCATAATATAGGAATGCGGTGGAATAGCCTATGCTGCCAATAAATAACGATATCCAGTGCGACAATGCTGGCTACCATCGCCAGCCAAAAGGGTATTTCCGTACCCGCCTTGCTTAAGTAATTAAAAAGCCCCCAGCCATTTTCTGATGCAACAAGTGCCACTCCGGTCAGGCCAACGGGCGCAATAATTCTCAGCAATACTGTATCGACGGCAACTATGGCGAGGTTTGCCGGCCAGCGCTGTTTACGACTGTAGCGGGGCTTGCGCTTAGGCGAGGCAACTTCCCACAACACCATAATAAGCAATACGCCAAGAAAAATACTTAAGCGCCAGATCGTTTCAGACATCGGTGCCCTCCGGCTTTGCCTTTGGCTTTTTCAGTGTGCGGTAACCGGCAACAATGCGGGTTATTGCGGTAAGCCAGCAGGCGGCAGCGAATATATAGGCCAGTACGGAAAAGTGCTGTGGCCACAGACAAAACGCCACAAAAGCTAAAATGGTTTCAAAACCTTCGGTTAAACCGCCCATATAATGCAGCGACTTATTCGGATATTCCGGGTTTTCAATACCGCGCTTTCCGGCAACGCTGGCAAAAGCCAGAAAAGTTGAGCCGGTACCCATAAATGTGACTAACAACAAGCCCGCGGCAATGGCGTTCTGCTCGGGCGAGGCCAATAAAAAACCAAAGACCACAGCACTGTAAAAAATGAAATCCAGCACAATATCAAGAAAGCCACCGGCATCGGTCAGTTGAGTGCGCCTTGCTACTGCACCGTCCAGACCGTCGCACAGGCGGTTTAGTAAAATAGCCACCAGCGCGAATTCATAAAGCTCAAAGGCTAAAAATGGCACCGCCAGCAAACCGATTATAAACCCCGTTATGGTAACCTGATCAGCACTGACGCCAGCACGAACTAGTAGGCGCGCAGGTACGTCGAGAATTTTTCGGGTTGCCGGAAGTAGCTTTGGATCAAACATTGGCGGCGACTCCTTTTACCTCAGTGGCCTGTATTTCAAGCACACGACCGCAAGCATCTGTAATGTCGTGAGTGACTAATAAGGTTGGCATTTGTTTGTCTTTGAGTTGTGCAAAGGTCCACTGCCTGACATCTTCTCGCAAGCTGGCATCTAATGCCGAAAACGGTTCGTCCAGTAACATGGCCTGCGGCTCTGCTAATAATGAGCAGATTAATGCGATACGCGCGTATTGCCCGCCACTTAAGCTGTCAGGGTAAGCCGTCCATTTATCCGTTAACCCCAGATTGTTCAGCATGGCTAGAGCTTTGTCTTTTTGCTGCTGGCGGTTTAGTGTTGAGCGAGGCTTTTGCGCAAAATAACAGTTTTCTTCAACCGTTAAGTGCGGAAATAAACCACCTTTTTGAAACATCATGCCAAGTTGGCGTGCGGCAACTGAGCGCTCGCCGATATCTTCGCCGTTTAACCTTAACTCGCCCTGAATATGAAAATTAGGCAAGGGCTCACCAAGAACCCAGCGCAGCAAGGTCGACTTACCTACGCCACTCGGGCCCATCAGGGTAACAATCTCACCCTTTTCAACCGTCAGTTCATTCAGGCTGAATAAAGGTTCAGTGCCATTTTTTGTGCGCTTTTTTATTTCGAGGTTACGAATGTTCAGCATAACTTTTTGTCCCGATGAGTCCGACAGCAATAAACACCACCAGTGGCAGTAGCATTTGTAACAGCGCATAAAGACTGCCAATACGCCAGTCGCCGCCGCTGGCAATGCTAACGGCTTCGGTGGTTAAAGTGGGCGTTAAGCCCTGCCCCAACCATTGAGTTGGCAGGTACTGAGCAATACTGACCGAAAAGGCGACCGCAAAAGCCACTGCTATGGGCTGCTTTAGCATGGGTAGCATAATTCGCCACCAGGCGGCCCGGTAGCTATAACCCAGGCTTTGAGCCCGGGTTAGCCATTGCTCGTTAAAGCGGGTATAAGCCCCGTGCAAAACCAAGTAGGCGTAAGGCAGAGTATAAACGGCATGAGACCAGAACACCCACCAGGCTTGCCAGCCACTACTCAGTTGCCCACCAACTAGCCGTTGCCAACCAAGTACCAAAGGCACCTGCGGAATAAACAACGCCACAAGTACAGGCCAGTAAAACGAAGCGGCGGCTTTCTGTCGTTGCCGCTGTAGCAGAACAATTGCGGCTAGCGTACCAACCAACGCACTGAGCAGCGCCAGCCATAAACTGTTTAGCGTGGGTTCGGTTAAATAAGCCCACTCGCTTTGCCAGCGCTCAAGGGTTAACTCTGCCGGCCACAAGTTTGGATAAAACCAATGTGTCGCTAAGCTCTGCAGGGCTAAAATAACAATAACCCCCAACGACAGTACACCCAGAAGAATCCAGGTATAACGGCTAGCTTTATGTGTGTTGGGTTTTACAGGGTGGGTTACTTTTTTACCGAGCACGAAGCGGCGATACAAAGCATAATGCCGGGCATTTATTAGCAGAAGTACCAAAGCCATAGCCAGTAAAACCCAGGCACCGGTTATTGCCTTAACCTGGCTACCGGCTGAGAACTGAAAGCTCCATTCATACACGCGCTGCGCCAGCACGCCCGGCGTGTTACTGCCCACTAACAGCGGAATATCGACCACTGACAGCGAGTAAATAATGACAGCCGCCATTGGCAGCGTCAGACGTCTTAAAAGTTCCGGCGTAACAATGCGCCACCAGGCTTGCCGTTCGCTGTAACCATAGCTCTGTGCCTGGGTCATCCACGAATTAACGGGCAATTGTTTTAACTGAGCCGATATCATTAGTAGTAAAAATGGCAGCTCTTTTAAAATTAGAACCACCATAACGGTTAATAGCGACTTTTCCGGTAATGGCCAGCCTGCCGGTGGTGCCGGAAACATGCCGCTGATGCTTTCGGTTAAACGTATCAGCCAGCCGGACGGGCTCATTAACAACATAAGGCCGACCGCAAAGGCCACATGCGGAATGGACAAAAGTGGAGACAGCAGTTGCTGCAGGCGAGCGTTTTTTAATAATACCGGCGCCATCCATAACGCCAGATAACAAGCAATTAATGGTGCCGCGACGGCGAGTATAAGGCTTGAAGCTATTGAATCGTAATCTGCTAGCAGCTCAGTTAAGGCTATTACGTTGACGCCGGTTTCAGGGTCAAATGACGTGAACAGCAGAAAGAGCACACCACTGCCAACCGGCAGGATGATCAGCAATAACCAGACAACTATTGATAACGCGCGGACCATTCCCGCTCCAGATACTCCTGCCAACTTGCATGAAAGTCGTCGGTGGGTTCCAGCAGCGATGAGCCTTGCGCACTTTTGAGAACGGAAGGATCGCCCCAGCGGTTGGTATCGGCTTTTCGTTGCTGCGCTTTTTCAGACAATAAAAACTCGATAACCGTTTTCGCAGCTTCGGAGTTATTGGAGCTGGTCGGCACCGCCAAATAATGATTATTGGTTATGGCTTTGTCTGACAACGTATGACGCTCAACGCCCGCAGGCAACCGCCCCTGATTGACCAGGGTTTCATAATCATTGGGGTTAAAACTCACCGCCATCAGTAACTGACCATTTGCCAGGTAAGAAATTTGCTCACCGGCTGAAGACGGAAAGTTCTCGCCCTGCTGCCATAACAGCGGGTGCAGTTTGTCTAAATAGCTCCATAAAGGCTCTGTTAGTTCATTTGCATTGGTGCTATTCACCGGCTGCTGAAATAGGTCGCGCTGTTGCGGACACAGAGACAACAACAACGATTTTAATAAGGTAGTGCCATGAAAGTCCGGCAGTTTGGGGTAGCTGATGCGCCCTTTATTTTCCCGGGCGGCGTTAAGTAGGCTCTCGGCGCTCACCGTTTTTTTGGCGAAAAGCCCGGGGCGGCTAATAAGGTTAAATTGCCCAACGCCCCAGGGCACTTCCAGCCCTTCCACTGGCTCGCCGAAGTCAGTTTGCCAGTTAAGCTCCGGGTTAATGTTGTTCATTGCCTTAATTTCACCGGCAATGGAACGCAAAGCGCCAGCCTCTTTCAGTGCATGGAAATTTTCGCCGTTTATCCAAATAATATCCGCGTTGGAATGGCCGTCTATAATCTGCTTAACCACCTCGGAGGCATCCGCCACTTTATTATGGCGAAACTGAATGCCCTGCTCTTGCAGTTCTTTTTGCGCCCAACGTAAGTAACTGTTTACTTCCGGCGAGCCACCCCAGGCATAAAAGTTAACCACTTCTGCCTTTAAAGGTACGGCGGAAAAAAGTGTCACGAGCAATAAACTGATGGCAGCAGTAAAACGCATTTTAACTCCGGCGCCAGCGATGAAATTTCTCAACCCATGTTAGCAGCTTCTGCGGCGCATTGGCGCGCTTCCACTCACCGGCCACGTATTTATTCGCCTCCGCCAGAGTCGGATAACTGTGTATGGTGCCCAATATTTTATTCAGTCCAATGCCGTGTTTCATTGCCAGCACATATTCCGCCAGCAACTCACCGGCCTGCGGGCCAACAATATTCACACCCAATAGTTCATCTTTACCGGGCTTAGTCAGCACTTTCACCCGACCATAGGCGCTGTCATCGGCAATGGCGCGATCCAGTTCACCAATGTCGTACTCGGTTACTTCGTAAGGTTTATTGGCTTTTTTCGCCTGCTGCTCGGTTAACCCCACATTCGCCACTTGCGGCGAAGTATAGGTAACCCAGGGAATGACAGAGTAATCAGCCCGGAAAGTTTTGAAAGGATCAAACAAGGCATTCACCGAGGCATACCAGGCCTGGTGCGAAGCAACATGGGTGAGCTGATAAGGCCCGGCAACATCGCCACAGGCGTAAATATTAGGGAAGTTGGTTTGCAAAAGCTCATTGGTGCTGACTGTTTTATTGGTTTGCACGCCAAGCTCTTCTAAACCGAAGCCCGATATATTGGGTTGCCGCCCCAGTGCAATTAATACTTTGTCGAAGGGTATCTCAACGTCTTTGCTCTGGTCGGCATTCTGGTTATCAACACTTTCGTTATCAACAGTGTGCTCAGCAATAAGCACCGATTCGCCATTGTGTTGTTCAAAACGCAACGCTTTGTGGTTCAGCTTAATATCAATGCCTTCTGCCGTTAACCGCCGAGTTAGCAGCTCCACTGTGTCAGCGTCTTCCGGGCCCATAAGCCGCTCGGCCATTTCCACCTGAGTAACCTGTGAACCTAAACGCTGAAACGCCTGAGATAACTCACAACCAATAGGCCCGCCCCCCAGAACTAACAAGCGCTTGGGCAATTCTTCCAATTCCCAGAGCGAGTCTGAGGTTACATAGTCGACCTTATCCAGCCCTTCAAAATCTGGCACTAACGGCTTCGCCCCGGTCGCGATAATAATACTGCGAGTGGTTATGCGTTTGGTTTCGCTCTTACCTTCGACATTGCTGGTCACTTCAACTTCCCAGGGGGAAACAATCCGCGCATCTCCCTGCTCTACATTCACACCCAATTTGGTATAACGCTCAACCGAGTCGTGCGGCTCAATCTCTTTTATAACCGACTTCACCTGTTGCATAACCTGTTTGAAATCAACCGACACTTTGCCAACATGAACACCCGCACTTGAGGCGTTACGCGCATTATGAGCAAGCTCCGCCACATGAAGCAGGGCTTTTGAAGGCACACAACCGGTATTCAGGCAGTCACCACCCATTTTGTGCTTTTCAATTAAGGTAACCTTTGCTTTTACTGTAGCCGCTATGTAAGCACTGACTAACCCTGCTGAACCGGCGCCAATAACCACCAGATTATTGTCAAAAGACTTAGGCTTTTTATAGCCTTTAAAGGCTTTGCGGCGTTTCAAAAAGGCCAGTACCGCTTTAGCAATTAACGGGAATATGCCCAATAGTACGAAAGCACCGATTAAGTCGGCAGAGATAACGTCACCCAAGCTGGATATCTCTGCTAACTGAGTTCCTGCGTTAACGTATACAGCGGTGCCCAGCAGCATGCCTAGCTGGCTTACCCAGTAAAAAGTCCAGACCTTTATTTTGGTCAGACCCATAACCAGGTTAATAACAAAAAACGGGAACAGCGGAACCAGACGCAGGCTGAGCAAGTAAAACGCGCCGTCGCGCTCCATGCCACGGTTAATAGCGGTTAGGCGCTCACCGAACTTTTCCTGTACCCAGTCGTGCAGAATAAAGCGGGCACTTAAAAAGGCAAGAAAAGCACCGAGAGACGCTGCAAAACTGGCCAGTAAAAGCCCCCAACCCAGGCCGAATATAGCGCCAGCGCCCAGCGTCAGAATCGTTGCACCGGGTAGTGACAACGCCGTGCTCGCCACATAAATAACAAAGTAAACCGCAAAAACAGTGAAAGGATAATCAACAAAAAGCTGATTAAGCTGCTGTTGCTTTTCTTTTAGTACATCCAGAGACAGATACTGCGTTAAATCAAATGCAAAAGCGCTGATAAATAACGCGACAATAACCAACAGCAACAACAGCTTTTTCAGTGACATGAGCTTTCCTTAAAATTTGTAATCGACGCTCAAACGCGCGTGTCTTGGCTGCGATGGAAAGGCCAGGGTTGCACCAAAGTAACCACCTTCAAATACCGGTGACCAGTTGTCCTGATCTGTTACATTAAACACGTCAATACGGGCGCTTAACTGTTCATTAAAGCGATAACGTGCGTTCAGGTTCAACGTATGCTGGTCGCGTATAAACACCGTTTGCAGGTAATCTAAAGGGTAGTGCTTGGTATAGCTTAAATCGCCACCTACCGACCATTCAGGGGTTATCCGCCAACCGGCAACTGCTGACGCCTGTACTTCGGGAATGCCCTGTAATTGCTGGTTTGACGCAGGGAACGCGGTGAAATTAGGCGAGCCAACTCCTGTACCTTCTATAATATCGGGCCGTGAATCATCAAACACATCAGCCACCTGACCTGTACCCTGCGACGCCGCAGAGTTGTCATAGTGCGCATCAATATAGCTGGCTGCAAGAGTTATCCAGTAACCCGCCTCATGGCTGTAATGCCACTGAGTTTCAAAACCCTCGGTGCGAATACCGCTGTTAGAGCCATCACGGTTGCGTAAGCTTCGCTTCTGGTCAAAGACCACAGCGTCCGCGTACCAGCGAGCATCACTTGGAGCGTATTTCACACCCAGTTCATAAAGCGAGTTCTCTGTGGCAAAGTTTTGCGAATCGATTTCACCGGCGGCATTCAACACAGTACCACCCGCCATCGCGTTCGACGTAGAATCACTCTCGTAGGCGGTTGCGTAGAATGTTAGATCGGGCGTCCAGTTATACTGCGTTGATAAACTCATCGCCGTTAGCCAGTCACTGTAGGTATCATTCGCTGCTTGAACACCTTGAGGTGGAATTGGGTCTTTTGCGTCCACGTCGTAATAGTCGGCTCTTACGCCACCGGTAACACGCCATTTGTCCGTAATATCCAGCTCGTGTTGAGCGAAAACGCCCCACTGATAACTTTTTGAGTCGGTGGTGTCTGACGTAATAAAATCGCCCGCGCCATCGCCGTCAATATCGTACTGGCTACCCGGCGATACCCAAAGATCCGGACGCAACTCAATTAGACGCGCTTTTTGTTCACTGGTTAACGGAATACGGCGATTACTGAGTGGGCCTGTCAAATCAATAGGATTATCCGCCTCGGTTGAGAACTGGCTATAACCCAGGACATCGTTAATTCGCAAGTTAACGCCCACTACCGTTTTCTTATTAATGTGCAGTTCGGTGCGGTTTTCAAAGGTGTGAGCGTCATCAATAATTTCAACAAAGCTGTTTTGGTTAATGCCTTCGCGAGTTAAATACTGATAATACGTTCGGTTAACCAACACCATGTCATCGTTCAGCCAATGCTGAAGCTTTGCGTGTAACAGAGTAGTTTCAGCGGTATTAGTGTCGAGCGGGTCGGTTAACGTGGTACTGCGGTCAATTCGAACCTCTCCGGTTGGGCTGACAACAGCCCCGGCCCCCGGAACCCTCGAACCATTTGGCTGAACACCCTGACCGGTAATGTACAAATTATGGTCTATCAGGTTTTGCGTCGGCCTATTAATGCCTGCGTTGTCTGTCCAGTCAACATCGTAATATTCTAAGGAAATATCCAGTAGCGTGTCGTCGTTAGGCGCAAGCTTATACGCCAGCAAAAGGTCATTACTGCGATGCTGGTGAAAGTCGTAAAAACTGTCTTCATCAACGTACTCGGCGCTTACTCGCAGGCCTTGCTCGCCCTCTTTTAACACCCAATTATGGTCTAGCTGTAACCGGTACTGCTCCCACTCGCCTAATTGGGCTTTCAAGGTTGAGTCCGACTCAGTCAGACGAGCGGTTTTGGGCTGCAAATTGACAAAACCGCCCACGCGTTGTGTGGTGCCCAGCATAACCGGTGGCGCCCCTTTAACAACGGCAATGCCCTCAATGGCGTTAAACGACATGGGAATACCAAGCCCATTGTTACCGGCCTGACGGCGCATGCCCGCTTCAAATAACTCGCCAAGCTGGCCGCGAATGGTCGGCAGCGAAGGATTACCAAAACCCGCCGCAGCAAAACTGTTAGGCGCAAAGCGCGCAATATCATGTAAGTCATTAATGGCAGCTTCTTCCATTAACGACGCACTAATAGCCGTGGCAGCGCGGGGGATTTCCTGCAGGCTTTCCGCTAAACCAAACAAGCCTTCGGTTGCTTCTTCCGATGGCAGCACGACACTTCCGTCGTCGCGACCAATAACCTCAATAACTTCCATTGGTTTTTCTTGTGCCACCGCCGTTAACGGTAAGAACCCTAGCCACCACCACTTTTTCATTCTTGTATTTCCTTATTAGACCAAATGAGTTACTAAACAAAACTAAAAGCGTTATTTGTTGCGCTAGTCAGTTACGTTTATCGCCAGAAATAAGATCGTTCTTCTGAAGGTATTAATCTTCATAAATCAACGGCAAAGGCTCAAAACCTTTACTCTTAAAACGCATCACGCATAATAGTCAGTATTCACTACTTAAGCCTATAACGGAATGACAAAAACAACAGGAAACCCAACTCAAACAACGGAAGCTCTCAACGAACTGTTAGAACAAGTTGCCCGGGGTACCGAACTGCACTTTGAATCAGGCCTATGCGGCCACTGGACCTTAATGGCCAAAGAGCCGGGAAAAGTAGCGTTTCATGTTGTCACAAATGGAGACTGCTGGTTTGGTTTACCGGGTTCTTCGGTCGAACCAATAAAACTAAGTGCGTCAGACATTATTTTCGTTAATAAAGACGTTTCTCACTTTCTGAGTAAGGCTCAAATTCCATCTGACATAAGCGAATCCGATATTCCCAAGTATTGTCAGCGCGACCATGAGCAATCTGGTGTTGTTTGTTACGACGTTAACTCCGCTCCAGGAGCAAATGATACTCTATTTCAACTTCTCCCTCCCTGGCTCATTCTAAAACAAGCAGACCAACATCAGCAGCTATCACATATTATTGAATTAATCAGAGCTGAGACAATTAATCAGTCTCCCGGATACCAAACCGTGATTAGTCGGCTAAGTGACGTTCTCTCCCTGAATCTGCTGCGGCAAGTCATTGATAAGGGAGAGTCTCTTCGTGGCCCTTTAGCCGCTCTGAGTGATCGCCAGTTGCGCACAGTTATTATGGCCGTGATTAACGAGCCGGGCGCGGACTGGACTGTAGAACGACTGGCAGAACTCGCTTATTTATCAGTCAGTGCGTTTGCAGAAAGGTGTATAAAGAAAACTGGCGTAACCCCGAAAAAACTCGTCGACCAACTCAGATTACAACGGGCACGCATAATGCTAAGTAGCTCGCAGCTATCGGTGGACTTGATTGCAGAGCAACTTGGCTATCAATCGGCAACAGCCTTCAGCCGCTTTTTCAAAAAGTATGCGGGTCTCTCCCCAGCAGAGTACCGCCACCAAACTCACTCGTAGCTAATTCGTCTTAGCACGCAAAAACACCTGTATTCATGACTAAAACAGCGGGAATTGCTACGCCCTGCTTTTATTTTTGAGCTTTTATTCTATATTCATACTCACAACATTAAATACAACTTAAAAGCTCAGGAGCAAAATATGAGTGACTTTAAACTGCATGACAAAGAATCGGCCCCCGAAGAAAGCAAGAAGTTGTTAGAAGGCTCTGAAAAAGCTTTCGGTATGATCCCCAATTTGCACGCTGTCATGGCTGAAGCGCCCGGCATTCTGGACGCTTACCAACAAGTGCACGAGCTTTTCGTGAATAGTAGCTTTGACAAAGACGAGTTAACGGTTGTCTGGCAAACCATCAATGTTTTCAACGAATGCCATTACTGCGTTCCTGCTCATACTGCTATTGCAAAAAATATGGGCGCCAATGATTCTATTACTGACAACATTAAAACAGGTAAGCCCTTAGGCGATGACAAGTTGGAAGCACTGCGCCAGTTTACTTTGGTCATGCTTGAAAAGCGCGGTAACGCCGACGAAACTGAGCTTGAGTCTTTTTATAAAGCCGGTTACGGACAGCGTCAGGCACTTGAGGTTATTTTGGGAATTGCTCAGAAAACGATGAGCAACTTTACAAACCATATTGCAAATACACCTATAGATGAACCATTTAAAAAGTTCGCCTAGCAGAATGCGATGGCACCAGGTGAAATATCAAAACCAACAACGGAAACAACTATGAGTCAGTCACTAGAACAAAAACTCCCATGGGCACTTTTAGCACTCCGGGTCGGTATTTTCATTGTCATGTTTGTGTGGGCGCTAGATAAGTTTGTGAACCCGGGGCATACCGCCGCAGTGTTCGAAGGCTTTTATGGAATAAGTGGTTTGTCTTCGACTTTAGCGGCTGTACTGGGCGGACTTCAAGTGGCTCTTTGTCTGGCTTTTATTGCTGGACTATGGAAAACGATAACCTACGGTTTAATATTAATCATGCATGCCGTGTCGACGTTTTCGTCATTCCCACAATACCTGGACGCCTTTAACAACCTTCTGTTTTTTGCGGCATGGCCAATGTTAGCCGCTTGTATCGCACTCTTTATACTACGCGAGTATGATACCAAACTGAGCCTTTAAGATGGAGCGACTATGCGAGTCATATTTTTTGTTCTGGCTATGAGCTGGCAAATGGCGGCATCCGCACAGTCATTTAACCAATCTCATGCCGCTTTCAGCGATGTTTTAAGTGAGCACGTTACAGTCTATAACAACGGTTTAAAGTCTGCGGTTAATTACCGTGAGTTGTCTAAAAACCGTCAGCCTCTGGACAATTATCTCGCATCGTTGTCAGCAGTTGAGACAGAGCAATATGAAAGCTGGACGCATGAGCAGCAACTGGCCTTTTTAATCAACGCATATAACGGTTTCACCCTGCAGCTTATTATCGACAATATCGATAAATTTGAATCCGGCGATGCTGATTCTATTCGCGATTTAGGCGGGCTATTTTCCAGCCCATGGGAGAAGTCGTTTTTTACACTACTAAGTGAAAAGCGTACTTTGGATTGGGTTGAGCACGAAAAAATTCGGGTCGATTTTGACGAGCCCCGCATACATGCCGCTTTAGTCTGCGCAGCAGTAAGCTGCCCTAAGCTGCGCGCGGAAGCCTTTACCGGTGAGAATCTGGAGACTCAACTAGAAGATCAGATGATCACTTTTTTAAGCGACCGCGATAAAAACGGTATTGATGATAAAGGCATTTATCTGTCGAAAATTTTTGACTGGTACCGGGAGGATTTTGACGGGCTTCAAGACTATCTGAGAACCTATTCAGGGGCTCTTTCCAATAGCTCAGGCAACGGTGAGAATATGAATTTCGAGTCTTTAGATATTCGTTTTGTTGACTATAACTGGAAATTAAATAACTTAGAAAACCGCTAAAAGGGTCAAACTGTTAAATTCCCGTTGACCCAAACCCAATGTAGTGACGTAATAGCAGACAACATTACTTCAAGGGTGTCTTTATGAAAGCGTTACACGGTTTATTTATTCTTCTGGGTTTATTATCTGTCGTGCTGCTGGCTATATCAGGGCCTTTATACAAAAGCGGAACGGCTGAGCTAGGCACAGCATTCTTATTATTGCGCTGGGCTGCTTATATTGGTGCGGCAACCTTTGTGCTTAACATTATCTGGTACTTTATTCGTCGCCCACAAGGGCTGGTTGCCGGGCTTAGTGGTTTAGCCATTATTGCCGGAGGCTTTGCTTTTTATATGCCTTTCAGTCAGTACCTGAAAGCACAGAATGTGCCTGCCATTCACGACATAACAACTGACACACAAAACCCACCTGAGTTTGTTGCCATAGCCCCGCTACGTGCAGATGCGCCCAATCCGGTTGAATATGCCGGAGAAGAGACCGCGAAACAACAGCGTCAGGCTTACCCTGAACTAAGCACATACCAGTCACTGGAGTCACCCAATGAACTTTTTTCGGCTGCATTACTGGCCGTAGATAAAATGGGCTGGGAGTTAGTAGAAAGTTCTGAAGCAGAAGGCAGAATTGAAGCCACGGCAACCACTACCTGGTTTGGTTTTAAAGACGACGTAGTGATAAGAGTTCGCAGTACAGCAGATGGTAGCCAGTTAGATATTCGCAGTAAGTCACGTGTGGGCCGCAGCGATGTGGGCAAAAATGCTGAGCGCATTCGTGAGTTTATGTCTTTATTGAAGCCCGAATTACGTTAGTAAAAGTTACGTTAATAAAAGCTACGATAGAAAGTATTACGTTGGAAAGTATTGGGCCTGACACAAAGCGTCAGGCCCTTTCTATTTATGGAGCCTTGCGAAGTACCGGTTGCCCATAGTTTTCGTCCAGCTGCCTAACCGCCGACTCCGGAATAAATACCTGAGCCACACTGGCCACTTCTTTGGTATTGATATTCACTAGCCGAGCGTTAGCCATAACGCCATCCCGGTGATGAGACAAAGTACCGACCAATACATGAGTAATTGGCATAATCTCATCGAGTTCCAGATAGTCACGAGTTAACGCAAAGTCACCTTTTGGAGTCACCCGGATAAAGTCAGTTGCTTTAAAGTCGAGAACGCTTAGCTCACGACTGTGTAGCTCCTGCACCAATTGCTCTGACAGCACCATACTTAACGGCGAGCTTTGATCATATTGACCAGTTACCCCAACTAAATTGGTTATACCCACCTTGGCGGTATTTAACCGAATGCTGGCATTCTTGACCAGTTGCTCGGCAAGTTCTGAGCTATACCTGGCACTGTACGGCTGAGTATAAATTTCTTCTGCTACCGCTTTCTCTTCCTCGCTTACTTCAGTCTGCGCTACTTCCTGCTTAGTCGGCGACATGGTGCAGGCACCCAGAAACAACGCAGTAAAACTTACAAAAATGGATAACTTCATGGCGATGCCTCTTTTTAATGACGTTGTAAACGACCGTTAACTAATTCAGTTTGTTTATTTGGCCAATACAAGTGCTTAGGAACATAACGATTAGCCGCAGCCAAAACTTCCTGATTACGACGGTCAACAATACGCAAATTAACCATAGTCCCCGCGTCCTTACGAGACAGAGTTCCCACCAGAACCCAGTCAATTTCAGGATGTTGTTCAAGTTCATCTACGTTACGGGAAAGCAGCGTAGCTCCCTCTTCTGCGACAGAGATGTAAGACTGGGCACGAAACTCAACCAGGCTTAAATTACGCTCTTTAAGATGCGCATAGATGCTTTCGCTCAACTGATGGCTGAGTTCGTTTAACGAGTCACCCGCTTGCGGCTGCTCAAGCGTTTCCGCCAGCACCCAGCGAGTTACGCCAATATTAGACCCATAGTGAGAATGATTGTTGTGCGAGAGCTGACTCGCGAGCTGCTCCGCTAAGTCGTCGCCGATAGCTTCGTGGGGATTGTTAGCTTGCGCCCCTACTGAGCCTGACAACAAGAAAAACGGTAGTGAGAAACAAAGAATGAGCACCCGATAAAACATAGCCTGACCTTTAATGATAGCGCTTATGTGTTGTTATCGGCTGGTTCTGGGGAAGGTTTAGCTATAAAGTCGTGCATTCGATTTTCGATCGCTTGTGCTATATGAAAAACAATAATTGTTCCACTCACCAGCTTTTAATGTAGTGTAAAACTGAATTTGGCCAACTAATTAAAGACGCTATCATGCGCCAAGAGGCCAAAACCTAATGTCAGTCCTCAATTTCGACTTGAAGCAGCACAACTGCTCGTCGATAAACTGCGAATACGTGAGCTTGAGAAGCATCTCAATGATATTGAAACGGGAAAAGACATATTAAAAATACCCTGAGGCCACGACGAGGCTAGAGTTCTCTTGATGTCGGACTCTCTGAATAATTCTCGATAATCGAGAAACTTAAGACGAGCTATTCAGTAACAGCCAAAACAAAAAAGCCCAGCTAATGCTGGGCTTTGCCTTACAAAGTAATCAACTTAGAAAGTGTGGCTTACACGGAAGAAGGCACCGCGTCCAAGAACACGATAGGTTGACGGATCGGTTGAACCGTTCAAAGCACCATCAATGTATGGAGGTTCTTCATCAGTAATATTAGTAAGACCGATAGAGAAACGAGTTCCCCACTCACTGTCATAAGCTACTGACAAGTCATGATACATCTGCGAATCAACTGTAGACGGCTGAGGTACATAAAGGAACTCATAATCCAATCCACCGATGTACTCGGCAGCATACGAAACTGTGAGATCTTCCCAGAACCAGTCTAACGTAAAGTTAGCTTTGTCCTCTGCATAAGTCTCACCAGTATATTGTTGGTCATAAGTACCAGCTAAATCAACAGTTTCTAGGTCACCAAATTCGTTAACAACTGTGTTTTCACGTTTCAAAACATGAGTCCAACCCAAGAATGCACGGAACTCACCAACTTCAGTAGAGAAGTTATATTCAAATTCCGCATCAATACCTTCAGCAACACGAGAAGTTAAGTTTTGAGGCAATGCAACAATCTGTTGCAGTGTTCCGTTGTCACGACGAGTAACTAGGTCACATAAATATTGAACGCCATTAACACAACCGTTTAGTGTGTTTTGCGCCGAGACTGAATCGATAACATTTTCGATATCAATTTTGTACCAGTCTAAAGTAACGTTAAAGCCATCCGCGAACTCAGGAGACCATGCAAAACCAATAGTCGTTGTATCACCGCTTTCAGGTTGTAGCTCTTCATTACCGCCAACTTTAGCGCGTAACTGAGAGTCATCATTACCATGACCGCCTTGAGGTACACCTTGGGCTACGCAGTTAGCTTGCTGATCACCGTTTAAGTCACCCCAGTTAGTCGCACGACAAGGATCAGATCCTGAAGGGAAACTATCAACTTGAGGGCTGTACAAGTCACTAATTGTCGGCGCACGGAATACTTCACCGTAAGTACCACGTACTAACAAGCCGTCAACTGGCTGCCAGCGAATACCTGCCTGGAACGTAGTTTCACTACCAAATGTGCTGAAGTCATCGTAGCGGAAACCAACATCTGCTTCTAAAATGTCAGCTAAAGGTGCGCCTGACAGAATTGGTAAAGCAACCTCACCGAACAAGGAGTTCACAACTATACTACCGTCGGTGCCGCCACCGGTGTTACCGGTTACAGTGCCTTGAGCTTTACCTGAGTCAGGTGAGTAAGAGTACCAGTCACGACGGTATTCATAACCAAACGCTGCACCAACCCAGCCCGCAGGCAGTTCAAATAAATCGCCAGACAATGAAGCATTAAACGTATCTAATTGGCTTCTGTAGTGATCGGACAGCGTTACACCTACATAATCGAGCATATCAGGGGTGATTGAGCCATTACCGCCGAAAAGGTTCATTGGCACACAACCATCAACTACATTTCCTGGTGTACCACAAACAATATTTCCTTCTGCATCCTCAAAGGATGGGCCTAAGGCTGTTGCTAAACGCGAGCCTGTAAACTGACCAGTGTCAATATCTGTACGCGATCTATAACCGTAGTTATAGTTTACATCAAAGCTCCAAGTATCTGTCAGATAACCGCGTAGGCCTAATACAGCCTGCCCTTGAAGAATGTCTTGAGTAAAGCCACGCTCAACTTCTAAAACACGACGACGAACTCGCGTTACATCTTCATCAAACGGGTTGTAATAGTTATCTGGGGATACAGCAAGATCGCTAGAGAAAGCAGGGTTAAACGCTGTATCGTAAGGAGTAGCCGCTAACATTTGTTGTGATTCACGTTTATTTACACGCAGTTCAGTATACGCTTCAACGTCATCCGCTACCTTAAACGAGCCATTTGAGAATACATTGATCTTAGTATATGGGGTCTGGATGAAGTTTACAGGCGCATAGTTATATGTATCGTTACCTGGACCTGAGCCTACCCACTCACGGAAGTCATCACGAGATGCAACGTAACCAGCACCATCCCATGATTCAAAGCTACCTTCACCGTCCTGGCATGGGCCTAAGATATAGTTGCCAGATGGTGTGATTACTTGACCACAAGGTACCGAACCAGAACCTAACAACTGCGCGTTAGCATTAGGACCTGAAGCTATAGGACCGTTTTGCGCAACAGAATCTCCATCTAACCCAGCATAAGGGAACTGGAAAATATCAAATTCTGTATCGCCTTGGTAAACAGGAGACTGTTCAGTGATATCAACACCAAACACGAAATCGCCATCGGCAAATTCACGACCAGTAACGATACTTAAAGTGCGTTCACGGTCACTTTCAGTTTCTGTAGACGTACGGTATTGAAAGTTAACTTCAACGCCCTGAACACTTTTCTTAGTAATGACGTTAACAACACCAGCAACAGCGTCCGCACCGTATACAGCAGAAGCACCGTCTTTCAGTACTTCAATACGCTCAATCATTGAAGCCGGGATTGTCTGGAAGTCACCACCGTCAACTGTACGACGACCATTAACTAGCGTTAAGGTACGAGCGCTACCCAAACCACGAAGGTTTACAGTAACCGCACCACTACCACCGTTGTTGGTCGTAGTACCAATTGGTGAACCTGACATAGCTGGCATTCTTTGGATGAAGTCACCAACGTCCGTGATACCAACTTTTTCCAAGTCTGCGCTTGTGAAAACTGAAACAGGGTTAGCACCTTCGACGTCTGCACGACGGATACGAGAACCTGTTACTTGAATTCGTTCTACTTGCTCTTCTGCATTTACATCATTTTGCGCATCTTGCGCAACTGCTAATGCAGGAAAACCTAAAGACGCAGCTACTGCTGCTGCCGTTAAGCTTTTACGAAATGTCATATTTTTCATGAGTAAAAACTCCCTGGAACGTTTTTATTATATCGCTTCTTTTATAGAAGCTGTTTAGAATCTAACAGGAAGTTAAAAGGTTGTAAACTTTTAGTGTTAATTTTGTTGTTATTGTTTGGTAAGTGTTAAACAAGGCTTCAAATAAGCCTTGTTGTTTTTTTCATTTAGAGGCCGTAACGCAACTACCAACCACTCCCGTTTCAGGAAAGGCGACGGTCTGAACCGTTACATTTTTAAAACCCGCGCTTTCGAAAAGTGCTGCAGTATTAGCTATATCACCTAATTGCTCGGTTGCTCTTAGCAAACTAACCAACCGGGCTTTGTGTTCATTTATCGCGTTAATGTAACCTGACAGCACTCGGTGTGACTCATCAGAATTTCCCTGTGCCGCGGCCTGCAATGCATGCTTTGTTGCCGGAACAAAGTTCATGGCCTGGAAAGCGCCGTACCGCTCGTACTTTCTGGCGAATTGGTTTAGGTTATGCTGTTCCTGCAACGCGGCTTTTGGCAAATTATTAGGACCATGTTTTAACAGGGCTTCCTGAAGCGGTGTTACCGATTTTTTCAACTGTTTAAGCACAGAAGGGATAAACTCAAACAACGCTTTGCTGTTTTTATATATGTTTGAATCGGTCGAATGCACTAAAGCAATAACATTCCCGCCACGCTTAAGTTGCAGGTGTAAATTTTTAAGCCCAGCTTGCATATCACCGTATTCAAGACCAAAGTGCGACACAAAGGTGCCCACTTTTTTATTCGAAGGCAGCTTAAAGGTTTCGTAAGGCGTTTCGGCGTGTAGCTTCAATCCGTCATTAAAAGGCTTAAGCTCGGCTAAATCTATTCCCAGCACATCGAGCTTTTTGCCTTTTTCTTGCGAATATTCCGTTAGCCATTGAACGACAATGCCGTTACCAGTGCCTACATCCACAATTGGTTGCTTCAACTCATTTTCGTCCATACGCTCAAACCAGAACTTGCGCATTTGGTAGGCCTGTAGGCGTGCTTTATCGTCTAAAAAGCTAGCTTTTTCGCCTTTTTGCCAATAGTCACTCCACGGGTTTTTTGTTGTTTTCATTGTTATACACTCCAGTACTACTGCAACGATACTTTCATGCTACCACAAAAAAGCCCGGCTCAAAGAGCCGGGCTGCTGTTTTATAACGCTCTAAAAAGACTATTAGAAGCGGAAGCCAACACGTGCATACCAGTATTGACCCGCTGTATCGTAAGAGGTGTTCAACGTATTCATATCGTTGTTGTTCGATACGTACGGAGGTTGCTTGTCGAACAAGTTACGAATACCCAGCGTAAAGGTTGTCTCTGAATTAAAGAAGTAAGACGCTTGCATGTCATGGTAGATGTAACTACCTACTGAGCTGCTCAAGTCGCTGCTATCGTAGTTGACATCATCAACTCCAGACTGGAATCGTGAGATCCAAGTGACAGCAACATCCTCAACTTTATAAGACGCGGTGAAGTTAGTACGCCATTTTGAGAAAGCAGCGATACGACCTGCGAAGTTAGAATCAGCACCGAAATTACCGGCGAGTTCCAAAGGAGCAGCACCTTCCTGAACCTGATAGTTATAGTCCTTCAGGTATGTACCATCAAGACGCAAGTTTAGAAGGCCTCCGGCAACTTCATCATTCCAGTTAACGTCAAAATCAATACCAGACGTTTCAAACGTTGAAATGTTTTGAGTCGTTGCATCGGTACCAGCTAACGTACCCTGCGCATCGCGATAATCAGAAGAAGGCCAGCTTTTCGTATCAACGGCCTCTGGTCCCAGAATTAAATCGCATGATGCAGAAGAAAAGTTTTCACTTGTGTAACACTGCTCAGCAATCAAGCTTATATCTGGCGCGCCGATGCCGTTTTCAATTTCGATATCGTAGTAGTCGATAGCGACATTTAAATTATCCATAAACTCTGGTTGATAAACTACACCCAGCGTGAAGCTATCAGAAGTTTCTGGTTTCAGATCTGCATTTCCAGATAAAATGGTTGCTGACTGGCTAGTTTTGGGAGTGAAATCACTATCTAACCCATCGGCCTTACAGTTAGCATCCAGAATATCATTGCTGCTGTCGCCATACTCAGTGCAGGGATCAACGTACCTAGAGAATGAAATAACCTGAGGACTGTTCAAGTTATCAATAGTGGGGGCACGAAACCCTTCCGCGATAGTTGCACGCACCAATAAACCATCTTTAGGAACGTACTCAAGACCAAATTTAGTAGTAGTTTGTGCGTCGAGGAAGTTGTAATCGGAACGTCTTACAGCAGCCGATAAATCTAAAGATTGTACACCGGGTAAATCACGCAGTAGTGGTGCATCTACCTCAATATAAGCTTCTTCCACATCATACGAGCCTTCTGATGGAATACCTGGAGTGCTATAAATCTGACCAATCGCGGCGGCACCGTCTGGTTGGTTTTCATAAGATTCCCAGCGTTTTTCAACACCAGCAGCCCATGCAATAGAGCCTGCAGGTAATGACCAGCTACCTGTGTCACCAGTTAAGTTCGCCATAAACTGTTTGGTGGTGCCACGAACAACAGGAGAATTGGCAATCAGAGCATAATCCATCATTTCATCAGTCAATGAATCGGCCTCGAAAGGGTTCCATATTCCCGGACACTCTTCGTCGCTATTGCAAAGTTCTTCATCAAGCAACGTATTGAAACGTGTACGGTTTGCTTGATTATACTCTACCGTTGTATCTACATAACGAGCATAATTATATGAAATATCCCATGACCAACCGTTATCCAGGTAGCCCTCGAAACCTAAGACCATTCGATAATCTGAGAAGTCCTGTGTATATTCCCGGCCACCAGTTTCAGTCAGTCGACGGTAAACCGATAGGTCTTTTCCAGTTTTATTATATTCAAAGTCCGCGTCAACTGGCGCGCCCCAAAAAGTACCTGTTGGCGCTAATAGCTGATTAGATTGACGATTCGCGTAACCACCCTCTAAGAACACGCGTAAATCGCGAGTAATATCGTAATTAGCTACCGCGTTAATGGTAAAGAGTTCTTGTGGTGATTTTAAGTAAGAATCAGTTGCGTAGTTATAACCGTCTTCTTGCGCATTAAACAAACGCTGTTCACCAGTCTGAGGGTCTAGTACGTATGTGTTCTTTTCTCCTGTTGGTACAAAAGAACCGAACTCATTTATTGTAGAACCATCAAAGACGGCCTTGCCATTTTTCTCAGCGAGCGGAATGCGTGAAAAATCACGGTCAGCCTGACCGATTGCATTACGGTTTTGGTATTCAAGACCCAAAACAACACTGCCTTTACCACTTGACGTACCAATAACACCTGAAAGCTTAGTGGTTTCACCATCACCTTCACCAGTTAAGTCGTACTGGGCACTAAACTCCGCACCTTCAAAATCTGTCTTGGTAATAAAGTTGATAACACCGGCAATGGCGTCAGAACCGTATATAGTGGAAGCGCCGTCACGCAAAACTTCTACACGCTGAACCATAGCCATAGGAACGGCGTTCAGGTCACCTGATGCATAGCGACGACCATTAATAAGAATGAGTGTTCTTGCACTTCCTAAACCGCGAAGGTTTGCTGTTGCGTAACCGCCAGAACCATTGTTTGTACTGGAACCGTTCATGGCTCCGTTCATGGAAGGAAGATTATGGATAAAGTTTTCCATAGTGGTAAAACCAGAAGCTTCAATAGCTTCGGCGTCGAATACAGAAACCGGACTTGCGGTTTCCATGTCGGTACGCTTAATACGCGAACCTGTAACCTGAATGCGCTCAACATCGTTAGCGCCTGAGTCTTGTGCTGCAACAAATGCAGGAAAGCCTAACGTCGCAGTAACAGCCAAAGCTGTTACGCTTTTACGGAAGGTATTAGTATTCATTAAAATTACTCCCTGGAACATTATTTTTGAGTTGCTTGATTGGCGAAAGCAACCTGAAACCGATGGTAGCCTGACTACTAATTGTTCGACCACCCGTTTTCGGTAACAACCTTTTAACGCTG
This sequence comes from Idiomarina sp., assembly GCF_048265525.1. Lineage (GTDB taxonomy): Bacteria > Pseudomonadota > Gammaproteobacteria > Enterobacterales > Alteromonadaceae > Idiomarina. Next base: position 5,040 of record NZ_JBLXBI010000001.1, on the reverse strand, counting down.
TAAGGAGTTCATTTCAATAGGCACTTAGGTCTTTTCTTATAGCACTGGAACTGACTGCTCAACAATTAACCTTAAAGGCTATTAAGTATTCTTTTTTATTAAAAAAATTAACGAGTGTAACTATAAAAAACACATATGTTTACTGATTGTAAAATGTTGATTTTAATGAATTAACCAATACTTTTTATTAACAAATTTAAAGGGGGTTTAGACATGTTGAACCCGTAACACTGCGCCAAAAAAAGCTCAGCGCAAGCAACGGTATCGGTCAGTGCATGGTGGGCATTATAGTCAGGTAAGTTGTAACGCTTACGACAAGCACTAAGAGTCAGCTGACCGCCGTGAATAGGTTGATGAGGGTTGCGTTCAAGCTTATGTTTTTCGAACGCTAAGGTGTCGAATATAGCCAGGGGTTTAAAAGGAATACCGTACTGCGCTTCTATATGCTTCAGAAAACGCCAGTCCATACCTTTGTGGTGACAAACTAACACGGCATCATTCAAAGCACGGCTTAGCATAGCAAAGGTTTGTTTAGGTTCAGAACTGTGCAAAAAATCTTGCCTGGTTAAACCATGAATGGTGGGGCTTTGCCCGAGTTCAAGCTCTTGTCCGTGAGCGAAAACATGATACTGGGCGTTCCCCAGGTGCATCACGGGTGGATGAATGCTCATCCAGGCAATAGATAAAATTTGATGCTTTTTCGGATCCAGTCCGGTGCTCTCAATGTCGAGCGCTACATATCGCAGGCTTTGCCACGGCTGTTTTAACTTCTGTCGTCTGTCGTACCAATGAGCCAGTTTTTGCAGCCACTGAGACATAATTAGTACCCTTGCCGGCTAAACTTAAGACCAACGCCCTGCTGCGCTTCTTTTATAATTTTAAAAGCAGTTTTTAACTGACGTCTTGAAAGCGTACTCAGTTCATCAGGGTCTATGGCATTCTTTGGTTTGTCGCTGCCCCATACTTTTAACTGATGGTTCAACCTGAGTTGCGTCAAAAATTCCCAGGCTTCCAGCAGTGACTGATTATCGCGACGATTTAACAAACGGCTGCCTTTTAGTGCGTTTAAACGTGCAGCAGTGCCTGGTGACGTGATTCCGGCCTGCAATGAGTAAATACGCGCAATGTCGTTAATTAAAGCAATGCCGTAACGTTTAATATCTATGGTATCGCCGTCATCGGTATCCTCTGTACGTAGGCGGTTAAACAACCCCAAAGGTACGGCTATGCGGTTAACCAAAATAGCTAAATTCCCCAGGAACATCTCGTTCTTCGCTAAGCTCGCAATCTGCTCGCGGTATTCTTGATAAAACTTACCCGGACCAACAACCGGCCTGCTGTCAAAAAATATCTGACAATACATGAGTGCCTTTGGTGTCGGGCTTTCAACCCAGCTCCGGAAACGTTCCTTCCATTGGTCTATAGTCCCCCGACACTCGGGGTTGGATGCCATAATATTTCCCGGGCAAGATGGGATACCACACTCATTTAGCCCTTCACAGACGTAATCTCCTAAACCGGCAAACCAGTCTTTTTGCTTATCGGACAAATCATTACTGAGTAAAAGACCGTTATCCTGATCTGAGCTTAAAGTTTGATCTTCTCTGCCCTGCGAGCCAAATGCTAACCAGCTATAAGCGGCTGGTGCAGCACCGTTTTCTTGTTCATACAGCTGTATCAGTTGACGCGTCATGCCATCAGTGACCGATGCCATAAGCCGTCCTAAGACAGAGGTTTGCTTTACGCGGTTGGCAAAGGTCTGCAGATACTCGGGAAGTTTTTGCGCTTCTTCTATTAATTGGGATTTGCTATTTGCCTTACGAATGGCGCTGATAAGAAAGACAGGATCGCTACGTTGCTGACGAATTAAGTCCGTTGCCGTTACCATCCCTACGGGTTGGTTCTGGTCATTAACCACCGGTAAGTGATGAATATTACTGGAGGTCATAGTGGTTAGCGCATCCATTAACGAACGATTTTCGTAAACCGATTCAGGTAATTGTGTCATTACCGCAGAAACGCGCACATCCAGCGGTAAGCCTTCAGCCACTACCCGGTTTCTTAAGTCTCTGTCCGTTAAAATGCCGACCAGCTGGGTTTCATCAACGACCAAAACAGACGATATTCCATGGCTAGCCATTAACTTAGCGGCTTCTTGTACCGATGTGCTACTGGATAAACTGACCGGAGGCATGGACACAACACTGCCAACCGTCTGCTCGCTCCAGTCACTATCGGTGCCATCATCACTTTTTTGTTCTGTTAATAAACGTTGCCCATGGGCTCTTATAAAGTATTGCTCGAAAGGTTTTGATGCATTACGAAGGCGATCAAACGCCGACTGTGGCAACACGTACACGATACCGTCTTCTATCGCCTGCAATTTATTAACCACTTCGCGACCTGATAGCAAAGACGGGTAGCCAAACAAATCGCCGTTCTCCAAACGCTCTATCAGTCGTCCGTCAGCTCCTCGTAAATCAAACACACCTGAACGCGCGATAAACAGCGCAGGCCTCATATCTTTTAATATATCGTTACAGTTCTGCTCATTCATATAGACCGACTGCAACTGAGAGACAGCCCAGTTTCTTTGCTCTTCAGATAACGTGTCAAAAGGAGGGCAGTCTTGTAGAAATGAATTAACTTCCATGGCTAATCCTAAATTATAAAGAAGCTGATTTCAGTTTTGTGTATTAACTTGAGTTAGTCAATAAAAAGCCCAGCACGGGGCTGGGCTTCAATTGAGGTACATCTCGTTAGTGAGACTTAGCTTCACCGGACCCTTTTGGATACCGTATAGACTCAACCAGTTCCTGAATTTCTTCCGGGGCGTCACCAGTAAACTTATGCACGACAACTGCTACAACAAAGTTGATGATCATGCCTAAGGTACCAATACCCTCAGGGGAAATTCCGAACAACCAGTTCTCTTGAGTATTCAGCTCGGGGGCGACGAATTTGAAGTACACGATATAACTGAAGGTAAATAGTATACCGACAACCATACCAGCTATCGCACCTGTGCTGTTCATACGTTTATGGAACACACCCATGATTATCGCAGGGAAGAAGCTTGCTGCGGCTAAGCCGAAGGCAAAGGCGACCACCTGCGCTACGAAGCCGGGCGGGTATATACCAAAGTAGACTGAGATGACAATTGCCGTCGCAGCTGCAACCCTGGCGTAGAACAACTCTTGTTTATCCGTTATATTCGGCGCCAAATTTCGTTTCAGTAAGTCATGCGAAACGGAGGTTGATATAACGAGTAGAAGACCAGCGGAAGTGGAAAGTGCAGCCGCAACACCACCTGCAGCAACCAAAGCGACAACCCAGGCCGGCAATTCACCAATTTCTGGATTCGCCAATACCATGATGTCACGGTCAATGGTCATTTCATTGCGTTCATCACCTGAGTAAAACATTTTGCCGTCGTTGTTGTTGTCTTCCCACGTAATAAGACCGGTTTTTTCCCAGTTTTTAATCCAGCTTGGCGCGTTATCGTATTCAACACCTTGTAGGTCTGGCCCATTGATGGTGTTGAAAATATTTACTTTAGCAAACGAAGCAATAGTCGGAGCTGTTAAGTAAACTACTGAGATGAAAGTCAGAGCCCAGAAAGCTGAACGGCGTGCATCACGTACTTTCGGTACAGTAAAGAAACGCACGATAACGTGAGGCAGACCAGCGGTACCTACCATCAATGCTGCAGTAATGAAGAACACATCAACTTTACTACGCACACCTTCGGTGTATTCAGCAAAACCTAGCTCGGTCGATAATCCATCCAGTCGTTCAAGTAAGAACTGCCCGGAGCCCGGAACGCCATCGGCTATGGTGGCGCCAAAGCCCGTTTGAGGCAGTACGTGACCGGTCATCATTAATGACAAGAATACCGCAGGCACAATGTAAGCGAACATCAATACAATATACTGTGCTACCTGAGTGTAGGTTATCCCTTTCATGCCACCCAGTACGGTATAAAAGAAGACAATTATGGCACCGATGATAACGCCAGTTGCGATGTCAACTTCCAGGAAGCGGGAGAATACGACACCAACACCTCGCATTTGACCTGCAATGTAGGTAAAACAGATCAGGATCGCGCAGATAACTGCAATAGTACGCGCAGTCTGAGAGTAATAGCGGTCACCAATAAAGTCGGGCACGGTGAATTTGCCAAACTTACGTAAGTAAGGAGCAAGACACATAGCCAGCAGTACATAGCCACCAGTCCACCCCATTAGGTAAACAGAGCCATCATAACCTGCGAAGGCTACGATACCCGCCATTGAAATAAAAGAAGCAGCTGACATCCAGTCTGCGGCCGTTGCCATACCATTGGCAATAGGGTTAACTCCGCCGCTTGCTACATAAAAGTCATTAGTTGAGCCGGCACGTGACCAAATCGCAATACCTATGTATAGCGCGAAAGTCAGGCCGACGATTATAAAGGTGAGCGTTTGAATATCCATAGCGCCTTAGTCCTCGTGTACATTGTATTTGTTATCTAACGCGGCCATGCCTCTCACATAAATGAAGATAAGCACGATGAAAGTCAGAATGGAGCCTTGCTGTGCGAACCAGAATCCCAGCTTAAAGCCGAAGAAAGTGATTTCGTTAAGCACGTCCACCAATATAATTCCAAAGCCATAGGAAACGACAAACCATACAATTAGCAGCTTGAGCATCAAGCTGAGGTTTTCTTTCCAATACGCTTTGGCATGGGATTCGCTTTCGAATGCCATAACGTCCCCTCCAGTTGTTCAACATTATTGTTTTGAATCGATAACAAATGTAAATGCAATTGTTAACAAGGGGAATAGGACTTTGGTCGTAGCTGATTGAAAGGAGAATTTCAGACATAAAAAAAGCCCCTCGCATAAGCGAAGGGCTGTTTTATTAATAGTCTGGCGGTGACCTACTCTCGCATGGGGAGACCCCACACTACCATCGGCGCTGGTGTGTTTCACTTCTGAGTTCGGAATGGATTCAGGTGGTGCCACACCGCTATGGCCGCCAGACATAAACTGTCACAAC